>CAWIPF010000001.1:0-2903995 GCA_963838025.1 uncultured Actinomycetota bacterium
TCTGCCGCGGACAGGTAAACACGACGGGGCGATGGCCCAGTCGGAGATACACGCGGCAACCTCGCCTATCCGGAGCGGCGTCAGGGGCCGCCCATCAGTTCGTAGCCGACGACCCGTCGCCCGTCGCGCACTTGTAGCAGCGTGGACGCATAACGGCCTTGCCCCGGCACGTCGTAGATGACGCCGCCACCGGCGGTTCGACCTGCCACGACCTGCCCGGATCTCAGTCGCTCGTGCGTTCCACCACGCGCGTAATCGCGCCCCTCGTAGCGGATCTTTGGCGGCGTGGCTGTCGGCGTCCACCGCCACTGCCATGACTGATCGTCAACGTGGTACAGGTGCACGCCTCCCAGAATCCCGTGCCACGAGAGCCACGGCGACGCCGTTACCACCCATCGGATGTCACTGTGGGTTGGTCGGGCAGTGCTTGTGGTCACGCCTACAGGATGCTCGAAGATGCCCACCGAGCCAAGGTGCACCCGATGCCGGATTTGCGCAGTCGATTCGTGTCGGACAGATGCGATGCCCGGAGGTGCGGCGATCCGTGGATCTGGGGCGCGGCATCCGCACGGGCAGGGGCTCGTCACGACCCCTCGCGGGCGGCGACGATTTCACGGACATGCCGCTGATCGCGCGTCGACGAGCGCTGGGGTGATGTGCGTCTTCCCGCGAAGGGCGTGTTTTATCCCCGCCCACCGGGTGGGGGCGGTTCGGCGATCCCTGCGTTGTGGGCGCGGGGGTTTGTGGAGCTTCCGATGGTGCGGGACGTGGGGCTGCTGTTGCGGCGATGTGGTCCCGCCGCGCGCCTCCGGCGGTGCTGATGGTGGCCGCGCTGGTGATCGGTGGTGCAGCCACCGGGCCGTTGTTCCTGCGGGCGTCCGCGGAGTCGGTGCTGCACGACACGCTGCGGCAGGCTTCGCTGCCGTCCGCGCGGGTGGTCAGCGACCGCCTGGACGCGCCGCTCTCCGATCGCCCGCTCGCGGTGGTGGGCCGCGTCAGTGCCAGCCGGCTGCGTCGGCTGCCCACGTTGGACCGGCTGCTAGGACCACCGGTCCCCGCGTTGATGGTAGGCGCGGCGGTCGGGCGGTCGGGCGGGCGCCGTCCACACGCTTCTGGTTTGGCGGCATCGCGCCTGCCGGCACGTGCTGGTGGTGCGGGGTCGCTGCCCGCAAGGTACGGACGAGGCGATGGTCAGCACCACCACGGCGGGCAATCTGGGTTGGCACGTGGGCGCGGTGCTGGTGGTCCGTGGCCGCCGGATGAGGATTTCGGGCACGTACCGGCCCGTGGACCCTTTCGGGGGCTACTGGGCCGGCCACCAGTACTTCGCCCCGCTGACCCCGTCCGGCCAGGTTGATGCCCTGTTCAGCTCCCGCGCGACCATCGACGCTGTCGCGACCGGGGCGGAGGCCACTCGGGACCGGCCACTGCGGGTCTCGCGGGTGCACCTGGGCGACCTTGCGGCACTGCGCCGGCAGCTTCATGCGTACGGCGCGGCGTATCAGTCCCATCTGGACCGGTCCGTTTGGCCCGCCAATTGGGCGACAACGCGATCCTGGGGTCCTTGCGCAGGCGAACGGATCGCCGGGAAGCTGACCGGCTCGGTCGCCGTGGTGGAGGCCCAGCTGCTGGTGCTGGGGTGGCTGGTGCTGTTCCTCGTGGTCGCCAACGGCGTCGAGGGACGTGGCTGGAGATCGCGCTGGCCAAGCTTCGTGGTGTCTCGAGCGTCGGCATCGTGGTGTTCGGCCTGCTCGACTCGCTGCTGCTGGTGGCCCTCGCGGTGCCTATCGGGCTGGCCTGCGCCGAGGGCTGGGTGAGGCGATAGCCCGGTTGAGCTCGCGCCCGGAAACCCGGTGCCGGTGGCCGGCGCCGCTGTTGCGGCTGCGCTGGGGGCGGCGGCGTTCGCCGGGTGGCGGCCGCGCTCGCCGGGTCTGCGACGTTGCGTCGTCCGGTGGTCGAGCAGTGGCGGCGGGCCACCCGGCGCGGGCGGACCCGGTCCTGGGCGGTGGACGCGGTGGTGACCTTGGCGGCGATCGCCGGGCTGGTCACGCTCACCAGTGCCGGCGCCCTGGGTGGCGGCGCGTCGAGTACCTGGGCGCTGGTCGCCCCCGGGCTGGTGGTCCTCGCCGCGGCGCTGGTCGGCTCCCGGGTCCTGCCCTGGCTGTGCCGGGCGCTGTTCGCGCCGACCGGCGCCACAGCTGGTTGGGCTCCTACCTGGCGGTGCGGCAGATCGCCCGGCGGCCCAGCACCGTACGCCTGGCGCTGGTGTTGGCCGTGGGGATCGGGCTGGTCACCTTCGCGGTGAACGGCTGGGCGGTCGGCCGGCGAACGCGCACGACCGGGCCTGGACCGAGGTCGGTGCGGCCGAGACGTTGGACGGGATGGAGCCGCCCGGTGAGGACCTCGGCGACATCGTGGACCGTCCGGACCCCTCCGGTCGCCGAGCGGCAGCGGTCAGCGAGATCGTCGATTACTCGACGTGCCAGGCATCTACCTGCTGGCCGTGCAGCCACACCGGTTCGCGCACGTCGCGTTCTGGCGGCGCGACTTCGGGCCGCCGCTGTCGAGCCTGGCCGACCGGCTGGCCCCGCCACGGTACCGACCAGTGCCGCTGGACGGCGACCGCGTCGCCGTCCAGGTCCGGGTGCTCGGCGTGTCCGCCCGCCGGCCCCCGGTGCTGGTGGCCGACGTCGGCACGAGGCACGGAGGGCAGGCCCCGCTCACCCTGGGCGCCCTGCATACCGGGCGCCAGATGCTGACGGCCGCGCTCCCGTGCAGCCGATGCCGGCTCGCCGGGCTGCACCTAGACCGCCCCGCCGGCGCGTCTACCCGATCCGCGCCCGGCTCCTCGTCTCCAGCGTGCGCGTCGGAGACCACTCAGGCTGGCACCGGGTGCCGGCCGGCCTAACCCGCACGGCCCGGTGGCGCGCGTCGTCGCCGGGCGCGGTAGACCCGCGGCCGACGGCAGCCGGGCTGCTGCTGACCGCGCACGCACGCAGCGAGTCGGCCACGCCCACCTGGCAGGTCGCCGACCGGCCACAACGGACGCCGGCCTGCTCACCGGCGCCGCGGCGCGCCGGCAGCGGGCACCGGATCACCGGACTGGACGGCGACGCCCTGCAGATCCGCTCGGTCTCAACCGGCCCGGCGCTGCCCGGCGTCGTCAACGCCAACGCGGTGGTGCTCGACCGGGCGTTCGCCCAGCGGGCGATGCAGGGCCAAAGCGGTGCCAGCGAGACCGTGTGGCTGGCCCCCTCCGCCGTCGACACCTTCCCACGCCGGCTGCAGAACGCCGGGGTGACCATCCTGTCCCGGCACAGCGCCGCCCAGCTCACCGCGATCTACCAGCGGCAGGGTCCCGAGCTCGCGCTGCTGCTGTTCCTGTGCGGCGCCACGCTCGGCGCGCTCCTCGCTGCCGGCGGCTGCGTGCTCACGCTGCACCTGACCGGGCGCCGGCGCACCTACGAAATCGCCGCGCTGCTCGCCCACGGGCTCCGCGCCCGCACCATCGTCATCGCACTGGCCGCCGAGCAGGCCCTGCTGCTGCTGTTCGGCATCGCGGTCGGCGCCGCTGCCGGCCTCGCCGGCGCAAAGCTGGCCCTCCCGCACATCCCCGAGTTCGCCGACAACCCCACCGCACCACCGCCGCTCTACGGCCTACACGCATTCCTGGTTGCCGACATCCTGGCCGCCACCGCCGCCGCGCTGGCGCTCGTCGCCATCACCAGCTCGCTGAGCCTGCTGCGCAGCTCGCACGCCACCCAACTCCGAGAGCCACCAGCCTGACCAACAATGCAACAGGGCCAACCTCCTCCGACCACCGTCGACCCATAAAGGTCCACAACTCCCATGGAACAGCGTCGACCGAGAAATCGCTGGCCAGTTCCGCGCCTGGGATGGCCCCGGCCGGAACGTCCGGAACTGCCGCAGATAGCGTGCGCTGCGGCAGTCCGCTCTTGCCGCGATCCGCGCGTTTAGCTCACGCGCATCCGTTCACGCCGGCGTACGGGCTTGACGGCCTAACGGCCTTGACCTGGCTTGACCTGTACGTGAGGACTTTCCTTACTGGCTCAAGCGCGCCTGCGGCGCGACGTGCCCTTCGCGCTCCGCTCTGCGGGGGACCCCCGCGCTCCGGGCCTTCGGCCCATCGCGCACCCCCGCCCGCTGCGCGCTCTGGGGCACGCAAAAGAGGGCGCCCATGTCACCAAAAGACACAGACGCCCAAACTGGGCCAGCCCCAGCTTGGGGCACGCAGCGAACGTGCGGTGGCACCCGCTAGCGATCGTTCTCCAAATCGCTCTCAAGGGCACGTTCTCGTCGCCGTCCGCCGCGTTCACGATGCGACTGAGGAGGAGCATGATGGGAGAGTGCCTGTGCGACTCCGCCGAAGACGCTGGCCTCCAGCTGAGGATCGCTCGTCCTCGCCGTCGCCCGGCTGGGTGCTCTCGCCGGGTGGCTGGCGCCCGCCGCGAGGCGTTCTGCCCGGCTGGAACTGGCTGCCGATGAACGGAGGGGTGCCCCGAACCGACCTGATGCCCAGGTGGGTTCGCATTTGGTACCACACCCCGTTCCTAGACAGGTACGCCCACGTGTGGATGTGGCACCACAGGGGTTGGGAGGTCCCAGGACCTGACGGGGGCGGCGAAGCGGCTGGAGTCCGCAAGCCGCTACGTCCTTTCCCCTCATCCCCGATGAGAGCCAGGAAGCTTCACGCGGCGAACGAACGACGCACGCGAACGGCACGCCCCGGGGACGACCGCAACAGCCAAGGTGACCCCGGTTGAGACCGGGCGGCAGCGCGGGTGTCGAGTCGCTTCCGAGCCGCCGACCCGATCGACGAGGATTTGCGCGCCGGAGCCCGGCCGCAAGGGCGCTGCGCGTCGCTGCGCGATGGCCTCCGGCCACCCTTGCCCCCGGACACCGACGAGCAACGGGGCTGGCTATCGGGTCGGCGGCTCTCCCATGGCCGGCCGGGGCACATTTTGGGCACCAGACGGCCGCGAGCGACCGGCGCACAACCCGCAAAATCGTACGGTTCACGCCGCAGAGACAGGCCGATTGCGGGGGAGCGCCGCTCTGGGACCCCTCGTAATGAATAGGTCGTCGGTTCGATTCCGACAGGCGGCTCCACTCCCGATACCAGCGCTGACCTGCGGCAATGGTGGCCGGCCGGAATGAGGCGGCGCGACCATGTTCATTACTGCGGCCCCCATCTCGGCGGCCGTTCAGCGAGTGAATGACTCACCGGATCGCGAGTGACTCTCGGCAGCGACGTGGTGAACCGCGGGCTGGCCTCCCTCTGGGGTCTTGTCGAGTCGCACGCGTATGTACGACGACTCGGTGTGTGAACTACAGTTGACATATGGTCGAGGTGCTCAAGAGTGCAACCTTCGACCGGTGGCTACGAAGACTGAAGGATCGGCGGGCTGCTGCTCGGGTGCTGGTCAGGATCGACCGCCTGGCTGCAGGCAACCCGGGCGACGTGCGGCCGGTCGGGAACGGTGTCTCGGAACTGCGGATCGATTACGGCCCGGGCTACCGGGTGTACTACCTGCGAGATGGCGACAGGTTGATCCTGCTGTTGTGCGGCGGCGACAAGGTCAGCCAGGACAACGACATCCTGGCCGCAAAGCGGATCGCCCAGCAGTGGAAGGAGGCGAAGGACGATGAGCAACGCAGGTGAGGAATTCAGCCGCTACGACAGTGCCGACTATCTCGTCGACATCGAGCACGCTGCCGCCTACCTCGAGGCCGCACTGGCTGAGGCCGGCGATGACCCGACGTCCATCACCCAAGCGCTCGGCACGATCGCCCGATCGGGCAACGTCAGTGAGCTCGCCCGGCGGGTGGGCATGAGCCGCGAGGGCCTCTACAAGGCCCTCTCCGCTGAGGGGAACCCGAGCTTCGCGACCATCATGAAGGTCGCCAAGGCACTTGGCCTTCGGCTCCATTTCGAGTCGGTCGCCTGAACGTGGCCTGGTGCTGGGGATCGTGAGGTGGCAACCAACCGGGCGCGCCTCGTCGCCTTGGGCACGTCCCCCCGGCGGCCCCCCAGGACGGAAACCCTGGGCCCGTGTCCGCTTGGTCCAAGCGCGATCGACGCTCACCCACGACTACCAGCGAGCGCTGGGTGCCCCTCGTAATGAATAGGTCGTCGGTTCGATTCCGACAGGCGGCTCCACCCCCAAGCCCAGGTCAGCGCCACTATGGCGAGCACGACCTGGGCTTTCTTCCTGCCCTGACCCCCATCGGTTGGATTGAGCCTCGGGGACCCACGGGCGGGGCTTCGCGCCGTCCTCGGTCGCCCTGGACTCCCTGCGCAGGGAACTCTCACGCCACGGATTCTTCCTTCACGTTCCATCCCTCGAGGAATGTCGGCCGGAAGGAAACCGGCCTCGGAGGCGGCTAGCGTCCGACCGCGTCCGGCCCACCGCTCCAGGTGACGCCAGCCCACTCTTCCGACCCGGTGGCGAGACATCGAGCTGCTGGAGGGTGGACGCCCTGCGGCGGCACGCCCAAGACAGGCCTGGCCGCGAGCAAGAGCTGCCCGAGCGCACCGTGCCGCTCGCCGACGAAGCCGTCGACGCCACCCGCACGCTCCAGTGGCTGCGCCGCGACCAGATCGAGCGGCCGCTGCCCGGCAACCACCACGAGCGTGCGGGAAGGCGCGTCGTCCATTCAGCCGGGCACGTAGGCATCGACCGTCCCGTCGACCTCGATGGTCACGGGGCCGACATCCGGCCAGTCGTGGTGAGCGAACTGCGTGAAGGTGCACTCGATGGTGTCGAGCCGGTCGACCGAGCCGCCGTGCACCGACTCCGGTGCCGATGTGGTCTCGTCGAGCACGTTGCCGTCGGCGTCGGTCACGAGGACGTGCCACTGGAACGCCGTCGGCACGAGGACCGACGTGGTGCCGACGATGTGCACCGCGGGCTGTTCGGGCGTGGTCGTGAGCAGCGTGATGCTGTAGTCGTGTCCGTCGGAGCAGCCGAGGTCCAGCGTGAACGTGTTGCCGTTGTCGGGCGCGGCCACGGCCGGCGCGGCCGCGGTGAAGGCGGCGAGCGTGGCGGCGAGGGCGGCCGCAGCCGTACGGATGATCCTGCGCACTGTCATGGCGGTCATGGCTCCTCCTCAGCCGAACAGGGCGCCGGCGGTGCCGCCGAACACGGTCGCGACGATCTCGAGCACGGCGACCACGATCCCGACGATGCCGAAGCCGCGGGCGGCACCGGCCTGGGGAAAGCTTCCGCGGGCCAGGCCGCCGAGCCACGCGGCCGAAGCGCCGAACGTGGCCGGTGCACCGGACCAGAACACCGGCAGGGTGGCGATCGTGAGAACTCCGAGGACGATCGCGCCGACCTTCGCCTGGTCGGGGGTGCGAGAGAGCGGTACGGCGATCGCCAGTGCGAGGACGAGCCCGATGCCGCCGACCACCGCGGCGCTCTCGATGCTCGCAACCGGTCCCTCCGGCGCGTGCGGGTCGTGGTCGGTGAAGAGGATCTCGCCGACGTGGATGGCGATGGTGAGCACCGTCGTCAGCGCGAAGGCGCCGCCGACGAGCATCGCCGGGGACGGCCGGCGCTCGGCGACTCTGGTCGTTTCCGTGGTCATGGTGACCTCCCTGGTTGCAGATCCCGGCTGGTCCGGGACGCCGCACCCAACGGTGAAGCTGCCGGTGTCCCGGCTGCTAGGGCGTAGCTGTCCCGCGCCGTCCCGCGCTGTCCCGCGCCGTCCCGCGGCGTCCCGGGTCGTCCCCAGGAGGTCCCCAAGCGGGCCCGCTTGGCACATCATGTCCTTGTGAGCACCGCTGTCGCTAGTGCGCGGGGCGCGTCCACCGGCGTGGTCGTCGCGGCCGTCACGGCCGGGTTCGGCGCCCTGCCACTCGTGGTCGGGTTCAGTGAGACCCCGGTTCCGACGGGCGCGCTGTACGGCGCTGGGTGGCCGGCGTTCGGGATCGCGGCTGCTCTGCTGCTCGACCGTGGGGCGGAACCGCGCATCGGCCGTGTCCTTGCGGCCCTCGCACTCGTCCCGGCCGCGATGGCGCTGATCGCGCTGCCGGCGGTGCCGGGTCCGGTGTGGAGCCGCGTCGAACACGTGTGGCGTTCCGGAGCCGTCGTCGCCGTGCTCCTCACGCTCGCGGCGCTCGCCTGGGCGGTGGGCCACGCACCCGGGCGTGCACCGCGTCGGCGGCTGATCTGGTTGCTGGTTTGGGCTGCGGTGGTCCTCTCCGCCGTCGCGGTCGCCGATGCGGCTCTCGAATCGCGTGCGGAGGCCGTCGTCGTCACCTTGGGCATGTGGGCGCTCGCCGGCCTCGTCACACGACTGACGATGGCGACCGAACTCCGGCCCGTCGACGAACCGCTTCTCGACGTCGTCGCGGTTGCGCTGACCTTGGCCATCGGTGCAGCCGGCGGCGTGGCGGTCCGCCTGGCCGGAACCCGCGCCGGCATCCCCGCGCCCGACATCGCTGCGGCGTTCGCCGCCGTGACCGCTACCGCTCTGGCGTGGCCCGCGGCGGCCTGGTGGCGACGCTCCCGCCTCATCCACCGCTACGGCACCGGGACACTGACCCCCGCGGATGTCGCCGCCATCACCGCCGACCTGCATCACCTCACGGACCCGCGCGAGCTCCTCGCCAAGGCCGCCGAGATGGTCTCGGCCTCCAGCGGGCACCGCCAGGTGACGCTGGTGCTGGGCGAAGACAGCCCCGACCTGCCGGTCGGCTGGGTCGATCACCCCCTGCTGGTCGGCGGCGACCGGGTCGGCACCCTCCTGCTCGACCCCGACAACCCGGAAGGACCCGAGCCGCGTCAGGCACGGATGGTCGAGCAGTTGCTGCCGACCGTCGCGCTCGTCTGCCGGGCAGTCGGGCTCGCCGTCGAGGCCGAGCATGCTCGCCGCGACGTCGCTCGCGAACGACACTCCGAACGCACCCGGATCCTCGGCGACCTGCATGACGGCCTCGGCCCGGTCCTGGCAGGCATGAGCATGCGCGTCCAGGCAGAGCTGCGCTCGAGCCCTACCCCGCTTCTGGAGTCACTGGCCCCGGACCTGGCCGAGGCACGGGGCGACCTCCGCCGGATCGTCTCCGGCCTCACCCCGTCCGCCCTCCACGACGTGGACCTGGCCGGAGCACTCGGACGGCTGGTCGCGACCTTCGACGGGGACGGCCGAAAGGTCGGGCTGGAGACCGCCATCAATCATCCGCTGTCTGGCGACGTGACCGTCGCCGTCTACCGCTGCGTGGCCGAGGGCATCACCAACGCTCTGCGACACGGCCGTGCGAGTCGGGTCACGGTCCGGGTCGCGACGACGGTGGCTGGCCGGCTCGCCATCGACGTGGGAGACGACGGGCTCGGCGGACCGATCGCACCTGGCGTCGGACTCACCTCACTTCGACAACGCGCCGAGCAGCTGGGCGGATCGCTGGTGGTGGGACCCTACGACGCGGGCGGAGTCCTGCTCCACGTCGAGCTGCCGACGGGAGGTGCGGCATGACGAAGGTGATGCTCGTCGACGACCACCCGATCGTGCTGTCGGGGCTTTCGGCCCTGGTCGAGTCCGATGAAGACCTCGAGCTGGTCGCGGCGGCGCGCACCGTCGCCGAGGCGGTCGCTGTGAACGCGGAGCCCGACGTGGCCGTGGTCGATCTCGACCTGCCCGACGGTGACGGGATCGAGCTCGGCGCGGTGCTGAAGCGCACCTGGCCGGCTCTGCGGGTCGTCGTACTCACCATGCATGCCGACGACCAGGCGGTGATCCGCAGTCTCGGCGCCGGCCTGGACGGCTACCTCCTCAAGGACTCCGATCCCGAGGACGTGCTTGCGGCCATCCACACCGCAGCGCGCGGGGCCCTCGTGCTGGGCCGAGGTGCAGCCGAGGCAGTCGTCGCGGCCGCCGCCTCGGCTCCCCGGACCGACGCGCTCGGTGCCCTCGATGCGCGCGACCTGGAGATCCTCGACCTTCTCGTGCGGGGTCTGCCCACGTCGCAGGTCGCCGCACGGCTCTTCCTCGCACCCAAGACGGTTCGCAACCGGATCTCGGAGATGCTCACCAAGCTCGGCGTAGCGTCCCGCGACGAGGCGGTCGCCCTCGGACAGGCAGGAGGCCTCGGCCGGTCCTGAATCACGACCGGGCCGACCCCACTCGCCGGGCCGCGTCAGGCTACGGTGCGCGCGGCGCGGCCTTCGCCGGCCCGAGGCCCGTCGCTGTCACCGGCGCATGCTCCTTGAGCTCCACGAAGATGACGTGGGTGTCCGTCTCGCCGATGTTGTGCCCGGCATGTTCTTGCGCGGGTAGCCAGCCCGTCGTGCCGGCCGCCATCTCGACGTCTCGGGTCTGGCCGTCGCCGCCGTAGAGGCGTCTGCGGAAGTTGCTCAACGTGTACATCACGCTGCCGGGATGCACGTGCGGGGTCGTCCGATCCCCCGGATGGTCGAGGTACTCCAGGACGCGCACGTGCTCGTTCTCGAACACCACCTTGTACATGTCGGGGTTGCTGAGGGCGGGGTCGTCCGACATCGAACACCTCCTTCCCCTTCTTCGGGTCGCACCACTTGGGAGAGTGACACTCTATAAAGTGATACTCTGACTTCGATGAGTGATCCCGTCAAGGGCAAGACAGAGGCCGGTCGCCGCCGTGAGCAGCGCGCCCATGAGACACGGGCACGCATCGCTGGGGCGGCCCTGCGGCTGTTCCTCGACCGCGGCTACCTCGCCACGACCGTCGAGGCCATCGCCAGGGAGGCCGGATTCGCGCCGGCGACGGTCTACCAGGCATTTGGCACCAAGCAAGCCGTGCTCGCGCGCGTCCTCGACACCACCATCGCGGGGGACGCGGACGCGGTGCCGCTGCTCGACCGCGACTGGGTCGCAGCCGCTCGGCGCCAAGGCAGCCCCAGGCGCCGCCTGGCCGCGGTGGTACGGCGCGCCGGGCGCGTCGCCGTCGCCACTGCACCGATCAAGAAGGTGATGCGCGATGCCGCCGCCACCGACCCGGCGGTAGGCGAGCTGATCCGCGAGGACCATGAGCGACGACGCCGGACGCAACGTGCGCTGGTGGAGCTCGCCATCGGCGAAACCGAGCTGCGACCGGGAATGACGCTCGATGCAGCCGCCGACACGTTCTTCATGCTCGTGAACAGCGGCGGCTATGAGGTTGCCGCCCAGGCGCTCGGCTGGAGTGGGCGCGCCTGGCAGGAGTGGCTCGTCGACGTCCTCACCTATCAGCTCTTCGGCCCCGATCCGAGTTGAGGGCACGCCGGGGCGGGTCGCCCCTGCGATCGCCTCCTGGCCACCCGAGAGTCCGGGTCTCTTCTCGGCACGGTCCTAAGCTCGCGGTGTTTGGCATACGAGATTGCATGCAAATTGGTATTGACATCGGTATGCAGTACCGTACACATTGGCTGGCACACGTCGTTGGCTGCTCCGGATGACCATCCGGTCAGCACCAGCGTTTGAGGACCCGGAGGGACCGCATGGCCCAGAACACCGCAGTCGATGTGCCGCCAAACTACGAGCTCAAACGCAACGCACTCGGCCTGCCCAGCGCGATGGGGATGTCGCTGGCGTTCATCTCCCCGACGATCGGGGTCATCTTCATCTCGGCGCTGATCGCGGGGAAGGCGGGCGTCTCCTCGCCGTTCACGTTCATCCTCGGGACTCTCGGCATCAGCCTGATGGCGTCGACGCTTGCGCAGTTCACCCGTCGGGTGACGTCGGCGGGCACCTTCTACAAGTTCATCACCCTGTCGCTGGGTCGACGCGCAGGCTTCGTCGCCGGCATGCTGCTGATGTTCGCCTACGCGCTGCAGAGCCCGCTGAACACGAACCTGTTCGGTGGGTTCGTCCACGACACGCTGAAGACCGACTTCGGCATCAGCATCCCCTGGTGGATCCTGATGATGTTCATCGTGGTGGCCGTGGGTGCGCTCGCGTGGTTCTCGGTGCACACCTCGATGCAGTTCGGTATCGCCTTCCTGATCGCCGAGGTCACGGTCGTGGCGGTCCTGCTGCTGCTGATCGTGTTCACCGGCGGCGACTCAGGGCAGGTTCCGCAGGCCCTGACCCCGGCGCACTCTTCGCATGGTGCCGGCGGTCTCGGTCAGGCGTTCGTGTTCATCGTGCTGGCGTTCTTCGGGTTCGAGTCGTGCTCGACGGTGGCCGAAGAGGTGCGCAACCCGCGTCGCAACCTGCCCATCGCGCTGATCGGCTCGGTCCTGATCACCGGTGCCTGGTTCACGTTCGCGATGTACTCGATCATCGTGGGATACGGCGCGAAGCACATCGACAAGCTCGCCGGTGCCTCGGTTCCGCTTCACGACCTGGCGGTGCGTTACATCGGCCACTGGTACAGCTACGTGGTGGACCTCGCCGCAGTGTCGGCGCTGGTGGCGGTCCTGCTGGCGATCCACACCGCGAACTTCCGCGTGCTGTACTCGTTGGGTCGCGACGGCCTGCTTCCCCGGGCGCTGGGTCGCACGCACCCGCGCCACAAGACCCCGCACATCGCCATCGTCGTGTACTCCGTTGCCACCCTGGTGGTCGGGCTCATCGCCGGAGTCGTGTGGGGCCCGATGTCGGCGTTCGGAAACCTCGGCTACCTGTCCTCGCTCGGCATTCTGCCGATCTTCATCGTCACGAACGTTGCACTGCCGGTCTTCATGTACCGCCGGCACCCTGCAGAGTTCTCGGTGCTGCTGCACGCGGTGTTCCCGGCGCTGTCCAGCGCGACGTTCGCCGCAGCGATCTGGCTCAACATCCACCCGTGGCCGGGATCGCCGCTCAACGTGATGCCGTGGATCATCCTGGCCGTCGTCCTCGCTGCAGCGGTCTGGGGTTCGGTGCTCAAGAGCCGCGGATCGCAGACTCTCGACCGGCTGGGACGGGTGCTGTTCATCGAGGCCGAGGCCACGCCGGAGGCCCAGGACCTGGAGCTGCTGGCACGTCCGGTCGAGTCGCAGTCGGTGCCACCGGCCGCACACTGAAGCCACCCATCCACCCTGAAATCTGAGGAGAACACCCATGGCAAGGCTTGACGGCAGGACGGCACTCGTCTCCGGAGGCGCCTCCGGTATCGGCAAGGCGATTGCACAGCTGTACCTCGAGGAGGGAGCCCAGGTCGTCATCACCGACATCAACGCGGACGCCCTGAAGCTGGCCGTCGACGCCTTGTCCTCCTTCGGCCCGGTCAGCGGGGTGTGCGGGGACGTGCGCAGCATGGATGACGCCGCGGAGATGGTCAGGGAGGCCGTGGCTCGGCACGGTTCCCTGGACATCCTGGTGTGCAACGCCGGCATCACCAGCGTCATGCCGATCGAGATGCTCGAAGAGGACGAGTGGGACCGCGTGATGTCCACGAACGTGAAGGGCATGTTCACCCTGGTCAAGCAGGCGGTCCCGTACATGAAGGTGCAGGGGCAGGGCAACATCGTCACGCTCGGATCGGAGATGGGCATCGTCGCCGTTCCCGAGTCGCCGGCGTACAACGCGAGCAAGGGCGCGGTGATCATGTTCACCAAGTCGTTGGCGTTGGACCTGATCCGCTACAACATCCGGGTCAACTCACTGTGCCCCGGGATCACGCGGACCCCGCTGCTGCAGGCCGAGGTGGACAACAGCATCGATCCCGAGAAGACCGCCGCCGAGCAGGCCACCTGGGCGCCGATCAACCGGGTCGCCGATCCGCGTGAGGTGGCGCACGGTGCGTTGTGGCTGGCCAGTGACGACAGCTCCTTCGTCGTCGGCAGCTGCCTGGTCGTCGACGGCGGCTTCACGGCGAAGTAGCGCCCCGAACATCCCATCGCGGGACCGCCCGCACTAGTGGAACGGACTGACATGCAGCAACTTGGTGCCCTGATCAACGGCAAACGCGTGCTCACCGACGCGGTCGTCCCCGTGGTCGACCCCTCGACCGGGCAGGTGTTCGCGCTGACCGCCGACTGCGGGGCCGAGCAGATCGACGAGGCCGTCGCCGCGGCCCGTGATGCCGGGAGCGCCTGGAGGCGGGTGGCGACCGCCGAACGGGCGCGAATCCTGCGCAGGATCGCGACCCTGATCGAACGAGACCTCGACGTGCTGGCTGATCTCGAGGCCCAACAGACCGGAAAGCCGCTGAGGCAGGCCCGCCGGGACACCGAGATCACTGCCCGCTACTTCGACTTCTACGCAAGCTCCATCGAGACGTTCTACGGCACCACGATCCCGCTCAACGACAACACCCTGATCTACACCCAGTGGGAGCCGCACGGCGTCACCGCGCACATCATCCCGTGGAACTACCCGCTGCAGATCCTCGGCCGTTCGGTCGCTCCCTCCCTGGCCATGGGCAACGGCTGCGTCCTCAAGCCGGCCGAAGAGACACCGCTGACCGCGCTGCACCTCGCCGAGCTCGCCCTGGAGGCAGGCCTACCCGCGGGACTCTTCAACGTCGTGCCCGGCTACGGAGAGTCCGCGGGCGCCGCACTGACCGCTCACCCCGGGATCAACCACATCTCCTTCACCGGCTCGGTCGAGGTCGGCAGGATCATCAGCCATGCCGCGGCCGACAGGACCATCCCGGTGACGATGGAGCTGGGCGGGAAGTCGCCCAACATCGTCTTCGCGGACGCCGACCTCGACGCGACGATTCCCGTGGTGGTGAACGCGATCCTGCAGAACGCCGGACAGACCTGCTCGGCCGGGTCCCGGCTGCTCGTCGAGGAGAGCATCCACGACGACCTGATGTCTCGCCTCACCGAGGTCTTCCGTGCCGTCGACGTCGGGCCCGCCCTGACCGACCCGACCCTTGGTCCGCTGATCTCCGCCGACCAGCGGGCCCGCGTCCTCGGCTACATCGAGATGGCCGAGCAGGGTGGCGCGATCCGCTACGGCGGGGACGCGCTCAACGGTGGCGTCCTCGGTGAGGGCTTCTTCGTGCAGCCGACCCTGATCGACCAGGTCGACCCGACCAGCCGGCTCGCGCAGGAGGAGATCTTCGGGCCCGTGCTCGTCGCGACCAGCTTCCGCGACATCGACGAGGCGGTCGCGCTGGCGAACAGCACCGACTTCGGCCTCGTTGCCGGGGTCTGGACCTCGAACGTCGCAACCGCACATCGGATGATCCGCGACGTCGTTGCTGGCCAGGTCTTCGTCAACACCTACGGTGCCTCCGGCGGAGTCGAGCTCCCGTTCGGCGGGTTCAAGAGTTCAGGGCACGGCCGCGAGAAGGGCGTCGAGGGACTCCGTGGCTTCGGGCAGCTCAAGACCGCCGTTGTGGCGCTGTGACCACACAGACGCGGCTCGCTTCGCCGCTCCCTCTGCGCCCCGGGGTCGCGCTTCCCGTCGACCTCTCCGACACCGACCTGGACACTCCCGCGGTGCTGGTGGACCTCGACGTGCTCGACTCCAACATCGAGCGGATGCAGGCCTTTGCCAACCGGCAGGGCTTCGCGCTGCGTCCGCACGTGAAGTCCCACAAGAGCCTCGCCGTCGCACGGCGCCAGCTCGAGGCGGGCGCCACCGGCCTGTGCGTGGCCACGGCCTCGGAAGCACAGGTGATGGCGGCGAGCGACACGCCCGATGTCATGGTGGCCTATCCGCTCGTGGGACCGCGCAAGCTCGAGCGGCTCGACGAGCTCGCCGCGGACGGCCGGCTGACACTCGTGACCGATTCGGTCGAGGTCACCGAGGGCTACCGGCGCTATGCCAACTCCCTGGGCAAGGTGATCCGCGTCCTCGTCGAGGTCGACACCGGCATGCACCGCGCCGGTGCCGAACCGGGGGGCGTGCAGAAGGTGGCGGTGGACGTCGCCAGGGGAAGTGGCCTGGAGTTCGCCGGGATCGTGACCCATGCGGGGCACGCGCACGACGTTCCTGGCCGCGAGGACATCGTCCGAGTGGCTCGGGACGAGGCGGCGACCATGGGCGCGGTCCGGGAGAGCCTGGAGGCGATCGGGCTCGAGGTCGCGACCGTGTCGGCCGGCTCCACGATCACCAGCCCCTACCTGCAGCCCGGCGACGGCATCACCGAGATCCGGCCGGGCACGTACGTCTACAACGACCTGCGGACCCTGGGCCGGTACGCGTGCGCTCCGGAGATGATCGCAGCCAGCGTGCTGAGCACCGTGGTGAGCATCAACGGCAGCCGCGTCACGCTCGACGCAGGCAGCAAGACGCTGACCACCACCTGGGACCCCGACTACGGCTACGGACAGATCGTCGAGCACCCGGACGCCACCTTCAGCCGGCTCTCAGAGGAGCACGGGGTGCTGAGCCTTCCCCGCGCCGACGGATCGGTCCGCGTGGGTGACCGGGTGCGGGTGCTGCCGGTGCACGTGTGCGTCTGGATGGACCTGCAGCCGGAGATCTACGGCATCCGCCAGGGACGGATCGTCGAGCGCATCGAGGTCGAAGGCATGCGGCACAGCCTGTGACCACGACCGAGGCCCGGTCGGTGCATGGAAGCTACCGGTGCTACGCGTGCGGCGCCGAGATGGCCATCGACGCGAGCAGGGTGCTCTGCGACTGCGGGGGGCTGCTGGATCTTCCGCTTCAGACCGTGCCGCGGCCGTCCGCCGTAGACCCGAGCGTTCCGCGTGCACGGACCTGGGTCGTCGACTGGGCGCTGCGACGGGCGAGTCTGGGGCAGCGGCCGACGCCGCTGGTGCGCTGGCGTGAGGATGCGGACGTCTGGCTCAAGTGCGACCAGCTCCTGCCCACCGGCTCGTTCAAGGACCGCGGCGCCCAGGTGATCGCCGGTCTTTGCGTCGAGCTCGGTGTCGAGCACGTCGTCGTCGACAGCAGCGGCAACGCTGCCGCGTCCATCGCCGCGCATGCCGCTCGCGCCGGCCTCGAGTGCACCGTGTTCGTGCCGGACCAGGCATCGCCCAACAAGCTGCGTCAGGCCGTGGCGCATGGCGCCCGGCTCGAGCTCGTCAGGGGCCGCCGCGAGGAGGTCGGCGCCGCTGCGCGCGACTTCGCGCGGCTCCACGATGCTTTGTACGGCGGCCACGGAACCAACCCGCACTTCCACGACGGCACCAAGAGCTGGATCTACGAGGTGGTCGCGGACCTCACCGAACCCGAGACGCTCGTGCTGCCGGTCGGCAGCGGAAGCCTGCTCCTGGGCATCCTGCGTGGCATCGAGGAGCTCGCCGCCGCTGGATGGATCACCAGGATGCCCCGCCTCCTGATCGCCCAGACCGCAGCCTATGCAAGTCTCGCGGCGCCCACTGCCTCCGCCGAGGTGATGCCAGGCAACGCGGCTCCGCTGGCCGAAGGCCTCGCGATTCGACATCCCGCTCGCCGCGAGCAGCTGCTGCAGCGCCTGGCGGCGTTCGACGCCACCGTGTGCGTCGTCGAGGACACCGAGATTCTCGACGCCCAGCGCGAGCTGGCACTCGGCGGCTTCTACGTCGAGCCGACCAGCGCGGCCGCATGGGCGGCGTGGCGCCGGCGCGGCGGCACCGAACGCACCGTGGTCGCCCTCACCGGCCACGGCCTGAAGACACCCGCGTGACCCGACCGACCCCGCTCCCAGCGAATGGAGAACCCGTGCAACACCTCCAGTCCCACGCAGCGCCCACACCAGGGGGGCCGTACTCGCACGCCGTGGAGGCCGGCGGACTGGTGTTCCTCTCCGGTCAGCGCCCCCAGCACCCCACTGACGGTCGGATCCCCGATGGCTTCCGGGCGCAGGCCCGACAGGTGCTCTCCAACCTCGACAGCGTCCTGGGAACCTGTGGCTGCGGCTTCGCCGACGTGGTCAAGGTCCAGGTCTATCTCGCCGACATCGCAGACTTCGACGCGTTCAACGAGGTGTACCGAGAGTTCCTGGAGCCGCCGTACCCGGCGCGCACCACGATCGGAGCGACACTTCGCGGCATCCTGGTCGAGGTCGACGTGGTGGCCGCACTCCCCGCCACGACGACTCCCCTGAACGCCGTACCTGCCTCAGACCACTAGGATCGGCGACGTCGACCACAACCATGCACAGGAAGGTAGAGCGGTGACCTCCAAATTCGTGCCCGAGGCGCCGATCGACCAATCCCCATCGGCCCCGAACCGGGCCATCGAGGTGTACGAGGAACTGCGCAGTGCGATCGTCGAGGGTCGGATCCGGCCGAACGAACGACTGATCGAAGCCGAACTCGCCGAGCGGCTGCAGGTCAGCAGGACGCCGGTCCGCGAGAGCATGCAGCGACTGGCGGCCGACGGACTCGTGGTCAGCCGGCGGCGTGGCTGGGCCGTGCGCGAGCACTCGCCCCAGGAGATTCAAGACATCTACGAAGTCCGGGCAGCACTCGAGGGTTACGCAGCCCGCCTGGCGGCCGAGCGAGCCAGCGACGACATGATCGCCGAGATCCTCAAGATCCATCAGAGCTACATCGCCGAGCTCGAGAAGACCGACCGCGGCCACCTGATCGAGCACAACGACGACTTCCACAACGCCGTCGTGGCGGCCTCGGGGAACGCCCGGCTGGCCGAGCAGATCCAGCGAAACACAGCCTTCTACTTCGTCCACCGCATCGCCGGCTTCCTCGACGACGACGAAGTCCGACAGTCCATCGCCGGCCATCAGCAGCTGGTCGACGCCCTGATCGCGCGAGACCCCGATCGAGCCGAAGCCGTCGCCCGCCAGGCAGTCCTCGACGGTCTCAGCAAGACCCTGGCCCGTGTGCGCTGACCGCGGCGCCCTCGGGACGGCGTTGCTGCGGCGGACGTGCCTCACGCGTCCTTCAGGTGGCGGTCGAAGAACTCGATGATCCGTCGTCTGGCGTCGCGGGTCGCGTCCTCGTCGTAGGCGGTGCCCGAGACCCTGGCCAGGAACCTCAACATCACGGTTTGGTCGACCGGGTCGTGGTTGTTCATGAAGCCGTGGCCGACTCCGGGATAGACCTTGACGTCATGGGGGACCTCGAACTCGGTCAGCAGCTTGCCCAGGCGCCTGCCGGCGCGGGCACCGAGTGGCGAGCTGTCCGAGCCCCCGAAGCTCCCGACGATCGGGCAGGCCTCGGGCAGCCACTCCTCGGCGTCGGACGGGCAGCCGCCGTAGTTCACGCTTGCAGCGTCGAAGCCGCGGCCGGAGGCCAGCGCGATGGCGTAGCCCCCACCCATGCAGAACCCGATCACCCCGACAACTCCGGTGCATCCGTCGTGGCCTCGCAGCCACCGCCGCGCGGCTTCGATGTCGTCGAAGGACCGGCCACGGCGTCTGCCGAGGTCGCGCATGATGGTCCGAAGGCAGCTGAGACGGCCGCCCCAGTAGTACAGGTCTGGGGCCACGGCCAGGAAGCCCTCGCTCGCCAACCAGTCGGCCTGGTCATGGAGGTCTTGGCTCATGCCAGTGAAGTCGTGGACCACGACCACGCCGGGCCACGGCGGCGGCGTGGTGGGCACGGCGCAGTAGGCCGGCATCCTTCCTCGCCCGGTCCAGATCTCCAGGTTCCCCGTTGACCCCATGGGTCATTGTGGCCCCGCCGGGAAGGGGTCGCCAGTCCGTGCTCGACCGGTCCAGGTCCGCCGCACATCCGCGCAAGGACCCTCGGTCGGGGTCAGGACCGGTTGAGGCCGGCGTCGCGCGCGACCACCACGGCCTGCACGCGGTCGCGGACGTCGAGCTTGGCGAAGATGTGCCTGACGTGCGTCTTGACGGTCGCCATGCTGATGACCAGGTCCTCGGCGATCTCGGCATTCGAGAGTCCGGCGCCGATCAGGGCGAGGATCTCGCGCTCGCGGTCACTGAGCGCGGCGAGGCCGGGTGGTTCCCGGGGCACGTGCGGTGGGCGCATGGAGAAGTGGTCCATCATCCGGGCGAGGACGACCGGGGCAACGACGGGCTCCCCGGCGGCGGACCGCTCCACGGCGTCCAGCAGCTCTTCGGAGGTGACGTCCTTGAGCAGGAAGCCCGACGCCCCCGCGCGGATCGCGTCCACCACGTGCTGGTCGGCGTCGAACGTGGTGAGCACGAGCACGCGCGGTCTTCCGGCCCCCGCGATCTGACGGGTCGCCTCGACGCCGTCCATGAGGGGCATGCGCAGGTCCATGAGGACGACGTCGGGGTCCAACTCGGCCGCCGCAGCGACCGCAGCCGCGCCGTCGGAGGCCTCGCCCACGACCTCGACGCCACCGAGCTCGAGGATCATCCGGAGGCCGTGTCGCACCAGGTCCTGGTCGTCGACCACGAGGACGCGGGTCATCCCACGTCCCCCACCGGGATCCGGACCCGTACGTCGAACTGGCCATCCCTGACCGTTGCGTCGTAGCTGCCGCCGAGCAGCTCGGCGCGGTGGCGGATGCCGGTCAGCCCGCGACCGGCCACCGGTCGGCCAGCGTCGGTCCGGTTGGTCGAGCGGACGGTGACGCAGTCTGCCGACCAGTCGACCGTGAGCGACACCGGCCGGCCGGGTGCGTGCCGGCCCGCGTTGGTGAGGCATTCGCGGATGATGCGGTTGACGGCCAGCGAGACCGGTGCGTGATCCGGGGCCGGCGTGCCGGTCACCGTCAGCGAGTTCGCGATACCGGCGGCGCGTGCCCGCTCGGCCAGCTCCGACGGGCTGTCCGAGCTCGATCGGTCCCGTTCGCTGGGCGGGGTGAGGACACCGAGGACTGCGCGGATCTCGGCCAGGGTGCGGTGGGCCGTCGTACGGATCGCCTCCACCGACTCGGTCGCTCGCTCCGGCGAGGCGCGCAGTGCGGCGGCCGCGGCCTCGGCCTGGATCGCGATGAGCGTCACCTCGTGCCCCACCACGTCGTGGAGCTCCTGGGCGATGCGGGCCCGCTCGACGCCCACGGCCGCCTCCTCGGCCTGCCTCCGCTCGTCCTGGAGCTCGGCCGCGAGGGTGGCCAGCGCCCGCTTCTGGTGTTGCTCGTGACGAAGGGCCAGCCCGGCGAGGACCGGTGCGACGACCACGAGAACGCCGCCGATCGCGGCCACCGGTGCCTCCGGACCGAGCAGGGTGCCGACCACGGACACCGCCGAGGCCCAGGCCGTCACCAGCACGACTGCACGACGCGGATGTCCGTGGACCCCGAGTGCGAAGAACTGCAGGATCACCACCAGGAAGCCGAGAACCGCGAAGCCGTCGAGCGGGATCAGCCAGGACGCCGAGGAGACCAGCGAGGACTCGACCGGAAACGTGCGCCGCCAGGCCAGCGGCAGGGTCGACAAGACCACGAAGAGCTCCCCGAGCCCGGGACGGGCGATCGGGAAGAGCGCCACTTGGACGAGTCCGACCAGCACGAACGTCGCCGCCAGGGTGGCGTCGACCCGTGTGGTCCGCAGCCGTTCGATCACGCCTCGAGGTTAGTGAGCAAACCCCTCACCGGGAATCAGCCCACGGGCTGAGTCCGCACCAGGCCGCGGGATGAAGCCGAACCCGCCCTCGGCTCGATGTGCCGGGCCATCGTCGAACCCTAGGTTCCCACTCGTCGGCTCGACCGAGCCGTCAGCCCCAGCCCCGGAAGGAATCGGGATGACCATGTCCACCATCATCCAGAGCGCGGCGACGCAGTCAGTCCCTGCGGACGCCGACAACCGCATCACCCGGCTCAGCGCTCGCTTCGGCCTCGCCTTCGCGATCTGCCAGCTGACCGTCATGATCGGCATGTCTGTCTTCGTGCTGCCCAAGGGCGGCAGCATCGGCGACAGCCCCACCCACTGGGGCAATGACGTGCTCGACGCCGCCGCCTGGTACCGAGCCGGGAACTACGCCTTCGTCCTGGCCGGGACGCTGCTGACCGGCTTCCTCGGTGCCGTCCACGTGAAGCTGCGGCGGGCAGAGCCATCCGGTGCCCTCGCTGCGATCGGGCTCGGCGCCGGCGTCATGCTGTCGCTGGTCTGGCCCTACGCCGCTGTCCTGCACGACGTGGCCCTCGACGCGGCCGCCTTCGGATCCGACACCCGGATCCTGGCAGGCTGGGACTCGGTGGCGCCGTACTCACTGGCATTCTCCGCCCTGCCGCGACTCTTCTTCGTCGGGGCGATCGTGGTCGCCCTCCGGCTCACCGGCGAGGCCCGTTGGCTGCAGCGGATCGGGATCGCGCTGCTTCCCGTGAGCCTGGTCGGGACGGCCACCTTGTTGTTCGGCGGCATCTTCCCGGTCCTGGCGTTGAGCAGCCTCGGGTACGAGCTGTGGGTCGGCGCCGTCGCGTGGCACTGGATGAGGTCGAGCCGGTGACCGTCCAGCTGAGCCTCCCTGGCCAGGCGCACGTCGCCGAGGGCCCGATCGACCACAACGGCATGTACGTCATGCACTTCGCGTTCCGCCGCGACCTCGCCGACCTGGTCGGTGCGGCTGCCAGGACACCGGTCGAGGACAACGCGACCTGGACGAAGCTGCGCGACTACTTCGACCTCTTCGCCGAGCTGCTCCACCATCACCACACCGCCGAGGACGCCCACTTGTGGCCGGCGCTCGCCGGTGCTGTCGGTGCCCACGGCACTCCGGCCGACCGGAGCTGCATCAGCGCGATGGAGGACGAGCACGCCGCGATCGGGCCGGCGCTCGACCGGTGCCGACAAGGTCTCCAGGCACTACTCGCCGATCCGTCGTTGTCCCGCAGGGACGATCTCCACGGCCGGCTGGCTGACGCCAGGGACATCATCGAGGGCCACATGAGCCATGAGGAGTCCGAGACGCTACCGCTGGTCTCAAGGGTCATGGACCCGGCGACCTACGCCGAGGTCGAGAGGCGCGTCGGCCGCAGCTACCCGCTCCGGATCGTCGCCACCCTGGTGCCCTGGGCCTTCCACGGACTGCCGGCGGACGACGCACAACAGCTCCTCGAGCTCGCTCCACCACCGCACCGGCTGCTCCTGCGCCTGACCCGCCGTCGATTCGCGCGCCGCCACCGCGCAACGTTCGTCCACCTGGGCTCGAGGTAGCGGATCGGCGGCGTCCGGACAGCTAGAGCGGCTCGAGGACCGCGACCGGGATCGTGCGGCCGGCCTTCTTCGCGTAGCGGTCGATCTCCGGTGCCTGCGCCAGGATCGTGTCGCGCCACAGGGCATCTCGATCCTCGCCGTGCAGCTCGCGAGGCCGCGCCCGGAACTGACGCGAGCCCACCTGGACCCGGGCTGTGGTGGCGTGGCGGAGGTTCAGGAACCAGTCGGGGTCTCGGCTGGAGCCGGAGCCGGTGCCCCAGACGACGAGACCGGCAGGTGTCTCGAGATAGCGGACGCACGTCGAGCGAGGCCTGCCGGTACGGCGGCCCGGTGTGGTGATCATCAGGACGTGGACGTCTCGGCTGCCGCTGGACAGCCTGCCACGGAGAGTGCGGTACATCCACACACCGACGTGGTTGCCGACACGACTCACGTTGCGCTTCAGGTCGGTCATCGTGCCTCACCGCAGGCCGATGTCCGGAATCTGAGGACGAGGCCGGTCCGTACGGCGGCGGCGCAGTGAAGGACGAAGGCAGACAGCAGTGCCATCGGTGGCTCCCTCCCGCGTTCGCCGTACGGCGTGCCGGACGACAAATGCTAAGGCTGCCTGTTGATCAGGTAACCTTAGCAGTGTGGGTGCTGAACGGGAAGACGTCGAGACGGACGAGATGAATACCGTCGCGATGCTGGGCCGGGCCTACAGCCTGCTCGGATTCCGGATCGTCGACGGCGTGGTGGGAGCGGGCTTCCCACAGAAGCCCTCGCACTCGGCGGTCTTCGCGCAGATCAACCCCGATGGGTCGCGGCTGAGCGACCTGGCCCGCGGCGCGGACATGACACCCCAGGCGATGGGCGAGCTGGTGGACGAGCTTGAACAGATGGACTACCTGGTACGACGACCCGACCCCACCGACCGGCGCGCGAAGCTGATCGTGCTGACCGACAGGGGCCGCGCGTGCATCGCTGCGGGCATCGCGACCATCGAGGGGATCGAGAACAGCATCAGCGAGGTCCTCGGGGAGCGAGGGCATCGCGAGCTTCGACGAATGCTCCAGAAGCTGCTGGGAGAGGGCTGAGTCGTCGCGCCGCAGGCGCGCCGCCCTTGGCCACGATGGCTCGCCACCGCGACTGACGGATCCGGCGGGCGGCATCGACCGTGCGGAGTCCTCCAGTCGCTTCTTGAGGAGGGCCAGGCTGCCGGGGACGTCCCTGCGGGCGCCCTGTCGGGCGAGGATTCCGACCAGCTTCCCGAGGCCGTGACCTTCGAACCAGATCCCGTAGTCGAGGTGTGTGCGCGTGCCCTGGTCGGCTGGAGAGAACACCATCGCGACGTGCGCTCGGACCGGGCCGTCGATGCCTCGGACGCCCCAGCGCCGGCCCGGCTCGCAGTCGGTGACCTCCCACCGGATGGTTCGTCTTCCTCCGGGAACCCGCCTCACCTCGTGCCCCTGCAGCCCCACGGCAACAGCCCCCGGTGGTTCCGCGACGGCCGCTTCGACGGACGGCTGCCACTCGGGCAGTCGGCCGGGGTCGGACACGTAGTCGAAGACCTCCTGCGGGGTGCGTGCGATGTCGGTGCTGGCTTCGATGACCTTGGGCATGACTTCCGCCTCGGCTCCGGGCGGTGTCGGCGACATCGCCGCAATTGATGCCAGTATCATTCTCCTCAATGATGGACCAGGCAAGACGCAAGTACGACTCAGCCGTGCGGCGGGCACAGGCGGCCAGCACCCGCGCCCGCATCGTCGAGGCGGCCCGCCGGCTGTTCGTGGAGCTCGGATACGCAGGAGCGACGATCCCCGTGATCGCGGCGGAAGCCGGGGTGGCGGTGGAGACCGTCTACCGCTCGACCCAGGGCAAAGCGGGGCTGCTCGCTGAGGCGGTCCGGGCCGCGGTGGCGGGTGGGGCGCAGCGGGCCGAGGTGCCCGTGTCCGAACGCCCAGCGGTCCGGGGGATCATCGCCGAGCCCGACCCCGTGCGGCAGCTGGAGCTCTATTCCGCCACCCAGCCCGGAATCTGGTCCCGCGTCGGTCCGCTGCTGCGGGTGCTGGACGCGGCAGCGAGCAGTGACCCCTCGCTTGTCGAACTGCGCGAGCAGATCTCGGCAGAGCGGCGGCACGGCCTCCGCGACGGCCTGGGACGACTCCTCGAGCAGCGCGGCGTTCTGCGTCCCGGCCTGACCGCCGAACGGGCAGGCGACATCGTCTACGCCATCTGCGGGCAGGCGAACTACCAGGCGCTCGTCGATGACTGCGGGTGGAGTGAGGACGAGTACCGAGACTGGCTCACGGAGACGTTGGTGGCAGCCCTACTCCATCGCGACTGCCGGCCGACACCGGGAGCTGACAGGGGCCGTCGGGACGTGCAAGCGGAGTGAGCGCGACTTCACGGGACTGGCTCGCCCGCGACCTCGAGAGTTCGTCGGCGGATCGGCGCACCGCCGAAGTGCCTGCGGTGCGCAGAGGCAGCACTAGTCGCCCTCCAGGCAGAACTCGTTGCCCTCGGGGTCGGCGAGCACCACCCAGCCGCCGCCGTCGAACTGCCGGCGATCGTCGACCACGGTCGCTCCGAGGGTGAGGAGCCTGTCGAGCTCGAGAGCCTGCGAGCTGTCCGTGGTGACGAGGTCAACGTGCACCCGGTTCTTCATCCGCTTCGCCTCGGCCACAGGGACGAAGACGAGGCGAGGACCCTGCTGATCGGGAGGTGGTCCGACTGACCAGAACGGGTTGCCCGGTCGCGAATCGTCGCTGGCCGGCCGACCGGTCACCTCCGACCAGAATCTCGCCTGCGCCTCGGGATCGGCGCAGTCCATGGTGACGTTGAGAACCATCGAGGTCATGGATTCACGGTCCGGTCCGGACGCCGCCTGCACAACCTGTTTTCAGGCACTCGGTTCGGCGGACTCGTCGCCGATGGAGCGCGACCCATCGGTTCACGGAGTGCGGAGCAGTTACTGAAGCAGGTCATCACCGGGGTCGATCCCCGGAAGGGGAGGCTGCGAGCGGGGGCAGCCGCGGGTGTCAGCTGCCCTGGACGCCGCCGCGCTCGACCAGCAGCGCGACGTGCTTGTCCCAGCGGGCGATCTGGCAGCCGTCCGTCCGGCTGAACCGGGCATGCACCGGCTCCCCTCGGAACGTGCCGGTGACCGTCGCGGTCTGCGGGCCGCCGTAGATCTCGGTGCACATGACCCCTGGCGGCACGGGGGCGAAGGGATCCCTCATCTCGCTCAGCACCCGGCAGGCCGCCTCGGGGTCCGGGTGGGTGCCTCCCGCCGGGTCGCACTCCAGGGAGTAGGTGTGCCCGGCACCTCCCGTTCCGTCCTTCACCACGATGGTCAGCGCGGTGGTCCGGCCGGGGGAGCCGTCCCCCGGACCCGGCCCGCCGTCTCCTCCACCACCGACGGTGCCGCAGGCGGCCGCGAGCAGGAGCGGCACGGCTACCGCGGCGATCGGAACGGCAGGCTTCATACTGAACAGACGTCTCGCGGTGTCCGACGGTTCCCTCACGCCGACCTCGATCCGAACCGGAGTTCGACACCATCCTTCGCGGCGGCCTGGGGTAGACATGTGCGGTGAGCTCTGAGTCGCCGTTGTTGCTGGGGCTGGACCTGGCCGGCACGTTCGCGTTCGCCCTGAACGGGGCGCTGACCGCCATCCGGGTGGCGAGGCTCGACGTCGTCGGCGTCGTCACGCTGGGCATGGTCACCGCACTGGGGGGCGGGATCCTCCGCGACGTCCTGATCGACTCCCTGCCGCCGGTGACCTTCAGCGACTGGCGCTACCTGGTGGTGGCGGCGGCCGGGAGCCTGGTCGCGTTCGCGTTCGGCTGGCGGCTGTCCCGGCTGGCCGTGCCGATCCTGGTGCTGGACGCCGCCGGGCTGAGCCTGTTCGCCGTCACCGGAGCGTCCAAGGCGCTGGGCTTCGGCGTCGGTCCGGCACAGGCGGTCATCCTCGGTGCGATCACCGCGGTCGGCGGTGGCACCCTGCGCGACGTGCTGACCGGCCGCGTGCCGATCGTGCTGCGCAGCGAGCTCTACGCGATCCCTGCCCTCGCCGCGGCGACCGTGGTGGTCCTCACCGAGGGCACCGGCCACTACGGGATTCCGGCCGCGCTGGGCGCCGCGGGGCTGTGCTTCGCCGTACGGATGCTGGGTGTCCGCTACAGGCTCAACGCCCCCAGCCCGCCGGGCATGAACCGATGAGCTCGTCGCCGGCGGACATCGAGCGAGCGCCTCACGGAGCCTCGACCGGGGTCACCGGGCTCCACGGCAGCAGGTCCGCGAGCACCATGCTGCTGCTCGGGCGACCGTAGTGGGCCAACCGGTCGATGAGCTCCTCGAAGTGCTGGATCGACGGCACGGCCACGACGAGCACGGAGCACCCCTGGCCGGTCACTCGGTAGAACTCGCGGATCTCCGGCCACCCGGCCACCGCGGGATCGCGCAGCAGGCAGCTGGGGCCGTAGCAGTCCATCACGACCACCGCCCGCACCGGTCGGCCGACCCGGCCGGGGTCCACCCGCGCGTGGTAGCCGGTGATGACACCGGCCGACTCGAGCCTGCGGACGCGCTCGGCGACGGACGGGGCGGAGAGCTTGACCCGCCGCGACAGCTCGTTGAAGGACAGCCGGGCGTCGGCCTGCAGCTCCTCGAGGATGCGCCAGTCGACCCGGTCCATCGCGGCACCTTTCGTCTGCAATCCACTTGCTCCGAACGCAGTATGAACGAAATGCACGCGTAGCACATCGGTTCGCGTCGACCATTCCGCGCGGGGTGCCGCGACGGGACGCTTGGTGCATGGACGAGCCCACGTTCCGCACCATCTTCGAACCCTTCCGCATCCACTCCGTGGAGCCGCTGAGGATGACCAGCCGCGCCGAGCGGCGCGAGCACCTCAGGGCGGCCGCCTTCAACCTCTTCCAGGTGCGTGCCGAGCACGTGCTCGTCGACCTGCTGACCGACTCGGGCACCGGCGCCATGAGCAGGGACCAGTGGGCGGCCATCCAGCACGGTGACGAGTCGTACGCCGGGTCCCCGTCGTACTACCTGTTCGCCGACGCGGTCCGGGAGCTGTTCCCCTTCGAGCACGTGATCCCGGTCCACCAGGGCCGGGCTGCGGAGAAGATCCTGTTCTCGGTGATCGGTGGCCCGGGCAAGGTGGTCCCGAACAACACCCACTTCGACACCACGCGGGCGAACGTGGAGGCAACCGGGGCGGTCGCCACCGACCTGGTCATCGCCGAGGGCCGCGACCCGTCGTCCCAGCACCCGTTCAAGGGCAACATGGACCTGGTGGCCCTCGAGGAGCTGCTGGCCGGTCGCGCGGACGACGTGCCGTGCGTGTTCGTCACGATCACCAACAACAGCGGTGGCGGGCAGCCGGTCTCGCTGGCCAACCTGCGCGGCGTCCGTGAGGTGTGCGACCGCTACCGGAAGCCGTTGTTCCTCGACGCATGCCGCTTCGCCGAGAACGCCTGGTTCATCCGTGAGCGCGAGGAGGGGCAGGGCGACCGCGCCGTCGCCGACATCGTGCGGGACATGGCCGCCCTGGCGGACGGGATGACCATGAGCGCCAAGAAGGACCCGATGGGCAACATCGGGGGCTGGCTGGCCATGAACGACGCGGACCTCGCCGCGGAGTGTCGCAACACGCTGATCCTCACCGAGGGCTTCCCGACGTACGGCGGCCTCGCCGGGCGTGACCTGGAGGCACTGGCCCAGGGGCTCAAGGAGGTCGTGCAGCACGACTACCTGAGGTACCGGATCCGGTCGACGGCGTACCTGGGGGAGGCCCTGCAGAAGCGCGGCATCCCGATGCTCAGCCCCTTCGGCGGCCACGCGGTCTACATCGACGCCCGGTCGCTGGCCTCCCACCTCGACCCGCTGGAGTACCCGGGGCAGTCGGTGGCCGTCGCGCTCTACGAGACGGGCGGGATCCGCGCCTGCGAGATCGGCACCGTGATGTTCGGCAGGCAGCCGGACGGCAGCGAGCTGCCGGCCCCCATGGACCTGGTCCGGCTGGCCATCCCGCGGCGCACCTACACCCAGAGCCACATCGACTACGTGATCGAGGTCTGCGAGCTGGTGGCCGCGAACGCAGCCGAGCTCCCGGGGTACCGGATCGTCGACGAGCCGAGAGCTCTCCGGCACTTCACGTCGTCCTTCGAGCCACTCGGCTAGCCGGCCGAGGGCGGCCGTCGTCGTGGGCGCGGTGGCCGGCCCGGGGAGTCCGGAAAGTCTGGCAGGAGTCTTTACTTTCCCGGCCGCTGACGGTTCGATGCAGAAGGGCCCCGATTTCGCCGGGCCGTGCCGACCGAAGGGGGCCCGCGGTGAGCATCAGGAGCAGTGCCAGGAGCAACCGGTCCACGTGGAGAGCGGCGGCCCTCGCGGGAGCGTCGGCGTTGGTCGTCGGCTCTCTGACGGTGGCCACGGCCCCGGGCGCGGCGGCGTCGGACTGGGGTCGGTGCGTGCGTGGCTCGCACGACCGCCAGGCGGTGTTCGCCCGGGCGGCACGGATCAGCGGCGTGCCGGCAAAGGTGCTGCTGGGCGTCTCCTACCTGGAGTCGAGGTGGGACGCCCACGGCGCACACCCGAGCACCTCCGGCGGCTACGGGCCGATGCACCTCACCGTCGTGCGCCTCGGCCGCGACGGCAAGACCGCCGACAAGGGCGAGACGGCCTCGAGGCTCCCGGCAAGCGGTGGCACCCTGGCCGCGGCGGCCCGGCTCACCGGCCTCAGCGCCGGCGCGCTGCGCCGCGACGACGTCGCGAACATCTGCGGTGGCGCGGCCCTGCTCGCGTCGTACCAGCCCCGGACGGCGGCGGAGACGCCACGGGCGTGGAGCGCGGCGATCGCGACGTACTCCGGTGCCGGCGACCAGGCGAGCGCGCTGCGGTTCAGCCGCCAGGTGTTCGCGGTCATCCGGCACGGCGAGAGCCGGACCACGAACGACGGGAACCGGGTCACCCTCCGACGGACGCCCGGGGCCCGGGTGAACGCCGCTGCGGTGCGGTCGCTCGGTCTGCTCGAGCCGCGGGACGGGGTCGTCGACTGTCCCGCGTCACTGGGGTGCGAGTCGGTGCCGGCGCCCTACGAGTGGTACGACACGTCCAGCCCGTACGACTACGGCAACCACGATCTCGCCGACCGGCCGCGGGACATGAAGATCGACTACATCGTCATCCACGACACCGAGGGCAGCTACGACACGGCGACGAAGCTGGTGCAGGACCCGGAGTACCTCGGCTGGCACTACACGATCCGTTCCAGCGACGGGCACGTCGCCGAGCACATGAACAACAAGAACGTGGGCTGGCACGCGGGCAACTGGTACGTCAACATGCACTCGATCGGGATCGAGCACGAGGGCCAGGCCGCGCACGGCGCGACCTGGTACACCGAGGCGATGTACGAGAGCTCGGCGACGCTGGTGCGCTACCTCGCCCACGAGTACGGCGTCCCGCTGGACCGGGCGCACATCATCGGGCACGACCAGGTCCCGGGGGTGGCCCCGGCCTACGTGCGCGGCATGCACTGGGACCCGGGACCGTACTGGGACTGGGAGCACTACATGGACCTCGTGGGCGCCGCGCAGCCGCCGCAGCGGGGTGACACCGCGGTCGTGACCGTCGCGCCGGACTTCGATCGCAACGTGCAGCCGGTGACCGGGTGCGACGACCCGGCCCAGCCCGACCTGCCGTGTGCCGCGCAGGGCACCAACTTCGTCTACCTGCACACCGAGCCGTCGGACGAGGCGCCTCTGGTCAAGGACGCCGGGCTGCACCCGGACGGGTCCTACTCGACCACCCGCGTGGCCGACATCGGCGCACGGGTCGCGGCCGGCCAGAAGCTGGTCGTCGCCGAGACCCGCGGGGACTGGGTGGGCGTCTGGTACCTCGGGGAGCTCGGCTGGCTGAAGAACCGGGACGTCGCCGGCGAGCCCGTGGTGCACCGATCCGGCGGCCGGGTCGTGCTGCCCCGCGGCGACACCGCGGTGCCGGTCTACGGCCGCGCCTACCCGGAGGCGTCGGCCTACGCCGGCACCGCGGTCCCGGCACAGTCCGTGGTGCCGCTGCAGTACACGATCAAGCCGGGGCAGGCCTACGCGCTGGCCGACCACGGCATCCAGACCGACTACTACTACGCGAAGACCTACAACTGCGCCTACCTGCAGGACGACTGCACCCAGGTCGTCGGGAAGGACCGCTACTACGAGATCTGGTTCGGCCACCGGATGGCCTACGTCCGCGCCGCGGACGTGCGGATGCTCGCCGGCGACGCCGCGAAGGTGCGGACGCAGTAGCCGATCCGGCCGCACCCCGCGCGCCGCCTCACCAGGTCGGGGCAGGCGCGCGGGGTACGGTCACCCCATGGGTCGGCCCGAGCAGGACAAGATCGGCCTGCTGCCCTCGGTCGCCTTCGCCGTCGGCACCATGATCGGAGCCGGTGTCTTCGTGCTCTCCGGCCTGGCGGTGAGGACCGCGGGCCCGGCGGCGCTGCTGTCGTTCGTGCTCGCCGGCGTCCTCGTCCTGCTGTCCGCGCTGTCGTTCGCCGTGGTGGCCAGTCGGGCCCGGCCCGGTGAGTCGGGCTACGCGTACGTCGGACGCTCGCTCGGCCCGTTCTGGCGGTTCCTCGCCTCGTGGGCGTTCTACGTCGGCGGCATCATCGGCGTGGCCTTCGTCCTGGGGGCGTTCGGGAGCTACGTGCACGACTTCTTCGTCGCGAGCGTGGCGCCGTTGACCTGGGCGGTGGCCGCGGCGGTCGTGCTCACCCTGCTCAACCTGGGACCGGCCGACCTGGTCGCGCGCGCCGAGATGGGGCTGGTCGCCGTGAAGGTCGGCGTCCTCGTGCTGCTGGTCGTGTTCGCCGTCGTCCACGTCGACCGGGCGCACTTCACGCCGCTGCTCCCGCACGGACCCGCCTCGGTGCTGACCGCGAGCGGGCTGCTGTTCGTCGCCTACCTCGGGTTCAACGTCGTGTGCAGCATGGCCCCCGAGATCCGCGATGCCCCGCGCACCATCCCGCGGGCGATCGTGATCAGCATGGGCATCGTCGTCGTGGTCTACCTCGGCGTCGTGCTCGCGCTGCTCGCCGGGGACGTCTCGACGTACACCGAGTCGAGCGTGGGGCGTGCCGCGGAGCACCTGATGGGCGGCTGGGGCGGGATCCTGATCCCCGCCGGCGCGCTGGTCTCCACGCTGTCCGCGGCCAACGCGAACATCCTCGGGTCGTCGGAGATCATGGTCCGGCTCGCCTCGCACAAGGACGTCCCCACCGCGCTCGGCCGGATGTGGCACGGCCACCCGGCGCTCAGCGTCGTCGGCGGGTCCGTCGTCTACGTGGTCCTGCTGCTCACCGGCAGCACCCGGTCGGTGGTGGCACTGGCCAACGTCGCGGCGATCGCCGCGATGGCGATCGTGAACGTCTCGGCGATCGCGGCGACGAGGCGGGACGACGGTGAGGGGATCCGGCTTCCGCTCGGTCCGCTGCTGCCCGTCCTCGGGCTGGTCACCGCGGTCGCCCAGCTGGTCTTCATCCCGCCGGTCGAGGTGGTGGTCGGCGCCGCCCTCCTCGCGGCCGGCTCGTTCGTGTACTTGCTCCGGCACCGACTCCACCACCCGGAGCACCATGCCCTGCTCGCCGACCAGGTGATGCGCGGTGACACCCCGGCCGCCCGGGCGGTCGGCGGCCGGAGGCGTGTGACTCCCGCGCCCGGACCCGGCTGAGGCGGGCCGAACAAGCCAGCACTCAACGCCGAACAAGCCAGCACTCAACGCCGAACAAGCCAGCACTCAACGGGGAGGGGGGCTACTCCAGGCAGACGCCCCTCTCGACGTAGACCGTGCGCCCGAACCAGGCGCTGCCGACCACGGCGCGGTCGGTCACCCCGAGCCGGACCACGTAGCCGCACGGCTCCAGCGCGGAGAGGTCGATGGTGAACGGCTCGCCGCCGATCGACGTCTGCGTGCCGGTCCCGATGCCGACCGTGAGCGGCGTGGGCGGGATCGGCGTCCCCGGCCCCCCGGCCACCCGGATCGACCAGGAGTGGAAGTGCTCGTCGCGGGCCACGAAGGTCCCGCTGAGCGGTCCGCGCGGCAGCCGGCAGGCGCCGAGCGTGCTCAGGTGCAGGTCGGCCGCGTTGTCGTTGTCGCCCGCCACGATCGACCCGTTGAGCGTGTTGTCCATCCGCACACGGCGTACGTCGACCACGCCCAGGCCGAGGACCTCCAGCGAGACCTCCCACAGGTCGTTGCCGCCCGGCGTGAAGTGCCCGAGCTTGCCGGTCGTGTTGCCGGCCCACGTCGGCCACGGCGTCCACCCGCTCGCGCCCGGCGTCGCCCACGACCCGACCCCGAGCCAGTCCACGACGTAGAACGCGCTCGTGAGGTCGCTGATCGCGCCACCGGTCGTCAGGTTCCGGACCCGGACGCGGTACAGCTGGCCGGCGAGGGCGGGGTCGAGCGGGCCGTGCAGCGTCACCACGCCTGCGAACGGGCAGCTGTTCGGCAGCGGGTAGCCGTTCTCGGCGATCGCCGCGCCCGGCAGGGTCAGGCCGGAGCCCAGGTCGACCGACGCGGCAGCCACGCCGCCCACGATCGTGAAGCGCGCGGTGCCGTCGTAGGGACGGTCCGGCCGCAGCTGCACGTGGGTGTCGATGCGGTTGCCCCAGTGCGGGACCGCGTCGGGGTCGGTCGTCGACGGCGGCGTGCCCCAGGACAGCACCGCGCGCACCCGGCCCACGACCGGGGTCGCGCAGCGGCGGCGGTACTTGCCGAGGTCCACCGGCAGCGGCGCGGCGTAGCACAGCCCGCCGGCCGGGATCTGCTCGTAGTCGTGCGTGGTGACCTGCACCGTGCCGAGGTAGGACAGCTCGCACTCCTCACCGAAGTCCGCCCAGTACGCGACGTACTCGGTGCTCCCGGCGGTGCACGGCCCGCCCGAGAACCCGTTGGGCCGCTTGACCCGGAACGTGCCGACGAGCTGGTCGGCGTTGTTGTCCAGGCCGACGCACTCGAGCTCTTCGTAGGACGTGTCGCCCTTGGTGCTCTCCAGCGCCTTGAGGATCGCCGACAGGTCGATCTTCAGCTCCTGGGCCACCTGGGCGGGAACCACGTAGGACATCAGCGTGGTGGTCCCGGACTGCTCGGCCGAGACGAGGTGCGGCAGCGCGAACCGGTGCTCGGGCACCGTCTGGTCCCGGCCCTTCCCCCTGCCCGCGCGCTTGGCCGCGCCGGCGTACATCGTGGCCAGCTCGGTGAGCGGCAGCGGGGTCAGCGGTCCCGGGTCCGGGAGCGGCGAGGGCACCTCCTGCAGGACGTACGGCGGGAGCTTCGCCACGACGTCCTCGGGCAGCTGTGCCACCACGTCGGGGAAGATGAACCGCCGTGGACGCACCTGGACGTGGCACTCGTGCACGTCGCCCCAGACCGGGTGCTGGTCGGGGGTGTCGGGGTCGGGCACCACCTGCCAGGACAGGATCGCCCGCACCAGGGGGAGCACCGGGGCTCCGCACCAGCTGCGCCGCGGGTGCAGGTCGACGCCGCAGACGTAGGAGATCGGCGGCCAGGCCCGGCCGTCGCAGCTCTTGCCCGCCGGGATGTCGTGGACGCTGAGGCTGGCCAGGCCCGCGTCCGTCCAGGTGCCGCCTTCGTCGTAGCTGACGTAGAACCGGACGTGCTCGTGCGAGCCGGGCGAGCACAGGTCCCCGCCGTAGCCGGACGTGCGCCGGATCTCGACGGTCGCCTCCAGCCGGTCCCGCTCCGGGCTGAACGACACGCACGACAACGCCTCGAAGGTCGTGTCGCCCTTCTTCTCCAGCATGACCTTGAACCCGGCGTCGGGCAGCGTCCCGAAGTAGTTCGGGTTGGCCGCCAGCAGCGAGCGGAAGTGGACGCGCTCGTGCGGCACCTGGGTCTCGGCTGACGCCTTTCTGGTACGTGCGGGCATGGAACCCCCTCGAACGAAAATGTCTAGATCCCTTTACGTTCCTCAGGGTTCGGGGGCGCAGCAATAGCCAGTTGTGACTAACCCTCCCGGGCCCCCGGGCCGGCGTCGTCGGGGAGGTTCATCGCCAGCCAGTCCTCCGTGTCCGCGGCCAGGTCGCGGTAGTAGTCGAGGAAGGTCTCCTCGGCGACCGCGTCACAGAACTGGCGCAGCCAGCGGCCCAGGTGCTCCTCGACCAGGTCGGCGGCGATGTCCTCGCGCCCGGCCTCCGCTGCCACCGCCAGGGCCTCGAACTCGACCGCGACGTGGTCGGGCAGCTCGGTGGCCCGGTCCGGCATCCGCAGCCCGAGCCGGTGGTAGAGGTTGACGAGCCCGATCGTGCTCGGGCCCATGAACGCGCTGCGCAGCAGGATCGGGGCGTCCTCGCGCCAGAACGACTCGTACGGCGGGCACGGCACCGGTCCCGGCCCGACGAACAGCCGCTCGAACTCCCAGGCGAGCTCCGGGAGCCGGCGGGGGTCGGGGCGGCTCCAGGCCGCGGCGAGCAGCAGGGCCTCCTCGGCGCGCGACATCAGCACCGCCTTCCGGGAGGCCCGGCCGACACCGGGAGGCCACGGTGGGCGAGTCTGCTCATCTGACGTACCCCGGTTCGGCTCGGCCGGCGGTTGCCGGGTCTGGGCGGTGCGTGACCAGACCAGGATCCGGTGTCGTGGGCGGCCCGGACAGGGGCCGGGGTCCCGTGCGAGCGGGCCGAACTTCCCGGCCGCGCCCCGTGGCCGGGCGCCGGAACGGGACGATGCCCGGCGCGGGGGCGGCCGGGCACCGACTCGGCGGGCGGTGAGCTGCGTAAGCCACCGCTCTACCAGAATTGGGCATCCTGTACGCGACGCGACCGGAGCGGACCTCGGTCCCGCCGCGCAGGATGCTCCTTCATCCTGTGACGCGGGTCACCGGAAGTCAACGGTCCGGCGGGTCAGGATGAGCGGAGGACGTCTCGGCGACGCCGGTACTCCTCCTCGTCGAGCTCGCCGCGGGCGAAGCGCTCGGCCAGCGTCCGCTCGGCATCGGCGAGATGGTTCGCCGGACGGTCTTCGCGGCCGCCGCCGCGCGGCGCGCCCGAGAGGCCGCGGAAGAGGGCGTAGGCCAAGACGGCGATCGCGGCCAGGAAGAGAACCAGCACGAGCAGCATCACCAGCCCGTTTCCCCAGGTCATGCCCTCGTGCACGCGACGGTAGTCGTCCCACATCATGGCGAGCGTGCCTCCTTCGTCCGGTGTGGCACCAGCCTGGGCCGCGCCGCCTCGGGGCGGACGGGCCGTCGGCACCGACCTGGGGGGCCGATGGTCCCGCCGTGGACTTTGGTCCCCCGCCGTGGTGCTCTCCGACCCTGCCCTCCCTTTACCTTCCGGACGATCATCGGGGTATGAACGAGACAGGTGCGGGGCCCCGTCGCGGGCCGGTGGTCATTGCCGTCGACGGCACGGAAGACGGCGACCGCGCGCTGCGCTACGGCGTCGCGGAGGCGTTGCGGCGCGACTGCGGCGTGCGGCTCGTGCACGTCCCGCACGAGACCATCCCGATGGCCCCGATGCTGCCGATGTTCTCCGCCCCGGTCCTGCACGAGGTCGGTGCCCAGATCCTCAAGGACTCCGAGCATCTCGCCCGTCAGATCGCGGGCGACGAGCTGCCCATCGACGTCGCGCTCGAGCACGGGTCCCGGGTCGAGGCGATCCTGTCCGCCTGCGTGGACGCCCGTGCGGTCGTGGTCGCGCCCCGGGCGGCGAGCATCGCCAAGCTCGTGGTCGGCTCGACCACGACGGGCCTGGCGGCCCGGGCCGACTGCCCGGTGCACTGTGTGCCGCCGGGCTGGCAGCCCTCGACGTCCCGGCGCCATCGCGTCGTCGTCGGTGTGGACGGGTCGTCGGTCTCCGGCGCGGTCATCGACGCCGCCTTCGACGCGGCCGACACCCGGGGGGCCGAGCTCGTCATCGTGCACGCCTGGCGCCCGTCCGGTCAGTACGACGCGATGATCGGCGGCCGCGCCTTCGTCCGGGAGTGGGTGGAGACGGTCGAGCGCGAGATGGCGGAGCTGGTCGCCGGCCGGCGGGAGAGCCACCCGGACGTGCGGTCCCGGCTCGAGCTGCGCTACCAGCGGCCCGCGGTCGCGCTGGCCGAGCTCGCGCACGGTGCGGACCTGCTGGTCCTCGGTCGCCGCGGCCACGGCGCCCCGCTCGGGCTGCTGCTCGGATCCACGGTCCGGGCGCTGATCCGCTCGGAGGTCTGCCCGGTCGAGGTGGTCCCGGTCTGATCCGCTGCGCACCGACGGCCTTCGACACGCACACGGTGTCGGAGGCCGTCGTACGCCTGCCGCCGCGGGCCCGGACAGACTCGCGCCTGGCGACCGGACCCGGTCGCCAGGCGCGTCCTCGTGGGCTAGATGAACAGCAGCTGCGCTCCCGCGGTCAGCTCGATGAAGTCCGCGGCGCTGATGATCGCCTCGACACCGTCATAGAGGTCGTGCTCGTCGAGGTGGTTCATGTCCGCGGACATCCGGCACGCCCACAGGTGGCCGCCGGAGTCCACGATCTGCTCGAGGAAGTCGGGCACGTCGGGTACGTCGAGCTCGGCGATCGACTTGCGGAGCCTCGAGGTGGCCATGTGCGTGATGCCCGGCAGCCCGCCCAGGCCCTGCGGCATGTGCGTGGCGGTGTTGCCCAGCGGGGTGAACTTGAGGTCGCCCATGGTCTTCTTGTTGATCATGTCGAAGCCCCAGAACGTGAAGAACATGTGCGTCTCCACGCCTTCGCCGAGGGCCGCGTTGGCCAGGATCAGCCCGGGGTAGGCCATGTCGAGGCTGCCCTTGGAGCAGATGATCGCGAGCTTCCGGTCGGTCTCGGCTGCGTCGAACGACGGGACGAGGGGTGTGGTTTCGGTGGTCATGTCGGGGTTCTCCTGTCGCTCAGACGCAGCCGTGCGGCTTGGGGACGCCGGCGATGTAGGCCATCTTCTTGGCGGGCTTCTGCGGGAAGAGCTTGAAGAGGTCCTTGGTGGCGATGCCGCCGACCGTGCTGACCCGGCGGATCGTCGGGGTCTCGCCCTGGTCGGCGTAGTCGGTGCGCAGGAAGTGGATGGCCTTCCAGTGCTCGTCGGTCATGTCGATGCCGATCTGGGCGGCGAGCGCCTTGCCCAGGTCGTCGTCCCACTCGGAGTACTCCGTCATGAATCCTTCGTCGTCGACGTGGATCACGTGGCCGTCGATGGTGGTGGTGGGCATGGCGTCTACTCCTGGTTCGCCGAGGGGGAAGTGATCTTCCCGGACATGGACATGTGGGTGGGGATGGGCATCGAGTGGCCCGGCAGCAGGACGTTCCAGTAGATGTGCCGGAACGCGAGCTTGCCGAGGTGGTTGGCGCGGCTCTCCTTGAGCAGGTCGAGCGGGCCGATCCTGGGGATCGGGAACTTGCCGGGCAGCGGCTCGGTGTCGTAGTTGAAGTCGATCAGCAGACCCTTGCCGTCACCGGACTCGATGAAGCAGTTCGCGTGGCCGTCGAACGACCCGGTCATCGGCCGGCCCTCGACGTGCTCGAGGAAGTTCTCCACGAACACCTCGACCGCGAAGTGGGCCACCGAGCCGGCCTTGGACGCCGGGATGTCGCTGGCGTCCCCGACCGCGAAGATGTTGTCGTACTTCGTCGACAGCAGGGTGTGCTTGTCGACCTTCACGTAGTTCAGGTCGTCGCCGAGACCGGAGCGGGCCACGAAGTCGGCGCCCATGTTGAGCGGGATGGTGACCAGCAGGTCGAACGGCACCTCGCGCTCGTCGTAGGACACCAGCGTCTTGTTCTCGTTGTCGATGTGCTCGACCATGAAGTCCGGCTCGACGTGGATCTTGCGCTCCTCCAGCAGGCTGCCGAGGTGCGCCGAGGCGATCGGCTTCGTGAACGCGCCGTCGAGCGGTGTCACGTAGACCATCTCGACGCGGTCGCGGATCCCTCGCCGTCGCAGCCACGCCTCCGCCAGGAAGGTGAACTCCAGCGGCGCGACCGGGCACTTGATCGGCATGTCCGTGATGTGCATGACCAGGCGACCGTGGTCGAACGTGCGCAGGGCCTCCGCCAGCGCCTCCGCACCCTCGAGGGTGTAGAAGTCGAAGATGCTCTTGCGCCACTCCTCGCCGAGCATGCCCTCGGTCTGGTCGGGCCTCGGGGTGGTGCCGGTGGCGATCACCAGGTAGTCGTAGTCGAGCTCCTTGCCGTCGACGAGCACGACCTGGTTGGCCTCCGGGACCACCTTGTCGATCTCGCCCACCACGAAGTCCACCCCGTCGGGCAGGAACGTGTGGCGGGAGCGGACCACCTGGTCGTGGTCGTAGGTGCCGAACGGGACGAAAAGGTATCCCGGTTGGTAGTGGTGCTGGTCGTTCTGGTCCACGACGGTGATCTGCCAGTCGCTGCGAGACAGCTTGCGCCGCAGCTTGTTGACGATCATGGTTCCGGCCGTGCCGGAGCCCAGCACGAGTAGCTTCTTCATCGCATGCCTCCCTGTTTCCCCGCACCTCGACGCTAGGTGGGCAGACGGGGCTTCGCAGGGGTCGAAGGTCCCGAGGGCTCAAGTCCTGAGACTCATTTGGCCCGACGGCGCGGGGGCGACCATGAAGTCATGACAACGTCAGTGGTCAAGGGCTCTGTGGTGGTGGGAGTCGATGGCTCACCCCACAGCGAGGCAGCCATCGAATGGGCGGTCGAGTACGCGCGCGAGCACCGGCGCCCGCTGACGCTGGCGCACGCGGCCGGGAGCGTCGCCCGTGCCAGCACGCTGGTCGACCCGGCGGTCACCCGCAAGAGCCTGCGGATGGCCGGACGCCAGGTCACCGACAGGGCACTGGGCATCGTCCGGAAGCTCGCGCCCGACCTCGAGGTCTCGGTGCACATGCCGCTCCTCGAACCCCGTGAGATGCTGCTCGCCGCCTCCGAGCACGCCTACCTGATGGTGCTCGGCACCCGCGGACGGGGCACGCTCGCCACCTTCCTGCTCGGCTCGGTGAGCGTGGGCGTGTCGGCGCACGCGGCCTGCCCCACGGTCGTCGTACGGCGCACCGAGGCGGCGCAGCACGGGAACATCGTCGTGGGTGTCGACGGGACCGACGCGTCCGAGCCGGCCCTGGAGTTCGCCTTCGACATGGCCTCGTGGACCCACCGTCCGCTCGACGTCGTGCACACCTGGGGCGGGGACGGCCCCTACCCGGCGCTGCTCAGCTACGAGCAGCGGCGCGAGCTGATGGACGACCGGGAGCTCGAGGTGGCCGAGAGCCTCGCGGGCTTCGCCGAGAAGTACCCCGACGTCCCCGTCGCGCAGTTCATCGTGGAGAACGACCCGGCCAAGGCCCTGGTGATCGCCTCGGAGAAGGCGGCGCTCGTCGTGGTCGGCTCGCGTGGCCACGGGGAGGCGGCCGCGGTGCTGCTCGGGTCGGTCAGCCGCGCGCTCGTCGAGCACGCGCACGGTTCGGTCGCCGTCGTACGACGCGCCTGAGCCCCCCAGTCTGCGGGTCGGCCACTCAGTCCCGGATTCGTGGCCGGCCCGCTCGCCGACCCACCGCCGCGTCCCCCCGCACGGGAAGCGGGATGCGCACCTGCCAGACCGGCTGGCCGGGCTCGAGCGCCCACAGCCGCTCGGCGGTCAGCCGCACCACCCGCAGCGAGCCCCCGACCAGGACGGCGGCCAGCGGCAGCTCGACCAGCAGCGCGCTGAGCAGCGAGCCGCCCACGTCGTGGCGGGCCGCGGTCATCACGTCGAACCAGGCGTCGCAGACCAGCAGCACGCCGGTCGTGAACGCGGTCAGCACCAGGAGCTGGCGGCGCAGCCAGCCCAGGACCGCCGTGGCGACCATCAGCACGAGCAGGATCAGGTCGAAGCCGACCCAGGCCCGGTCCCAGTTGTGCGCCACGTAGGCCCGCGGCAGCGACACGGCGAGGTAGCCGATCCAGGGCACCAGGACGACCGCGCTGCCCACCATGACCGCCACCCAGGCCTCGCGGGTGCGGCGCAGCCAGCGCCGCGAGGGCACGATCTCGTCCACCGGCCGGGAGAGCCTGCGGATCAGCTCCCTGCGCTCCTCGGTCGTCAACGCCGCGATCTGCTCGTCTGTCAGCACGCCGTCCATCTTCCACCCGCCCCGTGGGCGGACCCGGCAGCCGCCACCCGGGGCCAAGGTCGGGACCATCGTCCCTGACGGACCCGGGCCGCCTGCGAGGACCCTGGTCACGACCGGTGGACCGGGGAGGTGAGGGAAGGCGATGAGGGCGCTCGTGGTGTACGAGTCCGTGCACGGCAACACCGCCGAGATCGCCCGGGCGCTGGGCGAGGGGCTCGGGCGCTACGGCGAGGTCACCGTGGCCGACGTGCGCGGGGCCCGCCCGGAGTACGTCGAGCGGTTCGACCTGCTCGTCGTCGGCGGCCCGACCCGCGCGTTCTCGCTGGGCCGGGTGCTGGCCCGCGGGCGCGGACCCACCCACCGGACGGATCTGACCCACGGGCGGCCGGGGATCGGGCTGCGGGACTGGCTGCGGCTGCTCCCGGCCGGGGCGCACTCCGAGGCGGTGGCCACCTTCGACGTCCGGACGCTCGACGGCCACCGGCAGCCCGGGTCGACCGCGAGACGCGCCGCGCACGTGGCCCAGCACCTCGGCTACCGGCCGCTCGACGAGCCCACCAGCTTCTTCGTCAGGGCCCCCGGCGGGCCGCTCGTCGCCGGCGAACGGCGCCGTGCGGTCGCCTTCGGGGAGCGGCTCGCCCAGGCGCTCCTGTCCGCTCCCGGGCATTCCCCGCAGAACTAGAACCTGTTACATTTCCGGCGTGGACACCCCCGACGTCTTCGCGCCCGCGACCCTGGGTCCGGTCCGGCTGCGCAACCGCGTGGTCAAGGCGGCCACCTTCGAGGGCAAGACACCCGACGGCCTGGTCACCGACGAGCTCGTCGACTACCACCTCGCGGTGGCGCGCGGCGGCGTCGGCATGACCACCGTCGCCTACCTGGCGGTGGCCCCCGAGGGGCGCACGGACCGGCACCAGATCCACCTCCGCGAGCAGGCGCTGCCCGGGCTGGTCCGCCTCACCGACGCGATCCACGCGGAGGGGGCCGCGGTCGCCGCGCAGATCGGGCACGCCGGACCGGTCGCCAACGGCCGGTCGAACGGTCGCCAGGCGCTGGCCGCCTCCCGGATGCCGAGCCCGCTGAGCATGCAGATGGTGCGCTCCGCCACCGACGCGGACCTGAGGACCGTGCGCCGCCAGTACGTCGACGCGGTCGGCCTCGCGGTGCGGGCCGGGTTCGACTCGCTCGAGCTGCACCTCGGCCACAACTACCTGCTCAGCTCGTTCCTCTCGCCGAACCTCAACCGCCGCAAGGACGCGCGGGGCGGCAGCCTGGAGAACCGGGCCTCCTTCCCGCGCGAGGTCGTGCGGGCGGTGCGCGACGCCGTCGGCGACCGGGTCGCGGTGACCGCGAAGATCAACATGGCCGACGGGATCCGCAAGGGCTTCCAGGTCGAGGAGTCCGTCGAGTTCGCGACCATGCTCGAGGCCGACGGAGCGCTGGACGCCCTCCAGCTGTCCGCCGGCAGCTCCCTGACCAACCCGATGTACCTCTTCCGCGGGGACGTGCCGCTCGTGGAGTTCGCCGCCGCGATGCCGTTCCCGCTCAACCTCGGACTCCGGACCGTGGGCCGGGGCTTCTTGAAGTCCTACCCGTTCGAGGAGGCCTTCCTGCTGCCCAAGGCGCGGCTGTTCCGGCGCGCGCTCGACCTGCCGCTGATCCTGCTCGGCGGGATCACCAGGCGGGAGACGATGGAGCTGGCGATGAGCGAGGGGTTCGAGTTCGTCGCGATGGCCCGCGCCCTGCTCCGCGAGCCCGACCTCGTCAACCGGATGCGCGACGGCTCCGCGGACCAGGGACTGTGCATCCACTGCAACAGGTGCATGCCGACGATCTACAGCGGCACCCGCTGCGTCGTGACCGAGGAGGCCTCATGATCTTGGACCGGTTCCGCCTCGACGGCCGGGTGGCCGTGGTCACCGGTGCCGGCCGCGGCATCGGCGCCGCCACCGCGGTCGCGCTCGCGGAGGCGGGCGCCGACGTGGTCGTGTCCGCGCGCCACCGCGACCAGCTGGAGCGGGTCGCCGCGCGCATCGGCGAGCTCGGGCGCCGCGCGGTCGTCGTACCGGCGGACCTGAGGGACCTCGACGCGGCCGCCGGCCTCGCCGACACCGCCGCGGCCGAGCTCGGCCGCCTCGACGTGGTCGTGAACAACGTCGGCGGCACCATCCCCAACGCGCTGCTCGACACCACGCCCGAGTACCTCGAGGAGGCCTTCCACTTCAACGTCAGCACCGCGCACGCGCTGACCCGGGCCGCGGTGCCGCACCTGCTGGCCGGTGTCGACGGGCGGGCACCGGACACCGGCTCGGTGGTCAACATCTCCTCGGTCGTCGGCCGGCTGTCGGGGCGCGGCTACCTGGCCTACGGCACCGCGAAGGCGGCGCTGGCGCACTGGACCCGGCTGGCCGCGCGCGACCTGGACCCGCACATCCGCGTGAACGCCGTCGCGGTCGGCTCGGTGATGACCTCGGCGCTGGAGTTCGTGGCCTCGGACCCCGCCACCCGCAAGGCGATGGAGGACGTCACGCCGCTGCGGCGGATCGGCGAGCCCGAGGACGTCGCGGCCGCGGTCCTCTACCTGTCGTCGCGGGCCGGCGGCTACCTGACCGGCAAGGTGATCGAGGTCGACGGCGGGCTCGAGCAGCCCAACCTCGACCTCGGCCTGCCCGACCTCGCACCCCCCACCCCTGAGCGGGGGGTCGGATGACGCTGAGGGTGGTGGCCTGGTCGACCGGGACGGTCGGGCGGCACGCGATCGCCGGCATCGACGCGCGGCCGGAGCTCGAGCTGGTGGGGGTGTGGGTGTCGAGCCCCGAGAAGGAGGGCAAGGACGCCGGCCGGCTCGCCGGGCTCGACCGGGACCTCGGGGTGCTCGCCACCCGGGACAAGGACGCGCTGCTCGCGCTGCGGCCGGACTGCATCGTGCACACGGCGATGACCGACGACCGGGTGTTCGAGGCGATCGACGACCTGGTGTCCTTCCTCGAGGCGGGCGTCAACGTGGTGTCCTCCGGACCCGTGGTGCTGCAGTACCCCTTCGGGATCCTGCCGCCCGACCTGGTCGGCCGCATCCAGGGAGCGGGCGAGCGCGGTGGTGCGTCCCTGCACGTCAACGGCATCGACCCCGGCTTCGCCAACGACGTGCTGCCGCTGGTGATGACCAGCCTCTCCCAGCGCGTCGACGAGGTCCGCTGCTCCGAGATCGCCGACTACTCCACCTACTACCAGCCGGTGGTGATGGGCGAGATCTTCGGCTTCGGCAAGCCGATGGACCACACGCCCATGCTGTTCCAGCCCGGGATCTTGTCCATGGCGTGGGGCAGCGTCGTGCGCCAGATCGCGGCCGGCCTCGACCTCACCCTCGACGAGCCGCTGCGGGAGACGGTCGAGCGGGTGCCGGCCGAGCGGGACCTCGACGTGGCGTCGTGCCACATCGCCGCCGGCACGGCGGCCGCGGTGCGGTTCGAGGTCGTCGGCACCGTCGACGGCGTGCCCCGGGTCGTGCTCGAGCACGTCACCAGGACGCAGCCCGACCAGATGCCCGCCTGGCCGCAGCCGACCGGCGGCGACGGCTGCTACCGCGTCGAGGTCAAGGGCGAGCCGGTGATGACCGTGGACCTCGTCCACCACGGCGAGCACGGGGACCACAACGTCTCCGGGATGATCGTGACCGCCATGCGGCTGGTCAACAGCGTCGCGGCGGTCGTCGCCGCCGCACCCGGCCTGGTGAGCGCCCTCGACCTGCCCCTGGTGACGGGTCGCGGCCTGGTCTCCGGGACCCGCTGAGACACTGGCGTGGTGACCGACGAACCGCACTGGACCGAGCCCGGGGCCCACCGGGTCAGCGACGGCATCCACCGGATCCCGCTCCCGCTGCCGATGGACGGCCTGCGTGCGGTCAACGTCTACGCGATCGAGTCCGAGGACGGGCTGACCCTCGTCGACGGCGGCTGGGCCATCGAGGCGTCGCGCCGCCGGCTCGAGGAGTCCCTGGGAAGCATCGGGCACAAGGTCCGCGACATCACCCGGTTCCTGGTCACCCACGTGCACCGCGACCACTACACCCAGGCGGTCGCCGTACGCCAGGAGTTCGGGTCGCACGTGAGCCTCGGGATCGGCGACCGGGCGACGCTCGACCTGGTCTCCGACGACGGTCTCGACAGCGACCCGACGCTGGCGCAGCTCGAGCGCGCCGGCGCGGCCACGGTGGCCCGCGCCTGGGCGAAGGCGTTCGAGGGCGCCACGCCGCCCACCGCGCACTACGAGTACCCCGACGCCTGGCTCGAGCAGGACCACGCGCTGGCGGTCGGCAGCCGCACCCTCGACGCGGTCGCCACGCCCGGCCACACGCAGGGGCACTTCGTGTTCGCCGACCGGGCCGCCGGCCTGCTGTTCGCCGGTGACCACGTGCTCCCCACGATCACGCCCTCGATCGGGTTCGAGCCGGCCTACGCCGCGCAGCCGCTCGGGGACTTCCTCGGCTCGCTGGCCAAGGTGCGCGCGATGCCCGACCTGCGGCTGCTGCCCGCGCACGGGCCGGTGACGGCGTCGAGCCACGCCCGCGTGGACGAGCTGGTCGCGCACCACGACGAGCGGCTGGCGCTGTGCCTGGCCGCGGTGGAGTCGGGCCGGGAGACCGCCTACGACGTCGCCCACGAGCTGCCCTGGACCAGGCACGCCCGCGCGATGGCCGAGCTGGACGTGTTCAACGCCGCGCTCGCGAGCATGGAGACGATGGCGCACCTCGAGCTGCTCGTCGCCCGGGGCCGGGTCGCGCGCAGCGAGAGCGAGGGCGTGCGGGTCTACCGCGCCGTCGGCGCCTGACGGCTCATCGGGACGTGCGGGATCCCGTCCTCGAGGAACTCCTCCCCGGTCTGCCGGTAGCCGAAGCGGGCGTACCAGCCCGCCAGGTAGGACTGGGCGTCGAGCCGCGACGGCCGGTCGCCGACGAGGTCGAGCGCGGCGGCCATCAGCCTCGCGGCGAGGCCGGCACCGCGGTGGCCGCCGGCCACCAGGACCCGGCCGATGCGCCACTGCTCCCCGTCGTCGAGGAGGCGGAGGTAGGCGACGGGGACACCCTCGTCCTCGACCCACACGTGCCGGGTCCCCGGCTCGAGGTCGCGCCCGTCCAGCTCCGGGTAGGGGCAGCGCTGCTCCACCACGAAGACGGCCTCGCGCAGCTGCCAGAGCAGGTAGGCCGTGCGCGGGTCCAGCTCGTCGAACGTCGCCGTGCGCACGTGCTCGGTCATGGCGGCGAGCCTAGTGCCGCGGGTGCGGCCCCGCGCCGGCTCAGGTCGCCGCGGTCGCGGGGCCCTCGCCCGCGATGTTCACCAGCCAGGCCACGCCGTACCTGTCGACACACATCCCGAACGTGTCCCCCCAGGGCGCGGTGGCGAGCGGCATGGTGACGGTGCCGCCGTCGGAGAGCCGGTCCCAGTAGACGCGGAGCTCCGCCTCGTCGTCACCGCTGAGGGAGACCGAGTAGCCGTTGCCGGGCGTGTAGTCCATGCCGTTCGGGGTGTCGGCGGCCATCAGGACCAGCCCGCCGGGGGCGACCAGCATCGAGTGCATGATCTTGTCCTGCTCGGCCGGGTCCTGGCCGGCCTGGAACTCGGCGAAGGTGCTGGTGGTCAGCTCGCCCCCGAAGATCGAGTGGTAGAAGTCCATGGCCTGCCGGGCCGTGTCGCGGAAGCTGAGGTAGGGGTTGAGTCGCGTCGTCATGGGGTGGCCTCCTCGTCGTGCCTGCGGCTTCGATTCTCGACCCGCCCCGAGGAAAGCGGAAGCCTCCGGTGGCTCAGCCCCAGCGGGAGGTGAGCCTCTGCACCCAGCCCGGCGCCACCAGGAACGCCTCCGCGCGCAGCGCGGCCACGCTCACCCGCGGGAGGTCGGCCGAGGACCTGAAGCAGACGAAGCGCGGCACCCACTCGGGCTGGTACTTGGCGTTGGCGCGGTAGAGCGACTCGATCTGCCAGAAGCGGGAGGCCGCGAGCAGGATCGAGCGCCAGACCCGGAGGGCCGGGCCGGCGCCGAGCCGCTCGCCGCGCGCGAAGACCGAGCGGAACACGGCGAAGTTCAGCGACACCCGGCGCACGCCGAGCGCCGGGGCGTTGGCCATCAGGCCCGCGACCATCTGCTCGACGATGCCGTTCTCGGAGGCCCGGTCGCGGCGCATCAGGTCCAGCGACAGGCCGTCCTTGCCCCACGGCACGAAGTGCAGGAGGCCACGCAGCTCACCGGACTCGTCCCGGGACTGCACCACCACCGAGCCCTCGTCCTCCCGCGAGCCGAACCGGCCCAGGGCCATCGAGAACCCGCGCTCGACCTCGCCGTCGCGCCACTCGTCGGCCTTGGTCGTGATGTCCGCCAGCGTGTCCGGGTCGAGGTCGCCCACCCGCGAGCAGGTGACCGTGAGGCCGGCCCGGTTGCAGCGCGAGACCGCCTGGCGGACCACCCGCATGCTCCGCCCCTCGAGCGAGAAGTCGTCGACGTGCAGGATCGCCTCGTCACCGAGCTCGAGGGCGTCCATGTCGGCCCGGTGGAACGCCTCGGCGCCGCGCTCGCTGGCGGCGAGCACCGCGGGCACCCAGCCGAAGGACTTCGCCTCGGCCAGCCACGCCGAGATCGCCCCCGGCCACGCCTCCGGGTCGCCGATCGGGTCACCGGCCGCGAGCGAGACGGTGCCGACCACGCGGTAGGTCACCGCGGCCTTGCCGGACGCGGAGTAGATCACCGACCGGTCGTCACGCAGCGCGAAGTAGGACAGCGAGTCGATGCCCCCCCACCGGTCGAGGAGCCGCTCCAGCCGCTCCCGCTCGTCGGTGGTGAGGGGGTGCGGGCCCCCGGCGGGCTGCAGCGCGACCAGCACCGCCAGCAGCACGACGGACGCACCGAGGACCACCAGCGCGACCGCGGCCCGGTCCCCGTCGACCTGGTCCAGGAACCGCACCGGGCCGGTGATGCCGACCAGCCCCAGGAACGCGTGCACCACGCGGTCGGTCCAGCTCGTGCCCGGTGCCTGGCCGTCGGAGTCCACGGTGAGCCACAGCCAGCCGAGCACCGTCGCCACGATCGGGCCCAGCACCAGCACCTCGGCCAGCCGCACCATCGAGCGCGGGTCGGGCTTCGCGGTGAACCGGGACCGGGCGCTGACCAGCAGCACGAACAGCGCCAGGGACAGCGCCGCCTCCTCGACGTCGAGTCCCTTCACCAGGTGCAGCAGCACGGTGACCGCGCTGAGCACGGTCGCCAGCAGCCACGCCCGGTACTTGCCCCGGCGCAGGGCGCGGGAGAGCGCGATGAGGATCAGGCCCAGCGCCGCCGCCCCGGTGGTCGCGGCGGCGGGGAACACCGCGGGCAGGATCTGGGTGATGAGGTGGGTCCGGTCGCGGAAGCTCGGCAGCACCGCGCTGACGAAGGTCACCGCCCCGACCACGCCCACGATCCGGGCGACCCAGAACGGTGAGCGCAGGGACCGCCACAGGGAGGTCATCGCAGCCATGCGGCCACCTGGTCCATGGCGGGCCTCGCCTCGGGGATCGGCAGGATCGGGTAGACGTGCATCAGTCCCGGCTCCTCGTGGTAGGTGACGGAGGTGCCCGCGGCGGACGCCCGGCGCACGAGCTCCGCGACCTGGGGCCACAGTGTGTCGCGGGTGCCGCAGAGCACCAGCAGCGGGGGCAGCCCGGCGAGCTCGCCGAACAGCGGGCTCAGCTCGGCGCGGGCGAGGTCGTCGTCGCCGGCCCACCACGACGCGTAGAGCTCGATCTTCGACAGCCGCAGCCACGGGTCCCGCGCGGACGCCTCGGCGGTCCCGGCGGTGCTGCTGGTCAGGTCCACCCACGGCGACACGAGCACGACGTGCGTGGGCCGCGGACCGGGACGCCGGAGCAGCTGCTGGGCCAGCGCGAGGGCCAGCCCGCCGCCGGCGGAGTCGCCCATCAGCACCACGCCCTGCGGCGACTCGATCGCGACCTGCTCGGTGAGCGCGAGGAGCGGCGGGTGCGCATCGCGCCAGGTGTGCTCCGGCGCCAGCGGGTAGGCCGGCACCACGACCCGCACCCGGAGCCGCCGGGCCAGCGCCGCGACGTAGCCCCAGTGGTACCGGTCCACCTGGCCGACGTACCCGCCTCCGTGCAGGTAGAGGATGCTCCGCACCGGCGCGGAGCCGGCCACCCGGAGGGACAGGACCGGGAAGTCGTAGCCGTCGACCCGGGCCACCTCGAGGCCGCGGACCAGCCTGGGCGGGGGGAGCGGCTCGGTGCCGGTGCGCGAGGCCAGCACGTCGCGGCGCACCGCCTCCGGGTCGCGCACCTCGCGGCTGCGTCGCACCACGGGGATCACCCGCGTGAGCAGCTGGTGCTGGAGACTCGGCAAACCGGGGTCCTTCCCTCGACTCTGGCGCGGCCACGGGGAGGCTACCCGCCTGGGGCTAGTCTCACCCAGGAGCACCGCCACGACCGACCCGGGGAGCCGACATGGACCTGACCCTGTCCGACGAGGAGCGGGAGATCCGCGACTGGGTGCGCACGTTCGTGCGCAAGGAGATCATGCCCCTCGAGCCGGACGTGCTGGTCCGGGAGCGGCGGCACGAGCCCGGGATCACCCGCGAGGAGCTCGAGAGCCTCCAGGGGAAGGCGAAGCAGGCCGGGTTCTTCGGCGTGCAGACCCCCCAGGAGTACGGCGGGATGGGTCTGGGCGCCGTGACGAGCGCGCTGATCGAGATCGAGCTGGGTCGGTCGTTCGTGCCGTTCCGGTTCGCCGGCGACGCCGACAACATCCTCTTCCTCGCCAACGACGAGCAGAGGCAGCGCTACCTGGTGCCGACGATCAACGGCGACCGGAAGAGCTGCTTCGCGATCACCGAGCCAGGGGCCGGTTCCGACGCGCGGGCGATCCGCACCCGCGCCGTACGCGACGGTGACGAGTGGGTGATCAACGGCGAGAAGACGTTCATCACCGGCGGCAACGAGGCCGACTTCACCATGGTGTTCGCCGTGACGGACCCCGAGAAGGGCGCGAACGGCGGCGTCACCTGCTTCCTCGCCGACCGGGTGACGGGCTGGCGCTCGGAGCACATCGACACCATGGGCCAGTGGGGCCCGGCCGCGCTCGTCTTCGACGACGTGCGGGTGCCGCACTCGGCGATCCTCGGCGAGGAGGGCAAGGGGTTCGAGCTGGCGATGCGGTGGATCGGCAAGGGCCGCTACATGCTGCCGGCCCGCGCGCTCGGCGCCTGCGAGCGGCTCGTCGAGATGGGGATGGAGCACGCCCGCAACCGGGTCACCTTCGGCCGGCCGATCGCCGAGCGGCAGGCCATCCAGTGGATGGTCGCGGACTCGGCGGTCGAGATCGAGGCGCTGCGCTGGCTGGTGCTGGCCGCGGCCTGGCAGGTCGACGCGGGGCTGGACTCGCGCCAGGGCCAGTCGATGGCCAAGCTCTACGGCGGGCAGAAGGCCAACGAGATCGTGGACCGGGTGCTGCAGATGCACGGCGGCATGGGCTACACCCGCGAGCTCCCCGTCGAGCGGTGGTACCGCGAGCTGCGGCTGCTGCGCATCTACGAGGGCACCGACGAGATCCAGCGCCGCACCATCGCCCGCAACCTGCTCAAGGGCCACGCCTCGGTCCGCGGGCACCTCGGCTGACGAGCGGGTGTAGGTTTGCCCCAAGAACGACAGGGGAGCGCCACCGGGCGCTGAGAGTGCGGAATCGGCCGCAGACCCTCGAACCTGCTCCGGCTCGTACCGGCGAAGGAAGTCGAGACTCTTTCCGCCTTGCGCGGAACCCTCCCGGATCACTCTTGGGAGAGCACATGTTCACGCAGCACACGCGGGCGTCGGCGCTGGTCGCGCTGACCTCCGCCGCGGCCCTCGGCCTCACCGCCTGCTCGGTCGGGGGCACGTCGGACCAGGGCGGTGGGGCCGGCAAGAAGAACACCCAGGTGGTCGTCGCGACCCATGACTCCTGGGCCATGTCGAAGGCGGTCATGCGGCAGTTCACGAAGCAGACCGGCTACACGGTCAAGATCGAGTCCAACGGTGACGCCGGCCAGCTGACCAACAAGCTGGTGCTGACCAAGGGGTCGCCGATCGCCGACATGACCTACGGCATCGACAACACGTTCGCCTCGCGCGCGGTCGACCAGGGCGTGCTCGCGCCGTACACCCCGGCGACCGAGGCCGACTCGGCCAAGCGGTTCGAGCCGGCCGACCAGCAGGGGGCCGCCGACCTGACGCCGGTCGACTACAGCGACGTGTGCGTCAACGTCGACGACACCTGGTTCGCCAAGCACCGCCTCGCCGAGCCGAGGACGCTCGACGACCTGACCAAGCCCGCCTACAAGGACCTGCTGGTCACCCCGGGTGCCAGCACCTCCTCGACCGGGCTGGCCTTCCTGCTGGCCACCGTGGGCAAGTACGGCGAGAACGGCTGGCAGGGCTACTGGAAGCGGCTGATGGCCAACGGCGCGAAGGTCACCTCCGGCTGGTCCGACGCCTACGAGGTCGACTTCACCGCCGGGGGCGGCAAGGGTGACCGGCCGATCGTGGTCTCCTACGCCTCCTCGCCGCCGTTCACGATCCCCAAGGGCGGGAGCAAGCCGACCACCAGCGCGCTGCTCGACACCTGCTTCCGCCAGGTGGAGTACGCCGGGCTGCTCCACGGCGCGAAGAACCCGGCCGGTGCGAAGGCGTTCATCGACTTCATGCAGCAGAAGTCCTTCCAGGCCGCGCTGCCGGACAACATGTACGTCTTCCCGGTCGACGCGGGCGTCGCGCTCCCGCCGCAGTGGGCGAGGTTCGCCAAGGTCGCCGACCACCCCTACACGGTGGACCCGGCGACCATCGACGCGAACCGCGACGCCTGGCTGCGCACCTGGACCGACATCGCGACCGGATGAGGTCACGGCTGGGTGCCCGCCTCGGGGTCGCCGCCCTCGCGGCGGTCCCGCTGGCGGTGCTCGGCGTCTTCTTCCTGCTGCCGGTCAGCGGGATGCTCGCGCAGGGGTTCTGGGCGGACGGCCGGTTCGACCCGGGCGCCGTCCTCGCGCTGCTCGGCGGCTCGCGGTTCCGCCGGGTGCTGTGGTTCACGCTGTGGTCGTCGGCGCTCGCCACCGCGCTCACGCTGCTGGTCGGCCTGCCGGTGACCTACGTGCTGCACCGGCTGCGGTTCCCCGGGCGCGGCGCGCTGCGGGCCTTCGTGATGGTGCCGTTCGTGATGCCGACCGTCGTGGTCGGCGTCGCGTTCCGCACCCTGCTCGCCTCCTCGGGGCCGCTCGGCGGGCTGGGCCTCGACGGCACCCCGGCCGCGATCGTCGCCGCGATGGTCTTCTTCAACCTCTCCGTCGTGGTGCGCACCGTCGGCGCGCTCTGGGAGGGCATGGACCGGCGCCCCGAGGAGGCCGCCGCTGCGCTCGGCGCGTCGCCCCGGCAGGTGCTGCGCACGGTGACGCTGCCGGCGCTGGCGCCCGCGGTGGTGTCCGCGGCGAGCGTGGTCTTCCTGTTCTGCGCGACCGCCTTCGGCGTGGTGCTCACCCTCGGCGGGCTCCGCTACGCCACCGTCGAGACCGAGATCTACCTGCTCACCACCCAGCTGCTCGACCTGCGGTCGGCGGCCGCGCTGTCGGTGCTCCAGCTGGTGGTGGTGACCGGCCTGCTCGGCGTCGCGCAGCGCACCCGCAGACGCCGCGAGCAGGCCCTCGCCCGGGTCGGCGCGACCTCCGCCACGCGCGCCGTACGCCGGGGGGACCTGCCCGCGGTGGCGGTCACCGCGGCCGCGCTGCTGCTGCTTGCCGCCCCGCTGGCCGCGCTGGTCACGGGGTCGCTGCGCACCGCCGGCGGCTGGGGGCTGGCCAACTACCGGGCGCTCGGCAGCACCGGTCGCGGCAACGCGCTGCTGGTCCCCGTGTGGGAGGCGCTGGCGAACTCGTGGCGGATCGCCGTCGACGCGACCCTGCTGGCGATGCTGCTCGGCGTGCTGGTCGCGGTGGTGGTCTCCCGCACCGGTCGCAGCCGCCGCGAGCGCCGGGCGCTGGCCGCCCTCGACACCGTCTTCATGCTGCCGCTCGGGGTGTCCGCGGTGACCCTCGGCTTCGGGTTCCTGATCACGCTCGACCGGCCGCCGGTCGACTTCCGCGGCTCGCCGTGGCTGGTGCCGGTGGCCCAGGCCCTGGTGGCCCTGCCGCTGGTGGTGCGCACCGTCGCGCCGGTGCTGCGCGGCATCGACCCGCGCCAGCGGCAGGCAGCGGCCTCCCTGGGCGCCGGCCCGGCCCGGGTGCTGCTCGCCGTCGACCTGCCCGTGGTCTGGCGGCCGCTGCTGGCGGCCACCGGCCTGGCCTTCGCGGTCTCGCTGGGGGAGTTCGGGGCGACCAGTTTCCTGGCCCGTCCCGACCGGCCGACGCTTCCCGTGGTGATCTACCAGCTCATCGGCCGCCCCGGCGCGGAGAACTTCGGGATGGCCCTCGCCGCCTCCGTGCTGCTCGGCCTGGTCACCGTCGGCGTGATGGCGCTCGTCGAGCGGGTCCGGATCGGTTCGATGGGAGCATTCTGAGGTGCTCTCCCTCCGCCACGTCTCGGTCCGCTTCGAGGAGACGGTCGCCGTCGACGACGTCAGCCTCGAGCTCTCCGAGGGCGAGGTGCTCGCCGTGCTCGGTCCGTCCGGGTGCGGCAAGTCGACGCTGCTGCGGGCGGTCGCGGGCCTCGAGGCGCTCGACGCCGGATCCGTGGCGTACGACGGGCAGGACCTGGCCGGGGTGCCCACGCACCGGCGCGGCTTCGCGCTGATGTTCCAGGACGGGCAGCTGTTCGCGCACCAGTCGGTGGCCGGCAACGTCGGCTACCCGATGCGGCTGCGTCACCGGCCGCGCCGCGAGGTCGCCCGCCGGGTCGACGAGCTGCTCGAGCTGGTGGGGCTGCCCGGGCTGGGCGGCCGCAGCACCGCCACCCTGTCCGGGGGCGAGCGCCAGCGGGTCGCGTTGGCGCGTGCGCTGGCCGTCGAGCCCCGGCTGCTGCTGCTCGACGAGCCGCTGTCCGCGCTCGACACCGGGCTGCGGGAGAGGCTCGCCGCCGACCTCCGCAGGATCCTTCTCGCCGCCGGCACGACGGCCCTGCTGGTGACCCACGACCAGGAGGAGGCGTTCGCGGTGGCCGACCGGATGGCGCTGATGCGGGCCGGCCGCGTGGTGCAGGCGGGCACCGTCGACGAGGTGTGGCGGGCCCCCGTCGACGCCGAGGCGGCCCGGTTCCTCGGCTACGCGACCGTGCTCGCCGGCGAGGCGGCCGCCCGGGCGCTGGCGGCCGGCGGGTCCACCGAGCGGGTGGCCGCGGTCGCGCTGCGCCGCTCGGCCCTGCGCTACGACCCCGCCGGCCCGCTGCGGGGCATCGTGCGGTCCGCACGGATGACCCCGGAGCTGCTGCGGCTGACCGTCGACGTCGAGGGACTCGGGGAGGTGCATGCGGTGGCCGCCGAGCGGGCCGAGGTCAGCGTCGGGCACCAGGTCGGGCTGCGGCTGGACCTATCGCGGACCGCCGTACTCCCTCGTGGCTGAACGTCTCCTACACTCGGGCGTTGTGAACCGCCGCGCATACGGGCTCCTGGTCGGAGTCGCCCTCGTCATGGGGGTGCTGGCCGTGGCGGCGAGCCTCGCGCTGCACGAGCCGCTGAAGGACCCGGACGGCTCGCTGGGGCCGTCGTGGTTCAAGCTGCCGGTGATGCTGCTCGGCGCATTCGTCGCCGACGTGCTGCCTCGTTCGGCGTGGCGGGCCCGCCGCCGGCCGCGCTCGTTCCCGACGCAGGCCCGGACCATCGTCCGGGAGCACTGGACCCGCGACCGGATCCAGCTCGTGGTCATCGGGCTGGTCAGCTTCTACGTCACCTACGTCAGCTACCGGAACCTGAAGAACTACCTGCCTCGCGTCTTCAACGGCGTCCAGGACCCGTTGCTGCACAGCATCGACCGGACGCTGATGTTCGGGCACGAGCCGGCGGTGCTCTTGCACCAGCTGCTCGGGGACGACCTGGCCGCCCACGTGCTCGGTGCGGTGTACCTGCTGTTCCTGCCGGTCTCGCCGCTGTCCCTGATCGTGTTCCTGGTCTGGTCCCGCAACATCAGCTACGGGTACTGGTTCGCCACGGCGCAGTGCCTGGCCTGGGCGCTGGGCACCGCCAGCTACTACGCGGTGCCGACGCTGGGGCCGGCGTTCTCCTACCCGTGGCTGTACGTCGACCTGGTGCAGAACGGCGTGAAGTCCCTTCAGGACGGGCTGTACTACTCACGCATCGACGTCCTCTACAACCCGTTGGGCGACTCGATCCAGAGCGTGGCCGGCTTCGCGTCGCTGCACGTGGGGATCATCCTGACGCTGACCCTGATCACCCACTACACCGTCCGGCACTCGCTGATCCGCTGGGCGATGTGGGTGTACTTCGGGCTGACCGTGGTCTCGACCCTGTACTTCGGCTGGCACTACATCGCCGACGACGTCGCCGGAGCCCTCATCGCCTGGGTGTCGGTCTGGCTCGGGGGCCTGGCCACCGGCCAGAAGTTCGACCGGCACGGGCGGGCGGCGCATCCGACCACCTCCACCGCGAGCGTCCCGGTCGAGGAGCTGTCCCCGTCGTCCTAGTCGATGCGGGTGGTTGGGCAATAGTCCGCTTGGGGGCAAACATCCCCCAATCGGGTGTCCGTTTTGTCGCCTTTTTACCATGGCAATTCCCGTATCCTTGCTGCCAAGGGAACAGAGATCCGGGGGGATCTCGACACCGGTGCCGGGCCATCGCAGGGGTGGGGGGTACGACCGCACGCACGCCGTGCGCTACCCCGCGTGGGACGGCAGTGGATCCCGGGGAGCTCGAACGGTGTTCCAACCTCCCAATGGAACAGCACCGAGCGACCACGCGAGGGTCCCGCCCCAACCTCCCAATGGGGCGGGACCTTCCGTCGTCTTCGGCCACCTTTCCAAGACGACTTCCTTCGGGCGGCCCGTTCGCGCGACTTCTTCCCGTGGCCCTGCCGGGAGACTTCTTCCCGCGCGACCTTCGTGCCGACCTTTGTGCCGACCTTCGTGCGGCCGGCCCGCCCTGGCGTCGCCGACCGCGCCCGGCCAGCGACCCCGCCGGGCGGGTGCGGGTCCGCCTGCGCGGCTCTCGTCGACCCGGCCCGCGCGGCCAAATCATCCTAAATTGGCCAGGATCTAGAATTACAACGTTGTAGTTTGTCAAGAGGACACGCCATGTGACCAAAGTTTTTTTTGTTAAAACTGTTTCCTTTGTGACAGATGAGCACTAGCGTCGTGCTGCGCCTCCTCGGGGGACGCGGTTCGGTCGGACGGGCTGCTGGTTTGTGGGAGGACCAGCGACCCGGACCCGGAACCAGCAGCCGGTCGAGCCGCCGGGGAAGCGGCTCGACCGGCACTGGAACCGGCACGCGACCGGCCACAACCGGTACGGAACCGGCCACAGGACCGGGACACGAAAGGAACGCGGTGCGACGTCTTCGGCTCACGGTTGCCGGACTCCTGGTCCTCACGCTGGGCCTGGCGGCCGGCCCCTCCGCGGTGGCCGACCCCGGTCAGGGGCGAGACCATGCCTACCCGAGCCAGGCGCAGGTGCAGCAGGCCCGGGACCGGGCCGCCCACAAGCAGCGCGACGTCGGTGCGATCAAGGCCCGGCTGCTGCTCGCGAACCAGCGCGAGCAGAGCGCCCAGCTGCGTGCCGAGCAGGCCTCCGAGGCCTACAACGGAGCGATGTGGCGCCTGGAGCAGGCCCGGCAGCGGCTCGACCAGGCCCGCGCCGACGCCGCGAAGGCGCGCGCCAAGGTCGCCGACGAGCGCGACCGTCTCGGCGCCCTGGTCGCGGCCTCCTACCAGCAGGGCGACCAGCTCTCCTCGCTCAGCGCGCTGATGGGCGCCGACGGCCCCGAGGGCGTGCTGGACCAGTACGTCGGCTTCCAGGGCGCCTCCACGTCGCTGCAGTCGGACTACCAGCGGTTCGCGGCCGCGGACGCCCTCGCCCGGGTGTTCGAGCGCCAGGCCGCCCAGGCGAAGGCCGACCAGGTCAGTCTCGCGGCGAAGGCACGGGCCGCCCGCGACGCCGCCGCCGGAGCGGCCCGGAAGGCCCAGACCGAGGCAGACGCGGTCCGGGTCGAGAAGGCGCGGCTGGTCCGCGAGCTCGCGCGGGCGCAGGGTGTCTCGGTCGCGCTGGCCCGGCAACGGCAGGCCGCGCTCGAGGAGATCGCGCGCAAGCGCGCCGAGGCCCGGGCCCGACGCGAGGCGCGCGCCGCGGCACGCGCCAAGGCGGCCGCCGAGGCCGCCGCGGCGGCGAAGGCCCGGGCCGAGCAGAAGGCCCGCGCGGAGGCGGCCGCCCGAGCGGCCGCGGCCGCGAAGGCGACCCAGAAAGACGACTCGGGGCCGGAGCCGGCAACCCCCCCGGCGCCTGCCCCCAATCCCCCGGCGCCCTCTCCGGCCCCGGCCCCGAGTGGTGTCAGTCAGGCGATCTCGTTCGCGCGCGCCCAGCTCGGGGAGCCGTACCGGTGGGGTGCCACCGGACCGTCGAGCTGGGACTGCTCCGGGCTGACCCAGGGCGCCTGGGCCGCGGCCGGCGTCTACCTCCCGCACTACTCGGTCGCGCAGTACGACGCCGGCACGCCGATCGCCGTCAGCGACGCCCGGCCGGGCGACCTGCTGTTCTGGTCGTCCAACGGTGCCCCGAGCGGGATCCACCACGTGGCGCTGTACCTCGGCGGCGGGCGCTTCATCGAGGCGCCGCACACCGGCGCGGACGTGCGCTACAACTCGATCTACGCCTGGTACCCGGACTTCGCCGTCCGGCTGTGAGCCCGCGCGCGCCCTGGTTTGCCCCGCGGCCAACGGTGGCACAGTGAGGCCATGACCACGCTGGACGTGCCCCGGCTCACCGCCCTGCTCGACGGGCGCTACGCCGAGGTCCGGCGGCTGGTCCGGGCGAACCTGGTCGAGCACGCCTCGATCCTCGAGGACGCCGAGGAGCTGCCCGTGCCCGAGTACCGCCGGCGGGTGCTCGACCTGGTGCTGATGATGGCCGGGACCGGCCAGACCGGCTTCGGCTTCCCCAAGGAGTACGGCGGCGGCGCCGACATCGGTGCCTCCGTGGCCGCCTTCGAGACGCTCGCGCTCGGCGACCTCTCCGTGGTCACGAAGGTGGGGGTGCAGTTCGGCCTCTTCGGGGGCGCGATCCTGCAGCTCGGCACCCGGCACCATCACGACGCCTACCTCGAGGACCTGATCGCCGGCCGGCTGCTCGGGTGCTTCGCGATGACCGAGACCGGCCACGGCTCCAACGTCCAGGCGCTCGGCACCGTCGCGACCTACGACGCGCAGGCGGGCGACTTCGTCATCGACACCCCGGACGACCGGGCCCGCAAGGACTACATCGGCAACGCCGCGGAGCACGCCCGGCTCGCGGTGGCCTTCGCCCAGCTGGTCGTCGACGGTGAGTCGCACGGCGTGCACGCGTTCGTCGTACCCATCCGCGACGAGGCCGGCAACGTCCTGCCCGGCATCAGGATCGAGGACTGCGGCCGCAAGATCGGCCTCAACGGCGTGGACAACGGCCGGCTGTGGTTCGACCGGGTCCGGGTGCCGCGCGCGAACCTGCTGGACCGCTACGCGGTCGTCACCGCGGACGGGCGCTACCGCTCCGACATCGACAACCCCGACCGGCGGTTCTTCACCATGCTCGGCACGCTGGTGCAGGGCCGGGTCTGCGTGGGCGGCGCCGCCATCAACGCCGGCAAGGTCGCGCTGACGATCGCGGTCAGGTACGCGCTGTCGCGCCGGCAGTTCGGGTCCCCCGGGTCGGACCGCGAGGAGCTGCTGCTCGACTACGGCATGCACCAGCGCCGGCTGCTACCGCTGCTGGCCAGGACCTACGCGATGCACTTCGCCCAGGAGCGCGTGGCCGCGGACCTGCACGAGGTGTTCTCCGCCGACGACGCGTCCGAGCACGAGCGCCGCGCGCTCGAGTCACGCGCTGCGGCCACCAAGGCCCTGGGCACCTGGCACGCGTCCCGCACCATCCAGGAGTGCCGGGAGGCGTGCGGCGGCGCGGGCTACCTCTCGGTCAACAGGTTCGACGCGCTGCGCGCCGACACCGACGTGTTCACGACGTTCGAGGGCGACAACACCATCCTGCTGCAGCTGGTCGCCAAGGGGCTGCTCACCGACTACGCCTCCGAGTTCGGCGAGCTGGACCAGATCGGCATGGTGCGCTTCGTGGCCGCCACCGCCGTCGAGACGGTGCTGGAGCGGACCAGTGCCCGCACCCTGCTCGAGCGGCTCAGGGGAGTGGTCCCCGGCGGCCGGGACGGCGGCGAGGACGACGACGCCGGGCTGCTCGACCCCGACCACCAGCTCGAGCTGCTGGTGTGGCGCGAGGAGCACACGCTCGCGTCCGTGGCCCGTCGCCTGAAGCGGGGCATGGACTCCGGGGCCGACCCGGCCGAGGTGTTCAGCCTCTGCCAGGACCACGTGATTGCGGCGGCCCGGGCGCACGCGGAGCGCATCGTGCTGGAGGCGTTCCTCGACAAGCTCGCCTCGGTCGAGGACGGTCCGAACCGGGAGGCGCTCGCGCTGCTCTGCGACCTCTTCGCGCTCTCGTGCGTCGAGAGCGACCGGGGCTGGTTCCTCGAGCACGGCCGGCTCTCCAAGGAGCGGTCGAAGGCGGTGACCAGGCGGGTCGGCGAGCTGTGCCGGCGGGTCAGGCCGCTGGCCGGCGAGCTCGTCGACGCGCTCGCCGTGCCGCGGGAGATGCTGCGCGCCGAGATCCTGGAGCGCCCCGGCTCCTGACCCGGCTCCTGACCCGGCGGCCGATCCCGCGCCGATCCGGCTGCCGTGCCCGCGCCTCAGCCCGCGCCCGCGCCGATCGAGCCCGTCGCGCTCAGCGCCCGGGCGTCGTACTCCCCGTGGAAACCTGTCGCTCCCCGTGGTGCGATCACCACGGGGAGCGACAGATTCCCGGCATACCTTGGTAATCGGTCAGTGGGTGCCGTGCTCCTTGAAGCGCTCGAAGGAGGCGGTGACCTCCGCCTCCGCCTCGAGGCGGCCGACCCAGTTCGCGCCCTCGACGGACTTGCCCGGCTCGAGGTCCTTGTAGACCTCGAAGAAGTGCTGGATCTCCAGCCGGTCGAACTTCGACACGTGGCTGACGTCGCGCAGGTGCTCCAGCCGCGGGTCGGTCGCGGGGACGCAGAGCACCTTGTCGTCGCCGCCGGCCTCGTCGGTCATCCGGAACATGCCGATGGCCCGGCAGCGGATCAGGCAGCCCGGGAAGGTCGGCTCCTGGAGGATCACCAGCGCGTCGAGCGGGTCACCGTCGAGGCCGAGGGTGTCCTCGATGAAGCCGTAGTCGGCCGGGTACTGCGTGGAGGTGAACAGTGTGCGGTCCAGGCGGATGCGCCCGGACTCGTGGTCGACCTCGTACTTGTTGCGCTGTCCCTTGGGAATCTCTACCAGTACGTCGAACTCCACTGTGCTTCCTCCGCTTCCGCCTCGGCTACCTCGCTGGGCTAGTGTCCCGCACCAGGACCGAAAACGTGCATTCGAGAGGGGTCCGAGGTGCCGGAAGGTGACGTAAGCCACGCCGGGCGGTGGCTGCGGCGGATCACCGCCGGGCTGGTCGTGCTAGTGCTCGTGCTGGCCGGGCTCGCCTACCAGTTCCAGCTCGGCACCCGCTGGTTCGGCCTCGACTACCCGTCCCCGGTCACCGAGCCGGCGGAGGTGCCGCCACCCGCGGGGCTGACCCTCCCGGTCGCCCGGCCCCCGGCCGCGGTCGCCGCCGAGGAGCCGCGGGGCGCCGTCGACCCCGTCGCCGTGCGACGGGCGCTGTCCGGCCTCGTGGACGCCAAGGCGCTCGGGCCGCACGCGGCCGTCCAGGTGGCCGAGCTCGGCGACGGACGGATCCGCTTCCGCCACGGGGCGGACCGGGTGATCCCGGCCTCGACGATGAAGCTGCTCACCACCACCGCGGCGCTGTCCGCGCTCGGACCCGACCACCGGTTCACCACCCGCGTGCTGGCCGGTCGGCACGGCCGGGTCGTCACGCTGGTCGGCGGCGGCGACCCGCTGCTCGAGCGCACGCCGAGCATCAACGAGGGCACCTACCCCGAGGACGCCAGCAAGGGCACCTACCCCGCGCGCGCCGACCTGCAGACCCTCGCGCGCGCCACCGCGAAGGGCCTGGCCGGGCTGGGCCGGACGAAGGTGCGGCTGAGGTACGACGCCACGCTGTTCACCGGCCCCGGCATCAGCCCGCAGTGGCCGGCCGACTACGTCACCGACGACGTGGTCAGCGAGATCTCCCCGCTGTGGGTGGACGAGGGACGGCTGAAGCCGGGCCTCGAGGCCCGCAGCCCGGACCCGGCGGCGACCGCCGCGGAGGCGTTCGTCCGCGCGCTGGCCAAGCGCGGGGTCCGGGTCGAGGGCCGGCCGGTCGCCGCGGTGGCGCCCGCGGGGTCGGACGAGATCGCGTCGGTCAGCAGCGCCCCGCTCGCCCAGATCGTCCAGCACATCCTGGAGGTGAGCGACAACGAGGGCGCCGAGGTCCTCGCCCGGCAGACCGCCCTCGCGGTCGGGGAGCCGGCCTCGTTCGACGGCGCCGCGCGGGCGGTGCGCAGGGTCCTCCGGGGGCTCGGCGTGGACACCCGCGGGGCCCGCATCCACGACGGGAGCGGACTGTCCCGCCGCGACCGGCTGCGCCCCGAGACGCTGCTGCACGTCATCGAGGTGGCCTCCGACCCCGAGAGGCCGCAGCTGCGGCCCGTGGTGGCCGGCCTGCCCGTCGCCGGCTTCACCGGCTCCCTGGCCTACCGCTTCGACACCGGCGGCCGGGCCGGCCTCGGCGTGGTGCGGGCCAAGACCGGGACGCTGACCGGGGTCAACGCGTACGCCGGCACGGTCACCTCCCGGGACGGCGTGGTGCTGGCGTTCGTGGTCGTCGCCGACCGCACCCCCAAGCCGCAGACGCTGGCGGCGCGGGCCAAGCTCGACCAGATCGCCGCCGCGCTCGCGGCGTGCAGGTGCGCAGGCACCCCGTAAGGTCGGACCATGGCGCGTTCCACGATGATCGACTGGGACCTGGCGGTCACCACCGCGTCCCGGATGGCCGGGCCCGGCCCGATGCTCACCCGGGACGGGGCCGACGCGGTCGTCGCGGAGCTGCGCGCGGGCGCGACGCGGTCGACCGGCCTCGTGCGCGAGTTCACCGGCCTCGAGGCGCAGGAGCGCACGGCCCCGGTGCTCGTGGTGGACCGGACCGGGTGGATCCAGGCCAACGCCGACGGGTTCGCCGAGGTGATGAACCCCCTGATCGAGCGGGTGCAGGCCAGGCGCGGCACGCCGTCGCCGATGGCGGAGTCGGTCGGCTCGAAGGTCACCGGGCTCGAGGTCGGTGGGCTGCTCGGCTTCATGTCCTCGAAGGTGCTGGGCCAGTTCGACCCGTTCTTCGCGCCGGTGGGCGTCGACGCCGGCGACCGCACCGCCGGCCGGCTGCTGCTCGTCGCGCCCAACATCGTCCACGCCGAGAACGAGCTCGACGTCGACCGCTCCGACTTCCGGCTCTGGGTGTGCCTGCACGAGGAGACCCACCGGGTGCAGTTCACCGCGGTGCCGTGGATGCGTGACCACATCCATGCCCAGATCGAGCAGCTCGTCGGGGCGGTCGACCTCGACCCCGGCCGGGTCGCGGCCATGGTCGCGGAGGGGGTCAAGCGCCTCGGCGACGCGGTCCGCGGTGACGAGGTGTCCCTGCTCGACCTGTTCTCGACCCCGGAGCAGCGGGTGGTCCTGGACCGGATCACCGGCGTGATGTCGCTGCTCGAGGGTCACGCCGACGTGGTGATGGACGGCGTCGGACCCTCGGTGATCCCCACCGTCGACGCGATCCGCGAGAAGTTCAACCGGCGGCGCAAGGGCGCCGGGTTCCTCGATCGGTTGCTGCGCCGGATGCTGGGTCTCGACGCGAAGATGGCGCAGTACCGCGACGGCGCCGCCTTCGTCCGCGGCGTCGTCGACCGGGTCGGCATGGAGGGCTTCAACCAGGTGTGGTCGGGACCCGAGAACCTGCCCTCGAAGGCCGAGATCGCCGACCCCGGGTCCTGGGTCGGCCGCGTCCACGGCTGAGAGGTGGCGCTCGACCCCGCGGTCGCCGCGGTCCGGCTCGCCGTACGGCGCGCCCTCTGCGACGTCGGTGACCGGCCGGTCCTCGTGGCCTGCTCCGGCGGCGCCGACTCGCTGGCTCTGCTCGCCGCCGCCGTCTTCGAGGGCCGCCGCACGCCGTGGCGGGTGGTCGGGGTCACCGTCGACCACGGGCTCCAGGAGGGGTCCGGCGAGCGGGCCGCGCACGTCGTCGGGCAGATGGCCGCCCTCGGCGCGGACGAGACCGTCTCGGTGCGGGTGGACGTGACCGCCTCCGGCCAGGGACCGGAAGCGGCGGCGCGGGAGGCCAGGTACGCCGTGCTGGCCGAGGTCGCGCACCGCAGCGGCTCCGAGGTCGTGCTCCTCGGGCACACCCTCGACGACCAGGCCGAGACCGTGCTGCTGGGCCTGACCCGCGGCTCGGGCGGACGGTCCCTGGCCGGAATGCGCGAGGCCTTCGACGTCTTCCGCCGCCCGCTGCTGCGGGTCCGCCGGGCGCAGACCGAGCAGGCGTGCGCGGCCGAGGGCATCAGCTTCTGGGACGACCCGCACAACCACGACCCCCGGTTCACCCGGTCCCGGGTCCGGCACCGGGTGATGCCGGTGCTCGAGGACGAGCTCGGTCCGGGCGTGGCCGAGGCGCTGGCGCGGACCGCGGAGATGCTGCGGGTCGACCAGGCCGCCCTCGAGGCGTGGGCCGAGCGCGCGCACCGGGAGCTGGTCCGCGACGGCGGCCTGGACGCGGTCACCCTGGCCGCCACCGACCCGGCGATCGGGCACCGGGTGCTGCGCCGGGCGGCCCTCGACGCCGGCTGCCCCGGCTCCGAGCTGTTCCGGGTGCACGTCCTCGCGCTCGCGGACCTGGTCGAGGGCCCGGCCGCGGGGAGGCAGGTGCAGCTGCCCGGGCACGTCACCGGCTACCGGGAGGGGCCGCTGCTGCGCTTCCGGCGGACCGCGGGGCCGGACGCCACCGGCCCTGTGGCAGGCTGACGCCATGGACGAATCGCACATCGAGGGCGACCTGGTCGACGTCCTCTTCTCGGAGGCCGAGATCCAGCACCGCCTCGCCGAGCTCGCGGCCCAGATCGAGAAGGACTACGAGGGCAAGGACATCCTCCTCGTCGGCGTCCTCAAGGGTGCGGTGATGGTGATGGCCGACCTCGCCCGACACTTCGGCCGGCACGTCGAGATGGACTGGATGGCGATCTCCTCCTACGGCTCGGGCACGAAGTCCTCCGGCGTGGTGCGGATCCTCAAGGACCTCGACACCGACATCTCCGGCCGGCACGTGCTCGTCGTCGAGGACATCATCGACACCGGCCTCACGCTCTCGTGGCTGGTGTCGAACCTGAGCTCGCGCGGCCCGGCGTCGGTGGAGATCTGCACGCTGCTCCGCAAGCCCGAGGCCCAGCAGATGTCGGTCGACGTGAAGTACGTCGGCTACGACATCCCGAACAGGTTCGTGGTCGGCTACGGGCTCGACTACGCCGAGCGCTACCGCAACCTGCGCTCGATCGGCACGCTGGCCCCGCACGTGTACTCCTGAACGACGTACTCCGCAACGGCGGGTTTCCCGGACCGATTGGTCCCTCCGCACGGTTCGCGTGACAATGGGGGCGACGACTCCGCGCGTGGGCCCGGTTGGGCCGCCGCGTGTACCGTCGTATGTCTAAGCGGATGAGCTGGCAGGAGGTCGGGGAGAGGTCCCCGGAACATGGACGTGAAGCGCATTTTCCGTGGTCCCTGGTTGTGGATCGTCGTGGCCGTGGTGGGCGTGCTGGTCGCGCTTCAGTACCTCGCGCCCAACGGCGGCTACAGCGAGATCGACACCTCCGAGATGGTCAGCCACATCCAGGACGGGTCGGTCAAGGAGATCACCTTCATCGACGGCGACCAGGAGATCCGGGCCACCCTGGACGACGGCAAGAAGGTCACCGCCTCCTGGGTCGCCGGCCAGCAGCAGAGCATCATCGCGGCCGCCCAGAAGCAGGTGACCGCCGGCAACATCGACTGGTCGAACTCCAAGAACCCGCAGCCGAGCCTGCTCGGGTCGATCCTCGCGACGTTCCTGCCCTTCGTGCTGATCATCTTGCTGTTCCTGTTCTTGATGAACCAGGTGCAGGGCGGCGGCGGCCGGGTCATGCAGTTCGCCAAGTCCAAGGCGAAGCTGATCAGCAAGGACATGCCCAAGACCACGTTCGACGACGTGGCGGGCTGCGAGGAGGCGATCGAGGAGCTCGGCGAGATCAAGGAGTTCCTCCAGGAGCCGGCCAAGTTCCAGGCCGTCGGCGCGAAGATCCCCAAGGGCGTGCTGCTGTACGGCCCGCCCGGCACCGGCAAGACGCTGCTCGCCCGCGCCGTCGCGGGTGAGGCGGGCGTCCCGTTCTACTCGATCTCCGGCTCGGACTTCGTGGAGATGTTCGTCGGCGTCGGCGCCTCCCGCGTCCGCGACCTGTTCGAGCAGGCCAAGGAGAACGCCCCCGCGATCGTGTTCATCGACGAGATCGACGCCGTCGGCCGGCACCGCGGCGCCGGCATGGGCGGCGGGCACGACGAGCGCGAGCAGACCCTGAACCAGCTGCTGGTGGAGATGGACGGGTTCGACGTGCGCGGCGGCGTCATCCTGATCGCGGCCACCAACCGGCCCGACATCCTCGACCCGGCCCTGCTGCGGCCCGGCCGCTTCGACCGGCAGATCGGCGTGGAGGCCCCGGACCTGTCCGGCCGGCACATGATCTTGAAGGTGCACTCCCGCGGGAAGCCGATGGCCGAGGGCGTCGACCTGCTCTCCGTGGCTCGGCGGACCCCGGGCTTCACCGGCGCCGACCTGGCCAACGTGCTCAACGAGGCCGCGCTGCTCACCGCGCGGCAGAACAAGCTGGTCATCGACGACGAGGCGCTCGACGAGGCCATCGACCGGGTCATCGCCGGGCCGCAGAAGCGCACCCGGCTGATGAGCGAGAAGGAGAAGCTCATCACCGCCTACCACGAGGGCGGCCACGCCCTGGTCGCGGCGGCGCTGCCGGGCACCGACCCGGTGCACAAGGTGACGATCCTGCCGCGCGGGCGGGCGCTGGGCTACACGATGGTGCTGCCCGACGAGGACAAGTACTCCCAGACCCGCTCGGAGATGCTCGACAAGCTCGCCTACATGCTCGGCGGCCGCGCGGCCGAGGAGATGGTCTTCCACGACCCGACCACCGGCGCCGGCAACGACATCGACAAGGCGACCTCGCTGGCCCGGGCCATGGTCACCCAGTTCGGCATGACCGAGCGGCTCGGCGCGATCAAGCTCGGCGAGAACAACTCCGAGCCGTTCCTGGGCCGCGACTTCGGGCACACCCGCAACTACTCCGAGGACGTGGCGGCGGTGGTCGACGAGGAGACCAAGAAGCTGCTCACCACCGCGCACCAGGAGGCCTTCGACATCCTCGAGGAGAACCGGGACGTCCTGGACCGCCTCGTCACCGAGCTCCTGGAGAAGGAGACGCTGGACAAGGCGGAGGTGGCTTCGGTGTTCGAGCCGCTGCGACGCCGCCCGGTGCGGCCGGCGTGGACCGGGTCCCCCGACCGCTCGCCCTCGAAGATCCCGCCGGTCGACGTACCCAAGAGCGCGGCCAACGGGTCCACGCCCGACCAGTCCGGCGGAGCGGTGATCCTGACGCCCCCGGGGAGCGGTGGCGACGTCCACGGCGACCCGAACGTCAGGTCGTCAGATGACGCTCAATAGGATCAGCCAGGAGCCGCGGGAGGACATCCCACCGTTCGACCACGCCCGGGCCGAGGCGGCGGTGCGCGAGCTGCTGGTCGCGGTCGGCGAGGACCCCGACCGGGAGGGCCTGCGGGACACGCCCGCGCGGGTGGCGCGCGCCTACCAGGAGCTGCTGTCCGGCATGCGGATGGCGGCCGAGGACGTGCTCACCACGACGTTCGACATCGGTCACGACGAGATGATCCTGGTGCGGGACCTGGAGCTGTGGTCCATGTGCGAGCACCACCTGGTGCCGTTCACGGGCGTCGCGCACGTCGGCTACATCCCGGCGAAGAACGGCCGGATCACCGGGCTGTCCAAGCTCGCCCGGCTCGTGGACGTCTACGCCCGCCGGCCCCAGGTCCAGGAGCGGCTGACCACCCAGATCGCCGACGCGCTGATGGAGATCCTCCAGGCGCAGGGGGCGATCGTGGTCATCGAGGCCGAGCACCTGTGCATGACCATGCGCGGCGTGCGCAAGCCCGGGTCGAAGACGGTGACGTCCGCGGTCCGCGGTAGCATGCACAGCGCCGCCACCCGGAGCGAGGCGATGAGCCTGATCATGCACGGCACCCGCTGAGTGTCGCGCGTGAGGACCCCACCGCTCGCCCGTCCCGCTCCGGACCCGACACGTCGCCAGGGGAGCCATGGTCGCCACCAGGAGCGAAGGCCCGGCCGGGAAGGCGCGAGCGGTCCTTGCCTCGCTCGTGGGACGGGTCCGGCAAGGGCCCGAGGAAGAGGATCTTGCGGCTCCGGCCGCTGCCCCGACCCTGGCTGCCGCGGCAAGGGCGGCAGGCTGGCGGTCCAACCGCGCCGGCAGGGCCTTCCTGGCCGACCTCGACGCGCTCCTGGCCCGACGCCCCCGGGGGCGGGTCGCCGTGCTGGGCGAGGACGTCAGCGGCGGCGTCCACCGGGTGGTCAGACGCGCGTACCCCCGAGCGCGGGTCCTCCGGTTCGACCCCTCGCTCGGCGCGGCCGAGCGGCATGTCCGCCTCGCCGCACACGGGCGCTTCGACGTGGTCGTGTGGGAGCCCTCGCCGACACCGCCGACGGTCCAGCTCGTGGAGGAGCTGCTGTTCCACCTCAAGAAGGGTGGCGCACTGCTGCTCCGGTACGCGCGACCGGGGCGGGACACGGGTGCTGACCCCTGCGCCGGGCCCCGGGAGCTCGCGGCGGCGCTCCTGGTCCGGCTGGGCGAGCGCGGCCAGGACCCGAAGATGCTGTCACGAGCCGTCGAGCGGGTGGTCGCCGGCCGGCTGCACGTGGTGGTCGTGAACCACATGGTCGCCCTGGCGAAGGTGAGGGAGGGCGAGGCCAACGAGTTCCTCAGCCTGCGGGGGCCCCGGTCCGGCCGGGTGCTGACCCAGCTGCCCGCCGTTGAGTTCGAGTCCCGCTGCGACCTGCGAGAGGACAGGGCCTCGCGCACGGACGGCATGTTCGAGTCCTACGACGTCCCCGCCATGTCCTTGCGGGAGTACCGCCGGGTCACGTGCGTCCCGCGCCAGATCGTCCTGCAGCGCAACGTCCTGCTTCCCGACACCTACCGGCACAACGCCGCCGCCCGGCTCACGAACCGGTTCACGCGGGAGGTCGCTCCCCGCTTCGCCCGCCTCCCGGCCCGGACGTCTCGCGCCAGACCGCTGGAGGGCAGCTACTTCCACCTCGACAGCGAGTGGCCGGCGCACTTCGGACACGTGATGACCGAGCAGCTCTCACGGCTCTGGGCGCTGCAGGCGGCCAGGGAGGCTCATCCGGACCTCAAGGTGCTGCTCTCCCGCCGGCCCGGCATGCCCCTCGACCTCACGCAGTTCGAGCGCCCGATCCTCGCCGCGGCGGGGGTCACCGAGCGGGAGGTCGTGCTCTTCGATGCGCCCGTGCGGGTCGACTGCCTCGTCGCCGCCACCCCGATGTTCTCCGCGCCGAGGTACGTCCACCCGGAGCTGTCCGACGTCTGGAAGCGGACGGGTGACGCCCTGTGCGCGGCCGCCGCGGACCGCAGGTATCCAGCACGCATCTTCTGCTCGCGACGGGAGCAGCGACGCCGCTGCCACAACTCCGACGAGGTCGAGGCTCGGTTCGCCGCAGCCGGCTTCGAGGTGGTCTTCCCCGAGGACTTCCCGATCGAGGAGCAGGCCCGCATGTCACGCGAGGCAGACGTCGTGGCCGGGTTCGCCGGAAGCGGCCTGCTCAGCCTGATGTTCGCACCGTCCCCGAAGCACGTGATCGTGCTCTCGCCCACGTCCTACACGGCCCGCAACGAGTACATGATCTGCTCGGTGCTCGGCCACCGGATGGACGTGGTGTGGTCGGAGTCCGACATCCCCCAGCCGGCCGGAGGCTGGGACGCGAATGCGGTCAGGTCCGGTTTCACCTTCGACTTCGCGCAGGAGGGCGTCCGGCTCGACCGGATCCTGGCCGAGCTCTGAGTGGTACCGTCGGCCGACCCGGACCTGCCTCTCCTGCCGAAAGGGCCCGACGTTGCTGCGCCACGAACTGCTGGAGACCCTCCACGAGCTGCTGCGGCCCCGGACGTACCTCGAGATCGGGGTCAACACCGGCCGGAGCCTCACCCTCTCGCGAGCCCGCTCGGTCGCCGTGGACCCGTTCTTCGACCTCACCTCCGAGGTCCGCTGCGACCTGCACCTGGTGCGGACCACCAGCGACGAGTTCTTCGCGCGCCCGCATCCGCTGGCCCACTTCGACGAGCCCGTGGTCGACCTGGCGTTCATCGACGGGATGCACCTGTCGGAGTACGCACTCCGCGACGTGATCAACGTGGAGCGCTACACGCACGCGACCAGCGTGATCGTGCTGGACGACATGCTCCCTCGCAGCGTGAACGAGGCGGCGCGGGACCGGGAGGGCGCCGGCCTCATGCACCGGGCCTGGGCGGGTGACGTCTACAAGGTCACCTCCGCCGTCCGCCGGTTCCGGCCGGACATGATCTGCCTGGAGGTGGACACCCAGCCGACGGGGACCGTGGTCCTGCTGCTCCCGGACGCGGCCGCGACCGGGCTCGCCGACGCCTACGACGGCCTGCTGGACAGCTGTGTGACGCCCGATCCGCAGGACGTGCCCTCCGACGTGCTGCTTCGAAAGCACGCCGTCGCCCCCGAGCGGCTCCTCGAGGCGCCGGTCTGGGAGGACCTGCGTCGGCTCCGCACCCGGCCCGACGCCGAGGCGCGGGAGCGGTTGCGCACCGTGTTCTCGGCGACCGGCCTCTCGGCTGCCGGATCCCCGGCCGCTGCCGTCAGCGGCTGAGCCGCCGGCGTCCGCGCCGCAGGGCCGCCCGGACGCGGGCCTCCTGGTCGTCCGGCAACCGGGAAAGCGCCTTCGCGGCCGCCCTGCGTCCCGCCAGGGAGACGCTGTGCCGGAGGCCGCCGGCCGACCGGGTCTCGGCGGGACGGGGCGGGGCCATCCTGGTCCGCGGCGCCGGTCCCGGCAGCAGGGCGACCGGCTGGCCGCGACCGACCACCAGCCGGGCCTGCAGCCGCTGGTACGGGGCCCCCCGGCCGTCGCGGACCGCCACCCGCCACACCCCTGGCCGCAGCCGCCGTCGTGGGAAGCGCGCGCTCAGCACGACGCCGTGGTCGGCGGGCGCCACGTCGGCGCGAGCCCGGATCCGGCGGTCCCCGTCCCGCAGGCGCAGCTGCGGATCCGTCAAAGGGGCGGAGTCGGGGAGGTGCACCTGGACCAGCAGGTCCTCGCCCGTCAGCCGGGCATAGCTGGACACGGTTCCCACGGACCGCGGAGGGCTCTCCGCCATGTGCACTCCTACGCTGTCGCCGGGCAGGTCCGCCGATGGTAGCGGGGCGGATAGGGTCGTCGCATGTTCGCGCGCCCACCCCGGTACGTCGACGGGCTGCCCCGGCCGGACCGGTGCCTCGTCATGGGCGTGGTCAACGTGACCCCGGACTCGTTCTCCGACGGTGGCCGCTACTTCGACACCGACCTCGCCGTGGCGCACGGGATGCGGCTGGTGGGCGAGGGTGCCGACCTCGTCGACGTGGGCGGGGAGTCCACGCGCCCGGGCGCCGTACGCCCCAGCGTCGCGGAGGAGCTCGACCGGGTGCTGCCGGTGGTCTCGGCGCTGGCCGCGGCCGGCGCGTCGGTGTCGGTGGACACGATGCGGGCGGAGGTCGCGGCCGCGGCCGTGGACGCCGGCGCCGTCCTGGTCAACGACGTCTCCGGCGGCCGCGCCGACCCCGACATGTTCGGCACCGTGGCCGGGCTCGGGGTGGCCTACGTGCTGATGCACTGGCGCGCGCACTCCGCCCGGATGCAGCAGCACACCGACTACGACGACGTCGTCGAGGACGTGATCGCCGAGCTGGCCGAGCAGGTCGAGGCGGCCATGGCGGCCGGGATCGCACCCGCGAGGATCGCCGTCGACCCGGGCATCGGCTTCTCCAAGACCGCGGAGCAGAACTGGGACGTGCTCGCGGCCACCGGCCGGCTGCACGAGCTGGAGCTGCCGGTGCTCGTCGCGACCAGCCGCAAACGCTTCCTGGGCGTGCTGCTCGCGGCGGCGGACGGCACCCTCCGTCCTGCGGCGGAGCGCGAGGACGGCACCACCGCGACGTCCACGCTGGCGGCGGCCGCGGGCGCGTGGTGCGTGCGCGTCCACTCGGTGCGGGCCAACCTCGACGCGGTGAAGGTCGCGCGTCGGTGGGCCGACAGGGGGACGGATGGCTGAGCGCGAGGCCCGGGCTCGAGACGAGCGCGACGTGGAGCGGGCGAACGCCGCGTTCTACGCGGCATTCGAGTCCGCCGACCTCGACGCCATGCGCGACCTGTGGCTCGACGACCCCGACACCCTGTGCGTGCATCCGGGTGCCCTGCCGGTGCGGGGGACGTCGGCGATCTCCCGCTCGTGGGCGCTGATCATGGCGAACACGCCGTACATCCAGTTCTTCCTCACCGACGTGGAGGTCAGCGTGCTCGACGACGTCGCCTCGGTGACCTGCACGGAGAACGTGCTGACCGCCGACGAGAGCACCGGCCCGGACGCGTTCGGAGGCGCCAAGGCCGTGGCGACGAACGTCTTCTCCCGCACGGCCGACGGCTGGCGATTGTGGATCCACCACGCCTCCCCGGTACTGTCAGGGGACCACCATGACGAGGAATGACGGCCCGGGTGACTCCCGGCGCAGCGCTGACCGACTCGCGGTTCGGGGCATCGAAGCAGTCGGGCACCACGGCGTCTTCGACTTCGAACGGCGCGACGGGCAGGTGTTCGTGGTCGACCTCGTCCTCGGTCTGGACAGCCGCCCGGCGGCCCGGAGCGACGACTTGCGTGACACCGTCGACTACGGAACCCTCGTGGCGGATGTAAAGAAGGCGATCGAGTCCGACCCGGTCAACCTGATCGAGAGTCTGGCCGAAAGGATCTCGGACGTCTGCCTCGCCGATGCGCGGGTGCGGTGGTCCGAGGTGACCGTGCACAAGCCCGACGCACCCATCGAGGCGACGTTCTCCGACGTCGCCCTGACGATATTTCGGAGCCGAAGTGACTGAGACCCCGAACCCCAACATCGTGGACACCGACACGCTCACGGGGGAGATGCACCCGATCCGGCGGTGCGTCCTGGCCATCGGGTCCAACCTCGGTGAACGCCTCAACAGCCTGCAGGGGGCGGTGAACTCGCTCGCCGACACCCCCGAGGTGTGGGTGACCAGCGTGTCGCCGGTCTACGAGACCGAGCCCGTCGACGCACCCGCCGACTCCAAGAACTTCCTCAACGCGGTGGTGCTCATCGACACCACGCTGTCGGCCAGGACGCTCCTCGAGCGCGCCCTCGCGATCGAGGACGCCTTCGGCCGGGAGCGGCCCGCCGAGCCCGGCGCACCCCGCACGCTCGACGTCGACCTCGTCGTCGTCGGCGACCGGCGCAGCGACAGCCCCGACATGGTCCTGCCGCACCCCAAGGCCCACGAGCGGGCCTTCGTGCTCGCGCCGTGGCACGACGTCGAGCCCGACGCCGAGCTGCCGGACGCGGGTCCGGTGGCGGAGCTGCTGGAGAAGGTCGGCTCCGAGGGCATCACCAGGCGCGACGACCTGTCCCTGACGCTGCAATGACGCGCGACCCCGAGCCGGACCGGGAACCCGACGAGGAGCCCCCGGAGCCGGCGGGGCACGTCCGGCCCACCTCGGCGGGCGCGATCACCGGGTTCGCTCTGGTCGGCCTGGTGCTGGGCTGGGCCCTGCGTCCGCTCAGCATCACCTGGCGCGGCGTCGCGCCGACGGTCGGCTGGCTCCCGGTGCTGGCGCTGGCACTGGTGGCGGTGATCGTGGGGGCGGTGGCCTTGTCGACGTACCGGGCGCTGCAGGTCCGCCACGAGCGGCTCCCGGCCCACCAGGCGGTCAACCGGCTGGTGCTCGCGAAGTCGTGCGCGCTCGCCGGGGCGATGGTGAGCGCCGGCTACTTCGGCTACGCGTTCAGCTGGCTCGGGCACGCCGACGCCGAGCTGGCCCGCCAGCGGGTGACCCAGGCGCTGCTCGCCGGCTTCGCCGGTGTGGCGATCGTCATCGGATCCCTGGTGCTGGAGCGCGCGTGTCGGGTCAGCCGCAAGGACACCTGACACCTACCCTTGGCCCATGGCCAGTACTTCCCCGAACCGCCCGGGCCGACGGCGTCAGCGCAGCGTGCGCGTCACCGTCGCCGTCCTTCTACTGAGCCTCGCCACCCTCGCCGTCCTGCTGGCCCTGCCCGGCCAGTCCCCGCTGTGGCTGAGTGCCGCGGCCGTCCTCGCCCTGCTGTGCGGCTGGGCGGCGGCTCGCATCGTCTACAACGAGCTCGCGCAGAGCCGCCGCGAGGCCGCGGCCGACCGGGCCGCGCAGGCCCAGGCCTACCGGAGCATGTTCTCCGAGCGCGCCAGCGAGCACGCCGAGTTCACCACGGCGATGACCGACCGGCTCGTACGCCGCGACCGCGAGATCACCGAGCTCGAGACGGCGGTGGTCACCGCCGAGCAGCGGGCCATGGAGGCCGAGACCCGCGTCCAGCGGGAGTCCCGCCGGGCGAAGCAGGCCGAGGAGCGGGTCGCCGAGCTCCAGGAGACGCTCGAGATCCGGGACGCCGAGGAGGCCGACGAGCTCGCCAGCTGGGACGCCCCGCTGTTCGACCCGCAGCTCGACGCGGTGGTCGACCTGCTGGCCTGGGAGCAGAAGGTCTCCGCGGGCGCGCCCGGCGCCGACGAGGGCGGCCAGAAGCACGCCTGATCCCCCGCGGGCCCGTCGGCGGATGGCTTCCAGGACCATCCGCCGACGGACCCGGCGGTGCGTCCGGTCCCCTTGTGCGGAAGACTGACCCGCGTGATGTCGACCGAGCAGCCCGGAAACGACCGCCAGCACGAAGCACCCTTCGGGGCCGACCTCCCCGCGGGATGGTCGGCCTCCGCGCCCGACGAGAGCGACGCCACGGAGCTCGCCGAGCTGCTGCGACGCCACGAGGAGCACGCCCGGGGCTGGGCCGGGTCGTCCGAGGACGACGTGCTGGTCGAGGTCTCCGCCCGCGGCTACCTGACCCGCGACAACATCGTGCTGCGCGACGCCGACGGGGTGATCCGCGGCTGGGCGAGCGCCCACGACCGGGCCGCCGGGCGCATGCTGCTCGTCCTCATCGTCGACCGGCGCCTCGACGACGCGTCGGCGGACCGGGTGGCCGAGGTGCTCTTCCGGTGGGCCGACGGGGCCGCCGTGCGGGTCGGTGCGGAGCGCGGGCTCGACGTCCAGCAGATCGACAGCGGCGCGTTCGCCGACGACGACCGGCAGCACCGCTGGCTGGCCCGGGCAGGGTTCGACCGGGTCCGCACCTGGTGGCAGATGTCGCGGCCGGTGACACCGCAGGAGGCCGCCATCGACACCGAGGTGCGCGAGGGCGTGCGGATCCGGCAGGTCGAGCGCCAGGGCACCGGGATGCCGTCCGAGGAGGACCTGCGCACCGTCCACGACATCCTCGAGAGCGCCTTCGCCGACCACTTCAACTCCCACGAGGAGACCTTCGACGAGTTCGTGTTCCGGCTGCGCGAGGACCCCGGCCACCGCTGGGACCACTGGTGGATCGCCGAGCTCGTCGACGGCGACCGGGTCGAGCCCGCCGGGGCGCTGGTCGGCGCGGTCGTGGAGGGGTCCGACGGGGAGCCCGACGGCAGCTACGTGGAGTACATCGGCGTCCTGCAGAACGCCCGGGGCCGCGGGGTCGCGAAGTCGCTGCTGTTCACGGTCATCGCCGACGCCGCCTCGCGCGGCCGGGACCGGGTCGGTCTCGAGGTCGACGCCGACTCACCGACGGGCGCGGACGCCTTGTACGTCTCGCTGGGCTGGCAGACCCGCTACGTCACGGAGTCCTGGCACCGCGACGTCCCCGTGACCGGCTAGCACCGACCGGCTGGCACCGACGGGCTGGACCCACCGGGCGCCTCAGGTCCTCGCCACGGAGCGGCGCAGCGCCCGGTGCACGCTGGCCGGGGTCAACAGGCCCACCTGCGCGCCGTCTCTGGTGACCGCGACGGCGGCCACGTCGTGGCGCATCATGGTGGCCAGCGCATCCTCCAGCGACGCGCCGACGTCCAGGGACTCGGGGGCCTCGCGCCCGTCGGCCTGCTCGAGGTCGTCGACGGCTATCGGTGTCACCGCCAGCCTGCGCAGCCCCCGGGCGGCACCGACGAACTCCGCGACGAAGTCGTCCGCCGGCCGGCCGAGGATCTGCGCGGGTACGTCGTACTGGGCGAGCCGGCCGCCGGCGGCGAACACCGCGACCCGGTCGCCGAGCCGGATCGCCTCGCCGATGTCGTGGGTGACCATCAGGACCGTCTTGCCCAGCTCCGCCTGCAGGCGGAGGAACTCGTCCTGCAGCCGTCCCCGCACGATCGGGTCGACCGCGCCGAACGGCTCGTCCATCAGCAGCACGGGCGGGTCGGCGGCCAGGGCACGGGCCACCCCCACGCGCTGGCGCTGCCCACCGGACAGCTGCTGGGGGTAGCGGTCGGCGTAGCGGGCCGGGTCCAGCCCGACCAGCTCGAGCAGCTCCTCCGCGCGGGCCGCCGCCTTCTTCTTGTCCCAACCGAGCAGCGAGGGGACGGTGGCCACGTTGGTCCGCACCGACTGGTGGGGGAACAGCCCGATCTGCTGGATGACGTATCCCATCCGGCGGCGCAGCGCGACCGGGTCGGCGTCGGTGATGTCCTCGCCGTCGAGGAAGATCCGGCCGGTCGTCGGCTCGATGAGCCGGTTGACCATCTTCAGCGTCGTGGACTTGCCGCAGCCCGAGGGGCCGACCAGGACCACCATCGCGCCCCGAGGCACGTCGAGGTCGAGGTCGTGGACGGCGACGGTGCCGTCGGGGTAGGTCTTGCCCACGCCCGCGAGACGGATCATCGGCTCCCCGGTAGCGTCCATGCCGTGACCCTACTCGTCGCGGCCACGGCGCCTGCCACCTCGGACTCGAGCTGCTACAGCCGCGAGGTGAACCACTGGTTCTGCGGCTCCTACCTGGTGGACCGGCACGAGGAGCTGGCCGCCGCCACCCTGCAGCACCTGGAGATCACCGCGGCCTCGGTGCTGCTCGGGCTGGTGCTGGCGCTGCCGCTGGCGCTGCTGGCCCGCCGGTTCGGCCGCCTCGAGGGCGCCGTCCTGGGCGTGTCGACCGCGCTGTACACCGTGCCGTCGCTGGCCCTCTTCCCGCTGATCGTGCCATTCACCGGGATCACCCCCGCGACCGTCGTCATCGGGCTGGCGCTGTACTCGCTGACGATCCTGGTGCGCAACGCCCTCGCCGGGCTGCGCGCCGTCCCCGCCGACGTGCGCGAGTCCGCGGTCGGGCTGGGCTACTCGCCGGGCAGACTCCTGGTGCGGGTGGAGCTCCCGCTGGCGTTGCCGGTGATCATGGCCGGTCTGCGGATCGCGACGGTCTCCACGGTGGCGTTGACGACCGTCGGCGCGATCGTGGTCTACGGCGGGCTCGGCAACCTCCTCGCCAGCGGGGTCCAGCAGGACTTCAAGGCCCAGATCCTCGCCGCGAGCGTGCTGTGCGTGCTGCTCGCGGTGGTGCTGGACCTGGTCCTGCTCGGGGTGCAGCGCCTGCTGACGCCGTGGTCGCGAGCGGGGGCCGAGACATGAGCCTGCTCCAGGACGCCTGGGCCTACCTCGCCGACGGAGCCAACTGGACCGGGCCGGGCGGCATGGGCCAGCTGCTCGTGCAGCAGCTGCTGCTCACCGTCACCGCCCTGCTGCTCGCGATGCTCGTGGGCCTGCCCGTCGCGTTGTGGCTCGGCCACCTCGGCAAGGGCGGGTTCCTCGCGGTCAACGTGTCGAACGTGGGGCGCGCGGTGCCCACCTTCGCGGTGCTGGCGCTGCTCAGCGTCGGTCCGGCCGGGACCGCCGTCCTCGGCCCGTACGGCCGGGCGGGGCTGGCCACCCTGGTCGCGCTGCTGCTCTTCGCCCTGCCGCCGATCATCACCAACGCGTACGTCGCGGTGCGGGAGGTCCCCGCCGACGTGCGGGCGGCCGCGGAGGGGATGGGGATGCGCGGGGGCCAGACCTTCCGCAGGGTCGAGCTGCCCCTGGCGCTTCCGCTGGTGGCCACGGGCGTGCGGCTGGCCCTGGTGCAGGTGTGGGCGACCGCCACCATCGCCGCGCTGGTCGCCGGCCCGGGCCTGGGCCGGGTGATCACCGACGGCTTCTACCACAGCAACTACGGCAAGGGCTTCGCCGGCGCGGCGGTCGTCGCCGTCGTCGCGCTGGTCCTCGAGGTGGCCGCCGCGGGCGTCCAGCGGCTGGTCGACCCGATGCGTGCGGCACGCGCACGCGGGGGCCTGTCGACCGAAACCGTCGCGGGTGGGTGATGATGGACCCGACGGACTCGTAGAGCACGACCGGACACGCGTGGCCTCGGCCACGGGACACAGAAGGTGGACCAATGCACGCTCGACTGCACGTTCGACGTCTCCTCGCCGTGGCCCTGGCCACCGGCACGCTCCTGCTCGGCGCGGCCTGCGCCGGCAACAGCGTCTCCTCGTCGGGCTCCGGCGACAAGGGCTCGGTGACCGTGTCCGGCCAGGACTTCACCGAGGCGGCGCTGGTGGCCAACATGTACAAGCTGCTCCTCGAGGACAAGGGCTACTCGGTCACCATGAAGCTCGTCGGGTCGCGCGACGTCTACATGGCCAAGGGCCAGTTCCCCGGCTCCGTCGACGTGGTGCCCGAGTACCTCGGTGGCATCGCCGACAAGCTCAACAGCATGCAGAACGGGTCGAGCGCGAAGCCGCTGACCACGCCCGACACCCAGCAGACCCTCGACGCGGTCCGTCCGCTGACCGACAAGGCCGGGATCACCCTGCTCCAGCCCGCCGAGGCGACCGACCAGAACGCCTTCTTCGTCACCAAGGACTTCGCGGACCGCAACCACCTCCAGACCCTGTCCGACCTCGCCGCGCTCGGGAAGCCGGTGGTGCTCGCCGCCGCCCCCGACTGCGAGGGAAGGACCGACTGCGCCGGCGGCCTAAAGGACCGGTACGGCATCAAGGTGACCAAGGTGCTGCCGCTGGGCTACGCCTCGCCCCAGACCTACGACTCGGTGCTCAAGGGCGAGGCGCAGCTCGGTGAGACGAGCACCACCGACGGCGCGCTGGCGTCCCAGGGGCTGACCCTGCTCGAGGACGACAAGCACATCCAGCCCGCGCAGAACCTGATCCCCGCGGTCGGCTCGGACTTCCTCGCCAAGCACCCCGACGTCAAGGACACCCTGAACGCGCTGATGGACAAGCTGACCACCGCGGACCTGACCGACCTCAACGGCAAGGTCGGCAACGAGCGCCAGCAGCCGGCCGACGTCGCCAAGAAGTACCTCCAGGACCAGGGTCTGCTGACGTGACGCCGGGCCGCGCCAGGTAAGTTGTGCGGGTGAGCCCCGGTATGCCAGGAGGTCTCGGTCGCCTCCGCCGCGCTGTCGGATCGCGCCTCCCCGGACGGGCCGCTCGGGAGGTGCCCCAGGCGGCGCTCCCGGCGCTCCCCCCGCACCCGAAGCTCAGCGTCATCGTGCCGATGTACCAGGTCGAGCCCTACCTGGAGGAGTGCCTCGAGTCGGTGCTCGCCCAGCGCTACGGCAACCTCGAGGTGGTGCTGGTCGACGACGGCTGCACCGACCGCTCGCCCGAGATCGCCCGCGGCTACACGGAGCGCGACCCGCGCTTCCGGCTCATCCGGAAGGAGAACGCCGGCCTCGGCGCGGCCCGCAACACCGGTCTCGACGCCTGCACGGGCGACCTGGTCACCTTCCTGGACTCCGACGACACGCTGCCGCCCCGGGCCTACCGGCGGATGGTGCGGACCCTGCTCGGGTCCGGGTCCGACTTCGTGGTGGGCGCGCACGCCCGCGACGAGGGCGGCAAGGTCCGCGCGCGGCCGTGGGTCAAGCGCCTGCACGCCGAGCGTCGGCTGGGCGTGACCGTCGACGACGTGCCCGAGGTGCTGGCGAACGTGTTCGCCTGGGGCAAGGTCTTCCGGCGCGAGTTCATCGAGCGGATCGACCTGCGCTTCCCGGAAGGGGTCCGCTACGAGGACCAGGTGCCCATCACCCGGGCCTTCCTGCAGGCGCGCGCCTTCGACATCGTCCCGGCACCGGTCTACCGGTGGCGGGTGCGTGGCGACGGCACGTCGATCACCCAGCAGAAGGGACAGGCGGCCGACCTGCACGACCGTCTCGCGACCAAGCGTGAGATCGCCCTGATGCTCGGGGAGCTGGCGTCCCAGAAGGTCACCGACAGCTGGTACCTCAAGGTGTTCAAGTACGACCTGATGCCGTACTTCCGCGCCGCGACCAGGAGCGGGGACGAGTACTGGCGGGTGCTCGCCCAGGACGTGACCGCGCTCTACGACGCCGCCCCCCCGGAGATCTGGGACGAGCTGGAGCTGAGGTACCGCCTGGCCGCCCTGCTCGCCGCCCGGGGCGACCGGGTCGCGCTCACCCGGCTGCTGGACTACGAGCACCTGCGCGCCTCGAACTTCCCGGTCCGCCGACAGGGGGACGAGCAGTACGCCGTCTTGGACTTCCTCGACGACGAGGGCATCGAGGTGGACCCCGAGGTGCTGCGGCTGCGCGAGGTGGACTACTCGCTCGAGCCCATCCTGTGGGGGTTGGACTGGGCGCAGGACGGCAGGCTCTCGGTGCGCGGGCTCGCAGCGCTCCGCTTCGTGGACCCCACGCTGCACCCGGTCGAGACTCGGCTGCGGCTGCAGCGCAGCCGGGGCGGGGACCCGGTCACCGCGGCCGTGACCCCGGTCCACGACCCCGAGGCCAACCTCCTGGTCGGCCGGGTCTATGAGGACCACAGCGACTCGACGTTCGTGGCGACCTTCGACCTGCACGAGCTGGTCCGGGCGACCGGCGCACGGGACCAGGCGACCTGGAGCACGCGGGTCGAGGTCGGCGCCCTCGGCCGGCGGGTCGACGAGCGGTTCCTCGACGTCGTCAAGCACGGCAGCGCGATGACGACCCGGGCCCGGCTCGTGGACGGCGCACTCGTGGTGGGCGGCTGGGTCGACCACAAGGGGCTCACCCTCACGGTGCGCCGCCGCTTCGCCGCGGTGCGCTCCGTCCGCTACGACGCGGGCGCGTTCGAGCTCGACGTCGTCGTGGGAGGGGGAGCCGAGCCGACCGGGTTGCTCAACCGGGAGACCACGGTGCCGGCCCGGATGGACCCGGGACCCGACGGACGGCTGCGCGTCCGGGTCACCGCCGCGGACCTGGCCGGGGCGACCGCCGGGACTCTGCGTCTCGCCTGTTCGGGGGGGCGGACCCTCGAGCTGGTCGTGACCGACGACCTCGACTGGGTCGCCGGCCCGCTCGACGGCTGCCCGGTGGCCCTGACCACCACCGCGGCGTCCGCCCTCCGCGCGACGGAGAACCGGCCCGCCCTGCTGGTCGACGAGGTGGCCTTCGACGGTGACACCGTCCGGCTCGCGGGCCTGGCGCACGCGCTTCCCGGCTTCACGGTCCGCCTCAGCGGCCCCCGCGCGTCGACACCGCCGGTGCACGCCGGTGTCGAGGACGGCCGCTTCTCGGTCGACGTCCCCGCCCGTCGCACCACGTGGGGCGGCGCGACCACCCTGCTGCCCCGCAACATCTACGGCCTCGTGGTCGACGCGGGCGGTGCGGACGTGCGGGTGCGGGCAACCCGGTCGCTGCAGGACCGGCCGCTCGCACCGGCGGTGCGGGGCTGGACGACCGAGGTCGGTGAGAAGCGGTCGCTGATGCTGCACCGCACCCGCGAGGTCGAGCCGTGGCTGATGTCGGCCTTCGAGCAGCGCCGCGTGCAGGGCTCCCTCTACGCGCAGGCGAGGCGCGGACCGCGGTCGGACACGGTCGTGTTCGAGTGCTTCGGCGGCACCGGCACCGGCGACAGCCCCGGAGCGGTGTGCGACCTGCTGCGCGCGGGCGACAGCGGGCTCGACCTGGTGTGGAGCGTCAACGACGAGGCGGTGCCGGTCCCTGAGGGCACCCGGGCGGTGACCCGGCTGACGCCCGAGTGGTACCAGGTGGTGGGCTCCGCGCGCTACCTGTTCAGCAACGCGAACTTCCCGCCCTGCTTCGAGAAGGCGCCCGACCAGGTGCACGTCCAGACGTGGCACGGCACGCCGTTGAAGCGCATCGGCCACGACATCGTCGACCCCCGGTTCTTCAACGAGCGCTACCTCGAGCAGATGGACCGCGAGGCCGCAGGCTGGGACTACCTGGTCTCCCCGAGCCCGTTCTGCACCGAGGTGCTGCCGCGGGCGTTCGGGTACGACGGGAAGGTGCTCGAGATCGGCTATCCCCGCAACGACCTGCTGCTCTGCCCCGACACGGCCCGGGTCCGGACGGAGGTCCGCGCCGAGCTCGGGATCGCCGACGACCAGCGGGTGCTGCTCTACGCCCCCACCTGGCGGGAGAACGCCAGGACCGGTGGCGGCTACGGGAAGGTGCTCCACCTGGACCCGCGGGCCGTCACCGCAGCCCGCCCGGACGTGACCGTGCTGGTCCGCACGCACGCGAACACCGGCTCCAGGGCGGCCGTCACGGAGCAGGCCCGGGTCCGCGACGTGACGACGTACCCCGACGTCACCCGGCTCTACCTTGCCGCCGACCTGCTGGTGACCGACTACTCCTCGGTCTTCTTCGACTTCGCGCTCACCGACAAGCCGGTGCTGTTCCTGGTCCCCGACCTCGAGCAGTACCGCGACGAGCTGCGCGGGTTCTACCTGGACTTCGAGGAGATCGCCCCCGGCCCGCTGCTGCGGACCACCGACGAGGTGGTCGCCCACCTGGACGACGACCCCGCCGGGTTCGCCCACGCCCGGGAGAGGCTGCGGCTCCGCTTCGCGCCCCACGACGACGGCCACGCGGCCGAGCGGCTGGTGCAGACGGTCCTCGGTCTGGGTTGATGGCCCGCGGCGAGCGGGCGGCCCGCGCCGTCGTACGCCGGGCCCGGGCCGGTGCGGCCAGGGTGCGCGGCGCCGGCGCCGGCCCGGTGGTCAGCGTGGTGGTGGCGGTGCGGGGCCCGGCGCGCCACCTCCGGCCCTGCGTGGACCGGCTGCTCGCCTCGAGCCACCGGGGGCTGGAGATCCTGGTCGCGGCCGACCCGGACGACGCGGCGGCCGTGGCCGCGCTCGCCGACCTCCCGCCCGCCCGCCGGGTCCGCCGGGCACCCGCGTCGGGGCAGCGGCCGTGGCTCGACGACGCCGTCGCCGCGGCCCGCGGCGAGTACCTCTGCTTCGTCGACGCCGACGACCTGGTGCCTACGGACGCCCACGCGCGGCTGCTGCGGATCCTCCGGGAGACCGGTGCGGACCTGGTGGCCGGGTCGACGCGCGCTCCGGGGACCGCCCGCGACCCCGACGCGGGCTGGCGCGACGACCTGCTGGAGCGACACGACGTCGCCCGGACCGGTCCGCAGACGCTGGCGACCTGCCCGGACGCGCTGGTCGACCTGGCGCTGGTGAACAAGATGTTCCGGCTCTCGTCCTGGCGCCTGGCCGGACCGACGCTGAGGTCGTGGCCCGGCGCGGCCGACGCCGTCGCCGCGGCGTACCTTGCGGCCGCCGGCTTCGCGCTCACGCCCGCCACGGTCTACGAGGAGCAGGCCCGCGACCTGACGGCGCCGGTCGAGGAGCGGGAGCGTTTCGACCCGCGGGTGGTGGGCGCCCGCGCGGACGCCCTCGACGCGGCCGCCGCCGCCGTGCACCGTCACGACCCGGCGCTGCTGGAGGGCTGGCTCGTCGGTGTGCTCACCCACGTCCTGCCGCCCCTGTACGTCGACGCGGTCGGCGGCGGACCGGGCTACCTGGACCGGCTTCGGCCCCTGGTCCGCCGGCTGCTCGAGCGCACCACCCCGGAGCGGCTGGCCGACGTCCCGGTGGCGGCGCGCGTCGCCGCCTGGGTCGCCGCGCACGGCAGCCTCGACGACGTCGCCCTGCTCGAGGACCACTTCGCCGACCATCCCGACGGGCTGCCGACCGGTCTCGACACCGCGGGCCGCCGGGTGGTCCTGCTGCCTGCCGGGCTCGGCGTCGAGCCTCCGCCGGGGCTGTCCCGGGTGCAGCAGGTGGACCACGTCCTGCGGGCGCGGGTGGCCGCGCTGGTCCGCGAGGGGACGCGGCTGCGGCTCGACGGGGCCGCGTTCGCCGAGTACGACGGGTGCGACGAGCCGCCCACCGTGGCACTGGTCGGTGGTCCGGGCGGCGACCCGGTGCCGCTGGACGTCGAGCGCCGGACCGACCCGGGGCTGAACCTCTGGGCGCGCCGGGCCTGGGAGGACCGGTCCGGCTCGGGCTTCACCGCGCGGCTGGAAGCGGCGGCGCTGCCCGGCCCCGCCGACGGCCGGTTCGAGGTCGAGGTGGCGATGGCGGGCCGGGTGGTCACGCTGTCCGCGGCCGGGCCCGACGCGGCGCCGGAGGGGGGTGACCCGCGCGGGGCCGCCGTCCTCGACGGGGTGCGTCTCGACGGCGACGAGCTGGTGCTGTCCGGCCCGCCGACCGGCGGCGCGACGGTCCCGGCCACCGCCGCGCTCCACGGCGGCCGGGGGCGCACGGCCGAGGCCCGGGTCCGGGTGGACCGCGACGGCTTCGCCGCGACGGTCCCGCTGCGGACCACGCTGTTCGGGACCGAGGTGCACCTGCCCGCGGGGAGGTTCACCGTCGAGCTGCGGGACGCCGACGGCGCCCGGGTGCCGGCGCGGTGGTCCCCGCGGCTGCTCGGTGAGCCGCCCGACCTCGTCGGCGACCGCGCGTCGGCCGCCCCGGGCCACGACGGCGACCGGGCGACGGTGACCCTGGGCGCGCCCCTCGACCGGCAGGACAGGAGCGCCTTCGGGCAGGCCCGGCTGCGGACGGTGGTCTACGCGGCGCCCGCCGCGACGCCGTACGGGTCGACGGTGCTGCTGGAGACGTTCCGCGGCCGCAGCGTGGGGGACAACCCCGGCGCCGTCGGCCGGGAGCTGGCCCGCAGGGACCTCGGGCTCGACCTGGTCTGGGTCACCGACGACCCGAGCGTCGAGCCACCGGCGGGTGGTCGTGGGGTGCCGCGGCGCTCCCGGGAGTGGTACGACGTGCTGGGTCGCGCCCGCGCCTACGTCGGCAACGCCGGCGCGCCGTACTGGTTCGAGAAGAGGCCGGGCCAGGTGCACCTGCAGACCTGGCACGGCACCCCGCTCAAGCGGATCGGGGAGGACCGGGGCCGGGGCGACTTCTCGACCTGGCGGCACCGGCGCCGGATCGCGGGGCAGGCCGCACGGTGGGACGCGCTGATCTCGCCGAGCCCGTTCTGCTCGCCGATCCTGCGCAGCGCGTTCGGCTACGACGGGCCGCTGCTCGAGGTCGGCTACCCGCGCAACGACCTGCTGCTCTCGCAGGACGGGCCGCGGGTGCGTGCGCGGGTGCGAGCCGCGCTCGGCGTGGCCGACACCGACCGCGTCGTGCTCTACGCCCCCACCTGGCGGGAGTACGTCGGGGTCCGCGACTCCAAGCCGCTCTACCTCGACGCGGAGGCGCTCACCCGGCGGCTGGGCGACGTCGTGGTGCTGGTGCGCGGCCACTACAACAGCACCGGTCAGGACGACGTGTTCGCGGGGAGCCCCAGGATCCACGACGTGACCCGCTACCCCGACATCGCGGACCTCTACCTCGCCGCCGACGTGCTGGTGACCGACTACTCGTCGGTGATGTTCGACTTCGCGCTGACCGACAAGCCGGTCGTGCTGCTCACCCCCGACCTCGAGCAGTACCGGGACGTGGAACGCGGGTTCTACTTCGACATCGAGGCCCTGGCCCCGGGACCGCTGGTGACCTCGACCGCCGAGGTGGCCGACGTCATCGACGGCCCGGACGGGTGGGCCCCGGCCCGGCGGACCTTCCGCGAGCGGTTCTGCCCGTGGGACGACGGCCGCGCCTCGGCGCGCACGGTGGACTGGCTGCTCGCGCGGATGTGAGCCGCTCAGCCGCGGTGGTGGATGGCTGCCTCGAACTGCTGCATCGCCACCCGGTTGTACTCGCGACCGTCGAGCAGCCCGGCCGGCACCTCGTGGTCCAGGAAGCGGCGCATGCCCTTGGCCACCCCCGCGACGGTCTGGGGCACCACGATGCCGGCCTCCGGGGGGACCGAGTCGCCGACCGACGCGAACGCGGTGGTGATCACCGGCAGCCCCAGCGTTCGCGCCTCCAGGATCACCATCGGCTGGCCCTCGTAGTCGCTCGAGAGCACGAAGCAGTCCGAGTCCGCCATGATCGCGTAGGGGTTGTCGACCTGGCCGGCGAGCGTCACGAACCGCTCCATCCCCAGGCTGGCGACCAGCCCGTTGAGCTGCTCCTCGAGCTTGCCGCCCCCGAGGATCACCAGTCGGACGTGCGGGTGGCTCTCGTGCACCCGGGCGAACGCCCGGATCAGCCGGCTGTGGTTCTTCTCCGGGGAGAGCCGCCCGACGGAGACGAACGTGGTCAGGTCGCGGCCGACGGCGCCCCGGGCGAGCCGCTGGCGGCTGCGCACCTCGCGGATCAGGTCGTCGGCGTTGAAGTGCTCGAGCAGCACCGCCACCGCCGAGGCGATGTTGGCCGTGTCGAACCCGGCCAGCCGGTCCGTGGTCGGCGCCGCCGCCGTGGCGTCGAGGTCGCCCGCCGCCTTGGCCCGGGCCTGCTCCTCCGTGAGCCCGGCCATCCGCAGCACCCGGTCGCTGTCGATGGTGTTGACCGCGAAGGTGAACTGCTCCGGGCGCGCGTAGTCCTTGAGGTTCTCCTTGTTGACCCGGTCGAGCTCGGGGGAGACCGACACCAGCTGGTCGAAGTACCGGTAGGTCGAGAAGACCGCCTGCAGCCGGTCCTCGAGGTGCTTCTCCCCGACCGTCTCGCGCTGCATGTCGGAGTACATGTCGTTGTGCAGCCAGATCGACTTGTGCTTGGCCTCGGCCACCGAGAACAGGAACGGCGCGTAGCAGCCGTAGCCGCTGAAGTCGATGAGGTGGTCGAACCGGGCGTGGCCGAACATCCGCTGCCACTCGTCGCCCCAGAACCGCCGGTGCCGCTGCGACAGCTGCTTCGGCAGGCCGTGCACCATGAGCCTGTTGGTCTCCTCGCGGACCCGGCGCGGGGAGCCGTTGAAGACCGTGACGCGCGGGATCACCCGCACCCGGTCGTCGATCAGGGCGACGTTCTTGACCCGGTCCCGGCCGCGGCTGAACGGGTAGAACGCGGTCACGTCGAAGCGGTCGTAGTCGATGTTGCGGAGCAGGTTCAGCGCCGAGGTGGTGATCCCCTGGGACTTCATCGCCCCGAGGTAGACCAGCAGCGTCTCCTTCTCGGTGCCGAAGTCGCGGCGTACGGCGTAGCGATGCTCGTCCGCACCGCGGAAGACCAGGTCCACCAGCCGTGCGCACACCGCGCCGTCGTCCTTCGCGGTGAACCGCTCGGCGGCCAGCGCGGAGCGCTTCGACCGGTCCTCGGCGAGGCCCTCGTGCACCGCGCCGACCAGCTCGCCCATGGTGGCGCACACCGGCCCGGGCAGCTCGTCCTCCGCGAGGTAGAGGCCCCGCCCGGAGCGGTAGTCGTCGAGGTCGGGGACGTAGTGCACGACCGGGCGCTCGGTCGCCAGGTAGTCGAAGAAGATGCTCGAGTAGTCGGTGACGAGCAGGTCCGACACGGCCAGCACCAGGTTGGTCGGGATGCTGTTGGGGACCAGGAACTCGCAGTCGCCGACGCGCTCCTTGACCGCGTTGTAGACCACCTGGTGGACCTTGAGCAGCACGACGTACCTGCTCTCGTCGAGCTCCTGCTGCAGCTCGCGGACCGTCGCCAGCAGCTGCGCGGCGTTGACGTGCGGGTCCTGGAAGGACTCGCCGCGCCAGGTGGGGGCGTAGAGGACCACCCGGCGACCGTCGGTGCGCACCCCGCGCTCCTCCAGCAGCCGCAGGGCCGCCGAGGGGTCCCGGAGCGCCGCTACCTGGCGGTCGGACCGCGGCTGGCCCTCCTCGACGACCGCGCCCCGGAAGATGCCCTGCATCCGGTACGCCCGGCGGTACATCGTGTCGGTCATGAACTCGTTCGCCGAGACCAGGTAGTCGGCGTTGAGGAAGTTGCGGGTGATGTTGCGCGAGTTGGGGCCGCCGCCCGGCATGTCGAAGCCCATGTGCTTGAGCGGGACGCCGTGCCAGGTGTTGAGGTAGACCTGCTCGGGGCGCTTGGCGAACTCCAGCGGGAACGTCGCGTTGTTGATGAGGTACTTCGACGTGGCCAGCGCCTTGAGGTACTCCGCGGAGCGGATCTTGACGAAGCGGACCTTCGGGTTGCCCGCGAACTCGGCGGTCACCTCGGGGTGCAGTGCCGGGTCGTCGAGGACCCAGACGTGCTCGAGGTCGGCCAGGTCGGGCTGGGTGAGCAGGTGGCGGAAGATCGCCTCGGGGTTGTCGAGCATGCCGTTGCCGGAGAACGACTCGTAGAGCACCGTGCGGGGCCGCACCGGCTGGGTGCGCCAGTGGGCGTAGCGCGCCGCCACCACGCCGTCCCGCGCGGCCCGGGCCCGGGTCCCGAGTGCCATCCGTCGACGGACGCGGCCGACCAGCTCCCCACCCGCCATGCTCAGCCCTCCGTCCGGGCGGCTCGGATCCTGCGGGCGATGCGCCGAGGCAGCGAGGCCGCCGGCTGCCCGGCCAGCCGCTCCTCCGTCTCCCGGACGGCCCGGCGCCGGGCCTGGCGGCGCGCCGCCTCGACCGCGGAGTTGGTCTCGTCCTGCACGAGCGCGGAGGAGTGCACGTAGAGCTGGTCGTACTCCTCGCGCATCGCGTCGAGGGAGGCCATCGCCGCGGCGTCGTCCGGACGCTCGGACAGGGCGTCGAGCCCCCGCCAGACCGTGTCCGCGATCTCGCGCAGGTTGGCCGGCACGTCGAGGTCGTCCCAGGTCAGCTGGGCCCGGCGCAGGCTCACGTCGATGAAGTCGTCGACCTCGTGGTGGTCGCGGGTGGTGAGGTCGGCGTTGTAGGTCAGGTCGAGCTGGCGGCCGATCCGCCCCATCGCCGCGCGCCAGTCGCTGATCATCTCGGTGTAGTGCGCGAAGGCCCGCTGGCTGCCGCGGGAGGCCTTCTCGTTGGCCAGCGCCACGTTGACCCAGCCGGCGATGTTGGCGGTCTCGCGGGAGTGGCGGCGCTCCTCGTCGGCCTTCTTCAGGTAGTGCATGTCCCGCGAGCCGACCACCTCCGCGGGGTGGCGCAGCATCGTCAGCCACTCCGTGTGCACGCCGAGATCGGAGGCGACCGCCACCCACAGGTCGCGCAGCCAGAAGGTCCGGGGGTCCTTGACGACGATCTGCGGGCCCTGCAGCTGGGTGGCGAACCACTCCCTCAGCTCGGCCCTGAACTCCGGCTTCGCGGTGGTCGCGCGCATCAGCTCCCACGCCCCCGGGCGACCGTCCAGCGTGCGCACCCCGGCGTCGGCGAGCACCCGCTTGTGGAACTCCACCGCCCACTTCGGCTCGAAGTAGCCGCGCGGGTTGGCGTCGTTCGGGGGGATCTCGGGCTGGGGGACGTAGAGGCCCAGCTTCTTCAGCGTGCCCGCGGCCGTGCTGGTGCCGCTGCGCCCCGACCCGGTGACGATGACCAGCCTCACGGTCTCGTCGTCCGGGGCGGTGTCGAGCTCAGGCGGCATGGGGTCTCCGACCGTGGTGTGCGGGGGCGTACAACGTCAGACGGGTGTGCCCGTCGAGGGGCACGATACCCAACCGCTACTTGTCGACGTCACCGACGACGAAGAACATCGACCCGAGGATCGAGACCATGTCGGCCACGACACACCCGGTGAGCACTTCCGGGATCACCGCGACGTTGTTCAGCGACGCGGTCCGCAGCTTCATCCGCCACGGCGTCTTCTCCCCCCGCGAGACCAGGTAGTAGCCGTTGATCCCGAGCGGGTTCTCCGTCCAGGCGTACGTCGCCCCCTCCGGCGCCTTGAGGATCTTCGGCAGCCGCACGTTGATCGGCCCGCGCTCCATGCCCTTGAGCCGGTCGACGCAGGCCTCCACGAGGTCGAGGCTGACCTGCACCTGGTCGAGCAGCATCGCGAACCGGGTGTAGCCGTCGCCGTCCTGGCCGGTGACGACCTGGAGCACGCCGTCTCGGGCGAGCTCGTCGTAGGCGAGGTACGGGTCGTCGCGGCGGAGGTCGAAGTCCACGCCCGACGCGCGCGCGATGGGCCCGGAGACGCCGTACGCGTCGACGAGCTCGCGGGAGAGCACGCCGACCCCCCGGGTCCGGGCCCGGAAGATGTCGTTGCCGAAGATCAGGTCCTCGATCTGCGGCACCCGCGCCCGCACCGCCGTGACGGCCGCGAGGACCCGGTCCAGCCACCCGGCGGGGATGTCCTCCTTGAGGCCCCCGACCCGGTTGAACATGTAGTGCATCCGGCCGCCGGAGATCTCCTCCATGACCGCCTGGATGGTCTCGCGCTCGCGGAACGCGTAGAACATCGGCGTGATCGCGCCGAGCTCGATCGGGTAGGACCCCATGAACATCAGGTGGTTCAGGATCCGGTTCAGCTCGGCGAGCAGGGTGCGCAGCCACACCGCGCGCTGGGGGACCTCCATGCCGAGCATCCGCTCGACGGCGAGCACCACGCCGAGCTCGTTGGAGAACGCGGAGAGCCAGTCGTGCCGGTTCGCGAGCACGATGATCTGGCGGTAGTCGCGGACCTCGAAGAGCTTCTCCACGCCCCGGTGCATGTAGCCGATCACCGGCTCGCACTCGGCGATCCGCTCGCCGTCGAGGGTGAGCCGCAGCCGCAGCACGCCGTGCGTGGCCGGGTGCTGGGGCCCGATGTTGAGCACCATGTCCTGGGTGGCCAGGCCGGGCCCTCCGCCGCGCTCGTGACCGGCGAAGCCGGCGGCGCCCGCGCCGATCCCGACGACGAGCTGCTCCGGGTGCGTCCGGCTTGCTTCGGTCACGTGGTCATCCTGCCACGCCGTCAGGGCCTAGGCTCGGTGATGTGGATGAGCTGTTCGCGCCCCCCGACGACCGGTGGCGGTCCGTGTCGCCGGCACTGGCCCGGATGCGGCGGACCGCCCTGGTGACGGTGGGCGTGCTGCTGCTGGTCGCGGACGCCGTGCTCACGGCCGTGCTGCCGCTGCCGCTGTGGTCGGCGCTGCTCGCCGCGGCGGTGGTGCTGGGCGCGGGGGCCGTGGGCTGGTGGCTGGTCGGCCGCAACGCCCGCTGGTGGGGCTACGCCGAGCGCGACGAGGACCTCTACATCACGCACGGGGCGCTGTTCCGCAGGCTGGTGGTCGTGCCCTACGGGCGGATGCAGTACGTCGACGTGCACGCGGGCCCGCTCGACCAGGCGTTCGGGATCGCGGAGGTGCGGATGCACACCGCGAGCCCGGGGACCGCCGCCCGGATCCCGGGCCTGCCCGCGGAGGAGGCCTCGCGGCTGCGCGACCGGCTGACGTCCCTCGGCGAGGCGCAGGCAGCGGGACTGTGACCGCGCCGGCTCCCGAGCGGCACTACCGCCGCCTGTCGCCGCTGACCCCGCTGGTGCGGGCGTTCTACGTTGCGGTCGCGTTCGCGGTCACCTCCTGGGACGACCTGCTGCGCGGCGACGTCGGACCGATCGGCTGGATCCTGCTCGCGTTGCTCGCCGGCGGTCTGGTCTTCGGGACCGCCTCGTGGCTGCGCACGAAGTACTGGATCGAGGCGGACGAGCTGCGGGTCGACACCGGCCTGGTCAGCCACCAGTCCCGGCGGATCCGGGTCGACCGGATCCAGGCGGTCGACATCGTGCAGCCGTTCGTGGCCCGGATCTTCGCCCTGGCCGAGCTGAGGATGGACGTCGCGGGCGGCGGGGCGAGCGAGGGCTCGCTGGCCTACCTGCCGCTCAGGGAGGCCCAGGCACTGCGCGAGCAGCTGCTGGCCCGCCGGGACGAGGCCCGCGGCGTGGCCGCGCCCGCCGGCGCACCGGCTCCCGAGGAGGACCGGCTCGTCGCCACGCTCGACCTGCAGATGCTGGTGCTGAGCCTGCTGCTCTCGCCGGAGACGGTGGGCTTCGTGCTCACCGCGGTCGCGTTCGGGGTGGTCTTCGCGACGTTCGGGTCGCTGGGCGGGGCCGCCGGGGTGGTCCCGGTGCTGATCGCCTTCGTGCTCGCGCAGTTCCGCAAGCTGTCCGCGTTCTACGGGTTCACGCTGCTGCAGACCTCGGCCGGTCTCCAGGTGCGCCGGGGCCTGTTCGAGCTGGCCACCCAGACGATCGCGCTGCACCGGGTGCAGGGCGTCGTGGTCACCGAGCCGTGGATGTGGCGGCGGATGGGCTGGGCCCGGCTCGACGTCGCGGTCGCGGGCCAGGAGCGCGCCCAGGGCGACGAGGGGAAGCCCGCCCAGTCGACGGTGATGCCGGTGGCGCCCCGGGCCCTCGTGCACGCCCTGGCCGCGCAGCTGCTCGAGGCGGCGTCCGGGCGCGCGGGCGTGGACCCGCAGGCGGTCGCGGTGACCGGGGTCCCGGAGCGCGCCCGCTGGGTGGCCCCGGTCCGCCGACGGTTCCTGTTCGCCGGGCTCGACGAGCACGTGCTGGTGGGCCGCGAAGGGGTGCTCACGCGCCGTACCCACGTGGTGCCGCACGCCCGGGTCCAGTCGCTGCGGCTGCGCCAGGGCCCGTGGCAGCGTCGTCTCGGGCTCGCGGACCTGCTCGTGGACAGCCCCCCCGGCCCCGTGCGGGTGCGGGCCCGGCACCGGGACGCGGCGCAGGCCCGGCGGATGCTCGTCGAGGCCAACGACCTGGCCCGGGCCGCCCGCGCCTCCCGCGGCCCCGCCTCCTGAGGTCCGGCGCGGCCGTCAGCCGAACGGGTTCGCGATCCCGCCGGTGGCCGAGACCACCCAGGAGAAGTCGCCCAGCCCCCCGGCGGCGGTGAGCTCGGCCGCCTCGGTGGCCCGCGCGAGCGCCCGGACGTAGCCGGCCGGGTCGCTCCTGGCCAGGGCCAGGTCGGGCCGCGCCCCGCTGACGCCCAGCGAGCGCAGCGCCTCCCGCTGGCTGACCACGGCGGCGTCGGCCCGGGCGGCGACCGCGTCCACGGCCACGTGCGCGGTCACGTCTCGCGACCCGTCCGGCAGCACGTCGACCTCGACGCCGTCGCGGTAGGAGCGCAGCGAGCCGAACGGCGGTCGCCCGCCACGCCGGTGCCCGTAGTCGACGGCGACCGCCAGACCCCGGCCGACCCGGCCCACGACGTCGGCCCACGCCGCGTCGCGGGTGCTGCCGACCTCGGCCCGCGTCCCCGGCTCCTGCGCGTCGAGCGGCCACCACCGGTCCAGCCACGCGGTGAGGGACGCCGGCACCGACCGGTGCGCGAGCGGTTGGCCGAGGGACTCCACCCCGCTGGCCGGGTCGACGTGCACCACCCGTCGCACCCCGGCGGGGTCGACCTCGACGACGTGGCACGGGATGTCGTCCAGCCACTCGTTGGCCACCACCAGCCCCTCCACCGCCGCGGGGAGCATGGTCGTCCAGGCGATCTCGGGAGACAGTGCCGCCGGCCGGGCGGCGACCTCGACCGCGAGCAGGTCCAGCGCCGGGTCGAGCGCGTGCATCTGGCTCAGCAGCTCGCCGCGGCCGGCGCCGATGTCGACCACCGTGTCCAGCCCCGCGTCCCGCACCAGCCGGACCAGCGCCTCGGCGAACCGGGTCGAGGCGTGCACGGAGGTGCGGAAGTGGGCGGCCGGCGTCTCCCGGCGGAAGAACCCGTCCGGGCCGTACAGCGCCCGGTCCCAGGCCGCCTTCCACGTCGGCGCGGACGTCGGCGGCGGCACCTCCGGCATCCCGAGCTGCGTGAGGCTGGTCATGCCGCCAGGTTAGGGCAGCCGCACCCGGGGTACCCCTGTGAGGCAGGCCACTCGGCCGGGCGTTTCGCCCCGGTCCGGCCGCGGCTACGCTCGGTGTGCACGCATCAGCAAACCGTCCGGTACCCGTCCGCGGGACTGGAACGAAAGGCGATGAGTTCGATGACCCGAATCGGGGTTGTGGGTGCCGGTCGTGTCGGCGCCGTCCTGGCCGCCGCACTGCGCGCCGCCGGCCACGAGGTCAGCGCGGTCGCGGGGGAGTCGCGCGCCTCGCGTGCCCGCATCGACGCACTGCTCCCCGGGGTCCGCGTCGACAAGCCGACCGCGGTCAGCCGCTCGTGCGACCTGCTGCTGCTCACCGTCCCCGACGACATGCTCGCCAACGTGGTCAGCATGCTCTCCGCCAGCGGCGCGATCCGCGAGGGCCAGTACGTCGTGCACACCTCCGGGAAGCACGGCCTGGCCGTCCTCGCCCCGGCCGCGGCCCTCGGCGCGCGGGTGCTGGCGATGCACCCGGCGATGACGTTCACCGGCACCGCGATCGACCTGGGCCGGCTGCCCGGCTGCGTGTTCGGGGTGACCGCCGAGGAGGGCACCGTGGAGCTGGCCGGCGGGCTGGTCGGCGACCTCGGTGGCCGCACCGTGTGGGTCCCGGAGGACCGGCGCGTGCTCTACCACGCCGGCCTCGCCCACGGCGCCAACCATCTGGTCACCCTGGTCGCGCAGGCGATGGACCTGCTGCGCGCCTCCGGCGCCGACGACCCCGCGGCGACGCTGCGACCGCTGCTCAACGCGGCCCTCGACAACGCCCTCACCAGCGGCGACGCGGCGCTGACCGGACCCATCGTGCGCGGGGACGTGGAGACGGTCCGGGCGCACCTGCGCGACATCGCCGAGGCGTCGCCCTCGACGCTCGAGTCCTACGTCGCGATGGCGCGCGCGACCGCGAACCGGGCGGTGCTCGACGGGCGGCTGCTGCCGATCCGGGCGGCGAAGCTGGTCGGCATCCTCAACGACGCCCTGGCCACGACCGGAGCGGCCGGCGTCGCCGGGTCGACCAGCGGGTCGCGGCTGTGAGCACGGCACCGAGCCGCGCCGAGGCGCCCGGCCGGCGCGCCGTACGCCCCGTGGTGGCCGGCACCCGCGCCGAGCTCGCCGAGGCGCTGCGCGACGTGCGCGCGGTCGGCGGCCGGATCGCCCTCGTGCCGACCATGGGCGCGCTGCACGCCGGTCACGCCGAGCTGGTGGCCGCCGCCCGGCGCGGCGTCTCGGAGCGCGACGCGGTGGTGGTGTCGATCTTCGTCAACCCGCTGCAGTTCGGGCCGGGGGAGGACCTGGAGCGTTACCCGCGCACCTTCGACGCGGACCTCGAGGTCTGCGCCGAGCAGGGGGTCGACGTGGTGTTCGCGCCCTCGGTCGACGAGGTCTACCCGGGCGGGCAGCCGCAGGTGACCGTGGAGCCCGGGCCGCTGGGGGCCGTGCTCGAGGGCGCCAGCCGGCCCGGCCACTTCCGCGGGGTGCTCACCGTGGTGGCCAAGCTCTTCGGGCTGGTGCAGCCCGACCTGGCGTTCTTCGGGCAGAAGGACTACCAGCAGCTGGCGCTGGTCCGGCGGATGGTCGCGGACCTGTGCCTGCCGGTGCGGGTGCACGGCGTGGAGACCGTGCGCGAGCCCACCGGCCTGGCGCTGTCCTCGCGCAACCAGTACCTCGACGACGCCGGGCGGACGGCCGCGGCCGCGCTCTCCAGGGCGCTGCGGGCGGGTGCCGCCGCGGGTCGCCAGGGTCCCGAGCGGGTGCTGGCCGCGGCCCGGGACGTGCTGAGCGGCGAGCCCGGCCTCGACGTGGACTACCTCGAGCTCACCTCGCCCGACCTGGGCGAGCCGCCCGCCGCCGGGGAGGCGAGGCTGCTCGTGGCGGCGCGGGTCGGGTCGACCCGGCTCATCGACAACGTGGCCGTGCTCCTCGGTGGGGCCGGCGCAGGCAGCGGCGGACAAGGGGACGACTGATGTTGCGCACCATGATGAAGAGCAAGATCCACCGCGCCACGGTGACCCAGGCGGACCTGCACTACGTCGGCTCGGTCACCGTCGACGAGGACCTGCTCGACGCCGCCGACCTGCTGCCGGGCGAGCTGGTGCACATCGTCGACATCACCAACGGCGCCCGCCTGGAGACCTACACGATCGCCGGTGAGCGCGGTTCCGGCGTCATCGGGATCAACGGCGCCGCGGCGCGGCTGGTGCAGCCGGGCGACCTGGTGATCCTGATCGGCTACGCCCAGATGGACACCGCCGAGGCGCGCGCCTTCCGGCCGAGCGTGGTGTTCGTCGACGCCGACAACGTGGTGGTCGGCACCGGGTCGGACGCCGCGGAGGCGTTGCCGGGCTCCGGCCTGGCCCGTGGGGACACGCTCGCCGGGGTTCGGTAGCGTCGGGCAGGTGCGCACCTCTGAGGTCGACGTCGCGACGGTCCCGGCGCGGCTCGACGCGCCCGCACCGGGCTGGTCGACGTACGCCGACGTCGTCGTCATCGGGTCCGGGATCGCCGGCCTGTCCGCGGCGCTCCAGGCGCGGGCCGCCGGGTCGGTCATGGTGGTGACCAAGGACCTGCTCTCCGCGGGCTCGACGCGGTGGGCCCAGGGTGGGATCGCGGCCGCGCTCGGGCCGGGCGACACCCCCGAGCAGCACCTGCACGACACGCTGGTGGCGGGCGCGGGCCTCTGCGACGAGGACGCCGTGCGCACCCTGGTCACCGAGGGCCCCGACGCGGTCCGCGGGCTGATCGCGCTCGGCACCGTCTTCGACCAGACCGCCACCGGGGAGCTGTCGCTGACCCGCGAGGGCGGCCACCACCGCGACCGGATCGCGCACGCCGGCGGTGACGCCACCGGGGCCGAGATCCAGCGGGCGCTCGTCGCCGCGGTCCGAGCGGCCCCCGAGATCGAGGTGATCGAGCACGCCCTGGTCCTCGACCTCATCCCCGGCGAGGGCGGCGGGCTCGCGGGGGTGACCCTGCACGTGATGGGCGAGGGTCAGCGCGACGGCGTGGGCGCTGTCCTGTGCCGCGCGGTGGTGCTGGCCAGCGGCGGGATGGGGCAGGTGTTCTCCGCGACCACCAACCCCGCGGTCTCCACCGGCGACGGGATGGCGCTGGGCCTGCGGGCCGGGGCGGTGCTGCGCGACGTCGAGTTCGTGCAGTTCCACCCGACGGTGATGTGGCTCGGCGCCGAGTCGACGGGGCAGCAGCCGCTGATCTCGGAGGCGGTTCGCGGCGAGGGCGCGTTCCTCGTCGACGACGCCGGGGTCCGCTTCATGACCGGCCAGCACGAGCTCGCGGACCTCGCTCCCCGCGACGTGGTGGCCAAGGCCATCATGCGCCGGATGCGGGAGACCGGCGCGGAGCACATGTGGCTGGACGCCCGCCACTTCGGGGCCGAGAAGTGGGAGCGCAGGTTCCCCACCATCCTGGCCAGCTGCCGCGCGCACGGCATCGACCCGGTGACCGAGCTGATCCCGGTCGCTCCGGCCTGCCACTACGCCTCGGGCGGGGTCGCCACCGACCTCGACGGCCGGACCTCGGTGCCGGGACTGTTCGCCTGCGGCGAGGTGGCCTGCTCCGGCGTGCACGGCGCGAACCGGCTCGCGTCCAACTCCCTGCTCGAGGGGCTCGTGTTCGCGCGGCGGATCGCCGCGGCCCTGGTCGAAGGCCTTCCCGCCCGGCACGAGCCGGCACCGGACGACCGGATCCCGGGGCTGGTGGCGGGCTCGCTGCGGCCGGAGATCCAGGCCGCGATGACCGAGCGCGCCGGGGTGCTCCGCTCGCACGACGGTCTCGCCGAGGGCGCGCGAGAGCTCGACCGGCTGGCCGCCAAGGACCACGTCGAGCCCGGGGTGGACGCGTGGGAGACCACCAACCTGCTCACCGTCGGCACGGCGCTGGTCGCGGCCGCCCTCGTGCGGGAGGAGACCCGCGGCTCGCACTGGCGCGAGGACTTCCCCGACCGCGACGACGAGGACTGGTCGGGCCACGTCGACATCACGCTCGCCGGTGGCCGGCCCGTGCTCGGCTACCGGCCGGCCGCGGTGCGAGGATCGGCCCCATGAGCCCGATCGCGAGGACGCCGTACGACGCGCTGCCGGTGAGCCTGGTCGAGGAGCTGCGCGGAGCCGGGACCGACCCCGAGCGGGTCTACGCCGCGGTGGCCGGTGCGATCGCCGAGGACCTGCCCGGCGAGGACGTCACGAGCGCGGCCACCCTGGACCCCCGCGAGCAGGCGTGGGGCGACCTGGTGGCGCGGGCCGACGGCGTGGTCGCGGGTCTGGCCGTCGCCGAGCTGGTGCTGCGCTACGTCGTGGGCGAGGCGGTGGAGGTCCGCCGGGTGGCCGCCGACGGCGACGAGGTGCGTCGCGGCGACGTGCTGCTGTCCGTGCACGGCCCGGTGCTCCAGCTGCTCACCGCGGAGCGGACCGCGCTGAACTTCCTGTGCCACCTCTCCGGCGTCGCGACCGCGACGCACACGTGGGTGCTGGCGCTGGCCGGCACCCACGCCCGGGTCCGCGACACCCGCAAGACCACTCCCGGCCTCCGTGCCCTGGAGAAGTACGCCGTGCGCTGCGGCGGCGGGGTGAACCACCGGGCCTCGCTGTCGGACCAGGCGCTGGTCAAGGACAACCACGTGCTGGCCGCCGGCGGGGTGGTGCCCGCCTACGAGGCGGTCCGCGCGCGCTACCCCTCGCTGCCGGTCCAGGTGGAGGTGGACTCTCTCGAGCAGCTCCGGGAGCTGCTCGAGGTGGGCGCCGACCAGATCCTGCTCGACAACATGACACCCGCGCAGCTCGCGGAGGCGGTGCGGCTGTGCGCTGGGCGCGCCAGGCTCGAGGCGTCGGGCGGCCTGACCCTGGAGCACGCCCGCGAGGTCGCCGGCACCGGGGTGGACTACCTCGCCGTCGGCGCCCTGACGCACTCCGCCCCCGTCCTCGACATCGCGCTCGACCTCCGTCCCGGTGCCGCCTGATGTTGCTCTGCGCGGACATCGGCAACAGTCACACCGTGATCGGGCTCCTCGATGACGGCGAGGTCGTCGACCACTGGCGGGTGGCCACCGAGGAGCGTCGTACGGCGGACGAGTGGGGGGTCCTGCTCCGCGGGCTGCTGAACGACTCGCCGGTGTCCGGGCCCGTCGACGGGATCGCGATGTGCGCGACGGTCCCCGCCGTGCTGCACGAGTGGCGCGACATGCTCCGCCAGTACTACGGGACCGTCCAGCGGGTGGTCGTCGAGCCCGGCGTACGGACCGGCGTGCCGGTGCTGATGGACAACCCGCGCGAGGTCGGCGCCGACCGGATCGTGAACGCGCTCGCCGCGGCGCACTACTTCTCGGGCCCCTCGATCGTCGTCGACTTCGGCACCGCGACCACGTTCGACGTGGTCAGCGCGAAGGGGGAGTACGTCGGCGGGGCGATCTCTCCGGGCATCGACATCTCCCTCGAGGCGCTCGGCCGCCGCGGCGCCCAGCTCCGCAAGGTCGAGCTGCTGCGCCCCCGGTCGGTGATCGCCAAGAACACCGTCGAGGCCCTGCAGTCCGGCATCCTGTTCGGCTTCGCCAGCCAGGTCGACGGGATCGTCGGGCGGATGCTCGCCGAGCTCCGCCTCGAGCCGGGCGAGGCGAACGTGATCGCCACCGGCGGGCTGGCCCCCCTCGTGGTCGACGAGTGCGCCGTGATCACCGAGCACCAGCCCTGGCTGACCCTGCTCGGCCTCGAGCTCGTCTACCAGCGCAACACCTGAATCCCGTGTGCGGGCGGTCCGGGCGACCACCTAGGCTTGGGCACCATGAGCGACCAGCAGCCGCCCCCTGACGCCGTGGAGGACGACCTCCCGGAGCAGATGCGGGTACGCCGCGAGAAGCGGGAGCGGCTGATCGCGTCCGGGCGCCGGCCCTACCCGACCACGGTCGAGCGCACCCACACCCTCGCCGAGATCCGGCACCGTTACGACGCCCTGCTCGACGCGGGCGACCTGCCGCCCGACACCCACACCGGCGAGCAGGTCGCGGTCGTGGGGCGGGTGATGTTCCAGCGCAACACCGGCAAGCTCTGCTTCGCCCGGCTCCGTGAGGGTGACGGCACCGAGCTCCAGGTGATGCTGTCCCTCGCCGACGTCGGCGAGGAGTCGCTCGCCGAGTTCAAGGCGATCGTCGACATCGGCGACCTCCTCGCGGTCCGCGGCGAGGTGGTCACCAGCCGGCGAGGCGAGCTGTCGGTGCAGGCCACCGGGTGGTCGGTGGCGGCCAAGACGCTGCGCCCGCTCCCCAACGAGCACAAGCCGCTCTCGGAGGAGGCCCGGGTGCGGCTGCGCTACGTCGACATGATGCTGCGCCCCGAGCCCCGGCAGATGGTCCGCACCAAGGCGGCGGTGCTGAAGTCGCTGCGGTCCACGCTCGACGGCCGGGGCTACCTGGAGGTCGAGACCCCGATCCTCCAGCTGACCAACGGCGGTGCCGCGGCGCGGCCGTTCCGGACGCACCTGAACGCGTTCGACCAGGAGATGCTGCTGCGCATCGCTCTCGAGCTGGACCTGAAGAAGGCCATGATCGGCGGCGTCGACCGGGTCTACGAGATCGGCCGGACCTTCCGCAACGAGGGCCTCGACTCCACCCACGCCGCCGAGTTCTCGATGCTGGAGGCCTACGAGGCCTACGGCGACATCAACACGATGAAGGACCTGGTCCGCGCGCTGGTCCTGGACGCCGCGAGGGCCGTCGGGCGCACCGTGGTGGCGTCCCGGGACGGCGGCGAGATCGACCTCGAGGGGGAGTGGACGTCCGCCAGTGTCTACGAGCTGGTCTCCGCGGCGCTGGGCGAAGAGGTCACGGTCGACACCCCGATGACCACGCTCAAGAAGTACGCCGAACGGCACGACATCGCGCTCGAGCCGCACTGGAACTCCGGGGAGATCGTCCTGGAGCTCTTCGAGAAGCTCGTCGAGCACACCCTGATCCAGCCGACCTTCGTGGAGGACTACCCCGAGTCCGTCCGGCCCCTGGCCAAGCCGCACCGCTCCCGGCCGGGGCTCGTGGAGGCGTTCGACCTGGTCATCAACGGGGTCGAGCTCTCGCCCGCGTACTCCGAGCTCAACGACCCGGTGATCCAGCGCCAGCGGCTGGTCGAGCAGTCCCTGCTGGCGGCCCAGGGCGACCCCGAGGCGATGGACCTCGACGAGGCGTTCCTGCGGGCGATGGAGTTCGGGATGCCGCCCGCGGGCGGCATGGGCATGGGGGTCGACCGGCTGGTGATGCTGCTGACCGGCGCGGGGATCCGCGAGACCATCCTGTTCCCGCTGCTGCGTCCCGAGCAGTAGCCCCGACTCCCGCTCGTTCGTGCTGCGCAACCAGCGCCGCACCACGCTGATGCTCGGCCTGATCCGGCTGCACCTCAACCGCACCGAGGACGCTGGCCGCTACGCCAAGGTCATGCGGTGCTGAACGGGCAACGCGCCCGGCATGCGCGTTTACCGGATTTGCCGAGCGGACGTTGAAGGTCGAAGTCTCCCGGAAGGAAGGGGTGCATGAGACCCTCCCTGCATGAGTGCAATCGAGGCGGACGAGCGCGGAGTGGTTCTCCGCGCATTCGGGCTGGTCGCCCTACTCGGGGCCGGCCTTGTGTTGACCTCGTCGTGGTTGGTGTCGTACCCCGCAACAGTCCTGCTGGCGGCGTGGCTGATCGCATTGGCGGGAATGACGACCGTGGTTGTCGTCGCCTTTCGGCAGGCACGCGGCACAGGCGGGAGCTTCTTCGAGGCACTCGCCCGAAGCTTCAAGACGCTAGGGCAGTTCATTCTCGCCTTCTTCTAACTGGGTGTGTCCCTTTTCAGGGGCGCGCAGGCAGGCGCGTTTCCCGGATCTGCCGAAGTTGGACGTTCACGCCACCGGCACGAGCCAGACACCGATCCTGCGTGAGGTCTCTTGGTAGCCGCGGTTAGTCAAGCTCTGACGTGCCGAAGCAAGGACTTGATCGGCGCGCGCGAACCAAGACGGCTGATCCGTACCACGCTAGGTTGCAGGACATGTTTGCCACCGCATTCGTCAACCTGTACACGGCCGACATCGAGGCCGGCCTTGCGTTCTATCGCGACCTGCTCGGATTCGAGGAGTCCTTCCGCACTCCCCGAGAAGGAAGGCCCGAGCACGTTGAACTCGAGTTGAACGGGTTCGTCCTCGGGCTTGGCACGGTGGAGGCGGCTAGGACGGCGCACGGGGTCGATGCATCGCCCGGTAGCCCCGCCATGGCGCTTGTCGTGTGGACCGACGACGTAGACAAAGCCTTCGCGCATCTGACCTCTGCCGGCGCCCCGATCGTCCAGCCGCCCCACAACAGCGGCAACAACAACCGGAACGCGCTGTTGCGTGACCCGGACGGGAACCTCGTCGAGATCGTGGCGAAGATCGCCTAACGTGCGGACGACCGGTCCTCATCTGGCCAAGCCTGCGTGACGTTCACATGCCGGGGAGAGTGAACACTCTCACGCGCCGGCCGTATGCGGGTCAGCCCACCGAGTCCGGTGTGAACGGCGTCAGGCAGAAGGGATGGCCGGCCGGATCGAGTAGCACGCGCCATCGCGGGTCGGGCTGCTCTGGCAGTGTGGCGCCAAGTGCGACCGCCCGTTCCCCAGCCGCCCCGAGATCATCGGCGGTCAGGTCAAGGTGCACAACTGCCGTCCCCGGCCAGTTCGGGGGGGACATGACCGTCGACCTTCTGCGCAACCAGCACAGCGCCGGGCACCTCGATCCCGACACTGGACTCCTTCGCCCACAACTGGCGGCCCCCGAGCAGCGCCAGGTAGAAGTCGGCAAGCCGCTGCGGATCAGGGCAGCCCAGCGAGATGGCCACTAGCCTCGCCGGGGGGATCGCGGTCACAGCGGCACCCTATGCCCTGAATCGTGCCTCCGCCGGTCCTCAACGCCCGCACCCGCCTGACGTCGCGAGTCGCGAGCCGCGTGTCGTGAAAGGCTTCCCGTCATGCCACAGGAGGAACAACTCAGCGGAGGCAACACCACCGTCGTCGTCCGCATAGGTGACACGGTGCGTCGCCCGGTCGGTCCGTGGACACCTGCCGTTCACGACTTGCTGAACCACCTGACCGCGGTCGGATTCTCCGGTTCGCCGAGGGTTCTCGGCGTCGACGACGCAGACCGGGAAATCCTCGAGTTCATCCCTGGCGAAGTGGGAAGCCTTTCCGAGGAGGAGCCCCTGCCGCCGTGGTTTCGGACGCCAGAAAGCTGCTGGTCGATCGGACGATGGATCCGCGACTTCCAGTCCGCGCAGGCAGGACTGGAGGTCGATCCAGCCAAGCCATGGCGACGCGCCGGAGGTACTCCGCTGCGGCCGGACCAAGTGATCGTGCACCACGACGTTTCGCCCTACAACACCGTGCGCCGACAGGACGACTCACTTGTCGTGCTGGACTGGGACTTCGCCCGGCCCGGAGATCCGATCGAGGACCTGGCCTGGGCGGCGTGGCGATGGGTGCCGCTGATGGCCGGGCGGTGGTGGAATGCCGAATACGGCATTGGCGCCGACGAGGACGTCCGCCAGCGGCAGGAACGCAACCTCGCCGCCCTCCTCGACGGGTACGGCCCGTCGAAACACCAACGCAGCGTGCTCGCCGAGGCGATCGCGACGCAGATGGTCAGCCACGCATCTGACCTTGAGGACATGGCGCGGACCGATCCGGCGTTCGCTCGTCTGGTCGACCTCGACTACGCCCTCGCAGCACGCCACGACTCCGAATGGTGGGCGAACGCTGCCGTTCACACATCCGCATTCGGAACGTCCTGACCGGGTGTGTCCTTATTGACGGCCCCGGCGGGTAACGGTCCTGGTGAAGCGGCCGCCCTTGTGTCGAGCGGGAACCTTCATGGACGTCACGATGAACTCGCTGTCGTCGGGGTCGAGGAACCGCTCGCCATCAAGGGAGATCGCGCCGAGCTCAACGAGTCGCGCGAGGTCCTCGGGCCCTGAGCGGCGAGATGGAGGCTGATCCGTTCAGGCGAGTCGCGCGCCATCAGCGGCGGCCCGCTCCATGTGAACTTCGATCCGCCGTCGGGCGATTGGCAGGCGGTCTCTTCGCCCTCGTCCCACACCAGTGGCCAGTCCAGCACCCGACTCCAAAACACCCCCAGGTCACGCGTCCCGTCGCAGTTGACCGCCCCGATGCGACCGGTGTCGGCGAGGAAGCGGCTGTCGGGCGGAATGGCGCACAGTTCGTTGCCCTCCGGGTCTGCGAGGACGTCGGAACCTCTGGCCGGGTCCTGGCCGATGTCGACGTGCCTCCCACCGAGTCGCAGCACGGTCGCGACACGGGCCCGCTGATCTTCCGAGGAATCGCTGGTGAGGTCGAGATGGATCCGCCCCTGCACCGTCTTGGGCCTGTCGGTGCCCACGAACTGGATCGAGAATCCGGGTGCGGCGACCGTCTCTCCCTCTGCCGGAAGGTCGAGCACCCGCGCCCAGAACCGGGCTTGCGCTCCGGGGTCGAGTGCGAGCCAGCGAAGCGCGGTGAGAGTGATCGCCATGGAACCATCCAACGGCACGCGGCAGGTCAGCGTGCCCGGAGGATGACCTGAACCACCCGTCCTTCGGCTCTCGGTTCAGGCCGATTCGCAGACGCAGAGTTGGAGCGCCGCCTCTGCGGTGAGTGGCCCACGGGACCAGTCGCCGAACCGCTCGACGAGCCGAAGGCCACCGAGTGAGAGCAACAGCGGCAGCTCCTGGGGGAAGATGCTCCTGAGCTCCAGCGGTACGACGACGTAGTCGGGCTGGGAGTCGGACGAGAAGTACCACGTCCCGCGGGTCACTTGGGCGGCCGCGTCGTAGGTCTCGGCAACATCGACGCTGACGTTGCCGCGTTCGGGATCCTGGAAGGCCAACGCCTCACGGGTGCGCCGCACGCCGTCGGCGTCGGCAAGCATTTGCACGCTCGGATTGAACACGTCGAAGACGAACCGCGCTCCGGGCGCCAGATGCCTGCGCACCGACCGGAAGCAGCTCACGAGGTCCCCGGCCTCATGCAGATGGAGCAGTGAGTTGGCCGCGATGAGCACGAGGTCGAACGTTCGGCCCAGGTCGAAGTCGCGCATGTCGCCCTGCACCCACTCCACCTTCACGCCGCGTTCGTCCGCCTTGCGCTGCGCCTCCGCGAGCATGTCCGGCGAGAGCTCCAGACCGACGCACGGATGCCCGTCGGCGGCGATAGGGATCAGCTTGTGTCCGGTGCCAGACCCGAGTTCCAAGACGGACCCGCCTTGCCGATCGGCCTCGGCCCTGTAGAAGTCGACGGCCCGCTCGCCTCCGGGGAACAACCGGTCGTACAGCCTCGCGTCCGAGTAGAACTGCTCGCTCATGAGGCGCACCTTCCTTGCCGGGTCTTCCGCAACCCGTCTCTTCGGGCGACAAGCACCCAGTCATACCTCGCTTGCACGGGCTCTCCCTGCGACCACCATGTACCCGTCGGTGGCTGGGTCGAAGGTGGTGGTCTCGACCCTGAGACCTACGCTCTCCAACTCCGCGACGAGGTCCTCGTACCGGAAGGGCCAGATGGACAACCGCTCCGAGCAGGCTCGCACTGCCCCATCCGCCTCGATCTGGGCGACCGCGATCTCGAGGAAGTGCTCCTGCTCCCAGCGCTGTTCGATGTGCCAGTAGTAGCTGACGACCGCATCGCGGTCGTTGCGGCGGATGAGTCGATCGCGGATGTCCAACCGGGAGCCGGTGGAGCGCACGAGCTCCCAGTTGCGTGACGTGAGCACGAGGCGTCCGCCCGGATTCAGCAGCCGCGACATCGCTCCCAGTGCGGTCAGGCGCCCGGCTGTGCCCTCGGCGTGCCCGAGCGAGTTGCCGACGCAGAACACCAGATCGAACGTGGAGTCCTCCAGGTGGTCTGGCAGCTCGTCCCAGCTCGCGCGGAGGGCTTGCAGCGAGACACCCTGCTCGCCGGCGAGCTTCTCGGTCCGGCGAACCATCCCGTCGCTCGCGTCTGCGGCGACCACGTCAAGGCCGAGACTCGCGAGACCGACGGCGAGCTGGCCAGTTCCACACGCGCAGTCGAGGACGCGCGCGTTGGGCGGCAGAGAGCCCACGACATCGCTGTAGTAGACCGCGGCTGCCTTGGCGGGGGTCAACTTGTCGTCCCCGATCAGCCACTCGTACACGTCGGAAAGCTCCCCATAGCCAGCCACCGCGATCACCTCCACCACTCGACTACACGCGGGCTGACCGCGCCTGCGACTCGTGCCTCTCGCTTCGCACTGTGTCGGGCTGTGTCAGCGAAGCATTGAGCAGGACCCAACCACTTCCAGCCGCTGAGACTCCACCGGATTTCCAGTGGGAGCCGCGACACGCCGCACCGCACCACAAAGCGGTCGCTGTCGGCGTGCTCGGCCGCGTCGTGGTGTGGGCCGAGGATCAGGTAGTGGCCGCCCTTGCCCTCATCGGGACCGGTCAGCCCGAGATCGCACACCGGGCGCTGCCAGAAGTCGAGCACGGCGCCGGCCGTCGGGCCGGCCGGGTAGTCGATGAGCACCGGGCCGCTGCTCATCGCCCGTCAGTCGAGCCAAGTTCGTCATCACACGTCTCCGTCCGCCCTGCTTCCAGGAAGCGTCCTGGCCGACTCGAGAGTGGTGCTGGGACGCAGGGACAAGCCCGGACACGCCATCACGTCTCCGCATAAGGAGCCTCGCGAAACGGTCCGGGTTCTCGCCGCGACGCGGAAACCGAGGAACGGTCCCCAGTCCTGGAGAACGATGGGGACCTCACCCAGGTCCAGCGGCAGGGCCTGGCCGCTCAGTGGAGCAACGCCCCGCCTCAGGGCGTGACGATCGCGAAGTCTGGGTCGGGGGTGTCGAGGGCTGCCACCAGCCGGGCCACCGCGCCGAGGTCGCCGTCGACCTGGACGCCGAAGTCCTCGAGCGCCTCGGGCGAGAGGGGTCCGGCCACCATCGCCGGCAGTGCCGCCCGCGGCATGCGCAGGGTCACTTCGGCGGGGGTGGACTGCGCAGCCGCCGTGTGTGTGAGCACGCCGTTGGCCAGCCGGAGCCGGTATCGCCCGTCCTCGCCGAGGTCGAGGTCGACGGTGATCCGCTCGTCCCAGCACCGTGGACCGTTGACGCGGATCGCCATGGAGTCGAAGAGCTGGGTGGGGGTCAGGGCGGCCAGCACGTCCGGGGACATGGCCGTCATGGGCGTGCCGAAGTTGCCGTGACGCAGCTCGTGGGCGCCGGAGAGGTAGGCGCAGCGCCAGGTGCCGTTCTCGGAGCCGAAGCCGAGCTGCTCGAGGACGTCCGCGAGGAGAGCGCGCGCGCCGGCGTGCTCGGGCTCCGCAAAGACGGCGTGCGAGAGGATCTCCGCCGCCCAGCGCAGGTCACCGGCCGCGAGGGCATCCCGTCCCTTGGCGACGACCGCGTCGGTCCCGCCCATCGCCTCCACGTAGCGGCGCCCGCGTTCCACCGGCGTGTGCTGCCAGAGGTTGGCAGGGTTGGCGTCGTACCAGCCCATGTAGCGCTGGTAGATCGCCTTGACGTTGTGGCTGACCGAGCCGTAGTAGCCGCGCGCGTGCCAGGCGTTCTCCAGCGCCGGCGGCATGACGATCGCTTCGGCGATCTCGGCCGCGTTCATGCCGGCGTTTAGCATCCGCAGCGTCTGGTCGTGCAGGTAGGCGTAGAGGTCGCGCTGCAGCTCGAGGTACTCGATGACGCGGTCGTGGCCCCAGACCGGCCAGTGGTGGGACGAGAACGCCACGTCGGTCCCGTCGCCGAAGAGCTCGATCATCTCGCTGAGGTAGGAGGCCCACACGTGCGGGTCACGCACGAGGGCCCCGCGGATGGTGAGGATGTTGTGCAGCGTGTGCGTGGCGTTCTCGGCGGTGCAGAGTGCGCGGTGGTCGGGCAGGTAGAACTGCATCTCCGCAGGCGCCTCGGTGCCCGGCGACATCTGGAAGACCATGCGCACGCCGTCGACCACCTCGGTCTGCCCGGTGCGGGTGATCTCCATGGTCGGCGGGATCAGCGAGAAGGTGCCGGTCGAGGTGGTCTGGCCGAGGCCGGCGCCGACCTGCCCGCGCGGCCCGCGCTCGAGCACGGCGCCGTACATGTAGCCGGCCCGCCGGGCCATGGCGGTGCCGGCGTACACGTTCTCGGAGATCGCGTGCTCCATGAACCCCTCCGGGGCGAGCACCGGCACCAGGCCCGAGCCCACGTTCTCCTTGGTGATGATCCCCTTCGCACCGCCGAAGTGGTCGGCGTGCGGGTGGGTGTACATCAACGCAGTGACCGGCCGGTCACCGCGGTGCTCGCGGTAGAGCGCCAGGCCGGCGGCGGCGCACTCGCAGGAGACCAGAGGGTCGATGACGATGACGCCGGTCTCGCCCTCGATGAAGGTCATCACCGACAGGTCGAACCCGCGGACCTGGTAGATCCCCGGGAGCACCTCGAAGAGGCCGTGCTTGGTGAGCAGCTGCGACTGCCGCCACAGGCTCGGGTTGACGGTGTCGGGGGCGTCCCCGTCGAGGAAGGAGTACGCCGAGAGGTCCCAGACCACGCGGCCGTCGGCGGCATGCACGACGGGCGGATCGATGGTCCCGAGGAAGCCACGAGACGCGTCGTCGAAGTCCGTGGTGTCGTGGAAGGGCAGGGTGCCCAGCAGGCGGCGGTTCTGCGCGGGCACAGTTGAAGATGACATGGTCGTCATGAGCCAAGTCCATGCGTGCGCACACTCCTCTGCCAGTGCCGGACGTCACCCACGCGGCAGGACGTCGGTCCCGTGCCCCGCCCGGCCGTCCGGTGCCAAAGTGGTCCCGTGGTGGTCGGCGCGGGTCGTCCGGTCATGCCGCGGACAGGGAAGTCGTGGAAGCGCCGATGAGCGGCCACACCGTGGTTGCACTGGGCCTTGAGCCTAGGCAGCCGCCACGGGTATCAGGCAGCGTTTCGTACCGCGTGGCGCACGTAGATAACACCGTTGCCGAACCGTCGATGGTCCAGCAGCTCGAGGTCGAGGCGAACGCCGTGGGGCAGCGCCGGCTTGCCGCCGCCCACGAGCACCGGGCACAGGAGTAGCACGCACTCGTCGACCAACCCGTGTCTGAACGCCTCGGCCCCGATGGTCGCGCCGCCGATGCTCAGGTCCGAGCGGGACGCCTCCTTGAGCTGTCGTACCACGTCGGGGTCGAACCGCCGCTCGATTCTCGTCCGCGCAGTCGACACCGCTTCGAGCGTCGTGGAGTAGACAATCTTGTCTGCGTCGCGCCAGATCCCCGCGTATTCGCGGACGACGGCCGGTTCGGTCGTCAACCAGTCGTCGTACTCCCAGATGCGCATCGTCTCGTACATGCGGCGGCCGTAGAGCGACGTGCCGATCCGCCGCTCGTGCTCGTTCCAGAACGCGTGCACCTCGTCGTCGGGCACCGACCAGTCGAAGGAGCCGGTCTCGTCCTCGAGGTAGCCGTCGAGCGAGGTGTTGGCTGCATAGATCAACTTGCCCACTGGGTGCCTCCGGCCGGACGGGGAACTACAGGTTGCAGCGTCGCAGCGGCGCCGGCAAGAGTCCCGACGGTGAATCACCGACCCGGCCACCGTAGGACGAGCTCGAGGGCGACGCTGATCGCAGCCGGGTCACAAGGCGCACGCACATGGCCGCGGTCGGCGGTGCTCGACGTCTCCGGGGTCGCTTCCGGTTGGTCGTCGCTGATGTGGACCATGCCCCGAATCTGGTTCTGATTCGCGGCGTCCCGATCGGAAGGGCTCATCCGCACGGCGTGACTGCGACATACAACCCACTCCGGCCCTGATCGATGCATTCGGACATGCTTGCCGGTGAGCGAGCGTTTCGCGGCCCATGCGTCTTGGCGCTGTCATAGTCGCCCTGTGGATCGAATCCGACGCGCACTACGGGAACTGCTCCGAGAGTTGCCGGTCCCTCTACGCCACGCGGCTATTGGCGCAGTTGTGCTCGGCGGTCCCGGTGGGATCGTCGGGTTGGTCATCGGCTTACGGACCTACGTGCCGACTGCCGGGGCCGCGATTCTCGAGGTAGGAGTGCCAGCGGCAGGTCTCGGAGCCGTGCTCGGCCTGCTGGTTGGCTCGCTTGTCTACATATATCACCGGGTTCGCGACCACTGAGTCGCGCAAAGATGCCACACGCAGATGCCGCGGACAGCGAAGGTCCAACGTCGCGATGACAGCGCCCTGGAGTTCAGGCCCGGCGGGTTCGCATCGCGTCTACCAGCACGGCGCCCAAGAGCCCGTGGGCGAGAGGAGGCAACTCCTCCGACCGGAACCACCGGATCGCGTCATGTTCGTCGGGAGCGGCGTTCGTCGGCGTTCCCTGCCAATCGGCGACCGTCCAGGCGCTGAGGACTACCGACTCTCCTCCGCGTCCTGCGTTCAGCCGACACAGGTGAGACGCCGAGCCCGCCGCTATCTGCACGCCGAGTTCCTCGTGCATCTCCCTCGCGAGCGCTTCCAGTTCTGACTCGCCAGTCTCAATGTGTCCACCGGGTAGATCCCACACGTCCGGGTATGCACGGCGGTTCGGACTCCGATGCACGAGGAGAACTCGACCTTCACAAACCAGCGCGGCGGCAACGACCTCATGCATGGGGGGATTAGAGCACGGACATCCGACCAACCGAGCGTCGGGAAATGCCCGCGGAGAGGGAACCTCCCCTCTAGTCTCAGGCACCCTGTTAGACAGGGCTGGTGAAGGTCACACTGGTCCGGCACGCCGAGCCAAGCGTCTCCGCGGCACTCAATCCCGCGCGATGGCCGCTGACGCCAGAGGGTCGACGAGCCGCGCAAAGACTGCGGCACCGGCTGGCATCAGCTGACGGCGTTTGGGTCGCCAGTCGGGAGCTCAAGGCGCTCGAGACCCTGCGGTGCCTCGCAGCTACGGAACAGCACGTGATCCTGCAGGACATGCGCTTCAACGAGGTGCAGCGCGACGAACCTTTCGACAACGACTTCCGGTCGCGTCGACGGGCGTGGGTCGAAGGCAAGCTCGATGACCGGCACGCCGGCTGGGAAACACCGGAAGAGGCTGCGAGCCGCTTCGACGAGGCGGTCCGCGAATACGGCGAGCGAGGCGAACGGCTCGTCATCGGCTCGCACGGCATGGTCATCACCGCGTGGCTGGTTCACGCGGGACTGTTGCAGCCAGGCGTCGCGGCAGGGCGGTTCTGGGAGGCGCTGGCCTTCCCGGAGCTCGTCGAGGTGGATCTCCACTGACCGACGCAGGCGGTCAGCGTGCCGCCACTGCCGAGATCGGCGTGTTGTCGAAGGGGAGTTCTCCGCCTCCGAACGACCCCGGTGCTGTGCTGGGCCTCACGGAAGGCGAAGCATCATGACCGAGGACCCCACGGATCACGTGCATAATGCCGCGATCCGCGCGCTCCTGTGCGCTTGCGCGAAAACACACGCAAGCAGTTATCACACCGCAATCGCATAGGGGGTGCCGCCCGTCCATATCCGGTCCCGGTGAATATGCGCAAGCGGCATGGCCGGCCCGCGTGCTGACGGCTTTTCCGCTCATATCGGAAATCCTCTGCTCGGCGGCCGCGAGGGGCAGGATTCCCGCCGCCGTGCCGTCCCGGGAAAGGTCCGTGCTTCCGGCAGTTCGAATTGATTCCGTGCGCTAGTGTCTTCCCCACAAATCGGAAGACGCCGAATTCGACAAACCGGCGCTGGTGAAAGGGCTCGAAAATGGCTCAGCGTGTGCACGTGGTGCTCGTCGACGACATCGACAGCGGGGACGCCGCCGAGACGGTGTCGTTCGGGCTCGACGGCGTCGACTACGAGATCGACCTGTCCGAGCAGCACGCCAAGGAGCTGCGCGACGCGCTGGCGCTCTACATCGGCCACGGCCGCCGCACCGGTGGCCGCAGGCGCGGCGGTCAGCGCGGCGCTGCCGCCGCTGGTGCCACCAAGGGCGGAGCCTCGGCCGCGGAGATCCGGGACTGGGCGCGCGCCAACGGCTGGGAGGTGCCGGCCCGCGGCCGGGTCTCCGCCGAGGTGCGCGAGGCGTACGCCGCGGCACACTGAGGGGCTCTCCTCCGCCGTCCGCGCCGTCCGCGCCGTCCGCGCCGTCCGCGCCGTCCCCGCCGTCCACGCCGCGCCCCCCTGTTCGCCCCTCTGTTCGCTGAGGGCGAATGCCCTGGGGCACCCCACGCGGAACACGTAGGGTGGTGCCGGGGTTGACTTCCACGTAACCCGGTTGGCAAGGGCCTTTCCGGGGCACAGACATCCCGGAACACGCGGGACTAGAGTGCACGTGACACGGCTTCACCGCAGGTCGGTGCGGCACGGCAAGGAGCAATGAGGACATGTTCGAACGGTTCACTGACCGGGCCCGCAGGGTGGTCGTCCTGGCGCAGGAGGAAGCCAGGATGCTCTCCCACAACTACATCGGCACCGAGCACATCCTCCTGGGCCTGATCCACGAGGGCGAGGGCGTCGCCGCCAAGGCTCTGGAGAGCCTGGGCATCTCGCTGGAGGCTGTCCGCGCCCAGGTCGAGGAGATCATCGGCCAGGGCCAGCAGGCACCGAGCGGGCACATCCCGTTCACGCCCCGTGCCAAGAAGGTGCTCGAGCTGTCCCTGCGCGAGGCGCTCCAGCTCGGCCACAACTACATCGGCACCGAGCACATCCTGCTCGGGCTGATCCGTGAGGGCGAGGGCGTCGCCGCCCAGGTGCTGGTCAAGCTCGGCGCCGACCTCAACCGGGTCCGCCAGCAGGTGATCCAGCTGCTCTCCGGCTTCCAGGGCAAGGAGACCGCCACGGCCGGCACGGCTCCCGAGGGTGCTCCGTCGTCGTCGCTGGTGCTCGACCAGTTCGGCCGCAACTACACGCAGGCCGCGCGCGAGGGAAAGCTCGACCCGGTCATCGGGCGCGAGAAGGAGATCGAGCGCGTCATGCAGGTGCTGTCGCGGCGCACCAAGAACAACCCGGTGCTCATCGGGGAGCCCGGCGTCGGGAAGACGGCCTGCGTGGAGGGCCTCGCCCAGGCGATCGTCCGCGGCGACGTGCCCGAGACGCTCAAGGACAAGCAGATCTACAGCCTCGACCTCGGTTCGCTGGTCGCCGGCTCGCGCTACCGCGGTGACTTCGAGGAGCGCCTGAAGAAGGTGCTCAAGGAGATCAAGACCCGCGGCGACATCATCTTGTTCATCGACGAGCTGCACACCCTGGTGGGTGCCGGCGCCGCCGAAGGCGCGATCGACGCGGCCTCGATCCTCAAGCCGATGCTGGCCCGGGGCGAGCTGCAGACCATCGGCGCGACCACGCTCGACGAGTACCGCAAGCACCTCGAGAAGGACGCGGCGCTCGAGCGCCGGTTCCAGCCGATCCAGGTCCAGGAGCCCTCGATCGCGCACACGATCGAGATCCTCAAGGGCCTGCGTGACCGCTACGAGGCCCACCACCGGGTGACGATCACCGACGAGGCGCTGGTGGCGGCCGCGACGCTGGCCGACCGCTACGTCTCCGACCGGTTCCTGCCCGACAAGGCCATCGACCTGATCGACGAGGCCGGGTCCCGGCTGCGGATCCGCCGGATGACCGCTCCGCCGGACCTGCGGGAGTTCGACGACAAGATCGCCGACGTGCGCCGGCGCAAGGAAGGCGCGATCGACAGCCAGGACTTCGAGCTCGCGGCGTCCCTGCGCGACGAGGAGAAGAAGCTGATCGTCGCCAAGGGCGAGCGCGAGAAGCAGTGGAAGGCCGGCGACATGGACGTCGTGGCGGAGGTCGACGAGGAGCTCATCGCGGAGGTCCTCGCGGTCGCCACCGGCATCCCGATCGTCAAGCTCTCCGAGGAGGAGTCGACCCGGCTGCTCAAGATGGAGGACGAGCTGCACAAGCGCGTCATCGGCCAGGAGGAGGCCGTCAAGGCGCTCTCCCGGGCGATCCGGCGCACCCGTGCGGGCCTGAAGGACCCCAAGCGGCCCGGTGGGTCGTTCATCTTCGCCGGTCCGTCCGGCGTCGGGAAGACGTGGCTGTCCAAGTCGCTCGCGGAGTTCCTCTTCGGTGACGAGGACGCACTGATCCAGCTCGACATGAGCGAGTTCAGCGAGAAGCACACGGTCTCGCGGCTGTTCGGCTCGCCTCCCGGCTACGTCGGCTACGAGGAGGGTGGCCAGCTCACCGAGAAGGTGCGGCGCAAGCCGTTCTCGGTGGTGCTCTTCGACGAGGTCGAGAAGGCGCACCCGGACATCTTCAACTCGCTGCTGCAGATCCTCGAGGAAGGCCGGCTGACCGACTCGCAGGGCCGGGTGGTCGACTTCAAGAACACGGTCATCATCATGACCACGAACCTCGGCACCCGCGACATCTCGAAGGGCGTCAACCTCGGCTTCCAGCAGACCGGGGACACCCAGGGGTCCTACGACCGGATGAAGGCGAAGGTCTCGGAGGAGCTCAAGCAGCACTTCCGACCCGAGTTCCTCAACCGCGTCGACGAGATCGTGGTGTTCCCGCCGCTGACGCAGGAGCAGATCATCTCGATGGTCGACAACATGATCGCCGGCGTCGAGCTGCGCCTGAAGGACCGCGACATGTCGATCGAGCTGACCCAGGCCGCGAAGGACCTGCTCGCCAAGCGCGGGTTCGACCCGGTCCTCGGCGCCCGGCCGCTGCGCCGCACGGTCCAGCGGGAGATCGAGGACACCCTCGCCGAGAAGATGCTGTACGGCGAGGTGGGCCCCGGCCAGATCGTGCTCGTGGACGTCGAGGGCGAAGGGCCGGAGGCCACGTTCACCTTCAGGGGCGAGCACAAGAGCGAGCTGCCCGACCTGCCGCCCGTCACTGCCGGGACCGCCGACTCGGAATGACCGGTTGCGGCGACGCCGTGTCCGACGCGAAGGGTGCCTCTCGTGCAGGGGGGCACCCTTCGCGCGTGTCCGGGCGGACGACCGGTGGGTCGGTGGCTGGCGTCGAGGAGCCGTGATGGTCGGCGCCTCGACGACAGGGGGACGGATGATCTGCACCGTCAGCACCGTGAAGGACTCTGCCGAGAACCTCCATCGGTTCGTGGCCCGCAACCTGGCGGCGGGGGCGGACCACCTGTTCGTCTTCCTCGACGGCGAGGGGCTTCCCGGGGAGGACTTCCTGCGCGCCCACCACCACGTGACGGCCGTCGTGACCGATGACGCCTACTGGGCCGGCGAGCGACCCGACTCCCTGAACCTTCGACAGGAGGTCAACGCCAACCTCGTGAACTTCCTGCTCGCGTGGACCCGGTCCGCGCAGTGGCTCGCCCACCTCGACAGCGACGAGTGCCTCCACGTCGACCGCCGCCGGCTGGACGCGCTGTCGCCCGAGGCGCAGGTGGTCAGCCTGAAGGTCTGGGAGGCGGTCAGCCAGCTCGAGGAACCGGAGGTGCAGTACTTCAAGCGCACCTTGAGGCCCCGCGAGCTCGCGGTCCTGTACAGCCTGGGAATGCTCGAGCGCCCCAGCAACTCCCTCTACTTCCGTGGCCACCGCTACGGCAAGGTCCTGCTGCGCCCGTCGTTCGACGCGGTGATGAAGATCCACAGCGTGCTGGACACGACCGGCACGGAGCTGCCCATGTCGACCGGCCCGGGGCTGCGCCTGCTGCACTACGACTCCGCGACGCTGGTGGAGTTCGTGCGGAAGTGGGACGCCCACCGAGGCGTTGCGAGGAGGCCGGGTAGCCGCCGTGCGGGCGTGGCGGGTGCGGTGCCGGAGCTTCTCGACAACCAGACGCTCGACGACGAGCGCCGCTGGGACTACCTGCGGGAGATCTACCGGCGGAACGTCGCCGACGACGTCGAGCGGCTTCGCGAGCTCGGGTACCTCGTCCAGGCCGACCCGGCGCTGCACCGGCACGAGCCGGTGGGACTCGATCCGACGGAGCAGGAGCTTGTCCACAAGCTGCTCGACGTCCTCGTGCGCGAGGACAAGGAGTACTTCGTCCCCCGGATCCGGGAGAAGTCGGCGGCCCGGCTCAAGCGGCGGCTGACGCTGAGCCACCCGGTCCTGGCCAGGCGGCTGTCCTCCGCCTGACGGGCTCCGGTCGCGGGTCAGTGGGCGTGGTGCAGGTTGAGGACGACCACGCCGACGACGATCAGGCTCAGCGCGAGCACCTTGACCGCGTCCCAGCTCTCGCCGAGGAAGGTCACGCCGATCACCGCGATCGAGGCCGTCCCGATCCCCGACCAGAGGGCGTAGGCCACCGAGACCGGCATCTGCCGCACGACCAGCGCCAGCAGCCAGATCGAGAGCGCGTAGCCGCCGAGCACCAGCGCCGTCCAGCCAGGGTCGCGGAAGCCACTCGTGCGGGGCAACGAGGCGGTGGCCATCACCTCGCTGAAGATCGCGACGATGAGCAGGCCGAGCGCGCCGTACATGAGATGCTCCCTTTCCGTAGCGGTTGCTACAGGGGCTAATGTAGCACCCGCTACATCCGCGGGGAAAGCCGGGAGGGAGGAAGCCGATGGTCCGTCGGACCGCACGCAGGGAGACCCTCGCCGAGGCGGCCACCGACTACGCGCTCGAGCACGGGCTGGTCGGACTGAGCCTGCGGCCGCTGGCGGCCGCGATCGGCACCAGCGACCGGATGCTGCTCTACCACTTCCGCGACAAGGACGACCTGGTCGCCACGTTGTTGCGGGTCTCCAACGACCGCTCCGTCGGCCGCATCCGTGCGCTCGCCCCGGCCGCCGACGTCCGCTCTGCCGTGCTGGGCCTGTGGCGGACCGTCACCTCGCCCGAGCTGGACCGCTGCCAGCGGATGTACGTCGAGGCCGCCGCGCTCGGGCTGCTGGGCACCGAGCCCTACGCCTCGGTGGTGCGCGAGGCCAACGGCGACTGGATGGAGGCGGTCGCCGAGCACCTCCGAGCCTCCGGCATGCCGCACCGCCGGGCGAGCCGGGCGGTGGTCCTCGTCGACGCGGTGTTCATGGGCCTGCAGCTCGACCTGCCGCTCGCCGACCCGGCGGGAGTGACCCAGGCCGTGGAGGACCTGGCGGACGCGGTCGCCGCGATCGCCGGGCGGGTGGGATAGCTGCCCGCCCGACCCGGTGGCCTAGATTGTCCGGCATGGCTTCTCCGCTGCTGCACGGCCTGCTCCGCAAGTCCGGCTTCGAGATCCGGTCCCTGGGACCGGCCGGGTGGCACGTCACCCGCACCCGGGGCCCGCGTACGTCGGTCCGGCGGCTGGGACGCCACGGGTGGCTTGTGGAGTCCGGGCCACGGCGCCGGAAGGTGCGCCGCATCGGCCCGCCCGAGCTCGGCACCCACCTGGTCTACAGCCCCCGGGCCGCTCGCGGCGACATGCACCGCTTCCAGAAGAAGCTCGGCGAGCTGCTCGCCGAGGAGCAGATCGGCTGGGTGCTCCGGGAGCTCGGCATCAACTGCGTGCTGGACGTGGGCGCCAATAAGGGCCAGTACGCCACCAGGCTCCGGGAGACCGGCTACACCGGAAGGATCGTCTCCTTCGAGCCCCTGCCGCACCTGGTCGCCCCGCTGCGGAAGGCCGCCGAAGCCGACCCGGACTGGCTCGTCCACGAGTGCGCGCTCGGGGACGAGAACACCACCACGGAGATCAACGTCGTGCCGGGCAAGATGAGCTCCCTGCTGCCGTCGAGCGACTTCGGCCGCAGCTGGTCCTCGAAGCTGCGCGAGCAGCACACCGAGACCATCGAGCTGCGGCGTCTCGACTCGCTCCTCGACGAGGCCGTGGCCGGCCTCGACGAGCCGCGGGTCTACCTGAAGATGGACACGCAGGGCTACGACCTGCAGACGTTCCGTGGTGCGGGGGACCGGATCCACGACATTCTCGGCATGCAGTCCGAGGTCTCCTGCGTGCCGATCTACGACGGCATGCCGCGGCTGCCGGAGCAGCTGACGGAGTACGAGTCCGCCGGCTTCGAGATCGCCGGCATGTTCCCGGTGTCCCGGCACGTGAAGACCCTGCGGGTCATCGAGTTCGACTGCGTGATGGTGCGGGCCGCCGCGTTCGGCGGCGGGGCGGATGCCTCGTGATCTGCACGGTCAGCACGATCAAGGACTCGCGGGAGAACATCGAGAGGTTCGTGGCCCGCAACCTCGCGGCCGGCGCCGACCACATGTTCGTGTTCCTCGACGGCGTCGGGCTCGAGGGGGAGGACTTCCTGCGGGCGCAGGAGCACGTGACCGTCGTGGTGACCGACCCCGGCTACTGGGGCGGCTCCAAGACCCTCGACAACCTCAACCTGCGCCAGGTGACCAACGCGAACCTGGTCAACTTCCTGCTGGCCGCCACCGGCTGGGCCGACCGGCTGGTCCACCTCGACGGGGACGAGTGCCTGCACGTCGACAAGGACCGGCTGCTGGCCGTGCCTGCCGACGTGCCGCTCGTCGGGCTGACGCCCTGGGAGGCGGTCAGCCAGTTCGAGCAGCACGGCGAGGTCGAGTACTTCAAACGGCTGCTGGAGCCCGGCGAGCTGATGCTGCTCGAGGCGATCGGCCTCCTCGAGGCGCCGAAGAACCGCACCTACTTCCGCGGGCACGTCCGCGGCCGTCCGGCCGTTCGTCCGTCGGCCGAGCTGATCCTGCGCATCCACGACGCCTGGGCGCCCGACCAGTCCCCACTGCCCGCGCTGGAGGAGCCCGGGCTGCACATGCTGCACTACGAGTCGGCGAGTGCCGCCGAGTTCATCCGCAAGTGGCAGGCGCACCTGAGCGGGGGCTCCGGCGCCAAGTTCAAGGACCGCAGGGCCCGGATCGGCGCCGCGCTGGGCACGGTGGCGGCCAACCCGCACCTCGACGAGGCGGGCAAGCGGCACTTCATGGAGGAGATCTACCGGCGCAACGTGGCCGAGGACGTCGACACGCTCAGCACGCTCGGGTTCGTGCAGCGACCCGACCCCCGGTTCCACGCCTACGAACCGGCCGGCCTCGACGACGCGCAGCGCGACCAGGTCGCCACGCTGCTCGAGCTGCTGCATGAGGTCGACAAGCGCTACTTCATGCCCCGGCGGACCGCCAAGCCGATGACCGAGCTGCGCGACCGCACCCGCCGGCGGATGCGGCGCAGCCACCCGCGGCTGCTCCGCACGCTCGCCTGGGACTGACGGGGTCACACCGGCAGCATGTACGCGTCCGCGCCGGCCCGGTGGACCAGGCCGTCGTCGATGAGGCCGGCCAGGCAGCGCTCGCGCTGCTCGGCGGGCGACCAGGCCGCGTCCAGGCGGCTGCGGTGCACGGGCCCCTCGGCGTCGCGCAGCACGCCCAGCAGCCGGCCGCGGCACTGCCGGTCGGTCCCCGCGTAGGTCTGCGCGCGCCGCGGCGGTCCGTCGTACGGCGGGTGGCCGGCGGCCCGCCACGCGCAGCGGCCCGCCACCGGGCAGCCTGTGCAGCGCGGGGACGTCGCCGTGCACACCAGCGCCCCGAGCTCCATCACGGCCACCGCCCAGGCAGCCGCCGTCGCGTCGTCGTCGGGGAGCAGGTCGGTCGCGAGGTCGCGCTCGGCGCGCGTCACGGTGGCGGCGGGGAACTCCACCCCGGACACGGCGCGTGCCAGCACCCTGCGCACGTTGGTGTCGAGCACCGCGTGCCGGCGGCCGTAGGCGAACGACGCGACGGCCGCGGCGGTGTAGTCGCCCACCCCGGGCAGCGCGAGCAGGTCCTCGTAGCGGGAGGGGACCTCGCCGCCGTGCTCCTCGACGATCGCCGTCGCCGCGGCGTGCAGGCGCAGCGCCCTTCTCGGGTAGCCCAGCCGGCCCCAGGCCCGCACCGCCTCCCCGGGGCCCGCCCGGACCAGGTCGGCGGGTGCCGGCCAGGCGCGCAGCCACTGCTCGAAGACCGGGAGGACCCGGGAGACCGGCGTCTGCTGCAGCATGAACTCGCTGACCAGCACCGCCCACGGGGAGGCCGACTCCTCGCGCCACGGCAGCACCCGGGCGTGCCGGTCGTACCAGGCGAGGATGGGGCCGCACAGGTCGTCCATGGTGGGATCAGGCTAGCCGGGGGCCGGATCGCCGGTGCCTCGGTGTGGCAACCCGGGGCTCGGAGCGGACAAAGTTAAGGTGGCGCCATGAGCACCGTGACGCGCCCGCGAGGACCGTTGCCGGCCCGCGTCTACTGGACCCGCCGCCTGCTGCTGCTCGTGCTCGCGCTGGGGCTCGTCTACGGCTTCGCCCAGCTGCTGGGCGGCCGCAGCGGCACCCCGTCCGCCCAGCCGGTGGGCGCGGCGGCCGGGTCGTCGTCGAGCCCGTCCTCGAGCGCCGCCACGAAGGTCCGCCCCGCCCAGAAGGTCCGACCGGCCGTGAAGGCCAAGCACAAGCGCAGCAGGCACCCGGCGCCCAGCCCGTCGCCGACCCCGACGGTGACGCCGTTGGCGGTCCCGACCGGCCCCTGCCTGCCGCAGGACGTGCGCGTGGACCCGAAGGTCGTGGGTCGGGCCGTCGCGGGGAGCCGGGTCCGGTTCGCGCTGAGGCTGACCACGATCTCCTCGCCCGCCTGCAACTGGGAGGTGTCGCCGCGCTCCCTGGTGGTCAAGCTGACCTCCGGCACGGACCGGATCTGGTCGACCCAGGACTGCAAGGCGGCCGTCCCCCGCGAGCCGGTGGTGGTCCGCAAGGACCACGTCAGCCGGATCTACGTGGTCTGGCGGGGGCAGCGCTCCGACGCGACCTGCTCGGACACTACGCCGTGGGCGCAGCCCGGGTTCTACCACGTGGCCGCCGCCGCGCTCGGCGCCGAGCCGACCGACGTCCAGTTCGAGCTGCACAAGCCTCAGGCGCGGACCATCACGCCGAGCCCGACACCCGACCCCTCGCCCAAGAAGGGGAAGAACGGGCAGCCGACGAAGAACGGCTGAGCGGGCCCGCCGGTCAGACGTAGCGTTCGAGGATGCTCGACTCCGCGAGCCGGGACAGGCCCTCGCGGACGCTGCGAGCGCGCAGCTCGCCGACGCCGTCCACGGTCTGCAGGTCGTCGATGTTCGCGGAGAGCAGCTTCTGCAGGCTGCCGAAGTGGTCGACGAGACGGTCCACCACGGCCCCGGGCAGCCGGGGCACCTTCGCCAGCAGCCGGTAGCCGCGCGGCGTGACCGCGCCGTCCAGGTGCTCGCTCGCGCCGAGACCCAGCGCCCTCGCCACCGCGGCCACGTCCACGAGCTCCGTCGGGCTGAGCGCCTCCAGGCCGGCGAGCACCGCCTCGGCGCTGCGGCGCCGCCGGCTGTGCGGCAGGTAGTCGCGGATCACCAGCTCGCGCTCCAGGTCGACGCCGGTCACCAGCTCGTCGAGCTGCAGGGACAGCAGCCGTCCGTCGCTGCCCAGCTCGAGCACGTAGTCCTCGATCTCCCGGGCGATCCGGGTGACCATCTCCAGCCGCTGGGCGACCACCGCGACGTCCCGCACCGTCACCAGGTCCTCGATCTCCAGGGCGGAGAGGGTGCTCGAGACCTCGTCGAGCCGCATCTTGTAGCGCTCGAGCGTGGCCAGCGCCTGGTTCGCGCGGGACAGGATCTGGCCCGAGTCCTCCAGGACGTAGCGGATCTCGCCGACGTAGACGGCGATGATCTGCATCGACTGCGACACCGAGATGACCGGGTAGCCGGTCTGCCGGGCGACCCGGTCCGCGGTGCGGTGCCGGGTGCCGGTCTCCTCCGAGTAGATCGACGGGTCCGGCATCAGGTGCACGGCCGCGTGCAGGATCCGGCTGGCGTCCTTGTCGAGGACGATCGCGCCGTCCATCTTCGCCAGCTCGCGCAGCCCCGTGGACGTGAACGGGATGTCGAGGGTGAAGCCACCGGTGGAGATCGAGTCCACGACCTTGTCGCTGCCGAGGACCAGCAGCGCGCCCGTGCGGCCCCGCAGGATGCGCTCGAGGCCGTCCCGCAGGCTGGTGCCCGGCGCGATGTTGGCCAGGGTCGCGCGGAGACGCTGCGTGTCGTCCGAACGCTCCGGCGTGGCCACCTTGCTCCCCTGCTCGATCCGTTGTGCCGCGGTCAGTCTAGGGGGAACCGGGGGGTTGCGCCGACCAGTTGTGCTCAGACCAGACCCAGCGCCGGCCGCGCCGGTGCCCGGCGCTCGGGGGTGAACAGCGGGGTCGCGTCGACGCGGGCCAGGTCCAGCACCCGCAGCGCCGAGTCGATGTCGGGCACGCCGACCACCTGCAGGCCGGACACGTCGCGCACCGTGCCGGCGGACTCGCCGGCCTCCAGCGGCACGATCGCCGAGCGGAACCCGAGGCGTGCCGCCTCCGCCAGCCGCTGCGGGATGTCGCGCACCCGGCGCAGCTCGCCGGCCAGCCCGATCTCCCCGATGGCCACCACGTCCGTCGGGACCTCCCGCGTCTTCCACGCGGATGCGATCGCGACGGCCTCCGCCAGGTCGGCCGAGGTCTCGTTGATCCGGACCCCGCCGACGGTCGAGGCGAACACGTCGTGGGTGTGCAGCCGGATGCCGCAGCGCTGCTGCAGCACGGCGACGATCATCGCCATCCGCGACCCGTCGAGCCCCGACGTGGTGCGGCGCGGGCGCTCGGCCGCGGACTGGGTGACCAGCGCCTGGACCTCCGCCAGGATCGGCCGGCGGCCCTCGAGCACCACCGACACGCAGGTGCCCGGCACCGGCTGGTGGTGCCGCGCCACGAACAGTCCCGTGGGGTCGGTGACCGCGACGATGCCCGCGCCGGACAGGTCGAAGCAGCCGACCTCGTCCACCGGGCCGAACCGGTTCTTGACCGCCCGCACCATCCGCAGCCGGGAGCTGCGCTCGCCCTCGAAGTGGAGCACCACGTCCACGAGGTGCTCGAGCACCCGGGGACCCGCGATCGACCCGTCCTTGGTCACGTGACCGACCATCACCGTCGCGATGTTCTGGGTCTTGGCCACCCGGACCAGCGCGGCGGCCACCTCCTTGACCTGGGTCACCCCGCCGGGCACCCCGTCGACGTCGGCCGCGCCGATGGTCTGCACCGAGTCGACCACCAGCAGCTGCGGCCGGACCTCGTTGACGTGGCTCAGCACCGCGCCGAGGTCGGTCTCCGCGGCCAGGTAGAGCAGCTCGTGGACGCCGTTGGTGCGGTCGGCGCGCAGCCGGACCTGGGAGGCGGACTCCTCGCCGGTCACGTAGAGGGTGCGCAGGCCCGAGCGGGCGGTCTGGGCGGCCACCTCCAGCAGCAGCGTGGACTTGCCGACCCCGGGCTCGCCGGCCAGCAGCACCGCCGCCCCGGGGACCAGCCCGCCGCCCAGGACCCGGTCGAGCTCGGCCACTCCGCTCGTGCGTGCGCACGAGTCCTGCACCGACACCTGCCCGATCGGCACCGCCGGCGAGGTCACCGGACCGGCCGCGGCGAGGCCGCGGACGGCGGCGGCCTCGGCGACGCTGCCCCAGGCCTGGCACTCGCCGCAGCGGCCCACCCACTTGCCGGTCTCCCAGCCGCACTCCGAGCAGCGGTAGGAGGGACGGGGCGTTGCCTTGGCTCTGCTCATGACCGTGACGCTAGGCCAGCCGACCGACAAACCCGCGAAGGCACGGCGCGTGGGCGCGATCCGGGGCACCGGCGGCGGTCGTTGACGCCGTGGCGCGCCCCCGTGCGATCATTGGAACGATCCATCTCACAGTCCGGGGGGCGCCACGATGTCACGCCGCATCGAGACCGCACCGACCCTTGCCACGGTCGCCGCCGAGGCCGGGGTGTCGCGGCAGACGGTCTCCAACGCGCTGAACAGCCCCGAGCTGCTGCGCCCGGACACCCTCGACCGGGTCCGGCAGGCCATCGCCCGGCTCGGCTACTCACCCAACCGGGCCGCCCGCAGCCTGCGCACCCGTTCCTCGCACCTGATCGGGCTGCGCGTCGAACCGGCCGTCGAGGACTCCGCGAACGCGCTGATGGACAGGTTCGTGCACTCGCTGGTCGACAGCACCCGGGACGCCGGCTACCACGTGCTGCTGTTCGCCGCGGACGGTCGCGGCCACGGCCCCGAGGGCGGTCCCTCGGCGGGAGCGGACGACTGGATCGCCGGCTACGACGAGCTGCTGAGGTCGGCAGCGGTGGACGCCTTCGTGGTCACCGACACCTACCGAGGCAACCCGCAGGCGTCCTGGCTGGGGGAGCGGGGCGTCCCGTTCGTGGCCTTCGGGCGGCCGTGGGCCGAGCGGGGGGCGAGGCACCCGTGGGTGGACGTCGACGGGCGGGCGGGCGTGATCCTCGCCGTGGACCACCTCGTCGACCGTGGGCACACCCGCATCGCCTGGGTGGGCTGGAAGAAGGACTCGGTCATCGGTGAGGACCGCCGCAGCGGCTGGGCCGACCGCATGCACGAGCACGGGCTGTCGACCAGCCGGCTGAGCGCGCGCGGCGAGGACCACCTCGACTTCGGCCGCCGGGCCGCCCACGCCCTGCTCGACCAGGAGCAGCCGAGCGCGTTGGTGTGCGTCAGCGACACCGTCGCCATGGGGGTGCTGCGGGCGCTCGCCGAGCGCGGCCTGACCGCCGGCCGCGACGTGGCCGTGGTGGGCTTCGACGACTCGATCGCAGCGCAGGTGTGCACGCCGTCGCTCACCTCGGTCCGGCAGCCGCTCGAGCAGGTGGCGGTCGAGATCGTCAAGGACCTCGGGGACCTCCTGGCACACCGGCCGATCGCCGAGCCGGGCCGGATCCTGACCCCGACGCTCAGCGTGCGCGAGTCCACCTGAGGGCGCCCTCGCCTAGAACCGCCGCCACCACAGGTTGACGGCGTAGTCGACCTCGAGACCGCGGTGCCCGGCGAGGGCGGCCGCCGCGGTCTCGGGGTCGAGCTCGATGCGCACGACGGCCTCGAGGTCGGCCCGCGTGGCGAACCGCCACACGATGTCGACGGGGCGGCGTCGCCAGCCGCGCGTGGACCAGAACCGCTCCACCTCGGTCGGGTCCACGTCGGGGTAGCCGCGGCGGAACCAGGAGCCGAACGTGCTGCGGGTGGCGTCGTTGTCGACCACGAACGCGGTCCCGCCGCGCCGCATCACCCGGTCCAGCTCGCCGAGCCCGGGCTCGCAGCCCGGACCGAAGAAGTACGCCCACCGCGCCTGCATCACGTCGACCGACGCCCCCGGCAGCGGCACGTCCTGCGCGGTGCCCTCCAGCACGGTCACGTTGCCGAGCCCGCGGGTACGGCGTCGCGCCACCGCCGCGAGGTCGGCGTGCGGCTCCACGCCGTACACCCGGCCGGCGGTGACCGCCCAGCGAGGAAGGTGGAAGCCGGTGCCGCAACCGAGGTCGAGCAGGTCACGGCCGGCCCAGTCGCCGATCTCGCGCATGGCGTCCTCGAGCCGGCCGTCGGGGTCGCTGGCCCGGTTCTCGGTCTCGTAGACCTGGGGGTGGTTCCAGATGTTGGGGCTGGGGACCGCGCCGGGCCGGGGCATCGGCGTCGCGGCTCAGATGCGGACGATGCCGTTCGGGGTGCTGAACTGCGCCGCCACCACGCCGGGGGTGCCGTGCGGCGCGACCCAGTCGACGTCGACGTCCTCGAGGGGGTCCACGTCGGAGTTGCCCAGCCACTCGCTGACCCGCTGCGGGTCACCGGCGATCTCGATCGCGTCGAGGTGCAGGTTGCCGGAGGCGCCGGCGCTCGGGTGCTCCTCGGCGGGTGACTGCCACTGGATGAAGAACGGCAGCTGGGGGTCCGACTGCAGTCCCTTGACGCCGATCTGGCGCCACCGGAGCTCGAAGCCGTCGGGTCGGTGCCGGTTGCCCTGCACGGACTGGCGGCCGAGCCGGTCCTCCACCTTGGCGATGTCGTCGACCGACACCACCCAGCCGAGCCAGCCGCCGCCCAGCTCCGAGCGCGCGCGCACGGCCTGGCCGAACGGCGCCTTGTCGGACGCGGGGTGGTCGAGCACCGCGACGACCTCGAGGTAGGTGCCCGCGCTCAGCGGCAGGACCATGTTGCGGGTGCCGAAGCGTGGGTGGATGCCGCCGTCCCGGAACTCCTCGCCGAGCAGCTCACCGATCCGTCGGGCGGTGCTCGCGAGCCCGTCGGGGCCCGCGGCGTACGAGAGGTGGTCGAGGCGCATGCAAAACATTCTCACCATCGGCCGCGGGCGGGCCGACAGCGGGGGTGGCTTTCCGGGACGGAGGGCCCTTGTCAACCAAAGTGCGCTGGGTGAAAAGTGTGGTGATCACCCACGCACAGGGAGGCGCTCGATGGCGAGCAGGACGACGGCAGGTCTCGGCGGCAATGATGGTGTCCCGGTCGCCGACCGGGCTGATGCGATCCGCAACGTGGTCCTGGTCGGGCCGGCGGGTTCGGGAAAGACCACACTGGTCGAGACGCTCCTCGTCTCGGCCGGTGTGCTGAACAGGGCTGGTTCGGTGACCGACGGCACCACGGTCTGCGACTTCGACGACGCGGAGCAGCGGCAGCAGCGCTCCATCGGTCTCGCGCTCGCGCCGCTCACGCACGACGGGGTCAAGATCAACCTGCTCGACACGCCCGGCTACGCGGACTTCGTCGGCGAGCTGCGCGCCGGCCTGCGGGCCGCCGACTGCGCGCTGTTCGTGCTCGCCGCGAACGAGGGCGTCGACGAGGCGACCAAGGAGCTGTGGCGCGAGTGCGCCGAGGTCGGCATGCCGCGCGCCGTGGTGATCACCAAGCTCGACCACGCGCGCGCGGACTACGACGGGGTGGTCGCCGCGGCCCGGGCCGCGTTCGGGGACAAGGTGGTGCCGGTCTACCTGCGCGAGGGCGACTCGCTGGTCGGGCTGCTCACCGGTGACACGGCGTCGGGCGACGCGGGCCACGACGAGCAGCGGGGCGCGCTCATCGAGGCGGTCATCGAGGAGTCCGAGGACGAGACGCTCATGGAGCGCTACGTCGGCGGCGAGGACGTCGACCGGGACCTGCTCGTCAAGGATCTCGAGCGCGCGGTCGCCCGCGCGTCCTTCCACCCGGTCGTCCCGGTCGACTCCGGGACCGGCAGCGGTGCCCGCGAGCTGCTCGACCTGGTGGTCTCCGGCTTCCCCTCGCCGCTCGAGCACGTCTGCCCCGAGGTGTTCACCCCCGACGGCAAGCGCGGCCCCGACATCGGCTGCGAGCCCGACGGCCCCCTCGTCGCGGAGGTGGTGAAGACGACCTCCGACCAGTACGTCGGACGGGTCAGCCTCGTGCGGGTGTTCTCCGGCACCGTCCGGCCCGACGCGACCGTGCACGTCTCGGGTCACTTCACCTCCTTCTACGGCGAGCACGAGGGGCACGAGGACCACGACGAGGACGAGCGGATCGGCGCCCTGTCGGTCCCGCTCGGCAAGGACCAGCGGCCCGTCGACCTGGTGGTCGCCGGCGACATCTGCGCGATCGGCAGGCTGAGCCGGGCCGAGACCGGGGACACGCTGTCGGACAAGGACCTGCCCCTGGTGCTCAAGCCGTGGTCGATGCCCGAGCCGCTGCTGCCGATCGCGATCGAGGCGCGGGCGAAGGCCGACGAGGACCGGCTCGGCCAGGGCCTCCAGCGGCTGGCGGCGGAGGACCCGACGGTCCGCATCGAGCACAACGCCGAGACCCACCAGATCGTGCTCTGGTGCATGGGCGAGGCGCACGCCGACGTGCTCCTCGACCGGCTGGAGAACCGCTACGGCGCGGGCGTCGACCAGGTCGAGCTGCGGGTCCCGCTGCGGGAGACCTTCGCGAGCAAGGCGGCCGGCCACGGCCGGCACGTGAAGCAGTCCGGCGGCCACGGCCAGTACGCCGTCTGCGACATCGAGGTGGAGCCGCTCCCCGAGGGCGCCGGCTTCGAGTTCGTGGACAAGGTCGTCGGCGGCGCGGTGCCCCGGCAGTTCATCCCCAGCGTCGAGAAGGGGGTGCGGTCGCAGATGGAGAAGGGCGTGGTGGCCGGCTACCCGGTCGTCAACATCCGGGTCACGCTCACCGACGGCAAGGCGCACAGCGTCGACTCCTCGGACATGGCGTTCCAGACCGCCGGGGCGCTCGCCCTGCGCGAGGCCGCCGCGTCGGCGAGGACCGCGCTGCTCGAGCCCGTCGACGAGATCGACGTACTCGTGCCGGACGACCTGGTCGGGACCGTGATGAGCGACCTGTCCGGACGGCGCGGCCGGGTGCTCGGCAGCGAGCCGGTCGGTGACGACCGCACCCTGGTGCGCGCCGAGGTGCCGCAGATCGAGATCAGCCGCTACTCCATCGACCTGCGCGCGTTCTCTCACGGGGCGGCGACGTTCACCCGGAGGTTCGCCCGCCACGAGCCGATGCCCGACAGCATCGCTGCCAAGCTCAAGGACTGACCGCCGTCTGACGTCGGCTCTGTTTGATGTCTCGAAGGTGACCGGCTCGCCCTGCCACCGCACCTCGCCGCGGTCGGCCAGCAGCACGCCGAGCGTGATCCGCATGGCCGTGGTCTTCCCGGCGCCGTTGCTGCCGACGAAGCCGAAGATCTCGCCGGCGCGGATGTCGAAGGACAGGTCGTCCAGCGCGACCACGTCGCCGTACCTCTTGGAGAGCCCGTCGAGCTCGAGCCGGGCCGTGGATGTCGCGAGCATGGCCGCCACGTTATCGATATCGTCGAGTCTCTTTAGTTGGTCTGCGTCCCCGGCGGGCGCGCGTCACCGGGGTCTGCGGGGTGCAGCGCGAGCGCCGACCGCGAGCGCAGGTGCGCCTCGCAGTGCCGGACCAGCTCGTCGTAGCCGCGCGGTCCCATCATCTCGACGAGCTCGGCGGCGTTGGACAGGTAGACCGGCTCCTGGCCCACGTGCGCCTCGGTGTTGCCCGAGCAGTACCAGTCCAGGTCGTGGCCGCCGGCTCCCCAGCCGCGCCGGTCGTACTCCCCGATGCCGACCTCCGTGTACGACGTGCCGTCGGGCAGCGCGACCTCCCGGAACGTCCGCCGGATCGGCAGCTGCCAGCACACGTCGGGCTTGGTCTCGAGCGGGTGCCTGCCGAGGCGGAGGGCGAGGCCGTGCAGCGCACAGCCCTCGCCCCCGGCGAAGCCGGGCCGGTTCAAGAAGATGCAGGCGCCCTCGTGCACGGCCGTCTTGCGGTCCCCGTCGTCGTCGGTCTCGACCCAGCGCTTCCCCTGGCCCTCGTCGTGGAACTGCCAGGTCTCGGCGTCGAGCTGCTTGACGTAGCCCTTCACCCGCTTCTCGTCCGCCTTGTCGGAGAAGTGCGCGCCGAGCGTGCAGCAGCCGTCATCCGGCCGGTCGGCGTAGATGCCGCAGCAGCCCTGGCCGAAGATGCACATCCAGTTCGAGGTCAGCCAGGTGAGGTCGCACTTGAACACCTGGGTGTCGTCGGCGGGGTCGGCGAACTCGACCCAGGCACGGGGAAAGACGAGGTCAACTTCGGGCACGGGGGCCACCCTACGTCGGAGGAGTACGTTGCCCTCATGCGATTGGGCGTTCTGGACATCGGGTCCAACACCGGTCACCTCCTGGTGGTGGACGCGCACGGCGGTGCCGCGCCGATGCCGGCGTACTCCCACAAGGAGCCGCTCCGGCTCGCCGAGCACCTCGACGCCGACGGCGCCATCACCGAGGCGGGCGTCGACGCGCTCACCCGGTTCGTCGCCTCGTCCCTGCGGGTGGCCGAGGACAAGGGCTGCGAGGAGATGAGCGGCTTCGCGACCTCGGCGGTCAGGGACGCCACGAACAGCGACGCGGTGCTCGCCCACGTGCTCGCGGAGACCGGCGTCGACATCGAGGTGCTGCCCGGTGAGGACGAGGCCAGGCTGACCTTCCTGGCCGTGCGCCGCTGGTTCGGCTGGTCGTCGGGACGCCTCGCGGTCTTCGACATCGGCGGCGGCTCGCTGGAGATCGCCGTCGGCGCGGACGAGGCCCCCGACGTGGCGCAGTCGCTGCCGCTGGGCGCGGGACGGCTGACCCGCGAGTGGTTCCGGGACGGCGTGACCGAGGAGGCCGCCCACGAGCTGCGCAAACGGATCCGTGCCGACATCGCCCGCGACGCCCGGACGGTGCTCCGGGCCGGGCCGCCCGACCATGCGGTCGCGACCTCGAAGACCTTCCGCTCCCTCGCGCGGGTCTGCGGGGCGGCGCCGTCCGCGGAGGGCCTGCTGGTGCGCCGGGTGCTGCGTGCCGACGCGCTGGCGGAGGTGATCGAGAAGCTGGTCGTGATGAGCCCCGACGAGCTGGCGGGCCTGCCGGGGGTGTCGTCGAGCCGCTCCCACCAGCTCGTCGCCGGGGCCCTGGTGGCCGACGCGGTGATGGACCTGTTCGGCCTGTCCGAGCTCGAGATCTGCCCGTGGGCGCTGCGCGAGGGCATCATCCTGGAGCGGCTCGACCGGATCAGCATCGTCGCGGGCCGCGCCACCGGCGCTCGATAGGCTGGCCCCCGTGATCGGCCTCTCCACCGCCTCGGTCTACCCCGAGTCCACGGCCAACGGCTTCGAGCTGGCCTCCCGGCTCGGATACGACGCGGTGGAGGTGATGGTCGGCATCGACCCGATCAGCCAGGAGGTCGACGCGGTCCGGCACCTGTCGGACTACCACGAGATCCCGGTGTGCGCCGTACACGCCCCGTGCCTGCTGATCACGCAGCGGGTCTGGGGCACCGAGCCCTGGGGGAAGCTCGAGAAGAGCGCGGAGATGGCCCACGCGGTCGGCGCCGACGTGGTCGTGGTGCACCCCCCGTTCCGGTGGCAGCGCGACTACGCGCGACGGTTCGTCGAGGGGATCGCGGAGCTCGAGCGGCGCACCGGCGTCGCGTTCGCGGTCGAGAACATGTACCCCTGGCGCGCCTCGAAGCGGCAGATGCAGGTCTACGTGCCGAGCTGGGACCCCTCCGACCACGACTACTCCAACGCCACGATCGACCTGTCGCACTCGGCGGTCGCGAACACCGACCCGGTCGCGATGGCGCACCGGCTCGGCGACCGGCTGCGGCACATCCACATGACCGACGGCACCGACTCGGCGAAGGACGAGCACCTGGTGCCCGGGCGCGGCACCCAGCCGGTCGCCGAGCTGCTCGAGCACCTCGCCGGAGTGGAGTTCGACGGCCACATCGTGCTCGAGATCAACACCCGCAAGGCGGGCAACCGCGAGGCGCGCGAGCTCGACCTCATGGAGGCCCTCGCCTTCACCAGGCTGAACTTCTCCGCGGCCCCCGAGCCGCGCTGATGCCTCCCGGCAGATCGCGGACGAACGGGCCGGCCGACAGGGACAATGTGGCCATGGACGACACCTCGGTGGTGCGGGTCGACCGGCTGGTGGTCGACCGCGGCCGCACGCACGCGGTGCGCGGGGTCAGCTTCACCACCGAGCCCGGCCAGGTCACCGGCCTGCTCGGTCCCTCGGGGAGCGGCAAGACCACGCTGATGCGCGCGATCGTCGGGGTGCAGATCGTGACGTCGGGGACGGTGACGGTCTTCGGGCTCCCGGCCGGTGACCCGGCGCTGCGGGACCGGGTCGGCTACGTCACCCAGGCGCCGAGCGTGTACGACGACCTGACGGTGGTGGAGAACCTCCGCTTCTTCGCCCGGGTGCTCGGCATCGACGGGGCGGAGGTCGAGCGGTGCGTCGACCAGGTCGACCTGCGCGACCAGCGTGACCAGGTGGTCCACCGGCTCAGCGGCGGGGAGCGGTCCCGGGCCTCGCTGGCCGTCGCCCTGCTCGGCCGCCCGAGGGTGCTCGTGCTCGACGAGCCGACGGTCGGGCTCGACCCGGTGCTGCGCCGGGACCTGTGGGCGATGTTCCACGGCCTCGCCGACGAGGGGGTCGCGGTGCTGGTGTCCAGCCACGTGATGGACGAGGCCGAGCGCTGCGACCGGCTGATGCTGATGCGCGAGGGCCGGCTGCTCGCCGACGACACCCCGGACGGCCTGCTGGCGCGGACCGGCACAGAGGACGTCGAGCAGGCGTTCCTGGCGCTCGTCGAGAAGGGCGCCCCGGCATGAGCGTCAGCACGCTGATCAGCGCCCGGGTCACCGGTGCGATCGCGGCCCGCGTCCTGCGGCAGCTGCGCCGCGACCACCGCACGCTCGCGCTGCTCCTGGTGATGCCGGCCCTGATCCTGGCCCTGCTGCGGTGGATGTTCGACGTCCCCGGGGGGCCCGCGATGGGCTTCGACCGGCTCGGGCCGCCGCTGCTGGCGCTGATCCCGTTCATCGTGATGTTCCTCGTGACCTCGGTGACCACCCTGCGCGAGCGCTCGTCGGGCACCCTCGAGCGGCTGCTGGCGATGCCGACCGGCAAGGGCGACTTCCTGGTCGGCTACGCGATCGCGTTCGGCCTGCTGGCCGCGGTCCAGTCCACGGTCGCGGTGCTGCTGTGCGTGTGGGCGCTCGACCTGGTCGTCGCCGGCCCGGTCTGGATGCTGGTCGTGGTGGCCGTCGCGGACGCCGTGCTCGGCACCGCGCTCGGCCTGTTCGTCTCGGCGTTCGCGCGCACCGAGTTCCAGGCGGTGCAGTTCATGCCGGCGCTGGTGATCCCGCAGATCCTGCTGTGCGGCCTGTTCATCCCGCGCGACGCGATGCCCGGAGTCCTCGGCGCGATCTCCGACGTGCTGCCGCTCTCCTACGCCGTCGACGCGATGAGCTCCGTCTCCAGCACGGTCAGCGACGGCTTCGGCGGCGTCGACGCAAGCGTGTGGGGAGACCTCGCCGTGGTGGTCGGATTCGTGGTCGCCGGGCTCGCTCTGGGCGCCGCCACCCTGCGCCGCCGCACGGCGTAACCTGAGCCTGCGGGCTGCGACGAGGCAGCCGACGACCTGATCTGGAGGAGATCTCGTGCTACGGCAGCCCCTGCTGTTGCTCGCGCGCAGCGAGAAGGTGAAGAACCTGGTCACCGCGATGCCGGTCTCGAGCGGCATCGTCAACCGCTACGTGCCCGGTGAGTCGACCCGGAGCGCCGTCGACGCGACCCGTCACCTGGTCGACTCCGGCATGCACGTGACCTTGGACTTCCTCGGCGAGGACACGCTCGACCGTCAGCAGGCCGACGCCACGGTCGCGGCGTACGTCGACGTCCTCACCGCGCTCACCGAGCAGGGTCTGGCCCGCAACGCGGAGGTCTCGGTGAAGCTGTCCGCGGTCGGGCAGGCGCTGGGCGACGACGGGGAGAAGGTGGCGCTCGACAACGCCCGGACCATCTGCCACGCGGCCCGCAACGCCGGCACCACGGTCACCCTCGACATGGAGGACCACACCACCACCGACTCCACCCTCGGCATCCTGCGCGAGCTGCGCAAGGACTTCCCGGAGACCGGCGCGGTCCTGCAGGCGTACCTGCACCGCACCGAGGCGGACTGTCGCGACCTCGCCTACGAGGGGTCGCGGGTGCGGCTGTGCAAGGGCGCCTACAACGAGCCGGAGTCCGTGGCCTTCCAGGACCGGCACGAGGTCGACCGGTCCTACGTGCGCTGCCTGAAGGTGCTGATGGCTGGCAACGGCTACCCGATGGTCGCCTCGCACGACCCGCGGATGGTCGACATCGCCGGCGCGCTGGCCACCCGCAACGGGCGGACCCAGGGCAGCTACGAGTACCAGATGCTCTTCGGGATCCGTCCCGACGAGCAGCGCCGTCTCGCCGAGGCGGGCGAGAAGGTCCGGGTCTACGTGCCCTACGGCCAGGAGTGGTACGGCTACCTGATGCGGCGGCTCGCCGAGCGCCCCAGCAACCTGTCATTCTTCGTCAAGTCCCTGGTCTCGAAGAAGTAGAGGACGGCACCGGACATGGCACAGCTTGCGATCATCGGAGCCGGGGTGATGGGGGAGACGCTGCTGTCCGGGCTGATCCGGGCCGGGCGCCGCGTCGACGACCTGCTGGTCGGCGAGAAGCGGCGCGAGCGCGCCCACGAGCTCAACGAGCGGTACGGCGTCTCGGTGGTCTCCAACGGCGAGGCCGCCGAGAAGGCCGAGACGGTGGTGCTGGTGGTCAAGCCGCAGGACATGTCCGACCTGCTCGAGGAGCTGGCCCCGGTCCTGCGCGCCGGGCAGCTGCTGGTGTCCCTGGCGGCCGGCATCACCACCGCGTTCATCGAGTCCCGCATCCCCGACGGGATCGCCGTGGTGCGGGTGATGCCGAACACGCCGGCGATGGTCGACGAGGGGATGGCGGCGATCTCGCGCGGCTCGCACTGCGACGAGTCCCACCTCGTCGAGGCGGAGTCGATGATGGCGTCGGTGGGCCGTGTGCTCCGGGTGCCGGAGAAGCAGCAGGACGCGGTGACCGCGATCAGCGGCTCCGGTCCGGCCTACCTGTTCTTCGTGGTCGAGGCGATGATCGAGGCGGGGGTCCACCTCGGTCTGCCGCGGTCGACGGCCTCCGAGCTCGTCGTACAGACCGTGGTCGGCTCGGCCAAGCTGCTCCGCGAGACCGGGGAGCACCCGGTCGTGCTCCGCGAGCGGGTGACCTCGCCCGGCGGGACGACCGCGGCGGCGGTCCGCGAGCTCGAGGACCACAAGGTGCGGGCGGCGTTCCTGACCGCCCTCGAGGCGGCCCGGGACCGCTCCCGCGCGCTCGCGGACGGCATGGACTGAGACTGTTTACCAAGGTATGTAGGAGATCTGTCACCTCCCATGGTGAATTCCCCACGGGAAGCGACAGATTTCCGGCATCCCCTGGTAATCCGCCGCCGCTCACTCCAGCCCGAGCGCGGCCCGGGCCGCGGCGAGCACGGGGGCGGTCTGCTCACGGCACTGCCGGGCCCCGTCGGCGTAGACCTCGTCGACGTACACCGGGTCGTCGGATAGCTCGGCGTAGCGCTCCCGGACCGGGTCCAGCACCGACAGCACCGCCTCGGTGGCCCGCTTCTTGAGCTGCCCGTACGTCGAGACGCCCGACCCGGCCTCCTCGACCGGGACGCCGGTGCACGCCGCGATGATGTCGAGGAGGTTGCTGACCCCGGGCTTGGCGGCCACGTCGTGGCGCACGGCGGAGGGGCCGGTGTCCGAGTCGGTCACCGCGCGGGCGACCTTGCGGGCCACCACGTCCGGCTCGTCGAGGAGGTAGACGATCCCCGCGCCACCCGCGTGGGACTTCCCCATCTTCGTGGTCGGGTCCTGCAGGTCCATCACCCGCGCCCCCGACGGAGGCACGGTGATCTCGGGGACGGTGAAGACCGCGCCGTACGTGCGGTTGAACCGGACCGCGAGGTCCCGGGCGAGCTCCACGTGCTGGCGCTGGTCGTCGCCGACCGGCACCTCGGTGGCGCGGTAGAGCAGGATGTCGGCGGCCATCAGCGCCGGGTAGGTGTAGAGCGACACGCGCGTCTCCGGCCGGTTGCGACCCTTCTCCTTGAACTGGATCATCCGGTTCAGCTCGCCGGTGTAGGCGACGCACTCGAGCAGGAAGGTGAGCTCGGCGTGCGCCGGCACCCGGCTCTGCACGAACAGGGTCGCCCGGGTGGGCTCGAGGCCGCACGCGAGCAGCAGCGTCTGCATCTCGCGCACGAGCGCGCGCAGCCGGGCGGGGTCGTGGCCGACGGTCATGGCGTGCAGGTCCGCGACCCCGTAGAAGCAGGTGGAGCGGTGCTGCTGGACGGCCATCGGGCGCAGCGCTCCGAGGTAGTTGCCGAGCGTGAGGTGCCCGGTCGGCTTGAGCAGGCTCAGCTGCCGGGAGAGCGGGTTGGTCATCGGGTCCTCCGGGTGGGGTTCGTCGCCCACGGAGGTCGCCGCGCACACGCCGACGGCCGCCCGTGGGCGGCCGTGGTCAGTGCTGGATGCGCGCTGGCAGGTGGTCCGCCTAGTCGGCGGGCCACCACGAGCGCGCGTTGATCGTCACGTCCGCGAGTGTACGCCGAAGCGCCGGAGGTAGTCTCGCGACATGTCCGGCCCCGCCTGCGTCGTGTTCGACCCCACGCTGACCGACTACGACTTCGGGCCGGCCCACCCGATGTCGCCGATCCGGGTGGACCTCACCATGCGGCTCGCCGAGGAGCTCGGCGTGCTCGCGGTCGGCGCCGGCGACGGGCTCCGCTCGGTCCCCGCGCCGGTGGCCTCCGACGACCTCGTCGCGACGGTGCACCAGGCGGAGTTCATCGAGGCCGTCCAGAAGGTGAGCAAGGACCCCTACCTCGTCGACGAGGAGCACGGCCTCGGCACCCCCGACGACCCGGTCTTCGAGGGGATGCACCGCGCGTCGGCCCACGTGGTCGGCGCGAGCGTGGAGGCGGCGCGGCGGGTCTGGTCGGGCGAGGTGCTGCACGCGGCGAACATCTCCGGGGGCCTGCACCACGCGATGCCGGACAAGGCCAGCGGCTTCTGCGTCTACAACGACGTCGCGGTCGCGATCCGGTGGCTGCTGGACCAGGGCGCCGAGAGGGTGGCGTACGTCGACGTGGACGTCCACCACGGGGACGGCGTCGAGAAGGTGTTCTACGACGACCCGCGGGTGCTGACGATCAGCCTGCACGAGACCGGACAGATGCTGTTCCCGGGGACCGGGTTCCCCAACGACACCGGGGGGCCGAACGCGCCGGGCAGCGCGGTCAACGTGGCGCTGCCGCCGGGCACGTCCGACGCCGGCTGGCTGCGCGCCTTCCACGCGGTGGTGCCGCCGCTGGTGCGCGAGTTCGCCCCCGACATCCTGGTCACCCAGCACGGCTGCGACTCCCACATCGAGGACCCGCTCGCGCACCTGATGCTCACCGTCGACGGACACCGGGCCAGCTACCTGGCCCTGCACGACCTCGCGCACGAGGTGTCCGGCGGGCGCTGGCTGGCCACCGGTGGCGGCGGCTACGCCGTCGTGGACGTGGTCCCCCGGTCCTGGACGCACCTGCTGGCCATCGTCGGCGGCCGACCGCTCGACCCGACGACGCCGACGCCGCAGGGGTGGCGCGAGCACGTCCAGGTGGCCCTGGGCAGGACCGGCCCGTTCCGGATGACCGACGGCCGCGCCCCGGCCTACCGGGACTGGAGCGGCGGCTACGACCCGGGCACCTGGCTGGACCGGGCGATCAACGCGACCCGTGAGGCGGCCTTCCCGCTCAACGGACTGGACCACCTGCCCTGACGCCGGGGGTCCGGGAGGGGGACGGAGTCAACCCGCCACGCGGCGCGTAGAGTAAAGAAACCGGACAAATGGCAACCCCTTCCCCAAGCGTCACACTAGGCTCTATTCTCACGGAAGCACATACGAAGGGTCTCCGGCGGGGAAGCCGGGGGGCGAATGTGCGTCGAAAGTGCGGTGCATCATGGCCTCAAACAACTCCGGAGACATCTCTGAGGTGAAGTTCCTGACCGTGGCGGAGGTCGCCACGGTCATGCGTGTGTCGAAAATGACGGTCTACCGTCTGGTCCACTCCGGCGAGCTCCCCGCGGTCCGCGTCGGGCGCTCCTTCCGGGTCCCCGAGGACGCGGTGAACGACTACCTGCGCAAGAGCTTCTTCCAGACCGGTTGAGCTCGAGCAACGACGAGCAGCCACCCGCTACGGCGGGTGGCTGCTTCGTTGTGGTGCGACGTGGGGGGCGACGGCAGAAGCCGGCCGGCCTCAGAACTTCATGAAGTCGGCGGCCACGACCCACTCGCCGTACCGGTCGGGGTAGGCACCGATCCCGATGCGCCGCGGGTAGTGGCTGAGCAGGATGTGCCGGTGCTCGGGGGAGTGCATCCACATCCGGACCAGCCGCTTGGGGGTGATCGCGCCTCGGCCCAGGGTCTCCCCGGCGTAGTAGGCGTTGCACTTGTTGAGGATCGTGCTCATCGACTGGTGGAAGAACTGGTCCGTCGAGGCCAGGTAGGAGCCCCACCGCTCGGCGACGGCGTCGGTGCAGCTGGCCAGCCGCAGCTTGCGCAGACCGTGGTGCGCCCGGCGGACGTTCACCCAGTACTGCACCTTCTTCTCGTAGTGGCTGGTGCCCATCGCAGGCGAGGCCGACACGCTGCTGGTGACGGTGACCGCGGTGGCGGTGGTGCTGCTCATCGAGGCCATCCCGGCCGCGGCGACCAGGGACACGAGCAGGGCGGCGAGGGTCCGGCGCGCGGAGCGCAGCATGCTGGGATCAGTCATCATCAAGGCCCCTCCCAAGGCCTCATGATGTCGCCGGAGCCCCCCGAGCGGATGCGCCCCGGCCACCATGTGAGTGACGCGGTGTCTGGCTTTCGGTAGTCCGAGGGTTACCTGCGCGGTGCAACACAAACAGCCGGCTCGGCAAAAGGTTCATCGACGCCCGAAAGGGCGACCTTGAGGCCTGGCGTCACCTTTTTCCGATATCGTCCTGTGTCGCGGCGTTCCGGCCGCCTGGTGTCGGGTCGGTCACACGGTGGGGGCCGAGCCCGGTCCGCGTTTCGTCGTGGCCCGGGCGACCTATACCCTTAGGGACTCGTGCTGTGCGAGCGTCCCGCCGCACAGCCGCAACTGTCACTGGTCCCGGGAAGGTCCGTCGTGGGTTCCGTCATCAAGAAGCGCCGCAAGCGCATGGCCAAGAAGAAGCACCGCAAGCTGCTGAAGAAGACGCGCATCCAGCGTCGCCGCCAGGGCAAGTAAGCCGCTCCGCCGACTGAGCGGCTGCTCGCCATGGCACGCGTGGTACTCGTGACCGGGGTCTCGCACGACCTCGGCGCCCGGTTCGCGCGCTCCCTCGCAGCCGGCGCGACGGTCGAACGGGTGATCGGGGTCGACGTGCTGCCCCCGCGAGGCGACATCGGCGACGTCGACTTCGTCCGGGCCGACATCCGCAACCCGGTCATCGCCAAGGTGATCGCCGGGCGCGAGGTCGACACGGTGGTGCACATGAGCGTGCACGCCGTCGCCGGGGGCACGGGCGGCCGCTCGACGCTCAAGGAGCACAACGTCATCGGCACCATGCAGCTGCTCGCGGCGTGCCAGAAGGCACCAGGGCTCGAACGGCTCGTGGTGAAGTCGTCGACCGCGGTCTACGGCTGCTCGAGCGCCGACCCGGCGATGTTCCCCGAGGACGTGGCGGCCAAGCGGATGCCGCGCAGCGGCTACGCCAAGGACATGCTCGAGGTGGAGGGCTACGTGCGCGGCTTCGCGCGGCGCCGGCCCGACGTGGCGGTGACGATGCTGCGGGCCGCCAACACGGTCGGGCCCCGGGTGGTCTCGCCGCTCACCCAGTACTTCCGCCTGCCCGTCGTACCCACGGTCCTCGGGTACGACGCGCGGCTGCAGTTCCTGCACGAGACCGACCTGCTCGCCGCCCTGCGGCACGCGACGCTGGACGGCGTGCACGGGACCTTCAACGTCGCGGGTGCCGGGGTGATGATGCTGTCGCAGGCGGTGCGCCGACTCGGCCGGCCGACGGTCGCGGTCCCCGCGTTCGCGTTCAGCTCCCTCGGATCCGTCCTCAAGCAGGCCGGGCTGGCGGGGCTGTCCCCGGAGATGGCCGGCTTCCTCAGCTTCGGCCGAGGGGTGGACACCACGAGGATGCGCCAGGTCCTCGGGTTCACGCCGGACTATTCGACGGCCGACGCGTTCGCGGACTTCGCCCGGACGCTCGCCCCCGGCCTGCTGCCCAGCCCCACCGCGGCCGCGCTCGGAGGACCACGTGCCTGACGCAGAAGTGATCCCGCTCGGCACCCGGGGCAAGCCCGGCCGCGGTACCGGGAGCCCGAAGCCCTCGGCGGCCGCGCGCGACCTCGCCGGCGGGAAGAAGCCGGCCGCGCGCAGGGCGGCCCCCAAGAAGGCCCCGGTCGAGGACACTCGAGCCGACAGCACCCCCGCAGAGAAGGCCCCCGCCGAGACGACGTCCGCCGGGAAGTCGTCGGCCGGGAGGTCGTCGGCCGGGAAGTCGTCGGCCGGGAAGTCCCGCGCCGCGAAGACCCGCGCCGCGGCGTCTCCGGCCGGGCAGACCCCGGTGGAGGAGCCGCCCACGCAGGAGCCGCCCGCTCAGGAGCCAACCGCGCCCGCGGCGACCGCGCAGGAGGCGACCCGCCCCCGCGTCCACGTGTCGGAGCCGGGCATCCCGGTAGGGGACTGGCTGAACGCCTTCACCTCGGCCGCCCGCGAGGTCTTCGGCGAGGCCTGGGAGCCGCGGCTCGCGGAGTTCCTCGCCTTCCTGCGTCGTCGGGTGAGCGGTGACTACGAGGTCGACGAGTACGGCTTCGACGCCGAGATCACCCAGCGGTTCTTCCTCTCCGCAATCCGCCCGATCGCGGAGAAGTGGTTCCGGGTCGAGGTCCGCGGCGTCGAGAACATCCCCACCGAGGGCGGCGCGCTGGTGGTCTCGAACCACTCGGGCACGATCCCGGTCGACGGGCTGATGACGATGGTGTCGATCCACGACCGCACCGGCCGGCACCTGCGGCCGCTGGGGGCGGACCTGGTCTTCCGGTTGCCGATCGTCGGTGAGCTGGCCCGCAAGGGCGGCGCCACCCTGGCCTGCGGCGAGGACGCCCAGCGGATGCTCAGCGGCGGCGAGCTGGTGGGCGTCTGGCCCGAGGGGTTCAAGGGGATCGGCAAGCCCTACTCCGACCGCTACAAGCTCCAACGGTTCGGGCGCGGCGGCTTCGTGGCCGCGGCCGTGCGCACCGGTGTCCCGATCGTGCCGTGCTCCATCGTGGGCGCGGAGGAGATCTACCCGCTCGTGGGCAACATCCCCTCGCTGGCTCGGCTGCTGGGCGTGCCGTACATCCCGATCACGCCGTTCTTCCCGCTGCTCGGGCCGCTCGGGCTGGTGCCGCTGCCGTCGAAGTGGCTGATCGAGTTCGGCGAGCCGATCCGCACCGACTCCTACGACGAGGGTGCGGCCGACGACCCGATGCTGGTCTTCAACGTCACCGACCAGGTGCGGGAGACCATCCAGCAGACGCTCTACACCCTGCTGATGCAGCGGCGGTCGGTCTTCTACTGACCGGCCGCGGGCCGCCCGAGGCGTCCCGTCTCACCGGGTGTGTCCCATTTGGTCGACCGAATCAAAGCCAGGCACCGCAACAAGTGCTCGGGCCAGCATGCGAGCGAGACTGTCGACGTCGATGAACGCCATCGCCGGTTCCGACGCGGCGCACCCATTGGCTCCTCAGCGACTCAGCCAGGCAGTCCCGCCCCGGCTCCAGTGACCGGTGGGACGGTATCCCCAGCCGGAGACCTCGTCGACCAGGAGGCGAAGGGGCCCACGCGCCTGCAGGTCCGCTCGAACGTGTGCTGCGACTTCTTCCCCGCCCCGCCGAGATACCGTCAGGTGCGGTACCCAGCCCTCCAACTGCCCGCCATAGGGGGATAGTCCGGGAATGCGGTCAGGAGCGCCTGGAAGAGTGACTCCAAGCCAGGCGAAGGGTCCGGCGACAGGAAGACCGTGCCTGCCGGGAACGTGCCAACCGTGCGGAAGGCCAGCTCGAACTGCGCGACGTGCGCAACCGCTTCTTGGAGCCGCTCAGCTGCCGCCGGCTCGATGGGATCAGGCAGCCAAGGGCTCAGGAGGGTGAAGTGTGGAGGGATCGCCTCGGACAGTCGGATGGGCGGGTCTACGGGCAGGACGGACTCAGCGCGCCAACGGTCGACGAACTCTGCAAGCGGCTCGGCGACCAAGAACACGGCGCTGTCTGTCATCTCGGTGACTTCCACGCCGAACGATTGTGCCAGCGCCCCTCGCGACTGCACTCCAGGTCGCCCCACAGGCCGCATGCCTCACAGCCCGGCGCGGAGTCATCCGGCAACAGGGAGGGAACGGCCGCCAGTACCCGCACACGACAGGTGCCGCAGGGTGGTAGCGATGCAGGCGACCTGGAGCCAGCCGGTCGCGAGGTGGTGGTGTTCTCGAACGACTTCGCCAATCGGCGGGCGCGCCCCAGGCGGCCGTGGGCCACCTCGACGCGCCAGGCGTGCCGGATGGGGCGGAACACCGGCTGCTTCTCATCCCAGCCCACCCGACGCAGCTCTAGGTCATAGTCCCGGCCGAGCTTGCGGGCCGCGGCCGCGGTGATTCCGCGGTCCACCAAGACCAGCTCGAGCCGCCCACCCACCCCTTGCTCGGTCAGGTGCTGCAGCATCAGCTCCGTGGTCCTGTTCTCGTGGGTCGAGGCCGGAACAACCAGAGCACCCACTGGCAGTCCGGTCACATCGACTGCCACAACGCGCTTGGCGCCCTTGGTGCGGCCGTAGGGGCCGCCGCGGTCGTGGAACGTGAGCCCGCCGTTGGACGACCCCCCTGGCCAGATGGGTGTCGACGACCACCATCGACGGCGTCGCCTCGGCGCGACCGTCGGCCTCCCTGGCCGCCTCGTGCAACACCGCCAGAGCTCGCGCCCAGGTCCCGTTGCGCGACCAGCGACGAAACTGTGACCACACCCTGGTCCATGGCCCGAACGTCGCAGGCAGATACCTCCACTGGCAACCAGTGTGGGAGATGTAGAGCATCGCGTTGACGACCTTGCGCAGGTCCTTGCCGTGCTTCGGTCCGCGTTTGCCGGGCCGGTTGAACACTGGCTCCAGCAGCGCCCACTGCTCGTCTGTCACATCACTTGGGTACGACATGCCACACACAGTGCTCGCTGACCCGCGCCACGCAGTCGAGCTCAAATGGGACACCCAGTAAGAGGGTGTGTCCCTATCCGGCTACTCTCCGGAAGTGCGGACAGGGACGTTCACGTCCGACCTGCCTCAGCGATCCGGCATGCGCAGACGCTGGCCGCTTCGTTCTGCGATACCGGGGTCGACATAGGCGTTGGCGTAGGTCAGTTGCTGATGTGCCAGTTCGTAGGTCGACCAGTCCACGGCGGCCGTCCATCGCTGGGCGAAGTCGAGGACGGAGATCATCGTCTGGCCTTGTCCGGCACGGTTGCTCACCCCGTTGAGGCCGGCGATGTAGTCGTTGCGGTAGCTGGTCGGGACGATGATGCGGACCTGGCCAGCGTGTGAGAGCTCCGCGTTGGCGAGGATGCGAGCGATCCGGCCGTTGCCGTCGTCGAAGGGGTGCGCCTCGGTGAGCAACAGCATCATCGCGAGCGCACGCTGGAACGGGTCGGTGAGGCCGTCGAGGAGCTCGAACCCGCGACGGAGGGTGCCCTCGACGAGATCGGGGGAGACGAACTCGTAGCCTCCGGCGAAGTTCGGCCTGGCCTTGAACTCGCCGGGGTTCTTGTCCGGGCGTGCCGCCATCAGCGTGGCGTGGTGGCTGCGCAGCAGTTCCACGAGTTCGTCGCCGGTGCGCGGCACCCGGGTGGCCAGCTGGTGGTCCGAGACGAGCCGGTAGGTCGCGGCGATGTCGTGCGCGTCTTGGGGACGGTCATGGAACTGCAGGCCCTCGACCGCGATCTGCCGGGCCTCCTCGACGCCGAACTCAGTGCCCTCGATGAAGTTGGAGAAGTAGGACTCGAAGAACGGTTCCCACTCCCAGCGCCTCGGGTCGCCGAGGGCTGGCCGTGGTGATGGCGGTGTGTGCCGAAGTGTCTCGACCATGCCCGCGATGAGGTCCAGCCGGCCTTGGTCGTAGGGCTGGCCGCCCAGGCGTGCGGCGTACCGCGGGGAAACGGGCGTGTCGCTGAGCGCGGTCCCGACGAGCGCGGCGAGCCGCCGCCGCACCTTCTCGGCCGATCTCTCGGGGAAGGACCCCCGAAGCACATCGAGGCTCTCCAGCATTCGGGCGATCTTCCCGGGCCCGCCACGGCGTGCTTCCTCCTCGATCTTGTCTTCGATCGCTTCCACGCCGGCCAGCCGGGGCGGGTTCCCGGGGCGACCCCGAGCGGGGATGTTCTCCAGGAGCTGCCGGACCGGACCGGAGACGAATAATCCGTCCGGCATCGGCATGTCCCCGGGCAGCGGGCCGGGCCCGACGCGCGGTGCCACCGTCACTCCCGGCAGCTGCAGGGCGCCGGCGCGCGGCGGCTGCGGGTGGCAGATGAACAGGTAGCCGTCGACGGGCCGGCCTCCCGCGAGGGCGGACCGGTCGCAGATCACCGCGGACGGCCAGACGTGTGCGACGACGGCGAGCAGATGATGACGCGCAACCGCCGCGGGCGGAAGCGTCGCCCCGACCGCGTAGATCCCGGGTGCGAGCTGCATCGCCCGACCTGCCCGACTCTGGCGAGACAGGCGAGCGCGGTCGGTGCTGGTTCGCACGATCTCCAGCACGCCGGCAGGGTGCCGTTCCCGTGACGCAGCGTTCATGGTCAAAATAGTGCTCCCGCGTGGCCAGCATGCAGCGATTCCGGGAGAAAATCCCGCCTGATGGCAGCAATCGTAGCCGTAAAACGTCCGAACACAGCGTACTCAGGGGGTATTGCGGATCGGAGGCAGCGTGTTTGCGCGTAATCCTTCGGTCGCTTCCTGCTCGGCTGGGAGAACGGGGGTACGCATGCGGGACTCCGCCGCGGTCCGCCGCAGGAAATGGGACGGACCCAGTAAGCGGCATGACAGCGCGGCCGCAGCGCACACTACGCGGCAGGTCCGCGCGCTGACGCGCACACTATGCGGCATGTGCGTGAAAGCCCGTCGACCCAGGGGCCGGGGTTACTTCAGCGGGGTGCCGTTCCCGTCAGGATGCCCAATGCCCAGTCGAGTTGAGACCTCGACACCGCCCACTCGAGGACCGCCGCCTCGGTGTTCAGCCGCACGATGGTGGCGTCGGGATCGACCCACCACGTCTCCTTCATCGAAGGCCGGCGTGAGCTGTCAGTGTCGACGTCGACCACGTCGACCTGTGTGAACCCGAAGTCCAGGAGACCGTTCGACAACGTGGCGTATCCGGGGGACCACCTCGCGGACAGGGGAGGGTGCGCCCCCTCCACCACTCGGAGGGTGCTGGCAACGATGGACTTCTTGCGCAGCCGTGATGTCTTGCGCTCGGCCATCCGCCGACTTGAGAAGACACTTCCCAAGGCGGAGGCGAGCAGATCGAGCACCACGCCTCAGCGCCCCACGTCGCGGGCGGGACGCCTTCGGAGCGCGTGAGGTGGACGCATGAGGCCCATCATGCTCGCCGCCGCCCTGGGAGAGACGGGCGCCCCGGGCCAGGTAGCGGCAGCGCGGAATCCCTCCGGGCCGGGAACAAGGCGAGAGTCTCCCTGTCCGCGGCAGCTCCGGTAACCGGCGTCAGCGGTCAAGAGCCCGCGGTCACCACACCTGAGACTTCGGACGGGTAATCCGTTCTTGCTGGTACCGGCGCAACGCACTGAAGCCAGTCAAGACAACAATCACGCCACCAGGGATGAGGAGCAGCCAGTCAGGGCCTACCTGGGCGAAGAACATGATCACGAGAGCAAGGGAGGCGATCCCTTGACCAGCGGTCACGGCCTTCTCCGCGGGTGTTGCCCCCTTCCACAGGGGCCGGCGGGGCGTGGACCTGGCAGCCATTCTCCCAAGGTTCATCGCCTGGCGCGGATCGCGGCAGCTCCCGGCGCGCCGACGCGCACACTATGCGGCAGTTGCGGATGTCGATGCGCGAACGTACTTGGCCCCGTACCGTCAGCCTGGTGGGAGTCGTCCAAGGCGCGCGCGCCGCATTCGTCGGCCTGCACGTTGCTGCGAACGCTCGACGTGCCCGCAGCGACCTCGGCGCCACCAAGGCCCAGGCGGTAAGTGTGGCTTGCAGCGCCGCCTTGCTCTGGTTGACGGGTCCAACCCTGGTCGTGGTGCTGTTTCTTTCCCTCCTCGGGGTGAACTCGGTTCCTGCATACGTTGCCGTGCTGGCTCCCTGGGCCGTGGCCTTCCTGCTCGCTTTCGTCGCAGGGGTTGTCGGAAACAGCGAGAGCCTCCTAGGGCGCGGGCACAAGAACATCGACGCCCCCTTCGCGAACCTCCTGCTGGCGTCTCGCTATCTGCGTCCGTGACCATCGTCGGGGACATCCGCCCATCGGCATGTCCGGTAAGCCCTGTTGGGTCCCGTCTCGGCCACAAATGGGACACACCCAGTCAGGGAAGGGTGGTGTCGCCCGGGTCGGGCAGCAGCGTCTCGGCGACGCCGCTGAGCCCGTCGGTGAGCTGCTTCACCGTGGAGTCGACCTGGCCGGTGACGTCGGTCGAGCCCGTCTTGGACCCGTCGGCGCCGGGGAGGCCGGCGCTCGGCAGTGCCGGCAGGGTCAGCCCGGGGGACGGCGTCGGTGACGGCTGCGGCGCGGCGGAGGAGCCGGAGGTCGCCGTCCCGGCGGTCCCGGAGACCTTCTCGACGGCGTCCCTGGGGACGACCACCGGGTGGCTGTTGTCCAGCTCCGCGGGGTCGATGGCGCGCAGGGCCCGGTTGACCTCGGCGGAGGCGAGGAAGGTCGCCGGCACGGCCAGGCCGGGGAGGCCGCCCGCGCACGACGAGCACAGGTCCCGTGCCTGCTGGTCGATCCCGCTGAGCGCGACGGCGGCCGACGCGAGCTCGTCCTGACTGTCGGCCGGCGCCGTCCTGGCGAGGTCCTGCAGCCTGGTCAGGCTGCGCGCGGCGAACTCGCGCACCGCGACGATCGTGGCCGGGTCCCGGGTGTCCTGGAACGACGACATCATCAGGCCGGCCCCCTGCTGGGCCTGGGAGGTGAAGTCGTCGAGGGTCCCGGGGATCTGCGGCAGCCCCTCCGGAGGTCCGGCGAGCAGGCCGGCGACCTCGACGAGCCGGGCGTCGGCCTGGTGGAGCAGGTCCTGGCCCCGGCTCGCCGGACTCGTCGACAGGCCGGCCTGGGCGTGCTCGATGCCGCGCTTGACCGGGTAGAGCGCCTCGCCGGGCAGCGCGTGCTGCGCGGCGGCGGCCATGCTGGCGCTGCCCCCGAGGAAGACCGCGACGGTCGCGGCGGCGACCAGGCGGTGTTCGCGCCGGCCGCGGGTCCGCGCCGGAAGCACCAGGCGCGCGGCGGGGGACATGGCGGTGGCCGCCTCGGCCATCAGCCGCTCGCGCAGGTCGGCGGCGAACTCCTCGCGAAGGGCCGGCGGCTCGTGGTCGCGGAGCGCGGTCACCACGCCGGCGAGCTCGGCGATCTCTGGGGTGGCGGCCGGTGCGGGGGCGCCGTCGACGACCGCGGCGAACTCCTCGGCGCGCCGGTGCGCACGGAACACGGAGGTCATCGCGGCGGTCCTGTCTGCTCGTGGGGTGCTGGCACCATCCCCAACGACCCAGCAGCACGCGGGGTTACGGCCCGAGCGCGGTCTAGACCTGAGCGTGTCGGCCGCCTCATCGCAGCCCCTCCGGCAGCAGCTTCGCGAGGTTGCGCACGCCGCGCAGCTGCAGCTGCTTGACGGCGCCGTCGCTGCGGCCGAGCACCTTGGCGGTCTCGGCGATCGACAGCCCCTGGAGGAACCGCATGATCAGGCACTCCTGCTGCTCGGTCGGCAGCTCCTTGAGCGCCGACAGCAGGGCCTCGTTGGTCAGCGACGAGAGCACCTCCGACTCCGGACCGTCCGTGGCGGAGTCGTGCGGGCTCATGTCCTCGGTGGCGTACTCCAGCCGGGTGCGGCCGGACTTGTAGTGGTCGGCGGTCAGGTTGCGCGCGATCGTCATCAGCCAGGCCCCGAAGTCCTTGCCCTGCCAGCGGAAGGAGCCCATGCTGCGCAGCGCCCGGAAGAAGGTCTCCGACATCAGGTCCTCGGCGACCGGGACCGAGCCGACCCGGTAGTAGATGAACCGGTAGACCGAGGACTGGTAGTGGTCGTAGAGCATCCCGAACGCCTCGGAGTCGCCTCCGCGGGCCAGCTCGACCAGGGCGATCAGCCGGCTCCGCTCGGCCTCGTCCTGCTCCGAGGACGCGGCCAGCTCGGCGTCCCGGCCCGAGGCGTCCCCGCCGCTCGCCGGCCGGTGCTCGAGGCCCACCGCCTCGGAGAGCAACCGGCCCGGGTGGCCGACGCGGCGGCGGTCCGGGGCGGCGCCGGCGGCGGCCAGCGCGGGGGCCAACGGGGGGTTCAGTGCGGGGTCCAGCGCGGAGGACAGGGCCAGGCGCAGGGCGGCGAAACCGCGCCGGAACTCCTCGTCACGCGTGAACATCGAACTCCCTCCCCGGCTCGACGGCCGGGTCCCCACTCCCCTGGACCTTGGAAAGGGTAGGGCGGTTCGCGGCGTTTGTGAACCAGTTCTGTAACTCGGAGTTGCAGGCAGCGCTGTGTCTCCGGTCACAGTGCTTGTGCCCACCGCCGGGGGATCGAAACCCGCTTCGTCAGCGGACCCGGCGGCGGATCGCGACGGCGGCGGCGATGCTCCCGGTGGCCGCCCCGGCGAGCCCGGCGCCGACCAGCCCGGCACGGGCGGCCTTGCGTCCGGTGCGGTAGTCGCGGATCCGCCAGCCGTGCGCGCGGGCGTGGTCGCGCAGCCTCGAGTCCGGGTTGATCACGCACGGGTCGCCGACCAGGCTGAGCATCGGCAGGTCGTTGTAGGAGTCGGAGTACGCCGAGCACCGCCCCAGGTCGAGGCCCTCGCGCGCGGCGAGCGCCTTGACCGCCTCGGCCTTGGCGGGGCCGTGGAGCATCTCGCCGACCAGCCGGCCGGTGTAGACCCCGTCCTCGTGCTCGGAGACCGTCCCGAGCGCCCCCGTGAGGCCTAGGCGGCGGGCGATGATCGTGGCGATCTCGACCGGTGCCGCGGTGACCAGCCAGACCCGCTGACCCTGGTCGAGGTGCAGCTGGGCGAGCGCCCGGGTGCCGGGCCAGATCCGGTGCGCCATCGCCTCGTCGAAGATCTCCTCGCCGAGCGCCTCGAGCTCGGTGACCGCGTGGCCCTTGATGAAGTCGAGGGCCGAGGCGCGGGCCTCGGCCACGTGCGCGGGGTCCTCGACGCCCACGACGCGGAAGTAGGCCTGCTTCCAGGCGGCGGCGAGGATCTCCCGCGTGGTGAAGAACTTGCGCCGGTGCAGCCCCTTGGCCAGGTGGAAGATCGAGGCGCCCTGCATCACGGTGTTGTCCACGTCGAAGAACGCGGCCGCGGTGGGGTCCGGCGGCGTGGCCAGCGAGGTCTCGACCTCGGCGACCGCCGCGGCGGCCTCCCCGGCGAGCACGGAGCGACCGCGCAGGTCCGGGAGCGGGCCGCGCTGTCGGTGCGGACGGGCGGGGGTCACAGCTGAACCCTAGTGCGACCGGCGGGCCGGGTGGTATGTGCCAGACTCACGCGGGTGACCACGCATCTGGCCGAGCTCCTCACGCGCGCCGCCGCGGAGAGCCCTGACCGGGTGGCCCTGGTCGACGCCGCCTCCGGCCGCCGGGTCACCTGGGCAGAGCTCGACGCCGAGGTGGACGCGGTCGCCTACGGTCTGAACGCGATGGGGCTGGTGGCCGGCTACCGGGTCGTCCTCGCGATCGGCAACCGGGTGGAGTTCGTGACCAGCTACCTCGGTGTGCTGCGTGCCGGCCTGGTCGCGGTGCCCGTCAACCACCGGTCGGCGACCGGCGAGATGGTGCGGATGATCGCCGACTGTGGCGCCCGGGTGGTGATCGCCGGCCCCGGTGCGGTGACCACCGCACGCCAGGCCGCCGCCGGGCTCGAGGACGCGCTCGTGGGCGCCGACGAGGAGCTGCGCAGCCGGTCCGCGGTCCCGCGCGTCGTGGTGGTGGACGTGCCGACCGTCCCCGGCGAGATCCGCTACGACGACCTGCTGGGCGCGAACGGCCCCGAGGTGCCCGTCCCCGGGGACCCGGAGGCCCTGGCCGTGCTGCTCTACACCAGCGGCACGTCCGGGCGGCCCCGTGCGGCCATGCTCAGCCACCGGGCCCTCCTGGCCAACATCGAGCAGGTGGCGGCGACCGACCCGCCGATGGTGACCGGCGACGACGTGGTGTTCGGGGTGCTGCCGCTGTTCCACGTCTACGGCCTCAACGCGGTCCTGGGGCAGGTCCTGCGCCAGCAGGCGCGGCTCGTGCTCGTCGACGGGTTCGACGTCGAGGGCTCGCTGTCGCTGATCGAGGACGAGGCGGTGTCCGTCGTGCCGGTGGCGCCGCCGGTGTTCGGGCACTGGCTGGGGGTCGAGGGGCTCCGCGAGCGGCTCGTCGGGGTGCGCCTGGTCCTCTCGGGCTCGGCGCCGCTGGATGCGGGGCTGGTCGCCTCGTTCGTCGACCGCACCGGGATCCCCGTGCACCAGGGCTACGGGCTCACCGAGGCCGCCCCGGTGGTCACGTCCACGCTGTGCAGCGGATCGGTCAAGGTCGGATCGGTGGGCGCCGCGCTGCCCGGGATCGAGCTCCGCCTCGTCGACGACGCCGGCCTCACCCCGGAGGGGGCCGACCCCGGCGAGATCCACGTCCGCGGCGCCAACCTGTTCGGCGGCTACTGGCCCGACGGCGCCGACGGCCCGGACGCCCAGGGCTGGTTCGCCACCGGCGACGTCGGCTTCCTGGACGAGGACGGCGACCTGTTCCTGGTCGACCGGCTCAAGGACCTCGTGATCGTCTCCGGGTTCAACGTCTACCCCGTCGAGGTGGAGGACGTGATCGCCGAGGTGGACGGCGTCGCCGAGGCGGCGGTCATCGGCGCGCCCGACGAGTCGACCGGCGAGGCGGTGGTCGCCATCGTCACCGCGACGCCCGGTTCGTCGTACACCCCCGAGGAGCTCGCCGCCGCGGTGCGCGAGCACTGCGCGATCCGGCTGGCCCGGTTCAAGCAGCCGAGGGACGTCCGGGTGGTCGAGGAGCTGCCGCACACGATCACCGGCAAGGTGGCCAAGGGGCGGCTGCGCGCCCGGCGCCGGAACCTGGGGCTGCTGGAATGACCACGCACGGCGCCGGCGGACCCACCGAGCTCGGCGAGACCCCGCCCCGGGTGGTGCTCTACGGCAAGCCGGGCTGCCACCTGTGCGACGACGCGCGCGCCGTGGTGGCGGCGGTGTGCGCGGAGACCGGGGAGAGCTACGACGAGGTGGACATCACCACCTCCGAGGACCTGATGGCGGCGTACGGCGACCAGATCCCGGTGACGTTCGTCGACGGCCGCCAGCACGACTTCTGGCGGGTGGACCCGGACCGGCTGCGCGCCGCCCTGGCCTAGACCGCCCCCCGGGCCGCCGATCTCGGGGGAGAGGGGGCCGGATGCGGTGACGCAGGTCACGTGTGCTAGCGGGTGGTCGCGCTCAGTTTGTTCTCACGTTCACAAACTTCTACAGTGACTGTCGCCTGCCGGTGCGGGAGCGGCTCGAGATTCGGGCCCTGCGCCCCCGGCGGCGCCCAGGAGAATCGTGAATCCACCACGCAACGAGCGGGACGGGACCCCAGCGCAGGGGGCCCCCGGACCGGCGTCTGCGAAGGTGGGTCCCCGGGTCGCCTCCCGGGCCCACGAGCGCGGCATCCCGGAGGCGACCGTGGCCCGGCTCCCGGTCTACCTGCGGGCCCTGATCACGCTGTCCGAGCGCGGCATCGCCACCTGCTCCAGCGAGGAGCTGGCCACCGCGGCCGGGGTCAACAGCGCCAAGCTGCGCAAGGACCTCTCCTACCTCGGCTCGTACGGCACCCGCGGCGTCGGCTACGACGTGGAGTACCTCCGCTACCAGATCGCCCGCGAGATCGGCGTCACCCAGGACTGGCCGGTCGTCATCGTGGGCATCGGAAACCTCGGCCACGCGCTGGCGAACTACTCCGGCTTCAGCTCTCGCGGGTTCCGCATCGTCGCGCTGTTCGACAGCGACCCCCGGCGGCACGGGCAGATGGTCGGCGAGCTCGGCATCCGGTCCTTCGGCGACCTCGAGGACCTCGCCCGGGAGCACGAGATCGCGATCGGCGTGATCGCCACCCCCGCGGCCGCCGCCCAGGACGTGTGCGACCGGCTCGTCGCGGCCGGGGTGACCAGCATCTTGAACTTCGCCCCGGCGGTGCTCACCGTCCCCGAGGGCGTCGACGTCCGCAAGGTGGACCTCTCGATCGAGCTCCAGATCCTCGCCTACCACGAGCAGCGCAAGGCCCTCCTCGGGGCGGACGCGGCCGCGGAGGAGCTGCGCCCCGAGGTGGACGGGGTCGCGGACGCCGCGGTGCGCGCCAAGGTGGTGGGAGCATGAGCGTCCTCGTCGTGGGGGTCTCCCACAAGACCGCCCCGGTCTCGGTGCTCGAGCGGCTCGCCGTCGACGCCGACGCCGTCGACAAGCTCCTGCACGAGGTGAACGCCTCCGACCACGTCCTCGAGGCCACCGCGCTGGCCACCTGCAACCGGATCGAGGTCTACGTCGAGGTGGAGCGCTTCCACGGCAGCGTCGAGACCGTCTCCCGGCTGCTGTGCGAGCTCGCGGACGACGCGCCGGAGGACGTGGTGCCGCACCTCTACGTGCACTACGACGACGGCGCCGTCTCCCACCTGTTCAACGTCGCCTCCGGCCTCGACTCCATGGTCGTGGGTGAGGGGCAGATCCTCGGCCAGACCCGGGAGGCGCTCCGGCTCGGGCAGGAGTCCGGCACCCTCGGCCCGGCGCTGAACGCCCTCTTCCAGCAGGCGTTGCGCGTCGGCAAGCGGGTGCACGCCGAGACCGACATCGACCGGGCCGCGCCCTCGCTGGTGTCGGTGTCGCTCGACCGCGCGGCCGAGCACGTCGGCGACGTCGCCGGGAAACGGGTGGTGGTCGTCGGGGCCGGCGCGATGGCCGGGCTCGCGGTCGCCACGGTGTCCCGGCTCGGGGCCGGCGACGTGGTCGTGGCCAGCCGCACCGCCGCCTCCGCCCAGCGCCTCGCCCGCCAGTACGACGGACGCACGGTGGCGCTCGCCGATCTCGAGGCCGAGCTCGCGGAGGCCGACATCCTGGTGTCGTGCACCGGCGCGACCGGCGTGGTGCTGTCGCTGGCGATGGTCGCGGCCGCCCGCAGCAACGCCACCCGGCCGCTGGCGGTCATCGACCTCGCGCTGCCGCACGACGTGGACCCCGCGGTCGCCGAGCTGCCCGACGTGTCCCTGATCGGCCTGGCCCGCCTCGCCGAGGAGCTCCACGAGGGCGACGGCGCCTCGGACGTCGCGGCGGTCCGGTCGATCGTCACCGAGGAGATCGCCGCCTTCCTGGCCGCGCGACGGGCCGCGAGCGTCACGCCGACGGTGGTCGCGCTGCGCACCATGGCGACCGGGGTCGTCGAGGCCGAGATCCAGCGGCTGCTGACCCGGGTCCCCGACCTCGACCCGCCGGTGCTCGCCGAGCTCGAGCACGCGCTGCGCCGGGTGGCGGACAAGCTGCTGCACCAGCCGACCGTGCGCGTCAAGGAGCTGGCCAACCACGAGGGCGCGGTCTCCTACGCGGCCGCGCTGGCGGAGCTGTTCTCGCTCGACCCCGACGCGGTCGACGCCGTCACCCGGGCGGAGGGAGCGCGATGAGCGCCGCACCCCTGCGCGTGGGCACCCGGGCGTCGCTGCTGGCCCGCACCCAGTCCGGCCTGGTGGCCGACGCGCTGCGGGCCGCCCTGCGGCGCGACGTGGTGCTGGTCGAGGTCTCCACCGAGGGCGACCTCTCGGCGGCCCCGCTGACCTCCTTCGGCGGCACCGGAGTGTTCGTCAGTGCCCTCCGGGAGGCGCTGCTGCGCGGTGAGGTCGACGTCGCGGTCCACTCCCTCAAGGACCTGCCCACCTACCCACAGGACGGCATCGCCCTGGCCGCCGTACCCCTGCGGGAGGACCCGCGCGACGCGGTGGTGGTCCGCGACGGGCTGACGCTGGCCGAGCTGCCGCACGGTGCCCGTGTCGGCACCGGGTCGCCGCGGCGGGCCGCCCAGCTGCACGCGCTCGGTCTCGGTTTCGATGTGGTCGCGATCCGTGGCAACGTGGACACCAGGATCCGCAAGGTGACCGACGGTGAGCTGGACGCCGTGGTGCTCGCCCGGGCCGGGATCGCCCGGCTCGGCCGCATCGACGAGGTCACCGAGGTGCTCGACCCGCTGCAGATGCTTCCCGCCCCCGGGCAGGGTGCGCTCGGGGTCGAGTGCCGGGCCGCCGATGCCGCGCTGGTCGGGGACCTGCGCACGGCCCTCGACGACCCGCGGACCCGCGCGGCGGTGACCGCCGAACGGGCCGTGCTGGCGGCGATGGAGGCCGGCTGCTCGGCCCCGGTCGGCGCGCTGGCCGAGGTGGCCGAGGGTGACCACGGCGACGAGCTGTGGGTGCGGGCGGTGGCGCTCTCGCTCGACGGAGGCGTGGCCGTACGGCGGTCCGCCACCGGGGAGCCGGGGGACGCCGAGGGGGTCGGTCGACGACTGGCGGAGGAGATGTTGGACGAGGGTGCGCGCCCGCTCATCGAGGAGCGGGTGTGATGACCCGGCGCACGACGACGGACAGCGAAGCGGGCCGGGACCGGCCCACCGGAACAAGCAAGAAGGCGACTGTGAGCAAAAGCCCTGTGAAGAGCACAGCCACCACGACCAGCAAGGCGCCCGCGAAGAAGCCGGTCGCGAAGAAGGCGGCGTCCCGCACCGAGCCGGTGGACGCGGCGACGAGCACCGCTCCGCGCGCGCAGCCGGTCGGCTTCGTGTCGTTCGTGGGCAGCGGCCCCGGCGACCCGGACCTGCTCACCGTGCGGGCCGTGGACCTGCTCGGGGCGGCCGAGGTGGTCGTCACCGAGTCTCCCGAGCACGTCGACCTCGCGGCGCGGTTCGCCCCGCAGGCCGAGGTCGTCGACGGCGGCTTCGGGCAGGACGGCCAGCCGCTGACCCACGCCTCCCGGGCGAAGGTCGTGGTCAGGCACGCCAAGTCCGGCAAGCGCGTGGTCCGGCTGATGGGCGGCGACCCGTTCCTCTACGCCTCCGGCCCGGAGGAGGCCCAGGCCTGCGTCAAGGCCGGTCTCGGCTTCGAGATCGTCCCCGGCGTCTCCTCGGTGACCGCGGTGCCGGCGTACGCCGGGGTGCCGCTGACCACGAAGAAGAACCGCGAGGTCACGGTGATCAGCTGTTCCGAGGCCAAGGTCGACTGGGCCTCCCACGCCGACGACCGCACCCTCGTGCTGCTGTCGGCGGTCGGCTCGATCGGCGACATCGCCAAGGCGCTGGTCCGGGCCGGCCGCCCCGAGACCACGCCGGTGGCGATGACCCGGGTCGGCTCCACCACCGAGCAGGAGACCGTGGTCTCCACGCTGGCCCGGATCGCCGCGGACGCCCGGGCGGCCCGGATGTCACCGCCGGCGGTCACCGTCGTGGGGGACGTGGTCGACCTGCGGACGACGCTGTCCTGGTTCGAGACCAAGCCGCTGTTCGGCTGGCGGGTGCTCGTGCCGCGCACCAAGGAGCAGGCCGGCTCGCTGTCCGCGGGGCTGCGCGGCTACGGCGCGGTGCCCGAGGAGGTCCCGACCATCTCCGTGGAGCCGCCCCGCAACCCGCTGCAGATGGACAAGGCGGTGCGCGGCCTGGTCGAGGGCCGCTACGAGTGGATCGCGTTCACCTCCGTCAACGCGGTGCGCGCGGTCCGGGAGAAGTTCGACGAGTACGGACTGGACGCCCGGGCGTTCTCCGGGCTCAAGATCGCCGCGGTCGGCGAGAAGACCGCCGCGGCCATCGCGGCCTGGGGCCTGCGGGCGGACCTGGTGCCCTCCGGCGAGCAGTCCGCGCGCGGGCTGCTCGAGGACTGGCCGCCGTTCGACGAGGTGCTCGACCCGATCAACCGGGTCTTCCTGCCCCGCGCCGACATCGCCACCGAGACCCTGGTGGCCGGGCTGGTCGAGCTCGGCTGGGAGGTCGACGACGTGACCGCCTACCGGACGGTGCGCGCGGCGCCGCCGCCGGCCCCGACCCGCGAGGCGATCAAGACCGGCAAGTTCGACGCGGTCGTGTTCACGTCGTCCTCGACGGTCCGCAACCTCGTCGGGATCGCCGGCAAGCCGCACGCCTCCACGATCATCGCGGTCATCGGCCCCGCGACGGCCAAGACCGCCGAGGAGCACGGGCTGCGGGTCGACGTGCTGGCCCCGAAGCCGTCCGTCGAGGCGGTCGTCGACGCGCTCGCCGACTTCGGCGCGGCCCGGCGGGCCTCGCTGATCGAGGCGGGGCAGCCGGTGACCAAGCCGTCCGAGCGCCGGCCGTCGGCCCGTCGGAAGGCGACCTGAGGTGGCCTTCCCCACGACCCGGCCGCGCCGGCTGCGGCGTACGCCGGCGCTGCGGAGGCTGGTCGCGGAGACCACGCTCGAGCCGCGCCAGCTGGTGCTGCCGGTGTTCGTGCGGGAGGGCGCCGACGAGCCGACGCCGATCACCACCATGCCCGGCGTCGTGCAGCACTCGCGCGACTCGCTGCGCCGGGCGGCGAGCGAGGCGGCCGGCCTCGGCCTCGGCGGGGTGATGCTGTTCGGGGTCCCGGAGCACAAGGACGCCCGCGGGAGCGGCGCCTGCGACGCCGCCGGCATCCTCAACGTCGCGATCGCCGACGTGAAGGCCGAGGTCGGTGACGCGCTGCCGGTGATGGCCGACCTGTGCCTGGACGAGTTCACCGACCACGGGCACTGCGGCGTGCTCGACGAGACGGGCGCGGTCGACAACGACGCGACGCTCGAGGTGTACGCCGAGATGGCGCTGGCCCAGGCCGCGGCCGGGGTCGACGTTGTCGGACCGAGCGGGATGATGGACGGCCAGGTCGGCGCGATCCGTGCCGCGCTCGACGGCGCCGGACGGACCGACGTGGTGATCCTGGCCTACTCCACGAAGTACGCCTCGTCCTTCTACGGGCCGTTCCGCGAGGCCGTGGACTCCTCGCTGCGCGGGGACCGGCGCACCTACCAGCAGGACGGCGGCAACGTCGTGGAGGGCGTCCGCGAGGCGCTGCTCGACGTCGGCGAGGGCGCCGACCTGGTGATGGTCAAGCCCGCGCTGGCCTACCTCGACGTGGTCCGGGCCGTCCGGGAGGCCGTCGACGTGCCGGTCGCGGCGTACAACATCTCGGGGGAGTACGCCATGGTCGAGGCGGCCGCCGCCCACGGGTGGATCGACCGGGAGGCGGCGATCCTGGAGACCCTGACGTCGATCCGGCGCGCCGGCGCGGACGTGATCCTCACCTACTGGGCCGTCGAGGCCACCCGGCTGCTGCGCCGCTGATCCGCCGGCGCGGCTCGTCGGAGGGCCGCGAGGGACCTAGAGCAGGCCGCCGGTGACGTCGAGCAGGCCGGTGAGGCCGAGCCACTCGAGCACCCCGGTCAGCGTGTTCGGGATCGCGTCCTGCGCCTGGGGCTTGGTCATCCCGGCGATCTTGTCGGCGCACGCGTTGACGACCTTGGTCTGGTCGGCGGCGCCGAGCGGGCTCAGGTCGGGCAGGTTGGCCGTGCAGAAGGAGACCGCCTCCGCGCCGGCGGAGATCGTGTCGACGACCGGCTTCGCGGCCTTGGTGACCGTGCCGGTGACCGGGTCCTGGGTCGGGCTCGTCGGGTTGCCGCTCGGGGTCGAGGGCGCGCTCGGGGTCGTCGACCCGCTGCCGCCCGACCCGGTCCGCGCGGTGCCGGAGGAGGCGGTGGCGCGGTGCTTGGCGTGCGCCTTGCTCGCGCCCCGGGTGCGCGGGGAGACCACGGAGCCGCCGAAGTACGGCGAGAACGTGGTCGGCTCCGCGGTGCCGTTCGGGACCGCGGAGTAGTCGCCCTGCGCGTAGGCCCGCATGATCGAGAGCACCAGGTTCACGTAGTCCTGGCTGTGGTTGTAGCGGTAGACGGCCGCCTGCTGGCCGCTCGGCGTGGAGAGGTCCTCGTTGCCCGAGCAGAGGTACACCGCCGTGGCGAGGGCCGCGTCGTTGATGTCCTGCGGGTTGCGCCTGCCGTCGCCGTCGCCGTCGACCCCGACGACCGACCACGTGGACGGGATGAACTGCATCGGGCCGACCGCCCGGTCGTAGACCGGGTCCCGGTCGAACTGCCCGGCGTCGGTGTCGGTGATCTTCGTGGTCCCGTGGGTGCCGTCGAGCGGGATGCCGTAGATGCCCGGCTTCGCGATGCCGTCCTGGCCCAGCGTGTTGCCGCCGTAGCGGCCGTGGTTGGACTCCACGCGGCCGATCGCGGCGATCAGCGGCCAGTCGAGGTGGCAGGAGGTGTCCGCGGCGTCGATGACCTGGGCGGCGCGCTGGTAGGCGGCCAGCGCGGCGGCGGGGATGCCGTTGGTCGACGCGCTCGCGATCACGCTGCTCGCGGAGCCTGCGGGCACGCCGGGAGCGATCTCACCGGGCTGGGACACGCTCGCCGGTGCCTTGATCGCGCTGCTCGGGACGCTCGACCCGTCGGGCAGCGTGGACCCGTCCTGGGTCGCCGCCGTCGCCGAGCTGGTCACGGTCAGGCTGGTGGTCCAGGCGCCCGAGAGCAACGCGAGCGGCACCAGGGCCGTCGCCTTCTGCCACGTCGTCAGCCGCTTGTGAGACATCGGTCTCTCTCCCCTGTCAGATCTGTCCACCCCCGGGCGTCCGCGTCAGGCATACCCCGGAACTCCCTCTTCCACACCCGTTAACGAGCCCGACCGCCCGGAGTTACGCTCCGGTAGGGCGGCGCCCTGCGGTCACCCGCCGGCTGCTGCCCTCCGCCGGAGGCGGTCCGGTGCACCCCGTGCGGGCCCGGATGAGAGCACGTGCCCGGGCCGGGGTGGCGAGACCCTGGTCACATCATGGTAGGGCGCCGCCCGGCGGCGGGCCGGACCGGTCGGCACCGGGTTCGTCGCGGTGAGCACCCTCGGGGACAATGGCCCGGTGACCTCCCGCCCCACCACCCCCCGTCCCGACGCGGCCTCGGCCGCGCTGTTCGAGCGCGCCCAGGCGGTGACCCCCGGCGGGGTGAACTCGCCGGTGCGTGCCTTCAACGCGGTCGGCGGCACCCCGCGCTTCATCGCGTCCGCCCGCGGCGCCTACCTCACCGACGTCGACGGCAACGAGTACGTCGACCTCGTCTGCAGCTGGGGCCCGATGCTGCTCGGCCACGCGCACCCGGAGGTGATCGCGGCGGTCACCGAGGCGGCGGCCCGCGGCACGTCGTACGGCACCCCGACCCGGCCGGAGGTGGAGCTCGCCGAGGAGATCGTCGCGCGCACGCCGGTGGACAAGGTGCGGTTCGTGTCCTCGGGCACCGAGGCGACGATGTCGGCGATCCGGCTGGCCCGCGGCTTCACCGGCCGCGACCTGGTGGTGAAGTTCGCCGGCTGCTACCACGGCCACGTGGACTCGCTGCTCGCGTCCGCCGGCTCCGGTCTCGCCACCCTTCGAGACGCGCACTCGGTGCCGGGTACGCCGGGAGTGCCGGAGGCCTCCACCGCCGCGACGCTGGTGCTGCCCTACAACGACACCGAGGCGGTCGAGAAGGCGTTCGCCGAGCACGGCGACCGGATCGCCTGCCTGATCACCGAGGCGGCCCCGGGCAACATGGGCGTGGTCCCGCCGGCCCCCGGGTTCAACAGGTTCCTCGCCGAGACCTGCGCGGCACACGGCGCCCTGTTCGTCAGCGACGAGGTGATGACCGGCTTCCGGGTCACCCGGTCGGGCCAGTACGGCCTCGACGGCGCGATCGAGGGCTGGGCGCCGGACCTGGTCACGTTCGGCAAGGTCATGGGCGGCGGCTTCCCGGCGGCCGCCTTCGGGGGCCGCGCGGACGTGATGTCGCGGCTGTCCCCGGAGGGGCCGGTCTACCAGGCCGGGACGCTGTCGGGGAACCCGGTCGCGACGACCGCGGGCCTGACCACGCTGCGGCTGGCCACCGACGACGTCTACGCCCGCCTCGACGCCGCCGCCGAGACCCTGCGGGACGCCGCGGGGCAAGCCCTGTCCGAGGCCGGGGTGCCGCACGTCGTACAGTCGAACGGGAACATGTTCAGCGTGTTCTTCGTCGAGGAGGGTGTGGGGTCCGTGCCGGACTTCGCGGCCGCGTCGGGACAGAGCACCGAGAGGTTCAAGGCGTTCTTCCACTCCATGCTCGACCAGGGCGTCTACCTCCCGCCGAGCGCGTTCGAGGTGTGGTTCCTGTCCGCGGCGCACGACGCGCGTGCGCTGGACCGGGTCATCTGCGCCCTGCCCGCCGCGGCCCGCGCCGCGGCAGCCGTCCCCAGCACCGCTCGAGGAGCCCGATGAAGACCACCGTCCACCTGCTGCGCCACGGCGAGGTGCACAACCCCACCGGCGTGCTCTACGGCCGCATGGACGGCTACCACCTCTCCGACCTCGGCAAGCAGATGGCCCAGCGGGTCGCCGAGGCCCTGCGTGACCGGGACATCACCCACGTGGTCTCCTCCCCCCTCGAGCGGGCGCAGGAGACGATCGCGCCGGTCGCCGCCGGTCACGGCCTGGAGGTCGTGACCGACCGCCGGGTCATCGAGTCGACCAACAAGTTCGAGGGCTCGACCTTCGGCGTCGGCGACGGCGTGCTGCGCAAGCCGAGCGCGTGGCGGCACCTGTGGAACCCCTGGCGGCCGTCCTGGGGCGAGCCGTACAAGGAGGTGGTCGCCCGGATGATGGCCGCCGTGCACGACGCGAGGGACGCGGCGGCCGGCCACGAGGCGGTGATCGTCTCCCACCAGCTGCCGATCTGGATCACCCGGCTGCACGTCGAGCACCGGTCGTTCCTGCACGACCCGCGCAAGCGGCAGTGCACGCTGTGCAGCCTGACCTCGCTGACCTTCGAGGAGGACCGGCTGACCACGCTGCGCTACTCCGAGCCGGCCGCGGACCTGATCCCCGTCAAGGACCGCAAGGCCCCCTTCTCCGCCGGCGGCGCCGCCGCGCAGGACCGGCCCCCGGCGGCAGGCGTCTGAGACATGCACGCCGCACGCCGTACCTCCGCACTGCTGGCCGCTGCCCTCCTCGTGGGCGCGAGCCTCTCGGGCTGCTCGAGCAAGGCCGGCAGCTCCGGCGGCCAGGGCTTCGTGGCCGGCAACGGCATCATCAAGACGCTGCCGGCGGCGCAGCGCAAGATGCCGGGGGAGGTGTCCGGCGAGAGCCTCGACGGGAAGCCGCTGGCGCTGTCGGACTACCGCGGCAAGGTCGTGGTGCTCAACGTGTGGGGCTCCTGGTGCGGGCCCTGCCGGGCCGAGGCGCCGATGCTCTCCGCGGCCGCCCGCGACCTGGCGGCCAAGGGCGTGCAGTTCCTCGGGATCAACTCCCGCAACCCCGAGCGGGCGGCACCGCGCGCCTTCGTCCGCCGGTACGACGTGCCCTACCCCTCGATCTACGACCCCGACGGCCGCACCCTGCTGGCGTTTCGGGGCACGCTGCCGCCGAACGCGATCCCGAGCACCGTGGTGATCGACCGCCGGGGCCGGGTCGCGGCCAGCGTGCTCGGTGAGGTCACCCGCACCACGTTGTACGACCTGGTCGAGGAGGTGTCCTCGTGACCCTGATGGACGTGGGCGGCTGGTTCGAGGGCACCGTGCTCTCGGGGTCGCTGCTGCTCGCGCTCCCGGTCGCCCTGGTCGCCGGAGTCGTGTCGTTCTTCTCCCCGTGCGTGGTCCCGCTGCTGCCCGGCTACCTCTCCTACGCCACCGGGCTGTCGGGAGCCGACCTCGAGAACGCCAGGCGCGGCCGGATGGTGCTCGGCAGCTTCCTGTTCGTGCTGGGCTTCTCGTTCGTGTTCGTCGCCCTCGGCACGCTGTCCGGCGCGCTGGGCAGCTGGCTGTTCGACTACACCCGCCAGATCAGCATCGTGCTGGGGGCGGTCACGATCCTGGTGGGCATCGCCTTCCTCGGCCTGGTGCCGTGGCTGCAGCGCGACGTGCGCGTGCACCGGGTCCCCGCCGTCGGGCTGGCGGCGGCGCCGCTGCTGGGGCTGCTGTTCGGGCTGGGCTGGACGCCCTGCATCGGGCCGACGCTGTCGGCGGTGCAGACGCTGGCGTTCCACGAGGGCACCGCCGCGCGCGGCGCGCTGCTCTCGGTGGCCTACTCCCTGGGCCTGGGCATCCCGTTCATCCTGGCCGGTCTGGCCTTCCGGAGGATGCTCGGAGCGGTCCGCTGGGTGCGTCGGCACCAGGCCTGGGTGACCCGGGCCGGCGGGCTGATGCTGATCGCGGTCGGCGTGCTCCTGGTGACCGGCGTCTGGGACGTGTGGGTCGGCGACCTCCGCGGCTGGATCGGCGGATTCTCGGTGCCGGTATGACCCAGCCGCCGCGCCCGTGCCACCGGGAGGACCCCGCATGAGCACCCCGACGACCACCACCGAGGCCGGTGGGGCCGCGGACAGCCCGACGCCTCCGGCCGGGCCGCCCGCGCTGAGCCCCGTCGAGCTGGCCCGCTGGACGTGGCGGCAGCTCACCTCGATGCGCACCGCCCTGGTGCTGCTGTTCCTGCTCGCGCTCGCGGCGGTCCCCGGGTCGGTGGTGCCGCAGAAGAACATCGACGCGTTCAAGGTCAGCGACTGGAAGCAGGCGCACCCGACGCTGACCCCGATCTACGAGAGGCTCGGGCTGTTCTCGGTCTTCAACTCGGTGTGGTTCTCCGCGATCTACATCCTGCTGATGGTCTCGCTGGTCGGCTGCATCGTGCCGCGGCTGCAGGTGTACTGGCGGGGGATGCGGGCCCGGCCGCCGAGGACCCCGCGCAACCTCGGCCGGCTGCCCGAGTCGCGCACCTTCGAGCTCGACGAGGACGCGGACGCCGTACTCGACCGGGCGGCGGCGGTGCTGCGACGCAAGCGGTTCCGGGTGGTGACCGACGGGGACTCGGTCGCCGCCGAGCGCGGCTACCTGCGGGAGGCCGGGAACCTGCTGTTCCACGTGTCGGTGCTCGTGGTGCTCCTCGGCTTCGCCTACGGCCAGCTCTACGGCTACAAGGGCGGGGTGATCACCGTCGTCGGGCAGGGCTTCTCCAACTCGCTCAGCCAGTACGACGACTTCGCGCCCGGCTCGCTGTTCGACCCCGACACGCTGAGCCCGCTCAGCTTCACCGTGGACGACTTCCACGTGAAGTACCTGACCAGCGGGCCGCAGCTGGGCCAGCCCACGACGTTCTCGGCCGACCTGACCTACCGGGACAAGCCCGAGGACCCGGCGAGGAGGTACAAGCTCGCGGTCAACCACCCGCTCACGCTCTCCGGGGCCAACGTCTTCCTCGTCGGCAACGGCTACGCACCGGTGGTCACCGTGAAGGACGGCAACGGGGACGTCGCCTACAAGGGCCCGGTGGTGTTCTTGCCGCAGGACCCCTCGAACGCGTCGTTCGGGGTGATCAAGGTCCCCGACGCCGCGCCCCAGCAGCTGGGCTTCGAGGGCCTGTTCCTGCCCACCTACGGCTTCACGATGGCCCGTGGCCCGTTCTCGCAGTTCCCCGACGTGCTGGACCCGGTGCTGTCGCTGGTGCCCTATCGCGGTGACCTGGGCCTCGACGCGGGCACGTCGCAGTCGGTCTACGCCCTCGACAAGACCCACCTGAAGTCGTTCCCGAGCAAGGACCCCAAGCGGCTCGGGCCGGTGCTGCGGGTCAAGCTCAAGCCCGGCGACATCGCGCAGCTGCCCGGCGGGGCCGGGTCGATCCGCTTCGACGGCGTCCGCCGCTGGGTCAAGCTGCAGGTCAGCGACAGTCCCGGGAAGGGCATCGCGCTGGGCGGCGTGCTGCTGGGCATCCTCGGCCTGATGGGGTCGCTGTTCATCCGCCCGCGGCGTACCTGGGTCCGGGTGACCCGCAGGGACGGGCGTACCTTGGTGGAACTGGCCGGGCTGGACCGCAGCTCCGGAGGAGACCTGGGGGACGAGATCGACGGGCTGCAGCGGCTCGTCTCGGGAGAACAGGACAGGGAGCAGACGTGACCTCCGCGCAGTTCGCCGCCTTCAGCAACAACGCCGTCGCCTTCGCGTCGGTGGTGTACGTGCTCGCGTTCCTGGCGCACGTGACCGAGTGGGCGCTGGTGCGCTCGCTGCCCGTGTCGGCGGACGCGGTGCCCGATCCCGCCCGCGAGCCGGTCGCCGTGGGCGCCGGCGGCGGGTCCGTGGGGGTGCCCCCGGCGGTCTCCGCGGCCGCCGAGGAGCGTGAGCTGCGCGTCGAGAAGTTCGGCCGGATCGGCGTCGCGCTGACCGTGCTGGGCTGCCTGCTGCACCTGGCGGCCCTGGTCACCCGCGGCCTCGGGGCGGACCCGGTCCGGGTGCCGTGGGGCAACATGTACGAGTTCACCCTGGCCGGCACGTTCGGCGTCAGCGCGATGTACCTGCTGCTGATGCGCAAGTACCACCTGCGCTGGATGGGCCTGCTGGTCACCGCCTTCCTGGTGGTCGTGCTGATGCTCGACGTGCTGGTGCTCTACGTCCCCGCCGGGCCTCTGGTGCCCGCGCTGCACTCGTACTGGCTGGTGATCCACGTCTTCGCGGCGGTGACCGCGTCGGGAGCGTTCGCGGTCGGCGCGCTGGCCTCCCTGCTGTTCCTGGTCAAGACCCGCGCCGTCACCCGCGGGCGGCTGCGCCCCGGCGGCTACCTGGACCGCCTGCCCGCGCTCTCGGTGCTCGACCGGGTGTCCTACCGGGTGCACGCGTTCGGGTTCCCGATCTGGACGTTCGCCGCGTTGGTGGCCGGCCCGATCTGGGCGGAGTACGCCTGGGGCAGCTACTGGAACTGGGACCCCAAGGAGGTGTGGGCGTTCATCACCTGGGTGATCTACGCCGCCTACCTGCACGCCCGCGCGACGGCCGGCTGGAAGGGCAAGCTCGCCGCCACGATCGCGCTGGTCGGCTTCGCGAGCCTGCTGTTCAACTTCGTCGGCATCAACTTCTTCTTCGGCAACGGCAGCATGCACTCCTACGCCGGGAAGTGACGTCCGCCCCGGGGGTGGTCCGGCCTACCCGGGGCCGCCGTTGCCCGGGCCGCCGCTGCCGGGCCGGTCGGGACCGCCCTGGTCCCGGTGCCGCCGGCGCAGCTCGCGGAGGAAGTCCTCGTCGTCGTCGGGCGCGACGACCCGGCGGGGCGGGGGCGCGGTCGGACGACGGTGCGGTGCCGGGCCGCCGCGGCGGCGTTCCCGCAGCCGGAGGACGCCGTAGACGATGAGGGCGAAGAGGAGGACCACCAGCACGAACTTTCCCACGCCTCCAGAGTAGGCAGGTGGCCCGAATCCCTCCGCCGAACGGCCCGGACTAGGCTGGCTTCGTGAAGGAGTTCGCCGTCTACACCCTGGCCAGGATCGGTCTCTTCCTGGCGGCCCTCGCCGTCTTCGTGGGGCTGTGGGTGGTGGCCGGGCTCGGCACCGGCTCCCTCCTGATCGTCCCGGTGCTGGTCGCGGGAGTGGTCTCCGCCGTCGCGTCGTACTACCTGCTCGCCGGACCCCGCACGCGCTTCGCGGCCAAGGTCGAGGAGCGCGCCGCGGCCGCGTCCCGCCGCTTCGAGGAGGCCCGCGCCAAGGAGGACGACGACTGACCGCCTCCCCGGCCCGGCGCTCCCGTTGAGTGCTGGCTTGTTCGGCGTCGAGTGCTGGCTTGTTCAGGGTTGAGTGCTGGCTTGTTCTCGGCTCAGGGGATGAGCAGCCCGACGAACAGCCCGGCGGCGTAGAGCAGCTCGGCGGTGCCGGTGCGCTGCAGGACCGGCACCAGCCCCGGGCCCGTCGTCCCGCCGAGGACAGTGCGCACGGCGCGGGTCGCGGGCAGCAGGAAGACCAGGCCGAGCAGCGACCAGCCGCTGGTGGCCACCGCGAGCGCGACCAGGGCCGCGCCGGCCGCCAGGACGAGGAGGGCGTAGAGCCCGCGGGTGCGCTCGTCGCCCAGGACCACGGCCAGCGTCCGCTTGCCGACGGCGCGGTCGGTCGGGACGTCGCGCAGGTTGTTGGCGACGAGGATCGCGCAGGCCAGGGCGCCGACGCCGGTCGCGGCGTACGTCGAGGGGAGCAGCGCCGCACCGGCGAGCGACTCGGTCTGCACGTACGTCGTACCCATCACCGCGACCACGCCGAAGAACAGGAACACCATCACCTCGCCCAGCGCGTGGTAGCCGTACGGCGTCGAGCCGCCGGTGTAGAACCACGCGGCGAGCACGCTGGCCGCCCCCACCGCGAGCAGCCACCAGGTCGTCGTGGCCGCCAGCACCAGGCCCGCCGCGCAGGCGAGCCCGAACGCCGCGAACGCGGCCGCCTTCACCGCGGACGGCCGGGCCGCACCCGAGCCCACCAGGCGCAGCGGTCCGACCCGGTCCTCGTCGGTCCCGCGGATGCCGTCGGAGTAGTCGTTGGCGTAGTTGACCCCCACCTGGAGCGCCAGGGACACCAGCAGCGCCAGCGCGGCCTTCCACCAGGAGGCCTGGTCGAGGTGGACCGCGACGCCGGTGCCGGCGAGGACGGGCGCGACGGCAGCGGGCAGCGTGCGCGGCCGCGCGCCCTCGAGCCACTGTGCGGGGGTAGCCATGGTCGCGGATTCTTCCAGGCATACGGTGGGGCCTCGTGAGCAGCCCTGCGTCGTTGTGGCCCGTCAGCGGGGCCGCCGCCGAGATCCTGGACCTGCTGCGCACCTGGGACGCCGCCCCGGACCCGCGGCCGCTGGTCATCGAGACGTCGGGGTCCACGGGCACGCCGAAGCGGGTGGTGCTGTCCCGCGCGGCGATGCGGGCCTCGGCGGGGGCCACGCTGCGGCGGCTCGGCGGCCCCGGCCAGTGGCTGCTGAACCTGCCCGCGTCCTACGTCGCCGGCGTCCAGGTGCTGTTCCGCTCGGTGCTCGCGGGGACCGAGCCGGTGGTCCAGGACGGCGCGTTCGCCGCGGCGGCGGCCGCGATGACCGGCGCGCGGCGCTACGTCTCGCTGGTGCCCACCCAGCTGGGCAGGATGCTCGCGACGGAGGCCGATGCCACGGCGTTGCGCGGGTTCGACACCGTGCTGGTCGGTGGTGCGCGCATCGACCCCGCGCTGCGCGAGGCCGCCGCCGCCGCGGGCGTCACCGTGGTCGCGACGTACGGGATGAGCGAGACCTGCGGCGGCTGTGTCTACGACGGGGTGCCGCTCGACGGCGTGCGGGTGCGGGTCGGGTCCGACGGCCGGGTGCGGATCGCGGGGCCGGTGCTGTTCGACGGGTACGACGGGCGGCCGGCCGAGACCGCGCAGGTGCTGCGGGACGGCTGGTTCCTCACCCAGGACCTGGGCCGGCTCGACGACGACGGCCGACTCAGCGTCCTCGGCCGCGTCGACGACATGGTGATCTCCGGGGGGGTGAACGTGCCGACCCCGGCGGTCGCGGCGCGGCTGCGCGAGCATCCGGCGGTCCGAGCGGTGGAGGTGGTCGGAGTGCCGGACCCCGACTGGGGCCAGCGGGTCGCCGCGGTCGTGGTCGGTGACCTCGGCCTGGAGGAGGCCCGCGAGTGGGTGGCCGCGGCGCACCCCCGGTCCTGGGCCCCCCGGGACGTCGTACCGGTGGCGGAGCTGCCGCTGCTCGCCAACGGCAAGGTCGACCGTCGGGCGGTCGAGAGGCTGGCCGCGGGCGGGGACGAGCCGCACTCGACCCCGAACAAGCCGGCACTCGAACCTGAACAAGGCAGCACTCAACGGTGAACAAGCCAGCACTCAACGGGGAGGGGGTCGTGTACTCGATCCCGATGACCACGCGGTTCCGCGGCATCACGGTCCGGGAGGGGATGCTGCTGCGCGGTGACGCCGGCTGGGGCGAGTTCAGCCCGTTCCTGGAGTACGACGCGGCCGTCGCCGCGCCGTGGCTGCGCGCGGCCCGCGAGGCGGCCGACGAGGGCTGGCCGGAGCCGGTGCGCGACCGGGTCCCGGTCAACGTCACCGTCCCGGCGGTCGGCCCGGAGCAGGCCGCCCGGATCGTCCGCGACAGTGCCGGCTGCCGCACCGCGAAGGTCAAGGTCGCCGAGCCGGGCCAGACGCTGGCGCAGGCCGAGGCCCGGCTCGAGGCGGTGCGCGACGCGCTCGGCCCGGACGGACGCATCCGCGTGGACGCCAACGGCCTGTGGTCCCTCGACGAGGCGGTGAGCGCGATCCGCGCCCTGGACCGGGCCGCCGCCGGCCTCGAGTACGTCGAGCAGCCGTGCGCGGCCGTCGAGGACCTGGCCCGGGTGCGTCGGCGGGTCGACGTGCCGGTCGCGGCCGACGAGTCGATCCGTCGTGCCGAGGACCCCTACCGGGTCCGCGACCTCGACGCCGCCGACGTCGCGGTGCTCAAGGTGCAGCCGCTCGGAGGGGTCCGGGCCTGCCTGCGGATCGCCGAGGACATCGGCCTGCCGGTGGTGGTCTCGAGCGCCCTGGAGACCTCGGTCGGCATCGCGGCCGGGGTGGCGCTGGCGGCCGCGCTGCCGGAGCTGGACCACGCCTGCGGCCTCGCGACGGTGCAGCTGCTCACCGGCGACGTGGTCCGCGCGCCGCTGCTGCCGCACGAGGGCACCCTGCCCGTCGTACGCCCGGAGGTGGACCCGGACCTGCTCGCCCGGGTCACCGCGGGCGAGGACCGGCGGGAGGCCTGGCGGGTGCGGCTGGCCGATGTCGAGGCGTGGCAGCGGTCGATGGGGCAGGATCAGACCTCGTGAGCCACTCCACCGAGCCGCCGGCCAACGCCGCCACGGCCCTCGCCGGCACCGTCGTCGACGAGCTCGTGCGCGGCGGGGTCAGGCACGCGGTGGTCGCGCCCGGCTCCCGGTCGGCGCCGGTCGCCTTCGCCCTGCACGCCGCCCACGCGGCGGGCCGGCTGACCCTGCACAGCCGCATCGACGAGCGCTCGGCCGGCTTCCTCGCGCTCGGCCTGGCCCGGACCTCGCGCACCCCCGTCGCGGTGCTCACCACCTCGGGGACCGCCGTGGCCAACCTGCACCCGGCCGCCCTCGAGGCCGCGCACGCGGGGCTGCCGCTGGTGCTGCTCACCGCCGACCGGCCCGCCGCGCTCCGCGGCAGCCAGGCCAACCAGACCACCGACCAGGTGAAGATCTTCGGCGACGCGGTCCGGCTCGCCGCCGACGTCCCCGCCGGCCACCCCGGGCCGGACGAGACGCGGCAGATCGCCGCCTGGCGCGCCCTCGCCGCCCGCGCGGTCGCGACCGCCGTGGGCGCCTGCGGCACGCCGCCCGGCCCGGTGCAGCTGAACCTCCAGCTCGCCGAGCCGCTGACCCCGGCCACGCCCGACGGCTGGGGCACCGCACTCGGGGGCCGCCCCGGCGGCGACCCGTGGACGCGGCTCGCGGCCCCGCGGCGACCCGAGGCGGAGCCGCTCGCGAACGACCGGCGCACGGTGGTCGTCGCCGGGGACGACGCGGGCCCGCCCGCGCGGGTCCTCGCCGAGCAGGCGGGGTGGCCGTTGCTGGCCGAGCCGACCAGCGGCTCCCGCACCGGCGCGAACGCGATCCGCACCTACCGGCTGCTGCTCGCCGACGACGAGCTCGCCGGCCGGATCGAGCGGGTGGTCGTCTGCGGCCACCCGACGCTGTCCCGGCCGGTCACCCGGCTGCTGTCCCGCGACGACGTCGAGGTGCTGGCGGTCGCGAACCGGACCGGCTGGACCGACCCCGGGCACCGGGTGTCGCGCGTCCTGGCCGCCGCCGAGGCGGTCGGCGAGCCGGTGGCCGACGAGGCCTGGCTGTCCGACTCGCCGGACCAGGCTCCGCCCGACTCCTCCTGGCTCGAGGAGTGGCGCGGCCGCGACGCGGAGCTGGGCCGGCGGCTGGACTCGCTGCTCGCGGCGGAGGCCGCGCTGACCCCGCACGCGGTGGCCGGGGCGGTGGCCGAGGCGCTGCCGGCACGGGGGCTGCTGTTCGTCGGCGCCTCCAACCCGGTGCGCGACCTCGACCTGATGGTGCCGCGCTACCCGGTCGGCGACCACCGGCTGGTGGTCGGCAACCGCGGCCTCGCCGGCATCGACGGCTCGGTGTCCGCCGCGGTCGGTGCGGCGCTCGGGCGGGCCGGGACCACGCGGGCGTTCGCCCTGCTCGGCGACGTGACGTTCCTGCACGACACGAACGGCCTGCTGATCGGCCCGGACGAGCAGCGGCCGGACCTGACGATCGTGGTCGTCAACGACGACGGCGGCTCCATCTTCGCCTCCCTGGAGCAGGGCGGCCCCGAGCACGCCGGCTCCTACGAGAAGCTCTTCGGCACGCCGCACCGCACCGACCTGGCCGCCCTGTGCGCGGCGACGCGCACCCCGCACTGGAGGGTGGAGTCGCTCGGGGAGCTGCGGCACGCGCTCGACAACCCCAACGGCGGCATCGAGGTGGTCGAGGCCGTCGTACGCCGCGACAACCGGCGCGACCTCGACGCGCGGATCCGGGCGCTGGTGACTGCGCAAGACTGATCAAGCGCCGCCGAGGCGCCATCGCCAGGATGGGGGCCATGAGCACCGCAGCCGACCACTTCACCAGCTTCGTGGGCCTGCTCGCGCAGGTGCTGGACGACCACGAGGCGACCGGTGAGGACCTGGCCGGACGGCTCTACCTATCGCGGTTCCACCTCGACCGGATCGTGTCCTCGGTCGCCGGCGAGCCTCCGGCCGCGTTCCGGCGCCGGGTCCTCCTCGAGCGCGCGGCGTACCGCCTGCTGACCACGAGCGCGAGCATCCTCGACGTCGCCGTCGAGGCCGGCTACGGCTCGCACGAGGCGTTCACCCGGGCGTTCACGAAGGCCTACGGCGTCGGGCCGAGCCGGTGGCGCGCCCGCCCCACCGGCATCCGGATCGAGGCGCCGAGCGACGTCCACTTCCACCCGCCCGGGAGCCTGCGGCTGCCGGCACAGAAGAAGGTGACCCCCATGGACCTGCTGATGAAGATGGTCGAGCACCACATCTGGCTGACCGGCGAGATGGTGTCCTGCGCCGAGCGGCTGACCGACGCGCAGCTCGACGAGCCGATCGAGCTGAACGTCGACGAGGACGAGCAGACGATCCGCCGCCTGCTGTCGCGCCTGGTCGGGCAGATGGGGATGTGGAACGCGGCCCTGGCCAACCGCGACTACGACTGGTCCCTCGAGGAGCACGAGAGCGTCGCCTCGATGCGCGCCCGGCTCGCCGAGGAGGGCGCCACCTACCTGGCCCACATCCGGGAGGTCTGCGAGCAGGGCCGGCTCGACGACACGTTCGTGGACGCGCTGTGCGAGCCGGCCGAGGTGTTCACCTACGGGGGCATGGTCGCCCACGTGCTGACGTTCGCCGCGCACCGGCGCACCCTCGTCGCGCTCGCCCTCGACAAGCACGGCATCACCGACCTCGGCTGGGGGGACCCGATGCGCTGGGTCGCGACCTGACGGTTGGTTGAATGAGCGGGTGCACCTCGCCCTGACCCTGTCCCTGCTGACCGCTGCCGTGATCGCGGTCGCCGGGCTCTCGCGCCGGTTCGACCTGCCGGCCCCGCTCGTGCTCGTCGCGCTGGGTGCGGTCGCCTCCTTCCTCCCGTTCGTGCCGGAGATCCACCTGTCCGCCGAGGTGGTCCTGGTGGGCTTCCTGCCCCCGCTGCTGTACGCGACCGCGCTCAAGACGTCGCTGGTCGACTTCAACGCGAACCGCCGCCCGATCCTGCTGCTGTCCATCGGCCTGGTGGCCTTCACCGCGGTCGGCGTCGGCGTGGTGGTCCACCTCGTCGTCCCGTCGCTGTCGTGGCCGGCCGCGTTCGCGCTGGGCGCGGTGGTCGCCCCGCCGGACGCGGTCGCCGCGACCGCGATCGCCCGTCGGATCGGGCTGCCGAGGCGCATCGTCACGGTGCTCGAGGGTGAGTCGCTGCTCAACGACGCGACCGCCCTGGTCGCGCTGCGGACGTCCCTGGCCGCGACCGCCGGCGCCGTGTCCGTGGTCGGGATCGGCGTCGACTTCGTGCTGGCCGCGACGCTGGGCGTGGCGGTGGGGGTGGCCGGCTACGTGGTGGTCGCCTGGGTGCGCCGGCAGGTCACCGACCCGGTGCTCGACACCAGCGTGTCTCTGGTGACACCGTTCCTGTCGTACGTCGCCGCCGAGTCGCTGCACGCGTCCGGGGTGCTGGCCGTCGTGATCGCGGGCCTGCTGCTCGGGCACCGCGCCCCGGTCCTGCAGACCGCGTCGTCGCGCATCGCGGAGCGGCTGAACTGGCGGACGATCGCGTTCCTCCTCGAGAACGTGGTGTTCCTGCTGATCGGCCTCCAGGTCCGCTGGATCTTCGCGGACGTCGCCTCGAGCGACATCCCGGCGGCGACCGTGGTGCTGGCCTGCGCGGCCTCGCTCGGGGCGGTGGTGGTGCTGCGGCTGGTGTGGGTTTTCCCGGCGCGCTACCTGCTGGTGCGTCCCGGGCTGGACGAGACGACCGGGGAGCGGCCGTCGTGGCGCTACACGGCGGTGCTCGGCTGGGCCGGCATGCGCGGGGTGGTCACGCTGGCCGCGGCGTTCGCCATCCCGCGCTCCGTCCCGGACCGGGACCTGCTGGTGCTGGTGGCGCTCGTGGTCACCGGGGGGACGCTGTTCGTCCAGGGCCTGTCGCTGCCGTGGCTGGTCCGCCGGCTGCGGCTGCCCGCGCCGGACCCCCGCGAGGACGCGCTCGCCCGCGCGGCCCTGCTGGACCGGGCGACCGCGGCCGGGCTGGCGGTGCTGGACGAGCACGCCGACGACGAAGACCCGTTCGGCACCCTCGAGGAGATCCGGCGCCGGACGCGGCAGCGTGACACCGCCGCCTGGGAACGGCTCGGCGGCACCCACCCGGATGTGGAGACACCCAGCGAGACCTACGCCCGGCTGCGGCTGGAGATGCTCCGCGTCGAGCGGGAGAAGGTCCTGGAGGTCCGCAGCACGGGTCGGCTCCCGCACGAGGTCGTCGAGGACGTCCTCACCATGCTCGACGTCGAGGAGTCCATGCTGGACGTCGGCAACGAACGGCTCGAGGACGCGCGCGACGCGCCGGAGGTGAGTGGACTGGTGGGGACCGTCAGCCTGTGCGAGCACCTGCGCGAGGCCCCCGACGACACCCGCGCCCACGTGGAGGGCGTGTGCGAGGAGTGCGTCCGCGAGGGGGTGCGCTCCTGGGTGCACCTGCGGATGTGCCTCGAGTGCGGGCACGTGGGCTGCTGCGACTCCTCGCCACGCACCCACGCGACCGCGCACTTCCAGGACTCCGGCCATCCGGTGATCCGGTCCGCCGAGCCGGGGGAGACGTGGCGCTGGTGCTACGTCGACAGCCGGTTAGGTTGAGTGCATGAGGATCACGAAGTTCGGTCACGCGTGCGTCCGCATCGAGCACGACGGACAGGTCCTGGTGCTCGACCCGGGGGCCTGGTCGGAGCCGCAGGCAGTCGACGGTGCGACCGCGGTGCTGGTCACCCACGAGCACGCCGACCACCTCTCGCTCGAGCACCTGCGCCGCACGGACGCGCCGGTGTTCACGATCGCCGCCGTGGCGGGCCAGATCGCCGCCGGGGACCCGGGTGTCGCGGAGCGGGTCACCGTGGTGGCGCCGGACCAGCGGTTCGACGCGGGCCTGCCGGTCACCGCGGTCGGCGAGCTGCACGCGGTGGTCCACCCCGAGCTGCCGCGGGTCGACAACTCCGGGTTCCTGGTCGAGGTGGGCGGCCTGCGGGTCTACCACCCCGGTGACGCCTTCACCGAGCCCGGCCTGGAGGTCGACGTGCTGCTGGTGCCGGTGCACGCGCCCTGGAGCAAGGTCAGCGAGGTCGTGGACTTCGCCCGCGGCGTCGGCGCGCCCCGGTCGGTGGCGATCCACGACGGGCTGCTGAACGACACCGGGCTCGCCCTGGTCGAGCGGCTGGTCGGCGGGCTGCTCGGGGAGCGGGAGCAGGCCTACGAGCGGGTGGCCCCGGGCAGCGACCTGTCCCTCTGACCGTCGGGCCGGGCCCGCTCAGCGGCCGGAGAGCGCGTCGCGCACCGGCACGAACTTCGCCTGCGCCTCCGCGAGCTCGGCCTCGGGGTCGGAGTCGGCCACGATGCCGCACCCGGCGAACAGCCGGACCACGCTGCCGTCGATCTCGGCCGAGCGCAGGGCGATGCCCCACTCGCCGTCACCGCTGGCGTCCATCCAGCCCACCGGTCCGGCGTAGCGGCCGCGGTCCATCCCCTCGATCTCGGTGATCAGGGCCTTGGCCTGGTCCGCCGGCGTGCCCCCGACCGCCGCCGACGGGTGCAGCGCGGCCGCGAGGTCGAGCGACGTCGCCGTCTCCGAGTCGTGCGCGACCCCGGCCACGTCGGTGGCCAGGTGCATGACGTTGGGCAGGTGCAGCACGAACGGCGACTCGGGGACGTTCATCGACGTGCAGTGCGGGGCCAGCGAGTCGGCCACCGACCGCACGGCGTACTCGTGCTCCTCGAGGTCCTTCGACGACCGGGCCAGCGTGGCGGCCAGCGCCAGGTCGCGCTCGTCGTCGCCGGTCCGGCGGATGGTGCCGGCCAGCACGCGGGAGGTGACCAGCCCGCGCTCGCGCCGCACCAGCATCTCGGGGGTCGCCCCGAACAGCCCGTCGACGTGGAACGTCCAGCACATCGGGTAGCCCTCGGCGAGCCGCTGCAGCGGCCACCGGACGTCGACGTCGTCGGCCGCGGTGGCGACCAGGTCGCGGGCGAGCACCACCTTCTCCAGGTCGCCGGCGTTGATCCGGCGCACCGCCTCGGCGACCCGGGTCTCCCACTCGGTGCCCGACAGCGCGCCGTCCGAGAACGTGACCCCCTCCGGAGCCGGCGGCTCGGCCGCGGCGGACACCTCGGACGCCGAGGGGATCGCGGCCACCCCGATGGTGGTCACCCAGGCGGTCTCACCGCGGCGGCCGACCACCACCTCGGGGACGACCAGGACGCTGTCGCCGGGCCGGTCGGCGAACGCGAACGACCCGAAGCACACCAGGCCGGTGCCGGGCAGCCCCACCTCGTCGCGGACCACCGCGGACCGGGTCCGCTCGGCCCACCAGTCGCGGGCGTCGGTGAACCGGCCGGCCCCTCGGGTGCGCACGGTCGCGGCGACACCCCAGCCGACCAGGCCCTCGCCGCGGTGCACCCAGGCGGTGCCGCCCTGGTCCGGGAGCAGCGAGAGGAGGGGGCCGGGATCGGCCACGCGCACGGTGCGCACGACGAGCGGGGCGGTCTCGTGGGCCCGCCCGTCGCTCGCCGTCATGCGGGTGCTGGGCTCTGTCACGATTCGCCAGCCTACGACCGGCCGTGCCGGATCCCCACATCGAGGCTGCTCGTAGAGTTCGGGCTGTGACCCGAGCCAGCCTGGACAAGAAGCCCGCCGACGTCGCCGCGATGTTCGACGACGTGGCGCGGCGCTACGACCTGACCAACGACGTGCTGTCCCTCGGCCAGGACCGGCGCTGGCGCACCGCGGTCGTCGAGGCGGTCGACCCGCGGCCGGGCGAGCGGGTGCTCGACCTCGCGGCCGGGACCGGGACGTCGAGCCAGCCGTTCCGCGACCGGGGCGCGTCCGTCGTACCCTGCGACTTCTCGCTGGGGATGCTGCGCGTGGGCAAGCGGGCCAAGCCGCACCTCGCCTTCACGGCCGGCGACGGGACCCGGCTGCCGTTCGCGGACCACACCTTCGACGCGGTGACGATCTCGTTCGGGCTGCGCAACATCGTCGACCCGGACGCGGGGCTCCGGGAGCTGCTGCGGGTCACCCGGCCCGGAGGGCGGCTGGTGGTGTGCGAGTTCAGCCACCCGACGTGGGCGCCGTTCCGGACCGTCTACATCGAGTACCTGATGAAGGCGCTGCCGGCGGTGGCTCGTGCGGTGTCGTCCAGCCCGGACGCCTACGTCTACCTCGCCGAGTCGATCCGCGCCTGGCCGGACCAGGCGGGCCTGGCCCGGCGGATCACCGCCGCCGGCTGGAAGGCCCCGGCGTGGCGCAACCTCTCGGGCGGCATCGTCGCGCTGCACCGCGCCACCGCCTGACCCGCGCCGCGACGGCGGGCGACGCGGCGCCGGCCGCGCTCCGGCCGAGGCTTCGGCGGGGTGTCGGCGGGGTCTCCGTGGGCGTCTCGGCGGGGTGTCGACGGGGTGGTGGGGACCCGGGTCGCGGGATGTGATCGTGGCCTCTAGACTGTCCCGTTGTGCCGATAGTGAAGCAATTCACGATCGTCACAGGCGTCGCGATCCGCGCCGGCCGAGCAGGCCGACGCACGGGACGCTGGGACCGGACGCAGCGAGCAGGACGACCAGAAGAGGGGCTCTGGATGACCCGGACCACCGCCGACGCGCGGCAGGCCGACGTCATCGTCGTCGGGGCCGGGCCGGCCGGCTCGTCCACCGCCTTCCACCTCGCGCAGGCCGGCGTGGACGTGCTGCTCCTCGAGAAGAGCGCCTTCCCCCGGGACAAGATCTGCGGCGACGGGCTCACCCCGCGCGCGGTCCGGCAGCTGATCGGCATGGGCATCGACCTCGACGCCCCGGGCTGGGCCCGCAACAAGGGCCTGCGGATCGTCGGCGCGGGGCACCGCCTCGAGCTGCCGTGGCCCGAGCTCGCGTCGTTCCCGTCGTACGGCCTGGTGCGCACCCGGATGGACCTCGACGAGATCCTCGCCCGGCACGCGGAGAAGGCCGGCGCCCGGCTGACCGAGCGCACGGCGGTCACCGCACCGGTCGTCGACGAGCGCACCGGTCGTGTCATCGGGGTGAGGGCGAAGCCGGTCGACGACAACGGCCGCCGCATGTCACAGCCCGGGGACGACCTTGAGTTCCGGGCACCGGTCGTGGTCGCCTGCGACGGCGTCTCCGCCCGGATCGCCATCGCGCTCGGCCTCGAGCGCCGCGAGAACCGGCCGATGGGCGTCGCGGTCCGCGCCTACTACGAGACCCCCCGCCACGACGACGAGTGGATGGAGTCCTGGCTCGAGCTGTGGGACGGCAGGCCCGGCGAGTCCAACCTGCTGCCCGGCTACGGCTGGATCTTCGGTGTCGGCGACGGCACCGCCAACGTGGGTCTGGGGATCCTCAACACCTCGCAGGCCTTCCGCAACGTCGACTACAAGGACGTCCTGCGCCGGTGGCTCGACCACACCCCGGAGGAGTGGGGCTTCCGCGACGAGAACCGGGTCGGCCGGATCGGCTCCGCGGCGCTGCCGATGGGCTTCAACCGCAAGCCGCACTACACCCGCGGCGTGCTGCTCGCCGGTGACTCCGGCGGGATGGTCAACCCGTTCAACGGCGAGGGCATCGACTACGCGCTGGAGTCCGGGCACATCGCGGCCGAGACGATCGTGCAGGCGCTCGCGCGGCCGGAGGGACCGGGCCGCGAGCAGGTGCTCCAGGGGTACGCCGCGACCCTGGACGCGACGTACGGCGGCTACTTCACCCTCGGCCGGGTCTTCGCGAAGATGATCGGCAACCCGACCTTCATGAAGCAGGCGACGCGCTACGGGCTGCCGCGCACCACGCTGATGAAGTTCATGCTCAAGCTGATGGCCAACCTCACCGACCCCCGCGACGGCGACGTCTCGGACAAGGTGATCAACGCGTTGGCCAGGGCCGTCCCGGCCGCATAGCCTCACCTGCGACACCACGGCGCAGGCACCACGACAGGACAGGAGGGATCGAGAGGGATGAACTTGTACGCGCCAGTCCTCGCACTCTTGATTCTGGCGGGCGGCTTCGCCGTCTTCTCGGTGATCATGAGCACGATCGTCGGCCCGAGGCGCTACAACCGCGCCAAGGTCGACTCCTACGAGTGCGGCATCGAGCCGACCCCGCAGCCCGTCGGCGGCGGCCGCTTCCCGGTGAAGTACTACATCACCGCGATGCTGTTCATCGTCTTCGACATCGAGATCGTCTTCCTCTACCCGTGGGCGGTGGCCTTCGACTCGATGAAGTTGTTCGGGCTCGTGGAGATGGTGCTGTTCATCGTCACGGTCTTCGTGGCCTACGCCTACGTGTGGCGCCGCGGTGGGCTCGAGTGGGACTGAGGTAGACAAGATGGGTATCGAAGAGAAGCTGCCGAGCGGGGTGCTCCTGACCACGGTCGAGGGCGTCGCCGGCTACATGCGCAAGGCGTCGTTCTGGCCGGCGACGTTCGGGCTGGCCTGCTGCGCCATCGAGATGATGACCACCGGCGGCCCCCGCTACGACCTCGCCCGCTTCGGCATGGAGGTCTTCCGGGCCTCGCCGCGGCAGGCCGACCTGATGATCGTGGCCGGCCGGGTCAGCCAGAAGATGGCTCCCGTGCTGCGCCAGATCTACGACCAGATGCCCGACCCGAAGTGGGTGCTGGCGATGGGCGTGTGCGCGAGCTCCGGCGGGATGTTCAACAACTACGCGATCGTGCAGGGTGTCGACCACGTCGTCCCGGTCGACATGTACCTGCCCGGCTGCCCGCCGCGGCCGGAGATGCTGATCGACGCGATCCTGAAGCTGCACGCCCAGGTGCAGCACGGCAAGCTCGGCGTCAACCGGCAGAACGAGATCGCCGAGTCCGAGACGGAGGCGCTCACCGCGCTGCCGACCTCCGAGATGAGAGGGCTGCTGCGATGAGCCCCAAAGAGCCTCAGGACTTCCCCGAGGTCACCCCGGGCACCGAGCCCGACCTCACCGACATCGCCCCCGAGAACACTCTCCCGGCGTCCGCCGAGCAGCTCCGGCCGGAGGTCGTCGACGTGCGGACCGGCATGTTCGGGGTCCGCGGCTCCGGGGACACCTCCGGGTACGGCGGCCTGGTGCGCCCGGTCGCGATGCCCGGAGGCACGGAGCGTCCCTTCGGAGGCTGGTTCGACGAGGTGGCCGACAGCCTCGAGGCCGGGCTCGGCCGGGCCGGGGTGCCCGCCGCGATCGAGAAGATCACGGTGCACCGCAACGAGGTCACCTTCTTCGTCCGGCGTGAGGCGCTGGTGCAGGTCGCGCGGACGCTGCGCGACGACCCGGCGCTGCGCTTCGAGTTCTGCTCGGGCGTGTCCGGTGTGCACTACCCGCACGACGAGGGCCGCGAGCTGCACGCGGTCTACCACCTGCTGTCGATGACCCACAACCGGAGGATCCGGCTGGAGGTCGCCTGTCCCGACGCCGACCCGCACATCCCCTCGGTCGTGTCGGTGTACCCCACCAACGACTGGCACGAGCGGGAGACCTACGACTTCTTCGGCATCATCTTCGACGGCCACCCCGGGCTCGCGCGGATCGAGATGCCCGACGACTGGCCCGGCCATCCGCAGCGCAAGGACTACCCCCTCGGTGGCATCCCCGTGGAGTACAAGGGCGCCACCATCCCACCGCCGGACACGCGGAGGTCCTACAACTGATGAGCGACACAGCACACGACCCCTACGCACAGGAGTCCGACACCAGCGCCGGGCGGGTCTTCACCGTCACCGGGCAGGACTGGGACTCGGTGGTCTCCGGCATCGCCGACGAGGGCGACGACAGGATCGTCGTCAACATGGGACCCCAGCACCCGTCCACGCACGGCGTGCTCCGGCTGATCCTCGAGCTCGAGGGCGAGACGGTGAAGGAGGCCCGCTGCGGGGTGGGCTACCTGCACACCGGCATCGAGAAGAACATGGAGTTCCGCTCCTGGGTGCAGGGCGTCACGTTCTGCACGCGGATGGACTACCTCTCGCCGTTCTACAACGAGGCGACCTACTGCCTCGGCGTGGAGCGTCTTCTCGACATCGAGGACGACATCCCGGAGAAGGCCCAGGTCATGCGGGTGCTTCTCATGGAGATCAACCGGATCTCCTCCCACCTGGTGGCGATCGCCACCGGCGGCATGGAGATCGGCGCGCTGACGGTGATGACGATCGGGTTCCGGGAGCGCGAGCTGTGCCTGGACCTGTTCGAGCTGATCACCGGCCTGCGGATGAACCACGCGTTCATCCGCCCCGGCGGTGTCGCCCAGGACATGCCTCCGGGCGCGCTCGACCAGATCCGCGACTTCATCGCGCTGATGAAGAAGCGGCTCCCCGAGTACGCCGCGCTGTGCAACGCCAACCCGATCTTCAAGGGCCGCCTCGAGGGGGTCGGGCACCTCGACCTCGCGGGCTGCCTGGCGCTCGGCCTCACCGGCCCGGTGCTCCGGTCGACCGGCTACCCCTGGGACCTGCGCAAGACGCAGCCCTACAGCGGCTACGAGGACTACGACTTCGAGGTCTGCACCTGGGACACGGCCGACTCCTACGGCCGCTTCCGGGTCAGGCTCGACGAGATGTGGGAGTCGCTGAAGATCATCGAGCAGTGCGCGGACCGTCTCGCCGGGCTCGAGGGCGCGCCGGTGATGGTGGCCGACAAGAAGATCGCGTGGCCGAGCCAGCTGGCGGTGGGCACCGACGGGATGGGCAACAGCCTCGACCACATCCGGCACATCATGGGCGAGTCGATGGAGGCGCTGATCCACCACTTCAAGCTGGTGACCGAGGGCTTCCGGGTCCCGGCCGGGCAGGCCTACGTCCCGATCGAGTCGCCGCGCGGCGAGCTCGGCGCGCACGTGGTCTCCGACGGCGGCACCCGGCCCTACCGGGCGCACTTCCGGGACCCGTCGTTCACGAACTTGCAGGCGACCTCGGTGATGAGCGAGGGCGGCATGGTCGCCGACGTCATCGTCGCGATCGCGTCGATCGACCCGGTCATGGGCGGAGTGGACAGGTAGATGACGGAGCACAACGGAGTGGTCTCGACGGGCTCGAGCAGCGGGGAGGGCAACCTCGACGCGCAGGTGCTCGCCGAGCTGAGGCAGATCACCGAGCGCTACCCGCAGCCGCGCTCGGCGCTGCTGCCGATGCTGCACCTCGTGCAGAGCGTGGAGGGCCGGGTTACCGCGAGGGGGATCGAGGTCTGCGCCGACATCCTCGGCCTCTCCGCCGCGGAGGTGTCCGGCGTCGCGACGTTCTACACGATGTACAAGCGGCGCCCGGTGGGCGACTACCACGTGGGCGTGTGCACCAACACGCTGTGCGCGGTGATGGGCGGGGACGCGATCTTCGAGCGGCTCAAAGAGCATCTGGGTGTCGGCAACGACGAGACCGCCTGGGCCGAAGAGGGGGACGGCAGGAGCATCACCCTCGAGCACCTCGAGTGCAACGCCGCCTGCGACTACGCGCCGGTGATGATGGTCAACTGGGAGTTCATGGACAACCAGACCCCGGAGTCGGCCACCCGGCTGGTCGACGACCTCCGCGAGGGCAAGGAGGTCCGCTCGACCCGCGGGCCGCGGATCTGCACCTGGCGCGAGGCCGAGCGGGTCCTCGCGGGCTTCAGCGACGACCGGGCCGACGAGGGCCCGGCCGCCGGCCCGGCCACCCTGGTCGGCCTGCAGATCGCCCGCGAGAACGGCTGGCGCGCGCCGGAGTCCGGGCGCAGAGCCGTCTCGACGGGCTCGCCCTCCGAGGGCGCCGCGCCGGCCGAGGCCGCCGAGCACGCCGACACCAGCCGGTCCGAGTCGGAGACCAAGCTGGACGAGTCGCCGGCAGGCACCGAGGGCGGGAAGGACGCAGAGGATGACTGACACGCTGACGCCGGTGCTGTCCGACAACTGGGACGCCGACCGGCCGTGGACGCTCGAGTCCTACCAGAGCGGCGGCGGCTACGCCGCCCTCGACACCGCGCTGGGCATGGACCAGGACGCGATCATCGAGCTGGTCAAGGAGTCCGGACTGCGCGGGCGCGGAGGCGCGGGGTTCCCGACCGGCATGAAGTGGGGCTTCATCCCGCAGGGTGACGGCAAGCCGCACTACCTGGTGGTCAACGCCGACGAGTCCGAGCCGGGCACCTGCAAGGACATCCCGCTGATGATGGCCAGCCCGCACACGCTGGTCGAGGGCGTCATCGTCACGTCCTACGCCATCCGGGCGAACCACGCGTTCATCTACGTGCGCGGCGAGGTGCTGCACGTCGTCCGCCGGCTGCAGCGAGCGGTCCAGGAGGCCTACCTCGCCGGGCACCTCGGCAAGAACATCCACGGCTCCGGCTACGACCTCGAGGTCACCGTGCACGCCGGGGCCGGCGCCTACATCTGCGGCGAGGAGACCGCCCTGCTCGACTCGCTGGAGGGCCGCCGCGGCCAACCGCGGCTGCGCCCGCCGTTCCCCGCGGTCGCCGGGCTGTACGCCGCCCCGACGGTGATCAACAACGTCGAGAGCATCGCGAGCATCCCGTCCATCGTGCGCAACGGTGCCGAGTGGTTCGGCTCCATGGGCACCGAGAAGAGCAAGGGCATGACGCTCTACTCGCTGTCCGGCCACGTGACCAGGCCCGGCCAGTACGAAGCCCCGCTCGGCATCACCCTGCGCGAGCTCCTCGACCTCGCCGGAGGCGTCCGGGAGGGTCACGAGCTGAAGTTCTGGACGCCGGGCGGGTCGTCCACGCCGATCCTGACCGGCGAGCACCTCGACGTGCCCCTCGACTACGAAGGCGTCGGCCAGGCCGGCTCCATGCTCGGCACGAAGGCGCTGCAGATCTTCGACGACACCACGTGCGTGGTGCGGGCGGTGCTGCGGTGGACCGAGTTCTACAAGCACGAGTCCTGCGGCAAGTGCACGCCCTGCCGCGAGGGCACCTGGTGGCTGGTGCAGACCCTGGCCCGGCTGGAGAGGGGCGAGGGCACCGAGTCCGACCTCGAGCTGCTGCTCGACCAGTGCGACAACATCCTGGGCCGGGCCTTCTGCGCACTGGGTGACGGCGCCACCAGCCCGATCACCAGCTCGATCCAGTACTTCCGCGACGAGTACGTCCGCCACCTCACCGAGGGCGGCTGCCCGTTCGACCCGATGAAGGCCACCCTCTTCGCGCCCGTAGCGGCAGGAGGCTCCCAAGCATGACCGTGTCAGCCAACCAGCCCGGCGGGGTCGACAAAGTGTCCGACCTCGTCACGCTGACCATCGACGACGTCGAGGTCAGCGTCCCGAAGGGCTCCCTCGTGATCCGCGCCGCCGAGCAGATCGGCGTGCAGATCCCGCGGTTCTGCGACCACCCGCTGCTCGAGCCGGTCGGCGCCTGCCGCCAGTGCCTGGTCGAGGTGCCCGACGCCGGCAACGGCCGCCCGATCCCCAAGCCGCAGGCGTCCTGCACCTTGCAGGTGGCCGAGGGCATGGTGGTCCGCACCCAGGCCAGCTCGAAGGTCGCGGACAAGGCCCAGCAGGGGATCATGGAGTTCCTGCTGATCAACCACCCGCTCGACTGTCCGATGTGCGACAAGGGCGGCGAGTGCCCGCTGCAGAACCAGGCGATGTCCAACGGCCGCGGCGAGTCGCGCTACGTCGAGCAGAAGCGGACCTACCCCAAGCCGATCAACATCTCCGCGCAGGTGCTGCTCGACCGTGAGCGCTGCATCCTCTGCGCCCGGTGCACCCGGTTCTCCGCCCAGATCGCCGGTGACCCGTTCATCGAGCTGATCGAGCGTGGCGCGCTGCAGCAGGTCGGCATCTACGAGAAGGAGCCGTTCGAGTCCTACTTCTCGGGCAACACGATCCAGATCTGCCCGGTCGGGGCGCTCACCTCCGCGTCGTACCGCTTCCGCGCCCGGCCCTTCGACCTGGTCTCGACGCCGTCGGTCTGTGAGCACTGCGCCTCCGGCTGCGCGCTGCGCACCGACCACCGTCGCGGCAAGGTGACCCGCCGCCTCGCGGGCTTCGACCCCGAGGTGAACGAGGAGTGGAACTGCGACAAGGGCCGCTTCGGCTTCCTCTACGCCCGCCAGGCCGACCGGCTCACGCACCCGCTGGTCCGTGACGACGAGACCGGCCGGCTGCGTCCGGCCTCCTGGCCGGAGGCGTTCGCGGTGGCGGCCCGCGGCCTGGAGGCGGCCGAGGGCGCGGTCGGTGTGCTGCCCGGCGGCCGGCTGACGGCCGAGGACGCCTACGCCTACAGCAAGTTCGCGCGCGTCTCGCTCGGCACCAACGACATCGACTTCCGGACCCGGGCGCACTCCGCGGAGGAGGCCGACTTCCTGGCCGCCCACGTCGCCGCCACGTCGCAGGTCGTCACCTATGCCGACCTCGAGAGGGCCAACACGGTGGTCCTGGCCGGGTTCGAGCCCGAGGACGAGTCGCCGATCGTGTTCCTGCGGCTGCGCAAGGCCGCGCGCAAGGGCCTGCGCGTGTTCTCCGTGGCCCCGTTCACCTCCCGCGGGCTCGTGAAGATGCACGGCAGCCTGCTCCGCACCGCTCCCGGCGCGGAGGCCGCCGCCCTCGAGGCCCTGGCCCACGACGGTGAGGTCGCGCTGGACGGCGGCGGCCTGATCCTCGTCGGCGAGCGGCTGGCCGCGGTGCCCGGTGCGCTGTCGGCCGCGATCGGCCTCTCCCGCACCACCGGCGCCCGGCTGGCGTGGGTCCCGCGAAGGGCGGGCGAGCGCGGCGCGCTCGAGGCCGGCTGCCTGCCGAACCTGCTCCCCGGCGGCCGTCCGGTCGCCGATGCGGCCGCCCGCGTCGACCTGGGCACCGTGTGGGGCACCACGGTTCCGCACACGGCCGGTCGCGACACCGACGCGATCGTGGCCGCAGCCGCGGCGGGCGACCTCAAGGCGCTGGTCGTGGGCGGCGTCGACCCGGCCGACCTGCCGGACCCCGAGGCGGCGCTGGCCGCCCTCGACGCCGCCGAGTTCGTGGTCAGCCTCGAGATCCGGGCGAGCGCGGTCACCGAGCGGGCCGACGTGGTCTTCCCGGTCGCGCCCGTCGCCGAGAAGGCCGGCAGCTTCGTGAACTGGGAGGGCCGGGTCCGTGGCTTCACGCAGGTGCTGCGCGGCGGCAACGCCCTCCCGGACCTGCGGGTGCTGGCCGGCGTGGCCGAGGAGATGGGGACCGACCTCGGCTTCCGCACCGTCGAGCAGGCCCGCGAGCAGATGGTCGAGGTGGGGCCCTGGGACGGCGAGCGGGTCGCGGCGCCGCAGCTGACGCCGGGCACGGCCGCCCCGGCCGGCGACGGTGACGAGCTGCTGCTGGCGAGCTGGAAGCTGCTCATCGACGACGGCCGGATGCTCGACGGCGACGACTACCTCAAGGCCACCGGCCGCCGCCCGGTCGCGCTGGTCTCCGGTGCGACGCTGGACCGGCTCGGCCTCGCGGAGGGCCAGCGGGTCACCGTCGGCGGCCCCCGCGGCTCGACCGAGCTGCCGGTGGCGGTGGCCGACCTGCCCGACGGGGTGGTGTGGGCGCCGGCCTCCGCACGCTGCGGGGCTCCCGGATCCGTCGTACGAGTCAACGGAGGTGCAGCATGACGAGCCTCACCGCGCTCGGCAGCCTGGGTGTGGTCCGGGCCGCCGACGACCTGTCGGCGTTCGGCAAGGACCCGTGGTGGATCATGGCCATCAAGGCCCTGCTGATCTTCGTGGTCCTGGTCCTGCTGACCCTGTTCAACATCTGGTTGGAGCGCCGCGTCGTGGCCAGGATGCAGCACCGCATCGGCCCCAACGTGAACGGTCCCTTCGGCCTGCTGCAGAGCCTCGCCGACGGCGTGAAGCTGGCGCTGAAGGAGGACGTGATCCCCAAGGCCGCCGACAAGGTGGTCTTCCTGCTCGCCCCGGTGCTCTCGGTGGTCCCGGCGTTCCTGGCGTTCGCGGTGATCCCGTTCGGGCCGGTGGTCAGCATGTTCGGGCACAAGACGCCGCTCCAGCTCACCGACATGCCCGTGGGCGTGCTGTTCATCCTCGCGATCAGCTCGATCGGCATCTACGGCATCGTGCTCGGCGGCTGGTCCAGCGGGTCGACGTACTCCCTGCTGGGCGGGCTGCGCAGCTCGGCGCAGATGATCTCCTACGAGGTCGCGATGGGCCTCGCCCTGGTCGCGGTCTTCCTCTACGCCGGCTCGCTGTCGACCTCGCAGATCGTCGCCGCGCAGCAGCGGCTGTGGTTCGGGCTGATCCTGATCCCGTCCTTCGTGATCTACATGATCGCGATGGTCGGCGAGACCAACCGCGCGCCGTTCGACCTCCCCGAGGCCGAGGGTGAGCTGGTCGGCGGCTTCCACACCGAGTACTCCTCGCTGAAGTTCGCGCTGTTCTTCCTCGCCGAGTACGTCAACATGGTGACCGTCTCGGCGCTGGCGACCACGCTGTTCCTCGGCGGCTGGCGGGCCCCGTGGCCGCTGTCGCTGTGGGAGGGCGCCAACGCCGGCTGGTGGCCGGTGCTGTGGTTCATCACCAAGGTGATGCTGTTCGTGTTCGTCTTCATCTGGCTGCGCGGGACGCTGCCGCGGCTGCGCTACGACCAGTTCATGAAGTTCGGCTGGAAGCGGCTGATCCCGATCTCGCTGGTGTGGATCGTGGCCGTCGCGTCGATCCGCGCGATCAGCCTCGGGGGCGGCTTCGACCGGCGCTACCTGCTGGCCGCGATCGGCGTGGTCGCGGTGCTGTTCCTGGTGATGTTCTTCGTCGGCGGCGAGGCCGAGGAGGCGGCCGAGGGGGCCGCGGACGAGCTCGACGAGCAGGGCCGCCCCAAGCCCTTCGACGCGTTCGCCGGGGGCTACCCGGTCCCGCCGATGCCGGGTCAGAGCCTGTCCACGGCGGCAACAGTCCGGTCCAGTGCAGCTGCGGAGGATCAGTAGATGGCAACGCTCAAGGAACAGTTCTGGGACCCGATCGCGGGCTTCGGCGTCACCTTCCGGACGATGTTCAAGAAGGTGGTGACCGAGCAGTACCCCTTCGAGAAGAAGCCGACCGCGCCGAGGTTCCACGGCCGGCACCAGCTGAACCGCTGGCCCGACGGCCTGGAGAAGTGCATCGGCTGCGAGCTGTGTGCGTGGGCCTGCCCGGCGGACGCGATCTACGTCGAGGGTGCCTCCAACGTCGACGACGCCGCGGACGGGTCCGGTCGCTTCTCCCCGGGCGAGCGCTACGGCCGCGTCTACCAGATCAACTACCTGCGCTGCATCCTGTGCGGGCTGTGCATCGAGGCGTGCCCGACCCGCGCGCTGACGATGACCAACGAGTACGAGCTCGCCGACAACAACCGCGCGGACCTGATCTACGAGAAGCAGGACCTGCTCGCCCCGCTGCTGCCGGGCATGGAGCAACCCCCGCACGCGATGCTGCTCGGCGACGACGAGACCGACTACTACCGCGGCGCGTTCAGCCCGGGCTCCGCGGGCACCCCGCGCGGAGCCGAGCACGGCCACGAGGACGGGGGCCACCGGTGATCGCCTTCTGGATCCTGGCGCCGGTGATGGTCGCCGCGGCACTCGGCATCCTGTTCTCGCGCAAGGCCGTGCACTCGGCGCTCATGCTCGCGGTGGTGATGATCTCGCTGGCGGTGCTGTACGCAGTCCAGGACGCGCCGTTCCTGTTCGCCGTGCAGATCATCGTCTACACGGGCGCGATCTTGATGCTGTTCCTGTTCGTGCTGATGCTGGTCGGCGTCGACGCCTCCGACTCCGTCGTCGAGACGATCAAGGGACAGCGGCTGATGGCCGTCCTGGTCGGCCTGCTGTTCGGCGTGGTCCTCGTGCTCGGTGTCGCGCAGGTGACCACCGGCGCGGTGACCGGCCTGACCGCCGCCAACTCGGGCGGCAACGTGCAGGGGCTCGCGCAGCTGCTGTTCTCCCGCTACGTGTTCGCGTTCGAGGCGACCAGCGCGCTGCTGATCACCGCCGCGATCGGCGCGATGGTGCTCGCGCACCGGGAGCGGCTGACGCCGAAGCCGACCCAGGCGGCGCTGGCCGCGCAGCGGATGCGTGACTACGTGGAGTCGGGCAAGCACCTCGGCCCGCTGCCCGCGCCCGGCGTCTTCGCCCGGCACAACGCGGTGGACACCCCGGCGCTGCTGCCCGACGGCACCCCGCTGGAGTCCTCGGTGTCCCGGGTGCTCGCCGCGCGCGGCACCGTCCGGTCCGCCCCGGCGCTCGCCGACGACATCGAGGAGCTGACCGGGCAGATGGGTGACGGCGTCCGGGGCGGCCCGCGCGGCCCCATCGACGGCGACCCCGCCGAGATCCAAGCCGCCGGCGACGAGAAGGAGGAGCAGGCATGAGTGCGACCCCGTTCCTGGTGCTCTCCGCGATCCTGTTCACGATCGGCTGTGTGGGCGTGCTCACCCGGCGCAACGCGATCGTGGTGTTCATGTGCGTGGAGCTGATGCTGAACGCCTCCAACCTCGCCCTGGTCACGTTCGCGCGGGTGAACGGCAGCCTCGACGGCCAGGTCGCCGCCTTCTTCGTGATGGTGGTGGCCGCTGCCGAGGTGGTGGTCGGGCTCGCGATCATCATGACGATCTTCCGCACCCGACGGTCCGCGTCCGTCGACGACGCCAGCCTGCTGAAGTACTGAGGAGCCTGCCTTGACGACCTCCCTGCTCATGGGCCCGCTCCGCGAGGGCGTGCCGGTGGTGGACCCGGCCCCCGCCTCGGGGGTGTTCTCGCTGCTCTGGGTCATCATCGCGCTGCCCGCCCTGGGCGCCGCGGTGCTCCTGCTCGTCGGCAACCGGCGCTCGCTCTCCTGGGCGCCGTTGTTCGGCTCCGCGACCGTGCTGACCTCCTTCGTGATCAGCGTGGTCACGTTCGTGGCGCTGCTGGGCCGCGGTGCCGGGGACCGGCAGGTCGAGCAGCACCTCTACACCTGGTTCCAGGCCGGCGGGTTCCGCGTCGAGGCGAGCCTGCTCTACGACCAGCTCTCCGCGCTCTTCCTGCTGCTGATCACCGGGGTCGGCGGGATCATCCACATCTACTCCGTGGGCTACATGGAGCACGACGTGCGGCGCTCCCGGTTCTTCGCCTACCTGAACCTGTTCGTCGCCGCGATGCTCACGCTGGTGCTCTCCTCGAACTACCTCGGCCTCTTCCTGGGCTGGGAGGGGGTCGGCCTCGCGTCGTACCTGCTGATCGGCTTCTGGCAGCACAAGCCGTCGGCGGCGGTCGCCGCGAAGAAGGCGTTCGTGGTGAACCGGGTGGGCGACATCGGCATGGCGCTCGGGACCATGCTGGTCTTCGCCACCTTCGGCACCACCGCGTTCGCGGGCATCTCGGCCGCGGCCGGCAACGCCTCGCAGACCACGATGACCGTGCTCGGCCTGCTGTTCCTGCTGGCCGCCTGCGGCAAGTCCGCCCAGGTGCCGCTCCAGTCGTGGCTGCTCGACGCCATGGAGGGCCCGACCCCCGTCTCGGCGCTGATCCACGCGGCGACCATGGTGACCGCCGGTGTCTACCTCGTCACCCGGTCGAACTTCGTCTTCGAGTACACCGACGTGGCGCAGACCGCGGTGGTCGTCGTCGGCGCGGTCACGGTGCTGTGGGGTGCGATCATCGGTTGCGCGAAGGACGACATCAAGAAGGTCCTCGCCGGGTCCACGATGAGCCAGATCGGCTACATGATGCTGGCCGCCGGGCTCGGGGTCGCCGGCTACGCGTTCGCGATCTTCCACCTGCTGACCCACGGCTTCTTCAAGGCCAACATGTTCCTGGGCGCGGGCTCGGTGATGCACGCGATGGACGACGACGTGGACATGCGCCACTACGGCGCCCTGCGCAAGGCCGTCCCGGTCACCTTCTTGACGTTCGCGATGGGCTACCTGGCGATCATCGGCTTCCCGGGCTTCTCCGGCTTCTGGTCGAAGGACAAGATCATCGAGGCGGCCTTCGGCCAGAACCTCGTCGTGGGCCTCGCCGCGCTCCTCGGCGCGGGTGTGACCGCGTTCTACATGACCCGGCTGATGCTGATGACCTTCTTCGGCGAGAAGCGCTGGGTCGACGGCGTGCACCCGCACGAGTCGCCGAAGGTGATGACCTTCCCGCTGATGGTGCTCGCCGCGCTGTCGGTGCTCGGCGGCCTGCTGATCGCCGGCGGCTGGATCACCGACTGGCTGTCCCCGGTCGTCGGCACGGCCGAGCCCGAGAACCTGCCCTTCCCGGCGATCGTGATGTCGCTGATCGTGGTGGCGGTCGTCGCCGCCGGCATCGTGATCGCGTGGCTGACCGTCGGCCGCGAGCCGGTCCCGGCGGTGGCACCCACGAGCGTCTCGGTGTTCACCCGGGCGGCCCGCGCGGACCTCTACGGCGACGCGATCAACGAGGGCCTGTTCATGCGGCCCGGTGACCGTTTCGTGGGCGGGCTGGTCGGCTTCGACGACGGCTTCGTGGACGGCGCCGTCGACGGCACCGCGGCCACCTTCGGCGGCCTGTCCGCGACGCTCCGCCGGATCCAGACCGGGTTCGTGCGCTCCTACGCGCTGTCCGTGCTCGCGGGCGCGGTCCTGGTCGTGCTGGCCCTGCTGGCGGTGAACCTCGCATGAGGGGTCTCGAGTACTCGTTCGACCTGCGTCCCAACATGAGGCTGGTGTGGTTGTGAGCTTTCCCTGGTTGACCACGTCGTTGCTGGTGCCGATCGTCGGCGCCGTCGTCGTGGCGCTGATGCCCAAGACGGGCGACCTGGCCAAGAAGGTGGCGCTGGCGTTCTCGCTGCTGACCCTGGTCCCCGTCGCCGTGGTGGGCCTCGGGTTCGACACCGGCGGCGGGCGCTACCAGTTCGTCGAGGACTACACCTGGATCCGGTCCTTCGGCGCGCACTACGCGGTCGGGGTCGACGGCATCGGCCTGACCCTGGTGCTGCTGACCGCCGTGCTGTCCCCGGTCGTGATCCTCGCGTCGTGGCACGACGGCGAGCGCGGCCGGTGGAGCGTGAACTCGTTCTTCGCCTGGATGCTCGCGCTCGAGGGCCTGGCGCTCGGCGTCTTCGCGTCCCTGGACGTGTTCTTGTTCTACGTGCTGTTCGAGGCGACGCTGATCCCGATCTACTTCCTGATCGGTGGGTTCGGCGGGGCCAAGCGGTCCTACGCGGCGGTCAAGTTCCTGCTGTTCTCGCTGCTCGGTGGTCTGCTGATGCTGGCGTCGGTGGTCGGGCTCTACGTGGTGTCCGCGCGGACCGCCGGCGGTCCGACGTACCTGCTGACGGAGCTGAGCAAGATCCCGATCGACCAGAACACCGGCCGCTGGCTGTTCCTGGGCTTCTTCGTCGCGTTCGCGATCAAGGCGCCGATGTTCCCGGTGCACACCTGGCTGCCGGACGCCGCCGACGAGGCCACCCCCGGCACGTCGGTGCTGCTGGTGAGCATCCTGGACAAGATCGGCACGTTCGGGATGATCCGGTTCTGCCTGGGGCTCTTCCCCGAGGCGTCGAAGTGGGCGACGCCGGTGGTGCTCGTGCTGGCGGTCGTCAGCGTGCTCTACGGCGCGCTGCTGGCGATCGGGCAGAACAGCATCCCGCGGCTGATCGCCTACACCTCGGTGTCGCACTTCGGTTTCATCGTGCTCGGGATCTTCGTGCTCAACAGCTACGGCCAGGCCGGGTCGACGCTCTACATGTTCAACCACGGGCTCTCGACCGGGGCGCTGTTCCTGGTGACCGGGTTCCTGATCCGGCGCCGCGGGTCCCGGCTGATCACCGACTTCGGTGGTGTCGAGAAGACCGCCCCGGTGCTGGCCGGGCTGTTCCTGGTCGCGGGGCTGTCCTCGCTGTCGCTGCCGGGCCTGTCGCCGTTCGTCTCGGAGTTCATGGTGCTGGTCGGCGCCTTCGTGCACAACTGGTGGTTCGCCGCGTTCGCGGTGCTCGGCATCGTGCTGGCCGCGCTCTACATCCTGCTGATGTACCAGCGCACCATGACCGGTCCCACGAGGCCCGAGCTCGCCGGCATCAAGGACCTGAACCTCCGGGAGGTCGTCGCGCTCGCCCCCCTGATCGCGCTGATCGTGCTCCTCGGGTTCTACCCGCGGCCGTTGACCGCGATCATCAACCCCGCCGTCGGGCACACCTTGCAGCAGGCCGGTGTCCACGATCCGAAGCCTGCCGTTCCCGCCGTCGCCGCCGGTGCCGAGGAGGAGAACCACCAGTGACAGTCGCAGCGGATTTCCAGGCGCCGAGCATCGAGTACGGCCTGCTCTCGCCGTTGCTGATCGTCTTCGGCGTCGCCATCGTCGGCGTGCTGGTGGAGGCGTTCGCCCCCCGCCGGCTGCGCTACCTCCTCCAGACGGTGCTCGCCGTCGCCGGGGTGGTGGCCGCGCTCGTGGCCACGGTGGTGGTCGGCACCAACCTGACCCATCACGGGGACCACCCGGCCTTCGGGTCGATCGCCGCCGAGGGCGCGATCGCGGCCGACGGTCCGACCATGTTCATCTGGGGAACCCTGCTCGTGCTGGGCCTGGTCAGTGTGCTGCTGTTCGCCGAGCGCCATCTCGAGGGCGGGGTGACCGCGTTCGCCGGCCAGGCCGCCGCGCTGCCCGGGACCGAGGCGGAGCGGGAGGCGTCGACGAGGGGCCTCGAGCACACCGAGGTGTTCCCGCTGATGCTGTTCGCGCTCGGCGGCATGATGCTCTTCCCCGCGTCCAACGACCTGCTGACCATGTTCGTGGCCCTGGAGATCCTGTCCCTGCCGCTGTACCTGCTCAGCGGACTGGCGCGTCGCCGGAGGCTGCTCAGCCAGGAAGCGGCGCTGAAGTACTTCATGCTCGGGGCGTTCAGCTCCGGCTTCTTCCTGTACGGCATCGCGCTGGTCTACGGCTACGCAGGCTCCATGCACCTCGCCGACATCAGCGAGGCGATCACCGGCCGGATCGGGTCGGAGGGGCTGCTGCTCGGCGGGATCGGCCTGATGGCCGTCGGCCTGCTGTTCAAGGTGGGTGCGGCGCCGTTCCACTCGTGGACGCCGGACGTCTACCAGGGCGCCCCGACGGCGGTCACCGGCTTCATGGCCGCCTGCACCAAGGTCGCGGCGTTCGGGGCGTTGCTGCGGCTGTTCTACGTCGGGTTCGGTGCGGCCCGCTGGGACTGGACCCCGATGATCTGGATCATTGCGATCCTGACCATGGCGGTCGGTTCGGTGCTCGCGATCACCCAGTCCGACATCAAGCGGATGCTGGCCTACTCGTCGATCGCGCATGCGGGCTTCATCCTCACCGGCTTCGTGGGGCTGCACCAGGTGGCGTCCAACGACGGCACCCAGCTCTCCTCGCTCCAGGCGGTGATGTTCTACCTGGTGACCTACGGCTTCATGACCATCGGCGCGTTCGCGGTGGTCACGGTCGTCCGCGACGCGGGCGGCGAGGCCACCCACCTCTCGCACTGGGCCGGGCTCGGGAAGGAGTCGCCGGTCATCGCCGGAGTCATGGCGTTCTTCCTGCTCGGCATGGCAGGCATCCCTCTGACCAGCGGGTTCACCGGCAAGTGGGCGGTGTTCACGTCCGCGGTCTCCGGTGGCGCCTGGCCGCTGGTGGTGGTGGCGGTGCTGTTCAGCGCGGTGGCGGCGTTCTTCTACGTCCGGGTTATCGTGCTGATGTACTTCTCCGACCCGGTCGGGGAGGGACCCACGGTTGCGATGCCGAGCGTGCTGACGACTATCGTGATCGCTGTGGGCTTTGCCGCGACGGTCGCCCTGGGCATCGTGCCCGGGCCTGTCCTCGACCTCGCCGCGGCTGCCGGACAGTTCATCCGCTGACCCTCGCCCAAGGCGGGGACCCTACCGAGGAGCACGATCCCAGTGATGACACCGTGACGGCGTCGTCCGCCTCCCCGCTGGCCCTGCCGATCCTCGACGCCGGCCTGGAGGTGCGGCTGCGCGACCGGATGGCCGAGGTCGAGACCGAGCTGGACGACGCGATCCAGAGCGAGGCCCGCTTCGTCACCGAGGCGGCCCGGCACCTCATGGCGGCCGGCGGCAAGCGCTTCCGGCCGCTGCTGGTGCTGCTGGCCGCGGAGACCGGCCCGGACCCGTGCGCTGCCGGGGTGGTGACCTCGGCCTGCGTGGTGGAGCTGACCCACCTCGCGTCGCTGTACCACGACGACGTGATGGACGAGGCGGCCCTGCGACGCGGCGCTGAGTCGGCGAACGCGCGGTGGGACAACCTGGTGGCGATCCTCACCGGCGACTTCCTGTTCTCGAAGTCGTCGGAGCTCACCGCCCGGCTCGGCGCGGACGCGGTCCGCATCCAGGCCGAGACCTTCACGCGCCTGGTGGAGGGCCAGATCCTCGAGACGCTCGGCCCCGGCGAGGGCGAGGACCCGCTCGAGCACTACCTGCGGGTGGTCGCCGGCAAGACCGGCTCGCTGATCGCCACGTCGGCGCGCTACGGCGCCCGGTTCGCCGGTGCGTCGGCCGACATCGAGGAGGCGCTCACGTCGTACGGGGAGAGGATCGGGTCCGCGTTCCAGCTGTCCGACGACATCCTGGACGTCGCCAGCGAGTCCGTGGAGTCGGGGAAGACCCCCGGCACCGACCTGCGCGAGGGGGTGCCCACGCTCCCGGTGCTGCTCGCCAAGCGGTCGACCGACCCGCGGGACGCGCGGCTCCTCGAGCTGCTGGAGTCCGACCTCACCGACGACGCCCTGCACGCGGAGGCGCTCCGGCTGCTGCGCGCGCACCCGGCGATGGCGGAGGCTCGTGCCTACGTGCTCGCCCGGGCCCGGGAGGCGCAGGAGCTGTTGAAGGTGCTCCCGGACGGACCGGCCCGCGACGCGCTCGACGCGTTCGCGGAGGTCGTGGCCACCCGCAACGCCTGACTCCCCTCCCCGTTGAGTGCTGGCTTGTTCCCCCTTGAGTGTTGGGTAATTTCGCATTGAGTGCTGCCTTGTTCGCGTTCCACTGCCGGTAGGAGGTCCGCCTCGGCCCGGGCGTACGGCGGAGGGGCCGGCCTGGCCCGCCGGCCGCGGGGCGTCGTACCGACCGCCGGAAACAAGCCAGCACTCAACGCCGAACAAGCCAGCACTCAACGCCGAACAAGCCAGCACTCAACGGGGGAGCGGGGGGAGGGTCAGAGGGCGATGGCCTCGGCGGCGAGCCGCAGCTGCCGGCGGCGATGGTTGAGAGACTCCATGGTGAAGATCGCGAGCGCCACCCAGACCATCGCGAAACCGGCCCAGCGCAGCGCCGGCATCGGCTCACCGTAGAAGAAGACCCCGATCGCGAACTGGATCGTCGGGGTGACGTACTGCAGCAGGCCGATCGTGGTCATCGACACCCTCGTGGCCGCGCCACCGAAGCAGATCAGCGGGATCGCGGTGACGATGCCCGCGCTCGCGATGAGTACGGCGTGCCCCGCGCCGTGCCCGGTGAAGTTCGAGGCGCCCGTCGAGGACAGCCAGAGGAGGTAGCCCAGGGCCACCGGCGCGAGCACCATCGTCTCCACCGTGAGGCTCTCCACCGCGCCCGTGTCGGCCTTCTTCTTCGCCAGCCCGTAGCTGCCGAACGAGAACGCCAGCACCAGCGCGACCCACGGCGGTCGGCCGTACTCGACGGTCAGCCCGAGCACCGCGAGCAGGGCCAGGCCCAGGGCGAACCACTGCAGGCGGCGCAGCCGCTCCCCGAGGATGACCACGCCCATCAGCACGGTCACCAGCGGGTTGATGAAGTACCCCAGCGACGTCTCGACGACGTGGTGGTTGTTGACCCCCCAGATGTAGGTGCCCCAGTTGACCGCGATCAGCACCGCCGCGACCGCGAGGATGGACCGGGTCCGCGCCGAGGCGAGCACGGCGCGCAGCTCCCGGCGCCGCCGGGCGGCCAGCACCAGCACGACCATCACCGCCAGGGACCAGAAGATCCGGTGGGCGAGGATCTCCACCGCGCCGGCCGGCTCGAGGAGCGGCCAGTAGAGCGGGAACAGCCCCCACATCCCGTAGGCGGCCAGGCCGAGGAGGAAGCCGCGCCGGTTCTCTGACATGCTCGCAGGCTACGGCACCTGTAAGGAGCAACAAAGCCGTTCACCCCTGGCTGAGACGGCGGTCACGCCCGAGCGGTCACACCACGGTCCAGGTGTCCCCGCTCGCGAGCAGGCCGGCCAGCCCGGCGGTCCGGTCCGCGGTCCCCTGGGAGGCGACCTTGATCTGGTCGCGCACGAGGTCGTCGTACGTCGGGTGCTCGACGGACCGGAAGATGCCGATGGGCGCCTGGGAGAGCACGCCGCCGTCGGTGAGGCGGGAGAGGGCGAACGCGGTCGTGGGGTCCTCGGCGTGGGCGTCGTGCACGAGCAGGTCCGCCTCGTTCTCGTCGGTGACGTCGACGACGGCGACACCCCCGGTCGCCGGGTCGCGCACGACCCCCTTGGCGCCGTCGGTCCCGAAGCGGATGGTCTCGCCCTGGACGAGGGGGATGATCGCGTCCGCGCTGTCGGAGTCCTTGGACCCCTTCATGGCGTCGAAGGCGCCGTCGTTGAAGATGGGGCAGTTCTGGTAGATCTCGACCAGTGCGGTGCCACGGTGCTGGGCGGCCGCGGTCAGCACGGAGGTCAGGTGCTTGCGGTCGGAGTCGACGGTGCGGGCCACGAAGGTCCCCTCGGCGCCGAGCGCGAGCGAGACCGGGTTGAAGGGGTTGTCCACCGAGCCCATCGGGGTGGACTTGGTGACCTTGCCCGGCTCGGAGGTCGGGGAGTACTGCCCCTTCGTCAGGCCGTAGATCCGGTTGTTGAACAGCAGGATCTTCAGGTTGACGTTGCGGCGCAGCGCGTGGATGAGGTGGTTGCCGCCGATGGAGAGCGCGTCGCCGTCGCCGGTCACGACCCACACCGACAGGTCCTCGCGCGACGTGGCCAGTCCGGTCGCGATCGCGGGGGCGCGGCCGTGGATCGAGTGCATGCCGTAGGTGTCGAGGTAGTAGGGGAAGCGCGACGAGCAGCCGATGCCGGAGATGAACACGATGTTCTCCCGCCTCAGACCGAGGTCGGGCAGGAAGCCCTGGACGGCCGCGAGCACGGCGTAGTCGCCGCAGCCCGGGCACCAGCGCACCTCCTGGTCCGAGCCGTAGTCCTTGCGGCTCTGGGGTGCGTGGGCGGTGGGAACCCCGCTCAGGCCGGGGAACTCGAGGTCGGTGGTCATCGGACGGTCTCCTTCCGGGCGCCCTCGGCGACCTCTCCGGTCTCAGGTGGACCCGCGGGGGCGGCGCCCGTGTGGTGCTCGACGAGGTCGGTGAGGGCGTCGGCGAGCTCGGCGGCGCGCAGCGGCAGGCCGCGCACGTAGTTGTAGCCGATGACGTCGACGAGGTACCTGGAGCGCAGCAGCATCGAGAGCTGGCCGAGGTTCATCTCGGGGACCAGGACCTTGTCGTAGCGTGACAGGACCTGGCCGAGGTCCTTCGGGAACGGGTTGAGGTGCCGCAGGTGCACCTGGGCGACCTGAAGGCCCTTGTTGCGGACCTGGCGTACGGCGGCACCGATCGGGCCGTACGTCGACCCCCAGCCGAGCACCAGCACCCCGGCCTGGCCTGAGGGGTCGTCGACCACGATCGGCGGCAGCGACTCGGCGATCCGGTCGACCTTGGCCTGCCGGGTCCGGACCATCAGGTCGTGGTTGGCCGGGTCGTAGGAGATGTTGCCGGTGCCGTCGGCCTTCTCGAGGCCGCCGACCCGGTGCTCGAGCCCGGCTGTGCCGGGGACCGCCCAGGGGCGCGCGAGGGTCTCGGGGTCGCGCTTGTAGGGCCAGAACTCCTCGACGCCGTCGTCGCCGGTGTGGTTCGCCCCGGTCGCGAACGCGGGGTCGATCGTCGGGAGGTCGGCGACCTCGGGGATCCGCCACGGCTCCGAACCGTTGGCCAGGTAGCCGTCGGAGAGCACGATCACCGGGGTGCGGTAGGTGACCGCGATCCTGGCAGCCTCCAAGGCGGCGTCGAAGCAGTCCGCGGGCGACTGCGGGGCCACGATCGCCACCGGAGCCTCGCCGTTGCGGCCGAACATCGCCTGCAGCAGGTCGGCCTGCTCGGTCTTGGTGGGCAGCCCGGTCGAGGGCCCGCCGCGCTGGACGTCGATGATCACCAGCGGCAGCTCCAGCATCACGCCCAGGCCGATGGTCTCGGACTTCAGCGCGATGCCGGGTCCCGAGGTGGTGGTCACCCCGAGCGCTCCGCCGAACGCGGCGCCCAGTGCGGCGCCGATGCCGGCGATCTCGTCCTCGGCCTGGAACGTGGTGACGTCGAAGCGCTTGTGCTTGGACAGCTCGTGCAGGATGTCCGAGGCCGGCGTGATCGGGTAGGAACCGAGGAACAGCGGCAACCCGGACCGGACCGCCCCGGCCACCAGGCCGTAGGACAGCGCCAGGTTCCCGGTGATGTTGCGGTAGGTCCCGGCCGACATCGGAGCCGGTTTGATCTCGTACTGGACCACGAACGCCTCGGTGGTCTCCCCGAAGTTCCAGCCCGCCCGGAAGGCCGCGACGTTCGCGTCCCGGATGTCGGGGGCCTTGGCGAACCGGCGCTCCAGGAACGTGATGGTCGGGTCGGTCGGCCGCCCGTACATCCACGACAGCAGCCCGAGTGCGAACATGTTCTTGGCCCGGGACGCGTCCTTGCGGGTGAGACCGAACTCCTTGACCGCCTCCACCGTCAGGTCGGTCAGGTCGAAGGCCTGCACGGCGTACTCGTCCAGCGCGCCGTTGTCCAGCGGGCTCTCGGCGTAGCCGGCCTTGGAGAGGTTGCGGGAGGTGAAGTCGTGGCTGTCGACGATCACCGTCGCGCCCTTCTTCAGGTCGCCGAGGTTCGCCCTCAGCGCGGCCGGGTTCATCGCCACCAGCACGTCCGGCGTGTCGCCCGGCGTCAGGATGTCGTGGTCGGCGAAGTGCACCTGGAACGACGACACCCCGGGCAGCGTGCCCTGCGGCGCCCTGATCTCCGCGGGGAAGTTCGGGAGCGTCGACAAGTCGTTGCCGAACGTCGCTGTCTCCTGGGTGAACCGGTCCCCCGTGAGCTGCATGCCGTCGCCCGAGTCCCCCGCGAAACGGATGATCACCCGGTCCAGCTGCTTGACCTGCTTGGCCACGCCGTCGCCTTCTTCCCGCCCGGGCCCCGCGGAGCCCGCGCGCGTGAGCTATTCATTGCTTCTCACACTTTACGACCGCAGGGGTGAGGCGTCGGGCAAAGTCCGGATGACGGTGGAATGCCGTGTTGCGCCCGGAGGGGGGCGCGGGGTCAGGACCAGTAGATGACGACCTTGTCGCCCACGGTCACCTCGTCGAACAGGGCGGCGAGCCCGTCGTGGTCGCGGACGTTCACGCAGCCGTGGGAGGCGCCGGCGTAGCCGCGAGCGGCGAAGTCCGAGGAGTAGTGCACCGCCTGCCCCTTGCTGAAGAACATCGAGAACGGCATCGCCGAGCCGTACAGCTGCGACACGTGGTCCCGGTCCTTCCAGTAGACGTGGAACAGACCCTCCCGGGTGGGGGAGTACGACGCGCCGAACCGGACGTCGAGGCTGCGGCGGACCGTGCCGTCGACGACCCAACGCAGGCTGCTGGTGGACTTGTCGATGCACAGCGCCCGCCCCGTCGTGCACCGCGGGTCGAGGGCCGCGCCGGCGGCCGGGTCGGGCCGCCGGTTGGCCATCTCGTCGGCGGTCGGCTCGTGGGTCATGCCCTCGAGCAGGTCGAGGGTGCGCCGGTCCACCTTGCCGGTCACCGGGATCCGGCGCTTGTCCTGGAAGCCACGGACCGCGGTGGCCGTGTCGTCGCCGTAGTGGTCGGTGACGTCCCCGGAGAACCACGCGATCTGCCGCAGCCGCGCCTGGATCTCCCGCACCGCGCGACCGTCGTCGCCCGGCCCGAACAGGGCAGGCCCGGCCCGGTTGAACATCTCGTCGTCGCTCGGCGCCCGGGTCATCGCGACCAGGCGCCTCCACGTCCGCGGGTCCAGCACGCCGGTGGTCTCGAACCCGCGCTTGTCCTGGAACCCGCGCACGCCGGTCCGGGTGGCCGCGTCGTAGCGCCCGCTCATCGGCGGGGTGTACCAGGCCAGCTGGGACAGTCGCGCCTGCAGCTCGCGGACCGAGGTGCCGGTCGCCCCCGGCCGCAGCACCGGTTCGGGGGCCGGCGCCGGGGTCAGGGTCGGCGGGTCCGCCACCACCCGCGGCTCGGGGGCCGGCGTCGGGGACGGGGACGACGGGTCGGCCGCCTGCGGCGCCCCGCGGTGGTGGTCGACCGACAGCGACGTGCGGTCCAGCCCGAGGACGCCGTACGCCGCCCCGCCGGCTGTCGCGAGGACGGCCACGGTGGCCGCCGTGCCGACCAGGACCCGACGTACTCTGCCCATCCGCATGTCCGTTCTCCCCGTGCTCAGGCTCCGCGGCCGGTCGGCGCGGACGTCTCACCCACTAGACGCGACAGCCCGGCCTCGGGTTGCAGGCAGCCTCGACCTCCCGCTCACCGTAGCGACGGGAGCGCCCCTCGTGGCCGAGGCCGGGCGAGCGGCCGGCGTGTCGCGACCGACGCCCGTCCCGAGTACGCGGACCTGCGACGAGCGAGGGTGCAATACCCCTAGAGTGGCCACGTGGCGGACTACGGAGGCACCCACTACCTCGGGACCTACCTGCCGCTGGCGGCGATCGTCGTCATCGGCGTGCTCCTCGTCGTTGCGATGTTCGCCGGCAACAGGTTGCTCCGGCCGACGCACACCACCCCCGAGAAGCTGCTCACCTACGAGTGCGGCGTCGACCCGGTCGGTGAGGGCTGGGCGCAGACGCACGTGCGCTACTACGTCTACACCTACCTCTACGTGATCTTCGCCGTGGACGCGGTGTTCCTGTTCCCGTGGGCGACCGTGTTCGGGGGCCTCGGCTGGGTGAGCGTGGGCGAGATGGGCGCCTTCCTGGGCTTCATCGCGGTCGGACTGCTCTACGCGTGGCGGAAGGGGGTGCTGACGTGGACCTGAGCGACGACCCGGCGGCCACCGCCGGCGCGGCCACGACGACCGACCTGGGGATGCCCCTCGTCGGCTCGCCGGAGGCGCACCTGGGCGCGCTGCAGAAGGTCGCGCCGAAGCCGGCCCGCTACCTGCTGAACTGGGGCCGGAAGTACTCCCTGTGGGTGTTCAACTTCGGGCTGGCCTGCTGCGCGATCGAGTTCATCGCGACCTCGATGGCACGCCACGACTTCATCCGGCTCGGCGTGATCCCGTTCGCCCCGGGACCGAGGCAGGCCGACCTGATGGTGGTGTCCGGGACGGTCACGGACAAGATGGCGCCCGCCATCAAGCGTCTCTACGAGCAGATGCCCGAGCCGAAGTACGTCATCTCGTTCGGGTCCTGCGCGAACTCCGGCGGTCCCTACTGGGACTCCTACTGCGTCACCAAGGGCGTGGACCAGATCATCCCCGTCGACGTCTACGTCCCCGGCTGTCCGCCGCGCCCGGAGGCGCTGCTCCAGGGGATCCTCAAGCTGCAGGAGAAGATCGACGGCGAGTCGCTGCGCGAGCGCTACCGCGGCGACGACGCGGCCTCGGTGACCCGCGGCCTGGTGGCACCACCGCCGGGGAGCGTCACGTGACGCGGTCCCCCCAGCTCTGGCCGGGCCGCGTGCGGGCGGCGTACGGCGACTCCTTCGGCGACGCCGCGGCCGTCGACGAGGGCTTCGGGCCGATCTCCGTCGACGTGCCGGCCGACCGCTGGGTCGAGGCGGTCGAGCTGGCGCGCGACGGGCTGGACTGCGGCTTCTTCGACTGGCTCTCCGCGGTGGACGAGCTCACCGACGGCTTCCGGGTGGTCTGCCACCTCGCCGACCATCGGCGCGGCGGGGTCGAGCACCTCGTCGTGCGCACGCTGGTGCCGCGGGACCACCCGACGCTGCCGACCGTCTCCCGGGTCTTCGCCGGCGCCCGCTGGCACGAGCGTGAGACCCACGAGATGTTCGGCATCGACTTCACCGCCGACGGCGAGGTGCTCGAGCTCGACAAGCTGCTGCTTCCCGAGCAGTTCGAGGGCCACCCGCTGCGCAAGGACTTCGTGCTCGCCTCCCGGGTGGCCAAGGCCTGGCCGGGGGCCAAGGAGCCGGGCGAGGGCGGCGGCGAGGGCGCCCACGAGGCCACCCCGGCCCGCCGGAAGGCGCGCCCACCGGGGTCCCCCGAGCCCGAGCAGTGGGGCCCCCGGGAGCCGGGGAGCGAGGCGCCGGACCCGCTGGCGGTGGCCACCACCGGCCCGGCCGCGCGGCCCCGTCGTACGCCGCGCCCGGCACCGCCCGGTCCGAACGGCCCGGCCGGCGGCGACGCGCCGGCCACCCCCGAGCCGGGGGGCGGCGATGCCTGACACCGTCGAGGTCCTGGTGCGGGTGCTGATCGTGCTGGTGGGGTTCCTGGTCGTGCCGCTCGTGGTCGGCCAGCTCGAGCACAAGGCGATGGCGCACATGCAGAGCCGGGTCGGCCCGATGTACGCCGGCGCCTTCCACGGCTGGGCGCAGCTCGTCGCCGACGGCGTGAAGTTCGTGCAGAAGGAGGACGTGGTCCCCGCCGCCGCGGACCGGGTGGTCTTCAAGATCGCGCCCGTGGTGGCCCTGCTGCCCTACCTGGTCGCGCTGCTGGTGGTGCCGATCGGGCCCGGGCTGGTGGGCGCGGACCTCGACGTCAGCCTGTTCTTCGTGCTCGCGGTGATGGGCGTGGGCGTGATCGGCACGCTCATGGGCGGCTGGTCCAGCGCCAACAAGTTCAGCCTGCTCGGCGGGATCCGCGTCGCCGCCCAGCTGATGGCCTACGAGCTGCCGTTCGTGCTCGCTGCGGCCTCGGTGGCGATGGCGGCCGGCACCCTATCGCTGACCGGGATCGTCGAGGCCTGGAACCCGTGGTGGCTGCTGTGGCAGGGCATCGCGATGGTGGTGTTCTTCACCGCGGGCCTGGCCGAGCTGCAGCGGCCGCCGTTCGACATGCCGGTCGCCGACTCCGAGCTCGTGTTCGGCCCCTACACGGAGTACGGCGGCCTGCGGTTCGCGGTGTTCCTGCTCGCGGAGTACGCCGGCATCGTGCTGCTGTCGCTGCTCACCTCGGTGCTCTTCCTCGGCGGCTGGCACGGTCCCTTCGAGGACCAGCTCGGCTGGCTCTGGACGCTGCTGAAGATGTTCGCGGTGTCCTTCGTGGTGATCTGGCTGCGGGTGGCCTACCCGCGGCTGCGGGAGGACCAGCTGCAGCGGCTGGCCTGGCAGGGCCTGGTCCCGCTGGCGCTCGTGCAGCTCGCCCTCACGTCCGTCGGGGTGGTGATGTCCGCATGAGCGTTCCCGGAGTGGGCCTGGTCAAGGGCCTCGTGGTGACGATGCGCAACATGACGCGGCGCTCGGTGACCGCGCACTACCCCGACTCGATGCCGGACCTGCCGCCGCGCTCGCGCGGCGTCATCGCGCTGATCGAGGAGAACTGCACCTCCTGCATGCTGTGCGCGCGCGAGTGCCCCGCGTGGTGCATCTACATCGACTCGCACAAGGACACCATCCCGGCCACCACGGAGGGCGGGAAGGACAAGACGCGCAACGTCCTGGACCGGTTCGCCATCGACTACTCGATCTGCATGTACTGCTCGATCTGCGTCGAGGCGTGCCCGTTCGACGCGCTGCACTGGAGCCCGGAGTTCGAGTACTCCGAGCTCGACATCCGCGACCTGACCCACGAGAAGGAACGGCTGCGCGAGTGGATGTGGACCGTCCCCGCGCCGGTCGCCCTGGTCGAGAACGCCGACCCCGCCAAGGAGGTCGGCGTCGCCGAGAAGGCCGTCGAGCGCGAGGAGGGGGCATGACCTGGTCGCAGGCGGTGTTCCTGCTGCTCGCGCTGGTCGCGGTGGCCTCGGCGCTGCTGGTGGTCACCACCCGCAACATGGTCCACGCGGCCCTGTGGCTGGTGGTGACGCTCGGCGCCATCGCCGGGGTCTACCTGGTGCTCGCCGCCGAGTTCGTCGCCTGGGTGCAGGTGCTGATCTACGTCGGCGCCGTCGTCGTGCTGCTGCTGTTCGCGCTGATGCTGACCAAGGCGCCGACCGGCGCGCAGGCCGACCTCGACGCGCGCCGGGTGCTGCCCGCGGCGCTGGTGGCCCTGCTCGTCGCCGTGCTGCTCGGGGTGACGGTGGTGGCCGGCTTCCGCGACGTGCGGATCGACCTCGACCGTGCGGTCGTCGGGTCCGCGGAGGTGACCGGCGCGACCGTGTTCAAGATGTGGGTGCTGCCGTTCGAGGTGCTGAGCGTGCTGCTGCTCGCGGCGCTGGTCGGGGCGATCGCGCTGTCGCGGCTGCGGGCCGACGAGCCGGGCGACCAGGGGGAGGTGCGCTGATGCCGCTGTGGTGGCCGCTGCTGCTCGCCGGGCTGCTCTTCTCGATCGGGGTCTACGGCGTCCTGGTGCGCCGCAACGCCGTGCTGGTGCTGATGGGCGTGGAGCTGATGCTCAACGCGGTGAACATCAACCTCGTCGCCTTCGACGCGCACCTGCGCGACGTGCTCCACGGAGGGCAGACGCTCACGCTGTTCGTGATCGTGGTCGCCGCCGCGGAGATCGGCCTCGCGCTGGCGATCGTGCTGCTGGTCTTCCGCACCCACGGCCACATCGAGCTCGACCGGCTGCGTGAGCTCGCGGACCGGGACGGCCCCGGCGAGCCGCAGCGGCCGGGGCTCGACGCCCGGGGAGAGGAGGTGGCGTGAACGCGTTGCTGCTGACGCTGCTGGTCGTCCCCTTCGGCGCCGCTGCGCTCACCCTGCTCGTCGGTCACCGCTCCGACGCCGCCGCGAAGGGGGTCGCCCTCGGCGGGTCCGCGCTGGGCCTCGCACTTGCCGTGGTCGTCGCGTTCGCGCACCTCGGGGACCGGGCCCCGACCGGCCAGGTCTACGCCACCGTCGGCGGTCCGGGGCCGGCCATCGAGCTGGCCCTGTACGTCGACCAGCTCAGCGCCGTGACGCTGCTGCTGGCGCACGTCGTGGCCTTCCTCGTGCAGGTGTACTCCCTCGGCTACCTCGCGGGCGACCCGCGCTACCCGTCGTACGCGGCGCTGGTGTCGATCTTCACCGGCGCGATGACCACCGTCGTGATCGCCGACGACCTGTGGGTGCTGCTGGTCGGGTGGGAGCTGATGGGGGCCTGCTCCTACTTCCTGATCTCCCACCACTGGGAGCTGGCGGAGGCCCGCGCCGGCGCGGTGAAGGCGTTCTTGATGACCCGGACCGCCGACCTCGGGCTGCTGTTCGCGATCTTCCTGCTCGGCGACCGGTTCGGGACCTACCGGATCAGCGGCGTCCTGCACGCGATCGCCCAGACCGCTCCCGCGCGTGACGAGCTGGCGCTGCCCGCGGTGCTGCTGGCGGTGGCGGTGATGGGCAAGTCCGCCCAGGTGCCCTTCCACACCTGGCTGCCCGACGCGATGCCGGGCCCGACCCCGATCTCGGCGCTGATCCACGCCGCCACCATGGTCGCGGCCGGGGTCTTCCTGGTGGCCCGCGTCTACCCGCTGTTCCTGTCCGCGCCGACGGCGCTCACGCTGCTGGCGTTCGTCGCGGCGGTGACGATGTTCCTGGCCGCTCTCTACGCGCTGTTCACCCTCGACCTCAAGCGGGTGCTGGCCTGGTCGACGGTCAGCCAGCTCGCCTACATGTTCGGCGCGCTCGCGGTCGGCGCCTACCCGGCCGCGGTGCTCCACCTGCTCGCGCACGGCGCCTTCAAGGCGCTGCTGTTCCTCGCCGCCGGGTCGGTGGTGCACGCCGTGGGCGGCTCCACCTCGATGACCGCGATGGGAGGGCTGCGCGACAAGCTGCCGGACACGTTCGTCACCATGACCATCGGCTTCGGTGCGCTGGCCGGCGTGGTCCCGCTGGTCGGCTTCTTCACCAAGGACGCGATCATCCACGGCGCCTACCAGGAGGCCCTCGACGGCCGGCTGGTCTGGCCCTGGGTGGCCTGGCTGCTGCTGGTGTCGATGGTGGCCACCGCGCTGCTCACCGTCGCCTACGCCCTGCGCGCCTGGCTGATGGTCTTCTTCGGCGAGCCCGCGCCCGAGGCGCTGGCCCCCCACGACGCCCCCGCGGTCATGCGGGTGCCGCTGCTGCTGCTCGCCGTCCCGACCGCACTGGGCGGCCTCGCCGTCGTGTACCCGACCGCGCTGCTCGGCCCCGGCCACGACGAGGCCGCGGTGCACGTGGGCACCTCGGTGCTGATGACCCTGCTGGTCGCGCTGAGCGCCGGGGTCGTGCTGTGGACCTGGCACCGGCACCGGGGCCGCGAGCTGTGGCGCCCCGTCGTGGTCCCGCATCCCCCCGTGGACCGGTTGTACGACGCCGCGCTGGTCCGGCCGCTGCGCCGCCTCGCGCAGGTGGTGCGCGCCGGGGACCGCGACGTGATCGACGCCTACCCCCAGGGTGCGGGCGCGGGTGCCCGCGGGCTGGGCTGGGTGCTGCGGCGGGCCCAGAACGGCAACGTGCAGGGCTACCTCATGGTCGTCGTGGTCGGCGCGGCCGCCCTCGCCGTCGCCGCGGGGGTGCTCGCATGAGCCTGGACGCCGTCCTCCTCGACGGGCTGGTCGCGGTCCCGGCCGGGTTCGCCCTGCTCACCTGGGCGCTCGCCCGGTCCGAGCGGGTCGCGGTCGGCGTGGCCGTGCTCGGCGGGCTGGTGACGCTCGGCTGGTCGGTGTGGACGGTGCTCGCCGCCACCACGGCGCTGGACGGCTCGCACGTCGACCACGCCTGGATCCGCGCCCTCGACGTGCGCTGGCACCTCGGCGTCGACGGCATCTCCGGCCCGCTGGTGCTGATGACCACGCTGGTGCTCGCGCTCGCCCTGCTCTCGTTGCTGCGGCACGCCCCCGCCACCGGCTCGCGCGCGCCGCTGGCCGCGCTGCTGCTGCTGATCGAGGCCGGCGTGCTCGGCAGCTTCCTGGCCCTCGACATGGTGCTGTTCTTCGCGTTCTTCGAGGTCGCGCTGATCCCGATGTGGTTCGTGATCAGCGGCTGGGGCGACCCGCACGACGAGGCGGGCCGGCTCCGCGCGGCCACCCGCTTCCTGCTGTTCACGGTGCTCGGCTCCGCGCTGATGCTGGTCGGCTTCATGCTCGTGCACGCCGGGTCCGGCACCTTCGACATCACCCGCATCGCGTCGACGTACCACCCGAGCGGGCGCACCGCGGTCGCCGCCGCGGTCCTGGTCGGGCTGGGACTGGCGATCAAGACGCCGCTGTGGCCGCTGCACATCTGGCTGCCCGACGCCCACGCGAAGGCGCCCACGGTCGGCAGCGTGGTCCTCGCGGCGGTGCTGCTCAAGCTGGGGACCTACGGCCTGGTCCGGTTCTGGATGCCGGTCGTCGACCCGTCGTGGCGGCTGCTCGCCGGGTTCGTCGCGGCGCTCGCGGTCATCGGCATCGTCTACGGCGCGCTGGCCTGCCTCGCCCAGACCGAGCTGAAGCGGCTGATCGCCTACTCGAGCGTGGGCCACATGGGCTTCGTCGTCCTCGCGGTCACCACCTTCAGCGTCGGCGGCGTGCAGGCCGCGGTGTTCGCCAGCGTCGCGCACGGGCTGATCACCGGGCTGCTGTTCTTCCTCGCCGGGGCGATCAAGGACCGCTACGGCACCGGCGACCTGGCGAGGCTGAGGGTCCTCTACGGCCGGGTGCCCCGGCTCGCGGGCCTGTTCGCGTTCGCCGCGATGGCCTCCCTCGGGCTGCCCGGGCTGGCCGGGTTCTGGGGGGAGATGCTGGCGATCCGCTCCGCGGTGTACCCCGCCGACGCCCTGCCGCGGGTGACGTACGGCGTCCTCGCGGTCGTCGCCGCGTTCGGGGTGATCTTGACCTCGGCCTACTTCCTGGCGCTGATGCGCGGGATGCTCCAGGGGGCGCCCGCCGCGGTCCGTCCCGTCAACGCCGGGGTCGACTCGGTCGAGCTGGCCACCCCCGAGGTCGAGCCGGCCACCGCGATGGCCGGGGCGGTGCGCCGCGACGTCGACGGGGTCGAGTGGCTGACCTGGTCGCCGCTGATGGTGCTCACCCTGGTGCTCGGCCTCGCCCCCGGCCTGCTGCTCGCGCCGGTCGCCGAGGCCGCGAACGCGTTCCTGGGGGGCCTGCGATGAGCGGCGTGCAGGCGATCGACTGGAGCGCGGTGGCCGCCCCGCTGGTGCTGGCCGGCACCGCCGTGGTGGTGCTGCTCGTGGACGCGTTCGCCGGACCGCCGCGCTCCCGGCGGGCGGCGCTGCTGCCCGCCTCGATCACGGTCGCCGGCGTGCTGGTCGCGGCGGCGCGCGCGGCGCTGCTGTGGAACGACCCGCGCAGCACCTTCTGCATCGGGCGGCCGCTGGCCGGGCCGGCGTCGTGCTCGTTCGGGGTCGACCGGTTCACGCTGGTGTTCTGGGGGATCGTGCTGTTCGGCACCGCGGTCGTCGCGCTGCTCGGCACCGCGACGGTCGCCGACGGCCGCACCCCCCAGGGTGAGTGGAACTTCCTGCTGCTCTGCTCCGCGACCGGTGCGCTCACCATCGCGGCCTCGCGCGACCTGATCACCCTCGTGGTCGCGCTCGAGGTGGTGTCGCTGCCCGCGTTCGCGCTGGCCGGCCTCCGCCGCGGCGACGCCCGCGCCGCCGAGGCGGCGGTGAAGTTCTTCCTGGTCTCGGTGGTGTCGACCGCGGTGATGCTGATGGGCGTCTCGCTGCTCTACGGCACCACCGGCTCGGTGTTCTTCGACCGGATCTCGGCGGCGCTCGCCGGGGGCGTCGAGGCCCGCCACGTCGCCGAGGCGGCCACCCTGCTCACGGTCGTCGGGCTGGCGTTCAAGGTCGCGGCGGTGCCGTTCCACATGTGGGTGCCCGACACCTACGTCGGCGCGCCGGTGGCCGTCGCGGCGTACCTGTCGGTGGTCTCCAAGTCCGCCGGCTTCGTCGGCCTGATGCTGCTGCTCAGCGTCGGCCTCGGGCCGCTGGTGGACGTGTGGGCGCCGGTGCTGGCGGTGATGGCCGCCCTGACCATGACCGTCGGCAACGTCCTCGCGCTGTGGCAGCGGCAGGCCGTGCGGCTGCTGGCCTGGTCGTCGGTCGCGCAGGCCGGCTACATCCTGGTGCCGTTCGGCGCGGCCGCCGCCGGCACCGGCAAGGCGCTCGGGGCGTCGATGGGCTACCTCGCGATCTACGCGTTCGTGAACCTCGGGGCGTTCGCGGTGGCGGCCGTGGTCGGCACCCGCTACCCGAGGCAGCGGCTGTCGGACTACCGCGGCCTGATCCGGGAGGAGCCCGGTGCCGGCTGGCCGCTGGCCTTCGCGCTGGTCGCGCTCGCCGGTCTCCCTCCCGGCATCGTCGGCCTGCTGGCCAAGGTCGTCGTGTTCAACGCCGCCGCGGGGCCCGCGACCTGGCTGGCCGTGGTGATGGCGGTCAACGTGGTGATCGGCGTCGTCTACTACGCCCGCTGGCTGCGCGAGCTCTTCCGGCCCGCCGAGACCGTCGGCGGGTCGACGTACGACGTGCCCAACGGGGTGGCGGTCGCGGTCGGGATGACCTTCACCGCGGGGCTGGTGTTCTCGGTGTTCCCCGGCTGGCTGCTCGACCCGGTGCTGGCCACCCTGCGCTGAGGCGGCCGGCCGGACCGACACGCCGCTGCGTCGAGGGACCTCCGGCGTGGCGCCGCCTTGGCCGGGCGTTATCTTCGACAGCGTGCGGTGTCGCGGGCCCGCACCGCTCGCACACCAGTCGACCGCACTCCGGGAGGACACCACCGATGCACGCGCCTGAGACCGTCCCCACTGCGGCGACCGCCGAGCACCTCGCGCTCGCCGAGACCGCGACCGCGCACAACTACCACCCGCTCCCGGTCGTGCTGGCCGAGGGCCACGGGGCCTGGGTGACCGACGTCGATGGGAACCGCTACCTCGACTGCCTGGCCGGCTACTCCGCGCTCAACTTCGGGCACGGGCACCCGGCGCTGCTGGCCGCGGCGCGCGAGCAGCTCGAACGGGTCACGCTGACCAGCCGCGCCTTCCACAACGACCGGCTGGGACCGTTCGCCCGCGACCTCGCGGAGCTCGCCGGCATGGAGGCGGTGCTGCCGATGAACACCGGCGCCGAGGCCGTCGAGACCGCGGTCAAGGTCGCCCGGCGGTGGGGCTACCAGGTCAAGGGGGTGGGCCCGGACCGGGCCCGGATCATCGTCGCCGCCGGCAACTTCCACGGTCGCACCACGACGATCATCAGCTTCTCGACCGACCCGGAGGCCCGGGAGGGCTTCGGCCCGTTCACCCCCGGCTTCGACGTGGTGCCCTACGGCGACTCCGAGGCGCTGCGCGCGGCGATCACCGAGGACACCGTGGCCGTGCTCCTCGAGCCGATCCAGGGGGAGGCCGGCGTCGTGGTGCCGCCCCCGGGCTACCTGGCCGACGTGCGCCGTGCCTGCACCGACGCGAACGTGCTGTTCGTCGCCGACGAGATCCAGACCGGGCTCGGCCGGACCGGCACGACCTTCGCCTGCGAGCACGAGGGGGTCGTGCCCGACGTCTACGTGCTCGGCAAGGCGCTCGGGGGCGGCATCGTCCCGGTGTCCGCGGTGGTGTCGCGCTGGGACGTGCTCGGCGTGATCACCCCGGGCAGCCACGGCTCCACGTTCGGCGGCAACCCGCTCGCCGCCGCGGTCGGGCAGGCCGTGGTCGGGCTGCTCCGGACCGGGGAGTTCCAGGAGCGCGCGGCGGTGCTCGGCAAGCAGCTGCACGCCGGGCTGGAGAGCCTCGTCGACGAGGCCGAGACGGTCCTCGCGGTGCGGGGCCGGGGGCTGTGGGCAGGCGTGGACGTCAACCCCGCGCTCATGACCGGACGGGAGATGTCCGAGCGGCTGATGCGGCGGGGCGTGCTCGCGAAGGACACGCACGGGTCGACGGTGCGGTTCGCCCCGCCGCTGACGGTCGAGAAGTCCGACATCGACTGGATGCTCGAGCGGATCGGCGACGCCCTGCACCACGCCTAGGCCGGTTCGCCGGGGCGGGCCCTCCCGGCTGAAGCACTCAGGATGGTGGCACGCCTGCCGATGGGTCCGGTAGGGATGGGGGCGAGGATGGAGCAGCCGCGAGAGACCGCCGGCACGACCATGCGGCTGATCGTGGACTACGTGCGCCGTGCCGAGGGGCCGGACGGCGTGCGTCGGATGCTCTCGCTCGCCGGCGAGCGGCGGCCGCTGGAGGTGCTCGAGGACGAGCGGGTCTGGTCGTCGTACGCCGCGAAGGTGGCGCTGATGGAGGCGGCCGCGAAGGTGACCGGGCAGCCCGACGTGGCCCGTCGGATCGGCGAGGGGGCGCTGGACACCCAGGTGGGCGCGTCGCTGAAGCTGCTGATCGGCCTGGTCGGGTCGCCCGCCCAGCTCATCCGGGGCATCGCCCGGGTCAACAACAAGTTCTCCACCGCGGCGGACATGGCGGCGCTCTCGTCCACGCCCACCTCGGCCCTGATCCGCTACCGCGTCCGGGACGGCTACCTCCCGAGCAGGCACGACTGCGGCTACACGATGGGCCTGCTCTCCCGGGTCCCCGCGATCTTCGGCCTGCCGCCGGCCACCGTCGTGCACGACGACTGCCAGGTCGAGGGCGCGGACGCGTGCCTCTACGCGCTCCGATGGCAGACCAGGTCGAGCCGGCTCCGGCTCCGCCGGCAGCAGCCGTCCCAGGCCGGGGCGGGCCTGTCCGCGGCCGCCGTCGGGCGACGGCTGCGCGACCTGCAGGAGACGGTCGCCGAGCTGGTCGCCGGGCGCAGCGTGGACGAGGTCCTCGAGGTGGTCACGGAGCACGCGCGCACCGCCGTCGGAGCCCAGCGGTTCCTGCTCGTCACCACGGTGGACCCGGGCCGGCCGCCGCGCATCCACGCGGACGGCTTCGCCGCCGGCGACGCCGACCGGGCCGCGGCGCTGCTGCTCGCCGACGAGGCGCCGCAGACCGGCGAGCAGGCGATCGTGGCGCCGGTGCGGTCCATGACCCGGGACTACGGGCGCCTCGCGGCCTTCGGCCGCACCGCCTTCCTCGACCACGAGCACGACCTGCTGCGCTCCTACGCGTCCCTGGCGGCGACGGCCCTCGACGCGATCACCGCGCTGGACGAGGCCCGCGACCGGCAGCGGGTGGCCGAGGTGCTGCTGCGGTTCGCGCGAGCCCTCCTCGAGACTCGTGACCGGGCCGACGTGGCCCGGACCTCGGCGGAGGCGGCGCTCTCCCTGGTGGCCGCCGACGCCGCCACCATCCTGCTCCGCGACGACGCGGAGGGTGTCCTCCGGGTCATCGGCTCGGCGGGCTGGCCCGAGGACCTGCTCCCCGACGTGGCCGAGTTCGTCATCCGGCCGGAGGACACCGCGGAGCTCGGCGACCTGCTCGCCCACCCGGACCAGGCCCGGGTCTACGAGCGCGGCGGCTCCGACGCGTTCATCGACGACGTGCTCGCGCGCTTCCGGGTCTCCCGGGTGGTCGCGATGCCCCTGAGGTCCGCCGCGCGGCTGTGGGGCGTGGTGCTCACCGCGTGGCAGGCGGACACCGACCTGCTCGTCGAGCAGCGACTGTTCGCCAGGCTCTCCGGTCTGGCCGACCAGGCCGTGGCCGCGCTCGAGCGTGCCGAGCTCACCGAGCAGGTCCACCGGCAGGCCACGGTCGACCCGCTGACCGGGGTGGCCAACCGGCTGGCCTTCACCACCCGGCTGGAGCAGCGGCTCGCCGGTGGGGCGGGCGGCGGCGACCCGGCCGCCGGGGTGGTCTTCTTGGACCTCGACGGGTTCAAGGCGGTCAACGACACCCTGGGGCACGCCGCCGGCGACGAGCTGCTCTGCGACGTGGCCCGGCGCCTTCAGGACCTGGTGCGCACCGACGACCTGGTCGCCAGGCTCGGGGGAGACGAGTTCACGATCCTGCTCCCGGTGGTCGCGGACCGGTCGGCCCTGGCCGACTGCGCGGACCGGATCGTCCGCGCGTTCGACGCCCCGGTCCTGCTGGCCGGCCGTCCCGTGGCCGCCCGGCCGAGCGTGGGGGCGGTGCTGGTGTCCCCGGCCCACTCCTCGGTCAGCGACGTGCTGCGGCACGCGGACGAGGCGATGTACGCCGCGAAGAAGGCGGGCGGCAACCGCTACGTCGTGCACGACGGCCCGACGCCGGCGGGCGCACCGGGTGACCAACGGCATGCTGCGCTCGAGCCCCCGGTTTGCGAGGATGGGGGCCACAGTACCGACGAGTAACGTGAGGTGTGCCGTGCGCCGCAGCATCTACGACGAGGACCACGAGGCCTTCCGCGCCTCCGTCGCGGAGTTCCTCGACCGCCAGGTCAAGCCCCACCTCGAGGAGCACGTCGAGGAGAAGTCGATGCCGCGCGAGCTGTGGCTCGAGGCGGGCAAGCAGGGTTTCCTCGGCCTGGAGATCCCCGAGCAGTACGGCGGCTCCGAGGCGGGAGACTACCGGTTCAACGCGGTCCTCACCGAGGAGCTCGCCAAGGTGAACATGGCGCTGCCCTCGTGCGTGGGCATCCACGCCGACATCGTCGCGCCGTACCTCGTGCACCTGACCACCGAGGAGCAGAGGCAGCGCTGGCTCCCGACGTTCTGCACCGGCGAGAACCTCACCGCGATCGGCATGACCGAGCCCTCCGGCGGGTCCGACCTGGCCGCGCTGAAGACCACCGCGGTGCGCGACGGCGACGACTGGGTGCTCAACGGGTCGAAGACGTTCATCACCAACGGCTACTCCGCGGACCTGATGGTGATCGCGGCCCGGACCAGCCCGGAGAAGAAGGCCCGCGGGATCACGCTGTTCGGCGTCGAGGCGACCATGGCCGGCTTCTCGCGGGGCCGCAAGCTCGACAAGGTCGGCCAGCCCGAGTCGGACACCGCGGAGCTGTTCTTCGAGGACGTGCGGGTGCCGTCGGCCAACGTCATCGGCGAGGTCGACAACGGCTTCATCCACATGATGACCTGGCTGCCGCAGGAGCGGCTCGGCTCGGCGGTCACCAACATCAGCCACGCCGCGCAGATCCTCGAGGAGACCCTCGAGTACGCCAAGGAGCGCAAGGCGTTCGGCCAGCCGATCGGCGCGTTCCAGAGCACCAAGTTCCTGCTCGCCGAGCTGGTCACCAAGGTCGAGGTCACCCAGGCCTACGTCGACCAGGCGGTGATGCTGCACACCGAGAAGAGGCTGACCCCGGTCGACGCCGCCAAGGCCAAGTGGTGGAGCGCCCAGGTGCAGAACGAGGTCATCGACCACTGCGTGCAGGTCTACGGCGGCTACGGCTACATGAACGAGTACCGGGTCGCCCGGGCCTGGCGCGACGCCCGCGTGACGAAGATCTGGGCCGGCACCAACGAGATCATGAAGGAGCTCATCGGCCGCGACCTCGGCCTCTGACCCCGCAGCCGGCGGCCGCCTCCCGATTACCAGGGGATGCCGGGAAACTGTCACTTCCCGTGGTGATCATCCCAAGGGAAGCGACAGTTCTCCCAGGGAAGTACGACGCGAGCGCACACCGCGGCCGTTCTGCCGCCACACTGGCCACATGGCGAAGCTCGAGCATCCGGCGCTGTACGTCGAGCAGGTCCCCACGCCTCGACGGATCGAGCCCGCTCCGACGTCGGTGGCCGCGCTCGTCGGCCCCGCGACCGAAGGCCCGCTCCACCGGCCGGTGCCCGTCGCCGGCGTGGCGGAGTTCAGGAGGGTGTTCGGCGGCGCGGGGTCTCCGCTGGAGGCGTCGGTCGGCGACTTCGTCGCCAACGGGGGGCGCAGCGCCCTGGCCGTGCGGGCGACTGACCTGTCTTCCTCCGTGTCGGCCCTGGAGAGCGCCGATCCGTTCCAGCTGCTGGTGGTGAGCCCCGCGCTGCTGGGCGACGGCGCCGGCGGCGTCGGCTCGTGGGAGACGGTCCACCGGCTCTGCGAGCGGCGACGCGCGTTCCTGGTCGCCGACTCGCCCGACGGTCGTCTGCCCGCGGGGCTCGGAGGCAACGCCGCGGCGTACTACCCGGCGCTCACCTCCTCGACCGGTGCTGTGCGGCCCTCCTCCGCGGCCGTGGCCGGGGTCATCGCCCGCACGGACCACGAGCACGGGGTGTGGCGGTCGCCGGCGGGGACGGACGCCGTCGTCATCGGTGCGGCCGGCCTCACCGAGGCCATGAGCGAGGCGCGCGTCGCCGTGGTGGCGGCCGAGCGGGTGAACGCACTGCGGGAGCTGCCCGGCGGTGCGACGGTGGTCTGGGGCGCCCGCACGGCGAGCGCCGACCCGGAGTGGAAATACGTCGCGGTGCGCCGCCTGGCCCTCTTCCTCGAGAGCAGCCTCGACGCGGGCCTGAGGTGGGCGGTGTTCGAGTCCGACGAGGAGCCGCTCTGGGCGCGGGTCCGCTCGGCGGTCGAGGACTTCCTCCTGGACCTGTGGCGCGGGGGCGCCTTCCAGGGCGCGACACCCGCGGAGGCCTACTTCGTGCGATGCGACCGTTCGACGATGACGCAGGCCGATCTCGACTCCGGGACGTTGGTGATGCTGGTCGGCTTCGCCCCACTCAGGCCCGCCGAGTACGTCGTACTGCGGCTGGCGCTGGCGACCGCGGACGCGCGCTGACCCCACCGAAGGGCCGCGGTGGAACGCGCGGGGGTCAGCCGCCCTCTCGCCGGCTCATCGACGTCCGCTCACTCCTCGAGCCTGACCCCGTCGTACGTGCCGGGGGCGAAGACGTGGGTCACCCGGCTCCTGTCGATGAAGACCAGCGCGCCGGCCGAGACGAGGAGGGTGTCCGCCGTGATGTGGTACTCACCCGGCCTGATCGTGCCCAGGCGCCCGCGGTCGGTCTCCTTGCGGTGTCTGCCCTGAGGCGGCGGGCTGACCAGAACTGTCCAGGTGGGCACTTGTGGAGTCTCCGGGTGCAGTCCCCGCGACGCAACCGGGGTCCGTACGGGTTCTACCGGTAGTTGGTGAACTGGACGGCGAAGTCGTAGTCCTGCTGCTTCACCAGCGCGATGACGGTCTGCAGGTCGTCCCGCTTCTTGCTCGACACCCGCAGCTCGTCGCCCTGGACCTGCACCTTCACGCCCTTGGGGCCCTCGTCACGGATCAGCTTGCCGACCTTCTTGGCGTCCTCCTGGGAGATGCCTTCCTTGAGGGCGACGGTGATCTTGGACTCCTTGCCCGACTGTCGCGGGTCGCCGGGGTCGAGGACCTTCAGTGACTGGTTGCGCTTGATCAGCTTGTCCTTGAAGACGTCGAGTACGGCGCTCGCGCGATCGTCCGCGTTGGCCGCGATCTCGACGGCATGCTCACCGGATCGGCTGATCGTCGCCCCGGTGTTCTTGAAGTCGAACCGCTGGCTGATCTCCCGCTGGGTCTGGTTGATCGCGTTGTCGATCTCCTGCTGGTCGAGCTTGCTCACGATGTCGAACGACGAGTCAGCCATGGGGCGGTCCCTCCGGGTGGATTTCGAGCGTCAGGTGCTGCTGCGCTATTCTTTCGTCTCGTTGCGCCGGTGACCAACTCCGGGTGCGACATGGCAGGTTGTCCGAGTGGCCAATGGAAGCGGACTGTAAATCCGTCGGCGTATGCCTACGCAGGTTCGAATCCTGCACCTGCCACCGAGTGAAAAGGGCCTCTGACCTCGGCGTTTGCCGGTCGGGGGCCCTTCGTCGTTGTCCGGCGGTGTCCGGCCCGATCCGGCTGTCTACGGGGAACTGTGGGGAATACGCGGGGAAGTTTCGGCGGGAGGGACGAGCGCGGCGGCTCCGAGGAGTCGTGCACTGGCCATGATGCGGGCGACTGGCCGCTCCGCCGCTCGTCACGCCACGGGTAGTCGCTGTGCAAGTCGAGCTGCCAGCTGCTCGACCCTCGCCGGTGTCAGCGGATCGGGGTTGGGCGCGGCACCCTATCTGTGGCCGGACATGCCAGATCTGTGGGGTCGAGCCGCGCCGACAGGCGGCTACGGTATGACGCGCCTGAAAACTCGGGTGCCGACGTCATCAACGCGCGATGCCTTCGCAGAGGTGCCAATTCGAGGCGACGAGTCAGTCGCGCGGATAGTTTGTCCTCATGGAGCCGATGCGAAGCGTGTTGTACCTCGACTTCGACAACGTGTTCAGTGCCCTGGCGAAACTGGATCCGAAGATTGCGATGAGCTTCGCCGAGCAGCCACAAGCCTGGCTGCGCCGTCTGGCTGTCGGCGGGCAGGACGATCCGCCGCGTCGGTGGCTTGTTCTGCGCTGTTACATGAACCCGGCCGGTTGGATTCCCCATCCGGACAACGGCGGCGGGCGTTTGTACTTCTCCAAGTTCCGACCGCCTTTCACCGACGCAGGGTTTGAGGTCGTCGACTGCCCTCGCCTATCACACACGAAGAACGGCGCGGACATCCGCTTGGTCATCGACGCGGTCGAAGCGCTGCGGGCTGAGGTTCGCTACGAGGAGTTCGTCATTGCGTCGGGCGACTCCGACATGACCCCTCTCATCGTGCGGCTGCGCGCGGCGGACAGGAGAACCACGCTTCTCTCGCCCTCTGACTCGGCAGTGGTTCTGGGAGCAGTAGTCGACCGGCTGATCGGAGGCGAGGAACTTCTTGAAATGCTCGAGACTCATGCCGAGGAACTGGACGAAGAGATCGAGGACGCAGAGGTTGTTAGCCGCGAGGGCGGTCCTGACGCGCCCGGCCTTACTGAAGCCGAGGCGAAGGTGAGGTTCGGGGAACTGGTGGTGCAGCGCTACAACCAGGCATCAGAACCAATGAACCTTGCCACATTGGCCCATGAACTGCGGAGAGAACTTGGGCCGGTGACGTCGACCAGCCGCTGGTTCGGGTACGACGGCTTCGCTCGCGCACTCCAGTCCCTGGACCTCCCAGGCGTGAAGATGTCGCACCACTTCATCTGGGACGGCACACGACACACCGCTCCCACGTCTGCAGGAGCTGACGACGTCGGGCCGCGCCTTCCCGACCCGGTGGGCCGCGTGACCACGGTGCTGAAGCTCCCCATGCTGCCATCTGAGAGTTGGCGCAACATCTACGACGCCCTTGCAGGGTTCGTGGCCGCCTACGAGTTCAACCTGACCGAGGCCACGCGATGGTCCCGCGACAGGCTGGTACAGCGCGGCATTCGGGTCAACCGGCAGGCGGTGAGCGTGGTTGCCCACGGCGCCGCGTACGGCGGCTGCCCCCTGTATCGCCAGCCATCACCTGAAGCCGAAGACATCGGTGCAGCCTTTGTCGCTAACGTCCTCAACCGCGCAGCCGCAGCAGATATCGACCTGTCATCCGAAGACATCGCGGAAGTGCGTGACTGGTTCGGGGCTTCCGGCCCACGCGCGTGACGACGCTGCAGGAGTGCAGGTGGGGCGGCGTGGCAAAGGCAGTGGGCTGGCGCCTGGGCGCGACGAGGAGCCTGGGCGTACGGTTCAGCAGAGGCTCGGGACGTCGCACCGATTTCACCTGGCGAGGGCGAGGAGTCCTCGGAATTCACTCGCACGGGTTCACCGCCCGACGAGGTCCACTAAGGGGCAGGCGCATTCCCGTGAATGTCCATTACCACCGACGGCCCGGTATCTCTTCCCACAGACCATGGGAGGGACGGTGGTAGGCATGGTGGAGCCAGCCTGGCCGATGCTGATGTTCGACTCTGACGGGTGGCTGTATGTCTTGGATGACCCCGAGGTAGCAGCCGGCTGGATAGAGCCTCTCACCGCAGAGGAGACGACTGGGCTCTATGACTCGGCGTGGCGCCCCGTGGAGCTGGCTGTTCAGCGCGACCGGGTTGAGTTTGAGGTCGAGCCGAATGCTGGGTTGCGCGAAATGGAAGTGAGAGAGAAGGTTCGAGCGTTTGTCGCCCGATACAGCCCTGAACTTGAGGGCACCGAGCAGCTTCCTTTTGAACAGATCGTCTCTCGACTTCGGGACGTCTGATCTCTGATCCGTTTGGCGGACCTGATCTTGCCGTGGCTGCCACCTGAAGATCCCCGCAAGTTCCGTGAGAAAGGTAGGTGATGGACCCAAGTCCTGGCTTGGCTTTCGAGCCGCCCCGGACGCGGCGGTGAGACGCGGCGAGCAACGCGCATCGCGACCTGACGGGAGTCGCGATCAGACAGACGACGGACGAGGCACCGACCAGATGCTTGACGCAAACCGTCTTACGCTGATGTCCGTGAAAGTGAGGGCGGCCGGCAGGCGGCGGTAGGACACGGCCGCTTCGCGGCGGAGTGCCGCACGATGCGTTGGAGTTCAGATGCGGAGGCGCTCGCAGGTTTGGCCGGTGAGCTTCGAGATCAGCTCGAAGTCCTTGTCGAGGTGGAGAACTGTGAGGCCGGCGAGCTCGGCGGTGGCGGCGATGATGAGATCGGGGATCGAGGGGGCACGGTGTTGTCCCTTGCCGGCGAGCTGCAGTTGGACCTCCACCGCGCGGTCCTCGATCGCCGGCGTTAGGTACTCCACCGGCATCGCCGCGATCGGCGGTGTGCTGAACGTGGCGCGAGCCTGGGCTGCGCTGCGCGCGGAGTAGCCGACCTCGAGTTTGGTGACGGTCGTGATCCTGACCACGCCGCGCTCGATCCGACTCGCCCACTCCTCGGCGTCCGCACTGTCGCCGAGGCGCACCAGGGCCGACTTGTCGACCAGCCAGTCGGTCAGCGCCACGCCGCGTCCATCACCTCACGGTCGGCCAAGTCGGCAAACTTGTCGGAGAAGTTACGCAGGTCCTTGCTCGACACCGCCACGTTGGAGGCGGCCGCATCGGAGGCCAGTCGACGGCGGATGTACTCGGCCCGGGAGAGACCCAGGCGCGCCGCGTGGGCATCGACGCGTGCCAGCACTGCGTCGGGAACGTCACGGATCAGGACGTCAGCCATCGGATCCACCTCCTGTGCTATCAGATGATATCCCCGTTGGTGACGTGCTGCACACTGGGCGCTGTGACGCAGTGTTGACATGCGGCGGTCGCCGGCATGTACTCAACCGTCCGCACGCGGGCGCCCTCGAGCCGACGGTCACACCGCGTGGGGAAATCGAGTAGAAGTTTCGGCACTCGTCGGCAAACGTGCTCACTCCGGTGCGCGCGACGCCGAGACCGGTGACATCGATTTGCCGCCAGACGCACCGGTCCGTAGAAGCAGCCGTGCCCGGTGCCGCATAGGCGGAATGGTGTAGCCGCTGGGCGAGCGCTCACCGTCTCGCACTTGGTCGGCGGGACTCACTTCACACTCTCGCGGTATGAAGGAACATGCGCATCTTCTTCACCGGCGGCAGCGGCAAGGCCGGCAAGCATGTCGCGCCGTACCTGGCCGAGCAGGGCCACCACGTCACCAACGCCGACCTCGTCCCGCTGAAGCACCCGGCGGTCGCCGACCTCCGGGTCGACCTCACCGATGCCGGCGAGACCTACTCGGCGCTCGCTGGGCTGGCGACCTTCGACGAGCTGGACCTGCCCGCGAAGCCCACCTACGACGCCGTGGTGCACTTCGCCGCCGTGCCGGCGATCTTGCTCACGTCGGACGCAGTGACCTACGCGACGAACGTCCTCAGCACCTATAACGTGCTCGAGGCCGCGACGCGTCTGGGCGTGCGCAAGATTGTGTTCGCCTCGTCGGAGACGACCTACGGGGTCTGCTTCGCCCAAGGGGAGCGGCGACCGCTCTACTTGCCCGTCGACGAGGACCACCCGACCGTCCCCGAGGATTCCTACGCCATGTCGAAGGTGGCCAACGAGGTGACGGCGCGGTCGTTTCAGGCCCGCACCGGCGCGGACGTCTACGGGTTGCGGATCAACAATGTCATCGAGCCGCACGAGTACGCCGGGATCTTCCCTGCCTTCCTCGCCGACCCGTCGCTGCGGCGCCGCAACCTGTTCGCCTACATCGACGTCGGCGACCTGGGCCAGATGGTGCAACGCTGCCTGGAGGTCGACGGGCTGGGCTACGAGGTCTTCAACGTCGCCAACGCCGACATGTCCGTGGCTGCGACGACCCAGGAGATCCAGGACCGCTTCTACGACGGGGTGGATGTGCGTCGGGACATGGGGCGTGACGAGACCTTCTACGCCATTGACAAGGCGCGCGACCTCCTAGGGTTCGCCCCGCGGCACTCCTGGCGCGACGTGCTGGCCGACCCCGGGGCCGGGGGCGGGGTCAGCTGAGGGCTGACCAGCGTCAGCTCCGCGCTCCTCCGCGGGCTCGGCAGGAACCCTCCATTGAGGAGCGCAGCTCTGGCGGCGGTGTGACGCTAGTACTTACGTGTTGCGTCCGCGATCCGGCGTCAACTCCCGGCGGGGCGTTCGGATCGAAGGGGGCAGCGGCAGATGGCCGTCATTTCACAATCTCGACAGCTTGTCCGCGTCGGTGTCTCATGGCCCCATGAGTACCGCCTACGTCGACGTAATCGGACGAACTCCTCGCCATGCAGGAGCGCGTGCGCTCGATTCGCACCCGGCATTGCGAGCCAAAAGGCCAACACGAACCCGCGCTACTTAGCCCTATCGAACGTCGTCTCCAACCTAGGCAAGGCGATCGAGGGCATGGAGGCGAAACCTCGTGACGAGCCGGCCGTGGCCACTCGGCAGGTCGGCTGCAAGAAGCTGCCGGTTCGCGGCGAAGTGACGGGTCGCGGAACGGCACTGCGGATTGATTCAGCCCTCCAACACCTGCCGCTTGAGCAGGGCGATCGGGTGGACGAACTTGAACCCGCCAGCTCCCCAGGTCGACACCATCCCGACCACTTCCCAGCCTTCGGATCCGAGCCGATTGAGCTCACTGATGTCCTTCTCCACCTTCGTCAGGTCCGCGACCTTGTACTCCCAGCGCTCCATGTCCACTCCCTTCGCCAAGGTTCAGGTTTGCCGCACGGCTCTCGATCGCCAAGAGGCTTTCGTCATCCGATATGTCGCTCGCACCGGTGTCAGCGGATCGGGGTTGGGCGCGGCACCCTATCTGTGGTCGGGCCTGTGCCAGATCTGTGGGGTCGAGCCGCGCCGACAGGCGGCGGTATGGCGCGGCTCGGGAGACGGCGCTGTTGTTGCCGATCACCCCTGAGGTGAGCTGTCTCGGACTAGAGTGCTGACTCCCGGCCCGTACGAGGTGTGGCATGAGCGTTCAGGATGATCGGATTGGCGAGTTCCGTCGGCTGCACTCCTCGGGATGCTTCGTCATGGCCAACCCATGGGACTTGGGGAGTGCGCGGGCCCTGGAGCGCATGGGTTTTAGGGCGTTGGCCACGACGAGTGCTGGGCTGGCTTGGACGTTGGGTCGTTCGGACGGCCGAGTCACACTCGAGCAGGCACTGGAGCATCTACGTCTCGTCAGCGACGCGGTGAAGGTGCCGGTGAACGCTGACTTCGAGGGCGGTTACGCCGTTGATCCGGAACAGGTCGCGGCGAACGTGAGACTAGCCGCGGAGACCGGGATCGCCGGGCTCTCGATCGAGGACTCCTCGGGGGACGAGGCTGATCCCCTCTTCGAGTTCAATCTGGCCGTAGAGCGGGTGGAAGCCGCGCGGAGGGCGATCGACGAGAGTGGTACGGGGATCGTTCTCACAGGGCGGTCTGAGGGCTTCGTGGTCGGGCGTCCCGACATCGATGAGACGATTCGAAGGCTGCGCGCGTACGCCGACGCGGGTGCCGATTGTCTCTACGCTCCACGGATCAACAATCTCGAGCACGTCGGGGCGATCATCTCCGCGGTCTCACCCAAACCAGTGAACCTGCTGGTCAATACCCCTTTCACAACGGTTGCGGAGGCGGCGCAGCTCGGGGTACGGCGGATCAGCGTGGGCGGCACCTTGGCGCGCACAGCGTGGGGCGGATTCCTGCAGGCTGCGAGGGAGATCGCTGACGAGGGTACGTTCTCCCGTTTCGAGCGGTTACCGAATGTCGACGCGCTCTTCGGTCGCTGACGGATCCTGGTGGGATGTTGCAGCACGGTCGCATCACACTGCGACGAAACGCAGTGCCTACGCAGGTTCGAATCCTGCACCTGCCACCCACCGAAAGGGGGGCCTCTGACCTCGGCGTTTGCCAGGTAGCGGCCCTTGGTCATTACGGGCGTACGGCGACGGATTCCCACGGCGTGGACGGGCGGGTTAGGTTGAGCGGGTCCTGGGGAGGGGCGTCGGCTTCGAAAGGTCCCTTGACATGGATTCTCACTCGGGCTCGGTTCGCCTTCTTGCGCTCGCCCCGATCGCGGCGGTGTCGGTGCTGCTGCTCGGCAGCATGCCCGCGGCGCAGGCTCGCCAGGGCTCCGGCCCGCCCAACTCGTTCACGGCGTACCGCACTGGCGCGGACGGGGGCGAGCCGTCGATCGGCTGGGACCCGCTGCGCAACACCGCGATCTATGGCGCGGACACCTTCGAGAAGCGGCTCACCTGGGACGACAGCGTGGTGCCCGGTCGGATCACGGTCCAGGACACGACCCCACCGTCGTCGGTGACCACGTTCGACCCCATCACGTTCACCGATCGCGGCACCGGCCGGACGTTCGTGTCCCAGCTGGCGCTGGCCTGCAGCCTGTTCTCCTTCTCCGACGACGCGGGCCAGAGCTGGCAGCCCGGTCAGGGTTGCGGGGTGGGCACGGTGCTCGACCACCAGTCCGTGGGTGGTGGCCCGTTCGCGGCCGGGGCGGCGCTTCAGGCGACGACGTCATACCCCGACGCGGTGTACTACTGCGCGCAGAACTCCTACAGCGGTGGCTGCGCCACGAGCACCGACGGCGGGTTGACCTTCGGGCCGGTCTCGCCGGCCTACAACACGCCGGCCAACGCTGCCGACGAACCAGACCCGACGATCGCCGCCGAGGGCGGCGCCTGCTCGGCCCTCCATGGTCACATCAGGGTTTCCTCCGACGGCACGGTCTACCTACCGATCAAGGGCTGCGGTGGTACGCCGACGGCGGGCAACCTGACCAACACCGAGTTCTTCGGCGGCCACCCGTCGGTCAGCGTGAGCTCGGACAACGGGCAGACGTGGTCGGTGCGTCGCGTCGACGCCGGAGATAACCAGGACGAGAGCGACCCCTCCGTTGCACCGGGTCGTGGCGACAAGCTCCCGGGCGGTCGGCTCTACCTCGGCTGGGAGGACGGCGTGAACCCGACCGAGACGACGTACGGCGCCACGAGCTCCGCGCGTATCGCGATGTCCACCGACCACGGTCGTACGTGGTCCACGCCGGTCGACGTGAGCACCCCGATGGGGGTGCACAACGTGCAGTTCCCCGAGGTGATCGCCGGGGACGACGACCGGGCCGCGTTCGCTTGGCTGGGTACCGACGCGGTCGGCGACGACCAGCACAACGGTTTCGTCGGACCGGACGGCAACCCCGCCGTCTGGCATCTCTACGTGTCGATGACGTACGACGGCGGCCAGACGTGGACGACGACGGACACCACGCCTAACGACCCGGTCCAGCGCGGCTGCATCGACCTGCAGGGCACGTCGAACAAGACCGCGACCGACGACAACATCTGCGACCAGCGCAACCTGCTCGATTTCAACGACATCAACGTGGACAACCAGGGGCGGGTGCTCGTCGCCTTCGCCGACGGCTGTGTGGACGCCTGCGTGACCGATCCGACGACGGCCTCGCGCGCGAACGTCGGCACAGTGATGCGGCTGACCAGCGGCAAGGGACTGTTCGCCGCCTACGACGGCGTGATCGGCAAGCGGCTGCGCTAGCGCTAGTCCGCCTCGCGGAGGACCGTGCCGTGCGCCGAGCAGGGGGGCGTCGAAGCCGGACGCCCAGGAAAGAGCGCGATCTGCTGGGTGTCCGGCCGTGGGGCAAGAATTCGTTCCACGCATCGACCGGTTCCATCCCGCGAGCGCGGGTTACCGGCGCGCACCCGCACGGGTCGCCCCGTCAGGGCCGTGATCACCCCGTCGTCCGTGTGCACGCCGAATCGGCCCAATGTTCACGAAGCGGTCAGCCGTTGCCGGTCGGCGTTTCACTTTCCTGCGACAACCTGCATCTGCCAAACGACTGAGGAGGTCCCATGCGTCGACTCCCTACGAGCGTCCTTGCCGTCGCGACCCTGGCGGGCGCGGCACTCACGTCGGCGAGCCCGGTCGCCGCCCACACGGACCAGACCTGGTCCTTCGCGGTGATCGGGGACGTCCCGTACGGCGACGCGCTGCTGGCCGGCTTCCCGACCTTCATCGACCAGATCAATGCCGACCCCGACGTACGGATGGTGTCCCACTTGGGGGACATCAAGAGCGGCTCGACCACCTGCGACAACGAGCGCTTGGCCGCGGTTCGACAAGACTTCGACCGCTTCGACGACCCGCTCGTCTACACCCCTGGCGACAACGAGTGGACCGACTGCCACCGCTCCAACAACGGGATCTACCAGCCGTTGGAGCGGCTCGCCACGATCCGGCAGATGTTCTTCGACCACCCCGGTCGCACCCTCGGCAAGTCGGTCGCGGTCAGGTCGCAGGATGCGCAAGGCTTCCCCGAGAACGTCCGTTACACCCGGGCCGGGGTCAGCTTCGCCACGCTGCACGTCGTGGGCAGCAACAACGACCTCGCCCCCTGGACCGGACTGGGCTACACCGCGCCGGTCCCCGAGCAGGTCGCGGAGGAGCGCGACCGGATGGAGACCACTATCGCGAACATGCGGCGCGCGTTCGAGCAGGCCAAGGCCGACGGTGGCCGCGCGGTGGTGCTCATGCAGCAGGCCGACATGTTCGACCCCACCGTGCAGGACCCCCAGTACTCCGACTACTCGGCGTTCCGCCCGCTGGTGCAGGCGATGATCGACGAGGCGAACCATTTCGACGGGTCCGTCTACCTCTTCAACGGGGACAGCCATGAGTTCAACCAGGACCACCCGCTGGCCGACGGCTCAAGGTGGCTGTCGTTCTACGGCGTGCAGGGCTCAGCGGGCAACCTGACCCGGGTCACGGTCGACGGTGCAGCCAAGGCCGAGGACGACTGGCTCAAGATCACTGTGCACTCCACCGGGAACGACGTGTTGAGCATTCAACGCATTCGCGCCGGTCACTTGCCCACGCTCCTTCGTATGTGGGGGTGACTCTTCGGTCAACCGCCGTCACCGCGCCACGTCCACGTCACGGTCGGTTCACCCGCGCCCAGGAGCCTCTCAGTGGCTGCCGGTATGGAGGGAAACGATCTTGTGGGCCTGACGCTGCTGAACATCGCCACTCGTACAGCCTGCCGACTCCCCAACGGGGTGCTCAACGTAGCCCATCGCGGCGCGAGCGAGGTGGCCCCGGAGAACACGATTGCCGCGATCGAGCGGGCGGCCGCATTCGGTGCAGACATGGTGGAGGTGGACGTCCAGCGTTCCAAGGACGGCGTTCTGGTGCTCATCCACGACACCACGCTCGTGCGGACGACCAATGCTGCTGAGGTCTTCCCGTGGCGGGCTCCATGGCAGGTCGGTGACTTCACCTACGAGGAGCTGCGGCGGCTCGACGCCGGATCGTGGATGTCGCCGGAGTTCAGCGGTGAGCGGCTGCCCACGCTGGCGGAGGCACTGGAGACAGCATGGAGCCGCGGGGTGGGCCTGCTGCTGGAGCTGAAGGCACCGGAGCAGTACCCCGGCATCGTGTCCGACGTGGCCGCGACCCTCAGTGCGCTTCCGGGGCTCGGGCACGCGCTGGGGGGTAGAAAGCTCGTGGTCCAGTCGTTCAACGTCGCCGCGATGAAGGAGCACAAGACCCTCCTGCCCTCGGTTCCCGTGGGAGTGCTCGGCGCACCCTCCACTGTGAACCTGCCGGCCCTCGCGACCTGGGCCGACCAGGTGAACCCCAACCACTGCCGGGTCGAGCGCAGATACGTCGAACGAGTCCGTGGCCTCGGTATGGAGTGCCACGTCTGGACCGTCAACCGGGAGTCCGCCATGAAGCGCGCGCTGCGGATGGGGGTCAACGGCGTCATCACGAACCGTCCCGAAGCACTCGCTGACCTAGGGTCCCGCGTCGGTAGTTCGTTGTAGCAGTCGGCCGAGTGAGGCCAGGACTGCTGGGCCCTCTTGGTCCAGAGGAATGGCTTGGGCTGTTCTGGTTCCATGCCCTGACCCATTTGCGGATGTCGGGCCCGATGGCCTGGACGCTGCGGTGGTCGCTTCGTTGCGCAGACGGGCGACCCGGCGGTCTGACGAGCGCGAACACCTGGCTGCGCAAGTGGATCCCCCGCATCCTCGCCTCGCCGGCCTACCGGCAAAACGGCCTCCTGGTGATCACCTTCGACGAAGCCGACACCGCCGACACCAACGGCGCGGACGCCTGCTGCGGCGAGGGCCCTGGCCCCAACAGCCCGCTGCCCGGCGGGTACGGCCTCGGCGGCGGCCGCACCGGCGCGCTCCTGCTGTCCCCGCACATCGCGGCCGGCACCTGGAACGACACCGCATACAACCACTACTCCCTGCTCCGCAGCATCGAGAACATCTTCGCCCTCCGTCCGCTCGGCTACGCAGCCAACGCACGTGGCTTCGGGTACGACTGTGCTCCGCACCACAGCCGCAGCGCCGACCACGCCAGGGGGGCGAGCAGGGCGCTGTCCACCTCGCCGAGCTCGATGCGCCGTCCGCCGATCTTGACCTGGTCGTCGTCGCGGCCGAGGAAGACCAGCCCCTCTCCCTCGAAGCGAACGAGGTCGCCGCTGCGGTAGGCGCGGAGCCAGCCCGCCTGACGTGCTCCGATCGGACGGTTTCCTCAGCGTGCCGCCGGGTCGATGATGAACCATGGCCGCGGCTCAGCAGGACGAGATCGAGCGCAAGTACGACGTCGGCCGGGAGAGCGTATTCCCCGCCCTGGACGGCCTCGAGAGCGTGCGGTCGGTTTCCCAGCCCATCGTCCACGAGCTCGAGGCCATCTACTTCGACACCGTGGGTCTGGACCTGGCACGCAACCGGATCACCCTTCGGCGCCGGTCCGGCGGTCAGGACGCCGGCTGGCATCTGAAGCTCCCGAGAGGCGGAGACACTCGCACCGAGCTGCGGAAGCCCTTCCACGGCGATGACGATCCGATCCCAGCAGAGCTGCTCGACCAGGTGCGGGTCGTGATCCGGGACCGGGAGCTCGTGCCCGTGGCGAAGATCAGCACTCGGCGACGTCAGTACTCGCTCCAACGTCAGGGTTCCTCGGTGATCGCCGAGGTGTGCGACGACGAGGTGCGGGGCGAGCGGCTCCTGGCACCGGAACGGATCGTGGACTGGCGCGAGTGGGAGGTCGAGCTCGCCGATGGACCGGTCACTGTGCTGGACAGCGTCGAGCAGCCCCTCCTGGAGGCAGGAGCGGTGCCGGCCGAGGCTGCGTCGAAGCTTGCGCGAACGCTGGGGGACCTCGCGCCGACGCCGTCGGCGAGCCGGCCCTCCGGCAAGCACCTCGCCAAGGGCAGCGTGGGGCAGCTGTTCCTTGCACGGGTCGCCGAACAGCGAAGCCAGCTGCACCGACATGACGCAGGAGTCCGGTCGGGCAAGCCTGAGTCGGTGCACAAGCTGCGGATCGCCGCCCGGAGACTCAGGTCCGCGCTCACGACGTACAAGCCCATCCTGGAGACGATCCACGCAGACGCCCTCCGCGACGACCTCCGCTGGCTCGGCCAGGCACTCAGCGAGGCCCGCGACGCCCAAGTGCTGCGCGAGCATCTCGACGCCCTCGTGGCCTCCGAGCCGGCCGAGCTGGTCATCGGGCCGGTCGCCCGGCGGATCGACGACAGTCTGCGGACGTCCGGTCGCATCGGGCTCGACCACGGACACGAGGTCATGAACGACCAGCGCTACTTCCGGCTCCTCGACACGCTCGACAGCCTGGTCGACACACCGCCCTTCGCGCCCCGCGCCGACCTCCCGGCCCGCAAGGATGTTCCTCGGCTGCTCGAGCGCGATGCCAAGCGCATGCGCGCCGCTGTCCGGGCGATCGACGCGGCCGACGACGCTCACGCCCGGGACCTCGCACTGCACGAGGCGCGCAAGAAGGCCAAGCGTCTGCGCTACGCCGCTGAGTCGGCCGTCCCGGTGTTCGGAGGTCGCGCCCGCGCACTGGCGCGGGATGCCAAGCGGTTGCAGGAGTCGCTTGGCCTCCACCAGGACGCTGTCGTGGCCCGGACGAGGCTTCGCGAGTACGGCATCCAAGCCCACCTCGAGGGGGAGAACTCGTTCACCTTCGGGCGCTTGCACGCACTCGAGCAGATGCGCGGGGCCGAGGCAGAGACCGAGTTCGTGAAGGCGTGGGCTCGGCTGCCCACGAAGAGGCTTCGCCGCTGGCTTCGTTCGTCCTGAGCCGACGTCATCTCCGCCGCTGTGGCGAGGTCCTACGGTGTTAGGTGAAGCTATTGGCTCTGTCCTCGGCGGCGTGTTCAACGGCGGAGTCTCGCGGCGCCTAGCGGATCGAAGGGCCGCGCGTTTGCGGAAGGCATCGACAGTCGCCTCTACGCTGCGGGCGCTGAGCGGAACGTATCGACGAGGACCACCCGACCGTCCCCGAGGACTCCTACGCCATGTCGAAGGTGGCCAACGAGGTGACGGCGCGGTCGTTTCAGGCCCGGGCCCGGCGCGGACGTCTACGGGTTGCGGATCAACAATGTCGTCGAGCCGCACGAGTGCGCCGGGATCTTCCCTGCCTTCCTCGCCGACCCGTCGCTGCGGCGTCGCAACCTGTTCGCCTACATCGGCGTCCGCGACCTGGGCCAGATGGTGCAACGCTGCCTGGAGGTCGACGGGCTGGGCTACGAGGTCTTCAACGTCGCCAACGACGCCGACATGTCCGTGGCTGCGACGACCCAGGAGATCCAGGACCGCTTCTACGACGGGGTGGATGTGCGTCGGGACATGGGGCGTGACGAGACCTTCTACGCCATTGACAAGGCGCGCGACCTCCTAGGGTTCGCCCCGCGTCGGACACGGCTAGCAGACCGGCGGCGGTGGTGCTTGCCAGTCTCAAGCCCGACTCTGCTTGCTACCGGAGCTGACACCTTGAACGTCCGGGCTGACCTGGTTGTGGGCGGTGAGATCCCTTGGTACGACAGAGGGGTGGACGAGCCACGGGTGGAGTGGGCGGTCGGCGGAAGGAGTCGCCATGAAGCCAGAGGTCCCGCGCGCACGGTGGCGGGGGGAGCAGTATGTCCCGGCGTCCGAGCACCACCGGGCGGTCGACGAGTGGTTCCTCGAGCGGCACAGACCCTCGAGGGCCGATGTCGTCGTCGATCTCGGCTGCGGCACCGGCGAGTTCACCGCGGAGATCGCCGCGCTGGTCCCGGAGGGACGGGTCGTCGGCATTGACAGTGACCCGAAGAACCGCGGCCGGACGGCCGCGGGAAGCCGGGTTCGACGTGCCGCCCGGCGGCGTTCACACGGTGGCCCAGCGGCGCACATTCAGTGCCGAGCAGCTGACGGCGCTGCTCCGCAGTCAGGGTGTCCTGGTGCTCACGAGGCACGTCGGAGCGGACGTCGCGTCCATCATCGAGGCCGAGGCGGTCGAGGCGCTGGACCGCCTTCGCCGTCACGACGGCACGTTTGACCAGACGTTCGTGCGCCTCGACGTGCTGGCCAGGCGGCCCTGAAATCTCGCGCGGCACCCTCCACCGGACCCAGTGCCGGGCACCACACGACCATGCCGGGGTTCCGTCGACTCGCGGCGGTCGACCGCGGCCGCTTCGGGCGGTATGACTGTGAGGCATCGCCAACGCAGCACGGCGCCGACCCTGGGCGTTATCCTGCGTGGAGTGGCCTACTACCTTTTCAACTCGGTACCGGGGGATGTGGCCAATGTGCCGGCGGTGCGCAGACTGGTCGCCGAGTGCTTGGCAGCCGAGATGTGGGGGATCGGTGACGACGAGCCACACAGAGACGCGCTTGCGGCCGGCGACGTGGCCCTCATCTATCTAGGCGCACCGGAGCGGCTCCTCATGGGCCGGGCCGAGCTTGCTTCGCCGGTCCGTGCATGGACCACGTCGGAGGCCCGGGCGTGTCCCAGCGGTTCGCACAGCGGAGTGTTGCTGGCGTCGGTCGAGCACTGGGACCCGCCCGTGCCTATGGAGACCGTGCTGCAGCAAATCGACCCGTCAGAGGGCGCCAGGGCCGACTTCCAGGTGGGCGTCGTCCGGATCAGTCTCAACGAATATGAGACCGTCCGCGCTGTGGCGGCTGCACAAGCACGCGAGCGAGGATCGCCTCACGGAGAGGTGGTCCGGTAGTGCAGCGCGCGATGGCCGCCCCGCAGTGGCACCGACGGACGCTGCCGCACCGGCCAGGGCGCCGCGTCGGACGAGTGCCAGTGTGCTCGGTTGGCCGGCCTGGAGGTTGTTTCGTGATGCGTCGGTTGCGAGGTGGTCACCGGGGTGTTCCTTCCTTGGCGCGTGCCGCACTGAGGTGCCGGGTGAGGTTGTCCAGCCAAGGCGCCTGTTGGTCGGGGCCGAATGGGATCTCGCCCCAGCCGGCCACCATTTCGGTGAAGTACTCGCTCTCCCAGTCCGCTCCGCTCCCGTACGAACTCGAGACGACGCGGAGGATGCAACTGCCGCCTGACGCTGCTTCGATCAAGAACTCTGTAGCTATCGGGGAGATCGACGCCAGCTCCTCGTCAGTGACCTCGTGTCCAGCGGTGTCGGCCACCCACTCGCGCATTTCCTCGGTCATCGGCCACGGCTCTTCGTACGCGAAACGCTGATTCGGGGTGTAGGCGGTGATGACACCGGTCGATCGGAGCCCGCCGTGATCGAATGAGACTTCACCACCGATCTGCGGGTCCAGCCGGGTCGGCACCATCCAGGCCGAGATCCCTTCAGCGGTTGCGATGGCGTCCCACATCTGTTCCGGGGTGGCGGCCAGCTCTCGGGTGTGCTCGGCTCGATGTTCGATCCGGTCGAACCGGTCGGGATTGTTCACGAGTCCTCCTTGGGTCTTGGGTACGACGACACGGTGAGGCGGTGGGGTCGCCCGTCATCGTGGTGATATCGGGCGGCCAGTTCGGCGACAGCCGATTGCAGTTCGGCGGCGAACGAGGCGCGATCCTCGGGCGACTTGAACCCGATCACCGTGTCGACGGTCAGGGTCGGCACCCGCGTCCCAGCCGCCGCGTTACTGGCGATCGACCCGACCTCGGACACGGTCCGAGCGTTCACCGCTACCAGATAGGCAGCAGAGAGACGATCGGCGACCTCGTTCGGGTCGGGGGCTCTGCCCTGAAGCACGTCGGGGGCGACGACGAGATGCCGTGCCGAGCGCTGCACGTAGCGCTCGGTGATGCCGCCCCACGCGCGTTCGCCAGCCGGCTCGACCAGTCCATGCGCCTCCAGCGCCTTCAGGTGATAGTTCGCCTTCTGACGGGTCAAGCCGACCTTCGCCGCGACCGATGCCGCTGATCCGGGTTCACCCAGAGCATCGAGGATCGAGGCCCGGATCGGATCGAGCGCCACTTCGACGACGACAGCGTCACTGAGTACTCGAATGTCGTCCATGGGCTCGAAGGTAGGCCTTGACAGGAAATCTTGTCAAGGGTCCTGCAGCCGATGTCGCCTGTCGAGGTTGCCGATCGGCAGCGCCCCCGGCAAACGGGGCCCTACCGCTAGGTGCGCAACGAACCCGGGGATTCTCCGTCCACCAGGACGGGCTCCTTTCCAGCCGGGTCTACGCCCGTGATGCCGGCACAACAGTCGTTGGCCGAGATCTCAACGGTGCCGTCAACTTGTCGGCGGACCGGCACGCCCGGGGTCGGGCCGCCGGTGCTCGAAGAAGCCGTCGAGCGCTTGCCGGTGCTCTGCCGTCGCCCCAAGCTCCCGCTGGACTGATGCCTCCCTCGCCAACACGTCGGGAAGGGGCCGGGTCTCGCCGTACCGGAGCAGTTGCCGTGTCCGCTCCACCGCCAGCGGGGGGAGTGAGGCGATTCTCTGGGCGACCCGGCGGGCGTGGTCCTGGAGCTGTCCCGGATCGACCGCTGCCACAGCCAGGCCGGTGGCAACGGCCTGACCCGCATCCAGCTCCCCGCCGAGCAGAGCCAGCTCGGCGGCGCGTGACCGCCCGAGAAGCCGCGGGAGGAAGTAGGAGGCACCGGAGTCCGGCGCCAGTCCTACGTCCACGAAGGAGAACCTCAGCGAGGCGCGGTGGGTTAGGAGGCGGAGGTCGCACGCGAGGGCGAGGGCCAGGCCGGCCCCGGCCGCGACCCCGTCGACGGCAGCGATGGTGGGCAGTGGGCCGTGCACGAGGGTCGACACGAGCGGGTGGTAGTGCTCGGTCAGGGAGCGGCCCAGATCGGGAGGTGCTCCCTCCTCGTGGGCCTGGTGCACGGGATTCAGGTCCGCTCCGGAGCAGAAGGTGTCTCCGGCACCGGTCAGGATCACGCACCGCGCGGCCGGATCCGCGAACAGCCGGTGCAACTCCGCCCGGATCGCGTCGACAGACTGCGGGGTCAATGCGTTCCTGCGGCGCGGGTTGCTGATGCGGATCGTCCCCACACCGTCAGCGACCTCGACTTCGATGCTCATTGCGGCTCCGTACGCTGTGGTCGACGAGAGCTAGTGCTGGACGGGGCGCTGAGGGAACCTTCTCTCAGGGAACAGCTCGGCGGCGATGCTGTTGCGAAGCACGTTCGGCGTGCCTCCGGCGATGGGCATGATCAGGACATCACGCAGCATCCGCTCGACCTCGGCGCCGTCAGTGAACCCCAGCGCGCCGTGCAACTGGGCGGCGGTGTAGGCGACCCTTGTCGCCATCTCGTTGGCGTGGAGCTTGGCTGCAGAGGTCTCCAGCCCCTTGGGGTAGAGGCCGTCTACTGCGGCGGCGGCGGCCCGGTACACCATCAGCCGTGAGGCCTCGATGTCGGTGAACATGTCGGCGATCTGCCACTGAACCCCCTGGAAATCGATGATTTGGCGGCCGAACTGCTCCCGCTCGCTCACGAAGGCTCTTGCCGCGTCGAATGCCGCCTCGGCCAGACCGAGGCTGAGCGTGGCGTTGTGGAGACGCTCGTAGTTGAACGCTTCCATGAGCTGCCGCAGGTTCCCCTCGCGGAAGAGCACGTGCTCGCCCGGCACGGGTGTGTTCTCGAAGGTGATCTCGCGGTGCGGAGTCCCTCGCAACCCGAACCAGTCCGGGTTCTCGCCGTAGTGCACTCCGACGGCGTCGCGTTCGACGAGGACGGCGCCGACACCGTTGGCCCCCGGGATGCCGTGGAAGCGGCAGAACACCACGAGGTAGTCAGCCTCACCGCCTGATGTGATGTATCGCTTCTGGCCATTGAGAAGGAAGCCCGTTCCGTCCGGCTCGGCAGCCGTGTCCAGGTCGGTCATTCCGGATCCCGCCCCGGGTTCGGTGATCGCGATGCCTACAAAGGCCGTGCCCTTGCTCAGTGCAGGGAGAACCTGCTCCTTCGCGGTCTCGCTGTCCGATGCGAGGATGATCATCGGCCCGGGGCCGGAGGTCATGAACGTCGGATCACCCGGGAGCCAGCTCCCGGATGCACGAGCACACTCCTCGATGACGATCGTCCACTCGACGGCTTTCAGCCCCAAGCCGCCGTACCGCTCGGGCAGGGTGAGACCGGTCAGACCGAAATCATGGGCCCGTCGGGTCAGGGCATGCATGTCCACGTGGTCGCCGCGGTCCCAAGCGGCGGCCTGGTTGCGGAGCCCGCCGGCGTACTCGCGCGCCCTGCGCTGGAGATCTTGCTGCTCGGGCGCGAAGGTGAAGTCCACGACCACTCCTCTCTACGGGTACCGCGGAATCCAGGGGATCTGGAGGGGTGTCATACCTGCGCCTGTCGTACAGCCTCCTCTTTGATCTGGCGCTTGAGGAGCTTGCCGGTGGGACCCCGGGGAAGGTCGTCTCGCACCACGATGTGCCTGGGGACCTTGAAGGAGGCCAGCTGCGAGCGGCACGAAGCACGCAGTTCCTCGACGTCGAGCTCGGCGCCGGGGTTGAGAGTGACCACGGCGGTGACCACCTCACCCCATCGCTCGTCGGGCACGCCCACCACAGCGACCTCGGCGACAGCAGGGTGCTCCGCGACCACGTTCTCGACTTCGACCGGGTAGATGTTGTAGCCGCCGGAGATGATCATGAACTCGCGCCGGTCCAGGATGTAGAGGAAGCCCTTTTCGTCGAGGCGTCCCACGTCCCCGGTTCGGAGCCAGCCGTCCTCGAGCCTCTGGGCGGTCAGGCCTGGCTCCTCGTGATAGCCCACCATGACGCTCGGGCTGGCGACGCAGATCTCGCCGATCTCCCCCGCCGAGAGGAAGGTGCCGTCCTCTCCCCGGATCGCGAGGTCGACGTGCTGCATCCCCTTGCCGCACGAAGTGAGCAGTGCCTCGTCGCCGGCCATGGCGGCCAGATGAGCGCTGTGGTCCAGGCGGGTGAACCACCCTCCAGCGCCCTCAGTGCTGCCGTACCACTGCTCCAGCTCGGCGACCGGGAAGGTGGCAAGGGCACGGCGGATGAGCGCGGGTGTGGAAGGAGCGGACCCGTACACCACCTTCCGCATCGTCTGCACAGACCGCGGCTCCCGCTGCTGTTCGACGATGACGCCATGCAGCATCGTCGGGACCCAGACCGTGGAGGTGACACCGTGCGCTTGAATGGCGTCGAGGCAGGCGTTCGGCGAGAACTGGTCGAGGACGACGCTGCACCAGCCCAGGACGACGTTCCAGATCGCCAGCAGCCCGGGGACCCCGGCACCGGGAAGGCAATGCAGCCAGACGTCCTCCGGGCGCATTCCTGAAGCCAGGGCGGTCTGTCCGATGGCCTCCACGACGTTGCGGTGCGTCCACAGCGCGCCCTTGGGGTGACCGGTCGACCCTGTCGTGTAGCAGATGGCAGCGATGTCTTGCTCGTCCACGGCGATCCTCGGCTCGCCGGGGCTTCCCGCGGCGATCAGGTCCGCGTAGTCAGCTGACGGGCTCTGCCCGTCCCCACAACGGAACGTGGTGACCGGGGGTGCCAGCCTCAGCAGGTCGAGGAACCGGTCCTCCACGATCGCGAAGCGTGCCCCCGAGTGCTTCACCAGGGAGGCCACCTCGGGTGGTGAGTACCGGTAGTTGACGCCCACGCGGACCGCCCCGATCTTCGCGAGAGCGAAGAACACCTCGTTCAGCACGGGGCCGTCCATGCTGAGGGAAGCGACGACATCGCCCTTCTTGCAGCCCCGGGCAAGCAGCCCGTTGGCCAACCGGTTGACCCGTTCGTTGAACCCTGCCCAGTCGGTCCGGTCTCCGCTGGCGTAGATGTAGGCTGCGTGTTCGCTGCGGCGCTCGGCGTTGCGCCGCACCAGATCGCCGATCGCCGTGCTCAGTGGTGTCACCCTCTTTCTCGCCCGAGCTCCAGTGTGGATTTACCGGGGTCGTCACACCCCGGTGAAGCGCGGTGCGCGCTTCTCGCGAAAGGCCGCAAGGCCTTCGGCGTAGTCGGCCGTTCTCACCAGATCCGCCTGCATTGTGGCTTCGTGCTCCATGACCTCGTCCCAGGAGAGGCTCTCCGAGCGCAGGGCCAGCGCCTTCTGCCTCTTGAACGCCTCCGTCGGACCTTCCGCGATGCGATGCGCCAGGGCCTGAGCGGTGCGTAAGAGCTTGGCGCCGGCCACGGACCTGTTCACCAGGCCCCAGGCCTCGGCCTGCGGGCCGCGGATGACGTCGCCGGTGAACATCATCTCCAGGGCTCGGTGGTGTCCGACGAGACGAGGCAGGTGGAAATGCCCCCCGGAGTCCAGTGCCGCGCCGAGCTTGGCGAACGGCGAGGAGAACTTTGCGTTGTCGGCGGCCAGGACGACGTCGCAGTTCAACGCCAGTCCGAGGCCGACACCCATCGCTGCGCCGTTGACTGCGGCGACCGTGGGAATCTCGAGGACCCGCAGCTTCCTCAGCAGAGGTGTGAAGACGCCGGTGAGGATTTCGTAGGCGTCCTCGTCGGGTCGCGCTTCCGACAGGTCGCGGCCGGCGCAGAAGGCCCTCCCTCGGCCGGTCAGGAGCAGGCAGCGAGCCCCCGGATCCTGTGTGACGGAGTCGAGGACCGAGGTCAGCTCTTCTACCATCTGCCGGTTGACGGCGTTCATCACGCTCGGCCGGTTGAGAGCCACCGTGAGGACGCCGTGGCTCGCTTGGACCTCAAGTGATTCCACGTCAACCCCTGCTCGACTCAAGGGACATTTCGAACAAGGCGAGGTTCACGCACGTGCAGACGAGCGTGTCGTTCTGGTTGAGCACACGCCACTCGATATTGGCCAGCCCGCCGGTGTCGCGCTCACTCATCTCGATCACCTCCAGTTCGACGTGAATGGTGTCCCCGATGAACGTCGGTGCGGGGAAGCGGAGGCGATCCATCCCGTACTCAGCGATCAGACTCGTCGTCTCGGCGGGGACAACCAGGCCGGCAGCGATGGCTTGCACCATGAGACCGGGCACGATCCTCTGCCCGAAGACGGAGTCCTCGGCCACTGTCTTGTCGCAGTGAAGGGGGAACCAGTCGCCGGTGAACATGCACCACTGAACGACATCGGTCTCCGTCAGGGTCCTCCCGCGGGTGACTTGGCTGTCCCCGACGGCGAGGTCTTCGAAGTACCTGGCGAGCAGCGGCTCCTTCATCTCATGCTCCTAGAATGCGACGATCACTACGTCGTCGGCCTGCAATGGCACCTCGTTCCCGTCGATGCCGAGGGTGGGCATCGCGGGGAACTCCATGCCGACCTCGTCCGTGATGGACTTGACGCGCAGCATCGCGCGGCGCCATTGGGCTCGGCGCCCCGCCAGGTCGGAGAGCCCCAGCCCTGCGCGGAGGGCCCTCTCCTCCAAGATCTTGTTCCAGTAGGTCCAGCTGGCAGGCAGCTGCGACCAGAAGACCGGGTTCGGTTCGTCCAGCAACACCGAGAAGTACGCGTGGGAGGCTACGAGGTTCTTGCGGATGCTGGCGATCTCCTCGTCGGTCATAGTGCCCATGTAGCGCCGCATCAGGTGGCTCGCGAGCTGGAAATGCCTGGCCTCGTCGCGGGCGATGTGACGCATCAGGTCCTGGAAGATCGGATGCCGGGACTCCTGAGCTATCTGGCCGAAGATGTAGGTGCCTGCCGCCTCGCCGGAGGCGAACGAGGACAGGATCGTCTGGAAGCGGGTCTTGTCGTAGGCCCGCTTGTATCCGGACCAGTAGCGGTTGATGTTCTCCTGGACCCAGGCCACGTTGCGGCAGGCAGCGCGCTCAAGCTCGGTCCGGGGTGTGAAGTGATATGGGAACCCAGGGAGGACCCTGTCGACCACGCGCATCGCCATCTCGTCGTGGTGGCTCTCGTCACGCGTGACCGTCATCAGCATGCGGCGGATGCCGTCCTGCTCTCCGGCCTCGAAAGAGGCGATCAGCGCCCGGGCGAAGGTCAAGATTCCCGCGGACTCGAACGTGCCGTGCATCGTGAACCAGTAGGCAAGCCCGACCCGTTCCTCCTGCGAGTGGTCGTCGGGGTCCAGCTGCGCCCAGTCCGCGTCCGCGAGCACATAGTGCTCCCGGCTCGCCCGCTCGTAGAGCTCGAAGATCTCGGGCGAGCCACGGTCCCAGCTCAGCGGCATGATCGCGTCGGACCCGGCGGGCATAGCCGGCCACGGCTCGGTGTCACCGCGGGAGGCGGCCAGCCAGTCCGCCCGGAGAGACAGCGACTCGTCAGCCCCCATGCTGTTGACCTCCGGTGTCCGCCAGCGACACGAGACGGAGCATGTCCTGGATCGCGGACTCGACCTCGCCCGGTCCGAACTCTTGGGCCCACCGGTACGCCCACGTCGCCATCCCCAGCAGCGCTCGAGAGAGGATGAACGGGTCTCCGCGGGCGATGACTCCGGCGTCGATGGCGGACTCCACGCAGTCGCGGAAAACGTGGACGTACTCGCGCTCCAACGCCTCCAACTCCGCTCGCAAATTCTGCGGGAGGGAGTCGATGCGCTCGTAGATGCGGAACAGATACTGCTCACGAACGGTCAGCTGCACGTGCCGCCGGATCAACGCGGTGAGCCGGGGGCCCGGCTCGGAGATCTCCGCGGAGTTCCTCAGCTCCTCGATCGCCCTCTGCATGGCGTCACGCAGGACGGCGTGCACGAGCTCGTCCTTGGACCGGACGTAGTAGTAGAGCGCCTGGTGGTTGAAGCCCAGCTGGTCGGCGACATCACGCAGGGTCAGACGAGAGACGCCCTTGTCGGCGATCACGGAGGAGGTCACCTCGAGGATCTCTGCCCACCGCTGCTCTCGGGGACGCCGCCGGCGAACTGGTCGCGCGACGGGTGATGACCGATCGGTGCGCGCCCCAGCCTGGCCCACGGTCTACCCCTCGCGGCTCGTCCACTTACTTACTGTCAGTAAGTAGACCATGACCGCCCGCATCATGTCACCCCCGATGCAGCGGCAGGCGGCATGACGCCGACCTGAACGCACGAGAGGCCCACCGGGGCGATTCCCCGCAGAGCGGGTTTGATCGGTGTCCGGCACAATCGAGGCCGTGAGGCTCTGCTTGCTGCCCAGCCCTCTGGCAACGCCAGCGGTGGCGCGTCGCCTCGCGTCCGCACTGGGAGACCGCGGGCACCAGGCAGTGGTCGCCGAAGGCGGCGGAGTCAACACGGCTGAGGTGCTGGCTGGGTTCGTCACCGCCGCTCAAGGCGCCGACGTGGTCGTACCCCACTCCAACGCCGGCAGATTCGCCCCGGCGGTAGCCGACGAGGTCGGGGCGAAGCTCGTCTGCCTCGACTCCCTCCTGCCCGGTCGCGACCCGGACCCCGAGTGGACGGCGTTCTTGCGCTCACGGGAGTTGCACGACGGACTCCTCGCCCCCTGGTCGACCTGGTGGCCTCGAGAGGACGTCCAAGCCGTCATCGGTGAGCATTGGGATCTGCTCGTCACCGACGAGCCGCGCGTGCCGCTGCGGCTGCTGCTTGAGCAGCCGCCGGCTCCGCAGGACTGGCTCCCACGTCGCTCGGGCTATATCGCCTTCGGCCACGGCTACGCCGAACAGGCGTCACTGGCTGAGGCCAACGGCTGGGAGGTGCGGCGCCTCGACGGCGAGCACCTGCACCTGCTCACCGCCCCCGACGAAGTGGCCGAAACCGTGTTAGAGGTGGTCGAGCGGCTCAGCTAGTCACGACAGGTCCGACTGTCGGCGGAAAGACTCACCTGGCGGTGCGCGCAGGTCATGGCATGTGGCTGCGTCAAGCCGCCGCGGATGGGGCGGCCGTGGCCGGTTCAGGTCGCCGGACCGGCCAGGCCGTGGTGGAATGCGAACACCACGGCCTGGACGCGGTCGCGCACGTCGATCTTGGCCAGCACGTTGGCTACATGCGATTTCACCGTGGTGGTACTCAGCACGAGCGCGTCGGCTATTTCGGCATTGGACAGCCCTTGAGCTACCAGCCGTAACACCTCGGTCTCGCGTGGGCTCAACCGGGCCAGCCGCGGGTCGGGCGGAGCAGTCTGGCGGGCCTGACCCTCCAGGAACCGCTCTACCAGCCGTCGGGTGACCGCAGGGGCCAGCAGCGACTCGCCGCTGGCGACGATGCGGACCCCGTTGATCAACTGCTCCCTCGGCATGTCCTTGAGCGCGAAGCCGCTGGCTCCCGCCTTCAACGCCTCGTAGACGTAGCTGTCGAGGTCGAAAGTGGTCAGAACCAGCACCCGGCTGGCCAGCCCCGTCTCGACGATGCGGCGGGTCGCCGCGATGCCGTCGAGCACAGGCATGCGGACGTCCATAAGCACCACGTCGGGATGGTGTCGGCGAGCCAGTTCGAAAGCCTCGGCCCCGTCCGCCGCTTCGGCGACGACTTCCAAGTCCGGTTCGTGGTCGATGATCGTGCGCAGCCCGACACGGATCAGGGATTGGTCGTCGGCCAGGAGGACGGTGGTCACGTGCCCACCGGAAGAAGCGCATGAACCCGGAAACCACCTTCGGGTCGTGGCCCTGCCTCGAAGCTGCCGCCGATGGCACGGACCCGCTCACGCAGCCCGGCAAGACCGAAGCCACCGTGCGAAGTGCCGCCCCTCGCCACGCCGTTGTCACAGACTTCGACCGCGAGAGTCCCCGAGTTGTAGAGCAGCGCCACCTCGACATGGCATGGGGCCGCGTGGGCAACCACGTTGGTCAGCGCCTCTTGCACGATCCGATAGGCGGTCACCTCGACTTCTCGGCCAAGCAGGCGCGGATCGCCGTGGGTTTGCAGGTCAACGCTCACCCCGGCGGCGTCCAGTGGCCGGACCATCCGGTCCAGATCGGCGATCGAGCTCGGCCTGCGCAGCGGGTCGGGGTCGTCTTCGTGAAGCAACCCGAGCAGCCGGCGCAGCTCAAGCAGAGTGGCCCGGGCGCCCTCCTCGATCGCGCGCAACGACTCTCGTGACCGCGCCGGGTCATCTTCGAGCAGCACGTCGGCGGCGCCGGCCTGGACGGCGATCATGCCGACGTTGTGCGACACCACGTCGTGCAGCTCTAGGGCCAGCCGGTGTCGTTCCTCGCGCACCGCCACCTTCGCGGCATGCATCCGCCTCTCCTCGTCGTGGCGCCGGGCCTGTCGCTGCCACCACAGAGTGCCTAGCAGCCACGGGACGACGATCGAGGAGACCGCGACCGCGAGCCACATGTTCACCGTCAGGGGCTGCACACCCAGAGGACTGATGACCAGCGCGATAACGAGGATCAGCACCGACACCCGTCGCCGCGGCATCGCTCCCACGCTGGTGACCGCGGCCAGGAAGGTGATCACCGAGGTGGCGGAGAAGGGTTGTGCAGCGAGCTCCGTGCACAGGAAGAGGCCCACCGCGACCACCAGGAGGGCTAGCCCCGGACGGCGGACGCGCCACAGCATCCCCAGCGCGGCGACGCCCAATGACAGTGCTGCGGGCAGTCCACCGCCACCCGCGTCGTACCACCAGACCTCCACCTGCGAAAGCGCGAGGACCAGCCCGGCAAGCACCGCGTCACGTCGCGCCGGGACAAAGGTCGCGGGCGCCCAGACGGCTGGTGACACGGCGAGCAGCATGACAGCAATGTAGGGCCGTGACACCACTGGTGGCATCGTTCCCGAGGAGGAGTCCCGCCGCGCCAGGATCCTCCGCCGGAAGGTGGCGATCACTTCCTGCGGCGGGTCCGGGCCCGGCGTTGCGGCTCCTAGGGTCGCGGCAGTGAACCGTTGCCGAAACCAGGAGCCTCCCATGAGCCTCAGCATGAAGTACCTTTTCACCGTCGCCCTCGTCGCTGGCGTCTTCGAGGCAGCCAGCGTGTTCATGATCGAAGTGCCACTCGCGGCCGCGGCCTTCGCGGTTGTGTTCCTCGGCTGTGCCTGGGCATTGTGGGCGCGTCAGAGCCTGGTTGCGACGGTGCTCATCGGCCTCTTCCTGCTCGCCGACGTCGGTGGCGTGCCGTTCTACACCCGGCACTCGCTCGCCGACTGGGTCGTCCAACTGACCTTCGCCGCTGTCGGACTTGTCGGGCTCGCCGCCTGCGTCCAGGTGCTCCGTGCCCGACCACGGCGTCGGACGTCGCCGGCCTGACGGCGACTGCGTCTTGCGGGCCCCGCCCCGGTCGCCGGGGACGGGGCCCCGCGTGCTGGGGTCGTCGGATCCGGGTGAACGGATTGGGTCAGATGCGCTGACGTGACCTGCCCAGTCCCCGCAGAGCTACGAGACCGCCTGCGGAACGACGGACCTCACCTTGGGCATCTCGCCGGCTCGCTGTGATCTGTCTGGGCAGGTCCGGGCGCGTACGTCGAGGCCTCCGCAGTGGGGATGCCCGGCGTCGGTCGGGCGCCCCCTCACGGGAAAACCAGGAGAGAACCGTCACCGATCCCGCATAGCGTGGTCGCATCATGACCGCGCTCACGACCGAAACCGTCACACCGGATCAGCAGCCCCCGGCTTCTGAGGGGGCCGACCCGTCCCGAAGGATCGACGCGTCACGGATGAGGAGCCCGGTGGCGATGGCCGCGCTGGCCGCGTCCGCGGTGGGAGCAGTCGGGATGACCCTCGGCACCGTCGTGGCCGGGAAGCTCGCCGAGGACCCGACCCGGGGTCTGGTCTGGTTGCTCGCGATCTGCGTCGTCGGTGCGGCCGTGGTCGACACCGCCGGGAAGGTCGCCTGGGTCGGCTGCTCGGACCGCGCGGAGGGCCTACTGCGCGAGGATCTGCTCCGGGCGGCTCTGCGCCAGCCGCTGTCTGCGCTGAGCGAGCAGGCAGTGGGCGAGATCCTCGACCGGATCGACGACGACTCCCACGAGGTCGGCAACCTCGTCCGGTGGCAGATCTGGATGCTGGCCCGCACCCTGTTCGCCACCCTGCCGATGTGGCTGGTCGCCGGCTTCACCTGGTGGCCGTCCTTCATCCTCTTCCCCGTGCTCGCGAGCGTCACGTGGTTCGCCATCCGGTCGCTGCTCGGTGAGATCGCGCGTCGCAAGGTCGTCGAGGAGATGGCGTGGACCGACCACGCCGCCGTGCTCGAGGAGGGGATCGCCGGTCGCGACGACCTGCGCACCAGCCTCGGCCAGGCTCACGTCATCCGGCGTGTGGCGCGGCTCTCCGCCGACGTGCACGCGAAGTTCCGGGCCGTCGTCGCCATTGAGAGCCGCCTGGTCCGGCGCGCCGGGGTGCTGCTCCACGCCCTCCTGGCGGGCATCGCGGTCACCGGGGTGGCGCTCGCCTCGAACGGCAGCCTCTCGGTCGCCCAGCTGGTGACCCTGTTCCTGGTCACCTCGACGTTCGTCGGCCAGATCGCGATGGTGGCCAACCACCTGCCGGACCTGCAGGCCGGCCTCGGAGCCGTCATCCGGCTGCGGCAGATGCTCGCCGTCCCGCCCGAGCCCGAGGGCGGGAGCGCGCTTCCCGAGGGGCCCCTCGACCTGGAGCTGCGCGGCCTGCACTTCTCCTACGCCGAGGGCACGTTCGCGTTGCAGGGCATCGACCTGCAGGTTCCTGCGGGCCAGACCGTCGCCCTGGTCGGTCGCACCGGCTCCGGCAAGTCGACACTGGCCGCCCTCGTCTCACGCGCTATGGAGCCGCCGCGAGGCACGGTGTTCCTGGGCGGCGTCGACGTCCGGGACCTGGACCTGCAGCGCCTTCGGCGTTCGGTCGGTGTCGTCACCCAACGCACGGAGATCCTCGCGGGCACCCTCGCGGAGAACATCACCCTCTTCGCTGACCTCCCGCGCAGCACGGTCGAGGCGGCGGTGGTGGAGCTGGGGCTGGGCGGCTGGGTCGCCGGCCTGCCCGACGGCCTCGACACCCTCCTCGGTCCCGGCGGCACCTCGCTTTCGGCCGGGGAGGAGCAGCTCGTCGCCTTCGCCCGCCTGCTGGTCCGTGACGTGCGCGTGGTCGTGCTCGACGAGGCCACCGCGCGCATGGACCCCCTCACGGAGCGCCGTGTGGTGGCAGCGGCCGACCGGCTGCTCGCGGCCAGGACGGGCATCCTCGTCGCCCACCGGCTGTCCACGATCGAGCGAGCCCCGCTCGTGGCCGTCCTCGAGCGCGGGCGCGTCGTCCAGAAGGGCACCCGCACCGAGCTCGCCGCGGCGCACGGGCCGTTCCGCGACCTGCTGGAGGCCAGCCGGACCGAGCACGGTCACGACCTGCCCGCGGGTGAGGGCCTCGACGCCAAGGGCGTGGTCGCCGCCGAGCTCTCCGAGACCGGCCACAGCGGTGTCGGCACGCGCCGTCGCTCGGGTCCGCGGCCGGAGATCGAGGACGTCGGCACGGGTCCCTCCCTGGCGCGCGGCATCGCACACGCGCTGGCGGTGCGTCCGGCGTGGGGTGTCCTGGGAGCTTTCCTGTTCCTGATCGCCTCCCTCGCCGGCGCGCAGGGGGCCGTCACCGGGCTGCTCTGGGGACGCGTCGTCGAGGACCTCCAGCGTGGTGGGAGCCCCACGTGGCTGACCGCCGCGGTCGTGGTGAGCCTGCTCGCCGCGCCCGTCCTGTTGGCCAACGCCTTCTGGCGCTACCCCCAGTGGTGGGTCGAGGTGATGCTCCGAGCCCGGATGGCGGTGCTCTACGGCCAGACGAGCCAGCGCCGCCTCGCGCGGACTCCGCCGGGCGAGGTCGTCGCACGCTCGATGGACGCCGACCGCTACGCCAGGTACTCCGACCGCTGGGTCGACTTCGTCAACGGCCTGATCATCGCCAGCGTCACCGCGCTGCTCGCCGGCACCTGGATGGCCGGCGCGGTGCTGCTGGCCGTCATGGTCGCCTCGGCACTCGCCTCGACCCTGGGCCGACCCATCGCGGGTCGCTCTGCGGCCGCAGCGTCCACGGCCCGGGCGGGTTTCGGCCGCGCCCTCGTGTCGGCGCTGGACTCCGCGCGCACCATCAAGCTGGCCGCCGCCGTCCCCGACGTCCACGCCCACCTGCGCCGGGTGGACTCGGGTCGTGTCGCTGCCGCCGTGAAGGAGCATCGGGTTCAGGCCTTCCTCGACGGCGTACCCACGGTCATGGTGCAGTGCGGCGTCGTGGCCGCGTGGGCGATCTACTTCCGGGGCGGCTGGAGCCTGGCGATCGCCCTGCTCGTGGCCAACGCGGTCGGTGGTTTCGACTGGTTCGGCCGGGTCGCGGGGATGGTCGTCACCGAGGCACCGGGGACACGTGCCTGGCAGAAGGAGACCAGCCGGTTCGCCGGCGGTGCCGACCTGATGGACGTCCCGTCGCGGGTGGACTTGGTCAGCGGGGACGCCCCGGAACCGGAGCCGGTCCGTCGCGTGCCGCTGGAGCGCCTGGAGCTCTCCGGCTTCTCGGCGATCCACGACGACGGCACGATCGGCGTCAGCAACGTGGACCTCACCGTGGAGGCCGGCGAGCTGGTGCTGCTGGTCGGGCAGGTCGGCTCCGGCAAGTCGAGTCTGCTCTCGGCCCTCGCCGGCCTGATCGAGCACTCCGGCGTACTCCTCTGGAACGGTCGGGAGGTCTCCGACCCGCAGGCGTTCCTCCGGCCGGCGCAGGTCGCCCACGTCGCCCAGGTGCCGCGGGTGCTGTCCGGCAGCTTCTCCGACAACGTCCTGCTGGGCCACCGGCGGGACTTCGACGACCCGGTCTCCGCCGCCCGGTTGGCACGCGACATCGACGAAGCCGGTGGCAAGGACGCCCTCGTCGGGCACCGTGGCGTCCGGCTCTCCGGCGGCCAGGTCCAGCGGCTCGCCCTCGCGCGGGCGCTGGCAGCGGACGCCGAGCTGCTCCTGGCTGACGACGTCTCCAGCGCACTCGACGCCGCTACCGAGATCGAGCTCTGGACAGCGCTCCGCGAACGGCGGACTACCGTGATCGGTGCCACCGCCAAGCGGGCGGCGCTCGCCCAGGCCGACCGGGTCGTCGTCCTCGTCGGCGGCGAGGTGGCCGCCACCGGCCCCTGGCACGAGCTGGCATCTGCGTGGAGTCACCTCGCAGGTTAGTCCCGGTCTCCGAGGCTCGAGATGCGCGTCCCCGCCGCGGAAGGACGGGGGCGGAGTGACGCGCACCTGCACGCCGCCCGATCGAGGCGTATGCCTCGCGGTGCGACGGAGGGAGTCGTTACCGGGGTGACGGACGCGGGTTCACGGTGCTGCCACCCCACTGCTCGGGTGCAACGTCGGCGAGCGTCTGGTTGAGGATCCACTGGTGTCCGAACGGGTCATCGACGGTGGCCTGACGTTCGCCGTACTCCCAGTCGTGGATCGGTTCGACCAGATGCGCTCCTCGCGCTACCGCGGTCTCGACCACTGTCGCGACGTCTTCGACCTTGAGCATGACTTGGTGCGAGCGTTCCCGTTCCGGTGTTCGTCGGCCCGGCCGGACTTCGGCGACCACCAGCTCGGCCGCGGGTGCGTCCGGTAGGCCGAGTTGGGAGCGATGCCCGTCGCCGATCCGGACGTGTTCGACGAAATCGAAAACCTCGCAGTACCAGGCGACGGCAGCGCGGACGTCGGCCACGGTCAGTACGGGAGTCACCCGCGCATGCGGCGCCGACCGGTTCGTGATCACTCAATCAGACTAGAGCGTCGGCCCTGAGAGGCCACATCCCTCGACTGAGTGATGTTCTCCGACGGGACTGTCCGCATCTTCGGCTCCACTCGTCACGAGATGGAGGAGTCGCCATGCCCAGCAGCCAGCAGCAGAGGACCGCTCGAGTCCAGCGGACCATGTGCAGCACGACCGAGAAGGCATGGAGCCTCTTGGCCGACATCACGCGCATGGGCGAGTGGTCACCCGAGACCACGGGCGCCGTCTGGCGGAAGGGGATGAAGGGTCCCACCGCGGGTGCTCGCTTCAAAGGCAAGAACCAGATGGGCTCGAAGAAGTGGACCTCCAACGGCACCGTGACCGTCTGCGAGCCCGGGCGGCGCTTCGCCTTCCATGTCTCGATCGGACCGTTCAGTGTGGCGGACTGGGCCTACGAATTCGAGCCGACCGAAAGCGGGTGCCTGGTATCGGAGGTGTGGCAGGACCGCCGGGGCGCGCTGGTGACGTGGCTGTCGCCGTTCATCACCGGGACGAGGGACCGGGCGCGTCGGAACGAGGAAACGATGACCGTGACCCTCGACCGGCTCGCCGCGTCAGCCCAGAGTCTCTAGCCGGGAACGCCGCAAGGGCCTCTCTGAATCCACCCCGTGTTCGCTCTTCGCCTCACCGCTGTGCTGTTGGCGCCGATCAGCATGTCGGTGATGGTCGCGAGTTCGTGGGTGTCGGCGTCGGGATCGACGAGCCCATCTGCTGCTGCCCGTAGCAGGAACGACCGGGCGAGGTCCGCAGTGGCGACGCGGCCGGCGTGCGCGGCGCGAGCCCAGGTCCGGTTGGGCGTGCGTGAGCTGGTCGGCCGGGTTCCACCGGAGCGCCGCTGCACTGACTATGCCGGTAGCAGCACCCGGAACCGGCAACCGTTCGCCTCGTTCGCGACCGCGACCTGACCCGAGTGTGCCTCGACGATGCCGCGTACGATCGCAAGTCCCAACCCGGCGCCGTGGCCGCCGGCCTCTCTGTCGGGGCTGCGCGCCGGTCTGCCCTGCCAGCCGACGTCGAAGACGCGTGCCGCGTCCTCCTCGCTCAGCCCGCCACAGCCGTCGAGAACGCTGAGCTCCACTCCCTCGGGGACCGCGCGTCCCTCCACCCAGACCGCTCCGTCGACCGGGGTGTGGCGGATGGCGTTCATCAAGAGGTTCGAGATGACGCGCGACAGTCCGCCCGGGTCGGCCACCAGCTCCAGCCCCTCCTCGACGTGGCCGCCCAGGCGCACCCGGCGCTCGCGGGCCACGGGGTCGGCTCCCGCCAACGTCTCGCTGACCAGGTCGCCCAGCGGCACCGGCTGCAGGGTGAGCTGGAGGGCACCTGCGTGGATACGCGACAGCTCGAAGAGGTCGTCGACCATGCGGACCATGCGGTTCACTTCGTAGAGCATCTGTGCGTGGTAGCGGGTCGGTTCCTCGGCAAGCCCGTCCTCCAGCGCCTCGGTCATCGCGCGGAGCCCGGCCAGCGGCGTGCGTAGGTCGTGGGAGACCCACGAGACCAGCTCGCGTCGGCTCTGCTCCAACCGTGTCTCGCGCTCGCGCGACTCCTGCAGCCGCCGGCTTGCGCGGGCGAGCTCCTCCGAGAGCTCGCGAAGCTCGGCGGGCCCGGCACCGGTCACAGCGAACTCCCCGCTGTTGCCGAATCGCCGCGCCTCGTCACGCAGCACTCGGGAGGAGGCGGAGATCGCTGCCCCCACAGCGATCGCGAAGGCGAGTCCGATGATGCCCGCGATGAGCGATCCCAGAAGCACCACCTGGAGGTCGTGGGGCGAGATGAACATCGCTCGGGCGGTTCCGAGCATGGCGGCGAGCACGGCGAGCACGGCGACGATCGCCACGGCGGCGCTGAGAAGTCGTAGCGACCGGCTGTGCAGGACTCGGATCAGCAACAGGCCGGCCAGCCCCACGCCGCCGGACCAGGCGGCGGCGATGAGCACGATCTGCAGCTGAGCGCTGGTCACGCGCACTCCCACCGGTAGCCGACACCCCAGACCGTGACCAGCCGGCTCGGCCTGGTCGGATCCGGCTCGACCTTCTCCCGCAGGCGACGTACGTGCACCGTGACCGTGGTCTGGTCACCGAAGGACCATCCCCAGACCTGCCGCAGCAGCTCATCGCGAGAGAACGCTCGTCCCGGGTGGGCGACCAGGAACCTGAGCAGGTCGAACTCGCGGACGGTCAACGCAAGCTCGACCCCGTCGCGGTATGCCGCATGGCGAGCGGCGTCGACAACCAGGTCCCCGTCGACGACTCGGTCGGCTCCGGGAGCCTCCCGCCGCTCGCCCACACGACGCAGCACCGAGTCCACCCGCAGCGCGAGCTCCCGAGGGCTGAACGGTTTCGTGACGTAGTCGTCGGCCCCGTGCTCGAGGCCGATGACCCGGTCGGTCTCCGAACCGAGGGCGGTGAGCATGATCACGGGCACGTCGTCCACCTCACGCAGCCGACGGCAGACCTCCAACCCGTTGATGCCGGGCATCATCAGGTCGAGGACGACCAGGTCCGCCCGGGCGGACCGGATCGCGGCCAACGCCTGTTCACCATCGGCCGCCTCGGCGACGTCGTGGCCGTGGGCGCGAACGTAGGAGACGACCACCTCCCGCACCGTGGGGTCGTCGTCTACAACCAGGACCCGGGCCACCCTTACGCCTCCCCTTCCGTGAGGCGACGCCGACTCGGCGCCCGCACTGTGACCAAGGCTAGTGCGCTCGCGGCGCGGCAACGACAGGTCCGCGCGCACTACCGGTTGGCGGGGATGCGGTTCACGGTGCAGACGAACCGCTTCAAGATGGTGCCGGTGTCAACGGCCGTGCCCGCGGTGAAGGCGAGATCGAGCTCGTCCGTGGAGTCGATGGCGCCGTTGCCGTTCGTGTCGCCGGACGTCAGCGCGGCGTCGTACCCGGACGGGAAGGCGAGCTGGTGGACGGCCCAGCGGCCACCGTTGAAGTCGGTGTCCCCGGGCTTGGACTCTGCGACGTTGAGCTGCTCGCCGCCGAAGTCGTAGATCGTGTCGTACGTCGAGGCGGGTGCGCCGGTGTGCGACAGGTCGGTGGGGGTCGCCACCGTCCGGTAGAGCGACCCGTCGATCCAGAAGGCCGGACCGCTGACACCCGCCTGTGCTGGCGCGGTGACCGCGAGTGCTGCGACGGCGACGAGGGGAGCGGTGTGACGGAACCGGAACATGTTTCCTCCTACTGTGCTGCCGGCGCGGTTCGTCGGCTGTCTCCAGCGAACTGCGCAGCCGCCTCCGATCCCATGACGGCAGCATTAGGGAACTCTTACGAGGCGCTTACGCGACGGCCGGGCTCACGGCGGCCACGGCCTGCCAGGTGCCGTGGCCAGGGGCAGGGCGCGTCGACCCTCCGGCGCCGCGCGGCTGGCAACAACCGCAGAAGTTCGGCGCCCACGAGGGGGACCGTCCTGGTCTAGCATCGTTTGGGTGGACAGGGAACCGTCGTCAACCGGGTCGCGACCGGTCCAGTCGGAGAAGAGGTCCACGCGCGAGCCCGGCAACGAGCAGCGGGATCGCGCTTCCGTCATCCAGGTTTCCCTCGCGGAGTTCGGCAAGCTTCGCGACGAGATCGCCGGCCGTAGCGGCTCGGCATGGACGCTGCTCGGCCTCAACGCGACGGTGAGCAGCGCGGTCGCCGGCTTCGTGCTCGGGAAGCAGGCGAACCCCATGCTGCTACTGCTGCTTCCGGTGCTGACGCCGGCGTTGGGGCTCCTCGTGCTTGACCACGCCACCAACATCGGGAACATCGGGCAGTACATCAACACTGTCCTCAAGCCGCTGCTCCAAGAGGCCGCTGGCGAGCGCCGTCTCCTCTGTTATGAGGAGTGGGTCGATCAGTACGAGGAGCAGCCGATCCGCCGGTTGCTTCCGTTCGGTATCCCGTTGGTGTTGCTGTTCAACGTCGTGCCGGTGGGTTCGCTCATCTACACGGCCACCCGCATCCCCAGCGCCTGGATGTGGGTGCTGTGGTCGTTGGGCGCAGTCATGACCGCGGTGCAGGTCGGCTTCTGGTGCGCCTTCCTGTTCCCTCCGTTGCGTCGCGCCCTGAAGGAGTCGGCGCCGTGACCCACGCCGCTTTGACCGATATGGGACTTGACGCCCTGCGGTCGCTTCGAACCGAGCGTGGTTTCGACGCGTCCGACGCGCAGACCGGCCTGTACCCGGCGCTGTACGGCCGAGACTCGCTGTGGGTGATTCTCCTTCTGATCGAGGCGCTCCAGATACGGCACGACGAGCGGGTGGCCGAACTGCTGCTCGAGTCGGGCCCGGCCGTCCTCGGATCACTCGCCGCGCTCCAGGGGACGACGGTCGACGACCGTGTCGAGGAGCAGCCAGGGCGGATCCCGCACGAGTTCCACCAGGTTCGGTCCGTGCACGCTCAGGAGATGGCGTTGCCGCTTGCGGGGGGCCGCTCGTACGGAGGCTTTGACGAGACCTTTCTCTTCATCCTTGCCTATGACGCCTTCGTTCGCAGGCATCCGCGTCACGTTGTCGCTGACAGCCTGTGGCCGAATGTCGAGCGTGCCTTCCGCTGGATCGATGAGTGGGCCGACCCGGACGGTGACGGGTTCTTCGAGTACCTCCGACGGGATCCGGCGAACCTACTCAACGAAGTGTGGAAGGACAGCTTCGACTCGGCTACGCATACCGGCTTCGACGTCCCACCCGGACCGATTGCCTGGTTGGACGTCCAGGCGTACGCCTACGGTGCCTTCCGGGTGGCCGAGCGTCGGCTTGCCGAGCGACGTGACCTGCAGGCGGCCGAGCGGTGCGGCCGACGGGCGGAAGCGCTGGCCGCGCTCGTGAACGAGCGCTTCTGGCTCAGTGAGGATTCCACGTTTGCCCTGGCTCTCGACGGGCTGAAGCGGCCGCTGCGCATGGTGGCGTCGAATGCGGGGCACGCCCTGTGGGCCGGCATCGTCGGCACGAACCGAGTCGATGCCCTCGTGGGACGCTTGCTGATGTCGGACATGTTCTCGGCATACGGCCTACGAACCCTGTCCACCCGGTCGCCGTTCTACGCGCCCTTCGCCTATCACCGTGGCGCGATCTGGCCCTTCGACAACGCCGTCTTCGCACTTGGCCTGCTTCGTCATGACAAAAGGCCGGAGGCCGCACGGATCGGCCGAGCAGTTGGATCGGCACTAGCAAAGGCCGACACGCCCGTGGAGTGCTACGCGGTACTCGAGGCGGAGAGTGTCATTGCGCCGGACGTGGCAGAACCCGTCCTCTGTTGGCACCGGTGGCCGGTCCGAAATCGCGTGCAGGCCTTGACCGCCGCCGCGCTCGTGGTCTTTGGTGCTCTTGAGGAGGCGGGGTGACCGCATGCGCGTTCTCCAGGTGCACTGGACGTTCCCACCGACCACTGGCGGGGTGGAGTCTCACGTAGCGGACTTGGCCGCGGGACTTGTCGAGCGCGGCTGTGAGGTGACCGTGCTCACTGGCGAACCTGACCCTCGGCCGGTGGCTGGTGTCCGGACCATCTGCAGCGACGTGCTGAACCTCGAACGCATCCGGGACGGGTTGTCGGGCCAGCACGACTATGCGGCCGCGGTGCTGGAGGAACTGGATCGGACCGTCGCGACCTTCCGGCCGCACGTCGTGCACGGGCACAATCTGCATCACTTCGCAGCCGCGCCAGCCCTTGCTTTGGACGAGCTCGCTCGCCAGCACGGCTTCGGTGTGCACCACACCTTCCACGAGACGTGGCCGGATCTCCTGCATGAGAAGCCGGTCTACCGAAGTTGGGCGGGCAACTACGCAGTATCGCGGCACGTCCGCGACGAGTGCGCGGCACGCATCGGCTTTGCTCCCGCGCTGCGGCCGCTGGGCATCGACGCCAACCGGTTCCGTACGAGCCGCCCGGCCTTCGACCGCCACGAGGTGCCGGTCGTGCTGCATCCTGCCCGGCTCCTGCCATGGAAAGGAGTGCACGTGAGCGTCAGGATGATGGCCCTGCTCGCCGAGCGAGGGACAGCTGCCCGGCTCGTTGTCACCGACACCGGACGAATCGCCGACTGGGACGGCGAACTGTCGGACTATCGCGCCGAAATTCTCGATCTGATCGATGAACTGGGCGTCCGAGACAGAGTGGACCTGCGTCCAGCCAGCTACCACGAGATGCCGATCCTCTACGAAGAGGCCGACGTCGTCGTGTACCCAACGGTCGCAGCCGAACCCTATGGCCTCGTGCCGCTCGAGGCGATGAGCTCGAGTCGACCGGTCGTCGCCAGTAGCTCCGGCGGCATCCCGGAGACCGTTGTCGACGGCGTCACCGGCTGGCTCGTCGAACCGGGAGACGCAGCCGGACTGGCAGCGCGTGTCGAGTCGCTGATCACCGATCAGGCTGCGGCCCGGCAGATGGGTGGAGCTGGTCGCGCGCACGTAACGGCACACTTCGACATCGAGCGCTATCTCGACGAGCTCATCGACTCCTATCGCTTCGCCTCGATAGCGAAGTGACCGAGCCGTAGCCGACGGCACAGATAGTCCGCCACCCGCTGCCAGTGGCTCGACATCGGCAGCGGGAGCTGAAGGTAGTGGCAGCGGCGGATGGCCATCCCCAGGCGTGTCAACTCGGCCTCGATCTCGGCCGGATCCGGGTAGCCGCCGTCGGTGAGGAAGAAGTCGATCGGTCCGAGCCCATCGGAGTAGGGCCAGTGCACCTCTCGATACCTCAGATACGGTTCGGCTGCGGGACGTCGCCAGTACCACCCCTGGGCAACAGCGCGTAGCACGACGCGGATCGCCGCGTAGACCGTGCCGCGCCGGCCGCCCTCCTGGAACGCTTCCTCGTGGTCGAGCAGTAGCGTCCCGCCGGGGCGCAGCACTCGGCGCATCTCCGCCAGCGCGGACCAGTCGGCGAAGTGATGAAGTGTCGAGTAGGTGGTCACGAGGTCGAAGGCGCCGTCGGGAAACGGCAACGATTCGGCCATCGCCGCGACGAGCGTCACGGACCGGTCCTTCTCCCGCAGCTGAAGCAGCATCTCGGGGGAGAGGTCCGTGGCGACCCGCAACTTGGCGTTGGTCTTCGTGATGACATTGCCCGTGCCGGATCCGACATCCAACGCTTTGTCGCAGTCTTGGAACCTGGACAAGTGCCTTCGCAGGCGCTGCTGTTCCCAGGGATGGAAGATCTCGAAGTGATTACGGTCGTAGACGAGTGCCTCCGCCTGCGAAAGGCGAACATTCTCGGCGAGGACATCCGCCCGCGACCGCTCCGGGTTATCCACCGACAACCTCGACGCCGCCGGCGGCGAACAAGATTGGCGCCGACTGGGTCAACCTACCGCTTGCGAACATCAGCGGGCCCCCGTGCCACTTGTTGAGGTACTCGTCCTCCTGACGATATCCCTGCATTCGGCGGAGACCAGCGGAGGTCGGGAGGGGAGGGGCCAGTTTTCGGCCGTCGTTGACAGTGCCCGGATGACCTGGGGTTTCGCCGGGGGAGGGGTAGACCGGGACTGACCCGGCGCCGAAGGCGCCGCCCCCGGCACGTCGAGGGCGCCCGGCAGCCCCCGGGGGCTGCCATCTCCTCGGTCGCGCCAGTGACCGCTCGTCGGTCGGCTCCTACTCCGGTCCGTCGGCACGGGCGAACGCCAACGTCTCGCCGCGGGCTCCGCCCATCCAGACGTCTTGGCACGCAGCCGCCATCTCATCCAGCCCGCTGACGACCGAGCCGAAGACGTTGCCCGGTACCCAGCCCTGGTCGCCGTTGATCAACAGGTTGTTGCGGCCGTAGAAGAGTGCCAGATCGACGACCGCGGACTGGCCAGCCGCTCCCTCACCCTCGGCGTAGCCGTACGCCGGGTTGCCCAGCTGGTCGTTGCTGAAGGAGAACCAGCACAGGTCACCGGGGATCGGCGTGATGGTCGTGTTCTCCGGACCAGGGTCGGCCGGAGCGAACGCCGACAGCAAGGTGTAGATCTCGTTGCGCGCGTACTTGCCGTGGTACACCTGCCCCGACAGGGGAAGCGCGTCCCAGACCGCAGCGGCGGTGCGCGGTGCCTCCTCGTCCAGCAGCGCGGCGACGCAGCGGACGCCCCGGCGCTCGAGGGTCACGGAGATGTATCGAGTCACGGTCGGGCCCTCTCAGCGGCGCGGATGAGTGTGGGAAGGTGCCGGGCCCAATCGGTGCGCTGCTCGTAGGCACGACCCACGCGCAGCACGAGGGCGTCCGCGTGGCGGCGCCCGACGACGTGCAACCCGACTGGACGTCCATCGGTCGTGAAGCCGCACGGCACGCTGAGCGCCGGCTGCTGCGTCATGTTGAACGGGTAGGTGTAGGGCGTCCAACTGGTCCACAGGTCCGACGGCCAGCCCTGCGGTGCGTCTCGTCCGACCTCGAACGCCGCGATGGGCATCGTGGGAGTCACCAGCACGTCGTAACGCTCGTGAAACCGCCCCATCTGCTGCCCGAGCGCCATGCGGACCGCGACGGCGTCGAGGTACTGCGACGCCGACATCACCTGTCCCTGCTCGACGCACCAGCGCAGCTTCGGATCGATGCGCTCGAGGGCCGCCGACCCATAGTGCTCCAGCACCTTCGCCGCCCCCGTGAACCACAGCACGTGGAACGCTTCGACCGGGTCGGAGAACCCAGGGTCGACCTCGTCGACCTGGGCGCCGGCGTCGACCAGCACAGCCACCGCGTCGCGGACCAGTCGCTCGACCTCGGGGTCGTTCTGCACGTACCCGAGGTTGGCTGAGAAGCCCACGCGTAGGCCGCCCACGCCATCCTCCAGGCCCTCGAGGAAGGAGGTCGTCGGTGTCGGCATCGCCGACCAGTCACGCGCATCGAAACCGGCGAGCACGTCGAGCATCGCCGCCGCGTCAGTGACGCTGCGCGTCATCGGCCCGGCGTGCGCCAAGGTTCCGAACGGGCTGGCCGGGTAGTGCGGGACGAGACCGTACGTCGGTTTCAGGGCAACGGTCCCGGTGAAAGAGGCCGGGATACGCACCGATCCTCCGCCGTCGGTTCCGATGGACCACGTGCCCATGCCGAGCCCGACCGCTGTCGCTGACCCACCGCTCGACCCGCCCGGCGTCAGGCCCGCGCCCCACGGGTTGCCGGTGGCACCGTGCCGGATGGAGTCGGTGACACCCTTCCACGCGAACTCCGGCGTGGTGGTCTTGCCGATCAGCACGCAGCCGGCTCCGCGCACGCGCGCCACGGACGGAGTGTCCTCCGACCAGTCACCCGCCGCATCGACGAGCGTGGAACCACGAAGCGTGGGCCAGCCCCTCGTCAGCAGGATGTCCTTGATCGGGGTGGGGACGCCGTCCCATCGGCTCAGCTGGACGCCCTCGCGCCACCGGCGCTCGGACTCACGTGCGGCAGCCAGGGCCCCGTCGCGGTCGACCATCACGAAGGCGTTGACGTCTCGCTCGAAGGCGTCGACGGCGTCGAGGGCAGCCTCGAGGCTCTCCACCGGCGAGATGTCGCCGCGCGAGAAGGCGTCCGAGAGTTGAACGGCGCCACTGAGTGCCAGGGTCGACGAGGTCATGACGCGCTCGGCCTCCACGTGGTCGGCACGCCCTCCTGGGATGGCGGCACAAACCCGAGGCCCTTGTCGACGACGTTGGCGAGCGGAAGCCCGGCGAGCCACCGCTCGGCGTTGGCGACGAACTGGTGCGCCAACGTGTCACGCCAGCCCACGACGTCACCCGACATGTGCGGGGAGATGACGACGGACGGATGCGTCCACAACGGGCTGCCGGACGGCAGCGGCTCGGTGCTGAAGACGTCGAGCGATGCGGCACCGAGATGCCCGGACACCAACGCGTCGAGCATGGCCTGCTCGTCGACGATGGGACCCCGACCGACGTTGACGAGGTGGGCGCCCGGCCGCATCGCCGCCAGCACCGTACGGTCGACGAGCCCGTTCGTCTTCTCAGTCAGCGGCGCGACCACGATGACGTGGTCGGCCCACCCGACGTGGTCGGCAAGCAGTGCACTCTCGACGACCTCGTCGAAGTCGGGGTCGTCGGTCCGGGCGGTGCGACCGGCGCCGCGCACCTGAACGCCGAGCGACCGCAGCACCCGGGCGATCTCGCGGCCGATCGCTCCCGTGCCCACGACGAGGGCGCGCTGGGTCCCGAGCGTCTCGGTCTCGCGGTGTCGCCACACCCGCTCGCGCTGCAGATCGCGGCTGACGTGCAGCTGCTTGAGCTGGGCGAGGACCGACGCCAGCACGAATTCGGCGATGGGGCGGTCGAAGACTCCCCGAGCGTTGGTGACGATGACGTGCGACGCGGCGAGCTCGTCGAACAGGAGGGTGTCGACGCCCGCAGCCGCCACGTGGATCCACTCGAGCGAGCGGGCATCCGCCCACACGTCGCGGACCGCCGAGGAGAAGAAGTCCCACAAGAACAGGGCCCTCGCGCCGGTCACGGCGTCCCGCAAGCCCGCCGCGTCGGTGACTCGGAGGTCCAGCCGGTCCGCCACGGCGGACAGGTCGGGCAACGGCTCGTCGAGCCGGCACAGCACAGCCACGGGTGGGCGTCCGGCGCGCCGGTCGGGCGAGGTGATCACCTTCCGCACCCTAGGAATGGCAGAGTAGGATTGTCAACAATCGTCATCTCCCTTGCTGCAGAGGTGTTCATGGTCACCACCTTCCCGGCCCTCGCCTCGACCGGCATCGGCCTGGTGGCGCCCTACGACTTCGCCCTCGACCGGGAGCTGTGGCGCTGGACGCCGGACGACGTGACCTTGCACCTCACCAGGCTGCCCTTCGCCCCGCTCGACGTCACCGTCGAGATGGTCGAGGGGCTCGGCGACCCCGACGAGATCGTCGCCGCGACGCGCCAGCTCCTCGCGGTCGGGCCCACGGTGGTGGTGTACGCGTGCACCTCGGGCAGCTTCATCCGCGGGCGGGCCGGCGAGCGCGCGATCCGCGAGGCCGTGATGTCAGCCGGGGCGCCGGCGGCGGTCACGACCACCGGCGCCCTCCTGGAGGCGCTCGACCGGCTGGGGGTGCAGCGGGTGGCCATCGCGACGCCCTACACCCGCGACATCACCGCCGCGCTCTGCGACCTGATCGAAGCCACCGGGCGATCCGTCGTCGGCATCAGGGACCTCAGCATGGAGTCAGCGATCTGGACCCTGCAGTACGACGCCGTCGCCGACCTCGTGCGCGCCGCGGACCACCCCGACGCCGAGGCGATCGTCGTGTCCTGCACGAACGTGCCGACCTATGACCTCATTGCCCCGCTGGAGGCGGAGCTCGGCAAGCCGATCGTGACGGCGAACCAGGTCACGATGTGGTCCGCACTGCGGCACGCCGGCCACCGGGCGAGGGGACCGGGGCAGCGACTGATCGACGCCTGACCCACGCGCGGGGCCTCTTGTCCTTGCCCGCGCGCCCCCCTAGGCTGCGGATTGTCGACAATCTGCAGATGAGGAGCTGGTGTGTTGCCAACCCTGCCGGACCATCCCGACAGCGTCGAGTACGCGACGCGCCTGGCGCGCGTGCGCGAGGCGATGGCCGCCCGCTCGCTCTGCGCGCTCGTGGTGACCGACCCGGCGAACCTCTACTACCTCACCGGGTACAACGCGTGGTCCTTCTACACGCCGCAGTGCCTCATCGTGCCCGCGGAGGGCGACGTGCGGCTGTTCGCCCGAGCCATGGACGCTGCCGGGGCGACGAACACCTGCGTGCTGCCCCGCGACCAGATCGAGGGCTATCCCGAGGCGCTGGTGCACCGACCCGACGTCCACCCGTTCGACTGGATCGCCGACCGCGCCCTGGAGACCGGGGTGCTGACGAACGATGCGGACGCGTGCGTCGCGGTGGAGGCTGACTCGCACTTCTTCCCCGTGCGCGGCTATCTGGCGCTGGCCAAGGCTCTGCCGGCTGCCGAGTTGGTCGACAGCCACGAGCTCGTCAACTGGCTGCGCGTCGTGAAGTCGCCGTACGAGCAGCAGCTGATGCGGATCGCCGGCACCATCACCACGCGCGCCATGACGACGGCCCTGCAGGCGCTGACCCCGGGCCGTCGGCAGTGCGACGTGGTGGCCGACATCATGAGCGCACAGGCGGCCGGCACCGCCGAGCACGGCGGGGACTACCCCGCGATCGTCCCGATGCTGCCCACCGGCGCCAAGGCCGGCACGCCCCATCTCACGTGGACCGGCGAGCGGTTCGTCGAGGGCGAGGCGACCATCATCGAGCTGGCCGGGGTCTTCCGCCGCTACCACGTGCCCTTGGCTCGCACCGTCGCGGTCGGCACCCCCGAGGACCGGCTCGTCCACTTGGCCGACGCCACCACGGAGGGGATGGCGGCAGCGCTGGAGGCCCTGCGGCCCGGATCCTCTCCGTACGACGCTCACTCAGCGTTCGCGGCCGTCATGAGGCGCCACGGGCTCACGAAGGAGTCCCGCATCGGCTACTCCATCGGCATCGGCTACCCGCCGGACTGGGGAGAGCGCACGATCAGCCTCCGCGCCGATGACGCCACTCCTCTGGTGTCAGGCATGGCGTTCCACGTGATCCTGGGCATGTGGATGGATGGGTGGGGCTACGAGTTGTCCGAGCCCGTCCTGCTCACCGACGACGGCGCGGAACGCCTGACCGACCTGCCCCAGCAGCTGACGATCACGAGGTGATGCCGATGTCGACCACTCCCCGCCCGCTGCCGCTCGCTGCCCGCGCCGACGGTCTCGTCGGGTCGGTCATCGATTCGAGCACGTCGCTGTTGCACCAGCAGACGCATGACATCGTGCGGTTCGCGATGGGCAGCCCAGCCGCCGAGGCGGTCCCCAGCGCGGCCCTCGCGAAGATCGCCGAGCTCGAGCTCAGCCCCGACTCCTCGGACGCCTACGACTACGCCGCAACGGAGGGCGACCCGCCGCTCCGTGAGGCGCTCCTGGCGGCTCTCCACGGCACCGGCGACGCGACGACAGTCGACCGGCTGTTCGTCACCGCCGGGGGCATGCAAGGTCTGGACCTGGCGTTCAAGATCTTCGTCGATCCCGGCGACCTCGTGGTCGTGGAGTCGCCGACGTACACCAACGGCAGCGCCACCGCCCTCTCGTACGGCGCCGAGCTGCTGGAAGCACCCGTCGACGAGGACGGCCTCGTTGTCGAGCAGCTGCCCGAGCTCGTCGCGCGCGCAGGTCGCACCCCCAAGGCGATCTACACCATCCCGAGCTTTCAGAACCCCTCCGGCACCACGCTGTCCCTTCCTCGTCGGCAGCGGCTCCTGGAGCTGGCGAACGAGTGGGGGTCGATCGTCATCGACGACGACCCGTACGGGCTGCTGCGGTTCGAGGGCGACGCGGTGCCGACGATGCGTGAGCTCGGCGCGGGCGACCCGCTTGTGTTCTCGGTGCGCACGTTCTCGAAGATCGTGGCTCCCGGGCTCCGCGTCGGCTGGGTGGACGCCGACCCGAGGCTGCAGCAGCTGCTGATCAACGCCAAGCAGGCGATGGACACGTGCACGAACCTGCCGGCACAACGTCTCCTCACAAGGTTCCTGGCAGACGGTCTGCTGGAGGACCACCTCCAGACGCAGCGGGCGGAGTACCGGCGGCGCAAGCACGCCATGCAAGACGCCTTGGCCGAGCACCTCGGCGACATCGCGCGGTGGACCGACCCAGAGGGCGGGTTCTTCCTCTGGGTCACGCTCACGAACGGCGTCGACACCCAGGAGCTGTTCGAGGTCGCGCTCGCAGAAGGCGTCGCCTTCATCCCCGGCTCCGCCTTCTCGGCCGCGGGTCGCTTCCGCGACGCCCTGCGCCTGTGCTTCGCCTCCACCGCGCCCGACCGGACGCGCGAGGGCGTGGTGCGGCTGCGTCGCGCGATCGACCGTCTCGCCATGGGCCGCTGACGTGACGCCTCCCGTGTCGCCCGAGGAGCAGCGGGTGCTCGACCTCATCAGCGCCGACGAGCTGGTCGAGCTGACGCGCTTGCTCGTCGCCGCTCCCGGCGAGAATCCGCCGGGCGGCGAGGCCGCCACCGCCAAGGTACTGGCGGCGGCGGCCGAGGAACGCGGGCTGACCGTCGAGCTGGTCGACGTCGAGACCGACCGGCCGAACGTGTCGGTGGCCCTCCCGGCCGCTGACGGTCCGGGCTTGCTGTTGCTGGGTCACACCGACGTCGTGCCCGTCGGCGAGGAGTGGACCGTGCCTCCGCTCGGTGGCGTGCTGCGTGACGGCAGGCTGTTCGGGCGCGGCTCCACCGACATGAAGGGCGGGCTCGCGGCCTGCGTCGTCGCCATGGCAGCGCTGCGCACAGCGGGCGTGGCCCTCGCCGGACCCGTGCTGCTGTCCGCCGTCGTCGACGAGGAGGAGACCGGCAAGGGCATCCGGCACTTCCTGGCCCAGCGCGCCGCTACCGGCGCGACGCCGCACCTCGGGTGCGTCGTCGCCGAGCCGACCGACCTGCAGACGATCGTCGCCGCACGCGGTGACGCCTACCTCGAGGTGTTCGTCACCGGCAGGGCCGCGCACTCCGGCAACCCGTCGGACGGCGCGAACGCCGTCTACGGCGCAGCCGCCGTCATCAGCGAGCTCGAGCGCTGGCACCACGAGCTCGCCGAGCGGGCGCACCCGCTCGTCGGGCCGCCGACGTGGAGCGTCGGACTGGTCCAGGGCGGCACCGGCGCCTCCACCGTTCCGGCCACCTGCTCGGTGGTCGTCGACCGTCGGCTGTTGCCGGCTGAGGAACCGGCCACGGTGCTCGCCGAGACGCGGTCCCGGGTAGAGCGCCTGGACCTGCCCGCACGAGGCCTCGACGTCGAGGTCCGCATGACCATGGACATGCCCGGGTTCGAGACACCCGGTGATCATCCGTTCGTGAGCGCCGTCGACGCAGCGCTGGCGGACGCGGGAGGGCCGGCCCTGCCCCTCGGCGGATGGACAGCAGCCTGTGACGGCGGCTACGTCGCACGCGACGAAGGTGTGCCCGTCGTCGTCTTGGGCCCGGGATCCGTGCAGAGCCAGGCGCACCGGGCTGACGAGTCGGTGGGCGTCGACGAGCTCGTGATCGCAGCCCGCACCTACGCGCTGGCGGCGCTGCGGTTGCTGGGCGCGCCGCGCCAAAGCTGACCGAGAGACCCTGAGCGCAGACGGACGAAGGTGCACAATTGGACGATCCCACTGCCGGCCCATACATCGGCCAGCCCAACTCCGAGCAGGTTCCGCGCTTCGCGGGTCTGACCACCTATGCACGACTGCCACGACGAGATCAGGTCAGCCACTGCGACGTCGGGATCCTCGGCGTGCCCTTCGACAGCGGCGTCTCGTACCGGCCAGGCGCGCGGTTCGGGCCGTCGGCCGTGCGCGAGGCGTCCCGCCTGCTTCAGGGCTACCACCAGTTCCAAGCCGTCGCGCCCTTCGACGTGCAGCAGGTGGCAGACCTGGGCGACGTCACGGCGAACCCGTTCGACATCCGCGCCGCGGTCAACGCGATCGAGCGGGCGGCCAGCGAGCACATCGAGGACGGCACGACGCTCGTCACCATCGGCGGCGACCACACCATCGCGCTGCCGCTGCTGCGCGCCGTCGCCCGCAAGCACGGGCCGGTGGCGCTGCTTCACTTCGACGCGCACCTCGACACCTGGGACACGTACTTCGACATGCCGTACACGCACGGCACGCCGTTCCTGCGGGCGCACGAGGAATCTCTGCTCCTGCCCGACCACCTGGCCCACGTGGGCATCCGCGCGCCCCTGCATGAGCGCAGTGACCTCGACCGGGACGAGTCGATCGGTTTCGGCATCTTCTCGGCCTTCGACGTGGCAGAGCGCGGGGTGCGCGACATCGTGGCGTCGCTCAAGCAACGCATCGGCACCGCACCGGTCTACGTCTCCGTCGATATCGACGTGCTCGACCCGGCGCACGCGCCGGGCACGGGCACGCCGGAGGTCGGAGGCCTCACCAGCCGTGAGCTGATCCAGCTGTTGCGGGGCATCTCCGACCTCGACATCGTCGGTGCCGACGTCGTCGAGGTCGCGCCGCCCTACGACTGGGCCAACATCACGTCCACCGCAGCAGCGCAGATGGTGTACGAGTTGGTGTCGCTGTTCGGCGCCAAGGCGGAGCGCCACCGCGCGGCGGTCGTGGAGGCCTAGTCCGCCACCGCGCGGTCAGGTACGTCCGCGGTCAGCGGTCGAGCACGGCGCTGAGGAACTTCCGCGTCCGCTCGTGCTCGGGGTTACGGAAGATCTCGTGCGGCGGGCCCTTCTCAACGACCACGCCCTTGTCGAACATGACGACCCGGTCGGAGATCTCCTCGGCGAAACGCATCTCGTGGGTCACCATGAGCATGGTCATGTCGGTGCCGGTGGCGAGCTCACGGATGACCTCGAGCACCTCGCCGATGAGCTCAGGGTCCAGTGCAGACGTGGGCTCGTCGAAGAGCATGACCTTCGGCCGCATCGCCATGGCCCGAGCGATGGCCACGCGCTGCTGCTGCCCGCCGGACAGCTGGGCCGGCTTGTGGTTGAGATGCTCGGACAGACCCACCATGCCGAGCAGCTCGATGGCTCGGTCGTGCGCGTCCTTCTTGCTGAGCTTCAGCACGTTGACGGGTGCCTCCATGACGTTTTCGAGCGCCGTCATGTGCGGGAAGAGGTTGAAGGACTGGAAGACCATGCCGACGTTGCGTCGGGTCGCCTTCATCTCCTTCGTCTCACGTGGCTTGCTGCCGCGCTTCACGTCCCACAGGCACCCCCCGTCGACGACGACCCTGCCCTCGTCCGGCGACTCCAGCGTCATGAGGATGCGCAGGATCGTGGTCTTCCCGGAGCCTGAGGGGCCGATGATGCAGACCTTCTCCCCCGCGCGGATCTCGAAGTCGAGCTCGCGCAGCACGTGGTTCTGCCCCCACGACTTGCTCACGCCGCGGAACGAGATCATCACGTCCCGGGTCTCGTCATCGGTCGGCACGTGGGGGCTCTGCAGATTCTCAGCGGGAGAGGACAAGGCGGCGCTCCAGGGTTCGGACGAGCAGTGAGGCGATGAGACTCACCGCGAGGTAGAGGAGGCCAGCGATCGTCACCGGCTCCAGGTAGCGGTAGGTGCCGGAACCGATGGCCTGCACGCGGCCCATCAGCTCGTAGACGGTGATGGCGAACAGCACCGCCGAGTCCTTGAACATCTGGACGAGGTAGTTGCCGAGCATCGGCACGACCGCCCGCAGTGCCTGGGGCAGGACGATCCGCACCCACGTGCGCGACATGGGCAGGGACAGCGCCGTCGCCGCCTCCCACTGACCGCGCGGGACGTCCTCCACGCCGGCTCGGTACACCTCCGCCGTGTAGGCGCTGTAGTTGATGCCGATGACGACCACACCGGTCACGAGAGGACTGAAGGCGATGCCGTAGGCCGGCAGTGCGAAGTAGGCGAAGTAGGCCTGGATCAGCAGCGGGGTGCCACGGATGAACTGGACGTAGAACCCGAACAGCTGGGAGACGACCGGGATCTTCGAGTAGCGGATGATCGCGACGACCTGGCCGACCACCAGGGCGATGGCCATGCCGAGAAGGGTGACCTGGATGGTGATCCACAGGCCGCGGAGCAGCTCCGGGATGATCGACAGAGCGAACGCGTTGTCCCACGTCATGGCGTCGCACCCCCGACCACCGGCTCCGACCTAGCCGCTCGCAGGGCCGACCGGGACGGCCGGTCGAGGGCGAACCTGCGCTCCAGCCACCGGCTCAGGAAGGCGATGAGCTGAGACAGCAGGAAGTAGATGACGAGGATGATCAAGAACACCAGCGTCGTCTCGCCGTACTGGTTGCGGACGAACGACGCCCGAAACGTCAGGTCCGTCACGCCGATGAACGACACGAGCGAGCTGTTCTTCAACAGGTCGACCATGACGTTGCCGAACGGGGGCAGCATCGCGGGGACCGACTGCGGGATGAGGATCCGTCGCATCCGCAGGGTCTTGCCCATGTTGAGCGCGATGCACGCCTCGTTCTGCCCGGCGGCCCGGCCGACCACCGCGCCGCGCACGATCTCCGCAGCGTAGGCGCCCTCGTTGAGACCCAACGCCACGACGCCGGCCAGCAGCGGTGACAACTGGATGCCGAACGCCGGCAGCGCGAAGAAGAAGAAGAACAGCTGCACCACGAGAGACGTTCCGCGGAACACCTCGATGAAGAACAGGGAGATGCCGCGGACGACGGCATGGTCGGAGAGTCGTGCGATGCCGGCGACGAACGCGGTGACCAGTGCCAGGGCGGTGCCCAGCACCGTCACGATGATCGTGTAGAGCAGGCCCTTGGCGAGCAGGGGAACCGCGTAAGAGACGAATTCCTGGGACATCGGCGCTCGTTCCCGTCGTTGTGCCGTGCTCCCGGCCGGATCAGCCGGGGTTCTTGCAGAGCTCCGCAGCGGTGACGCCCTTGGTGGCCTCGGGGTCGAAGCCCCACTTGGTGAGGATCTTGGCGAACTCGTCGGACGCCTTCAGCTCGGCCAGCTGCTTGTTGTACTCGTCGAGGAACGTCTTGTCGGACTGCCGGAAGGCAGCGCCCGAACCGGTCTTCGGCGCGTCCTCGACTGGTGGCGTCACGTCGAAGCCCTTCTCGTTCTCGGCGAGCGACCGCAGCGAAAGGGTCGGCAGCATGAAGGCGTCGGCGCGTCCGGCGATGACGGCCTCGACCCCGCTGCGGTTGTCGTTGATGCGGATCAGCTGCGAGTCGGGCACCTTGGCGCCCTGCAGGATCCCCTCCTCGAAGCCGCCGGGGAGCACGACGATCTTGAGGTTCTTGTTCTTGAGCACGTCCTGCACGCTCGTGATGCCCTTGGGGTTGCCGGGCTTCACCGCGAACGACTCGGTCGAGACGATGACGGGCTCGGAGTAGAGCACCTCCGCACAGCGGGACTGCTTCATGAAGAGGCCGGCGGTGATGGCATCCCACCGGTTGGCCTTCAGGCCGGGGATCATGCCGTTGTACGGGGTGATGATGCCCTGGATGTCGGGGATGCCCATGCGCTTGACGACCGCACGGAACACGTCCGGCTCGCAGCCGGTCACGGTGCCGTCGGCGGTGACCTTCGTGTACGGAGGCTCGTTCGCGATGCCGACCCGGAGGTAGCCCTGCTTCTTGCCCTTGGCGAGCAGGTCCTCACCTCCCTGCGGGGTGCCGTTATCGCCCACCGCCGCCGGCTTGTCGGTCGCGCCACAGCCGGCCAGGAAGGCGCCGGCGGGCACGACGAGGGCCGCGGCTCCGACGCGGCGCAAGAGGTTCCGGCGGGAGATCTCCGTAGTCATGCTCGCTCCGATCCGTCGTTTGCCGGGCGGCGTGTGGGCCGTTCCCGACACCCCCATCTGTCTACTCTGTGGAGCGAACCTAATGTTGCCATGTAGTATTGTCAACAATCCTCGGATTGTACTGCAGTCTCGTTATCCAGTCGTCATGTGCGGCGGCGCCCGCCCTGCCCGGACCCACGGAGCTCCCTCATGAGCAGTTCATCGACCGCCGTCTCCAGCGCTGCAGTGGGCTTGCTGTACCCCGGCCACGGCGCCGAGGACGACTTCCCATTGCTCGAGCGGCAGCTGCGGGGCGCTGTCCGCCTCCCCCTCGTGCACACCTCGGTCGGGGTCGACCACCACGAGGTCGGCGCGCTGCTGGACCTCGGTAGCGCCCCCCGGCTGGCCGAGGGAGCGCGAGAGCTCATGCAGCACCACCCCGACTCCGTCATGTGGGCCTGCACGTCGGGCAGCTTCGTCTTCGGTTGGGACGGCGCCCGACGGCAGGTCGACGAGCTGGCGGCGCTGGTGCAGCGTCCGGTCTCCTCGACCTCCATCGCCTTCGTCGAGGCCCTGAACCACCTCCAGATCACTCGCGTGACGGTCTCGGCGTCCTACCCTGAGGACGTGGCGCAGCACTTCGTGGACTTCCTCGGCCGCGGAGGCATTGACGTCACCGCCATGACGAGCCACGGCATCGAGAGGGCCGCCTCTGTCGGCGAGCTCTCGCCCGACGAGGTCGTCGATCTGGTGCGCAGCGCCGACACCGCGGGCGCGGACGCCGTCCTGGTGCCCGACACCGCGATGCATTCGCTCGCGCAGCTGGACGTCCTGGAGCGCGCGGCCGGCCTGCCGGTGCTGACGGCGAACCAGGTGACCGTGTGGGAAGGACTTCGACTGCTGGGGCCGGTGCCGTCCCTGGCCGGCCTCGGGACGCTGTTCCGGTGAGCGAGGCCCGCTTCATCGAGCCGCTGGCGCAGAAGTCGACCGCCAGCATCATCGCAGAGAAGCTGCGGCTGGCTATCGGTCATCGCGAGCTGCCCGCCGGCAGCCAGCTCTACGAGGCCGAGCTCGCGCGCGAGCTCGGCGTGAGCCGTGGTCCGCTGCGCGAGGGCATCCAACGGCTCACCCAGGAGGGCCTGCTCATCTCGGTGCGCAACCGGGGCGTGTTCGTCATCGAGATGACGCCCGAGAACGTGCGCGACATGTACGTGGGACGCGGTGCCGTCGAGCGCGCGGCCGCGGAGCAGATCCTCCGCAGTGGCGAGGGCAAGCGGGCCGCCTCCGTCCTGCTCGGTGTTGTCGACACCATGGTCCGGGCCGGCACCGAGCGTGAGATCGCCAAGTTGAGCGAGGCCGACATGGAGTTCCATCAGAGTCTCGTGGCGCTCGCGCAAAGCCCTCGACTGGGGCGCATGCACAACACCCTCCTCACCGAGACCCGAATGTGCATCACCGCGCTGGAGGACAGCTACCGCTTCAGCGACGACCGGGTGGGCGAGCACCGCCAGATCGCCGAAGCCTTGCGTGACGGCGACGCCCCTCTCGTGGACCGGCTGCTCATCGAGCACATGGAGGACGCCGTCCGTCGACTCTCCGAAGGGCCGATCTCCTGAGGAGGTTGTGGCCTTGGGTCACGAACCGCCGGGACGATGCGGCTCGCTGTCGCGTGAGGCGGACCGCCTAGCCATCGGCTCCCCGGATGGGGCGGCCGCCCATCGCCTCGGCCACCGCAGCGGCGCCAGGCGTGTGCTCGCCGGCGAGGCCGAGCACCACGCCTGCCCGGTCGGCGGGTGAACGGTTCTGACTCAGCTTGGCCTTGGCGTCGACCCTCTCGACGGTCACCTCGAGACCCACGATCGCCCGCAACTGTCGGCTCACGAACGTCGCGGGGGCGTCCGCGGTTCGCCACGGCGACGGCCGATGGGCCTCGTGTCGTTCGACCAGGTCCTCCACGGCCGTGCGCATCCAGTCGACGTCGTCGTGGACGCGCACCCGGCCGAACAGGTGCACTGCGGAGTAGTTCCAGGTGGGCAGGACGCGGCCGTGCCCGGCCCTGGACGGGTCCCAGGAGGGGGAGACGTATGCCTCGGCTCCGGGCGTGATCAGCAGGGCCGGCGCACCGTCGTCCAGGTGCTGCCAGTGCGTGTTCGCTCTCGCCATGTGGGCGACGACCGTGTCGTCCCTCCAGATGATGGGCAGCAGCGTCGATCCCGGGCGAGCCATCACATCGCGATGCCGATGTACTTCGTCTCGAGGAACTCGTCGATTCCGGTCGGGCCGCCCTCACGGCCGAGTCCCGATGCCTTGACGCCACCAAAGGGCGCAGCCGGGTTGGACACGACGCCCTGGTTGAGGCCGACCATGCCACTCTCGAGCGACTCGGCGACCCGCAGCGCCCTCCGCAGGTCGTTCGTGTAGACGTACGCGACCAGGCCGTACTCGGTGTCGTTCGCAGCAGCGATCACCTCGTCCTCGTCGGTGAACGGCGTCAGCGGCGCGACCGGGCCGAAGATCTCCTCGTCGGCCATCCGCGCCGTACGCGGCACACCGGTCAGCACGGTCGGCGGGTAGAACCAGCCCGCACCCTCTGGTGTCGTGCCCCCGGTCAGCACCGTCGCACCGTGCGCCACCGCGTCCGCCACGAGCTCGGTGACCTTCTGCTGAGCCTTGTCGTCGATGAGCGGGCCGACCTGGACGCCGTCCTCGACGCCCCGGCCCGTTCGCATCGCAGACATGCGAGCCGCGAGCTTGCGGCCGAAGGCGTCCATCACGTCCGCGTGCACGTAGATGCGGTTGGCGGCAGTGCAGGCCTCGCCCATGTTGCGCATCTTCGCGGCGACCGCACCGTTGACCGCCTCCTCGAGGTCGGCGTCCTCGAACACGATGAGCGGTGCGTTGCCGCCGAGCTCCATCGACGTGCGCATCACCTGCTCCGCGCACTGCTCCAGGAGGACCTTGCCCACCTTGGTCGAGCCCGTGAACGACAGCTTGCGCGCGATACCTGACCTGATGAGCGGCTCCATCACGTCGTTCGCCGAGGTGGTGGTCACGACGTTCACCACGCCGTCCGGCACACCCGCCTCGCGGAGGATCTCGACGAGCGCCAGCATCGACAACGGCGTCTGGTGCGCCGGCTTGATGACGCTGGTGCAGCCGGCCGCGATGGCAGGCCCGATCTTGCGAGTGCCCATCGCCATGGGGAAGTTCCACGGTGTGATGAGGATGCACGGCCCGACCGGCTGACGGGCGACCAGGAAGCGAGCGCCCCCGCCGGGAGCGACCTGGTAGCCACCATCGATGCGCACGGCCTCGCCGGCGAAGTGCCGGAGGAACTCGGCGGCGTAGGCGATCTCGCCGCGCGCCTCGGCCAACGGCTTTCCCATCTCCAACGTCATCAACAGGGCGAGGTCGTCGATGCGCTCGTGCAGCAGCTCGAAGGCGCGCGTGAGCATATCGGCCCGCTGGCGCGGTGTCGTGGCGGCGAACGCTGCCTGCGCCCGGGCCGCCGCCTCGAGCGCTCGCCGGCCGTCGGCGGGCGAGGCATCAGCCACCGAGCAGAGCGCCGCACCGGTGGAGGGGTCGAGCACCTCGAACGTCGCGCCGTCCTCGGCATCCACCCACGCGCCGTCGATGAACAGCTGCTTCCGCGCCCCATCGACGACGCCGCGCTCGTCCACACCCTGCGGACCGGCACCCGTCGTCGAGCGTTGTGTCGCGATGGTCTGGTCTGCCGTCATGTCGGACCTCCTTCGGGGGGCGCGTTGACGCCGCGGATCGGTGTCTCATACGCTGATTGTCGACAATCTACCAGAGGAGAATCGTGGCTCAGCTCTCGCAGGTTCTGAAGCAGGCAACCGGGGTCGTGGCCGCTCGTGGCGAGGGTGTCCACCTGTACGACGACGACGGGCGACGCTTCCTCGACTTCACGGCCGGCATCGGTGTGACGAGCACCGGACACTGCCATCCCCGGGTCGTCGAGGCAGCCCAGCAGCAGGTCGCGACCCTCATCCACGGGCAGTACACGACGGTGATGCACAGGCCGCTGCTCACGCTGACCGAGCGGCTGTCGGAGGTCCTGCCAGCCGGCCTCGAACGGGTGTTCTTCGCCAACTCCGGCTCGGAGGCGATCGAGGCATCCCTGCGGCTCGCCAGGCAAGCGACCAGCCGCCCGAACGTCATCGTCTTCCATGGTGGGTTCCACGGCCGCACGGTCGCGGCCGCGTCGATGACGACGTCGAACACCAAGTTCCGGGCCGGTTTCAGTCCGCTCATGGGTGGGGTGCACATCGCTCCCTTCCCCGACCCAACGCACTTCGGCTGGCCTGTGGAGGAGGCCACCGACTTCTGCCTGCGTCAGCTCGACTACCTCCTGCAGACCGTCTCCGCGCCTGCCGACACGGCCGCGTTCGTGGTCGAGCCGGTCCTCGGTGAGGGGGGCTACGTGCCGGGCAACGCCCGCTTCTTCGCCGGCCTGCGCGAGCGAGCCGACCGCCACGGCATCCTCCTCGTCGTCGACGAGGTTCAGACCGGCTGGGGACGCACCGGCAGGTTCTGGGGCGGCGACCACTTCGACATCAAGGCCGACGTGCTCGTGACGGCGAAGGGTCTCGCCTCAGGCTTCCCGCTCTCGGCGATCGCAGCCTCCGAGGAGCTGATGGCCAAGGCGTGGCCGGGCTCGCAGGGCGGCACGTACGGCGCCAACGCCGTCGCCTGCGCCGCGGCCGTGGCCACGCTGGACGTCATCGAGGACGAGGGTCTCGTCGAGAACGCGCAGGCTCGTGGCGCCGAGCTGAAGGAGACGCTGTCCAAGGTCGCCGACCGGCACCCGCACATCACCGACGTCCGCGGCCTCGGCCTGATGATCGGCAACGAGTTCCGGGACGCCGAGGGGCGGCCGGACGGCGCGACCGCGACGGCCGCGCAGCAGGAGGCGGCTCGACGGGGCCTGCTCCTTCTCACCTGCGGCGCCTGGGGCCAGGTGGTCCGGTTCATCCCCGCCCTCGTCGTGAACAGCGAAGAGGTGCAGGAGGCCGGCCGGATCTGGGGCGAGGCCGTCGACGCCGTCACGTCGTAGGGTCGGCGATGATCACGGGGGACAGGATCGAGTCCTTTGTCGACGAGCCGGTGGTGGAGTCGTCCGTGACCGAGGCGGTCGGCAGCCCATGAGGGCGGCGAGGGGATCGCCGATCTGCGCCCTAGTGTCCGCCGGGCGGGCGGAAGAGCTTGTCGCGAAGCGCGCCGGGCAGATTGATCCGGGCGTTCTTGCCCTCCGCGACGGTGGTGCGGGCTTCCGGGGCCCCTGGGATGTGGACGTGACGCTCGGCTTCGTCCACGCCACCCTTGAGCCGGTCGGCCACGGTCGGCTCCTTCGGGAGCAGCTCAGTGGGCGGTACCTCGTAGTCGAACAGCTGCCACTCCCCGATTTCTGAGCGGTTGATGCTCAGGGGAGCGCCCTTGCCTCCCCCCTCTGCCGTGACGAACAGCCCCTTGTAGGTCTGGAGCGCGACGTGATCCTGGAACCAGATCTCGCGGAACGTCTCTTGCTGGCCCGGCTGTTCACGCCTGCGCAGGAACAGGCCGCCGGCCTCGCCGACACCGAGCCATCGGACCCCGTCGTCCTCCCCGGTCCAGTCGTGATCCGCGGAAACGTAGGACCCCGAGGTAGTGCGGAACGACACGTAGGAGTCGTCCTGGTGCTCCAACCGCTCCAGGATCATGGACGGCTCCATCCCGGTTCCTGAGGTGGACAGCGGGAAGTCGTAGTTGTCGTCACCGAGGGCTTGCGCGAGGAGGCTGTCGTCTCCCACAGCTGCGATGGCCACATAGCGGGTCCGGTACTTCAGGACCACGTACCGCATCATCGCCCACCTCCCGGGCTGGGACCTCGGTGAGACCCGCGTCCCCTCTGGGCCGACGTTTCGAGACCGTTGCCGATGAGTATCCGCCCGGCGTCACACACAGGCAACCGGCGCAAACGCCCACAAGGGTGTCTCGTCGCCGGGGTAGACGATCTCGACTCTCAAGCGGGGAGGAGCATTGCGTGCATCGACCAGACGAGGCCATCAGAGATGTCCAGCCGAAGCAAGGCCACCGGCTCGGCGTGTCGGGTGGCCACGACCGCGATGCCGTCGTCCAGCGGCAGCGGGCTCAGGAGCCAGCCGGACCGAGGGCCGAGGAAGAACACGACCCGTGCCGCGACGGCGTCGATGCCCTCCGCGAAGCCGACCCGTCTGCCGTCGACGGTGGCCCACCCCGACACATCGGGATGCAGCGTTCGGGCGAGTGCCGCGAAATCGCCGCTCGAGGACGCCGCGATGAAGCTGTCCACCAGCGCCTGCAGCTGCGGGTCCGCAACCGTGCGGGGGGCTGACGGCTCGCTGTCGCGAATCGCGCGTCGGGCCCGGCTGGCCAACTGACGGCACGCGGAGGGGGTCCTGCCGACGAACACCGCGATCCGTTCGAAGGAGATCCCGAACACGTCATGGAGCAAGAAGGTGGCCCGCTCCGCGGGCGAGAGCTGGTCAAGCACGACGGCCAGCGCCCGGCGCACCTCGTCATCGAGCGTGACGCGGTCAGCGGGGTCTGGAGCGTGCGCCTCGGGTCCCGTCGAAGCCAGCCTGTGCGGGTCGCTCGGTTTGGAGAGACGGTGGTGGGCAGACCCGAGGCGGTCCAGCGCGATACGCCTGACCACCACGACGAGCCAGGCCCGGAGGTCATTGATCTCCTCTATCCGTTGCACGGCGAGTCTGGCGAATGCGTCCTGGACGACGTCCTCCGCCTCGTTCGGGTCGGCGAGGATCCGGGATGCAACCGCGATCAGGTAGCGGCGGTCGTCCCGCCATGCGGTACCGATCCGGTCTGTGGCGCTCATGGTGAAGAAGACGATTCCTCCCACGACTGTGTGACATCGGGCCGGATGCATGCTGGCTTCTCACGACGCAGTCTCCTGCACCCATCTGACCTCGACGCCCGGCTTCGCCGCTCAGGTCGTGTGACGTCACAAGCGGTCCGCGTGATTCGTCCCTTGGAGCATTCGCAACATACGACCGTCGAGTCGGCGGTCGGGGGTCGCCCAATGAGGCATTGAGAACAGGAGTGAACCGTCATGCTTGACACCACCCTATGGATCGCGCAGAGCTTCCTCGCGGTCTTCTTCTTCGTCGCAGGCGCGCCCAAGGTGATCGGTCGGGGCCTCGATCGCTGGGCGGGCTTCGGCGATCTGCCCCGATTCCTGGTGGTCGTTGTCGGCCTTTGTGAGGTCGCCGCTGCGGTCGATCTGACCGCACCTGCGGTCGCCGGCCGCGGCGAGTGGACGACTCCGCTGGCCGCGACCGGGCTTGCGGTCGTCTCTCTCATGGCGAGCGGCTTTCACGTCCGGCTGGGGGAATGGTTGCCGGCGATCGAAACCGCCTTGTGGGCTTGTCTCGCCGCGTCCATCGCCATCGGGCGCTGGAACCAGATGTCGTCAGGACCATCGATCTCCGCCGACGTGCTCGTTCCGGTGATCGCGCTGCTCTCGGCAGCGATCATCGTCAACCTCGTCCTGCTCTTCCGGCAGCCCACCCGGCCGGACACAGCGAACCAGAAGCCGCTGGTCTCCGCTCGCTGACACAGGGGGTGGCGAACGCCAGCCGAGTCCGCAGCCGCACAGTGACCCCTCCCGCTGCTTGCCGAGCCGCTCACAGGGTGAAGGTGTCGGCGTAGACGAGCCGCCGGGCGGCGTCCGGTCGCCCCTCCTTGGGCCCTTTGGCGGGGTCGGCGTCGAAGTACTCGTACTCCTCGACCAGCACCCGCCACTGGTCAGCTGCCGATGCGACGAATGAGCGTGGCGTCGCGAGCGCCACGGAAGAGGGCAGCTCCAGCTCCTCGGACCAGGTTGCCCTGCTGCCGGTGAAGCCGACGAGCGGCAGCCGCATCCGCACCCGGTCGTGCCACTCCAGGTCGCTCTCGCCGTCGTCGGGCGCCTCCTGCAGGGTCGCGAAGACCTCCCTCGACTGCCGGAGCAGGCCGTCGGCGGCGTTCACGTCGCCGGGCGTGGTTGCGTGCGTGCGGTCGCGGCGAGTGAGCCCGATCGGTCCGGTGACCGTGATCCGCACGGTGTCGGCGGTGCGACGGTTCGCGGTCGTCACCCGCTCCGGCAGCGGCTGCACCCAGTCCGCGAGCACGACCGGCGAGAGCGTGTGGTCCTCCAGCGAGTCGGGCTGGTAGCGCGCGACCGCCAGCCGCACGAACGGCCACAGCGAGTCACCGGGGTCGAGGGCGACGTCGACGAACCACTGCTTGCGACCGGGGTGGTACTCGGGCCGGTAGCCGAGGACGCGCACCTCGGGCCGGCCGTTGGCGTCCACCAGCTTGGCGGCGACCGACGGCGTCACGGGGCGACCGGGGCGGGGGTCGACGACCTCGCCGGTGGCCTGGGCCAGCACCATGTCGCGCGGGCTGACCAGCGGCGGCAGGGTCACGTTGGCCGGGACACCGGTCAGCTGCACGGGATCCTTGCCCCACCGTGACGCCAGCGTCGGCGGAACGCCAGGGCCACCCAGCACGACGGCCAGCAGCTCGCCGTCGCCGGAGGAGAACCACGGCCGCTCGAGCCAGATCCGGGCGCCCGAGCGCCGTGCGCGGCGCAGCGCGAACGGTTGGTCCGGCTCGGTGCCGTCCTCCCAGAGCAGCAGCGGCACGACGTCGACGACCTCGGGCGCGGAGGGCCGGGCAGAGCTCGCTACGGTGAGCTCGCGGGGCGCCCCGAGCAAGGTGGGGTCGTCCTCCGCGGGTCGGTCCGCGGGTTCGAAGAACTCGGCGTACCGGGTCAAACCCCGGGCGGCGTACCGCACGCGACGGTGGTGGGTGTCGGGGAAGTTCTGGATCGCCTTGTGCGACACGACCGGCTCCGTGCCGTCGGTGCCGCCGAGCACCGCGTCGATGAGGAACAGCAGGCCGAAGTGCTCGTCGGGCTGCACCGGTGAGGAGAGCACGACGTCGTGCCGGTCCACCCGGACCGGACCGTCGGCCGCGATGTCGTCGACCCACTCGCTCCAACGCGCCTCGAGCACCAGCCGCTCCGTGCTGGGCCCATGCACGTCGACGACCCCGGCGAGGGCCGCGACGGTGAGGCCGGACGGTCGCAGCAGCACCTTCAGCGCGGCCAGCTCGGGCGGCCGCACCGGTCGAGGCACGGCGTGCACCAGCCGCATGTCGGCGGCGGGTGTCAGCCACCAGAACCAGCCGTTGGCGCCGGCCCGCGCGAGCACCCGTCGCGCATCCTTGTCCGCCGCGGAGGCTACGTGGTTGCGCCACAGGCCGAGCAGGTCCAGGTCCTCCTCCGCGAGGGCAGAGGACATCGCCGCTCGCACCTGCTCCCCCGGGGGCAGCGCCACGGTGACGACGTTTCCTTCGCGCCGTGCACCCAGGGCCGCGCCGCCCTCGAGGACAAGGCGCAGCGGTTCGAGGGCAGGCCAGTCGCCCGCGAAGGGCAGTACGACGGTCTGCAGCACCCGCGGCTCCGGCAGCGTGTGCGGGGCGCCGGCGTCGTAGAAGACCAGTGAGACACCGCGTGCGAGCGGGTCGGGCAGGTAGGGCAGCACGAGCTGGTCGGTGTCGTGGACGACGTACTGCCCCTCGCCGAGTGGGGTGTCCCGCTCCGCGTCGATGTCGGCGAGACTGACCTCGGCATCGGGGTCGGCACCCGGTCGGGTGTGCAGCGCGATGCCGTCCTGGTGCAGCCGCCCGTTGGCGTCGGTGAGGTCCTGGATCCACTCGTCGAGCAGGGTGCCGCGTTCCTTCAGGGCGACGGCGAGCGCGTGGTCCTGCACGGCCGTGTTGGTCGACCCGATGGCGTCGTCGAACATCCCGTGCTGCTCGGCCTCGAGCTGGGTGCTCTTGGGAGGTACGACGTGCCGCTCGGCCTGCCGGCCTTCGCGTACGACGAGGCGCTGCAGGCTCTCACCCGTGCCGAGGGGCCGGCGCGCCACCAGGCTGGGTGGGGGCACCGGGTGCCAGCGCAGGAAGGGCCGCGGTGTCGTCACCACCGGAACCTCCGGAGGTGGAGGTGGCGGCGGCTCGAACCCGAGGTCGGGCAGCCGGTCCGGCCGGACCCGGATGGGGTTGCGGGTGTCGTCGAGCCCGGCGAAGGTGGCTGCGTCGAGGTCGAGGTTGGGCCGCGCCCGCCAGTCGTCGCGGGCACGGGCCACCCGCTCCAGCGCCGTGAGGACGCCGCTGCGCTCGACCACCGCATCGGCCCGGCCGGCCAGCCGGGCGGTCACCCGGCTGCGGAGCGTGAGGTCGACGTCCTCGACGCCGGTCAGCGCCCCTGTCGGGATCCGCGGCTCGAGGGCCGCCTCGCCGGCGATCCGGTCCTGGTAGGCCGACAGGTCGTCGCCGACCGCAGCGAGCTGCTCGAGCAGGGTCGCTCCGGCGTCGCCCTGCTCTCCCGCGACCCTGCCCAGCGCCGAGAGCACGCCCTCGCGCACGGCGCCGAGCAGGCCGGCGCGGTCGCGGGCGGAGAAGGCGTGCCGCAACCGCTCCAGCTGGTCCCCCGCCGCGGCGACGGCCTCGGGCGTGGGGGCACCGGTCGCGGGCGGCCGGGGCACGGAGTTGCCGGCCAGGTCAACCCCGCGCACCCGGAAGGAGTAGCGCCGGCCGTAGCGCAACCACGGCAGCGTGCCGGGCTCCACCCGGGAGTGCACGAGCACGTCGGTGGCCGGGTCGTCGGTCGGTTCGTCGAGCGGATGCTCCTTGCCGTCCGGCCCGTGGACGATCACCTTCCCCGGCCGGGGGGCCGACAGGCTCCAGCCGTCCCAGCCGACGAACACCTCGTGCAGGTGGTAGGCCGAGCCCGGGACGCGATTGAGCCCGGTGAGCTGCAGGAACCCGCTGTCCACCGCATCGGAGAGCACCGGCGTACCAGCCGCCTCGACGTCGACGCGCCGCTCGTGGACCGAGTGCCAGGCCTTGCCCCTGTCGTCCCACACCTCCAGGCGAATGCCACGGACCACGTCGTCGTAGACCAGGTCGGGTCCGGTGGCGGCACCGTCGTCGTCGACGGCCTGGAAGGCACCGGCACGGTTGACCTGGTCGAGCAGCGCCTGGTCGCGGCCGATCCTCGCGATCGAGAAGCCGGTGGACCGCAGCGAGCCCGGTGCCGAGGACGCCGGGTCGCCGTTGAGCTCCGAGGCGAGGGCGCGCGGAAGGTCGCGCAGGTGCTGCTCGAGCTTGAGCGCGGAGGCGTCCGGGTCGAGGTCGAGCACGGTGTAGGCGTCCGGGTCGCCCAGTGGCACGGCGCCGCCGGACCATCCCCCCGTGCTCACCGCCTGGAAGCTGCCCTCCTCGGCCTGGCACCAGATCCGCGGCGGCGCGAGACGTACGACGTCCGCGCCCTCGGCCGGCGTGTAGCGGGCGGCCACCCACGAGGCGGAGGCGAGCAGGTCGCGCTGGGCGGCATCGTCGACCGCGACGTCGACCACGAGGCCCAGCGTGCGCAGCAGCACCGGCGTGCTGCCCAGGCCGGCGGCCCGCTCGTGGAAGTCGTGCACGGGCACGGGTGGGCGCGGCCGCTCGGCGTTGGGGTCGGGTGTCTCCCGGTAGGGGACCGCTTCGCGCTGGTAGAACCGGCGGGCAGCGTGCACGTCGCGCAGCGTGGCGAGCACCGGGTCGTCCGGTGGCCCCTCCTCGGTGAGGCGGTCGAGGAACTCCGTGGCGCGGGCCTCGCCGTCGGCGTGGTCAAGCAGCACCTCGATGGCCGACGGGGACTCGTCCACCGCCTCCGAGGGGTAGCTCCCCTCGTGCCCACGGGCGCGCTGCCCGAGCGTGGACTGGACCTCCGCCAGCTTGCGATCGCGGATCCGCTGGTCCCGCTCCGCCCGCCGGTCGCGCAGACCGTAGAGGTTCTCGACCCCCGGCTGGACCTGCATCATCGTCCGCAGCACGCCGTCGGCGACCGGGTTCGCGAGCACTCCCGGCGGCGTGAACGGGGAGGCCATCGCCGAGCCGAGGTGCACATCGAGCGCGTGCCCGTCGATGGTGTGGGCCGGCCATGTGCGCCACGGCTCATCGGTGACCGACGGGGTGGGGAAGCCGGCCACGGGGGTCTGCGGCGGGAAGACAGCGTGCCACGCATCGGGATCGGGAGCCGAGACGAACCGGACCGGGATGCCGTCCGGCGCGGTGTCGGTCACCAGGTCGAGCGTCCCGGCATTGAGCGTGCCGATCCAGTCGGCGGTCTCCGGGAAGTCGGCCAGGGTGGCCGGCGTCGCCTCGGGTGTCAGCCGGTGCGTGAAGAACACGGAGAGGTGGAACGGCGCATCGTCGGCGAGCGAGTAGGGCAGCGCGGTCGCGAGCACACGGGTCGTGGTCATGTCAGGCTCCGGTGGCGAAGGCCGCGCAGTAGGCCGACCAGGCGTCGTTGTGGCCGGAGGCGTCCGGCGGCATGATCTGCGCGAGCACCGGGTCGCCCTTGGACCCGGCCAGGCGTCGCTCGCAGCTGATCTCCACCGAGGCGGAGAAGAAGAGCACCTCGACCTCGACGACGATCGACGCGCGGCCGATCATCTTGCCGGTCGGGAAGTCGTAGGTCAGCGACAGCTCGAGGGTGATCGAGGCGGAGATGAGGCCGAGCACGTCGACCTCCCCACGGATCCGGAAGTAGCCCGTCAGCGATCCCTTGTCCGCTTCCAGCCGCAGGTAGACCCCGACCGCGATCGAGACCGATCCCGACGCCACGCCGAAGTCGACCGAGAGCGCGGCGGCCGCCTCCAGTCCCACCTCCAGCTCGACCAGGCCCTTCGGCGAGAGCCGGATGCCGACCCAGCCTCCGCCACCGATGCACATGACGGTGAGCCGGAAGGGCGACTCCTTCTTGCAGAAGTAGAAGCCTGCCGTCACCGCGTCGCCGAGGAAGGGCACGCGTGCGTCGGCACCCAGAGCGATGTTCTCGAGGCTGAAGACACCGACGGCGACGTTGGGCAGCTCGAGGTCGAAGCCGGCCCTGACGCCATCGAGCCCGACGTCGACGTACGGCGGGTCGGCGAAGCCGTCGAAGGGGATCATCCGCCGAAGCGTCTCGATGAAGCCAAGCGCGCCGAGGAACTCCATCCCGTCGAACACGACGTCGACCTCGGGCTTGGTGCCGGAACCGACCCGGAAGCCGATGCGCGAGAAGCTCATCCGCATCAGCTGCTCGCCGGGCAGCAGCTCGAGGGCGAAGCTGCGCAGCTCGGCGCTCACGTCCACGGCGGGGGCCTTGGTGGCGCTCGCGCGGACTTCGACGGAGAGCCCGAAGCCGTCTTGGTCGTTGGCGCGGAAGACCGGGTCGCCGGTGGCCGGCCAGCTGCCGATCTTGGGCCGCCAGTCGTAGCGGGCGGTGATGCCGTCGGCAGGGGTGAGCACGTTGTCCACGAACTGCTCCGCCGCCTTGACGGCGGCGGTGAGGTCCTCGGCGTCCTTCAGCAGTGCCTCGAGGGTGCCGAGCGGCTTGAGCACGGCCGACCTGGCCGCCACCGGGATGCGCGGGTTGTCCAGCGCCGTACGCAGCGAGTCGAGGAGCGCGGCGAGCGCAGTGAGCGTGTTGCGCACGTTGTCGAGGTCAGGCTGGGTGAGCAGGTTGTCGAAGGCGTCGGCGACGTGTTGCAGCGCACTGAGGATCGGCGTGGCGGCGTTGTCCAGCGCGGCCTTCGCGGCGTTGATGGCGTCCTGCGCGCCCTGGTGGGCACCGTTGGCGATCGCCTGGGCGAGATCGGCATCGAGCCGGCCGCGCGCCTCCTCGAGCGCGGCCTGCAGCCGCTGCACGGCCGAGACGATGGCGCTGACCTTGTCGAGCGCCTCGGTGACGAAGGCGGGCGCGGCGCCGAGGTCGAGCGGGTGCCCGGTGACCGCCTCGATCAGCTCGACGAGGTCGAAGAGCCCGAAGAGCTTCGGCAGCGCGCCCTGGAGGAAGGTTGCGGGGTCGAACCCGCCGTCGATGAGACCGCCCGGCGTGGAGCCGTCGTCACCCACCGCGCCGAGCGCCCGGGAGAGGGCGCGGACCATCAGGTTGGGCGCCACGAAGCCGCCGGCCTTGTCGGTGCCGGTGGTGAAGTCGAGGGACACCGGCTGGCTGAGCAGCGTGAGGAAGAGGCCCGAGGGGTTGCCCGGCCCGAAGCCGAGCGCGTCGGGCGCGGCAGCGTCCGGCGCCAGGTAGGCAGCGGCGAACGCGAGGTCGACGCCGGGCGACTGACCGGCGAGGTGCCGCATCGCCGGCACCACGGCGTTTGCCCGCTGCAGTGACGGTCGGGAGGTGTAGTGCGGGGGGTCCAGACTGCCCTGCCACGTGAGGCTGTTGGCCTCCAGCCGGGTGTCACCGGGCGCGGCCGAGGCGGCGAAGGAGACCTGCTGGCCCCGGGCGTCGACGCGGCGGTAGGGGTCGTACGCCGCGTCCACGTCGCCCTGCGCGGTGCCCCCGTGCTGGTCGAGGAAGATGTCGGGCACGAAGACCAGCGGCGCGGAGAGCACGACCGGGTCGCCGGCGCGGTCGGTGCCCAGGACGTCGAAGGAGAACGGCACGCCTCCCCGGAAGGGCACGAACGGAGCCAGGACGGGATCGCCCGGGAAGTCGAGATCGGGCGTCACGGTCGGCTCGAGGGCGACCTGTGTCAGCGGCGTGTCCCGCTCGGACCACTGCCGGACGTGCTCGCGCAGCACGATGAAGTAGCGCTGTCGCAGGTATGCCGTCCGGGTCGGCTCGTGGACCTTGCGCTCGGTCAGCTTGATCAGCTCGGCCCTGTGCCCGAACGGGAAGAGGTGGCCGGGATAGGCCAGCCGAACGTAGCTGTCGCGGCCGGTCTCGGCCACGTGTCGGTAGGAGGAGATCTTGGCGACGGTCGCGTGGAAGCCGGCGTCTCCGTCGTACTGATCGGTGTCCCAGGCCCCCCGCCAGTCCACCCAGGCACCGAGGGCGGACAGGTGCAGACGGCGCACCTCGAAGGGCAGAGGTGTGACGCCCTCGTGCACCGATGCGCTCTCCCGGACGAGCGTGCGCCGGTCGACCGGGTTCATCGACATGAGCGTGACGTCGTGGTCGGACGCGAGGTCGGGCGGTTCGAGGTCGCGCGTCCAGATCGCCCGGACGACGCGCTGGACCGGGTCGTCGGTGTGTCCGGTGAAGTCGCTCTGAGCGTCCTCGAGCCGGGTGGTGAGCCGTGTGCGCCACAGCTGCACGCGATCGGTGCCCTCCCCTTCGCCTGCGCCCATCGGGTCGACGTCGTGGACGAAGGCGCCGCGGACGCTGGGCGAGACGACGAGGCGGTAGGGCAGCTCCAGCGCCGTCTCGTCGTCGCGGGGAGCGCGCGGCAGGTTGCGGTGCGAGGGTCGCCGGAAGCGCGGCACCTCGCCGGGCTCGAACGGCCAGGCCACGCGCCGGCTGATCCCGCGCGCGAGTCGGATGTCGCGGGCACCGAGCACCGTGCGGCGCACGGTCCGTGGTCCGAGCACGACGAGCTCGTCCTCGTCGTCGCGGATCGCCCGCCGGAAGAGCTCGTCGTGCGTCAGGGGGCCGAAGGGTCCGACGATGCCGCCGACGCGCGTGCCCGCCGGCGTGGCCAACGGCACCACCCGCAGCCGGAGCTTCGGCAGGGCCTCGAGCAGGCCGGCCGTCGTCCACGGGACCTTGTTGCCCGGAGGCACCTCGAAGACCAGCCGCGACGGCCGCGCCGCGCGGTGGGTGGCGATTCCGGACGGCTCGGGACCGTTCTGCTGCTCGAGGTACGCCTCCTCCCCGAGGTGCTGGAAGGCGAGGTCCACGACGAGGAGGCAGTCGCCTCCCGGGTCGAGGACCGGACCCTGCGGTGTCCGCGTGACCGTGCCGTCGAGGACGCCGACCGTGAGGTCGAGCAGGTCAGTGGGGCGGAGCAATCGGGCAGTGCTCGAGTACTGCCGGTGCTGTGGAGGCATGACGCGATCTCCCTGCACATGAGGGATGCCCCCTGATAGGGCACCAGCCCCATTTGGCACGTCACGCTAGTGGGGGTCCCACTGGAGTTGGTATAGCCCACCCGAGGCATTGCGACCGATGCCCGGGCTTGGTCGGACGACTCGGCGAGGGCGTTGTCGGCGCAGGAGGATCGTTCCTCGCAGTGATCCCCGGTCGGCCGGCGCGGCTCAACGACGCCGGGCCAGCAGGCTGATGCTGGTGACGCCGTACGTCGTGGTCGCGCCGACCGCACGGTCCGAGACGAACCCGTAGTCGTTCTCACGAACGGTCTCCACGTCGAATCCGGCGTCCCGGATCATGGCCAGGTAGTCCTCGCGTTGCGCAGCACCGCCGATGCATGCGGCCCACAGCGACGCGTCGCACGTGACTCCTTCAGGGAGCTGCTTGTCGGTGACGATGTCGGCGAGCGCCAGCCGGCCCTGGGGCCGAAGGGCAGCAGCGGCGGCCCGGAAGACCGCTGGCTTGTCCGGCGAGAGGTTGATGACGCCGTTGGAGATGACCACGTCGATGGAACCGGGCGCGACGGGCGGCTTCTCGATGTAGCCATGCAGGAACGATGCGTTCGCGATGCGAGCGGCGCCGGCCAACCGGGTGGCCTTGGCGAGCTGGGCAGCGGTGATGTCGACCCCGACCACGGCCCCGGCCGGTCCGGCGGCGACTGCCGCCAAGAAGCTGTCCGTCCCGGAACCACTGCCGAGATCGAGGACGGACTCGCCCGCTGTGATCGCGGCGAGGTCGAGGAAGTAGCCGACGCCGGCGAACGAGTCGATCGCCTCGGCCGGGATCGCCTCCAGGTCCGCCGCCGGGTAGCCAAGATGCTCGGCCAGTCGTCGACCGGTCTCGAAGTGGAACTTGCGCTCGGGCGTCAGCGCCACCTCCTCGTACATCGCCTTCACCCGGGTCTCGAGGTCGCGTGTGTCCAGCCGACGAGTCCCCTCGACAGTCATGACGCCGCCTCCTTCAGTTCGGTCTCATGGTGCGTCCCGCGGCGCAGCCGGAAGGCTCTCCGAGTGGCGAAGCTGGTCATGTCACTGTCTCCCGGCTCAGTAGCTGAAGGTCGTGGCCGGCTCGTCGCCGATCCAGTTCCACATCGGGACGGTGCCGTTGACTTCGGCCCCTGGGATCAGGGTGTCGGCGTCGAGCCGGCGGGAGCTCACGCAGATGGGACACACGTAGTAGCGTCCGCCCGCGGTGTCGTACCGCTTGAGGAGGTCCTCGATCGGGGGACACCCTTCGCAGGCGACGCCCACGGCAACGCCCGGGACCGCCAGGCGGACCGCCTCCTTGGTCAGGAACATCAACGTCTCGCGGCCGCTCTCCGCGGCGCCGACGGCGACCAGGAAGGCGACCACGACCTTCTCGGGGTCCTCCATGCCGGTGGTCAGGCTGATGACTGCTTTGCTCATGATGGGCTCCTTGTTGGCGTCGGCGGACCGGTGTGGCACGACGCTAGAAGCCGGAAACAGCGGTGTCGTCGGGAGAACACCCGACAAATCACGTCAGGGCTCGAGCGGATCGAGCAGACCGTTGCGCAGCGCGAACAGGGTGGCCCCCGAACGCGAGGACGAGCCGGTCTTGGCGTAGATGCGCTCGATGTGCGTCGCCGCGGTCTTGCGGGACACCCCGAGCCGACCGGCGACCTCGCTCGTCGCCGCACCCCGGGCGATGAGGATGAGCACCTCGACCTCCCGGGCGGTCAGTCCGGAGGGCCCAGCCACGCGTCGGCGACCGCCGACGCCCGCCGCGGCGAGCACGCCGTCCACCGCATCGGCGTCAAGCCGACCCGCGCGGGCCTCACCGCGCACGTCGGCAGCGGCCTCCTTGACCGTCCTGGCGGGCCGCCCAGCGCGCGGCTCCGTGAGGGTCCGGAACGCACAGGCGGCCGCAAGGACCCGACCCGACATCGGGACCGCGGCGCCAGTCGCGCCGCGGTGGTAGCCGCTGCCGTCCATACGCTCGTTGGCCAACGCCGCGATCGAACCGATCCGAGCCAGTGCTGGGGGACGCGCCAGCACCCGCTCGGTGTAGTAGGAGCTGAGCCGGAACCTCTCCCACTCGGTCGCCGAGAGGGCTCCCGACTTGTCCAGGATCGTCGAGGGCACGCCGTGCAGCCCGATGTCGTGCACGTACCCGGCTCGCCGCGTCGCCGACACCTCGGATGCGGAAAGTCCGAGCTTGTGCGCCGCCGCACCGGCGAGCTCGGCGACGCCGCTGGAGTGGCCGGCACGGTGAGGCGAACGCAGGTCGGTGAAGTCGGCCAGGGCCGCCAGCGCTTCGTCGAGCCCAGTGCCGGTCAGCTGTCGCCGCAGGCCGGGGTCGTTGGCCAGCAGGTCGTGGACGTCGTACTCGTCCTCGAGGGCCGAAAGGAGCTGCGGCGCGATCTCGCAGAAGGCGTCAGCGACGGTGGGGTCGAACTGCTTGCCGCGCCGATCTCGTGTCACCTGCACAGCCGCCTCGACGCCGCCGTTGCGGTGGTGGACCTCCACGACGTCGCCGACGTGGAACAGCCGGACCCAGAGCGAGATGTCCTTGCCGCCGACGTCCGAGGGAACTCCGCGACCGTCGAACCGGGCGAAGAACTGCTTCACCGCCGCCGATACCGAGGCGTCGAGTCCCAGCCGGTCGGCGAGCAGGGAGGTGATCAGGCAGTGGGCCTGGATGCCCTGCATGACGCGTCGTCCACCGGTTGCCACGATGGTGGCCGCCGCCTTCGCCCGTGCCGTGGGCGAACCGCCCGCCCCCGCATGTCCGAGGAAGAACCGGTAGCCAGACATCCCGCCGAGGTCGACGTCGTAGCTGTCGGCCCGAAAGGCGATGTCGTCACCAAACGACGCGGCCACCTCGGGAGCGTCGGCCACACAGCCCACCCACGACAGCATCGCGACGTAGAACAGTGACGCCTGCTCGCTGTCGGGGAGCCCGACGTGCGCGCCCAACCCGGCCGCGATCCGCCACGCTCTCAACAGGTGCTCCATCGGCTGGCCGAGACCGAGATCTGTGGCCAGTGAATAGGCCGCCAGCAACTCGGCCAGAGTGACGCCCGAGTCGTGGCTGTCCGGCTCCACGAGGCTCAGCGTACGACCAGAGGCGTACGTTGACCACGCGCGAGAGCGCCGCCGCAACGATTCCGTGGTTGGACCCCACTCGGATCCCGTCCGGGAGGCCTCCCACGCGCCACACTGGGGCCATGACTCGCGACGAGGTCTTGGCGCTCTGCCTCAACCTGCCGGCCGCCGAGGAGACGTATCCGTTCGGCGAGGACGTCGCGGTGATGAAGGTCTGCGGGAAGATGTTCGCGCTGGTGCCGCTCCACGGAGAGACCGGGTCGGTCAACCTCAAGTGCGACCCTGCGCAGGCACTCGAGCTTCGTGAGGCATACCCCGGGATCCGACCCGGCTATCACCAGAACAAGCGCCACTGGAACACCGTGGACCTCGACGGCTCGGTCGAGGACGACTTCGTGCGCGGGCTGATCACGGACTCCTACGACCTGGTCGTCGCGGGGCTGCCGAGTTCGATCCGCGCGGAGCTGGCGGCCCACTGACCGCTGACGGCACGCGGTAGGACGCGGCGTGGGACCGGCTTTCAGCGGCTCCCGGGCACGGACCGGTCATGGCCCCTGTGCCACTCACCCCTGTGCCCATCCGAGGTGGTGTCGGAGAGACGAGCTTGCAGGTCACGGATGATGGTGCCGAGCCGGCCTGAAGCGAGGAGCCCGGGCCCAAGAGGGCCAGAGGAGTCTTCACCGACGGGCGGGAGAGCTCGCAGAGTGGCGCGGACCTGCGGCGACATGCGGTCGCACTGCCAGCGGATCTCCTCCTCGACGGCTTCTGGCTGCTGCGGGCGCGCAAGGCCGGCGGCATGGGCGGCATAGGCGGCGGCGCCGAGAGCATGCGCGCCCATGTGGCAGACGGCGACGGCCTGCCCGGCGGCCCGGGCAGCTGCCGCTGCGGCAGGAGCCTTGGTCTGCCCCGGGCCGACGCCACCGGCAAAGCGACGCCGAATCTCCTGGGCAGTATCCAGCTCGCCCCGTGCGAACGCGCGCGTTCGCGCGATGAGCGCCCGAGGGCGGTCGTCGTCTGGAGCCTCAGCTTGGAACAGTGGAAGCACGCGCTCTGCGCAGTCGGCGGCCCAGGCGGCAACAAGGCGTCGGTCGGCCTCGCTGAGCGTCTGTGGCGATCCCATTGGCCCCTCTGCACGTCCGGCCGGAGCTTCCGAGCGCCCCAGCCGACGCCCGACCACCGTCAGGCAACTTCCTCAGCATCGGCCTCTTCAGCAGGCTTGGCAAGAGTGACCGTCGTCGCGGCGGATGGACAGCCGCCCTACCGCACGAGGGCGCATGGTTGGCCGTCCCCGTCTGTACATGGCCTCGAGTTCAAGTGGGCGTTCCACCGGCCGCCAGGACGTCCGCACCGTGCCGACGTGCTCCTACCGCTCGACGTAGACGGTGAACGGCGGGATCACACCGTGCGACTCGGCCTGGGCCGCGACCTCGGGCGGCATCGACTCGAGCATCGCCTTCAGCGCATCGAGGTCGTCGCTCTCGAAGGTCACAGCGGCCTGCTTGCTGCCGTCGAGCGCGACGAGGTCGGTGACCCCGGTGGCGCCGGGCATTGCCGCCGCCCGTTCGTCCTTGCCGGCCAACCAGCGGTCGACCTCGCGGATGTCGTGGGTGATGATGACTCGGGGCATTGCTCCCACCTCCGGGGCTGCTTGTGCCGCCAGCGGTTCGCCGGCGCTCTGACGGCTCGATGCTGCCCGGCGCGCAACCGGCTTACATCACTCGTTCGAGCGATATGTCGAGCGGCCGGCTCGGATCGCTGGGCAGCGCACGGATCTGCCACCGGGTCACGGCCTCGTACAAGCGGGCGTCGAGCGGCCGACTCGTCCGCGGTGCGCGGGCTGGCGTCACATGAGGCTCGACCGTGGGTCAGCTCTTCTTCAGCTGCTCGGCAAGCATGACGATGATGCCGCTGGGGCCGCGGACGTAGGTGAGCCTGTACACGTCCTCATAGGTCGCCACGCCGCGCAGCGGGTGGCAGCCGTGCCTCGCGGCGATCTCGAGGGCCTCGTCGAGGTTGTCGACCGAGAAGGCGACACGGTGCATGCCGATCTCGTGAGGGCGGGTGGGCTCGGTCTCGATTGCGTCCGGGTGGAGGTACTCGAAGAGCTCGACCCGGCCGTTGCCGTCTGGGGTTTGGAGCATGGCGATGTTGGCGTGGTTGCCGTCGAGGCCGACGGCGGTGTCGGTCCACTCCCCACTGACCGTGTCCCGGCCGAGGACGTTGAGCCCGAGGTCGGTGAAGAAGGCGATCGTCGCTTCGAGGTCGCGGACGGCGATCCCGACGTTCTCGAGCTTGATGGGCATGAGCTGCACGCTACCGAGTCAAGCGCGATTCGCCCGAGTCATCGGGCCGCCCGATCCGGCTCGGCCCGGTCGTGGCGGCGCGCGAGACGGATGCTGGATGAGGCCGGCGAATAGGAACTCACCTCCGTGGCGGGGCTAGTTTGGGTGGCATTCCCCGCGTAGGGGTTTGCCGGGGTCTGGAGGCCAAGGATGAGCACAGTCGTGATGCACGCCGTGGTGTCGGTCGACGGCTTCATCGCCGACGACGACGATCAGGTCGGGCGGCTGTTCGACTGGTACTTCAACGGAGACCGGCGAGCATGTCGATCAGCGAGCGTTCGTATGGTTATGTCAAGCCGTTCTGGGACAACATCCGGTGCGCGGTTGTGGGACGGCGTCTGTTCGACCTCACCAACGGGTGGGAGGCGAAGCCGCCCGCGTGCGACCACCTCGTCGTCGTGTCCCACAGGCCGAGGCCAGAGGGCTGGCACCCGGAGGCAGACGTTCCGTTCGTCGACGACGTGACCGAAGCGATCGAGATCGCGCGCCGGCTCGCGGGCAGCGGGGTGGTGGCACTCTCCGCTGGCAACGTCGCCGGCCAGGCGCTGACGCTCGGCCTGGTCGACGTAGTGGCGATGGACGTGGCGCCCGTGGTGCTCGGCTCCGGGAAGCCGTACTTCGGCCACCTGGCGGGTCAGCACATGCTCGAGGACCCCGACGTCGTGGTCCAGGGTGAGCGTGTGTTGCACCTGAGGTATCCGGCCCGACACTGACCAGGCCGCACCGAAACACCCCCGGAACCCGGTTTGCGCAGCTTCCTCGCCGCCGGGCTCGTCGACCACGTGCATCTGGTGCAGGTGCCGATCGTGCTCGGCCGCGGCGTCCGCATCTGGGACGGCCTGGAGGCCTGGGCGAGGACACCGCCTCCGGTCAAGGTACCGTCGGGCGGACCTCGGGGTCTCGCCCGGCGAACGCCGCCAGACGGTCGTAGATGGGGGCGTCGTTGGACACCCGCACCGCCGGCGCGAACGCCTCCCCGCGGTTGGCCGAAGTCAGCATGGCGGACATGAGCGCCAGCGCGCGCTCGGCCACCTCGGGCAGCAGCGGTGGCGACTGACCTGTCGCGCGAGTGACATCCCAGGTGTGCACGGCGATCTCCGCGGTCTGCCAGTCGACCTGCCCCGCGTCCACCGCGTCGCCGGCCTGGTGCCAATGGTGGATCAGGTCGTCGGCGTTGGACCGGAAGTCCGCAGCCCAGTTGCCGACGGCAGGGCCCGGGGCCGCCGACCAGTCGGGCTGGACGCCTCGAGCCATTTCCAGGAAGCGCACCGGCGCGCTCACCAGATGGCCGATCAGGTGTGCGACATCCCAGTCACCACACGGCGTCGGGAGCGTCAGCTGATCCCGGTGGACCGCGGCGAGCACGTCACCCGCCTGGTCAAGTGCGCGGGAGAGGACGGAGACGGATTCGTTGTGAGCAGTCATGGTTCCTCCTCGTCCCACACGATAACCAGCCGGGGGCGGGCCATGGCAGGTCAAGGGCGGTCCCTCGCCGATGCCCCCGAACGCAGCGCAGTCCCGCAGACGCGTGGATCACCCGTCCGACACCCCGACCATCGCCGGAGCTGGGCCGCCGGGGCTTCCCGGCACGGACGATCGAGCCCCCAGCGTTGACAACGCACCAGGGTGACGCGGGTCCGGGATCGGCCGGTGCAGGTCTGCTTCCGGATGGATGACTGCTTTGACGCGTCTGGTGCTGGTGCGTCCGGCCCTTGCAAGAGGCCCCGATTGCGGTGCCTCGACCAACGTGGGCATTCACGCCCTGGCCTCGAAGCGACCGGCGACAATGGGGACCGTCGGGCGAGGAGGCTCAGGTGAGATTGGGTGCATTGCTGCTGCAGGCACGGCCGTGGCACGACTTCGCAGATGCCTGTCGGCAGGTCGAGGCGTTCGGATTCGACGTCTTGTACGTCGGCGACCACCTCACCCATCCCAGTGTGCCCGGACGTTGGCTCGCCGACGGCTGGACGATTCTCGCTGCGGCAGCCACGGCCACCGATCGTCTGGAGCTCGGCACGCTGGTGTCGTCGGCTGCGGTGAGGCATCCGGTGCCGCTTGCCAGGGCGGCCGCGACGGTGAACGACATCAGCGGGGGCAGACTGGTCCTCGGCCTGGGTGCCGGCACGCAGGCCGACGCACTGGCCGACCGGGGCGAAGCGCCTCCGGTCGGCCGGCTGAGCACGCGCTTCGCCGAGACCGTGCAAGGGTTGGCGGCTGTCTGGGACGGCGCAGCCGCCTGGCAGGGAGAAGTGGTGGCGTTCAGTGGACTCCAGACGCTGCCGCTACCACCGGGCGCAAAGCGGCCGTTCCTGCTGGTTGCCGCCCACGGTCCACGAGGTTTCGATCTCGTGGCGAGGTACGGCGACGGCTGGAGCACCTACGGGGGACCGGCGATCGGAGGGCTCACCCCCAGCGAGTACTGGTCGACGTTGCAGGAGCAGGTCGACGGTGTCGCGGCCGCATGCCGGCGTCACGGAAGGGACTTCGTCGGGCTGCGGAGATCGCTTCTTCTCGGCTTCGGCAGCGTTCGCCCGGGCGATGATGTTCAGGGATATGTGGACGCCGCGGAACGCGCCGCAAGCATGGGCTTCGACGAGCTGGTCCTGCCCTGGACCGACGGTGAGCTGGGCGCACCCTTCTATGCGCTGCCGGCCACGTTCCAGCAGGCGGTTTCGGCGATCAGGTCCACGCTGGGGTGACATCGCAGGGGCGCGGTCCTGGGCCCGCTGGTGGATTCTCGTCAGCCGATCTTCCCCACCAGTGGTGAGATGCACGCAGCGCCGGTGGTCGGGTATCGAGCAGGGCCTCGAGAATTTGTTGGTCATCAGCGCGCGTTCCCCGCCGACGAGCGCGCTCTCCGATGAAGCAGCGGCTGGAGGCCGCCTCGTCCCGATGCGGCCGCGAACGGGCCGAGCCCGTCAGGTGAGCTGCGTGAGCTGGGGGAGCTGGGCGAGGCGTGCCTCGAGGCGACGGACGGTGCCGTCCACGTCGGAGAGCTTGTCGAGGCCGAAGAGGCCGATCCGGAAGGTGGAGAAGTCGTCGCCCTCGCCGCACATGAGCGGGACCCCGGCGGCGGCCTGCAGGCCGACCTGCTTGAACTTCGCGGTGCTGCGGATGGCCGGGTCGTCGGTGTAGGCGACCACCACACTCGGTGCCGCGAAGCCCTCGGCCGCGACGGAGGGGAACTCGTGGTCGGCGAGCAGGGCACGGACCCGCGTTCCGAGGGCGACCTGGGCTCGGCGGAGCTGCTCGTGGCCGACATCGCAGGTGGCACGCATCAGCGCGGCGTTGTGTGCGAGCGCGTCCGTGGGCATGGTCGCGTGGTACGGGGTCTGCCCCTCGAGGTAGGCCTCGGTGATCGTCAGCCACTTCCCCAGGTCGGTCGCGAAGCTGGTCGAGCTGGTCGACCGGACGGCGGCACGCCCGGCCTCGCCGAGCATCACGTAACCGGCGCCCGGCCAGCCGCTCCAGCCCTTCTGCGGTGCGCTGAGGAGGACATCCACCCCCAGCTCGGCCATGTCGACCCACAGCGCCCCCGACGCGATGCAGTCGAGGACGAACAGTCCGCCGACCTCGTGGGTTGCGCTCGCGACGGCGCGGACGTAGTCGTCGGGCAGCAGCATCCCGGCTGCGGTCTCGACGTGCGCCGCGAAGACCACTTGGGCACGCGTGCGCCGGATGCTCTCGACCACCTCGTCGAGCGGAGCCGGCGCCCAAGGTGCGTGGCGGTCGTCGGACAGCTTCCTCGCCTGACACACCGTGGTCTCCGCGGGGATGGACCCGGCGTCGAAGATCTGTGACCAGCGGTAGGAGAAGAGGCCGTTTCGCACGACGAGGCAGCGGCGCCCCGTCGCCAGCTGCCGGGCGACCGCCTCCATGGCGTAGGTGCCTCCGCCCGGGACGACGGCGACGGTCTCGGCCCGGTAGGTCGTGCGCAGTACGTCGACGATCTCCTGCATCACGTCGACGAACCGCCTCGACATGTGGTTCAGCGAACGGTCGGTGAAGACGACGGAGTACTCGAGGAGGCCACCGGGATCGACGTCAGGGCGAGGCAAGTCCACGGCACCAGGCTCCCACATCGCCACCCCCCACCTTCGCGCGACCGGTACGGCGGCGGTGGAAGGACATCGAGCAGCCGCACGGGCCGGGCATGAAGCGCCCCAGGGTTCGGTGCCAGCCGGCCCGGTGTGACGCTACTGCCGCGGTGCCCCTGGGAATCGGGCAGGATGGTCGCGTGAAGGTGGATCTGACGGTGGCCGCGATCCCGGCGTTCTTCGGTGCGATGGGAGCGGAGTACCTCTGGCAGCGGTCGCACCCGGTCGAGCCCGGGACGCGGGCCGGCGACTACCAGCTGGCCGACACGGTGGCGAGCCTGGCGATGGGGGTGGGCAGCCTGGTCGCGCCGTACGTCGCCAAGAAGGTGCTCGACCCGGTCACCCCAGGTGTCGGCCGGCACGGTGGGAAGCTGCTGACCGTGGGGGCGGCGGCGGCGGTGCTGACCACCGTCGGCGATGTGGTCCGCAGGAGACTCAGGGACGGTCTGCTGCCCGACCCTCAGACGGTGCCCGCCGGGGTGCGGACCGTGCAGGAGCAGCTGGCCGGGATCCGGCAGGGGCCCGCGGTCGGGCCCGACGACCGGGGGCCGGCGGGTCCCTTCTTCCGCAGGGCCCACGCCGGCCTGGCGGTGACCGCGGTGGCGTCGACGGCCCTGGTCGTGTCGACGACCTGGGCGGCGATGACGTCGGGGAAGCGGCTGTTCGAGCGGTCGCCGCTCGACCTCGGCACGGGTGCGGGGGCGTGGGCGACGGCGATCCTCGGGTGGGACTTCATCTACTACTGGAACCATCGGGCCAGCCACGAGAGCCGGTGGCTGTGGGCGGTGCACGTCGTGCATCACTCCAGTGAGCGCTACAACCTTTCGACCGCGCTGCGACAGCCGGTGGCGGAGGGCGTCACCCTCAGCGTGCCGTACGGCCTGCTGGCTCTGGCCGGTGTCCGCCCTCGCCTGATCGAGCAGGCCCGCGGAATCAACCTGATCTACCAGTTCTGGATCCACACCGAGGCGATCAGGAGGCTCGGCTGGGTGGAGAGGGTGTTCAACACTCCCTCGCACCACCGGGTGCATCACGGGTCGAATCGGCAGTACCTCGACCGCAACCACGGCAGCATCCTCATCCTGTGGGACAGGTTGTTCGGCACGTTCGAGGAGGAAGGTGAGCAGGTCGTCTACGGGCTGACGAGAAACATCGACTCCTACAACCCGCTCACCATTGCCGGCCACGAGTGGGTCGACATCGCCGAGGACGTCGCCTCGGCGCAGACCTGGCGCGACCGATGGTCATTCCTCGTACGCTGCCCCGGGTGGGCCTACACGCGCCGAGCAGCCTGAGCGACGACCTGCCGGCAGCTCGAACGGTGCTGGCCTTCTGCGTGAGCGCCGGGCGAAAACCTGTGTGCCGTCGGGTCGGTCGACTCGTAGCCTGACCGAGTGAGGAACGCCGCCATTCTCGACGGTCTCGCACGAGCGTCGGGATTCACGGGGGAGTTGATCGACCGTGTCTCGGTCGACCAGTGGACAGCACCGACTCCGTGTGCGGAGTGGAGTGTGCGCGATGTGGTCAATCACCTGGTCGGGATGAACCTCGTGTTCGTGGCAATGTTCGAGGGCGGCCCAATGCCCGAACGTGGCGCCGACGTCCTCGGGGGTGACCCTGCCGGCGCCTTCCGTCGATCCTCTGCAGCGTTGGAGGCCGCGGCCTCCCGCCCAGGAGTCCTGGATCGCAGGCAATCCACACCGCTGGGCGTTGCCACCGGGGCCGACCGGCTGCAATGGCGCATCGTGGATCTGCTCGCGCACGGGTGGGACCTCGCCCAGGCCACCGGCGTCGTGGCGCAAGCGCCCGACGATCTCGTTGAACAGGCGCTCTGGGTGGCGCAGGCCCAGTTGCCAAGCCAGCCGCGCGCCGGACGGTTCGCCGATCCCCAGCCCATACGAGACGACGCGCCAGCTGTCGACCGGCTGGCGGCGCTCACCGGTCGGTCGGTCCCCTGGACGCGGTGAGCTTCCCTTCTGCTTTCAACGTATACGGCAGCAAGGGGCTTGCGGCAAGACCCCTGCCCTCGTGCACACTCGGCCGCCGAAGTCGGATTCGGCCGAGGGAACACGAGGGAAGTGGCAGTTGACGGACGTTGACGTAGTCGTTGTGGGCGCTGGGCCGACCGGCCTGATGCTGGCTGGTGAGCTCGGCCAGGCGGGGATAGCGACACTGTTGCTCGAAAGGCGGCTGCAGCCGTCCCGGATCGCCAAGGCGGGCGGCCTTGCGGGACAGGTCCTGCAGCTGCTGCACTACCGGGGCGAGCTCGGCCGGTTCCGCACGGCGAGCACCGGTCCCGAGCCGGCTCCGCGTTTCCCGTTCGGCGGGATGCATCTGGACTTCACCCAGCTCGAGGATCCTCCGATGCGCGCGATGCTGCTTCCCCAGCCGCGGCTCGAAGGTCTCCTCGCCGAACGCGCGATCGAGCGTGGCGCCGAGGTGCGCCGTGGGCACGAGGTCGTCGGACTGCGGCAGGACGACCACGGTGTGACCGTCGAGGTCCGTGGCCCGGACGGACCGTACGAGGTGTCCGCGCAGTTCCTGGTCGGCTGCGACGGTGGCCGCAGCCGGGTCCGCGAGCTGGCCGACATCCCGTTCCCTGGCACGTCCTTCCCGGAGATCGAGCGGCTGGCCTCGGTCACCGTGCCCGACTCGGTGACCGTGCTCGACGACGGAGGTCTCGACGTCCTCGGTGTCGGCAGGATCCCGTTCGGCTACACCGCGACCGAACGCGGGGTGTTCGCGTGCTCGGGCACGGGCGGCACGATGGGCGTCTACACCGCCGAGGTGGAGGCGGCCGAGTACGACGATGACGTGCCCATGACCGTCGCGGAGCTGAACGCGAGTGTGCACCGTGTGCTCGGCATCGACCTGCCGCTGGGGGAGCCGCTCCGGATGACGCGTTTCGGCTACTCGGCGAGGCAGGCGGACGCCTACCGCTGCGGCCGCGTGTTCCTGGCCGGGGACGCGGCACATCTCTTCCCGGCGGGCGGAGTTGCGGTCAACGCAGGCATGCTCGATGCGGCCAACCTCGCGTGGAAGCTCGCCAGCAGCGTCCAGGGCTGGGCGCCGCCCGGTCTGCTCGACACCTACTCCGATGAACGCCGCGCCGCCGCCGAGCGGACTCTGCTGCACACGCGTGCTCAGGTGGCGCTGCGCCGCGGGTACGGCCCGGGCGGCGACGCCCTTCGGGCGCTGTTCCTCGAGCTGACCGCCGACGAGCAGCCGCTGCTCCGGCTCGGTGCCCTCATGGCCGGCACCGATGTGGGGTCCCCGGTGTCACAGGCGCATCCGCTCGTCGGCACCTTTGCGACTGACCGCGCCCTGCACGTCGACCACGAGGACCCCAGGTTCGCCGGAGTCCTGCACGAGGGACGTCCCGTGCTCCTCGACCTCGCTGAGCGTGCGGACCTGCGAGAGGCTGCCGGTCCGTGGGGTGGCCGGGTCGACGTGGTCAGCGTGACCATCGATGAGCGGCCCGCCGACGCCCTCCTGATCCGGCCGGACGCCCTCATCGCTTGGGCGGCCGCGGTCGACGAGCCCGGCCAGACCGCCTTGCCGGCTCTGCGGGGAGCCCTGAGCCGAATGGACCCGCGTCCTCGGGATCGGTGAGGTCGCGTCGTGCGTCGCCCCAGGGGCAGACGTCGTCAGAGCGGGTCGAGGCGGCGCCTGAGCAGGCAGAACTCATTGCCCTCGGGGTCGGCGAGAACGTGCCAGGACTCCTCGCCGGTCTGGCCGATGTCGGCCGGGCGCGCCCCGAGCCTCAGGAGGCGCTCGAGCTCGGCGTCCTGATCCCGGTCGGTGGCGTTGACGTCGATGTGCAGTCGGGGCTTCGCTGGCTCCGGCTCGTCGCTACGGCTGAGGATGATCGTCGGCTGCGGACCGCCGAACCCCTCGCGCGGCCCGATCTCGAGGCTGCCGTCCTCCTCGCGATCGAGCACCACGAAGTCCAAGACCTCGCACCAGAAGCCCGCCAGCGCCTCGGGGTCGCGGCAGTCGAGCACGAGCTCACTGATCCGACATGCCATTGACAACACCTACTCTCAGCGTGGACTGCCGGGGCGGGCGCACAGAGTGCATGCCCGCCAGCGTGGGAACACGCTCGAGACCGTACCGGGCGTGCCGAGCAGGTTGCGAAGGGTTATCGGGGTTCTCGCCTCGCTCGGCCGGGTCGACTGCGAGCCCGCACGGCCGGCACCGCAAACGGCCTGCAGGAGACCGCGCTCGGGTGAGATGCCCCTGGCGGACCGGTCTGCAACGGACTCGCCGTCACACGCCCGCCCGGCACGCCCGGCGCACCCTCTCCACCTGCACCAGCAGCGTGAGCAGGACGGCGGCGACCGTCGCCAGCAGGACCGCGACGAGGCCCCTGCCGAGGTCCGCGAGCGGCTTCGCGGCTGCGGGCTGGTACTTCGACGTGGCGTGGACGACCCGGACGTCGGCGCGCGCGGAGGCGGCGCCGACGCTCGGCGTGCCGGCGACCTTGGCGACGAACGTCTGGGGCCCGGCGACCGCGGGATGATCGGTGAGCGTCGCGGTCCCGGTCCGGTCGGTGGCGGCCTCGCCGAGCGGCACGAGCTGGCCGGTCGGACCGAACTCCGTGGTTCGCCGGAAGAACCGCACGTGGAGATGGGCCAGCGGGGCCCGCTGCGTATCGGTGACCGTGGCCACGAGCCGCACCCCTGAGGGGCCCTCAGTCCCGATGATGGTGACCGTTGCCGGCGGTGGCTTCCCGGTGCCGTCCGCCCGGGCGGGTGAGGCCGCCAGGGCGAAGACCGTGCCGGCGGCGAGCAGCACGACGGCTGCTGCGCCGGAGCGGGTCAGCCACCTCCTCGCGCCGTGACGGCGCGCGGGCGGCGAGAGGCTGCCGTTCCCGTTCGGGTGCCCGCCCAGTGACGGCCCGCTCTGCGGGTGACCGTCCAGCTCCTCGATCTCGTCGATGGCCAGCAGAGGGACCGCACGGAAGAGCAGCATGAGCAGTAGTGGGATGGCGGCGACGCCGGCCAGCGTGATGCCGACCGAGATCCAGGTGAAGTGGTAGGCGCCGAACGTGTGGGTGATCCGGTCGTAGGTCGACGGGTCGGCGACCATCAGCATCCGCTTCAGCCACATCGCGGGCACGACCAGTCCCGCGGCGACCACCATCCCGGTCGTCGTACGCGTCCAGGGCAACGCGACCAGCAGCAGCGGGAGCACTCCTCCGGCCACCACGAAGGTCCAGAACCAGGGGGCGAAGTGACCGGCGAGCAGCTCGTGGAAGACGGTGGCCGGGCCCGGCTCGCCCACGTAGGCGCTGGGCAGGATGTCGGCAAACGTCAGGTACAGGTAGGTCGCGCCGAACGTCGCCAGGATGAAGCCGAGACGGACGAAGTGCCGCTCGGTGATGAACGACTCCAGGTGGTAGGCGCGCCGGAAGCCGGCAACCACCAGGATCACCAGCGCGACACCGGAGTAGAGCGCGGCCACCACGAAGTACGGCGCCCAGATGCTCTCGTGCCACCAGGGACGACTGACCAGTGCGAACGCCCAGGACAGCACCGAGTGCACCGACACCGCCAACGGGATGATCATGACCGCGGTCAGGCCGACGGCACCGCGGAGCACAGAGCGCTGCCGGGGTGTCCCGGCCCAACCGCGCGACACGGCGGCGTAGGCGCGGGACCGCCGCCCGATCCGCCCGGGGTGGTCCTTCTGCAGGATTGCGAGGTCGGGAACCAGGGGCAGCACGAAGAAGATCACCGAGCCCAGGGTGTAGGTGCTGACGGCCACGAAGTCCCAGAAGATCGGGGACGACAGGTTGGGCCGGGTGACCAGCTCCCAGATCCGGTCCGGCCGGCCCAGGTGCGGGATGATGAACGCCCCGCCGATCAGGACCGTGACGACCGCGGTGCCCTCGGCGATCCGGCTCAGCGGCGCGCGCCAGTCGGCCCCCGTCAGGCGCAGGATCGCGGAGATCACCGCTCCGCCGTAGCTGACGCCGATGAAGGTGACGACGTCGGCGATGTAGATGGCCCAGAAGGCGTGGTCGTTGTAGCCGGCGGCGCCCAGGCCGCGGCGCAGCTGGACGGCCCAGGCCACGACGCCGAAGGCCACGACCGCGAGCAGCAGGCCGAGCAGCAGCCAGTAGCCGGTGCCGGGCTTGCCGAACGGGCGCAGGCTTGCCTCGCGCGGGTCCGGAGCGGCCGGTTGTGGATGTGCCGATGGTGTGGTCGGGGGAGTGACACGGGTGAGTGACATGGTGGTCAGCCTTCGAGGTTCTGGCCGTGGCCGAGGATGTAGTAGACGCGGGGGTTGGTTCCGAGCTCCTCCTTGAAGCGGACCGCGTCGTTGTCACGAAGGAAGTCCGAGAGCTTCACGGTGGTGCCGAGCCCGTTCACCGCGACGTCGGAAACGAGGTCGCCGACGTACAGCACCCCCATCGGGCAGCCGGAGACGCAGGCGGGCAGCTCACCGTGCGGCAACCGGTCGGCACAGAGGACGCACTTGCCGACCGTGCCCCGGATCTGGGGAACCGGGTACTCCGGAGTCGGCTTCGTCTTGAGGGCGGTGGTGGTCGCTGCGGAGCTCGACCAGTTGAAGTAGCGGGCCTCGTATGGGCAGGCGGCCATGCAGGTGCGGCAGCCGATGCATGCGTTCTGGTCGACGAGCACCAGGCCTTCGTCGGTGCGGAACGTCGCGCCCACCGGGCACACGTACATGCACGGCGGGTCCTCGCACATCATGCACGGTCGGGGCATGTGGTAGGTGCCACCGTTGGCGTCGGTCATCGTGTAGACCTTGATCCAGGTCTGGTCCGGGGTGAGCTGGTGCCGCTGCTGGCAGGACATCGTGCAGGCCTGGCACCCGTCGCAGTCCCGCAGGTCGGCGACCATGCACCAGGCGTGCTCCGGGCCGGCCGCGGTCGTGGAGCCGGTCGCGGCGGCCGCCTCGTCGCGGTAGCTCACCAGCTCCAGGCCACCCGCGGCCACGGCCGTCGTGGCCACGCCGATCTTGGCCAGCCGAGCCAGCAGCGTGCGGCGGGTCAGGGCGGCGCGCTCGTCAGGGGGTGCCGGAGGGGCCTGCGGGTCAGGCCCCTCCGGGGTGTTGGTTCGCGTCACGATCAGTTCCTTTCCGGCTCGGGTCCGAGCAAGGCCGCGGAGGGGCCTCAGGCCACCGTGAGGCTGCCGCGCATCCAGCCCGCCTTCTGCATCGCGCCACCCATGCCGTGCGGGTCGCTGCCGCAGGGCGTCATGCACCGCCACTCGTACGTGCCGGACGCGGGGGCGGTAAAGGTGAAGGTGACGGTGGTGACGCCATCCTCGGGCGCCTTCGGGAGCGGGATGTTGATGCCGAGCGCGGGGATCGTCACGGTGTGGGCGATCTGGTCGTTGCCCACCGAGGTGACGGCCTTGCCGTCCACGGTCTCCGTGCCGCCCGTGACCTGGTGGTACGGCGAACCAGCCGGAAGCTCGGTGACCATGTCGTCGTACTCCTTGATGGTCAGTGTCACCTTCGCCCCGGCCTCCAGCTTGATCGTGCTCGGGGCCACCGCCGGCCAGTGCTCCTTGCCGGTGAAGGTTCCCGGGGTGCCCGAGTCCGCGTCGACCTTGCCGATGAGCAGCACGTTCTGTGACTTCGCTGCCGCGGCTGCGGCGTCTCCGGCCGCGCCTTGTCCTGCCGTGCCATCGCTGGACTGTGCAGCAGCGCCGCAGCCGGCTACCACCGCGGCTGCGGCACCGAGGGCCAGCACCTGCCCCGTCCGCCGGGCCGTGAGCAGCACCTGCGGCTTCCGTCCTTGCGGGATCGCCCGCCCGGCTCGCTTCGCGTTCGTCATCTTCCCCTCCTGGGTGTGTGGGCCGTGCCCTGGGGACGGCCCTGAGGTGATCCGTCCGCCCTCAGGCTGCGCCGCGCGGCTCGGGTCCCACAGCGCGATCCGCGCCATGCACGGGGAGTAATTCCTCGCAGGGCGGTATGGGTGATTTCCGCCATTCGGACGCTGTTCACGGGAGTACGGTGAGCGGCATGACAAGCGAGGTCATCCGCGTGCTGGTCGTGGACGACCACGCTCTGCACCGGGACGGTGTCCGTCAGATCCTGGGTGCGCACCCGGACCTCGAGCTCGCCGGGGAGGCGGACTCGGCCGAGGTCGCCCTGGCACTTGTCAACCAGCTCCACCCGTCCGTCGTGCTCATGGACATCCGGCTGCGCGGCATGAACGGGATCGACGCCACCCGCCGTATCCGACGCGACCACCCGGACACGCGCGTCCTGGTCGTCACCGCCCACGACGACGAGGAGTACGTCCGCAGCGCGCTCGAGGCCGGCGCCTCAGGTCACCTGAGCAAGGCGGCGCGTGGCCGTGAGCTGGTGCAGGCGATCAGGGTGGTGGCCGCCGGCGGGACGGTCGTGGAGCCGATGGCGCTCGCGCATCTGCTCGAGCGGACCGGCACGCGCACTTCCGGCAGCCGGTTGACGGAGCGCGAGCAGGCCGTCCTGGAGCTGCTCGTCGAGGGACTGCACAACAAGGAGATGGCGGCACGGCTCGGCATCAGCCGACGGACCGTGGACCGTTACTGCGACAACATCTACGCCAAGCTCGGAGTCGGGTCGCGCACCGAGGCGGTGGTGCGGGCCATCTCCGCCAAGCTGGTGGCGGTTCCCGATGACGCTCGCTAGCTCCGTCGGGCCCGCACGCTCTGTCCTCGACGAGGCGGCACGCCTGCTGCGCGCGGTCCAGCCGCCGGTGCGGTCCGTGCGCTTCTGGGTTGTGCAGGTCGCGGTGGTGTCGCTGGCGCTGTTCCACGACGTGCTGCTGGTCGACGTACCCGCCCACCACGAGTTCACCGTCAGTGACTCGATGACGTCGGCGCTGCTCCTGGTCCCCGTGATCTACGCCGCGCTGAACTTCGGGGTCCGTGGAGCGGTGGCGACCGCGGTGTGGGCGACGCTCCTGATCGGGCCGCACTGGGCGCTCATGGAGCAGCTGACCCGCCAGCACCTCGTCATCGAGGCGGGCAACCTCGTCATTCTCAACACGGTTGCCATCGTGGTCGGCCAGCGCGTCGAGAGCGAGCAACGTGCCCGCTTGCAGGCCGAGGGAGCCTTGCAGTCGGCCAGGACCGCCTCGAAGCGATACCGCAGCCTGTTCGAGCAGCAGCCCTCGCCGGTGATCATCGCGGACGGGTCTGGAACGATCAGCGAGTTCAACACCGCGGCCACGCGGCTGCTGGGCCCGGTGCCCTCAGGAGCGCAGCTGCGAGATCTGCTCGGCGTAGACGCGGCCGAGGTCCTTGGTGAGGACCCCCCGTGCCTTTCCCTCGCTACCGTGGGCGGGGATCAGCGGTTGTTCCTGCCTACGGCCCACGAGCTGGAGGTCGAGGGCGGGAACCACTCGTTGACGCAGATCATCCTCAGCGACGTGACCGAGGAGCACCGCCGCCAGGAGGAGGAACGTCAGTTCAGCGGGCGGCTGCTCGCGGTGCAGGAGGAGCAGCGACGTCAGCTGTCTCAGGAGCTGCACGACGAGCCCTTGCAGAACCTGGTCTTCCTGAGCCGGACGCTGGACGATCTCGGCGAACACCCGGACCTGCCCGCCCCCCTCGTGTCCACCGTCAAGAGCGGCGGCGACCTTGCCGCCCGGACCACGACCGAGCTGCGAAAGGTCATCAGTGGACTCCGCCCGCCGGCCCTCGACGACATCGGCGTCACGTCGGCGCTGCGACAGCTCGTTGCCGAGGTGCGCACCCGCGGCTCCCTCACGGTCGAGCTGCGGTGCGAGGGGAGCGACGCCCGGGTGTCGCCGGAAGTGCGGCTGACGCTCTACCGGATCGTCCAGGAGGCGTTGAACAACGTGGTGCGTCACGCGGACGCCGCGCACTCCACCGTGCGCCTCCGCTTCGGCCCGACCGTGAGGGTCACGGTGAGCGACGATGGCCGGGGGATCCCTCAGAACTTGGGCGCGAAGGGCGGCCCACGCTACGGGTTGGGCCTGCTCGGCATGCACGAGCGCGCCACCCTCGTGGGAGGTCGGGTCAGGGTCACCCCGCGCCGGCCCCACGGGACCATCGTGCGGGCGACGCTGCCCGCCGACGGCCCGTACGAGAGCCCCGGACCCCGTGGTTAGCGGCGATCACTCCTGGCCGAACGCCTTGATCTCGGCCTCCTGCTCAGGTGTCAGCTTGCGCGGCACCTCGCCCCACTCGACCTTCTCGCCCTGGACGTAGTGCCGGATGTCCTCGACGATCTCCGGGTTGGCGAGGGTTTGGACGTCGCCGATGTCGGTGAAGTTGGAGACCGAGGCGATGACCCGGCGCATGATCTTGCCGGATCGGGTCTTGGGCATGTCAGGCACGATCCACACGTGCTTCGGCCGGGCGATCGGACCGATCTCGCGCTCGATCGCTCCCCGTACCTTGTTCTGGATCTCCTCGCTCGCCTCGTAGCCCGGCTTCAGCGCGACGTACATCTCCACGACCCGCCCCCGCATCTCGTCGACGACCGGCACCGCGGCCGCTTCGGCGATCTCCTCGACCGTCAGGCTCGCCGACTCCAGCTCCTTGGTGCCCAGCCGGTGGCCGGCGACGTTGATCACGTCGTCGACGCGACCCAGGATGCGGAAGTAGCCGTCCTCGGCCTGCACGGCGCCGTCGCCGGCGAAGTACGGCCAATCGTGCCAGTCGGTGCTGTTGGGGTCCTTGTTGTACTTGGCGTAGTAGGTGTCCACGAACCGCTCGGGCTGGCCCCAGATGGTCTGGAAGATGCCGGGCCAGGGGTTGCGGATGCAGATGTTGCCCGCCTTCCCGCTTCCGGCCGGGACCTCCTCGCCCAGCTCGTCGTAGATGATCGGGAAGACACCAAGCACGCCCGGACCGCAGCTGCCCGGCTTCATCGGCTCCAGGGCCGGCAGCGTGCTGCCGAGGAACCCGCCGTTCTCGGTCTGCCACCAGGTGTCGACGATCGCCGCCTCGCCCTTCCCGACGGTGTTGAAGTACCACCGCCACACCTCCGGCTCGATCGGTTCCCCGACCGTCGTCATGTGCTTGAAGTGGTAGTCGTACTTCGCCGGTTCGTCCGGGCCGGCCTTGCGTAGCATCCGGATCGTGGTCGGCGCGGTGTGGAAGATGTTCGCGCCCAGCCGCTCGGCGATCCGCCAGCACCGGCCGGCGTCGGGCACCGTGGGCGCGCCCTCGAAGAGCACGCTGGTCGTGCCGAGCGCCAGCGGCCCGTAGACGATGTAGGAGTGGCCGGTGATCCAGCCGATGTCGGCGGCGCACCAGTAGGTGTCCTCCGGGTGGATGTCCTGGTAGTACTTCGACGTCCCGGCGACGTAGGACAGGTAGCCGCCCGTGCTGTGCTGACACCCCTTCGGCTTGCCGGTGGTGCCACTGGTGTACATGAGGAACAGCGGCGCCTCGGCCGGCATCGACACCGGCTCGACGAGTTTGCCCCGGTAGTCGACGAGCAGCTCGTCGACGAAGAAGTCGCGGCCATCGACCATCGGTGTCTTCGACAGGTACTCACCCGGGTTGCGGCGCCAGACCAGCACCTTGTCGACCTCGTGGCCCTCTTCGAGGGCCCGCTGCACCGCCTGGTCGGCCTTGGCCTTGTGGTCCGACAGGGCACCGCCACGGTAGTAGCCGTCCATGGTCACCAGGATGTGGCTGCCGGAGTCGGCGATCCGTTCCCCGCAGGCCGCACCGCTGAAGCCACCGAAGACCTGGGAGTGGATCACCCCGAGCCGTGCGCAGGCGAACATCGAGATCGGCAGCTCCAGCACCATCGGCATGTGGAAGGTGACCCGGTCGCCCGTCTTCACCCCCAACCCCTGCAGCAGCGCCGCGAACTCGTTGACCCGCCGGTAGAGCTCCTGGTAGGTGAGGTACTGCGTCGGCTCTTCCTCCGGCTCGGGCACCCAGATGAACGCCGCCCGGTTCCGCGCGGTCTTCAAGTGCCGGTCGATGCAGTTGTACGACGCGTTCAGCCGACCGCCGACGAACCACTTCCAGAACGGCGCGTTGCTCGTGTCAAGGACCGTGTCCCACTTCTTGTCCCAGTCGAGCAGCTCGGCGTACTCGGTGAAGCAGTCGGGGAAGTTCTCCTCGGAGAACCGTTCGCGGATCGCCGGGTCGGCGGCGTTCGCCTGGCCGACGAACGACTCCGGCGGCGGGAAGTACTCCTCCTCGCGCCAGTGAACGGCGATCTGTGCCTCTGAGCCGGGCGTCTGTTTTGACGTCGTCATGGTCGAACCTCCTGTTGTCGTCTCTGATCCCCCGTCAGCAGACCCGCGCACTCCCCGAACTCCGCGAGATCCGCACCGATCGCCGCCCGCCGCAGGAACGCGTCGGTGTCTCCCTGGGTCAATGACTTCCAGCACATCCGGTCGATGAGCGCCAGAGCGCGGGTCACCACTGGCGCCAGCTCGTCCGGAAGCAAGGTCTCCGACTGGTGCCGAAGGCGTACGGCCGGAACCCCGAGCCCATCGCGGTCCTCGGCCTGCAAGGGGGCGAGCCGCTCTGACAGCTCCCCGGCGAGATACTGCGTCGTCATCGCGCCACCTCCTACTGGGGAGCGATGCACTCGATCGCCATTGTGCTCCGCATCACACGCGGTGACCAGACCCGACCAGGGGCAACCGGCAACCCGGCAGACTGGTGCGTGGGTCGGAGCATCAGGCCCTGGTCTTCGGCTCCTCACGCATCTCGCGGGAGGTTCTCGTCATCCTCTGCGAGTAGCGCATCGACACGCGCGGGGTCAGACGCCACACCAGCCACTGCAGGTGTGCCGACCGGGGTGCCACGATGAGCGGCCTGTTCCGACGCAGCCCGGCAAGGACGTCCTCTGCCAGCCGATCCGCCGGATAGGGCTTCAGCCTCAACGTCGCCATGTTCGCCCGAAGTGTGGGGCTGTTCGCCACGCTGGGCGGCATCGGGAGGTCCTCGGGGCCCTTCTTGTCCAGGATCGGAGTGTCGATGAACCCAGGGCACACCGCGTGCACCTGGACCCCGAAATCCGCCAGGGCGGCACGCAGGGCGAGGCTCAGGCCCACCACGGCGAACTTGGTGGTGGAGTACGGCGCGAGCCAGCCGGGGACCGGAACCAGCCCGGCCAGGGATGCGGTGTTGACGATGTGTCCGAAGCCCTGGCGCTTCATGAACGGGTATGCCGCGTGGCAGCCGTGGACCACACCCTTGAGGTTCACGTCGATGGCTCGGTTCCAGTGGTCGACCAGCAGCTCGTCCGGCTCTCCACCGACGCCGATCCCGGCGTTGTTGAAGAGGTAGTCCAGCCGACCATGGATCCGATACGTCTCTTCGACCGCCTCTTCGACCGCTTGCGCGTCGCGGACGTCGAGGGCCCGGGGGGTCGCCCGGCCGGGCCCGGCGTCCGTGAGGCTCTGCGCTGTTGACGCCACCCCGGCCCGGTCGATGTCGGCGAGGACGACGTCGACGCCGCGTCGCACGAGCGCAGATCCCAGAGCGGCACCGATGCCGGAGGCGCCACCGGTGACGAGGGCTGTCTCAGGCATGGGTGGCTCGCTCGGCACCCGTCGCGGCCGACTCCCTGACCCGTCGGAGTCCGAGCGGCACGGCGTAGAGGTCGATCGGACCCGTGCCGGGGTACGACACGGTCAGGCGTCCTCGTTCCCGGTCGCGGCCGAGATGTCCGACGTAGTCTCTCGCGGCGCCGACGGGTGTCCCCGTGGGAAGGATCAGCCGGGCGTCGAGATAGCTCGCCACGACCAGGGGCTGGGTGACGACGTCGAGCGAGCGGAGCCGGTCCGCGACAGGGTGCTCGCCCAGGACGAGCGTGCTTGCTCTCCCTCGCAGCCCTGCCTGGCGGTGCCCCTCGAAGCGGACGACCGTCTCGATCAGCTGTCCGTGGTGCACCGAGTACGTCGTCGTCGGGGCCCGGTCGGCCACCACGGGCCCGCTGGTCCGGACGTCCAGGGTGAAGATGTGCGCCTCCTCCTCCGAGAGCACGACCTTCCGGTGGCCCGGCTCCTCGGTGAAGTCCATGTCGGCGACGAACTTGGCCATGCCGTAGACGTCCCGGCCGCCGTCACGGGCTTCGGCGGTCGTGACCGGAAGGTCGAGGATGAAACCTTGCACCGAGCCGAGGGCGGCTCGGAGCATGCCCAACCCCTTGACCTGGGCCTTTCCACGGGTGGCGAGTGCGAGAACGCCGATCTCGCCGTAGGGAGCGAGCATCTGGCTCGTTCCGTCGGCGTGCTCCATCGAGACGTGCTCATAGCGGAACGCCCCGAACCCCACCAACGCCCTCCCGTCGAACCAACGGACCGGGTGCAGGTCATCGGACGGGAAGGATGCCCCGCACCGCGTCGTACGACGCGAGGTGGACCGACCGGAACGCGTCGACCCGGTGGTAGTAGACAGGCGAGCGGAGTCTGAAGCCACCGAGCTCGACGATCGGTCGGGGTGCTGTCCACGTGTAGAAGTCGTCGGTCGGGCGCCGGCGCAGATGTAACGGAGTCACCGCAGTCCCCTTTGGCTTCGCCGGCCGGGAGCCGGCTGGTGTCCGGGGCGGTCCCCCTCTGGCAAGCGCAAACTCGTGCGGACTCACCCCGCTTGCCTGGAAGGTCGCACCGGCGCGAACGACCGCCACAAGGGGCGAACGTCCCGATCGGGCCACTGGCAGTCTCGCTGCGGGGCCGGGTCCGGCCGCAAAACTTTCCATGACGGCTAGTCCGAGCGCGTGCCATACTGCGTCCGGCCGTGACCGCCGACCGTGTTGGTCAGGTTGGTCCCGGCCGTCGTCGCGTACACGCGGCGGTCACGTGGGGAGGGGATCGCGTTGATCAGCCATGGTCGATGGAACTCCGGACTCGGCCGGCGTGGACGGTGGCTGCCGCGTCGGCGGCGAGCCACCACTCTCGCATTGGTCGCTGCGTTGTCGTTCGCGCTGGTGGCGCTGACCGCCGGCCTGGCCGACGCGACCATCTCGTTCGGTGGCAACGAGGTCATCGTGATCGAGGGTGTCACGGTCGGCAGCCCCGTCATGACCACGTACAGCCAATGCGAAGGCTACGTCGACCACGACACCCCCGTGCTGCCGGTCACTGTCAAGGCCCTCTTCATCACCGCCCCCGGGGTCCAGCCGACCGGGCCCTATGGTGGCCTGCAGGCCTGGGACGGCGGCCTCGTCAGTGCGCCCGACGACCACTACGGGACCGGGCAGGGGCACTCACCCGCCCAGTTCTTCCACACTCTCGCCTACGCGAAGCCCAACGCGTTCCACGGCGCCGGCAAGTACGGCTTCACCGCCTTCGCCCAGGACGTCGGTACGAACCCGGCACTGACCGAGATCACCACCTCCAAGTCCGTGCCCGGCAACCCGCCCGTGGGGGCCGGCGCCAAGGTCAAGTGCTCCGTCCACAAGCCCTTCTCGGCCGCCCAGCTGATCAGCGACATGGCCCAGACGGCGTTGCAGAAGGTCGCCGAGCAGGCCTGCCCGTACTGCTTCAAGCTCAAGGACACCCTCGACCAGCTCGGCTACTACAGCGACCTGCTCAACGACGTGACGGTCCGCGCCGTCGTCGACGACCCGCCCGACAGCAACTACCAGGAGATCGCCCAGCCGCAGGCCCCGCCGGTGCTGCCGCCACCGGGCGGCCTGGACGCCACACAGCAGGCGGCGGTCGTGAACCTCGAGACCGCCCTGGCCGACGACATCGGCCTCGGGCGCGCGCTGCAGACCAGCGAGAACCGAGCGTGGGGTGCGATCAACGCGCCCAGCCACTACTGGTTTGTCCGGCAGCTGCACGCCGAGGCGACGTACGCCGTCCAGCTGGCCGACGCCCTGCAGCAGCTGCCCCAGCTCTACTCCGACCTGCAGGCGGCATTCGCGCCCGACCTGCCGTCGCAGTTCACGATCAGCTACGCAGACGCCCACAACTGGATGGTCGCCTACAGCGACGGCATCACGGGCGCCGCCGCAACGACGCTGGGCCAGCTCGGCGCGAGCTCGGAGGACCTCCAGCGCCTCGTCGACAACGCGATCTCCCTCGACGCGGCCGACATGGTGACCTCCGACGGCCTGGCCGCGCTCTTCGCCCAGAACCATGACGCCTTTTCCGGGCCGCTGCGAGCGCTCGCCAGCTGGGCGGACGGGGCCGCGCAGGAGCAGCCACCGGTCGTCTCCGACGTCAGCCCCCGCACCATCGACGCCGGGGGAGGAACCCAGGTGACCGTCACCGGCACCAACCTCGCCGACGTCAGCGCGATCGACTTCGGTCCCTCGACGCCCTACAGCGGCCAGGGCGGGGGGTTGTCGTGCAGCGAGACCGCGTGCACCGTCTATGCCCCGCCCGGAAGTGGGACGGTCGACGTGGTCGCGGTCGGGCCGGGCGGTCCGTCGGCCGCCGTCGCCGCCGACCGGGTGACCTACACGCAGCCGGCCCAGCCACAGGTCACCGAGATCTTCCCGAGCTCCGGCGCCACCTCGGGCGGCACCGAGGTGAGCGTGCGCGGCTCGGGGCTCTCCGGCGGCATCGTCTACTTCGGGCCGACCCCGGCACAGACCTGGAGCTGCAGCGACACCGTGTGCTCCGCCGAGGCGCCGTCGAGTGACCTCGCCGGCGACGTGGACGTCCAGGTCGTGACCCCCCGTGGGGAGTCGCCGACCTCCAACGCCGACGTCTTCACCTATGTCGACGCGCCCCCACCCCCACCACCGCCACAGATCACCGGCGTCAGCCCGTCCGCCGGCGACGACCTCGGCGGCGACACCGTCACCATCGCCGGATCCGGCTTCACCGGCGCGACCGACGTAGAGTTCGGAGGCAACGCGGCCGCCTCCTTCGACGTGAAGAGCGACACCCGGATCGACGCGACGACCTGGTCCAGCTACCAGCCCGAGACGGTCGACGTCACCGTCACCGGGCCCGGCGGCACCTCGCCGGTCACCTCCGCTGACCAGTTCGCCTTCGAGGACACGCCCCCGACGATCACGTCGATCTCGCCCACGTCCGGCAGTGACCTGGGCGGCACCCCCTTCACCATCACCGGCAGTCATCTCGGCAACGGCGACAACACCTCGATCGAGATCGGGGGCCAGTCGGTGACCGACGCCGTCTGCGCGGTGACCACCTGCACCGGCACGACACCACCCGGTGCCGACGGTCCCGCCGATGTCACGGCCTACAACTACAACCTCTCCCTGTCCGGCTCGACGACGACACCGACCCTGAGTGGGGGATTCACCTACACCAAGGGACCGCAGCCCACGATCGACACGGTCACCCCGGACACCGGCATCGTCTCGGGTGGCACTCAGGTCGTGATCACCGGCAACAACCTGTCCACGGGCGAGGTGCAGTTCGGTTCGACGTACGCCGATGCCTCGTGCACCGACACGGTCTGCGTCGCGACCGCACCGCCCGCACCGAAGGCGGAGACCGTCCACATCAGCATCACGACCAACGCCGGGACGAGCACGCCGAGCCCGACCGACGAGTACGGCTACGTCCACCTTGCCCGGCCCAGCGTCACGGCGGTGACACCGAACGTGGGCTACCTCAGCGGTGACACCAGCGTCACCGTCGAGGGCAGCAACCTCACCAGCGGCACCGTGGACTTCGGCGGCGCCCAGGCCTACGGCGAGTGCACCGCAACCCGTTGTGTCGTCAACGCCCCCTCGACGTCGGTCACCGGACCGGTGCACGTCACCGTCACCACGCCCTCGGGCACCTCGGACACGACCTCGGCCGACGAGTACACCTACGTCAAGGCCGTCGTCACCGCTGTCTCACCCTCCAAGGGCTGGACCCAGGGTGGCACCGACGTCACCATCAGCGGCAGCGACCTCGGCGGCACGCCCGACGACCCGGCGACCGACGTCTCGATCTCCTTCGGCGACTCCACCACGTCGGGCACCTGCACCGGCACCTCCTGCACGGTGGTCTCGCCGGCGGTGACCAACAGCACCACGGCGGTCGACGTCCGGGTGACACCGCCCGACGGTGGGCCGTCCGAGCCCACCAGCTCGGACATGTTCACCTACTCGGTGCGCCCCGCGCCGACGGTGACCGCGGTCAGCCCAGCCAGCGGCACCGACGGCGGCGGGACCCCGATCGTGGTCACCGGAACCGCGCTGCTCGGCGGCAGCGTCTATGTCGGTGGCACCTATGCCGGCAACGGCTGCGGCATGACCTCCTGCAGCGTGGCCACCCCGCACTCCTTTGCCGGCGACACCCCGGTCGACGTCACCGTGCGGACGGTCGCGGGGGAGTCGGCGACCTCGAGCGCCGACCACTTCACCTACGTCGCGCCGGCAGCGCCCACCGTCACCGGTATCACCCCAGACCACGGCACCCTCCTCGGCGGCACCGACGTCGAGATCACCGGCACCGACCTGACCGGTGCGGCGATCAGCTTCGGCGGCACCGGCGCCACCAACGTGAGCTGCACCCCCAACAGCTGCACCGCGACCACGCCGGCCGGTGCGAACGCAGGCAGCGTGACCGTCGCGGTCACCACCAAGGGGCAGACGAGCGGCGGCGGGACCGCCACGACGTCGTACGCCTACGAGGTGCCGCCGATACCGGTGGTAACCGGTGTGAGCCCGGGCTACGGGCCGCGCTCGGGCGGTACGCCCATCACGGTCACCGGCACCGACCTTCTCTCGGGCACGGTCACGGTCGGGGGAGTCGCCGCAACCAGCACCAGCTGCACGCAGACCACCTGCCACGCCATCACGCCGACGGGGGCGATCGGCCCCGTCGACGTGACCGTCACGACGGCCGGTGGCGCGTCCACCACCGGGTCGGCGGATGTGTTCACCTATGTGCCGGTGAACATCGCCGAGCACCCGATCCCGGCTCCCGGTGGCGGCACCGTGAGCGGCCAGAACGGTGGTGGCGGGATCGTGCGCGGCCTCGGCGGCGACATCTGGTTCACCATGCCCGGTCCGAGCCTCATCGGGCGGATCTCCGCGGCCGACGGCACCATCACCAGCTATGCCACCCCGACGGCGAACGCCTCCCCGACGGGGATCGCGACCGGTCCCGACGGCCGGATGTGGTACGCCGAACGCAACACCGACACACTCGTGGCCATCGACTCGGGGGGCACCCAGACCTCGTACCCGGTCTCGGGCAAGGCCCAGGACCTGCGGTTCCTCACCGCTGGACCAGACGGCCGGGTGTGGTTCACCTTCTCCGCCTCCGGCTCGATCGGCGCGCTCGACCCCTCGACCAAGGCGCTCTCGATCTACCACCTACCCGACCCGGGCGTGTTCCCCTACAACATCGTTCCCGGGCCCGACGGCCGCCTGTGGTTCACCGAGGTCTATGGCAGCAGCATCGGGGCGATCACGGCCGACGGGACGGTCACCGAATACCCGCTTCCCAACGGTGACGCCGAAGGCTGGGGCCTCACCGTCGGGACGGACAACCGGCTTTGGTTCACCGAGACGACCGGAGGCGACGTGGGAGCGATCACCACCTCCGGCCGGGTGCAGCTCTACCCGGTCCCCGGCAACCTGGACGACCCCCAGGGGATCCTCGCCGGCCCCGACGGCCGGGTCTGGTTCACCGCGCCGGACATCGACCAGATCAACGCACTCGACCCGGCCACCGGGAAGGTCGACCAGTACGCGATGCCGCCGGGCTACCAGTCGGGAGAGGCGCCGCGCTACCTCGCGATGGACGCCTCCGGGGCGCTCTGGGGGACCGAGAACCAAGGCTCGCACGTGTTGTCGGCCGACGGTGTCACCTCCGCGGTCGCGCCGACGGTCACCGGTGTCGCTCCCAACCACGGCGGGGCGGGCACCCAGGTGACCGTCACGGGCAGCAACTTCACTGCCGGGACGACGGTGTCCTTCGGCGGTGCGTCGGCGTCGGCGGTGACCGTCGAGGACCCCGCCCACCTCGTCGCAACGGCGCCCTCGGGTTCCGGGGTCGTCGACGTCACGGCCACGACCGGCAACGGCGCCTCGACGCCGTCGACGGCGGACGAGTTCAGCTTTGGGGCGCCGATCCTGCCGGTTCCGACCGTCACCGGTGTCTCGCCCGACAGCGGCCCTGTCGCCGGAGGCACCACGGTCATCGTCAGCGGCACCGACCTGGCCGCGAACGCGACCGTCGACTTCGGTGGGGTTCCCGCGACCGGAGTCTCGTGCACGACGACGCAGTGCACCGCGGTGGCGCCCGCAGGCGGCGCCGGGCCCGTGGACGTCACGGTGGCCACGGATGGCGGCACCAGCGCGGTGGCCGACGCTGACCGATACGTCTACCTGACCCCCCCGCCGCCGCGGCCGACCGTGACCGGGGTCTCGCCGGCATCGGGCAGCGGCGCCGGCGGCGACATCGTGACCGTCACGGGCACCGATCTGACGAACGCGACCGTCGCCTTCGGCCTGGTGCAGGCCCGCGACGCGACCTGCAGTGCCACATCGTGCACCGTGACCAGCCCGCCCAACGGTGCCGGTCCGGTGGATGTGCGGGCCACCACGGAGGGCGGCACCAGCGCACGCGCCGACGCAGACACCTTCACCTACGTCGCGACCTCGAAGGTGCCGACGACGACCACGCTCACGCTAGGCGGAACCGGCGTCAGCGGCTCTCCGGGCTCCTACACCGCACCGGCCGGGACCAGCTATGTCAACCTCACTGCGCAGATCAGTCCCACCGCAGTCGATGGGTCGGTGACGCTCTACGACGGCAGCACCGTCCTGGTCACGGAGCAGGTCTACAGCGGCTTCGCGTCTACCTACGAAAGTGAGCCGGCAACCGGGACGCATGACTTCCGTGCGGTGTTCACGCCCCTCGACACCGACTTCTACGGGTCGTCGGAGGGCACCGCAACCCTGACTGTCGGCTCCACCTCGACGCCGGACCCGTCGGTGCTGACCATCACGGCGCCGTCCAAGGTCAACTACGGCTCGGCGATGACCGCGACGACGACCCTCGACGACGCCTCGACCGGGAAGGCGATCGCCGGCGCGTCCGTCTCGCTGTTCGGGCGCCCGTCGGCCTCGGCGTCGTGGACGAAGGTCGGGAGCGCGACGACCTCGTCGACCGGGGTGGCGTCGCTCCGATGGCGGCCGAAGTCCAACGTGCAGCTGCAGTGGCGGTACGCCGGCGGGTCGGCACATGCAGCGGCCACCTCGGCGACGCGATCGGTGTCGGTCGCACAAGTGGTCAAGGTCTCCACGACCCGGACGAAGGTGCGCCACGGCAGGGTGTTCAAGGTCTACGGCTACACGAACCCACCAGGGAAGGGGCAGCACGTCACGTTGCAGATGAAGATCGGCACGCGGTGGCGGTCCCTCACCTCGACGGTGCTCAAACGACAGCGGCTGCCCAACGGGGCGACGCGCGTCGGCTACCAGTTCCCGCGCAGGATCTCGCGAGTGGGCAGCTACCGGTTCCGGGTGGTCAAGGCTGCGACGGCGTCCCTCGCGAAGGGTGTGTCCCGCACGATCAGGGTCCGGATCGTCTAGGACGCCTCCTCCAGCCGAGGGTCTGCGGCACGCAACCGCTGCTACGGCTGCGGAAGCCCCTCGATGGCGTTGCCGAGGTCGACCAGCTGGGTTTGGGACACGTCGCCGAAGCCGTGCACCTCCACGCGGAACGCACCGCTGCTGAAGTAGAGCGTCGACCGCGGCGTGCCCTTCTCGGCGTCCCGGGTGAGGTAGCCCTCGACCCCCGCCACCGTCGGGGTGGCCACGACCCGGGCACCGTCGATCGTCCCGTCGGGGCCGGGTCGCGCCTCCGCCATGCCACCCACGAGCACGGTGGCCTCCGGCCCGCTCGGCCGGCCGGAGACGCCGCCGGCGGAGTCGGTGGTCTCGGTCGCCGGCGCGGTCGCGACCAGGAAGGTCCTGACCCAGCACGGCGAACCGTGCTCGCCCAGGTTCATCTGCTCGAGCGAGTCCACCGCACGCCGGACCGGGAAGCCCGGGGCCGGGTCGGCGAGGAAGACCGACTGCAGCCCGGCCCGGTCCGGTCGAAGCCGTGCACCGGCCGGTGGGACCGGTGGCGTGCTCTCGGCGGGGGTGGGAGTGGCGGTGGGCGTACGTTCCGTGGGTCTCGGGACGGCCGGGCCCCCGGCGGCCGGCGCCACCGGGGCCGGGTCGACGCGCCAGGGCGGGTTGCTCGCGACGGCGGCGGACGCGAACACGGCGCACCCCACCCCGACGAGCAGGGTCGAGGCGGCAACCCGGCGACGGCGGGCACGGAGGCGTCGACCCCGTCGTACGACGAGGTCCGGGTCCACCGACGATGTGGGGGCGGTCTGTCCCGCTCGTGCGAACAGGTCGTGAAGGTCGGTGCTCATGACGGGTCCTCCGTGGTCGATGTCCTGGCGCTGCTGAGCGCCCGTGGGTGCCCGTGTCGTTCGAGGTGGCGGCGGATGGCGTCGGAGCCTCGGGACAGCCGGCTCTTGACCGTCCCGCTGGGCAGGTCCATCAGCGCGGCGATCTCGCCGACGGACAGGTCGTCGGTGAACCGCAGCACGATCACCGCCCGCTGCCCGGCCGGCAGCGCCGCCAGCGCGGCGGTCAAGAGCGCGTCGGCGCCGTCGACGTCGCTGAACGCCCGCAGCGCCGACTCGTCGACCGACTCCGGGACCGCGCCCACCGCCCGCTCGCGCCGCCACGGCCGGCGCCGGGTATCGATGTACTTGTGCACCAGCACCCGGTTGGCGTAGGCGTCGAGGTTGCCGCCACGCACGACCCGCGACCAGCGGGCGTACATCGCGATCAGGGTGTCCTGCACGAGGTCGTCGGCGGCGTGCCAGTCGCCCGACATCAAGAACGCCTTGCGCCGCAACGCGGGGGCCCGGAACGCCATCCAGTCCCGAAACCCCTCCTCGTCGGCACTCGGGCCGTGGTGTCGATGCTCGGTCCCCTTCGCCATGCGTGCCTCGTTCCCTCGTCGACGTCAGGTCCTTTCTAACCACTCAGCGGTACGAACAGGCCGAAACGTTCCATCTCGCGCGCCAGGAGCGCGGGCGGGCGAGCCCTTCTCCGCTCGGGTACCGTCACGAGGGACGCACATCGGTGCCGTACGACGAGGGGGCACGGCCATGACACGGCGGGCAGCACGGCGGGGCACCAGGCTCGCGGCCGCCGTCGCGACGACGGTGACCCTGGCCGGCTGCGCCCACACCGCATCGACGTCGCCGCGGACCGACGGCCCCGTCCCGCGGGCGGTCGAGGCGGCGCGGTACGCGCCGGTCACGACGCTGTCGCCGAGCTGCGCCCCCTCGGGGCACCCGTTCCGTCCGCGAACTGTCGCGCTCCCGGGCACCACGCGGCCGCTGCCGGTGATCGCCCCGCCGCGCGACGCGGGCAACGTCCCGGGGGTGCCACCGCTGACCGCCGAAGGGAAGTGGGAGTTCGCCTGGGACGCGAGCATCGCGCCCGGCGCCCCGGCCGGCAACGTGCTGCTCAACGCGCACACCTGGCCCGACGGCAGCGCGCTCGGCAACCGGCTGCTGGGCCGGCTGGAGAAGGGCGACCGGATCGTGGTGCGCGGGGCCGGCCGGAAGCTCTGCTACCGGGTGACCGAGCGGGTCGAGGTGCCCGCCGCGCAGGGCCTGCCGCGCTACTACGCCACCGACGGCCCCCCGCAGCTGGCGATCGTGGTCTGTTCCGGGCGCCGGCTGGGCCCCGGCGACTGGGAGGACCGCACCATCTGGTTCGCCTCACCGCAGGCGTAGGCAACCGAGCGGCGCATCGGTGCTGCCGCCCCCGAGCGGGCGTCAGTGACCGGAGGACCGGTTGGTGAACGGCACGTCGGGTCGGCAGGGCTCGTTGCGCAGGCTGGGGCAGGCCGGCGGCGCTGACGGGATGCCGAGCCCGGGCACCACCGGCAGGACGAGTCGCGACGGCATCTTCGGTGACGAGGCGACGTACACCTCCGAAGTCGTCCCCGACGGCTGGGTCTCGTCGAACGACCAGATCGGCTGGGCGCCGTTGGGCGCCGAGATCGTCACCCTGATCCGGGAGCCGGCGCGGTAGGCGTGTCCCTGGAAGTACAGCGGGATCACCACCTTGGTGTAGTGGTCCGACGGCATCGGCTGCACGTCGCTCTCCCGCATCGTCGGGATCGGCTGCAGCAGCGTGCTCGGCTGCTTGAACAGGTTGTCGTCGGTGGTGGCGAGCTTGCGCTCGCTGCCACGCAGCCAGCCGCTCTGCACGAACGTCTCGTGGCCGTCGCGGACCTCGCTGACCGTGGCTCGCAGATCCACGTCGGGTGTCGAGGACCGCACCCACAGCTGCACCGCCCCGGCGCCGACCGTGGTCACGTCCTGGGCCAGCGGCGCGGAGACGTAGGAGACCGCGGTGCCCGGCTTGCTCTGCCGCCAGTCCCAGCTCCACTGCGAGGCATTGCCCCACAGCCCGCCGGTGCCGGTGTTGCCGGTGTAGTCGGCCTTGGGCAGGGCGGTCGCGTCGGAGGTGTAGCGGTCGACGTGCCGCTGCACCGGCGCGCCGTCGCCGAGGGAGCCGTCCGGGCCGAGGTACCACGACCGCGCCTGGACCCCGGGCACCGGGAGTGAGTTGAACGAGTGCTCGTACGCCGGGTAGGGGTCGCCGGCGGTCTGGGCCCCGGTCGGCGAGGAGCCGGCACCGTTGTCGAAGAGCACCCGCACCGGCGGCGCCTTCTCGAACTCCGCCAGGGCGGTGTCGTAGGTCGGCTGCTGCTGGACCGGGTCGGCCGGCAACGTGATCGGGTCGGTCTGCGGGGTGCCCAGGGCGCTCTGGTAGACCAGCGGCGCCGACGCCCGGACCACGGCCTGGTTGACCGCCGGCGCCTGGTGGGCGACGTACAGCTCGAGGAAGTCGTACCAGCGGTTGAGCGTCTCGGGGTCCAGCGAGTCGACGTGCGCACCGTTGGTGAAGGTGAACCACTTCTTGTCGGTGCCGGTGAAGTGGGCGACCAGGGCCGGGCAGTGGCCGCCGGTCTGCTCGTCCTCCCACTGGCAGGCCAGGAACACCGGCACGTTGATCTTGTCGACGAACGTGACCGGGTCGAGGGGGTCGGCCACCGCCGGCACGTAGTGGCTGTTCTGCCGGATCTTGGCCATCAGGTCGGCCGCCTCGCCGTGCAGTGCCTGGTTCGCAATGCACGTCGCGTCGCCCTGGGCGACCCGCTGCTCGGCGTACGGCTGGGTGCCGGTGGCGCCGACGCCGGCGGGCTGCGCCTGCTCCTGCCGCTCCTTGGCCCACGCGACGGCGAACCCGGTGTTGAGGTCGCCGCCCGGGTAGAGGGTGGTGGCGGTGGCGTCGATCACCGACATCGGCGAGATCGCGGCGAGGTGCGGCGGCTGGAGCCGGGCGGTGAACAGCTGGCTGATGCCGCCGTAGGAGATGCCCATCATGCCGACCTCGTGGTCCTTCACCCACGGCTGCCGGGCGATGGTCTCGATCACGTCGTAGCCGTCGAGGCTCTGCAGCGGCTCGAAGAAGTCGAAGGCGCCGCCGGAGCAGCCGGTGCCGCGCATGCTCACGTCGACGACCGCGAAGCCCATCAGGTTGGCGATGGCGGCGATCCCGGAGGCGGGCCCGGAGGGGTCGGCGTAGGCGTAGCCGGAGTACTCGATGAGCGTGGGGTAGGGCGGCATGTAGTCCGGGCCGTTCGGCACCGGGAAGCCCTCCGGCAGGCCGCCTACGCCGGCCGGGTGCGTCGGCGGGTGCACGGTGAGCCCCAGCTGGGTGCCGTCGCGGGTGGTCAGGTAGGAGTAGCCGTCGTCGGCGATCGACTGGTCGTAGACGCTCGGGTCCCAGGGCGCGGCGGCTTCGGAGTGCACCGTCACCGGTTCCGACGTGGCGCCGGTCTGCTCCTCACGCACCTGGTAGCCGGTGCCTGGCGCCACGTCGCGGAACAGCAGCCCGCCGAGGGAGTCGGCCTGCCCGGTGCTCACCACCCGACCCTGGCCGTCGAGCAGGGTGGCGCTCGCGGCGGGCGGCAGCCCGACGACGTACACCTGTCGGGCACTGCCTCGCGCGGTGAACCCGGCGGCGGCGCGGGCGCTCGGCGCGGCCAGCGTGGCCATCCCCAGGAGCACCAGCGAGAGGGCAGCCAGCAGGGCGGGGATCCGGATCCGTAGGACATGTGCGGCCACGGGCACCTCCTCGATCGCGCTCCCGTGGCCCGCGGCGGCCCCGGTCAGCGTCGGCACGGGGATCAACGAGGGTCCGGCACCCAGGTCACGCCAACGGATGCCGAAGCGCTTCGCCCTAACCCCAGGCCCACTTGTTCGTTGACCATCCGTGAACCGGGAAGGGAGCGGACCCGTGCGCGACGGACTGGACATCGACCTGCACGACCGGCAGATGCTCGACGAGATCGACCTCGTCACGAGTCTCATGGTCGCCGCGGCTACCTCCGAAGGGGTCCTCGGGCAGCCCGAGATCGACAGCGTCCTCGGGCTGGCCACGGCCGGTCCGGCCTCGGCGACCGGCTGAACCCGCGCCCGCGGGTGCTCACCGCTGGGACAGGTGAGGCCCCTGTTTCCCAGGGGCCGATCGTGCTGGGGACAGGTCCATACCGGGGCTTGCCCGGTTCGAGCCGTCTTGGTACCAATTCGGTCTATGTCTCGTGGGGGCTGAGGAGTTGGAGGGTCTCAGTGGCTACTCATCGGGCAGCTCGGAGCTCGAGTCGGGGCGGCACCTCGTGACCACCCAGGACGAGCAGGTCTTCCCCTACTACCGTTCGCCGTCCGCCATCCGCGACCAGGAGTTCACCCACCGGATGCGAGGTCTCGACGAGGCGGAGGTCTACGAGTACCTCGACCTGCTCGCGGACCAGGTCCAGTCCACGGAGATCGAGCAGGCCGAGCTGCGCGCGGACCAGCAACGCCTTCGCACCGAGAACGAGCGCCTCCGCGCGGAGAACGAGCGGCTCCGTGCCGCGCCCCGGGAGCTCGCGCCGGTCGAGCGGACCCCCGAGACGGTCGCGTTGTTCAGCCAGGCGCAGCAGGTCGCCGACCAGGTCGTGGAGGAGGCGGTGCGGCACGCCCGGGACCTGATCGCCTCGGCGCGCAGCGAGCAGCGCGAGATCCTCCAGCGGGCCCGCGAGGAGGCCGCCGCCCAGCCGCCGGCGGTGTGGTCCGACGGGGCAGTGACGCCGTCCCCGGAGCTCGACTACGTGCGCACCTTCGCCCGGGTCGCGCAGGTCCAGCTCCGCTCGGTCGTCCAGGCCCTCGCCGAGCAGGTCGAGCGGCTCGGTGAGTTCTCCGGGTCGACCTCTGGGCCGACCTCCGGGCCACCCGCCACGCCCGAGATGGTCGGACGGCTCCCGGTCCCCAGGCCCCGCGAGTGGCCGCACGACGGGCATCGGCTCTCCGGATCCTGACCGGCACGCTTCTCCTGGTGGGGACCCCGGGTCACACTTGGACCGTGACTCCTGGCTTCCTCCCGGCCGCCGGTGGGGACGACGAGCGCGCCCCCCTGGCAGACACCATCACGGTGGTCGCGGCGCTGGTGGTGCTCAACGTGGCCCAGGACCTGCTGCCGCCCGGGAGCGTGTGGCTCAACGCGCTCGCGGCGGTCGCGCTGCTCTCCTACGCCCGCCGATGCGGGCTGAGCTGGTCCGCGCTCGGGCTGGGCGGCGACCGGTTGCGCTCCGGCGGCAGGTGGGCGGCCGGGGTCGTCGTTGCCGTGGCCGCCACCTACCTGGCCGGCGTCCTGCTGCCTTCCACGCGCCCGGCTTTCCTCGACTCCCGCTACGACATGGGTGGGCGCGACGCGCTGCTGGGCGCGTTCGTGGTGATCCCGTTGCGCACGGTGCTGCTCGAGGAGGTCGCCTTCCGTTCGGTGCTGCCGGGCCTGCTTCAGCGACACACGAGCAGCTCAGGCGCCGCCGCCCTCTCGTCGGCACTGTTCGGGCTCTGGCACGTGATTCCGTCTTTCCGGTTCGCGGACGCGCGCGGGTTCACCGACGGGACCCGTGGGCGCTCGGTCGTGTCGGTGGTGGCCGGCACCGTCGTGTTCACCGGCGTCGGTGGCCTCGTCGCCGGGGAGCTGCGACGACGGAGCGGAAGCGTGGTCGCGAGTGCCGGGATGCATTGGGCCACCAACGCACTCGGCCTGCTGTTCGGTGTGGTCGCCCGCAGGCTGCCTGGGTGACCCTCTCCACCGTCGGAATGGCCCTGTCCGATTCTCCCGGAACATCCCGGTCCGAGGCCATGACCTCGTGCCGCCCTCGCGAGCGGCGCCGGTGTCCCCGGTGAGACGACCCGACCCGTCCACCTCACCGAGATCGCGCCGGGGCTGCTCCGATGTCGAGCCAACGGTGGTGAGGGCCGACCGCGGGGTCTCAACGTCGTCGAAGTCGAGCGTCATCGGCGCACAGACTATTTAGCCCGGCTAATGGAATCTCTCCGTTCCGCTTTGTGGGAAAGGGATGGCGATGAATTCGTCACGCCGATCTCGAGAGAATGTCTGATCCCTCGGGTGGCCGTCGAAGCCCCCCTCCGACCTCGCGGTTGGACGTCAAAGGCATTTCTCCGGCCCCCGCCGCGCTCGATCTCGCGCTCGATCTCCGGCCCGCTCCCGGGTCGTTCGGCAGCGTGCATCGAGGCGGGAGTGGGCTCTTCGGTCCGCGCATTCCGGGAGGCCGACTCGGCCTTGCCGGCACCGTCATCCGGGGCGGGGGCGGCCGTCGACGAGTCCCCCGAAGTGACCCAACCGGACTATGGCAGCGTCCCCGAGGCAGGCGATAGAACATGCAGGACCCTATACGGGTCGGCTGTCCACGCAGCGGGCAACCGACCCGGGGGACGCAGGCGCGACGTGTTTGCGTCGGTCCCCGCAAGGCTCCTCGGGCCTAGGATTTGGACTTCCGACATGGCGTTGGCCAGGTGGATCGGCACCACGGCAGGCATCCCTGCCGCCCGGTGTGTCCGCGTCGCCTGCGGCGCCACCGGCCCCGCGGCGCACGAGCATCGGCCCACCGCATGAGCCCACTCGCCCTCCGCCTGCCCCGAGCGTGGCTCGTCATCGCGATCTGTGTCGCGATGATGTTCTCGCTGGGAACCGCCAGGCCGAGCGCGATGGCAGCAGGTCTCCCGAAGGCGGCGACCGCGCCCACGGCACCGGCGCCTGCCACGTCCCCGACGGACACCACCGCGGCGAACCCCGCCGCGACGCGTGCCGCGAGGAAGGCAGCCCGGCAGGCCGAGGCCCGCCGCGCAGCCCGCCTCGCGGCGCTGCGCAAGGCGGCCCGCATCGCGCAGCGGCGGGCCGCCCGTCTCGCCCAGACCCGGGTCGTCACCAAGCAGGTCGTCGCCCAGACGACGGCGCCCACGCTGCAGATCCCGACCCGGCGCGCGACCCAGGTCCAGCCCCTAGCGCCCAAGCCCTCGCTGAGCACGGTCGTCGTCCCGGCACCACAGCCGAGCCCGTCGGCGTCCCCGTCGTCCGGCACCGTCAACGGATCGCAGATGGTGTGCACGCGGTCGGCGGACGGCAACTCGGTGACCTGCACCTCCGGCGGAACGCCCAGCTCGAGCACGCCCAGCCCGTCGCCGAGCGCTACGCCGACCGTCGACACCACCTACGCGCCGGACCCCTCGCCCAGCCCGAGCGCGACCACCAGCGACGCCGTCCAGCCGCTGACGGCCGGCAGCGCCCCGGGCACACCCGTGGACGCGGCAAGCGTGCTGACCCAGGCCCAGCTGGACTCCGCGGTGCAGAAGGCCGAGTCGGAGTGGCAGTCGGTCCACCCGTCGGCGGACTTCACGGGCGTCTCGATGTCCGTCGGCGACCTGGCCGACGGGATGCTCGGTAGCGAGTCCGGCGGCAACGCGGTCATCGACGCAGACGCCGCTGGCTGGGGCTGGGACGTGACCTTCCCGAACGACCCCGCCTCGCAGCACATGGACCTGATGACCGCCGTCCGGCACGAGCTCGGCCACACGCTGGGGCTCGACCACACCGCCGGCACCGTGATGGCTGCCAGCCTCGACGCGGGCCAGAGCTACCAGGTCGACGGGTCACTCTTCCCGGCGGACACCACGAGCACGACCGGCACGTCGGGTACGACGACCGACACCACGTCGGGTACGACGACCGACACCACGTCGGGTACGACGACGACCGACACCACGTCGGGTACGACGACCGACACCACGTCGGGTACGACGACCGACACCACGTCGGGTACGACGACCGACACCACGTCGGGTACGACGACGACCGACCCGGCCTCGGGTACGACGACGACCGACCCGGCCTCGGGTACGACGACGACCGACCCGGCTTCGGGTACGACGACGACCGACCCGGCCTCGGGTACGACGACGACCGACCCGGCCTCGGGTACGACGACGACCGACCCGGCCTCGGGTACGACGACGACCGACCCGGCCTCGGCAACGACCACCGCCGCCACCACCACCCCGACCGGCCCGTCGCCGTGGAAGCTCTCGCTCGACGGCGTCGAGGCCCTGGTGTTCAACGCAGACGGCACCGTGACGTTCGCCGGTGAGACCCGGTCGCTGTCCGACGTCAGCGAGATCGACGTGCAAGGCGGCGCGGGCGACGACACGTTGCTCATCGACCGCGGCAGCAACAACCCGGCGACCACGATCCGCTTCGACGGCGGGCCCGGCTTCGACACCCTCGCCCTCCAGGGTGACGCGGACAAGATGACCTCGCGCCCGGTCGACGCGCACTCGGGCACGGTCCTCCTCGACGCCACCACGGTCGTGTACTCGAACATCGAGCCGATCAGCAACACCGGGACGGCCACCGACGTCGTCTTCGACCTCGGCTCCGCCGACGACCAGGACGCCGTGCTCGCGTTCAACGGCTCGACCTTCGCGCTGACCGGGACCACGTTCGAGAGCGTGCCGACCTGGGCCCTGCCGACGTCCTCGCTGACCGTCAACGGTGGGGACGGCAGGGACAAGATCCGCGTCACCGGCACACCGGACGCGTCGAACCTGACCCTTCTGGTCAGCGCCGAGCAGATCATCCTGGACAACCTCGCCGACCTGTCCGTCGGCGCGCTGACCCTGACCGCGGCCGACTCGGTCACCGGCGGTCCTTCGGCGTCCTGCCTCCTCGGCGGGCACACCCACTGCACGGACGTGTCGGTGACCATCTCCGGTGCGACGGTGCACGCGTCCACGATGACGGTCTCGGCGACCTCGACGATCACCCCCGACGCCTTCTACGCCCTCGCCATCGACGGCAAGGCCCACGTCGTCGTGACCGACGCCCACCTGACCGCGTCCGGTGCCGTGGCGATCACCGCGTCCTCGACGGTCGGTCCGTTCACCTCGGACAAGAAGTACGGCGACGCGGTCGTCATCAGCTCCGACGCCGGCGTCAGCGTCGACGGCTCCTCGGTGATCACCGGTTCGGGCAACGTGACGCTGACCTCGACGTCGAGCGTGGACGCGACCGCCGCTCCGCAGAACGACGCGGGCAAGACCGAGGGCAGTGCCGGCAGCGACGGCTCCACGCCGACCAAGGACGCCTCCGTGGCGCTGATCACCCTGAGCGCGAAGTCGATCACGAACCTCTCCGGCACCGCCTCCATCGCGGCGACCGGGGACCTGTCCATGGCCGCCGCGAACCACGCCGGCGTGACCGCGACCGGCGACGCCAGCACCGCCGGCAGCGGCGCGGGCATCGCCGTCATCGTGGTCGACCAGACCACGAAGGCGTACGTCGACACGACCCACGCCACGCCGGTCCAGGCGGCGAGCTTCACGCTGAGCGCGGACTCGGACGCGACCCAGGCCGCCACCGCCGAGACCAACGCCGCCGGGTCCACCGGCAACGACGAGGACCCCAACGCCGCCTCGCGCGCGAACGGCAAGGCCAAGACGGCCGACGGCAACGTCGCCATCACCGGCGCGCTGGCGGTCGCGGTGCTCACCGGCACCACGAGCGCCTACGTCGCCCCGTCGGGTGCCCCGGGAGGCGCCATCACCACCACAGGCGCGCAGACGATCCACGCCGCCTCCAAGAACACCGTCTCCGCGGACGCCGACGGCGGCAACGCCACCGGCTCGCCGGGCATCGGGGTGGGCGTGGCCGTCGCCGTGTCGGTGCTGACCACCCAGGCCTACCTCGACAACATCAGCCTGACCGCACCGTCGGTGACCGTGGAGGCCTTCGGTCCCGCCGTCGCGGACACGTCCTCGTTCTCCGCCAAGTCGGTCTCCGGCGGCAACAGCAGCGACTCGACCGCGATCGCCGGCTCGGTGGCCGTCAACGTGGTGGTCTCGCGCACCAAGGCCCAGGTCCGGTCGGACGATGGACACGTCGCGGTCCACGGAGACCTTGCTCTCGCGGCGCGGTCGAACCTCGACAACAAGGCCACGGCGGACGCCAAGACCTCGGGCGGGACCGTGGGGGTCGGCGCCTCGGTGGCCCTCAACATCATCAACGACACGACCGACGCCGGGCTCGCCGACGCTGCAGAGCTGAGCGGGACGCACGACCTCACCATCACCGCCGACGACACCGACAACGCGACGACCACCGCCACGGGCGGTGCCGCCGGGGGAAGCACCGCCGTCTTCACCGCGGTGGTCGCCATCACGCTCTCGAACGTGAACACCTCGGCCTCGGTCGGCGCCGGACCGGCGCTCGCGGTGACGGGCAAGGTCGCCGGCAAGGCGACTCAGACAGCCGCGGCGACCACGAAGGCCACCGGTGCCACGACCGCCGCCGGCGGAGCAACCCTGGCGATCGGCGCCTCGCTGGCCCTGCTCTCGGCCGACCACGATGTGGACGCCTCGCTCTACCGGGACACCTCGGCAGCCGACGACGTGACGTTCGAGGCCGACGGCGCCTCCAGCGCCGACACCGAGGCCACCGCCAGCGCGAGCGGCGCCGCAGACCAGAGCACCGACACCTCCGGCAAGGACGTCAACCAGAAGTCCGACGGCCAGCTGAGCCTGGCCAGCGGCACGTCGACCGGCGAAGGGGGCTCGGCGACCAAGCAGTCGAGCACCCCGGCCGCCAAGGACAGCAGCGGAGCCACGGTCACCGTGGCCGCCGCGATCGCCTTCAACCTCGTGAGCTCGTCGTCGACGTCCCTGCTGGCGCCCGGAGTCACGGTGACCACGACCGGCGGCACCGTGTCGTTCAAGTCGTTGAACGACACCGACGCCAAGGCGGTCGCCGACAGCTCGGCGGCCCAGGGCGGCACCGGCACGGTGGCCGCCGCGGTCGCGATCAACCTGGTCGACGTGCGCAACGAGGCGAGCACCGGCATCGGCTCCTCGGTCGACAGCAACGGTCTGTCCCTGGTCGCCGACATGAACCCGGCCGGCGCCGCGGGTGACACCGACTCCAAGCACGTCGTCTCCTCCGACGCGAAGGCGGGCGTCACCGGGTCCAGCGGGACCCTGGGAGTGGCCGGCTCCTTCGCGATGAACATCGTCAACCTCGACACCGCTGCCGCCGTCCACGGTGGAACACCCGCCAACCCGCTGGCACCCCTCGGGGGCGTGGACCTCAACGGTGGCAACGCGGTGCTCACGGCCGGCTCATCCTCGGCCTCCACGGCGATGGCCAAGGCGATGCAGGACGGCACCGGGACCGTCGGCGTCGGTGCCTCGATCGCGCTGAACCTGGTGAACGACTCCGTGATGGCCGGCATCGACAAGGTGACCGACCCGGCTCGCGGGCCACCGCTGACCGGAGTCTCGAACCTGACGATCTCTGCGACCGGCGTGGATGCGCTGACGACGGAGACCGAGGGTGGTGCCAGCGGCGGGTCCGTGACCCTGGTGCCATCGGTAGCGGTCTCCATCGCGAACGTATCGACACGAGCCTCCATCGGCGAGGCGGCGGGCACGACCACCATGACGGGTGCGGTGAGCGCCAAGGCCACCCAGACGGCGACGGCCAAGACCACGGCCAAGGGCGCCGCCGAGGCAGGCAGCGGTGCGACGCTCGCGGTCGGGATCGCGCTCGCTCTCGCGATCGTGGACGACACCGTCGACGCGTCGCTCTACCGGGACCTGGCCACCGCCGGCCCGGTCACGTTCGAGGCCGACGGCGTGTCCACCAACGACGTGGAGGCCACCGCCGGAGCCAAGGGTGCGGAGGGCGAGTCCGGCTCGACCGGCAAGGACTCCTCGGGCAAGGACGTCAATGAGAAGGCGGACGCCGAGCTCGGCTCGGCCAAGTCCACCCAGGCCGCGAACAGTGGCGGCAAGACCACCGACAAGACCTCGACGCCGAAGACCACGTCCGACGGCGAGAACGGCTCGAGCGCCAACGTGAGCGTCGCCGCGGCCATCGCGATCGACCTGGTGACGTCGACGTCGACGTCCGGGGTGGCCGCTGGGGTCACGCTGAGCTCGGGCGGCGCGGTCTCGTTCAAGTCGCTGAACAACACCGACGGCAAGGCGGTGGCGGACGGTTCGGCCGCGGGCGGCAGCACCCTGACGATCGGCGCCGCGGTGGCCGTGAACCTGGTCGACGTGGTCAACGAGGCGGTGCTCGGCGCTGGGTCCTCGGTGACGGCCGGCTCCCTGGCGCTGACGGCCGACATGGAGCCGATCGGAGCTGGCGGCACGGACAAGACCCACACCCTGTCGGCCGAGGCGACGGCGGGCGCGTCCGATCCGTCCGGCGGCAAGATCGGCCTGGCCGGTGCCTTCGCCCTGAACCTGGCGAACCTGTCCACCCGGGCGGTGCTGGAGCCGGGCGCGACGGCGCTGACGGTGTCTCCCGCAGGCGGCGCGGTGTCGATGACCGCCGGGTCGGACGCGTCGAACACGGCGACGGCGAAGGCGAAGCAGGACGGCGGCGGCACGGTCGGCGTGGGTGCGTCGGTGGCCTTGAACCTGATCAACGACGACACCCGGTCCGCGGTGGGCGACGGAGCGTCGCTGACCGGCGCCGGTGACGTGACGTTGCGGGCGACCGGCGCGGACACCGCGGACACCGAGACCGAGGGCGGCGCGGACGGCGCCACCACGGCGTCACTGGCGGCGTCGGTGGCCATCACGATCTCCAACGTCTCCACCAGCGCCTCCATCGGGACCGGGCCGACGATGTCGGTGTCGGGCAAGATCGACGCGAAGGCCTCGCAGACCGCGTCCGTGGTCGACAAGGCGAAGGGCGCGAGCACGGGCGGCTCGGGTGCGACCCTCGCCGCCGGGGTGTCGCTCGCCCTGACGATCGCCAACCACCTGGTCGACTCCTCGCTGTACCGCAACGCCACGGCCACCGGTGCGGTGACGTTCGAGGCGGACGGTTCGTCGAGCACCGACAGCGAGGCCACCGCCAGCGCCGCCGGCGCCAAGGGCGGCACCGGCGGGACCGGCAGCAAGGACGCGTCGAACAAGGACGTCAACGAGAAGGCCGACACCACCCTCGGCAACGCCAACACGCTCCAGAAGGACAACAACGCGGCCGCCAAGGACTCGGGCAAGAGCTCCACCCCGAGCACGGCCACCGGCGACAGCGGCGGGGCCAACATCAGCGTCGCGGCCGCGGTCGCCTTCAACATCGTGACCTCGTCGACCACGTCGATGCTCGCGCCGGGAACCAGCGTGACGTCGAGCGCGGGCTCGGTGGGCTTCAAGGCGCTCAACAACACCGACGCGAAGGCCATCGCCAACGGGTCGGCCGCCAACGGCACGTCGGTGACCATCGGGGCCGCGGTGGCGGTCAACCTCGCCGACGTGGTGAACGAGGCCAGTGTGGGGATCGGTGCCTCGGTCACCACCGCCACGGGCTTCTCGCTCGAAGCCGACATGTTCCCGATCGGAGCCGGCGGCACCGACAAGACCCACACCTTCGACGCCGAGGCCACCGCCGGCGCCACCGGCTCGAGCGGCAGCCTCGGGCTCGCCGGGGCCTTCGCCCTCGACATCGTCAACCTGAGCACGGTCGCGGCCGTGCACGCGTCGCCGCTGGCATCACCGGCGCCCGGCGCGGTGCCCGGGATCACGTTCACCGGCACGGGTGACGTCGCCATGACGGCCGGTTCGTCGTCGAGCTCGACGACGAAGGCAAAGTCGGCCCAGAGCGGGACCGCCACGGTCGGCGTGGGTGCCTCCGTGGCACTCAACCTGGTCAACGACACCGTCTTCTCCGGCATCGACCCGGTGGCCAACCCGACCCGTGGCCCACCGCTGACCGGCGCCCGCAACGTCACGCTCCTCGCCACGACGACCAGCGCGCTCGTCACCGAGACCGAGGGCGGAGCCAAGGGCGGCTCGGTCACCGTCACGCCGTCGGTCGCGATCAGCATCGCCAACGTCTCCACCAGCGCGTCGCTGGGTGCCAGCAGCACGGCGCTCACCGCATCCGGCGCGATCGACGCGACGGCGACCCAGACCGCCTCCGTCGCCACGACCGCCAAGGGCGACACGACGGTGGGCAGCAGTGCGGGCATCGGGATCTCGCTCGCCCTCGCCATCGTCGACGACTCGGTCGACGCCGGCAGCGCGCGCAGCCTGACCGCGGGCGGAGCGGTCAGCTTCCGTGCCTTCGGCACCTCCCAGACGACGTCCCAGTCGCAGGCGGCCGCCAGCGGCGCACCCGGCGGATCGGGCGGGGGCAAGGACAGCACCGGCAAGGACGTCAACCAGAAGGCCGACGACAACCTCACCAACGCCAACACGACCCAGAAGGCCAACAGCGGCGGCAAGGGCTCGAGCACCACCGAGACTCCGAAGTCCTCCACCAACGACAACGGTGGTGCCTCGCTGACCGTGGCCGCCGCGGTCTCCATCAACGTGGTCTCGACGACCTCCCGCGCCTGGTTCGCCGACGGCGTCACCGTCACCTCCGGTGGCGTGGTCTCGCTGAAGAGCTCGGCGAACAGCGACGTCGCGGCCAAGGCGAAGGGCGACACCGCGGCCAAGGCCAGCGTCAGCGTCGGCGCCGGCGTCGCGATCAACAAGGTCGACATCGTCAACCGGGCCACGACCGGCACCGCGACGATCACCGGGACCGGGCTCGTGCTCTCGGCCGGGATCACCGACGGCCCGGAGAACGACGTGCTCCGGCACTGGACGGGCACCGAGTGGAAGACGATCGCCGCGGGTGCGGAGCTGCCCGGTCCGTCCAAGGACGACGTGTTCCAGCTGACGGTGGCCAAGGACGGGCACCCCGCCGGCAGCCTGTGGAAGTTCGACGGCAGCAGCTGGACCTCGATCAAGGACGGCCCGATCGCCTCGGGCGACGCCTTCCCGGGCAGCCCGGCGTCCGGCGACTACTTCCAGCTCACCATCGCCAAGGGCGACTTCCCCCGCGACAGCATCTACAAGTGGGACGGCAGCCAGTGGGTGTTCGTCACCGCGCACTCCGGCGACGCACTGCCGTCCGGCGGCCCCTCCGAGAACGACTACTTCGAGCTGACCAAGACCGACGGCACCCACGCACCCGGCGTGTACAAGCGCAACGGCTCGCACGAGTGGATCCTCCAGAGCGTCACGATCCTGCACGGCACGGCGCTGCCCACCAGCCCGACGGCGGACCAGATCTTCCGGCTCGAGGAGCACGAGATCACGGCCGAGGCGTATGCCGGAGCCAGCGACGCGGACAGCGTCGGTGTCGCGGGCGCGCTCGCCCTCAACATCGTCACCACCACGACCGAGGCGGTCCTGAGCTCGGGCGCCAGCGCCACCTTGAGCAGCGCCGACGTGACCATCAGCGCGCTGAGCAACGAGCGCGACGTCGCCAAGGCGTCGGGCAAGGCCGAGGTCGGCAGCGCCACCGGCGTCGGCGCCGCGGTCGCACTGAACATCCTGGTGCCGACCACCACGCGCGCCGAGGCCGAGGACACCGCGGTCCTCACCGGCGGCCACGACGTCACCGTGGACGCGACGGCCTACCGCGAGGTCGCCACCTCCGTGGAGGCCGGCACGAAGGGCAACAACGCGGTGACTCCCGTCGTCGCGCTCGTCATCAACAAGGACGACCACGCCACGGCACGGCTCGGGACCTCCTCGACCGACCTGGCCGCGAGCGGCGCCGTGGTCGTCAGGGCCCGGCACACCGCGAAGATCGAGACCGAGGGCTCGGCCGAGGCGGCCGGCAAGAACGCCGCGGTCGGCATCGACATCGCCATCAACGTGGTCATCGGCTGGGCCACCCGCGGCGAGATCGCCCGGAACGTCACCGGCGGCTCGGTCGAGGTCGCGGCAGAGTCCGAGATGGACGCCTCGTCGGTCTCGAAGGCCAGCGCCTCGGGCAGCGACAGCGGCGACAGCAAGAGCGGCGACCAGCACGCCAACGAGCAGGTCAACGGCGACAACCCGAACACCAAGAACCAGGGCACCGGGACCCTGCCGAAGTCGCAGGACAGCACCAGCACGGCCAACAGCCAGTCGAGCAGCCAGTCCGGTGAGGGCGGCGGCGGCACCGGTGTCGCGGCGGCGATCGCGGTCAACTGGGTGGAGACCACCAACACCGCCTCGATCGCGGCCGGGCTCACCGTCCACGCGACCGCCGGCGAGGTCAAGGTCAGCGCCACCAACGAGACCGACGCGAACGCCCGCGCCATCGGGTCGAGCATCAACCTGAAGAGCGACAACAGCATCGGTGCCGCGATCGGGCTCAACGTCCAGACCATCCACAACACCGCGACGATCGGCACCGACGCCACCGTCACCGGCGACGGGATCACCGTCGAGGCGATCACCCCGGCCGGCAAGACGAACGACTTCGTCGTCTGGGGCCTCGCGGCCGCCGGCGGCAAGGGCACGGTCAGCGTCGCTGCCTCGGCCAGCATCCAGGTGCTCACCTTCGACAGCACCGCCTCGGTCGGCAAGGGCGCCACCCTCGACTCCTCCGGAGCGCTTGCGGTCCAGGCAAGCGCACTGCTCAAGCTCCAGAACCTCGCCCTCGCGGGCGGCCTGTCCACCAAGGGCACGGCGGTCGGCGGCGCGATCGTGGTCTCGCTCCTCACCACGCACACCATCGCGCTGATCGACTCCGGCACCGGCGCGGGCGACGTCACCACCGTCCACGCGGCCGGGGCGATGTCGGTGACCGCGACCGGCAGCCTCGACCCGATCGTCCCGGAGACCGGGCTGTGGGACAAGCTCGACCAGAACCTGCCGGCGGTGTCCTCGGTCGCCCTCGGTGGCAGCGCCGGCGGCGGCGACGCCGCGGTGACCGGGTCGGTGATCGTCGACATCATCAACGTCACCACCAACGCCTCGGTCGGCGACGGGGCGCTCGTCAACAACGGTGCCGGCGAGGTCGGCGGCAGCGGTCAGACCATCGCCGTGACCGCCACCGACAACACCACGCTCACCAACATCGCGGGCGCCCTGTCCCTGACGACCGGCAGCGCGGCGGTCGCCGTGTCGATCATCGTCGAGGTCCTCAACAAGACCGTGGGCGCCGGCATCGGGAACTCGGCCCAGGTGCACGCGGGCGGTGCGATCTCGGTCGACGCCAGCACCAAGGAAGACCTGTTCGAGCTGGTCATCGGGGGCGGCGTCTCGACCAGCGGCTCCGGCGTCACCGGCTCGATCCTGGTCGTCGTGCTCAACTCCGGCAGCGGCACCGGGACACGGGCCGCCATCGGCTCCGGCACGACCGCCCACGCCGGAGGTGCCCTGACCGTCGCCGCCTCCGACGACTCCTCGGACCTCACCCTGGCCAGCGGACAGCTCTCGATCGGCAACAGCGCCGGCGTCGGAGTCGCCTCCACGGTCCTGGTCCGCAGCGTCGTGGTCGACGCCGGCATCGGTGCGGGCGCCAACGTCCGCGCCGGTGGGACCGGCCTGGCGGTCACCGCCGGCCAGGACGTGGGCCTCACCCTGATCGCCGTCGGAGGCTCGGGCGGCGGCACCGCGGGCGTCGCGGGCTCGGTGGTCGTGGACGTGCTGACCGACACCACGACGGCCCACATCGACGACAACGTCGTCATCGGCTCGGTCGGCGTGCCCGCCGCGGCGGTCGCCGTGGGCGCCACCGACACCACGAAGATCCTCTCCCTCGCCGGCCAGCTGACCGTCGGCGGCACCGCAGGCGTCGGTGCGGGCGTCGACGTGGAGGTGGTCAACAAGACCACGATCGCCTCGGTCGGCAAGCACGTGGTGGCCACGGTGAGCGGCAACATGTCGGTCGACGCCACGTCGAGCGAGAAGATCACCTCGCTGTCCGTCGGTGGCGGCTTCGCCGGCACGGCCGCGGTCAACGTCAACGCCGCCGTGCCCGTCGTCAACGTCACCACGATCGCGCGCATCGTCGACGGCACCAGCGCCGCGGACGGAGCAGTCATCCGGGTGGGCGGCAGCGTCCGGATCGCCGCCAACGAGGCGCTGACCCTCAACGTCATCGCGGGCAACATCTCCGCGAGCGGCACGGCCGCCGTCGGTGCCGCCGTCGCCGTGCCGGTCGTCACGAAGAACACGCACGCCTGGGTCGGCAACTTCACCGTGCTCAGCGCGCTGGGCAACAGCACCCTGCCGGTGGTGACCGGGTCGTACGGCGTCACCCCCAAGGACACGCGCTTCAACCCGCAGACGCCCGGCGTGGTCAGCGGCACCACGATCACGCTGCCCTACCAGCACGGGCTCAAGACCGGCGACCAGGTCATCTACGACGTGGGCGCGGGCTTCGACCACGTGGGCGACGAGTACCAGGGCACGCCGATCAACGGTCTCACCGACGGTGGCGTCTACTTCGTCAAGGTGCTCAGCCCCACCCAGCTCCAGCTGTTCTCCACCTGGTGCGACCTGAAGGGCATCGCGCTCGGGGTCAACGGCACCTGCGACAACGGCGGCGGCGACGACGGCGCCGAGGGCAGCGCCCCGGTCACCCCGATCGCCCTGTCCGGCGGCGTGGGCGAGAGCCACCGGCTCGTCCCGGTGATGGAAGCCGGCGTGACCAGCGACAAGTCGCCGAAGTTCGACCCGAACGCCGCCGGCGCCGTCGACCTGGTCAACGACCGGATCCACCTTCCCTACCACCTCGGTGCCTCCACCGACGACGGCGTCGTCTACAGCAGCGGAGGAGGCGCGCCGATCGGCGGCCTCGTCGACGGACGGGAGTACTACTACAAGGACGTCGGCGGCGGCTGGTTCGAGCTGTGGACGCGCAAGTCCGACGACCCGGCACGGCAGAAGGTGAACCTGACCTCCCTGCCGACCGATGGCGGCCGCTCGCACAGCATCGTGCTCAACGGGGGCACGCCCTCCGGTGACGCCAGCTCCTACGGCCCGCGCACCTACGCGCTGCCCAGCGGCAGCTTCCGTGGCATCGCGGTCACCGCCTCGAACAGCGACGACGTCGCCGCCTTCGGGATCGGCCTCGGCTTCTCCGGGACGGCGGCCGTCACGATCGCCGGCACGGTCAACGTCGACACCGTCCGGACCACCGCACACATCGGCAGCTCGGCCCAGGTCAACTGCGGCGCCACCTGCGCCGACGACGTGGCCGGCGCGAACCCCGGCCAGTCCGTCCGCGTCGCCGCGGCCAACTCGATGTACCACCTCGGTCTGGCCGTCAGCGTCTCCGTCGCGGGCACGGTCGGCGTCTCGGTCCCGGTCGGCGTGCGGGTGCTCAGCCTGACCACGAAGTCCTGGGTCGGCTCGGGCACGACCGTCAACGCCGGCACCCAGGGCGACATCGCCATCGTCGCGAACGCGAGGACCACGGTGGTCTCCGTGGTCGCCGGCGTCGGCGGCGGCACGGTCGGAGTGGCCGGCAGCGTCTCGGTGACGGTCCTGCACGAGCACACGTTCGCCTGCACCGGTGCCGCCTCGACCGCGGACGACGCGGTCTGCACCGGCAACGGCGCGACCCTCAACGCCGGCGGCAACGTGCTCGCGTCGGCCAAGGACGACACGAGGCTGGTCCTGGTCACCGCGGCGATCGCCGGTGGCTACGTCGGCGTCGGCGCGGCCGTCGGCGTCGCGGCCCTCGACAAGGAGACCCGCGCCTTCCTCGGCGCCAACAGCGTGGTCAACGCGCTCGGCAACGGCGCCTCCCTGACCGGGATCTCCGACGGCAGCGTCAGCGGCGGCGGGTTCGGCTCCCTGGGCTCCTTCCGCGGGCTGGCGGTCCAGGCCTACTCGAGCGAGGACGTCTTCGGTCTGACCCCGGCGGTGGGCGCCGGCTTCGTCGGAGTCGCCGGCGGCGTCGGCGTCACCATCCTGCGCGCGGCCACCGAGTCGTTCGTCGGGCCGGGCTCGAACATCAACGCGGCAGCCGGCGCGAACGCGGCCCAGTCGGTGAGCGTGTCGGCGGGCGACCGCTTCAAGTCCCTCACCGTGGCGGGCGGGGCCGGCATCGGCTTCGTCGGCGTCGGCGGCGGTATCGACATCGGGACCGCGGCCTCCTCGGTCTCGGCGTACATCGCCGGCCCGGGCACGACCGTGCGGGCGGCCAAGGACGTCAACGTCTTCGCGCTCTCCCGCAAGGAGGTGCAGACCTACGCGCTCGCGATCGGCGCCGGCTTCGTCGGTGTCGGGCTCGCGGTGTCGGTGTGGACGGTCGGCCCGGAGCAGGTCACGACCTACAACCCGGCCGAGGGCGGACCCGACCAGGGCGACTGGTGCGCACCGGGCTCCCCGACGACCGCGACCTGCAAGACCGGCGGCAGCTACGTCAAGGGCGACGTCGTGCACTTCAACGGCCAGCGCTACGCCGCCAAGGTCGACAACCCGACCAACGACCCGACCGACTCGAGCCAGTGGCAGGGCAACGAGGACGCCCTGAACGGCGGCACCGACAGCGTCGACGGCGCCGACCACGTGGCCACCGGTGACGGCGGCGGTGGCGGCACGGTCGGCGGCTACAAGTCCGTCCTCGGCGGCACCACCGCCGGCACCCTCAGCGACACCTGGTCCTCCGCAACCGCCTATGCCTCCGGCGACACGGTCATCTACGGCGGCCAGAAGTACGTCGCCCTGCAGGCCAGCCTCAACGTCACGCCGGGCACCGACCCCACGGTCTGGCAGGTGTCCAACGGCGAGAGCACCACCAACAACCGCATCGCCACGCAGCTCGGTGCGCCCAACTCGCAGATCTCGTCCGCCTCGCCCGGCAGCGGTGTGGTCACGGGCAGCTTCGGGCCGACCGCGGCGGGCACGACCTCCTACATCGACGCCACGGTGATCGTCGGCGGCGACGTGAGGGTGTGGGCGATCGACTCCCTCGACGTGGTCGGCGTGGTCGGCTCGATCGGGGCCGGGCTGGTCGGCGTCGGCGCCTCGGTCCAGGTCCTGAACGTGGAGAGCAACACCGACGCCGCGATCAAGTCGCACTCGACGATCACCGCGGACGGTCAGGTCAGCGTCAAGGCGCAGATGGACGAGACCTCCACCCCGATCGCGTTCGCCGGCAGCGGCGGCTTCGTCGCCGTCGGTGCGGTCGTGGCGGTCGTGCACGACACCGGCAGCCAGAACGCACACATCGACACCAGCGCAGCGGGCGCGAACGGCATCACCAAGGCCGGAGGCGGTGTCGACGTCAACGCGGTCGCCCACCGCTCGCTCGAGGCCCTCAACATCGCGGCTGCGGTCGGTGCGTTCGCCGCTGGCGCCGGCGTCGCGGTCACCTCGGTCAGCGGCGACGCCACCGCCACCGTCGGCAACGTCCTGCTGGGCTCGACCGGCACCGTGCAGCACCTCAACGTCACCGTCGACGACACCGTGACCTCCAACATCCTCGGCATCTCCGTGGGCGGCGGCCTGGTCTCCATCAGCGGCGCCCTGGCGTTCGCCGACCTCGGCGGCACCGCGACCGCGAGCTCCGGTGCGCACGGCACGGTCGGGTCCGGTGGCGTGACGGTGACGGCGACCGGCGTGCACAGCGTGCACACCGAGACCTTGATGGTCCAGGGCGGCATCGCCGCGATCGGGCTCACCGTGGCCCGCGCCGACAACGGGCGGTCCACCGAGGCGCTGGTCACCTCGACCGGCGACATCACGACCTCGGGTGCGGTCCTGGTGCAGGCCACCGGCACCAACACCTCCGACACCACCCAGAGCTTCCCGCAGGTCTCCATCGGTGGCCTCAGCGTGACCGTGGTGGTCCGGATCGCCACCGTCACCGGGCACGTGAAGGCCCAGGTGGACGGCGACTTCGCCGGCACCTCCTCGGTCACCGTGCGTGCGACCTCGCTGAACACGGCGAAGGCGCCGGTGCAGATCATCGGCGTCGCCGTCGTCGGGCTGAGCGCCGCGTGGGCCTCGGCCGAGATCGCCTCGAGCGCGACCACCCAGGCACTCGTGGGCGCCTCCTCCAGCCTCGGCTCGTCCGGGCAGGTGAAGGTCGAGGCGCTGACGACGGGGGCGGGCAACACCGCGACCGCGAGCGTCGAGGGCGACTCCGTCGGCGCGATCAGCGGCGGCCTGTCGTTCGTCGACGCCACCGTCGCCGGGTCCGTGGAGGCCAAGCTCAGCGGCACCGTGACCGGCTCGTCCTCGATCCTGATCAACGCGAACACCACCATGAAGGCCATGGCGACGTCGACGTTCTACGGCATCGGCGGGCTGTCGATGAGCGGGACGACGACCACCGCGACGGTGTCCGCGGGCACGGTCGCCGGCGGCGACGGCGGCACCGCGAACAGCAACGGTTCGCTCACGGTGACCGGCACCTCGCACAACACGGCCACCGCGCACACCGACGGCGCCACGGTCGGCCTCGGCAGCCTCACGGTGAAGCTGCCCAAGGCCGAGGTCAGCGGGGCGACCAAGGCCACCTGGCTCGGCCAGCTGAACTCGGGAACGTCCGCGAGCGCCACCGCGAGCTCGGACAACAACGCGACCGCGATCGCGGAGATGATCGACCTCGGCCTGCTCACCGCCTCTGTCGGCTACGCCGAAGCACTGGTCAGCGCCACCACCGAGGCCGGCATCGGCGGAGCCAAGGTCGGGTCCGGCGCGGTCACCGTCAGCGCCACCTCCGACGACGACGCGACGGCCGAGGCGGGCGGCGGTGCCGTCAACGTCATCGGGATCACGCTCCTCCAGCCGGACGCACGAGTCACCGGAACCACACGCGCATTCGTCGGCAACGGGCTGACGGTCAACGCCGGGTCCCTGACGATCACCGCGACGGCGACCCCGGACGCGGTCGGCACCGCGAAGCTCAAGAACATCAGCCTGCTCGCCGGGTTCTTCACCGCCGAGCCCCTCGCCAAGGTCGGCGGGCTCACCGAGGCCTACATCGGCAACAACGAGACGGTGAACCTGGGCACCGGCGCGGCCACGCTGAGCGCGAACCGGACCGCGCACGCCACGGTGGACGCGCAGAGGTTCGGCGGAAGCTTCATCGACGTCGGGACCATCGACATCTCGGCCACCACCGAAGGGTCGATCGCGGCCCACGTCGACGACCGGGCCAACGTCACGGCCGGCAGCGTCAGCCTCACCGCGGGCGGCACCAGCAGCCCGCTCGCGACCAGCACCGCGGTGAGCGTGAACCTCGTCGGTGGCAGCGGCACGTCCGCCGAGGCGACCGACACCACGACGGTGGCGGCCTGGATCGGCCCCGACGACGCCCACACCGCGGCGGACCCGAACGACCCGACCACCGTGACCACGTCCGGGTCGGGAGTGACCGTCACCGCCGACTACACCTCGAGCCCCTTCGCGAAGATGACCGCGGCCGGCCTCAGCATCGGCTTCGACCTGGCCGTGGTGAGCGCGACCACCACCTCCCACCCGACCATCAAGTCCTATCTCGGGGACAAGGCGCAGGTCGCCGCCAACGGTGGCACCGCCGCGTTCCTCGCCAACACCGTGGCGACCGCGATCGTGGACGCCGTCGGGTTCGGCGTCGCCGGGCTCGGCAAGGCCGGTCTGACCATCACCAAGGCAGACCTCGCGCCCACCGTGAAGACCTTCACGGTCTCCGGAGGCTCGCTGACCGGCAGCACCGTGTCGCTGACCTCGCGCGTCAACACCGACGCCAGCGGCAACCCGATCGCCCCGACGTACACCTACAACACCCTGATCGGCGACAGCCAGCCCACGGTCGTGGCGCCGGCCTTCGCCCGGGTCTCCCTGGGGTCGATCGCCCTCGGTGTCGGCATCTCGGGCGCGGTGGCGACCGCCATCAACTCGCCGGTGGTGCTGACCTCCGTCGGCTCCGGCACGTCGGTCAGCGCCGGCACCCTGACCGTCCGGTCCCGCTCGTACGGCGACGCGCAGGTCGACGGTCTCGCCATCGCGGCCGGGCTCGGAGCGGGCATCGGCATCGTCTCCGCCCACGCCACCTCGGGCGGCACCGTGACCACGCAGTTCAACGGGAGCAGCGGCACCATCGGCACGGCCACGGTCGCGAGCAACGTCATCGCGAAGCCGGCTGCCGAGGGACGCGGGTTCAGCGGTGCACTCGGGGTGGCCGCGAACGTCGGCGATCTGAGCGTCACCGTGAGCCCGACGGTCGTCACCTCCGTGGGCGGCACCCTGACCGCCAGCGGTGACGTCACGGTCTCCTCCGACGTCCGCACGTCGGCCCACAACTACTACCGGGCGATCGCGATCTCGGCCCTCGCCTCGATCGGCAGTGCCACCCTCACGGCGACCGACTCCACGAGCACCAGGACGTTCGTCTCGGGCAGCGGGTCGGTGAAGAGCACCGCCGGCCAGCTGAGCATCCTGGCCTACCACAACTTCGACGGCACCGCCTTCATCGGTGCGAACACGGTGGAAGCCTCGGCCCTGCAGACCACGTTCGCGCTGGGCCTGGCGATCGGCAGCTCGGACCTGACGGCCACCGCGAAGGCCGTCACGAAGGCCGAGGTCGACGCCGGCGGCACCGTTGCGGCACCGTCGGGCACCGTGTCGCTCAAGGCGATCTCGGGCAACTACGCGGAGTCGCACTACAAGCGGACCACCGGCGCCCTGGTCAGCGTCGCGCCGAGCGCGAACCCGACGGCGGAGGCGTCCGGCGACACCGAGGCCAACCTCAACGGCCACGTCCGCCAGTACGACGGACTCACCAGCACCACCGGCGCCAACTCGCTCGTCGTGCTCGCGCAGGGCAACGACACCGCGACGGCGGGCATCGACAACGTCGGCGGCGGAGCGATCACGATCGCCAGCTCGAACTCGTCCGCGAAGGGCTCGCCGCAGGTCACCACCACGCTCGGCGGCTCCTCGTCGATCATCATCGTGACCTCGAACGTCGACGCCAACGCCGTGAGCTCGAACGACTCCGACGCCGCGACGTACAGCGCCACCGGCGGCGTGCTGAACGTCTCCACCTTCACCGCGAACGCCTCCATGACCCCGACCGTCTCGGCCACCGTCACCGGCTCGGCCAAGATCACCGCCGGCGGCTACGTGAAGATCGGCGCCGCGGCCAACCCGCCGCTGCCGCCGGCCTCCGACGGCACGTTCGACGCGGTGGGCGGCATCGACGGCGCGAACACGATCACGTTCTACGGCGTCCACAACGCCTCGACCGGCGACCTGGTCACCTACAACACCCTCGGCCAGCCGACGGTCAGCGGGCTCACCCCGGGCCGCACCTACGCCGTCATCGTGATGTCCGCGGACGCCGTCCAGCTCGGCGCGGTGTTCAGCAACAACGACGTCGACACCACCCTGGACCTGATCGACTTCGGTGCCCGCCAGCACCACCTGCAGACCGGTGACGTGCTGCTCTACAAGCTCGTGAACGGGTCCACCGGCATCGGTGGTCTGACCCCCGACACCGCCTACCAGGTCTACAAGGTCGACGACTACAAGATCAAGCTCCAGCCGGTGGGCTTCACCTCCACCACCGACTCGGTCAACGCGAGCGCGGTGGACAACGCCACCCACAAGGTCACCGGCTCGAGCGGGTTCCACAACGGCGACTACGTCACCTACCACGCGCCGGCTCCGCTCGCGACGTTCAGCAGCGGCCAGGTCAACAAGCGCTGGGACTCCGGCAGCAACAGCTGGGTGGCCACGACCGGCACCGACACCAACAACATCTTCTTCGCCGTCGACGCGAACAACGACCACAACTTCGACGACATCGGGCTCAGCACCGGTGAGAAGGTGCTGTACCTGTCGAGCGACCCGATCGGTGGCCTGACCAGCGGCGTGCACTACTACGTCATCCGCAAGAGCGGACAGAGCTACCAGCTGGCCACCTCCTACTGCAACGCGCTCGGTATCGACCTCGGGTCCAACGGCATCTGCGAGTCCGGTGGTGGCGACGACGGCGCGGTCGGCAGTGCCGCGCAGGTGCCGATCACCCTCAACCCGGCCGCGTCCACGCCGCTCGTGGTGCACTCGCTGACCCGCTCGAACAACGCTCCGATCAGCGGCCTCGTCGACGGCCACGGCTACTACGTCGTCGGCTGCCCGGCGGGCGGATGCGACAGCACCGGCTACCAGCTCTCGCTGACCTCCGGCGGTGGCGCCATCGCGATCACCCGCAACGCCACGACCGTCGACGGCGTGCCGTTCAGCTTCACCGGCGGCCCGCACGTGTTCCGCACCGAGGGCATCAACCTCACCAGCACCGGCGCGACCGTCCAGAAGCTCATCTTCGCGATCTCCCCGGTCGCCGGTCCCGGCCCGAAGAACGAGAAGCTCGACGGCATCGGACAGACCATCCCGTTCGGTGCGGTCAGTGGCGACCAGATCGTGTCCGCCTCGGCCACCGGTGGCGGCGGCGGCGCGATCAGCGTGTCCACGGCGAAGTCGTTCGTGGTGGCCAAGACGACGCTCAGCACGACCATCGGGTCGAGCGCCTCGATCACCGCGGCCTCGATCGAGGTGACCACGGACGGCGAGGTGCTCGGCAAGACGGTGTCGTCGAACGACAGCGGCGGGCTGATCTCGGTGAACAGCGCCCAGGCGGAGACCGACGTCTACGCGGGCAACACCGTGACCATCTCCTCGGGGGCGACCCTCACCGCCACCGGTGACGTGCTGGTGCGGGCGAAGTCGGTGCTGATCCCGGTGATCCTCGCCTCCTCGTCCTCGGGCGGCCTGTTCGCCGGCGGATCCGGCGGCGAGACGGCCCGGGCCGACTTCGCCACCCTCACCACGGTGAACGGCACGGTCACGGCCGGTGCCACCGCCACCGTCGAGTCGCGCACCGGGATCGACGGCTACGCGTCGGGGACCGCCGACGTCGGCGGCCTGGGTGTCGACGGCAACGCCTACACCGACCTGCACGTCGGTCAGGGCTCCTCGGGCCACTGGGCGGCGTCCGCGTCGACCCACACCGACATCGCCGGCACCGTCTTCGGCCGGATGGTCGCTCTCAACGCGTTCGTCGACAAGCTGAACCTGGTCGGCCGGTCGAAGACGCATGCGAGCGCGTTCGGTGCCGACTCCGACGCGGAGACGGTCGTCGTGGTCCGGGGCTCGACCGAGGTCACCCTGGAGGCCACCGCGGTCATCACCGCCACCGTCGCGACCACGCTCGCAGCCGAGTACCAGAACGTCCACATCGAGTCCCACTCGCGGGCGGAGTGCTCCTGCTTCGGCGGTGACACCGACGCGGACGCCACCATCGACGTCAACGACGACGCCCGCGTGGTCGCGCTCAACGGCTCGCTGATCACCACCTCCGACCTGACGGTCGCCAGCAACCAGCAGGCCCCGGCCGGGAGCCTGAACCGCGACGCCAGCACCTCCGGCGGCTTCCTCGACTTCGGCAACGGCGGTGACTCGCACGGTCCGTCGACCCTGAACCGGCGGATCTTCTGGGAGGCGCGGGTCGTCATGCTCGGAGAGCCGAACCCGTGGCTCGAGGTCGACGCGAACGGCAACATCACCAAGCTCGTCAACGTCACCGTGGACGACGGCACCCACACGTTCGTCGACGACCCGTTCGCCGGCGTGCACACGGTCGGCCAGCTGACCGGCACCACCATCACCGTGCACGACATCATCTACGACCACGGTGCCCAGGCGCGGTTCCTCGCCAACGACCTGAGCGCGGTGGGTGGTCCTCAGGGCGAGATCTGGGGCGCCGTCGGGCAGTTCGAGTTCCAGCAGACGTGGGACTACGTGAAGCTGATCAACGCGTCGAGCCTGAACATGGTCACCCACAAGATCGACGTCGTGAACACGCTCAACTCGCCGGTCATCGACATCCGGGTCCAGAAGATCTGGGACGACAACGCCTACGGCGTGCCGTACTCCAGCCTCTCGTCCGCGACGCCCAACACCACCCTCGACTTCGACATCAAGTACACGTTCCCGCCGACGCTGGTGCTGATCGAGAACACCTGCGCCTACAGCTGCCCGGTGCGCCAGCCGTTCATCCGTCTCGACGACTACATCGAGAACCCGATCGGCACCACGCACATCGAGAACGCCAGCGGCGACATCCTGTCCGGGCCGGGCAGCGAGATCGTCCGGACCAACGTGCTCGAGCTGGTCGCCACGCACGGCAGCATCGGGCAGCAGAGCCCCACGCACGCCGAGCCGGACACCACCCGCAACCCGATCATGGTCGAGCTGGTGAAGTACCAGGACGGCGTCACCGGCGCGACGCACGACATGGTCGTCAAGGTCGACGCGTACGGCGACGTGGTGCTCGACCTGACCGCCAACCGGCGCACCGACGAGGCCCTCGGCAGCCCGCTGACCGTCACCATCGACCACATCAACGCCGGCAACGACGTCGACGTGGTGATCAACGACAGCAAGAACGGCAACGACGTCTCGACGCTGACGCTGGTCACGGTCAACCTGTACACACCGCACACCGGCTACTACCACTTCACGTTCCCGTCGACGTACGACCCGTCCGTGGCCGGCGACACCGGTCCGCTCAGCCCGTGCCCCGGTGGCGACTGCGGCAGCGGTTCGGGACGGTACGAGACGCACTTCCGGCCGGACGGCACGAACGCGAACCTCGAGAAGATCCTGCGCGCGTTCGGCACGGTCACGACCGACATCGACTCGACATACGACTTCCAGGCGGTGCGCGCCGGCGACGACATCGACCTCTGCCACGTGAGCGTGTCCGGCAACGGCGAGCCGAAGACCTGCTACACGACCGCGGTGAACGACGCCACCCACGTGGTCACCGCCGACACCCCGGACACCACCGTCGACATCGTCGCGAACACCGACGTGGCCTGGACCGGCGGCAACCCCACCCCCGAGTCCGACGACCTGTGCCAGCCCGGCCTGGCGACGCCGTGCGACGTCGCCCAGATCTTCATCCGCACCAACGGCGACATCACCGCCACCGAGCTGGCGGGCGACATGCTGGTCGGCTCGATCATCTCGACCGAGGGCGACGTGATCCTGCACTCGCCGCTGCGGATCCTCGACGCCGACGGCCGGCCCACGATCGACGTGTCCGGCCGCAACATCACGATGTACGCCGGCGAGGACGGTGCCCTGGGCGGCGTCGGCCTGCCGACCGACTTCCTCGAGCTCGACACCGCACTGGGGCACCCCACCGGCATCAGCGACGGCGTGCTGAGCATCTACGACACGTTCACGACGGGCCTGAGCCTGGGCAACAGCCAGGGCGTCTTCGTCGACGAGATCGTGGGCGACATGCCGGTCTGGGAGATCTTCACCCTCGGCAACGGGCTGCTCTCCACCGGCAACGTCAGCCTCCGGACCGCGGCCGGCTCGATCCTCAACGCGAAGAACAGCGACGAGGACAACGTGCACGGCGACAGCGTCGACATCGACGCGAACGGCGGCAGCATCGGCGTGGTCGGACGCGACCTCAACATCGACTCGGCGCGGGCGCCACCGTGGGAGTGCACCTACCTCAACTGCGGCGACGTGCCGACCAGCGGGACCGCGAACTCCGCGAGCTGGAGCGGCGGCACGTCCGACCCGGCCCTCAGCACGGCGGGAGACGACGTCTCCCTGGAGGCCGGCGACGGCATCTACCTGACCGAGACGGCCGACTACCTGCGGCTGGCACTGGCCCACGCGATCGCCGGTGACATCCGGCTCACCGTCCGCGAGCAGGTCGACGGCAGCACCGCGGCCTCCCAGAACAACGACCTCTACCTGGTCAGCAACGGCACCGCCCGGTTCGCCGAGTCCGAGACCCGCTCGGCCGGTGACGCCCCGCGGAGCATCCCGAAGGGCCAGATCTTCGCCGAGGCAGGGAACGTCACCCTGCGGGTCGGCGACGACATCACCACCCACCAGAACAGCGAGATCCTCGCCTTCGGCAGCATCGACATCCGCGGCGACCACCGAGTGCTGGGCGACAGCCTCTCCAGCGCAGACCCGGGCTTCGGCACCAGCATGATCCTGCGCGGCCGGATCATCGCGAACTGCACGGTCACCGCCGGCGGCTCCAGCGGCTACCCGGTCGGCACCTGCGCCCCCTCGACGGCCAACCCCGACCCGAACAAGCTCACCCAGATCTGGGGCGGCGACGACATCGACAGCTTCCAGCTCGGCGACCGCTCCGGCATCAGCGGCGGCACGGTGGCGGGCGACGGCATCACCACCTGGGCGAGCGACGGCTACGTCTTCCTCGGCTCCAAGACCATCGTGCGCGGCAGCGCGAGCCCGGTCACCGCGGGCGACTCCGGGCACGACCCGTCCGTGGCCGACGGCGAGGACGTCTTCACCGTCTACTTCCTGCAGTCGATGGACGTGCTGACCACGCCCGGCCAGCTCGCCGTGGACGGTCCCGGCGCCGGTCACGTCCTCAACCTCGACGGCCAGGCCGACAGCGACTACTACAAGATCTTCACCACCGGCAGCCACGGCTCGGTGCGCAACTACGTGGTCAACGTCCTCGACACCGGTGCAGCCAACGACGGCGTCGACGAGCTGGCGATCTACGGCATCGACACCACCGACCCCGCCTACAACGGCTACGTCACCGGAACCACGACCAACAAGCCGACCGACGACATCTTCCTGCTGCGGTCGATGACCTGCATCGACAACGAGAGCGCCTACGGCGTCAGCGGCGTGCCGGCAACCTGCTCCTCGCCGAGCGAGAGCGCCGACCGGCCCTCCTTCGTCGCGCTGCTCGCCGGTGACGGCAGCAGCGACGGCGGCGTCGGCCTCTATCGTGACCGCGTCCAGGGCAACGAGCCGAGCAACTACATCCAGAAGATCAACTACGACACCGCGGTCAACGGCCGGGTCAGCGTCTACGGCATGAGCGGCAACGACGCGTTCTACGTCGACGACACCTCGGCGACCATGACTCTGGACGGCGGCGCCGGGAACGACACCTTCCAGATCGGGCAGATCTTCGGCAGCAAGCGCGACGCGACCACCGAGGGTGGCCTGCTGCCCGCCGACACCTTCCCGGCCCTGGTGCCGACCACCCGCGGCTGGCTCAGCCCCGGCACGCACGCGCCGCTGCTGGCCACCGGTGGCACCGGCAACGACGCGTTCACGGTCTACTCCAACCAGGCGGAGATCCAGCTCAACGGCGACGACAACAACGACCTGTTCATCGTCCGCGCCTTCGCGATCGCAGCGGTCTGCGACACCAACGCCGACAGCAACCCCGGTTGCGGCCCGACCGACGTCAACTTCGTGCCGGCCGGCGGCGACTTCCCGACCACCGTGCCGTTCGGCTCGTGCGTGATCTCGCCCACCTACACCCGCTACGACACCAACGGCGACGGCGTGTGCAACAACGCCGACGCGCACACCACGTTCAACCACGACCCGGGCTCGAACGTCGACCTCGACAACACCATGTGGCAGGACGACACCATCCCGCTCAACCCGGTCACCGGTGCGGCGTACCCGGTCATCGGCCTGGGCTTCTCCACCTCGCGGCCACTCGACATCCGCGCCGGCGGCGGCGAGGACGAGGTGCAGTACAACGTCAACGCTCCGGTCAACGTCGACGGCGGCACCGGCTTCGACAAGCTGGTGATCCTCGGCACCGAGTTCGCCGACGACTTCGTGCTCACCGACAAGGGCGTCTTCGGCGCCGGCCTGAACGTGAAGTTCACGACCGTCGAGGTCGTCGAGGTCGACGGCCTCGAGGGCGACGACCAGTTCTTCGTCCTGTCCACGGCGTACGGCGTCGCCTACCGCGTCATCGGCGGGCTGGGCTCGGACCTGATCAGCGTGATGGGCGACGTCACCACCGACATCGTCAGCCGCGACCTCGAGGGCATCGCGGGCACGGTGGACCACTTCGTCACCAGCACCGACCCGCTCTACCAGGGCCTGCCCGTCGACGGCATCAACTACAACCTCGCCACCCCGGACACCGGCGTCGTGGTGATCACCGAGAGCGGCACCGGCACCTCGGTGCGCGAGGGCACCACGTCCGGACCGATCACCCAGCGCGACTCGTTCGACGTGCGGCTGTCGCACGCGAACCCGACGTACGACGTCTTCGTGACCCTCTCCGCAGCGCGGTCCCCGCAGCAGGAGGCCGACAACTCCTTCAACAACCCGAACCCGCTGCCCAACGGGCAGGCGGACACGGTCTGGCTGTGCGTGGGCAGCTCCGCACAATGCAGCAGCGAGCATGACTTCCAGCGCGCCAAGACCGTCAACGGCCAGCTGGTCTACGAGGACGGCCGCGCGGTCGTGCTCACCTTCCGGCACGGGACCGACGACTGGAAGACCGACCAGCACGTCTGGATCTGGGCCGTGGACGACCCGCGCTCCGAGGGCGACCGCCAGGTGGTCATCCAGGGCAGCGTGATCTCGCAGGACGCCACGTTCGACGGAGCGGCCGTCCGCCAGCTCAACGTCCTCGTCTACGACAACGACACCCCGGGCGTCTACGTGACCCAGGTCGAGCCCGGCACGACCACGCTCGACGACCGCTCGATCGTGATCGAGGGCGCCACCCAGACGGTCCGCCTCGACGACGACCTGCTGGTCTCGCTGGCCAAGCAGCCGGCCGCCGGCACCACCGTCGTGGTGAAGCTGACCATGGACGCGCAGAGCCAGAAGTACCTGCAGATCGCCGAGACCTCCCGCGTCGTGCGTCACGTCGACGGCACCGGCACGTGGTACTCGATCCTGTTCGACAACAGCGTGGCGAACAACTGGAACACCGCGGTCCGGGTGACCCTGGTCGCCCGCGACAACGGCGACCGGTCCGACCCGACGACGGCAGTGATCTCCTTCGGCGACCTGACGCCGGACGAGTACACCGCCGCCGGTCTGACGCGGGACGCGGACTACGTCTTCCCGAACCTGCGGTCCGGCCCGGGTCGCGTCGCGGTCACCGTGGTCGACGACGAGACCGCCGGCACGGTCAACCTCGAGAGCGGCACCGGCACGGTCGTGGTCAAGTGCGGCAACGAGGCCTGCTCGATCCCCGAGCCGAACGGCGACACCTACCAGATCCGGCTCACCAAGCAGCCGAACGGTGACGTCAAGATCGCCGTCGTCACCGACGGACTGGTCGACGTCACCGAGATCGCGGGCGTGACCCTCACCCCGGCCGACTACGCGAAGATCGGCGGCGACCTCGCCTCCCGCGCCTTCAACGGCAACGTCACCTTCAGCGGCGCCACGATCACCCGGGCCAACGGCAGCGACCTCGGCAGCTTCCTCGACGACGGCCTGCGCGCCGGCCAGCGGATCAGCATCACCTCGTCCGGCTGCAACGTCGGTGAAGCGACCATCGCGACCATCAGCCTCGACGGCAAGACCATCACGCTGGCCGCCGCCACCGGCTGCAGCGGCACCGTCACCGACGTGCTGATCAACCGGCTGACCCGCTCCGGTGTCTACACCGGCGACGCCACCCTGGCCTCCGTCGCCGGCGACGACGTCCAGAACCACTTCCGGCTGACCCGCACCGACGGCTCGAGCTGGCTGTCCGACGGCTTCCTCGAGGGCCAGTGGGTCGAGGTCTGCGACGCGGCCAGCCACTGCTACCGGGCCAAGATCCAGAACCTCCGCGGCACCAACGCCGGCCACGACGAGCAGATGGAGTTCCGCGGCGACGCGGTCGACACCTTCGCCGGCCTGCTCACGTCCGGCACGTTCACCGTGACGCGGATCGCGGCCCAGGCGACGTTCACCTCGGCGAACTACTACCAGCGCCAGACGGTCAAGCTGGTCGCGGACGTGAACTACTACCAGCCGATCGTCCGCCAGGGCGTGAAGAGCTTCGCCACCACGCTGCACCAGCTGTCCCGGCTCCAGGGACCGCTGGCGGTCGAGGGCGGCGTCACCGGCGCCGACCGGTCGCTCCAGCTCGGCCTGAAGCTCCCGGGCGAGAAGGACGCGCCGCTGATCCAGATCGGCCCGCAGCCGCCGGAGTCCAAGCAGATCGACGTGCTCAACGTCTACAACGACGGCAGCCAGGAGGACGGCGTCGGCGCGATGACGTCGACCTCGATCAAGGGCTTCAAGATGGCCGCCGACCTGGACTTCGGCGCCTCCTACGGGGGCGATAACAACCAGACCTTCGGCGAGCCGCAGGTGTTCCCGGGCGGCATCAGCTTCGGCAGCATCCACTTCGTCGACGGACAGTTCGCCACCGACGGCGGCAAGACCACCGTCGAGGTCGTCAACGTCATGCTCGGCAAGGGCAACGACCGGTTCGACATCCAGGGCACCGTCGACGAGGACGTGCCGGTGAAGCTGAGCGGGAAGATCTTCACCCGCCTCGTGAACGGGCCGACCGACACCATCCGCGGGACGACGTACACCGCCACGCTCGCGCTGACCCGGCCGCAGCCGTTCGACTGGAAGGCACAGGGCTTCCTGGTCGGAGCGCCGGTGACGGTCAGTGGCCTCGGCGGCAGGACCTTCATCGTGGTGGGATTCGGCGACGACGACAGCACCGACACCACCGACAACACCGTGATGTACCTCGCCCAGACCAGTGGCGCCACACTCACCGAGGCCGACCTGAGCTCGCTGAACCACGTGACCGCCACGGACAAGCCGGCCGTGACCTTCGCGACCGCAGCCTCCACCTGGGGTCCCGCCTACTCCGGCAAGCTGGTGCGAGCCTCCGGCAGCTGGGTGGCGGACGGCTACCTGCCCGGCCAGGTCATCGCGATCAGTGGGCTCACCGGCATCTGGCACGTCGCCGCGGTCACGCCGACCGAGCTGTGGCTCACCGGCGACCCGCTGCCGGTCAGCGCTTCCGCCTCGCGCGTCATCTCGCTGCTCTCGCCGGACGGGCCGCAGGACGTCATCGCCTCCGACGTGCCCGTCACGGTGACGACCTCGGTGACGATCACCACGAACGTCGCCGGTGACGGTGGCACCGTCGCCCGGTCCACCGGGAGCTGGGCCGACGACGGCTTCGAGGTCGGCCAGCTCGTGATGATCCAGGGCGTCCCCGGCTCCTGGCGGCTGCTCGGCATCTCCGCCGACGGGCTGACGCTGACGCTCGGCCGCGGCGACGTGCTGCCCAGCAGCGGCTCCACCACCCGCACGGTCTTCGTGCCCGGCCCGCACGGCGGCCTGACCACGGTCCACGGCGGCGGCAACCTGCCGCTGGAGACCGGCTTCCCGATCACCATCGACGGCAACACGCTGACCCGCACCGACGGCTACTCGTGGACCGACAGCGGCTACGTCGCCGGCAACCCCTACGACACCACCCCGCAGCACGTCTGGGTCAACGGAGCCTCCTTCACCATCGACCACTTCGAGGACGCGAGCTGTGCGGACCTGGGCATCACCGACCCGTGGCCGGACTGCGGCAAGAACAGCGTGATGGTGCTCAGCGGAAGCCCGTCGGGCTCGACGGTCGACGCGATCCACGTGCTGAACCCGGTCAAGGTCACGGTCAGCGGGCCGATGGAGATCCACACGCACTACCTGCGGCTCGCGTCGGGCACGTGGACACCGTCCGGCCTCAAGGTCGGCATGCAGGTGACCATCACCGGCCTCGCGGGACAGTTCACGATCAGCGGCTTCAGCGCCGACGGTCGCGACCTCATCCTCGCCAACGTCGCGCTCGCGCCGACGGTGCGCATCGAGAAGATCGCCGGCATCGACCGGGCGGTCTTCTACACCAAGGACCTGTCCGTCACCGGCTACGACCCGCTGCTCGACGGCGGCACCCGGATCGGCGGCGACACCATCAACGTCTGCCAGACCCAGAGCCTCGCCTACCTGAACACCGAGTGCGGCAGCGTGCTCGCCGGCCCGAACAGCCCGCTGGTGGTCTACGGCGACACCTCGCAGGACGGCACCTGGTACGCCGGGCACCCCTACGACTCCCTCGGCTACGAGTTCGGCCCGAAGCCGTTCGACCCGCTGACCTACATCCCGGACGCCCAGAACGAGGACGACGAGTGGGTCTTCGGCCTGGCCGACCCGTACCAGTACGCCGGCAACGACATCATCGACGCCCACAACCTGTTCGCGGGCATCACCTGCAACAGCACGTGCAGCAACCTGCCCACGGTCGGCATCACGGCGTACGGCGGCGCGGGCGACGACCTGATCATCGGCAGCCAGACCGGCGACTTCCTGGCCGGCGGCTCGGGCAACGACGAGATCCGCGGCCTGCGCGGCGCCGACCAGATCTACGGCGACTCCGGCGTCAACGTCAACGTGCTCACCCGCGCCCTGACCATCGACACCAGCGACTCCAGCCCGCTGCCGACCATCACCGGAGCCGGCTTCCTCAACAACGGCACCACGATCGAGCCCTACCCGTCGCCGGTCCGCGACACCCTGGAGGCCGGCAGCGACCTGATCTTCGGCGACGGCGCCGGCACCGTGGGCACGCCGACCCTCGCGCAGGAGCCCGGCTACGACGACATCATCTTCGGCGACCACGGCGCGGTCCTGCAGAACGTCGCGGACCCGAACGAGCCCGACGCCCGCCTGCAGCGGATCCAGACCACCCGCTTCGACTACGGCCCCGGCCAGACCCAGGGTCCGGACACGATCCGCGGCATCGAGAGCCGCCAGCTGCAGAACGGCGCCGACGACGTCATCTTCGGCAACCTCGGCCGCGACGTGCTCGTGGGCGGCGCCGGCAACGACATGGTCGACGGCGGCCAGGGCGACGACTTCCTCTTCGGCGACAACATGACGATGGCCCGGACCATCGGCGACTGGACCAGCCCGCACTTCCAGACGCTCTGCGGCACGCTGCTGTACAGCCGCACCGACCGGCCGAACGACTGCGGCGGCGACGCGGTGAACGAGGACAACAGCGGCCTGCTGCTCGTCGACGGGACCCCACGGGCCTACCGCGACCCCGACGGCGCGCCGTGGTGGGCGGAGTACGACGTCACCAACCTCTGGCATGACACCGCTTCCGACCAGGGCACCAAGTGGGCCGGCAGCTTCGGCAACGACTACCTCGCCGGCGGCGCCGCGAACGACGTGCATCCTCGGCCAGCTCGGCGACGACGTGATCCAGGGCGACGGCACCATCACCACCGCCTGGGCGCGGATGACCGACGACCCGAAGACCACCAGCCACGTGGGCGCCTCGCGCACCCCGACCGGCTGCGTGGGTGTCGTGGGCAGCCTGGTCTGCGACTACGTCGGACCGCTCGCCACCGTCACCCTGACCGAGCAGGCCGCGCCGACCGCGACCGACGGCGAGGACTACATCGAGGGCAACGCCGGCAACGACGTGGTCTTCGGCGGCCTCGGCCAGGACGACATCGTCGGCGGCAGCAGCGACTTCTTCAGCCTCGTCACGCCGGACCTGCGGCCGGACGGGCTGCCCGACCACACCTACGACGGCAGCGGCAACCTCGTCCTGCTGCCGAACGCGTACGGCGACCGCGGCGCGGACCTGCTGTTCGGCGGCACCGGCAACAACGCGGCCTTCAACGACGACACCCACCTCGGCGGCTCTGCCACCGACAGCACCGGGATCGACCACAACCGCGACGCCGACACGATCGTCGGCGACAACGGCCGGATCATCCGGATCGTCGGCACGAACCACACCGACGTCGACCCGTCGCGGCAGCCCGAGCGTGCCGATGTACGTCACGTTCAACTGGGACGACTACGGCGCCATGAGGCAGGTCGTGCGCGGCGTGCACCTGCTCGACTACACCGCCGGGCGGCCCGGACTTCCAGCCGGACCTGTTCTTCACCGCCGACAACGGCACCTGCAACGGCTCCCCGACCCAGCCCGAGTGCAGCCCGATCTGGTCGCTGACCGGCGCGACCTCGCGCTACGTCGACATCGGCGGTGCCGACGAGGTGCACGGCGAGGCCGGCAACGACACCGTCTACACCGGCGCCGGCAACGACATCGTCTTCGGCGACGCGCAGGACGACGACCTGGTCGGTGGCTGGGGCAACGACTGGATCTCCGGCGGCACCGGCGCCGACGGCATCCTCGGCGACGACGGCCGGATCTTCACCAGCCGCAACACCGGGTGCTCGACGAGCAACTGCTGGGTCGCCGGGTCGACGGCGGTCTACAGCGAGCCGCTCTACGGCATCCTCGCCCTGAAGATCGGCGACCCGGACACCCGCACCAGCCAGGGCTACGTGCTCGACGAGTACATCTACACCCCGGGCCAGGTGCAGACCTCGACGATCAACGTGTCCGGCCAGCTGGCCAAGGCGGTCGACCTGTCGCCGTACAACCTCGGGCCGAACACGACGCTCGACGGGGCCGGCAACCACACCGTGGACCAGCCGCTCTTCGACGCGAACAACTCCGACGACATCATCTTCGGCGGCTGGGACAACGACTTCATCCACGGTGGCGCCGGCGACGACGCGGTCTCCGGCTCCGAGGCGCTCACCTCGTCGTACAACGTCCACTTCGACGACGCGTCGGCGGGCAGCACCGGCGTCGACGTCATCGACTGGGAGCACCCCTACAACCCGGGCGACGCCCTGCACTTCGGAGCCGACACCAACCCGTGGCACTCCAACCACCACGTGGCGCAGCGTCTCGGCGAGTTCTACCTCTACGACGAGTACGACCCGCGCCGGATCATCCTGTTCAACGCGGACGGCACCGTGTGGAAGGGCGGGGCCGCACCGACGAGGCAGTTCTTCCTCAACAACGACGCCACGCTCGGCCACACTGTCGCCGCCTGCGTCGCGGTCGACAACCAGGGCAACTGCACGCCGGTGAACCCCGCGATGCCGACCGACGGCAACGACGTGCTCTTCGGCGACCTCGGCAACGACTGGAGCGTCGGCGGCACCGGCCAGGACACCATCTGGGCCGGCTGGGGCAACGACCTCTCCAACGCCGACGACGACCTGACCACCGGCACGTCGTACGGCCTGAACGACCTGCCCGACGGCCCGAACTCCAGCTACCAGGACCGGGTCTACGGCGGCGCCGGGCTCGACATCCTGATCGGCAACACCGGCGGCGACCGGCTGATCGACTGGGTCGGCGAGTTCAACAGCTACCTGGTGCCGTTCGCGCCGTTCGGCATCGCCACCGTCAGCCGTCAGGTCGAGCCGCAGCTGCCCGAGTTCCTCTACGCGCTCTCGCGCAGCCAGGGCGCCGACCCGACGCGCGCCACCGACACCGGCAGCGACCCGGCCCGCAACGGCGAGCCCGACGGCGAGCTCGGCCTGATCACCCAGCACGACCACGGCCAGTGGCAGACCCAGACCGGCGGGCCGACCGACCCGCAGGCCGGCAACATCCCCGGCGGCAAGCGCGACATCCTGCGCGGCGCGGACTTCAACGACGGCTCGATGCAGGCGTTCGCCGTGGACTCCGGGACGTGGACGGTCACGGGCGGCAAGCTCACGGTCGCGGCCAGCTCGCTCGGCCAGGACGCGGTCGCCGTCTGGTACGCCGACGCCTACCGGCCGATCTACTACGAGATCAACGCCTCGATCGCGATGGGCAAGGCCACCGGCGGCTGGAAGGCCAACTCGTTCGTGATCTTCGACTACTGGTCGCCGACGGACTTCAAGTTCGCGGGCATCGACGACTCCATCAACAAGATGGTCGTCGGCCACCGCGACGCCTCCGGCTGGTGGTACGACGCGCAGGGTCCCGTCAACGGCTCGCTGTCGCCGGGCACGATCTACCAGCTGCTGGTCGCGATCAACGGCCTCAACGTGACCGTCTCGATCGGCAAGCAGGCGTTCTCCTACACCTTCGCCCCGCGGGTGCTGCCCAACGGCGACCAGGTCGCGCTCAACAAGGGCATGATCGGCTTCGGGTCGAACAACTCCCAGAGCGTGCTGGACAACGTGAGCCTGCAGGTCCTGCCGCCGACCGTGACCCTGGACCGGACCGAGTACTTCGACGACGGCGTGGCCGGGGACTTCACCGGGGACAGCAGCGGCGGCTGGGGCATCACCCAGGGCCGCTACGTCGGCACCTCGACCGTGGCCGACCCGGTCGCCATCTCCACGGCGGTCTTCGCGGCCCACGGCTTCGACCCGATCGACTACGTCGAGGTCGAGACCACGCTGCGCACCGGCGGCCTGGGCGGCCTGGTGTTCGACTCCTACTCCACCAGCGACTACAAGTTCGTCGCGCTCGACGTGCCCGGCCAGCGGGTGATCGTCGGTCACGTCGACCCGCGCCGCGGCTGGGTGGTCGAGGCGGCGTACGCCAGGACGCTCGTCGCCGGCACGGACTACGTGCTCAACCTGGTGCTGAAGGGCACGGTCGTCACCGTCACGCTCAACGGCTCGGTGCTCGGCAGCTACGTCTTCAACGGCGCGGTGGCCGACGGCCAGGTCGGGACGCTCGCGAGCGGCGGCGCGGCCTCCTTCGACCGGTTCCGGATCCGCACCGACGACGAGGGCTTCCCGGTGACCCCGCCTGCGCCCGAGGTCCGCGTCGGCGACGCGAGCGTCACCGAGGGCAGCTCCGGCCAGACCGCGGTGAGGCTGACGCTGACCCGCACCGGAGACCTGACGAACGCGGCCAGCGTCACCTGGCGCACCTTCGACGGCACCGCGACCGCCGGCAGCGACTACGTCGCCGCCACCGGCACGGCCACCTTCGCCGCCGGGTCGAGCACGACGACGGTCACCGTCTACGTCACCGGCGACACCACCTATGAGAACAACGAGACGTTCGGGGTGCAGATCCTCGACGCCGGCGGCTACAACCTCGCGGACGGCTTCGCCACGGTCACGGTCGTGAACGACGACGCGAAGCCCAGCAAGAACGCCACCGCCGCGATCTCGCCGACCGGCACGAGCCCGACCACGTCGAGCACCGGCTTCGCCTCGCCCGACTCCACCACGACGACGAGCCTCAAGAAGGGCTCGTTCAGCGCCACCGTGACACCGGACAAGGGGGTCTACTTCAACGTCACCGGCGGAGGCAACCGCACCTACCTGTCGGTGCGGATCACCTGCGACAGCGGCTACAGCACGGTCATCAACGTCCCGCTCGACGCCGACGGCAACGGCACCAGCGTCACGGTCTACCCGCCGCCCGGCTTCTCCTGCACGGCCACGCTGGAGGACCAGCAGGCGATCGGCCGGTCCCGCGTGCTGGCCACCGTGACGTTCACCATTTCCTGCCTAGCCAGCGGCGCCCCGATACCCTGAGCGTCATGGCCACCGAGGGCGCGGAATCGCCGCGCGCGGACGCGCTGCGCAACCGCGGCGCGATCCTGGACGCGGCCGTCGACGTGCTGGCCGTCGACCCGACCGCGTCGCTGGCCGAGGTGGCGGCCCGCGCCGGGCTCGGCCGGGCCACGGTCTACCGGCACTTCGAGAGCCGGGAGGCGCTGCGCACCGCGATCCGGGAGGAGGCCCTGCTGCGCGCCCGCGCGGCCCTGGCCGAGGCCGACGTCGAGGCCGGCCCGCTGCGGGAAGGGCTGCGCCGGGCGGCGGCGGTCCTGGTCCCGCTCGGGATGCGGTTCCGGATCCTGCTGGCCGAGGGTGCCGACACCGACGCCGGCTTCCTGGCCGCGCGCGACGAGGTGCTGGCGCCGCTGCGCCGGCTGGTCGCCCGCGGTGCCGAGCAGGGGGAGCTGGCGGCAGGGGTGGACCCGGCCTGGGCCGGCCTGGTGCTGGCCGGGCTGCTGGTGGACGCGGTCCGGGCGGCCGCCGCCGGTCTGGTCGCGGTGGACGACGCCGCGGACCTGGTCTGCGCGACCCTGCTGGACGGGCTCGGCGCGAGACCCTGACGCGGGCCCGCCGCCCTGGACAACCTCGAGGCGGTCCGGCGCCGGGGGTCAGCCGGCGCGGAGCTGCCGCTCCTGCACGAGGCGCTGGGTCTCCCGGGGGTTGACGTTCCTGCTCGCCCCCCAATGCGATTGCGGTGGATCCGGGTGCCGCAGGACCTCAGGAGACACGGCCCGATCCTCCCACCGCTCCCGGCATCGCCCCACGGGAACGACGAGCGAGGTCAGCAGTTCACGGCAGCGTGCTTGCTATCCGCACGGCGACCTCCGGCGTGCCTGCGCTTCCCTGTCTGCGGCCAACCCGCGCGTCTTTCAGCCGAGTCATCCCTTTGGGCAACCTTTCGTGTTGGCTCGTGCGTGTAATAGGACACAAGAGGACAGGAGGGTGTTGTGGACGGAGATTCGCTCGGCGATGGCTTCGGGGCCTTCGCCGCGGCACGGATCCCGTCGTTGTTGCGCTTCGGGTTCGCGCTGACGGGCAGCACCGTCGAGGCTGAAGACCTGGTGCAAGAGGCGCTGGGCCGCGTGGCACCGCGCTGGCGTACGGTGACCGCGGCTGGTGCCGCGGAGCCCTACGTACAGCGCACCATGGTGAACCTGCACGTCAGCTGGTGGCGTTCACGGCGCCGGGAGCGGCTGCACGCAGATCCGCCGGACCGCGCGGTCACCGACACGCTGCCCAACCGCGACGTCTGGGTCGCTCTTCGCACGCTGCCACCGCGGCAGCGTGCGGTGCTGGCGCTGCGTTACTTCGAGGACCTCACCGAGGGCGAGACGGCGGCGGTGCTCGGCTGCTCGGTCGGCACGGTCAAGAGCCAGACCGCGAAGGCCATCGCGAAGCTGCGGCCCACCCTGGACAAGAACACCCTGCTGGAGACGCCGCGACCAAGGTTGAAGACGCACTGCGGCGGGCGCTGGCCGACCAACCGCCCACTTCCGGGACCGCTCACGTGCTTGCCCACATCGAGGGCGTCCTGAAGCGACGCGAGCACGTCCGGCGGTTCGCGGCGGCCGCAGCGGCTGCTGCCGTGCTCCTTGGCGCGGCCGGTGGTGGACTGTGGACGTCGGTGCACGAGCGTCCTCGCACCTCCCAACCTGCTGCCGCCACGCCCCCGGGCGCGGTCCCGTGGGTGGGAACCGCCGGTACGCCGGAGCATGGCTCGCAACCGCCTCCCTCCGCGCGGGCGGGATCGTCTTGGCCTGCCTGTGAACCGACCGTGCTGAGGGCCTCCTACGGGTCGATCACTGCTTGGGCTGGAAGCTCGGGGGTATCGCTCGCGGTGACCAACACTGGCGCCCATGGCTGCACCTTGTCCGGCGCCCCGACGGCCGTTTCGCTGGTCCGTCGCGATGGCCGCACAGTGGCGGTCAAGGGGCACCCGGTCGCTGCCGCGTCGGTCCAGCTGCGTGCGCCCGCCGCACTGTCTCCGGGCCAGCAGGCCGAGTTCGTGCTCGCCGCCAGCGACATGTGCGCGAAGCCGCGGACCGATTTCCGGGCCATCCGATTCCGAGTGGCCTCGGGACCGTGGATGAGCGTCACGGTGCCTGACCACGGCACGATCGGGCTGCCCTGCGCCAGATGGTTCAGCGCGTTTGGGCTGCCGACGCAACACGCAAACCCGGCGAGAGCGAACCCTCTGCACGTGCTGAAGGTGACATCGTCCATGCCCGCCACCGTCGCGGTCGGGGCGCCAGTGCACTTCGAGGTGACGTTGACGAACCCCACAGACCACGCCGTCGCGCTTGCGCCCTGCCCGACCTACACCGAGTTCCTCGCGCCCGCGGGCACCAACCCGCACGTCCGCCAACGCAGCTACCGGCTCAACTGCGCCGGTGCGGGCGGCCGCATCCCGCCCCACAGCAAGGTCGTGTTCGCGATGCGGGCCCGTGCACCCCGAGCACCCGGAAAGGCCAAGTTCGGCTGGTTCATCGACAACGCGGGCCTCGCGACCGGGCGGGCGCTCACCGTGGCCAACCCGTAGCGGCCTCAGCAAAACGAACCACCACCTCCCTGACAGGGAGGCCGCGCACCGCCGAACCAGCTGCATAGCCAGCGGTATCACATGCCCTGTCATCGGCTACAGATCCGGTTACTTCGTCTCTCGCCTCAACGGCGCTGCTCGATCAACGATTTCGCCAGACGAGGGCTCGAACCCTGGCACAGCCTCCACGGTCCAGTAGCCACGTTGCCACAGCCATGTGTGGGCAACCCGCTGGATCACAGGACGATGAAGTAGCCACCGCGCCAGCCTTGGTGCCTCGTCCAGTCGCGGGGACGCGCCCCCGGGAGGAAACCAGTTCCACCCGGCCACGCGGCCCTTTGGAGCCGTCCACCCGCCGGGACTCCGGACATAGATCGGCTCGGTGCTCATGGCCTCACCATCGCGTGTTCAGTCGGCAAGCGCATCCGAGTTATCCGCCAGGAGCAGCGCGGACAGCGTGCAGGTGCGAGACCTCCCACCAGAACCAGATGGCGGGGATGGCGCACACGAGCCCAGCTTTGAGAACGCGCACCCGCCGCAAAGCAATGGACGCCAGGCGCCTTGTGCCTGATCTTGAGTCGCCCGTACTCCATTGTGCCGGTGATCCGGATCCGTGGTCCGCGAGAGGCGAGGCTCTGGTGAGGCTGATAGTCCGGTTGTTTCCAGACAGTGCGCAGGTCATCTATGTCGACGGCTGCGTCAACGGGCGCCGTGATTCGTGCTCGACCAAAGCGCAGCTGCAGTTCGATGGTGACCATCGGATCCTCGATGATGGCCCGGGACAGATCGAGATCGACCTTGCCGTACTCGGATTCGATCTTGAGAACCTGGGGAACCCGCACATGGGCTGTTCTGCCCCCATCCCCTTGAACATGTCATCGCCCGGCCGTGGCCGCCGCGGTTCAACCTGGCGCGACGCCTGCTCGAACAGGACATGAGTGTGTTGCCGGAGTTCGTCACCCTCGGCACTGGCCACTACGAACTCACCTACGACCCGGAGGTCGACGTGCTGACCTCCTGGACGGCGTTCATCGACGGTGAGGTTGCGGTCCGCCAGCAGCTGCGTCACCTGACCCGAGTCGTCGCTTGACGGCAAGGGCCTACGCGGCCGGCGCTCTTCACCCGGTTCTGTGTCTGCGACTGGTCGATCACGTGCATGACCCCGATGAGTGTGCGCCCTGTCATCGGATTCGGACGTGCTCGTAGCGCGGTCGTTCTCCGGTGTGGCGGCTGGCGGACCAACGGCCCTGTCGCATCGTGGAACGACGGAGAAGGCTGGAGCCGGAGCGGGATAACCCCCTCCCGGGTCTGGCGCCGGACGCCTGAAGAACCCTTGGGAGGTCCTGATGACCGCCATGACCCATTACCAGGACTACTGGATCAACCCCCGGATCAAGATCGTCGCGCTGTGGACGGCCGCGCTGTTCGTCTTCATATGCGTGGACCTGTTCAGTCTCTACCGCAGTGACGTGCGTGCCGACATCGCAGCAGGCAAGATTGCCGCCTTCACCATCGGCCAAGGCTACTTGCTGGGCGTCATGATCTACGTCCTGGTTCCCAGTCTGATGGTGTTCCTCAGCCTCGTACTGCCAGCGCGGGTCAACCGGATCGCGAACATCGTCGTGGCGGCTCTCTTCGCCGTCACGGTCGTGGGGAGCGCCATCGGGGAGTGGAACTACTTCATCCTCGGCAGCCTCGCCGAGGCCGCCTTCCTGGCCGGTGTCGTCTACTACGCATGGACCTGGCCCAAGGAACCCAACGCTGTCACCGCCCCATCAGACCAGTCCCACGAGAGCACACGAGCGCACTCGGCGGCGGGATCGGTTGAGAAGAAAATCGACCACGCGAGTTGATCCGCTGCTCGCGCACATCGGCTCGATCCGGTAAACGCGCATGCCGGGCGCGTTGCCCAGTCAGCGCCGCAGAGACGGGTCGGCGCGGTCCTCTCGGGGCAGCCGTCGACTGGTGCTGGGGTCGTAGCCGCCGCGCTGGGGTAGCGCGGTTCCCTGCCGCTCGGTGAGCCAGCTGCGCATGACCTTGGCGTAGCGGTCCGCGTCATCGGTGCCGTTGAGGTGCAGCCGGATCAGGCCGAGCATCAGCGTGGTGCGGCGCTGGTTGCGCAGCACGAACGAGCGAGAGCCGAGGTAGTCGCGGGCGGTGCCCGGCGCTGTCGGATGACGGCGGGGTCGTTGTCTCTGGCTCATCGAATGGATAGTCCGCGCCGTCTGTCTCCCACAAGCGCTCGATGCGCTCGCCCGCCAGGTTCAGCGCGTCGATCAGTTCTGGCACTTGGCTGGTCTTGAGGACCGGGTTCTCCCTGTCGTTGGTGCTCAGGTGCACATGCGGCCTAGGGGCGCCGGTGTCGGCATGACTCGCGAACCAGCCGGACACGACCAGCCGTTGGTCACGGATCCCAGTTCGCAAGGACACTTGCGCGTCCCCGGTGTCCCGGTCCTGCCAGGTCTGGTCGCCATGCCTGGAACGGTGCTCGCGGGCACGTGCGAGCGCCCGGGTCTCGGGTGTATGCGCACGTACGTGTCCGTGACTCCACACCCCAGTCGCATAGGGGGCGCGCGCCCCCCGGTGCGCATGGGCGGGTCCCATGGCTGCCGTAGTTGTCGCGAATCCGAGAGGAGTGGGTCGAGCCATGCGTCGCAAGTCCGATAAAATCCGACCCTTCCGACGATTCCGACAAGGCGGAGAGCAGGGGGAATAATGGGCCGAGAGGCAAATCCGCTCGAGAAGTACTTCCGCAAGAACAAAAAGCGTCTGATTCACAAATGGGTGCACTATTTCGAGATCTACCATCGTCACTTCGAGCGCTTTCGCGGAAAGAAGATCACGGTCGTCGAGTTCGGTGTATCCCACGGCGGGTCGCTGCAGATGTGGAAGGCGTATTTCGGGAGACGTGCCCGGATCTATGGCATCGACATAGACCCGCGGTGCAAGCGGTTCGAGGATCGCAGGACCAAGATCTTCATCGGCGATCAGGAAGATCGGGCCTTCCTCAGAACCTTAGCGAAGGAGATCGGACCCATCGACGTCCTCATCGAGGACGGCGGACACACGATGGGTCAGCAGATTGCCACGTTCGAGGTGCTCTATCCCAAGATGAAGCGGGACGGGGTCTTCCTCATGGAGGATCTCCACACGAGTTACTGGCCGCGCTACGGCGGCGGGTATCGCAAGGAAGGCACCTTCTGGGAGTACGCCAAAGCCTTGACGGACCAGCTCAACGCGTGGCACTCCCGCGACGACGCACTGAAGCCGAACAAATTCACGCGGACGACCAAATCGATCCACTTCTACGACAGCATCATCGTGTTCGAACGTGGGAGGGTCAGAAGGCCCCACGCCGAGAAGACCGGCAGGCGCTCGTTCTAGGAGAATGCGGAACCATCCGCGCGGCGCGGAGCGCATGGCCGAGTCGGCCCACGGATGGCTCGCGGTGACCGTGACCTGGTCGTCGGCCTCCCGGCGCCGGCCGCGGGGTGCGACAGTAGGCTGGCCAGATGGCCGCCCCCACCGCACTTGTCCTGGAGAACGTCCACCCGGTCGCCCACGAGATCCTGTCCCAGGCGGGCATGTCGGTGCGCACCGTGGGCGGCGCGCTCGACGAGCCGGAGCTGGCCGAGGCGCTGGCCGGGGTCTCGGTGCTGGGCATCCGGTCCAAGACCCAGGTGACCGCGGCCGTGCTGGAGCGGGCCCCGCAGCTGGTCGCGATCGGCGCCTTCTGCATCGGCACCAACCAGATCGACCTGGCGGCCGCGTCCCGCGGCGGCGTCGGGGTGTTCAACGCGCCGTTCTCCAACACGCGGAGCGTGGTCGAGCTCGCGATCGCCGAGATCATCGGCCTGACCCGCCGGCTCACCGAGAAGAACGCCGCCCTCCAGGCGGGGGTGTGGGACAAGTCCGCGAAGGGCGCCCACGAGGTCCGCGGGCGCCGGCTCGGCATCATCGGCTACGGCAACATCGGCAGCCAGCTGTCGGTCGTCGCCGAGGCGCTCGGCCTGTCGGTGTCCTTCTACGACATCGGCGACAAGCTGGCCCTGGGCAACGCCCACCGGTGCTCGTCGCTGGAGGAGCTTCTCGACGGCGCGGACGTGGTCTCGCTGCACGTCGACGGGCGCGCCGGCAACGCCGGGCTCTTCGGCGAGGAGCAGTTCCGGCTGATGCGCAACGGGGCGATCTTCCTCAACCTCTCGCGCGGGTTCGTCGTCGACCACCAGGCGCTCCGGGAGCACCTCGAGAGCGGCCACCTCGCCGGCGCGGCCGTCGACGTGTTCCCCGAGGAGCCGAAGAAGCAGGGCGACGCGTTCGCGTCGGTGCTGCGCGGGCTGCCCAACGTCATCTTGACGCCGCACATCGGCGGGTCGACGGAGGAGGCGCAGGAGGACATCGGCCGCTTCGTGGCCGGCAAGCTGCGCGACTACCTGCGGGCCGGGGCGACCCCGATGAGCGTGAACCTGCCGAACCTGACCCTCGAGCACGCACCGGGCACGCACCGGCTCGCGCACCTGCACCACAACGTCCCGGGCGTGCTGGCCCGGGTCAACGGGGTCCTGGCCGACCGCGGGGTCAACGTGGAGAGCCAGGTGCTGACCACCCGCGGCGAGCTCGGCTACCTGCTCACCGACATCGGGCTCGACTACTCCGCCGACGTCGTCGAGGAGCTCTCCGGGCTGCCCGAGACGGTGCGGCTGCGGATCATCGACTGACCACGGTCAGGTACGGTATTCCGAAGATTCTTGGAGGATGCCGTGGAGGACCGGACCGCAAAGAGCGCGCTGTTCGACCGGCTGGCGGTCGTCGGCAAGGCGTTCGCCAGCGCGAAGCGCCTGGAGATCATCGACCTGCTCGCCCAGGGGGAGCGCACCGTCGAGGCGCTGGCCCGTGAGGCCGGCCTCGGCGTGAGCACGGCCTCCGCGCACCTGCAGATCCTCAAGCTCGCCAACCTGGTGCACACCCGGCGAGACGGCACCCGCATCCACTACCGCCTGGCCGGCGAGGACGTCGCGACCCTGTACGCCTCGATGCGCACGGTCGCGCGCGTGCACTCCGCCGACGTCGAGCGCGCACTGGCGGCCTACCTCGGCGCCGGAGGGCTCGGCGAGGTCGACGAGGTCTCCCGGGACGAGCTGGCGGCGCGGCTCGAGACCGGCGACGTGGTGCTGCTCGACGTGCGTCCCGCCGAGGAGTACGCCGCGGGCCACATCCCGGGCGCCCGATCGGTGCCGTTCGAGGAGCTCGCGGAGAGCCTGGCCGCGGTCGGGGACGACTCCGGGCGCGAGGTGGTGGCCTACTGCCGCGGCGCCTACTGCGTGATGGCCCACGACGCCGTCCGGCTGCTGCGGGCCCGGGGCCGCCGGGCCCGCCGGCTGGAGGACGGCTGGCTCGAGTGGCGCACCGCGGGGCGGCCCGTCGAGGCGGCGGTCTGAGATGCCCCAGACCCCCGTGCCCGCCCCCGTGCCCGCCCCCCTGCCCGTCCCCCCGGCCGCCGCGCGGACCGGTCTCGCGGCCTGGCCGGCCCGCCGCTGGGCCACCGCCCTGGTCGCCGGCGTGCTGTTCGTCCTGGTCGTCGGCATCCCCACCGACCTGATCGACACCCCGGTCTTCGGGCGGCAGATCCCGCCGACCTGGTGGGCCTGGCCGGCGCTGCTCGTCTCGGCGGTGCTCAGCGGACTGCTCGCCGCGACGTACGTCGCGAGGCCGGCCGCCGACGTTTCCGCCGGCGGGGGAGCCGAGCCGGACGACCAGAAGCCGCGGCGCGGCGGCTACGTCGGCGGCGTGCTGACCTTCTTCGCGGTGGGCTGCCCGGTGTGCAACAAGATCGTGCTGCTCGCGCTGGGCAGCGCCGGTGCGGTGACCTGGTTCGAGCCGGTCCAGCCCTTCCTCCAGCTCCTCGCGATCGGGCTGCTGGCCTGGGCGCTGCGGCAGCGGGTCCGCAACGAGGCGGCCTGCCGGGTGCCGGAGCGGGCCGCGTCTTGACCGACGTCGGGCTGCTCGCGGCGTTCGCCGCGGGGGTGCTCGCGCTGCTCTCGCCGTGCAGCGCGCTGCTGCTCCCGTCGTTCTTCGCCTACGCCTTCGCGAGCCGGACGGCGCTGCTGCTGCGGACCGCGGTGTTCTACCTCGGGCTGGCGGCCACCCTGGTGCCGCTGGGCACCGGGGCCGCGGCCGCGTCGAGCCTGTTCTACGGGCACCGGCCGCTGCTCATCGCGATCGCCGGCTGGACGATCATCGGCCTCGGCGTCCTGCAGATCCTCGGCCGCGGCTTCGCGTTGCCGTTCGCTGGACGGCTCCAGGCGCTGTCGGGCGGGACCGGGGACCGGTCCGGCTGGCTGTCCACGGGGGTCCTGGGCGCCGTCTACGGGCTCGCCGGCTTCTGCTCCGGCCCGGTGCTCGGCGCGATCCTCACCATGGCGGCCACCCAGGGGTCGCCACTGGAGGGCGGCGTCCTGCTCGCCGTCTACGCCCTCGGCATGGCCGGCCCGCTGTTCGTGCTCGCGCTGCTGTGGGACCGGCTCGAGCTGGGCCGCAGGCGGTGGCTGCGCGGCCGGCTGGTGAGCCTGGGCCCGCTGCGGGTGCACAGCACGTCGTTGGCCGCCGGGGTGCTGTTCGTGCTGATCGGGGTGCTGTTCCTGCGCTTCGACGGCACCGCCGGCATCACCGGGATGCTCGGGCTCGGGGACACCGGCGACCTCGAGTTCGCCGCCCAGGAGGCCGTCACGAGCTGGGCCGCGGCCGTGCCCCTGTGGGTGCTCCCGGCCGGGGTCGCGGTGGTCGCCGGGCTCGTCGCCTGGCGCCGGGTCCGGCGCGCGGCCGCCGACCAGGACCGGTCGCCGGTCGGCGCCGGCGACGACCGGCGGTAGCCCCGGCGGGTCGCGCGGCGGCCTCGGGGCGGCTCAGCCGCTCGGGAGCAGGCGGTGGGTCGCCTCGTCGAGGATCCGCACCACCTCGTCGACGTCGCGTCCCGCGGCGACGCCCACCATCGCGCCGAGGAACAGCGTGCTGAGGATCCGGGCGGCCGAGTCGAGAGCGGCGTCGTCGAAGCCGGGGTGGTCGCCGGCGCGCAGCGCGTCCCCGATCCACGCGGCGCGCTCCGGGCCGAAGCCGACCGAGCCCTCGACGCCGGTGAGGGCGGGGGCGCTCGCGACGTACGCCCGGTAGAGCGACTGGTAGAGCAGCGGCTTGTCGGCCGCCTCCCGCATGATCCGCGCGAAGACGCGGCTGAGCCGGTCGGCGGGAGTGTTTCCGGCCGGCCGGCGGCTGCGGACGCCCTCGGTCGACCGGGCGCCGAGCGCCATCAGCGCCTCGACCAGCAGCTGGTCCTTGGAGCTGACGTGCTGGTAGGCGGTGGGCACCGACACTCCGGCGCGGGCCGCCACCGGGCGGATCCCGACCGCGTCGTAGCCGCCCTCGGTCGCGAGCGCGATGGCCGCGTCGATCAGCCGGTCCCGGGTGGCGGCGCGGGCCGGCGACAGCACCCGCTGCACCACACGGCCCTGGGGCGAGGCTCCGGCTTCCATGCGCGCAAGCGTAGACGGTCCCGAAGCGGTCGACCAGAGAGGCGTAAGACAAGGGTGTAGACAAGTGATTGACACGTGTCTACCCACCGTGGTCGACTGGCTCGCGACGAGAGTGAGGACCGCCATGGACCTGCGGGAGAGCCCGGCCCAGCGCCGGCTGCGCGAGGAGCTGCGCGCCTACTTCTCGCGGCTGCTGCCCGACGAGGAGCGACGTGCCGTCGGTGAGGCAGGCGTCGGTGGCGAGCGGTTCCGCGAGGTGGTGCGCCTTCTCGGCCGCGACGGCTGGCTGGGCATCGGCTGGCCCAAGGAGTACGGCGGCCAGGACCGCTCGATCGAGGAGCAGTACGTCTTCTTCGACGAGGTGCAGCGCGCCGGGCTGCCGTTCCCGTTCGTGACCGTGAACACCGTGGGCCCCACGCTGATGGAGTACGGCACCGAGGAGCAGAAGCGGGCGTACCTCCCGGGCATCCTCAGCGGCGACATCGTCTTCGCCATCGGCTACACCGAGCCCGAGGCCGGCACCGACCTCGCGTCGCTGCGGACGAGGGCGACCCGCGACGGCGACGCGTTCGTGGTCGACGGGCAGAAGATCTTCACCTCCGGGGCCAACACCGCCGACTACGTGTGGCTGGCCGCCCGCACCGACCCGGACGCGCCCAAGCACCGGGGCATCTCGATCCTGATCGTGCCCACGGACGCCGACGGCTTCTCGTGGAGCCCGATCCGCACCGTCGGCGGCATGGTGGTCACCTCCACCTACTACAGCGGGATCCGGGTGCCGGCAGGGAACATCGTGGGCGAGGTCGACGACGGCTGGCGGCTGATCACCGCCCAGCTCAACCACGAGCGGATCGGCCTGGCCGCGCTCGGCGGCCGGATGATCTCGCTCTGGGAGCAGACGCTGGCGTGGGCGCGGGACGCCGGGGTGATCGAGCAGCCGTGGGTGCGCCAGGAGCTCGCCCGCAGCTACGCGAAGCTGGAGGCGATGCGGCTGATGAACTGGAAGATGACGGCCGCCGTGGCCCAGGGCACGCTGACCGGTGCCACCGCCGGCGCCGCGAAGACCTACGGCACCGAGACCCACATCGACGTCCAGCGCACGCTCACCCAGGTCCTCGGCGCGGCCGGGCGGATCCGGCCCGGGTCGCCGGGAGCGGTCCTCGCCGGGCAGGTCGAGCAGCTGTCCCGGCAGGGCATCGTGAACACCTTCGGCGGGGGCGTCAACGACGTGCTCCGCGACATGGTCGCCACCCAGGGCCTGGGCCTGCCGAGGTCCGCGCGATGACCCCCGGCACGTCGTACGACGAACGGCTGGCGGGCTTCGTCGGGCGGACGCTGGTGTCGCGCACCCGGGGCCAGGACCCGGTCAACGTGCCGATGATCCGGCACTGGGTCGAGGCGATGGAGGACGCCAACCCGGTGTACCTCTCCGACGAGGCGGCGCGCGCCACCGGACGGACCGGGCTGGTCGCACCCGCCTCGATGATGCAGGCCTGGACCATGCGCGGCTACGCGGCGACCGTGCACCCACCGAGCGGGGTCACCCCGATGCAGGAGCTGACCGACCTGCTGGCGGAGGGGGGCTACACCTCGGTGGTGGCCACCGACTCCGAGCTCGAGCTCGCCCGCGAGCTGGTCCCCGGCGACCAGGTCAGCGCGGAGGAGGTGGTCGAGGACATCTCCCCGGAGAAGGCCACCGCTCTTGGGGCCGGCCGGTTCATCACCACGGTGCGCACCTACCGGGACGCCGCCGGCGAGGTGGTCGCCACCCAGCGCTGGCGCACCCTGCGCTTCCGGCCGAAACCACCGCCCGCCCGGGAGCAGGAGGCCGCGCCCGCCGAGGCGCCGCTGCGGCCCCGCCCGGCGCTCAACCCCGACAACGCCTTCTGGTTCGACGCGGCCAAGGACCGCCGGCTGGTGGTCCAGCGCTGCGCGGGGTGCGGCGCGCTGCGGCACCCGCCGGGGCCGTGCTGCCCCGAGTGCCGGTCGTTCGCGTGGGACACCGTCGAGGCGTCCGGCCGCGGCACGCTCTACAGCTACGTCGTGGCCCACCACCCGAAGGACCCGGCCTTCGACTACCCGCTCCTGGTCGCGGCGGTGGAGCTGGCCGAGGGCACCCGGCTGATCACCAACCTGGTCGGCACCACGGCCGACGAGGTCGAGATCGGCATGCCGCTGGTGCTCGAGTGGCTCGAGGCCGACCCCGACCTGACCCTGCCGGTCTTCCGCCCGGCGAGACCGGAGGAGCACTGATGGACTTCCACCTGGACGAGGAGCTGGTCGACCTCCAGCGGCTCGCCCGCGACATCCTGACCGACAAGGCCCCGACCGACCGGGTCCGGGCCGTGGAGGCGTCCGAGAGCCGCGTGGACGAGGCGCTGTGGGGGGAGCTCGCGAAGGCCGGGCTGCTCGGCATCGCGCTGCCCGAGGAGCACGGCGGCGCGGGGCTCGGCCTCGACGCGCTGTGCGTGCTGCTCGAGGAGCAGGGCCGGTTCGTCGCGCCGGTGCCGGTGTGGCCGGCGTCCGTGGCCGCGCTCGCGGTGGCCGCGCACGGCACCGACGCGCAGCGCGCCCGGGTGCTGCCCGGCGCCGTCGACGGGACCGGCCGGCTGACGCTGGCGCTGGAGGAGTTCGGCGCCGACCCCGAGGCGCCCTCATGCGCCGCCACGCCGGACCGCGGTCGCTGGCGGCTCGACGGGACCAAGGCGGTGGTGCCGTCGATCCGCGGAGCCTCCTCGGTGCTCGTCTCCGCGACCGGCCCGGACGGTCCCGGCCTGTTCCTCGTGGCCGCCGACCAGGACGGCGTCTCGTGGCGGCCGGCCGAGACCACCACCCGCGACCTGGCCGGCAACCTCACCTTGTCCGGGGCGTCCGCCGAGGAGGTCGGCGTCCCGGGCGGCGACGTGCTCGCGTGGGTGCTGCGGCGGGCGGCGCTCGCGCTCGCCGCGGTGCAGGTGGGCGTCGCGGAGGGAGCGCTCGGGCTGGCCGCGTCGTACCTCGCCGAGCGCCGGCAGTTCGGCCGGCCGCTGGCGACCTTCCAGTCCGTGCAGCACCAGCTCGCCGACTGCTGGATCGACATCGACGCGATGCGGGTCACGCTCTGGCAGGCGGTCACGGAGCTCGCCGACAGCGACGGCACCGACGGCACCGACGGGGGCGGCGCCGACCGGGCGGTGCTGGTGGCCAAGTGGTGGGCGGACCAGGCCGGCCTCGACGTGGTGCACCGGGTGCAGCACCTGCACGGCGGGATCGGCGTGGACGTGGACTACCCGGTGCACCGCTACTTCCTCTGGGGCCGGCAGGTCGCGCACACCCTCGGCGGAGCCGCGGCCGCGCTGGCCGACCTCGGGACCGTGCTCGCCGGGCAGGAGGTGGCGTCGTGAGCGCCACCCGGACGGCGGCCGAGGTGGCGGTCGGGGAGACGCTCCCCGAGCTGGCGATCCCGCTGAGCCGGACGATGATCGTGGCCACCGCGATCGCGAGCCGGGACTACCAGGACGTGCACCACGACCCCGCGCTCGCGGTCGAGCGCGGCTCGAGGGACGTGTTCATGAACATCCTCACCACCAACGGACTGGTCGACCGGTTCGTGACCTCGTGGGCGGGGCCGGGCGCGGTGGTCGAGGCGATCAGGATCCGCCTCGGTGCCCCCAACTACCCCGGCGACACCATGGTCCTGTCCGGGACGGTGGCCTCGGTCGACGGGGGACGGGTCGAGGTCGCGGTCCGCGGCGACAACGCTCTGGGGGCGCACGTCACCGGCCGTGTCGTCATACGGCTGCCCGGGGGCCGGGCATGAGCGGGCTGTCGGGCGCCGCCGCGATCGTCGGCATCGGCGCCACCGAGTTCTCCAAGGCGTCGGGGCGCAGCGAGCTGCGCCTGGCCTGCGAGGCGGTGCTCGCCGCGGTCGAGGACGCCGGGCTGCAGCCGCCGGACGTCGACGGCATGGTGACGTTCACGGCCGAGTCGAGCTCGGAGATCCACGTCGCGCGCAACACCGGCATCGGCGAGCTGACCTTCTTCTCGAGGGTGCCGCACGGCGGCGGCGCGGCGTGCGGCACCGTCGCCGCGGCGGCCGCGGCGATCGCCACCGGGATGGCCTCGGTCGTGGTCTGCTGGCGCGCCTTCAACGAGCGCTCCGGGGAGCGCTACGGCCTGGGCCAGGCGAGCCGGCCGGTCGACACGAACGCCGACCGGGCGGCGTACTCCTGGATGACCCCGTTCGGGCTCAGCACCCCCGCCCAGTGGGTGGCGATGTTCGCGCGCCGCTACATGCACGAGTACGGCGCGACCTCGGAGGACTTCGGCCGGGTGGCGGTCGTGGACCGCAAGCACGCCGCCACCAACCCGAAGGCGTGGTTCCACGGCCGGCCGATCACCCTCGAGGAGCACCAGGCCTCACGCTGGATCGCCGAGCCGCTGCACCTGCTGGACTGCTGCCAGGAGACCGACGGCGGCCAGGCGCTGGTGCTGGTCTCCGCCGAGCGGGCCCGGGACCTGCCGCACCCGCCCGCGACCGTGCTCGCCGGGGCCCAGGGGTCCGGCCGGGACCAGCAGATGATGACCTCCTACTACCGGCCCTCGATCTCGGGGATCCCGGAGATGGGGCTCGTCGGCGACCAGCTGTGGGCGCAGTCCGGGCTCGCCCCCGACGACGTGCAGGCCGCGATCCTCTACGACCACTTCACGCCGTTCGTGCTGCCGCAGCTCGAAGAGCTGGGCTTCTGCGCGCGGGGCGAGGCGAAGGACTTCATCGCCGACGGCAACCTCGAGGTCGGCGGGCGGCTGCCGCTGAACACCCACGGCGGCCAGCTGGGCGAGGCCTACCTGCACGGCATGAACGGCATCGCCGAGGCGGTCCGGCTGGTGCGGGGCACGTCGGTCAACCAGCCCGAGCACGTGCGCAACGTCGTGGTGACCGCCGGCACCGGCGTCCCCACCTCCGGCCTGGTGCTGGGTGGGGCAGGATGACCGGGTGAGGTCTGCGGCGGTCGGCTCGTGAACGCGGGACGCGTGACCGAGCGCACCCTGGTCCTGCTGCGGCACGCGAAGTCGGACCGGTCCGTGGCCGTCCCCGACCTCGAGCGGCCGCTAGCCGAGCGCGGCCGGCGGCAGGCGCCCGAGGCGGGGCGCTGGCTCTCCGCGCACGTTCCCGGCGTCGACCTCGCGGTCGTGTCACCCGCCGAGCGGGCCCGCGGCACCTGGGCCCTGGCCTCTGGGCGGCTCGCCGCGGCCGTGCGCACGCGCGTCGACGAGCGGGTGTACGCCGCGTCCGGCGGCGAGCTCCTCGAGGTGGTGCGCGAGCTGCCCGACGACAGCGGGCACGGTGGTGCTGGTCGGCCACAACCCCGGCATCGAGGAGCTGGTCCGGCTGCTCACCGGCGAGCACGTCCCGATGCCGACCGCGGCGATCGCCGTGGTCGCGGTGCGCGGCCCGTGGTCCGCCGCGGGTGGGTCCGCGGCGACGCTCACGGCCTCCGGCAGGCCACCGGCGGGCTGACCCGGCCACCGTCGGCGGCCCCGGACGGGCTCAGCAGGCGCGCCGGTAGGTCCCGCGGTACGCGCGCGGCGCGTCGATGGACTTCGCGTCGGGACGGGCCAGGGTGTAGTAGCGCACCCAGTCCATCTGCATCCGGCCCGGGTTCATCCGCGCGCCCGGCCGGCCGTCCAGCCGGAACCGCACCGAGTAGAGCGCCCCGGTGCGGGCCGCGCGCCGGCGCTCGGTCATCACCACGTGGGCGTCGACGAACCAGGAGATGTGCCTCCTCGTGACCTCGACCGCGTAGGTGTGGAAGCGTCCGGGGCCCAGGTCGAGGCGCTTGCCGTAGCTGAACTGGGTGTCGGGCAGGTTGCGCAGGTGCGTGTGCGCGCGGTGGGTGCCGAGCCGGTACTGCGCCAGCACGATGTTGCGGGCCCCGCAGTGGTAGCTCCCGGCCGGGACCAGCTCGGCGACCACGGTGTACGGCGTGTGCCCGGTGCGGTACTGCTCGGCCCGCACCCGGGTCTCCCAGCGGCCGTAGCGACGGGCGTGGCCGGTGAAGGTCGCGCTGACGTCGCCCCCGCCGGCGGGGCCGTTGAGGGTCAGCATGCCGTGCTGGTTGTCCACCAGGCGGGGCCGGTTGACCGACCAGGCGCGCGTCAGCCGCTCGGTGAAGCCGTCGTGCCACTGCGAGAGGCCCCAGCGGTAGACCTTGCCGGCGTTCGTGGGGCTCGAGGTGGACACGAGCCGGGGGCCGGCCCCGGCGGACGGGGCGGGCGCGGGCGCGGCGAACGCGGCGGCGAGGGCCGCGGCCCCCGTGAGGACGGCGGCGAGACGGACCGGGCGGGTGAAGGGCATGGGGGGCAGCCTAGGCAGTGGGGCCGCGGTGTGTCAGCCCGGGGCACCGGCTGGCAGTCTTGGCCGGGTGAAGAGCGTCGACCTCGACACCGTCCGCCTGTTCCTCCACGTCCTGGCCGCCACCGTGTGGGTCGGCGGCCAGATCACCCTGGCGGCCTTGGTCCCCGCGCTGCGTGCGGCCGGGACGGACGTGCCGCGGGCGGCGGCCGCCGCGTTCAACCGGGTCGCCTGGCCGGCGTACGCCGTGCTCGTGGCGACCGGCGTGTGGAACGTGGTCGCGGAGGGCGACCAGGGACCGGCCTACCAGCACACCCTGATGCTGAAGTACGCCCTGGTGCTGGCCTCCGGGGTCACCGCGTTCCTGCACGCGAGGGCGACGTCGCGCCGGGCCATGGCGGTGCACGGGGCGCTCACCGGGGTCGCGGCGCTGGCCACGCTCTTCGTCGGCGTCCTGCTGGCCGGCTGACCGGGCTCAGGCGACCCCGCCGCCGACGAGGTAGCCGACCGCGAAGGTGACCGCCATCGCCACCAGGCCGACCGACACGTTGCGGACCACCGGCCGGCGGGCCGGGCCGCCGCCGAGCCGTGCGCTCATCACCCCGGTCAGCACCAGCGCGCCGGTGACCGCCACCACCGTGACCGGGACCCGCCAGGACGCCGTCGGCAGCACGATCGCCAGCAGCGGCAGCAACGCGCCCGCGGTGAACGCGATCATCGACGACCAGGCCGCGTGCATGGCGTTGGTGCGCTCCTCGGGGTCGATTCCGAGCTCGGCCTCCGCGTGCGCGGCCAGCGCGTCGTGCTCGGTCAGCTGGACGGCGACGGCCGCGGCGAGCTCGCGGGACAGCCCCTTGCCGACGTAGATGTCGGTGAGCTCCTCGAGCTCGTGCTCCGGCATCTCCTGCAGCTCGGTCTTCTCCAGCTCGAGCGCGGCCCTCTCGGTGTCCGCCTGGCTGCTGACCGAGACGTACTCGCCGCCCGCCATCGACAGCGCACCGGCGACCAGGCCGGCGAGCCCGGCGATCAGGATCGAGGTGCGGTCCGAGGTGGCGCCCGCCACGCCGACGACGAGGCCCGCGGTCGAGACGATCCCGTCGTTGGCGCCCAGGACGCCGGCGCGCAGCCAGTTGAGCCGGGTGGCCAGGTCGCCTGCGTGGGCCTCGTCGGGGTGTCCGCTCACCGCTGCCTCCATGTCGCCGCCGTCCTGGTCGGGGTCAGCGTACTTGGTGCCCGACCGTCCGGTTGACCAGTGAGTGCGGCGGCACCAGGTCGAGCCCGTCGGGGTTGTCGAGGTAGCCCGGACCCCGCCCGGAGACGCCCGAGTGGCCGTACTGCCAGACCACCTTGTCGGTGCGCGGGTCGACGACGATGACCCGATGGTTGCGGTCGTCGTTGCAGACCACGTCGCCGTTGGGCAGCGGCAGCGCCAGGGAGGGGTGGTCCAGCTGGCCGGGCCCGGACGGGGCGTAGCGCCACAGCACCTTGCCGTGGCGGGTGAACATCACGATCTGCCCGTGGTCGCTGTAGTCCACGGTGAGGTAGCGGTTGGGCCCGACCCGGTTGCTGTCGGACGGGTAGGTCACGCCGGGCACGTGGGTCGACCAGAAGACGTGGCCGTGCAGGTCGATCGAGTCGACCCAGTCGCCGCGGATCTCGGTCACCAGGAAGCGTCCGTGGCCGGTCGGCAGCACCCCGTTGGGGGCTCCGTAGTGGCTCGGCGGGTCGTGGTAGCCGTGGTTGATGTCGCCCCAGCTCCGGGCCGGGCGGTGGGTGCCGTGCCGGACGGTCAGGATCCGCTGGTTCTTGATGTCGGCGGTGACCAGGGTGCCGTCGGGCAGCATCACCGCGTCGTCGGGGTTCCAGAGCCGGTTCGGCCCGTCGCCGGGCACGCCGGGCTTGCCGTAGGTGTAGACGATCCGGTGCCGGGCGACGTCGACGATGCGGATCACGAAGTTGTCCTCCTCGGTCGCCACGATGTAGCGGCCGTCGTCGCTGAAGAACGCGTCGTCGGGGATCTTGAAGGTCTGCCCGTGGTGCAGGTCGCCGCGCCTCGGGAACGTCCACCGCACCCGGCCGCGCGGGTCGACGATGATCAGCCGGTTGTTGAGCTTGTCGGCGATGAGCAGGTCCCCGGGCAGCGCCGACGGGTCGGACCCGGGCCGCAGGTGGCCGCGCCGCTGCCGGCCGTGGAGGGGCGTCTGCCAGGGATACCTCGGGTCGGCAGGCCGCGCGGCGGCCGTCGACGAGGCGGCCGCCGACGCGTCGGACCCCGGCGACGACGCGCCGGGCGCCGGGTCGCCCTGGGCCCCCTGGCCGGCGGAGCAGCCGGCCGCGCCGAGGACGACCGCGGCGAGCAGGGCGGCGAGGGGTGCGCACGCGCGGATGCGGGACAGGTTCGTCATGAGGTGCTGGCGGCTCTCTGGATGAGGGTCTGGACGGACGACAGGGTGTGGCCGGAGGACTCTCCCCCGATGATCCATGCCCGCCCCCCGGCTGCGGCAACCCCCGCGTTCGACGCGGCGAGCGGCAGCCGTCCCACCCGGCGTACGGCGTCGCGGGTGCCGTCGAGGGCGTAGACGGTGCGGCTCGCGGGAGCCGACGACGAGGGGCTCGACCGCCCGCCGGCCACGTAGACCGTCGAGCCGAGCGTGACCGCGACGGCCCCCTGCAGCGGGGTCGGCAGGTGTCCGACCACGCTGACGCGGTGCCGCCGCGGGTCGACGCGCTGGATCACGTCGAGCGGCTGCCCGGCCCGGGCGCCGCCGACGGCGACGCCGCCGAACACCCAGACGTCCCCGCCGCTCACCGCCACCGCCGGGTAGCGCACCGCCACCCGGAGGCGGGCCACGGTGCCGAACGTGCGGCCGTCGCGGGTGGCGAGCACCGCGCGGGACCCGGTGGAGCCGTCGTACCCGCCGACCACGTAGCCGGTCCCGCCCGCCTGGACGCCGACCGCGTCGGACCGCGGCCGGGGGAGGTGGCCGACGGCCCGGGGGGAGTGACCGGCCGAACCGAGCTCCTGGACCAGGTCCGTGGTGGCCGACGTGCCGCCGCCGAGCACGAAGGTGCGCCCGTGCAGGGTGAGCACCGCGGCGTCGTGGGTGGCGACGGCGAGGGGGGCCAGCGTGCTGACGCGGCCGGTCGCCGGGTCGAGGCGGAGCACCCGGTCGGTCGAGGTGCCGCCGGTGAGCCCGCCGACGACCAGCAGCGCGCCGTCGGCGGCCACGGCGACCACCGGCCGGCTCAGCGGTGTCGGGGTGTGCCAGCGGGTCAGCCGGACGCGCAGCCGGGGGGCCGGCCCGGCGGCGGACGTCGCCGGGCCGCCGCTCGCCGAGGCGGAGGCCGGGCTGCCCAGGGCGGTCGGGGCGGTCGGGGTGGTCGGGGTGGACGGGCCGTCGGACGCCGTCGAGGTGCAGCCCGCGGCCGCGACGAGGACGGCGACCATCGCCGCGAGGGAGCGCATCGCCGCAGCATGGCACCGCTACCTGACGGGAACCTGAACGCGTCGGGGCGCGTCCGGCGCCGGCTGTGCGTAGTCTGACGCCATGCCACCGCGCCTCCCCTCCGCCGCCGACGCGGTCGCGCGCGCCCGAGACGTCGCCACGGAGGTCGCCGGCCCCCTGGCCGCGCGGACCGACGAGGGACACTGGCCGGAGGAGGCGCTGCGGGCTCTGCAGCCGGAGCTCGGGGGCCTGGTGGTGCCCCGCGAGGACGGCGGTCTCGGCCTCGGCCTGGCCGCGCTGGCCGGCGTGTGCGAGGCCCTCGGCGCGGCCTGCGCCTCGACCGCGATCTGCTTCGGCATGCACCACGTCGCCACCGCGGTGATCGCGGCGAAGGCCACCCAGCGCCAGCGCAAGGAGTTCCTCGCGCCGATCGCGGCCGGGGAGCACCTGACCACGCTGGCGCTGTCCGAGCCGGGCACCGGCGCCCAGTTCTGGCTGCCCCAGACCAGGCTCACCGCCGACGGCGAGGGCTGGCGGGTCAACGGCGAGAAGAGCTTCGTCACCAACGGCTCGCGCGCGGACTCCTACGTCGTGTCGACGGTCGCCGCCGACCCGCAGGCACCGGCCGGCGAGTTCTCCACGGTCGTGGTGTGGGCCGACAGCCCGGGTCTGACCTGGCACGGGACCTGGGACGGGATCGGCATGCGCGGCAACTCCTCGCTCGCCGCCCGCCTCGAGGACGTCCCCGTCGGGCGCGACGGGCTGCTCGGTGCACCGGGCGACCAGATCCGCTACGTGTTCGAGGTGGTCGCGCCGTACTTCCTCACCGCGATGGCCGGGACCTACCTCGGCGTGGCGCAGGCCGCGCTCGACGAGGCGACGGCACACCTCAAGGGGCGCCAGCACGCGCACACCGGCCGCCGGCTGTCCGGGGAGCCGGTCCTCCAGCACCGGCTGGGCGTGCTGTGGGCCAGGGTGCAGGCGACCCGGCGGCTGGTCCACTGGGCCGCCGACGAGGCCGACCGCGGCGGTCCCGACGCGCTCCCGGCCGTGGCCGCCGCCAAGGCGGAGGTGGCCGACTGCGCGGTGAGCGTCACCAACGAGGCGATGACGCTCGCCGGCGGGATCGGCTACCGCGACCGGTCGCCTCTCGAACGCCACCTGCGCGACGCCCGCGCCTCGCACGTGATGAGCCCGACCACCGACATCCTGCGCACGTGGACCGGCCGGGCGCTGCTCGACGTGCCGCTGCTCGGCGACTGAGCCGGCCGCCGTGGGAGCACTTCTCGTGGTCGACCCGACCCCCGACGAGCTGACCGTGCTGGCCGCCGCGGCCGAGCCGTGGCGCGCGGTCCGGGCCACCGACCTCGCCGACGCGCTCGACGACGCCTCGGAGGTCGACGCGGTGCTCGTCGGCTCGGGCGCGGGGTCGCCGGCCCCCGTCGTCCAGCAGGTCCACGGAGCGGACCCGGCCACGGCGGTGGGGGTGCTGACCACGCCCGACACCGACGCGGAGGTCCGGCGCACCCTGTCCTACACGCCCGGTGTGCCGACCGGGCTGCTGGTGGTGCGGTCCGGCGACGCCGGGCTGCTGGACGCGGTCGGCGAGCTCGTCGAGGCGGCCCGGACCGAGCGACGGCACCGCGCCCTGCTGGCCGCGGTCTCCGACGAGCCGGGCGAACGGCGGGCGCCGCCGCTGCTGCCGCGCTCGCTGGGGCCGCTGCTCCACCATGCGCCGTTCGGGGTGCTCGTCGCCGACGTGGAGGGCCGTTTCGTCGGCTGGAACCCGCGGGCGGCGGACCTGCTCCGGCTCGGCGGGGCCTCGACCGGGCAGCCGGTGGCGGACGTGTTCACCGAGCCGGAGCCGCTGCTCGGCGCGTTCGTGCTGGCCCGGGCCGGGCGGCTCGAGGCGGCCACCCCGAGCTTCGTGCTGGAGGGGCCGCCCGACACCGCGCTCGAGGTCAGCGTCGCGCCCACGGTCCTCGAGAACGGCGACCCGGCCGTGCTGCTGCTGGTCCAGGACGTCACCGAGCGGCAACGGGCCGAGACCACCCGGGACCGGCTCGCCGCGCACGTGGGCCTGCTCGGGCGGGTCTCCGAGACGCTGGCCGGGACGCTCGACGGCGAGGCCGCCCTCCGGCGCCTGGCCGGGCAGGTGGTGCCGGTGCTCGGCGACTGGGTGAGCCTGCAGCTCTACGACGGTCGCGGCAACCCGCGCCGGGTCGCCGTCCACCACGACGACCCCGCGATGAGGGAGCTGGTCGAGCTGGTCGAGTCGAGGCTGCCGGGGGCGCTCGCGGAGGACGCGCCGAGCCGACGCGTCGCGCGCGGCGAGGGCCCGGTCCGGCTCACCGGCGTGACCGGCACGACCCTCGACGAGATCGTCACGGTCCCGGAGGTGGGTGCCGCGCTCCGCGAGCTGGGCGTCGGCGGACTGCTGGCGGTGCCGCTGCCGGGCCGCGACGCGGTGCTCGGCTCGATGGTCCTGCTGAAGCGCCCCTCCTCGGACCCCTTCACCGAGGAGGACCTCGCGGTCGCGACCGAGGTCGGCCGCCGCGCCGGCGTCACCCTGGAGACGATCGGTCTCTACGCCCGGCAGAGTGACCTGGCCGCGGAGCTGCAGCGCAGCCTGCTCAGCGAGCCGCCGCCGTCGGAGGACGTCGAGGTCGTGGTCCGCTACCTCGCCGCCGCCGAGGAGGCCCAGGTCGGCGGGGACTGGTACGACGCCTTCGTGCAGACCGACGACGCCACCGTGCTGGTGATCGGCGACGTCATCGGCCACGACACCCGGGCGGCCGCGGCCATGGGGCAGATCCGGGCCCTGCTCCGTGGCATCGGCTACACCACCGGGACCGGCCCCTCGGGGATGCTGGCCCGGCTCGACGCGGCCATGGCCGGGCTGGACGTGCACACCACCGCCACGGCGGTGGTGGCCGCCCTCGACCGGGCCCCCGGCGAGAGCACGCCGCGCCGGCTGCGCTGGTCCAACGCCGGCCACCCGCCACCGGTCCTGGTCGGGCCGGGCGACCGGGCCCGGGTGCTCCAGGCCGAGGAGAGCGACCTGCTCCTCGGCGTCATCGCCGACGTGCCCCGCCGGGAGAGCGAGCTGCTGCTCGAGCCGGGGATGACCCTCCTGCTCTACACCGACGGCCTGGTGGAGCGCCGGGGCCGTCCGTTCGACCGGGGCGTCGCCGACCTCGTCGAGGCGGCCGGAGAGCTCGGCCGGCTGCCGCTGGAGCGGCTGTGCGACCGGCTGCTCGAGCGGCTGCTCCCCGACCAGCTCGACGACGACGTGGCGCTGCTCGCCGTACGCCTGCGGTCCTAGCCCGCGGGGCCGGCGACGGCCGGGGCGGCCCGGAGAGCCGGGATACCCTCGCGCCATGTCGGAACTGCTGACCCGCCGGCCGATCATGCCCCGGTTCGACCCGCTCACCGTCGGGGTCGACATCGGCGGCACCAAGGTCCTGGCCGGCGTCGTGGACTCGCGCGGGCGCGTGGTCGCGCGGGCCCGGCGGGACACCCAGGGTCACAGCGTGCAGGTCGTCGAGGACACCATCGTGGACCTCGTCGAGGGGTTCGCGCGCACCCACCACGTCGCGGCGGTCGGCGTCGGCGCCGCCGGGTTCGTCGACTTCGCCCGCTCCACCGTGCGGTTCTCCCCGCACCTCGCCTGGCGCGACGAGCCGCTGCGCGACGCGTTGATGAGCCGGGTCCGGTTGCCGGTGGTCGTGGACAACGACGCCAACGCGGCCGCGCTCGCCGAGAGCAGGTTCGGCGCCGGCGCCGGCGAGCGGGTGGTCCTCTGCGTGACGCTGGGCACCGGCATCGGGGGAGCCATGGTCATCGACGGCCGGGTGTTCCGCGGGGCGCACGGCATGGCCGGCGAGTTCGGCCACATCCAGGTCGTCCCCGACGGGCACCGCTGCGAGTGCGGGAACCGCGGCTGCTGGGAGCAGTACGCCTCCGGCAACGCGCTGGTGCGCGACGCCCGGGAGCTGGTGCGGGTGGGGTCGCCGATGGCGGACGGGCTGCGCGACCTCGTCGGAGGCGACCCGTCCGCGCTGACCGGTCCGCTGATCTCGCAGGCCGCCCGCGACGGGGACCCCCTCGCGCGAGAGCTGCTCGCCGACATCGGCGACTGGCTGGGGGTGGGCCTGGCCGGCATGACCGCGGCCTTCGACCCGAGCTGCATCATCGTCGGCGGCGGTGTGTCGCAGGCGGGTGACCTGCTGCTCGAGCCCACCCGGCGCGCGTTCGCCCGGACCCTCGTCGGGCGCGGGCAGCGGGTCGAGCCGCCGATCCGTGCGGCCCGGCTGGGCCCGGACGCCGGGTTCATCGGCGCCGCCGACATGGCCAGGTCCGCGGCCCGGCGTTCCCGCCGGAGCCGCCGCCGCAGGACGGAGCGCGCCCGACGCCGCCGAGAGGGCTGAGCACGTCCGACGAGACCGGTGCGTCAACGTAAAAAGTCCGGCCGGGTGCGCATGTTCGGTCCGGGGTCGGGAACTGGACGTTGCTGCACCCCAACTGAAACTCACTGGAAGAGGGAGTTCCCATGGTCATCCTTGGCCTGATTCTGCTCATCATCGGTCTCATCGCGGGGATCGGCATCCTCACGACGATCGGCGCGATCCTGCTCGTCGTCGGCCTGATCTTGAACTTCGTCCCGATGGGCGGTAGCCGCCGGAGGGTGTTCTAGCCGGCTGACACCGAGCTTCATGCGAGGCCCTCGTTCCGCTTCCGCGGGACGGGGGCCTCGCCTCGTCCACGGGTCAGCCGCGGGCCCTGTCGACGTAGGCCACCATCCGGTTGAACAGCGACGTCGCGTGCCGCAGCTCGGGGGAGGCCTCGCCGGGGACGTCGTCCGGCACCCGGTCGCCGCCGGTCGCACCCTCCGGGTCGAGCCCGTCGGCGAGGTCGGCGCAGGCCCGCGCCGCGTCGCGTACGGCGCGCGGCTCGAGGCTCCAGACCACCTCGAACAGCCGGTCGGCGTCGGGCAGCCGGACCTGCCCAGGCAGCTCCCACGCGGCCAGGCACGCAGGGTAGTCGGGGGCGTCGCAGACCAGCACCCACTCCCGGCGCAGCGGCGCGTCGTGGGGCAGGTGCACCAGCCGGATCGCGGGATCGCGCCGCCGGCTGTCGGTGCCGGCGAACACGGTGGTGGCGCGGGCGGTGCGGGCCAGCTCGGCCCACCGGGGCAGCGACTGCCGGAAGAACCGGTCGTGCTGGAAGGCGCCGAACAGGACCGGCCGCCGGGCCTGGGCGCAGCACTCGTCCTCGATCGCCTGCGACAGCGCCACCAGGGTCGCCTTGTGCACCCGCTGGGGCTGCAGGTGCGGATGCCGGCCGCGCAGCGTCGCGAAGACCGAGGGACCCGGGCTCCCGAGTCCGGCCGCGGCGTCCGCGATCGCGACCTCGAGCCGCACCCCGGCGTCTCGGCGGCGCAGCACCTGCCGGACGAGCGCGACGTCCTGTTCGTCGTAGCGCCGGTGGCCGCTCCGCAGCCGGCTCGGCCGGGGGAACCCGTGCCGGGCCTCCCAGGTGCGCAGCGTGGCCGTGGTCAGCCCGGTCCTGCGGGCCAGGTCGCTGATGGTGAGCCCGGACCCCCGGCCGGCCCGCTGCTTCGGTGAGGGGGGTTGCGCGGAGCCCGGGTCTGCGGTCACCCTGTGAGGGTAAACCTAAACAACGTGCTTAGGAAAGTGCTGAAGTTCGTACCGCGACCGACCCGCGACCACCCGCCGACCACCCGCCGGCACGCCGACCCGAGAGGCTCCATGACCGACCCCCGCACCGTGCTCGTCGCCGGCGCGTCCGGCTTCGTCGGGCGCAAGCTGTGCCCGGCGCTCGCCGAGGCCGGGCACGACGTGCGCGCGATGACCCGACACCCCGACGGCTACGGGGGCGCCGGCGTCGCGACGTACGGCGACGTGCACGACCCGGCGACGCTGGCCGACGCGCTGCGCGGAGCCGACGCCGCCTACTACCTGGTGCACTCGCTGGCCTCGGCCGACTTCGAACGTCTCGACGCCGAGGCCGCGCGGGCCTTCGGGGCGGCCGCCGCCGAGGCCGGGGTGCGCCAGATCGTCTACCTCGGCGGCCTGGGCCGGGACTCCGACGACCTGTCGGCGCACCTGCGCAGCCGGCGCGAGGTCGAGGGGCTGCTCGCGGCCGCGGGGGTGCCGGTCACCACGCTGCGCGCCGGGATCGTGATCGGGGACGGCGGCATCTCCTGGGAGATCACCCGGCAGCTGGTCGAGCACCTGCCCGCGATGGTCGCGCCCCGGTGGGTCAAGACCCGGACCCAGCCGATCGCGCTGGACGACGTGGTGCGCTACCTGGTGGGCGTGCTCGGCCGGGAGGAGGCGATCGGCCGCGTGTTCGAGATCGGCGGCCCGGAGGTGCTCCGCTACTCCACGATGCTCGGACGGGTCGCGGCGATCGAGGGACGGCCGCCCCTGGTGATCGTGCCGGTGCCGCTGCTCTCGCCGGGGCTGTCGTCGCGGTGGCTGGCCCTGGTCACCGACGTGGACACGCGCACCGGTCGTTCGCTGATCGACTCGATGACCAACGAGGTCGTCGTCGAGGACGACAGCATCCGCGGGATCGTGCCGTTCGAGCCGATGGGCTACGACGACGCCGTCCGCCAGGCGCTGGCCGACCGGAGGCGCTCCCGGTGAGCGGCCGGGGTCCCCGATGGTGGCGGCGGGCCGCCGACCGGCTGCCGCGGTCGCTGGCGCACGTCGTGGTGGTGCACCAGGACACCGCCGCGGTCGTCGCCCACCGGCGCCGGGTGGTCGTGGGGACGTCCGTGCTCGGCGCGGGACTGCTCGGCGCCTCGCTGTCGCAGCGGCCGGGGTCGCCGGCCTTCTACGGGCTGAGCCTGGCCACCGCGGGCACCTGGACGGCCGGCGGCCTGCTCTCCGGACCGCTGCACCTGGGCTGGATCGAGGCGCGCGACGCGACCGTGCGCCGGCCGGTGGCCACGCCGCTGCTCACCGGGGCGGGTGCCTTCGGGTTCTTCTACGGCTGCGCGCTGCTCGCCCGCCGGGTGCCGCCGCTCGACCGGGCGCTGCGGCGGGTGCTCGCGTTCGCCGAGCAGGGCGAGGACTCCCTGGTGCTGCTGACCACGCTGGCCAACGGGGTCGGCGAGGAGGTGTTCTTCCGTGGTGCGCTCTACTCGGCGATGCCGCGGGAGCAGGCGGTGGCCCTCTCCAGCACGGTCTACGCGCTCACCACCGTCGCGACCAGGAACCCGGCGCTGGTCCTCGCCGCCGGCGTGATGGGCACCCTGTTCGGCCTGCAGCGCCGTGCCACCGGGGGGCTCCAGGCGCCGCTGCTGACCCACCTCACCTGGTCGGCGCTGATGGTGCGGTACCTGCCGCCCCTGTTCCGGCACGCCCGCCGCCAGCTCGAGGGAGACAACCGATGAACCGTCCCGGCCCCACCGTGCCCGGCGAGGCCTACCGGGCCTTCTGGCGGGAGCGGCACCTGTGCACGGTGACCACGCTGCGGCCCGACGGCACGCCGCACGTGGTGCCGATGGGGATCGTCCTCGACGAGGAGCACGGTCGCGCCTGGGGGATCACCTCGGGCACCTCGCGCAAGGCCCGCAACGTCGCCGCCGCCGGGCCGGACGGCGCCCCGGTCGCGGTGTGCCAGGTCGACGGCCGGCGGTGGGCCACGCTCGAGGGCCGGGCGGTCGTCCTCGACGACCCGGAGTCGGTGCAGGAGGCCGTGCGCCGCTACGCCGAGAGGTACCGGCAGCCCCGGGAGAACCCGGCCCGGGTGGCGCTCCGGATCACCCTGACCCGGCTGCTCGGCAGCGTCCCGGAGCCGTCGTGAAGGGGCCGGCGCGCCGGGCCCTCGACACCGCCCTGGACCGGCTGGTGGTGCCCGGCTACACCTCGATCGGCTACCGCCTGCGGCGCGGCGCGTGGCCCACGGACGACCCCCGGCCCGGGGCGCTTGTGGGCAAGCGGTGCGTGGTGACCGGCGCCGGCTCGGGCCTCGGCCTGGAGACCGCCGCCGAGCTGGCCGGGCTCGGCGGGACCGTGCACCTGGTGGTCCGCGACGAGGCGAAGGGCCGGGCCGCGGTCGAGGACCTGGCGCGACGGGTGCCCGGTGCGGACCTGCACCTCGAGCTGTGCGACGTCTCGGACCTCTCGTCGGTGCGCTCCTTCGCCGGCGGCCTGCGGGAGCGGGTCGACCGGGTCGACGTACTCGTGCACAACGCGGGGGTGCTGCCCCCGGAGCGGCGGGAGAGCGCCGACGGGCACGAGGTGACGCTGGCCACGCACGTGCTCGGCCCGCTGCTGCTCACCGAGCTGCTGCTCCCCCTGCTCGCCCCCGCGCACGGGCGGGTGGTCCTGGTGTCCTCGGGCGGGATGTACACCGAGCGGCTGCCCGCCGACGACCCCGAGTACCTCCGCGGTGACTACAGCGGCACCACCGCCTACGCCCGCAGCAAGCGGGCGCAGGTGGCGCTGACTCCGCTGATGCAGGAGCGCTGGGCCGACCGCGGGGTCACCGTGCACGCCATGCACCCCGGCTGGGCCCGCACCCCGGGGGTGAGCACGTCGCTGCCTCTGTTCAGCCGGGTCATGGACCCGCTGCTGCGGGACGCTCGGGCCGGCGCGGACACCGTGGTGTGGCTCGCCGCGACCGAGCCCGCGCCGGCCGGTGGCCGGTTCTGGCACGACCGGGCCCCACGCCCCGCGCACTACCTGCGGCGCACCCGCGAGTCCCCGCAGGAGCTGGCCCGGATGTGGCGGTTCTGCCTCGCCGCGGTGGGCCTGGACTGAGCGCACCGGATGCGGTTCGGTGGGGCGGTGACCTCCCCCGACGTGCGGCTGCTGACCGCCGGGCGGGTGGTGCTCGCCGACCGGGTGCTCGCGCCCGGCTGGGTGCGGGTGGCCGGCGGCCTGGTCGCCGAGGTGGGTGCGGGGGCGCCCTCCGGCCGGCCCGACCTGACGGCCGCGGTGCTCGTGCCGGGGTTCGTCGACATGCACGTGCACGGCGGCGGTGGTGGGTCCTTCTCCGGGGCGGACCCCGCATCGGCGCGGCGGGCCGCCGACTTCCACCGGCTCCGGGGCAGCACCACGGTCGTCGCGAGCCTGCTCACCGCTCCCCTGGAGGTGCTGGTCTCGGAGGTGGCGGCGCTGCGCGACCTCGTCGTCGACGGGGTGGTCGCGGGCATCCACCTCGAGGGCCCGTTCCTCTCCGCCCGCCGGTGCGGCGCCCACGACCCCGGGTCGCTGCGCGCGCCGACGGCCGCGTCGGTCGACCGGTTGCTCGCCGCGGGCGGGGGGACGGTGGCGATGGTGACCCTCGCCCCGGAACTCGACGGCGGCCTCGACGCCGTACGACGGGTGCGGGACCACGGTGCGGCGGCGGCGGTCGGCCACACCGACGCCGACTACGAGACCACCGCGCGTGCGGTGGACGCCGGGGCGCGGGTCGCCACCCACCTGTTCAACGCGATGCCGCCGCTGCACCACCGGGCACCGGGCCCGGTCCCGGCCCTGCTGGAGGACCCGCGGGTCACCCTGGAGGTGATCGCCGACGGCCGGCACCTGCATCCCGCGGTGGTGCGCATGGTGGTGGCAACCGGACGGGCGGCGCTGGTCAGCGACGCGATCCCCGCCGCGGGGCTCCCGGACGGGCCGGACCGGCTCGGCGGCGAGGCGGTGACGGTGACCGGAGGGGTGGCCCGGCTGGACCGGGGCGGCGCGCTCGCCGGGAGCACCGGCACCGTGGCGGACGGCCTGCGGGCCACGCTTGCCGGGGGCACCGACCTGCTCACCGCGGTCCGCGCGGCCACCCTCAACCCCGCGCGTGCCCTCGGCGTCGCCGACCGGGTGGGCGCCATCGCCCCCGGCCTGCGCGCCGACATGGTCGCCCTCGACGACGACCACCGGGTCGTCGCGGTGGTGGCGGGGGGTCGAAGGACCGGGGCTGCGGACGGTCCCGTCGGCGCGGTGTGAGAACTTCTTTCGCATGGACCACCCGCACGGGCTCACCGCCGGCCAGACCGCGATGGTGACCGAGACGCTGCGCGTCGCGCTCGTCGACGCCGCGCGGAGCGCCGTCCCCGACCGGGCAGGAGCGCTGGCGGAGGCCGCCGCGCTGCTCGACGGCGCCGGGGCCCGCGACCCGCACCCGCTGCTGCCCGCGGTGGGCGCCTCGGTGGTGTCCGAGCTGACCGTCACCGAGGCCGACACCGCCGCGGCGATGGGACATCCCGACACCGCGATGGCGGTGCTGGGCTCGCCGAGGATCGCGCTCTGGTTCGAGCTGGTGGCCTCCCGGGCGATGCCCGACCCGGCCACCGGCCCGACCAGCGTCGGGGTCGGCATCCTGGTCCACCACCTCGGCGCGGCCGCGGTCGGTGAGCCGGTCCGGGTGAGCGCGACGGTCGAGTCGGTGTCCGGGCGGCGCGTCGTGTTCGGCTGCGCCGCCGACGTCGGCGGCCGGCTGGTCGCCCGCGGCAGCCACCAGCGGGTGCTGCTGGACGGGCCGCAGGGGGAGCGGTGACGGTCCTGGGGGACGACGGGCTGGCCCGTCCGGCGTGGGCGTCGGTCGACCCGCTGCTGCGCGACTACTACGACACCGAGTGGGGGATGCCGGTGCACGACGAGCGGGGGATGTTCGAGCGGATCAGCCTCGAGGCGTTCCAGTCCGGGCTGTCCTGGTCGACGATCCTGCGCAAGCGGCCGGCGTTCCGGTCGGCGTTCGACGGCTTCGACCCGGACCGGGTCGCCGGCTACGGCGACGCCGACGTCGAGCGGCTGATGGGCGACGCCGGCATCGTGCGCAACCGCAGGAAGGTCGAGGCCACCATCACCAACGCGCGGGCGACCGTTGCGCTGCGCGAGCACGGCGGCCTGGTCGACCTGGTCTGGTCCTTCAAGCCGGACCGGACGCCCGCGCCGGCGACGCCCCCCGAGGTGCCGACCAGCTCGCCGGAGTCGGTGGCGCTGTCCAGGGCGCTCAAGCAGCGCGGGTTCGTGTTCGTCGGCCCGACCACGATGTTCGCGCTGATGGAGGCCGTCGGGATCGTCGACACCCACCTGCTCGGGAGCCACCGACGCGGCTCCTCCGGTGTCTGGACCTGAGCGCCGGCGGCCCGGCAGCGTGCACCGGGGGCTGCGGCAGGGCAGGGTGAGCCCATGCACTTCGTAGGCGTGGACCTCGCATGGGGCGACCGGCGGCCCACCGGTGTCGCGGTGCTCGACGACGAGGGCCGGCTGCTGCGGGTCTCCTCGCACGGGACCGACGACGACATCGTCGCGGCGCTGACGCCCTACGTCGGCGGCGACTGCCTGGTCGCGTTCGACGCCCCCCTGGTGGTGACGAACCCCGCCGGGAACCGGGCGTGCGAGGCCGCGCTCAACCGGGACTTCGCGCGGTTCGACGCCGGCGCCCACCCCGCCAACACGGGCAAGCCGGAGTTCGCCGCCACCCCGCGAGGGGCCCGGCTGGCCGCGCGGCTCGACCTCGACATGGACCCGGCGTCGCGGGCGCGACGCACCGCGATCGAGGTCTACCCGCACCCCGCCACGGTGGCGCTGTTCCGTCTCGGGCGCACGTTGAAGTACAAGCAGAAGCCGGGCAGGACGCTGGCCCAGCTGCGCGCGGAGCTGCTGCGCCTGATCCGGCTGCTCGAGGGGCTCTCGGCCTCCGGCGTGCCGCTGCACCTGGCCGGCAGCGAGGACTGGCGGGAGCTGGTCACCCGGGTCGAGACCGCGCAGCGCAAGAGCGACCTGCGCCGAGCCGAGGACGAGGTCGACGCCGTGGTGTGCGCCTACGTCGCCCTGTTCGCGCACCGCCGTCCCGACCGGACCACCACCTACGGCGACTTCGCCTCCGGCTACATCGTGACGCCCACGCTGCCCGCCGGCCTCGAGCCGGCGCCGCGGGCGGTCCGGCGGACCGCCGGGACCGGGACCGCCGGGCCGGCGGACGGTGACCTCGGCCCGGTCCGCTCGGCGGTGGCCGCCTATGCCGCGATGCTGCCCGAGCTCCGGGAGGCGACCGACCGCTTCGTGGGCCTCGTCACCACCCTGCTCGACGACGCCGGCATCAACTACCTCAGCGTCGCCGGGCGGACGAAGAGCCTGGCCTCCTTCGCCGCCAAGGCCGCCCGCACCGTCGACGGCCGGCCGGTCTACCCCCATCCGCTCGAGGAGATCACCGACCAGATCGGGGTCCGGGTGATCACCTACCTGCGCAGCGACGTCGCCGCCGTCGCCGACCTGCTCGGCGCCCAGCTGCGGATCATCGACGACCGGGACCTCGGCCAGGAGACGGCGCGGGAGGGCCGGTTCGGCTACGCCAGCCGGCACCTGCTGGTGACCCCCGACCCGACCCGCAGCCCCGCCGCGGCGCACGACGCCCTCGGCGAGCGGGTGGCCCAGGTGCAGGTGCGCACCGTCCTGCAGCACGCCTGGGCCGAGTTCGAGCACGCGATCCGCTACAAGGGCCACGTCCCCGAGGAGCACGTCTCCGACCTCGACCGGCGGTTCACCCTCGCCGCCGGCCTGCTCGAGCTCGCGGACCGGGAGTTCTCCACCATCCGCGACCGGCTCCAGGCCACCGCGCCCGAACCGCGGCCGGAGACCGACGCGACCGACCCGCGCATCAGCGCGGAGGACCTCGCCACCTTCCTGGGGCGGGAGTACCCGGACGCGGGCTGGTCCCGGCCGGACCACTACGGCTGGGTCTCGGGCCTGCTGCTCGAGCTCGGGATCACCTCGCTCGACGAGCTGGCCTCGCTGCTGGCCACGGTCGACAGCGCGGCGATCATCGCGCACATGGGCTACCAGCACCCGCCCAGCGCGGTCCGCCGTCTCGACGACGCGCTGCTGGCCCTGTTCGGGGCCCGCTACGTGGCGCTGCACGGCAACGCCCACCGGGTCCCGCTGCTGCAGTCCCGACTCGAGAAGCTGCAGGGCATGGAGCCGCCTCCGGGGCACCGCCTGCACTAGGCCGCCATGGCCCGGCTGGCACGCGCGCCCGGGCAGTTGGGCCCTTGCGCGCCCTCGCTCGGCCGCAAAGGATCGCCGAAGAGAGTCGACGGAGGGACATTCATGAGACTTCACCCGCGCGCGATGACGGCCAGGCTGGCCGTGGCCGCGGCCGCCATCGGGTCGCTGCTGCTGCCGTTCACGGCAGGCCCGGCCCACGCCAAGCCGATCAACCCCGACCAGCCGCTCACCGTGATGACCCGCAACATCTACCTCGGTGCCGACATCCAGCGGCCGCTGCGGGCCATCGCCGGCGAGACCGACCCGAACGTCATCCTGGTCAAGCTGGCCAACGCGAACGCGCAGACCCGGGCGATCGTCGACCAGACGAACTTCCCGGCCCGGGCCCAGATGCTGGCCGCAGAGATCGCCGCCACCGCGCCCGACCTGGTCTCGCTGCAGGAGGTCGCGCTCTGGCGGCACGGCCCGCTCGAGCTCGGCGACAACCTGGCGGTGCCCAACGCGGAGACCGTGGACTACGACTACCTGCAGATCCTGCTGGACGACCTCGAGGCGGCCGGGCAGGGCTACGAGGCCGTGAAGGTGCAGTACGAGTCCGACGTCGAGGCGCCGAGCTTCGTCGGGGTCCCGCCGAGCATCAGCAACCCGCGGGACGTGCGGCTCACCATGCGCGACGTGATCTTGATGAGGGTCCGCGACGGACTCACCCTGGTCGGCACCGGCGGCGGGCACTACTCGGCGGCCAACACGCTGTCGATCCCGCTCGCCGGCAAGAACATGGTCTTCACCCGCGGCTACGCGTGGGCCGACGTCAAGGTCGGCGCCAAGAAGGTCCGGTTCATCGGCACGCACCTCGAGGCGTTCGGCTCCAACTTCGCGCTCGGACAGGCCCGGGAGCTGCTGACCGGCCCCGCCGCGAGACCCGGCACCACCACGATCATCGGCTGCGACTGCAACTCCGACCCGTTGAACACCGACGTCTCGAACGGCGTCGAGCACCGCGCGCCGTACGACTTCATCGTCGGCCAGGGCTTCGTGGACCAGTGGCTGCGGTGGAAGCCGGCCGAGGAGGGCTGGACGTCCGGGCTGGGCGAGCTCGTGGTGCCCACCGACACGGCCCGGTTCGACCACCGGATCGACATGATCTTCGCCCGGACGCCGAGCGGCAAGGCCCTCGACGTCACCGCGGGCGAGGTCACCGGCACCGCGCCGACCGACCAGGACCCCGTCACCGGGCTGTGGCCGTCCGACCATGGCGGCGTGGTGCTGACCCTGTCCGGCAAGGACTGACACCGCGGGGTGGGGCGAGCGGCCCGGCCGCACCGCGGCCGGGCCGTTCGGCTTGGTCGTGCCGCCGTCGTGGCAGCCGGGTCGGTCAGCCGTCGAGCGCGCGGGCCAGGTCCGCCTCGAGGTCGGCGACGTCCTCGAGGCCGATCGAGAGCCGCAACAGGTCCGGGGTCGGGCGGGCCTCGGGCGGCACCGGCCGGTGGGTGAGCGCCGCCGGGTGCTGGATGAGCGAGTCCACGCCGCCCAGCGACACCGCGTGGGTGAACAGCCGGACGCGCTCGACCACCGCGGCCGCCTGCTCGTAGCCGCCGGCCAGGCGCACGGACAGCATCGCCCCCGGCCCGCGCATCTGCCGGCCGACCAGGCCCAGCGGGTCGCCCTCGGGGGTGCCGGGGTAGAGCACCTGCGCGATCGACGGGTGGCCGCCGAGCCAGCCCGCCATCTTCTGCGCGGACTCCTGCTGGGCGCGCACCCGCACCGGCAGCGTCGCCAGCCCGCGGTGGAGCAGGTAGGCGCCCCACGGATGCAGGAGGGCGCCGGTGACGGCGCGGACCCGGCGCAGGGCGGCGGCCCAACCGGCGTCGGTGGCCACCACGCCACCGATGGCGTCGCCGTGACCGCCGAGGTACTTCGTGGCGCTGTGCAGCACCAGCGCGGCGCCGTGCTCGGCCGGGTTCTGCAGCACCGGGGTGGCGAACGTGTTGTCGACCAGCACCGGGCGGCCGTCCGCGGCGGCCACCAGCGCCCGGAGGTCCACCAGCTCGAGGCTGGGGTTCGCCGGCGTCTCGACGACCACCAGGCAGGTGTCGGGCCGGATCGATGCGGCGACCTCCTCGGGGGCGCAGAACGTGGTGGTCACGTCGAGGGTCCCCGAGCCGAGCAGGTGGTCGGTCCCGCCGTACAGCGGGCGGACCGCGACCACGTGCCGGCCGCCGCTCTCGGCGCGCGCGGCCAGCACGCACGCGGTGACCGCGGCCATCCCCGACCCGAAGCCGACCGCCTCCTCGGTGCCCTCGAGGCGGGCGAGCGCCGCCTCGAACCGGGCGACCGTCGGGTTCCACAGCCGGGCGTAGACGTTCCCGCCGGCGGTCGGGTGGCCTCCGGTCGCCATCGCCTCGTAGGAGGCACCCCCGCTGTCGAGGTCGGGAAGCGGCGAGGTCGTGGACAGGTCCAGGGGGAGCGCGTGCACCCCGAGCGCGGTGAGGTCCTCGCGGCCGGCGTGCACCGCGAGTGAGTCGAAGCAAAGTTCGTCTTCCATCCTCCTATCCTGTTGAATCCTGCGATGATCGGCAATGAGGATTGCAGAAGATGCGGTCTAGTTCGTCCTTGTCGCAAGAACATGGAGGTGGGCGTCATGCCCGAGCCCGTCGGGTCGAGGAATCTGCGCCCGCTGGACGACACCGACCGCGCGATCCTCACCGAGCTGATCCTGAACGGTCGGCTCACCAACGCCGCGCTCGCCGCCCGGGTCGGGGTGGCCGAGTCGACGTGCATCCACCGGGTGCGCGCGCTGCGGGAGTCGGGGGTGATCCGCGGGTTCCACGCCGAGGTCGACCTGGCCGCGCTCGGCCTGCCGCTCCAGGCGGTGGTCAAGGTGCGGCTCGGCAGCCACAACCGGGACCACGTGAACAGCTTCCACGCGATCCTCTCCGACATCCCGGGCGCGCTGCGGGTGCTGCACCTCGCGGGGGAGGACGACTACCTGGTGCACGTCGCGGTGCCGTCCGCGGAGGCCCTGCGCGACCTGGTGCTCGAGCACATCAACGTGCACCCCGTCGTACGGCACACCGAGACTCAGCTGGTCTTCGAGGTGATCCCCGGCCGGGCGGTGCTCTCCGCCTCCGGCTGAGCCTGGACGGGCGGGCGGGGTCAGCCCCAGATCTCCCGGGCGGTCTCGGCCACCAGTCGCAGCTTGGCGATCTCGTCGTCGAGGGTGAGCTCGTTGCCCTCGACCGTCGAGGAGAACCCGCACTGCGGGGACAGGCACAGCTGGTCGAGGTCGACGTACTTGCTGGCCTCCTCGACCCGGCGCTTGAGCAGGTCCTTGTCCTCGAGCTGCGGCCGCTTGGTGGTGACCAGGCCGAGCACGACCTGCTTGCCCGGGGGCACGAAGCGCAGCGGCTCGAAGCCACCGGAGCGCTCGTCGTCGTACTCGAGGAAGAACCCGTCCACGTCGAGCCGGGAGAACAGGGCCTCGGCGACGAAGTCGTAGCCGCCCTCGGCCGCCCAGGAGGAGCGGAAGTTGCCCCGGCACATGTGCGTGGTCACCCGCATGCCCGCCGGCCGGTCCTTGATCGCGGCGTTGATGTTGGCGATGTAGAGCTCGTGCTGGTGGTCGGGGTCGCCGCCCTGCGCGGCGACCATCGCGCGCTGCTCGGGGTCGTTGAGGTAGGCCAGGCTGGTGTCGTCGAGCTGCAGGTAGGTGCAGCCGAGCTCGCCGAGGCGCCGCACCTCCTCGGCGTACGCCGCGGTCAGGTCGGCCCAGAACGGCTCGAGGTCGGGGTACACGCTCTCGTCGATCGCCGCCCGTCCGCCGCGGTAGTGCACCATGCTCGGCGACGGGATGGTCAGCTTCGGGGTGAGGCCGCTGCTGGGGTCGACGGAGTCGTGCAGGAACGTGAACGCGTCGCCGAAGATGGTCTCGTCCAGCCGGACCCGGTCGTGGACGGCGAGCGCCGCGGTCTCGAAGTCGAGGTCGCCCCGGGCGTTGTGGAAGTGGACGGCGAGCTTCTGGTCGGTGCGGTCGATGCCGTCGAGCTGGTAGATGAAGTCCATGTGCCACGACGTGCGCCGGAACTCGCCGTCGGTGGCGGTCTGCAGCCCGGCGTCGGTCTGGAGGCGTACGACGTCACGGATCGCGCGGTCCTCGACCTCGCGCAGCCCGTCGGCGTCGAGCTCGCCGGCTGCATGCCTGGCGCGGGCCTCGAGCAGCTCGGGTGGGCGCAGCAGGCTGCCCACGTGATCGGCTCGGAACGGCGGTTGGTCTCGCCAGGTCATCAGGCCTCCAGGTGCTCGGTTGCGGCCGGTGCGGCCGGCCGGCGGGATGCGTCGTACCCCCGACCCTGGCCGTGCCGCCGCCCCAATTCAACCCCGGCCCGCCCGGAGGAGGTCAGCGGGGGTGGGACAGGCCGACGACCAGCTGGGGGAGCACGATGTTGACCAGCTCGTCGGTGTTGAGCGTCCCGATGCCGAGGGCGTCCTGGCCGAGGCTGTGCAGGTACAGCGCGATCACCGTCTCGGTCAGCTGCTTCACCGGGATCGAGGGCTCCCGCCCCAGCAGCCGCACGACGTCCCCGACGACGTTGACCATCTGCGACTCGAACTGCGCGCGGTGCTGCTGGAAGACCTTCCGGGCCTCCTCGTTGCGCAGCGCGAGCAGCGTGAACTCGCTCTGGATGACGTACCACCGCCGGGCGATCGGGTCCATGCTCTCGAGGACCAGCCCGAGGGAGTCGAGGGAGAACTCCTGCTCCGGGATCGAGTCGATCACGTCCCGCACCACGGCGAGCATCCGCTCCGACTGCTGCTCGAACAGCGCGAAGAAGACCTCCTCGATGCTGGAGAAGTTCGAGTAGAACGCTCCGCGCGTGAACCCGGCCGCGCCCACGAGGTCGTCGACGGTCACCCGCTTGACACCCTTGGTCGCGAACACGTTCTCGGCGGACTCGATGAGCCGGGCGCGGGTGTTCTCCCGGCGCCGCACGGCCGGGGATGCGGAGGCGGGCTCGCGCGACATCCCGCGAAGAGTATCCGCCGATGTCATCCGGGTCACCCTCCCGTTCGATACGGTTTTGTATTCAATACGTTACTGTATCGGCCATGTCCTCGCTCCTCTACCGGCTCGGTCACGCGGTCGCCGCCCGCGCCCGCCGGGTGCTCGCCCTGTGGCTCGTGGCGCTGATCGGTTCCGGGGCCCTGGCCGCCGGGCTCGGCGGCACCCTGAAGGACGACCTGAGCATCCCCGGCACCGAGTCCCAGCAGGGCCTCGACGTGCTCGCGCACCGGTTCCCCGAGGTCGCCGGGGTCTCCGGTCAGCTCCTCTTCGTGGCCCCTCCCGGCCACCGGATCGAGGAGTACGACGCCGCGGTGCACGCCGTGATCCGCAGGGCGCGAGCCGTCGACCACGTCGAGCTGGTGACCGACCCGTTCGGCAGGCGGACCCGCGCGGTGGCCCTGTCGGACAACGGCCGCGACGCGCTCGCGCAGGTGCAGCTCGACGTGCCGCTCGACCGGCTCGACCCGGCCACCGTGGCCGGCCTGGAGCGGGCGGCCGGCTCGCTCGCCGGCGGCTCCCCGCTGCAGGTGCACCTGGGCGGCGCGATCTTCACCTCCCACTCGGTGCGGCCGAGTGCCACCGAGGCGGCCGGCGTGCTGGTCGCGCTGGTGGTGCTCGCGGTGACGTTCGGGTCGCTGCTCGCCGCCGGGATGCCGATCCTGACCGCGGTGGTCGGCGTCGGGGTCGCGATGGCGGGGATCATGGCCGCCGCCGCGTTCGTGGGCATCGACACCTCCTCGCCCACGCTGGCGCTGATGATCGGGCTCGCGGTCGGCATCGACTACGCGCTGTTCATCGTGTCCCGGCACCGCAGCCAGCTGGCCGCCGGGCAGGGCGTCGTCGACTCGGTGGCCCGGGCGGTCGCGACCGCCGGCGGCGCGGTGATCTTCGCCGGCGCCACGGTGGTGATCGCACTCTGCGGCCTGGTCGTGGCCGGCATCCCGTTCCTGTCCGTGATGGGCTTCGCGGCCGCCGCCGCGGTCGCGACCGCCGTGCTGGTCGCGCTGACCGCGGTGCCGGCTCTGCTCGTCGTGGCCGGCGAGCGGCTCCGGCCCGGGACCCGCGCCGCCCGCAACGCGATGGTGGGACCCGGCCAGACGCACACGCTGGGTGCCCGCTGGGTCGCCCTGGTGACCCGGGTGCCGGCGCTCACCGCCGTCCTCGTCGTCGGCCTGCTGGTCGCGATGGCGCTGCCCGCGAAGGACCTGACCCTCGGCATCCCCGACACCGGCACCGCCCCGCCCGGCAGCACCGAGCGGACGACGTACGACCTGGTCAGCCGCGACTTCGGGCCCGGCTACACCGCGCCGCTGCTGGTCACCGTGGACATCATCCGGACCACCGACCCGATCGGGGTGATGCACGACCTCGGCAAGGACATCGGCCGGCTGGACGGCGTCGCCGCGATCGGCCTGGCCACCCCGAACCGCAGCGCCGACCTCGGCATCGTGCAGGTGATCCCCGAGGAGTCGCAGACCGCGCCCGGCACCGCGGCGCTGGTCCGGGAGATCCGCGCGCAGCGAGCCACCCTGGAGCACCGCTACGGCATCACCGACCTGCGGGTGACCGGGTTGACCGCGGTGTCCGTCGACGTGTCCGACCGGCTCGGAGGGGCGCTGCTGCCGTTCGGCCTGGTGGTGGTCGGGCTGTCGTTGGTGCTGCTCACCGTGGTGTTCCGCTCGGTCGCGGTGCCGCTGAAGGCGACCCTCGGCTACCTGCTCTCGGTCGCGGCCGCGCTCGGCGCGGTGTCCGCGGTCTTCGAGTGGGGCTGGTTCGCCGACGCCGTGAACGTGGGCCGGGTCGGCGCGGTGATGCCGTTCCTGCCGATCCTGCTGATGGGCGTGCTGTTCGGACTGGCCATGGACTACGAGGTGTTCCTGGTCTCGCGGATGCGCGAGGACTACGTGCACGCCGGCCCCGGACCCGACGCGGCGCGCCGCGCCGTGGCGACCGGCTTCACGGCCAGTGCCCGGGTCGTCGCCGCGGCCGCGGTGATCATGATCAGCGTGTTCGCGGCCTTCGTGCCGCACGGCGACGCGGCGGTCAAGCCGATGGCGCTCGGACTCGCCGTCGGCGTGTTCGTGGACGCGTTCCTGATCCGCATGACGCTGGTGCCCGCCGTGCTCGCGCTGCTCGGCGACCGGGCCTGGTGGCTGCCGCGCCGGCTCGCCGCGGTGCTGCCGCACCTCGACGTCGAGGGCGCCGGCCTGGGCGACCACCTCGAGCACGAGCGGTGGCGGTCCGAGAACGGTCCGGCGGCGCTACGGGCCGAGGGGCTGCGGCTCACCGACGGCGGCCGCACGCTGTTCGCCGGCGTCGACGTGCGGCTGGTGCGCGGCATGCTGCTCGCGGTGTCCACGCCCGACCGGGTCGCCCGCCGCGCACTGCTCGCCGCACTCACCGGCCGGCTCGAGGTCGAGGGCCGCCTGGTGGTCCTCGACCGGGTGCTGCCCGCCGAGGCCGCGGCGGTCCGCCGTCGCGTCGGCCTGCTCGAGCGGTTCCCGTCCCGCGATGAGCTCGACCGGATCGTCCGCGCGGACACGCCGCTGGTCGTCGTCGACGACGTCGACCTGTTCGCCAGTGAGGACGAGGTGCACGCCCGCTGGGAGTCCCTGCTCGACCTGGCCGCGCACGGCGTCGCCGTCGTGGCCGGCTGCCGGGACGGCGCCCCGCGCGACGCCACCCGGCTCGACCTCCGCCGGCACACCCCCGGACCCCGCTACGCAGAGGAGGCATCCCTGTGATGCGTCGCATCGTCGCCAACCGGGTGCTGGTCGGCACCCTGCTGCTGCCCACCGTCTTCGGCGCCCTGGTGCTGTGGTCGCTCGGCCACCGGGCCGACAGCTCCGACCGGGTGCCCGCGGCCGTGGTCAACCTCGACAGGCCGGTCACCCAGGGCTCGGGCAGCGACCGACAGATCATCTACGCCGGGCGGCTGCTCGCCGGCGGGCTGACCTCCCCGACCCGGCGGACCGACAGCGACCTCGGCTGGCGGCTGACCGACGCCTCGGACGCCCGGCGCGGACTGCGCGACGGCGACTACTACGCGGTCGTCACGATCCCGCGCGGCTTCTCCCGCACCCTGGCCGGCCTCACCGACGACGACCCGCGCGCCGCGACCGTCGCGGTGCAGAGCAACGACTCCTCGACCGGGCTCGCCCGCGAGGTCAGCCGACAGGTCGACGACGTCGCCGTCGCGAAGCTCGGCCACCGGGTCACCGCGACCGTCCTCGAGGGCGTGCTCGGCAGGACCGGCGAGCTCAAGGGCAGGCTCGGCCGGGCTGCCGACGGTGCCGGACGCCTCGCCGACGGCGCGGACCGGCTCGCCGGCGGCGTCGACCGGCTCGCGTCCGGCTCGGACCGCCTCGCGGGCGGCCTGGGGCGGCTGGCCGGGGGTGCCGACCGGCTCGCCGGCGGTGCGGACCGGCTGCACGACGGCACCGCGAAGCTGGCCGGTGGCGCCGATCGGCTGGCCTCCGGCACCGGTCGCCTCGCCGGCGGGCTCGCCACCCTGGGCCGGCGCACCGACCCGCTGCCCGGGCAGACCCGCCGGCTCGCCGACGGCGCCCGCCAGGTGTCCGGCGGGGTCGGCCCCTACACCCGGCTGGTCAAGGCCTGGGAGCAGGCCTGCCTCACCGACCCGGTGGTGACCGCCGCCCACCCGCAGCTGTGCGCCGCCACGACCCGGGCGGCCGGTCCGGCCGGCCGCACCGCCGACCGGCTCGCCGGTGGTGCCCGGCAGGTCGCCGACGGCGCGGGCCTGCTCGCCGCCGCGGCCCCGCGGCTGACCGCCTCGATCGACCGGGCCGGCCACGGGGCGCGGCGGGTCGCCGGCGGCGCGGGGCGGCTCGCCGTGGGCGCGCATCGGCTCGACACGGGCGCCGCCGACCTCGCCACCGGCGCGCACCGGCTGGCCGGCGGCGCAGGCCGGGCCGGCGACGGCGCCCGCGCGCTGGCCGGCGGGTCGGGTCGACTCGCCGCCGGGTCGGGAAGGCTCTCCGCCGGCAACCGGACGCTGGCCTCCGGTCTGCGCGACGGCGCCGCGAAGATCCCGGCGGCGAGCAACGGCAAGCACCGGGCGCGGGTGGTCGCCGACCCGGTCCACGCCACCTCCTCCAGCCTGCACCCGGAGCACGACGGCACGACGGTGCTGGTCCCCGCGGTGCTCGCGCTCGCCCTGTGGCTGGGCGCGTTCGTGACCTACCTGGTCCGCCGGCCGCTCCCCGAGCGCCGGCTGCGTGCCGCGTCCACGGGCCGGCGGCTCGCGGTCGCCGGCTGGCTGCCCGCGGCCGGCATCGGCGTGGTCCAGGCGGCGGTGCTGTTCGCGACGGTGGCGGTGCTCGGCGCCGACCTGGCCGCGCCGCTCGGCGTGGCCGGCCTCCTCGTCGTCGCGGCCGCGGTGTTCGCGGCGGTCGGCCAGGCCTTCGTCGCGGTCCTCGGCCCCCAGCGCGGCTGGATCGTGCTGATCGCGTTCACGGTGCTGCAGGCGGTCTCGCTCGGCGGCCCGGTCCCGGTCGCGACCGCGCCCGGCCCGCTGCGCTGGCTCGACGCCGTGCTGCCGGTGTCCCGCGCGGCCGACGGGCTCGGCCGGCTCACCCTCGGCGGGCACGTCGGGTCGCCGGCCGCCGACCTGCTGGTGCTGCTCGTCTGGGGCGCCGGCGGCCTGCTGGTCACGACGCTCGCCGCACGGCGCCGGCAGCGGGTCACCCTGGACGACGTACGCCGTCAGCTGGTGGCCGCACCCGGCGCGCGGTAGCGGAACCGAGGGATCGGGTCCGGACGCCAGTGCCGGTCGGGTCCCCCGGCGTCCAGCCCGTCGAGGCCGCGCAGGTAGGCCCGGGCCTGGGCCCTGGCCTCCGGGTGCATGTCGCGCTCGCCGAGCAGCAGCCAGTGGTGGTGGTCCTCGAACCCGCCGTGGTCCGGGTCGCGCTTCCAGACCGCCCAGCCGACGGCCCGCGCGGCCCGCAGCACCCGACGCTGCTGGTCCTCGGTCAGGTCCTCGGTGCGGGTGTCCAGGCAGCCGGAGAGGTCATGGGTGTGGCCGGAGGCCGCCGCGGCGCGGCCGGCCATGAAGGCACCCTGGATGATCACCGGCTCGACGCCGGCACGCACGCAGGCTGCGTCGAACGCCGCCTTCATCCGCCGGGTCAGCACGATCGGCCGGCCCGAGCTGTCCGTGCCGAGCCGCACTCGCTCGAACGCCCCGTGGGACATCGCCCTGCCTCTCCCCGTGACCTCGCCCGTCGCCGGGGCCAGCATAGGCAACGCGCTCTATACGATGGGCGGGTCCGCCGTCGTCGAGTCGGGAGTGAGCCCATGAACGACCCTCGCGCAGGCCAGCCGGCGGCTCCCGCCGACCTCGTCGACGTCGCCCACCTGGTCACCGCCTACTACACCGGCGAGCCGGACCCGGCCGACCCCGGCCAGCGGGTCTCGTTCGGCACCTCCGGCCACCGCGGCAGCAGCCTGGCCACCGCGTTCAACGAGGCGCACATCCTGGCCACCACCCAGGCGATCTGCGACTACCGCAAGGGTCAGGGGTACGACGGACCGCTGTTCGTGGGGCGCGACACGCACGGCCTCTCGGAGCCCGCCTGGGCCACGGCCCTGGAGGTGCTCGCCGGCAACGACGTCACGGTGCTCGTCGACGACAGGGACGGCTACACGCCGACCCCCGCGGTGTCGCACGCGATCCTGCGCGCCAACCAGGGCAGGACCTCGGGCCTCGCGGACGGGATCGTGGTGACCCCGTCGCACAACCCGCCCTCCGACGGCGGCTTCAAGTACAACCCGCCCCACGGCGGCCCGGCGGACGCCGACGCCACGTCGTGGATCGCCGACGCCGCGAACCGCTACATCGAGGCCGGCCTCGACGGTGTGCGGCGGGTCCCGTTCCCCCGGGCTCGTGCCGCGGCCACGTCGTACGACTTCCTGGGCAGCTACGTCGACGACCTGCCCAACGTCGTCGACCTGGCCCGGGTGCGTGAGGCCGGTGTCCGGATCGGCGCCGACCCGCTCGGCGGCGCGTCGGTGGCGTACTGGGGCGAGATCGCGGACCGGCACGGCCTGGACCTCACCGTGGTCAACCCGCTGGTCGACCCGACCTGGCGGTTCATGACCCTGGACTGGGACGGCAAGATCCGGATGGACTGCTCGTCCCCGTTCGCGATGGCGTCGCTGATCTCGCGCAAGGACGAGTACGCCCTCGCCACCGGCAACGACGCCGACGCCGACCGGCACGGCATCGTCACCCCGGACGCCGGGCTGATGAACCCCAACCACTACCTCGCGGTCGCGATCGGCTACCTCTACGGCGGGGCGCGCCCGGACTGGCCGAGCGGCGCCGCGATCGGCAAGACCCTGGTGTCGTCGTCGATGATCGACCGGGTCGCCGAGTCGGTGGGGCGCGTGCTGACCGAGGTGCCGGTCGGCTTCAAGTGGTTCGTGCCCGGGCTCATCGACGGCTCGATCGCCTTCGGCGGCGAGGAGTCCGCGGGCGCGTCGTTCCTGCGCCGTGACGGGTCGGTGTGGACGACCGACAAGGACGGCATCATCCTGGCGCTGCTCGCCTCGGAGATCCTGGCCGCGACCGGCGCGTCCCCCAGCGAGCACTACCAGGCGCTCACCGAGAGGTACGGCGACCCGGTCTACGCCCGCGTCGACGCGCCCGCGGACCGCGCGCAGAAGGCCAAGCTGGCCGCGCTGTCCCCGGACGACGTGAAGGCGTCGACGCTGGCGGGGGAGGAGATCACCGCCCGGCTCACCGAGGCGCCCGGCAACGGCGCCAGGATCGGTGGGCTGAAGGTGACCACCGAGAGCGCCTGGTTTGCGGCGCGGCCGTCGGGGACCGAGGACGTCTACAAGATCTACGCGGAGTCCTACCGCGGGCCCGAGCACCTCGCGCAGGTGCAGGCCGAGGCCCGCGCGGTGGTCTCCGCAGCCCTCGGCGGCTGATCGGCCGACGCGCCGGCCGGCCGGCGCGCGGACGTGCGGACTACTTCGAGGGCTGGGGCGCCCGGCAGTCCTTGACCTTCGGGTTCACCCCGACGTAGTTCAGCGGGCCGGCCACGACGGTGAGCGCGATCGTGCTCGCCTTCGCGCAGTTGGTGTCGCTGCTGGAGAAGTAGCCCCGCTGGGCCGCGGCGAATGCCCCGATGACGAGCCAGACCACCACGATGACTGTGCCGATGCGCATGATGCCTCCTTGGCGTCGGAGATACCCAGGAGGGTTCGGGGACAAACCAGGCGGCCCGCCGGAGACGTAACGATCGGGGTGGGTTTTACCTGGCTTTTACCCGGATTGCGCTCCGGTGTCCCTATCCTGGCTGTGTCAGGTGGGCGCAGCGATCGAGAGATCGGGTGGGGCGCACAGTCCACAGGTGGAGCCGGACGTCTCAGGTCTGTCTAGGGGTAGCAGTCCGGGGACCGACGGGGCGAGAAAGGTCGCCACGGTGGACTATCCGCGCTGCGCGCACTGCCGCAACCCCATCAAGGCGCGCCACCGCGAGGTGCGGCACCCGTTCGCCGAGGCCTCCTTCCACGACGACTGCTGGACGGTCGTCAGGGAGGCGCTCCAGGACGAGTACGCCCGCCGGATCGAGGCCCAGGGCCTCGCGGCGATCGTGTCGCCGTACGTCCTGCGGCTCGACGGGGACGACTGGCTCGCCGAGCCGGACGCGGCGCAGCCGCCGGCGAGCCCGGAGGAGGGGCTGCTGACGTCCGCGGAGTCACTCGGCGTCTAGCGCGACTCCAGGTTCTGCAGCCGGACCTGACCGCGCGCGGCGACCCGGCCCTGCTCGTCGACGGTCTCGACGACCCAGACCTGCTGGGAGCGGCCCCGGTGCACGGGCGTCGCCGTCGAGGTGAGTCGCCCCTCCGACACGGCCCGGTAGAAGTCGGTGGAGTTGTTGACCCCCACCACCTTGCCGCGGTCCCCGAGCCACGTCGCCGCACCGGCGCTGGCGAGCGTCTCCACGACGCTGCAGTGCACCCCGCCGTGCAGGATGCCGTAGGGCTGGTGGAGCCGTGCGGTGGCGGTCCAGGTGCCGACGACCCGGTCCCCGCTCACCTCGCTCAGCTCGAGGCCGAGGTGTTCCACGAACGGGCCGAGGATCTCGTTCATCGGCAGGGGGGAGGTCTGGTCGCTGGTCACGTGCCGAATTATTTCCCAGCCGGCGCCGCGCCCGCTCCCCGACCCGGCGGTGGCGACCAACATGCGACAGGTCGATTGCGAAACGACTAGCAAATGTAGTCTGATTGCCGAGGTGCCCGCGGGCTCGTGCGGGCACCGCACCCCGACCGACCCAGGAGGGCCAGCCATGACCGACGTACTCCCCAGCTTCCTCGCCGGCGCCTGGCGGACCGGCCGCGGCGAGGGTGAGACCGTCCGCGACGCGGTCACCGGCGAGCCAGTGGTGCGGGTGAGCACCGAGGGCCTCGACCTGGCGGCCGCGGTCGAGCACGGCCGACGGGTGGGCGGGCCGGCGCTGCGCGCGCTCGGCTTCGGGGAGCGGGCCGCCCTGCTCAAGGCGGCGGCCCTGGCGCTGGGGGAGCGCAAGCAGGAGCTCTACGACCTGTCCGCCCGGGCCGGGTCGACGCGTGCCGACGCGCAGGTCGACGTCGACGGGGGCTTCGGCACCGCGCTGGCCTACGCCTCGCTCGGCCGCAAGGGCCTGCCCGAGGGGACGGTCGTGGTCGAGGGGCCCCCGGAGCCGCTGGGCAAGGGCGGCACGTTCGTGGGCCAGCACGTGCTGACCTCGCGGCGCGGGGTGGCCGTGCAGATCAACGCCTTCAACTTCCCGGTGTGGGGGCTGCTCGAGAAGCTGGCGCCGGCGCTGCTGGCCGGGGTGCCGACCATCGCGAAGCCCGCGACGCAGACCGCCTACGTGGCCGAGCGTGCGGTGCGGATCGTCCTCGAGGCCGGGGTGCTGCCGGAGGGTGCCCTCCAGCTGGTCAGCGGGTCCGCCCCCGGCATCCTGGACCTGCTCGGCGGCCAGGACCTCGTGGGGTTCACGGGGTCGGCCTCGACCGCGGCCATGCTGCGCGGCCATCCCGCGGTGACCTCGCGCTCGGTCCGGTTCACGGCGGAGGCCGACTCGCTGAACTGCTCGGTGCTGGGTCCCGACGCGGTCCCCGGCACTCCCGAGTTCGACCTGTACGTCGACCAGCTGGTCACCGAGATGACCACCAAGGCGGGCCAGAAGTGCACCGCGATCCGCCGCGCGTTCGTGCCGGCCGAGCGGATCGACGAGGTGGCCGACGCGGTGGCGGAGCGGCTGGCGCGGGTCGTGGTCGGCGCGCCCGGCACGGAGGGGGTCGGCATGGGCGCCCTCGTCGGCACCGCCCAGCGCGACGACGTGCGCGCCCGGGTCGAGGAGCTGCGGGCCGAGGCCCGGCTGGTCTTCGGCGACCCGGACAAGGTCGAGGTCGCGGGAGCGGACCCCGTCGTGGGCGCGTTCCTCTCGCCGCTGCTGCTGCGCGCGGACGACGCCGACGCCGCCGCCCCGCACCGGGTGGAGGCCTTCGGCCCGGTGAGCACCCTGCTGCCGTACGACGGCGTCGACCGGCTCGTGGACCTCGTCGGCCGCGGCCAGGGCTCGCTGGTCGGCTCCGTGGTCACCCACGACCCGGCCTTCGCGCGTGAGGTGGTCCTCGGGGTCGCCGCTCTGCACGGCCGGATGCTGGTGCTGGACCGCGACGACGCCGGGGAGTCGACCGGGCACGGCATCCCGCTGCCGCAGCTGGTCCACGGGGGCCCCGGCCGCGCGGGAGGCGGCGAGGAGGAGGGCGGCCTCCGGGCGGTCCACCACCACCTGCAGCGGACCGCGGTCCAGGCCGGGCCGGGGATGCTCGCCGCGATCCTGGGCCGCGACCACCTGGACCGGTAGCGAATAATAGTCGACAACTACTTGGCAAGTTCGCAAATGAAGTGTAGAACTTAACTCAAGACCTCCCCGACACCGCAGGAGTCGCGATGACCACCGACGCTCGCACGGGCCCCGCGCCCGCCCCCACCGGCCCGCTCAGCACGATCGACTACTCCGAGCGGATCCCGAACAACGTGAACCTGGCCTCGGACCGTCGGCTGCAGCGGGCGCTCGAGGGCTGGCAGCCGAAGTTCCTGGACTGGTGGAAGACGCTCGGCCCGGCCCTGCCCACCAAGGACGTCTACCTGCGCACCGCGATCGCGGTCGGCCGCGACGGGTGGGCGCACTTCGACCACGTGCCGATGGAGCAGTACCGCTGGGGCATCTTCCTCGCCGAGCAGGACCCGGACCGCAAGGTCAGCTTCGGCAAGCACAAGGGCGAGGCGGCCTGGCAGGAGGTCCCCGGGGAGCACCGGGCGGACCTGATGCGGCTGATCGTGGTCCAGGGCGACACCGAGCCGGCCTCGGTGGAGCAGCAGCGGGTCCTCGGCAACACGGCGCCGAGCATCTACGACCTGCGCAACCTGTTCCAGGTCAACGTCGAGGAGGGCCGGCACCTGTGGGCGATGGTCTACCTGCTGCACGCCTACTTCGGCCGGGAGGGCCGCGAGGAGGCCGAGCAGCTGCTCAAGCGCAACTCCGGTGACCTCGACGCGCCTCGGATCCTCGGCGCCTTCAACGAGGAGACCACCGACTGGCTGCAGTTCTTCATGTTCACCTACTTCACCGACCGCGACGGCAAGTACCAGCTCGGCGCGCTGAAGGAGTCGGCCTTCGACCCGCTGGCCCGCACCTGTGAGTTCATGCTCAAGGAGGAGGCGCACCACATGTTCGTCGGCACCACCGGTGTCCAGCGGACCGTGGAGCGCACCGCACAGCTGATGAGGGAGCACGGCACCGACGCCATCTTCCCGTACGGCGGCATCCCGCTCTCGGTGATCCAGAAGTACCTCAACTTCCAGTTCTCGGTGTCGATGGACCTGTTCGGTGCCGAGCAGTCGACGAACGCCGGCAACTACTACACCTCCGGGCTCAAGGGCCGCTGGCAGGAGACCCGCCGCAAGGACGACCACGTCCTGATCGACGACACCCGGACGATGAACGTCGTCGAGGACGGCGCGATCGTGCAGAAGGAGGTGCCGATGCTGAGCGTGCTCAACCTCGACCTCCGCGACGAGTACGCCGCCGACTGCGCCAACGGAGTCCGGCGCTGGAACCAGGCCCTCGAGGACGCCGGTCTGCCCGACCGGCTCACGCTGCCGCACGAGGGCTTCAACCGGCGGGTGGGCGTCTACGCCAGCCACCACGTCAGCCCGGACGGGGAGGTGCTCGACGAGGCGACCTGGACCGCTCGCGTCTCGGACTGGCTGCCTTCGGAGGAGGACCGGGCCGCCGTCGCGAGCCTGATGGTGCCGGAGTACGAGTACGGCAAGTTCGCCGGCTGGATCGCTCCGCCGTCGACCGGGATCAACGACCAGCCGGTCGAGTTCGACTACGTCCACCTTGCCGAGGAGGGCCTGGGCTGAGCGGTCCCGCTCAGGGCTTGGCGCCGCCGGCCTCGTCCATCCGGTCCCACTCGGCCTGGGCGAGCCGGTGCCAGCGCGCGTGCCGGTCGTGGAACGCGGCGGCGGCCCGGGGCCCGGGCCAGTCGTGGTCGAGCAGCTCGCCGGGCAGGTCCGGGTCGAGGAACGGGAACCGGCGCCACTCCTGGACCATCTCGACCTGGGCCACGAACGCCTCCCGCGGCCCCTCCGCGCGGCGGGACTCGAACGCGGCCAGGAAGTCGAGGTAGCGGTCCTCCACGTCGGCGAGGTCCCAGGCCGCCGCCAGCAGCCGGCTCTCGTCGCCGATCCCGCTGGCCGGCCCGATCCACGCGAACGCCTGCTTCTCCAGCCCGAGCTCACGGACCACGGCGTGCACGTCGTGCGCCTTCTCGGCCGCGGGCGAGACCCACAGCCCGGGCGTCGGCGAGCCGAGGCCGAGCCAGGTGAGCCGGGTGCGCAGCCGGTGCCGCAGCTGCCGCTGCGTCTCGGGGATCGCCACCGTCAGCACCAGCCAGCGGCCGTCCCACGGGTGCCGCTCGCGCATGAAGCCGTAGATCCGCCGGGTGCCCTCCTCGAGGAGGTCGGCGCCGCTCTCGGTCAGCTCCCACATCACCCGGCGGCCGTGCCGGGTCGAGGTCAGCAGGCCCTCGCTGCCGCTGCGGGTGAGCGCCTGGCGTGCGGACTTCTCCTCGACCCCCAGGGCGGCCATGGCCTCCAGCAGCGTCGCCGTCCAGACCGTCTGCGACCGCGGGTGCACGAACTCGCCGAGCACGGTCAGCAGCAGGGACCGGGCGCTGGCCGAGCCCACCTCCCGCCGCCGCGAGGGCTGCGGGGTGGCGGTGGTGCTCGGCGGCGTGGACGGCACGCGGGCTCCTCGGGGTGCGGCGGACGGGCGTCGCCATTGTGGCATCCGGAGCGGGGTCAGGGCCCTCAGCCGGCGGCGTACTCGAAGAATGTTCTACAGAGTCTTGACGAACCTTGATGAAAGCGTAGAGTATTTCGGTACACCCCCCGTTCGTCTCCCAGGAGAGGTTGCTCCGCATGACCGTCCTCGATGCCCCCCCGAACGAGCACGACGCCGCGGCGGCGCCGACCGCCCCTCCGAAGGTCGACTTCGACACCTCCCCCGAGCGCTACCGGCACTGGCGGCTGGACGTGGACGGGGAGATCGCGACCGTCACCCTGGCCGTCGACGAGGACGGCGGTCTGGTCGGCGGCTACCAGCTGAAGATGAACTCCTACGACCTCGGCGTGGACATCGAGCTGTACGACGCGGTGCAGCGGCTGCGCTTCGAGCACCCGGAGGTCAAGGCCGTGGTGATGACCGGCGGCCTCGAGCGGATGTTCTGCGCCGGCGCGAACATCCGGATGCTCGCGCAGTCCTCGCACGCCTGGAAGGTGAACTTCTGCAAGTTCACCAACGAGACCCGCAACGGCATCGAGGACGCGACCGAGAGCTCGGGGCAGACCTGGATCGCGGCGCTGAACGGCACCGCGGCCGGCGGCGGCTACGAGCTCGCGCTGGCCTGCGACGACATCGTGCTCATCGACGACGGCTCGTCGACGGTCTCGCTCCCCGAGGTGCCCCTGCTCGGCGTGCTGCCGGGCACCGGCGGCCTGACCCGGGTGGTCGACAAGCGCCACGTCCGCAAGGACCGCGCCGACCTGTTCGCCACCAAGTCCGAGGGCTACCGGGGTGCGACGGCGCTGGACTGGGGCCTGGTCGACGCGACCGTCCCGCGGCACGGCTGGGACGAGGAGATCACCCGCCGGGCCCGCGAGGCCGCGGCCGGCTCGACCCGGCCCGGCGGTGCCCAGGGCGTGCGGCTGACCGCCCTCGACCGCCGGGAGACCGGCGACGAGGTCAGCTACCCCTACCTCACCGCCAGGATCGACCGCGACGCCCGGCGCGTCGACATCACCGTGCACGCGCCGACCGAGCAGCCGCCCGGCGACGCGGCCGCGGTGCTCGCCCAGGGGGTCGACTACTGGCCGCTCGCGGTGACCCGCGCCCTCGACGACCTGGTCCTGCGGCTGCGCACCAACGAGTCCGAGCTCGGCACCTGGGTGTTGCGCACCGAGGGCGACACCGACACCGTCCTGGCCTACGACGAGCAGCTCGCGGCGCTCGCCGAGGACTGGTTCGTCAACGAGGTCAACCAGTACTACAAGCGGACCCTCAAGCGGCTCGACGTCACCAGTCGCAGCCTGATCGCGGTGATCGAGCCGGGCAGCTGCTTCGCCGGCCTGCTGCTCGAGCTGGCGCTGGCCGCCGACCGGCAGTACATGCTGGACGGGGTCTACGAGGACGTCGACCCGGACGCCGAGCCGGCCACGGTCGTGCTGACCGCCAGCAACGACGGGGCGTTCCCGATGGGCAACGGCCTGTCCAGGCTGGCGTCGCGGTTCTACGGGCACGACGATGACCTCGCCGCCGCGCTGGCCAGGCGGGGGGAGCGGCTCGACGCGGCCGCCGCGGAGCGGGCCGGCCTGGTCACGATGTCCCTCGACGACATCGACTTCGAGGACGAGATCCGCATCGTGCTCGAGGAGCGGGCGTCGCTGTCCCCGGACGCGCTCACCGGCATGGAGGCCAACCACCGGTTCGTCGGCCCGGAGACCATGGAGACCAAGATCTTCGGCCGGCTCACCGCCTGGCAGAACTGGATCTTCATCCGCCCGAACGCGTCCGGCCCGGACGGCGCGCTGCGGCGCTTCGGCACCGGCCAGCGCGGCAGCTACGACTACAAGCGGGTGTGACGGTGGCCGGCCTCGAGGGCACCTTCAACGCCGCGGCCTACCTCGTCGACCGGCACTGCGCGAGCGGTGCCGGCGACCGGGTCGCGGTCCGCGGGACCGAGACGCTGACCTACGCCGAGCTCGACCGGCGGGTCGGCGACGTGGCGGCCGCACTGCGGCGGCTGGGGCTGCGCCGGGACGACCGGGTGCTGATGGTGATGTCCGACGACGTCCCGATGCTCAGCTGCCTGCTCGGCTCGTTCCGCGCCGGGGTGGTCGCGGTCCCGGTCTCGACGATGTTCAACGGCGCCGAGCTGGGCAAGATCGTCGCCGACTCCGGCGCCCGCGTCGTGGTCTGCACCCACGAGTACGTCGACGCGGTCGGCGAGGCGCTGAGCCTGGCGCCCGACGTCGAGCACGCGGTGCTGCACGGCGAGGGGGCGCTGGACGTCCCCGCGTGGGTCACCGAGCACGACTGGGACGCCTTCGTCGGGCTCGGCCGTCGGGCCGGCGACGCCGACCGGGCCACCGCCGGCACCGGCGAGGACTCCTGGGCGCTGTGGCTCTACACCTCCGGCACCACCGGCACCCCCAAGGCCGCGATGCACCGGCACGCGAACATCCGCCACGTCTGCGAGACCTACGGCGCCCAGGTGCTCGGCATCACCCCGGGCGACTCGACGCTGTCCATCGCGAAGATGTTCTTCGCCTACGGGATCGGCAACTCGGTGTTCTTCCCGCTGTCGGTGGGCGCCACCACGCTGCTCGAACCGCGGCGGCCGACCCCTGAGGTGGTCCGCGAGCGGCTCGAGCGGGACCGCCCGACGCTGTTCTTCGGCGTGCCCACGTTCTACGCGGCCCTGGTCGCCAGCGACCTGCCGGACGACGCGTTCGGGTCGGTGCGGCTCGCCACGTCGGCCGGAGAGCCGCTGCCGGCGCCGCTGCAGCGCCGGTTCACCGACCGGTTCGGCGTCGACATCCTCGACGGGATCGGCTCGACGGAGGCGCTGCACATCTTCTTGTCCAACCGGCCCGACGACATCCACCCGGGCACCACGGGCGTGCCGGTGCCCGGCTACGACGTCGAGGTGCGCGACGCGGACGGCGGGGTGGCCCCGGCGGGGGAGCCCGGAGCGCTCTACGTCCGGGGCGAGTCGATCGCGCTCGGCTACTGGCGCCGCACCGACGCCTCGCGGCAGGTCTTCCGCGGCGAGTGGCTCAGCACCGGCGACACCTACGTGCGGAGCGAGGACGGGTTCTTCACCTGCCTGGGGCGCAACAGCGACATGCTCAAGGCCGGCGGCATCTGGGTGTCCCCGGCGGAGGTGGAGAGCCGGCTGCTGGAGCACCCGGCGGTCCGCCAGGCCGCGGTCGTCGGCGTCCCGGACGCCGACGGCCTCGACAAGCCCGTCGCCGTCGTCGTCGTGGACCCCGGCACCGACGAGGACGCCCTGGTCTCCTGGTGCCGGGACGGGCTCGCCCACTTCAAGGCGCCGCGCAAGGTGGTCTTCGTCGAGGACCTGCCGAAGACCGCCACCGGCAAGCTGCAGCGGTTCAAGGTCCGCGACCTCGTCGCGGGCGGCCAGACGCCGCCGTCGCGGACGTCGGCCCCTGCGGCCGGGTTGGGAGTGACGCCGTGAACATCGAGGTCGACATCCTCATCGTCGGGGCCGGCCCGGTCGGCCTGTTCGGCGCCTACTACGCCGGCGCCCGCGGGCTGCGGGTCGCCGTGGTGGACTCCCTGAGCCAGGTGGGCGGCCAGGTCAGCGCGATGTACCCCGAGAAGCAGATCTACGACATCGCCGGGTTCCCCGCGGTCTCCGGGCGCGAGCTCGTCGCGGGGCTGGTCGCGCAGGCCGCGCAGCACGCTCCGACGTACCTGCTCGGCCAGGAGGCCCAGGACCTCCACCAGGCCACCGTGCCCGACGGCCCGGACCTGCTCAGGGTCACCACGAGCGCGGGCACGGAGGTCACCTGCGGCGCGGTCGTGGTGACCGGCGGCATCGGCACGTTCACCCCCCGGCCACTGCCCGCCGGGGAGGACTTCCTCGGCCGCGGCCTCGACTACTTCGTCCCGTCGGCCGGGGCGTACGTCGACAAGGACGTCGTCGTGGTCGGCGGCGGCGACTCGGCGATCGACTGGTGCCTGATGCTCGAGCCGGTGGCGTCCTCGGTGACGCTGGTGCACCGCCGGCAGGCGTTCCGGGCGCACGCCGCCAGCGTCGAGCAGGTCCGTGCCTCGTCGGTGGAGATCGTCACCGACGCCCAGGTCACCGCGCTCGAGGGCGGCGACCACGTCGAGAAGGCCGTGATCGCGGCCAAGGGCGAGGCGGTCCCCCGCAGCGTGCCCTGCCAGCAGGTCGTCGCCGCCCTCGGGTTCACCGCGAACCTCGGGCCGTTGCGCGAGTGGGGCCTCGAGCTGCACGACAACCGCCACCTGGTCGTCGACTCGGCGATGCGCACCAACGTGCCGGGGGTTTTCGCCGCGGGTGATATCACCGACTATGAGGGCAAGGTCAGGCTCATCGCCGTCGGCTTCGGGGAGGTGGCGACCGCGGTCAACAACGCGGCGGTGCACCTCGATCCCCAGGCGCAGCTGTTCCCCGGACACTCCACCGACACCCCGCACCCGGTCCCGGCCTGAGCCGCGGACCGCGCAGACGAGGAGAGCGACATCGTGCCGTACGTCATCGCCAGCCCCTGCATCGATGTGATGGACCGGTCCTGCATCGAGGAGTGCCCGGTCGACTGCATCTACGAGGGCGACCGCAAGCTCTACATCAACCCCAAGGAGTGCATCGACTGCGGCGCCTGCGAGCCGGTGTGCCCGGTCGAGGCGATCAGCCAGGACCGCCGGGTGGCCGACGAGGACGCGGACTTCGTCGAGGACAACCGCCGGTTCTTCACCGAGCCGCTCCCGGGACGCGACGAGCCGCTCGGGGCCCCCGGCGGCTCGCACAAGACCGGCACGATCGGGGTCGACACCCCGATGGTCGCGGCGAGGTAGGGGGAGCCATGCTCGACGGCAACGTCCTGGTCGACGCCCACGTGCACGTCCCGGTGCTCGGCTCGCTGGCCCCCGCCTGGGTGCAGTGGGCGCACGACTTCGGGCCCGAGGGGATCCTCGAGGACGTCTGGGACGCCGAGGGCCGCCCGCGCCCGGACCGGCTCGACGCGCTGTTCGAGGAGCAGGGCGTCGACGTCGCGCTGCTGTTCTGCGAGTACAGCCCGAAGGCGACCGGCATGCAGCGGTTCGAGGACCTGCTCCCGATCGTGGAGCAGAACCCGCGCCGGTTCCGGCCGGTCGCGAACGTCAACCCGCACCTGCACTTCCCGATCGCCGACGAGGTGAACCGCCAGCTCGACCTCGGCGCGGCCGCCCTCAAGCTGCACCCGGTGCACGGCGGGTTCCGCTGCGACGACCGGATGCTCTACCCGGCCTACCAGGTGCTCGCCGAGCGCGGCGTCCCGCTCGTCGTGCACTGCGGCACCAGCACGTTCCCGGGGTCCATGAACGAGCTCGCCGACCCCGAGATCCTGCTGCCGGTGATCCGCGACTTCCCGACCCTGGACGTGGTGCTCGCGCACGGCGGCCGCGGCTGGTGGTACGACGCCGCGGCGTTCCTGGCGCTCACCTACGGCAACGTCTGGATCGAGCTCTCCGGGCTGCCGCCCAAGCGGCTCCCGCAGTACTACGCCCGCTACGACCTGGCCCGGCTGGCCCGGCGGTTCATCTTCGCCACCGACTGGCCGGGTGTGCCGGGCACCGCGCAGAACGCCCGAGCCGTGGCCGGGCTCGGCATCGACGACGCGACCGTCGCGAAGGTCCTCGGCGGCAACGCCCTCGCGGTGTACGCCGGCCTGGACCCCGAACTCACCGAAGGAGCACAGCGATGACCAGTGCCGACACGCACGGCCGGCCCGCCCGCGAGCTCAGCGACGAGGAGCTGGAGCAGCAGGGCAAGCAGGCGCACGAGACCCGCAACTGGGTGTTCCTGCACGGCACCGCCGCCCAGTTCGCCACGCACACCGCCCGGATGCTCGAGCTGGAGCAGGAGTACCTGCGCCGCTACCCCAAGCGCACCTGGCAGGGCTCCGGCGGTGCCGCCGACGTCGGCTCCGACGTCGACGTGCTGCGCGCGGCGCTCCGCGGCATCCTCACCCAGCTCGAGGCGCTGCTCGACGCCGGGCCCCGGCCCGACGTGCCCGACGAGCAGCCGGTCGCGGACCCGGCGACCGCGCTGCTGCGCCGGGTGGCCGGGCAGCCCGGCGGCCGGATGAACAAGCTGGAGGTGCACCAGGCCGCACGCGAGGTCGGCCTCGACCGCGCCCAGCTGGCCCGCCTCTACAACGCGGACCCGCCGCTGCTGGCCACCGAGAAGCAGGACCGGGTCATCACCGACGCCGGGCGCGCCGAGCTGGCCGCCCGCGTCTGACCGCCGAGCGGCGCCCACCCGGGCGCCACCACCACGCGTTGCGACGCGCACGAGAGGGAAGAGATGCCAGAGACCACCGAGCAGCGGACCGCGGTCGTCACCGGGGCGGGACGGGGGATCGGCGCGGCCATCGCGGCGCGCCTGTCCGAGGACGGGATGGCGGTGGCCTGCCTCGACATCGACAAGGACTCCGCGGCGGCGACCGCGGAGCGGCTGGTGCGGACGGGGGGACGGGCCGCGGCGTTCGCGGCGGACGTCTCCGACGAGGCCGCGGTCGAGGCCGTGGTGGAGGAGGTGGCGGCGTCGCTGGGCGCGCCGACCGTGCTGGTCAACAACGCCGGGGTGCTGCGTGACAACCTGCTGTTCAAGATGTCGGCGGGTGACTGGGACACGGTGATGCAGGTGCACCTGCGGGGCACCTTCCTGATGACCCGCGCGGTCCAGAAGCACATGACCGCCGCCTCCTACGGGCGGATCGTGAACCTCTCCTCCACCTCCGCGCTCGGCAACCGCGGCCAGGCCAACTACGCGGCCGCGAAGGCCGGCCTCCAGGGGTTCACCAAGACCGTGGCCTTCGAGCTCGGCAGGTTCGGCGTCACCTGCAACGCGGTCGCACCCGGCTTCATCGTCACCGAGATGACCCGGGCCACCGCCGAGCGGGTCGGCCAGAGCTTCGAGGAGTTCAGCGCCGCCCGGGTCGCGAACATCCCGGTGCGACGCCCCGGCCAGCCCGAGGACGTGGCCGACGCGGTGTCGTTCTTCTGCTCGCCCCGGGCCGGCTTCGTGTCCGGGCAGGTGCTCTACGTCGCCGGCGGCCCCCGCACCTGAGCCGCGGCGGACCGGTTCTTTCATTGTGCGACCGGTCCTCCTGTGGTGGAATCACGGTGTTCGTCAGTCAAACGCTCGTGCGCATGGCGAACGCAACCACGGACGGAAGGGAGAACGCCATGGGACTGCTCGACAGCGTCGACTGGCAGGGCAAGATCTTCAAGGGCGGCGCCTGGGTGGAGGGACAGGGCGGGGACTACGCCGTGCTCGAGCCGGCCACCGGCGAGGAGCTCGGGCGGATGGGCCAGGCCACCGCGGCGGACGTGGCGGAGGCCGGACAGGCCGCGACGGCCGCGCAGAAGGAGTGGGCGGCAATGCCGCACACCGCGCGGGCGGCGGTGCTGCGCAAGGCCGGCGACCTGTGGGCCCGGCACGCCGAGGAGATCAGCGGGTGGAACGTCCGCGAGGTCGGCTCCGTGCCCGGGATGGCCGGCTTCTCGTTGCACGTGGCCGCCGAGGAGTGCTACGAGGCGGCGTCGCTGCCCGGCCGCGCGATCGGCGAGATCCTGCCCTCGGAGCAGCCCCGGCTCTCGATGGCGCGGCGGGTCCCCGCGGGCGTGGTCAGCGTGATCTCCCCGTTCAACGTGCCGATCATCCTCGGCATCCGCTCGGTGGCGCCGGCCCTGGCGCTCGGCAATGCCGTGCTGCTCAAGCCCGACCCGCGGACCGCGGTCACCGGCGGCACGCTGATGGCGCGCATCTTCGAGGAGGCCGGGCTGCCGCCGGGCGTGCTGCAGATGCTGCCCGGCGGCGCCGACGTCGGCGAGGCCCTGGTCACCGACCCGAGCGTGCGGGTGATCTCCTTCACCGGCTCCACGCCGGTCGGCCGCCGGATCGGCGAGCTCGCCGGCAAGCACCTCAAGCGCGCCCACCTCGAGCTCGGCGGCAACTCCGCGCTGCTGGTGCTCGACGACGCCGACGTGGAGGCGGCGGTCAACCTGGCCGCCTGGGGCTCGTTCTTCCACCAGGGCCAGATCTGCATGACCACCGGCCGGCACCTGGTGTCGGCCGGCCTGTACGACGAGTTCGTCGAGCGGCTCGCGGAGAAGGCCGCCCGCCTGCCCGTGGGCAACCCCGCGACGGACGAGGTCGCGCTCGGCCCGGTCATCGACGCCAAGCAGCGCGACAAGATCCACGGCATGGTCACCGACAGCGCCTCGCAGGGCGCGACGGTGGCGGCGGGCGGCGAGTACGACCGGCTCTTCTACCGGCCCACCGTGCTGGCCGACGTACCGCTGACCGCGCCCGCGTTCGCCGAGGAGGTGTTCGGGCCGGTGGCTCCCGTCACCAAGGTCTCGTCGGTCGAGGAGGCCGCCGAGCTCGCCGGGCGCAGCGACTACGGGCTGTCGCTGGGCATCGTCACCCGTGACGTGATGCACGGCCTCGAGGTCGCCGAGCGGATCCCGACGGGGATCGTGCACATCAACGACCAGACCGTCAACGACGAGGCCAACGCGCCGTTCGGCGGGGTCGGCGCGTCGGGCACCGGGTCCCGGTTCGGCGGTGCCGGCGCCAACATCGAGGCGTTCACCGAGACCCGCTGGATCACGATGCGCGGCGAGCCGCCGACGTACCCGTTCTGAGCGCGTCGATGGCCTCACCTGCCGACGCGGCGCGACCGGCGAGCCCGGGCCAGCACGTGCAGTCGCTGGCCCGGGGGCTGAGCGTGATCAGGGCCTTCGGGCCGGAGCGCCCCGAGCTGACGCTCAGCGACGTGGCCCGGGCCGCCGGCCTCACCCGGAGCGCGGCCCGACGGTTCCTGCTCACCCTGGCCGACCTCGACTACGTGCGCACCGACGGCAAGCTGTTCCGGCTCACGCCGCGGGTGCTCGACCTGGGCTACGCGTACCTGTCCAGCCTGTCGCTGCCCGGCCTGGCCGAGCCGCACCTCGAGGCGCTGGTCGCCGAGATCCGCGAGTCGTCCTCGCTGTGCGTGCTCGACGGGGACGACATCGTCTACGTCGCCCGGGTCCCGACGTCGCGGATCATGACGGTGGCGATCAACGTCGGGACCCGGTTCCCGGCGTACGCCACCGCGATGGGCCGGGTGCTGCTGGCCGGTCTGGAGGACGCCGCCCTCGAGGAGTACCTCTCCCGCGTCCGGATGACCGCGTACACGGCTCGGACGGTCCGCGACCCCGAGCGGCTGCGGGCAGAGGTGGCGAGGGTGCGCGCGCAGGGCCATGCGCTGGTCAGCGGCGAGCTGGAGGAGGGGCTGCGGGCGCTCGCGGTGCCGGTTCGGCGCCGCGACGGCCGGGTGGTCGCGGCGGTCAACGTCGCCTCCCTGGTGGGGCGGACGTCCGACGACCGGGTGCTGCGCGAGCTCCTGCCGCCGCTGCTGCGGTGCGCGGAGGCGATCGAGGCCGACCTCGCCCGCTCGTGATCGCCGGCGAACCCGGCTAACGTCGGGGACATGGCGAGCGCGAACGAGATCCTGACCGACTCCTTCGAGCGGGTGCGCGAGAGCGTGCACCAGGTGGTCGAGGGTCTCGACCCCGACCGGCTCGGCTACCGGCCCGACGCGGAGTCGAACTCCATCGCCTGGCTGGTCTGGCACCTGACCCGGGTGCAGGACGACCACATCGCCGCCGTCGCCGGGCGCGAGCAGGTGTGGACCGCGGACGGCTGGGCGGACCGGTTCGGGCTGCCGTTCGACGACGGCGCCACCGGCTACGGGCAGGGCCCCGGCGACGTCGCCGCGGTCCGCGCGGACGCCGGGCTGCTGACCGGCTACCACGACGCCGTCCATGCGGCCACGCTGTCGTTCGTCGCCGGCCTCACCGACGAGGACTTCCCGCGGGTCGTCGACGACCGGTGGGACCCGCCGGTCACGCTGGCGGTCCGGCTGGTGAGCGTGGTCAACGACGACACCCAGCACGTCGGCCAGGCGGCCTACCTCCGCGGCCTCGTCGAGCGCCGCTGACCCTCGCGGCGGGCCGGCGCGGACCGCGCAGGACGGGACCGTTCCGGACGGCGCCGGGTCGAAGGACCCTCGTCCGGGAGGCCGGACGGTGCTCTCCTGAGGGGGACGGGAGGGGTCCGCGTGAGCACGTCGGTGGCCGTGGCGCCGAGTCCCGCCGGGGTCGTCGCGTCGTACGACGGGCCCCTCGGCGGCTACGTGCACGTGCCGTTCTGCGCACGGATCTGCCCGTTCTGCCCCTACAACAAGGTGGTCGCCGAACAGGCGCTGGCCCGCCGCTACTTCGCCGCGCTGCGCACCGAGGCCGACCGCTACGTCGCCGCGCTGGACGCCGCCGGGCGCGGCCCGCTCACCTCGCTGTACGTCGGAGGGGGCACCCCGACGCTCTACCCCGACGAGCTGGCCGACCTGCTCCGCCGGGTCCCCGTCTCCGGTGAGCGGGCGGTGGAGGTGCTGCCGACGCACGGGACGCCGCAGGGCCTCGACCGGCTCGCGCAGATCGGGTTCACCGCGGTCAGCATCGGCGCCCAGTCGTTCCACGACGGGGTGCTGCACCGGCTCCGCCGCCCGCACGACGGTGCGGCGGCACGGGCCGCGGTCGAGGGCGCGGTCGGCCGCTTCCCCCTCGTCGACGTCGACCTGATCGTCGACGTGGAGTGGGAGGACGAGGACGCGTTCGCGGGGGCGTTCCTCGACGACCTGCGCGGCTGCCTCGAGCTCGGCGTGGGCCAGGTCTCGACGTACCCGCTGATGCGGTTCGGGTTCACACCGTTCGGCACCGCACGGCACGACCGCCGGCGCGAGCACGAGATCCTGCGCGCGGCGACCGACCTGGCCGGGTCGCTGGGCTACCGACGCAACAGCGTCTGGACGTTCAACCGGCCGGGGTCGGCGCCGTACACCTCGATCACCCGCCGCCGGTTCCTCGGGATGGGCGCGGGCGGCACGTCGTTCGCCGGGCGTGACTTCTACGTCAACCACTTCGGGGTCGCGGCCTACGCCGAGGCGCTCGAGCGGGGCCGGCTGCCGATCGCCCGACGGCTGCACCTGGGACGCTGGGGCGGGGCGGCCTACGACGCGTTCTGGCAGGCGTACGCCGGTGGGGTGGACCGGACCGCGCTGGGACGGTCGTTCGGGCCCGCGGTGTCCGCCGCGGCCGCTGCCGGGCTGACCCCACTGGCGCTGGTCGGGCTGCTGGGCAGCGCCGCCGGCGGCTACCGGCTCACGCCCAAGGGGTTCGACGCCTACCACGACCTCGAGCGGTGGGTGACCTACGCGCTGATCGAGCCGCTGTGGGCCGAGATGCTCGCCGAGCACACCGCCGCCCCCGAGCCGGCACCGGGCCGGGCCGGCTGGGCGGCACCGGACCGGGGCCGCACCGGCCCGGCCTGGTCGCTGGTGCGCCGCCTCGTCGAGCGGTCGCCGTGAGCAGGGCCGGGATCGACCGGCTCGTCCCCGCAGCCGCTGACCGGACGACGCTCACCCGCAACGGGTGATATCGATACTCCCGCGTCCGGATACTTTGGGTGGCTCGCACCACCGGGGGAGGGACCAGGAGCCAGCAATGTCCACTCTGCGTGAACGCGCCCGCGCGAAGCCCGGGGGGAGCCCCCCGGACAGGCCGGTGTGCGCCGTCACCCCGCTCTCCACCACAGCGCTGCCCGCCTCCGCCGGGGCGCGGGTGCGCGCCGTGGTCCGGACGCAGCTGTGCCCCGAGCACGGCCAGGACGCAGAGGCGGCCGCGATGCTGCTCGCCGGCGAGCTGGTGTCCCAGGCCGTGTCCGGTGGCGTCGGCGCGGTCACGCTCACGCTGGAGTGCCAGGTCTCGCAGATCCGGATCGCGGTGGACCACCCGCTGCCGGCGCGGGCGACGCCCGCGCCGCCGTCATCGGTCAGCCGGCTGCTGGTGGAGAAGGTGTCCAGGCAGTGCGGCCGGGAGGTCGGCGGCACCGACGTGACGCTGTGGTGCACCCTGCCCACCGGGGTGCTCCCTGCACCCCGGTGGGCAACGGTCCGGGGGCGGGTCAGCCCACCCACACCGTCTTGATGTTCGTGAACTCCCGGAGCCCGTGCGCGGCCAGCTCGCGGCCGTGCCCGGAGGCCTTCACGCCTCCGAACGGCAGTGCCGGGAACGACGCGGTCATCCCGTTGATGAACGTCTGTCCGGCCTGCAGGTCCCGGACGAACCGCTCCTGCTCCTCGGCGTCGTTGGTCCAGGCGTTGGACCCGAGGCCGAAACGGGTCGCGTTGGCGACGTCGATGGCCTCGTCGATGTCGGCGACGCGGTGGACCTGCGCCACCGGGCCGAACACCTCCTCCAGGTACATCTCCATGTCCTCGGTGACGTCGCCGATCAGCGTGGGCGGGTACCACCAGCCGTCGCGGTCCGGACGTTCCCCGCCGAGCAGCAGCGTGGCGCCCTTGTCGAGCGCGTCCTTGACGAGCGCCTCCACGTCCGCACGCCCCTGCTCGTTGGCCAGCGGGCCGACGTCGGTGCCCTCCTCCATCGGGTCGCCGACGACGAGCGCGGCCATCTCCTTGTGGAACAGGTCCACGAACTCGTCGTACACGTCGGTGTGCACGATGAACCGCTTGGCCGCGATGCAGCTCTGGCCGTTGTTCTGGCAGCGGGAGGTGGTCGCGACCTTGGCCGCCTTGGCCAGGTCTGCCGACGGCATGACCACGAACGGGTCCGAGCCGCCCAGCTCGAGGACGACCTTCTTCAGCACCTCGCCGGCGGTCCTGGCGACCGCGACCCCGGCCGCCTCGCTCCCGGTCAGCGTCGCGGCGGCCACCCGGTCGTCGCGGAGCACGGCCTCGACCTTGCCGCTGCCGATCAACAGCGTCTGGAAGACGTCGTCGGGGAAGCCGGCCTCGCGGAACAGCTCCTCCATGAACAACGCCGTCTGCGGGACGTTGCTCGCGTGCTTGAGCAGGCCCACGTTGCCGACCGCGAGGGCGGGTGCGGCGAAACGCATCGCCTGCCAGAGCGGGAAGTTCCACGGCATGATCGCGAGCACCACGCCCAGCGGAAGGTAGCGGGCGTAGGCCCGCGTGGCGTTGACGGCACCCGGGTCCGGCACCGGCTCGTCGGCGAGCTGGGCGGCCGCGTTGTCGGCGTAGTAGCGCAGCACCGACGCGCACTTGCCGACCTCGGCGACCGACGCCTTCTTGGTCTTGCCCATCTCCAGCGTCATCAGCTCGGCGAGCTCGTCGGTGCGCTTGTCGAGCACCTGCGCCGCGGCCCGCATCCAGCCGGCCCGCTGCTCGTGCGTGGTGAGCCGGTAGGAGTCGGCGGCGGCCGCGGCCCGCGCCAGCTTCTCCTCGAGCTGCTCGTCGGTCAGCTCGTCGTACGTCTTGAGGACCTGTCCGGTCCGAGGGTCAGTCGTCGCAATCGCCATGGACCCACTCTTTCACGCGAATGGGCCCTGAAAAAGTGCGGATTCCGTTGAGTTGCCTCGGTGGCCACGATCCCGGCCCGGCCCGGTACCTTTCAGGTGGCACGGCAACGCGTCGGGCCTCGGGTGCACCCGGTGGAAGGAGCGCACATGCAGATCTGGCCCGGACAGGCGTACCCGCTCGGGGCGACGTACGACGGTTCCGGGACCAACTTCGCGCTGTTCTCCGAGGCCGCCGACAAGGTCGAGCTCTGCCTCATCGACGACGCCGGCGCGGAGACCCGCGTCGAGATGGTCGAGGAGGACGCGTTCGTGCACCACTGCTACCTGCCCGGTGTGCAGCCCGGGCAGCGGTACGGCTACCGCGTGCACGGACCCTACGAGCCCGCGCAGGGCCACCGCTGCAACCCGGCCAAGCTCCTGCTGGACCCCTACGCCAAGGCGGTGGAGGGTCAGATCGACGGCGACGAGTCGTTGTTCTCCTACCGGTTCGGGGACCACGACGCCTTCAACGACGCCGACAGCCTCGGTCACACGATGCTCTCGGTGGTGATCAACCCCTTCTTCGACTGGGGCAACGACCGCCACCCCGACCTGGAGTACCACGAGACCGTCCTCTACGAGGCGCACGTGAAGGGGCTCACCCGGACCCACCCGGGCATCCCCGAGGACATCCGCGGGACGTACGCCGCGATCGCCCACCCGGCGATGATCGAGCACCTGACCGGGCTGGGCGTCACCGCGATCGAGCTGATGCCCGTGCACCAGTTCGTGCAGGACACCACCCTGGCCGACAAGGGGCTGACCAACTACTGGGGCTACAACACCATCGGCTTCTTCGCCCCGCACAACGCCTACTCCTCGACCGGGCAGCGCGGCCAGCAGGTCCAGGAGTTCAAGGCGATGGTGAAGGGCCTGCACGCGGCCGGCATCGAGGTCATCCTCGACGTGGTCTACAACCACACCGCCGAGGGCAACCACCTCGGCCCGACGCTCTGCTTCCGCGGGATCGACAACGAGTCCTACTACCGGCTCGTCGACGATGACTTGGCGCACTACTTCGACACCACCGGGACCGGCAACACCCTGCTGATGCGCCACCCGCACGTGCTGCAGCTGATCATGGACTCGCTGCGCTACTGGGTGATCGAGATGCACGTCGACGGCTTCCGCTTCGACCTCGCCGCGTCGCTGGCCCGGCAGTTCCACGAGGTCGACCGGCTCTCGGCGTTCTTCGACCTGGTCCAGCAGGACCCGATCGTCAGCCAGGTGAAGCTCATCGCCGAGCCGTGGGACGTCGGCGAGGGCGGCTACCAGGTGGGCAACTTCCCGCCGTTGTGGACCGAGTGGAACGGGCAGTTCCGCGACACTGTGCGCGACTACTGGCGCGGCGAGCCGGCCACCCTGGGCGAGTTCGCCTCGCGGATCACCGGCTCCTCCGACCTCTACGAGCAGTCCGGCCGCAAGCCGATCGCCTCGATCAACTTCGTCACCGCGCACGACGGCTTCACCATGCGCGACCTGGTGTCCTACAACGAGAAGCACAACGAGGCCAACGGCGAGGGCAACAACGACGGCGAGAGCCACAACCGCTCCTGGAACTGCGGCGCCGAGGGGCCCACCCGCAGCAAGAAGGTCAACGAGCTGCGCGCCCGCCAGCACCGCAACTTCCTCACCACGCTGCTGCTGTCCCAGGGCGTGCCGATGATCGCGCACGGCGACGAGATCGGGCGGACCCAGAAGGGCAACAACAACGTCTACTGCCAGGACAACGGCCTGTCCTGGATGGACTGGAACCTCAAGCCGTGGCAGCAGGACCTGGTCGCGTTCACCCGGCGCCTGGTCGCGCTCCGCCGGGACCACCCGGTGTTCCGCCGGCGCCGGTTCTTCGCCGGCGGCACGCCCGCGCCCGGCGAGGCGGTCGGCGAGATCGCCTGGTTCCGGCCCGACGGCACGAACATGGGCGACGCCGACTGGTCCCACGACTACGCCCGCGCCCTGATGGTCTTCCTCAACGGTGACGTGATCCCCGAGCCCGACCGCCGTGGGGAGAAGGTCGTCGACGACTCGTTCCTGGTGGCGTTCAACGCCAGCGACCAGCCGATCACGTTCACGATCCCCGACGAGGTGTACGGCGAGGGCTGGCTGGTCGCGCTGGACACCCACGACGTCGAGGCGGGCAGCGTCTCGATCTTCGAGGACGCCACCACCCTCGTGCCGGGCATCGAGTTCGCGGTCTTCGACCGCTCCGTGGTGGTGCTCCGCCGCCCCACCCGTTGAGTGCTGGCTCGTTCGCCGTTGAGTGCTGGCTTGTTCGGCGTTGAGTGCTGGCTTGTTCGGCGTTGAGTGCCGACTTGTTCACCGGAAGCCTGCCGGTGCGGACCGCACGGAACTCGTGAGTAGCATCCGCGGTATGACCTGGACCCCCGAAGACCTCCCCGCCCTGCACGGCCGGACCGCCATCGTGACGGGGGCCAACTCCGGCATCGGTTGGCACACCGCTGCCGGGCTCGCCAAGGCGGGGGCCGCGGTCACCCTGGCCTGCCGCAACGTCGAGTCCGGAGAGGCGGCAGCGGCGAAGATGCGCGAGGCCGGTGGGGTCGACGTACGCGTGGAGCGGCTGGACCTCTCCTCGCTCGCGTCGGTCGAGGACTTCGCCGCACGCCGGCAGGGGCCGCTGCACCTGCTGGTCAACAACGCCGGCGTGATGACCCCGCCCCGCTACCGGGAGACGGCGGACGGCTTCGAGCTCCAGTTCGGCACCAACCACCTCGGCCACTTCGCGCTCACCGGCCGGCTGCTGCCGGCGCTGCTGGCGGCCGGCTCGGCCCGCGTGGTCACGGTCTCCTCGATCGCCCACCTCCAGGGGAAGGCCGACCTGCTGGCGGGCAACCCGCGCGAGGGCTACCGCCCGACACCGGCCTACGCGAACTCCAAGCTGGCCAACCTGCTGTTCGCCGAGGAGCTGCAGCGGCGCGCAGCCGCCCACGGCGCCGGGCTGACCTCGGCAGCGGCGCACCCCGGCGTGTCGGCCACCGGGCTGGTCACGTCCACTCAGGGCCTCGGATCGATCCCCGGCGTGCGGCTCGTCGCGCCGCCGGTCCTGAGGCTGATGCTCCAGTCCGCCGAGGCCGGCGCGCACTCCTCGTTGTACGCCGCGACCGCGGCCGAGCCCGGCTCCTACACCGGCCCGCAGTCGTTGCGCGAGACCAGGGGCCGCATCGGCCCGGCCAGGCGCAACCCGCTGGTGCGCGACGAGGGGCTGTCCACCAGGCTCTGGGACCTCTCCGAGGAGCTCACCGGCGTGACGTACGACTGGAGCTGAGCGGCCCGGGGGTCTTGCCCCCCGACCTAGGCTCTTCTCATGGTCCAGCCGCACGTCACCACCCTGGGTGCCCTCCGCGAGTCCGGATACCAGTCGCGGTCGGTCAAGGCGGAGATCCGCGCCAACCTCGTCACCAGGCTCCGCGAGGGGGAGACCGCCTTCCCCGGCATCGTCGGCTTCGACGACACCGTGCTGCCGCAGCTGGAGAGTGCGCTGCTCGCCGGCCACGACCTGGTCCTGCTCGGTGAGCGCGGCCAGGGCAAGACCCGCCTGATGCGGACCCTGGTCTCGCTGCTCGACGAGTGGATCCCGGTGGTCGAGGGCTGCGAGATCCACGACGAGCCCCTCGCCCCGGTGTGCGCGCGGTGCCGCAACCTCGCCGCCGAGCTCGGCGACGGGCTGCCGGTCGGCTGGCGGCACCGCGACGAGCGGTACGTCGAGAAGCTGGCCACGCCGGACACCAGCGTCGGCGACCTCGTCGGGGACGTCGACCCGGTGAAGGTCGCCGAGGGCCGGACGCTGGGCGACCCCGAGACCATCCACTACGGCCTGCTGCCCCGCACCAACCGCGGGGTCTTCGGGATCAACGAGCTGCCCGACCTCGCAGAGCGCATCCAAGTGGCGATGTTCAACGTGCTGGAGGAGCGCGACATCCAGGTCCGCGGCTACTCGCTGCGGCTGCCGCTCGACGTGCTCCTCGTCGCCACCGCCAACCCCGAGGACTACACCAACCGGGGCCGGATCATCACCCCCCTCAAGGACCGCTTCGGCGCCGAGATCCGCACCCACTACCCGGTCGAGGTCGCCGAGGAGGTGACCCTGATCGGCCAGGAGGCGGCACTCGTCGCCGACGTGCCCGAGCACCTGCTGGAGGTGGTGGCCCGGCTGACCCGCGAGCTGCGCGACTCGCCCTCGGTCGACCACCGCTCCGGCGTCAGTGCCCGGTTCGCGATCGCGGCTGCCGAGGCGGTGGCCGCCTCGGCACTCCGGCGTGCCGCGCGGGCCGGCGAGCACGACGCGGTGGCCCGGGTCGGCGACCTGCCGGCGGTCCTCCCGACGCTGCTCGGCAAGGTGGAGTTCGAGATGGGTGAGGAGGGCCGCGAGACCGAGGTGGTCGAGCACCTGCTGAAGGTGGCGACCGCCGAGACCTTCCGCGACCGGCTCGCGGGCCTCGACCTGTCCGGCTTCACCGAGCTGTTCGCCCAGGGCGCCACGGTCGAGACCGGCGACCTGGTGCCGGCCACGGACCTGCTCTCCCAGGTCGGCACGGTGCCGGGGCTGTCCAAGGTGCTCGACCGCCTCGGGCACGGCGACGACGCCACTCCCGGAGAGGTCGCCGCGGCCGTCGAGCTGGTGCTGGAGGGCTTGCACCTGACCCGCCGGATCGGCAAGGAGTCGGTGGCCGGCCGCGCGGTCTACGGGGCCTGACATGGCCTCCCCGCGGTTCCGCTACCAGCCCTGGAGCGGCGGGCCGGACCCCCTCGCCCCGCCGTACGACGTGCGCGCCGCGCTGGACGCCGTCGGGCGCGACGTGCTCGCCGGCGGGTCGCTGCGGGAGGCCTTGCAGGACCTGATGCGACGCGGGCTGGACGGTCACCGGGGCCTCGACGACCTCGCCGGCCGGGTCCGCCGGATGCAGCGGGCCGCCCGCCGACGCGGCGACCTCGGCGGCACCCTGGACCAGGTGCGCGCCGCGCTCGACCAGGCCCTCGCCGAGGAGCGCGACACCCTGGCCGGCGAGGACGACGAGGGCGCCCGCTGGGCGGAGATGGAGCTGGCCACGCTGCCGGACGACACCGCGGGCGCGGTGCGCGGGCTGCGCGACTACGACTGGCACTCGCCGCAGGCCCGCGCCACCTACGAGGCGATCAAGCAGATGCTGCGCCAGGAGGTCCTCGGGGCCCAGTTCGCCGGCCTCAAGCGGGCACTGGAGGATCCCGACCCGGCGATGATGCAGCAGGTCAAGGACATGCTCGCCGACCTCAACGGGCTGCTGGCCGCGCACGCCCGCGGCGAGGACACGACCGACCGGTTCCGGGAGTTCATGGAGCGGCACGGTGACCTGTTCCCGGAGAATCCCGGATCAGTCGACGAGCTCATCGACGCCCTGGCCCGGCGCCAGGCCGCGGCCGACCGGATGATGGCCTCGCTGTCGCCGGAGGAGCGCAACCAGCTCGCCCAGCTCATGAGCGAGGCGATGTCCGACCCGGACCTGGCCTCGCAGATGGCGCAGCTGTCGGACAACCTGCGGGCGCTGCGACCGGGCCTCGACCGGGGGCCCGCCGACCTGCGCCCCGGCGGTGAGCCGATGGGCTACAGCGACGCGGTGGAGGCGCTCGCGGAGCTGGCCGACCTCGAGGCGCTCGAGCAGTCGCTGTCGCAGTCCTACCCCGGCTCCACGCTCGACGACGTCGACGTGGAGGCGCTCGAGCGGCACCTCGGCGGGACGGCGGCCGCGGACTTCCGGGCCCTCCGCGAGCTCGAGCGCGAGCTGGAGCGGCAGGGCTTCCTCTCCCGCGGCGACGACGGGCTGCGGCTGACCCCGCGCGCGGTGCGCCGGCTCGGCGAGACCGCGCTCCGTCGCGTGTTCAGCCGGATCGAGGCCGCCGGCCCCGGCGCGCACGAGGACCACCGGACCGGGTCGGCCGACGAGCCGGTCGGCTCGACCCGCGCCTGGGAGTTCGGCGACGAGCTGCCGCTCGACGCCGTCCGCACCGTGGCCAACGCGCTCCGGCGTGGCGGGTCGATCCCGGGCACGCTCATGGTCGACGACTTCGAGGTCGTCGAGACCGAGCGGCGTACGACGGCCGCGGTGGCGCTGTGCGTGGACCTCTCGTTCTCGATGGTGCAGGAGGGCCGCTGGGGGCCGATGAAGCAGACCGCGCTGGCCCTGTCGCACCTGGTGGCGACCCGGTTCCGCCAGGACGCGCTGGAGATCATCGGCTTCCACCGGATGGCGCACAGGCTCTCGCCGGTCGAGCTCGCCGGCGTCGAGCCCGAGTGGGTGCAGGGCACGAACCTCCAGCACGCGCTGATGCTCGCCGGTCGGCACCTGCGCCGGCACTCCGACGCCGAGCCCGTCGTGCTCGTGGTCACCGACGGCGAGCCGACCGCGCACCTGCTCGAGGACGGCACGCCCTACTTCAACTGGCCCACCACGACCGAGACGCTGCGGGCCACCGTGGCCCAGGTCGACGAGCTGACCAGGTACGGCGCCGCGCTCAACCTCTTCATGCTCGGCGACGACCCCGGCCTGGCCCGGTTCGTGGACGCGGTCGCCCGCCGGGCCGGTGGTCGGGTGTTCACCCCGGACCTGACCCGGCTGGGGGAGTACGTCGTCGCGGACTACCTGCGCGCACGCCGCGGCCGCCGCTAGCGGCCCTACTCGGGGTCGCTGAACGGCCCGAGCTCCGCGTCGGGGCCGGAGTCGGTGAATGCCCCCGTGGTGGTGTCGAAGTCCCGGTCGGTGTTGTCCACCTCCGCGTTCTCCGGCCGGTTCTCCTCGGCGAGCCGCTCCTTGCGCTCGGCCTCGATCTCGTCGATCTCCTCCTGGGACATCTCGTCGGCGGTGGGGAGACGGGCGCCGTCAGGCGGGTGGCTGTCGGTGGTCTCGCTCGACGTCTGGCCGGCTCGGGAGTCGCTCATCTGTCCCTCCTGGGTGCGGGCGGGTCCGGGTCTTCACCCAAGCTCCCGACCCCGGGAGGTGTCAACGGCGGGGCTCGTCCGTGTCGAGCCCGGCGCCGACGGCCAGCCGGTGACCCGGAGGACCGTGTCGACGACCTGCTGCTGGTCCAGGCCGTCAGTGTCGACGGTGAAGTCGGCGAACGTGGCCGTTGCCTCCAGCGTGGCCTCGTCCTCGATCCCGCCTTCGATCCACGCCTCGACGGTCGTCCGGTCCTGCCCGAGGAGACGTCCGCGTGACTCGGTGCGCCGCCGTCGCTCGTGGGCGCCGATGCGCAGACGCACGACGCACCAGGCCGCGTCCGGGATCTGACGCTGGTGCAGGGCCTTCTCGCTCGCCGTGTTGATGCCTCCGGAGACGACGAAGCAGGTTGCTCCATGGGCTTCGTACACCGACCACGCCGCCGCCATCGCGGCCGCCTTCACCCGGTGGTTGTCCGGGTCACCCTCGGGCGCCGGATGGCACATGCCGACGTCGTCGAGGTCCAGACGGGCGATGGGTGTACCGCTCCTGAACAGACGGGAGAACAGGTGGTAGGAGGTGTCGGACTTGCCGGTCCCGACTGATCCAACGATCCAGAGGATGGGCGTCGGCTCTGCGCTCTGTGACATGAGGTCTCTCGATTCGCCTGCACGGGACAAGGGGCCAGCCGGTCTGGTTCGACCCATTGGCTCACCTCGGTGGCGCCGGCCAGGAGGCGTACCTGAGATCGTGGGTCGGGCTCTCTGCGAATTTGCGGCGTGCCCGTTGCGGTGCGCCGCCCCCGCGCGGGACAGTAGGCCCCATGACGCCGACGCCCCGTGACCCGGCCGGTGAGGCCGCCGCGGACCGGCTCGCCTTCACGCGGGTGCGCTTCCGTGAGGGCTACACGAGGTCCGAGGTGGACGCGTTCGTCGACCGCGCCGCGCGGGCCCTGAGGTCCCCGGTCCCCGACCTGCGGCCCGAGGACGTCCGCGCCGTGACGTTCACCCCCGTGCGGGTGCGCGAGGGCTACGAGATGGCGGAGGTCGACGCCTACCTCGACGGCGTCGAGCAGGAGCTGGCGGCACGACGCCACGGCCTGCCGGACGACGGCGCCGCGGCGCCCGCCGGCCCGAAGCATGACGCCGTGCGGCTCTGGGTCGGCCGGCTGAGGTGGGCGCTGCTGGTCCTCGTCGTCGTGGCCTGGCTCTACGTCCAGGTGTTCGGCAGCCACTAGCCCCCGGTCCGGTAGTGCAGGTGCACGACCCGGCTGCCGAAACGGCGCTCGGACACCAGTTCCAGCCGCAGTCGTACGCCGCGAGGCAGCCAGTGGGTCCCGCCGCCGACGACCACCGGAGTGACGAGCTGGTGCAGGTCGTCGACGAGGCCGGCCGCGAGGGCCTGCGCGGCGAGGCCCGCTCCGCCGACGGTGAGGTCGCGCCGGGCGGCCGCCTTCATCCGGCCGCCGGCTGCTCCGCGGAGGTGTCGACGGTCTCCCAGCCGGCCATCACGTCGTACATCCGGCGCCCGTAGAGGTAGGTGCCGACCGGGCGTTCGAGTTCGTTCACGAACGCGTGCACCTCCTCGTCCGGTGCCGCCCAGCCGAAGTCTCCGCGCTCGTCGGCGACGAAGCCGTCGAGGGAGGTGATCGCCGAGTAGACGAGCCTGGCCACGACGGCTCAGCGAGCGTCGAACAGGTGGGCGATGTGCCGCAGCGCCAGGACGTAGCCGTGCACGCCGGCGCCCACGATGACCGCGTCGGCCACGCGCGAGACGTAGGACCGGTGCCGGAACTCCTCGCGGGCGTGGATGTTGGACAGGTGCACCTCCACGACCGGCGTGGTCAGCACCTCGAGGGCGTCCATGATCGCGACGGAGGTGTGGCTGAAGCCGCCGAGGTTCGCGACCACTCCCTGGCTCGCTGCGAACGCGGCGTGGACGCGGTCGATGAGCTCGCCCTCGTGGTTGCTCTGGAAGCACTCGACGTCCAGGCCGAGCGTCTTGCCCTCGGTGCGGCACAGGTCCTCGACGTCGGCCAGCGTGGCGGTGCCGTAGACGTCCGGGTCGCGGTCGCCGAGCAGGTTCAGGTTCGGGCCGTTGAGCACGAGGACCGGGTGGGTCATGGCGGCGCCTCCAAGGCGGGTGCGGTCTGGTGAGTCACGTTATACCGGCTCGGTCGCCGCATGGACGTCGCTCAGGTGTCCTCGCCCAGCACGCGGGCGGCCACGGCGAACGCCGAGTTGGCGGCCGGTACGCCGCAGTAGACGGCCGTCTGCAGCAGCACCTCGACGATCTCCTGCTCGGTCAGCCCGTTGGTGAGCGCCGCCCGCAGGTGGAACTCGAGCTCGTCGAAGTGGCGGCCGGCCACCAGCGCGGTGAGCACCACGATCGAACGGTCCCGTCGCGGCAACCCCTCACGGGTCCAGACCCCGCCCCAGGCGTACCGGGTGATCAGCTCCTGGAAGTCGCGTGTGACCTCGGTTGTGTTCGCGCTCGCGCGGTCGACGTGCGCGTCGCCGAGGACCTCGCGGCGGACCCTCATGCCGGCCTCGTAGTCGGGGGTGCCGCTCACAGGTGCCTCTCCAGGTGCTCGAGGACCGCGGCGTCGAACGCCGACGGCTGGACGATGTTGGCGATGTGCGAGGCGTCCTCGATCACGACCAGGTCGGCGCGCGGCATCGCCGCCACCATCGCGCGGGCGACCGACGGCGGGCTGACCGGGTCCTCGGCGCCGGCGATGACCCGGGTCGGCAGGTCGATCTCGCCGAGCCGCCCGGTCACGTCGTACGCCGCGAGCGCATCGCAGCACGTGGCGTAGCTCTCGGGGACGGTGCCGGTCAGCATCTTGATCAACCGGTTGACCTCGCGCGGGTGGGACTCCCGGAACGCGGGGGTGAACCACCGGTCCTTGGAGGGCTCGGCCAGGAAGTCCATGCCCTCGGCGCGCACCCGCGCGGCCCGCTCGCGCCAGGTCTCCGGCTCGCCGAAGGACGGGCCGGTGCAGCAGAGCACGAGGGCGGTGAGCCGTTCGGGGTGCTCGAGGGCGAGCACCTGGCCGACCGCGCCGCCGAGCGAGAGGCCCACGAACGCGAACCGGTCGATGTCGAGCGAGTCCGCGAGCGCCACCACGTCGCCGGCCAGGTCGCTGAGCGACCAGGGCCCCGGGGGAGCGGGCGACGCGCCGTGGCCGCGGGTGTCGAAGCGGACCACGCGGTAGCCGCGTGCGAGCTTCTCCGCCAGGCCGTCCCACATCGCGAGCGTCGTGCCCAGCGACGGCGCCAGGACCACCGCCGGCGCATCCAGCGGTCCCTGCTCGTAGTGCTTGAGCTCCACCGTCTCCGCGGTCACGCGAACACCTCCTCGTGCTGGGCGAGCACCCTGTCTATCCAGACCCCGACGTGGTCGACGTGGCCGGAGACCCACTCGTCGTCCTCGCCGACCGCGTCCACCAGCCGGTCGAGGTTGCGGCGCATCGCCGCTTCGTCGTACCGGAGGCCGGCGACCAGCTCCGCGGTGTGCTCGGCGGCGCCACCGGCCAGCCTGAGCATCGTGCGCAGCGGCTGCCACTCGGCGTGCCACGCGCCGGCCGGCCGCTCCTGCTCGGCCACCGCCGACGCCGCCACGACCGTGCCGAGCGCGGGGACCTGGCGGGCCGCGGCGGCGACGAGGACCGACCGGGCCGGGTTGGCCTTGTGGGCCATCGACGAGCTGGGACCGCCGTGCTCCTCGTGGAGCTCGCCCACCTCGCTCTGCCCCAGCGCCAGTACGTCGACCGCGATCTTGCCGCAGGCAGCGGTCGTGACCGTCGCCGCCGTCGCCACCTCGAGCACCGGGGTGCGCCGGGTGTGCCAGGACGCGACCGTGGTGCGCTGACCCAGCCGGCGGGCGAACGCGTCGAGCACCTCCGGTCCGGCCGCGCCGTACTGCCAGGCGGTGCCGACCGGGCCGCCGAGCGACACCGGCAACGTCGTGCACGCGCGCACCGCACGCACCGCGTCGTGCACGCCGGCGAGCCAGCCGGCCGCACGCATGCCCAGGGTCGTCGGCAGCGCCTGCTGGGTCAGGGTGCGGGCCACCACCGGCAGGGCCCGGGTCTCGTCGCAGAGCGTGGCGAGCGTGCCCGCCAGCCGGGTCAGGTCCGCCTCGACCCGGCGCATCGCCGCGGCCGCGACCAGCATCAGCGCGGAGTCCACGACGTCCTGGCTGGTCGCCCCGGTGTGCACCCAGCACCGGTGCTCGCCCCCGACCCGGTCGCGCAGCAGGTCGACCAGCGAGATCACCGGGTTGCCGCCCGCGACAGCGTCCAGTGCCAGCCGGCGCGGGTCGACGTCGCCGTCGAGCAGCCGCTCGGCGTCGTCGTGCAGCGCCGCGGGGGCGAGGGCGGTGTCGGCGAGGGCGTGCAGCAGGGCCGCCTCGACCCGCACCATCGCGGCCACCACGGCGCGGTCGCCGGTGAGGCCTTCCACCACGGTGCCCGCCGACACCGGCGAGAGCAGCCCGACGTCCTCGGGATGCTCGGTGTCACCTGGCGAAGACATCGAGGAACACGGTCTCGTTCTCACCCTGGATGTGCACGTCGAAACGGTAGCCATCTTCTGCCGTGGTGGCTATCAGCGTGGAGCGGCGCGCCTCGTCGACCGACCCGAGCAGCGGGTCGGCCGCGTTGGCCGACGTCTCGTCCTCGAAGTACACCCGGGTGACCACGCGGCGCAGCATGCCGCGGGCGAACACCGACATCGCGATGTGCGGAGCCTGCGGCTGCCCGTCGACGGTGGGCACCCCGGCCGGCTTGACGGTGTGGAACACGAAGCCGCCGTCCCCGTCGGTCCGGCAGCGGCCGAAGCCGCGGAAGCCGCCGTCGACGACCTCGGTGTAGATGCCGGGCTCCGTGACGAGGTGGCCGTGCTCGTCGGCCTGCCAGATCTCGACCAGCGAGTCCGGGACCGCGTTGCCCTCGCCGTCGACGACCCGGCCGCTGAGCCGGAAGACGCCGGGCCGGTCGGGGCCGGCCACGCGGGGCCCGTGCTCGTAGGGCAGCGAGAAGTGGAAGAACGGGCCCACGGTCTGGTGCGGTGTCAGGCCCGGGGTGGCCGAGACGTCGGTGACCTCGTAGGTGTACTCGGCGGCCATCACGCCTCCCCGTCCTCGAAGGGTGTCGCCTCGGCGCCGCCGAGCACGATGTCGAACCGGTAGCCGGTCGCCCACTCCGGCACGGTGACCCCGTGGTCGTAGGCGGAGATCATCCGCTTGCGGGCCCGCTCGTCGCGCACCGAGTTGTAGATGGGGTCCTGGAAGAACAGCGGGTCGCCCGGGAAGTACATCTGGGTGACCAGCCGCTGGGTGAACGCGCGCCCGAACAGCGAGAAGTGGATGTGGGCCGGCCGCCAGGCGTTGTTGTGGTTCTTCCACGGATACGGCCCGGGCTTGATCGTGACGAAGCGGTAGTGGCCGTCCTCGTCGGTCAGGCAGCGTCCGGCGCCCACGAAGTTGGGGTCGATCGGCGCCGGGTGCTGGTCGCCCTTGTGCAGGTAGCGGCCGGCCGAGTTGGCCTGCCACACCTCGACCAGCGAGCTGCGCACCGGCCGGCCCGCGTTGTCGGTGACCCGGCCGTGCACGATGATCCGCTCGCCGATCGGCTCGCCGCTGCCGTGCACGGTCAGGTCGGCGTCGGTGTCTCGGACGTCGCCCTCGCCGAACCTCGGCCCGGTCAGCTCGGTGAGCCCGGACGGGGGCATCACCAGCGCCTTGCTCGGTGAGCGCAGCACCGTCGAGCGGTAGTCGGGGAAGAGGTACGGCGGGTCCAGGTCGGCCAGCCGGCCGGGAACGATCGGGTCGGACATCGGATCTCCTTGCTGCGGCCGGGTCTAGCGTTCCATGGTGACGGCGAGGCCCTGGCCCACGCCGATGCAGAGGGCGGCCACGCCGACACCCGATCCGGCGGCCGCGAGCTGGTGCGCGAGCGAGCCCGCGAGGCGAGCGCCGGAGCAGCCGAGCGGGTGCCCGATGGCGATCGCGCCGCCGAGCCGGTTGACCACGGCGGGGTCCAGGTCGGGCCACTCCGAGAGGCAGGCCAGCGACTGCGCCGCGAACGCCTCGTTGAGCTCCATGGCGGTGACCTCGGAGTGGGTGCGCCCGGCCCTGGCCAGCGCGCGGTTGACCGCCTGCACCGGGCCGATGCCGAAGAACTGCGGCTCGACCGCGTCCACGCCGGAGGCGGTGACCCGCGCCAGCGGCTCGACGCCGAGCTCCTTCAGGCCGGCCTCGTCGACGAGCAGCAGCGCGGCCGCGCCGTCGGAGAGCTGGGAGGCGTTGCCGGCGGTCACGGTCCCGTCCTTGCGGAACGACGGCTTCAGCGCGGCCAGCGACTCGACGCTCACGCCGTCGCGGATGCCCTCGTCGCGGGTCATCTCCGCGCCCCCGACCTGGACGACCTGTCCGTCGTACGCCCCGTCGGCCCAGGCCTTCGCCGACAGCTCCTGGCTGCGGGCGGAGAACTCGTCGGCGGCCTCGCGGCTGACGGCGTACCGCTCCGCGAGCTGCTCGGTCGCCTCGCCGAGGCTGACCGACCACTGCGAGGGCATGTCCGGGTTGACCATCCGCCAGCCGAGGGTGGTGGAGTGCAGCTCGGCGTTGCCGGCCGGGAAGGCGCGTTCGGCCTTGGGCAGCACCCACGGGGCGCGGGTCATCGACTCCACGCCGCCGACCACCATGACCGACGCGTCGCCCACGGCGATCGCGCGCGCGGCCATGATCAGCGCGTCGAGGCTGGACGCGCACAGCCGGTTGACCGTGGACCCGGGCACGCTCACCGGCAGGCCGGCGAGAAGCGAGGCCATCCGGGCCACGTTGCGGTTGTCCTCCCCGGCCTGGTTCGCGGCGCCGAAGTAGACCTCGTCGATGCGCGCCGGGTCGAGCGAGGGGTTGCGCGCCAGCAGCGCCCTGATGACCGTGGCGGCCAGGTCGTCGGGGCGCACCTTGGCCAGGGCGCCCCCGAACCTCCCGACCGGGGTGCGGACCGCGTCCACGACGAACACGTCACGACCGTGCACTGTGTGCCTCCTTCGTCCGAGCCTGCAGCGTGCGGAGCGCGGTGAGCTCCTCGCCGTCCGGCGGGGTGGTGGTGCGGACCTCGTCGGCCACCTTCAAGGGCCAGCCGGTCGCCGCCAGCACCTGGTCGACGGTAACCCCTGGGTGCACCGCCACCAGGGTGAGCTCGCGGGTCTCCGGGTCCGGCTCCATGCTGCCGAGGTCGGTGATCACCTCGGTGGGGCCGGCCCCCGCGAGCCCCAGCCGCTCACGGTCGCCCGGCCCGGAGCCGAACCCGACGCTGGTGACGAACGCCAGCTCGTCGACGAAGACCCGCGTGCTGTGCCGGACCGCGATGAGCACCTTGCCCGCGTGCGCGGCGATCTCGGGTGCCCCACCGGCGCCCGGGAGCCGCAGGTCCGGGCGGCCGCCCCCGCGCGAGATCGCGGTGGTGTTGATGTTGGCGAAGCGGTCCACCTGTGCGGCGCCCAGGAAGCCGACGTCGCAGCGGCCGGCCTGGAGCCAGTAGTTGAAGATCTCCGGCACCGGGACGACCGAGTCCGCGGTGTCGGCGAGCTCGCCGTCGCCGATCGACAGCGGCAGCACCGACGGCTTGGCCCCGATGGTCCCCGACTCGTAGATGAGCACCAGCTCCGGGTTCGCGGTGAGGCGGGCGAGGTTCGCCGCGGAGCTCGGCAGGCCGATGCCCACGAAGCAGGTCCGGGCCGTGGCCAGCGCCCGCGCCGACGCGACCGTCATCATCTCGTCGGACGTCCAGGAGGCGTCCGGGGCGGAGGCGGCCGCGGTCATCGCGCTCCCGCCTTCGGCGTCGTCGGCTCGAGCACGTGCTCCTGCATCCAGGCCGTGAACGTGTCGCGGTCGCGGCTGATCCGGTCCCACGCGGTGTAGAAGGCGTTGTCGCGGGTGGTGTACCCCGCGGCGTACGACGGGTGGGCGCCGCCGGGCACCGGGGCCACGGCCGTGACCACCCAGCTCGGGAGCACCAGGGCGCCGGGTCGCGCGTCGAGCTCGTCGACGACCTCCTCGACCGTCACGATCACCCGGTCCGCGGCGAGCACCGCCTCCTTCTGGACGCCGAGGATGCCCCACAGCTGCACGTTGCCCCGCCGGTCCGCACGCTGGGCGTGGATCACGGTCACGTCGGGGTTCAGCGCGGCGACCGCGGCGAGCTGCTCGCCGGTGAAGGGGCAGGTCACGGTGGAGATGGTCGCGCTGCGCTCGACGAGACCGCTGCCCTGGTAGCCGCGCAGCACCGCGAACGGCAGCCGGGAGGCGCCGGCGACGTAGCGGTTGGCCATCCCGGCGTGGCTGTGCTCGTCGACCTCGAGCGGCCGCGGCCAGCCGTTCTCGACCGCGTCGCGGAAGCGGTGCAGCGAGCCCACACCCGGGTTGCCGCCCCAGCTGAACACGAGCCTGGCCGCGGTCCCCATCCCGATCATCTGGTCGTAGACGAGGTCGGGGGTCATCCGCGCCAGCGTCAGCCCGCGTCGCTGCTGCCGGATGATCTCGTGCCCGGCCAGGGTGGGGATCAGGTGTGTGAAACCCTCGAGGGCGACGGTGTCGCCGTCGTGGACGAGCCCGGCGACCGCGTCGCCCAGGCTGGTGATCTCTGCCAAAGGGGGAGTCCTCGTGTCGCGTTTGACAACGTTCGCATCGTGAACAAATGTTACGATGTCGAACACGACTCTATCCGCAGCCGGATGGAGGCGTCAACGAGCCGCGGAGGTGAGACAGTGAGCGCTGTGCCAGACGATGCCGACGCCGGTCAGCCCCACGGGCCCCACTACGTCCAGTCCCTCGAGCGCGGTCTGAGCGTGATCACCGCCTTCGGTCCGGAGACGTCCGAGCTCACGCTGAGCGAGGTCGCCCGGTCCACCGGGCTGACCCGCGCCGCCGCCCGTCGGTTCCTGCTCACCCTCGTCGACCTGGGCTACATGCGCTTCGACGGCAAGCTGTTCCGGCTCGCGCCCAAGGTGCTGAGCCTCGGCTACGCCTACCTGTCGAGCCTCTCGCTGCCCGGCATCGCCGAGCCGCACCTCGAGGCGTTGGTCGCGCGGACCCACGAGTCGTCGTCGATGTCGGTGCTCGACAACCACGACATCGTGTACGTCGCCCGGGTGCCGACCTCGCGGATCATGACGGTGGCGATCAACGTCGGCACGCGCTTCCCGGCGTACGCCACCTCGATGGGCCGGGTGCTCCTCGCCGGGCTCGACGACCGCGCGCTCGACGCCCACCTGGAGGCCATCCGGCTGGAGCGCTTCACCGAGCACACCGTGCCGTCGGTGGCCGAGCTCCGGGCCCTGGTCACCGAGGTCCGGGAGCACGGCTACTCGCTCGTCGACCAGGAGCTCGAGCACGGGCTGCGGTCGCTGGCGGTCCCGGTGCGCAACAAGCAGGGCCGCGTGGTGGCGGCGATCAACGTGTCGTCCCACATCAGCCGGATCACCAAGGAGAAGGCCCGGCGGGAGTTCCTGCCGCTGCTGCACGAGACCGCCGCCGCCATCGAGCACGACCTGGCCCGGTCCTGAGCCGCGGCCGGCCGATCGACCGAGGGAGGACCAGCCCATGCGCACCCAGGTGGCCGTCGTCGGAGCCGGCCCCGCCGGGCTGCTGCTCACGCACCTGCTCGACCTCGAGGGGGTCGACACGGTGCTGGTCGAGAACCGCAGCCCCGACTACGTGCTCGGCCGGATCCGCGCCGGCGTGCTCGAGTCGTCCTCGGTGGACCTGCTCAGATCGGCGGGGCTCGGTGAGCGGGTCGTCGCCGAGGGCGACGAGCACCGGGGCATCTACCTCCAGTGGCCGGGCGAGCGCCACCACGTCGACTTCGTCGACCACGTCGGTCGCTCGGTGTGGATCTACGGGCAGACCGAGGTCACCAAGGACCTGATGCGGGCGCGGACCGCCGCCGGCCAGGAGTCCTACTACGAGGTGTCCGACGTCGCGCTGCACGACCTCGAGTCGGACCGTCCGTCGCTCACCTTCGTCGACGCCTCCGGCACCCCGCGGCGCGTCGAGGCCGACGCGATCGCCGGGTGCGACGGGTTCCACGGCCCCTCGCGTCCCTCGGTGCCCGCCGCGGTGCAGCGCACCTGGGAGCGGGTGTACCCGTACGCCTGGCTCGGGGTGCTGGCCGACGTGCCCCCGTCGACCGACGAGCTGATCTACGCCTGGCATCCCGACGGCTTCGCGCTCCACTCGATGCGGTCGTCCACCGTCTCGAGGCTCTACCTGCAGGTCGACCCCGCCGACGACATCGCCGCCTGGTCCGACGACCGGGTCTGGGAGGCGCTCGCGACCCGGCTCGGGCACGGCCAGGACGGCTGGGCGCTGCACCGCGGGCCGATCACCGACAAGAGCATCCTGCCGATGCGGTCGTTCGTCTCCACGCCGATGCGGCACGGCAGGCTGTTCCTGGCCGGTGACGCCGCGCACATCGTGCCGCCCACCGGGGCCAAGGGGCTCAACCTCGCGATCGCCGACGTGGCCCTGCTGTCGCGGGCGCTGGTCGGGCTGCTCAGGGACGGCTCGCCCGAGCTCGCCGACTCCTACTCCGACACCGCGCTGCGCCGGGTCTGGCGGTGCACGCACTTCTCGTGGTGGATGACCTCGATGCTGCACACCTCGGGTGACGACTTCGACGCCCAGCTCCAGCTCTCGCAGCTGCGCTGGGTGACCTCGTCCGCCGCTGGGGCGGCCGGGCTTGCAGAGAACTACGCCGGCCTGCCGATCGGCTACTGACCGCGCGTCGCCGACCCGCGGCCGGCCGGTTGGGGAGTCAGCCCAGCGTGCGGGAGAGCAGGTCGAGCAGCCGGTCCCAGTGCCGCGCGGTCGCGGCCTCGTCGTACGCCGCGGTGTCGGCCATCGTGAAGCCGTGCGCGGCGCCCTCGTAGAGCTCGCACACGTGCGCGGTCCCGGCGGCGGTGAGCGCGTCCTCCAGGCGCTGCTGCTGCTCGGGGGGCATCGAGCCGTCGTGGTCGGCGTGGCCGACGTAGACCTCGGCGGCGACCCGGTCGAGCAGCAGGTGCGGGCTGTCGGCGGCGTCGGTGGCGAGCCGGCCGCCGTGGAAGCTCGCGACCGCCGCGACCCGGTCGGGCAGGTGGGCCGCGGTGCGCAGCGCCAGCGCGCCGCCCATGCAGTAGCCGACCACGCCGACCGGTCCGTCGGCGACGCGCGGGTCCGCGGCGAGCCAGGAGAGGTACGCCTCGGCGTCCCGCATCGCCGGCTCGGGGGACAGCGCCTCCATGAACGGCCCGAGGGTGGCGAACAGCCGTTCCCGGTTCTCCGGCCGCGCCAGCCCGGAGGTGTCGACGAGGGGTGCTCGCCCGTGCCGGTAGAAGACGTTCGGCACCAGCACGACGTAGCCCTCGGCGGCGATGCGGGCGGCCATCTCCTCCAGGCGGGACCGCAGGCCGAAGGCGTCCATGTAGAGCAGCACGCCGGGCCGGGGGGCGCCGCCGGCGGGAGCGGCGACGAAGGCGTCGGCGGTGCCGTCGGCCGTCGCCAGGTCGGTGGTTGCAGTGTCCACGTTCATGGCACCGAGTGTGACAGCCTGCTGACAGCCGCCGTTCACGCCGGCTTCAGGTGGCCCGGCTACCGTAGGAACGTGACAGGCATGCTCCACGCGTTGCTGCACGTTCCGGCACCGGTCGTGCTGTCGGCGATCGGCGCCCTCGTGTTCGGCGAGGCCGCGTTCTTCCTCGGGTTCGTGGTGCCCGGCGAGACGGCGGTGCTGCTCGGCGGCTTCCTGGCCTCGACCGGCCGGCTCTCCGTGTTCGTGCTCGGCGCGGTGGTGGTCGTGGCCGCGATCGTGGGCGACAGCGTCGGCTACGAGGTCGGGCGCAGGTTCGGCCCCCGGATGCTGCGGTCCCGGCTGCTGCGCAGGCACGAGCACAAGGTCCGGGGCGCCCGCGCGTTCCTCGACGGCCGCGGCGCGAGCGCGGTCTTCCTGGGCAGGTTCACCGCCTTCCTGCGTGCGGTCACGCCCGGCCTGGCCGGGCTCAGCCAGATGCGCTACCGGCGCTTCCTGGCCTACAACGCCGCGGGCGGGCTGGTGTGGGGTGTGGGCGCGGTCGTCGCCGGCTACCTGGCGGGCAGCTCCTACGAGCAGGTCGCCCACTACCTCGGCCAGGGCGGTGCCATCGGCATCGGGGTGCTGGCCGCGGCGGCCCTGGTCGTCTGGCGGGTGCGCCGCCGACGCGGGCACGGTGAGGGCCAGGGCGGCTCGGAGCCGGCCGGCCGGCCGGCGTCGCGAACCGCGGCGTGACCGACGCCTCGCCTCCACGGGGTTCCGGTGCGTGCACGCGCACGCAAGACTGCCCGCCATGGATGCTGACGTCATCGTCGTGGGCGCCGGGCTGGCCGGCCTCGTCGCAACGGCCGAGCTGGCAGACGCCGGCAGGCGGGTGATCCTGCTCGACCAGGAGCCCGAGCAGAGCCTCGGCGGCCAGGCGTTCTGGTCCTTCGGGGGCCTGTTCCTGGTCGACAGTCCCGAGCAGCGGCGGATGGGCATCAAGGACTCCCACGCGCTCGCGCTCCAGGACTGGATGGGCAGCGCGCAGTTCGACCGGCCCGAGGACCACTGGCCGCGGGAGTGGGCGACGGCCTACCTCGACTTCGCCGCGGGTGAGAAGCGGCCGTGGTTGCACGGCCTGGGCGTGCGGCTGTTCCCCGTCGTGGGCTGGGCGGAGCGGGGTGACGGCCGGGCGGACGGCCACGGCAACTCGGTGCCGCGCTTCCACATCACCTGGGGCACCGGTCCGGGCCTCCTCGAGCCGTTCGAGCGACGGGTGCGGGCCGCGGTGGCCCGCGGGCTGGTGGAGCTGCGGTTCCGGCACCGGGTCGACGGTCTGGTGTCCACCGCCGGCACCGTCGGCGGCGTCCGGGGGCGGACCCTGGAGCCCAGCGACGTACGACGCGGGCAGGCGAGCTCGCGCGTCGAGACCGGCGACTTCGAGCTGCGCGCCCAGGCGGTGGTGGTCACCTCCGGGGGGATCGGGGGCGACCACGACCTGGTCCGCAGGGCCTGGCCGGAGCGGCTGGGCAGGCCGCCGCGCAGGATGCTCGCGGGGGTGCCCGCGCACGTCGACGGCAGGATGCAGCAGATCACCGCGGCCGCCGGAGGCAGCGTGATCAACCCCGACCGGATGTGGCACTACGTCGAGGGCCTGCAGAACTGGGACCCGATCTGGGCCGACCACGGCATCCGGATCCTGCCGGGACCCTCCTCGCTGTGGCTGGACGCGACCGGTCGCCGGCTGCCGGCGCCGTGCTACCCGGGCTTCGACACCCTCGGCACGCTCCGCCACCTGATGTCGACCGGCCACGACTACTCGTGGTTCGTGCTCACCCAGAAGATCATCGAGAAGGAGTTCGCGCTGTCCGGGTCGGAGCAGAACCCGGACCTCACCGGCAAGGACGTTCCGCTGCTGCTCAAGCGGGTGCGCGGCGGCGCGCCCGGGCCGGTCGAGGCGTTCAAGCGGCACGGCGCCGACTTCGTCGTCGCCGACGACCTCGCCGCGCTGGCGCGCGGCATGAACGAGCTGACCGGCGACGGCCTGATCGACGCCGACGAGCTGACCCGGGTGGTGGCGGCCCGTGACCGCGAGATGGACAACGCGTTCACCAAGGACCTCCAGATCGCGGCCCTGCGCGGCGCGCGCCGCTACCGCGGGGACCGGCTGGTCCGGGTCGCGTCGCCGCACAAGATGCTGGACCCCAAGGCCGGGCCGCTGATCGCCGTACGGCTGAACATCCTGACCCGCAAGACCCTCGGCGGCCTCGAGACCGACCTCGACGGCCGGGTGCTGCGCGCGGACGGCACCCCGCTGCCCGGCGTGTACGCCGCGGGGGAGGTCAGCGGCTTCGGCGGCGGCGGGATGCACGGCTACAACTCGCTCGAGGGCACGTTCCTCGGCGGTTGCCTGTTCTCCGGGCGGGTCGCGGGCCGGGCCGCGGCGCGGGCGGTGGGTTGAGCCTCAGCGCTCCGACGTCCGGCGCGCCAACCGGGCCCGGGCCCGCACCAGGCGCGCCCGGCTGACCAGGTAGACGACGGCCACCGCGCCGAGCGTCGCGACGATCCGGTTGGGGTCCACCGCGGGGCGCCAGCTGACCTGACCGTCCTTGATCACGAACGCCCCCACGGGGCGGCCGCTGAGCCCGAAGCCTCCGCCCGCGTTGTCCTGTCCGTGCTGGTCGTGGGCGGACCCGCCTCCTCCGCCGCCGCCGACGGTGGCGGCCGGGATGACCGTGAGGCCGTCCTTCTCGTAGGGCTCGCCGTAGACCCGCTTGACGGTGATGGTGTCGCGGGCCGTGCCGAGGATCTCGTTGACGTCCATGGTGACCTTCCTCGCCGCCGGTGCGACGGCGCGCTCGACTCCATGCTGTGAGGAAGGGCCTCGGCAGGACAGGGCAGAAGGTCCCCGTCAGCGGGTGCCGTTGAGGAGGTCCTCGAACGGGGTCGGGTTCTCGAACGGGTCCACCGGCCGGGTGTCCCGTCGCCCGGCGACCTGGCCGGCGAGCTCCCGGGCCGCGCGGTCGATGCGTTCCGAGAGCGACCCGCCCGCGGTGCTGCCGAAGTCCTCGGCGGCCGCGAACACGCCGGTGGGTACGACGACCGCGTGCAGGTAGGTGAACAGCGGCCGCAGCGCGAAGTCGAGCACCAGCGAGTGCCGGGCCGAGCCCGCGGTCGCGGCGACCAGGACCGGCTTGCCCGCCAGGGCGTCCTGCTCGAGCAGGTCGAAGAACGACTTGAACGGGCCGCTGTAGGACGCGCTGAACACCGGGGTCGCCGCGACCACCGCGTCCGCCCGGGCGACGGTCTCCTGGGCGGCCGCGAGCTCCGGCGAGGGGAAGCCGGTCAGCAGGTGGTCGGTCAGCGCGTGCGCGAGCCCGCGCAGCTCGACGGTGACGACGTCGACCTGCTCGCCGTACAGCCGCAGCGCGCGGTCGACGGCCGCGCCGATCCGGTCCGCCAGCAGCCGCGTCGAGGACGGCTGGCTCAGGCCCGCGGTGACGACGGCGACGGTGCGGGTCATCGGGTCTCCTCGGGGGAACGGCCGGTCACGTCGTCGGTGGCGGTGCGGACCGGACCGTCGACCGGGCCACCGGCGGCGGCGACCAGCGAGGCGTGGGTGGGCGCGTCGGGGACGTGCGCGGGCTTGAGCGCGGCGAGCTCCTTGCGCAGCACCGGCACGACCTCCTCGCCGAGCAGGTCGAGCTGCTCGAGGACGGTCTTGAGTGGCAGGCCGGCGTGGTCCATCAAGAACAGCTGGCGCTGGTAGTCGCCGACGTACTCCCGGAAGCCCAGGGTGCGCTCGATCACCTGCTGCGGGCTGCCGACGGTCAGCGGCGTCTGGGAGGTGAACTCCTCCAGTGAGGGGCCGTGGCCGTAGACCGGGGCGTTGTCGAAGTACGGCCGGAACTCGGCGACCGCGTCCTGGCTGTTCCTCCTCATGAACGCCTGGCCGCCGAGCCCGACGATGGCCTGGTCGGCCGAGCCGTGGCCGTAGTGCTCGAAGCGCTGCCGGTAGAGGCCGATCATCCGCTCGGTGTGCGAGGGCGGCCAGAAGATGTGGTTGGCGAAGAAGCCGTCGCCGTAGTAGGCGGCCTGCTCGGCGATCTCGGGGGAGCGGATCGAGCCGTGCCACACGAACGGCGGGACGCCGTCCAGCGGCCGGGGCGTCGAGGTGAACCCCTGCAGGGGGGTGCGGTACTTGCCCTCCCAGCTCACCACGTCCTCGCGCCAGAGCCGGTGCAGCAGGTGGTAGTTCTCGATCGCGAGCGGGATGCCGTCGCGGATGTCCTTGCCGAACCACGGGTAGACCGGCCCGGTGTTGCCGCGGCCCATCATCAGGTCGACCCGGCCGTCGGTGAGGTGCTGGAGCTTGGCGTAGTTCTCCGCGATCAGCACCGGGTCGGTGGTGGTGATCAGCGTGGTCGCGGTGGAGAGGATGATCCGCTCGGTCTGCGCGCCGATGTAGGCCAGCGTGGTGGTCGGCGCGGACGCGATGAACGGCGGGTTGTGGTGCTCGCCGGTCGCGAACACGTCCAGGCCGACCTCCTCGGCCTTCCGGGCGATCGCGACGGTCGCCTTGATGCGCTCGTGCTCGGTGGGGGCCCGCCCGGTGGTGGGGTCGGGGGTGACGTCGCCGACGGTGAAGATCCCGAACTGCATCGTGTGCTCCCGGCTGATAGTTGAGGGTTCAACTATAGGAACGGGGGGCCGCGCCCGTCTATTCCGCGCCCGGCCGCGGCGTGGCCACCAGCAGCCCGACCAGCATGTCCACGATCCCCTCCCTCCGATGTCGGTAGTCTGGCCGTGACCCGGGGGTCACCCTCGGACTACCGCTGTCGGGGTGGGTCTCGCGGTCGCGCTCGAGGTCGGCGAGCAGCGCGAACATCGCGGTGCTCATCGCCCGGATCCGGGTGGTGCGCAGCCCCTCGGGCAGGTCGGTGAGGACCCGGCCCAGCCGGTGCAGCACCAGCCGGGTCGCCGACGAGTGCTCCGGAGCGAGCGCCGGCAGCTCCGCGATCAGCGGCCGGGCCCGGACCTGCTCGAGGAACCGCGCGTAGTGCGTCGAGCCGGCGGCGTACGGCACGGTGGCCGTCGGCGTCACGAGCACGTCGACCAGCGGCCGGACCGCGTCCGCGCCGCCCGTGGCCTCGAGGTCGGCGAGCCGGGCGAGCATCGCGGCGTTCACCGGGCCCAGCCGCTCGACCAGCACCGCCTCGAGGAGACCCTCGCGGGACCCGAAGTGGTAGTGCACCGCGGAGTTGTTGCGCTGGCCCGCGGCGACCGCGATCTCGCGCAGCGGCACCTCGATGCCCCGCTCCGCCACCAGCCGCTCGGCCGCGAGCACCAGCCGGGCCCGGGCGTCCCGTCCCGTCATCGTCCCTCCATGCACCCCGAGCGTACCGGATCATGAGCCGGAGGGATTGCCGTCCTAAGCGCATGTGCTTACCCTGGCGGGCATGACCACCGAGATCCCGGCCCCCGTCGACGCCGCCTCCGTGCCGGCCGACGGCTGGTCCGACCACGTCGACGTCCTCGTGGTGGGAGCCGGGATGGCCGGCACCTGCGCGGCCCTGGAGGCGGCCCGCTCAGGCGCCCGGGTCCTGGTGCTGGACCGCGGCGGTCCGGGCACCTGCACCAGCGCGATGGCCGGCGGCCACTTCTACCTCGGTGGCGGCACCCCGGTGCAGGTCGCGACCGGGCACGAGGACAGCCCCGCGGAGATGGCCAACTACCTCGCCGCGGTCTCGCCCGACGCGGACCCGGAGAAGATCCGGCTCTACTGCGAGGGCAGCGTCGAGCACTTCGGCTGGCTGGAGGACCTCGGGTTCGCGTTCGAGCGCAGCTACTACGGCGAGAAGGCGGTGATCCAGCCCGGCACCGAGGGGCTGATGTACACCGGCAGCGAGAAGGCCTGGCCGTTCCGCGAGCTCGCCCGGCCGGCCCCCCGGGGGCACAAGGTGCCGGTCGCCGGTGACGCCGGTGGGGCCGGGATGGTCGTCGAGCTCGCCGTCCGGCACCTCGAGAGGCTCGGGGTCGAGATCCGCTACGACACCGGCGCCACCGGCCTGGTCGTCGAGGACGGCGCCGTGGTCGGGGCCACCTGGAGGCACTATCAGGACGCGGGTGCGGTCCGGGCCGGCGCCGTGGTGATCGCCGCCGGCGGCTTCGTGATGAATCCCGAGATGATCGCGGCGCACGCCCCGCGGCTGCAGGCGCTCGTCGCCCGTGGCATGGCCCTGGGCAACTCCTACGACGACGGCCTCGGGATCCGGATGGGGCAGTCCGTCGGCGGCGTCGCCGAGCACATGGAGGGCGCCTTCTTCACCTCGCCGTTCTACCCGCCGGGGGAGATGCTGTTCGGGATCGTGGTCAACCGGGACGGCCGGCGCTTCGTCGCCGAGGACGGCTACCACTCCCGGACCGCGTCGCACCTGTTCGAGCAGCCCGGCTCGGTGGGCTACCTGGTGCTCGACTCCGCGACGATGGCCGAGCCGGCGTACGGCTTCGCGCCGCTCGTCGACGGGTGGGACACGGTCGAGGAGATGGAGGCGGGGCTCGGCATCCCGGCCGGCAACCTCCGGGCCACCCTCGAGGAGTACGACCGCGACGCCCGCGCCGGCGAGGACACCCGCTTCCACAAGCACCCCGACTGGCTCAAGCCACTGGACCAGGGGCCCTGGGGGGCCTACGACCTCACGCCCGGCAAGGCCTTCTACGCGGGCTTCACGCTCGGCGGCCTGCGGGTGTCGGCCGACGGCGAGGTGCTCCGCGACGACGGCAGCCCGGTGCCGGGGGCCTACGCGGCCGGCGCCTGCGCCGCGAACATCGCGCTGGACGGCAGCGGCTACTCCAGCGGCACCCAGCTCGGCGAGGCGTCGTTCTTCGGCCGCCGCGCCGGCCGGCACGCGAGCGCCCGGTCAGCGGGCTGAGGCGACCGCGGTCGGAGTGTCGCCGGGCTGCGGCGAGACCATCTCGGTCGTGTCGTCGGGTGCGTCGACCACGTGCCGGGTGATGTCGGCCGAGGCGAGCCCGAGCCCGCCGAGGCTGATGTCGTCGTAGGCGCGCAGCGCGCCGTCCGCGCGGTCGACGTACAGCACCGACATCTCGATCTTCGCGGGGGTGGCCGGCTCGAGCGCGCGCAGCCCCGAGCCGCCGGTCGACCCCTCCACCATCAGCCAGGTGCCGGCGCTGCCCCGACGCACCTTGCGGTAGTGCAGGTGGCCGAACAGCGCCATCCGGGCGGTGCCGTCGAAGACGTCGGCCGGCGCGGGGTCGTGGAAGACCATCACGTCCACGCCGCCGCGCGCGGTCGCGGTGGCGGCCAGCGACTGTGCCGCATCCTCCACCCGGGTGGCGTCCAGGGCCGGGTCCACGGCGCTCTTGTCCGGGGTGAAGCTCGGGTCGCCGCCGCCGAGGAAGGTGAGCCCCGCGACCGTGGTCACGCGGCCCTCGAGCACGTGCACGCCGGGGATCTTCCCCATCGCCGCCTCGGTGACCCCCGAGTCGTGGTTGCCGCGCACCCAGACGTAGGGGGTGTGCGTGGCGGTGATGTGCCGGATCTCCTGCAGGTAGCGGTTCTCGGCCCGGGTGCCGTGGTCGGTGATGTCTCCGGAGTCGACGACGACGTCGACGTCGTACTGCTTGGCCACGGTGCGGATCAGGTCCCAGGACTGGGGCGCCAGGTGCAGGTCGGAGACGTGCAGGACCCGGACCAGGTCGTGCTGCGGAGGCAGCAGCGGCAGGTTCGAGGTGACCGCGTAGATCCCGCTGACGTTCTGCACGATCCGGGCCAGCTGGTCGCCGTACACCGAGAAGTTGGACACGATGCTCTCGGCGTTGCCGACCAGCGAGGGGGCGCTGGTCAGCAGGCCGGTGTAGCGGGGCTCGGCGAGCGCGGCGGGGTTCCAGGAGCCGACCGCCACCGCGAACGAGGCCACCATGGCCGTGGCCGCGGCCCCGGCCCCGACGAGCGCGGCCCGGACCCGCCTCAGGGTCAGTGCGGAGAGCGCGGCCGCGCCGAGGGTGCCGGTCAGCAGGGCGCGCAGCACGGCCATCTCGAGCTCCCAGCGCAGGTCCCGCTCGGCCTGCGGCTTGAGGCCGGCCAGCCGCTGGGGGTCTCGCACCAGCTGCCGGGCCTCGGCCACATCCACGCCCTGCAGCGTCGCCTGCAGGGCGAGCGGGCCGGTGTGCGTGTCGAGGTCGAGCTCGCCCAGGGGCGGTATCTCGATCCGGCTGCCGCCGCCCCACGCGGGCAGCACCCGCATGCTGGTGGTGAGCGGACCGACCTCGTGGTGGACGGTGCCGCCGAGCGCCAGGCCGAGCCAGGCGCCGACGAGGCCGAGCAGGACGGCGAGCGTGGGGCGGACCAGACGCGCGCGCAGGGGGCGTGCGGCCGCGGGGGTGGGGTTCATTTCCGAGAGCTGCCAGACGACTAGTGCGGTGCAGGGCCTCCTTTGTACGTCGAGACCCCGCCGGCTGTCCGGCAAACAGCCCGAAACCGGCCGTTCGGCCCGCGACCCGGCCCGCGGGGACGAGGGCGCTTGTTAGGGTCGATCCCGTGATCCTGGCCGCCGCAGTGTGTCCGCACCCGCCGCTGCTGTTCCGCGAGCTCGACGGCGCGCAGGATGCCGTGCGGGCGCTGAGAGAGGAGTGTCTGCGCACGGTGCGCGACGTCGTGGCCCGAGCCGACCGCGTCGTGCTCGTGGGCGGCGCCGAGACCGGCCGCTCCTGGGACGAGGCGCTGGTGCCGCAGGTCCGCGACTACGGGGGCAGGGGCCCGCGTCCGGTCACCAGGTCCGCCGCGCCGCTGTCGCTCCGGGTCGGTCGGAGGCTCCTCGACGAGGTCGGCTGGACCGGGCCGGTCGAGCCGGTCAGCGTGGCCTGGGACGCGACCGAGGCCGAGGTGCGCGAGGTGGCCGTGGACCTGGCCGGCCGGCCGGAGCGGCTCGGCGTGGTCACCCTCGGTGACGGGAGCGCGCGGCGCGGGCCGACCGCACCCGGGTTCATCGACGACCGGGCCTTCCTCTTCGACGACGAGCTTGCGGCGGCGTTGGCGGGCGGCAACGCGCGGGCCCTCCTCGAGCTCGACGCACGCCTGGCCCAGGAGCTGATGGTGCTGGGCCGGGCCGCGTTCGCGGTGCTCGGCGCCCTGGCGCTGGCACAGCTGGGCGAGTCCGAGGGCCCGGACTCGGAGCTGCGCTACCGGGGCGACCCGTTCGGCGTCTCCTACTTCGTCGCCCGCTGGTCCTTCCCCGAGCGACCCTTCGGCCGCTGACCCCCCGGCACCGGGGGCGGTCAGCGCCGGGTGACGAGCAACGCCTGCGCGGAGCGTGCGACGAGACCACGCTCGTCGTACACGTGGGAGGTGGCGAGGCCGACCTTGCCCGAGCTCAGCGTCGTGTGCGCGTCCAGGCAGACCCACTCGCCGACCGGCGGGCGCAGCACGTGCACGGTGAGCTCGGTGTTCAAGAACGCCCACGAGGCCGGGTCGAGCGCCGCCGAGACGCCGGAGGCCGAGTCGACGCAGGACATCAGCCGCTGCATCGGCGTCATCGGCTCACCGTCGACGAGCCGCACCGACGGCCGCATCCACACCACGCCGGGACCGGGCTCGGTGACCGCACCGGTCACCCACCGCCACTCGACGGCGTCGAGGTAGCCGCCCGTCCAGCTCGCCGGCGGGTCCTTGGGCACGCCGTCGCGTGGGGTGTGCGGGAGCGCCAGGTCCTCCCGCCCCGGCCCCTGGTCGCCGGTCGGGAAGAGCCACACCGACGCGGTCGCGCACGGCCGGTCCCGCTCCACGTCGTACAGGGTGGCTGCGCACATGTCCACCGACCGTCCGGGCCGTACGACGGACGCCTCCACGGCGAGCGGCCCGACGGGGACCGGCCCGAGGAGCTCCATCGTGAACCGTCCGACGGTCCGGTCGTGGTCGCGGTCGAGCGCCTCGACGGCCCGGGTGAGCAGCGCGGCCGGCGGGCCGCCGTGCTGGCTGTCGGGACCCCACGGGCCGGCCGTCGAGGGCTGCGAGAGGAAGCGGGCCGGACCGTCGCCGACGTAGAACGGAGTCACCGCGACATCATGCCCTGGGCGGCGGGGTGAGCCGGGTCTCACCCGGTCGGGCTCGATTTCATGATCGCCCCGGGGCATGTGTATTCTTCGTTGCTGCTTGCCCCTTTAGCTCAGTCGGCAGAGCGTCTCCATGGTAAGGAGAAGGTCTACGGTTCGATTCCGTAAAGGGGCTCTGGGTAGGGCGTCTCACCCGCAGGGTGAGGGACCCGTCCCGGTGGCGGGGTAGCTCAGGTGGTTAGAGCACACGGCTCATAATCGTGGTGTCGCGGGTTCGAGTCCCGCCCCCGCTACTCAGCACGGGTCGCCTCTCGCTTGCGCGGTGGGGCAGACTGGCACGAGCACAGCAAGACGAGCATCACGACCGACGAAGAAGAGGCACACCGTGGCCAGCAAGAGCTCCGACGTTCGCCCCAAGATCACCTTGGCCTGCGTGGAATGCAAGGAACGCAACTACATCACCAAGAAGAACCGGCGCAACGACCCGGACCGCATGGAGCTGAAGAAGTTCTGCCCGCGCTGCCGGACGCACACCGCGCACCGCGAGACGCGCTGAGCGCGTCCCCCTGCTCGCACGACGAGCGGTGTCCCGTCACGGGGCACCGCTCGTCGGCGTTCCCGGGCCGCTGCCGAGGGGTTACGTCGCGCGGACAACGGTCGTAGCATCCGGAGGTGGACCGGCCCGGTTCCCGAGCGGCCGGTGACGTTCGGACGCAGCCAGCGCGTCCTCGGTGCGACAAAGGAGTCGCCATGGACCTGTTCGCCTCATCCCGATCCGCGCGGCGCCGCAGTGCCGGCGGGCTGGCGGCCGCCGCAGCGGCCGCCCTCACCATCACCTTCCTCCCACCGCCGGCCACCGGGGCGCAACCCCACGACGTCGCGGTCTCCACCGACGTGGCCTACGTCAAGGCCAACGGCGCCGTGCCGTCGTCCGGCGACGCGATCAGCGACTGCGGGGCTAACCGGCGCCAGCAGAACGAGCCGACGGCTGCCGTCGACCCCAGCAACCCGGACATCGTGACGTCCGGGTCCAACGACTACTGCACGGTCGAGAAGGCCGGCGGCACCTGGGCGGGCTTCTACCGTTCCACCACCGCGGGCGCGACCTGGGTGGACTCCCTCCTCCCGGGCTACCCGACCGACGACTCTCCGGAGGGGCAGGCCAGCCCGCTGCAGCAGTCGCGGCATCAGCAACGCCGGCGACCCGGTGCAGGCCTGGGACACCGACGGCCGGCTGTTCTTCATGGGCAACGCGTTCAACCGCAGCCAGCCCCAGAACGGCTCGGTCTGGGTCGCGACGTACGACCAGGACGCGGCGCACTACGTCCGCACGGTGATCGTCGGCCGCGGCACGCCGGCGGCGGCCGGGGTCTTCAACGACAAGACCTCCATCGAGGTCGACCGCGGCACCGCCAGCCCCTACGCGGGCAACGTCTACGTCGCCTGGAGCGTCTTCCAGGGCAGCGGCAACAACGAGATCATGTTCGCCCGGTCCACCGACCACGGCAGGACCTTCTCCAAGCCGGCCCGGATCTCCGAGGGGTCGCTCGGCAACCAGTTCGCGGACATCGCGGTGACCCACGACGGCACCGTCTACGTGGCCTGGAACGGCACGGTCGGCAGCGCGGCCACCGGTCACGACGCCATGCTGTTCGTGCGGTCCGGCAACGGCGGCCGCAGCTTCACCAAGCCGCAGGTGGCCGCGAACTTCGCCGGGTTCGACGCCGCGGACACCTACGGCCAGCCCGAGGCCGCGGCCAAGGCGCACGAGCAGGCCTACGAGAACGCCGACGGGCCCGAGTCCGACGCGGAGCCGTCGGCGGCCGGCAACGCCCGTGACTGCGGCTCCGGCCCGTTCGCCTGCGACAGCGGGTTCGTGTTCTTCCGGCACGACAGCCAGCCGCGGATCACCGCCGACCCGAGTGACACGTCGAACACGGTCTTCATGGTCTACGACGCGACGGTGCCGGACAGCGAGGTGCCGTCGGACTCGACGTACAACACCGCACCGGTCGCCGCCGACGGCACCCGCATGGTGGGCCAGGGTGCGGTGTACTTCACCAAGACCGACAACGGCGGACGCACCTGGACCGACCCGAGCCGCCTCGCGCCGACGGACGTCGGGCACCAGTGGTTCCCGGACGTGAGCGCCGACGGCGGCCACCTGTTCGCGCTGTGGCACGACAGCCGCAACGACCCGGGCTACAGCGTGCAGCGGCCGCCCGGCAACGGTCCGGACACCGACAGCGTGGGATTCCACAACGCGACCACGGGCGTCGAGACGTGGGGGGCGTCCTCCACCGACGGCGGTGACAGCTGGAGCACGTTCGCAATCTCGTCGGAGCCGCAGATGCCGAACTTCGAGATGTTCGGGGACCGCCGGGTGCCCTTCCACGGTGACTACAACTACGTCTCCAACGTGGGGAGCTTCGCCTTCGGCACCTGGACCGACACCCGCCAGGTGGCCGGCGGTGACGACCCTCGCTACGGCGGAGGCGAGGGCTTCGACGTGCTCCAGTGCCGGACGCAGGACGGCACCGGTGCCTGGTCGGCCGACACCTGTCCCAACGACGGAGGCCTCGACCAGGACATCTTCGGAGCGGCCCTCCCGGCCAGCTGACGGCGGGCACGGGCGTGGCGGCGCCGGGACCGACCGGCGCCGCCCGCTCGTCCCTGTGGCTCCCGCGTCGGCTGCTAACGTCCACGCCATGGCAGTCGACGCGTCCCTGCTCGGGCGGACCTTCCCGGCCACCGCGCCCTACGAGGTCTCCCGGGAGAAGGTCATCGAGTTCGCCAAGGCGACCGGATCGACCTACGACGGCGGCGCCGCGCCGACCACGTTCCCTATCGTGGTGGCCTTCGCCGCGATGACCGCGCTCATGGAGGACCCGTCGGTCGGCATCGACCTGCACCGGGTCGTGCACGGCGAGCAGCGGTTCACCTACACCCGGCCCGTGGTCGCCGGTGACCGGCTCTCCGCCGTCCTGACCGTCGACACGCTCCGCCAGATCGGGGGAGCCGACATCATCGGCACCCGGAGCGAGATCACCGACGCGGACGGCGCACCCGTCTGCACGGCGTTCGCCACCCTGGTGCACCGCGACGGAGACGCGGCATGAGCGCGTTCGAGGTCGGCGCCGCCCTGCCGGAGCAGAGCTACCGGGTCACCCGCGCGGACCTGGTCCGCTACGCCGGCGCGAGCGGGGACTTCAACCCGATCCACTGGTCCGAGCGGGTGGCGGCGTCGGTCGGCCTGCCCGGCGTGATCGCCCACGGGATGTACACCATGGCCCTGGCGGCGCGGGCACTCGACACCTGGGCCGGCGGGCCGGGCCGCGTCCGGGAGCTCGGCTGCAAGTTCACCAAACCGGTGGTCGTCCCCGACGACGAGGAGGGGGTGACCGTCCGGGTGCAGGGGACGGTCACCAACGTCACCGACGAGGGGGTGCACGTGGCCCTGGAGGTCACCTGCGGAGGCGAGAAGGTGCTCGGCCGGCCGAAAGCGGTGCTGGCCGGTGGCTGAGCGGCTCGCGGACCGCACCACCCTCCGGCTGGGCGGCCCGGCCCGCCGGCTGGTGCACGCGCGCAGCGAGCAGCAGCTCGTCGACACGGTCCGGGCCTGCGACGAGTCGGGGGACCCGGTGCTGCTCCTCGCCGGGGGCAGCAACCTGGTCGTGGCCGACGAGGGCTTCGCGGGCACGGTCGTGTCGGTCGAGACGTCCGGGGTGCGCGTGCAGGCGGACGCCTGCTCGGGGGCCACCGTCACGGTCGCGGCCGGCGAGTCCTGGGACGGGCTGGTCGCGCGGGCCGTCGAGGAGGGCTGGGTCGGGGTCGAGGCCCTGTCCGGGATCCCGGGGAGCGTGGGCGCCACGCCGATCCAGAACGTCGGCGCCTACGGGCAGGAGGTCTCGAAGACCATCGCGTCGGTGCGCTGCTGGGACCGGGTCGCCGAGACCGTGCAGACCTTCGCCGCCGCGGACTGCGGCTTCGGCTACCGCACCAGCCGGTTCAAGGAGGACCCGGCGCGCTACGTCGTGATCGAGGTGACCTTCCAGTTCCGGCTCGGGGACCTCGGAGCGCCGGTGAGGTATGCCGAGCTGGCCCGCACGCTCGGCGTCACACCCGGGCAGCGCGCCCCGATGGCGCGGGTGCGCGACGCGGTGCTGGCGCTACGGCGCGCCAAGGGCATGGTGCTCGACGCCGACGACCACGACACCTGGAGCGCCGGGTCGTTCTTCACCAACCCGTTCCTGGACGCGGAGCGGGTCGACGTACTCCCCGCCGAGGCGCCGCGCTGGGAGCAGCCGGACGGGTCGGTCAAGACCAGCGCGGCCTGGCTGATCGAGCATGCCGGCTTCGGCAAGGGCTACGGCAACGACCGGGTCCGGCTGTCCGGCAAGCACACGCTGGCGCTGACCAACCGCGGCGGTGCCTGCACCCGCGACCTGATCGCGCTGGCCGGCGAGGTGCAGCGCGGCGTCCACGAGGCGTACGGCGTCTGGCTGGTCAACGAGCCGGTGCTGGTCGGCTGCGAGCTGCCCGGGCCCGCCCCCGGGCTGCTCAGCCCGAGCCGGACGACAGCATCGCGCCCCCGAAGATCACCATCATGAACAGGATGTAGAGCACCCCGAGGCCGAGCAGCACCGTCCCCACGATGCCGAGCACGTAGCCGGCCTGCGCCGACCCCCGGCCGCCGACCCGTCCGCCGGAGGCGTCGATCTCGTCGACGGTGCGCTTGCCGACCACCCAGGCGAACGGCGCGAGCACCTGGCAGAGCACGACGCCGAGGATCCCGAGCACCAGCGAGGTGGTGGCCTTCGGGTGATCGGGGGCGTACTGGGCCGGTGGCTGCGGCGGGTAGCCGGGCGCGTAGCCGGGCGGGGGGTAGCCCGGTTGCGGGTAGCCCGGCTGCTGACCCGGCTGCTGACCCGGCTGCTGACCCTGCTGCTGGGCCTGCTGCTGCCAGTAGCCGGGCTGCTGGTCGGGTGTGGGTGCGTTGCTGGGGTCCTGGGGCGGCTGGTCCTCACCCGGCGTGTTCGTCATGGCCCCAGTCTGCCAACCATGCGTCGACATCGGCGCAGATCCGGGTCTTGTGCGCGTCGTCGGCGCGGGAGGCCCGCACCGACATCCGGGCCAGCTCCGCGAGGCGTACGTCGGACAGGCCGTGGGCCGCGCGCATGGTGGCGTACTGCCCGGCGAGCCGCGACCCGAACAGCAGCGGGTCGTCGGCGCCGAGGGCGACCGTCGCACCCGCCTCCAGCAGCGTCGGCAGCGGCACCGACGTGAGGTCGGTGTAGACGCCCAGCGCCACGTTCGAGACCGGGCACACCTCGAGCGCCACCCCGGCCTCGACGACGCGGTCGAGCAGCCGCGGGTCCTCGGCCACCCGGACCCCGTGCCCCAGCCGGTCGGCGTGCAGGTCGTCGAGGCAGACCCGCACGCTGCCGGGGCCGAGCAGCTCGCCGCCGTGCGGCACCAGGAGCAGGCCGGCGCGCTCGGCGATCGCGAACGCGGGGGCGAAGTCGCTGGTGGTGCCGCGGCGTTCGTCGTTGGACAGCCCGAAGCCGACCACGCCGCGGCCGGCGTACTGCGCCGCGAGCCGGGCGAGGGTGCGCGCGTCCAGCGGGTGCCGGGTCCGGTTGGCGGCGATCACCACGGCCATCCCGAGACCGGTCGCGGCCGACGCCTCCCGCACCGCGTCGAGCACCAGGTCGGTGAAGGCGGTGATGCCGCCGAAGCGCGCCGCGTAGCCACTCGGGTCCACCTGGATCTCCAGCCACCGGCCCCCGTCGGCCACGTCGTCCTCGGCGGCCTCCCGCACCAGCCGGCGCACGTCGTCCTCGGTGCGGAGCACCGACCGGGCCACGTCATAGAGCCGCTGGAAGCGGAACCAGCCCTTCTCGTCCGCCGCCGACAGCCTCGGCGGCCAGTCGTCGACGAGCGCGTCGGGCAGCACGATGCCGTCGCGCTCGGCCAGCTCCAGGAGCGTGGTGTGTCGCATCGACCCGGTGAAGTGCAGGTGCAGGTGCGCCTTCGGCAGGCGGCGCAGGTCGCGCCCGGTTGCGGCGGTGCGGTCCCCCATCTCCCGGGGGATCAGCCGAGGAGCTTCTGGAGCCGGGTGATGCCCTCGACGAGGTCGTCGTCGCCGAGCGCGTAGGAGAAGCGGAGGTAGCCGGGGGAGCCGAACGCCTCGCCGGGGACCGCCGCGACCTCGGCCTTGTCGAGCAGCAGCTCGGCCAGCTCCGCAGACGTCGTCGGGGTGACCCCGTCGATCTCCTTGCCGAGCAGCCCCTTCACCGAGGGGTAGGCGTAGAAGGCCCCTCTCGGCTCCGGGCAGACCACGCCGGCGATCTCGTTCAGCATCGACACGATCGTCTTGCGCCGGCGGTCGAAGGCCCGCTTCATCTCCTCGACGGCGGACAGGTCGCCGGTCAACGCCGCGAGGGCCGCACGCTGCGCCACGTTGGACACGTTGGAGGTCGCGTGGGACTGGAGGTTCGTGGCAGCCTTGACCACGTCCTTCGGTCCGATCATCCAGCCGACCCGCCAGCCGGTCATCGCGTAGGTCTTGGCCACGCCGTTCACGACGACGCAGCGGTCGGCCAGCTCCGGGCACACGACGGGCAGCGACGCCGCCTCGAGCCCGTCGTACACCAGGTGCTCGTAGATCTCGTCGGTGAGCACCCACAGCTCGTGCTCGACGAGCCAGCGGCCGATCGCCTCCACCTCGTCGCGGCCGTACACCGCTCCGGTGGGGTTGGACGGCGAGTTGAACAGCAGCAGCTTGGTGCGGTCGGTGCGGGCCGCCTCGAGCTGCTCGGGGGTGACCTTGTAGTCCTGGGTCTCGTCGGCCAGCACCTCGACCGGGACGCCCCCGGCGAGCCGGATCGCCTCGGGGTAGGTCGTCCAGTACGGCGCGGGCAGGATCACCTCGTCGCCCGGGTCGAGGATCGTGGCGAACGCCTCGTAGATGGCCTGCTTGCCGCCGTTGGTCACCAGCACCTGGGCCGCATCGACGACGTACCCGGAGTCACGCCGGGTCTTGTCGGCGATCGCCTGCTTGAGCTCCGGCAGGCCGCCGGCGGGCGTGTAGCGGTGGTTGCGCGGGTCCCGGCAGGCCGCCGACGCCGCGTCGACGACGTAGTCGGGGGTCGGGAAGTCCGGCTCGCCGGCGCCGAAGCCGATCACCGGCCGCCCGGCCGCCTTCAGTGCCTTGGCCTTCGCGTCGACGGCCAGGGTCGCGGACTCGGCGATCCCGGCGATCCGGGCCGAGACGCGCGACCGCGCGGGGGTTGGGCTCTCGGGGGCTGCGCTCATGGCGCCTATGCTTCCACTCGTCCGGTCGTTCGCCTACCCGGGTCCGAGGGACGAGCGCCGGGCCCCGCGGGCCGCATCGGCCTCGGTTCGACTTCACCTTCGGCTTCCCCGTACACTTGCTCTTCGGTGATCTCACCCTTGATTGTCATGCCCGCAATCTGTGCACGTACGCCGTCGTCGCACGCCCGCGGATCACGGTCGAGACGGTCCGGGGATGCGACCACCGAAGGGCACTAGCTCAACTGGCAGAGCATCGGTCTCCAAAACCGAAGGTTGGGGGTTCAAGTCCCTCGTGCCCTGCAAGACCCGGCGCGGGCCGTCCGCGCCGAGGGCAAGAGCCCGGTCGGGACCAGGCATCAGAAAGGTGGGAGAACAGTGTCGGAGAGCCGCCCGGTGCGCTCGCGCTCCTCGTCGAGTGGCAAGCGGACCACCCCCGCCACGTTCTACCGCCAGGTGGTGGCCGAGCTCCGCAAGGTCGTCTGGCCGACCCAGCAGCAGCTGATCACCTACTTCGTGGTGGTCCTGGTGTTCGTGGTCGTGATCATGGCGATCGTCTCGTTGCTCGACCTGGGCTTCGGAAGGCTGGTCTTCAAGGTCTTCGGCTGACCGAGGACCCCGCGCCCGCTCCGGGCAACCCCGCAGCATCAACAGTGAAGGTGACGAAATAACCGTGTCGCAGCCGTACGACGAACAGCTCGAGGGCACGCCCGAGGGCGAGACCGCCCCCGCGGCCGACCCTGCCGAGACGCCCGCCGTCGCGCCCTCGGACGACGTCGCCTCCCCGGACGACGAGCCGACCACCGACGAGGCCACCACCGACGGGGCCCCCGCCGACGGGGCCCCCGCCGACGAGGCCACCACCGACGAGGTGGCAGCGGCCGAGCCCGTGACGGCGGAGCCCGAGGCCGCCGCCGACCCGTTGGAGGAGTTCCGCGAGGCGCTCCGCGCCAAGCCCGGCGACTGGTTCGTGGTGCACACCTACTCCGGCATGGAGAACCGGGTGAAGGCCAACCTCGAGAACCGGATCACGTCCTTGAACATGGAGGACTACATCCACGAGGTGATCGTCCCGACCGAGGAGGTCGCGGAGATCAAGAACGGCCAGCGCAAGCTCGTCAAGCGCACCGTGCTGCCCGGCTACGTCCTGGTGCGCATGGACCTGACCGACGAGTCCTGGTCCGCCGTCCGGCACACCCCGTCCGTCACGGGCTTCGTCGGGCACAGCCACCAGCCGGTGCCGCTGAGCCTCGAGGAGGTCGAGACGATGCTGGCTCCGGCCGTGGTCGCCGAGGTCGAGGCCGCTGCTCCCGAGCAGGCGGGTCCCGGTGGGGCGCCGGCGAAGCGGAAGGTCGAGGTCGCCGACTTCGACGTGTCCGACTCCGTCATGGTGGTCGACGGGCCGTTCGCGACCCTGCACGCGACGATCACCGAGATCAACGCCGAGTCCCAGAGGGTCAAGGCCCTCGTCGAGATCTTCGGCCGGGAGACCCCGGTCGAGCTGAGCTTCAGCCAGATCCAGAAGGTCTAGCAGACCAGTCCTTCGCCCCTGGCGAGCCCGGCAACAGGTAACAAAGAAGTAAGGACCCTAGGAAACATGCCTCCCAAGAAGAAGATCGCCGCACTGGTCAAGGTGCAGCTTCAGGCCGGGGCGGCAACTCCTGCGCCGCCGGTGGGTACCGCCCTCGGTCCCCACGGCGTCAACATCATGGAGTTCTGCAAGGCCTACAACGCGCAGACCGAGTCGATGCGGGGCAACGTCGTCCCCGTGGAGATCACGATCTACGAGGACCGGTCGTTCACCTTCATCACGAAGACGCCTCCGGCCGCCGAGCTGATCAAGAAGGCCGCCGGGCTGCAGAAGGGCTCGGGTGTCCCGCACAAGGAGAAGGTCGGCAAGCTGACCAAGGACCAGGTGCGCGAGATCGCGACCACGAAGATGCCCGACCTCAACGCGAACGACATCGACGCCGCGATGAAGATCGTCGAGGGCACCGCCCGCTCGATGGGCATCACCACCGACTGATCCCCCGACCGCCGGTCGACACCGGCGGCCACAGCACCTGTGGCAGGGCCGCTGACGCGCCCCAACGACCACACTCTGGAAGACAAGGAACCAGACATGCAGCGCAGCAAGACCTACCGTGCGGCGACAGAGTCGTTCGACCAGGACGCCGTCTACTCGCCGCTCGAGGCGATCAAGCTCGCCAAGGCGGGCAGCAAGAAGAAGTTCGACGAGACCGTCGACGTGGCCATGCGTCTCGGCGTCGACCCGCGCAAGGCCGACCAGATGGTCCGCGGCACGGTCAACCTTCCGCACGGCACCGGCAAGACCGCCAGGGTCCTGGTCTTCGCCAACGCCGAGAAGGCTGACGCCGCCCGCGAGGCGGGCGCCGACATCGTCGGCGGCGACGAGCTCATCGAGAAGGTCAACGGTGGCTGGCTCGACTTCGACGCCGTGGTCGCCACCCCGGACATGATGGGCAAGGTCGGTCGCCTCGGCCGCGTCCTCGGGCCGCGCGGCCTGATGCCGAACCCGAAGACCGGGACCGTGACCCCCGACGTGGCCAAGGCCGTCTCCGACATCAAGGGCGGCAAGATCGAGTTCCGGGTCGACCGGCACGCGAACCTGCACTTCATCATCGGCAAGGCGTCCTTCTCCGAGGCTCAGCTCGCGGAGAACTACGCCGCCGCGCTCGAGGAGGTGCTGCGGCTCAAGCCGTCGAGCTCCAAGGGCCGCTACCTGAAGAAGGTCACGGTCTCCACGACCATGGGTCCCGGCATCCAGGTGGACCCGAACCGGACGCGCAACGTCGCCGCCGACGACGAGGCCTGAGCCGAGCCGGAGAGAGCCCCGCAGCGCGCAGCGCTGCGGGGCTTCTTCATGTCACGGGGCCGGTGGCGGCGACGGCGCCGGGAGGGCTACTCGACGAACACCCGCTCGTCGACGAGCTGCTCGGTGACGATCTGGCCCTCGGTCTCGAAACGCGCCTGCTCGAACCGCTTCTGGAACTCCATGTCCACTCCGGTCTGGCCGCTGCGGTTCTTCTCGATGCTCAGGATCGCCCAGTGCCGGAACCGCTCGACGTTGCCGACGTTGTACACCAGGTGGTGGCGGGCGACCACGTCGTACTTGTTGTTGAGCAGCAGGACGGTGTCGGCCTCGTAGGCCAGGGCCGAGGAGCCGCGCAGGTTGTTCACGCGCATCCGCTTGCCCGCGTGCAGCCCCTCCTTGTCCGAGGCCACCACGGCCAGGACGGGCACGTCGTAGTCGAGCGCGAGGTCCTTGAGCCCCTCGACGACCAGCGTGACGCGCTCCGCCTCGTCGTTGGACCCGTTCGGGACGTGCACCTTCTGCAGGTAGTCCACGACCACCAGTGGCAGCTGTCCGGTGTCGTCCCGGACCCGCTCGACCGCCTCCCTGATCACCTCCACGCTGGTGGCGCTGCCCGTCGACCGGTTCAGGATCAGCCGGTCGGCGTACTCCTCCACCACGCCGATCGCCTGGGCACCGTACGCCGTGCCGCCGAGCCGCTCGCGCAGCGAGCCGGTGAGCCCGTCCATGCCCTCGAACGCCTTGCGCACCCGGTTCAGGTCGGGGGCGTCGAGGCCCCCGAGCTGGGCCGCCTCGAGGGCGACGAGCCGGATCAGCAGCGTCTGCAGGTCGTGCTCGTAGGAGAAGATCAGCACCGAGCGGCCGGAGCGAGCCACGTTGCGCGCCACCTGGAGGATCCAGGTGGTCTTGCCGAGGCCCTGCGGCCCGCCGAGGAGGATCAGCTCCCCCGACCGGAAGCCCCCGCTGAGGTTGACGTCGAGGATGTCGAAGCCGGTGGGCCAGACGCGGGTGACGGCGTGGGCGCCGGCCCGGACCCGGTAGTCGGCCTGCTCGAGCACCCCGCTGAGGGATTCCAGTGAAAGGTCCACCGGGACATTGCAGCACTGCGGGTGCCCAGGCGGGAGGGATTCGCCGTATTGTCCGATTTGGAGGAGCGGCGCGGCCTCCCGTAGAGTGTGCGCTGAAACCAGAGACCGCCGGTTGTCGGCATGTCCGGGCCCGCCCGAGCATCCGACCGAAGGTCCCGCGATGCGGGCGGCCTGCGCAGGTGACACCGAGTGACGCGCTGACCGTCGTCAGCCTGTGCGCCCCGTGCCGTCTGCGCCGGGGCGTTTTCCGACTTTCGGGGCTGGTCGCCGGAGTCTCTGGACCGTGCAATGACATCGCGGAAGGAGACCCATGGCGCGGGTAGACAAGGCAGCAGGCGTCGCAGAGCTCGTGGAGTCGTTCCAGGACTCTGCCGGTGCTGTGCTGACCGAGTACCGCGGTCTCACCGTCAAGCAGCTGCAGGACCTGCGGCGAGCTCTCGGCGAGAACGCCAACTACGCCGTGGTCAAGAACACGCTCACCAAGATTGCCGCGACCGAGGCGGGTGTCGAGGGATTCGACGACCTGCTCACCGGTCCGACCGCGATCGCCTTCATCAACGGCGACGTGGTCGAGGCTGCCAAGGGCCTGCGTGACTTTGCCAAGGCCAACCCCGCCCTCGTGATCAAGGGTGGGTTCCTCGACGGCAAGCCGGTCGAGGCCTCGGAGATCGCCAAGATCGCCGACCTCGAGTCGCGCGAGGTGCTCCTCGCCAAGCTCGCGGGCGGCATGCTGGCCTCTCTCAGCCAGGCCGTCTACCTGCTCAACGCGCCGCTCTCGCAGGCCGCACGCCTCGCCGGCGCGCTGCAGGCGAAGGCCGAGCAGGACCCGTCGATCCTCCAGGGTGGGGCCGGCGAGCCGGCCGCAGCGGCGGAGGACAGCTCGGAGGCGCCTGTGGCGGAGACCTCGGAAGAGGCCCCCGCCGACGCCGCCCCCGAGGTCGAGGAGGCAGCGGACGCTGCGTCCGAGGAGACCCCCGAGGCCTGAGGCCGAGGGCGACCAGACAACCAAGTCCGACCCGTGCGACCGTGCGGGTCAGTAACCCGGAAGGAAACGCCACCATGGCGAAGCTCAGCACCGACGAGCTGCTCGACGCTTTCAAGGAGATGACCCTCCTCGAGCTCAGCGAGTTCGTGAAGCAGTTCGAAGACACCTTCGGCGTCACCGCGGCCGCCCCGGTCGCCGCCGCGGCCGCCCCGGCCGCCGGTGGTGGCGCCGGCGAGGCCGCCGCCGAGGAGGAGCAGGACGAGTTCGACGTCGTCCTCGAGGCCGCTGGTGAGAAGAAGATCAACGTCATCAAGGAGGTGCGCGCCCTGACCTCCCTCGGCCTGAAGGAGGCCAAGGAGCTGGTCGAGGCCGCGCCGAAGGCGATCCTGGAGAAGGTCAACAAGGAGGCCGCCAACAAGGCCAAGGAGGCCCTCGAGGGCGCCGGCGCCACCGTCACGGTCAAGTGACCTGACGCTCCACGGAGCACCTGAGCTGCCCACGAGCAGCACCGCCGACGGCGGTCGTCCCCTCGGGGGGCGGCCGCCGTCGGGCATGTCCGGACCGGGTGCGCGACGGGGCACCGACATCTGGTCCAGGCCCGTAACCTCTCGTTCGTTTACTCGTTGGTAGGAATGGGCAGGAGGGTGGGCGCCGTGCGCTCGCCGGCGTGATGGCGTGCCCTGGGCAGCGGCAGCAGAGGGAGGGAACCCGTGGGCGTCGAGATCAAGGTCGACGGACTGACCAAGTCGTTCGGCAGGCAGCTGATCTGGGGGGACGTGACGCTGACCGTCCCTGCCGGGGAGATCTGCGTGATGCTCGGCCCCTCCGGGACCGGGAAGTCGGTGTTCCTCAAGACCCTCATCGGCCTGCTGAAGCCCGACCGCGGGAGCATCCTGATCGAGGGCACGGACATCGCCAGCTGCTCCGAGAAGGACCTCTACGAGATCCGCAAGCTCTTCGGCGTGCTGTTCCAGGACGGCGCGATGTTCGGCTCGATGACGCTCTACGACAACGTGGCGTTCCCGCTGCGCGAGCACACCAAGAAGTCCGAGTCCGAGATCCGCCAGATCGTCATGGAGAAGATGGAGCTCGTCGGGCTGGTGGGCACCGAGGACAAGCTGCCCGGTGAGATCTCCGGCGGGATGCGCAAGCGGGCCGGCATCGCCCGCGGGCTCGTCCTCGACCCCGAGATCGTGCTCTTCGACGAGCCGGACTCCGGCCTGGACCCGGTGCGTACGGCGTTCCTCAACCAGCTCATCGTCGACCTCAACGCCCAGATCGACGCCACCTTCCTGATCGTCACCCACGACATCAACACCGCCCGGACGGTCCCCGACAACATCGGCCTGCTCTACCACAAGCACCTCGCCATGTTCGGGCCGCGGGAGATGCTGCTCTCCTCCGAGGAGCCGGTCGTGCGGCAGTTCCTCAACGCCCAGCGGGTCGGGCCCATCGGCATGTCGGAGGAGAAGGACGCCGACGAGCTCGAGGCGGAGAAGGACCAGGAGCTCCCGCCGCTGCCGCCGATCCCGATGCAGCTCGAGCCCTCCAACGGCATCGCCCGCCGCAGCCAGCGTCCGCCCGGCGAGTGGTGCCGCGAGCACGGCATCACGCCGCCGCCCGGCTCGTTCGAGGACAACATGTCCCTCGCCACGGGGGCCTGAGCGATGTCGTCGATCACCTCGTCGAGGGCCCTGGCGCCCATCGGGACCGCCGGCAAGCTGTTCGCCTTCGGCCTCGACGTCGGCCGTGGGCTCTTCCGCCGTCCCTTCCAGCTCAGGGAGTTCCTGCAGCAGGCATGGTTCATCGCCTCGGTGACGATCGTGCCGACGGCGCTGGTGGCCATCCCGTTCGGTGCGGTCATCGCGCTGCAGGTGGGCGGTCTGATCAAGCAGTTCGGCGCCCAGTCGTTCACCGGGTCGGCCGCGGTGCTCGCAGTGGTCCGGGAGGCCGGACCGATCGCGACGTCCCTGCTGATCGCGGGCGCCGGCGGCTCGGCGATCGCGGCCGACCTCGGCGCGCGCAAGATCCGTGAGGAGCTCGACGCGATGATGGTGCTGGGCATCGACCCGATCCAGCGCCTGGTGGTCCCGCGCGTGCTGGCCTGCATGCTCGTGGCCGTCTTCCTCAACGGCCTGGTGAGCGTGGTCGGGGTCGCGGGAGGCTACGTGTTCAACGTGGTCCTCCAGGACGGCACACCCGGCGCCTACCTCGCCAGCTTCACCGCGCTCGCACAGCTCCCGGACCTGTGGCAGGGCATGGCCAAGGCCCTGGTGTTCGGGCTGATCGCCGCGATCGTGGCCTCCTACAAGGGGATGCACGCGGGAGGCGGCCCCAAGGGCGTCGGCGACGCGGTCAACGAGTCCGTCGTCATCACGTTCATGCTCCTGTTCGTCGTCAACTTCGTGATGAGCGCGATCTACTTCCAGCTCGTCCCCCCGAAGACAGGCTGAGACCGTGGCAGACCTGGGTGCGACCGTGAAGTCGCTCTACACCAAACCGATGAGCGCGCTGGACAGCCTCGGTGCGGAGCTGTCGTTCTACGTCCGGGCGCTCGCCTGGACGCCGCGGACGGTGCGGCGCTACAAGAAGGAGATCTTCCGGCTGCTCGCGGAGGTGACCCTCGGGTCCGGCGCGCTGGCCGTCATCGGAGGCACCGTCGGTGTCATCACCGCGATGGCGTTCTTCACCGGCACGGAGGTGGGTCTCCAGGGCTACGCGGCCCTGAACCAGATCGGCACCGCCGCGTTCTCGGGGTTCGTCTCCGCCTACTTCAACACCCGCGAGATCTCGCCGCTGGTCGCCGGCATCGCGCTCGCCGCGACCGTCGGCTGCGGGTTCACCGCCCAGCTGGGCGCGATGCGGATCTCGGAGGAGGTCGACGCCCTCGAGGTGATGGCGATCCCCTCCCTGCCGTTCCTCGTGACCACCCGGATCATCGGCGGGCTCATCGCGATCGTCCCGCTCTACGTCGTCGGGCTGCTCTCGTCGTACTTCGCGACCCGGCTGACCGTCACGAAGTTCTTCGGGCAGAGCGCCGGCACCTACGACCACTACTTCAACCAGTTCCTGCCGCCGGGGGACGTGCTGTGGTCGTTCGGCAAGGTCCTGGTCTTCTCGGTCGTGGTGATCCTGATCCACTGCTACCACGGTTACACCGCCAAGGGCGGCCCCGCCGGCGTGGGCCTGGCCGTCGGGCGGGCGGTGCGCACCTCGATCGTCGCCATCAACGTCATCGACCTGTTCTTGTCGATGGCCATCTGGGGCACCACCACGACGGTCAGGCTGGCGGGCTGAGGGATGAGTCGCGGAGCCTCGGCACTGAGGACGACGATCGGGCACCGCGTGCTCGGCGTCGCCTTCTTGGCGCTGCTCGTGCTCGCCGGCTGGTTCACCTACGCCGTCTTCAACAAGTCCTTCACCCCCTACGACCACATCACCTTGCGCGCGTCCAAGATCGGCCTCCAGCTGCCCAGCCGGGCCGACGTGAAGATCCGCGGGGTCCGGGTGGGCGAGGTGCTCGCGACGAAGGTCACCGGCGACGGCGTGTCCATGGACCTCGGGATCTTCCCGTCCCAGACGGGGAGCATCCCCGAGAACGTGACCGCGCGGATCCTGCCGAAGACCCTGTTCGGCGAGAAGTACGTCGCGCTCCAGGTCCCGGACAGCCCGTCGCCCCGCGCCATCCGTGCGGGCGAGGTGATCCGGGAGTCGCACGTGGCGATCGAGGTCGAGAAGGTGCTCTCGGACTTCTACCCGCTGCTGCGCACGGTGCAGCCGGCGCAGCTGAACTACACGTTGACCGCGATCGCCGACGCGCTGGAGGGCCGGGGCGACAAGATCGGCCGGAGCCTGGTGACGCTGGACGGCTACCTGAAGCGGACGAACCCGCAGATCCCGCTGCTCGTCGACGACCTGCGCAAGCTCGGCTCGGTCTCCGAGACCTACAGCCAGGTGGTCCCGGAGCTGGCGGACCTGCTGCGCAACTCGGTGACGACCGGCAACACGTTCGTCGAGAAGGAGCAGAAGGTCCAGGCGCTCTTCGACGACGTGGCGGCCTTCTCCTCGACGAGCCGGGACTTCCTGGAGCAGAACGGCGCCAACATCATCCGGTTGAGCCGCCAGGGCCAGGAGCAGCTCCCGCTGTTCGCGAAGTACGCACCGGAGTACCCCTGCCTGCTCAAGGGCATCGTCGGGGTGCTGCCTCGTCAGGAGCAGGCATTCCGGGGCTACACCCTGCACATCAACCTCGAGACGCTGCCTCGGCAGCCTCGCGGCTTCGACCCGGGGGACGACCCGCAGTACGCCGACCATCGCGGCACCGTGAACCTCGGTGACTGCGAGGCGGCGATCCACGACCGCTGGGGGCAGCACAACCTCCCCCCGACCCGGCTGGTACCCAAGATTAGGGATGGCGTGAACTACCCGTTAGGCAAGCGCGTGGCGCCCGGTTTCGACGTGACCTCCGGCTATGCCGGCACGTCGGCGGAGCGCTCCGTCGTCAACTCGATCGCAGCACCGGTTCTGGGCGTGCCCGCAGGACGCGTGCCCGACGTGGCATCCCTGCTGTTCGCCCCCTTGGCTCGTGGGACGGAGGTGACAGTGCGGTGAGCGCTCGTTCGGCGACCGCCGGACGGGGACACCGCGTGCTGGGCATGGGCTTTCTCGCGCTGCTGGTGTTCTTCGTCTGGGCGACGTACGCGATCTTCACGAAGAAGTTCGTCGACTACGTCCCCGTCTCCTTGCACACCTCCACCATCGGCCTGCAGCTCCCGGCGCTCGCGGACGTGAAGATCCGCGGTGTCATCGTCGGTGACGTGCGGCGCGCCTCGTCGACCGGTGACGGCGCCGTCCTCGAGCTGGCCATCGAGCCCGACAAGGCGGCGATGATCCCGGCGAACACGACCGCCCGGATCCTGCCGAAGACCCTGTTCGGCGAGAAGTACGTCGCGCTCCAGGTCCCGGACCACCCCTCGCCGGAGCACATCCGTGCGGGCGAGGTGATCCGGGAGTCGCACGTGGCGATCGAGGTCGAGAAGGTGCTCTCGGACTTCTACCCGCTGCTGCGCACGGTGCAGCCGGCGCAGCTGAACTACACGTTGACCGCGATCGCCGACGCGCTGGAGGGCCGGGGCGACAAGATCGGTCGCAGCCTGGTGACGCTGGACGACTACCTGAAGCGGACGAACCCGCAGATCCCGCTGCTCGTCGACGACCTGCGCAAGCTCGGCTCGGTCTCCGACACCTACAGCCAGGTGGTCCCGGAGCTGGCGGACCTGCTGCGCAACTCGGTGACGACCGGCAACACGTTCGTCGAGAAGGAGCAGAAGGTCCAGGCGCTCTTCGACGACGTGGCGGCCTTCTCCTCGACGAGCCGGGACTTCCTGGAGCAGAACGGCGCCAACATCATCCGGTTGAGCCGCCAGGGCCAGGAGCAGCTCCCGCTGTTCGCGAAGTACGCACCGGAGTACCCCTGCCTCCTCAAGGGGATGGTCGACTGGGCGCCGGACATGGCGAACGCCTACCGGGGCTACACCCTGCACATCAACCTCGAGACGCTCCCCAACCAGCCGACGGGCTACACGCCGGCCGACTCCCCGAAGTACGGCGCGCACAACGGCCCGCACTGCTCCGCGCTGCCGAGCCCGCCCTACTCCCAGGCCAACCCCGGACCCCAGCCGCCCGTGCACACGGTCGACGACGGTGTCTCCGGCGGTCACGGGAAGTTCCGCCCGCGCTCGGCGCCCGGGTTCGACCTGACCTCCGGCTTTGCCGGGACCGCGGCGGAGCGCTCCGTCGTCAACGCAATCGCCGCCCCCGCGATGGGAGTCGCCGTCGATGATGTGCCCGACGTGGCCTCGCTGCTGTTCGGTCCGCTCGCTCGTGGAACGGAGGTGACCCTGCGATGAGCCTGCTCGACAGGAAGACCGCGAGCGACGCGGTCAAGCTGACCATCTTCATCGTCGTGACGACGATCGCCACCGGCTTCCTGGTGGTGACGATCGGCAACATCTCCTTCGCCGCCACCAAGACCTACCAGGCGGTGTTCAGCGACGCCACCAGTGTGGTGAAGGGCGACGACGTGCGGATAGCCGGCGTGAAGGTGGGCAGCGTCAAGGGCGTCAAGGTCGTCGACAAGACCAAGGCCCTCGTCTCCTTCGACGTCCGCGAGGACCAGCCGGTGACCGAGAGCACCTACGCCACCATCCGCTACCGGAACCTGGTGGGTCAGCGCTACATCGCCCTGACCCAGGGGGTGGGCGGGCCCTCGATCCTTCGGGAGGGAGCGACCATCCCGCTGGCGCGGACCAAGCCCGCACTGGACCTGACCGTCCTGTTCAACGGCTTCAAGCCTCTGTTCCAGGCGCTCTCGCCGGCCGACGTGAACAAGCTCGCCTACGAGATCATCAAGGTCTTCCAGGGGGAGGGCGGCACGCTCGAGAGCCTGCTCGCGCACACGGCCTCGGTGACCAGCACGCTGGCCAGCCGGGACCAGGTCATCGGTGACCTGATCACCAACCTGAACAAGGTGATGGTGACCGTCGGCAACCGCGACGCCCAGCTCTCCGACCTGCTGGTGAAGCTGCGGGAGTTCGTGTCCGGGCTCTCCCAGGACCGCCAGGCGATCCTGGGCTCGCTGGACTCGGTGTCGGCGCTCGCGGTGCAGACCTCGGACCTCGTCACCGGCATCCGGCCGGGACTGACCACCGACGTCAAGCAGCTGCGGAAGGTGTCGGGCACCCTCGACCGCAACAAGGGCGAGATCGACCGCGCGCTCCAGGTGCTGCCCATCAAGCTGAACAAGATCGGCCGGACCGCCATCTACGGGTCGTGGTTCAACTTCTACCTGTGCAACTTCGAGGGCCGCGTGAAGATCCCCGGTGCGGGCTCGGTTCCGGTCAACTACGACACCGGGGGAGCGAGGTGCAGTCTCGGATGAGCGTCCCGTTCCGTGAACGAAACCCGGTCATCGTGGGTGCGGTCAGCCTCGCCGTGCTCGCGGCCCTCGTCCTCGCCGCCTTCCGCGCCGAGGACCTGCCCCTGATCGGTGGCGGCGACACCTACTACGCGTCCTTCAGCGAGGCCGGCGGTCTCAAGGCCAACGACGAGGTCCGGATCGCGGGAGTCCGGGTCGGCAAGGTCAAGAAGGTCGACCTCGACGGCGACCACGTCAAGGTCGAGTTCCTCGTCGACACCGGAGCCGACTTCGGGACGCAGACCGGGGCGGCCATCAAGGTCAAGACGCTGCTCGGCGCGATGTACCTCGCGCTGGAGCCGCAGGGACCGGGACAGCTCGCGCAGGGCGCAACGATCCCGGCGAGTCGGACCACCTCGCCCTACGACGTCGTCCAGGCGTTCAGCGGGCTCGCCGAGCGGTCGGAGCGCATCGACACCGGGCAGCTGGCCGAGTCGCTCAACACCCTGGCGGCGCTGACGGAGAACACGCCCGAGGAGTTCCGGGCCGCGCTCGCGGGTCTCTCGGACCTCTCCCACAACATCGCCGCGCGGGACCAGCAGCTGCACACCCTGCTCACCAACCTGCAGAAGGTGTCGACGGTGCTCGGCGACCGCCACGGCGACCTGGTCAAGCTGATGTCGGACGGCGACAAGCTGTTCCGCGCGCTCGCCGCGCGCCGCGAGGCGGTGCACAACCTGCTCACGGCGACCAGCCGGCTGTCGGTGCAGCTCACCGGGCTGGTCAAGGACACCCGGGCGGACCTGAAGCCCGCCCTGGACCACCTGTACAGCGTCGTCCAGGTGCTCGAGAAGAACCAGGACAACCTCGACAACAGCCTCCGGCTGATGGCGCCCTTCTACCGGGTCTTCGCGAACACGCTGGGCAACGGCCCGTGGTTCGACACCTACATCCAGAACCTGCCGCCCGCGCCGGCAGTGGGAGGTCAGTGAGATGGCAGGCGCGTACTCCAAGGTGAGCACGTTCACCCGCATCCTGTCCCTGGTCGCGGTCGTCGCGGTGCTGGTCGCACTCGCGCTGGTCGCGCTCCCGGGCACCGACAAGAAGACGCTGACGGCGTCCTTCCCGCGCACGGTGTCGCTCTACCAGGGATCCGACGTCCGCGTCCTCGGCGTGCCGATCGGCACGGTCGACTCGGTCACGCCGTCCGGCACGGACGTGACGGTCAAGATGTCCTACGACGCGAAGTACAAGATCCCCGCGAACGCCCAGGCCGTGATCGTCTCGCCGTCGATCGTCGGCGACCGCTTCGTGCAGCTCACGCCGGTCTACAAGGGCGGCCCGGTGCTGGCCAGCGGTGCCGTGCTGAGCGAGCGCTCCACCGCGACTCCGCTCGAGCTCGACCAGATCTACCAGAGCATCGACGACCTCACCGTCGCGCTGGGCCCCCAGGGTGCGAACAAGCAGGGCGCGCTGACGCACCTGCTCGACTCGACGGCGAAGAACTACGCGGGCCAGGGCGAGCAGTTCCACACCACGATCAAGAACCTCTCGAAGTTCACCGGGACGCTCGCCGACAACAAGGACCAGCTGTTCGGGACCGCGCGGCAGATGGAACGGTTCGTGAGGGCGCTGGCCAGGAACGACCACACGGTCCGCCGGTTCAACGACTCGCTCGCATCGGCCGCCGGCATGCTCGCGGGCGAGCGGGCCGACCTCGCCGCCGCGCTCCGCAACCTGGGCATCGCCATGAAGCAGGTGTCGGCGTTCGTCCGCGACAACAAGGACGCGCTGTCGAAGAACATCAAGGGGCTCAACGTGGTCGCGAAGATCCTGGTGAAGCAGCGGGCCGCTCTCGACGAGACCCTGCAGGTGGCCCCGACCGCGCTGACGAACCTGTTCCACACCTACAACCCGTCCACCGGGACGCTCGACACCCGGACGAACATCGGCCCGAACGTCGACGCGCTGACCTCGGATCCGGCGACGGTGCTGTGCAGCGTGCTGCACCAGGCAGACGCGCCGAAGAGCGCGTGCGACGCACTGCGGAAGGCGTTGCCGCGCACAGCTGCGCTCGGCGGCGGTGCCGCGGCCGGACGGCCGGTGCAGGTGGAGCACATCGACCGTTCGCTCGCGGGAGTCGTGGAGGTGAAGCAGTGAACGGCACCAGACGATCCCTGGGCGTGCGCGTCGCGCGGGCAGCGGCGCTGGTCTGCGTGGGAGCGCTGACGCTGAGCGGCTGCAAGTTCTCGGTCTACAGCCTGCCGCTGCCCGGCGGGGCCGACCTGGGGAGCCATCCGTACTCCGTCCACGTGGAGTTCCGCGACGTGCTCGACCTGGTGCCGCAGTCGGCGGTCAAGGTGGACGACGTCACCGTGGGGAAGGTGGACCGGATCGACCTGCACGGCTACACCGCCGACGTCACCGTCTCGCTCCGCGGTGACGTGAAGCTGCCCGACAACGCGGTGGCGCAGATCCGGCAGACCAGCCTGCTGGGGGAGAAGTTCGTGTCGCTCGCCCCGCCGGAGACCGGCGCCGCCACCGGACGGCTCGGCAACGGCGACGTGATCCCGCTGGACCGGACCGGGCGCAACCCGGAGGTCGAGGAGGTGCTGGGCGCGCTCTCGTTGCTGCTCAACGGCGGCGGGGTGGCCCAGCTGAAGACGATCGCCACCGAGCTGAACAAGGCCCTGTCGGGGCGGGAGGGCAGTGTGCGCTCGGTCCTCAGCCAGCTCGACACCTTCATGAAGCAGCTGGACCAGAACAAGGACCAGATCGTCGCCGCCATCGAGAGCCTGAACCGCCTGGCGGTCTCCCTCAACAAGCAGCAGGACACCATCAAGCTGGCGCTCGACCAGCTGCCCCGGGCGGTCGCCTCCATCAACCGGCAGCGCGACGACCTGGTGAAGATGCTCAGGGCCCTGGACCGGCTGAGCTCGATCGGCACCCGGGTGATCGGCGAGTCCAAGGCGGCCACGATCGACAGCCTCCGCGCGCTGGCGCCGACGCTGACGAAGCTGGCGGAGGCCGGCGACAGCCTGCCCAAGTCCCTGCAGGTGTTCTTGACCTACCCGTTCGTCGACGCGGTCGTCGGCAAGAACCCCGCCCAGGCCCGCAACCTGCACATGGGCGACTACACCGACCTCTCGGTCAAGACCGACCTCGACGTGGCCCAGATGAGCCAGCCCGCTCCGCCGAGCCTGATCGAGACCTGCAAGACCAGCCCGCTGAAGCCGGTGTGCGACACCCTGCCGACCTCGGCGGTGCAGCAGATCTGCCAGGACATGCCGGGCAACCCGCTGTGCGACACCCTGGGCACCGGCGGCACCAGCACCGGCGGCGGCGGTGGCGGTGGCGGGCTCGGGCTGCCGCTGCCCGGCACCAGCACGTCCGGCCAGAGCGGCTGCTCGGTCCCGCTGCTCTGCCGCTCGGCGCCCGCCGCCAGCCGTGAGCCGGCGAGCCTCACCGCAGCCGCTCCGGCCGGCTACGACCAGGACCTGGGGGCACTGCTGATGTGGGGGATGGTGCAGCGATGATCACCAAGAGAACCAAGGTGCAGCTGGCGATCTTCGCGCTGATCACGATGGTCGGGGTGTCGTTCGTCGGCGCCCGCTACGCCCGGTTGGACCGCCTGGTGTTCGACGACTCCTACAAGGTCGTGGCCCACTTCGCCGAGTCCGGCGGCATCTTCCAGGGTGCCGAGGTCTCCTACCGCGGTGTCACGGTCGGTCAGGTCAGCGACATGCGGCTGACCGCCAAGGGGGTCGACGTGGTGCTCGACATCCAGAAGTCGTCCCAGCCGATCCCCAGCGACACCCGTGCGCTGGTGGCCAACCGGTCGGCCGTGGGGGAGCAGTACGTCGAGCTCCAGCCCGAGACCAAGAACGGGCCGTTCCTGGCCGACGGCTCGGAGATCCCGACCGACATGACCGCGACGCCGCTGTCCACCACGAAGCTGCTGACCGACCTGGACGCGACGGTGAACTCGGTCAACAAGCGGAGCATGCAGACCGTCGTGCAGGAGCTCGGCGACGCGTTCAACGGCACCGGCGGGGACCTCGGCCGGCTGATCGACTCCTCGAACTCGTTCATCACCACCGCCAACGACAACTTCGACATCACCACCGCCCTGCTGCAGGACAGCAACGTGGTGCTCTCGACCCAGATGGACAAGGCGTCGGCGATCAAGAGCTTCGCCCACAACCTGTCGTTGTTCTCGGACACGGTCGCCGCGAGCGACAAGGACCTGCGCCGGGTGATCGAGAACGGCAGTGCGACGGCCAACCAGCTGCGGACCTTCCTCGAGCAGAACAAGGTCGACCTCGGCGAGCTGATCAACAACCTGGTGACGACCGGAGAGGTGACCGGACGGCACATCAACGGCACCGAGATGATCCTGGTCGTCTACCCCTACGTGGTCGCGGGGGGCTACACCGTGGTGGCCAAGGACCCGCAGACCGGTCTCTACGACGCGCACTTCGGCCTGATCACCCAGCAGCAGCCGCCGGTCTGCAACCACGGCTACGAGGGGGCGGACCGGCGCGGCCCCCACGACCGGGGCAACCGCCCGATGTACACCGGCGCGCACTGCGCCGAGCCGCAGAGCACGACGAGCGCGCGGGGCGCCCAGTGGGCACCCCGCGGGCGTGCGGGAGCGGCGTACCGGGCACCCGTGGTCGCGACGTACGATGCGCAGACCGGGAAGGTGTCCTACACCGACCACAGCCCGAGCGAGTCGGTGACCTACACCGGTGGGGCCGCCTCGATCATGGGAGAGGACTCCTGGAAGTGGCTGCTCCTCCAGCCGCTGGCCGGGCACCAGTGACCGTGGGGGCCGTGCAGGAGTGTGCAGTGACTGACAAGCAGGACATCGGCGGCGCGCCGCCGGAGGACCGGGACAACGGCGCCAGGGGCGGGATGAGCCCGCGCCTGAGCTGGGGCATCACCGGCGTGCTCGGGCTGCTGGCCGTGCTGGCCGCGGTCGCCCTCGTGCTGGAGCTGGCCGTGCTGAGGCCGCACTACCAGCAGGCCAGAGCCGACGACCAGGCGCGCGCCGACGTCACCCGGGTCGCGGAGCGGTTCACCGTGCAGGTGAACAACTACAGCGTGGACTCGCTCGACAGCTACGAGTCGGCGATCACGCCGATGCTCTCGCCGAAGTTCAAGGGCGAGTTCGACAAGGCCATGCAGGAGATCCTGGGACAGGTCAAGCAGTCGAAGGTGACGTCGAAGGGGCAGGTCCTGACCTCGGCGGTGGCCAGCGTGGACCCCGACTCGGCGCAGGTCCTGGTGGTGGCCGACGCGAACGCGAAGAGCATCTTCGGGACCCGCGTCCGGCACTTCCGCTGGGAGGTCTCCCTTGTCCGGATCGACGGCAAGTGGCTCGTCGACAACTACACCCCCGTGGCCTGAGGAAGCGTGCCGTGAAACCAACCCTCTACGACATCCTCGGGGTGGCCTCGGATGCGTCCCCCGAGGAGATCAAGCGGGCCTGGCGTGACGCCGCGGACCGCTTCGAGCCCGGATCGGGCTCGTCGGGCGCCCAGTTCCGGCTCTTCAACGAGGCCGCCGAGGTGCTGCTCGACCCGGACCGTCGCCGGGAGTACGACGCCGGGCTGGCCGACGAGCTGGCCGACGAGCTGGCCGACGAGCGGGCCGACGAGCGGGCTCAGCCGCAGCCCGTCCCGGCCACCCCCACGGTGGTGCGGGCTCCGGACGCGCCCGGGGCCGCGGGACCCACGGCTCCGGCCCCGGGGGCCGAAGACGGCGTCCGGCGCGGGGGTGCGCCGCTCCCGGTGATGGCCGCGGTGGCGGCCCTGGCCGTCGTGCTCGTCGTGGCGGCGGCGCTCTACGGGGTCCCGAAGTGGAACGCGGTGCGCGCGCACGACCGGGTCGCCGAGGCGGCCCGGACGGCTCCGGCGACCGCCGAGCGCGCGGCGGCGGTGATCCTGTCCTACGACTACAAGTCTCTGACCGCCGACGAGAAGGCGGCCGAGCGGTACATGACCGCGTCGTACGCCAAGACCTACGCGAAGACGTTCAAGCTCGTCCTCGACAACGCGCCCAAGCTCAAGGCCCACGTCGAGGCGGACGTGCAGGCCTCGGGCGTCTCGCACGCCGACGCCGACCGGGTGAACGTGCTGCTGTTCGTGGACCAGACCACGGTGAGCACCGCCAACGGCGGGCAGAAGCAGACCGCCCTGAACCGGGTCGAGCTCAAGATGGTGCGGGAGAACGGCTCCTGGCTCGTCGGGGACATCACCTCCTACTGACCCGCACCTCGGGCGCAACCGGCCGTCTCCGGCGCGGCCATGCTTGACTCGGGCCGGGGATGGGTTCATGCTTCTCGTGCGTTCCTGGCGAGGAGACCCCCGAGGCGGTTCTCTCTCCGACGGCGGGTCCATCCGCCGGCGGGGATCGAGGATGACGAGGGCGGACTCCGGTCGGTTGTGCCTTGGTCAGTCATGGGCTAGTATCGATCTTTGCGCCCGCCCTCAAATGCCTTCAGCCTGCCCGGTTGGCTGGTCGGTGGTTGGCCGGCGCCATCACCAGATGAGTCCGCGAGCCTCGGAAGGACCCCTCTTGGCCGCCTCGCGCAGCAACAGCATCCGCAACACCAACCCGCTGGCCCCCCGCCGCATCTCCTTCGCGAAGATCAACGAACCGCTCGAGGTTCCCAAGCTCCTCGATCTCCAGACCAAGAGCTTCGACTGGCTGATCGGGAACGAAGCCTGGAAGGCAGACGTCCAGCAGCGTCTCGACAACGGTGAGGACGCCTCGCTGAAGTCCGGCCTCGAGGAGATCTTCGAGGAGATCTCCCCGATCGAGGACTTCTCGGGGACCATGTCGCTCTCGTTCGAGAACCCGGTCTTCTACGACCCCAAGAACACCGTGGACGAGTGCAAGGAGAAGGACTTCACCTACTCCGCTCCGCTCTACGTCTCCGCGGAGTTCACCAACAACGAGACCGGTGAGATCAAGGGCCAGACGGTCTTCATGGGCGATTTCCCCCTGATGACCGACAAGGGCACCTTCGTCATCAACGGCACCGAGCGGGTCGTCGTGTCCCAGCTGGTCCGTTCGCCGGGTGTCTACTTCGAGCGGACCGCGGACAAGACGTCCGACAAGGACATCTTCACCGCCAAGGTGATCCCGTCGCGGGGCGCCTGGCTCGAGTTCGAGATCGACAAGCGGGACATGGTCGGGGTGCGCCTCGACCGCAAGCGCAAGCAGAACGTCACGGTGCTGCTCAAGGCGCTCGGCTGGACCGAGGAGCAGATCCGCGAGGAGTTCGGCGAGTACGAGTCGATGATGCTGACCCTGGAGAAGGACCACACCTCCGGCCAGGACGACGCGCTGCTCGACATCTACCGCAAGCTGCGCCCGGGCGAGCCGCCGACGCGTGAGGCCGCGCAGACGCTGCTCGACAACTACTACTTCAACGGCAAGCGCTACGACCTCGCGAAGGTCGGCCGTTACAAGATCAACAAGAAGCTGGGTCTGCAGGAGGCGTTCGACCACCAGACCCTCACCATCGACGACATCGTCTCCGCGATCAAGTTCATCGTCGCCCTGCACGACGGCAAGACCGAGATGGAGATGCCGGCGGGCGTCATCGAGGTCCGGGCCGACGACATCGACCACTTCGGCAACCGTCGCATGCGCACGGTCGGCGAGCTGATCCAGAACCAGCTGCGCACCGGCCTGGCCCGCATGGAGCGTGTCGTCCGCGAGCGGATGACCACCCAGGACGTCGAGGCGATCACGCCCCAGAGCCTGATCAACATCCGTCCCGTGGTGGCGGCCCTGAAGGAGTTCTTCGGCACCTCGCAGCTCTCGCAGTTCATGGACCAGACCAACCCGATCGCGGGGCTGACGCACAAGCGCCGGCTCTCCGCGCTCGGGCCCGGTGGTCTGTCGCGTGACCGGGCCGGCTTCGAGGTCCGGGACGTGCACCCGTCGCACTACGGCCGGATGTGCCCGATCGAGACCCCTGAGGGTCCGAACATCGGTCTGATCGGCTCGCTCGCGACGTTCGGGCGGATCAACCCGTTCGGCTTCGTGGAGACGCCGTACCGCAAGGTGGAGAAGGGGCACGTCACCGACAAGGTCGACTACCTGACCGCCGACGAGGAGGACCGCTTCGTCATCGCCCAGGCCAACGCCGCGCTCACCGAGGACAGCAGGTTCGCGGAGGAGCGGGTGCTGGTGCGCCAGCGTCACGGTGAGGTCGACGTCGTCCCGGCCGAAGAGGTCGACTACATGGACGTCTCGCCGCGCCAGATGGTGTCGGTCGCGACCGCGCTGATCCCGTTCCTCGAGCACGACGACGCCAACCGGGCGCTGATGGGCTCGAACATGCAGCGCCAGGCGGTGCCGCTGATCAAGAGCGACGCCCCGCTCGTCGGCACCGGCATGGAGTTCCGTGCCGCCGTGGACGCCGGCGACGTCGTGACGGCCGAGAAGTCCGGCGTGGTCACCGAGGTGTCGGCCGACGCCGTGGAGGTCATGCAGGACGACGGCACCCACCGCACCTACCGGATGCAGAAGTTCAGCCGCTCCAACCAGGGCACCTGCATCAACCAGCGTCCGCTGGTGTCGGAGGGGCAGCGCCTCGAGGTCGGCAGCCCGATCGCCGACGGTCCGTGCACCGACGAGGGCGAGATGGCCCTCGGCACGAACCTGCTCGTCGCGTTCATGCCGTGGCAGGGCCACAACTACGAGGACGCGATCATCCTGTCGCAGCGCCTCGTGCAGCAGGACGTCCTCACCTCGATCCACATCGAGGAGCACGAGGTCGACGCCCGCGACACCAAGCTGGGTCCGGAGGAGATCACCCGCGACATCCCCAACGTCAGTGAGGAGATGCTCGCCGACCTCGACGAGCGCGGCATCATCCGCATCGGCGCGGAGGTGACGACCGGCGACATCCTGGTCGGCAAGGTCACCCCGAAGGGCGAGACCGAGCTGACCCCCGAGGAGCGGCTGCTCCGCGCGATCTTCGGTGAGAAGGCGCGCGAGGTCCGTGACACCTCCATGAAGGTGCCGCACGGCGAGTCCGGCACGGTCATCGGGGTCCGCGTGTTCGACCGCGAGGAGGGCGACGAGCTTCCCCCGGGCGTCAACCAGCTGGTGCGCGTCTACGTCGCGCAGAAGCGGAAGATCTCGGTCGGTGACAAGCTCGCCGGACGGCACGGGAACAAGGGCGTGATCTCCAAGATCCTGCCGGTCGAGGACATGCCGTTCATGGAGGACGGCACCCCGGTCGACGTGGTCCTGAACCCGCTCGGCGTGCCGGGGCGGATGAACATCGGGCAGATCCTCGAGATCCACCTCGGCTGGCTGGCCAAGACCGGCTGGGACATCTCGGCGGGCGACGCCCCTGACGACACCGACTGGAAGCAGCGGCTCATCTCCATCCACGCCGAGGCTGCCGAGGCCGACTCGAACGTCGCCACCCCGGTGTTCGACGGTGCGCGCGAGGACGAGATCGTCGGCCTGCTCGGCTCGACCCTGCCCAACCGCGACGGCGTCCGCGTCGTCAAGGCGAACGGCAAGGCGCAGCTGTTCGACGGTCGCTCCGGCGAGCCGTTCCCGGACCCGGTCGCGGTCGGCTACATGTACATCCTGAAGCTGCACCACCTCGTGGACGACAAGATCCACGCGCGGTCGACGGGTCCGTACTCGATGATCACCCAGCAGCCGCTCGGCGGTAAGGCCCAGTTCGGCGGCCAGCGCTTCGGTGAGATGGAGGTCTGGGCGATGGAGGCGTACGGCGCCGCCTACGCCCTGCAGGAGCTCCTGACCATCAAGTCCGACGACGTGCCCGGCCGGGTGAAGGTCTACGAGGCCATCGTGAAGGGCGAGAACATCCCCGACTCCGGGATCCCCGAGTCGTTCAAGGTCCTCGTCAAGGAGATGCAGTCGCTCTGCCTCAACGTCGAGGTGCTGTCCCAGGACGGCACCGCGATCGAGATGCGCGACGCGGAGGAGGACGTCTTCCGTGCCGCCGAGGAGCTCGGCATCGACCTGTCCCGTCGCGAGCCCAGCAGCGTCGAAGAAGTCTAGGGCGTGGCGGGGTACGGCGGACCGCCGTACCCCGCACCCCCAGTCCACAAGCTTGAACCGAGATTCGAAAACACGAGGAAAGAAGCCACCGTGCTCGACGTGAACTTCTTCGACCAGCTGAAGATCGGCCTGGCCACCGCGGACGACATCCGCGCGTGGAGCCACGGCGAGGTCAAGAAGCCGGAGACGATCAACTACCGCACGCTCAAGCCCGAGCGTGACGGTCTCTTCTGCGAGAAGATCTTCGGTCCCACCCGGGACTGGGAGTGCTACTGCGGCAAGTACAAGCGCGTCCGCTTCAAGGGCATCATCTGCGAGCGGTGCGGGGTCGAGGTGACCCGCTCCAAGGTGCGCCGCGAGCGCATGGGTCACATCGAGCTCGCGGCTCCCGTGACCCACATCTGGTACTTCAAGGGCGTGCCGAGCCGGCTCGGCTACCTGCTCGACCTGGCCCCGAAGGACCTGGAGAAGGTCATCTACTTCGCGGCCTACATGATCACCTCCGTCGACGAGGAGGCGCGGCACCGCGACCTGTCCTCGCTCGAGGCGAAGGTGGGCATGGAGCGTGACCGGCTGGAGAAGCGCCGGGACGCGCAGATCGACGAGCGGGCCAAGAAGCTCGAGGAGGACCTCGCGGCCCTGGAGGCCGAGGGTGCCAAGGCCGACGCGCGGCGCAAGGTCAAGGACGGCGCCGAGCGGGAGATGAAGCAGCTGCGCGACCGTGCCCAGCGCGAGATCGACCGCCTCGACGAGGTGTGGAGCCGGTTCAAGAACCTGAAGGTCCAGGACCTCGAGGGTGACGAGCTGCTCTACCGCGAGATGAAGAACTGGTTCGGCAAGTACTTCGAGGGCCACATGGGCGCGGCCGCGATCCAGAAGCGGCTGGAGTCCTTCGACCTCGACGCCGAGGTGGAGTCGCTGCGCGACACCATCGCCAACGGCAAGGGCCAGCGCAAGGTGCGCGCCCTCAAGCGCCTCAAGGTCGTCGACGCGTTCCGCAAGGCGGGCAACAGCCCGCAGGGCATGGTTCTCGACGCCGTCCCGGTCATCCCGCCGGACCTGCGCCCGATGGTGCAGCTCGACGGTGGCCGCTTCGCGACCTCGGACCTCAACGACCTGTACCGCCGGGTGATCAACCGGAACAACCGCCTCAAGCGGCTGCTCGACCTCGGTGCGCCCGAGATCATCGTCAACAACGAGAAGCGGATGCTGCAGGAGGCCGTGGACTCGCTGTTCGACAACGGCCGCCGCGGGCGCCCGGTCACCGGTCCGGGCAACCGGCCGCTGAAGTCGCTGTCGGACATGCTCAAGGGCAAGCAGGGCCGGTTCCGTCAGAACCTGCTCGGCAAGCGCGTCGACTACTCCGGCCGTTCGGTCATCGTCGTCGGCCCCCAGCTGAAGCTGCACCAGTGCGGCCTGCCCAAGCAGATGGCGCTCGAGCTGTTCAAGCCGTTCGTGATGAAGCGCCTGGTCGACCTGAACCACGCGCAGAACATCAAGAGCGCGAAGCGGATGGTCGAGCGTGCCCGGCCGGTCGTGTGGGACGTCCTCGAGGAGGTCATCACCGAGCACCCGGTCCTGCTGAACCGGGCACCCACGCTGCACCGGCTCGGCATCCAGGCGTTCGAGCCGCAGCTGATCGAGGGCAAGGCCATCCAGATCCACCCGCTCGTGTGCTCGGCGTTCAACGCCGACTTCGACGGTGACCAGATGGCGGTGCACCTGCCGCTGTCGGCCGAGGCGCAGGCCGAGGCCCGGATCCTGATGCTGTCGACGAACAACATCCTCAAGCCGTCGGACGGCCGTCCGGTGACGATGCCGACGCAGGACATGATCATCGGTCTGTTCTTCCTGACCCGCGAGGTCGAGCAGGAGCAGCCGGGTGCCGGCCGGTTCTTCTCCTCGACGTCCGAGGCGATCATGGCCTTCGACCGGGGTGAGATCACGCTGCAGAGCAAGATCAAGATCCGGTTCCCCGACATCGTGCCGCCGGCCGGGGCCCCGCTGCCCGAGGGCTGGTCGCAGGGCGACCCGCTGATCCTGGAGACGACTCTCGGACGGGCGGTGTTCAACGAGACGCTCCCCGTCGACTACGCCTTCGTGAACTACGAGGTCGGCAAGAAGCAGCTCGGGGTGATCGTCAACGACCTGGCCGAGCGCTACAGCAAGGTCCAGGTGGCGGCCGCGCTGGACGCTCTCAAGGACACCGGCTTCCACTGGGCGACCCGCTCGGGAGTGACCGTGTCCATCGAGGACGTCGTCACGCCTCCCCGCAAGCAGGAGATCCTCGAGGACTTCGAGGAGCAGGCCAAGAAGGTGCAGAAGCAGTTCGAGCGCGGTCTGATCACCGACGACGAGCGTCGCCAGGAGCTCATCGAGATCTGGACCCAGGCCTCCAACAAGGTCGCCGACGAGCTGGAGACCACCTTCGACAAGGGCAACCCCATCTACATGATGGTTCACTCCGGCGCCCGCGGAAACATGATGCAGGTCCGCCAGATCGCCGCCATGCGCGGCCTGGTGGCCAACCCGAAGGGCGACATCATCCCGCGGCCGATCAAGTCGAACTTCCGTGAGGGCCTGTCCGTCCTGGAGTACTTCATCTCCACGCACGGCGCCCGCAAGGGTCTTGCCGACACCGCGTTGCGGACCGCCGACTCGGGCTACCTGACCCGTCGTCTGGTGGACGTCTCGCAGGACGTCATCATCCGCGAGGACGACTGCGGCACGGAGCGGGGCCTGCCCAAGCGCATCGGCGTCCGTCTCGCCGAGGGCGGTCCGGTGGTCAAGGACGAGAACGCCGAGACCGCGGCCTACGCCCGCTCCGCGGCGGTCGAGGTCACCCACCCCGACACCGGCGAGGTCCTCGCGGCCGCCGGCGAGGACCTGGGCGACGTGAAGATCGACGAGCTGGTCGCCGCCGGGATCGAGGAGGTGAAGGTCCGCTCGGTCCTCACCTGCGACGCCAAGACCGGGACCTGCGCGAAGTGCTACGGCCGCTCGCTGGCCACCGGCAAGCTCGTCGACATCGGCGAGGCGGTCGGCATCATCGCCGCCCAGTCGATCGGTGAGCCCGGCACGCAGCTGACGATGCGTACCTTCCACACCGGTGGTGTGGCCTCCGCGGACGACATCACCCAGGGTCTGCCCCGCGTGGTCGAGCTGTTCGAGGCCCGCCAGCCCAAGGGTCGCGCCCCGATCACCGAGGCCGCCGGCCGGGTGGAGATCGAGGAGACCGAGAAGGCGCGGAAGGTGATCGTCACCCCCGACGACGGCTCGGAGGTCCAGGAGTACCCGGTCAGCAAGCGGTCCCGGCTGATGGTCGCCGACGGCGACCACGTGGAGGTCGGACAGAAGCTCACCCAGGGCACCGAGGACCCGCAGGACGTCCTCCGGATCCTGGGCGTGCGCAAGGCCCAGGAGCACCTCGTGGACGAGGTGCAGGCGGTCTACCGCAGCCAGGGCGTGTCGATCCACGACAAGCACATCGAGATCATCGTGCGGCAGATGCTGCGCCGTGTCCTGGTGCTGGAGCAGGGCGACACGAGCCTGCTGCCGTCGGAGCTCGTCGACCGGGTGGTCTTCGAGGAGGAGAACCGCCGGGTGGTGTCCGAGGGCGGCAAGCCCGCGGCCGGCCGTCCGCAGCTGATGGGCATCACCAAGGCGTCGCTGGCCACGGAGTCGTGGCTGTCGGCGGCCTCCTTCCAGGAGACGACCCGCGTCCTCACCGACGCGGCGATCCACGGCAAGTCCGACTCGCTGCGCGGGCTGAAGGAGAACGTGATCATCGGAAAGCTGATCCCGGCGGGAACGGGCCTCGAGAGGTACCGCAACATCCGGGTGGAGCCGACCGAGGAGGCGCGTGCGAACGCCTACTCCGTCACCGGGTACGGCGACTACGACTACGACTTCGGCAGCACCGCCGGTGGTCAGGCCGTAGCGCTCGACGACTTCGACTTCGGCTCCTACCAGAGCTGACGCCGACGTCTGACCTGCACGAGGGCCCCGGGACCGCACGGTTCCGGGGCCCTCGCCGTCCTCGGTGCCGCTTCAGCGGCCGCGGAAGGCGGTGATCCCGCCAAGGCCGGTCACGAACACCCAGTCGCCCGACACCACCTCGGAGGGGAAGTGCGGCAGCGGACCCACGTGCAGCCGCTGCACGACCGACCCGCTCCTGAGCCGCAGGACCACCAGGTCTCCGCTGCCCGCGTCCGCGACGTACACCCGCCTGCCGGCGACCACGGGCGAGGAGTAGACGCCGTGCGCGGTCCACCGCCAACGCAGGCCCGACGACCCCACCCGGAGCGCCCGGATCGAGTCCTGCCCCTTGCAGGGCATCAGCACGGTGCGGCCGACGACCGCGGCGCCGCCGAACGCGGCACACCCGTGGAGCCGGGCGAGCGCCGACCCCACGCCGCCGAGGTGCGGGCGCAGCAGGTAGACCACGCCGCGCTTGCCGGCGATCAGCACACGACCGGCGGCCGGGACCACGACCGGCGCCGACGACCCGAGGTCCAGGTCGCGCACGTTGTCGTCGCGCCAGTTGCCGGGCGCGAAGACCGACCGGAGGAGCAGGCGGCCGGAGGTCAGCTCGGTGACCGAGTCGCTCCGGTCCCAGCGTCCGTGGAGCTCGGCACCGTTCCCGGTGGCGACGTACACCGTCCCGCTCTGGCCGCGCACGGGTCCGGGTGTGGCCCAGATGCCCGCCTCGCGCGCGGTCGGCACGGCGTAGTGGTAGGTCGGCCCGGTCCCGTCGACGGGGACGGAGGCGACGTAGCCGACGTAGTTCCCGCAGTCGCCGGCGAGCCCGCCGAACGCCGTCAGCACCCGTCCGCCGGTGACGAGCAGCCCGGCCCGCTGCTGCTCGGCTCGTCGGTCGCGGCCCGGGAGCACGTCGAGGCTGCGGTGCCAGCGCCGGGCGCCGGTGCGCACGTCGAGCGCCCAGAGCGTGTGGTGCCCACCCTGGGTCTCGGCGGCCACGAACAGCGACCCGGTCCTCCGGTCGTAGGCGGGTGTCCCGGTGACGCCGAGCGGGTCGATGTTGCCGCAGGACAGGCCCGACAGCGGCTGCGGCGTGCCCAGACGGACGCGCCAGCGGACGCTTCCGGTGCGCGCCCGCAGCCCGTAGACGTAGTTGCGCTCCGTGGCGGCCACGACCGTCGCCCCGACCACCAGCGGCTCGCCGTACACGGCGCCGGCGAGCCGCCGGGACCAGCCGCGCCGCAGCGGGCCGGTCGGGGCGCTGCGGACATGGCCCGAGCGCCCGGCGTCGTGGTGGTAGGTCGGCCAGTCCGCCAGGGTCGTGGCGCCGCGGTACGGCGGAGGCGCGGCGGGACCGGCGCAGGCGGCGAGGACGAGGAGCAGCGCGCCGACGAGGGCGGCGGTCGAGCGGCGGGTGCGCGTCATCGTCCGATCATGCGCCTGCTGCTCCCGGTTGTCTGCCGAGGTCCGACCGGCGACCGCCCCTGCGGAGGGGACATACACTCGCGCGCATGGACGACGACGCCGCGCCCCCGCGCCGGCAGCGGGTGGCTGCCTACGCGCTGCTCACCCGGGGCGAGGAGGTGCTGCTGACCCGGATGTCGGCCCGCACCCGGATCGAGGGGCGATGGACCCTCCCGGGCGGTGGTGTCGACCACGGGGAGGACCCCCGGGACGCCCTGCGCCGCGAGATCTACGAGGAGACCGGGCTGACCGCCGAGCCCGGCCGGGTCCTCGACGTGCACGCCACGCACTTCACCGGGGCGCGTGCGGACGGGCTGGTCGAGGACTACCACGGGATCCACCTGATCTTCGCCGCCGACCTGGACGAGTCGTCGCGCGGAGCGACCCCGCACGTGGTGGAGGTCGGCGGCTCCACCGACCACGCGGAGTGGGTGCCCCTCGAGCGGGCGCTCACCCTGGACCTGCTCGGCGCCGCCCGGCACGCGCTGGGCCTGCTCGGCGAGGGGTGAGGGCGCTGCCCGCCGCACGGGCGCGCCTAGACTCGCCCGCAGAACCGCACCAGAGGCCTCGGAGGACCGCCATGCACGCGTCGCCCGCACATCCCGAGTCCGTGTTCACCTACGGCGCGCCGCTGCTGAAGTTCGGGCCCGGGGCGTCCGACGAGATCGGCCACGACCTGTCGACGTACGGCGTCCGGCGGGCGCTGGTCATCACCGACCCGGGGGTCGCCGCGACCGGCCACCCGCAGCGGGTCGCCGAGCAGATGGCCGGCTTCGGGATCGCGGCGGAGGTCTTCGACCGGGCCCACGTCGAGCCCACCGACGCCAGCTTCGCCGAGGCGATCGAGTTCGCCCGCGACAGCGGGCCGTGGGACGCTTTCGTGGCGGTCGGCGGCGGGTCGGCCATCGACACCGCCAAGGCGGTCAACCTGCTCGACACCAACCCCGGCGAGCTGATCGACTACGTCAACGTGCCGGTGGGCGCAGGCGCGGCCCCGGTCAACCCGCTCAAGCCGCTGGTGGCCGTGCCGACGACCACCGGCACCGGCAGCGAGAGCACCACCATCTGCGTCCTGGACGTGCTGGCCCAGAAGGTGAAGACCGGCATCAGCCATCCCCGGCTGCGACCCACGCTGGCGGTGGTCGACCCCCGGCTGACGCTGACCCAGCCGGCGGGCGTGACCGCCGCCGCCGGCATGGACATCTTGTGCCACGCGCTGGAGAGCTGGACGGCGCGGCCCTACGACTCCTACGAGCACAAGCGGCCCGAGGAACGGGTGCCCTACTGCGGCTCGAACCCGATCGCGGACATGTGGTCGGAGAAGGCGATGGCGCTGCTCGCGGGCTCGTTCCGGACAGCGGTCCACCACGGCGAGGACGAGCACGCGCGCGGACAGATGGCGCTGGCGGCGACCTTCGCCGGGCTGGGGTTCGGCAACGCGGGCGTGCACATCCCGCACGCGAACGCCTACCCGATCGCCGGCCGGGTCAAGGAGTTCCACCCGGACGGCTATCCCGCCGCCGAGCCGATGGTGCCGCACGGCATGGCCGTCTCCCTGACGGCTCCGGAGGCGTTCCGGTTCACCTTCGACGCCTCGCCCGAGCGGCACCTGCGCGCCGCCGAGCTGCTGGCCCCCGGCGCCGCGCGCCCCGACGACCCGCGCGACTTCCTCCCCGGGGTGCTCACCGACCTGATGCGTGACATCGGCATCCCCAACGGCATCGGCGCGGTGGGATACACCGAGGGTGACGTCGCCGACCTGGTCGAAGGCGCCCTCAAGCAGCAGCGGCTGCTCGCCACCGCGCCACGCGAGACCGGTGCCGACGACCTCGCGGGGATCCTGCGGAGGTCGCTGGAGCTATGGTGACCCCCACACGCGACCTGGTCGAGGAGCTGCGTGCGGCCGGGGTGAGCGACGCGGACGACTCGTCGCTGGCCCGCGCGCTGTACTCCACGGACGCCTCCCTCTACCGCGTCCCTCCCCGTGTGGTGGTCCGCCCCCGTGACACCGACGAGGTGCTCGCCACCGTCTCGGTCGCCCGGGCCACGGGCACGCCGCTGACCATGCGTGGGGCGGGCACGTCGATCGCGGGCAACGCGGTCGGTCCCGGGATCGTCGTGGACACCAGCAAGCACCTGAGCCGGGTCCGGTACGTCGACCCGGAGTCCCGCACCGCCGAGGTGGATCCCGGGACCGTGCACGCCACCCTGCAACGGGCCGCGCTGCGCCACGGCCTGCGCTTCGGGCCCGACCCCTCGACGCACACTCGCTGCACGGTCGGCGGGATGATCGGCAACAACGCCTGCGGGTCCCGGGCCCTCGGCTACGGCCGCACCGCGGACAACGTCGTCGGGCTCGACGTCGTCACCGGGACGGGCGAGCGGCTGGTGCTGGGTGAGGACCGGCCGGCCTCCCGGCTCCTGGACGGGCTCGACCACCTCGTCGACGCCCACCTCGCAGCGGTGCGCACCGAGTTCGGGCGCTTCGGCCGGCAGGTGTCCGGCTACAGCCTCGAGCACCTGCTGCCCGAGTCGGGGCGGGCCGTGGAGCGATTCCTGGTGGGCAGCGAGGGCACCCTGGCCGTGGTGCTCGGCGCCACGGTGAGGCTGGTCCGAGACGCCCCCCACCGGGTGCTGGCCGTGCTCGGTTACCCGTCCATGGCCGAGGCCGCCGACGCCGTGCCCGGCCTGCTCGGCCACCCGCTCGTGGCGTGTGAGGGCCTGGACTCGCGGATCGTCGACGTGGTCCGGCGCCGCGCCGGCGGCGGGCCGGTCCCCGAGCTGCCCCCGGGGGAGGGCTGGCTGTTCGCCGAGGTGAGCGCCGACAGCCTCGCCGCGGCGGTCGCCGCCGCCACCGCGGTCGGTGTGGACGCCGGCGCGGTCGGCGTCCGCGTGGTGTCCGACCCGGGCGAGATGGCCGCGCTGTGGCGGATCCGCGAGGACGGGGCCGGGCTGGCCGCGCGAAGCCTGACCAGGCCCGCGCACGCCGGCTGGGAGGACGCGGCGGTCCCGCCCGAGCGGCTCGGGGACTACCTGCGTCGGTTCGACGCGATGCTGCGCGACTACGCCCTCGACGGGGTGCCCTACGGCCACTTCGGCGACGGGTGCGTGCACGTCCGCATCGACTTCGAGCTGGGCGACCGCGGCGGTCGGCAACGCTTCCGGGGGTTCATGGAGGAGGCGGCCGCGATGGTCGCGTCCCTGGGGGGCAGCCTCTCGGGCGAGCACGGCGACGGGCGAGCCCGCTCGGAGCTGCTGCCGCTGATGTACTCCCCGCAGGCCATGGGCCTGTTCGGCGCGGTCAAGGCGCTCTTCGACCCCGACGACGTGCTGAACCCCGGCGTCCTGGTCCACCCCCGGCACCTCGACGCCGACCTGCGGCTGGGGGAGCGGCTCCGCGAGCCTCGCCACGCCCTGCGGCTGGTCCACGACGGCGGGTCGATGGTGCAGGCGGCGCACCGGTGCACCGGCGTCGGCAAGTGCCTGGCGGACAACACCGCGGCCGGGGGGGTGATGTGCCCCTCCTACCAGGCGACCCGGGACGAGAAGGACTCCACGCGCGGACGGGCCCGGGTCCTGCAGGAGATGCTCAACGGGAGCCTGGTCCGCGACGGGTGGGACTCTCCCGAGGTGCACGAGGCGCTCGACCTGTGCCTGGCCTGCAAAGGCTGTGCCCGCGACTGCCCGACGGGCGTGGACATGGCGACCTACAAGGCGGAGGCGCTGCACCAGCGCTACCGCCGCAGGCTGCGCCCGCGCAGCCACTACGCGCTGGGCCGGCTGCCGCAGTGGACCCGGCTGGTGCGGCCGGTCGCGCCGCTGGCCAACCTGGCGCTGAGCGTGCCCGCGCTCCAGCGGCTGGCCAGGTGGGCCGCCGGGGTGGACCAGCGCCGGGGGCTGCCCCGGCTGTCCCGGACCAGCCTGCGGCGCTGGGGGCGCACCAGGTCGTGGCCGGCCACCCCCGACGTGGTGATCTGGGCCGACTCCTTCACCGACCACTTCGCGTCCGCCTCCGGACGGGCGGCGGTCCGGGTCCTCGAGCGCGCGGGGCTGCGGGTGGGCCTCGTCGACCGGCCCGCCTGCTGCGGGCTGACCTGGATCAGCACCGGCCAGCTCGACGCGGCCCGCCGGATCGCGGAGGGCACCATGGAGACGCTGCACCGCTACGTCGAGGCGGGCGCCGTCGTCGTCGGCCTGGAACCCTCCTGCCTCGCCACGCTTCGCTCCGACCTGGTCGAGCTGACCGCCGACCCGCGCGCGACCCGGGTCGCGGCCGGGGTGCGCAGCCTCGCCGAGGTGCTCCAGGGCCTGCCCGGCTGGTCCCCGCCCCGGCTGGAGGGCACCGAGATCGTGGTCCAGCCGCACTGCCACCACGCCAGCGTGGTCGGCTGGGAGGCCGACGCGGCCCTGCTCGCCCGGACCGGCGCCACCGTGACCCGGGTCGGCGGGTGCTGCGGGCTGGCCGGCAACTTCGGCGTCGAGGAGGGCCACTACGACCTCTCCGTCGCGGTGGCCGAGCACGCCCTGCTGCCCGCCGTACGACGCGCCGGGGCCGGCGCCGTGGTCCTCGCGGACGGGTTCTCCTGCCGGACGCAGCTGGCCGACCTCGCCGACGTGCCGGCCCTGCACCTCGCCGAGCTGCTGGACCGGCCGGGGGGTGGCTAGGCTCCCTTACCGCATCGGGCCGGGCCCGTTTTGCGTCTGCTCCGGCGAGCCGGTAATCTTTTTCTTCGTGCCTGGGCTAGCCAGGCCATCATGCGTGCTCGGACCGGACTCGCATGGCTGCGCTCGCAGCGTTCATCCGAGGCTCCTACCGCCGGTGTGTTCGGTGGTGGCCTGCGGTGAGGGCGACACGCCCGACCGCGGGGGTGGCTTCAGGAGCGTTCCGCGCAGCCGGCGACGGGGCCGGGAAGCGCAGACCGAGACAGCAACACCGAACAGGCCAGTACTCATAAGCGAAGGGGAACCACGCGGTGCCCACCATCCAGCAGTTGGTCCGTAAGGGCCGCCAGGACAAGGTGTCGAAGAACAAGACGCCCGCTCTGAAGGGTTCGCCCCAGCGACGCGGCGTGTGCACGCGTGTCTACACGACCACCCCGAAGAAGCCGAACTCCGCGCTGCGGAAGGTCGCCCGCGTGCGACTCTCCAGCGGCATCGAGGTCACGGCGTACATCCCCGGCGTCGGGCACAACCTGCAGGAGCACTCGATCGTGCTCGTGCGCGGCGGTCGTGTGAAGGACCTGCCGGGTGTGCGCTACAAGATCATCCGCGGTTCGCTCGACACCCAGGGTGTCAAGAACCGCAAGCAGGCTCGCAGCCGTTACGGCGCGAAGAAGGAGAAGAGCTGATGCCGCGCAAGGGTCCCGCCCCGAAGCGACCGATCGACGTCGACCCGGTCTACGGCAGCCAGGTGGTCACGCAGCTGGTGAGCAAGGTGCTGCAGGACGGCAAGAAGCAGACCGCCCAGCGCATCGTGTACGGCGCCCTCGAGGGTGCTCGCGAGAAGACCGGCACCGACCCGGTCGTCACGCTCAAGCGCGCGCTCGACAACGTGAAGCCGGCTCTCGAGGTGCGCAGCCGCCGGGTCGGCGGCGCGACGTACCAGGTGCCGGTGGAGGTCCGCGGCACGCGCTCCATGACGCTGGCGCTGCGCTGGCTGGTCAGCTACGCCTCCCAGCGTCGAGAGAAGACGATGGCCGAGCGCCTGATGAACGAGATCCTGGACGCCTCCAACGGCCTCGGCGCCGCGGTGAAGCGTCGCGAGGACACCCACAAGATGGCCGAGTCGAACAAGGCCTTCGCCCACTACCGCTGGTGACGCCCTAGCCGTCGGCCGGCCGCGCGGGCGCCTCACGAGAGGCGCCGCGCGACGGCGTACCGGCTCCAGCACACCAGCCGGCACCGAACACACACCCGAGTAACAAGCCCGAGGGGAACACTTCCGAAGTGGCCGTCGACATCACCACAGACCTCAACAAGGTCCGCAACATCGGCATCATGGCGCACATCGATGCCGGCAAGACCACCACCACCGAGCGGATCCTGTTCTACACCGGCATCACCTACAAGATCGGTGAGGTCCACGAGGGCGCCGCCACGATGGACTGGATGGAGCAGGAGCAGGAGCGGGGCATCACGATCACGTCCGCCGCGACGACCTGCTGGTGGAAGAACCACCAGATCAACATCATCGACACCCCGGGCCACGTGGACTTCACCGCCGAGGTGGAGCGTTCCCTCCGTGTCCTCGACGGTGCGATCGCCGTCTTCGACGGTGTCGCCGGGGTCGAGCCGCAGACCATGACGGTGTGGCGTCAGGCCAACAAGTACTCGGTCCCCCGGATGTGCTTCGTCAACAAGCTCGACCGGACCGGCGCGGACTTCTTCCGCTGTGTCGACATGATGGTCGACCGGCTCAACTCCACCCCGCTGGTCCTCCAGCTCCCGATCGGCGCCGAGAGCGACTTCCTGGGTGTGGTGGACCTGGTCGGCATGCGCGCCCTGACCTGGCGCGGCGAGACCAAGATGGGCGAGGACTACGACGTCGAGGAGATCCCGGCGGAGATGGCCGAGCAGGTCGAGGAGTGGCGCGAGCGGTTCCTCGAGACCCTGGCCGAGGCCGACGACGAGGTCATGGAGAAGTACCTCGAGGGCGAGTCCTTCACCGTCGAGGAGCTCGAGGCAGCGATCCGTCGGGCCACCCTGGCCGACAAGGTCAACCCGGTCCTGTGCGGCACCGCGTTCAAGAACAAGGGCGTGCAGCCCCTGCTCGACGCGGTCGTGAAGTACCTCCCCTCGCCGTTGGACATCGACGGGATCCAGGGTCACGACGTCAAGGACGAGGAGAAGGTCGTCGTCCGCCAGCCGAGCGACTCCGAGCCGTTCTCCGGCCTGGCCTACAAGATCGCCACCGACCCGCACCTCGGCAAGCTGATCTACGTCCGGGTGTACTCCGGCAAGCTCGAGGCCGGCTCGACCGTGATGAACTCGGTCAACGGCAAGAAGGAGCGGATCGGCAAGGTCTACCAGATGCACGCGAACAAGCGTGAGGAGATCGCGTCGGTGGGCGCCGGCCAGATCGTGGCGGTCATGGGCCTCAAGGACACCAAGACCGGGCACACCCTCTGCGACCCGCAGAACCCGGTCGTGCTCGAGTCGATGAGCTTCCCGGCCCCGGTGATCGAGGTCGCGATCGAGCCCAAGACCAAGGGTGACCAGGAGAAGCTCGGCACGGCGATCCAGCGGCTCTCCGACGAGGACCCGACCTTCACCGTCAAGACCGACGAGGAGACCGGCCAGACCATCATCGCCGGCATGGGCGAGCTCCACCTCGAGATCCTGGTCGACCGGATGAAGCGCGAGTTCCGCGTGGAGGCCACCGTCGGCAAGCCGCAGGTGGCCTACCGCGAGACCATCCGCAAGAAGGTCGAGAAGCACTCCTACACCCACAAGAAGCAGACCGGCGGCTCCGGCCAGTTCGCGAAGGTGCTGATCACGCTCGAACCGAGCGTGGACCCGGAGACCGGCCAGGGTGCCGGCTACGAGTTCGTCAACGCCGTGACCGGTGGTCGGATCCCGCGCGAGTACATCCCCTCGGTGGACCAGGGCGCCCAGGAGGCCATGGAGTTCGGCGTGCTCGCCGGCTACCCGATGGTCGACGTCAAGGTCACCCTGGAGGACGGCGGCTACCACGAGGTCGACTCGTCGGAGCTGGCGTTCAAGCTGGCCGGGAACCAGGCCTTCAAGGAGGCCGCGCGGATGGCCAAGCCGGTCCTGCTCGAGCCCATGTTCGCGGTCGAGGTCACCACCCCCGAGAACTTCCTCGGTGACGTGATCGGGGACATCAACTCCCGCCGCGGACAGGTCCAGTCCATGTTCGAGCGGTCCGGTGACCGGGTCGTCGAGGCTCTGGTACCGCTGTCAGAGATGTTCGGGTACGTTGGCGATCTGAGGTCCAAGACCTCCGGTCAGGCGTCGTACTCGATGGAGTTCGACTCGTACGCCGAGGTTCCGCAGAACGTCGCCGACGAGATCATCAAGAAGGTCCGCGGCGAGTAGTTCGTCGGGCCAGCAGTTCATCAGCAGACGAGTCTAAGTACTAACTAGGAGGAGCCCCCGTGGCTAAGGCGAAGTTCGAGCGGACTAAGCCGCACGTCAACATCGGAACCATTGGTCACATCGACCACGGCAAGACGACGTTGACCGCAGCGATCACCAAGGTGCTGCACGACAAGTACCCTGACCTGAACCCCTTCACGCCGTTCGACGAGATCGACAAGGCCCCTGAAGAGCGCCAGCGCGGTATCACGATCTCGATCGCACACGTCGAGTACCAGACCGAGAAGCGGCACTACGCCCACGTGGACTGCCCCGGTCACGCTGACTACATCAAGAACATGATCACCGGTGCGGCGCAGATGGACGGTGCGATCCTGGTCGTGGCCGCCACCGACGGCCCGATGCCGCAGACCCGCGAGCACGTGCTGCTCGCCCGCCAGGTCGGCGTCCCGGCGATCGTGGTCGCGCTCAACAAGTGCGACATGGTCGACGACGAGGAGCTCATCGAGCTCGTCGAGATGGAGGTCCGCGAGCTGCTCTCCGAGTACGAGTTCCCGGGCGACGACATCCCGGTCGTGCGCGTCGCGGCCTTCCCGGCGCTCAACGGCGACGAGAAGTGGGGCAAGTCGATCCTCGAGCTCATGGACGCGGTGGACGAGTACATCCCGCAGCCCGAGCGCGAGATCGACAAGCCGTTCCTGATGCCCGTCGAGGACGTCTTCACGATCACCGGTCGCGGCACGGTCATCACCGGCCGGATCGAGCGCGGCGTGGTCAAGGTCAACGAGACCGTCGACATCATCGGCATCCGCGAGGGCAAGCAGACCACCACGGTCACCGGTGTCGAGATGTTCCGCAAGCTGCTCGACGAGGGCCAGGCCGGCGAGAACGTCGGGCTGCTGCTCCGTGGCACCAAGCGCGAGGACGTCGAGCGCGGCATGGTCGTCATCAAGCCGGGCACCACGACCCCGCACACCAACTTCGAGGCGTCGGTCTACATCCTCTCGAAGGAGGAGGGCGGTCGTCACACGCCGTTCTTCAACAACTACCGTCCGCAGTTCTACTTCCGGACCACGGACGTGACCGGCGTCGTCAGCCTTCCCGAGGGCACCGAGATGGTCATGCCGGGCGACAACACCGACATGTCGGTCGAGCTGATCCAGCCGATCGCCATGGAGGAGGGTCTGCGGTTCGCGATCCGCGAGGGTGGCCGCACCGTCGGCGCCGGGCGGGTCACCAAGATCGTCAAGTGACAACCGCTCCCGGGGGCTCGGCCCCCGGGAGCCTCCGGCCACGGCGTCGCCGCCGCTGAGCCGGCACAGGCTGGGAGAGGCCCCGGACCCGTCAGGGTCCGGGGCCTCTCGCCGTCCCGCCCCGGGTGGCTCCGTCAGGGCGGCTGAGCAGGTCCGTCACCGCCGTCCCTGCCCCTGCTCACGTGGGGTCGCCGCTCAGGAGCGGTGGGAGATCTCGACGCCGTCGAGCCAGACCCGGCCGGGGCCGGTCTTGGTGAGTCGGAGGCGGCCGTGGTGGGGGCCGGGGTCGAGGGTGCGCCAGGCGAAGCGGCGGTCGGTCGAGGTGAGGTGGACGGTGCCGATGCGCTGGCCGCCGACGTAGACCTTGACGGTGCCGCCGTTGGGGGCGCGCAGCGCCCCGACGGCGATGCGGTCGGCGGCCTTGCTGACCCAGGGGCCCTTGACGCTGGTGCTGGTGCCGCGCAGGACGGTGGTGGTGGCGTGGAAGGCGGCGCCGGCGCTGCGGTGCCGGATGCTGCCGCTGAGGCGGGTCAGGGCGCGGTCGTCGTAGGGCGCGTAGACGCAGCGCCAGCCGGTCCAGGCCGAGGTGAGCCCGGTCTCCAGCAGCCGGGCCCGGGCCCGGGTGCAGATCGTGCGGCCGTCGGTGAGCCGTCGCGACAGGGTGGCGGAGGTGCGCCAGTCGGTGGCCTGCTTGGACCCGAGCGCGGTGGCGCCGGTGGCGGTGCGGGTCTGGAACTGGAACCGGGCGTCGGGCTGGGTGGCGGTGGCGGTCCAGGTGCCGCGGCCGGTCAGGGAGCGTTCGTCGCGGCGCCCGCGCATCCCGGCGGAGATCTCGTAGGGCTCGAGGTTGCCGGTCGCGTCGAGCATCGTGTTGGACGAGGTCAGCGTCATCGTGCCCCCGACGGTGGTGCGGCCCAGGCCGGTGTCCGGGTCCACGGGGTAGTTGACCTCGCCCACGGGTCGCTTGGCGGCCGTCTCCCACAGCCTGCCCGGGTCGGCGCTGATCGCGCCGGAGACCATGTCCTTGACGGTGAGCTGGAGCTGGTCACCGAAGAACCTGCCCACCAGGTAGCTGCTCTCACCGTGCACGAAGGCACCTCCGTGGCAGATCTGCATCACCCCGCCCCGGGTGCGGGCCGTGGTGTCGTGGACCTCGCCGCACAGGTACAGGTCCACCTTGTGGCGCACCAGGGTCTTCCAGAACGCCGAGTCGGCGCCGCGGGCCAGCCTCAGCCTGGAGGAGTACCGCGCCCTGACGGGGAAGAGGACCGGCACGTGGCCCTGGACCACCACCCACCTGACCCCCTGGTCGTCGGCCCTCTGCAGCACCGCGTCGAGCCAGCGCAGCTGGTCGCCCCGCACGCTGAGGTCGACGCCGGTGTCGGTCCGCCGGAACACGTCGACGGTGACCAGCAGGATGTCGGGAGAGAGGTACGTCGCGTAGGCGGTGTCGGTGTGCTCCCCGGCCGCGGGGTGGTCGCCGTAGCGGTACCCGCCGCCCTGGTCGGCGGGCAGCCGGGTGGCGTACCTGGCCCACGCCGCCCGGTAGGTCGGGACGGCGGACCGCTTGAAGTCCGCGTCGGCGCCCCCGCTCCAGGGGTTGTCGCCGATGTCGTGGTCGCCGAGCGCCGCGTGCACCTGCGGGTTCGCGGCGATCGTCCCGGCGTCCACCGCCGCCTGCCCCAGGGTCTTGAGACGGGCCCACCACTGGGAGTAGTAGAGGTCCCCTGCGGCGGTGACCGCGGCCCTCTTCTGCTGGTCGGTGACCACCGGGCCGAAGATGCCGGTCTGGTCCACGTCCTGGCCCCAGTGCCCGTCGACGAGGTCACCGTCGACCAGGACCGAGTCGGGCCTCTCCGAGAGCATCGTGTCGATCACCGTGGTGACCCCTGCCCGGTAGGAGTCGTTGATGCCGTTCGGGTCCCCCTCCTCCCAGAGCGGGCTCTGCGTGGTGTCGCCGATGTCGGCGTTGGTGAAGTCGGGGTGTGACACGAAGGTGTAGTCCGGGTCCGGCTCGTCCGCGCGCGCGGACGGGTGTCCGGCCAGGGGAAGCACGCCGGGCAGCAGCAGCGCGGCCACGGCGGCGGTGCCACGGACGAGCAAGGACTTGGGCACGGGCGCGCTGGACATGGGCCTGGTCTCCGAGACGAGGTGCTGAGGGTCCGGGTGGAGCCCCGTAGCCATCGTCCGCCGACACCCACCGTCCTGTCCGGTCTTCACCATGATCCGCGTCACGGCTCTGGCGGCACCCCTCGACTTGGTGCGGCCGGCTCCCGCGACGACAATGACCACGGTCCGGAAGGAGAACGACGTGCGCCACGAGACCGGGGTCCGTCCCGCCCGCCCCCACACCGGCCTCACGGAGGACGGCCGGCGGCTCGCCCAGGTGACGACGTACACCCGACGCGGGAGCCGGCTCTCGGCCGCCCAGGCGGCCGCGTGGGACCGTCACCGGACGGCCTGGTACGTCCCCGAGGAGGTCGCGGACTCCGGGGTGCTCGACCCGGCCGACTGGTTCGGCCGGCGGGCGCCGCTGGTCGTGGAGGTCGGCTCGGGAGTCGGCGAGGCCACGGCGGCGCTGGCGGCGGCGCGTCCGGACGTCGACGTCCTCGCGTTCGAGGTGTGGAGACCGGGGATCGCCGAGACCTTCGCCCGTCTGGAGCGGCTCGGGGCCACGAACGTGCGGGTGCTCGGGGTGGACGCGGTGTGGGCCCTCGAGCACCTCCTCGCACCCGAGACCATCACCGAGCTGTGGACGTTCTTCCCCGATCCCTGGCCCAAGCGCCGCCACCACCGGCGCCGGCTGGTGGGCCCCGCCTTCGCCGCGACCGCGGCCGACCGGCTCCGGCCCGGCGGGGTGTGGCGGCTCGCCACGGACTGGCCGGACTACGCCACCGCGATGGCGGAGGTCCTGGACGCCCAGCCCGGGCTGGAGAACCTGCACGACGGGCCGGCACCACGCTGGGCGGAGCGACCGGAGACCAAGTTCGAGCGCCGGGGAGTGCGCGCGGGCCGGCCGATCACGGACCTGGCCTACCGGCGTCGGTGAGGTCCCCGGCCCCCGATTTGATATGCCCCCCCGGAGTCTGACAAGATAGTCCGGTTGCTCCGGCGGGGTCGCCGGGGTGCGCGGCACATTTGACTACTGAACAGGCTTTCTGCGAAGCGGTGGTCAGGCGTGTGCCCGCACCGCACCAGGAGACCCTTCTCAGCTCGGCCCCGTGCCGGGTCGCCACTCCAACAACACGAACCGTGTGCGTCTCGTGTTGCGCCCAACACGCGCGACACGCCCGACCGCGGGGGTCGGAGGGGCGGAGCAAGCCAGTGCGGCCCGAACCGGGTCGCAGAAGTCTTAGCGGTACGAGTAGAAGGACGAACTGAGAGCTATGGCGGGACAAAAGATCCGCATCAGGCTCAAGGCCTACGACCACGAGGTGATCGACACCTCGGCGCGCAAGATCGTTGACACGGTCACCCGTACGGGCGCGAAGGTTGCCGGCCCTGTGCCCCTGCCGACCGAGAAGAACGTCTACTGTGTCATCCGCTCGCCCCACAAGTACAAGGACAGCCGCGAGCACTTCGAGATGCGCACCCACAAGCGCCTCATTGACATCATCGACCCCACGCCGAAGACCGTCGACTCGCTGATGCGGCTCGACCTCCCTGCTGGCGTCGACATCGAGATCAAGCTCTGAAGGCCTGAAATTCCATGAGCACTCTTGAACGAAACGTCCGTGGGCTGCTGGGCACCAAGCTCGGCATGACCCAGACCTGGGACGAAAACAACCGCATCGTGCCCGTCACCGTCATCGCGGCCGGCACCAACGTGGTCACGCAGGTCCGCCAGCCCGAGACGGACGGCTACAACGCCGTCCAGATCGGCTTCGGCGAGATCGACGGCCGCAAGGTGACCAAGCCGCGGGCCGGGCACTTCGAGAAGGCCGGTGTCACGCCGCGTCGCCACCTCGTCGAGATCCGCACCGCTGACGCGGCGTCGTACTCCGTCGGGCAGGAGCTCAGCCCCGAGCTGTTCGCCGCCGGCGACGAGGTCGACGTCACCGGCACCAGCAAGGGCAAGGGCTTCGCCGGCACGATGAAGCGGCACGGCTTCTCCGGCGTGGGTGCCTCCCACGGTGCGCACCGCAACCACCGCAAGCCCGGCTCCATCGGCGCCTGCGCGACCCCGGGTCGCGTCTTCAAGGGCGTCCGGATGGCCGGCCGGATGGGTGGTGACGCCGTCACGACGCAGAACGTCGCCGTGCACGCCGTGGACGCCGAGAAGGGCCTGATCCTGCTCAAGGGCGCGGTCCCGGGCCCCAAGGGTGGACTTGTCGTGATCCGTTCCGCCGCCAAGTCGACCGCTGTCAAGGAGGCCTGACGATGACTGCCAAGGCACTGTCCGTCGATCTCCCCGCCGAGATCTTCGACGTCCAGGTCAACGTGCCGTTGATCCACCAGGTCGTCGTCGCGCAGCAGGCGGCCGCTCGCCAGGGCACGCACGCCACCAAGACCCGCGGCGAGGTCCGCGGTGGTGGCCGCAAGCCCTACAAGCAGAAGGGCACCGGTCGCGCCCGCCAGGGCTCCACCCGCGCACCGCAGTTCGCCGGCGGTGGCACGGTGCACGGCCCGACGCCGCGCAGCTACGACCAGCGCACGCCCAAGAAGATGAAGGCGGCCGCGCTCCGCGGCGCGCTGTCCGACCGGGCCCGCGCCGGCCGCATCCACGTGGTCGAGAGCCTGGTCTCGGGCGACTCGCCGAGCACCAAGGGCGCACTGTCGGCGCTCACCGGGCTCACCGGCCGTCCGCGCACGCTGGTCGTGCTCGAGCGCGGTGACAACCTGACCTGGCTCTCGCTGCGCAACGTGGACACCGTCCACATCCTCGCGGTCGACCAGCTCAACACCTACGACGTCCTGCTGTCGGACGACGTGGTCTTCACCAAGGCCGCGTTCGACGCCTTCGTCGCGGGCCCGGCAGGCGGCAAGTCCCAGAAGGCGGTCGCCACGTCCACCGAGGCCGAGGCCGACAACGAAGTGGAGGCATCCGAGGCATGAGCACCTTCCACAAGGACCACCGAGACGTGCTGATCGCGCCGGTCGTGAGCGAGAAGAGCTACGGCCTGCTCGACGCGAACAAGTACACCTTCCTGGTGAACCCGAACGCCAACAAGACCGAGATCAAGATCGCGGTCGAGAAGGTGTTCAACGTCAAGGTCACCTCCGTCAACACCCTCAACCGCCAGGGCAAGACCCGCCGCACCCGCAACGGGGTGGGCAAGCGCGCCGACACCAAGCGCGCGGTCGTCAGCCTGGCCGAGGGGCAGCGCATCGACATCTTCGGAGGTCCGGTCTCCTGACCGGGCAACCAAGGTAGAGGACTGAGAAACCATGGGCATCCGCAAGTACAAGCCGACCACGCCGGGCCGTCGCGGCTCGTCGGTCGCCGACTTCGTCGAGGTGACGCGGTCGACGCCGGAGAAGTCGCTGGTGCGTCCGCTCCCCAAGAAGGGCGGTCGCAACAACCAGGGCCGGATCACCACCCGTCACCAGGGCGGCGGTCACAAGCGCGCGTACCGCGTCGTCGACTTCCGTCGCTACGACAAGGACGGGGTTCCCGCGAAGGTCGCGCACATCGAGTACGACCCGAACCGCACCGCGCGCATCGCGCTGCTGCACTACGCCGACGGCGAGAAGCGCTACATCATCGCGCCGCAGGGCCTGAAGCAGGGCATGTCGGTGGAGGCCGGGGTCAGGGCCGACATCAAGCCTGGCAACAACCTGCCGCTGCGCAACATCCCGGTCGGCACCACGATCCACTGCATCGAGCTGCGGCCCGGCGGTGGCGCGAAGATCGCCCGGTCCGCCGGCATCTCCGCGCAGCTCGTCGCCCGTGAGGGCAGCCGCGCCCAGCTGCGGATGCCCTCCGGCGAGATGCGGTACGTCGACGTGCGCTGCCGCGCGACGATCGGCGAGGTCGGCAACGCCGAGCAGTCGAACATCAACTGGGGCAAGGCCGGCCGCATGCGCTGGAAGGGCAAGCGCCCGACCGTCCGCGGTGTCGTGATGAACCCGGTCGACCACCCGCACGGTGGTGGCGAGGGCAAGACCTCGGGTGGTCGCCACCCGGTCTCGCCCTGGGGCAAGCCCGAGGGCCGCACCCGCAAGAGCAAGGCCAGCGATGCTCTGATCGTCCGCCGTCGCCGCACCGGCAAGAAGCGTTGACAGGCTAGGAAGGGAACGGAAAGACAATGCCTCGCAGCCTGAAGAAGGGCCCGTTCGTCGACGACCACCTGATCAAGAAGGTGGACGTGCAGAACGACAAGGGCACGCACAACGTCATCAAGACGTGGTCGCGGCGCTCGATGATCGTGCCGGCCATGATCGGCCACACGATCGCCGTGCACGACGGGCGCAAGCACGTCCCCGTGTTCGTGACCGACTCGATGGTCGGTCACAAGCTCGGGGAGTTCGCGCCGACCCGCACCTACCGCGGGCACGTCAAGGACGACCGGAAGAGCCGCCGCCGCTGATCGCGGGGGTGACGATCAAGAGCGACAGAGCCGAGAGAGTCGAAGGAATATGAGCGTTATGGAGCGGAGGCGCGTGAGCGCCCGACGCGAGAGCCTGCTGGGCGGCGAGCCCGGTGCTTTCGCCAGCGCGCGCTTCGTCCGGATCACCCCGATGAAGGCCCGCCGTGTCGTCGACATGGTGCGCGGTCTGGGTGTGGATGACGCGCTGGCACTGCTGCAGTTCGCGCCGCAGGCGGCCAGCGAGACCGTCTACAAGGTCCTCGAGAGTGCCGTCGCCAACGCGGAGAGCACCGAGGACCTCGACCGGAACACGTTGGTCGTCACCAAGGCGATGGTCGACGAGGGCCCGACCATGAAGCGTTGGCGCCCCCGGGCGCAGGGCCGGGCCTCGCGGATCAACAAGCGAACCAGCCACATCACCCTCGTGGTGCAGCCCGTCGACACCACTGTCGACGCCGGCAACACCAAGAGCAAGGCACGGAAGGCGGGTCAGAAGTAATGGGGCAGAAGATCAACCCGAACGGGTTCCGCCTCGGCATCTCCACCGACCACAAGAGCCGCTGGTACGCCGACAAGCTCTACAAGTCCTACGTGGGTGAGGACGTCGCGATCCGGCGCCTGCTGTCGAAGGGCATGGAGCGCGCCGGCATCTCGAAGGTGGAGATCGAGCGCACCCGCGACCGCGTCCGTGTGGACATCCACACCGCGCGCCCGGGCATCGTGATCGGTCGCCGGGGTGCGGAGGCCGACCGGATCCGCGGTGAGCTCGAGAAGCTCACCGGCAAGCAGGTGCAGCTGAACATCCTCGAGGTGAAGAACCCCGAGGTCGACGCGCAGCTCGTCGCGCAGGGTGTCGCCGAGCAGCTGGCCGGCCGGGTCGCGTTCCGTCGCGCCATGCGCAAGGCCATGCAGACCTCGATGCGCAGCGGCGCCAAGGGCGTGCGCATCCAGTGCTCCGGACGTCTGGGCGGGGCGGAGATGTCGCGCTCGGAGTTCTACCGCGAGGGCCGGGTGCCCCTGCACACGCTGCGCGCGGACATCGACTACGGCTTCTACGAGGCCAAGACGACCTTCGGCCGCATCGGCGTGAAGGTCTGGATCTACAAGGGTGAGGTCGCCGGGACCCGCGCCGAGCGCGAGGCCCAGGCCGCCGCACGCGCCGGTGCCCCCGGCCGTGGCCGGCCGGCGCGCGGCGGCGACCGCCCGACCCGCGGCTCCCGCGGCGACCGCCCGACCCGGTCGGCGCGCGCCGGACAGGCCGAGGCTCCCGCCGAGGGCACCGCCCCGGCCGAGGCGTCGGCGGCCGCGGACGCACCGACCGCACAGTCCGGACAGGAGGGCTGACACGTCATGCTGATGCCCCGAAGGGTCAAGCACCGCAAGCAGCACCACCCGAAGCGGACCGGTGCCGCCAAGGGTGGCACGAAGCTCGCCTTCGGCGACTTCGGAATCCAGGCGGTGGAGGCCCACTACGTCACCAACCGCCAGATCGAGTCCGCGCGTATCGCGATGACCCGTCACATCAAGCGAGGTGGAAAGGTGTGGATCAACATCTACCCCGACCGTCCGCTGACCAAGAAGCCCGCCGAGACCCGGATGGGGTCCGGCAAGGGTTCGCCGGAGTGGTGGATCGCGAACGTCAAGCCCGGTCGCGTCATGTTCGAGCTCTCCGGCGTTCCGGAGGACGTCGCTCGCGAGGCCATGCGCCGCGCGATGCACAAGCTTCCGATGAAGTGCCGCTTCGTCACCCGCGAGGCAGGTGAATTCTGATGGCAACCACCGCACACGAACTCGACGACATGACCAACGTCGACCTCGAGCAGAAGCTCCGCGAAGCCAAGGAGGAGCTGTTCAACCTCCGCTTCCAGGCCGCGACCGGCCAGCTCGAGAGCCACGGCCGTCTCCGCACGGTCAAGCGAGACATCGCCCGCATCTACACCGTGGTGCGTGAGCGTGAGCTCGGGATCCGTCAGGCCCCGGGCAGTGAGGACGGTGCCGCATGAGCGAAGGAAACTAACGTGAGCAGCCAGACCGCCGCGAGGAGCACCCGCAAGGTCCGTGAGGGCCTGGTGGTGAGCGACAAGATGGAGAAGACGGTCGTCGTCTCCGTCGAGGACCGCGTCAAGCACGCCCTGTACGGCAAGGTCATGCGACGCACCAGCAAGCTCAAGGCGCACGACGAGCAGAACCAGTGCGGCGTCGGCGACCGGGTCCTGATCATGGAGACCCGTCCGCTGTCGGCCACCAAGCGCTGGCGCGTCGTCGAGGTCCTCGAGAAGGCGAAGTGACCGCGAGGGCAGCGAGCTTGGTCACTTCGCAACAGAAAGTCAGCCCGGCGTAAGCCGGTCCGAGAAGCCAGGGTGGCGCAGCCACCAATCCGTTCCCCAAGGCTCATCGCGAGATGAGAACCAGGGAGACAACCAGGAGAAATACCGATGATCCAGCAGGAGTCGCGACTCAAGGTCGCCGACAACACAGGTGCGAAGGAGATCCTCTGCATCCGTGTTCTCGGTGGCTCGGGTCGGCGCTACGCCGGCATCGGCGACGTCATCGTTGCCACCGTGAAGGACGCGATCCCCGGTGGCAACGTCAAGAAGGGTGACGTCGTCAAGGCCGTAGTGGTGCGGACCGTCAAGGAGCGCCGCCGTCCCGACGGTTCTTACATCCGTTTCGACGAGAACGCAGCCGTCATCCTCAAGAACGACGGCGAGCCCCGTGGCACCCGCATCTTCGGCCCGGTCGGGCGCGAGCTGCGGGAGAAGAAGTTCATGAAGATCATCTCGCTGGCTCCGGAGGTGCTCTGAACCATGGCGAAGAACCTGAACATCAAGAAGGGCGACGTCGTCCGCGTCATCGCCGGCAAGGACAAGGGCGCCGAGGGCAAGGTCATCGCGGTGCTGTCCGACGAGGACCGCGTGATCGTCGAGGGCGTCAACCGGGTCAAGAGGCACACGAAGGTCGTCAACACCGGCGGCCGCGCCGGCACCACCGGCGGCATCGTGACGCAGGAGGCTGCGATCCACGTGTCCAACGTGATGCTGCTCGTGGACGCCCCGAAGGGCAGCGACCGCAAGGGCAAGGTCACCACGCGCGTCGGCTTCCGCCGCGACGAGGTCACCAAGCGTCGTCCGGACGGCTCGACGTACACCGCGCAGCGCAGTGTCCGCATCGCGCGTGCGTCCGGTGAGGAGATCTGATGAGCACCGCAAGCACAGAGACCCGCGAGATGCCGCGCATGAAGGCCCGGTACCGCGAGGAGATCATCCCCGCGATGCGGGAGCAGTTCCAGTACGCCAACATCATGCAGGTGCCCGGGCTGACCAAGATCGTGGTCAACATGGGCGTCGGCGAGGCGGCCCGGGACTCGAAGCTGATCGAGGGCGCCGTGCGCGACCTGACCGCGATCACCGGCCAGAAGCCGCAGGTGACCAAGGCCCGCAAGTCCATCGCGCAGTTCAAGCTGCGCGAGGGGATGCCGATCGGCGCGCACGTGACGCTCCGCGGGGACCGGATGTGGGAGTTCCTGGACCGCCTGCTCGCGCTGGCGCTGCCGCGCATCCGTGACTTCCGCGGACTGTCGCCGAGCCACTTCGACGGTCGCGGCAACTACACCTTCGGTCTGACCGAGCAGGTGATGTTCCACGAGATCGACCAGGACCGGATCGACCGGACCCGGGGCATGGACATCACGGTCGTGACCACAGCGACGAACGACGACGAGGGTCGCGCGCTGCTCAAGCAGCTCGGCTTCCCCTTCAAGGAGCAGTGACCGATGGCGAAGACAGCACTCAAGGTCAAGGCCGCCCGCAAGCCGAAGTTCAAGGTGCGCGGCTACACCCGCTGCCAGCGCTGCGGCCGTCCCAAGGCGGTGTACCGCAAGTTCGGTCTGTGCCGCATCTGCCTGCGCGAGATGGCGCACCGGGGCGAGCTTCCCGGCGTCACCAAGAGCAGCTGGTAGCACCCGGTCCCGGACGCGCCGCATCCGGGATCCCAGGGGCTCCGGCCCCGACACCCAAATTTGGAACAACACGAGAACACTGAAGGTCGGCCCGGACGCAGTTCGGTCCCGAAACCACGGTGGGGAAGGGCCTCACGGCCATGACGATGACTGACCCGATCGCAGACATGCTCACGCGTCTGCGCAACGCCAACCAGGCGTACCACGACTCGGTGACGATGCCGTACAGCAAGCTGAAGGCTGGCGTCGCCGAGATCCTCCAGCAGGAGGGCTACATCACCTCCTGGAAGGTCGAGGAGCCCACCGAGGGCCCCGCAGACAGCCCGGTGGGGAAGGCTCTGGTGGTCACCCTCAAGTACGGCCAGAACCGCGAGCGCTCCATCGCGGGCGTGCGCCGGATCAGCAAGCCCGGCCTGCGCGTGTACGCCAAGCACACCGGGCTGCCCAAGGTGCTCGGTGGCCTCGGCGTCGCGATCATCTCGACCAGCCAGGGCCTGCTGACCGACCGACAGGCGAACCAGAAGGGTGTGGGTGGGGAAGTCCTCGCCTACGTCTGGTGAGCGACGAGACCGAGAGGAGAAGATAAGCATGTCGCGTATTGGCAAGCTCCCCATCACGGTCCCGTCCGGTGTCGACGTGTCCGTGGACGACCGCCTGGTGACGGTGAAGGGCCCCAAGGGGACCCTGAGCCACAACGTGGCCGCGCCCATCACGGTGGACCGCGGCGAGGACGGCGCGCTCAAGGTGTTGCGTCCCGACGACGAGCGGCTCAGCAGGTCGCTTCACGGGCTCACCCGGACGCTGATCGCCAACATGGTGACCGGTGTCACGGAGGGCTACGAGAAGCGGCTCGAGATCGTGGGCGTCGGTTACCGCGTCCTCTCCAAGGGCCCCACGCAGCTGGAGTTCCAGCTCGGGTACTCGCACCCGATCACGTTCGACGCTCCCGAGGGCATCACCTTCACGGTGGACGGCCCGACGAGGCTCGGCGTGCAGGGCATTGACAAGCAGTTGGTCGGCGAGGTCGCTGCCAACATCCGCAAGCTGCGCAAGCCCGAGCCCTACAAGGGCAAGGGCGTTCGCTACGCGGGTGAGCAGATCCGTCGCAAGGTCGGAAAGGCTGGTAAGTGACGATGGCTATCGCACTCAGGTCCGCCAAGCACACGAGCGCCCGCACCGCCTCGCGCCTTCGTCGCCAGGTCCGCGGTCGCAAGAAGATCTCGGGCACCGCGGAGCGTCCGCGGATGGTGGTCACCCGCTCCGCGCGGCACATCACCGTGCAGGTCGTGGACGACCTCGTGGGCAGGACGCTCGCGTCGGCGAGCACGATGGAGGCGGATGTGCGCTCGTTCGAGGGTGACAAGTCCGCAAAGGCGCGCAAGGTCGGCGAGCTCGTCGCCGAGCGGGCCAAGGCCGCGGGTGTCTCCTCGGCCGTGTTCGACAGGGCCGGCAACAAGTACCACGGGCGGGTAGCCGCCCTCGCCGAAGGCGCCCGCGAGGGCGGCCTCGCGTTCTGATCGCACGCACGGGGGCCGCGCCCCCGTGGCCCCCGCAAGACTTGTAAACGGAAGAGGTAGTTCGAAATGAGCGGATCCCAGCGCCGTACCGGCGCCGGTGGCGACCGTCGCGGCAACCGTGACGACCGCCGCGGCGGCCAGGGTTCGGACAAGACCGCCTACATCGAGCGTGTCGTCGCGATCAACCGTGTCGCCAAGGTCGTGAAGGGCGGTCGTCGCTTCAGCTTCACCGCCCTGGTGATCGTGGGCGACGGCGACGGCATGGTCGGTGTCGGTTACGGCAAGGCCAAGGAAGTTCCGGCCGCGATCGCCAAGGGTGTCGAGGAGGCCAAGAAGCACTTCTTCAAGGTCCCCCGCATCCAGGGCACGATCCCGCACCCGGTCCAGGGCGAGAAGGCGGCCGGCGTGGTGCTGCTCCGTCCGGCCGCTCCCGGCACCGGTGTGATCGCCGGTGGCCCGGTGCGCGCCGTGCTGGAGTGCGCCGGCATCCACGACGTGCTGAGCAAGTCGCTCGGCTCGTCGAACCAGATCAACATCGTGCACGCCACCGTCGAGGCGCTGCGCTCCCTCGAGGAGCCGGAGGCCGTCGCGCTCCGCCGGGGGCTCCCCGTTGAGGACGTGGCCCCCGCCGCGCTGCTCAAGGCTCGGGCGGAGGTGGCCCCGTAATGGCTCGCCTCAAGGTCCAGCAGCAGCGGTCGACGATCGGCTGCAAGAAGAACCAGCGGGACACCCTCCGCACGCTTGGGCTCAAGCGCATCGGCGACGTGGTCGTCAAGGAGGACCGTCCCGAGATCCGTGGCATGCTCCAGGCGGTCAGGCACCTGATCGTCGTCGAAGAGGTGGACTGACATGACGCTCAAGCTGCATCACCTGCGTCCTGCTCCCGGCGCCAAGACCGCGAAGACCCGTGTGGGTCGCGGTGAGGGCTCGAAGGGCAAGACCGCCGGTCGCGGCACCAAGGGCACCAAGGCCCGCTACCAGGTGCCGGCCAACTTCGAGGGTGGCCAGATGCCGATCCACATGCGGCTCCCGAAGCTCAAGGGCTTCAAGAACCCGTTCAAGGTGGAGTTCCAGGTGGTCAACCTCGACCGCATCAGCGCTCTCTTCCCGGAGGGCGGCAAGGTCGGCGTGGCCGACCTGGTCACGAAGGGTGCCGTCCGCGACGGTCACCTCGTGAAGGTCCTCGGGACGGGCGAGATCTCGGTGGCCGTGGACGTGAGCGCGCACGCGTTCTCGGCCTCGGCCAAGGAGAAGATCGCGGCCGCCGGTGGCAGCACCACCGAGGTCTGAGAGCTGAAGGCTTCATCACAGGGGTCCGATCCTTCGGGCTGCGGCTACCCGCCGACAGCAACCGGCGGTCGGGCCCCTGTTAGTCTTTTCGGGGTCCTGCAGCGGTTGCGGGGGACATCTGTACGTAGTGGAAAGAGGACCAGGTGCTAGGCGCTTTCGCCAACGCGTTCCGCACGCCGGACCTGCGACGCAAGTTGCTGTTCGTCCTGGCAATCATCGTGATCTTCAGGATGGGATCGCAGATCCCCGCGCCTGGCGTCAACGTCGCGAACGTCCAGGCCTGCTTCGACCAGACCAAGAACGAGGGCCTCTACGGCCTGATCAACCTGTTCTCCGGCGGGGCGCTGCTGCGGCTGACCATCTTCGCGCTCGGGATCATGCCCTACATCACCGCGAGCATCATCCTGCAGCTGCTCGTGGTGGTGATCCCGCGGCTGGAGGCGCTCAAGAACGAGGGCCAGGCCGGCCAGACCGCGATCACCCAGTACACCCGCTACCTGACCCTGGCGCTGGCCATCCTGCAGGCCACCGGCATCGTGGCCCTCGCGCGCAGCCGGCAGCTGCTCCAGGGCTGCCAGGACTCGCTCCTGTACAACGAGAACAGCCTGATGACGATGCTGGTGCTGGTCATCACGATGACCGCCGGCACCGCGGTGATCATGTGGCTCGGTGAGCTGATCACCGACCGCGGCATCGGCAACGGCATGTCGATCCTGATCTTCACCCAGGTCATCGCCACCTTCCCGGCCTCCCTGTGGCAGGTCAAGGTGTCGCAGGGCTGGTGGGTCTTCGCGCTGGTCACCGCGATCGGCCTGGTGCTGATCGCCGCGGTCATCTTCATGGAGCAGGGCCAGCGGCGCATCCCCGTGCAGTACGCCCGCCGGATGGTCGGCCGCAAGATGTTCGGCGGCTCGTCGACGTACATCCCGCTCAAGGTGAACCAGGCCGGCGTCATCCCGGTCATCTTCGCCTCGAGCCTGCTCTACCTGCCGGCCATGGCCGCGCAGTTCAGCGGCAACGCGGGGTGGTCGAACTGGATCGCGACGTACCTCGTCCGCGGCGACCACCCGCTCTACATGGCGACCTATTTCGCACTGATCATCTTCTTCACCTACTTCTACGTCGCGATCACCTTCAACCCCCAAGAGGTCGCCGACAACATGAAGAAGTACGGCGGCTTCATCCCCGGGATCCGGGCGGGCAAGCCGACTGAGGAGTACCTCAACTACGTCCTGTCCCGCATCACGCTGCCCGGCTCGCTGTACCTCGGTCTGATCTCGCTGATTCCGTTGATCGCCTTCGTCCTGGTCAACGCGAACCAGAACTTCCCGTTCGGCGGCACCTCCATCCTGATCATGGTCGGTGTCGCCCTCGACACGGTGAAGCAGATCGAGAGCCAGCTCCAGCAGCGCAACTACGAAGGATTCTTGCGCTGACATGAGGCTGATCATCATGGGCCCCCCGGGAGCCGGCAAGGGCACCCAGGCGAAGTTCATCGCCGACCGATTCTCCGTCCCGGCCATCTCGACCGGTGACATCTTCCGGGCCAACGTGGCCCAGGAGACGCCGCTCGGGCTCGAGGCCAGGCGCTACATGGACGCCGGGGAGTACGTCCCCGACGAGGTCACCAACGCGATGGTGCGCGACCGGCTCGCCGAGGCCGACGCCGCCGGTGGGTTCCTGCTCGACGGCTACCCCCGCACGGTCGCCCAGGTCGCCGAGCTCGACGGCATGCTCGAGTCGGCTGGCCACGCCATCGACGCCGTCGTGGTGCTGACCGTCGACCGGGACGAGGTCGTCCAGCGGCTCCTCAAGCGGGCGGAGACCGAAGGCAGGACCGACGACACCGAGGAGGTCATCCGACGCCGTCAGGAGGTCTACGCTGAGCAGACCGCGCCCCTGCTGAAGGAGTACGCCGCCCGGGACCTGGTCGTCGAGATCGACGGGATGGGCGAGGTCGACGAGGTGACCGCACGGGTGACGGCGGCGCTGGACCGCGTCGCCGACGCCGGCTGAGGCCGCAGCACTTGTTCCGCGACCGCGGCATCGAGGTCAAGTCTCCGGCCGAGATCGAGAAGATGCGGGCCGCCGGCCTGCTCGTCGGCCGCACCCTCGAGCTGCTCCGGTCGTCGGTGCGACCGGGGATGACCACGCTGGACCTCGACCGGATCGCGGAGGACCACATCCGCAGCCAGGGCGGGGTGCCGTCGTTCAGGGGCTACCACGGCTTCACCGGCTCCATCTGCACGTCGGTCAACGAGCAGGTCGTGCACGGCATCCCCGGGGACCGGGTGATCGCGGAGGGCGACGTGGTCTCCATCGACTGCGGGGCCGTCGTGGACGGCTGGCACGGCGACGCGGCGATCACGATCGCGGTCGGGCAGGTGCCCGACGAGGCCCACGAGCTGATGCGGGTCACCGAGGAGGCGATGTGGCGGGGGATCGGCGCCGCGGCACCGGGCGGCCGGGTCACCGACATCTCGCACGCCGTCGAGAGCTATGTCCGGTCCCAGGGCGGCTTCGGCATCGTGGAGGAGTACGTCGGCCACGGCATCGGCACGGCGATGCACCAGCCGCCCAACGTGCCGAACTACGGCCGGCCGGGCAAGGGCCCCAAGCTGGTGGAGGGGCTCGCGCTGGCGGTCGAGCCGATGATCACGCTCGGTGACCCGGCCAACCACCTGCTCGAAGACGACTGGACGGTCGTCACCGACGACGGCTCGCTGGCCGCGCACTTCGAGAACACCTTCGCGCTCACCGAGCGGGGCCTGTGGGTGCTGACCGCGCTCGACGGGGGCGAGGCCAGGCTCGCCGCGCTCGGCGTGCCCTTCGGCGGCCGCTGACCACGGCGCCGGGGCCGCAGGGACCGGGGGAATGCCCGCGGGGGCGCGGTGGTTGGGCCTGAGGTGACCTCTTCGCACCTCGCCCTGTCCGTGCTCGACCTCGTGCCGGTGCGGTCGGACCAGACGAGCGGTGACGCCGTACGCGCCTCGCTCGGTCTCGCCCGGACCGCCGACCGGCACGGCTACCGTCGCTACTGGGTGGCCGAGCACCACAACATGCCGGCCGTGGCCGCCACCAGCCCGCCGGTGCTGATCGCGATGCTGGCCGCCGCGACGGAGCGGATCAGGGTCGGCTCGGGCGGGGTGATGCTGCCCAACCACGCGCCGCTCGTGGTTGCCGAGCAGTTCGCGCTGCTCGAGGCGGCCCACCCGGGACGGATCGACCTCGGCATCGGCCGGGCCCCGGGCACGGACCCGGTGACCCGCTGGGTGCTGCGGGCCGGCGCCTCCCAGCCGGAGGAGGACGCGGTCGCGCGGTTCCCGGAGTACGTCGCCGACATCCTGGCCCTCATGGAGCCGGAGGGCGCGGGGCTGCAGGTGCGCGGCGAGACGTTCGGGCTGAGGGCCACCCCGCGAGCCACCGGCGTGCCGACGGTGTGGCTGCTCGGGTCGTCCGACTACTCAGCTCGGCTGGCCGCCGAGCGGGGGCTGCCCTACGTGTTCGCCCACCACTTCTCCGGACAGGGCACCGCGGAGGCGCTCGCGCTCTACCGTCAGGGGTTCCGGCCCTCGCAGCGGCAGTCCGCCCCGCGGACGTTCCTGACCGTGAACGTGGCGGTCGCGGACAGCGAGGAGGAGGCCGAGCGGCTCGCCCTGCCGCAGCTGCTGGCGATGCTGGCCCTGCGCACCGGCGGCCCGCTGCGGCCCCAGATGCTCGTGGAGGAGGCCGCGGCGGTCGAGGTGCCCGAGGCGCACGCCGGGCTGCTCTCTGCGATGCGCCGCCGGTGGGTGATCGGCACGCCGGACGACGCGGCGCGGCGGCTCCGGGAGCTGGCCGCGACGTACGACGTCGACGAGGTGATGGTGCACCCCGTCGCCGGCGCGGCCGCGGGGACGTCGCCGGAGGCGTCGCCCGGCCGGGAGCGCACCCTGGAGCTGCTGGCGAAGGCGATCGACGCCGATTAACGGTCGTGGCGGGTTTTCCCGTAGACTTGTCAGTCGGCCCAACGTGGGCCTGTTTCGTGGCGCCCTGCGGCTGCCCGGCCAAATCGCGACGGACTCGATGAGTTCGCCGTGCCACCGGCCGGGAATGGGGCTCCCGGACGGGCTCGACGAGGTCCACCCGGTCCCACCGGGGCGGTTCCCGGGCCACCTGCGCTGAGCGCCAGCGAGCGGTCGCGCAGTGCAGTACACGGTAGATCAGTCCACAACAGATTGCGGAGGACATGCCGAAGAAAGAAGGCGTGATCGAGATCGAGGGCACCGTCGTCGAGGCTCTCCCGAACGCGATGTTCCGGGTCGAGCTGAGCAACGGGCACAAGGTGCTCGCCCACATCAGCGGCAAGATGCGTCAGCACTACATCCGGATCCTCCCCGAGGACCGGGTCGTGGTGGAGCTCTCGCCGTACGACCTGACCCGCGGTCGGATCGTCTACCGGTACAAGTAACACCCCACGCGGGGGCCTCGCCCCCGCGGACCCCCGGGTCGCGGTCACCTCGGTGCCTGCGGCCAGGGCCAGCCGAACCGATACGAGAAGAGCTTCGAACATGAAGGTCAACCCGAGCGTCAAGCCGATCTGTGACAAGTGCAAGGTGATCCGTCGCCACGGCCGCGTCATGGTGATCTGCGCGAACCCGCGCCACAAGCAGCGCCAGGGCTGAGCCCCGGCGTCGGTGGACCGCACGACGGCCCACCGGACGACAACTGAACACCACAACGTGATCGCTCCTCGCCGGCCCGCCGGCGAGGTCACCCCCGGTCGGAGGCCGGGGCCCGATCTCGAGGCTCGACCAGTGACTGCTGGCTCGGGCGGAGAGTCCCGGGGCGCGACACGACCGACACCTCCGACATGTTGAAGGGAAACCGCCACCACATGGCACGCCTCCTCGGTGTGGACCTCCCGCGTGACAAGCGCGTCGAGGTCGCACTCACCTACATCTACGGCATCGGCCGTACCCGCGCCCAGCAGCTGCTGGCCAGCACCGGGGTCAACCCCGACATGCGGGTCCACCAGCTGGGCGACGAGGAGCTGGTCAAGCTTCGCGACGAGATCGAAGCCAACTACAAGATCGAGGGTGACCTCCGTCGCGAGGTCCAGGCCGACATCCGTCGCAAGATCGAGATCGGCAGCTACCAGGGGCGCAGGCACCGTCAGGGCCTGCCCGTCCGTGGTCAGCGCACCAAGACCAACGCGCGCACCCGCAAGGGCCCGAAGCGCACCGTCGCCGGCAAGAAGAAGGCGAAGTGATCCGACCGGTTTCGAGACGCCTCGGCTTCTCGCCCACCGGAATCACCCGCTGACTTCCTCGAACTCTCAGCTTCCAGCAATCCTCAGGAGTATTTGAATGCCTCCCAAGAGCCGCCAGGCTGCCGGCGCCAAGAAGGTCCGCCGCAAGGAGAAGAAGAACATCGCTCAGGGCGAAGCCCACATCAAGAGCACGTTCAACAACACGATCGTCACGATCACCGACCCCACCGGTGCGGTGATCTCGTGGGCCTCGGCCGGCACCGTCGGCTTCAAGGGCTCGCGCAAGTCCACCCCGTTCGCCGCGCAGATGGCGGCCGAGGCCGCCGGACGTCGGGCGATGGAGCACGGGATGAAGAAGATCGACGTCTTCGTCAAGGGCCCCGGCTCGGGTCGCGAGACGGCGATCCGGTCCCTCGGTGCCATCGGCCTCGAGGTCGGCACCATCCAGGACGTCACTCCCACGCCCCACAACGGATGCAGGCCGCCCAAGCGGCGCCGCGTCTGACCCCGACACGCCAGCGAATTCAAGGAGACTTTGAGAAATGGCCCGTTACACCGGCCCGATGACGAAGAAGTCGCGCCGCCTGGGTGTCGACCTCGTGGGCGGCGACGCAGCGTACGAGCGTCGTCCCTACCCGCCCGGCCAGCACGGCCGCGCGCGGATCAAGGAGAGCGAGTACCGCACGCAGCTGCAGGAGAAGCAGAAGGCCCGCTTCACCTACGGTGTGCTGGAGAAGCAGTTCCACAACTACTACACCGAGGCGAGCCGCCGCGCCGGCAAGACCGGTGACAACCTGCTGCAGCTGCTCGAGTGCCGTCTCGACAACGTGGTCTACCGCGCCGGGTTCGCCCGCACGCGTCGCCACGCCCGCCAGCTCGTCGTGCACGGCCACTTCAAGGTCAACGGCAGGAAGGTCGACATCCCCTCCTACCAGGTCAGCCAGCACGACGTGATCGACGTCCGCGAGAAGTCGCTCGAGATGACGCCGTTCATCGTCGCCCGGGAGACCCACGGGGAGCGGAACGTCCCGGCGTGGATGGAGGCGCTGCCGAACCGGATGCGGATCCTGATCCACCAGGCTCCCGTCCGGCAGCAGATCGACGTCGCGGTCCAGGAGCAGCTCATCGTGGAGTACTACTCGAAGAAGTAACCGGTCGGGGGGCTGCCGCCCCCCGACCACCCCCCCGCTCCGCGGCTGCCTCGGCGACCAGGGGGCGGGATCCCTTCCCTTCGGTTCGAGTCCGTCAAATAGCGGGTGGGCTCGGAAAGGAAACAACAGTGCTTATCGCTCAGCGCCCGACCCTGTCGGAAGAGGTCGTCGACGAGTTCCGGTCGCGGTTCGTGATCGAGCCGCTCGAGCCCGGCTTCGGCTACACGCTCGGCAACTCGCTGCGTCGTACCCTCCTGTCCTCGATCCCCGGCGCCTCCGTGACCAGCATCAAGGTCGACGGGGTGCTGCACGAGTTCTCCACCATCGACGGCGTGAAGGAGGACGTCACCGAGATCATCTTGAACCTCAAGGACCTCGTGGTCTCCTCCGAGCACGACGAGCCGGTGACGATGTACCTGCGCAAGCAGGGCCCCGGCGACGTGACCGCCGCCGACATCGCCCCGCCGGCCGGCGTCGAGGTGCACAACCCCGACCTGAAGATCGCGACCCTCAACGACAAGGGCAAGCTCGAGATGGAGCTGGTCGTCGAGCGGGGCCGCGGCTACGTGTCTTCGGTGCAGAACAAGGGCGGCGACAACGAGATCGGCCGGATGCCGGTGGACTCGATCTACAGCCCGGTCCTGAAGGTGACCTACAAGGTCGAGGCCACCCGTGTCGAGCAGCGCACGGACTTCGACAGGCTCGTCATCGACGTCGAGACCAAGCCGTCGATCCGTCCCCGCGACGCGATCGCCTCGGCCGGCAAGACGCTCGTCGAGCTGTTCGGCCTCGCCCGTGAGCTCAACGTCGAGGCCGAGGGCATCGACATCGGCCCGTCGCCGGTCGACGAGCAGCTCGCCGCGGACCTGGCGCTGCCGGTCGAGGACCTGCAGCTCACCGTCCGCTCCTACAACTGCCTCAAGCGCGAGGGCATCCACACCGTGGGTGAGCTGATCTCGCGCTCGGAGCAGGACCTGCTCGACATCCGCAACTTCGGCGCCAAGTCGATCGACGAGGTCAAGGCCAAGCTGGTCGAGATGGGCCTGTCCCTCAAGGACAGTGCGCCCGGCTTCGACCCCCAGGCCGCGCTCGCGGCGTACGACGACGACGACGACAGCTTCGTCGAGGACGAGCAGTACTGACGCAACCCCTCTACCCGGGTACCTGACACGGCCCGGGAGAATCGAGAAGAAGCGCAATGCCTACCCCCAAGAAGGGCCCCCGCCTCGGCGGCAGCCCGGCTCACCAGAAGCTGATCCTGGCGAACCTGGCGACCGCCCTGTTCGAGCACGGCCGGATCACCACGACCGAGGCCAAGGCCCGTGCCCTGCGTCCGATGGCCGAGCGGCTGATCACCAAGGCGAAGAAGGGCGACCTGCACAACCGGCGCCTGGTCCTCGCCACGGTCAAGGACAAGGGTGTCGTGCACAACCTGTTCGAGGAGATCGGGCCTCGCTTCGCCGAGCGTCCGGGCGGCTACACCCGGATCACCAAGCTCGGGCCGCGCAAGGGCGACAACGCCCCGATGGCGGTCATCGAGCTGGTGACCGAGGCGTACACCTCGAAGCCGAAGGGCGAGCGCACCCCGGCCGCTGCCGTGGCCACCGCGCCGGCCACCGAGGGCGCGCCGGCCGAGGTGGAGGCGCCGACGGCGGAGTCGGACGAGACGGAGGTCGTGGCCGTCGAGCCCGACGTCGAGACCGCCGAGGCCGAGACCGTCGCCGAGGAGGCGCCGGCCGACGAGGCCGACGAGGCCGCCGATGAGGAGACCAAGTCCGAGTGACCTGAGCTCACGAAGAGGCCCGCCGTTCCCCTGGGACGGCGGGCCTCTTCGCATCCTGGCACCCTCGGTCGGGGCCGCGCGCCCGCCGCCCGGACGGGTTCAGCTCGGGGGCGCCCAGGCCCTCTCGACCAGCCGGAGAGCCTCCTCGCGGCTCAGGCCGGTGCGCCGGGCCAGTGCGACGTACGACGCGGCCGCCGCGCGGGCGTCGTCCGCCGTGCCCGAACCCGGCTCGAGCGCCGAGGAGCGCACGAACGAGCCGCGTCGCCCCTCGGTGACGATCACGCCGTCGGCCTCCAGCTCCCGGTAGGCCCGGGCCACCGTGTTGGCGGCGAGCCCGAGCTCGCCGGCGAGCTGGCGCACGGTGGGCAGCTTGGTGCCCGGCGCGAGGTCCCCGGCGGTGACCCGCGAGGCGATCTGGGTGCGCAGCTGCTCGAAGGGCGGCTGCACCGAGGAATGGTCAACGGTCAGGCGTTCCATGTCTGGGAAGATACGCGGGTGGTGCGCCTGCGACTCGACCTTGCCTACGACGGCACCGACTTCCACGGCTGGGCGGCCCAGCCTGGGCTGCGCACCGTGCAGGGAACGCTGGAGGCCGCGCTCGCCCAGGTGCTCAGGGTCCCGGCGGCGCCGGTCACCTGTGCCGGCCGGACCGACACCGGCGTGCACGCGCGCGGTCAGGTGGCCCACCTCGACGTGCCGCGGGAGGTGCTGGCCACGTCCGCGGGCCGGAGCGAGGCGCCGCCCGTCGAGGCTCTGCTGCGTCGGGTCAACGGGGTGCTGCCCCCCGACATCCGGGTGCACCGGGTCACCACGGCGCCGGACGGGTTCGACGCACGTTTCTCGGCCCTGTGGCGCCGCTACGTCTACCGGATCGCCGACGCCCCGGACCTCGTCGACCCCGTGGTGCGCAACGCGGTGCTGGCCTGGCCGCGCCGGCTCGACCTCGCCCCGATGAGCGAGGCGGCACGGCTGCTGGTGGGTGAGCACGACTTCGCGGCGTTCTGCCGGCGACGCGAGGGCGCCACCACGATCCGCACGCTGCTCGAGCTGTCCTGGGACCGTGACCCTGCCGGGCTGGCGGTCGCGACGGTGCGGGCCGACGCCTTCTGCCACAGCATGGTGCGCGCGCTGATGGGCTGCCTGGTCGCGGTCGGCGAGGGCAGCCGCGACCCGGCGTGGGCCGGTGAGGTGCTCCGTGCGGGTGTGCGCGACCCCGGGGTGAGCGTCATGCACGCCCACGGGTTGACCCTGGAGGAGGTGGCCTACCCCGCGGACGAGGACCTGGCCGCACAGGCCGCGGCCGCCCGGAGCGTCCGGTCGCTGGGGCCCGACCGACCGGAGGCCTCCGATGGATGACCACTACTTCTCCGCCGACCCGGCCGTGGCGTTCAAGCGGGCGCCGGTGCGTGCGACGGTCTGGGGCCACGAGCTGGCGCTGACCTCCGGGTCGGGGGTCTTCGCCCAGGGCCGGCTGGACATCGGGACCGCGGTGCTGTTCCGGGAGACCGTGCCGCCGGCGGGGGGCACGCTGCTCGACCTCGGCTGCGGGTACGGCGTGATCGGCTGCGCGCTCGCGGTCGCCGCCCCGGCCGCCCGCGTCCACGGCGTCGACGTCAACGAGCGGGCCGTCCTGCTGGCCAACGAGAACGCCGCCTGCCTCGGTGTCGCCGACCGGTTCACCGCCAGCACCCCCGACGGCCTGCCCAGCGAGGTGGTCTTCGACGAGATCTGGTCGAACCCGCCGATCCGGGTCGGCAAGGAGGCCCTGCACACGCTGCTGCTGACCTGGCTGCCCCGGCTGCGGCCGGGCGGCCGCGCGGTGATGGTCGTCGGCAAGAACCTCGGGGCCGACTCTCTGCAGCGGTGGCTCGTCGAGCAGGGCTACCCCACCACGCGCCTCGCGAGCGCCAAGGGCTTCCGGGTGCTGGAGGCCGTCCGGCCGGGGTGAGAGGGGGAGGGTCCCGCCCCCTCCCGCGCTCCGCGATTCGTCAACCTGGGTTGACAACGCCGCGGTGTCAACATAGGTTGACATCCATGACGGGTGCTGCCGATCTCGCCGACGCCGCCTCCGGCGCGGACCCCGGCACCGGGTTGCGCGCGGTGCGGGCGCTGCGCCGGCTGCTCGAGCAGCTCGAGGCGTCCCAGGTGCGCCGCGCCCGCGCCGCGGGCTGGTCATGGCAGGAGATCGCCGACGTGCTCGGGGTGAGCCGGCAGGCCGTGCACAAGAAGCACCGCTGAGGACGGAGGACGAGATGTTCGAGAGGTTCACCCAGAAGGCGCGCGAGGTCGTGACCGCCGCCGAGACGCACGCCCGGGACACGACGTCGTCGCAGGTCCGGCCCGAGCACCTGCTGATGGCGTTGCTCGACCGGGAGGACTGCCTCGCGGTCCGGGTGCTCGACGGGCTCGGTGCGCCTGCGGAGTCGCTCCGCGACCAGCTGGCCCGGCACCGGTCGCGCTACGTCGACGGGTTGGACGACGAGGCCGCCGAGGCACTGCGGCTGATCGGCATCGACCTCGACGACGTGGTGCGGCGCGTCGACCACCACCTGGGCGGCTTCCCACCCCCGCGAGGACGGCTGCGCATCTCCCGGGGCGGCCGCAAGGCGCTGCAGCTCGCGCTCCGGGAGGCGGTCGCCCTGCGGCACAACTACATCGGCACCGAGCACCTGCTGCTGGGCCTCGCCCGCTGCGACGACCGGGTGGTCGCCGACACCATGGACGCGTGCGGCCTGGACCGGCGGACGCTGCGGGCGGCGGTCGCCCAGGCGGTGCGCCGGGCGGGCTGAGGACGGTGGCCCGGCGCGTCGGGAGGGCTGGGCCGGGGTGGTTAGGTGGGGCCCATGAGCGACTACCAGGCAGCCCCCGACCGCTACGACACCATGACGTACCGGTTCACGGGTGACAGCGGCCTCAAGCTCCCGGCCATCTCCCTGGGGCTGTGGCAGAACTTCGGCGACGACCGGCCCGAGGACACCCAGCGAGCCGTGCTGCGCCGGGCCTTCGACCGGGGCGTCACGCACTTCGACCTCGCGAACAACTACGGCCCGCCCTACGGCCGGGCCGAGGTCAACCTCGGGAAGTACCTGCGCGACGACTTCGCCCCCTACCGCGACGAGCTGGTGATCTCCACCAAGGCCGGCTACGACATGTGGCCGGGCCCCTACGGCCAGGGTGGCGGCTCACGCAAGTACGTCCTGGCCTCGCTCGACCAGTCGCTGAAGCGGATGGGGCTGGAGTACGTCGACATCTTCTACAGCCACCGCTTCGACCCCGACACGCCTGTCGAGGAGACCATGACGGCCCTCGACCACGCGGTGCGGACCGGCAAGGCGCTGTACGCCGGCATCTCCTCCTACAACGCCGCCCAGACCCGGGAGGCCGCCACCGTCGCCCGGCAGCTGGGCACCCCCCTGCTGATCCACCAGCCGTCGTACAGCATGCTCAACCGCTGGATCGAGAAGGACCTGCTCGACGAGGTCGAGGAGCAGGGCATGGGCGTGATCGTGTTCACGGCGCTCGCGCAGGGGCTGCTGACCGACCGCTACCTCGGCGGGATCCCGGCGGACAGCCGGGCCGCCCGCGAGGACAGCACGCTGCCCGGGAGCCACCTCGACGAGGCGACGCTGGGGCACGTCCGCCGGCTGGACGAGATCGCGCGGGCGCGCGGCCAGAAGCTCGCCCAGCTCGCGCTCCAGTGGGTGCTGCGCGACCAGCGGGTGACCTCGGCGGTGATCGGCGCCTCGTCGGTGGAGCAGCTCGACACCAACCTCGACGCCCTCGACGGCCCGCCCCTCACCGACGAGGAGCTGGCCGCGATCGACCGGGACGCCGTCGACTCCGACGTGAACCTCTGGACGCCTCCCGGCGAGGACGGCTGAGCCGCTGGACGACAGACCCGGTGAACGGATGATGGCGCCGCTCAGGGGACAGAGGTCCCTGTCGGATGCCTGTCGATATAGGCATGATGTGCCCATGACCTACGTCTACGACTTCTCCGAGGGCAGCAAGGACCAGAAGGATCTTCTCGGTGGCAAGGGCGCCAACCTGGCGGAGATGACGAACCTGGGCCTCCCGGTACCGCCCGGGTTCATCATCAGCACCGAGGCCTGCCGGGCGTACCTGGCCGAGGGGCGGGAGCCCGACGACCTGGCGAAGGAGGTCACCGCGCACCTGGCCAAGCTCGAGGAGACCGTGGGCAAGAAGCTCGGCCAGCCCGACGACCCGCTGCTGGTGTCGGTCCGCTCCGGGGCGAAGTTCTCGATGCCCGGGATGATGGAGACGGTGCTCAACATCGGGCTGAACGACCAGTCGGTCCACGGCCTGGCCCGGCGCGCCGGCGGCGACGAGCGATTCGCCTACGACTCCTACCGCCGGCTGCTGACGATGTTCGGCAAGACGGTGCTGGGCATGGAGGGCGAGGTCTTCGAGGACGAGCTCGAGCACCTGAAGGACGCGCGGGGCAGCAAGAGCGACCTCGACCTCACCGCCGAGGACTTCCACGCGCTCTGCGACACCTACCAGCGGCTGATCAAGGAGCACACCGGCAGCGACTTCCCGCAGGAGCCGCGCGAGCAGCTCGACATGGCGATCAACGCGGTGTTCGACTCGTGGAACACCGAGCGGGCGGTGCTCTACCGCCGCCAGGAGAGGATCCCCTCGGACCTGGGCACCGCGGTCAACGTGGTGACCATGGTCTTCGGCAACGGCGGCATGGACTCCGGCACGGGGGTGGCCTTCACCCGGGACCCGGCCAGCGGCGCGCAGGGCGTCTACGGCGACTACCTGCAGAACGCGCAGGGCGAGGACGTCGTCGCGGGCATCCGCAACACCGTGCCGCTCGTCGAGCTCGAGCGGCTCGACAAGGCGTCGTACGACGAGCTGATGAGCATCATGCGGACGCTCGAGGAGCACTACAAGGACCTGTGCGACATCGAGTTCACCATCGAGCACGGCAAGCTGTGGATGCTCCAGACGCGGGTGGGGAAGCGGACCGCGGAGGCGGCGTTCCGGATCGCCACCCAGCTCGTCGACCAGGGACTGATCGACATGGACGAGGCGGTGCGCCGGGTCACCGGGGCGCAGCTGGCGCAGCTGATGTTCCCGCGGTTCGACGCCGGCGCCGAGAAGAGGCTGATCGGCAAGGGGATGAACGCCTCGCCGGGGGCCGCCGTCGGCAAGGCGGTGTTCGACTCCGCGACCGCGGTCGAGTGGAGCGACCGCGGCGAGAAGGTCATCCTGGTCCGCCGCGAGACCAACCCCGACGACCTCAAGGGCATGGTCTGCTCGGCCGGCATCCTGACCAGCCGGGGCGGGAAGACCTCGCACGCCGCGGTGGTGGCCCGGGGCATGGGCCGGACCTGCGTGTGCGGTGCCGACTCCCTCGACGTCGACGTGAAGGCGAGGAGGTTCGTCTCCGCGGAGGGTGTCACGGTCAACGAGGGCGACCTGATCTCCATCGACGGCACCACCGGTGAGGTCTTCGAGGGCGAGGTGCCGGTGGCCGACTCGCTCGTGGTGCGCTACTTCGAGGGCGACGAGACCGCCGCCGGCGACGAGCTGGTCGCCGCCGTCGACCGGATCATGAAGCACGCCGACGAGGCCCGCCGGATGGGCGTGCGGGCCAACGCCGACACCCCGGAGGACGCCGCCCGGGCCCGCCGCTTCGGCGCCGCCGGCATCGGCCTGTGCCGCACCGAGCACATGTTCCTCGGCGACCGTCGCGAGCTCGTGGAGCACCTGATCATCGCCGAGTCGCCGGAGGAGCAGGACCGGGCGCTGTCCGCGCTGCTGCCGCTCCAGCGCGACGACTTCGTCGGGATCCTGGAGGCCATGGACGGGCTGCCGGTCACCATCCGGCTGATCGACCCGCCGCTGCACGAGTTCCTGCCGGACTACACCGAGCTCTCGGTCCAGGTCGCGATGGAGGACGACCACGACAAGGCGGACGGCAAGCACCACAAGCTGCTCGCCGCGGTCAAGCGGCTCCACGAGCAGAACCCGATGCTCGGGCTGCGCGGCGTCCGGCTCGGCATCGTCATCCCCGGGCTGTTCAGCATGCAGGCCCGGGCGATCCTCGAGGCGGCCGCGCTCCGCAAGAAGGCGGGCGGTGACCCGCAGCCGGAGATCATGATCCCGCTCGTGGCCACGGTGCAGGAGCTCGAGCTGGTCAAGGCGGACATCATCGCGGTCGCGGCCCGGGTCGAGGACGAGACCGGGGTGAAGCTGGACTTCAAGGTCGGCACGATGATCGAGCTCCCGCGGGCGGTGATGGCCGCCGGCGAGATCGCGGAGGCCGCGGAGTTCTTCTCCTTCGGCACCAACGACCTGACCCAGATGACCTGGGGCTTCTCGCGCGACGACGTCGAGGCGTCGTTCTTCAGCACCTACCTGGAGAAGGGCGTGTTCGGGGTCTCGCCGTTCGAGTCGCTCGACCGCGACGGCGTGGGCGCACTGGTGCGGCACGCGGTCGAGAGGGGCCGGGCGAGCCGCCCGGACCTGCACCTCGGTGTCTGCGGGGAGCACGGCGGCGACCCGGACTCGATCCACTTCTTCGACGAGGTGGGGCTCGACTACGTGTCCTGCTCGCCGTTCCGGGTGCCGGTGGCGAGGCTCGAGGCCGGCCGGTCGCAGGCGGAGTCGGTCTCCGACACCGCCTGAGCGTGCCCCGGGGGTGCACCGACGGGACTCAGTGGGCGGGGTGGGCTCCCGACGGCCGGTGCAGCCCGAGTGGCTCGTGGGCGAGCGCCCCGGCGGCCAGGAACAGGGCGCCGACCACGAGCAGCGGGACCACGACGACGCCGGACGAGCCGCCGAGCCACGCGCTCCCTCCCGCGCCGATGGCACCGACGACCAACCCGGCGAACTGGGCGAGCGCGAGGGTCACCATCAGCAGGCCCGCGACGCCGGCGCGGTGCAGGCCCAGGAAAGCCAGCGCGACCCCGAGGGAGAACACGCTGATCGCGCCTACCGGTCCCCAGCTGTCACGGGGGACGATGCGGAGGCCGGAGTCGGCCACCGCGAAGACGGCCGTCACCGCGGTGAGCACGACGAACACCGGGACGGACGGCCCGGGACGCAGCATGGCGATCACGCTGAGCACCACCATCGGGACGACCCACAGGGCCGTGACCCCGACCGCCGCGGCGCCGCCCACGTCCTCGAACGTGTAGCCGGCCACGAACAGCCCGCCGAGCAGGCCGAACAGGGCCATCAGCCAGAACGCGACGTACCTGACGAGCTTCGCAGTCCCAGTCATCGCGGACCACCTCTTCCTCGGACCCAGCATCCCGCCGACCGACCCCGGCCGGTCAGGGCCGACCGTCGCTCCCGGGCGCCGATGGTCCCGTCCCCGGAAACTGGGGTGCGGCCCCGCTGGGGGTCGGGGACAATCGAACCTCGTGGGACACGTGGACGTCGCCGGGGTGCGCTACGAGCTGCCGGACGGGCGGGTGCTGCTCGACGACGTGTCGTTCCGCGTCGGCGAGGGAGCGAAGGTCGCGCTGGTGGGGGCCAACGGCGCCGGCAAGACCACCCTGCTGCGGATCATCACCGGCGACCTGGTGCCGCACGCCGGGGCGGTGACGCGCAGCGGTGGCCTCGGCGTGATGCGGCAGATGGTGGGCAGGGGCAGCGAGACCGTGCACGACCTGCTGCTCTCGGTGTCGCCGCCGCGGGTCCGCGAGGCGGCGGCCTCGGTCGAGGCGTGCGAGCTCGCGCTGATGGAGACCGACGACGAGAAGGCCCAGATGCGCTACGCCACCGCGCTGGCCGAGTGGGCGGACGCCGGCGGCTACGACATCGAGGTGGTCTGGGACGTGTGCACGACAGCCGCGCTCGGCGTGCCCTACGACCGGGCGAAGTACCGGGGGCTCGACACGCTCTCCGGCGGCGAGCAGAAGCGGTTGGTGCTCGAGTTCCTGCTCCGCGGACCCGACGAGGTGCTGCTCCTCGACGAGCCCGACAACTTCCTCGACGTCCCCGGCAAGACCTGGCTGGAGCAGCGGATCACCGAGTCGCCCAAGACGATCCTGTTCATCAGCCACGACCGTGAGCTGCTCAGCAACACCGCCACCCGGGTGGTCACCGTGGAGCTCGGGGCCGCCGGGAACACGGTCTGGACCCATCCGGGCGGGTTCGCCTCCTACCACGAGGCCCGGCGGGCCCGGTTCGCCCGCTTCGAGGAGCTGCGCAAGCGCTGGGACGAGGAGCACGCCAAGCTGCGCGCCCAGATGCTGATGTACAAGCAGAAGGCGGCCTACAACTCCGACATGGCCTCGCGCTACCAGGCCGCCCAGACCCGGCTGCGCAAGTTCGAGGAGGCCGGCCCGCCGACCGCGCAGCCGCGCGAGCAGCAGGTGAGGATGCGCCTCAAGGGCGGTCGCACCGGCAAGCGGGCGGTGATCTGCGAGCGGCTCGAGCTGACCGGCCTGATGAAGCCCTTCGACCTCGAGGTCTGGTACGGCGAGCGGGTGGCCGTGCTCGGCTCCAACGGCTCCGGGAAGTCGCACTTCCTGCGGCTGCTCGCGGCCGGTGGCACCGACCCCGACGTCGAGCACCGTCCGGTCGGGGCCCTTCGAGACGCCTCGTCCCTCGGCTCCTCAGGAACCAACAACCAGCCGAAGCCGGTCCCGCACACCGGTAGGGCACGGCTGGGTGCCCGGGTCCGGCCCGGCTGGTTCGTGCAGACCCACGAGCATCCCGAGCTGGTCGGCCGCACGCTGCTGGAGATCCTGCACCGCGGCGACGACCACCGGGACGGACTGCCCCGCGAGCCCGCGGCCCGCGCGCTGGACCGCTACGAGCTCGCGCACGCCGCCGAGCAGAGGTTCGACTCGCTCTCCGGGGGGCAGCAGGCGCGCTTCCAGATCCTGCTCCTGGAGCTGTCCGGCGCGACCCTGCTGCTGCTCGACGAGCCCACCGACAACCTCGACGTGGAGTCGGCCGAGGCGCTCGAAGAGGGCCTGGAGGCGTTCGAGGGCACGGTGCTCGCCGTCACTCACGACCGCTGGTTCGCGCGCGGCTTCGACCGGTTCCTGGTGTACGGCGCGGACGGGTCGGTCTACGAGTCCGACGGCCCCGTCTGGGACGAGGGGCGGGTGCAGCGGGCGCGCTGAGGCGCGTGCGGGACGCCCACGGACCGGCCGGGGGTCGACTATGCGTCGACCGGCATCCGGTCCGCGAAGGCGTCGACCTTCTGTCGCCAGCCCTCCTCCAGGGGCCCCCTCAGCCCGGTCACGAGGACCCTGCCCTCAGCGACCTCGACCAGGCCGCGCTCTTGCAGGATCTCGTTCATGATCGGGATGACCCGCTGGGTCTCGGGGGTCTCGGCCGGCTCCTCGTCGGTCGGCGGCCGTCCGGTCCTCTTGTCCGGCCGCGGCGCCGCCTCTGTGGTGAGGACCGCGTACTTCGTGCCGGGGGGCAGTGCCAGCCTGTGAAGGAAGCGGCGCATGCCGCCGATGGGCCGCCCCATCCGGCCTGGGGAGCTGAAGAGGTACAGGTCGGCCGGCGGCAGGTCGCTCGGTCTGATCTCGCGGATGTGGTGGACCTCGACGCTGACCCCCTTGGCGGCCAGGTGGTTCTTGAACTCCTCGGCGACCATGGCTCCGTTGCCGAACCTGGAGGCGTGCAGGTACTCGATCTTCATGGCGGATCCCTCGACTCGGCACTCCCCGGACCCACGGTCAGGATCTGGCGGCGGGGAGGAGGGCGCCGACGGGTCAGTGGTCGTCGGGCAGGCCCGGCGCCGGCAGCGCGTGCCGGCGGCGCGCCTGCAGCACCGCCGCGCGGCGCCTCCTGCGGCGCCGGCGCTCACGCCACTGGGGCGAGACGGCGATCTGCACGGAGGTGGAGAGCGGATGAGGCGTCATACCCGACAAGGAGGCCCCCGCGGCTCCCGTGATACCGCAGCAGCAGCTCTCGGATGGCCCGATGTGGCTGCGGACGGGCTATTGCCCGGCGGATTTCGCCGTGGCAGGGTCGCCGCACGGGGACCGACCGGCCGCCCGCCGGGCCGCCTTCCGAACCGAGGAGCACCGTGACGATGACCCCGCCCGTGACCCCGCCCGTGACCCCGCCCGAGCCCCGCCTCGTCGACGACCGGCTGTCCTGGTGGGCGCAGCACACGCCGGACGGCGAGGCGATGACCTACCTGGGCCGGACCTGGACCTGGGCGGAGTGGGACGACCGGGTACGCCGGGCCGCGGGCGGCCTGCACGCGCTGGGCGTCGGTCGCGGCGACGTGGTCGCGTTCTTGGACAAGAACCACCCGGCCTGCGTGGAGATCTCGCTGGCGGCCGGCACCCTGGGTGCGGCCAACGCGATCGTCAACTGGCGCTCCGCCGGCGACGAGGTGGACTACGCGGTCAACGACTCCGGCGCGAGCGTGCTGTTCGTCGGCACGGAGCTGATGCCGGTCGTCGCGTCGGTGCGCGACCGGCTCACCAAGGTCGAGCACGTCATCGAGGTGACGCCCGAGGGCGGCCCCGGTGACGGCTACGAGGCCTGGCTGGCCGCCGCGGAGCCGATGGCGCGGCCCGCGGAGACCGACCCGGAGGACGTCTGCCTGGTGATGTACAGCTCCGGCACGACGGGGCGGCCCAAGGGCGTGATGCTCACCCACCGCAACATGGTCCGGCACACGCTCAACGCCCACGACGGGTGGGGCTTCGACCCCGGCGACAAGAACATGGTCTCGATGCCGCTGTTCCACGTCGGCGGGTCGTCGTACGTCCTGTTCGGGATCCACGACGGGGTGCCGAGCGTGATGACCCGCGACCCGGACGGCGCCTCGCTGGCGGGCGCCATCATGCAAGGCGCGAACCGCACCTTCCTGGTGCCGGCGGTGCTCGCCCAGGTGCTGCAGTCGGGCCCGGAGGCGATCGCGCTCTTCGGCCGGCTGAAGACCTACTGCTACGGCGCCTCACCGATGCCGCTGCCCCTGCTGCGGGCGGCCATCGAGGCGTGGCCGGACACCGAGTTCATCCAGGTCTACGGGCTGACCGAGGTCGCCGGCGTGATCACCCACCTGATGCCCGACGCGCACCGCGACGCCGCGCATCCCGAGCGGCTGGCCAGTGCCGGCCAACCGATCCCCGAGGCCGAGGTGCGGGTGGTCGACCCGGGCACGCTGGAGGACGTCGCGCCGGGGGAGCCCGGGGAGCTGTGGTTCCGGACGCCACAGCTGATGAAGGGGTTCTTGAACAAGCCCGAGGAGACCGCCAAGGTCGTCACCGAGGACGGCTGGTTCCGCACCGGCGACCTCGGCCGGCTCGACGACGAGGGGTTCGTCTTCGTCGAGGACCGGCTCAAGGACATGATCATCAGCGGCGGTGAGAACGTGTACTCGCCCGAGGTCGAGCGGGTCCTGGCCGAGCACCCCGCGGTGGCCGAGGTGGCGGTGATCGGGGTGCCCGACGACACCTGGGGCGAGGTCGTGAAGGCCGTCGTCTCGCTGAGGCCCGGCGCGGAGGCGGGCGCGGACGAGCTGATCGGCTGGTGCCGCGAGCACCTGGCGCACTTCAAGTGCCCGCGCAGCGTGGACGTGCTCGAGGCGCTGCCGCGCAACCCGACCGGGAAGATCCTCAAGCGCAGCCTCCGTGCGCCGTACTGGGAGGGCCGGGAACGCTCCGTCGTGTGACCGGTCAGGGCCGGCAGAGCAGCTCGCCGTGCAGCACCGTGAACCAGGCGTCCGGAGCGGACGCCCACTCCCGCCAGCCCCGGGCCAGCCGGTCGAGGTCCCCGCGGGTCGCCAGCCCCCGCTCGACCGCCTGGTCGGCCATCGCCGAGCCGACCACCCGCTCGGCCCACATCCGGCCCCACCACCGCACGTCGGCCGCCGAGGAGAAGCACCACACCCCGGCGCTCGAGGACGCCACCTCGAGGCCCGCGGCCAGCGCCCAGCTCTTCAGCCGGCGGCCGGCGTCCGGCTCGGCCCGGTTGCCGCGCGCCACCGTGCGGTACAGCGCCAGCCACTCGTCGAGCGCGGGGACCCGCGGCCACCAGGTGAACGCCGCGTAGTCGCTGTCGCGCACCGCGACCAGGCCGCCGGGCGCGCACACCCGACCCATCTCGCGCAGCGCGGCGACCGGGTCGCTGAGGTGCTGCAGCAGCTGGTGGGCGTGCACCACGTCGAACGCGCCGTCGCCGTAGCCGAGCCCGTAGACGTCGCCGGTCGCGAAGTCCACGTCGTCGGCGAGCCCGGCCTGCCCGGCCGCGGCGGCCGCCTCCGCGACCACCGCTTCCGAGCGGTCGACGCCCACGACCGTCCCGGGGCGCACCCTCCGGGCCAGGTCGAGCGTGATCGTGCCGGGCCCGCAGCCGACGTCGAGGACCGTCGTCCCGGCGTGCAGGTGGGGCAGCAGGTACGCCGCGGAGTTGTCCGCGGTCCGCCACCGGTGCGAGCGCAGCACCGCGTCGGTGTGGCCGTGCGTGTAGAGGTCCTCCGGCGGGCTCATGCGGCCATGCTGCCACCGGCGGTCCAGACCGGGCCTTTCGGCCCTGCCCGGCCCGACGCGTGGCTGGGACGCTGGTCACGAGCCGGCGCCGCGCGTCGGCTCGTCGCAACCACCCCGCCAGAAGTGGAGCCCCCCATGTACGACGTCGGCACCCGAGTCTTCTCACCGGCCCGCGACGAGGCCGCGGCGGCTGCCATGATGCACCACAACGCGGCGACCCTGCGCGTGCTGAAGGCGCACGTCGAGGCCCTGGTCACCGCGGTGTCCGCCCGCGGGGCGCTGACCGCCACCCGCCCGGCCGTGGACCGGTTGGTCGACTGGTGCCGCGAGGAGCTGCTGCCGCACGCTCGCGCGGAGGAGGGCACGCTCTACCGGCCGGCCGCGGCGACCGAGCAGGGGAGGCTGCTCATCGACGGGATGCTCGAGGAGCACCGGACCGTCGCCCGGATCGTCGATGACCTCGCCCGGGTCGTCGACCCGGTCCGCGCGGTGGCGCTGGCCGGGGCGCTCGAGGCGATCGTCACCGGCCACCTGGCCAAGGAGAGCGAGCAGCTGCTCCCGCTCCTGGTGCGCTCGCCCTACATCGCGCTGGCCGACGCGCTGGCCGGCCTCGCCCGGCTGGTGGGCCTGGAGGAGCGGGCGACCGCCTAGCCACGGGTGACCGCTACCGGGTGACCGCGAACACCCCGTGCGCGCCGCGCTCCGCGTCGACCATCACGTGTGACACGAACGGGTAGTGGCCGGGCTCGGGGAACGTCAGCTCCACGAATCCGCCCTGCGCCACCCCCAGCGGCAGCACCTGGCTGCCGCCGTGCTCACGGTTGCCGCGGCGCAGCAGGTAGCCGCCCTCGGAGAACACCGTGTCGAACTGGCCGCCGACCACGTGGAACGACGTAGCCCGGCTCGGCCCGGCGTCCAGCACCCAGATCCGCACCCGTTCGCCGACGCGCGCGGTGAGCGGGCGGTGGTCGTACTGGTTGGCGTAGCCGTTGAAGACCACCGCGTCCGGGCGCTCGGCCTGGAGCTTGTCCATGTCCACGGTGCCGCCCTGGGGGCCGAGGTACAGCTCGGACTGCAGCAGCACGTAGCTGCGGTCCACCCGCGGGAGTCCCGGCGGGTCGATCACCACGGCGCCGAACAGGCCGTTGGCGATGTGCGCCGACATCGGCATCGAGGAGCAGTGGTAGAGCCAGATCCCCGAGTGGGTCGCGGTGAACCGGTAGGTCAGCGACCCTCCCGGCGGCAGCGTCCGCATCGGTGCGTCGGGCGCCAGCGTGCCGGCGTGGAAGTCGATCGAGTGCCCCATCGTGCCGTCGTTGACCAGCGTGACCACGAACCGGTCGCCGACGCGGCCGTGCAGGACCGGTCCCGGCGCGGTGCCGTTGTAGGTCCACAGCCGCTGCCGGACCCCCGGTGCCACCTCCCGCTCGAGCTCGGACACGGTGAAGGTACGGCGATGGGTGCGACCCGCCTCCAGCGGCGGGAGGGTGGCGTCGTGCGCGGCGAACGACGGGCCCGGATCGGCCAGGAAGTCGAGGTCGTCGGCGGCGCTCGGTGCGGCCGACGATCGCGTCGTACCCGGGGCGGGGGCCTGGTCCGACGTGCCCTGGACGGCCGCGGAGGTGGTCCGGCCGGTCACCCGGACGTGGAAGACCATGCCCATCTGGCGGTGCCCGACCACCGAGCACCAGCCCTCGATGTCGCGGCCGACCACGCCGACATCGAGGCGGGCGGACGCCCCCGGTGCCAGCCGGCCGCTGTCCGCCCCGGAGTCGAGAACCAGGTCGTGCACGTCCTCGTCGTCGGTGTTGCGCAGGTCGATCACCAGGCGGTTGCCGGCCGGCACCTCGACCGTGGAGGGCGTGAACCGCATGTTCGCGGCCTCGACGGACACATGGGTCACCCGGCCGGTCGCGGCGACGCCGGCCGCGGCCGCTGGGGCGTGCCCGGCCCCGGCCAGGGCCGAGGGGTCCACGGCGACGCCCAGCGCGACCGCCAGCACGACCGCGGCCAGGCCCGTGGCGGCCAGCCCGGCGACCTGGCCGCGCGGCCGCTCGGCGGAGACCGGAGCGGGCCCGCGGCGGGCCGCGGACGGGACGGCGGCGGGTGCGCCCTTCGCGCGACGCGACGCCCGCATCGCCAGGAACAGCAGCGGGACGAACCCGGCCAGTCCGGCGAGCACGAGTGCCGAGGCGAGCACCCGCACCGCGCTGGGCACCGGGAGCAGGCAGACGAGCAGCCCGGCGTTGACGACCACGATGCGCAGCGGCCCGCCCCGGTCGAGTGCGGTGTTGGCGGCACGGATCGGCGTCGGCCCGCCCCCCAGCGCGACCGGGACCAGGTAGGACAGCGCGCCGAGCAGGACCTGCGCCCCGAAGCCGGCGGCCAGCGCGGGGGCGAACCAGTCGACGCGACCGTCCACCGCCTGCCACGTCGGGGCCGTGGCGACGCCGATCGCCAGCGCCGCGACGCAGCCGAACAGCCAGGCCACTCCCGCCAGGACCGACCACGTCGGGTAGTGCGCGGGCGCCTTCCCCCGGGCGGCGGCGACGAACGGCCGCGCGACCAGCACCAGACCGGCCAGGTAGCCGGCCAGCCCGAGGGCGGCGACCGGCCGCTGCCCGGCCAGCGACCCGGCGGCCGTGACCAGGACCGCCCCGAGGAGCACGGGCAGGGCCCGCTGGGCCAGCCGCTCGGAGCCGTCGGCGATCCGGGTGCGCAGCATCGTGGGCCACAGGGTGACCAAGGTGCCGACGACCGTCAGCCCCATCCAGCCGAGCACGTTGACGGCGGCGTGGGCGAGCATCACCTGCACGTGGACCGGGTCTCCGAGCCCGCGGGCCATCAGCACGCCGAGGAACGCGCCGAACGGCAGCAGCGCCGCGGCGGCGACGTAGTAGCGCACCGTGGCCGCGAACCGGGCCGGAAGTGCCCGACGCATCTGCAGCACCAGCGCGACGCCGTGCCAGGAGACCGCGACGCCCACCCCGGTGGCGCCGACGGCGGTCACCGGCCACACGTCCGCGAGCACGCCGACGACCACCAGCAGCACGCCCGCGTTGAGCAGCAGCAACCGGGTCGACCGGTGCCTCGCGGCGGCCGGCCGCGGCTGGGTGTGCAGCAGTGCGTCCGCGAAGTGCTGGCTCCACACCACGATGGAGTGGGTGACCGCCCCCAGCAGCAGCAGGTGGATCATCAACCAGCGTGGTGCCGGCACGAAGGGGTGCGCGAGGGCGACGCCGACCAGGGCGACCAGCCACAGCAGCGCCGGGACGTCGCGCAGCGCCGAGAAGCCGTGGGCCCGCTTCACCGCGGTCCCCCCGTCGCCAAGCCGCGCCTGCGCCGTGCGGCGACGGCGGCCACCGCCACGAACAGCAGCAGCGCGATGACGTTCAGCGTCCCACCGACCTGCCAGGCGGCGGGGACGCCCAGGGCGTCGCCCAGCCACAGCCGCAGCGCCAGCGAGCCGTGCAGCAGCACCAGCGGCAGCCACAGCGCCGGGTGGTAGGGCAGCGGTCGGCGCAGCACGGCGGGGAGGATCACCGGCGCGTGCGCCATCACCATCGACAGCGTGAACCCGAGGAAGACCGCGTGCACGACCGCGTCGTACGGCGCGCCGTCGGTCACCGACCCGCCCAGCAGCCAGACCGTCCCCGCCACCGCGAGCCAGAAGTAGCCGACGAGCATGCTCGCCGCCATGAAGCGGGTCAGGCCCCCGGCGCGCACCGTGCGGCGGGCCACGTCGTGCGCGGCCAGCCAACCGCCGAGGGCCAGGACCGACGCGCCGAGCAGGGGGGTGCCGACCCGCGGGAAGAGCAGCGAGGCGGTGACCCCCGCCACCACCCCCGAGGAGAGCAGCACCAGGTCGCGGCCGGCGGTCGGACCCATGGCCAGCCGGGCCAGCTCGAGGCGCTCGCCGCCGATGGTGAGGACCAGGAAGCCGGCCAGCCAGGGCAACAGGGCGGGGACGTCCACCCCGCCCAGCCAGAGGACGGCGGCGCCGAGCGCCAGCACCGCGCCGAGCGCCTGGACGAGGACCGCCTCGTCGCGCTGGCGGCGCCACAGGGGCACGTACAGGGCGACCATCGCGGCCGCGCCGAGCGTGAGCGTGGTGCGCCCGACCACCAAGGGGGCGGGGGAGACCAGCAGCAGCCCGCCGAGCCCGAGGAGCGCCGGCGCCAGGTAGCCGGCCGGACGGGCCAGCGCGACCGCGCGCTCCAGCGAGATCAGGGTGCCGACGAAGCCCAGCACCATCAGCACCCCGTGCACCTCGGGCAGCCGGTCGGTGGAGACCGGGGCGGGGACGCCGAGCAGCATCAGTGCGGCATCGAGCCCGGCCAGCATCGAGAGGCCCGCGGGCACGAGCAGCGCCGCCCTGGGGGCCGCGGTCCGCCGGGGTCGTCGCCCGCCGGCGTCCTCGGCCGAGGGGGCCGCCGTGCCACTGGTCACCGCGGTCATCGGGTGCCCCCGGTGCCGCGCGCGCCGAGGCGGAGGCGGCAGGCGCCCGGCTCCGCGAACGGTCGCAGGTCGGTGCCCTCCGGGTCCGCGCCGTACTCCTCGAGGGCCCCGCGGACCAGGCCGAGGTGCACCCCGCAGACGATGTCGGGGTACTTGTGGGCGGCCTCCAGCAGCGGGCAGCGGGTCAGCCGGACGACAGTGTTCGGGTCGTTCGGCTCGGGGCCGAACCCGATGTCGTCGAGGAGCGCGACCACCTCGCGCCGGGCCGCGGCGGCCGTCGGGCGGTCCGGCCGGCCGTGGTCGGCGGCGAGGTCGTGGCCCCAGTCGACCCCGGCGGCCACGGCGTCCGCGGTCGGGTCCGCGCTGGTGCGCTTCAGCGTCGCGGCGAGCGCGGCGGCGAGCCCGGCGTACTCGGAGGAGCCGGTGTCCGGCGCCATCGCCTGGTAGAGCCAGGCGGGGCGGCCGCGTCCGGACGGGGGCGCCTGCCGGCGGGTCACCAGGCCGTCGCGCTCGAGCGCCTCGAGGTGCTCGCGCACCGTGTTGGCGTGCAGCCCGGTGGCGGCGACCAGCGCCGCCAGGGTGGTCGGCTCGGGCTGGACGGCCAGCAGGTCGAGCAGGGCGGCGCGGGACGCGGACATCGGCCGGCCGACCCGCGGGCGACGTCCCGGACGGGGCCCCGTCACCGGTGGTCCGGAGATCCCCGGGCCAGAGTTTTTTTCCACGGGGTTTAGTGTAATAAAATATCGTCAGGGCCGCCAACCGGGTGGCCGATGAAGTGCCGGAGGACTCCCCATGAACAACCTGGTCATCGCCTCGAACGAGGCGGATGCCGCGGCCGTGGCCGCCGTCGAGCAGCACCACGCAGAGATGGCGGGGGTGCTGGCCGTTGCCGTCGAGCGGCTGCTCACCGCGGTTTCGCGACGCGACGAGGGGTCCGCGGCCGCGGCCCGCGACGCGCTGGTGTCCTGGTGCCGCAACGAGCTGGTGCCGCACGCGCTGGCCGAGGAGAAGGCGATGTACCCGGCCGCGCACGCCAAGGATGAGGGCCGGCTGCTCGTGGACGGCATGCTCGCGGAGCACGCGAGCATCACGCGGCTCGTCGGCGAGGTCGCGACGGCTCCGGACGTGGTCCGGGCGGCCGCCGCCGCGAGGGCGCTCGAGGTGCTGTTCGGCAGCCACCTCGGCAAGGAGAACGAGCAGGTCCTGCCGCTGCTGAGCGCATCCCCCGACGTCTCGGTCGCCGACCTGCTCGGCGGGATGCACGAGCTGCTCGGCGGGCACGCGGAGGGGGGCGAGCCGTCCGACCCCGAGGCCGCGCCTGAGGCCGCGCACGGGCACGGGGCCGGGGGGCACAGCTGCGGCTGCGGCGAGGTCGACGGGGCCGGCTACCCCGAGCTCGACGCCCGGGCGGTCCCGCACGCGATCCGGCACGCCACGATCTTCGGTGCGCTGGACGCCGTGCAGGCCGGCGGTGGCCTCGTGCTGGTCGCCCCGCACGACCCGCTGCCGCTGCTTGCGCAGATCGAGCAGCGCTACGCCGGGGCCTTCGACGTGGAGTACGTCGAGCGCGGGCCCGAGGCGTGGCGGCTGCAGTTCGTCCGTCGTACCGCCGCCTGAGTCGCGCACTGCCCACGGAGAACTGCCGCTCCCCATGGAGAGATCACCATGGGGAGCGGCAGCTCGCCTGCATACCGTGGTGAGCGGCCGCCCAGGTGGTCAGGCCCAGCGGGTGGAGGCCGGGACGAAGTCGAGGCCCCGGGCCCCGGTGTAGATCTGCTTGGGCCGGGCGATCTTCTGCTCCTTGTCCTGGACCAGCTCCAGCCACTGGGCCAGCCAGCCCGGCGTCCGGCCGATCGCGAACAGGACCGTGAACATCTCCGGCGGGAACTGCAGGGCCTCGTAGATCAGGCCGCTGTAGAAGTCGACGTTCGGGTAGAGCTTGCGCTGGACGAAGTAGTCGTCCTCGAGCGCGATCTTCTCCAGCTCCAGGGCGATCCGCAGCAGCGGGTTGACCCCGGTGACCTCGAACACGTCGTCGGCGGCCTTCTTGATGATCTTCGCCCGCGGGTCGTAGTTCTTGTAGACCCGGTGCCCGAAGCCCATCAGGCGCTCCTTGCCGTTCTTCACGCCCTCGATGAACTCGGGGACCTTGTCCGCCGAGCCGATCCGGCGCAGCATCTTGAGCACCGCCTCGTTGGCGCCGCCGTGCAGCGGGCCGTAGAGCGCCGCGATGCCGGCCGCCGTCGCGGAGTAGGGGTCCACCTGGCTGGAGCCGACCGAGCGCACCGCGTTGGTCGAGCAGTTCTGCTCGTGGTCGGCGTGCAGGATGAACAGCACGTCGAGCGCCTTGACCAGCCGCTCGTCGGCCTCGAACCGCTTCTCGCTCATCTTGAACAGCATGGCCAGGAAGTTCGCGGTGTAGCCCAGGTCGTTGTCGGGGTAGACGTACGGCTTGCCCTGCGCGTGCCGGAAGGACCAGGCGCCGAGCGTCGGCATCTTCGCGATCAGCCGGACGATCTGCATGTGCCGGTTGTCGGAGTCGGAGATGTTGCGCGACTCGGGGTAGAAGGTCGACAGCGCACCCACCGACGCCAGCAGCATCCCCATCGGGTGGGCGTCGTAGCGGAAGCCCTCCATGAAGTTGCGGACGTTCTCGTGCACGAACGTGTGGTAGGTGATCTCGTGCACCCAGGTCTCGTACTGGTCCTTGGTCGGCAGCTCGCCGTGGATCAGCAGGTAGGCGACCTCGAGGTACGACGACTTCTCCGCCAGCTGCTCGATCGGGTAGCCGCGGTACTCCAGGACGCCCTTGTCGCCGTCGATGAAGGTCACCGCGCTCCGGCAGGAGGCGGTGTTCACGAAGCCCGGGTCGTAGACGGCGAGCCCGGGGGCGTCGTCCTCCACGCGGATCTGACCGATGTCGGCGGCCTTGATCGTGCCGTCGAGGATCGGGACGTCGTACTCCTTGCCGGTGCGGTTGTCCCGCACGGTGAGGGTGTCTCCGGACTTGGCTGGGTCGGTCGTGCTGGAAGCAGTGGCCGTGTCGTCGGTCACGTCGGCTCCTCGCTCTTGAATGGCCCGGCCCCTCGCCGGCGATGGCTGGCGGTCCGGGCCGAAGGCGTCGTCACTGGGTGGTTGCCGTGTGCAGGTGTGCTCACCCGCTAACTTATGCCCGATGGCCCGGCGGGGCGAAACCGGGGCCGTTTTGACCTCCGAGCCGCCACGCCGGTAGTCTTGACGGTCGCGGCTGCCCCGTGTGCTCTCGCCCGTCTCGGCAAGGTGCTCGCAGCGGCGCCCGGACCGCGCAAGCGGACCTGACACCGACCAACCGATCTCGATCAGAAGGCAATGACCGTGCGTACGTACAGCCCGAAGCCCGCTGACATCCAGCGTGAGTGGCACGTCATCGACGCCACCGACGTGGTGCTCGGACGCCTCGCCGTCCAGACCGCGACGCTGCTTCGCGGCAAGCACAAGCCGACCTTCGCCCCCCACGTCGACGGCGGTGACTTCGTCATCATCGTCAACGCGGGGAAGGTGGCGCTGACCGGCGACAAGGCCACCAAGAAGCTGTCCTACCGGCACTCCGGCTACCCGGGCGGCCTGTCGTCGACCCCGATGGGCGAGCTGCTCGAGAAGGACCCGCGCCGGGCGATCGAGAAGGCCGTGTGGGGCATGCTCCCGAAGAACCGCCTCGGCCGGCAGATGCTGAAGAAGCTCAAGGTGTACGCCGGGCCGGAGCACCCGCACCAGGCCCAGAAGGCCACCCCGTTCGAGATCACCCAGGTCTCCCAGTAACCACGCCCAACCTTCCAAGAGATCTGCTAGCGAGGAACATCCGTGACTGAAAGCACCGGCCCAGTGGCCACCGAAGCGGTCGAGGAGACCTACGAGGTCAACGAGCAGGGCGTCGCCTACAGCTCGGAGAGCGCTGCGTCGAGCGAGACCGCCGCCCGCCCGGCCACGATCGCCCCGGCGTCGGCCACCGGCCGCCGCAAGGAGGCCGTGGCCCGCGTGCGCCTGGTCCCCGGCACCGGCCAGTGGACGGTCAACGGCCGCGCGCTCGACTCGTACTTCCCGAACAAGCTGCACCAGCAGGTCGTCAACGAGCCGTTCGTGAACACCGACCTCGTCGGCCGCTTCGACGTGATCGCCCGCATCCACGGCGGCGGCATCACCGGCCAGGCGGGCGCGCTGCGCCTCGGCGTGGCCCGCGCCCTGAACGCCATCGACGTCGAGGCGAACCGCCCGTCGCTGAAGAAGGCCGGCCTGCTCACCCGTGACGCGCGCGTCATCGAGCGCAAGAAGGCCGGTCTGAAGAAGGCCCGCAAGGCTCCGCAGTACAGCAAGCGCTGACCCGCACCGCATGGGTCGCCTGTTCGGCACCGACGGTGTCCGCGGGCTCGCCAACGGTCAGCTGACCGCCGAGCTGGCGGTCGACCTGGCCGTTGCGGCGGCACACGTCCTCGGTGAGGCCGGCGTCTTCTCGGCCACCGTGGACGGCCGGGAGCGGCCCGTCGCCGTCGTGGGACGCGACACCCGTGTCTCCGGGCAGTTCCTCGAGGCCGCGGTCGTCGCCGGGCTGGCCAGTGCCGGGGTCGACGTGCTCCTGCTGGGGGTGCTGCCCACCCCGGGCGTCGCCTACCTCACCGGCGCCCTGGACGCCGACCTCGGGGTGATGCTGTCCGCGAGCCACAACCCGATGCCCGACAACGGCATCAAGTTCCTGGCGCGCGGCGGGGTCAAGCTCGACGACACGATCGAGCTCGCGATCGAGGAGCGGCTCCGTGAGCCGTGGGACCGGCCCACCGGGGGCGGCGTGGGCCGGGTCCGGTCGTACGACGCGGCGGTGGCCGACTACGCGAAGCACCTGGTGGCCACCGTGGGCCACCCGCTCCGGCACGGCCCGGACCGACCGATCCGGGTGGTGCTCGACTGCGCGCACGGGGCCGCGTCCGTCGCCGGCCCGAAGGCGCTGCGCGACGCGGGCGCCGACGTGGTGGCGATCTGCGCCGAGCCCGACGGCCTCAACATCAACGACGGCTGCGGCTCCACGCACCTCGAGGTGCTGCAGCGGGCGGTGGCCGAGCACGGCGCGGACGTCGGCTTCGCGCTCGACGGGGACGCCGACCGGTGCCTGGCCGTCGACCGCGACGGCAACGTCGTGGACGGCGACCAGATCATGGCCGTCCTCGCCCTCGCCATGCGCGACGCGGGCACGCTCAAGGACTCGACCGTCGTGGCCACCGTGATGAGCAACCTCGGCTTCGTCCAGGCGCTCAACGCCGAGAACATCGAGGTCCGCCGCACCAGCGTCGGGGACCGCTACGTCCTCGAGGCGATGAACACCTACGGCTACACGCTCGGCGGCGAGCAGTCCGGACACGTGATCATGAGCGACTACGCCACGACCGGCGACGGCATCCTGACCGCGCTGCACGTGCTGGACCGGATGGCCGAGAAGGGCGCCGGGCTCGCCGAGCTGGCCGGCGTGATGACCCGGCTGCCCCAGGTGCTCGTCAACGTCCCCGGCGTCGACAAGGCCCGTGCGAGCAACGACCACGAGCTCTCCGTCGCGGTGGCCGCGGCGGAGGCCGAGCTCGGGGACAACGGGCGGGTGCTGCTCCGGCCGTCCGGCACCGAGCCGTTGGTGCGGGTCATGGTCGAGGCCGCCACCGCGGAGCAGGCGCAGACCGTGGCCGACCGCCTCGCCGGCGTGGTGCGCCGCGAGCTGGCTCTGTAGCCCGCGCGGGTCGTTCGAAAACCCGGTGCGGACCCGGGGCCCGCGTCCCTAGGCTTCGCATCCATGGACATCCGCCGGCTCGACGCAGCCGACCCCGAGCAGATGACGGCGTTCCACGCGACGTACTACGCCGCCCACGTGTTCGGTCGGACGTACAGCACGCCCTGGATGCTCGAGGAGATGCGTGCGGACTTCCTGGGCGAGCGCACCGGCGAGCGCGGCCTCGGGTTCTGCGGGTACGTCGACGGGCAGGTGGTCACCGTCGGCATGGTCTGGCTGCCGCTCAAGGACAACCTGCACCTCGCGAACGTCGAGGTGGGCACCCATCCCGAGCACCGCCGCCGCGGCCACGGGTCCGCGATGCTCGAGCACCTCACCGAGGTCGCGCGGGCCGAGGGCCGACGGACGCTCACCAGCGAGGTGGCCGCGCCGTACGACGGGCCGCACGACGGCGCGGGACACCCCGACGCGGACTTCCTGACCCACCGCGGGTTCACGTTCGGGCTCGGTGACGTGATGCGGGTGCTCGACCTGCCCGCCGACCCGCGGCTGCTGCGGCGGCTCGCCGACGAGGCCGCCCCGCACCACGCCGACTACACGCTGCGCCGGTTCAAGGGCCGGGTGCCCGACGACATCGTCGAGCCGTTCGGGCAGCTGACCGCGGCGCTGGTCACCGAGGCCCCGATGGGCGAGATGGAGCTCGAGCGGGAGGTGTTCGACCTCGAGCGGATCCGCGCGGACGAGGAGGTCTTCGCGGCGTCCGGCCGGACGAAGTACACCACCGTGGCGATCGCCCGCGACGGCGACGTGGTGGCCTACTCGGAGCTCGTGGTGCCCCGGCACGACCCGGGGCGGGTCTACCAGTGGGGCACGCTGGTGCTCCCCGCGCACCGCGGGCACCGGCTCGGCCTGGCCACCAAGGTGCACAACCTGATGTGGCTGCAGCAGGAGCGGCCGGAGGGCGGGCTGCTGGTCACCTTCAACGCCGAGGTCAACGGGCCGATGATCGCCGTGAACGAGGTGATGGGCTTCCGGCCCGTGGAGCGTCTCGTAGAGTTCCAGAAGAGACTGGGTTGACGCGAGGGAATTCACGCGAGGGACTGGACTGGCCCGCCACAAACGGGCATCCTGTCCCACCGTGGTGTGAATCACCACGTGACGGTCGGGGGCGGAGGTGTGCCGGGTGCCGCAAGCCGACTTCGCGGACGTGCTGGAGGCCGCCCAGACGGGCGACGACGAGGCCTTCGTGGTGCTGTTCCGCTCGGCCCAGCCGGCCCTGCTGCGCTATCTGCGGGCCGTGGGCGGGGCCACCGTCGCCGACGACGTCGCGGCCGACACCTGGGTGGCCGTGGTCCGCAACCTGTCCCGGTTCCGGGGCGACGAGCAGGGCTGGCTGGCCTGGGTGTTCACGATCGCCCGGGCCCGGCTGCGCGACGAGCAGCGCCGGGCGGCCCGGCGCCCGGTCCCGGTGGACACCGACGCGTTCCTGGCCCACCAGGAGGACGGGTCCGACGTGGCCGCCCGCGTCGAGGAGATCGTCTCGACCGAGGCGGCGCTGGCCCTGATCGCGCGGCTCCCGCGGGAGCAGGCGGAGGTGGTGCTGCTCCGGCACGTGGCCGGGCTGGACGTGGAGCACACCGCCCGCGTCGTGGGCAAGCGGCCCGGCACGGTGCGGGTCACCGCGCACCGCGGCCTGAAGCGGCTCGCGGACCTGCTCGGCACCGACCCGGTGAATGGCCCGGTGAATGGCCCGGTGAATGGCCCGGTGAGTGGCCCGGTGAGTGGCCCGGTGAGTGGCCCGGTGACCCGGCCGGTGACCCTCGCGGGGTTCCGCCCGGACCGTTCTGTAACGCATGCGCGGCCCCGAGCGATAAGTGAGTGACATGGTCAAGAATCAGTGGCGTGCAGACGACGAGCCGGGCCCCCGGGGTCCGGTCGCCGCTCTGCTGCGCGCCGCCGCGGCACCGACCGAACCCGGGCCCCAGCCCGGTGAGGTTGCGGCGCTGGCGGCGTTCCGCGCCACCGAGCACACCAAGCGGAGGATCCCCATGCGCTCACTCACACCCGTCAAGGCCGCTCTCGCGGCGGCCGTCAGCGGCGGCGTCCTGCTCACCGGAGGCGTCGCGGCCGCGGCCACGGGGACGTTGCCGGGCGCCGCTCAGGACACGGCCCGCACCTGGCTCGCCCAGGTCGGGGTGAGCGTGCCCGGCGCCGACGAGCACTCCGCCGGGCACGCCGACCAGCGCGGACCGGCCACGACCGACACCACCGACCCCACGGACACCACGGGCGACGCCGGCACGACCGACGCGAGCACCGACCAGGGCGACACGCAGGAGCCCACGGTCACGCAGGACGGCAAGGGTGCGGCGGTCTCCGACCTGGCCAGGAACACCGACGCCACCGGCGTGGCCAAGGGCGCCGAGATCTCCGGACTGGCCTCGGACGGGAAGAGCAAGGCCGGCCAGCACGGCAAGGCGACCGAGCAGCCCAGCCGCACCGACGGCCAGGCGCACAAGCCCACGACCGCGCCCGAGCCCGCCCAGGGCACCGACGACGGTTCCGAGGCGGACGGCGGCTCGAGCGGCGACGCGGGCGGCTCGAACGGCGGCGGCCACCGCCCCTGAGCGAGCCTGATCGAGCCGGGTGCCCCGACCGGCCCCGGAAGCAGCGAACCGGCACGTCGTCTACACGTGCCGGTTCGTTGGCGTCCTGGGTCCTGACCCGTTGAGGCCTGAGCGGGTCGGGTCAGTGCCGGTCGACCTCCCGGACGACCTCCTCGACCACGTGCGGGGAGTCGCCCGGCTCGAGGGGCTCCTCGACCCGGCGCACCACGCGCTCGTGCCGGTCGCCGTGGCGCGCGTGCGCGATGACGCCGGCACCCGCTGCCATCAGGATCAGCCCGACGACGTGGATGTTCACCCCGGGCACCTCGTCGTTCACGGCGAGGGCGAGGATCGCGCCCACCACCAGCAGAAACACTCCGCCACCCACGGGACTCACCTTTCGGTCGACAGCCGTCCGCACCCGGTACCCCGTGGTGGCTGCGGCCATGCCCGTGGGGTCAGGTCGACGAGAGGTAGGCCTCGAGGACCTCGGGCAGGATCGCGTGGGTGTGCACCTCGAGGTCGGCGGGCGCCCGGTCGAGCAGCGCGCCGTACGGCGAGAGCTCCAGGTCCGACCCGGTCACTCGGTAGGCGCGGCGGTCGTCGAGCGGCTCGCCGGCCACGAGGATGACGTCGCCCTCGACGTGGGCGCCGACGTAGTGCAGGCCGCCGCGCGGGCGGCCTCGGAAGCTGCGCGGGGTGGCGGTCGCGTACCGCTCCGAGAGACCCCGCACGAACATGGTCCGGATCTCGGCGCCGGACAGCGTGCCGGTGGCGACGTTGCCCGGGGAGCTGGTCGCGGTCCAGACGTCGTGCCGGGTGACCGTGCCGGCCGGCAGCCCCGACGTGCAGTGCCCGCCGATCAGCACCGCCAGGTCGGCCGGCCGGTGGTCGAGCAGGGCGGTCGCGAGCAGCCGGACGACGGGGCTGTCGCCCACGTCCGACCACGAGAGCGGCTCGGGAAGGGAACCGACCGGTTCGGCCAGCCAGGCCGCCAGGTCCCGCTCGCAGGCGGCCAGCTCCTCGAGCACGCCCGGGTCGGCGGGGGCGGTCTCCGAGACGGCCTCGACCGCCATCTCCACGACCCGCACGCCCTGCGCGTCGACCTCGAGCCGGACCCGTCCCAGGTGCTCCCCGTGGCAGCCGGCCTGGGCGATGGGGACCCCCTCGTCGCGGTCTCCCTCGTGCAGCAGGTGGTGGGTGTGGCCGCCCACGATCAGGTCGACCTTGCCCCGGACCGCCCAGCTGACGCCCCGGTCGTGGTGGATGCCGGCGTGGCTGAGCAGCACCACGACGTCCGCCCCCTGGTCGCGCAGCGCGTCCGCCTCGCGTCGTACGGCGCTCACCCGGCCGCGCTCGCGGATCCCGAAGGCGTCGTACTGGGTGTAGTAGTCGGTGATGCCGATGACGCCCACCCGCAGGTCGCCGGCCGGCAGGATCGTCGAGGGGGCGGCCCCGGCGGGCACCTCGCCGTCGACCTCGAGGTCGCACACGAGTGGTGGGGAGCCGAGCGCGGCCGCGTAGCGCGGCAGCAGCGACGGGCCGTAGCGGAGCAGGCCGCCGTTGCCGGCGACCGCGGCGTCGACGCCCGCCGCGCCGAGCAGCCGCCAGCCGGCGACCCCGAACGTCAGTGCCGACAGCCGCACGCTGGTGTCCTCGACGTCGCCGCCGTCGAGCAGGACCACGGGGTGCGGGGACGCCGCCCGGATCTGCCGGGCCCGCGCGCTCAGCCGGGCCAGGCCGTCGAATCGTCCGTGGACGTCGTTCCAGTGCAGCAGCTCGAGCGTGGGCATGGGCTCGATTGTGCCCGGCTCACAGGCGCCGGACGAACTCGCCGCTGCTCTCGACGGGTCGCAAGCCCATCCTCTCGTTGATCGCGACCGTCGGCCCGTTGGCCGCGGTGGGGGTCGCGGTCAGGACAGCGCACCCGCACTCCGGATGCCCTGGATGCGCGACCAGACCACCCGCTGCACCAGGAGCGTGAGCGTCCCCGCGATCATCATGCCGAGGACGTTGAGGCCGAGCTGGATCACCGCGTCGTCGAGCTGCGACCAGATCCCGGCGCCGATGCACAGCGCCATGGTGCCGAGGGCCGGGACGGTGGTCACGGAGATGAAGACCCCGACGAGCGGCCCGGACTTCGACGTGGTCAGCGACAGCACCCCCGCCACCCCGGCCAGCAGCGCGATCAGGAACGACCAGATGTCGGGGCTGACGATGAACGAGGTGTGGGCGCCGGTCGCGGCCCGGTGCGGGTCGACCAGGCCGGTCAGCCGCCCCACGAACCAGAGCGGCGCGGCGATCGCGATCGCGATCGCGAACCCGAGGACGAGGGTGCGCGCCGCCTGCGGCAGCAGCGACAGCCGGGGCCGGGAGAGCGCCAGGCAGATGGCCGCCACCGGTGAGAACTCCGGGCCGACGACCATCGCGCCGATGATCAGGATCACCTCGTCGAGCAACCGACCGGTGCCCGCGATCAGGGTGGCCAGGGTGAGGAACGCGCAGTAGGACCAGTTCAGCTCGGAGTCGTTGCGGACCCGTTGCTCGACGATGTCCCAGACCACGCTGTCGTCGGGGTCGCCGGGCGCGGCCTCCTCCGCCGCCTCGGTGGCGCCGGAGAGGATCGTCGCCGGTTCCGAGAGCATGATCGACCCCTCGTGGTGCAGGTCGAGCTGCCGCAGCGCCGAGATCACCGGGTTGGCGCCCTCCCGGGCGACGTCGGCGAGCACCAGGGACCCCCTCGGCTTGCGGTACCCCGAGGGGAGCACCGCCACGTTGGTGACGGTCTCCTCGCCGATGAGCAGGTCGAGGACGCGGTCGGTGAGGTGCTCCGGCACGCGGAGCTGGAGGTGCAGCACCCGTGCAGTCTGCTACAGCCCCGCCGCTCCCTCCCGGATTCACCCGGGATCGCGCCGGGGTTTCGCCGTGGTCGCGCCTGCTGCATCCGGCGCAGGTTGGCGGCCTTCACCGCGGCGCCGAGCCGGTGGCCGCGGTGGTCCCGGTGCACGAGCGTGCCCCACTGGTGCGCCTCCGAGCCGTCCTCGGGGACGCCGAGGTCGGTGTGCGCGACGACCTCACCGTCGAGCAGGGCGAGCGTGGTGAACACGGTGCGGCCCACGGCCTTGTTGCGGGCCATCCGCTGCTTGTGCACCTCGGGCGTCAACGCCTCCTCCTCGTAGTCGAGGTCGCCCATCGGTGCGTCCAGGACCAGCTGGTTGTTGAGGTGGCAGTACGACGGCAGCAGCTCGTCGGGCAGCGCGTCGACGTACGTCGCGATGTTGTAGGCCTCGTGGCGGGGCGCGGACTCCGCCTCGACCGCGTCGAGCAGGTCTCCCGCGACCGGGAGGTAGAGGGTGCGCATGATCTCGACGTTCGCGACCTCGAAGCCGTTGCGGCCGGCCCACCGCATGATCGGGTGGTCCGCCCGCTCCTCGAAGGGGATGCCGGCGTTGCTCATCAGTGCGGTGCGCCCGTCGGCCCGCGCCACCGCGACCAGGCCCTCCAGGACCGCCGCGCCGATGCCGCGGCCGCGCAGCTCGGGCTCGACGACGACGAAGCACTCGGCCTTGTCGGTGTTGTCGAGCAGCGGCAGCATCGCCCAGCCCGCGCCGACCATCTCGCCGGCGTCCCAGGCGGTGACGCCGACGGTCCGCCGGTCGTCGGACGGCATCCGGAAGAAGCCGGCCATCTCCTCGTAGCTCCACATCAGTCTTTCCGGATTCGTCTGCGATCGCACGGGGATTTTGCGCGGGGTGATCGCAGACGAATCGGCGAGGAGGAGGGGGTCAGAGCTTGCGGAGCCGGACGAAGCGCACGGAGTGGTCCCCTGCCTTGCGGAGCACCAGGGTGGCGCGGCCGCGGGTGGGCTGCACGTTCTGCTTCAGGTTCGGGCCGTTGATGGTGTCCCAGATCCGGTGCGCCTCCGCGACCGCCTGCTCCTCGGTGAGCCGGCCGTAGCGCGCGAAGTACGACGCGGGGTTGCGGAACGCGGTCTCGCGCAGCCGCAGGAACCGTTCGACGTACCACCGACGGATGTCGGCGGTGGCCGCGTCGACGTACACCGAGAAGTCGAAGAAGTCGCTGATTGCCAGCCCGGTCCGGCCGTCGTCGCGGACCCGTGCCGGCTGGAGCACGTTGAGGCCCTCGACGATGACGATGTCGGGTCGCCTGACCACGACCTTCTCGTCCGGCACCACGTCGTAGACGAGGTGGGAGTACGTCGGCGCCTCCACCTCGTCCTTGCCGGACTTGATGTCCATCACGAAGCGCAGCAGCGCCTTGCGGTCGTAGGACTCGGGGAAGCCCTTGCGCCCGAGCAGGCCGCGGCGCTCCAGCTCGGCGTTGGCGTGCAGGAAGCCGTCGGTGGTGACCAGCGAGACCGACGGGTGCTCGGGCCAGTGCGCGAGCATCTGCTGCAGAACCCGAGCCGTCGTGGACTTCCCGACCGCGACGGAGCCGGCGAGCCCGATCACGAAGGGGGTCCGGGGCGGCTGCGGCTGGTGCAGGAACTCCTCCTGGGCCCGGTGCAGCGCGGCGGCGGTCCGCACGTACATGCTCAGCAGCCGCGACAGCGGCAGGTAGACCTGGGTCACCTCGTCGAGGTCGAGCTCGTCGCCGAGGCCCCGCACCCGGTCGATCTCCTCGGGCGTCAGCGGCTGCTCGGTGGCTGCGCCGAGGGCGGCCCAGGCCCCTCGGTCGAGCTCGACGTAGGGGCCGGAGTCGCGCTCAGCGCCGTTGCCGTGCCCGGAAGCCATGAGCGGCATTCTTGCACCGGCGCGGGCTCCGTCGCGGGGCAGACTCCGCAGGGGCCGCCGGTAGAGTGACGCCCATGTGCGGAATCGTCGGGTACGTCGGACCCAAGCAAGCCGAAGGCGTCGTAGTCGAGGGGCTCCGGCGGATGGAGTACCGCGGCTACGACTCGGCCGGGATCGCGCTGCTGCACGGTGGCGAGATCGCCTGGGTCAAACGGGCCGGGAAGCTCGCGAACCTCGACAAGGCGCTCGCCGACAGCCCGCTGCCGGGGTCCCACACCGGCATCGGCCACACCCGGTGGGCCACCCACGGGGCCCCCAACGACGTCAACGCCCACCCGCACCTCGGCGGCCGCGGACGGGTGGCGCTGGTCCACAACGGCATCATCGAGAACTTCGCCGTGCTGCGCGCCGAGCTCGAGGCCGCCGGCCACGACCTGGTCTCGGAGACCGACACCGAGGTCGCCGCCCACCTCCTCGAGACGGAGCTCGGGACCGGCGTCGACCTGACCGTCGCGATGCAGCGGGTCTGCCGCCGCCTGAACGGCGCCTTCACGCTCGTCGCGGTGGACGCGCTGGACGACAGCCGCGTCGTCGCGGCCCGACGCAACTCGCCGCTCGTGGTGGGGCTGGGCGAGGGCGAGAACTTCCTGGCCTCCGACGTCGCGGCCTTCATCGAGCACACCCGCGACGCCCTCGAGCTCGGCCAGGACCAGGTGGTCACGATCACCCGTGAGGGTGCGACGGTCAGCGACTTCGACGGCAACCCCGCCGAGGCACGGCCCTTCCACGTCGACTGGGACATGTCGGCCGCGGAGAAGGGTGGCTTCGACTGGTTCATGCGCAAGGAGATCCACGAGCAGCCGCAGGCGGTCGCCGACTCGCTCCTCGGTCGGCACGACGCGTCCGGTGCCCTGCAGCTCGACGAGGTCAGGCTCAGCGAGGAGGAGCTCCGCGACGTCGACAAGATCATCATCATCGGCTGCGGCACCGCCTTCTACGCCGGCATGGTCGCGAAGTACGCCATCGAGCACTGGACCCGGATCCCGTGCGAGGTCGAGCTCGCGCACGAGTTCCGCTACCGCGACCCGATCCTGACCCGGGACACGCTGGTGGTGGCGATCAGCCAGTCGGGGGAGACCGCGGACACCCTGATGGCGATCCGCCACGCGCGCGAGCAGCGCGCCAAGGTCCTCGCGATCTGCAACACCAACGGCTCGACGATCCCGCGCGAGTCCGACGCGGTGATCTACACCCACGCCGGGCCCGAGATCGGCGTCGCGTCGACGAAGGGCTTCATGACCCAGCTGGTGGCCTGCTACCTGCTCGGCCTCTACCTCGCCCAGGTGCGCGGCACGAAGTACCGCGACGAGATCGGCCACATCGTGCACGAGCTCGAGCAGATGCCGGCCTACGTGCAGCGGGTCCTCGACCAGGCCGACCTGGTCAACGAGCTCGCCCGCGAGCTGGTCGACTCCACGTCGGTGCTGTTCCTGGGACGGCATGTCGGCTTCCCGATCGCCCTCGAGGGCGCCCTCAAGCTCAAGGAGCTCGCCTACATCCATGCGGAGGGCTTCGCGGCCGGCGAGCTCAAGCACGGCCCGATCGCGCTGGTCGAGCAGGACCTCCCGGTCTTCTGCCTGGTGCCGCCCCCGGGTCGCGACTTCCTGCACGACAAGATGGTCAGCGGGATCCAGGAGGTGCGGGCCCGCGGCGCCCGCACGATCGTCCTCGCCGAGGAGGACGACGCCGAGGTCGCGCCGTACGCCGACGTGCTGCTGTCGCTGCCGAAGGTGCCCACGCTGCTGCAGCCGATGGTGGCCGTGGTCCCGCTGCAGCTGTTCGCCTGCGAGCTCGCGACGCTGCAGGGGCACGACGTGGACCAGCCGCGCAACCTCGCCAAGTCCGTGACCGTCGAGTAGGTCCTCGTGGCGGTGATCGGGGTCGGCATCGACGTGGTCGACATCGGCAGGTTCGAGCAGACGATGGAGCGCACCCCGGCGCTGCGTCAACGGCTGTTCACCGAGCAGGAGCGCGACCGGCCGGTCGCCTCGCTCGCCGCCCGCTTCGCCGCGAAGGAGGCGCTGGCCAAGGCGCTCGGTGCGCCCACCGGGATGCACTGGCTGGACGCCGAGGTGGTCAGCGAGGCGTCGGGGGACCCCCGGTTCGAGATGCGCGGCACGGTGCTGGCGCGGGCCACCGCCCTGGGGGTCGGCAGCGTGCACGTCTCGCTGTCCCACGACGCCGGGATCGCCTCCGCGGTCGTGGTCCTGGAGTCCTGACCGGGTCGTGGGTGCCAGGGCGCGCTATGGCGCGCCGTCACACCCACGACCGACCCCGAGGGCCCGAAGATCGCGTACGACGGCCCCGGGGTCGTCGCGCAGCTCGCCGGCGGTGCACCGCACCAGCAGCACCCCCGTGGTGACCAGGCCCCGCTCGCGGGCGATGTCGGACTGCCAGCTGGCGACGTCCATGTGGAAGGCGCCGTCCACCTCGAGGACCACCCGGCGGCCGTCGCCGAGCCGCCACTCGCAGTCGGTGAACCGCAGCCGGCCGGCGCGGTCGCGGCGTCGTACCTGCCGGTCCGGGAGCGGGAGGTCGAAACGGCGGCAGACCCGTCCGACGTCGATCTCCGCAAGTGACTGGGCCCCGTGGCCGAGGTCGGCGACCGTGCTCCGGAACAGCCTGGCGCGTCTCAGCGGCTGCAGGAGCTCGATCCACGGGGCCAGGCGCTCGGGCGTGGTCAGCCGCTGCTGCACGAGTGCCGCGAGCAGACCGCAGGCCGTGCGCGCCGAGCGGTGGTAGCCGCCGAACAGGAGTGCGGCGGGCTCGACCAGGCAGACCGGCGCCCCCCGGCGCTCGCCCTCGACGGGAGGCAGCATGGCCTCGATGTCGCGACGGGTGCGCACGAACGCGATCCCGTCGACACGGGTGACGTCCGCGTCCTCGTGCACGAGAACCGTGATCACCTCCCGGTCCCACCCGCTGAGCCCACGGATCCGGGTCGCGGTCAGGCCGCCCAGCGCGCACCCCGGACCGGCGTGGAGCACGCCGAGCCAGGCGCGCTGGGCGAAGGTGAGCTCACCGGTGGTGGTGCTCAGCACGACGGGGCTGCGGGCGACCCAGCGCCCGGCCCTCACCTGGTTGCGGACCAGGTCCTTGCCGACACCGAGCGCCCGCAGCTGACGGCGGGCGAGCATGCCCGCCTGCTGGGCGGCCAGCGACTGCCAGAGCGGTTCCATGCCCCCAGCCTCACGGCCACCGCCGCTTCGTGCGCCGGCTCGTCCACAGCTCTCGGTCGTGGGGGCAGGCGCGCGCTATAGCGCTCCCTGGCACCCACGACCGGGGGATCTAGGGTGGGGCGCATGCGATACGCGCACACGGTGGAGCAGGTCCGGGCGGCCGAGGGCGACCTGATGGCCCGGCTCCCCCCGGGGGCGCTGATGCAGCGCGCGGCGGCGGGGCTCGCGTTCGCGGTCGTCGAGCTCCTCGGCCGGGCGTACGGCGCCGAGGTGCTGCTGCTGGTCGGCTCGGGCGACAACGGGGGTGACGCGCTGTTCGCGGGGGCGATGCTTGCGCGCCGGGGGGCGTCGGTGCGGGCGCTGCTGCTCGACCCGGACAAGGCCCATGCCGCGGGCCTGGCCGCCCTGCGCGCCGCCGGCGGCCGCACCGTCGGCGCGGTCGCCGAGGCGCCCCGCCCCGACGTCGCCGTGGACGGCATCGTGGGCATCGGGGGTCGCGGCGGACTGCGTCCCGGGGCCGCGCAGGCCGTGGCCGCCCTGTCCGGGGTGCCCGTCGTGGCCGTCGACACCCCCTCGGGCGTCGACGTGGACACCGGACGGGTCGAGGGGGCGCACGTGCGGGCCGAGGTGACGGTCACGTTCGGGACGCACAAGGTCGCCCACCTGGTCGACCCCGCGGCCGCGGCCTGCGGCGCGGTGCACCTGGTCGACATCGGCCTGGACCTGCCCCAGGCCGCCGTCTCCGCCCTGCAGGCCCGTGACGTGGCCGCGCTGCTGCCGGTCCCCGAGCCGACGGCGCACAAGTACACCCGCGGGGTGGTCGGTGTCCGCGCCGGTTCGGCGCAGTACCCGGGCGCCGCGGTGCTCTGCGTCTCCGGCGCGTCGTGCGGGCTGGCCGGCATGGTCCGCTACGAGGGCGAGGCGGCGGACCTGGTGCGCGGGGCGCACCCGGAGGTCGTGGTCGGCGAGGGCCGTGTCCAGGCCTGGGTGGTCGGGTCCGGCGGTGGCGCGGACGCCGGCGAGGCGCTGCGCCGCTCGTACGACGACGTGGTCCCGGTGGTCGTCGACGCCGAGGCCCTGACGCACGTCGCCGGTCCGGTCGACGTACCGGCCCTTCTGACGCCGCACGCGGGCGAGCTGGCCCGGATGCTGGGGGTCGAGCGGGAGGAGGTCGAGGCCGAGCGCCTCCGCCACGCCCGCGAGGCCGCGGTGAGGTACGGCGCCGTGGTGCTGCTCAAGGGGCGGCACACGCTGGTGGCCGCGCCGACCGGGGAGGTGCGGGTGTGCACGGTCGGGCCACCCTGGTTGGCCACCGCCGGGTCCGGCGACGTGCTCGCCGGCCTGTGCGGGGCGCTGCTGGCCGCCGGGCTGGACCCGTTCGACGCCGGGTCGGTGGGTGCGTGGCTGCACGGCGCGGCAGCCGCGTACGCCGGCGGGTCCGGGCCGGTCACCGCCCCCGACGTGGCCCGGGCGGTCCCCGACGTGTGCCGGGACCTGCTCAGCACGCGCCTCTGAGAAGATGGGCTGTGCCATGACCGCGCACCCGCCGACCGACCGTGCCGAGATCCTCGTCGACCTCGCCGCGGTCCGTCGCAACGTCGCGACGCTCAAGGAGCGGGTCGGGGGCGCGCAGATGATGACCGTGGTGAAGGCCGACGGCTACGGCCACGGCATGGTGCCGGTCGCCCGCGCCGCCCGCGAGGCGGGCGCGGAGTGGCTCGGCGTGGCGGTCCTGGAGGAGGCCCTGGCGCTGCGGGAGGCCGGCGACACCGGCCGGATCCTCAGCTGGCTGACCGTCCCCGGCGAGGACTACGTCCCCGCCGTCGCGGCCGGCGTCGACGTCACCGCCTACACCACCGACGAGGTCGAGGAGGTCGCCGCCGCGGCCGGACGCGCCGGCCGGCCGGCCCGGCTCCAGCTCAAGGTCGACACCGGGCTGAGCCGCGGCGGCGCCAGCGACGTGGAGTGGCCGGGGCTGGTGGCCGCGGCCGCCGCGGCGGAACGCTCCGGAGCGGTGCGCGTCACCGGCGTCTGGTCCCACTTCGCGTGCAGCGACGAGCCGGCGCACCCCGCCAACGACAGCCAGGAGGCGGCGTTCCGCGCCGCGCTGGAGACCGCCGCCGGGCACGGCCTGCGGCCCGAGGTGCGGCACCTGGCGAACTCGGCGGCGGCGCTGCTGCGCCCCTCGTCCCGCTTCGACCTGGTGCGCTGCGGCATCGCGTCGTACGGCCTCTCGCCGGCGCCCGACGTGGCCACCTCCGCGGAGCTGGGCCTGGTCCCGGCGATGACGGTGCGCGGACGCCTCGCGCTGGTCAAGCGGATCCCCGCCGGGTCGGGAGTCTCCTACGGGCACACCTATGTCACCCGCAAGGACACCAACGTCGCGGTGGTGCCGATGGGGTACGGCGACGGGGTGCCGCGGCACGCGTCGTCGCGCGCCCACGTGCTCGCCGCCGGGCGGCAGCGGCTGGTGGCCGGACGCGTGTGCATGGACCAGCTCGTGGTGGACCTCGACGACGACGAGGCCAGGGCCGGCGACCCGGTCGTGCTGTTCGGCACCGGCGCCGACGGGGGACCCACCGCGCAGGACTGGGCGGAGGCGTGCGGCACCATCTCCTACGAGATCGTCACCGGTGTCGGGGGCCGGATGCAACGGAGGTACGTGTGAAGGGACGAGGGCTGCTCGGCCTGGCCGGGCTCGGCGCCGGCGCCGCGCTGGCCGCGGTGACCACCGGCGTCGTCGTCGAGCGCCGGGTGGTCAAGGCCCGCCGCGCCGGCTCCCAGGGCGCCGAGACCCTCGGTGGCCTGAGCTCCCCGGCGGTCACCGTCACCGCCGACGACGGCGTGCGGCTGCACGTCCAGGTCGACGAGGTGGCGCCGTATGCGGGCGGCAAGCCCGCGCCCGCGGACCGGGCCACGGTCGTGTTCGTGCACGGCTACGCCCTCAACCTCGACTGCTGGCACTTCCAGCGGCTGCACCTGCGCGGCAAGCGCCGGATGGTGTTCTACGACCAGCGCTCCCACGGCCGCTCCGAGCGCTCGCCGCAGCACCACGCCACCATCGACCAGCTCGGCCACGACCTCGCCGTCGTGCTCGAGCAGGTGGTGCCGCAAGGGCCGGTCGTGCTGGTCGGCCACTCCATGGGCGGCATGTCGATCATGGCGTTCGCCGAGCACCACCCGGAGCTGTTCGGGAACCGGGTGGTGGGGGTGGGCCTGATCTCGACCACGGCCGGCGGGCTCCGCTCGCACCGGGTGCTCAGCCGCTACATCCCCGACGCGGTCGGGTCCCAGGTGGCGCGGCGGCTGATGGCGGGGCTGTCCCGGGCGCCGGAGCTGGTCGACAGCGCCCGCAAGCGCGGGTCGAACATCGGCTTCCTCATGGCCGACCGGTTCGCGTTCGGCGACGAGGTGCCCTCGTCGTACGTCGAGTTCGTCGACGAGATGCTGGCCGGCACGTCGTTCGACGTGGTCGCGGAGTTCTTCCCGAACTTCGACGCCCTCGACAAGTTCTCGGTGCTGCACGCCTTCGAGTCGGTGCCCACCTGGATCATCTCCGGCACCAAGGACATCCTGACCTCGGTCGGGCACAGCAGGAAGATGGCCTCGCGGATCACCGGCTCCCGGCTGGTGGAGTGCCCCGGCGCGGGACACATGGTGATCCTGGAGCGCAAGGACAAGGTCAACGCGGCCCTGGGCGACCTGCTCGAGGCCGCCGACCGGCACCGGGCAAGCGCATGACCCAGTGGCACGTGGGCGGCTCCGTGTCGGTGGACGAGGTCGGCCAGCAGGCCGCCTCGGACGTGGTCGCGATGATCCACGCGAGCTTCGGCGCCCGCGAGCTGCTGGACCCGCCGTCGACCGCGACCGAGGAGACCGTGACCACGGTGGCGGCGGCGCTGACCGCGCACGGCGGGCTGCTCGCGACGGCCGAGTCGGGCCCGGTCGGGGCGCTGCTCTTCGAGCCGGCCGACCGGGTGCTGAGGATCCGGCGGGTCAGCGTGCACCCCGACGCCCAGGGGCACGGCGTGGCACGCTCGCTGGTGACCCGGGCCGAGCGGGTCGCTCAGGAGCGCGGCTACGACGGGATCGGCCTCCTCGCCCGCGCCGAGCTGCCCCGCACCGTGCACTTCTGGCAGCACCTCGGCTACGCGGAGACCGCCCGCGACGGCGTGTTCATCACGATGGCCAAGGAGCTGCCGGTCGAGGTGAGCGCGGCCACCTCCGGCGAGACCCGTGAGCTCGGGGAGCGGCTCGCGACGGTGCTCCGCCGGGGCGACCTGGTGATCCTCAGCGGCGACCTCGGTGCCGGCAAGACCACGTTCGCCCAGGGCCTCGGGGAGGGTCTGGGCGTCCGGGGGCCGGTCACCTCGCCCACGTTCGTGATCTCCCGGGTGCACCCGACGACCTGCGGCGGCCCCGCGCTCGTGCACGTCGACGCCTACCGTCTCGGCGGGATCGAGGAGCTCGACGACCTCGACCTCGACACCTCGCTCGACGAGGCGGTCACCGTCGTGGAGTGGGGCGAGGGGGTGGCCGAGGGGCTCGCCGACACCCGCCTCGAGGTGACGATCACCCGCGGCCGTGGCGGCGACCGGTCCGACGAGACCCGCCGGCTGCGGTTCACGCCGGTCGGTGCCCGGTGGCTCGGCTCCGGGCTCCGCCGCGCCCTCGCGTAACCTCGGGCACGTGCTGCTCGCGTTCGACACCGCCACCCCGGCCGTCACCGTCGCCCTCCACGACGGCGAACGGGTGGTGGCCTCGCACCTGTCCGTCGACGCGATGCGGCACGCCGAGCTGCTGGCTCCCGGGATCACCGCGGTCCTCGACGAGGCCTGGGTGCCCCGCCAGGACGTGACCGCGGTCGCGGTCGGCGTCGGCCCCGGGCCGTTCACCGGCCTGCGGGTGGGCCTGGTGACCGCGCGGGTCCTCGGCGCGGCCCTCGACGTCCCGGTGTACGGCGTGTGCACTCTCGACGTGCTCGCGGTGGAGGCCGTCGACTCGGGCGCGGTCGCGGAGCCGTTCCTGGTGGCCACCGACGCACGTCGCAAGGAGGTCTACTGGGCGTTCTACGACGAGCACGGGCAGCGCGTGGACGGACCGCACGTGTCCAAGCCCGCCGAGATCGCGACTCACCGCCCCGTGGTCGGGCGCGGAGCGCTGCTCTACCCGGAGTCGTTCTCGAACCCGGTCGGCCCCGAGCACCCGTCCGCCGGGGTGCTCGCCGAGGTCGTCACCGACGAGCGGGCCGAGCTGCTCGACCCCGAGCCGTTGTACCTGCGCCGGCCGGACACGGCCGCCCCGCACAAGCCGAAGCGGGTGTCGTGAGGCTGCGTCCCGCCGCCGTCGCGGACGTCCCCGCCGTCGTCGCCCTCGAGGAGCGGGCGTTCGGCGCGGACGCGTGGTCGGCCGTCTCCGTCGAGTCCGAGCTGGTCGGCCCCGGCCGGCACGCGCTCGTCGCGGTCGACACCGACGACTCGGTCGTCGGCTACGCGGTGACGATGACCGCCGGGGACGTCGTGGACCTGCAGCGGGTCGCCGTCGCCCCCGCATGGCGGCGCCAGGGGGTGGCCCGGTCCCTGCTCGGCGCGCTGCTCGGCGACGTGCGCGCGTCCGTCGTACGGCCGGACCGGATGCTGCTGGAGGTCAGCGCCGCCAACACCGACGCGCTGGCGTTCTACGCCGCCGAAGGGTTCACCGAGGTGGACCGGCGGCGGCGCTACTACCGGGACGGCACCGACGCCGTCGTGATGCGGCTCCCGCTGGGGCCTGCGTGCGGAGGGAGTCCGAGATGAGCGACGAGCCGCTGGTGCTGGGCATCGAGACGTCGTGCGACGAGACCGGGGTCGGCGTCGTGCGCGGGCACACCCTGCTCGCCGACGCGGTCGCCTCCAGCGTCGAGGAGCACGCCCGGTTCGGCGGGGTGGTGCCCGAGGTCGCCTCCCGGGCGCACCTGGAGGAGATGGTGCCGACCCTCGAGCGGGCCTGCGAGACCGCCGGCGTCGCGCTGCACGACGTCGACGCGATCGCCGTGACCAGCGGCCCGGGACTGGCCGGCTCGCTGCTCGTCGGGGTCGCTGCGGCGAAGGCGCTGGCCGTCGCGCTCGGGAAGCCGATCTACGGGGTGAACCATCTCGCCGCGCACGTGGCGGTCGACCAGCTCGAGCACGGCCCGCTGCCCGAGCCGTGCGTGGCGCTGCTGGTCAGCGGCGGGCACTCCTCGCTGCTGAGGGTCTCCGACGTGACCGGCGGGGTCGAGCCGCTGGGCGCGACGATCGACGACGCGGCGGGGGAGGCCTTCGACAAGGTGGCCAGGCTGCTCGGGCTGCCGTTCCCCGGCGGCCCGCACATCGACCGCTCGGCGCGGTCGGGCTCCTCGGTGGCGATCGACTTCCCCCGGGGGCTGACGTCGGGACGGGACCTCCAGCGGCACCGGTTCGACTTCTCGTTCTCGGGGCTGAAGACCGCGGTCGCCCGGTGGGTCGAGGCCCGGGAGCAGTCGGGGGAGCCGGTGCCGGTGGCCGACGTGGCGGCGTCGTTCCAGGAGGCGGTGTGCGACGTGCTGACGCGCAAGAGTGTCGACGCGGCCCGCACCCACGGCATCGACGACATCCTCATCGGGGGCGGCGTGGCGGCGAACTCCCGGCTGAGGGTGCTCGCCGAGGAGCGGGCGGCGAAGCACGGCATCCGGGTCCGGGTGCCGCGGCCGGGCCTGTGCACCGACAACGGCGCGATGGTGGCCGCGCTCGGCTCGGAGCTGGTCGCCCGCGGCCGGCATCCCTCCGAGCTCGATCTCCCGGCGGACTCCTCGATGCCGATCACCACCGTCGTCGCCTGAGCGCCGGAGGCCGGGCCGGCCTGCGACCCGGGCGGTCGGGGCGCGTCGTACTCCCCGCGGGGAACTGTCGCTCCCCTCGGTGAGTTCACCGCGGGGAGCGACAGTTCTCCGACATACCTTGGTAAACGGTCCCGCTCAGGAGCGGGTGCCGAGGTGGTACGGCGAGCTGGTGTCGGCGGCCTGGGTGCCGTCGACGGTCGTCTCGACGGAACCGTCCACGCCCAGCCGCAGGATCTGCCAGGTGCCCTGCTGGTAGGTCACCGCGAGCAGGTGCGTGTCGTCCTCCCAGGCCGTCTCGGTGACGAAGGTGAACGGGTTGCGCGGGCTCTTGAACGTCGTGACCACGTCGCCGGTGGCGGAGTCCATGACGGCGACGCTCGAGGCGCCGATCCCGTCGGTGCTCGAGGGGACGCCCATGACGTAGCGCCCGTCCGGGCTGGCCGCCTCGAGGGTCCAGGCGCACTGTTCGGGGAACCGGTCCTTGCCCGTGCTGACGGTCCGCAGCACCCAGCACGAGGTGCCGTCGGCGTTGTAGCGGGTCTCCCCGGCGACGAAGGCCCCGGCGTCGCTGGCGCCGCGTGCGCCGATCAGTCCGGTGAGCACCCGGTCGTGGCCGGCGAGGTCGGTGACGTGCACCGACGGCGTGGCGCCGTCGACCACGTAGACCACCTCGCCCGCGGCGAAGCCCACCACCTCCGCGGTGGTGCCGGCCGGCAGCTTCTGGCTGTCCTCGACCTCCGCCATCCCCGAGGCGATGCCGCGCACGAGGGCGCCGTTCTCGACCCAGGCGACCTGGGTGCCGTCGCCGCTGACGGCGATGCGGTAGCCGCCGGGCGCCGTGCCGGTGACCTTCCCGGTGCCGTCGATGCGCACCACCTTCGCCCCGTCGGTGGTGTTCTCCACCGCCAGCCAGCCGCCCCGGTAGGGCGTCACGTCCGCGTAGCGCCCGGGCAGCGTGGTGGTCGCGCCGTCGGTGTGCACGGTCCGGCCGTCGACGTAGAGGATCTTCGGCGGGGCTCCGGCGGGGGTGCCGTCCAGCGTCAACGGGACCGCACCGTCCTGCGGCGTCGCGCTGGGGCTCGACGTCGGGCTCTCGCTGGGCGTCGGGCTGGTCGACGGGCTCGACCCCGCGCTGGTCGTGACGCTCGGTGACGGTTGTGCCACCGGGGCCGACCCGTCGGGCGTCGTGCCGGTCAGGTTCAGGCCGACCGGGACCGCGACCGCGACGACCGCCATCGCGGCGACCGCGCCGGCGACCCGGCGGCGGCGCTGGATCCGGCGGGCGCTGCCCTTGACCTCGTCCAGCCCGATCGGGTGGCCGCCGACCTGCTCGGAGCGCCGGCGCAGCTCCTGGGACAGCTGGTCCCTCTCGTCGAAGCCGCTCATCGCTCCTCCTCCCGGTCCTTGGCGAGTACGGGGTTGTCGTTGACACGGGCACGCATTCCGGCCAGGGCCCGGCTGGCCTGGGACTTCACGGTCCCGACGGAGATGCCGAGGACGTCGGCGGTCTCGGCCTCGCTGAGGTCCTCGTAGTAGCGCAGCACGATGACGGCGCGCTGCTTGCGGGGGAGGGTCTGCACGAACTCCCAGAGCGCGGCGCTGCCGCCGTCGTCGGCCGGGACGACCGGGGCCTCCCGCTCCGGGAGGAGGTCGGTGGTGACCTCCCTGCGCTTCCAGGCCCGGCGCCACAGCGAGTTGTTCTCGTTGACCATGATCCTGCGGACGTAGCCGTCGACCAGCTCGCGCCGTTGCACCCGGTCCCACGACAGGTACAGCTTGGCGAGCGCCGTCTGCACCAGGTCCTCGGCGGCGTGCCGGTCCCCCGTGAGGAGGTAGGCGGTCCGCAGCAGGCTCGGCTGACGCGCGGCCATGTACGCCGAGAACTCCGCATCCCTGTCCTGCGTTCTCATCGCCGAGACCTCCGCCACCTCTGCCACGAGCTGCACCGTCATCACCATCCTTCCTGCATCTCTGCCGCCAAGACGCGAAACGCGCCCGACGGGTTGCATCGGCGTCTCGCCGGTGCCGGTCCGGCGGCCCGGGGTGCGGCACGAGCGCCGCGCGGGAGGGTTGGATGGGGGCATGTCGCTGAGCCTGGTCGTCCCGCTGCTGCTGCTGGTCGCCGGTGCCGTGCTGCTGACCGCGGGCGCGGAGGCGTTCGCCGAGCACGTCACCGCGGCGTCGAACCGGCTGGGGGTCAGCGTGCTCGCCCTCGGGCTGCTGCTCGCCGGCGCCGAGCCCGAGGAGGCGGTCACCGCGATGGTCGCCTCCGGCCAGGCGCATCCCGCCCTCGCCGCCGGCGACGCGATCGGCGCGAACCTGGTGATCCTCACCCTCACCGTGGGGCTGGCGGCGCTGGTGACCCGGCTCCCGGTCGCCCACCGCGTGCTCGAGTACGGCGTCGCCGCCGCCGTCGCGGGCACGGTCACGGTGCTGTTCTTGTGGAACGGCGTGCTGAGCCGCCCCGAGGGGGCCCTGCTCGTCCTGCTCTACGTCGCCGGCGTCGCCTGGGTCTGGCGGCGGGAGAAGGAGCCGCCGCTCATCGGCGAGCTGTCCGAGCTCGCGGAGGACGAGCTCCCCGGGGCCCCGGAGGACGATGACTCTGGGCGCGCGCTGCTGTTCGTGCTGCTCGGCCTGCTCGGCATGGTGCTCGGTGGCTACCTCGCGGTGCGGGGCGCCGAGGGCCTCGTCGACCTGCTCCACGTCGGGGAGTCCGTGATCGGCCTGACCATCCTCGCGCTGGCGACCAGCGCCGAGATGGTCGCGCTGGTCTGGGCGGCGGCGCGACGCGGCGTGACCGAGGTGGTCGTCGCGGGGGCGGTCGGGTCGGTGGCCTACAACGCCACCGTGTCGGTCGGCCTGGCCGCGCTGGTGCGGCCGCTCGGCCTGGGGCGGCACAACGTGATCGTCGACGTGGCCGTCGTGACGGCCCTGCTCCCGCTCGTGCTGCTGCTCGGACGCCGCACCGGCACCCTGCCGCGGACCGTCGGAGCGGTGCTCGTGCTCGGCTACGTGGCCGCGACGGCGTGGTTGTTCGCCGGCTGACCGCGCTGAGTAGGGTGGGCGCGACCGTCCACCGCCACCCAGGAGGGTGCTCATGCAGCAGGTCCGAGGAGTCGTCGCGCGGAGCAAGGGGGCCCCGGTGACCGTCGAGACGGTCAACGTGCCCGATCCCGGACCCGGCGAGGCCGTGGTCGCGGTGCAGACCTGCGGCGTGTGCCACACCGACCTGCACTACCGCGAGGGCGGCATCAACGACGAGTTCCCGTTCCTGCTCGGCCACGAGGCGGCCGGCGTGGTCGAGTCCGTCGGCGACGGCGTCACCGAGGTGGCGCCCGGCGACTTCGTGGTGCTGAACTGGCGCGCGGTCTGCGGTGACTGCCGGGCCTGCCGGCGCGGTGAGCCGTGGTACTGCTTTGCCACCCACAACGCCACCCAGACGATGACGCTGGAGGACGGCACCGAGCTGACCCCGGCGCTCGGGATCGGTGCGTTCGCGGAGAAGACCCTCGTCGCCGCCGGCCAGTGCACGAAGGTGGACCCGTCGGCACGCCCGGCGGCGGTCGGGCTGCTCGGGTGCGGGGTGATGGCGGGCCTCGGTGCGGCGATCAACACCGGCGGGGTGGGCCGCGGCCGGAGCGTCGCGGTGATCGGCTGCGGCGGCGTCGGCTCCGCGGCGGTGGCCGGCTCCGCACTGGCCGGGGCGAGCAAGGTCATCGCGGTCGACCTCGACGACCGGAAGCTCGCCTGGGCCACCAAGCTGGGTGCCACCCACACCGTGAACGGCGGGGAGCAGGACCCGGTGGAGGCGATCCGGGCGCTCACCGACGGCTTCGGCGCAGACGTGGTCATCGACGCGGTCGGCCGCCCGGAGACCTGGAAGCAGGCCTTCTACGCCCGAGACCTGGCCGGGACCGTGGTGCTGGTCGGCGTGCCCACCCCGGACATGAAGGTCCCCGACATCCCGCTGCTCGACGTGTTCGGTCGCGGCGGGTCGCTGAAGTCGAGCTGGTACGGCGACTGCCTGCCGTCGCGCGACTTCCCGATGCTGGTCGACCTCTACCGGCAGGGCCGCCTCGACCTCGACGCGTTCGTGTCCGAGGAGATCGGCCTCGGCGACGTGGAGCAGGCGTTCGCCAGGATGGAGCACGGCGACGTGCTCCGCTCCGTCGTCGTCCTCGAGGGAGCTGCGCACTGATGGCGGTCACCGTGGGCCACGGGGTCACCGAGGGCACGTTCACCCTCGACGGCGAGACGTTCGACGTGGACAACAACGTCTGGGTGGTCGGGGACCGGACCGAGTGCGTGGTGATCGACGCGCCGCACGACGTGGAGGGCATCTTGCGGGTCGTCGACGGCCGCACGGTCAAGGCGATCCTGTGCACGCACGCCCACGACGACCACGTGCGGGTCGCCCCCGAGCTGCGGGCCAGGACCGGCGCGCCGATCTTCCTGCACCCCGACGACCGCCCGCTGTGGGAGCTCACCCACCGCGACCAGCTCTGGGACGTCGACCTGTCCGACGGCGTCGGCATCGAGGTGGGCGGCACCACCCTGCGGGTGATCCACACGCCCGGCCACGCGCCGGGCGCGGTCTGCTTCCACACCCAGGACCTCGGCTGCGTGTTCACCGGGGACACGCTGTTCGAGGGTGGACCGGGCGCCACCGGTCGGTCCTACAGCGACCGCGCCACGATCCTGGCCTCGATCAGGGAGCGGCTGCTGACGCTGCCCGACGACACCGTGGTGCACACCGGCCACGGCGCGGACACCACGATCGCGGCCGAGCAGGCCAACCTGGCCGACGAGGCGTGAGACCGGACCCGGGGACCCACGTGTCGGACCTGCACGGGACGGGTAACCAGCCGACGTGACCGCCACCTACCGACTCCAGCTGCACGCCGGGTTCACCTTCGCCGACGCCGAGGCGGTCGTCCCCTACCTCGCCGACCTCGGCGTCAGCCACCTCTACCTCTCGCCGGTGCTGCAGGCCGTCCCCGGCTCGATGCACGGCTACGACGTGCTCGACCACACCCGGGTCGACGAGCAGCTCGGCGGCGAGGACGGCCTCGTCGCGCTCGCCGGCAACGCGCGCCAGCACGGGCTCGGCCTGGTCGTCGACGTGGTCCCCAACCACATGGCCATGGTGGCCCCCGAGCACGCCAACGCGCCGCTGTGGCGGGTCCTCGCCGAGGGCCCCGAAGCGCCGACCGCGCACTGGTTCGACATCGACTGGGCGGCGGGGGACGGCAGGCTCGGCCTGCCGCTGCTCGCGGAGCCGCTCGAGGACACCCTCGCCGCGGGCGACCTCCGCCTCGACGAGTACGACGGGCAGCCGGTGGTGGCCTACCACGACCACGTGTTCCCGGTGGCGGCCGGCACGGAGGGCGACGACGTGGCCGCCGTACTGTCGCGCCAGCACTACCGGCTCGCGGGCTGGCGGGAGAAGGACGCCGTGCTCAACTACCGGCGGTTCTTCGACGTGGACACGCTGGTCGCGGTGCGCGTGGAGGACCCGGACGTCTTCGACGAGACCCACCGGCTGCTGCTCGACCTGAACCGGCGCGGGGTGGTGGAGGGGTTCCGCATCGACCACCCCGACGGGCTCGCCGACCCGGAGGGCTACCTGCGCCGGCTCCGGCTCTCGACGCGGCCCGGGACCGCCCTCTGGGTGGAGAAGATCCTCGAGGGCGACGAGCGGCTCCCGGACGAGTGGGACTGCGACGGCACCACCGGCTACGACGCGGCGACCGCCGTGACGGGGGCCCTGGTCGACCCGGCCGGCGGCCCGGCGCTCACCGAGGCGTGGGTCGGGGCCGGCGGCGACCCGGACCTGCACCGGGTGGTGCTGGAGGCGAAGCGGCTGGTCGTCGACGAGCTGCTGGCCCCCGAGCGTGCCCGGCTGACCCGGCGGGCGGTCGAGGCGCTGCCCGACGCGGACCAGGACCGGCTGGAGCGGGCCGTGACCGAGCTGCTGGTGGCCGCCGAGGTCTACCGCGCCTACGTGCGTCCCGGTCGGCCCCCGAGCGACCGGGCCCGGGAGGTGCTCCACGAGGCGGTGACCCGCGCGGCCGAGCGGCGGCCCGACCTCGAGCCGGATCTGCGGCGGCTGCTGGGCCTTGCGACCACCGACGACCCACAGGGGCCGGCCGCGGACTTCGCGGTGCGCCTGCAGCAGACCTGGGGGCCGGTGATGGCCAAGGGGATCGAGGACACCACCTTCTACCGCTGGCACCGGATGGTCGCGCTCAACGAGGTCGGCGGGGACCCGCTGCTCCTCGAGGAGGGCAGCCCGGAGCGGCTGCACCGCTGGGCGGTGCACCAGCAGGAGCACTGGCCGCTGGGGATGACCACGCTGTCCACCCACGACACCAAGCGCAGCGAGGACGTCCGGGCACGGCTGCTCGCCCTCGCCGGCGACGCCGACTCGTGGGGCCGGTGCGCGGCGGCGTTCACCCGGGCCGCGGCCCGGCACGGGGTGGACGCGCCGACCGCCCAGCTCGTCTGGCAGACGGTGGCCGGGGTCGGCGACATCGACCGGGACCGGTTGGCCGGCTACCTGGTGAAGGCCGCCCGCGAGGGCAAGCTGCACACCGCCTGGGTCGACGGCGACCCGGACTACGAGAAGCGGCTGGTCGGGCTGGCCGAGGAGGCGACCGCTCCGGGGGAGCTGCGCGCGCTGGTGGCCACCGCGGTGGACCACAACCGCGAGGCGATCCGCGCGGCGACGCTGGGGCAGAAGCTGCTGGCGCTGACCCTGCCCGGCGTGCCCGACACCTACCAGGGCTGTGAGCTGGTCGACCTGTCCCTCGTCGACCCGGACAACCGCCGGCCCGTCGACTACGACGAGCGCCGCCGGCGGCTCGCGGCGCTGACGGCCGACGGCCCCCGCGACCTCGCCGACGAGAAGCTGCTGGTCACCACCAGGGCGCTGCACCTGCGCCGCGAGCTGCGGGGCGCCTTCGGCGACGCCGGGGGCTACGAGCCGCTGGCCGGCACCAGCCGGCACGCCGTCGGCTTCGTCCGGGGCGGCGAGGTCGCGGTGCTGGTGACCCGCGCCCTCCAGCGGCTCGAGGCGATGGGCGGGTGGGCGGACGCCACCGTCCTGCTCCCCGACGGCCTGTGGCGAGACGAGCTGACCGGCGTCCTCCACGGGGGCGGCGACAACGCCTGCGCCGACCTGTTCGCCACCTACCCCGTGGCGCTGATGCGACGGGTGCACCTGACGTGACGCACGAGCCCTCGGTGTGGGCCCCGTACGCCGCCTCGGTCGACCTGGTGCTGCCGGAGTCGCGGCACCCGATGGCCCGCGACGGCTCCGGCTGGTGGCGGCTCGGGCGCGACCTGCCGCCCGGCACGACGTACGCCTTCGCGGTCGACGACGGCGAACCGCGCCCGGACCCGCGTGGGCTCCGCCTGCCCGACGGGCCGCACGGCTGGTCCCAGCGGTTCGACCCCGGTGCGTTCGCGTGGACCGACGACGGCTGGCGCGGGCGGCCGCTCGAGGGCGCGGTGCTCTACGAGCTGCACGTCGGCACGTTCACCCCCGAGGGCACCCTCGACGCCGCCGCGGACCGGCTCGGCCACGTGGTCGACCTCGGCGCGGACGTGGTCGAGCTGCTGCCGCTCGCCCCGTTCCCGGGCCGGCACGGCTGGGGGTACGACGGGATCGCGCCGTACGCCGTGCACGAGCCGTACGGCGGACCCGCCGCCCTGCAACGGTTCGTCGACGCCGCGCACGGCCACGGGCTCGCGGTCTGCCTCGACGTGGTCTACAACCACCTCGGCCCGGACGGGAACCACCTCGCCGAGTTCGGGCCCTACCTGACCGACGCGCACACCACCCCGTGGGGCGAGGCGCTCAACCTCGACGCCCGCGACAGCGACCCGGTGCGGCGCTGGGTGCTCGACAACGTGGTCCAGTGGCTGGCGGACTTCCACGTCGACGGCCTGCGGCTCGACGCGGTGCACGAGCTGCACGACGACCGGGCCACCCACCTCCTCGAGGACATGGCGGCCGTCGTGGACGACCTGGCCGCCCGCACCGGTCGGACGCTGTGGCTGGTCGCCGAGTCCGACCGCAACGACCCGCGCACGGTCACACCGCGCGGCGCCGGCGACGCGGTCGGCGGTCTCGGCCTGCACGGCCAGTGGGCCGACGACGTCCACCACGCGCTGCACGTCGCGCTGACCGGCGAGAACCAGGGCTACTACGCGGACTTCGCCGACCCCGGCGCGCTGGCGAAGGTGATGACCACCCCGTTCTTCCACGACGGCACCTGGTCGACCTTCCGCGGACGCACCCACGGACGGCCCGTCGACCGGGCGGCACTGCCCGGCTGGCGGTTCGTGGCCTCCCTGCAGACCCACGACCAGGTCGGCAACCGGGCCACCGGCGACCGGCTCTCCGCCCTGCTCGACCAGGGACGGCTGGCGTGCGGCGCCGCGGTCCTGCTCACCTCCCCGTGGACGCCGATGCTGTTCATGGGCGAGGAGTGGGGCGCCTCGACACCGTGGCAGTACTTCACCGACCACACCGACCCGCGCCTGGCCGACGCCGTCCGGGCCGGCCGGCGGGCGGAGTTCGCCGCGCACGGCTGGGCCGAGTCCGACGTGCCGGACCCGCAGGACCCGGCGACGTTCGAGCGCTCGAGGCTCGACTGGGGCGAGCCCGGCCGGGAGCCGCACGCGCGCCTGCTGGCCTGGTACCGCGACCTGATCGCCCTGCGGCGCGACCGCCCGGACCTGCGCGACCCGCACCTGCGCCGGGTGGAGGTCGACTGGGACCGGACCACCGGGCGGTTCTCGATGCGACGCGGTGAGCATCGCGTGCTCGTCAACCTCGGCGACGAGCCGTCGTCGTTCGACGCCGACGGGTCGGTCCTGCTGAGCTGGGAGCGCGGTGTGACCGTCGACGGCGGACGGGTGGTCGTGCCCGCCGGGTCCGCCGTGGTGGTCGGCCCCGCCTGAGCAGCCTATGAGGGGCAGTGTCAAGGGGCCCTGAATCATGGGATGGGCGTGCTTGGTTGGCGCGGCGGTTGGGTTGTCGTCGCGCTGGTCGTTGTAGGGGTTCGGTGAGTTGACGTCGGTCCGGGGTCCGTGCCCGTCTTCCTGCTCCACCTAGCGTTCAACCGGGGTGTTCCCCAACAGCCTTCATCCGAGCTTTGGTGGAAGGCGGCGGGACTGCTCATGCTCAGTTGCGGGTTCGTCCCCAGGTCACTCGAGCTCGTCCCGTCCACGTCGACGTCCGTGTCATGCGGCAGGGGCGTTCACCCCGTCTCGGGGGTCGACCTGGCCACTGGCGATGGCGGCGCTCCAGGCAGTGCGGGTGGTGGTCACCACGAACAGCTGGCGCAGGAGGCTGCCGGCGACCGCGACCGGGGGGGGGTGGTGCGGGGTAGGTGGTGGGGGGAGACGGGGAGGGCGCGCGGGCGACGCAGCAGTGGACGTCCACGGCCGCTGATGGTGCTCTTCCCGGCGTAGGTGCCCGAGGTGTTCTCCCGTGGGCATAGGCCGGCGTGCTTGACCACGGCTCGTGCGGAGTCGAAGCGGGTCAGGTCGCCGGTCTCGGCGAGGATCGCTGCCGCTCCAACCGCGGACAGGCCGGGGAGGCTGGTGACCAGCTCGGTAAGGTCCAGTTGGTCGAGGACGTCGACCATCAGCACTTCGACATGGTCGCGTTGTGCTTCGGCGTGGCGCAGGTCGGCCAGGGCGAACCGGGCGCGCTCCAGTCCGCCGTGGCGCTGGGAGGGCACCCCGCGAGGATCGGCCGCGGCCTCGTGTAGGGCCTTGACGATGCGGTGGCAGACCCGCTGTCCGCCCCATCGGGGCAGCTCCTTGGTGACCGCGCGGGTGAGCCGGGTCAGACCCAGCCGGCGGATCCGGTCGGGGTCGGATCCGGCGACGCTTATCGCGGCCCGCCAGGTCAGCGAGTCCAGCGGCTTGCTCGCAGCCTCCAGCGCGGCCGGCCAGGCGCACTCCAGCAGGTCACGCAACTGCTGGCGGGCCGCGCCCACCTCGGTGACCCACTCCACCCGGCGCGAGCCCAGGTGCCGCAGCCGAGCCCACGTGGGGTCAGCTCGCTCGGGCAGGTAGACGTGTAGCTGGGTGGCCAGCCGGGCGATCAGCAGTGCGTCCTTGTCATCGGACTTGTCCCGCGTGAAGTCCTCGGCTTCGCGAGCACGGTGCACCAGCAGCGGCTGGACACAGACCAGATCGATCCCTGCGGCAAGGGCGAGTTCATCAACCACCTTCCACCGGTGCCCGGTCGGCTCACAGGCCAGCGTGACCCCGGCAAACCCGGCCGCGAGTGCCTCGCGCCGTCCCCACGCGAGTGCCTCGGCGAGCTGCCAGGGCCGGCAGCGCACCGTCTTGCGGGCCAGCACCCGGCTGTCGTGATCGGTCAGCGCGAAGACCTGCTTGTCCTCAGCCAGGTCCAGCGCGAGCACCGCGTGCTCAAGCGGGAGCACCTCCCGCAACTGGGCTAACCGAGCATTGCGGCGGTTGTCACCGCGAGAAAGTCGCCTACCGTTGGATATGTCATCCTCCTGTCGTGGTCTGGGACACCAAGCCCGTCAACCACAGCAGGGGGATGTCTTGGCTCTCAACCACTCAGGTACTTACTAGGTCGCGGGCGCTACCCCAGGTCGTAGGACAGCGTCAGCTCGTAGCCGTCGTCGCGGTGCCCCTCGATCCGCAGGTCCGCCTCGCCGCGCAGGCTCTCGAGAGCCCCGGTGCCCAGGCCGGGCACGACCTCGGCGTGGCCCCACACCGCTCCGGCGTCCTGGCCACCGACGTGCCGGAGGACGCAGCTGCCCTCGTGCCCGTCGACGGACCCGGTGAAGTGTTCGAAGGCGAGCACCGGGCCGCCCCCGGGCTTGTAGGCGATCAGGTAGGACAGCACCGACGTGCCCTCGAGCTCGCCGGTGTAGCGGTAGGACGTCCGGGCGTGCGACAGCCCCCGCTCGGGGTAGTACGTCTCCCCGGCCGTCGTACCCCGGCCGTCGAGGTCGGCGAAGGCGTCCTCGCTCCAGGACGTGACGGTGAACCGGCCGGTGGCCTTGCAGGTGTAGGTCATGGACACCACGCTAGGCAGCGGTCGCGGGCGGGTCTTGTACGAACGCGACAGACCGCCGCTGGCTAGGGTGCGGCAATGGACCAGCTGGACCAGCCGCGCGGCCACCCCGACGCCATCGTGCGTCCCACGGCGGCCGCGCGGGTCATCGACCTGGACCGGCGGGCGCCGGGCGAGGAGCTGCGGCAATTCGTCGACTACCACTGGTACGTCGGCTGGCGGGTCCCGGGGACCTATCGCCAGCAGGTCGTGCCGCAGCCGCGCATCCACGTCGCGGCCGAGGACGGGCGGCTGCTCGTGCACGGCATCAGCCGCGGGCCGTTCGTCCGGTCGTTGAGCGGGCGCGGGCACACGCTCGGGTGCTCGTTCCGGCCGGGCGGGTTCCGGTGCCTGCTCGGCTCGTCGGTCGGCGCGCTGGCGGGGCGCGTCGTACCGGCCGGGGAGCTGCTGGGCGTCGACGACGTGGCGTGCGCCGAGCGGATCCTCGCGACCGAGGACGTCGGTGTGATGGTCGACGCCCTCGAGTCCTACCTGCTGTCCGTGGGCCCGGCGCCGGACCCGGTGGCGCGGGAGGTCGAGGGGATCGTCGCGTGGGCACGCGACCAGCACGGGCTCCACCGGGCCGAGGACCTCGCCGCGCACGCGGGCAGGAGCCTGCGGTCCCTGCAGCGGCTGTTCACCGAGTACGTCGGGATCGGGCCGAAGTGGGTGATCACCCGCTATCGGCTGCTCGACGCGGCGGCGGCCGCCCACGGAGGCGACCCGGTGGACTGGGCCGCGCTGGCGGCCGAGCTGGGCTTCACCGACCAGGCGCACCTGACCCGGGCGTTCACCCGGGTGGTCGGCACCCCGCCGGCCGGCTACCGCCGCGAGCTGTGATCGGCCCGGCCCCGGCGGTGCCGGGTGGTCCACAGGTCCGTCAGGCCCACCACGAGCGCCACCGCGACGAACCCGAGGGCCGCCAGCACGGCCTGCCCGAGCGCGTGGCCGAACGCGTCGCTGCGGCCGGTGCCGGTGAGCCCGGCCGCGGAGTCCGGGAGGGAGGCGAAGAACACCGCCCCGATGACGGCCTGGCCCACCGCCAGCCCGATCCGCTGCGCGGTCTGCAGCACCCCGCCCGCCGTGCTCCCGGCGACGGGGTCGACCTCCTGCAGCGTGAGCGCCTGGTTGGGCGTGATCAGGGCGCCCGAGCCGACGCCCATGACCAGCAGCGGACCGGCGAGCGCGAGCGCGGCGCCCACCCCCGACAGGTCGTGCCGGGCCACCAGGTCGAGTCCGACGGCGCCGAGGCCGAACGTCGTCGCCGCCGCGACCACCATGGGCCTGCCCACTCGGATCACGACCCGGCCCGCGAGGGGCGCCGAGACGGCGCTGCCGAGCGCGTACGCCGTGACGCCGAGGCCCGACTGGAGGGCGGTGAACCCGAGCCCCTGCTGGTAGTACAGCGCCATCACCAGCGGCAGGCCGGCCATCGCCGGGAAGAACGCCAGGGCCAGTGCCACCCCCGCGGTGTAGCCCGGCTGCCGGAACAGCCGCAGGTCGACCAGCGGGTCCCGTCGCCGCGCGGTGAGCCGCGCCTCCCGCCGGAAGAACAGCACGACGAAGAGGGCGGCCGGCACGGCGAGCCAGCCCAGCCGGGCGTCACGCAGCGAGTCGTACTCCACCGCGCCGAACAGCACGCAGAACGTCCCCGCACCGAGCAGCAGGGCGCCGGCCACGTCGAGGCGGTGGTGGCTCCGGGCCGGGTCGGACGGGAGCAGCCGGCGCGCCAGCAGCAGCACCACGATGCCGATGGGCACGTTGACGAAGAACACCAGACGCCAGCCGAACTGCGGGCCGCCGAGCGCGATCAGGGCGCCCCCGACGAGCGGCCCGAGCGCGGTCGCCACCCCGACGACGGTGCCGATGAGCCCGAAGGCCCGGCCCCGGTCGGCCCCGGTGAACATCTGCTGCACCAGCCCGGAGACCTGCGGGTTGATCAGCCCGCCGGACAGGCCCTGCAGCACGCGGGCCACCACCAGCAGGCCGCCGCCCGGGGCGACACCGGACAGCGCGCTGGTCACCACGAAGCCGGCCACCCCCACCATGAACATCCGGCGGCGGCCGTGGTCGTCGCCGAGCCTCCCGGCGAGCACCGGCACCAGGCCGAACGCAAGGGTGTAGCCGCTGACGATCCACTGCAGCGTCGACGGCCCGGCGCCGGTCGCCCGGCCGATCGAGGGCAGCGCGACGTTCGTGACGCTGACGTCGAGGAGGGTCATGAACAGGGCGCTGGCACACACCGCGAGGGCGATCCACCGACCACGGTCCTCGGCGGTGTCGGCGACGGGTCTCACCGCGGCAGGCTACGCCCGGCCCGGTGCGGGCCCGACGTCAGAACGGTCGGACGAGCAGCGCGGTGCCCTTGCCGGCGACCCGGGTCAGCACGATCGTGGCCTCCTCGTCGCCGGACAGTGCCAGCTGCCTGCGGAGCGTCTCGGGCACCACGTCGACCCCGCGCTTCTTGATCGTCAGCCGTCCCACGTTGCGCTCGCGGAGCGCCGCCCGGAGCGCCTTCTCCCTGTACGGCAGGGTCTCCAGCACCTCGTACGATCGCGCGAACGGCGTCGAGAACGCCTCGTCGCTGGTCACGTAGGCGATGTGCTCGTCCACGAGCCCTCCGTGCACCCCCGCCGCCACAGCGGTCACCAGGTGCGCCCTGATCACCGCGCCGTCCGGCTCGTAGAGGCAGCGGCCCACCGGCCGGACCTCGGCGTGCCCGGGGTCGTCCTCGTCGGTGAGCGAGGCCAGGCCGCCGCCGCCGATCACGGTCGCCCGGCGGCGGGCGCTGGCCAGGTGCGGCGACCAGAGCGTCGCCTCCTTGACGTCCCCGTCGTCGGAGACCCACTCGGCCTCGACGCCCTCGGGCACGACCTGGTGGGGGATGCCGGGGGCGACCTTGACGCAGGAGGGCCGGCCGAGCAGGTCCTCCACGAACGACCAGGGCGGCGACCAGCCCTCGACGTCGAACACCCGCCCCGCGTCGGTACGACGTGCCGGGTCGGCGAACACCACGCCGAACGGCGACAGGTCGAGCGCGGAGGCCTCCGCGACCTGCACCGCCCCGCCGAGACCGAGTGCGTCCAGGTTCGCCCGCGCCACCTCCACCCGGAGCGGGTCGCGGTCGATGCCCGCGGCGGTCAGCCCGGCGCGGGCGAACGCCACCAGGTCACCGCCGATGCCGCAGCCGAGGTCGAGCACCGAGGACGGGCCGGCGGCCGCCACCCGCGCGGCCCGGTGGCGCGCGACCCGGGCCCGGGTGGCCTGCTCGAGCCCCTCGGGCGTGAAGTACATCCGCTCCGCGTCCTCCCCGAACTTCGCCGCGGCCCGGCGGCGCAGGTCGACCTGCGTCATCGCCGCGGCCGCCTGCTCGGCGGTGGCCTCCCTGCGCAGCACGGTCGCGGTCCGCACCAGGTCGCCGGCCTCGTCGACGTACACCGCGGCGGCGCGAGCCAGCAGGGACCGGCCCTCGGGGGAGAGCAGCCAGCGGAACGCGTCGAGGTCCATGCGCGCATCCTCGCAGGGTCGCGGTCGCCCGCCGGCGGCGGAGCCGGGCCGCCCGCTGGCACTCGACTTGACCGAGTGCTAATCGCGCAATAGATTCTGATTAGCACTCTCCCTCGGAGGGTGCCAGCGCTGCCCAGTCGTGCGACCCCCGCGACGGCGTACGTCGACGGCAACGCGCCCGAACCAGCAACACCACCATCTGTCTCTCTCGACACACGGGAAAGTGGAGGTCGACACAGTGTCGGTCAACATCAAGCCTCTCGAGGACCGGATCGTCGTCAAGCCCCTCGACGCCGAGCAGACCACGGCTTCCGGCCTGGTCATCCCGGACACCGCCAAGGAGAAGCCCCAGGAGGGCGAAGTCCTGGCGATCGGTCCGGGGCGCGTCGACGACAACGGCAACCGCGTCCCGCTGGACGTCAACGTCGGCGACAAGGTCATCTACAGCAAGTACGGCGGCACCGAGGTGAAGTACTCCGGTGAGGAGTTCCTGATCCTCTCGGCGCGCGACGTCCTCGCCGTCATCGGCTGACGCATCCCCCTCTGACCACCAGAGGACCAGCCTGACTACCGCCCCGGGCGGCCTGACTCGTTCGGGCTCTCGGGGCGTACGTCTTTCACCTGCAGTTCGGAAAGGTTCATCCTCAGATGCCGAAGATTCTGGAGTTCGACGAGAACGCCCGCCGTTCCCTCGAACGGGGCGTGGACGCCCTCGCCAACACCGTCAAGGTGACGCTCGGCCCCAAGGGCCGCTACGTCGTCCTCGACAAGAAGTGGGGCGCGCCGACCATCACCAACGACGGTGTCACCGTCGCCCGTGAGGTCGAGCTCGACGACCCGTTCGAGAACCTGGGCGCCCAGCTCGCCAAGGAAGTCGCCACCAAGACCAACGACGTCGCCGGCGACGGGACCACGACCGCCACCGTGCTGGCCCAGGCCATGGTCCACGAGGGGCTGCGTGCGGTGGCCGCCGGCGCGAACCCGATGAGCCTCAAGCGGGGCATGGACCTCGCCGTCGAGGCCGTCGGCCAGGCGCTGCGCGACGCCGCCCGGGACGTGGACGACAAGGCCGACATGGCCGCCGTCGCCACCGTCTCCTCGCGCGACTCCCACATCGGCGAGCTGCTCGCCGAGGCCTTCGACAAGGTCGGCAAGGACGGCGTGATCACCGTCGAGGAGTCCAACACCATGGGCACCGAGCTCGACTTCACCGAGGGCATGCAGTTCGACAAGGGCTACATCTCGCCGTACTTCGTCACCGACGCGGAGCGGATGGAGGCCGTCCTCGACGACTGCTACATCCTGCTCCACCAGGGCAAGATCTCGGCCATCTCCGAGCTGCTGCCGCTGCTGGAGAAGGTCATCTCGGCCGGCAAGCCGCTGTTCATCCTCGCCGAGGACGTCGACGGCGAGGCGCTCTCGACCCTGGTCGTGAACAAGATCCGCGGCACCTTCAACGCCGCCGCGGTCAAGGCCCCGGCCTTCGGCGACCGGCGCAAGGCGATGATGCAGGACATCGCGACCCTGACCGGCGGCCAGGTCATCGCCCCCGAGGTCGGCCTCAAGCTCGACCAGGTCGGTCTCGAGGTGCTCGGCCGGGCGCGCCGGGTCACGATCACCAAGGACAACACCACGATCGTCGAGGGTGCCGGCGACCCGGCCGAGGTCACCGCCCGGGTCAACCAGATCAAGGCCGAGATCGACAACACCGACTCCGACTGGGACCGCGAGAAGCTCCAGGAGCGCCTCGCGAAGCTGGCCGGCGGCGTGTGCGTGGTCAAGGTCGGTGCCGCCACCGAGGTGGAGCTGAAGGAGAAGAAGCACCGCATCGAGGACGCCGTCTCCGCGACGCGCGCCGCGATCGAGGAGGGCATCATCGCCGGGGGCGGGTCGGCGCTCGTCCACGCGGTCTCCGTGCTCAAGGACGGCCTCGGCCTGACCGGTGACGAGGCGACCGGCGCCAACATCGTCCGCAAGGCCGCCGACGAGCCGCTGCGCTGGATCGCCGAGAACGGCGGCGTGAACGGCTACGTCGTGGTCACCAAGGTCCGCGACGGCAAGCTGGGCGAGGGCTACAACGCCGCCACCGGCGAGTACGGCGACCTGGTCGCCCAGGGCGTCCTCGACCCGGTCAAGGTGACCCGTTCCGCACTGGTCAACGCCGCGTCCATCGCCGGCATGCTGCTGACGACCGAGACGCTGGTGGTCGAGAAGCCCCAGGACGAGGACCAGGAGCAGTCCGCCGGGCACGGCCACGGGCACGGTCACGGCCACTGACGAGCAGGTCCCCAAGGCTCCACCGCACGAGCGCCGCCCGGTCCCACCGGGCGGCGCTCGGCGTTGGTGGCGCTGTTCACGTCCCGTGCCCCCGTTTCACCGTGCACCCGACCGGGAACCTCATGGCGGACGGGACGAACCGTCCTCCGAACAGGGGGTCCCATGGACTGGCTCATCGACACCACCGACACCGAAGCCGGGTCGGCGCGCGCGCGAAGCCTGCTCGAGGACCACCTGCAGCGCCACGCCGTCGACCCCGCGGAGGTCGATGCTGCGCTGGAGGCGATCTCCGGCACGCTGGACCACCGGGTCGCCGCCGCCGACGGCCGCCCGGTCCACCTCCGGCTGGACTGGACGCGGCAGACGTCCGTCCTCGACGTCTGCGCGCTCCGCGACGCCGGAGTGCCCCGCCGGGACGGGCTTCGGCCCGACCGGCCCGTGCCGGCCCGGCACCGCGCGCTGGTCCGCTCCCTCCCGCGCGACGAGCCCACCCGCATCGAGTTCGACGTCGAGCGGCACAGCCGGCACACCTTCGACGCCGGGCCGCCGCCGGTCGTCGACACCCGGCTGGACCCCGAGGTCCAGGGGCCGGCCGCGGTCGCGCTGGCCCTGGTGACCGCGATCGAGGCACACCCGACCGCGTCCGCGCCGCAGGCGGCGGCGATCGCCGGCTCGCTGCTGGCGACCTCGGCCGTCGGTGAGGACGGCGACCTCGACGGAGCCGGTGCCGCCGACGCGTTCGTCCGGCTGCACGAGGCTCTCGGCAGCGACGCCTACGTCGTGGCCGCCGACGACGACAGCGTGGAGCTGGCGGTCTCCCGGTGCCCCTTCCACAGCGGCGACCGTTCCGGGTCCACGCTGTGCCACGTCTCCTCCGGCCTCGCCGGCCAGCTCGGCGCCCGCGTGCACGGCGCCGCGACCGTCGTCCTCGACGAGACGATCGCCGCCGGTGACCCCGAGTGCCACCTGCAGGTGGCACTGCGCAGGATCGACGAGGGCGACGGCGAGCCCTACTTCTGGCCGCCCCGCGCGGCGGCTCCCGCCGACACGGTGCCGCACCTCGACCTCTCGGTGTCCCTTCCGCGCGAGAGCGTCAGCGTCCCCGTCGTACGCCGGCTCGCGGCGCAGGCCCTGCGTGCGTTCGGGGTGCACGACGAGGACCTCGACGACGTCCAGCTCGCGATCAGCGAGGCCTGCGCCAACGTGATCGACCACGCCGGCGAGACCGACACCTACGACGTGAAGGTGGAGCTGGCCGCGGACCGGTGCGCGATCACCGTGGTGGACCAGGGTGGCGGGTTCGACGCCACCTCGGTCCCGGAGCGGCCGGGGGACGACTCCGAGATGGGCCGGGGGCTGGCGCTGATGCGCGCGCTCGTCGACAACGTGGCGTTCCGCAACGAGCCGCAGGCGGGCGCCGTGGTGCACATGGTCAAGGCGCTGCGCTACGACGCCAACCACCCGCTCCGCCGCGTCTGAGCCGGCGGGTCCGAGCGGGCCGACCGCCGGGGCGGCTGCCGCGGCCGCCGCCGGTAGGATGGGGACCTGCCTCAACCGCGGAAGGGCTCCATGACCGCTCCATTCGAAGTAGGCACCTCCACCGGCGTGCCCGACAAGTTCGCTGCCCTCGGGCTGACCTACGACGACGTCCTGCTGCTGCCCGGGGAGACCGACGTCATCCCCAGCGAGGTCGACACCAGCACCCGGCTGACCCGCGACATCACCCTCAAGGTGCCGTTGGTGTCCTCGGCGATGGACACCGTGACCGAGTCGCGGATGGCGATCGCGATGGCTCGCCAGGGCGGCATCGGCGTGCTGCACCGCAACCTGTCCATCGAGGACCAGGCCTACCAGGTCGACCTGGTCAAGCGCACCCAGACCGGCATGATCCCCAACCCGGTGACGATCCATCCGAAGGCGACCCTGGAGGAGCTCGACGAGATCTGCGGCGAGTACCGCGTCTCGGGGCTGCCGGTCATCGACGAGGACCGGGTGCTGCTCGGCATCATCACCAACCGCGACCTGCGGTTCGTCCCGGTGGCCGAGTGGGCCACCCGGACCGTCGGCGAGGTGATGACGCCGATGCCGCTGATCACCGGGCACCTCGGCATGGACCGTGACGAGGCGGCCGCGCTCCTGCGCCAGCACAAGCGGGAGCGGCTGCCGCTCGTCGACAGGGACGGGCGCCTCACCGGCCTGATCACGGTGAAGGACTTCGTGAAGTCCGAGCAGTTCCCGCACGCGTCCAAGGACGCCGACGGCCGGCTGCTCGTCGCCGCCGCGATCGGCTACTTCGGCGATGCGTGGGAGCGAGCCACCACGCTGGTCGAGGCCGGTGTCGACGTGCTCGTGCCCGACGTGGCCAACGGTCACGCCAAGCTGATGCTCGACATGATCCGCCGGCTCAAGTCGGACCCGGCGACCCGGCACGTGCAGGTCATCGGCGGCAACGTGGCGACGCGCGCCGGCGCCCAGGCCCTCGTCGACGCCGGCGCGGACGCGGTCAAGGTGGGGGTCGGTCCCGGCTCCATCTGCACGACGCGGGTGGTGGCGGGCGTGGGCGTGCCGCAGGTGACCGCGATCTACGAGGCGTCGCTGGCCTGCAAGCCCGCCGGTGTGCCGGTGATCGGCGACGGCGGCCTGCAGCACTCCGGCGACATCGCCAAGGCGTTGGTCGCGGGCGCGGACACCGTGATGATCGGCTCGCTGCTGGCCGGCTGCGAGGAGAGCCCGGGGGAGCTGATCTTCGTCAACGGCAAGCAGTACAAGTCCTACCGCGGGATGGGCTCGCTCGGCGCGATGGCCTCGCGCGGCAAGAAGTCGTTCTCCAAGGACCGGTACTTCCAGGCCGACGTGGTCAGCGACGACAAGATCGTCCCCGAGGGGATCGAGGGCCAGGTCGCCTACCGCGGGCCGCTGTCGGCCGTCGCGCACCAGCTCATCGGCGGCCTGCAGCAGTCGATGTTCTACGTCGGTGCGCGGACCATCCCCGAGCTCCAGGAGCGGGGCCGCTTCGTGCGGATCACGTCGGCGGGGCTGAAGGAGAGCCACCCGCACGACATCCAGATGACCGTCGAGGCGCCGAACTACTCGGGTCGGTAGGTCCCGACCGCCGCAGACGCGCGCGACCAGCGACGACCGCGACACGACAAGAAAGAATGCACCCGTGATGGAAATCGAGATCGGCCGCGCCAAGCGCGGGCGCCGCGCCTACTCCTTCGACGACGTGGCGATCGTGCCGTCCCGCCGGACCCGTGACCCCGAGGAGGTGTCGGTCGCCTGGCAGATCGACGCCTACCGCTTCGAGCTGCCGATCATGGCCGCGCCGATGGACTCGGTGATGTCGCCCCAGAGCGCGGTCGCCTTCGGCAAGCACGGCGGCCTCGGGGTGCTCGACCTCGAGGGCCTGTGGACCCGCTACGAGGACCCGACCGGGCTGCTCGGCGAGGTCGCCGGACTGCAGGGCGTGGAGGCCACCCGCCGGATGCAGGAGATCTACGACGAGCCGATCAAGCCCGAGCTGATCACCGCCCGGCTCAAGGAGATGCGCGACTCCGGGGTCACCGTGGCCGGCTCGCTGTCGCCGCAGCGAACCAAGGAGTTCGTCAAGACCGTGGTCGACGCCGGCGTCGACATGTTCGTGATCCGGGGCACGACCGTGTCGGCCGAGCACGTGTCCGGGCAGTCGGAGCCGCTGAACCTCAAGGAGTTCATCTACGAGCTCGACGTCCCGGTGATCGTCGGCGGCTGCGCGACGTACCAGGCGGCGCTGCACCTGATGCGCACCGGCGCGGCCGGGGTGCTGGTCGGCTTCGGAGGGGGCGCGGCGCACACCACGCGCACCGTGCTCGGGGTCGCCGTGCCGATGGCCAGCGCGGTCGCCGACGTGGCCGCGGCCCGGCGCGACTACCTCGATGAGTCCGGCGGCCGCTACGTGCACGTCATCGCCGACGGCTCCATCGGGCGCTCCGGCGACCTGACCAAGGCGATCGCCTGCGGCGCCGACGCGGTCATGATCGGCTCCCCGCTGGCCCGCGCCAGCGACGCACCGGGCCGGGGCTACCACTGGGGCTCGGAGGCCTGGCACCGGCACCTGCCCCGCGGGGAGCGGATCGAGATCGGCACCGTGGGCACGCTCGAGGAGATCCTGTTCGGACCCTCGCGCACCGCGGACGGCACCATGAACCTCGTCGGTGCGCTGCGCCGGGCGATGGCCACCACCGGCTACACCGAGCTCAAGGAGTTCCAGCGCGTGGAGGTCGTCGTCCAGTGACCCCCCGGTTCGTCTGCGATCCCTCGGGTGATCCTCGCGAGGCGACCGCAGACGAATCGGTGGGGGTGCTGCGGGTGGCGGCGGCGCAGGCCGAGTCGGTGTCCGGCGACGTCCCCGCCAACGTCGAGACGGCGGTGCGCCTCGTCGAGGCGGCCGCGGCGGACGGCGCGCGGGTGGTCGTGCTCCCGGAGCTGTTCCTGACCGGCTACGACCCGACCGGCTGGTCCCGGGCGGGCTGCCTCACCGCGGAGGACCCGCGCCTGCGGCCCCTGGCCGCCGCGGCCTCGCGGCACCGGGTCGTGGCGGTGGTCGGCGCCGCCGTCGCGGATCCCGGCGGCCCGGCGCTGGCGCTGCTGGTGGTCGACGGCTCCGGCGGCACCCGGGTCGGCTACCGCAAGCAGCACCTCACCGACGAGGAGCGGCCGTTCTTCACCCCCGGTGACCACGGGGCGAGCATCGTCGTCGACGGGTGGGTGCTGGGGCTGGGCGTCTGCTACGACGGCTGCTTCCCCGAGCACGCCGCGGCGGCCGCGGCGGACGGCGCGCTCGGCTACCTGTGCCCCTCGGCCTACTACGTCGGCTCCGAGCACCGCCGCGACCTGTACTACGCCGCGCGGGCCCTCGACAACGGGATCTTCGTGGTGTTCTCGGGTCTGACCGGCCGGTGCGGCGGCTTCGAGTTCAACGGGGGCAGCGCGGTGTACGACCCGGAGGGCCGGGCGCTGGACCGCGCGGGCACGGAGTCGCCGGCCGTCGTGTGCGTCGACCTCGACCCCAGCGAGGTCGCGCGGGTGCGCCGGCTGAACCCGGTGCTGCGCGACCGCGTTCTCGACCTCGGCGCGCGCGTGACCCACCGGCTCTGACCGGCGTCCCGACACCCGCAGCAGCGGGCGTTTTTTGCGTGTTTGTGCAGTGCGCGAACTGACGTCTTGTGGCCCTCCCGGCCCCGGGGGCACGCTCGCCGCACCGTCGGCCAGCCGGAGATCCCGGCGGCCCGCGGCAGGAAAGGGCATCTCGTGATTCGAGCAACTCTCGTGACCAGAGCCATGGGCGTCGCAGCCCTCGCGCTGGCACCCCTGGCGCTGGTGGCACCGGCCCGGGCCTCCGGTCCGGCCGTCCCCGCGGGCGCCGTGCAGTCGTCGGCCCAGTCGTCGGCCCAGTCGTCGGTCCGGCCGTCGAGCCCGCACGGCCCGGACCGGTCGTTCACCCCGGCGCAGCGCCGGGCGGCGATCGCCGACGCGAAGTCCCACGCCGCGCGGACCGCCAGGGACCTGCGGCTCGGGGCCAAGGAGGAGCTGGTGGTCAAGGACGTCACCCGTGACGTCGACGGCGCCGAGCACGTGCGCTACGACCGCACCTACGCCGGCCTGCCGGTGATCGGCGGCGACCTGGTCGTCGCCCAGAAGACCAACGGCGAGATCCGCACCGTCGACTGGGCCAGCCCCGACGCGATCAGGCTGCGGTCCACGAAGGCCCAGGTGCCCGGAGACGGCGCCCGCAAGGTGGTCTACGCCGTCGACCACGCGCCCGTGCTCGCCTGGGAGGCGACGACCACCGGCACCGCGCCGGACGGCACGCCGACCCGGGACCTCGTCTACACCGACGCCCGCAGCGGCAAGCGGCTCGGTGTGCTGCCCCAGGTCGTCAACGCGAACGGCACCGGCTACTCCCTCTACAGCGGCACGGTGACGGTCCAGACCAACCTCAACGGGTCCTACGAGCTCAACGACACCACCCGCGGCGGCCACAGGACCTACGACGCCAACAACTCCACGAGCAGCTCCCGCGGCACGCTGATGACCGACGCCGACAACGTGTGGGGCAACGGCGCCACGTCGAGCCGGCAGAGCGCCGCCGTCGACGCGCACTTCGGCGCAGCGACGACCTGGGACTTCTACAAGGACGCCTTCGGCCGCAACGGGATCCGCAACGACGGGGTCGCGGCGTACTCCCGGGTCCACTACGGCAACGGCTACGAGAACGCCTTCTGGGACGACTCCTGCTTCTGCATGACCTACGGCGACGGGGGCTCCACGTTCAGCCCGCTGACGTCGCTCGACGTGGCCGGACACGAGATGACCCACGGCGTGACGTCGGCGACCGCCGGGCTGAACTACTCCGGCGACGCCGGCGGACTCAACGAGTCGACGTCCGACGTGTTCGGCACCATGGTGGAGTTCAAGGCCAACAGCGCCAGCGACCCGGGCGACTACTACATCGGCGAGAAGATCGCCAAGGACGGCACCTGGCTGCGGCGGATGGACAACCCCTCACTCGACGGGTCCTCGGTGAACTGCTGGTCCTCGAGCACCGGCAGCCTCGACCCGCACTACTCCTCGGGTGTCGGCAACCACCTGTTCTACCTCCTCGCCGAGGGCACCGGCACGAAGACCATCGGCGGTCGCACGCACAGCGCCACGACCTGCAACGGCACCTCGCTGGCCGGCATCGGCCGGGACGCCGCCGCGGCGATCTGGTACCGCGCGCTGACCGTCTACATGACCTCGACCACGACCTACCCGCAGGCCGCGAACTACATGGTCAGGGCGGCCAAGGACCTCTACGGCACCAGCTCGACGCAGTGCACCAGCGCGCTCGACGCGTGGAAGGGCGTGAGCGTCAGCCCGACCGAGACCTGCGGCTCGTCGACGCCGCCGCCGAGCGGCAACCTGCTGGCCAACCCCGGCTTCGAGTCGGGCGCGACGTCGTGGACCGCGACCTCGGGCGTGATCACGAACAGCGCGGGCGCGTTCCCGCACAGCGGGTCGTACTACGCGTGGCTGGACGGCTACGGCTCCTCGCACACCGACTACGTGCAGCAGTCGGTGTCGGTGCCGAGCGCCTCGTCGGCGACGCTGTCGTTCTACCTCTACGTGGACACCAACGAGACCACGAGCAGCTACGCCTACGACACCTTGAAGGTGCAGGTCGTCAGCGGCGGTACGACGTACACGCTCGCGACGTACTCGAACCTCGACGCGGGGTCGTCCTACGTCCGGCGGTCGGTGAACCTCGGGTCGTTCACCGGCAAGTCGGTGACGCTGCGGTTCCTCGGCGTGGAGGACTCGTCCCTGGCCACGAGCTTCCTGGTCGACGACACGTCCCTGACCACGGGCTGACCAGGGGCTGACCAGGGGCCGATCCCGGGCCGATCCCGGGCCGGCCCGGGGACGGCCCCGGGCCGGGCGACGCCCGGGGCGCTGGGGGCGGGAGCTCTCAGCGCCCCGCCGGCGTCCGCCGGCGCGCGGTGCGGCCGCGACGCACGGCCGCGCGGGCGGCCCGCTCCCGGGCGTCGCGCTGGAGGTCGCGCATGTGGGCGGTGGCGAGGTCGAGCATCTGGGTGGCGTGCCCGCTGGACATGGTGGTTTCCTTCGGAGGGGTAAGGGGCGCGATACCGTGCCCGGTCATTACTTCCAGGGTACGGCACTGTAGGGACCAAGCCAGCGGCGATGGTCCCTACATGGCTGTGATCTCCGTCTCGTCGGGGACCACTGGTCCAGGCCCCTGGTTACCAGGGGGTAGCCAGTGAGACCGCGGTCACATACTCTCGGTATATGAGCGCCCAGCCCGATCCGCACCCGACCGCCGAGGTCCGAGACCCCGGACTCGACCTCACCGCCTCCTACGCCCTCGACCCCGCCTACGTGCGCGCCCTGACCGAGCCCGTCGTGTCGACGACCGGGGAGAGCCGACCGACGTACTCCCCGCTGAACGGCCAGCCGCTCGGGGTCGTCCCGCAGTCGTCGGCCGACGACGTCGAGCAGGCGTTCCGGCGGGCCCGCCGCGCCCAGCAGGTGTGGTCGCAGACCCCCGTCGAGGACCGCGAACGGGCCCTGCTGCGGCTCCACGACCTCGTCCTCGACCGGCAGGAGGAGATCGGCGACCTGGTCTGCTGGGAGTCCGGCAAGGCGCGCAAGGACGCATTCGACGAGATCCTGCACGTGGCGCTGACCGCGCGCTACTACGGCCGCACCGGCCGCGCGCACCTCGGCACCGAGCGCAAGGCCGGGGTGGTCCCGTTGCTGACCCGGGTCGAGGTGAACCGGATCCCCAAGGGCGTGGTGGGCATCATCTCGCCGTGGAACTACCCGTTCACGCTGGCGCTCTGCGACGGGTTGCCGGCGCTGCTGGCCGGCAACGCCGTGGTGCACAAGCCCGATGCCCAGACGATGCTCACCGCCCTGCTCGGTGTGCGGCTGCTGGAGGAGGCCGGCTTCCCCCGGGACCTGTGGCAGGTGGTCGCCGGGCCCGGCCGGGTCCTCGGCGGGGAGATCATCGGCCGCGCGGACTACGTCTGCTTCACCGGCTCCACCCCGACCGGGAAGGTGATCGCCAAGCAGTGCGCCGACCGGTTGATCGGCTGCTCCCTGGAGCTCGGCGGCAAGAACCCGATCCTGGTCCTGCGTGACGCCGACCTCGACAAGGCCGCCGAGGGGGCGGTGCGGGCCAGCTTCTCCAACTCCGGGCAGCTGTGCGTCTCCACCGAGCGGATGTTCGTGGCCGACCAGGTCTACGACCGGTTCGTCGAGCGCTTCGTGGCCCGGGTCAAGGCGATGAACCTCGCGCCGGGGCTGGGCTGGGGCAGCGACATGGGCTCGCTGATCTCCCAGGACCAGCTCGACGCGGTCACCGCGCACGTCGAGGACGCCCGCGCCAAGGGTGCCCGGGTGCTCGCCGGCGGTCGACCGAGGCCGGACCTCGGGCCGTTCTACTACGAGCCGACCGTGCTCGAGGGCGTCACCCCGGACATGGCCTGCTTCGGCAGCGAGACGTTCGGTCCCGTCGTCTCGGTCTACCGTTTCGCCGACGAGGCGGATGCGGTGGCCCGCGCCAACGAGGGCCAGTACGGCCTGAACGCCTCGATCTACAGCCAGGACGGCAGCCGCGCGCGGGCCATCGCCCGGCAGATCAAGTGCGGCACGGTGAACATCAACGAGGCGTTCGGCGCCACGTTCGCCAGCATCGAGTCACCGATGGGCGGCATGCGCGAGTCCGGCCTCGGCCGGCGCCAGGGCTCGGAGGGCATCCACCGCTACACCGAGACCCAGTCGGTCGCCACCCAGCGGCTGATCCGGCTTCGGTCCGATGCTGGGCATGAGCGACCGGACCTACGCCAAGATCATGACCGCGAACCTGCGGCTGATGCACAAGCTCGGAAGGAAGTAGCCATGTCGTTCGACTTCGACGTCCTGGTCGTCGGCTCGGGGTTCGGGGGCTCGGTGTCCGCGTTGCGGCTGACCGAGAAGGGCTACCGGGTCGGTGTGCTCGAGGCGGGTGCCCGGTTCGAGGACAAGGACTTCGCGGACACGTCGTTCGACGTGAGGCGCTACCTGTTCCGCCCCGAGGTCGGCTGCTACGGGATCCAGCGCATCGACGCCCTGCGCGACTGCCTGATCCTCTCCGGCGCGGGGGTCGGCGGCGGCTCGCTGGTCTACGCGAACACGCTCTACGAGCCGCTCCCGGCCTTCTACGACGACCCGCAGTGGCGCGACATCACCGACTGGCGGAGCGAGCTGGCGCCGTACTACGACCAGGCCAAGCGGATGCTCGGTGTCGTCGACAACCCGCTGCGCACCCCCTCCGACGACGTGATGGAGAAGGTCGCCAACGACATGGGGGTGGGGGAGACCTTCCACCCGACCCCGGTCGGGGTGTTCTTCGGCGGGCCGGAGCAGCCGCAGGGCAGCAGCGTCGAGGACCCCTACTTCGGCGGCGCCGGCCCCGACCGGCACACCTGTCTCGGCTGCGGCGAGTGCATGACCGGCTGCCGGCACAACGCCAAGAACACGCTGGTGAAGAACTACCTCTACCTCGCCGAGCGCAACGGCGCGGTGGTGCTGCCGCTGACCACGGTCACCCGGGTCCGGCCCCGCGACGGCGGCGGCTACGAGGTCACCGTGCGCTACACGAAGGCGAAGGTGGGGCGCAGGGCGGTCACCCGGACGCTGACCGCCGAGCAGGTGGTGTTCTCGGCCTCGGCGCTCGGCACGCAGCGGCTGCTGCACCGGATGCGCGACGAGGGCCACCTGCCGCGGATCTCACCGCGGCTCGGCTTCCTCTCGCGCACGAACTCCGAGTCGATCCTGGGCGCGATCGCACCGGACACCAGCGTCGACTACAGCCAGGGCGTCGCGATCACCTCGAGCTTCCACCCGGACCCGGACACCCACATCGAGCCGGTGCGCTACGGCAAGGGCAGCAACGTGATGTCGCTGATGCAGACCGTGCTGACCGACGGCGACGGGCCCAGGCCCCGGTGGCAGACCTGGCTCGCGGAGATGTGGCGGGAGAAGTGGAACGTCCTCGACCTCTACGACATGAAGCACTGGTCGGAGCGCACGGTGATCGCCCTGGTCATGCAGACCGTGGACAACTCGATCACCACCTTCTCCAAGCGCGGCCGGCTGAGCAGGCGCTGGCACCTGTCCTCGAGGCAGGGGCACGGCGCCCCGAACCCGACCTGGATCCCGGTGGCCAACCAGGCGGTGCGCAAGATGGCGGACCTGATCGGCGGGCGGCCGGGCGGGTCGGTCGGCGAGCCGTTCAACCGCCCGCTCACCGCGCACTTCATCGGCGGCTGCACGATCGGAGAGTCCCCGGAGACCGGGGTCGTCGACCCCTTCCAGCGGCTCTTCAACCACCCCGGGCTGCATGTCGTCGACGGCTCCGCGATCACCGCGAACCTCGGCGTGAACCCGTCGCTGACGATCACCGCGCAGGCGGAGCGGGCGATGGCGTTCTGGCCGAACAAGGGCGAGGCGGACCCGCGGCCGTCGCTGGGTGCGCCGTACCGGCGCATCGACGCGGTCCGGCCGCGGCGGCCCGCGGTTCCCGACTCCGCGCCCGGCGCGCTGCGGCTGCCGATCGTCTCGGTGTCCTGACGCGACGCGACCCGAGCCGCCCCGTCTCGACGAGGGGCGGCTCGGGTGCGTTAACGGCTTCAGGGCCCGACCGGGGAGGGAGGGATGGTCGGGCCCTGAAAGGTCCAGCAGCTGCCTGGACTCTTGAGACCCGGCCTGGGAGGGAGCAAAGCCACCGGGTCTGCCCCCTTCAACGAGGCGGTACGGAGGGGGTTACGCCGAAACCGGAAAAAGATCCAGAAATCTTCGACGGGCCCCTCCGGCCCCGGTCAGGTGCTCGGCCGGCCGTCCTCGTAGAGCCGTGGCACGGGGTGGTTGGCCATCAGCACCCCACCCGGGTCGACCGCCGAGCGGACCCCCTTGAGCCGCAGCCAGTCGTCCTCGGCGAAGGACCGCCCCACGTCCACGCGCTGCTCGACGAAGTTGAGGTACGGCCGCCGCGCGCGGTACGGCGCGAGCGCGTCCACGACCGCGGCGGCGTCCGCGCGCCCCTGCCGGGCCAGCTCGGGGGTCGCCGCGACCGCGACGCCGAAGAACATGAACCGGCCGTCGAGCATCGGCAGCGCCCCCGCCCCGTCGGCCGGGCGGCCCAGCGCGCCGCCGAGCTGGCGCAGCTCGGCGGCCAGCAGCGTCGAGCCGGAGCCCGCCCCGGTCAGCGCGAGGAACGTCTCGATCGCCGGCTCGGGCAGGTCGGACACCGACACGCTGGCCGACACCCCGGGGGTCGGCCCCTCGGGGTCCATGTGCAGCCGGGTGAGGTCGGCGGTGTCGACGCGCGCGAACGTGTCCATCTCCGGTTGCAGCTCTCGCAGCGGAGCCAGGATCCGCTCGGCGACCGCGTCGTCGGCCAGCACCGCGCCGTCGATGACCGCCAGCCGGCGCCCGCGCAGGAACTCCGGCAGCTCCGGCATCGGCGGCAGGTTCAGCATCCGGAAGGAGGTGGTCACGCTGTCGGGGGCGTCCGCGCTCCACTCGACCCAGCGTCGCAGCACCTTCTCCGCGTCCTTCTGGTCCCACAGCAGCAGGCCGGCGTACGCGGTCGGGAGGGCGAAGAGCCGGAACTCCAGCGCGGTCACCACCCCGAAGCTGCCGCCGCCGCCGCGCACCGCCCAGAACAGGTCCGGGTGCTGCTCGTGGTCGGCCCGCACCTGCGTCCCGTCGGGGAGCACCAGCTCCACGGCGGTGACGCTGTTCGACGCGAGGCCGAGCAGGCGGGCGTACCAGCCGATGCCTCCGCCCAGCGAGTAGCCGACCACGCCGACGTCCGGGGACGAGCCGTGCAGGGCGGTCAGCCCGTGCGGGGCGGCCGCGGCCACGACGTCCTGCCAGAGCACGCCGGCGCCGACGCGGGCGACCTGCCGCTCGACGTCGATGCTGACGCCGTTCATGGCCGAGGTGCGCAGCACCACCGTGCGGTCCAGGGGACCGAGCGGTCCGGCGTTGTGGCCGGTGGCCTGGGGTGCGACCCGCAGGCCGAGCTTGGCGGCCGCGAGCACCACCTCGGCGACCTCGTCGGCGTTCGCCGGGTAGACCACCGCGGCGGGCCGCTGGTCGACCGCGACGTTCCACGGCATCCGGGCCTCGTCGTACCCGGGATCGCCGGGCAGGTGCACCGCGCCGGCGCAGAGGCTGCGCAGGGACTCGATGCGGGTCGGGGTGGACTCGATGGTCATCGTGTGACTCCTCGTCGGTGAGCTGTCGGTGAGCTGTCGTTGTGCAGCCACCTTGCGGCCCACCACTTGGGCCCGACTTGGCTCCGACTTGGGACCCGCTCACGGGTCCGGCCCGGGGGCCGCCGACGCGGCCCCGGTCAGGCCCTGGCGAGGGCCCCGGCGAGCTCCTCGAGGGTCTCCGCGCCGAGCCGGCGGGACACGGACTCGACGAGGGTCTGGACGGTGCTGCAGGTGACGAACAGCGCCTGTGCGATCTCGCGCTGGGGCAGCCCCTGCACCGCCATGGTGGCGACCCGCCGCTCGGAGCTGGTGAGCCGCACCGGGCGGTCCGCCCGGGACGGTACGTCGACCCCGCACCGACGCAGCCGCGCGACGACCTCGGCGTGCAGCCCGTCGGCGGCGCAGGACTCGGCCAGCCCGAGTGCCTCCAGCAGCGCCTCGCGGCACTCGTCGGCGTCCTCGCCGGGGCGGCCGCGTTCCTGAAGAGCCGCCGCCAGCGCCGCCTTGGCCCGTGCCTCCTCCAGCCTCCGGTCGCTGCCGGCCAGCAGCGTCGCTGCCTCGCGGAGGGTGTCGACGCCGTCGGCGCCCTGCAGCTCGCCGAGCCGCCGCAGCGTGCAGCCGACGAGCGCGGGGGTGCCCCACAGCCGGGCCGCCTCGAGCTCGTCGAGCACCAGCGCGACCGCCTCGTCCCGCCGGCCGAGGGCGGCCAGCACCTGGGCTCGTCTGGACCGCCAGGCCCGCCACACCGGGTTGGCGATGACCGCCATCGCGTGCTGCACCGCCTCCAGCGCGGCGAGCGCGGCCGCCGGGTCCCCCTCCGCGAGGAGCACGGCCGCCTCGGCCTCGCCGAACAGCCGGACCCCCTCGCCGAGCCGGGGTCGGGTCCGGGCGATCTCGAGCACCTCGCGCGCGGCCGCCGGGTCCCCCCGGTCGAGCAGCATCAGCACGGTGAACGCGTCGGTGTAGGGCTGGCCGATGTTGTTCGCGCCCCACTGCTCGTTCTGCTCCGTGCAGTGGGCCATCGACTGGAGCGACTCGCGCAGGTCACCCTGCTGCCACTGCACGAAGCCGAGCCACAGGTGCACGGCGAGCGCGGCGAACAGCCCGCCGTCGTGGTAGGCGTGCGCGAGCTCGCCCTCCCAGAAGGGCGTGGTGTCCTCCCCGCCCAGCGCCAGCACGAGCCCGGCGACCACCCAGAGCAGGCCGGGGTCGGTCCGCTGCAGCACCCGGTCCTCGACGGCGAACCGGGCCAGCTCGAGGGCGCGCCGCCGGTCCGCCCCGCGGCACAGCTCCTCGAACGCGTAGACGGCGGCCAGCGCCCGCGCGCCCGGCCCCGTGCCGGTGACCTCGGGGCCGATCCCGAGGGTCTCCGGTGCGACGTCCAGGCCGTGCATGTAGGTCCCGATCCGTTCGAGGGCCAGCAGCGCCTGCCGCTGGTCCACGAGCCCGGGGTCGAGGTCGCAGGCCGCCTCCCGGGTGATCCGGGTGGCCTCGCCCCGCGCCCCCACGAACACGGCCGTGCGGGCCAGCATGATCGCGGTGTCGGCCTTCAGCGCCGGGTCGTCGAGCAGCCGGTAGGCCTCGGCGAGGTGCTCCATGGCGGCCGGGCCGTCGGTCATCGTCTCCAGCCTGCCAAGCTCCATCAGCAGCGCGGGCCGGTCGGCGGGTGCGGGTGGCTCCGCGAGCGCGCGCGTCAGGTACGCCGTCGCGGACTCCCCGGCACCCCGGCTGGTGTCGCGGCGCGCCGCCTCGCGCAGGACGTCGACCACGCCGGCGTCGCCGCGCGCGGGCACGAGCAGCAGGTGCGCCGCGACCTGCTCGGGGGCGGCGCCGGCGGCGGCCAGCACCTGCGCGGCGCGTTCGTGCTGCAGCTCGCGCTCGCCGAGCGGCAGGTCGCCGTACACGGCGTCGCCGACCAGAGCGTGCACGAACCCGAGCGGCAGGTCGTCGCGCAGCACCTCCGCGCGGGCGAGGGCCGCCACGCTGCGCGCCGACTCCGCCTCGGTCAGGCCGGTCATCGCCGCCAGCACCGGCAGCGAGGCGCCGTCCCCGAGGACCGAGACGGCGCGGGCCACGTCCCGGTGCTGGGACGGCATCCGGTGGAACCGGCGCAGCACCAGGCTCGACACCGCCCGGGAGCCGATCGCCCGCACGGTGTCGGCGTGCGCGCTGTCGGGGCGCACCCCCTCGGCCTCCAGCGCGCGGAGCAGCTGGCGCAGCAGCAGCGGGTTGCCCGCGGTGGTGCGAAAGCACGCCTTGACGAAGGCCTCGTCGGCGCCCGGCAGCCGGCTCCGGACCACCTCGGTCACCCCGGCGGCCGTCAGCGGCGAGGGCTGCAGCGACATCGCCTCGGGGTCGGCGGTCAGCTCGCCGAGCAGCTCCTCGTCGACGTACTGCTCGCCGGTGCGCATCGTGGCCACCACCAGCAGCCGCATCCCGCCGAGCCGGCGCAGCAGGTAGCCGAGGAACCGCAACGAGGCCGCGTCGCACCACTGGACGTCGTCGACGGCGACCACCACCGGGCGGCCGCGTTCGACGAGGTTCGAGGTGAGCCAGTAGAGCCCGTGCAGCGCGGAGAAGAGGCCCTCGGCGTGGTGCTCGGAGCCGTCCGCGGACACGTCGAAGACCCGGGTCGCGCCGGCGGCCGCGCCCCCGAGGAGCTGCTCGTGGGCGGCGGCCCCGACCAGCACCGGCTCGAAGAGCTGCCGGACCACGCCGAAGCCGAACTCCTTCTCCAGCTGGCTGCCCCGCGCGAACAGCACGGTCGCGCCCGCACCCGCCGCCAGGTGCCGGACCTCGGCGAGCAGCGCGCTCTTGCCGATGCCCGCCGGGCCCTCGATCATCGCCGCCCGGGGCCGGCCCGCGAGCGCGTCGTCGAGGCAGCCGCGCAGCCGGGCCAGCTCCGGCTCGCGGTCCACCAGGTCCTGCGGGGCGCCCACCGGGGCCGCCCCTCCGTCCGGGGGCGGGGCGGTCGGGAGGACCGGAGCCTGCGGTGCGGGCACGTCGAGGGCCGGCGACTGGGCGAGCAGCTCCGACTCGAGCCGTCGCAGCGCCGGGCCCGGGTCCACGCCGAGCTGCTCGGCGAGCATCGCGCGCGCCCGGCGCAGCGCGGCGAGCGCGTCGGCCTGCCGGTGGGCGCGGTACAGCGCGAGCGCCAGCAGCCGCCAGCGCTCCTCCCGCAACGGTTCCTCGTCGAGCAGTGCCTCGATCTCGGGCACCACGACGGCCGCCTCGCCGGCGTCGAGCCGCGCCGCGACGAGCCGCTCCCGGGCGACGGTGCGCAGCGCGTCGAGCCGCCGGGCCTCGGGCGCGGCCCAGTCCTGTTCGGCGTACTCTCCCAGCGCCTGGCCGCGCCAGAGGCCGAGCGCCTCCTGCAGCGTCTCGATCCGCTGGTGCGGCTCGACCTCGGGCCCCGCCGCCCGCACGAGGCCCTCGAACCGCCAGGCGTCCACGTCGTCGTCGGCGACCGGCATCGCGTAGCCGCTGCCCCGGCTGACCAGGACGGTGCTGGCCGACCGGGCGGGCCGATCCGGCTCGAGGGCGCGGCGCAGGTGGGACACGTAGGACTGGAGGCTGGCCGGCCCGCTCCTCGGCGGGGTGCCCTCCCAGAGCGCGTCGACCAGCCGCCCGGTGCTGACCAGGTGCCCGCGGGCGAGCAGCAGCGCCGCGACGACGCCACGCTGGCGCCGGCCGCCGAGGTTCACGTCGACGCCGTCCAGCGTCGCCGTGAGCGGGCCCAGGATCCCGAACCGCGGCCGGGTCCGGGAAGCGGGCGCGAGCGCCAGGGTCATGAAGCCGATCTCCACGCACAAAGGAGCAGAACGAAGTCCCCCGCGCCGACGATAGGGCCTGCGCGCGGTGCCGTCGCCGGGTTCGGCTGTTTGTCCCGATTCGACCGCGCGCGGCGACGCCGGGCGCGCCCCCGGGCACGACCGCGGTCCGGGTCGCCCGGTCCTCCCGATAGACTGCGCCCGCCGCAGACCGCCGCACCTCAACCCGTGAAGGGGCCCCGGTGACCACCGAACACGACCTGGTCCTTGTCGTCGACTTCGGGGCCCAGTACGCCCAGCTGATCGCCCGCAGGGTGCGTGAGGCGCGGGTCTACTCCGAGATCGTCCCGCACACCACGCCGGTGGCGGAGATGCTGGCGAGGGGCCCCAAGGCAATCATCCTGTCCGGCGGGCCCTCCTCGGTCTACGAGCCCGGGGCGCCGAGCGTCGACGCGGAGGTGTTCACCGCGGGCGTCCCGGTCTTCGGCATGTGCTACGGCTTCCAGGCGATGGCGCTCGCCCTCGGCGGCGACGTACGTCGCACCGGCCGCTCGGAGTTCGGCCGGACCCCCGTGCACGTCGTCGCCCCGGGCACGCTGCTGGCCGAGGTGCCGGCCGAGCACCGGGTCTGGATGAGCCACGGCGACTCGGTCGTGGCGGCCCCCGCCGGGTTCTCGGTGCTCGCCGAGACCGAGGGCTCGCCGGTGGCCGCCTTCGAGGACCTCGACCGCCGGCTGGCGGGCGTGCAGTGGCACCCCGAGGTGATGCACACCGAGCACGGCCAGCAGGTGCTGCGCCACTTCCTGCTCAACATCGCCGGGTGCCGGCCCACCTGGACGATGGTCAACATCGTCGAGGAGCAGATCGAGGCGATCCGCGCGCAGATCGGGGACCGCCGGGCGATCTGCGGTCTGTCCGGCGGCGTGGACTCGGCGGTCGCGGCCGCCCTCGTGCAGCGCGCGATCGGCGACCAGCTGACCTGCGTCTTCGTCGACCACGGCTTGCTCCGCAAGGGGGAGGCCGAGCAGGTGGAGCGTGACTTCGTCGCGGCCACCGGGGTCTCGCTCCACGTCGTGGACGCGGAGAAGCGCTTCCTCGACGCGCTGGCCGGGGTGACCGACCCGGAGCAGAAGCGCAAGATCATCGGGCGCGAGTTCATCAGGGTCTTCGAGGCGGCCGAGGTGGAGATCGTCGGGGAGGCCGCCGCCCACGGCGAGAAGGTGGCCCACCTCGTGCAGGGCACCCTCTACCCCGACGTGGTCGAGTCGGGCGGCGGGTCGGGCACCTCCAACATCAAGTCCCACCACAACGTCGGCGGGCTTCCCGAGGACCTCGAGTTCGAGCTCGTGGAGCCGCTGCGCACCCTGTTCAAGGACGAGGTGCGGCTGGTCGGCGAGCAGCTCGGGCTGCCGCCCGAGATCGTGTGGCGGCACCCCTTCCCGGGGCCCGGCCTGGCGATCCGCATCGTCGGCGAGGTCACCCACGAGCGGCTCGAGATCCTGCGCGACGCCGACGCGATCGCGCGCGAGGAGCTGACCAGGGCCGGTCTCGACCGCGACATCTGGCAGTTCCCGGTGGTCCTGCTGGCCGACGTCAGGTCCGTCGGTGTCCAGGGCGACCACCGCACCTACGGCCACCCGGTGGTGCTGCGCCCGGTGACCTCCGAGGACGCGATGACCGCCGACTGGGCGCGGTTGCCCTACGACGTCGTCGAGGCCATCTCCACCCGGATCACCAACGAGGTCCGCGCCGTCAACCGGGTGACGATCGACGTGACGAGCAAGCCGCCCGGCACCATCGAGTGGGAGTGAGCCGCTACCGGGTCGCTACCGGGCCGCTTCGGACTGCGCGGCGGCGACGGTGGCGTGCGTGCCGGCGTACGTCGGCAGCGCGTCGCCCGGGTCGCTGAACTCCAGCCGCCAGCCGGTGAAGGTCCGCGTGATCCGCCAGCTGCGCCCTCGCTGCCCGAGGCCCACGTAGGTCCCCTGGTCCTCGGAGAACTCGATCGGCGGGGGCGCGCCGGGAGTGGTCGTGCGGCCGAGACGCCGGCGCCGTTCGTCGTTCGCCATGCCCCACCGCCTTTCGCATCCGCCCCGGGGGTCCCGCGGGGGTGACCCTCTCGCCCGTTCTCCCACCGTACGCGGTGGGCGCCGGCCGCGTACGAGAATCCGGAACCCGTGGGTTCTACAACAACCTACCCCGGTCGGCGTGCGCGCGACCGGGGTAGCCTCTGCGCGTGATGCCCAGGGGCTACCGGATCCGTGCGCTGCGGGCCGACGACGCTCCGGCGCTCGCCGAGGCCTACCGGCGCAACGCCGAGCACCTCGCGCGCTGGGACCCGCGCCGGTCCGCGAGCTTCTTCACCGACGAGGGGCAGGCCGCCGTGGTCGCCGAGCACCTGGAGGCGGTGGCCGGCGGCCGGATGGCGGCCTGGGTGCTCACCCGTGACGGGCTGCTGGTCGGACGGGTCAACCTCAACAACATCGTCCGGGGGGCGCTCTGCGGCGGCGCCCTCGGCTACTGGGTCGACGCGGACCACCAGGGGATCGGGCTGGCGAGCGCCGCGGTCCGGTTCGCGTGCGACGCGGCGAGGGCTCGTGGCCTGCACCGGGTCGAGGCGGGCACGCTGGTGCACAACCTGGCCTCGCAGCGGGTGCTGCGCAAGTGCGGCTTCGAGCGCTACGGGCTGGCGCCCGCGTACCTCTGCATCGACGGTGCCTGGCAGGACCACGTGCTCTACCAGCGCATCCTGCACGACGACCCCTGCTGACGCGGACGGGTCCGGTCAGACCGTGGGCGGGACCAGCTCGGTGCGGTCGAGGGCCAGCAGCAGCGCGCCCATGACCGAGGCCCGGTCGCCCAGGGCGGCCTGGACGACCAGGGTGGTCGCCGAGACCGATGCCAGGGCGTGGCGCCGCATGCCCACGCGCACCGAGTCCAGCAGCAGGTCGCCGGCGCGGGACATGTCGCCACCGACGATGATCGCGCTCGGGTTGATCAGGTTCGCGAACATCGCCAGGCCCCACCCGAGGTGCAGGCCGGCATCCTCGAACATCCGCAGCGCGGCCACGTTGCCCAGGCGAGCCTCCTCGACGATCCGGTCGATCCCGGCCCCGGGCAGCTGGTCGGCCAGCATCTCCTGGGCCATGCCCACCGAGGCGTAGGTCTCCAGGCAGCCGCGACTGCCGCACCGGCACAGCGACCCGCGTTCGTCGATCGTCAGATGCCCGATCTCGCCGGCGGTGCCGTTGGAGCCGCGGAACAGCTTTCCGTCGATCACCAGGCCCGCCCCGACGCCCGAGGAGACCTTGACGAAGACCATCGTCGGATGCCCCCGGCCGGCCCCGTGCCGGTGCTCCGCCAGGGCGCCGAGGTTGGCGTCGTTGTCGATGTGCACCGGCAGGCCGAGCCGCTCGGTCGCCTCGGCGCGGGCGTTGACCCCCACCCACCCCGGCAGGATGGCGGAGGAGAGCACCAGGTCGTCGCTGGTGATCGGGGCCGGAAGGCCCATCCCGATGCTTCGCACCGCGCCGCGACCGGCCGCGAGATCGGCGAGCAGACGGTCCAGCGTGCGTGCGACCAGGTCCAGCCCGACGCGGTGGTCGTGGTCGGCGGCAAGGGGATCGCGATGCTCGGCGAGGATCGCGCCGGAGAGGTCGCCGACGGCGACGCGGACGTGCCGGTGCCCGAAGTCCACGCCCACGACCAGACCGGCGCCGCGCGCGAAGCGCACCGTGGTGCCGCGTCGCCCGCTGCCGGCGGTGGTCTCGACCATCCCGCTTGCGACCAGGTCCCGCACGATGTTCGAGACGGTGGCCGGAGCCAGCTGGGTGGTCCGGGCGATCTCGGCCTGGGTGACCGGCTTGCCGTCCGAGACCTGCTGCAGCACGGCGAACACCCGCCGTTGGTTGGCGGCCCGCAGCGACGCGGTCGACCCCGGCGAGGGGCCCGGTGCCGGCTGGTCTGCGGACATGGCTGAACTGTAGGGCCTCGCCCCGCCTAGTCGTCAAGAGATCACGACTAGAGAGCCAAAGTACGACGTATGAGACGGGTTGCATTCAAGTCTTGACGACAAGCGTGTGAGCCACCACACTCGCTTGAGACAAGTCTGCGGGCGCCAGACGCCCGACATCGAGGAGGAACCGTGGCCCTACCCATCCGTCGAGCCGCCGCCACCGTGGCCGCCGTCGTCATCGCCGCGGGCGCTCTGGGCGCCTGTGGTGCCAACAACCAGAGCGGCGCCAGCGGCAGCAGCTCGAAGAAGATCGCACTGCTGCTGCCCGAGTCCAAGACCACGCGCTACGAGGCGTTCGACAAGCCGCTGTTCGAGGCCAAGGTCAAGGAGCTGTGCTCGGACTGCCAGGTCAGCTACTTCAACGCCGACCAGGACCCGTCGAAGCAGCAGCAGCAGGTCGAGACCGCGATCAGCCAGGACGTGTCGGCGATCGTCCTCGACCCGGTGGACGGCAAGGCCGCGGCCGGGCTGGTGAAGTCCGCGCAGGACGCCAAGATCCCGGTGATCGCCTACGACCGCTTCATCGACGGTGCCGACTACTACATGTCCTTCAACAACGAGGAGGTCGGGAAGCTGCAGGCGCAGGCGCTCAGCGACGCGCTCGGTGGCAAGGGCAACATCCTGATGCTCAACGGCGCCCCGACCGACCCGAACGCCGGCCAGTTCAAGGCCGGTGCGCACAGCGTCCTGGACGGCAGCGGGATCAAGATCCTGGCCGAGTACGACAACCCGGACTGGAGCCCGGACAACGCCCAGAAGTGGACCACCGACCAGCTCGGCAAGTACAAGCCGAGCATGATCGACGGCGTCTACGCCGCGAACGACGGCCAGGCCGGCGGCGTGATCGCCGCGCTGACCGGCGCCGGGGTCGCGAAGAACGCGCTCCCGCCGATCACCGGCCAGGACGCCCAGCTCGCCGCCATCCAGCAGATCATCGCCGGCGAGCAGTACATGACCATCTACAAGCCGATCCCGGTCGAGGCCAACAAGGCCGCGGAGGTGGCCGTGGACCTCGCCAACGGCAAGGACATCACCGGCACCACCGACTTCCAGGGCGTCAAGTCCTTCATCTTCAAGCCGATCGTGGTGAAGAAGGACAACGTGAAGGACACGGTGGTCAAGGACGGCTTCTACAAGGTGTCCGAGATCTGCACCAGCGACTACGCGGACGCCTGCAAGGCCGCCGGCCTGTCCTGATGACCGCGGCCCAGCAGGAGACGCCGGCCAGGGACGTCGTACTGTCCCTGGCCGGCGTGAACAAGCGGTTCGGCGCCGTGCAGGCGCTCACCGACGTGCACATCGACGTCGCCTCGGGTGAGGTGCTGGCGCTCGTCGGCGACAACGGCGCCGGCAAGTCCACGCTGATCAAGATCATCTCGGGCGTCTACCAGCCGGACAGCGGGTCGATCACCTTCGCGGGCCGCAAGGTCAGCGTCGGCGGCCCGAGCGAGGCGCAGGATCTCGGCATCTCCACGGTCTTCCAGGACCTGGCGCTGTGCGACAACCTGGACGTGGTGGCCAACCTCTTCCTCGGCCAGGAGCTCGGGGGCACGGGCTGGCTCGACGAGGTCGCCATGGAGAAGGAGGCCTGGCGGCTGCTGCGCACGCTGTCGGCCAAGATCCCCTCGGTGCGGATCCCGATCGCGAGCCTCTCCGGGGGCCAGCGGCAGACGGTCGCGATCGCCCGCAGCCTGGTCGGCAACCCCAAGGTGGTCATGCTCGACGAGCCGACCGCGGCGCTCGGGGTCGCCCAGACCGCCGAGGTCCTCAACCTGATCGAGCGGCTGCGGGAGACCGGCCTGGCCGTCATCCTGATCAGCCACAACATGGCCGACGTCCAGGCCGTCGCCGACCGGATCGTGGTGCTGCGGCTGGGCCGCAACGCGGCGGAGTTCAAGATCGAGGAAGCCACCACCGAGGACCTCGTGGCGGCGATCACCGGAGCCTCGGACAACGTCGTGGCCGAGCGTGCCCGCCGGCACACGACCCCGGAAGCAGGAGCGAGCGATGACTGAGCCGAGCGGCGTGCGGGACGCCGGGCCGGGCGCACCCCCGCCCCCCACCGACCGGGCCGACGAGCGCCTCGTCCAGGACGGGGGACTGGCGGGCGCGGTGAGCTCCTTCCTGCGCAAGGTCCGCGGCGGCGACCTCGGGAGCCTCCCGGTGATCATCGGGCTGGTCATCATCTCCCTGGTCTTCTACTCCCAGGACGTGACCTTCCTGTCCTCCCGGACACTGGTGAACATCACGTTGTTCGCCGCACCGGTGGGCATCATCGCGATCGGCGTGGTCCTCGTGCTCCTGCTCGGGGAGATCGACCTGTCCGTCGGCTCGGTGAGCGGCCTGGCCGCCGCGGTCCTGGCGGTGCTGATCGTCTACCACGGTCAGCCGTTGGTCGTCGGCCTGCTCGCCGGCGCGGGCACCGGCGTGCTGATCGGCATCGTCTACGGGTTGCTCTACACGACCGTGGGGGTGCCGAGCTTCGTGATGACCCTGGCCGGTCTGCTCGGCTTCCTGGGCCTCCAGCTGCTCGTGCTCGGCAAGAACGGGACGGTGAACCTGCCCCCGGACTCGGGGCTGATCACCTTCGCGCGCCAGTCGTTCGTCACCGGGGTGGCGTCGTACGTGCTGGTCCTGGTGGCGGTCGGGCTGTACGCCGCCACCCAGCTGTGGGCGATGTCGCGGCGCAGGTCCGCGGGGCTGTCCGCGCAGTCGCTGTCCACGCTGGCGGTCAAGGTGGGCCTGCTCGCCGCGGGCAGCCTGTACCTGACCTACTACCTCAACATCGACCGTGGCCTCGGCTACCTGCCGCTGCTGTTCGTGGTGCTGGTCGCGGTCATGGACCTGCTGCTGCGCAAGACCAAGTGGGGACGCCACGTCTTCGCCGTCGGCGGCAACGAGGAGGCCGCGCGCCGGTCGGGCATCAAGGTCAACCGGGTCTACCTGTCGGTCTTCACCCTCACCAGCCTGTTCTCGGCGATCGGCGGGCTGCTCGCGGCGGCCCAGCTGACGTCGGTGTCGCAGGCCAGCGGCGGGACGGACACCAACCTGACCGCGATCGCGGCCGCCGTGATCGGCGGCACCAGCCTCTTCGGCGGCCGGGGCTCGGCGTACGCCGCCCTGCTCGGCATCATCGTGCTCCAGTCGATCCAGACCGGCCTCAACATCGTCGGTGTGGACTCCTCGGTGCGCTACATGGTCACCGGAGCGGTGCTGCTGGTCGCGGTGTCGATCGACTCGGTGTCCAGGCGGGCCCGGTCCAGCAGCGGCCGGGGCTGAGCCGTCGGGGGTGCGCCGGGACCCACGGGTGGTCCCGGCGCACCCTCGCCGGGGCCGCCGTCGCGGCCGACCTCCCGCGAATCACCCCGGCGGTGCCGGTATTCGCATGACGTGCCCCTACTGTGAGGGGCATAGTCTCTGCGTCCCCCCGCACAACAGCAGGAGTCAGCGTGCCCCGAGTGACGACGTACCTCAAGACCCGGGTGCGGCGTGCCGTGATGGCGCGCGTCGGCGGGAACGGCATCGACCTGTCCCAGCTCGACCGGGTGCCCGACTCGCTGGTGTGGCCGCTGCACCGCGACGGGCCCGACCCGGTCCGGCGCCTCGGTGAGCTGCGCGAGCAGGCGCCGGTGCACAAGCTCACGTCGTTCCTGGGCATGAACATCTGGCTCGTCACCGGCGAGGCCGAGGCGCGGGAGGTGCTGGCCGACACCTCGTCGTACAGCAACGACATCCGACCGCTCGTGGGCAGCCGGGGCTCCACCACCGACGGCGACATCGGCGGTCTCGGGTTCACCGACCCGCCCGAGCACACCCGCCTGCGGAGGCTGCTGACGCCGGAGTTCACGATGCGGCGGCTCGAGCGGCTGCGGCCCCGGATCGCCGACATCGTGGAGCGCCAGCTCGACGAGGTCGAGAAGCAGGGCCCGGCGGTGGACCTGGTGCCGACGTTCGCGTTCCCGGTGCCGTTCCTCGTGATCTGCGAGCTGCTCGGGCTCCCCGACGAGGACCGGGAGACCTTCCGGCAGCTCGGCTCCGCGCGCTTCGACGTGTCGTACGGCGGCCAGGGTGCCTTCGGCGCGGTCTCCGACAGCCGGAAGTTCCTGATGGAAGCCACCCGCAAGCAGCGGCGCGACCCCGGCGAGGGGCTGATCGGGCAGATCATCCGCGAGCACGGGGACGAGATCAACGACTTCGACCTCGGGGGTCTGGCCGACGGGGTCTTCACCGGGGGGCTCGAGACCAGCGCCAGCATGCTCGCGCTGGGCACGGCGGTGCTCCTCGACCACCCCGAGGCCTACCACCGCGTCGCCAACGACCCCAGCAGCGTGGACCGCACGGTCGAGGAGCTGCTGCGCTACCTGACCGTGGTGCAGGTCGCGTTCCCCCGCTTCCCCAAGCACGACATCGAGCTCGCCGGCCGGCGGATCGCCCAGGGCGACGTGGTGATCGCCCACCTGGCCGGGGCCAACCGCGACGGGCGCGCGGGCGAGCGGCTGGACGCGTTCGACGCCGGCCGCCCGCCCACGTCCCACCTCGCCTTCGGGCACGGCTTCCACCGGTGCGTGGGCGCCGAGCTGGCCCGGATGGAGCTGCGGATCGCCTACCCGGCGCTCGCGCGGCGCTTCCCCGAGCTGCGCCTGGACGGCGGCGACCTCGGCTACCGCAAGCTGTCGGTGGTCTACGGCCTCGACGCGCTGCCGGTCAGGCTGGAGCCGACGGAGGCGCTGACCGCCCCGTAGGTGGTGGTGCGCTGGCGGACGGGGCGGCCGATGCCGGCGCCGACGTCCCGGAGCTCGGCGACGGTCTTGGCGGAGCCGTGCTCGGAGCCGGCCATCCGGGAGATGGTCTCCTCCATCAGGGTTCCGCCGAGGTCGTTGGCGCCGGCCCGGAGCATGGCGCGGGTGCCGTCGACGCCGAGCTTGACCCAGGAGGTCTGGATGTTGTCGATGCGGCCGTGGAGCATGATCCGGGCCATCGCGTGCACGGCCAGGTTGTCGCGCAGGGTCGGTCCGGGGCGGGCCACGCCGGCCAGGTAGATCGGGGCGGAGGTGTGCACGAACGGCAGCGGCACGAACTCCGTGAACCCGGCGAAGCCGCCCTCGAGCGCGGTGTCCTGGACCCGGGTCAGCACGCGCAGGTGGGCGACCCAGTGCCTGGGGTTGTCGACGTGTCCGTACATCATCGTCGAGGACGAGCGGATCCCGAGCCGGTGCGCGGTGGTGACCACCTCGATCCACTCGGCGGTGGGCAGCTTGCCCTTGGTGAGGATCCAGCGGACGTCGTCGTCGAGGATCTCCGCGGCGGTGCCGGGGATGGTGTCGAGGCCGGAGTCGCGGGCGCGGGCGAGGAAGTCGTGGACCGACAGGCCGGTGCGGGCGGCGCCGTTGACGATCTCCATGGGGGAGAAGGCGTGCACGTGCATGCCCGGGACCCGCTCCTTGACGGCGGCGGCGAGGTCGAAGTAGGCGGTGCCGGGCAGCTCGGGGTCGATGCCGCCTTGCATGCACACCTCGGTGGCGCCGAGATCCCAGGCCTCCTCGGCGCGGTCGGCGACGTCGCTGACCGACAGCGAGTAGGCGTCGGCGTCGGTGCGGCGCTGCGCGAACGCGCAGAACCGGCAGCCGGTGTAGCAGACGTTGGTGAAGTTGATGTTGCGGTTCACCACGTAGGTCACCTCCTCGCCGACCACCTGCGCGCGCAGGTCGTCGGCGAGCCGGCACACCTGCGTGAGCGCGTCGCCCTCGGCGGTCATCAAGGTCAGCGCCTGCGCGTCGCTCAGCCCGGCGGGGTCCCGCTCGGCGGCCCGTAGCGCGGCGCGCACGTCGGCGTCGACGGTCGCCCCGGGTGCGGGCGCCGGGCCGGCCGCGGCGGTGGCGACCGACTCGCGCAGCGCCGCCCAGTCGCCGTAGACGGAGTCGAAGTCCTCGCGGCGGTCGCCGGCGCGGCCCTCGGTGTCGATCGCGGTGTGCAGGTCGGTGCGGCCCGAGGACGCGAACCCGCCGTCCGGCTCCTGCCAGGCCAGTCCCCGCGGGCGCACCCCGGGCCGGGCCAGCCCGTCCTCGCCGGCCAGCGCGGCCACGTGCCCGGCGACCCGTGGGTCGATCCACGGCTCCCCGGCCCGCACGTACTCCGGGTGCACGGTGAGCCGCTCCCGCAGCTCGAACCCGGCCGCGGCGCTCACCTCACCCAGGCGCTGCAGCGACGGCCACGGCCGCTCGGGGTTCACGTGGTCCGGGGTCAGCGGCGACACCCCGCCCCAGTCGTCGACGCCCGCGCCCAGCAGCAGAGCGCACTCCAGCGACCCCTCGGAGCTGTCCACGAGGTTCGGCGGCGCCTGCACCCGCACCTTCGGGCCCAGCACCAGGCGGGTCACCGCGATCGCGGCCAGGTGCTCCTCGAGCCCCAGGTCGTCCACGGCTCGCATCGCGGTGTCCGGCTTGGCCCGGAAGTTCTGCACGATCACCTCCTGCACCGCGCCGTACGCCCGCGCCACCTTGCGGATCGCGAAGATCGAGTCCGCGCGCTCCTCGCGGGTCTCGCCGATCCCGACCAGGATCCCGGTCGTGAACGGCACATTGAGCCGGCCGGCGTCCTCCAGCACCCGCAGCCGCACCGCCGGGTCCTTGTCCGGCGACCCGTGGTGCGCCAGCCCCCGGGTCTCGAACAGCCGCCGGCTGGTCGTCTCCAGCATCATCCCCATCGACGGCGCCACCGGCTTGAGCCTGGTCAGCTCCGCGCCAGCTCATCACCCCCGGGTTCAGGTGCGGCAGCAGCCCGGTCTCCTCCAGCACCCGCACCGCCATCGCCCGCACATAGTCCAGCGTCGAGTCGTAGCCGTGCTCGTCCAGCCACCGCCGCGCCTGCGGCCACCGCTCCTCCGGCCGGTCACCCAGGGTGAACAGCGCCTCCTTGCACCCCAGCGCCGCGCCCTGCCGGGCGACCGCCAGCACCTCCTCGGGAGACAGGAACATCCCCTGCCCGGCCCGCTCCAGGTGACCCGGCGTGGTCACGAACGTGCAGTAGTGGCAGCGGTCCCGGCACAACCGCGTCAACGGCACGAACACCTTCGGCGAGAACGTCACCACGCCCGGCCGGCCCGCCGCCACCAGGCCCGCGTCCCGGACCCGCGCCGCGGCCGCGCACAGCGCCTCCAGGTCCTCGCCCCGCGCCGCGAGCAGCACCGCCGCCTCGCCCGGGTCCAGCGAGACCCCGCGCTCGACCCGCGCCAACGCCCGCCGCACCTGCTGGGCGGTGGGGAGGGTCTCCTCGGTCGGCGCGGGGGTGGTCATCTGCTCTCCTGGCTCGCCGGAAACGTCTCGCCCGCCCACCCTAATCCCCAGGTCGTGGGTGCCAGGGGGCGCTATCGCGCGCGCTCGCACCCACGACCGGCGGATGCGGTCCGCGGTCAGCCCACGCAGCCCCGCATCTGCTCGGCCAGCCAGGCCTCGAACGCCCGCTCGCTCCAGCCGCAGCCGTGCACGAGGGCCTCGTAGAGGGCGGGGTCGTTGAAGACCCACAGCCGGTCCACGGCCCGGCGCGGGGTCAGCCCCGGCGGCAGCGGCCCCAGGGTCCGGACGTGGTCGACCACCATCTGCGCGCCCGCCCGCCGGTTGTCCTGGAGGCGCTCCCACGCGGCGGCGCCCTCGGGGGAGGCGTCGGCGGCCCGTCGTACGGCCTCGAAGATCCGGGCCGCTCGCCGCCCGATCACCACGCAGGCCCGGGCGTAGGCGGTCAACGCCTGGTCGGGCGTGGTGGCCGACCACACCGGGCTGAACCAGGGCCGCTCGGCCACCGGCACGGGCGCGTCGTCGCCGGCCAGTGCCTCGTCGAGCACCCGTTGCAGGAGTGCCTGCTTGGAGCCGAACGCCGCGAACACGGTCGGCCGCGCGACTCCCGCGAGGGCCGCTACGTCGGCCAGCGAGGTCGACGCGAAGCCCCGCTCCACGAAGAGGGACGCGGCCGCCTCGACGACCGCCCGGCGGGTACGGCGCGCGCTCTCCTCCCGCACCGTCGAGCGGTAGCTGCGTGACCGGTTGCTCTTGACGTCACTCATATTTCGCAAGACTATCATCATATTCAAAAGACAGTGTTTATCGAAAGGACGTGGCAATGTCGGTGTCGCCCTACCTCAGCCGCAGCGACGACGGCGAGGTCACCGCCTTCCTCGGGAGCCTGATGACCACCAAGGTCCCGGCCTCCGCCACCGGTGGCCGGCTGACCGTCGTGGATTTCCTCAACCCCCCGGGGTTCGCGCCGCCGGTCCACCGCCACCAGCGGGAGGACGAGATCTTCTACCTCCTGGACGGGGAGGCGGTGTTCCACTGCGAAGGCCAGGCGCTCGCGGCCGGTCCCGGTGACCTGGTGATGCTGCCCGTCGGTCTGCCGCACACGTTCGTGGTCGGAGCCGGTGGCTCGCTGAGGTGCCTGCAGATCACCACGCCCGGTGGTTTCGAGGACTTCGCGAACGCGGTCGGCGAGCGCGGCGTCGGCCGGGTGCTTCCGGACTCCTTCGAGCTCGACCCAGCGGCGCTCGGCCACGCCGCCGCCCGGCACGGCATCGAGATCCTCGGCCCGCCGCCGGCACCCTGACGGCCGCGTCGGCACTCACTGGGCTAGTCCCTATTGCGTCGCGGGGCGGATCGGCACCGCGCTGGGCGTGTCGTACCCAAGTGATCTGACTGACGGGCAGTGTGCGCTGTTGGGGCCAGTGTTCACGCGCCCGGAAGGCGCTGCGGCCAGGCCGAGACCGGCCTCGGAGTCATGAGCGGTCTCAGCGTCTCGTCGGAGGGACGCCTTTCCAGGCGACCAACAGGGAGAAGACTGCTGCCGCCGCCACAACTGAGGCTCGCCACTGGTGGTTCGGCAAAGAAAACATGTCGACGGCGAGAGCGACCAGCAACAGCGCGGCAACCAAGAGGAGACTCCGCCAGCTTCGAGCGTTCACGGACCTGAGTATGGCCTGACGACGTGGCTTGCGCGGCCTTCCGGCAGTCGGAACGGGCGCGGACCGCAGATGAGACACGCTGACGGGCACGGCGGGACGGGACGCCTGGCCCTACTCGTTCCGGGGGCATCGCGTGAGGCTGGAAGCGTGTCTACGGGGGCTGGTCTGAGGAGTGGATGGGCCTGGCCGCCTGAGAGGAGAAAGTGGTGACCGTCAAGTCTGCCATTGCAGGTGCGGTTGCCGCCGTCACGTCCGCCGCGACGCTGGTGCTCCCCATGCCGCCGGCGGGGGCGGCTGAACTCGACCTCGAGGCCCAGATGCGGCCCACCGTCGCCTTCCCGCGTGTGCACGGGCATGCCGAGTTCGACCAGGAGGGCAGTTCCCGGGAGTTCGAGATTTCGATCCACCACGTTCGCAGACTCGCTGGTCGGTCCGTGATCGTGCGGGTACATGGCACGTTCGTCGGTCGGATGCGGGTGCATACGGACGGCTTCGCGCACCTGGACCACCACGCCGGCGTGCCGCATATGAGCTCGGGCGATAGGGTGCGCGTGCGGACAACGGCTGGCCAACTCGTCACCCGCGGCGTTCTTCGCGTGGACCCCGACTGAGGTGCACGACCGCGTGCACCGGGCACCCGGGACCGGGAACGTTCGAGCACGCTGACATGCCCGGGCTTTCTCTTTGCGCGGCATCGCGGTGCGAGCGGATCGCAGATGCGTATGACAATCTCCTGTTGACCCATGTCATTGGACCGGACCGACACGGCCGGATGCTGGAGCTGGTGGCAGCACCGGGAGGCGAGCCGACGCGGCCTTCTCCACTGTCAGCGGCGCGGGCATCTGAACGTGCGCTCACGTGGCGTCGAAACGCCCCTGCTCCACATCTTCAACGAGTTCGGCGATTCGCCCGGTCGGTTCTTCACCGGTGGGAAGCAGTTCCTTGTGCACGACTGCTATGCGTCCGCCGAGACGGCTTGGTCGATACCGCAGAACCCCTACCTTCCAGGTGTCCTGTGACTTCCACCAGAGATGCACCAACCCGAGACTCAGGATGAGCAGCACGAGGCCGCCGATGCTTCCGTCCCAGGTGGCGTCGCCGCGGAGCGGCTCGGACTTCTTGACCCCTCGAACGAAGAGGACCCAACCATCCCGCTCAACGCATTGGTCGTGTTCGTGAGGTGAGAAGGGCAGAATCTCTGGCCATCGCGTGTTTCCGGGCACGTCACTAGTGTCGGCTCGCTCGACGGTGGACACAAGCCGGATCGCGGGCACGGACGTCTCGCAAGCAAACGATCATCCGCGAGGCGCTGGCCGATCTGCTGGGCAAGCCGATCGCCGACTCCAACGCCCTGTGCATCCCCACCGCGCAGTACCGACACCCATGGGTCGGCCCCGGCGAAGAGGCTTGGCGGTCTTCTCACGTCCGGGGGCGTCACCAACGCGCATGCGCCCTACGAACCGCCCGACTCTCGGCGGATCCGGTAGACGCGGGTGCCCGGCGCAGCCATCAACAGGGACGCACCCGGTCAGATGCCGAGGGAGCGGCCGATGATCTCCTTCTGGATCTCGGTGGTGCCGCCGTAGATGGTCTGGATCCGGCTGTCGACGTACGCCTTCGCGATCGGGTACTCCGTCATGTAGCCGTAGCCGCCGAACAGCTGGACCGCTCGGTCGACGAGCTTGTTCTGCAGCTCGGTGGTCCACCACTTCGCCATCGAGGCACCGGTCGCGTCGAGACGGCCCTCGTTGTGGAGCCGCACGCAGTCGTCGACGAACACCCGGGCGATGCGGGTCTCGGTGGCCATCTCGGCAAGCAGGAACCTGTTGTGCTGGAACTTCCCGATCGGCCGGCCGAACGCCTCCCGCTCCTTGGCGTAGCCCAGCGCGAGCTCGAGGATGTACTCGCACGCCGCGGCGGCGATCATCGCGATCGACAGCCGCTCCTGGGGCAGGTTGACCATCAGCGAGACGAAGCCGCTGCCCTCCTCGCCGAGGAGGTTCTCCTTCGGGACCGCGACGTCGTCGAAGAACAGCTCGGCGGTGTCCTGCGCCTTCAGGCCCATCTTGTCGAGGTTGCGGCCGCGCTCGAAGCCCTCCATCCCGCGCTCGACCACGAGGAGGCTGATCCCCTTGTGCCCCGCCTCGGCGTCGGTGCGGGCCACCACGATCACCAGGTCGGCGAGGATGCCGTTGCTGATGAAGGTCTTGGACCCGTTGAGCACGTAGTGGTCGCCCTTGTCGACCGCGGTGGTGCGGATGCCCTGCAGGTCGGAGCCGGCGCCGGGCTCGGTCATCGCGATCGCGCTGACCAGCTCGCCGCTGACCAGGCCCGGGAGCCAGCGCCGCTTTTGGTCGTCGGTCCCGAGGCTGGAGATGTAGGGGACGATGATGTCGGTGTGGACCGGAAAGCCCGGGCCGTTGGCGCCGACCCGGGCCAGCTCCTCGGACACCACCATGTTGTAGCGGAAGTCCTTGACCCCGGCGCCGCCGTACTCCTCGTCGACGTCGAAGCAGAGCAGCCCCAGGGCTCCCGCCTTGGTCCACAGGGCCCGGTCGACGATGCCGTCCTTCTCCCACTGCTCGTGGAAGGGGACGACCTCCTTCTCCAGGAAGGACCGCACGGTCTGCCGGAACGCCTCGTGCTCCGGCTCGAAGATCTCGCGCTGTGCCGTCATCAGGCCACCCACTCCTTCAGGTCGCGGACCAGGGCGGCCGGGTCGTCGGCCACCGGGAGGATCTGCAGGTTCGTCACGCCCGAGTCGCGGAACGCGGCGATCCGCTCCTTGACGTAGGACTCCGGCCCCACCAGGTTGCACATCTCGAGCAGCTCGAGCGGGACCAGCGCCTCGGCGTCCCGCTTGTTGCCGCCGAGGTAGAGCTCCTGGATCTTGGCGGCCTCCTCCTCGAAGCCGTAGCGGCAGGCGAGCTCGTTGTAGAAGTTCTTGCCCTTGGCGCCCATGCCGCCGATGTAGAGCGCGAACATCGGCCGGGCGAGGTCGAGCATCCCCTTCACGTCCTCCCCGACCGCGACCATGCCGCCGGCCGAGATCTCGAGCGTGCCGAGGTCGGCGTTGCGCTTGGCGGCGCCGGCACGCAGCGCGTCGCCCCACACGTCGTCGGCCCGCTCGGGCGCGTAGAGGAACGGCAGCCAGCCGTCGGCGTACTCGGCGGTGCCCTGCACGTTCTTCTCGCCGAGCGCGGCGACGTAGATCGGCACCACCGGTCGCTCCGGCTTGGTGAGCATCTTCAGCGGCTTGCCCAGGCCGAGCCCCTGGTCGGCCGGCAGCGGGATCGTGAAGATCCTGCCCTGGTGGTCGATCGTCTCCCGGCGCAGCGCGGCCCGGACGATCTCGACCACCTCGCGGGTGCGGGCCAGTGGCTTGTCGTAGGGCATCCCGTGCCAGCCCTCGATGACCTGCGGCCCGGAGGCGCCCAGGCCCAGGATCGCGCGGCCGCCGCTGACGTTGTCCAGGCCGGCCGCGGTCTGCGCGAGCGCCGTGGGCGTGCGCGAGTAGATGTTCAGGATCGCCGCACCGATCTCGACCGTCTCCGTCCTGGCGGCGAGGTAGCCCATGAGCGTCGGCGAGTCGAAGCCGTAGGCTTCCGCCACCCAGACCGTGTCCAGCCCGGCCCGCTCCAGCGCCACCACCTGGTCGGCTGCCTCGCGCGGGTTCCCGGCGTACATGAGCATGGTGGAGAGTTTCATCGGCCGTCCTGTCCGGTGTGACGTAGTCCGCGTTGTTCCTGCGGAGAGCCTCGGGGGAGACTGTTACAGCAATACTGTCACGATTCAAGCAGTGGTCGTGATCTCGTGCGAAGGGGTGCAGGTGAGCAGCTACACGATCGCGGTGATCGGCGGGACCGGTCCGCAGGGCAAGGGTCTGGCCTTCCGATGGGCCGCCCACGGCCACCGGGTGGTCATCGGCTCGCGGTCCGCGGAGCGTGCCGCGGCGACCGCGGACGAGATCCGGGCCCGGGTCCCCGAGGCGTCGGTCTCGGGCGCGGCGAACGCGGAGGCGGCCGCGGCCGCGGACGTGGTGGTGCTGGCGGTGCCGTACGACGGGCACGACGAGCTGGTGGAGTCGCTGGCCGGAGTGCTCGCGGGCAAGACGGTGATCTCGTGCGTGAACCCCCTCGGCTTCGACAAGGAGGGGCCCTACGGGCTCGACGTCCCCGGGGGGAGCGCGGCGGAGGCCGCGGCGGCGCTGGTGCCGGACGCGCGAGTCGTGGGCGCCTTCCACCACGTCAGCGCCGTGTCCCTGTGGGGGGAGCAGGAGTACCTCGACCACGAGGACGTGCTGGTCTGCGGCGACGACCCCCAGGCCAAGGCGGTGGCGATCGAGCTCGCGCGCGCGGTCACCTCGCGTGACGGTGTCGACGCGGGACGGCTCCGGCTGGCCCGGCAGCTCGAGCCGCTGACCGCCGTACTGATCTCGGTCAACAAGCGCTACAGGACCCGTTCGGGGATCGCCGTGTCCGGCATCCCCCGGGACTGAGGCCAGCGGGTCAGACCCGCGCGGTCACGCACCAGGCGGACGCGGTGATCTCGAACGGCGCGGTCGGCCGGTCCCGCTCGCAGCGGGCCCGCAGCGCCTCGCGCCGTGCCGGGTCCAGCCCGCTGACGTAGGCCCCGGCCGGGCCGACGCCGAAGGTGAACGGCTCCCACCACTCCGCGAACGTCTCGTAGCGCACCGTGACGGCCAGCGTGGACGACTCGACCCGGTGCAGCCCGGCCTCCTCGCAGAACCGTGCGAGCGCACCCTCCCGGGCCCCGGGGAGGTCGGCCTCGCCCCGTGCGTCGGGGTCGAGGTCGCGCACGGCGGCCCAGAACGCGCTGAGCGGCCCGCCGGCCCCGGCGTGGTCCCACACCGAGGCGGCCACCGTGCCACCGGGGCGGGTGACCCGGGCCATCTCCCGCAGGCCCGCCACCGGGTCGGGCATGAAGTGCACGACCAGCTGGGCGAGAGCGGCGTCGAACTCGCCGTCGGCGAACGGGAGGCTCGCCGCCGTCCCGGGCCGTACGTCGACCCCGGGCAGCCGGGCCCGGACCGCGGCCACGAACCGCTCCGACGGGTCGACGGCGGCCACTGCGTCCGCGCCGAGACGGTCGACCAGCGCCGCGGCCACCGCGCCCGGGCCGCAGCCGACGTCGAGCGCCCGCTGCCCCCGGCGGACGTCGACGAGGTCGAGGAACTTGGTGGCGAGCGGCTCTGAGTAGCGGCCCATGAACCGCCCGTAGGCGTCGGCCGGGACGTCGAAGGTCACCCCCCGACTGTAGGCCCGTCGGCCCGGCCGCGGGGGTTCCCTTGCAGGCGGGGTCGCAAGGACCCTGGGGACCCCCGACCGAGCCGGCCCCGCGGTTCACCCGAGAGGGGCCCCCATGAGCGCAGGACCTGCCGCCGGCCGAGTCGACCCTCGCGGGCCGGGACCTCCGCTTCGGCCGTCTCCCCGGCCCGGGACGCGTGGGGGGTGTAACGCCGGGCGGGTCTTGAGCGATATAGCAGGAGACGGGAGTTTCTCGTCCTCGGGCCGACGGAGGAACTGGGTGGATCTCGAGCTTGCGGCAGTCGCGGAGACGTTGGCCCACGAGTACTCAGACATCCGGAGCGGCACCGTCGTGCGTGTGCTCACCGAGTGCGTGAGCGAGTCCCCCCACGCCGACCCGCACTTCATCGAGCAGGCCGCGCGGGCCCGGCTGTCGCTCCTGGGACCGTCGCGTCGGTTTCAGGCGCGTGCGCGAGGTCCGCTCGACGTCTCGCTGCACGACCGGGCGCTGGCCGAGGAGGTGGAGCTGACCGCGCTGCTGATGGTCGCCGCCAACGAGTCGCCCGGCCCCCTCCCGCCGGGCCGGGTCGACGAGGTCCTCGGCGTCGACCGCCGCACGGCCACAGTGATCCCGCTGCAGGGCGCGCACCCCGCACGGGAGTCCGTGGCGCCCGCTGTCGGTCCGCTGGTCTCGCCGGCGGGCTAGTCCGGCCGGGCCAGGGCGAGGGCCCGCCGGCGCTCGGCGTCGGTGAGCCGGCGCGACGTACCCGTGGCGGCGTCGCGGAGCACCGTGACGGCCCGTCCGCGCGACACCACGCGCCCGTCCCGGGTGCGCATGGTCTCGCCCAGCGTCAGGCTCGACGTGCCGACCCGCTCGACCTCGAACCCGGCCGCGACCGCGCCGTCCGAGAGCAGCAGGCTGCTCACGTAGTCGATCTCGACCCGCGCCAGCACGTAGTCGGACGGGTTCTCCAGCTCCAGCACGCCGCGGAACCAGCGGGTGCGGGCCTCGTCGAGCAAGGTCAGGAACTCCGCGTGGTAGACGTGGCCGAACGCGTCCACGTCCCGGAAGCGGAGCGGCAGCCACTCGGTGTCGTGGTCGGGGTCCATGCACCCATCGTGCCGCACGTCGGCGAGACCTGGGGTGGGGCCCACGAGCGCGGCGCCACGCCGGGCAAGGACTGACGCGGCAACCTCCCGGGTGCTTTGATCGAGGCATGTCCCCAGTCCAGCTGATCCACACCCCGTCGCTGACCGACCGCGCCCCGTACGCCTACGCCTCGGTGGTGCCGGCGGGCCGCCTCGTCTTCACCGCGGGCGCCTGCCCGCTCGACGCCGAGGGCAACGTGGTGGCCCCCGACGACGCCGCGCAGCAGGCCCACCAGGTGATGGCCAACCTCGTCGAGGCGCTGCGTTCGGCGGGAGCCGAGCTCGACGACGTCGCCAAGACGACGGTGTACGTCGCATCGAAGTGGCGCGAGGACCTCAGCACCGTGTGGAGGGTGGTCAAGGAGGCCTTCGGCGACCACGACGTGCCGAGCACGCTGCTCGGCGTCGCCTCGCTCGGCTACCCCGAGCAGATGGTCGAGATCGAGGCGGTCGCGGTCCTCCCCGACTGAACACCCACCCGTCCCGTCGAGTGCTGGCTTGTTCCCCGTCGAGTGCTGGCTTGTTCCCCGTCGAGTGTCGGCTTGTTCGTGGGCGCGACCCGGTCAGCCGGCCTGCCAGGACGACCACAGGGCGGCGTACGACCCGTCCCGCTCGACCAGCTCGTCGTGGGAGCCGAGCTCGCTGATCCGGCCGTCCTCGACCACCGCGACCCGGTCCGCGTCGTGGGCGGAGAACAGCCGGTGCGCGATCGCGATCACCGTCCGCCCCTCGAGTACGGCGGCCAGCGACCGTTCCAGGTGACGCGCGGCGCGGGGGTCGATCAGCGACGTCGCCTCGTCGAGCACCAGCGTGTGCGGGTCGGCCAGCACCAGCCGGGCCAGCGCGACCTGCTGGGCCTGCGGAGGGGTCAGCGCGCGGCCGCCCGAGCCGACGACCGTGTCCAGGCCCTCCGGCAGGGCGAGCACCCACTCGCGGGCGTCGACCGCCTCGAGCGCCTGCAGGAGCCGCTCGTCGCTCGCCTCGTCGTCGATGGCCAGCGCGAGGTTGTCGCGCAGCGAGCCGACGAACACGTGGTGCTCCTGGGTCACCAGTGCGACGTGGCCGCGAAGGTCCGCGAGCGGGAGCTCGGTGAGCCCGACGCCGCCGACGGTGACCGACCCGGTGCGAGGCGGGTGGATGCCGGCCAGAAGCCTGCCGAGCGTGGACTTGCCGGCACCCGACGGGCCGACCATCGCGATCCGCTCGCCGACGTCGACGCACAGGTCGACCCCGTGCAGCACGTCGCGTCCCGGCGTGTAGGCGAACCGGACGTCGTCGGCCGCGATGCGTTCGCCGCTCGGCGTCCGGCCGGTGACCTCGCGGTCGTCGGGCACGTGCGCCACGCCGAGCAGCCGGGCCAGCGAGGCCGCGCCGACCTGGAGCTCGTCGAGGATGGAGACGATCCGGTCGACCGGGTCGATCAGCATCTGCACGTAGAGGGTCGCCGCGGTCACGTCCCCGAGCGAGACCGAGCCGCGGGTGTAGAGCCAGCCGCCGAACAGCAGCGTCCCCACCGTCGGGATCAGGTAGGCGACCTCGACCGAAGGGAAGAACACCGTCCGCAGGAACAGGGTGTACCGCTCGGCCGCGTAGGAGCCGGCGATGTCGCGGTCGATCCTCTCGATGCGCCGCCGACCGAGGCCGAGGGCCTCGACGGTCCGCGCCCCCTCGACCGTCTCGGTCAGCGAGGCGTTGATCAGCGAGTACGACGCGTTCTCGCGCAGGTAGCCGTCCTTGGCCCGGCGGAGGTACCACCGCAGCCCGACCACGAGGGGCGGCACACCGAGGAGGCAGGGGATCACCACCCACCAGCCGACCAGCAGGGCGGCCGCGAACGTGAGCACGGCGGTCACCACGGCGATGGCCCACTCGGGCAGCGCCCAGCGGACCGACCAGCCGAGCTGCTCGACGTCTCGCGACGTGCGGGTCAGCAGGTCGCCGCTGCCGGCGGACTCCACGACGCCCACCGGCAGGGCCAAGGTGTTCTCGACGAAGTCCTGCCGCAGCTCCGCGAGGACCCGCTCGCCCAGGACGAAGGACACCAGACGCGCGTAGCGGGTCAGCACGGTCTGCGCGGCCAGGAACCCGGCCAGCGCGAGCACGACCTTGTCCACGTGCCCCACGGTGGTGCCGCTCGCGACCGACTGGACGAGATCCCCGAGCAGGCGCGGCCCGGCCAGCGCCGCGAGGGCCGCGCCCGTGTGCAGCGCCAGCGCGGCCCAGATCGCTCGCGGGTGGCGGCGGAACAGCGCGAGGGCGTAGCGACGCACCTGGGGACCGTCGGCGACCGGCAGGACGGTGCTCATCGCGTCATCTCCTCCTCGACCTCGCGGGTCACCACGGCGCGGTAGGCCGGCACGTCGCGCAGCAGGTCCCGGTGGGCGCCGAAGGCGACGACCCTGCCCCCGCTGAGGAAGGCGACGTGGTCGACCCGGTCGAGCAGCAGCGGGCTGGTCGTGGTGACCACCGTGGTGCGGCCGGCGCGGTGACGTCGCAGCCGGTCCGCGACCCGCGCCTCCGTGTGCGCGTCGACCGCGGAGGTGGGCTCGACGAGCACCAGGATCTCCGGGTCCGCGGTGAGCACCCGGGCCAGTACGAGCCGTTGGCGCTGGCCTCCGGAGAACGACCGGCCCCGTTCGCTGACCTCGGCGTCCAGGCCGTCGGGAAGCGCCTCGAGCACGTCCTCCGCCGAGGCGGTGCGGAGGGCGTCGGCCAGGGCCTCGTCGCCGCGGTCGCGGATGTCGAGCTGGTCGCGGAGCACCCCCGAGAACAGCGTGCTGCCGGTGTCCGACACCACGATGCGGCGCCGTACGACGGCCCGCGGCAGGCCGGCCAGCGGCACGTCGCCCCAACGCACCTCGCCCTCCGCGTAGCGACCCAGCCGGTCGGCGACCGCGGCGGTCTCCTCGGGCTCGTCGGAGACCAGGGCGGTGATCGCGCCGTGGGGGACGCGCAGCCCGCTGGCCACGTCGACCAGCTCCGCGCCCACCGGCGGCTCGGGCAGGAAACGATCGTCGGCGTCCTGGATCTCGGGCTCGAGCGCCAGCACCCGGACCACCCTGCGCGCGGCCACGAACGCCCGGATCCACTTGTTGGCGAACTCGGTCGCAGTGCGCAGCGGGATCATCAAGAACGCGGCGTACCCGTAGAACGCGACCAGCTCGCCCGCGGTGATCCGGCCCTGGACGGCGAACCGTGCGCCCAGCCACACCACGAGCACCACGAAGATGCCGGGCAGCAGGACCTGGAAGGCGTCCAGCACCGACTGCAGCCGGCCGACCCGGACCCCGGCCCTGCGCACCTCCTGCGAGTCGCGCACGTAGCGGTCGTGGAACACCTTCTCCCCGCCGATGCCCCGCAGGATGCGCAGCCCGCTGACGATGTCGGTGGCGAGGTTGGACAGCTCGCCCATCAGCTCGCGCTGGGCGAGGTTGCGGCGCTGCAGCGGCTTGAGCAGCGGCCCGATCGCCAGCAGCAGCAGGGGAACGCCGATCAGCACGACCAGTCCGAGCACGGTCGAGGTCTGGAGCAGGATGACGGCCACCACGACGAAGGAGACCACCGCGCCGGTCGCACGCGCGGTCACGTCCATGGCGTTGCCGAGGTGGGCGAGGTCGTTCGTGCCGATCGCCACGACCTCGCCGGTGGCGACGCGCCGCGGCAGCGTCGCACCCAGGTGGGTCGCGTGCCGCGCGACGAGCTGGACGGTGCGGTACGCCGCGGTCAGCCAGTTCGTGACCGCGAACCGGTGCCGCATGATCCCGGCCGCGGCCTGCACCAGCCCGATGCCGAGCATCGCCAGGGTCCAGGTCACCAGGGAGCGGGTGTCTCGGGCGGCCACCCCGTCGTCGATCGCGTGACCGATGACCGCCGGCATCACGGCCTGGGCGACCATCCAGACGACGCCGAAGAACATCCCCATGACCAGGGTGTGCCACTGGCCGGTCATCAGCCACCAGAGGAAGCTGGCCGGCGAGCGGTGGTCCGCGGTTCCCGGGTCGGCGAGAGGTAGGTGGCGCACCACACCAACGGTAGGCAGCCGCGACCGTGCGGGCCATCGAATTTCCCGCGTGCGCAGGCCGTTCGCGAGACCCCACCAGCTCGGGTCTGCCGACGACGAGGCCCCCGGGACGGCTTCCCGGGGGCCTCGGTCGAGGGGTCGGTCGCTCACTCCTCCGGCATCAGGATCCAGCCGATGATGTAGGCGACCAGGAGCGACCCGAAGCCGAAGACGGTGCCGAGCACCACCACGAGCCGGACCAGGTTGGCGTCGACGCCGAGGTAGCGCGCTACGCCGCCGCACACGCCGGCGACCCAGCGGTCGTCACGGCTGCGCACCAGGCGCTTCGGGGTCTGCGGGTAGGGGGTCTGCGGCTGCTGCGTCATCGGTTCTCTCCTTCGGGTGGGTACTGCGTCGACTCGTCGTCGCGGCCGGTGAGGCCCTTCGCCGCGAAGGCGACCAGGCCGACCACCCCCGCCACGACCAGGGTCAGCGGAAGCAGCCACCGGATCTCGGCGGTGTCGATCACGCCGGACGACCGGAGCGCCCACGACCCGGAGATCCCGAGGAACACCAGGCCGATGACCAGGTAGCTGACGTTGAGCGGATGGGTTCTCATCACTGCCTCACTTCGATGTGTCCGACCGCGAGGTCGAGGTTCAGGTTCACGTGCGCGACCTCGTCACCCGGGGTCACGTCCTGCGCCGCATGGGTGTTGATCCCGCCCGAGTGCCGGTCGGGCAGGTCGATGCCACCCGGCCCCGAGACGTCCGCCTCGATCCGCGCGCCCACGTCCGGCGGCAGGACCACCACGATCTCCCCGACGTTGGCGTGCACGTCGATCGTGCGGCCGTCCAGCGCCGCCGCGTTGCGGACGTCGCTGAGGTCGAGCTGGATCCGCCCGGTGGGCGTCGAGTAGCTGCTCTGCACCGCGGCGGCGCTCGCCGGACGGTAGGACAGCTCGCGGCTGTCCTGGAAGTTGCCGTGCGCCACCGACGTCGCGGCCAGCGCGATCGCGGCCACGATGCCGGCGAGGATCAGGCCACCGGCCCGGCCGACCCACGCGCCGACGACGAGCATCAGGCCGACGACGGCCAGGGCGAGGGCAGCGTAGGCGGAGGCCGTGACGTCACCGCCGGCCACGTCGTACAGCCCGAGCGCGCCCAGCGCCACGGCCAGCAGGGCCATGGTGAAGCCGAACAGCTTGGGCCCGCGGTCCGGACGGGGCGGCGGCGGCTGGTAGGCCTGCCCGGTGGGCGGCGCCCACGGAGGGGCGGGCGGCTGGGGGTCGTAGGCCGAGCCGTCGGAAGGCGGCAGCGTCGTGGTGTCGCCGTCGGCCGGAGGCGCGACGGGCCCGGAGCCGGCCGGGCTCTGCGGGTTCTGGTTGGTCATGGGCTTGTCTCGATTCATCAGGATCACGAATACGACCAGGGCGAGGACCGCCAGCGGCCAGGGGAAGCCGAAGCGCCCCCAGGAGTCGCCGATGAGCAGGAACCCCGCGACGACTGCGGCGGCGAGCAGCAGTGCGGTGCGCGTGCTCGGGCTGGTGGACACGACGGCCTCGTCGCTGCCCTCGTCCGGCACCAGCAGCCACGCGGCGCCGTAGATGAGCAGGCCCGCACCGCCGAAGAAGCAGAGCACGACGAACAGCACGCGCACGACCGTCGGGTCGATGTTGAGGTGCCGGCCGAGGCCGCCGGCCACACCGGCGACCTTGCGGTCGGAGACGCTGCGACGGAGCGTCGAGTAGTCGCGCAGGTTCTCGGTGCGCACGCCGTTGCGCTCCTGCTGAGGCGTTTGTGTCATACCTCGATCCTGGTCCCTCGCGGGATGGCCGGCTATCGGGGAAAGCCCTGGTTCCGTGGGACCTTCGGTCCCGGCGGGCTCAGGGACGAGCCAGGGTCGTCACTCATGGGTGGGACCCCCCTGGCTGTGTGACGATGGCAGCACCATGGAGACCCGCAGCCCCACGCCGGCGTACGTGCCGAGGCGCGCCTACCGGAGCACCGACGACCGGCTGCTCGGCGGCGTGGCGGCCGGCCTCGCCCGGCACCTCGCGGTGCCGGTGCTCCACGTCCGTATCGGGTTCCTGCTCGCGGCGGCGCTCGGCGGGCTCGGGGTGGTGGCGTACGGCGGGCTCTGGCTGGTGCTTCCCAGTGACCCGCACCTGGAGGAGAGCAGCCCGGGGCTCGAGGCCGCGGGCCGGCAGGGCAAGCGACCCCGGCACCGAGGACGCCTGCAGGACATGGGCCCGCTGGTCGCGCTGGCCGCCGTCGCGCTCGGCGGCCTGTTCCTGGTGCAGGGCCTCGTCGGCGGAGGGTCCTTCCTGTTCTGGCCCGTGCTGCTCGCGGTGGTCGGCGTCGCCGTGCTCTGGCGGCAGGCGGACGAGGCGCAGCGCGAACGCTGGCTCGACAGCAGTGGCCGCGTCGACCTGGCGCGCGCCGTCGTGGGCCGCGGCGGTGCCGCCTCCTACGCGCGCCTCGCGGCCGGTGCCGGGCTGCTGGTGACAGCGCTGGTGATGTTCGCCGTACAGACCGGGCCGGTCGGGGTGGCGTGGGACGTCATCGTCGCGGGCGTGCTCGGGGTGGCCGGGCTGGCGCTGGTCGCCGGGCCGTGGCTGTTCCGGCTCGTGGGCGACCTGTCGGAGGAGCGGGCGGCCCGGGTGCGCTCGCAGGAGCGGGCCGACGTCGCGGCCCACCTGCACGACTCGGTGCTCCAGACGCTCGCGCTGATCCAGAAGCACAGCGGCGACGGCCGGATGGTCGCGACCCTGGCCCGGGCGCAGGAGCGTGACCTGCGCTCCTGGCTGTACGGCGACGACGTCCGGCCGGTCACGACGCTGGCGAGCGCCCTGCGCGCGGCCGCCGCCGAGGTGGAGGACGCGCACGGTGTGCCGGTGGAGGTGGTGACCGTGGGCGACGTCGCGGTCGGCGAGCAGACCCGGCCGCTGGTGCTGGCCGCCCGCGAGGCGATGGTCAACGCCGCCAAGCACTCCGGCGCCGACAAGGTGGACGTGTTCGCGGAGGCAGGTGCGGCGGTGGTAGAGGTGTTCGTGCGGGACCGTGGCCGTGGGTTCGACGAGAGCGCGGTCCCCGAGGACCGCCTCGGCGTCCGCCACAGCATCGTGGACCGGATGGAACGGCACGGAGGCGAGGCGCTGGTCAGCAGCGCGCTCGGGCAGGGGACCGAGGTCCGGCTGTGGATGCGGACCGGCGAGGAGGAGGGCTGATGGCAGGCGCAGGATCCCCGCGGCGGGTGGTGGTCGTGGACGACCATGCGATGTTCCGGACCGGGGTGAAGGCCGAGCTGGCCGGCCACGTCGACGTGGTGGGCGAGGCGGCGGACGTGGACGAGGCCGTCGAGTCCGTGCTCCGGCTGCGTCCCGAGGTGGTGCTGCTCGACGTACACCTTCCCGGGGGTGGCGGGGGCGAGGTGATGCGCCGGGTGGCCCCGCGCGCCCCCGAGACCCGGTTCCTGGCGCTCAGCGTGTCCGACGCCGCCGAGGACGTCATCGGCACCATCCGGGCCGGCGCCCGCGGCTACGTCACCAAGACGATCACCGGGCCCGAGCTGGTCTCCGCGATCGAACGGGTGGCCGAGGGCGACGCGGTCTTCTCGCCGCGGCTGGCCGGCTTCGTGCTCGACGCGTTCGCCGGCTCGATCGAGGTGGCCCAGGTCGACGAGGACCTCGACCGGCTGACCGAGCGGGAGCGCGAGGTGATGCGGCTGATCGCTCGTGGCTACGCCTACAAGGAGGTGGCCGCCACGTTGTTCATCTCGGTGAAGACGGTGGAGACCCACGTGTCGAGCGTGCTCCGCAAGCTGCAGCTCTCCTCGCGCCACGAGCTGACCCGCTGGGCGTCGGACCGCCGGCTGCTCTGACGCGGCCCGGTGGGCGAAGCCCGGAGGCGGCCGGGTTAGATGGTGCGCATGAGCTTCCTGCGCGACGTGCTGCTGTTCTTCCACTTCATCGGCCTTGCCTCCCTGTTCGGTGGCCTGTTCGTGCAGGTCAGGGCCGACCCTCGCGTGGTCAACAACGCGATGTTCCACGGCATCCTCACCCAGCTGGTCACCGGGCTGCTGCTGGTCGGCGTGCTCGAGGGCATGCCCGACGAGGACGTCAACCACGTCAAGGTCGGCGTGAAGCTGGTGGTCGCCCTGGTCATCGGCGTGCTGGTGTTCGTCAACCGCAAGAAGCCGTCACTGCCCAACGGTCTCTACGGCGGCCTGCTCGGGTTGACCGTGCTCAACATCGGGGTCGCGGTCTTCTGGCACTGACCACCGGCGCGGGGCCGCTGGGTCCCGGGATGGTCCGGCTCCTCCGGACGGTGCGGCTCCTCCGGATGGTGCGGCTCCTCCGGACGGCGCGGCTCCCCGTGGAGAACTGTCGCGTCCCCTGGGAAGTTCACCACGGGATGCGACAGTTCCCCGGCATCCCCTGGTAATTGGGCGGCGGGGTGAGACTGGGTGCGTCAGGAGTCGGGTGGGCACGCGGCTGGTTGAGTGGGGCGGGTCTGCGGCAGGTTGGGGCACGGAGTGGGTAGCAGAGTGGGCAGCGGAGCGGGCCGCAGGTCGGTCGGCGCGGTGGTCGGCGCGGTGGCGCTGCTCGCGGTGACGGCGTGCGGCGCCCCGGCCGACCACGCCGGCGCCCCCACCGTCCCGTCGGGCCGGCCGTCCGCGGCCACGGGCTCACCCTCGCCGGTCGCCTCCCCGTCGCCGAGCCCCCGCCGACACCGGCCGTCGGGTCCGCGGCTCGACAGCTGGGTGGTCGGCGCGCACCCGCTCCCACTGCGGCCGGACGGGTTCGGCCGGGTGCTGCCCACCCCGCCGGAGCTGCGGGTGCGGCGGATGCCCACGGTCGACGTGCTCCCTCCGCCGGCGGGGGCGCGGTTCGCATCGAGCATCGGCCCGATCACGCCGGCGATCCGCACCCGCATGGGCCGGTCCTGGTCGCCGCGCTGCCCGGTGGGCCTGCGCGACCTGCGCTACGTCACCGTCTCCTTCCATGGCTTCGACGGGCGCGCCCACACCGGTGAGCTGGTCGTGAACGCGCGGGTCGCCGACGACGTGGTCTCGGTGTTCCGCCGGCTGTACGCCGCGAGGTTCCCGATCGAGTCGATGCGGCTGGTGACCACGGCCGACCTGGAGGCTCCGCCCACCGGCGACGGCAACAACACCGCCGCGATGGTCTGCCGGGCGACGCGGACCACCACCACCTGGTCCGCGCACGCCTACGGGCTCGCGATCGACGTCAACCCGTTCATGAACCCCTACCACAAGGGTGACCTGGTGCTCCCCGAGCTGGCCGGCGCCTACCTCGACCGGTCGTGGCGGCGCCCCGGCATGATCCTGCGCGGCGGCGTGGTCACCCGGGCGTTCGCCCGCGTCGGCTGGACCTGGGGCGGCGACTACTCGTCCCTGAAGGACCTGATGCACTTCTCCGCGAACGGGCGCTGACCGGGTGCGGGGCTTCGCCGGTCGGACCTGCCCCCGGGCGGGTGGGAACGTCCCCGTGGGCACGTAGGCTGGGCAGGACATGAGCGCGCTGTTCCCGATCCCGCAGGCCCCGACCCGAGACGAGTCCCCGCGCGACGGTGGGTCCGACGAAGGTGAGAGCCCCTCCCGACGCCGTACGCCGTCGCCGGAGGAGCTGCTCGAGGGCCTCAACGACCCACAGCGCGCGGCCGTGATGCACGCCGGCACACCGCTCCTGGTGGTCGCGGGCGCCGGGTCCGGCAAGACCCGGGTGCTGACCCGCCGGATCGCCTGGCTGATCGCGGAGCGCAACGCCCACCCCGGCTCGATCCTGGCGATCACGTTCACGAACAAGGCCGCCGCGGAGATGCGCGAGCGGGTCGAGGAGCTGGTCGGGCGGCGGGCCCGGATCATGTGGGTGTCGACGTTCCACTCGGCGTGCGTGCGGATCCTGCGCAAGGAGATCGACAAGTTCGGCTACAAGTCCTCGTTCTCCATCTACGACGCCGCCGACTCCAAGCGGCTGATGACCCTGGTGTGCCGGGACCTCGACCTCGACCCGAAGCGCTACCAGCCCAGGGCGGTGCTCAACTGGGTGTCGAACTGCAAGAACGAGCTGGTCGACTACGAGGACGCCGCCAAGAACGCCAAGAACCACCTCGAGGAGACCTACGCCGAGGCCTACGCCCTCTACCAGCAGCGGCTGCGTGCCGCCAACGCGCTCGACTTCGACGACCTGATCATGACCACGGTGCACCTCTTCCAGGCGTTCCCGGAGGTCCGCGAGAGCTATCGGCGCAGGTTCCGGCACGTGCTGGTCGACGAGTACCAGGACACCAACCACGCGCAGTACGCCCTGGTCCGCGAGCTCTGCGGGCACAGCCACGGCGCGGCGGGCGGCCTGCGCGGGGGAGCGGACCCGGACGCGCCGGACGCCTACGGGACCGAGCCGTCCGAGCTGATGGTGGTCGGCGACGCGGACCAGTCGATCTACGCCTTCCGCGGGGCCAACATCCGCAACATCTTGCAGTTCGAGGAGGACTTTCCCGACGCCACCTCGATCCTGCTGGAGCAGAACTACCGGTCGACGCAGACGATCCTGACCGCGGCGAACGCCGTGATCAGCCGCAACCGGGGCCGCAAGGCCAAGAACCTGTGGTCCGACGCGGGGGACGGCGAGCGGATCGTCGGCTACGTCGCCGACGACGAGCACGACGAGGCCCGCTTCGTCTCCGAGGAGATCGACAGGCTCACCGACGAGGGCGCCGCGAAGCCCGGTGAGGTCGCGGTGTTCTACCGCACCAACGCCCAGTCGCGGGTGTTCGAGGAGGTGTTCATCCGCGTCGGGCTGCCCTACAAGGTGGTCGGCGGCGTGCGCTTCTACGAGCGCAAGGAGGTGCGCGACGCCCTGGCCTACCTGCGGATGCTGGTCAACCCCGCGGACGAGGTGTCGCTGCGCCGGATCCTCAACGTGCCCAAGCGCGGCATCGGCGAGCGTGCCGAGGCGTGCGTGGAGGCGCTGGCCCAGCGGGAGCGGATCACGTTCTTCGAGGCACTGCAGCGGGTCGAGGATGCCCCCGGCATCGCCTCCCGCTCCGTCACCTGCGTCAAGGCGTTCGTCGCCATGGTCGACGAGCTCCGCTCGATGGTCGACGCGGGCGAGCGCGCGGACGTCGTGCTCGAGCAGGTGCTCGCCTCCAGCGGCTACCTCCAGGAGCTCGAGGACTCCGAGGACCCGCAGGACGAGACCCGTGTGGAGAACCTCGCCGAGCTGGTGGCTGTGGCACGGGAGTTCGCCGACGCGCCCGGCGAACCCCCGGCGGAGCCGCCCGGTCTCGCCGGGACAGACGAGGGCCGGGGCGAGGCCTCGTCAACCCTGGGCGACTTCCTGGAGCGCGTCGCGCTCGTCGCCGACTCCGACCAGATCCCCGACCAGGGCGACGACGACGGTGTCGTCACCCTGATGACCCTGCACACCGCGAAGGGCCTGGAGTTCCCGGTCGTGTTCCTCACCGGCCTGGAGGACGGCGTGTTCCCGCACATGCGCTCGCTCGGGGACCAGACGGAGCTGGAGGAGGAGCGGCGGCTGGCCTACGTCGGTGTCACGCGTGCGCAGCAGCGGCTCTACGTGTCCCGGGCCGTGGTCCGGTCCGCCTGGGGCGCGCCGTCGCACAACCCGGCCTCCCGGTTCCTCGACGAGCTGCCGGTCGACCTCGTCGACTGGCGGCGCACCGAGGCCGCCCAGACCTCCTGGAACCGGCCGGTCGCAACCGCGCTGCCGAGCCGCAACGCGGGCGCGCCGACCCGCCGGTTCGGGGCCGCAGCGGTCCGTGCGGACGCCGACGCCCGCGGGCAGAAGCGGGAGGTCCCCTCGCTGGAGCCGGGGGACCGGGTCCTGCACGACACGTTCGGCATGGGCAGCGTGGTCGCCATCGAGGGGGTCGCCGACAAGGCGGTCGCCTCGATCGACTTCGGCAGCCAGGGCGTGAAGCGGCTGCTGCTGCGCTACGCGCCGGTCGAGAAGCTCTGACCCACGCCGTCCGCCGCCACCGGGGTCAGCCGGGGTTGACGCCGTGGGCCACCAGCGCGGCGTAGGGGTCCACCGGGTCGCCGGCGCCCGGCCGGACCTCGAGGTGCAGGTGCGGACCGGTCACGTTGCCGGTGGCGCCGACGGTGCCGATCAGCTCCCCGGCGGTGACCTGCTGGCCCACGCTGACGGTGTACGACGTCTGGTGGCAGTACCACAGCTCGGTGCCGTCGGTCAGCGTGACGATGGTGCGGTTGCCGTAGGCGCCCGAGTAGCCCACGTCCGTCACCACACCGCCGGCCACCGCGTGGATCGGGGTGCCGACAGGGGCCGCGAAGTCCAGCCCGGTGTGGCAGTGCGACCAGAGGGTCGAGCACTGGCCGAAGCGGGCCGTCAGGTGGTAGACGCCCATCGGGATCGGCAGCTGCCAGGCGTTCTTGGCGATGTAGCTGGCGTGCTTCTCCGCACTGGCGGCGAGCGCGGCCAGCGCGGCGTTGCGCTGCTTGGCCTGCGCCTCGGCGGCCGCCTGGAGCTGCTGGTCGGCAGCGTCCTGGAGCGCCTCGCGCTGGGTGTCGCGGCTGACCGCCCGCTTGCGACCGCTCAGCGCGTCGCTCGAGCCGATGCTGCTCGCGCCGTTGAGCACGCTGGCCTGGGCCGCCGCCTTCTGCAGGTCGCCGGAGGCGAACTGCGAACCGAGCCCCGAGCCGCTGACCGTCACCGCGCCCGCCGCGGCGAGCGCCAGTGCCGCGGCCCCGACCAGGGTCGGGGCGGACGGCAGGCCGGGGAACAGGTTCTTCCGGCCGCCGGCGTGGGTGGTCTGCTTGACGGCCCTGCGCTTGCCCGGGCTCACCGTCTGGGAGCTGGCCGCTCGGGAGCCCACCGTTTGGGAACGCGTCGGCGGGGCACTCACCGGCGGGCGGCTCGCCGGCGGGGGCGTCGTACGCCGCTCGCCCACCGCCGGGACGTCCCGCGCGGGGCGACGGGTCGCCTCTGGCTCGGCGCCCCGCGATCGCCGACGGGAAGCCTTCGGCTTCTCGGCACGGTGGTTCGCCACGGAGGTGGATCCTTACGTCGGGGGCACGCAACGACGAACAATAACGGAACAGTCACGCACTTGTCCCGCAGGGTGGTCCTCCGGTGGCCCTCGTCACACCCCCGACGCGGACGCAGGCCCCGACTCCGCGGGACGAGCACCGTGCTTGTGCCCGCGGTCACCGCGGTCCAAACCCGATGGTCTAGAGGGGGAGCGGCGAGCGTCGGCTAGTCTGCGACCACAAGGACGATGCAGAGGTGGTGTGAGTTTCATGGTGGCTCCGATCAGGATCGTGGTGGCCAAGCCCGGGCTCGACGGGCACGACCGCGGCGCCAAGGTGATCGCTCGCGCGCTGCGAGACGCCGGCCACGAAGTCATCTACACCGGCCTGCACCAGACGCCCGAGCAGATCGTGGAGACGGCGATCCAGGAGGACGCCGACGTGATCGGCCTCTCGGTGCTCTCCGGGGCGCACATGACCCTGTTCCGGAAGCTGATCGACCTGCTCGACGCCCGCGACGCGCGCGACATCGTGGTCATGGGCGGCGGGATCATCCCCGAGGCCGACATCCCGCTGCTCGAGGAGATGGGCGTGGCACGCGTCTTCACCCCCGGCGCCACCACGACCGAGATCGTGGAGTGGGTGCGCGACCACGTGGCGGACGGCAGCAGCGTCGGCGCCTAGCACCGACGCCGCCGTCCCCCCGGTCAGAAGACGAGCCGGCCCGTCAGCGGCAGCCGCAGCATGCTGGGCGCGTCCGGGGACGTGGTGACGGTGACCGGCTGGGCCGCGGCGTTGTCGGCGTAGGCGAAGTCGCTGGCCGCCACGACCACCTGGATGCGGTGCCCGGCCCGGAACTTCTGCACGACCCCCGGCAGCTGGACCCGCACCGGCTCGGTCACGTCCTTGACCCGCACCGGTGAGATCAGCCGGTGCTGCAGCGTCTTGGTGCCATCGGGCGCCACGTCGTAGACCTTCGCGAAGAGGATCAGCCGGCCGGCCGGCCCCGCGGTCTGGGTGCCGGCCGCCACCGGCGCGTCGAGGTGGAGGGTGAGCCGGGGCGAGCCCACGAGCGCCACTCCGCGCGCCAGCGGGCCGCTGGTGAACGCCGCGAAGGTGCCCGGGGTGTCCGACGGGTCCTGGTTGACCTGGCCGCCCTCGAGACCCGACGTCTCGGAGTACGACGTCGGGGCGGCCGAGGCGTTCGCGTAGGACGCCGAGCCGCTCACCACCGAGGAACGGGACGGGGTCAGGCCGTCGGCGCCGGTGAAGTAGAGCGTGCTGGTCGGGGCCTGCGAGAACCTCGACCGCTCGGCGTACGCCCTGCGGACCGCCCGGCCGGCGTGCGCGGCCGAGGTGTCGTAGTGCACCCAGTCCCGGAAGTAGGAGAACCGCGGGCCCACCGGCGCCTGGCGATCGCCCTTGACGTAGTGGTCCATCCAGTCGAGGAACCGGCGGCCGAGGTAGGAGTCGCGCAGGGACGTGGCGTTGAAGTCCAGCTCGCCCGGAGCGGGCGTGGAGCCGGAGTGCCCCCACGACTGCCAGATCATCCGGGCGGGCGTGCCCTGGCGCCGGAGCGCCTTGAACGTCGCCACCGCCTCCTGGAGGTTGAACAGCGTGTCCTTCTGGCCCTGCGAGAGCAGCGTCGGCGCCTTGATCCGGCGCACGTACGACGCGACCGACGCGTGTCGTGCGAGGGCAAGCGTCGCGTCGTCGGGGTAGCCGGCGGTGTTGAGCTGCACGGCCGCCGGGCAGGCCCCGTCGGCGAAGTTCGGGCAGGGCGGGAGGTCGCGCGTCGGGTCGTACTGGAAGCCCTGGACCCCGTCGGTGATCCCCACCGAGAAGAACAGGTCCACCCACTCCTTCTTCGCCACCCCGGGAGTCCGGTACGTCACGCCGCGGGCGAGGTCGGTGTTGTTGGGGGCCAGCGAGTAGGAGAGGTCGTTCCAGGTGATGATCGGGATCAGGGCGTCCACGCGCTTGTCCTGCATGGCCACCGCGAACTGGATCTCGCCGCCGTAGGACCCCCCGATCATGCCGACCCGGGGGTCGCCCGGCGCCTGCTCGGCCACGTAGCGGACCCGGCCGGTGCGCCCGGTGTCGGAGTCGGTGAACCGGTGCTTGCCGGCGAGCACGTCGACCATCTGCTTGCCCGCGGCGCCGTCGTAGTCCGGGTCGTCGAGGTGGATCTTGCAGCCGGAGCCGCCGAACCCGAGGCCGGAGTAGGCGAGCACGACGTACCCCTCGCGCGCGAAGCCACGGCCGATCGCCGACTCGTTGGAGTCGTCCTTGCTGCCCCCGAAGCCGTTGGTGGTGAGGATGGCCGGCCGCCTGTGCCGGCGGGTGGTGTGGTCGGGCCGGTAGATGTCGGCGTTGACCGTGCATGGTTGGTCGCGGTGGGGCCCGACCCTCACGTCCACGGTGATGTGGCGCAGCGAGTAGCCGGGCGTGCTGTCGACCGAGGCGGCCGCGCTGGTCGGGGCCAGCCCGGTGGCCGCGAGCCCGGTGAGGACCAGGGCGCCGCCGGCCAGCGCGGCGGGGGTACGTCGTGCCTTCATCTGAATCGCCTCTCGTGCCGGGTGTCACCAGGACAACGACCTTCGGGAGGTTTGGGTACGCGACCGGGGGACTCCGCGCGAGGGCAACGGGCGGGGCCCGGGCGTGGCTGCGGGTGGTCCGAAACCGGTCGGGGGACCGTGCGCGCCGTACCTCCGGGGCGTCCGCGGTGTGACGGACCCTACGTGGTAGTGACCGCGGTTACAGGGCTAGGGTCGGGCGTGGACAACGCCGCCCGAGGCCGAAACCGCGCGCCGGGGTGCAGTCGAAACCGAAGAGGACGGGTCAACCGTGGACTTGATGGAGTACCAGGCGAAGGAGCTCTTCGCCAAGCATGGCGTGCCGGTCAACATCGGCACCGTCGTGGAGAGGGCCGAGGACGCCGCGGCGGCCGCCGAGGAGAACGGCGGGCGGGTCGTGGTGAAGGCCCAGGTGAAGGTCGGCGGCCGCGGCAAGGCCGGCGGCGTGAAGCTCGCCGAGAACCCCGACGAGGCCGTGGCCCGCGCCCAGGACATCCTCGGCATGGACATCAAGGGCCACACGGTGCACCGGGTGCTGGTCGCGCCGACCGCGGACATCGCCGACGAGTACTACTTCTCGTTCCTGGTCGACCGGGCCAACCGCGACTACCTGTGCATCGCGAGCATCGAGGGTGGTGTCGAGATCGAGGAGGTCGCGCGCACCAACCCCGACGCGGTCGCCAAGGTCTCGATCGACCCCCAGACCGGGGTCGACGACGCGAAGGCCGCCGAGATCGTGGCCACGACCCGCTTCCCCGAGGCGATCGCGGAGGAGGCCAAGGACGTCGTCAAGAAGCTGTGGGACGTCTTCATCAAGGAGGACGCGACCCTGGTCGAGGTGAACCCGCTGGTCCGCCTCGGTGACGGCCACCTCGAGGCGCTCGACGGCAAGGTCACGCTCGACGACAACGCGGACTTCCGCCACGAGGACCACGCGAAGTACGAGATCACGGAAGCCGACGCCGGCAGTCAGCTGGAGGCGGAGGCCAAGGAGAAGGGCCTCAACTACGTCAAGCTCGACGGCGAGGTCGGCATCATCGGCAACGGCGCGGGCCTGGTCATGTCGACCCTCGACGTGGTCGCCTACGCCGGCGAGAAGCACTCCGGCGTCAAGCCCGCCAACTTCCTCGACATCGGCGGCGGCGCGTCCGCCCAGGTGATGGCCAACGGTCTGCACATCATCATCGGGGACCCCCAGGTCAAGAGCGTGTTCGTCAACGTCTTCGGTGGCATCACCGCGTGCGACGCGGTCGCCGACGGCATCGTGCACGCGCTCGAGATGCTCGGCGACGAGGCGAACAAGCCGCTCGTCGTACGCCTCGACGGCAACAACGTGGAGGAGGGCCGCCGGATCCTCAACGAGGCCAACCACCCGCTGGTGACGATGGTCGACACGATGGACGGAGCGGCCGACCGCGCCGCCGAGCTGGCTGCGAAGTAGGGGCGGAGAGAGACATGGCGATTTTCCTCAATGAGAACAGCTTGGTCGTCGTCCAGGGGATGACCGGCTCCGAGGGGCAGAAGCACACCCGGCGGATGATCGCGTCGGGCACCAACATCGTCGGCGGGGTGAACCCGAAGAAGGCCGGCCAGAGCATCGACTTCGACGGCATCTCCGTGCCGGTGTTCGGGTCGGTCAAGGAGGCCATGGACGCGACCGGTGCCGACGTCTCGGTGGTCTTCGTCCCGCCCGCGGGCACCAAGGGCGCGGTCATCGAGGCCGTCGACGCCGCGATGCCGCTGGTCGTGGTGATCACCGAGGGGGTCCCGGTCCACGACACCGCGGACTTCTTCTCCTACGCCCAGGCCAAGGGCACGACGCGCATCATCGGCCCCAACTGCCCGGGGCTGATCAGCCCCGGCAGGTCCAACGCCGGCATCATCCCCGCGGACATCTCCAAGGGCGGCCGGGTCGGGCTGGTGTCGAAGTCGGGCACGCTGACCTACCAGATGATGTACGAGCTGCGGGACTTCGGCTTCTCCTCGGCCGTCGGCATCGGCGGCGACCCGATCATCGGTACGACGCACATCGACTGCCTCAAGGCGTTCGAGGAGGACCCGGACACCGACGCGATCGTGATGATCGGCGAGATCGGCGGTGACGCGGAGGAGCGTGCCGCGGCGTACATCCAGGAGCACGTCACCAAGCCGGTGGTCGGCTACGTGGCGGGCTTCACCGCCCCCGAGGGCAAGACGATGGGCCACGCCGGGGCGATCGTGTCGGGCTCGTCCGGCACCGCCCAGGCGAAGAAGGAGGCTCTCGAGGCCGCGGGCGTGAAGGTCGGCAAGACGCCGTCCGAGACCGCCGAGCTGATGCGGGAGATCCTCGAGACCCGCTGACCCCCCCACCACCACCACCCGATTCGTCTGCGATCACCCCGCGGGAAACCCCCGGGTGACCGCAGACGAATCGGTTTGGGGGGTCAGGTCACCGCATTGCGGACGGCGTACTCCGGCCGCTGGTGCTCGTCGGCGGCCATCACCGCGACCAGGTGCTCGACCGCGTCGAACACGTCGGCGTGGCTGACGTAGAGCGGGGCGAAACCGAAGCGCGCGACGTCGGGGGTGCGGAAGTCCCCGACCACGCCGCGGGCGATCAGCGCCTGCACCACGCCGTACGCCTCGGGGTGGCGCAGCGAGACCTGGCTGCCCCGGCGGGCGGGGTCTCGCGGCGTGATCACCTCGAAGGTCGACCCGAGCCGGGCGTCGACCAGGTCCATGAAGTAGCCGGTCAGCGACAGCGACTCCCCCCGGAGTACGTCGACCGCGACCCCGTCGAAGGCGTCCAGCGCGACGTCGAGCGCCGACAGGGCCAGGACCGGCGGGGTGCCGGACGCCAGCCGAGACGTCCCCGGTCCGGGGGTGTAGTCGAGGTCCATGTCGAACGGCCGGGCGTGCCCCATCCAGCCGGTGATGGGCTGGTCGAGCTCCGCCTGGTGCCGCGGCGCGACCCAGGCGAACGCCGGGGACCCGGGGCCGCCGTTGAGGTACTTGTAGGTGCAGCCGACGGCGAGGTCCACGTCCGCGCCGGGCAGGTCCACCGGCACCGCGCCGGCGGAGTGGCACAGGTCCCACTGGACCAGCGCCCCCACGTCGTGGGCCGCGGCGGTGAGCGCGGCCATGTCGTACATCGCACCGCTGCGGAAGTCGACGTGGGTCAGCGCGAGGAGCGCGACGTCCGGGCCCAGGGCCGCGGCGGGGTCCGCCGGGTCGCACCAGCGCAGCTCCTTGCCGAGCGTGCGCGCCACCCCCGTCGCGACGTAGGCGTCGGTCGGGAACGTGGTCGGCTCGAGCACGATGACGTCGCGGTCCGGGCGCAGCCGGCAGGCGGCCACCATCGTCTTGAACAGCGTGACGCTGGTGGAGTCTCCCACGTGGACGTCGGCGGCCTCGGCCCCGAGCAGGGGGGCGATCTTCGCGGCCACGCGACGTGGCAGGTTGATCCAGTCCGCGGTGTTCCACGACGAGATCAGGCCCTGGCCCCACTGCTCGGTGACCACCCGCTGCAGGTGGGCCGGCACGGCGCGGGGCAGCGCGCCCAGCGAGTTGCCGTCGAGGTAGATCAGGCCCTCGGGCAGGTCGAAGAGTGCCCGGCGGCCGGCCAGCGGGGACTCCGCGTCGCGCGCCAGCGCCCAGCCTCGGTCTCGGTAGCTGCTCACCCCGCAGAGCCTAGGCCCCCGGGCTCAGCCGAGCTCGCGGAGCCGGTCCCCGGCCCGCACCACGAGGTCGTGGAAGTGCCGGGCGGACATGTCGTCGTGGGGGGCCGGGGCGAACGTCAGCTGGGCGACCCGCGCGCCGACCCGGACGAACCCGACGCGGAAGCGCACGGTCTCGTGCGTCGAGACGTCGGTGGCCAGGCCCCAGATCGACAGGTCCCGGTGCCGGGCGGGGTCCTGCTCGCTGTGCGACGCGGTCAGCTTGGTGGCGAGGTCGCGGTCCTCGCACTTGCCCACGCTGGACCGGACCCGGGCGAGGAAGCGCTTGGCCGCCGACACCGTGCCGAACTGGCCGTAGGTCTCCGACAGCCCGAACCGGGTGGGCAGCTTCGCCTCGGGGATCAGGTAGGTGCGGGTCGTGGTGCTCTGGGCCCCGGCGCGGCGGAAGTCGGCGCGGTCGCAGGTCGTCGCCGAGGGGTTGGCGCGCACCTGCACCGGGTCGGTCGCGACCCAGGCCTCGTTGATGCGGCCCACCGGCGGGAGGTCGGCCACCCCGAGCACCCCCGGGGTGTCGCCCGGCGGGGGCGGCACCTCGCGGTAGGACGGGTGCTTGGCGCAGTCCTCGGCGCCGCTGCGGGCGCACAGCATCGAGACGGCGTCGGCCAGCGACTGCGTGACGTCGGCCGGGGACGCGGGTGCGCCGCCGACCGTCTGCGCGACGGTGCTGGTGGTCACGGTCCCGGTCCGGGCGAGCGCCACGGTGTACGTCGTGACCGGGTGCTGCCAGACCCGCATCGTCAGCGCGATCGCCTCGTCGCCCACGTCGCCCACGTCGTAGGCCCCGAGCAGCTGCAGCCGGCTCGCCTGGCAGCCGGCGTACCACCCGAGAGTGGTCCGGTAGGTGGCCTGCGCCTTGGCCGCGGAACGGGAGATCTCGACGGTCTGGACCGCCGAGCGCCGGGGCCGCCCGGCCGCCTGGAACGTGCGGACCAGTGCCGAGAGGCCGTCGGGGTCGGCGAACCGCTCCTTCTGGCAGATCGTGTTGAGGCCGTCGCCGGAGGTGTTGTTGTCGGTGCGCACGACCCGCCACGACTGGTCGGGGCCGAGCCGCCTGACCTGGTCGGCGTCGAGGAGGTTGCCGGCGGTGGGGAGCTCGAGCCGTCCGGCCGCGCTCTCCGTGCCGGTGGCCCCCGGTCGCACCAGCGCATGGCCGGCCCGGTGCCCCGGCTCGGGGGCGTAGGCGAACGCCCCGGAGGCGACGGTGACCGCCGCGGCCGCGACCACCGCGGCCAGGGTGTGGCCCTGCCGGCGCTTGCGGCCCGCCCTGCGGACGATGGAGGCCCGGGGCGGGGCGGCCGCGGTCAGCGCACCGGACAGGGCCTGGAGCCGGCCGCGGATCGCGGTGGAGTCGACGTCGAGGTGGGTGGCGAAGTTCGCGGTCGCCGCCTGGAGGTGCTGCTCGGCCAGGTCCTGGGTGATCCCCAGCTCGCGGGCGGCCTGCGGCAGGGGGAGCCCGGCGAGCTGGACGAGCAGCAGGGTGCGCCGCTGCGGCGCGGACAGCTTGGCCAGCGCGCCGAGGATCTCCCGGTGCCCCTCGTCGAGCCCCTTGGTGCGGTGCCACAGCCGGGCGTTGTGCCGGTGCTGGGCCTGGCGCCAGGCCCTCGGCCGCACCCAGTCCTCGGGCGCCTCGAGGCGGGACACCTTCCGCCAGTGGTGCCAGGCGGCCACGTAGGCGTCCCGCACCGCCGACTGGGCGGCGTGCAGGTCCCCGGTGAGCGCGAACGCCTGGTGCAGCAGCGCCTGACGGGTCGCCCGGTAGAAGGAGTCGAAGGTCTCCTCCTTGCCCATCACGCCTCTCCGATCAGCTCGTGCCCGCGAGGACCAACGGTACGCGGAGCGGCCCCGCCGGGGCCAACCGGCGTGGGATCCCGGCCCGGGCCGGGTCGGTGCGTCACGATGTCCGGAGATGACTGATCTCCTGACCCGCAACGGTTCCTCGGCGGCACGCTCGGACGGCCCCGGGCCGCACCGGCCGCTCGCGGTCGGCGCGGCCCTGGCCGGGGTGGCGGCCGCCGGCTCGGTGCTGCTCGGCTGCCTGGCGGTCGCGCTCGCCGGCTGGTTCGCCTCGGACGCCGCGTCGTACGGCGACACCCGCGACGCCCTGCGCGTGGGTGCGGACGCGTGGCTGCTCGCCCACGGTTCCGGGCTCCAGCTGGCCGACGCGGGCATCGGCCTGGTGCCCCTCGGGCTGACCCTGCTCTGCCTCTACGTCACGTTCCGGCTCGGTCGTTGGGCGGCGCTCACCTCCGCCGCCGAGGACGGCGGGACCGTGCTGCTCGGGGTCGTCGTGCTGGCCGGCGTCTACGGCGTCGTGACGCTCGTGACCGCGGTCCTGGCGTCGGCCGCGGTCGCCCGGCCCGACCTGGCGCCGGCCTTCGCCGGCGGCTTCGCGGTGGGTGCGGTCGGCGGCGGCGCCGGGATCGTCTCCGGCTCCCGCCAGGGGCCCGAGTGGTGGGCCCGGCTGCCCGAGCCGGTCCGGGCGGCCGCGGTGGGGGCGCTGGCGTGCGCGCTCCTCATGGTGGCGGCCTCGGCGGTCCTGCTCGCGGTCGCCCTGCTCCGGGACCTCGGCGCGGCGGCCACCGTGCTGTCGCGGCTGCACACGGACGCGTCCGGGGGCCTGCTCTACACCGTGGTGGTCGCGGCGGTCACCCCGAACGCCGTGCTGCTCACCGGCAGCTACCTGCTCGGTCCGGGGTTCGCCGTCGGCACCGGCACCGTGGTCTCGCCCAGCGGCGTCGTGCTGGGCCCGGTCCCCGCCTTCCCGCTGCTGGCCGCGCTGCCCGGCGGCGGCCCGGCGCCGTGGTGGACGATGCTGTTCCTGGGCGTGCCGGTGCTGCTCGCGGCGCTGGCGGCCGTGCTGATGGTCCGCCGCTACCCCCGGCGCGGCTACGACTCCGGCGCGGCCCGGGGGCTGTCGGCGGGCCTGGTCGGGGCGCTGCTGCTGACCCTGCTGACCCGCCTCGCCGGCGGCGCCGCGGGCCCCGGCCGGATGCGTGACATCGGGGCGGTCTGGCCCGACACCCTCGGCGCCGCGGTCGTCGCACTGGCGGTCGGCGGGCTGCTCGGCGGGATGGGGGCCACCTGGTGGGCGCGGCGGCGCTGGTGCCCGGACGACGCGCCCGAGGAGTCGCCGCCCGGCCGGGAGACCGGCGCCCGCTGACCACCGGCGGGATCGGTACCCTGTCGGCGTGCCCCCCACCGCCCCGCGCCACCCGGCCCGCCTCGTCGTGCTGGTGTCGGGTGCGGGCACCAACCTGCAGGCCCTCCTCGACGCGTGCGCGGACCCGGCGTACGGCGCCGAGGTGGTGGCCGTGGGGGCCGACCGGGACGGGATCGAGGGGCTGGCCCGCGCCGAGCGGGCCGGGGTGGCGACGTTCGTGCACCGGCTCAAGGACTTCCCCGACCGCGGCGCGTGGGACCGGGCGCTGACCGCGTCGGTGCGCGACCACGACCCCGACCTCGTGGTGCTGGCCGGCTTCATGAAGCTGACCGGTCCGGACTTCCTGGCGGCCTTCGGGGGCCGCTGCGTGAACACCCACCCCGCCCTCTCGCCGTCCTTCCCGGGCATGCACGGGCCCGCCGACGCCGTGGCGTACGGCGTCAAGGTCACCGGCGCCACGCTGTTCGTCGTGGACGAGGGCGTCGACACCGGCCCGATCGTCGCGCAGACCGCGGTGCCGGTCGAGGACGAGGACGACGCGGCCACGTTGCACGAACGGATCAAGGTGGCCGAGCGGGCGATGCTCGTCGACAGCGTCGGCCGGATGGCGCGGGAGGGGTTCTCGGTGACCGGGAGGAAGGTGCGGTTCGGGACCGACGGGTCATGAACTAGAGTGAGGGCACACGACTGGCGCAGGTGGGCAACCACCGGGGAGTGAAGTCGAGCGCATCGAACGCCTGGGTGCCCTCATCGTCTCGATGAGGAGTGGCATGGCTGAGGAGCGCAAGCTGATCAAGCGGGCTTTGGTGTCCGTCTACGACAAGACCGGCCTCGAGGGCCTGGCCGAGGCCCTCCACGCCGCCGGCGTCGCCATCGTCTCGACGGGCTCCACCGCGGCCCGCATCGCCGACGCGGGGGTCCCGGTCACCAGGGTCGAGGAGCTGACCGACTTCCCGGAGTGTCTCGACGGGCGCGTCAAGACCCTCCACCCGGCGGTGCACGCCGGCCTGCTCGCGGACCTGCGGCTGGAGTCGCACCGCGAGCAGCTCGCCGACCTCGGCATCGAGCCGTTCGACCTCGTGGTCTCGAACCTCTACCCGTTCACCGAGACGGTGGCCTCCGGCGCCTCGCAGGACGAGTGCGTGGAGCAGATCGACATCGGCGGCCCGTCGATGGTCCGTGCCGCGGCCAAGAACCACCCGTCGGTGGCGATCGTCACCTCGCCCGCGCAGTACGACGAGCTGCTGGCCGCCGTACGCGACGGCGGGACCACGCTGGCGCAGCGGCGGCGGCTGGCGGCCGAGGCGTTCGTGCACACCGCGACCTACGACGTCCACGTGGCGTCCTGGATGGGCAACGTGCTCACCGACACCGGCGACGGCTCGGGGTTCCCGGCCTGGGCCGGTGCGACCTGGGACAAGAAGGCGGTCCTGCGCTACGGCGAGAACCCGCACCAGCGCGCCGCGATCTACACCGCCGGCTTCGTGCCGGAGCCCGGCCTCGCTCAGGCCGCGCAGCTGCACGGCAAGGAGATGTCCTACAACAACTACGTCGACGCGGACGCGGCCCGCCGGGCGGCCTACGACTTCGACGAGCCCGCGGTGGCGATCATCAAGCACGCCAACCCGTGTGGCATCGCCGTCGGCCCCGATGTCGCCGAGGCGCACCGCAAGGCCAACGCGTGCGACCCCGTGTCGGCCTTCGGCGGCGTGATCGCGGTCAACCGGGCGGTCAGCAAGGCGATGGCCGAGCAGCTGCGGGAGACCTTCACCGAGGTGGTCGTCGCCCCGGCCTACGACGACGACGCGCTCGAGGTGCTGCGGACGCTGCCACGAGGCGGCAAGAGCATCCGGATCCTGGTCTGCGAGCCGTCCTCCCGCGGCGGCGTCGAGACCCGCCAGATCTCCGGCGGCCTGCTGATGCAGGAGACCGACGCGGTGGACGCCGACGGCGACGACCCGGCGACGTGGACGCTCGCGACCGGCGACGCCCTGTCCGGCGCCGACCTCGCCGACCTGGCGTTCGCGTGGCGGGCCTGCCGGGCGGTGAAGTCCAACGCGATCCTGCTCGCCTCCGACGGCGCGTCGGTCGGCGTCGGCATGGGTCAGGTGAACCGGGTGGACTCCTGCCGGCTGGCGGTGGAGCGGGCCGGGGAGCGGGCGGCCGGTTCGGTCGCCGCGTCCGACGCGTTCTTCCCGTTCCCCGACGGGCCGCAGATCCTGTTCGACGCCGGCGTGCGCGCGATCGTCCAGCCGGGTGGCTCCGTGCGCGACGAGGAGGTCGTCGAGGCCGCCAGGAAGGCCGGCGTCACGATGTACCTCACCGGCACCCGGCACTTCTTCCACTGACCGGTCACGGCCAGGCGGGTCACGGCGAGGCGGTCGCCGACTCGACAGCACCCTCTCAGACACCCATGGAAGGATGACCGACGTGACGGCGAAGATTCTCGACGGCAAGGCGACCGCGGCCACGATCAAGGCCGAGCTCAAGGAGCGGGTCGACAAGCTTCGTGAGCAGGGGATGGTCCCCGGGCTCGGCACGGTGCTGGTCGGCGACGACCCGGGCAGCCGGTGGTACGTCAACGGCAAGCACAAGGACTGCGCCGAGGTCGGCATCAACTCGATCCGGGTGGACCTGCCCGAGACCGCCACCCAGGACGAGGTCGAGGCGGCCGTCGCGGAGCTGAACGCCAACCCCGCCTGCACCGGCTACCTCGTCCAGCTGCCGCTGCCCAAGCACATGGACGAGAACCACATCCTGGGCCTGGTCGACCCGGTCAAGGACGTCGACGGTCTGCACCCGACCAACCTGGGCTGGCTGGTCCTCGGCAAGGAGGCGCCGCTGCCGTGCACCCCGTTCGGCATCGTGGAGCTGCTCCGGCGGCACGACGTGCCGATCGCCGGGGCCGAGGTCTGCATCGTGGGCCGCGGCGTGACCGTGGGCCGCCCGCTGGGGCTGCTGCTGACGCGCCGCAGCGAGAACGCCACCGTGACCCTGTGCCACACCGGCACCCGCGACCTGGGCAAGCACGTGCGCGACGCCGACATCGTGGTGGCCGCGGCCGGCGTCACCGGCATCATCACCGCCGACATGGTCAAGCCCGGGGCGGCGGTGCTCGACGTGGGCGTCTCCCGGGTGGACGGCAAGATCGCCGGCGACGTCGCCCCCGAGGTGTACGACGTGGCGGGCTGGGTCTCGCCGAACCCCGGCGGTGTCGGGCCGATGACCCGCGCGATGCTGCTCTCGAACATCGTCCGCGCGGCCGAGCAGTCGTTGGCGCAAGGGTGAGGGTGGCCGGCGAGGAGCCGCCGTTCAGGCGACCGCAGACCTTCGGTGGTGTGGTCTACCTCGCCGTCGTGGCGATGACCCTGGTCGGACTCGGCATCACGGTCTTCGGCCCGTGGCGCACCGGCGTCAGCTGGATCGGTGCCGGCCTGCTGCTCGCCGCGGTCGCCCGGCTGGTGCTCACCGAGCAGGGCGCCGGCATGCTGCGGGTGCGCCGCAAGTGGTCCGACGTGGCGATGATGACCGTGGCCGGCGTCGCGCTCATCGTGCTGGCCGCGGTGGTGCCGGAGCAGCACGGGCTGCGCTGATCCCGGTCACCCCCGCGTCACAACCCGGGTCACGCCCCGCGTCACGCCGCGCTCACCTCCCGGCCTGCTCACGCGCCTGGAGCAGGTGGTAGAGCAGGATCAGCTGGGTCAGCGCCAGCGGCTCGCTGCGCTCGCCGGGGCCGATCCGGCCGATCTGGTCCGGCGGGCCGCCCTCGACGTCGAGCTCGGCCCAGATCGTCTTCTCCAGCTGCCGGGCCTCCTCCCACGAGGCGTGCCCGTGCACGTGCAGGCAGTCGGTGGGGGTGCCGTCCTGGTCGCGCATGATCTTCAGGTGCATGGCGGTGCGGTTGTCGTCGGTCAGCACGTTGCTCAGCGCCGGGTGCTGGATCGTCGGGCGGAGCAGCAGCTCGGCCGACAGCGGCGTCCCGGGCGGGTCCTGGCGGCTCTCGATCGGCGCGAAGCGCACCACGATGTCGGCCTGCCGGCGCTGCGGCCGGATGAAGGCCTGCGACTCCGGCTCGCGGCGCTCGAGCTCGGCGAGCACCTGGTCCTCGGTGTAGCCGCGCTTCGTGCAGTCCCGCTTGACCTTCCACTCGCGGCGGATCTCCTCCGGCGGGTCGAGGAACACCGTGACGTCGAAGCAGGCGCGCAGGAGCTTCGTCGACAGCGGGTGCAGGCCCTCGATGACCACGAACTCCTTCGGCTCGATGTACTGCGGCCGGGTGAACGTCCCGGTGTCGTGGTCGTACACCGGCTTGAGGATGGGCCGTCCCATGGCCAGCAGCTGGAGGTGCTGCTCCATGATGTCGATGTAGTTGCAGTCCGGGTGCAGCGGTGTGAACGGCAGGTCCTTGCGCTCGGCCCGGTCGTAGCGGTGGTAGTCGTCGACGCAGATCGACGTGCAGCGGTCCTCGCCGAGCGCCTCCACCAGCCCCTTGGTCAGCGTGGTCTTGCCGGACGCGGAGTCGCCGGCGATGGCGAGCACGACCGGGCGCCGGGCCGGCTCGCTCTGCGACCTGGTCATCTTCAGGATCTTGTCGGGCATGTCAGGCTCCTCTCCAGTCACGGACGGCGGCGTGCGCACGGCGTGCGACGGCCTCGGCGGTCAGTCCGAAGTGCTCCAGTACGGCGTCCCCGGGGCCGGAGGCGCCGAACGTGGCGACCCCCACCCGGTCCGCGGGTGCGAGGGCGGACCAGCCCTGCGGGACGCCGGCCTCCACGCTGAGGGTCACCGGGGCGGCGCCGAGGTGGTGCCGCTGCTCGGCGAACCGTTCCCGCCACGGCACCGACAGGACCCGCGCGGCCACCCCGAGGTCGCGCAGCCGCTCGGCGGCCCCGACCGCGACGGCCACCTCGGACCCGGTGGCCAGCAGGTCGACCTCCGGGTCCGGGTGCCCGGCGACCACCCGGCCGCCGTGCTCGGTGAGGAAGCCGGGGTCGACCGGTCCCAGCGACGGCAGGCCCTGCCGGCTGAGCACGAGGACCGTCGGGCCGTCGGTGCGCGCGAGGGCGGCCCGCCAGGCGGCCGCGGTCTCGTGGCCGTCGGCCGGACGCAGCACCCGCACCCCGGGAATCAGCCGGAGGGACTCGACGTGCTCCACCGGCTGGTGGGTCGGCCCGTCCTCGCCCACGGCCACGGAGTCGTGGGTGAGCACGTAGACGACGGGCTGGCGCATGAGCGCCGAGAGCCGCAGGGCCGGGCGCAGGTAGTCGCTGAAGACCAGGAACGTGCTGCCGTAGCACCGGAACCCGCCGTGCAGCGACAACCCGTTGAGGACCGCCGCCATCGCGAACTCGCGGATGCCGAAGTGGATCACCGAGCCGGAGTAGTCGTCGGCGGTCACGGGACGCTGGCCGGTGACGGTTCCGGTCGAACCGGCCAGGTCCGCGGACCCGCCCACCAGCTCGGGCAGGGCCGTGGTCGCCGCCCGCAGGACCGCCTGCGAGGACTGCCGGGTGGCCAGGGTGTCCTCGCCGACGGCCTCCGCGAGCAGCCGGTCGAGCCCTTCCGGCAGCAGCCTGCCGTGGGCCCGGGTCCAGGCGGCCGCGCGGGCCGGGTGAGCGGCGGCGAAGCGGGCGAACCGGCCCTCCCACGCGAGGCGGCGGTCCCGGCCGGCCGCCGTGAGGGCGGCCGCGTGCCGGCGCACCGCGTCGGGCACGGTGAACGCGGGCTCGGTCCAGCCGGCGGCCGCCTTGGTGGCCGCGAGCACGTCGGGGCCGAGCGGCGAGCCGTGCGCCTTGGAGGTGCCCTCGACGCCGGGGGCGCCGTGGCCGATCACGGTGCGGACCGCGACGAAGCTGGGCCGGGGGTCGGCCTTCGCGGCGGTGAGGGCGGCGTCGATCGCGGCGACGTCGGTGCCGTCGTCGACCCGGGAGACCTGCCAGCCGTAGCCGGCGAAGCGGGCCAGCACGTCGTCGCTGCAGGACTGGTCGGTGCCGCCGTCGATCGTGATCGAGTTGTCGTCGAAGAGCACCACGAGGCGGCCGAGCCGGAGGTGGCCGGCGAGCGACGCCGCCTCGTGGCTGATCCCCTCCATCAGGCAGCCGTCGCCAACGAGCGCGTAGGTGTGGTGGTCGGTGATCTCGGGATAGCGGGCAGCCTGCATCCGCTCGGCGAGCGCCATCCCGACCGCCGTGGCCAGCCCCTGCCCCAGGGGCCCGGTGGTGGTCTCGACGCCGTCGGTCAGGCCGTGCTCGGGGTGGCCGGGGGTCTGCGAGCCGAGCTGGCGGAACCGTTCGAGCTGCGACATCGGGAGGTCGTAGCCGAACACGTGCAGCAGCGAGTACAGCAGCGCCGACCCGTGCCCGGCCGAGAGCACGAAGCGGTCCCGGTCGGCCCAGCCCGAGTCGGTCGGGTCGTGGCGGAGGTGCCGGCTGAAAAGGGTCCACGCCATCGGAGCGGCGCCCAGCGGCATGCCCGGATGCCCGCTGGCGGCACGCTCGACCATGTCGGCGGCCAGGAACCGCAGCGTGTCCACCGCCAGCCGGTCGAGCGCCGGGTCGGCGGGCGGGGTGGGTCGTGGGGTGGTCGCGGGGTCGGTGATGGTCATGTCAGGCACCTCCGGGGTGTCGGCTGGGCCCAGCACATCGCGAGCGGGGGGTCTCGCGACTCACCCCGGGGGGTGGATCTGCTGGTGACTCGCCGGGGACTCGCCCGCGTGAGCCGTATCACATACCCTAGGGGGTATGACGGTGATCCGCACGGTGATGGTCGACGACCACGAGATGGTGCTGCACGGCGTCAACGCGATGCTGGCGCACTTCTCCGACCGCGTCGCGGTGGTCGGCCTGGCCACGAACCTGGCCGACGCGCTCACCACGGTCGAGGCGGAGAAGCCCGACGTGGTGCTCTGTGACATCCGGCTGGGCCGCGACAGTGGTCTGGACCTGTGCCGCCGGGTACAGGAGCTGCTCCCGGCCGCGCGGGTGGTCTTCCTCAGCGTCTACGAGGACGAGCAGTACCTCTTCCAGGCGCTGCGCGCGGGTGCGGCGGGATACGTCCTCAAGCGCGTGGACGGTGCCGAGCTGGTCGGCCACCTGGAGCGGGTCATGGAGGGCGAGGTGGTCATCGACCCCACCCTCGCCGGCCGGATCGCGCTGTCCGCGGCGCGGATCAACGCGGGGGAGTTCTGGCCCGGCGCGCAGCTGGGGCTCACCCAGCGGGAGAGCGAGGTGCTGTCGCTGCTGGTCGCGAACCACTCGAACAAGGGGATCGCCGCCAAGCTGGTGGTCAGCGAGGACACCGTCAAGACCCACATCCGCGGGCTGTACCGCAAGCTCGGCGTCTCCGACCGAGGCGGTGCCGTCGCGGTGGCCCTGCGCGAGGGGCTCTTCCGGTGACCGACCTGGCCGCGCTGCACGACCTGGTGCGCGCTCCCGGCGTCCTCGACCTGGCCGCGGTCGCCCGCTACTTCGCCGAGAGCCTGGACGCGGACGGGGCGGTTGTCCTGGTGGTCAACCCGGACCGCAGTGAGCTGGCGGTCGGGGCCGCGCACCCGCCCGCGGGCGGGGACGAGAGGGCGCTGCTCCTCCCGGTCGGGTATGGCGTGACCGGTCTGGTCGCGCTGAACGGCCGGCCGATCACGATGGCCGCGGACTCGCCGCGCAACGAGGTGCTGCGCCGGCTGCTGCGCCTCGAGCCGGGCGACGCGGTGGCCCGGCTGTGCGTCGCGGCCCGCGGGATGGGGTCCGCCGCGGTCGCCGTGGTCGCCGTGCACCGGCCCCCGGGGCGGCCGTTCACCGACGCCGACGTGGCGGGCGCCCAGCGGTGCGCGGACCTGGTCGGCCTGCGGCTGCACGCCGAGGGCCTGCACGCCGTCGCCGAGGGGCACCGCTCCCAGCGCGACGCCCTGATCGCGCAGGCGATCACGGCGCAGGAGGCCGAGCGGCGGCGGATCGCCGGTGACCTGCACGACGGGGTCACCCAGGCCCTCGCCTCGCTGGCCTTCCACCTCTCGGCCGCCGACGTGGGCCTCGCGGAGCTCGTGGGCGCGAACCCGGCCGCCGCGGGGGCCCGGGACCAGATCCAGCAGGCCCGGCGGCTGGCCGGCCTGGCCTACGACGAGACCCGGTCGGCGATCAGCGGCCTGCACAGCCTGCTGCTCGACGACCTCGGCCTGGTCGCCGCCCTCGAGTCGCTGACCCAGAACGTGCCCCAGGTCGACATCGAGCTGCGGGCCGACCCTCCCGAGGCCCTCGGGGAGGTGCCCGAGCACGGCGCAGCGGTGCTGTACCGGATCGCGCAGGAGGCGGTCAACAACGTGGTCAAGCACTCCGGCGCCGCGCGCGCGGTGCTGTCCCTGCGCCGCGTCGGTGACGTCCTGGTGCTGGGCGTCAGCGACGACGGTGTCGGCTTCGACGTCGGCCGGGCCCGAGGCGCGGTCGCCTCGGGCCCGGCCGGGGAGCACTACGGGCTGTCCTCGGTCACCGAGCGCTGCGCGCTCATCGGGGCGAGCCTGCGGATCGAGTCGGCGCCGGGCCGGGGCACCGCGGTGATGGTGGAGCTCCCGCTGCCCTCAGCGGGAGCCGGCCAGGACGACCGGCCGGCGCCGTAGCGCCGCGGCGGCGGACCGGCAGTTGGCCAGGAGCACCTGCTGCGCCTCGGCGACCCGGGCGGGGTCGCCCTTCCAGGTGCGCAGTGCGTCGCTGACCAGGGCCCGGCCGAAGGAGTAGGTGAGCGCCCACGGCGCCGACGTGGCCAGGTCGTTCACCGCCCCGAGGTAGTCGCACGCCTGCTCGGTGGAGTGCCCTCCGGAGAGGAACGCGACCCCGGGCACCGCGGCGGGCACCCGGCGTCCCAGCACCCCCATGGTCGCCGCCGCCACCGTCGGAGGGGTGGCCGGCGGACCGTCCAGCCCGGCGGTCACCAGGTTCGGCTTCAAGACGATGCCGGCGAGGTCGACGCGCTGGTGCTCGAGCTGCCGGAAGACCGCCTCGAGCACCTCGTCGGTCACCTCGGTGCTCTGCGCCAGGCCGTGCGTGCCGCCACAGAGCACCTCGGGCTCCACGATCGGCACGATGCCGTGCTGCTGGCACAGCGCGGCGTAGCGCGCCAGCGCGTGGGCGTTCGCCTCGATCGCGTAGCTGCTCGCCGTACGGACGTCGATCACCGCCCTCCACTTGGCGAAGGCGGCGCCGCGCTCGGCATAGTCGGCGAGCCTCGCGCCGAGGCCGTCGAGCCCCTCGGTCACGGTTGCGCCCTCACCCCGGGGCAGCGGCGACGTGCCGGTGTCCACCTTGACGCCCGGCAGCACGCCGAGGTCGCGGCACGCCTCGGGGAACCCCCGCCCGTCCGCGAGCCGGGAGCCGAACGTCTCGTCGGACCAGATGACGCCGCTCACGGTCTCGCGCAGCCCGGGCGCGGTGAGCAGCAGCTCCCGGTAGGCGCGGCGGTTCTCGGCGGTCGGCTCGATGCCCTCCGCGGCGAGCCGGGCCGACATGGTGCGCACGCTCTCGTCGGCCGCGAGGATCCCGCGTCCGGTCCTGGTCAGCTCGGCGGCCACTCGCGCGAGTGTGGTCACGTCTCCTCCTCGATGCTCCCCGTCGGTGTCCCGGCGACCCTGCCGGGTCCGGCCAGGGGTCGGCCTCACCCCCGTGGGCGGTTGGGCAGGTGAAACGCGGACGGGCCGACCGCCTCGGTGTCGGTGACGTGGGCGAGGAACAGCAACGCGCTGCGGGTGGGCGTCTCGGTGGTGGTCAGGTGCCACGGCCGGTCCAGCGGGGTGCGTGCCAGCGGAAGCTGCTCCAGCCGCCCCGCCTCCAGGTCGGCGGCCACCGCGTCGGCGTGCACGAGCGTGACCCCGAGCCCCTCCCGGGCCGCGGCCACGACCGCCCCGTGGGTGCCGAGCGTGAGCGCGGGCGGCGTCGCGTCGAGCTGGGTCAGCAGCGCGAGCGTGGTGTCCCTGGTGCCCGAGCCGACGCTGCGCAGCAGCCAGGTCGCGGTCAGCGGGTCCGGGAAGCGGCCGGGGGCGCCGACCACGACGAGCCGGTTGCCGCGCCGCGCGCGCGAGCGCAGGCCCGAGCCGCGGGCCGGACGACCGGCCAGGACCACGTCGACCTCGTGGTGCGCGAGCTCGGCGAAGAGGGCGTCGCGCGGCTGCACCGAGAGGCTCAGCTCGACGTCCGGGTGCCGCCGGTGGAAGGACGCCAGCAGCGTGGGCAGCACGTTCTCGCTCGCGGTCGCCACCGCCCCGATCCGCAGCCGGCCCCGCTCCGCGGTCCGCACCGCCGCGGCGGCCTCGTCGAGGAGCCCCAGCACCTGCCGGCAGTAGCCGGCGTAGATCCGCCCGCTCTCGGTGAGCCGGACCCCCCGGCCCTCGCGGGCCAGCAGCTCGGTGCCCAGGTGCCGCTCGAGCGCGGTGACCGCGGCGGACACCGCCGGCTCGGTGACGTGCAGCCTCGTCGCGGCGGCCCGCACGCTGCCCTGGTCGACCACCGCGAGGAAGGTCCGCAACCGGGCCCAGGTCACCGCACTCATGCGGCCCAGGATACCTGACGATTAACCAATCGCTACATCTCGATAGCGAATGATTCACTTGTCGTTGAGGCCGGGAGGGGTGACGCTGGTGCCTCGGGGACGACCACCGCGAGGAGAACGCGCATGACCGCAACCACCGAAGGCACCGCCAAGGACCGCTGGGACCCGGGCGTGCAGACCTACGCCGGGATGGGGTACTACAGCCCCGACTACCAGCCCAAGGACACCGACGTGCTGGCCGTCTTCCGGGTCACGCCGCAGGACGGCGTCGACCCGATCGAGGCCGCGGCCGCGGTGGCCGGCGAGTCGTCGACGGCCACCTGGACGGTCGTCTGGACCGACCGGCTGACCGCCAACACCCACTACCAGGCCAAGTGCTACCGGGTGGACGAGGTCCCGGGCCGGCCCGGGGAGTACTTCGCCTACATCGCCTACGACATCGACCTGTTCGAGGAAGGCTCGATCGCGAACCTGACCTCGTCGATCATCGGCAACGTGTTCGGCTTCAAGCCGCTCAAGGCGCTGCGGCTCGAGGACATGCGGATCCCGGTCGCCTACGTGAAGACGTTCCAGGGCCCGCCGCACGGCATCGTGATGGAGCGCGAGTACCTCAACAAGTACGGCCGGCCGCTGCTCGGGGCGACCATCAAGCCCAAGCTCGGCCTGTCGGCCCGCAACTACGGGCGCGTGATCTACGAGGGCCTGCGCGGCGGCCTGGACTTCACCAAGGACGACGAGAACATCAACTCCCAGCCGTTCATGCGCTGGCGGGACCGCTTCCTGTTCGCGATGGAGGGCGTCAACAAGGCCGTCGCCGAGACCGGAGAGGCCAAGGGGCACTACCTCAACGTCACCGCGGCCACCCTGGAGCAGATGTACGAGCGCGCCGAGTTCGCCAAGGAGCTCGGCAGCGTCGTGGTGATGATCGACCTGACCATCGGCTACACCGCGATGCAGTCGATGTCGCACTGGGCGCGGAGGAACGGCGTGCTGCTGCACCTGCACCGGGCCGGCCACTCCACGTTCACCCGGCAGAAGACGCACGGCGTGAGCTTCCGGGTGCTGGCCAAGTGGTCGCGGCTGATCGGGGTGGACCACCTGCACGCCGGCACTGTCGTCGGCAAGCTCGAGGGTGACCCGGCCACCACCCGCGGCTTCTACGACACGCTGCGCGACGACCACATCCCGGTCAACCCGGCCAACGGCATCTTCTTCGACCAGGACTGGGCGAGCCTCCCCGGTGTGATGCCGGTGGCCTCCGGCGGCATCCACGCCGGCCAGATGCACCAGCTCGTCGACCTGCTCGGCGAGGACGTGATCCTGCAGTTCGGTGGCGGCACCATCGGCCACCCCCTCGGGATCGCGGCCGGCGCCGAGGCCAACCGGGTCGCCCTGGAGGCGATGATCAAGGCCCGCAACGAGGGACGCGACTTCCTCCGCGAGGGCCCGGACATCCTCCGCAAGGCGGCGCAGCAGTGCCGCCCCCTCGAGGTCGCGCTCGCCACCTGGGGCGACGTCACCTTCGACTACGCCTCGACCGACGCACCCGACGCCGTTCCCACCGCCAGCGCCTAGGAGGCGACATGTACCTGCGACACGGATCCTTCTCCTACCTGCCCGAGCTCACCGACGACGAGGTCGCCGCCCAGGTCCGCTACGCCCTGCTCAACGGGTGGCCGGTCTCGATCGAGTACTCCGACGACCCGCACCCGCGCAACATCTACTGGGAGATGTGGGGGCTGCCGCTGTTCGACCTCGACGAGCCCGACGGCGTGCTCCGCGAGATCGACGCCTGCCGGGCGACGTTCCCCGACCACTACGTGCGGGTGCTGGCCTACGACGCCCGGCTGGGCCGGCAGACCACCGCGATGCAGTTCCTCGTCCAGCGGCCCGCGCACGAGCCCGGCCTGCTGCTGACCCGCAGCGAGGGCGCGGACCGCCGCCAGCAGTACGCGCTGCACTCCTACGCCACCCAGGCGCCGGCCGGGGAGCGGTACGGGGCGCCGCAGTGAGCGAGAACGGCTTCGGCTTCTACCGGCCGGGGACGCCGCAGCCCGGGGGCGGCACGGGGGCCCCCGGGCGGCCGGCGCCCGCGGGCCAGGCGACGGCGGGCCAGGCGCCGGCCGAGCCGGTGGTCCTGGCCGAGGACGCCGAGCTGGACCTGTCCGTCGACGAGGCCCGCCAGCGGGTCGAGGAGACGCTGGCCCGCCTCGACGCCGAGCTGGTCGGCCTCGCCCAGGTCAAGCGCCGCGTGCAGGAGATCGCGGCGCTGCTGCTGGTCGACCGGGCCCGGCGCCAGTTCGGGCTCGAGTCGTCGCGGCCGACGCTGCACATGAGCTTCACCGGCGGCCCGGGCACCGGCAAGACCACGGTCGCCCTGCGGATGGCCCAGATGCTGCACGCCCTCGGCTACGTGCGCAGCCCCAAGGTGCACACGGTGACCCGCGACGACCTGGTCGGGCAGTTCATCGGCCACACGGCGCCGAAGACCAAGGAGGCCATCGCCCGGGCCGCCGGCGGGGTGCTGTTCATCGACGAGGCCTACTACCTCTACCGCCCGGAGAACGAGCGGGACTACGGGCAGGAGGTCATCGAGATCCTGCTCCAGGAGATGGAGAGCGACCGCGGCAGCCTGGTGGTGATCTTCGCCGGCTACCCCGACCGGATGGAGACGTTCTTCTCCGCCAACCCCGGGCTGTCGTCGCGGGTCCCGCACCACATCGGCTTCGACGACTACGCGCACGACGAGCTGGTGCGGATCGCCGAGCTGATGGTCAGCGCGGAGAGCTTCCGGTTCGACGAGCAGGCCCGGCTGGCCTTCTCGGAGTACCTGGCGCTGCGCCAGCAGCAGCCGCGGTTCAGCAACGCGCGCAGCGTGCGCAACGCCGTGGAGCGGTGCCGGCTGCGGCAGGCGAAGCGCCTGGTGGAGCTCAGCCGGCCGCTGACCCGCGACGACCTGGTCACGCTGACCGCCGCAGACGTCTACGGCAGCAGCGTGTTCGAGGACGGTCAGGCCGAGACCGGGTCGCCCGGCAGGAAGGGCAAGAGCGCCTGAGACGCCTGCCGACAGCCGCGCACCAGCTCGCGCTGGACCTCCGGCGCGGTGCCGGGGGAGCCGGCCCAGGCGCGGACCGGCGTGTCGGCCAGCGCACGGCCGAACGCGAAGGTCAGCCGCCGCCGGCTGCCGGTGCGCCGGGCCCGGGCGACCAGGGCACCGAGGTCCCGGCCGACCCCGGCCACGCCCCGGCCCCCGGACAGGACCGCCACGCCGGCCACGTCGTCGGGCACGGTCTCGGCGAGGACCCGCAGGGTCGCCCGGGCCGCGTCCTCGGGGCTCGTCGGACGGGGGTGCGCGTCGCCGGCTCGCACCAGGTTCACGCGCAGCACCATCGCGGTGAGGTCCACGTCCTGGCGGTCCAGCGCGTCGAACAGCTCCCGCAGCGCGTTGGCCGTGACCGCCTGGGTGACCCCGAGGCTCTGGGTGGCCAGGTCGGGCATCGCCACGGTGACCACCGGCAGCACCTCCTCGGCCTGGGACGCCGCGACCCCGCGGGCCAGCGCGGCGGCGTCGACGTGCACGCCTCCGCGGGGGACCTGGAGCGGGCTCGTGTGCGCCCGCCACTCGGCCACGGTCGCTCCGTCCCGCAGGTTGGCGGCGAGGACGCCCGGGACGTCGTCCCCCGGCCCGGGGCGCATCAGCACGCCGAGCTGGAGGGGGAGGGCGGGCTCGCGGAGCCGGCGCAGCTCCCGCGCCCGGCGGGAGCCGTCGAAGGCGGGCTGGCTCATCAGCACCGCGGAGACGCACGACTCCAGCCCCGGCGTGTCGAGGACGACGTCGACGAACTCCTCCGTGCGGAAGGGCGCCGCCGCCCGTTCGACGTACTCGTCGAGGACGAGGATGCCGCGCCCCGGCGAGAGCAGGGACTGTGCGGCGCGATGGGTTCTGCTCATGGTGGCTCTCCCGGTCGGGTGGGGTGAGGCTGACCCTTGCGGACGCTAGCCACCGCGCGCGGGATCCGCCTCACCCCGGGGGTGGGGACGGCGGGTGAGCCGGCACGGCGACAGGGGCGCGGCCGACGCCGCCGGCGCCGGTCGCGCCCCTGTCGGTGCGCCGGGGAGTCAGATCAGGCCGAGCTCCTGGACGGCGGCGCGCTCGTCGGCGAGCTCCGCGGCCGTCGCGTCCATCCTGGCCCGCGAGAAGTCGTTGATCTCCAGGCCCTGGACGATCTCCCACTCGCCGTTCCTGGTGACGACCGGGTAGGAGTAGACCAGGCCCTCGGGAATGCCGTACGAGCCGTCCGAGGCGACCGCCATCGACACCCAGTTGCCCTCGGGGCTGCCCTTGAGCCAGTCGCGGGCGGCGTCGATGGTGGCGGACGCCGCGCTCGCCGCGGACGAGGAGCCGCGGGCCTCGATGATCGCGGCGCCGCGCTTGGCGACGGTCGGGATGAACTCGCTCTCGATCCAGGCCTCGTCGTCGACGACCTCGGCGGCGTTCCGGCCGCCGACCTCGGCGTGGAAGATGTCGGGGTACTGGGTGGCGGAGTGGTTGCCCCAGATCGTCATCTTCTTGATGTCGGTCACCGACGCTCCGGTCTTCGCCGCGAGCTGGGAGATCGCCCGGTTGTGGTCCAGGCGGGTGAGCGCGGTGAACCGCTCCTTGGGGATGTCGGGGGCGTTGGTCATCGCGATCAGCGCGTTGGTGTTCGCGGGGTTCCCGGTCACGCCGACGCGGATGTCGTCGGCGGCCACCTCGTTGAGCGCCTTGCCCTGCGCGGTGAAGATCGCGCCGTTGGCCTCGAGCAGGTCACCGCGCTCCATGCCCTTGGTGCGGGGCCGGGCGCCGACGAGCAGGGCCAGGTTCGCGCCGTCGAAGATCGTGCCGGCCTCGTCGCCGATCTCGACGCCCGCCAGGGTCGGGAACGCGCAGTCGTCGAGCTCCATCACCACGCCCTCGAGAGCCTTCAGTGCAGGCGTGATCTCGAGCAGCCGGAGCTCGACCGGCGTGTCCGGGCCGAGCAGGGCGCCACTGGCGATCCGGAAAAGCAGGCTGTAGCCGATCTGGCCGGCGGCGCCGGTGACGGCGACCTTGACGGGGGTACTGCTCACGTCGTCTCCTCGCGTGTGGGTGCCGCCGCCGTGGGCCGGCGGGCACTGGTCCTGCTTCCGACGCTAGCAGCGACGGGCGCCGCGGGCACCGTGGGGTCGGGCCGTACGTCGGACCCGCCGGTGCGCCAGCGCGGCGCGTGCGGCGTTCGCGCCGCAGGCCCCGTGCACCCCGCCCCCGGGGTGGGCCGACGCCGATGCCAGGTAGAGGCCGCGCACGGGAGTCTCGGCGCGACCGAGGCCCGGCACCGGCCGGAACACCAGCTGCTGCTGGAGGTTGGCGGTGCCGCCGTTGAGCGCACCGCCGACCAGGTTCTCGTCGCGCTCCTCGAGCTGGCGCGGGCCGAGCACCCGACGGGCCAGCACGTGCTCGCCGAACCCGGGGGCGTACTCCTCCATCCGCGCCTGCATCCGGTCCGCCATCCGCTCGGCGTCCGCGGCGTCCCAGGCACCGCGGATGGTGCCTCCGGCGTCCCGCTCGGTGCGCTGCGGCACCCGCGTGTAGGCCCACGCCGCCTCACCGCCGTGGGGGGCCCGGGTGGGGTCGGCCGCGGCCATCTGGCCGACGAGGAGGAACGGCCGGTCGGGGACCGTGTGCGAGTCCACCTGGTGCATCCAGGTCGCGATCTCCTCGAGCGACTCCGCCAGGTGCACGGTGCCGGGCCGGTGGTCCGGCGCTGCCCGCCAGGGGATCCGGGCGTCGAGCGCCCAGTCGACCTTGACCGTCCCCGGGTCCCACCGGAACTCGCGCATCGAGCGCCGCAACCGTCCCGGGAGGTGGTCCCAGGAGACGAGGTCGCCGTACAGGGCCGGGGCGGACACGTCCGCGACGACCGCGTGCCGTGCCCCCACCAGGTCGCCGTGCTCGGTGCGCACGCCGACGGCGCGACCGTCGCGCACGACCACCTCGGCGACCCGGCTGGAGAGCCGGACCCGCCCGCCCGCGGCCTCGAACCTGCGGGCCATCGCGGCGGCCAGCATCCCGGCGCCGCCCCGGGGGACGGGGAAGCCGTGCTGCTGGCCGAGCATCGCCAGCAGCAACCCCATGAACGAGGAGCCGGGGGCGTCGAGGGAGATGTCGGCGTGGGCGGCGTTGCCGGCCACCAGCAGCTGTCCCGCGCGGTCGGCGAACCGGCCCTCGGCCAGCGTCCGCATCGGGGTGAGCAGCGAGCGCACGAACGAGAGGCCGCCGGCACCGGGCAACCGGGCGGCCGCGGCGGCGCCCCGGCGTAGCGGCGGGAACGGTGAGAGCATCGCGGCCACCACCTGGTCTCCGATGCGGTCCCACGTGCGGCACATCTCGAGCCAGGTGTCGCCGTCGCCGGGGTGCCGGGCCTCCAGGCCGGCGGCGGTGTGGTCACGGTCCCGGTGGAGCAGCGCCCAGCTGCCGTCGGAGAACGGCGTCCCGAGGACCGCCGGCGCGTGCACCCAGGTCAGGCCGTGCCGCTCGAGCTCCAGCGCCCGGATCGCCGGCGAGGCGACGGCGAGCGGGTAGAACGAGCTGAACACGTCGTGGACGTAGCCCTCCCGGACGTCGGAGTCGCTCTGGACGGCGCCGCCGACGCGCGCCTGGCTCTCCAGCAGCTCGACGTCCCAGCCCGCGTCGACCAGCAGGTTGGCCGCGACGAGCCCGTTGGGGCCGCTGCCGATCACGACGGCGTCAGGGGTGCTCACACCTCCCTGGTTACCAGACCGGACCGCGGCTAACGTTGCAGCACCTGCATGAGATATCTTGACGTCAAGAAACCAGACGCGCTGGAACGGAGCCTCGGTGACCGACTCGAAGATCATCTACACGTACACGGACGAAGCACCTGCGCTGGCCACGCACTCCTTCCTCCCCGTCGTCTCGGCCTACGCGGCGACGGCCGGGGTGGAGGTCGAGACCCGCGACATCTCGCTGGCCGGGCGCATCATCGCCGGCTTCCCCGAGCGGCTCACCGAGGAGCAGCGCACCGGCGACGCGCTCGCCGAGCTCGGCGAGCTGACGCTGAGGCCCGAGGCCAACATCATCAAGCTGCCGAACATCAGCGCCTCGCTCCCGCAGCTCAAGGCCGCGATCGCCGAGCTGCAGGGCAAGGGCTACGACCTGCCCGACTACCCCGACGACCCGAAGTCGGAGGAGGACAGGGACGTCCGGGCCCGCTACGACAAGGTGAAGGGCAGCGCGGTGAACCCCGTGCTGCGGCAGGGCAACTCGGACCGCCGGGCCCCGGCCTCGGTCAAGGCGTTCGCCCGCAAGCACCCGCACTCGATGGGTGCCTGGAGCCCCGAGTCCAAGACCAACGTGGCGCACATGACCGCCGACGACTTCCGCGCCAACGAGCGGTCCGCGGTCCTGGCCGCGGACGGGTCGCTGCGCATCGAGCTCGCCGGTGACGACGGCTCCACCACCGTGCTGCGCGAGTCGGTGCCGGTGCTCGCCGGCGAGGTCGTCGACGCCACCGTGATGCGGGTGGCCGCGCTGCGCGAGTTCCTCACCGCGCAGATCGCCCGCGCCAAGGACGAGGGCGTGCTGTTCTCGGTGCACCTCAAGGCCACCATGATGAAGGTGTCGGACCCGATCATCTTCGGGCACGTCGTACGCGCGTTCCTGCCGGCGCTGTTCGCCGAGCACGGGGAGGCGCTCGCCAAGGCCGGGCTGAGCCCCAACGACGGCCTCGGCGCGATCCTCAAGGGCGCCGAGTCGCTCCCGGAGGCGGACGCGATCAAGGCGACCGTCCGGCAGGGCCTTGCCGACGGTCCGGCGCTGGCGATGGTCGACTCCGACCGCGGCATCACCAACCTGCACGTGCCGAGCGACGTCATCGTCGACGCCTCGATGCCGGCGATGATCCGCACGTCGGGGCACATGTGGGGACCCGACGGGCAGGAGGCCGACACCCTCGCGGTGATCCCCGACTCGTCGTACGCCGGGATCTACCAGGTCGTGATCGACGACTGCCGGGCGCACGGCGCCTACGACCCGGCCACCATGGGCTCGGTGTCCAACGTCGGCCTGATGGCGCAGGCGGCCGAGGAGTACGGCAGCCACGACAAGACGTTCGAGATCCCCGCCACCGGCACCGTCCGCGTCGTCGACGAGGCGGGCGACGTGGTGCTCGAGCACGTGGTGTCCGAGGGAGACATCTGGCGGATGTGCCAGACCAAGGACGTGCCGATCCGCGACTGGGTGAAGCTCGCCGTCACCCGGGCGCGCGCCAGCGGCGACCCGGCGGTGTTCTGGCTGGACGAGGGACGCGCCCACGACGCGACCCTGATCGCCAAGGTCAGGGAGTACCTCGCCGAGCACGACACCGAGGGTCTGCAGATCGAGATCATGGCGCCGGAGGAGGCGATCGCGTTCTCGCTCGAGCGGATCCGCCGGGGCGAGGACACCATCTCGGTCACCGGCAACGTGCTGCGCGACTACCTGACCGACCTGTTCCCGATCCTCGAGCTCGGCACCAGCGCCAAGATGCTCTCGGTGGTCCCGCTGATCAACGGCGGCGGACTGTTCGAGACCGGTGCCGGCGGCTCCGCGCCGAAGCACGTGCAGCAGCTGCTCAAGGAGAACCACCTGCGGTGGGACAGCCTCGGTGAGTTCCTCGCGCTCGCGGTCAGCTTCGAGCACCTCGGGCAGTCCACGGGCAACGCCCGGGCGCAGATCCTGGCCGACACCCTCGACCGGGCCACCGGCCGGCTCCTCGACGAGAACAAGTCCCCGAGCCGCAAGGTCGGCGAGATCGACAACCGTGGCAGCCACTTCTACCTCGCCCTGTTCTGGGCCGAGGAGCTCGCCTCGCAGACGGAGGACGCCGAGCTCGCCGCGGCCTTCGCGGCGCTCGCCGAGACGCTGCGGGCCAACGAGAAGGCGATCGGCGAGGAGCTGCTGGCGGCGCAGGGCTCGCCGGTGGACATCGGCGGTTACTACCTGCCCGACACCGCCGAGGCGGACGCCGTGATGCGCCCGAGCGCGACCTTCAACGAGGCGTTGCTGACCCTGGGCTGAGGCGCCGAAGGTTTACCAAGGTATGTCGGACAACTGTTGCTCCCCGTGGTGATTTCCCCACGGGGAGCAACAGATCTCCTGCATACCTTGGTAAACATCGCCCCGTAACGAGGGGGTGCGCCGGCTCGTTGGTCGGGCATGCTCCGCTTGCTGGCCGTCCCCCTCCTGGCCGTCTCTCTCCTGGCCGTCCCGGTGCCGGCCCCGGTCCCGACCGGGGCCCCGGCCGCCGTCCACGCCGAGGTGGCGCCGCGGCCACGACCGGCCGGGCAGTGGTTGCTCGACGGGCACGGGCGGGTGCGGATCGACCACGGCGTCAACATGGTCTACAAGCGGGCGCCCTACACCGCCGGTGCGGCCGGGTTCGGCGCCGACGATGCGCGGTTCCTGGCCCGCAACGGCTTCACCACGGTCCGCCTCGGGCTGGTGTGGAAGGCTGTCGAGCCACGGCCCGGGCGGTACGACGACCGCTACCTGGCGCGGGTGCGGCGCACGGTGCGGGTGCTGCACCGGCACGGCATCGTGGCGCTGCTCGACTTCCACCAGGACCTGTTCAACGAGCGGTTCCAGGGCGAGGGGGCCCCCGACTGGGCGGTGCAGGACGACGGCCTGCCGGCGCAGCCGAGGCTCGGCTTCCCGGGCAACTACTTCGGGATGGCCGCGATGTGGCGGGCCTACGACCACCTGTGGGCGAACGACTCCGGTCCCGGCGGCGTCGGTCTCGCGAGCCGGTACGCGGCGGCGTGGCGGCACGTCGCCCTGGCCTTCCGCACGACACCGGGCGTGCAGGGGTTCGACGTGTTCAACGAGCCGTTCCCGGGCTCGACCTGGGAGGCCTGCCTGAACCCGGTCGGCTGCCCGTCGTACGACGCGAGCCTGAGCACGTTCTCGCAGCGGGTGATCGACGCGATCCGTAGCGTGGACGGGCGGACGGCGGTCTACTACGAGCCGAACCTGTTCTTCAACGACGGGGTGCCCACCTACGTGGCGCCGAGGGGACGGCGGCTCGGCTTCTCGTTCCACGACTACTGCGGCACGTCCGCGCTGGCCGACCGGTACGGCGTGCAGTGCGACGCCCTGGACGGACGGACCTTCGACAACGCGCAGGCGCAGGCGGCCGGGCACGATGTCGTGCCCCTGCTCACGGAGTTCGGCGCGACCACCGACCAGGCCACGCTGCGCGGGGTGGTGGATCTCGCCATGCGGCACCGGATCGGGTGGCAGTACTGGGCCTACTGCGGCTGCGACGACCCCACGACCACGGGCCCCGGGACCAACCAGGCGCTGGTGATCGACCCCGCCGAGCCGCCTCGTGGCAGCAACGTCGACTGGGCCAAGCTGCGGGCGCTCGCGGTGCCGCACCCGCTGCGCGTGGCGGGCACGCCGACGGCGTACTCCTTCGACCGGGGGACGCGCCGCTTCACGCTGCGCTACCGCGCCGCGCGGGCCGGCCGCCCGGCCGGACGGTTCGGGCCCGGGTCGCGGACGACGGTGGCGGTGCCGCGGCTGCTCTACCCGCACGGCTACCGGGTGCGCGTCACCGGGGCGCGCGTCGTCTCCGAGCCCGGCGCGCGGATCTTGGTGCTCGCGCTGAGGCTTGGAGCGCGGAAGGTCGAGGTCCGCCTCCTGCCCCGCCCCTAGGCGACACCGACGAGGGAGCGACCACGATGAACCGAACGAGATCGCCGCGATCGCGGACCGCCCGTACAGCCGCGAGCTCCTGGTCCCGGGCCTTCGATACCGACCTCGTGTCCCGAATGATCCGCTCGTCGTGCTGAGGTGGTGCGGGCCGGGTCACCTGTCCTCGTTCACCCGGCGATGCGGGGGCCGTTCGACGCCCAGGTAGCTCAGTACAGCGAGTACGCGGCGGTTGGCGTCGTCGGTCTCGTCGAGGCCGAGCTTGAGCATGAGGCGGCGGACGTGTGCCTCGACCGTGCGTTCGCTCACCACGAGCCGCTTGGCGACGCCGGAGTTCGTGAGTCCCTGGGCCATCAGCCGGAGCACCTCGTGCTCGCGTTCAGTGAGCGAACCGAGCTGCTCGTTCCTCGACGTCCGGTCGAGCAGACGGGTCACCACCTGCGGGTCGAGGGCCGAGCCACCGTCGGCGACTCGCTCGGCCGCGGCGAGGAACTCGTCGACGTCGAGCACGCGGTCCTTGAGCAAGTAGCCGAAGCCGGCGAGTCCGGCGAGTCCGACGCTGTGTGTCGTCTCGACGTGCTGGGACAGGAGGAGAACGCCGACACGGGGTCGCGTTCGCTTGATCGCTGCTGCCGCGCGGGCGCCCTCGTCGGTGAGGTCGGGAGGGAGCCGGACATCGAGCACGACCAGGTCCGGATCCGTCTCGTCGATGCTCGTCTCGAGGTCGACGCAGTCGCCGTGCGTTCGGGCCACCTCGTGGCCGGCCTCACGGAACAGGCCGGCGAGGCCCTCCCGCAGGAGCGCCTGGTCCTCGATGATGATCAGTCGCACGGCAGCTCCGCTGCGACGAGAGTCCCGTTGCCGTCGGACTCGATCCGCAGGTGGCCCCCGAGCGCGGCAACCCGGTCTCGTAGGCCGAGAAGTCCGGAGCCTGCGCCGAGCACGGCGCCACCCACGCCGTCGTCGCTCACCGACACCAGCAGAGAGCCGTTGCGACGCTCCGCACGGAGGGTGGCGGCCGAGGCGTGGGCGTGCTTCAGGGTGTTGGTGAGTCCCTCGCTCCCCAGGAAGTACGCCGCTGCCTCGAGCGCGGCGTCCAAATTCCCGGCATCCACTTCGACGCGCACCGGGATGGGCGATCGTTCCGCGAGCTCGCGGAAAGCTGCGTCGATTCCGGCGTCCAGCTGCGGCAGCGGCAGCTCGGTCACCAAGGCGCGCAGCTCCGCGATGGTCTCCTGCAGGTCCGCGACCAGCCCGTCGAGGATGTCGGCGTCGTCGATCTCGGTGCGCCGACGCAGCCGTGCCTCGACGCTGCGCAGCGCGATCCCGACGGTGACCAGTCGCTGCTGGGCACCGTCGTGGAGGTCCCGCTGGATCCGCCGGCGTTCGGAGTCGGCTGCGACGCTGATCCGGCGCCGGGAGGCGTCGAGCTCGTCGAGCTGCCGGTTGAGCTCGACGCCGAGCCGGGCGATCTGCAGCGCCAGGCGGGCGTGGTCGAGCAGTCGCTCGATGCGTGCCGAGCGTCCTGGGTCGCTCGGTCCCGGGTACTGGACGATCGCCTCGCGCTGGGTGGGGCCGCGCAGCTCGACCGTCGGCAGTGCGGGGTCCGGCGTCCGGGGTCGTCCGCGGACGTCGGCGTACCCGTCGGAGGCCGGGAGGTGCAGCAGCAGGGTGAGGTCGGGGACCCGAGTGGCCTCCCTGAGGACCTGTTCGAAGCGCTCGGTCCGTTCGGTCCCGTCGCGAAGCCCGTCGAGGTAGCGATCCAGGTGGGCACGGGCGTCGTGGTCCCTGTCGAAGCGACGGTCGATCACCCGCTGGCTGGCCCGGGCGACCGGCCGGAACGCGACGGCGGCGCCCAGGGTGGCCGCGGCGACCTGCCACGGGTGGCTGCCGCCCACCAGGGCGCCCAGGGTGATGGTGGCGGCCGCGAAGATGCCGACACCGAGGGTCAGGGCCACCGCGTAGGCGAGGGCACGCAGGATGAGCCGGTCGACGTCGAAGAGGCGGTAGCGCAGCACTGCGGCTCCCAGTGCGGCAACGGATGCCGTCAGCAGGATCGGTGACACTGCTCGGACGAGGGCTGAGTGGAACCAGAAGAGCAGCCCGATGGGGAGGAAGACGGCGACCAACGTGCCGCCGACGGCCACCCACTTGAGCTGTTGCCGCAGCACCGCGTCGGCGCCCCGTATCCGCCACAGGACCGACGCCATCGCGCCGACAGCGGATGCCGCCAGCAGGAAGCCACCGAGGCCGACCATCTGCCCGCTCGGCAGGCCACTGACCACGAAGGGGTTGGCCAGCGAGGAGATCAGGATGGTCGAGTCGGGGCTGGTCAGCCAGCCGAACATCAGCAGGAGCGTTCCCAGCCCGCCGCTGTAGAGGACCATCCCCCAGCGCCGACCGGGCAACCGGCCGGTGGGGATGTAGAGCAGGGCGATCACCCACATCAGGGCGTTCGGGCTCCACGTGGCGACCGAGAGCCACAGCGCTGGGGCCGCGCCCGGCCAGCCGGCGTGCTCCGCGCGCAGTCCGTACGCCCCGAGGGTGTCCGTGGTCAACGCACTGACCAGGCCGTCCAGGGTCAGGATCCAGCCGACCGGATGCCTCGGCAGCCGGTGCAGGATCAGTGCCCCGATGGCGGTGACCCCGAGGTTGTACGCCGCCCACTGGAGCGAGGCTGCGAATGGCGTCAGTCGCCACCCCAGTGCCACGGCCGCGACCTCGCCCAGCGCCACCACGGCGACGCTGGCCGCGGCGATCACGCTGGGCCTGGAGCTCACACGTGCATTCTGGCCCAGCCTCGCCCGTCTCACGTCAGTACTAGCACTCCATCGGATTGTGGTGCTGCGGCGGACGCGGTCAAGGGCAGAGGTTCCTACCGTCGAGCCATGACCACTTCGACACTCGCTCCCACCACCGCGCGCGCCGCCCGGATCGCCTTCTGGGTGCTGGTCACCCTGACCGGCGTGCTGACGGCGATCCACCTCGCAGGCATCTTCCTCATCGCCGATGGGGACGATGAGCGGCTCATGTTCACCTGCTACACGGCGCTCAACGCGCTGAGCCTGGTCGTGCTGCTCGTTCCCCTCCGCAGAGGTCAACCCTGGGCGTGGTCGGCGAGCTGGATCCAGGTCGTAGCCACCGCCCTGGTCGTGCCGATCGCGGGGATCGTCCAGTACGTCGCCTTCGCCACCGTCATGGCCGGATGTCTGCTCGTCGCTCGGCCCGCGCCAAGGCCGTGAAGTTGCCCCTCGTCGGCTGCGCCCGGTCCGGACTGGCGTGGGAAGCCGGGCTGCGCGGCGCCGGGAGCGCTTCACGAGGGATCGGAGGTCACCGGGCCGGTGCTGTCACCGTTCGTGTTCGGGGGGCCTTGCTCCTCCGGCCGCCGCTCACCCGGGCCTTCGGCAACCCGTTCGCCGGCGGCTTCGGCCGCGGGCCCGGATCGACACCATCCGCGGACGACGGGTCGCCCCACAATTGTGGAGCGATCTTGCCGTGCCGCATCGGCGGCACCCACGACAACGAGCCCTCATGATGCAGGCGAACCCGACCCCGGCGAACCGACGCCGCCGATGGCGCGGCGTGGACATCCGAGTGCGCGCGGGTCTGACGGTCGGTGCCGCGACCATGGCGGCGGTCGTCGCCCCCTTCGTGGTGCTGCTGTCCGTCGTGGGGCCGATCCTCGCGGCCAACCCGATGGGGGCGGGCGTCCAGGGAGTCGGAATGGGGGCTGCCGGGGTCCTGCTCATGCTGCCGGCCGGCCTGGGGTGGGGCGCCGTCGTGGCCGGCATCACTGGGGCGCCGCGCCGCCCGACAGCGCGCCGCGCCCTCAAGGTGGGTGTTCTCACAGCGATCCCCGTCGCCGTTGCCGTCGACTTCTCGCAGATCCTCATCGACATCGTTGCGCCCTGGCACCGCCTCGCCGTCCACGCCGTCTTCGGCACCGCATTCACGCTCGGCCTCGCGGTCTTCTTCAAAGTGTTGGCCTGGCGGATGTCCGGGTCGGCGTCGATCGGCACGCGCACCTCGATGGCGGCGGCGATCGGCACTGCCGCCGGAGCGGTCTGGGCCGTCCAGCTCGACTGGGTCGTGATGCCCGACATGCGCGTGTCGATGCTCTGGCCGCTGTACCTCGTCCTCGCAACCGGCGCCACCTGCGGAGGATCGGCGCTCGGTTGGCAGCTCGCGGCGACCGAGACGCGGTGCCGTGCTGCGCGCGGAATAGGTGCTGGCGCCGATGCCGGCCGGGCTCGCCCGCACCTAGTGTCGAGGGCGGACCCAGACCGACCCCCAGGACCAGGTGATGGCACCCATCGTCGAGGTGAGTGAGCTGCCCAAGTCGTTCGGCGACAAGGTCGCCGTCGATGCGGTCACCGCTGTCGCGCGTCCGGGCCAAGTGACGGCGTTGCTCGGACCGAACCGGGCCGGCAAGACCACCACCTTGCGGATGCTGCTCGGGCTGGTGGCTCCAAGCAGCGGGACCGCCACGTTCGACGGGCAGCGGTACGACGAGCTGACCCCGAAGCACGACATCCACTGAGCCGGTTCGCCGTGCCAGAGCCCGCGGGGCGCACCGGCGCCTGCCACAGCCGGACCGACATCGACGTCTCCAGAGTCCCGCTCCTCCCTGGCCCGATGTCGGAGGTTCAGGCGGGGCGCTGGGACGGGGTCTCGGCGTGGGCCGGGCAGCCGCCCCGGGGGAAGGTGCCCAGGGCGCGGACGTCGAACCCGTCGGGGTAGGAGCGGATCCGCGGCAGGTCGCGCGCGTGCACGGGAGTACGACGGGCCGGCAGAAGCGCCTCCACGCGGGCCCTGGCCCGCAGGCCGGCCCGGGCCGCCGAGACGACCGCCCGAGGGGGCCGCCGGTAGCCGAAGGCCGCCAGCAGCGGCTCGTCCATCAGCGCACGGCTGAACACCTCCATCGGCCGGGCCGCGACGCGCGGGTAGAACGTCAGCATCAGCGCCAGGGTCGCGTCCGCCACCCGCCGGCCGCCCTCGTCGAACCCGAAGTGCTCCGCCTCGTAGTCGTCGAGCAGCCGCTCGAACCCGTCGTACGTGGACGGCACGTCCCTGATCCCCATCAGCCGGCCCAGCTCGACGTAGTAGCGGACGCTGGCCGCGACCTCGCCGGGGGAGAACGGCCGCCAGCCGTAGTCGTCCATCCACCGCTTCGGCACCACCACGAACGTGGCCAGCACGTAGCGCATGTCGTCGTTCGAGATCGCGTAGGAGCCGTGCATCTGGTTGATCCGCCGGATCGCCGCGCGCCCCTCGCCGCTGTGCAGCCCGCGCAGCGAGATCTCGTCGAGCAGCAGCGCGGTGTCGTCGTAGCGCTTCTGGGTGCGCCGCTCGAACTCGCCGGTCTCGTCGAGCAGCCGGCCGATCGACGGCACCGCATAGGTGCGGAACAGCGCGAACGACAACGACTGGTTCATGTCCCACGGGAACTCGTGGGTGGTCATCACCCGGTAGATCTCCTCGTAGTCGACCGCGGGATCGAGCCGGGCGATGTGCTCGGCCCAGTGGGTGCGGCGCAGCATGGCGTTCCTCCGGGGGACGGCGTCTGCTCGTCACCCTTGAGGTTGACAGTAGTTCTGTCAAGGTCGAGGGACGACCTCCGGGAGACCCGGGAGCGGCGGCGAGCCCCCACCGGTGAGCCTGGTCACGGCGCGCCTCGGGCACGGGCGTGTCGGGAACAAATCGTCGCGCCTGCTCCTTGCACCCGGCGACGACCCCGGAACCAGCGACCGAGCCCCGCCCCGGCCAGACAAGGACCCGCCGTGACCTCGACGACGACCGCGACCACCCCCGGGCGTCGTCGTCCCGAACGCACCCGCACCGCCCGGCACGTGACGCTGGCGACGGTGGCGCTGGCGATGGGCGGCTTCGCGATCGGCACCACCGAGTTCGTGACGATGGGTCTGCTTCCGGACATCGCCCGGGGCGTCGGCGTGTCGATCCCCACCGGCGGCCACGTGATCTCGGCCTATGCGGTCGGCGTCGTGGTCGGGGCGCCGCTGATCGCCGTCCTCGCCGCGAAGCTGCCGCGGCGCGGGCTGCTGCTCGCGCTGATGGGCGCGTTCGCGGTCGGCAACGCCGCCAGCGCGCTGGCCACCGGCTACGGGATGCTCGTCGGCGCGCGCTTCTTCGCCGGGCTGCCGCACGGCGCCTACTTCGGGGTCGCCTCGCTGGTGGCCGCGTCGATGGTCGGACCGGAGCGCCGTGGCCGCGCGGTCGGCGCGGTCATGCTCGGCCTGCCGATCGCGAACATCGCCGGGGTCCCGGCCGCGACCTGGATGGGTCAGCACCTCGGCTGGCGCTCGGCCTACTGGGCGGTGGCGGCCCTGGGCATCATGACCGTCGTGCTGGTCACGCTCTTCGTGCCGTCCTGCCCGGGCAACCCGCACGCCACCGGGCGCCGCGAGCTCAGGGCGTTCACCAGGGTCCAGGTCTGGCTCACGCTGCTGGTCGGGGCCGTCGGCTTCGGCGGCATGTTCGCGATGTACTCCTACATCGCCCCGACGGTCACCGACGTGACCGGGCTGGCCTCCACGTCGGTCCCGTGGTTCCTGCTCGCCTTCGGCCTCGGCGGCACCGTCGGCACCTTCGTCGCCGGGCGCCTCGCCGACTGGTCGGTGCTCCGCTCGATGGTCCTCGGCTCGGTCGGCATGGGCGCCTCGCTCGCGCTGTTCACGGTGGCCGCGCGCGAGCCGGTCGCCGCCTGGCTGGGCGTCTTCGCGATCGCGCTGCTCGGCTCGGTGCTGGTGGTCAACCTGCAGATCCGGCTGATGCACGTCGCCGGCGACGCCCAGACGCTGGGCGCCGCGATGAACCACGCCTCGCTCAACCTCGCCAACGCGCTCGGCGCCTGGCTCGGCGGCCTGGTGATCGCCGCCGGCTGGGGCTACACCGCCCCGAGCTGGGTCGGCGCCGGCCTGTCCCTCGCGGGCCTGCTGGTGCTGGGGTTCTCGGTGGTGCTGCACCGGCGCGACGTCAGGGTGCGGGCCGGCTGAACTCGGTGGCCAGCAAGTCGTAGCCGACCTGGTCCACGAAGGACCCGTCCCGCCTCCGGCTGCCGTCGCGCTCCCGCCCGGCCGGGCGGAAGCCGGCGCGCTCCGCCAGCGCGCGGGACCGGTCGTTGGTCGCGTCGGTGAGCAGCCGGAGCCGGCGCAGCCCCAGGCCGCCGTCCTCCTCGGGCACGAACGCGTGCCGCACCACCAGCGCGACCGCCTCGGCGGTGAGCCCGCGCCCACGCCCGTCCGGGTGGGTGACGTAGCCGAGCTCCGCCTCGTGGCCGGGCCGCAGGCCGAACAGGCTGAGCGCGCCGAGGAGCTCGTCGGAGCCCGGGGCGGTCATCGTCCAGCCGACACCCTGCCCGGTCGCGGCCAGCTCGGCCCGCTTGTCCAGGTAGCCGTGGGCGTCGGCGGTGGTGAACGGGGCGGCGAAGTGCTGCAGCGACTCCTGGGTCAGCGGGTCGTTGCCGGTCTCCTGCAGGCGTACGGCGTCCCGGGGCTGGTGCGGGCGCAGCGTCACCCGCCGGCCGTGCAGCACCGGGGCGTCGAGCCAGGCGTGCCGGGGGGCCCGCTCGTCGGCGGCGCACAGCACGCCGACCCACGCGTCGAGCAGGACGCCTCGCTGCGGCAGCCAGGACCGGAGCGAGCCGTCCATCGAGAACCCGAGGCGCCAGGCCAGCTTGCGGGACGCCCAGTTGCCCTTGTTCGCCCACCAGACGACGGTCTCGAGGTCGCGCTCGGAGAACCCCCAGTCCAGCAGCAGGCGCAGCGCCCGGAGCATGACGCCCCGCCCCCGTGCCCACGGGTGGGAGCCGAAGGCGATCTCGGCACGCCGCTCGCCGCGGTCCCGCAACGAGACCGTGCCGGCGTACCGGGCGGCGCCGTCGTCGTCGCGGGCCTCGACCGCGAACGCCCACTCCGAGCCGTCGGCCCAGCCGCCCGGGACGATGTCACCGACGAAGTGCTGCGCGTCGGCGAAGGCGTAGGGCACCGGCACCGTCGTCCACCGCTGGCTGACCGGGTCCTGGCACTGCTCGTAGGAGCCCCGGGCGTCGGCCGGGGTGTGCGCGCGCAGGGTCACGGTGCCGTCGGTGAGCAACGGGACGTCGTCGGGGAACCTCATTGGCGGATCCTCCCCGGACCGGACGTTCCGGACAAGCCGAGGGGGTGGACCGTCCCGGATCCGGGGGAGGAGGGCTGCGGATCCGGCGTGGCGAAACCCGTATCGTGGTCCCCATGGATGAAGGCCATAGACCATGAGCGGCACGCTCGCGAACATCGGGCTTGTCGTCCTCTTCGTCCTCGTCGGAGGCGTCTTCGCCGCCGCGGAGATCTCCCTGGTGTCCCTGCGCGACGGCCAGGCCCGGGCGCTGGCCTCCCGGGGCAAGCGCGGTCGCGTCGTCGCCGAGCTCAACCAGGACCCGAACCGGTTCCTCGCCGCCGTCCAGGTCGGGGTCACGCTTGCGGGGTTCCTGTCCGCGGCGTTCGGCGGCGCCACCCTGTCCGGCGACCTGGCGCCGGTGCTGGTGGGCTGGGGCCTGCCCAGCGGTGCCGCGGACGCCGTGGCCCTGGTGCTGGTGACGGTCGCGATCTCCTACCTGTCCCTGGTGCTCGGGGAGCTGGCCCCCAAGCGGCTGGCCCTGCAACGCGCCGAGGGGTTCGCCCTGGCGCTCGGCCCGATGATCGACAAGATCTCCAAGATCTCGCGCCCGATGATCTGGCTGCTGTCGGTGTCCACCGACGTGGTGGTGCGGCTGCTCGGCGGCGACCCGACGGCCCAGCGCGAGCAGATGAGCGAGGAGGAGCTCCGCGAGCTCGTCAACGCGCACGAGACCCTCGGCGAGGAGGAGCGCCGCATCGTCGAGGACGTCTTCGAGGCGGGGGACCGGCAGATCCGTGAGGTGATGATCCCGCGGACCGAGGTGGACTTCATCGACGCCTCGACCCCGGTCTACAAGGCGGCCAAGGAGGCGCTCGGCCAGCCGCACTCGCGCTACCCGGTGATCCGCGGGTCCGCCGACGACGTGATCGGCTTCGTCCACGTGCGCGACCTCCTCGACCCCGACATGTCCGGGCGCTCGGTCCGGGTCGGCGAGCTGGCCCGGCAGGCGCTCGTGCTGCCGTGGACCCGTCAGCTGCTCGCCGCGCTGGCCGACATGCGCCGCGAGGGCAGCCACCTCGCCATCGTCGCCGACGAGTACGGCGGCACCGCCGGCATCGTGACCATGGAGGACCTCGTCGAGGAGCTCGTCGGCGACATCAAGGACGAGTACGACCTGGCCGAGGCGGAGACCACGCACCACCGCGGGGGCGACGTCGAGGTCGACGGCCTGCTGAACCTCGACGACTTCGAGGACGAGACCGGCATCGAGCTGCCGGAGGGCCCCTACGAGACGGTGGCCGGCTTCCTGATGGCGCGGCTCGGCCGGCTCCCGCGGGAGGGCGACTTCGTGGACTTCGACGACCGCCGGATCGTCGTGCGCGACGTGGAGAACCGGCGGGTCGGCCGGGTGCTGGTCACCTCCCTGCTGACCATCGACGCCGAGCACGTGCCCACGATCGCCTCCCCGGGCCCGGACCAGCACGCAGGTGAGGAGCACGCCGGCACGGTCACCGAGCCCTGACCGGCTCCGTGCTCCCGTCGTCGGCGACGAGCACCAGGCGCGGGTCCCGGGTGGCCGCCTCGGCCAGCACCTGCTCGCCGGCCGGCTCCAGCAGCCCGACCGGGCCGACACCGGGGACCCGCACGAAGCCGGTCCACGTCGCGCTCGAGCTGCGCCACAGGGTGCCGTCGGCCTCGGTCACGAACAGCGTCCCGCCGGCCGTGGCGGCCATCGAGTCGACGGTGCCGAAGGGCACGTCCTTCCTGGTCAGGTGCGCCCAGGTCGCGCCGCCGTCCACGCTGACCGCGAGCACTCCGACCGGGGCCACGGTCGCGCCGTCGTACGACGAGAGCGCGGCGACACGGGTCGGGGTCATCCGGGTCCCGGCGACCGCCAGGGCGCCGGGCACCGCCGTCCGCGAGCCGGCGGGGTCGTGGATCGGGTGGGAGTGCCACACCCCGCCGCGGAGCCAGGCCACCTCGACCTTGCCGGGTCCGGCGAACGCGGGCATCGCCCACACCGTCCCGTCGGCCGCGACCTCTGCGTCGTCGAGCGCGTCGCTTCCCGGCACGTCCGGCAGCGGCTGGGTCTCGGCGGTGCGGGGGTCGACGAGCTCCATGTGCCGGGCCCCGCTGCGCACGACGACGGCGCCCTCGTTGACCGGGTCCACCCGGCCGCGCACCAGCGGCGTCACCGTGCCCTCGGCATCGACGGCGAACCCGGGCCGGTCCCAGGCCTTGAGCACGAAGGCGCCCCCGCCGGCGTGGACGACGGGGCCGGAGCTGCCGTCGCCGGCGCCGGCCGGTCCCTCGGTCACCGCGCCGGAACGGTCGGCGAGGCGCCAGGCGTACCTGCAGTGCAGCGAGTCGTCGACGCACACCGACCACACCGTCATGACCGTCCCGCCGCCGATCGAGCCGGCGGAGACGAGCCGTCCCCGGGCGACCAGGGCGCCGGTGCTCATCGCCCGGAGCCGGCCCAGCGCGGTGGTCGGGCTCGGGTGCGGGCTCGAGGTCACGCTCGGCGTCGCCGGGCCGGTCCGGTCGACGGGGGAGGGCGCGCTCGACGTGCGACCGTCCGGCACGAGCACGGCGGCGGTCCCGGTGAGGACGAGCGCCGCGGCCGCGACGATCGAGACGTGCCGCCGGCGGCGCCGGTCGCGCGCCCGGCGGACCAGGCTCTCGAAGGCGGGCCGTTCGGCGTGCTCGGTCACGTCCCGCAAGGCCTCCCGGAGATCGGACAGCTCAGCCATGGGGGACCTCCTCGTCGAGCGTTGCGGGTCGTTCGGTCAGCAGGTCGGCGAGCGCCGAGCGCCCCCGGGAGAGCCGGGCCTTGACGGTCCCGACCGGCACCCCGAGCGTCGCCGCCACCTCGTGGACGGGGACGTCGGCGAGGTGGTGCAGCGCGATCGCCTCGCGCTGGGCGGCGGGCAGCTGCCGCAGCGCCGCGAGGAGGGCCACCCGGTCGGTGGCGCTCTCGCGCTGCTCGGGCTCGTCCACCAGCCGGGGCGCCAGCCCCGCGAAGCGGCGCACCCGCCGCCAGCGGCTGCGGGCCAGGTTGACCGCGACCGTGCGCAGCCACGCCTCGGGGTTGTCGGCGCGGCGGACGGTGCCGGCCCGGTCGAGCGCACGCACGAACGCCTCCTGCACGACGTCCTCCGCCTCGGCCAGGCTGCCGGTGACCCCGACCAGCTGCCCCAGCAGCCGCCGGTACGACGCGTCGTACAGCGTGCGCACGAACTCCACGTCGTCCACCGCAAACCCCCTCGCCGTCGGCCCCTGGCGGGCCGCTGTCGGAAGGACGACGCCCGGGGAGAGGCGATGGTTGCACGTGACGTGCCGAAAATGTCGCAGCACGCCCCTGACACAATGTGCCCATGCCCGACGCCGTACCCACCACCCCGTCCGCGCGGCCCCGGGTCCTCTCCGGGATCCAGCCGACCGCCGACTCGTTCCACTTCGGCAACTACCTCGGCGCGCTCCGGCAGTGGGTCGCCCTGCAGGAGGAGTACGAACCGTTCTTCTTCATCGCCGACCTGCACGCGATCACCGTCGAGCAGGACCCCAGGCTGCTGCACGAGCGCTGCCTGCGGGCCGCGGCGCAGCTGCTCGCGATGGGCATCGACCCGGACCGGTCCGCGGTCTTCATCCAGTCGCAGGTGCCGGCCCACGCCCAGCTCGGGTGGGTGCTGCAGTGCCTGACCGGCTTCGGCGAGGCCCGCCGGATGACCCAGTTCAAGGACAAGTCGGCGAAGGCGGGGGAGGGCGCCGCCTCGGTGGGGCTGTTCACCTACCCGGTGCTCCAGGCCGCGGACATCCTGCTCTACCGCCCGCAGTACGTCCCGGTCGGCGAGGACCAGCGCCAGCACCTCGAGCTGACCCGCGACCTGGCTCAGCGGTTCAACCACCGCTACAAGAAGACCTTCCGGCTGCCCGAGCCCTACATCCTCAAGGAGACCGCGAAGATCACCGACCTCCAGGAGCCGACCGCGAAGATGTCGAAGTCCGCCTCCTCGGCCGCCGGCATCATCGAGATGCTCGACGACCCCCGGGTGTCGGCGAAGAAGATCCGCTCCGCGGTCACCGACTCCGGCAGCGAGGTGCGCTTCGACGAGGAGAACAAGCCCGGGATCTCCAACCTGCTGACGATCTACTCGGCGCTGACCGGTCGCTCCGTCGAGGAGCTCGAGAAGGAGTACGACGGCCGCGGCTACGGCGACTTCAAGAAGGAGCTCGCCGAGGTCGTGGTGGAGTTCGTCACGCCGTTCCGCGACCGGACCCTGGAGCTGCTCGCCGACAAGGCACAGCTCGCCGAGCTCCTGCGCGAGGGCGCGGAGAAGGCCAACGCCGTAGCCGAGCGCACACTCGCCGACGTGTACGACCGGGTCGGTTTCGTGCGCCCCGGCCGTTAGGGTTCGCACGTGTTGACGATCGGAGTGGCCATCGCGGTGCCGGAGCCCTGGGGCAGTCGGCTCCAGGAGTACCGCACCGCGCTCGGGGACAGGTCGGCCCAGGGCATCCCCACGCACATCACGCTGATGCCCCCGTTCGAGGCCGGGCGGCACGAGCTGCCGGTGATCGAGCGGCACCTGGCCGAGGCGTCGGCGCGCAACGCGAGGTTCAAGATCCACCTGCGCGGCACCGGCACGTTCCGGCCGGTCTCGCCGGTGGTCTTCGTGGTGGTGGTCGAGGGGATCTCGGCCTGCGAGCAGCTCGCGTTCTCGATCCGCCGCGGCCCGCTCGAGCGGGACCTCCAGTTCCCCTACCACCCGCACGTCACCGTGGCCCACGAGCTCGACGACGCGAGCCTGGACAAGGCGTTCGAGGACCTTGCGTCGTTCGAGTGCGACTTCGTCGCCGACCGGTTCTCGCTCTACGTGCACGACGACGACACCGGGTGGGCGCCGACCCGCGACTTCCCGCTCGGCTGCCGCGCGGACGCGCCGCCGCGGCGCGGCTGACCGGCCCCGGCGAGCAGCGTTCCCACCCGGCAGGCAGGATGGGGTCGTGAAGCTCGAACGCAGACACTCGGTCCTGTTCCTGGCCATCGCCGGCTGGAACGTCTTCAGCTACGCCAGCTTCGCCAGGAACCTGGCCCGGGCCCACCGGCGCGGCGAGGACCGGCCCACCGGCTACTGGCTGGCCCACGTCGTCCTGATCGTGGTCAACCTGCTGGTCGCCGCGGTCCTCGGCCGTCTCGGGGTGAGGAGCTGGCGCGCGACCGGCCGGTCCGCCCCCGCGTCCGTAAACGGGTGAGGACCGGCATGCGCAGGTACCTCCCCGCCACCGCCGCGGCGGTCACCGCCACCGCCGTCGCCGGCGGCCTCGGCACCGATGTGCGCTCCCAGTGGTACGCCGACCTCGAGAAGCCGGCCTGGCAGCCCCCGGGCTGGGTCTTCGGGCCGGCCTGGACCACCCTCTACGCGCTGGTCGGCGTTTCGAGCGCCCGCGTCCTCGCCCGGGCCGACGCCTCCGAGCGACGCCGCTTCGCGCGCGCCCTCGGGGTGAACCTGGTCCTCAACGCCGGCTGGTCCTGGCTGTTCTTCACCGCCAGGAAGCCGGGCTGGGCGCTCGTCGACTCCGCGGTGCTCGAGGCGTCCACGCTCGACCTGGCCCGGAGGGCGAGGGCCGTGGACCCGGCGGCGGCGGCCATGCTGGCGCCGTACGCCGGCTGGGTCGGGTTCGCGACGGCGCTGACCGCCGCGATCGCCCGCGCGAACCGGTGACGGCGCCGTCGGCGGCCGACGTCGAAGCGGCCGCGACCCGGATCGCGGGGCAGGTGCGCCGCACCCCCGTCCTCGAGCTGCACGGCGAGGAGATCGGGGTGCCGGCCAAGGTCGTGCTCAAGCTCGAGCTCACCCAGCACACGGGGTCCTTCAAGGCCCGGGGGGCGCTGAACTCGGTGCTCTCGCTGCCTCCCGGGACGCGTGCGGTGAGCGCGGCCTCCGGCGGCAACCACGGCGCGGCGGTGGCCTGGGCGGCCAGACACGCCGGTCTGGTGGCGGACGTGTTCGTGCCCGGCGGGGCGACCCCCGCGAAGCTGGAGCGCATCGAGGAGTACGGCGCCCGGCTGCACCGGGTCGAGGGGCACGTCGGTGAGGCACTGGAGGCGTGCAGGGCGTTCAGCGCCGAGCACGACGTGCCGCTGGTGCACCCCTACGACACGCTCGCCACCACCTCGGGCGCCGGCACGCTCGGCCTCGAGCTGCGCGACCAGGTGCCCGACGCCGACCTGGTGCTCCTCGGCTGCGGTGGGGGTGGGCTCTACGCCGGGGTGACCGCTGCCCTCGAGGGGGCGGTGCCGGTGCGGCCCGTGGAGCCCGAGCTGTGCCCCCACCTCGCCGAGGCGCTCCGTGCCGGCGGCCCGGTCGACCACCCCTCCGGCGGGGCGGCCGCGGACTCGCTGGGGCCGCCGCGGATCGGCCGGATCGCCTTCGAGACGGCGCGGCGGCTCGGCACCACACCGGTGCTCGTCGACGAGGCCGGCATCCTGGCCGCGCGACGGTTCCTCTGGCAGCGGGTCCGGGTGCTCGCGGAGCCGGGGGCCGCCGTCGCCCTGGCGGCACTGGCCACCGGCCGGGTCGACGTACCCCACGGCGGGACCGTGGTCGTCGTGGTCAGCGGCGGCAACAACCCGCAGATCCCCTAGCGTCCGCGCCGCCCGGGGCGCAGCTCAGTGACCGGCCCAGCGCAGGCCCAGCGCAGGCCCAGCGCCGGTTCAGCGCACCGTGACGTGCGGCTCGTGCCGGACCGGGAAGTTCAGGGACTGGGCCACGAAGCACATCTTGTTGGCCTGCTCGTGCAGCGACATCGCCTTCTCCACCTGGTCCTGCGACTCCACCACGATCCGCGGACGGAGCACGAGGTCGGTGAACTTCCCGCTGCCGTCGGGTGCGGTCACCATCGTGCCGACCGGCTCGTCGACGTACTCCGAGACGACGACCCCGGCCCGGGCGCACAGCCCGAGGTACCACAGCAGGTGGCACTGGGAGACCGAGGCCACGAACAGCTGCTCGGGGTTCCACCTCTTCGGGTCGCCCAGGAACCCCGGCTCGGCCGAGCCCTCGAGGTCGGGTGGGCCGTCGGCGGCGATCGTGTGGTCGCGGTCGTAGCCGCGGATGTCGGCGGTCCCGTCGCCACGGTTGCCGGTCCAGGTCACTCGGAGCTCGTAGTTGTGCACGGTCATGAGGCGATTGTCCGGGTCGCGCGCCGGACACCCCCAGGGTCGAACGTCCCGAACGGTCCCCCGCGGATGGCCCCGCGGATTGGCCCGCGGTTGGCCCCGCGGATGGCTTGACAGGTGCGGTCGGCCCCACCATTCTATGAGGTGAATCACCTCTCATATTTAGGAGGATGGGCGATGTCCCGATCCCGTCTCGTCGCCGTGGCCGCCGCGGCGGCCACGCTCTGCTTGGGCGTCACCGGCTGCGCGAGCAGCAGCGGAAGTTCCGGGCCCGGCGGGGGCGGTGACACCGTCAAGGTCGCCGTCCTGACGTCCAAGACCGGTGCGCTGTCGGCCTACGCCGCGCAGTACGTCGACGGCTTCAAGGCGGGTCTCGACTACGCCACCAAGGGCACCGGCAAGGTCAACGGCGCCAAGGTCGACGTCACCTACGTGGACGACCAGGGCAAGCCGGACACGGCGGTCTCCCAGTTCAAGGACCTGGTCGGCAAGGGGTACCGGATCATCGGCGGCACCGTCGACTCGGGCATTGCGCTGCAGCTGGCGCCGCTGGCGGAGCAGAACAAGGTGCTCTACGTGTCCGGCCCCGCGGCCGCGGACGCGATCACCGGCGTCAACAGCTACACCTTCCGCAGCGGTCGGCAGACCTGGCAGGACGTGGAGACCGCCAAGGCGGCCATCGGCGACCCGGCCGGCAAGAAGGTCGTGGTGTTCGCCCAGGACTACGCGTTCGGACAGGCCAACGCCGCCGCGGTGAAGACCGTGCTCGGCGGCGCGGGCGCCAAGGTCAGCGACATCCTGGTGCCCGTCTCGGCGACCGACTTCACGCCGTTCGCGCTCAGGGCCAAGCAGGCCAAGGCCGACCTGCTCTTCGTGGCGTGGGCCGGGGACACCACCGGCGCGATGTGGCAGGCCCTGGACCAGCAGGGCGTCTTCCAGGCCAGCCCGGTGGTGACCGGGCTGGCGACGGTCGCGACGTACCCGCTCTACGGGCCGGCCACCGACAAGATCGACTTCCTGTCCTACTACTTCCCCCAGGCACCGGACAATGACGTCAACAAGGCCATGGTGGACGCGGTGCAGAAGGCCGGCTCCCAGGCCGACCTGTTCACCCCGGACGGCTTCGTCGCCGCGCAGATGATGGTGCGCGCCATCCAGCAGAGCGGCGGCACCGACGTCGACAAGATGGTCTCCGGGCTCGAGGGCTGGACGTTCGACGCGCCGAAGGGCAGCGAGACGATCCGGGCGAGCGACCACGCCATGCTGCAGCCGATGTACCAGGCCAAGCTGGTCAAGCAGGGTGGCAGCTGGGCGCCGCAGCTGGTCAAGACGGTGCCGGCCGACCAGGTCGCGCCGCCCGAGGCGGGCAGCTGACCGGCGGCGGTGCCGCCTTGGTGGAGTCGGGCACGTCCCTGACGGTCCGGGGGCTGTCCTACTCCGTCGGCGGCGTGCACATCCTCGAGGACGTGGACCTCGACGTGCGTGCCGGCGAGCTCGTCGGGGTCATCGGGCCGAACGGGGCCGGCAAGACCACGCTGTTCAACGCCTTGTCGGGGCTGGTGACGCCGACCGGCGGCGAGATCCGCATGGGCAGCCACGACCTCACCCACGCCCCGGTGTCCACCCGGGCTCGGGCGGGACTGGGCCGCACGTTCCAGACCTCCAGCGTCTTCCCGGCGCTCAGCGCGCTGGAGAACGTCCGGCTGGCCGCCCGTGCCGACGCCGGCGGCAGCCTGCGGCTGTGGGGCGGCCCGGGTCGCTCGCTGGGCGTGGCCCGCGACTGCCTGGACCGGGTGGGCCTCGCGGCCCGGTCGGACCGGCCGGCCGGGTCGCTCTCGCACGGGGACAAGAGGAAGTTGGAGATCGCGATCGTGCTCGCCACCACCCCGCAGGTGCTGCTCCTCGACGAGCCCATGGCCGGCCTCGGGGTCGAGGACGTCCCCGAGGTTGTCGAGCTGATCCGGGGACTGCACGCCGACCAGGGCATCACCGTGCTGATGGTCGAGCACCACATCGAGGTGGTCGTGGATCTCGCGGACCGCATCGCGGTCATGCACCACGGCCGGCTGATCGGATGTGACACCCCCGACAACGTCATGGCCGACCCGCTGGTGCAGTCCGCCTACCTTGGAGTTGGCCTGTGAGCGCCGAGACGCTGACGCCGGCCGGCACGATGCTGCGCCTGGAGGGAGTCTCGGTGCGCGTCGGCGGGTCGCGGATCCTGCACGGGGTGTCCTTCGACGTGCCCGGCAGTGGCATCACCGCCCTGCTCGGCCGGAACGGCGTGGGCAAGACCAGCACGCTGCTGGCGACCCTCGGCCTGCTGCCGCGCACCGGGTCCGTGGTCTTCGACGGCACCGACATCACCGCCGAGCCGACGTTCCGCATCGTCCGCCGCGGCATCGGCTACGTTCCCGAGGACCGCGAGGTGTTCGCGGGCCTGACCGTCGCGGAGAACCTCCGGCTGGCCGAGCGGGGGGACGGGCCGCCCCGCTACGACCTGGTGTTCGAGCTGTTCCCCGAGCTCGACAAGCGCCGCCGGCAGCTGGCGGGCACCCTGTCGGGAGGCCAGCAGCAGATGCTCTCGCTCGGCCGGGTGCTGCTGGCCCAGAACCGGCTGCTGCTCGTCGACGAGCCGACCAAGGGTCTCGCGCCCAACGTCGTGCAGGACGTCGCGGTCGCGCTCGAGCGGGTCGCGGCACGGGTGCCGGTCCTGCTCGTCGAGCAGAACCTGGCCGTCGTCCGCCGTCTGGCCGGGGCGGCCGTCGTCCTCGACCAGGGCCGCGTCGTGCACCGCGGCGCCGCGGCCGAGCTGCTGGCCGACGTCGAGCTGACCCGACGCCTTCTCGGGGTCTCGGGTGGACGGGGGCGCCGGGCATGAGCACCGTCATCGTTCTCGCCGTGACCGGCCTCGGGCTGGGCGCGCTGTACTTCCTCATCGCCTCCGGGCTGTCGCTGATCTTCGGCCTGATGCGGGTGCTGAACTTCGCCCATGGCGCGATCCTGGCCGTCGGCGCCTACCTCGGCTGGTGGGTCGCCGCGCAGGTCGGCGGATCCGCGGGCGTGCGGATGCTGGTCGCGGTCGTCGTCGGCGTCCTCGCCGGGGCCGCGCTCGCGACCGTGGTGGAGCTGGTGCTGATCCGGCCGCTCTACCAGCGCGAGATCGCGCAGGTGCTCGTCACCGTGGGCCTCGGGCTGGCCGTGGTCGCCCTCGTCAGCGGCGTCTGGGGCACCGACCCGAAGCCGTTCCCGGTCCCGCACTGGATGGTCACCACGACCCAGGTCGCGGGTGCGAACATCCCGCACGGACGGTTGGTCACGATCCTGGTGGGCCTGCTGGTGCTGGCCGGCTTCCTGGTCTTCCTGCGCGGCACCCGCTACGGGCTGGTGGTCCGCGCCGGCGTCGAGAACCGGTCCATGGTCACCGCGCTCGGCATCGACGTACGACGAGCGTTCACTCTCGTGTTCGCGCTGGGCGGGGCGGCGGCGGGTCTGGCCGGAGCGCTGGCCGGGGTCTACTTCGGCGCGATCACGCCCTCGCTGGGTGCCTCACTGCTCATCTACGCGTTCATCGTCGTGGTCATCGGCGGCCTCGGCTCGGTGACCGGCTCGGCGATCGCCGCGGCGGTCGTCGGCCTCGTCCAGCAGTTCGCCAACTACTACGCGGCCAGCGGCCTGGGTGACCTGTCGGTCGTCCTGCTGCTCGCCGTGGTCCTGCTGGTGCGCCCGCAGGGCCTGATGGGGAGGCCGGTGTGAGACTCCTCGCCCGTGCACGGGGTTGGCCGGCCCAGGTGGCACTGGTCGTCCTGCTTGCGCTCCTGCCCCTGTCCGCACTGTCGGTGCCGTGGGTGCTGCCCGGCACGTTCGCCTCGCCGGGCACGCTGCAGGTGCTGGCCGTGTGCCTGGTGTTCGCGGCCCTGGCCCTGAGCTACGACCTGCTCTACGGGTTCACCGGGCTGCTGTCATTCGGCCACGCGCTCTACTTCGCGGTCGGCGTCTACGTGACCGCGATCGCGATGACCCGCTGGCACTGGGCGGTGCTGCCGGCCGTGCTGCTCGCGCTGGCGGCCGGCCTGGTGGTGGCGGCCGTGGCCGGTGCGGTGAGCCTGCGGGTGAGCGGGATCGCCTTCGCCATGGTCACCCTGGCGTTCGCGCAGGCCGGCTCGGTGCTCGTCGTGCAGGACCCGCTCGGCGTGACCGGGGGCGAGCAGGGCCTCGGGCTCGACGTGGCGCGCCTGCCGGTGGCCATGGTCGGCGTCGCCAACACCCGCAACCTGTACTGGACGGCGCTCGCGCTGGCGGTGCTGGTCTACCTCGTCGTCCGCGTGGTCACCACCTCGCCGGCCGGCCACGTGTGGGCGGCGATCCGGGAGAACGAGCTGCGCACCTCCGTGCTCGGCCTGCGCACCTACACGTTCAAGCTGGTGGCCTTCGTGATCGGCTCGTTCCTCGCCACCCTGTGCGGTGTCGTCTACGTCGTCCTGGTCGGTGGGGCCACGGTCGGGGTGACGACGGCCGACTTCACGCTGAGCCTGCTGGTCATGGTGGTCCTGGGTGGTTCCGGTGTCCGCTGGGGTGCGATGCTGGGCGGGTTCTGCTACATGCTGCTGGACCAGCGGCTGGGCGGCCTGGCAGGCTCGCACGCGATCGGGTCGTTGCCGGCCGTGCTGGGCGTCCCGCTGTCGCAGCCGCTGTTCCTACTCGGGACGCTGTTCGTGCTGATCGTGCTCTTCCTGCCGGGCGGCATCGCCTCGCTGGTGCGACCGGGCCGACGTCCCGGCGGGGACGTCGACGAGGAGGTGGTGGCCGATGAACACGAGGCCGTCCCCGCTGGGTGACTGGCTGACCGCGAGCGCCACCCGCTTCCCGGACCAGGTGGCCGTCGAGGAGACCGCTGGCGGCACCCGGCTCACCTACGCCGCCCTGGAGGAGCGTGCCGAGGCGCTCGCGAACGCGCTCGCGGTCGCGGGTGTGCACGGCGGGGACCGGGTGGCCACGCTCGGCAGGAACTCCGCGGACCAGGTCGTGGCCCTGTTCGCTTGCGCCAAGCGTCGGCTGCTGATGACGCCGCTCTCCTGGCGGTCCGCGCCCCGGGAGCTGGCGGCCGTCCTCGCCGATGCGGAGCCGGCGGTGCTGCTCGTCGGCGACGAGCACGCGACACTGGCGGCGCAGGCATCGGACCGGCTGGCGACCCCTCCCCGCATCGACCGCCTCGGCGTCGGAGCGCCGGCACCCGCGGGCGATCCGGAGGCGAGCCCTCCGGAGCCGGTCCCCGTCGACGCGCCGGTGCTGCTCATCTACACGTCGGGCAGCACAGGGAGGCCGAAGGGCGTGCCGCTGAGCCACCGGACCTGCTGGTCCACCAACCGGTCGTTCGGCGGTCGGTTCCCCCTGACGTCGCAGGACGTGGTGCTGGTGATGCTGCCGCAGTTCCACGTCGGTGCCTGGAACGTCCAGCCGCTGCTCGCCTGGCAGACGGGCGCGCGAGTCTTGCTCCCGCCGTCCTTCGACGCGGGCGTGGTGCTCGAGGCGATCGAGCGCGAGAGGGTGACCGCGATGATGGGCGTGCCCACGACGTACCGGCTGCTGTCCGAGCACCCGGCGTTCCCGACCACCGACCTGTCCAGCCTGCGCACCGTAGTGGTCGGCGGCGCTCCGCCGGAGGCGCCCGTCCTCTCGGCGTGGGAGCGGCGCGGCGTGCGGCTGGCGGCCGGCTACGGCCTGACCGAGGCCGGCCCCAACGTGCTGTGCGAGCCGCCGGAGACGGCGGGCTCCGGGGGAGGGATGGTCCCGTACCCGGACGTCCGCGTCGCGCTCCGCGACGTCGCGTCCGGCGCGCTCGTGGACGGGACCGGACGCGGGGAGCTGCTGGTGCGCAGCGGCGGTGTGTTCTCCGGCTACTGGCGCAACGACGAGGCGACCCGCCAGGTGCTCCGGGACGGATGGCTCGTCACCGGGGATGTTGCCGAGCGGCTGCCCGACGGTGGCTACCGGCTGGCCGGCCGGACCAGCGAGATGTTCATCAGCGGTGGGGAGAACGTCCAGCCCAGGGAGGTGGAGCAGGCGCTGCTGCGCCACCCCGCGGTGGCCGCGGTCTCGGTGGTCGGGGTGGCCGACCGCACCTGGGGAGAGGCCGGGGTCGCGTTCGTCGTGCCCCGCGCCGGCAGGGAGGTCACCGAGGAGGAGCTGCGGGCCTTCACCCGCGAGCACCTCGCAGGCTTCAAGGTGCCACGGCAGGTGGTGGTCTGCGACGACCTTCCCCTCACTGGGTCGGGCAAGATCGACAAGCGGGCGCTGCGCGCCAGGATCGAGGGGCAAGGGTGAGTACGCCACGACGGGAGCCCCGCACGGACAAGGGCACCAACACCAGGCGCCGGCTTCTCGAGGCCGCCGAGCAGGTCTTCGCCGACCGCGGCTACCACGATGCGTCGATCGTGAAGATCACCGAGGCGGCTGGCGTCGCGCAGGGCACCTTCTACATCTACTTCGAGGGCAAGCAGCAGATCTTCGACGAGCTGGTCATCGACCTGAACCACCGGGTCCGCCAGGCGATGGCCGAGGCCAGCTCGCAGGGCACCACCCGGTCGGACGCGGAGCGACGCGGCTTCGAGGCGTTCTTCCGCTTCACCGGTGAGCACCCGGCGCTCTACCGGATCATCCGCCAGGCCGAGTTCGTCTCGCCGCACACCCTGCGGCTGCACTACCAGCGGATCGTGGAGGGGTACGTCGAGGGGCTGACCCGGGCCAAGGAGGCCGGCGAGGTCGCCGATCTCGACCCCGACGTCGTCGCGTGGGCGCTCATGGGGGTCGGCGAGCTGATCGGGATGCGCTACGTCCTCTGGGACGAGCAGCATGCGATCCCGTCGCACGCCTTCGAGGAGACCATGCGGTTCGTCCAGCGAGGCCTGGGCGCCATCGACCCGACAACGAAGGAGAGCGCACCATGACGGAACCGTCCTCGCGCACCAGCGCGACACCCGACCTGGCGGGACGCCGCGCCCTGGTGACCGGTGCCGCGAGCGGCATCGGGCAGGCGTGCGCGGAGCGGCTCGCGGCCGCCGGGGCGACCGTGGTCGTCTGCGACGTCGACGAGGCCGCGGCGAGGGGCGTGGCCGGCGAGATCGGGGGCGAGCCCTGGGCCGTGGACCTGGCCGACGTGCGGGCCTTGGGGGACCTCTCCCTCGATGTGGACGTGCTCGTCAACAACGCCGGCGTGCAGCACGTGGCGCCGATCGAGGAGTTCCCGCCGGAGCGGTTCGGGTTCATCCTCCGGTTGATGCTCGAGTCGCCGTTCCTGCTCGTGCGCGCGGCGCTGCCGCACATGTACGACCGGGGCTGGGGCCGGGTGGTGAACATCTCCTCGGCCCACGGCCTGGTCGCCTCGCCCTTCAAGTCGGCCTACGTCTCCGCCAAGCACGGTCTGGAGGGGCTGTCGAAGGTGACCGCGCTCGAGGGCGGCTCACGCGGGGTCACCTCCAACTGCGTCAACCCGGCCTACGTGCGCACCCCGCTGGTGGAGAAGCAGATCGCCGACCAGGCGCGCATGCACGGCATCCCGGAGTCGGAGGTGGTGGAGCAGGTGATGCTCACCGAGCCGTCGATCAAGAGGCTGGTGGAGCCGGAGGAGGTCGCCGAGATGGTGGCGTTCCTCTGCTCGCCCGCAGGCTCGTTCGTCAACGGCGCGTCGCTGCCCATCGACGGCGGATGGACCGCCCGGTGAGCCGCGCGTACGACGTCCTCGACGTCCCGGTCCGCGGCGGCTCGCTTCGGGTCGGCCGGTGGTCGGCGGAGGATCCCGGAGCCCCGATCGTCGTGGCCGCCCACGGCGTGACCGCCAACCACGTCAGCTGGCGGCTCGTCGCCGAGCGTGCCGGCATCACCCTGCTGGCCCCCGATCTCCGGGGGCGGGGGCGCAGCTCCGGGCTGGTCGGCGCTGCCGGGATGGCTCAGCACGCCGACGACCTCGAGGCCGTCCTCGACCACCTGGGCCTGGCCGCGGTGACGGTGGCCGGGCACTCGATGGGCGGCTTCGTGGTGGCCGCGTTCGCCGAGCGCCACCCCGAGCGCACCGCCGGGGTCGTCCTGGTCGACGGCGGCCTGCCGCTGCCCCCTCCGCCGCCCGAGGTGACCCCCGAGCAGGCTCTCGCCGCCACCATCGGTCCCGCCGCCCAGCGGCTGACCATGACGTTCGAGTCGGCGGCCGCCTACCTCGACTACTGGCGCCCGCACCCGGCCCTCGGCGAGGAGTGGTCGCCGGCCGTGGAGGCCTACTTCGGCTACGACCTGGTCGGCGAGCCGCCGAGCCTGCGGTCCAGTGTCTCGATCGACGCGGTCCACGACGACTCGGCCGACATGCTCGCCGGGGACGACGTGGTGCGCCGGGCTCGGTCGCTGCCGCAGGGCACGGTGTTCCTGCGCGCGCCGTACGGCCTGATGGCGGAGCCGGGTGGCCTCTACCCGCCGGAGCTGGTCGCGACCCACGCCGAGTCCTACCCGCAGGTGGACCTTCGCGAGGTGGCCGACGTCAACCACTACACCCTGCTGCTCGCCGAGCGGGGGGCCGGGGTGGTCGCGAACGTGATCGCCGAGGTCGCGTCCCGATGACGCTCGACGGCATCCGGACCCGGCTCGTGGCGACCGCGGGCGCGGACACGTTCGTGCGCCACGACGACCGGACGTCGGGGGAGCCGGTGCTCCTGGTCCACGGCAACGTCTCCTCCTCGGTGTTCTGGGAGGAGACCCTGCTCGCGCTGCCGGACGGCTTCCGCGGCCTCGCCCCCGACCTGCGCGGCTTCGGCGGCACGCAGCCGCTCCCCATCGACGCCTCCCGGGGCCTGCGGGACTTCGCCGACGACCTGGCGGCGCTCGTGGACGTCCTCGACCTCGGCCGGGTGCACCTGGTCGGCTGGAGCATGGGCGGCGGTGTCGTGATGCAGTACCTCGTCGACCACCCGGAGCGGGTCGCCGGCCTGACCCTGGTCAACCCCGTCTCGCCGTACGGCTTCGGCGGCACCCGCGGAGCCGCCGGCACCCTGCTCGCGCCCGACGGCGCCGGGTCCGGCGGGGGCACGGCGAACCCCGAGTTCGTCCAGAGGCTGGCCGAGCAGGACCTGCACGGCGCCGACCCGGCCTCCCCGCGGGGGGTCATGAACGCGTTCTACTTCTCCACCCGGCCACCCACGCTGCGCGAGGACGAGCTCGTGGCCTCGATGCTGACCACCCGGACCGGGGACGACTTCTACCCGGGCGACCAGGTTCCCTCCGAGCACTGGCCGTTCACCGCGCCGGGCCGTCGCGGCGTGCTGAACACGATGGCGCCCCTCCACTGCGACCTGACCGGCATCGTGCAGGTCGACCAGAAGCCTCCGGTGCTGTGGGTGCGCGGGGCTGCGGACCGGATCGTGTCGGATGCCTCCATGTTCGACCTCGCCCTGCTCGGGCGGGCGGGTGCGATCCCGGGCTGGCCGGGCGAGGACGCCGCGCCGCCGCAGCCGATGGTCGGGCAGACCCGCGAGGTGCTGGACCGCTACCGCGCCGCGGGCGGGTGGTACGACGAGGTGGTGGTGGCCGAGGCCGGCCACTCGCCGCACATCGAGCGCCCCGATCGGTTCCGGGCGGCCCTCGCCGACTTCCTGGAGAGGTGCCGGTCCCGCTGAGGGGCGAGCTCAGCCGTTCGGCTGCACCGACACGGGCGCTGACGCGGCGACGACGAGGATCACGATGAGGCCCAGCACGCTGAGCACCAGCAGGATCGTGGAGATGATGCCGAGGATCTGGCCGGCCTTGGCGCTGCCGCGTCCGCCCATGGTCCCGCCCGAGGCGTCGATCTCGCGTACGGCGCGCCCGCCGATCACCCAGGCGACCGGCCCGAGCAGCTGGCAGAGCACGATCGAGATGATGCCGAGCACCAGGGCGAGGGTGGCCCGCGGGTGGTCGGGCGTGTAGCCGTAGCCGGGCTGCTGCATCGGCGGGGGCGGGGGCGGGTAGCTGGTCACGGGCCCACTCTCTCAGGAGTCGGGAGGCCTGGGCGGCAGAACCCGCCGCGCCACCCCCCTCAACCGGGTCGTGGGTGCCAGCGCGCGCCATAGCGCGCGCTGGCACCCACGACCGGGGAGGGGGAGGGTCAGCTGCGGAAGATCAGCGCCCGCTTCACTTCCTGGATCGCCTTGGTGACCTCGATGCCGCGGGGGCAGGCCTCCGTGCAGTTGAAGACCGTGCGGCAGCGCCACACGCCCTCCTTGTCGTTGAGGATCTCCAGCCGCTGGTCGGTGGCCTCGTCGCGGCTGTCGAAGATGAACCGGTGCGCGCCGACGATCGCCTGGGGGCCGAAGTACTGCCCGTCGGTCCAGTAGACCGGGCACGAGGTCGTGCAGGCCGCGCACAGGATGCACTTCGTGGTGTCGTCGAAGCGCTCGCGCTCCTCCTGCGACTGGATGCGCTCCCGCGTCGGCTCGTTCCCGTCGTTGACCAGGAACGGCATGACCGAGCGGTAGGCGTCGAAGAACGGCTCCATGTCGACCACGAGGTCCTTGAGCACCGGGAGGCCGTGGATCGGCTCCACCGTGATCGGCTGCGAGGGGTTCACGTCCTTGAGCAGCGTCTTGCAGGCCAGCCGGTTCTTGCCGTTGATCCGCATCGCGTCGGAGCCGCACACGCCGTGCGCGCAGGAACGCCGGAACGTCAGCGACCCGTCGAGGTCCCACTTCACCTTGTGCAGCGCGTCGAGCACGCGGTCGGTCGGCTCGGCGACGACCTGGTAGCTCTCCCACCTGGCCTCGTCCGAGACCTCGGGGTTGTAGCGAAGGATCTTGATCGTGACGTCCATTTAGTACTTCCGCTCCATCGGCTTGTAGCGCGTCTCCACGACCGGCTTGTAGTCCAGCCGGATCCGAAAGCCCGCGCCGTCCTCCTCTCGGTAGGCCATCGTGTGGCGCATGAAGTTGACGTCGTCCCGCGTCGGGTAGTCCTCGCGGAAGTGGCCGCCGCGGGACTCGTTGCGCGCCAGCGCCGAGGTGACGAGCACCTCGGCGAGGTCGAGCAGGAACCCGAGCTCGATCGCCTCGAGGAGGTCGGTGTTGAACCGCTTCCCCTTGTCCTGCACGGACACGTTGGCGTAGCGGGCCTTGAGCGCCTCGATGTCGGCGAGGGCCTGCTTGAGCGAGCCCTCGGTGCGGTAGACCTGCGCGTTGATGTCCATGGTGGCCTGCAGCTCCTGCCGGATCGCCGCCACCCGCTCCGAGCCGCCCGCGTCGCGCATCTGCTCGATCATCGAGACCACGGCGGTCTCCGGGTTCTCCGGCAGGTCGTCGTAGTCGGTGCCCATCGCGTACTCGGCGGCGTAGATGCCGGCGCGACGGCCGAACACGTTGATGTCGAGCAGCGAGTTCGTGCCGAGCCGGTTGGCGCCGTGCACCGAGACACAGGCCACCTCGCCGGCGGCGTACAGGCCCGGGATCACCGTGTGGTTGTCGGCGAGCGCCTCGCCCTTGATGTTCGTCGGGATGCCGCCCATCGCGTAGTGCGCCGTCGGGAACACCGGGATCATCTCGGTGTAGGGCTCGACGCCGAGGTAGGTCCGCGCGAACTCCGTGATGTCGGGCAGCTTGGCGTCGATCTGCTCCTTCGGCAGGTGCGTCAGGTCCAGGTAGACGTACGCCTTGTCGGGCCCGGCGCCCCGGCCCTCGCGGACCTCGTTGGCCATCGCCCGGGCGACCATGTCGCGCGGCGCGAGGTCCTTGATCGTCGGCGCGTAGCGCTCCATGAAGCGCTCGTTCTCGCTGTTGCGCAGGATGCCGCCCTCGCCGCGTGCGGCCTCGGACAGCAGCACCCCGAGCCCGGCCAGGCCCGTCGGGTGGAACTGGAAGAACTCCATGTCCTCGAGCGGCAGGCCCTTGCGCCACACGATGCCCATGCCGTCGCCGGTCAGCGTGTGCGCGTTGGACGTGGTCCGGAAGACCTTGCCGAAGCCGCCGGTCGCGAAGATCACCGACTTCGCGTTGAACACGTGGATCTCTCCGGTGGCCAGCTCGTAGGCGACCACGCCACAGACGCCGGTGCCGCCGCTGGACTCGGTGGTGAGCAGGTCCAGCACGTAGAACTCGTTGTAGAACTCCACGTGGTGCTTGACGCACTGCTGGTAGAGCGTCTGCAGGATCATGTGCCCGGTGCGGTCGGCGGCGAAGCAGGAGCGGCGCACGGCCGCCTCGCCGTGGTTGCGCGTGTGCCCGCCGAAGCGGCGCTGGTCGATCCGGCCGGCCTCGGTCCGGTTGAACGGCAGGCCCATCTTCTCCAGGTCGAGGACGGCGTCGATCGCCTCCTTGGCCATCACCTCCGCGGCGTCCTGGTCGACCAGGTAGTCACCGCCCTTGACGGTGTCGAAGGTGTGCCACTCCCAGTTGTCCTCCTCGACGTTGGCCAGCGCGGCGCACATGCCGCCCTGGGCGGCGCCGGTGTGGGACCTGGTCGGGTAGAGCTTGGTGAGGACCGCGGTGCGGGTCCGCTGGCCGGACTCGAGCGCCGCCCGCATGCCGGCACCGCCGGCTCCGACGATGACGACGTCGTACTTGTGCTGCTGAACCATGTGTTTTCCTCAGCCCCTACTTGATGTTGCAGACGTCGAGCGTCGAGTTCGGGTCGATGCACGGGTCGAAGGTGAAGATCACCAGCGTGCCGAGCACGAGGACGACGAGCGCGGAGAAGTAGAGCAGCGTCTTCAGGGTGAGGCGCGCGCCCGGCTTGGTCGCGTAGTCGTTGATGATCGTGCGCAGCCCGTTCATGCCGTGCAGCTCGGCGAGCCACAGCAGCGCCAGGTCCCAGACCTGCCAGAAGGGGTTGGCCCACTTGCCGGCGACGAAGGCGAAGTCGATCTGGTGGATGCCCTTGCCGGTCATCAGGTTCACGAACAGGTGCCCGATGACGAGTACGACGAGGAGCAGCCCGGAGCCGCGCATGAACAGCCAGCTGTTCATGTCGAAGCTGCCACCGGCCCGGGGGCCCCGGCCGCCACCGGGACGGGGCCGGCGGCTGCGGGGGGCGTCGAGGGAAGGAGCAGTCATGTCAGCCTCCGAAGACGTTCGACAGGTGACGGATCGCGAAGGGCACCATCAGCACCGCCCACAAGACGATGACGCCGTAGGCCATCTGCTTCTGGAGCCGGGGTCCGCGCTCCCAGAAGTCCACGAGCACGACGCGGATGCCGTTGAGCGCGTGGAACAGGACCGCGGCGACGAGGCCCACCTCCATCAGGCCCACGACCGGGTTCTTGTAGGTGTCGACCGCACTGTTGTAGGCCTCCGGGGAGACCCGCACCATCGCGGTGTCGATCACGTGCGCGAAGAGGAAGAAGAAGATCATGACGCCGGTGATGCGGTGGGCGACCCACGACCACATGCCTTCCCGACCCCGGTAAATCGTTCCTGCCGGAGAGCTGGCCAACGGAAATCCTCCGAACTCGAGCTCGCTTGAGTGCCTGATGTGTGGTGGCGGCTGACCGCACGCTTCGCGGGCTCGGCAGGGGCGCAGGGACGGCCCCCGAGGCAACCGGAGGCGCCGGGCAACCCAAGCACTCTATAGGTGAGGTCTCGGTTACCGCTCGGTCGCAGTTGTGAGTTCAATTACCGCATGGCGCCGTTGACATATTCGACGCGTCCGCGGGGGCGGCGGTCCGGGGGAGCGGCCCCGAGGGCGGTCAGACGAACGGGGCGAAGGTCGGCCCGGGCAGCGGCCCGGCGTCGCGGTCGCGCGCGGTCTCGTAGCCGTGCCCGATCTCGACGAGCGCCGCCTCGCTCCCGGCGGTCCCCCAGAAGGAGACCGCGACCGGAAGCCCCGCGGCCAGGCCCGAGGGCACGGTCAGCAGCGGGTAGCCCGCCATCGCCGTCGGTCCGGTGCAGGCGCCGGGGTGGTGCTCCTCGTTGACCAGGTCGATCGGGCAGGCCGGGGCGTACGACGGGGTGACCAGGGCGTCGAGGTCGTGCTCCCGGAGCACCCGGTCGATGCCCGCGTCGCGGGCCGCCTCGAGGCACCTGGCGCGCGCGGCCAGGTGCTCCTCGCTCCCGTCGTCGGGACCGGCGAGCGCCTCCTCGAACAGGGACTGCCCGAAGTGCCGCAGCTCGCTGTCGGCGTGGGCCCGGTTGTAGGCGACGACGTCCTCGAGGGTGCGCGGGCCGTCGCCGGGCCGGCCCGCGAGGTAGTCCGCCAGCCCGGTGCGGAGCTCCGCGAGCAGGACCGTCAGCTCGTCCTCCCAGGCGAAGCCCTCCATCGACACCAGGTCGGTGTGGTCGACGATCTCGGCCCCCTGGGCCGCCAGCAGGGAGACCGCCCGCTCGGCGGCCGCGTCGGCGTGCGGGCTGTAGCCCCAGAAGGTGCGGCGGGGGACGCCGATCCGCTTGCCGGCCAGCCGGCCGTCGACGGCGTGCGCCGCGTAGTCGATGGCGCCGCCGGCGAGCACGCCGAGCAGGGCCGCCGCGTCCCGCACGGACCCGGCCAGCGCGCCCGGGGCGTCCTGGGACCGGGAGATCGGGACCACCCCGTCGGTGGGGACCAGGCCCACGGTGGGCTTGAGGCCCACGCAGCCGTTGAACGCGGCCGGGCAGGTGATGGAGCCGTCGGTCTCGGTGCCGACCGCGAACGGTGCCAGCCCCGCGGCCACGGCGGCGCCGCTGCCCGAGCTGGACCCTCCGGCGGAGCGGTTGAGCGCGTAGGGGTTGCGGGTCAGCCCGCCGTAGCCGCTCCACCCGGACGTCGACGCCGCGTCGCGGATGTTGGCCCACTCGCTGAGGTTGGTCTTGCCGAGCACGACCAGGCCGGCGTCCCGGAGCCGGCGCACGAGGGTGGCGTCCCGCGACGGGGGCGGCTGCTCGGCCAGGGCCAGCGACCCGGCGGTGGTCGGCAGGTCGGCGGTGTCCACGTTGTCCTTGAGCAGCACCGGTCGCCCGTGCAGCGGCCCGCGGAGGTGTCCGGCGGCGGCCTCCTCGTCGCGCAGCCGCGCCTCCTCGAGCGCCCGCGGGTTGCGCGTGCACACGGCGGCGATGTGGACGTCGACCTCGTCGATGCGGCTGACGAGGCGCTCGACCTCTGCTTCTGAGCTGGCTGCGGTCACCCCGTGATCCTGCCAGGTGAGTGGGAGATCTCACGGTGCCACGGCCCGCGCGTTCGCCGTACCCTTCCTTGCATGACCGCTGCAGACAGGCACCCCGGCGAGGCGCCCGAGGACATCCACACCAGCACGGAGTCGGGTCTGCCGTTCGCGCCGCTGTACGGCCCCGAGGCGCTGGAGGGCTTCGACCCCGAGGCGCGGCTCGGCGTTCCCGGCGAGTACCCGTTCACCCGCGGCGTCTACCCGACGATGTACACCGGGCGCCCGTGGACGATGCGGCAGTACGCCGGGTTCGGCACCGCCAAGGAGTCCAACGAGCGCTACAAGCAGCTCGTCGCCAACGGCACCGGTGGACTCTCGGTGGCCTTCGACCTGCCCACCCAGATGGGCCACGACTCCGACGCCGAGATCTCGCACGGCGAGGTCGGCAAGGTCGGCGTCGCGATCGACTCCATCGACGACATGAGGGTGCTGTTCGACGGGCTGCCCCTGGACAAGGTGTCCACGTCGATGACGATCAACGCCCCGGCGGCGCTGCTGCTGCTGATGTACCAGCTCGTCGCCGAAGAAAATGGAGTGAACGGCGCCGATATCACCGGCACCATCCAGAACGACGTGCTCAAGGAGTACATCGCCCGCGGCACCTACATCTACCCGCCGGCGCACTCGCTGCGGCTGATCACCGACATCTTCGCGTACTGCAAGACCGAGGTGCCGAGGTGGAACACGATCTCGATCTCGGGCTACCACATGGCCGAGGCCGGCGCGACGCCCGCGCAGGAGGTCGCGTTCACGCTCGCGGACGGCATCGAGTACGTCAGAGCGGCGGTGAGGGCCGGCCTCAACGTCGACGACTTCGCGTCCCGGCTCTCGTTCTTCTTCGTCTCCCGCACCACGATCCTCGAAGAGGTGGCGAAGTTCCGGGCCGCCCGGCGGATCTGGGCGCAGGTGATGCGCGAGGAGTTCAACGCGCTGAACCCGAAGTCGCAGATGCTGCGGTTCCACACGCAGACCGCCGGGGTCCAGCTGACCGCGCAGCAGCCGGAGGTGAACCTGGTCCGGGTGGCGGTCCAGGCGCTCGCCGCGGTGCTCGGCGGCACCCAGTCGCTGCACACCAACTCCTACGACGAGGCGCTCGCGCTGCCGACGGAGAAGTCCGCCCGGCTGGCCCTGCGGACCCAGCAGGTGATCGCCTACGAGACCGACGTGACCAAGACCGTCGACCCGTTCGCGGGCTCCTACGTGATCGAGTCGCTCACCGACCAGCTCGAGGCCGAGGCCCGCAAGCTGATGGCGCAGGTCGAGGAGCTCGGGGGCGCGGTGGCCGCCATCGAGAAGGGCTTCCAGAAGAACGAGATCGAGAAGTCGGCCTACCGGATCGCTCGCGACATCGACGACGCGGAGCGGGTGGTCGTGGGCGTCAACCGGTTCCGGGTCGACCAGGAGGACCCCTACGAGCCGCTGCGGGTCGACCCGGCGATCGAGGCCCAGCAGGCGGAGCGGCTCGCGAGGCTGCGGGCCGAGCGCGACAACGCCGAGGTCGACAAGCACCTGGCCGCGCTCAAGCAGGCCGCCGAGGGCGACGACAACGTGCTGTACCCGATGAGGGAGGCGCTGCGCAGCCGCGCCACCGTCGGCGAGGTGTGCAACGCGCTGCGGGAGGTGTGGGGCGTCTACGTTCCCCCGGACGCGTTCTGACCTGGGGCCGGGTAACGTGTGGTGACGTGTCCTCGCCGTCCCTGCATCGCGTCGTCTCGACGGTCGACGCCCTCTCGGACGAGCTGACCGAGGTCCGGCGCGACCTGCATGCGCACCCCGAGCTCGCCTGGCACGAGGAGCGCACCACCGCACTGGTCGCCAAGCGCCTCTCCGACGCGGGCGTGGACGTCCAGATGCTGCCGCGCAGCGGTCTGATCGCGGACATCGGCGACGGCACCGGTCCCACGGTCGCGCTGCGCGCCGACCTCGACGCGCTGCCGGTGGAGGACCTCACCCCGGACCCCTGGACCAGCTCGGTCCCCGGCGTGGCGCACGCCTGCGGCCACGACGTCCACACCGCCGCGCTGCTCGGCGCCGGTCTCGCGCTGCACGACCTCGACGTCCACGAGCCGCTGCCCGGCCGGGTCCGGCTGCTCTTCCAGCCTGCCGAGGAGATCATGCCCGGCGGGGCGCTCGAGCTGATCTCGTCGGGGGCCCTCGACGAGGTCGGCCACGTGTTCGGGCTGCACTGCGACCCGGCCCTCGACGTGGGCCACGTCGGCCTGCGGGAGGGGCCGATCACCGGTGCCGCCGACTCGCTGTCGGTGCGGCTGACCGGGAAGGGCGGCCACACCTCCCGCCCGCACCTCACCCAGGACCTCACCTACGCCCTGGCCACCCTGGTCACCGAGCTGCCCGCGGTGCTCTCCCGCCGGCTCGACCCCCGGGCCGGGGCCAGCGTGGTGTGGGGGATGGTCCGCGCCGGTTCGGCCAGGAACGTCATCCCCTCCTCCGGCGAGGCGTCCGGCACGGTGAGGATGCTCGACGCGGTCGCCTGGGCGGACGCCGAGGGCCTGGTCCGCGAGATCATCCACCAGGTCGTCGCGCCGTACGGCGTCACCGCCGACGTCACCTACGTGCGGGGCGTCCCGCCCGTGGTCAACGAGGAGCGGTCCGCGAGGATCCTGACCGATGCCGTCCGCGGCGTGCTCGGCGAGCACGGCGTGGTGGCGACCGCGCAGAGCCTCGGCGGGGAGGACTTCGCGTGGTATCTCGAGTCCGTGCCGGGGGCGATGGGCCGGCTCGGCACCCGCACCCCCGGGGGTCCGACGTACGACCTGCACCAGGGCGATCTGCACGTCGACGAGCGCTGCACCGCCATCGGGGCCAAGGTGCTCGCGGCCGCCGCGTGCCGGGCTCTCGGGACCTAGGTCCCGCCCCGTGGGGGCCAGTGGTCACCACCAGGTAACGACTCGTCACCTATTGGCGATTCCATGGCGCTCGACGGGTGGCTGCGGTACTAGGGTGACCGTTGGTCCGCGCCAGACCGTGGCGCTCATGATTCGAGGAGGCATCTTGCGTCGGCTGACCAAGATCGCAGCAACCGCCGCGGTGATCGCGCTCGCGACCGCCGGCTGTGCCAAGGCAGGTGGGAGCAACGACAACGGCTCCGCAAGCGGAGACATCTGCAAGGGGACCGGCAACGGCCCCAAGGTCGGGCTCGCCTACGACGTCGGCGGCCGGGGTGACCAGTCCTTCAACGACGCCGCGTACGCCGGCCTGAAGAAGGCGGTCTCGGACCTCGGCGCGACCTGCACGACGGGAGAGGCGCAGGACGGCGAGGCCGAGTCGGCCCGCGAGGACCGGCTCCGCCAGATGGCCGACGGGGGCTACAACCCGATCATCGGCGTCGGCTTCGCCTACAGCGACGCCGTCAACGCGGTGGCCCCCGACTACCCGAAGATCAACTTCGGCGTCATCGACGGCTACGACCCCGACACCAAGGCCAACGACAACGTCGCCTACCTCGGCTTCGCCGAGAACGAGGGCTCGTTCCTCGTCGGCGTCGCGGCGGCCGAGAAGACGAAGACCAACCACGTCGGCTTCGTCGGCGGTGTGCACAACGACCTGATCAAGAAGTTCGAGGCGGGCTACGTCGCGGGCGTCAAGGCGGTCAACCCGAAGATCACCGTCGACGTGAAGTACATCGAGGAGACCGACCTCAAGGGCTTCAACGACCCGGCCGGCGGCAAGGCGGCCGCGACCGCCGAGTACGACAACGGTGCGGACATCGTCTACCACGCCTCGGGCGGCTCGGGAGCGGGCGTGTTCGACGCGGCCGTCGACGCCGGTGACGGCAAGTGGGCGATCGGTGTGGACTCCGACCAGTACCTCACGGCGTCCGCCGACCAGAAGAAGCACATCCTGACCTCGATGATCAAGCGCGTCGACGTCGCGACCTTCGACATGATCAAGTCGGTCAAGGACGGCAAGCCGCTGGTCAGCTACCAGACCTACGACCTGAAGGCCGACGGTGTCGGCTACTCCACGTCGGGTGGCTTCGTGGACGACATCAAGAGCGACATCGACGGCTACGCCGAGAAGATCAAGTCGGGCCAGATCAAGGTCCCGACCGCTCCGGGGGCCTGAGCTCCTCAGCGGGACCCGGGACCGGACGACAGCGTTCGGTCCCGGGTCCCACGCTCGTCCAGCCCCGGAAAGGGAGGAACGTGACCAAGGTGCAGACTCCCACCGGGGGTGACGCGGTCGTCGTCCGCGGCGTCACGAAGCGGTTCCCCGGCGTGGTCGCCAACCACGACGTCGACATCACCATCCGCAAGGGCACCGTGCACGCGCTGATCGGGGAGAACGGTGCCGGCAAGTCCACGCTGATGAAGATCCTCTACGGCGTGCAGAAGCCGGACGAGGGCACGCTGACCGTCAACGGCAGGACCGTCAGCTTCGGCACCCCGACCGACGCGATCGCCGCCGGGATCGGGATGGTCTTCCAGCACTTCATGCTGGCCGACAACCTCACCGTGCTGGAGAACGTCGTGCTGGGGGCGGAGAAGGCCCACGGCATCGGCGACAAGGCCCGCGAGGAGATCAGGCGGATCTCCGGCGACTACGGCTTCGGGCTCGACCCGGACGAGCTGGTCGAGAACCTCGGTGTCGGCGAGCGGCAGCGGGTCGAGATCCTCAAGGTCCTCTACCGCGGCGCGGACATCATCATCCTCGACGAGCCGACCGCCGTGCTCGTCCCGCAGGAGGTCGACGCGCTCTTCGCGAACCTCCGCGGGCTCCGCGACTCCGGCCACACGATCCTGTTCATCTCGCACAAGCTCGACGAGGTGCTCGCGATCGCCGACGACATCACCGTGATGCGCCGCGGCACCACGGTGGGCGAGGCCAGGCCGGAGGGCACCACCAAGCACCAGCTGGCCGAGCTGATGGTGGGCTCGGAGCTGCCCTCGCCGCAGATGGAGGAGTCGACCGTCACCGACGAGGTCCTGCTCGAGCTCGCGGGCGTCACGCTCCAGGACCCCCGCGGCCGCCGGCTGCTCTCGGACGTCAACCTGACCATCCGACGTGGCGAGGTGCTCGGCATCGCCGGCGTCGAGGGCAACGGGCAGGCCGAGCTCGTCGAGGCGATCATGGGCATGCGCCGGGCCACCACGGGCTCGATCTCGCTCACCGGCACGAGCATGGGGTCCTGGGACACGCGTCGACGCCGCGAGGCCGGCATCGGCTACATCCCCGAGGACCGGCACCGCCACGGCCTGCTCCTCGACGCGCCCCTGTGGGAGAACCGGATCCTCGGCCACCAGACCCGCGAACCCTCGGTGAAGGGCATGTGGATCGACAGGTCCGGCGCCCACGAGGACACCGAGCGCATCGTCCGCGCGTACGACGTGCGCACCCCCGGGGTCGACACGTTCGCGCGAGCCCTCTCCGGGGGCAACCAGCAGAAGTTCATCGTCGGCCGGGAGATGAGCAGCGACCCGGTCCTGCTGATCGCCTCGCACCCCACCCGGGGCGTCGACGTGGGCGCCCAGGCGGCGATCTGGGAGCACATCAAGACGGCCCGCCGGCAGGGCCTCGGCGTGCTGCTGATCTCCGCCGACCTCGACGAGCTGATCGGCCTCTCGGACCGGATCGAGGTGATCCTGCGCGGCGAGATGGTGGCCGAGTTCGACCCGCGGACGGTCACCCCGCAGGAGCTCGGCACGGCCATGACAGGTGGCGGCAAGGAGGAGGCGTCGTGAACGCGGTGTCCAAGGCCCTGATGGCGCTGCTGGCCCCGCTCGTCGCGGTGGTCGCGGCGATGGTGGTCACCAGCCTGGTCGTGGTCCTCGTCGGCGGCTCGCCGCTGGAGTTCTGGCAGATCATCTTCTCCCGGCCCGCGAACCGGGTGTTCGTCAACATCGTCAACCAGTCGTCGATGATCTTCCTGTCCGGGCTCGCCGCCGCCATCGGCTTCCGGATGAACCTGTTCAACATCGGCGTCGAGGGCCAGTACACGCTCGCGTCGTACGCCGCGGCGGCGTTCGCGGGGGCCGCGCTGCTCCCCGGCAAGCTGAACATCCTCGTCTCGCTCCTGATCGCCATGCTCGTCGGGGCGGTCTGGGCGGGGATCGCGGGGCTGCTGAAGGTCACCCGCGGCGTCAGCGAGGTGATCTCCACGATCATGCTCAACGCCATCGGCACCACGCTCGCCGGCTACTTCGTGCTCAACTACGGGCAGCAGTACGGCAGCGGCCGGAGGACCACCCCGCTCCAGCCGAGCAGCGAGTTCTCCGGCTGGTCGCCGTTCTCGAAGGCCGACGGTGCGATCTGGACGCTGGTGATCCTCGCGGTGCTGGCGGGCGTCGCGTTCAGCGTGCTGCTCAACCGGACCCGGTTCGGGTTCGACCTGCGGGCCACCGGCATGTCGGAGACCGCCGCGGTGGCCAGCGGGGTCAGCGTCAACCGGATGGTGGTCGTCGCGATGATGCTCTCCGGTGCGGTGGCCGGGCTGATCTGGATGCCGGCGCTGTTCAACGGCGCCCACTACTACGGCCCCACGTTCCAGGCCGGCCTGGGCTTCACCGGGATCGCGGTGGCGCTGCTGGGCCGGAACCGACCGCTCGGCATCGTGTTCGGCGCGCTGCTGTTCGCCTTCCTCAACGAGCAGTCCAACCGGTTGACCCTCGAGACGGACATCTCGCCGAACGTCGTGCAGATCACCCAGGGTGTCATCGTCCTCGCGGTGGTCGTCGCCTACGAGGTCGTACGACGTTCGCGGGCCGCCGCGGAGCAGCGTGCCGTGAGCCAGAGGCTCGAGACCTCCCAGCCCAGCAACGACAAGGCGGTGTCGGCATGAGCACGACCGTCGCGCAGCAGCCCGACGCCCGCGCGGTGCGCGCCCGGCAGCGCTCGCGCACCTGGGTGCTCGTCGCGCTCGCGGTGCTGGTGTCCGTCTCCGCGGTCAGGATCATCACCGGGGCGAACGAGATCGACTCGCGCGGGAGCATCCAGGCCGCGATCATCGCGACCTGCCCGATCCTGATGGCGGCGATCGGCGGCCTGTGGAGCGAGCGGGCCGGCGTGGTGAACATCGGCCTCGAGGGGCAGATGATCCTCGGCACCTGGGGCGCCGGCTACTTCACCTACTACTACGGGCCCTGGCAGGGCATCCTCGGCGCCGCGCTCCTCGGCGCGGTGGGCGGCCTGATCCACGCGGTCGCGACGGTCACCTTCGGGGTCGACCACATCGTGTCCGGTGTCGCGATCAACATCATCGGCCTCGGGGCCGCGAAGTTCCTGGCCGAGGCCTACTTCGCCAACCTCAACAGCGACCGCGGGACCGGCGGGGTCAAGCAGCTGGTGGGTCTCGAGCGACCCCCGAGCTTCACCGTCCCCGGGATCTCCGACTGGAGCACCACGCTGGCGTCCAAGCACTGGTTCGTGGTGTCCGACGTCGCCGCGTCCGTCGCGGCCCTGACCACGCGGACGTCGTGGGTCACCGTCCTCGTGGTGGTGCTGGTGGCGCTGTCCGGGTGGGTGCTGTGGCGGACCACGTTCGGCCTGCGGCTGCGGTCGTGCGGGGAGAACCCGCAGGCCGCGGAGAGCCTCGGCGTCAACGTGATGCGCTACAAGTACGTCGCGGTCCTCGTCTCCGGCGCGATGGCCGGCATCGGCGGCGGCTACCTGGCGCTGGTCGCCTCGAGCGGCTTCGTCACGGGCCAGACCAACGGCCGCGGGTTCATCGGCCTGGCCGCGATGATCTTCGGCAACTGGCGGGTGGGCGGGATCGTCGCCGGCGCCGGCATGTTCGGCTACACCGACAGCCTGCCGCTGCGCTCGACCGCGACGATCCACGCGCTGCTCCTGCTGATCGCGATCGGCCTGCTCGCGTTCGCCGCCCTCCGGCTGTTCAGGGGCCGTCGCGGACAGGCCCTGGTGATGGGCGTCTTCGGGGCGCTGTTCCTGGTGTGGTTCCTGGTGACCGACACGGTCCCCCGGGACTTCACCAGCATGACGCCCTACATCGCGACCCTGCTGGTGCTGGCGTTCGCCTCCCAACGGCTGCGGATGCCGGCGGCGGACGGTCAGGTCTACCGCAAGGGCTCGGCGGGCTAGCGATGGCCGACGTCGACTGGGAGGCGCTGCGCGAGCGGGCCGTCGAGACGATGCGCCGCGCCTACGCGCCCTACTCCCGGTTCCCGGTGGGGGCGGCGGCGGTGGTCGACGACGGCCGGGTGGTGGTCGGCTGCAACGTCGAGAACGCGGCGTACGGCGTCGCCCTCTGCGCCGAGTGCGGGGTGGTCTCGCAGCTGCACGCCGGCGGCGGGGGCCGGCTGACCCACTTCGTGTGCGTCAACGGCGACGGTCGGGTGATCATGCCCTGCGGCCGGTGCCGCCAGCTGCTCTTCGAGCACGGCGGTCCCGACCTGCAGCTGATGACCGTCTCGGGGGTGCGCCCGATGAGCGAGGTGCTCCCGGACGCCTTCGGGCCGGGCGCGTTGGCGGACTATGCCGACCACGCGGATTGACCTGACCGCCCCGGAGGTGGTCGCGGACCCCTACCCGTTCTTCGCCGAGGAACGCGCGCGAGCCCCGGTCGCGTGGCACCCGGCGTCGTCGACGTACCTCACCTTCGACCACGCGTCCGCGAGCGCCGTGCTCCGGGACCGTCGGCTGGGAAGGCTGTGGACGGACCGGCAGCCGGCCGACCGGCTCGAGCCGTTCAACCTGCTGCACCGCAACCAGATGATGGAGAACGAGCCGCCCGAGCACACCCGGCTGCGCCGGCTCGTCGCGGGGGCGTTCAACCGTGGCCACGTGGAGCGGCTGCGGCCGCGGGTGCGCCGGCTCGCCCGGGGCCTGCTCGCGGAGGTGGACCGCTCGGACTTCGACGTGCTCGCCGACTACGCCGAACCCCTGCCGGTGCTCGTGATCGCCGAGCTCCTCGGGGTGCCGACCGAGCTCGCCCCGCAGCTGCGGGCCTGGTCCCAGGCGATCGTTCGGATGTACGAGGTCGCGCCGGACGCCGCCGTGGTGGACCGCGCCGTCCGGGCCGCGGAGGACTTCGCCTCGGTGGTCCGGACACTGGTGCGCGAGCGTCGTGGGGCGCCCCGCTCCGACCTGATCTCCGACCTGGTCGGCGCGCGGGTGCCGGGGGACGGGTCGCGCCGGGAGCAGGTGCTCTCCGAGGACGAGGTGGTCGCCTCGGCGGTGCTGCTGCTCAACGCCGGCCACGAGGCCTCGGTCAACGTGTTCGGCAACGGGCTGGTCGCCCTGCTGCGGCACGGCGTGCTCCTCCGGTGCCGGCGGCGGTGCCGGCCTGTGTGGAGGAGATGCTGCGGTTCGACTCCGCGCTGCAGCTGTTCGAGCGCACCGCGACCGCACCGGTGAGGATCGGCGAGGTGACGATCGAGCCGGGGCAGAAGGTGGCGGCGCTTCTCGGGGCGGCCAACCGTGACCCGGCCGTGTTCGGGGACCCGGACGTCTTCCGGGCGGACCGCGACCCGAACCCGCACCTGGCGTTCGGCGCGGGCGTGCACTTCTGCCTCGGGGCGCCGCTGGCGCGCATGGAGCTGGTCGAGTCGCTCGGCCACCTCCTGGCGGAGCTGCCCGGGCTGGCGCTCACCCGGGAGCCGGTGTCGCGCGGCACGTTCGTGCTGCGCGGCTACCGGTCGGTCCACGTAGGTTCACGAGCAGGAGGTTGACGGCGATGGCGGAACGGCACGACGCGGTCGAGGTGATCGTCGCGAAGCGGGACAAGGCGGAGCTCACCGACTCACAGATCGACTGGGTGGTGGACGCCTACACCCGCGGTGTGGTGGCCGACGAGCAGATGGCGGCGCTGGCGATGGCGATCCTGCTCAACGGCATGAACCGGCGGGAGATCTCCCGGTGGACGAGCGCGATGATCGCCTCCGGGGAGCGCCTGGACTTCTCGGGGCTGTCCCGCCCGACCGCCGACAAGCACTCCACGGGCGGCGTCGGCGACAAGATCACGCTGCCGCTCGCGCCGCTGGTCGCCGCCTGCGGGGTCGCCGTGCCGCAGCTCTCCGGGCGCGGCCTCGGCCACACCGGTGGCACCCTCGACAAGCTCGAGGCGATACCGGGCTGGCGGGCCTCGCTCTCCACCGAGGCGATGCTCCGGCAGCTCGAGGACGTCGGTGCGGTGATCTGCGCGACCGGTGCGGGCCTGGCGCCCGCGGACAAGAAGCTCTACGCGTTGCGCGACGTCACCGGCACCGTGGAGGCGATCCCGCTGATCGCCAGCTCGATCATGAGCAAGAAGATCGCGGAGGGCACCGGCTCGCTGGTGCTGGACGTCAAGGTCGGCTCGGGTGCGTTCATGAAGGACCTCGGGTCGGCCCGGGAGCTGGCCGAGACCATGGTGGCGCTCGGCAACGACGCCGGGGTGCACACCGTCGCGCTGCTGACGGACATGTCGACGCCGCTGGGCCGGACCGCGGGCAACGGGCTCGAGGTCCGGGAGTCCGTCGACGTGCTCGCCGGGGGAGGGCCCGCCGACGTGGTCGAGCTGACCCTCGCGCTGGCCCGGGAGATGCTGGCCGGCGCCGGCGTCACCGACGTCGACCCCGCCGACCGGCTGCGCGACGGGTCCGCCATGGACGCCTGGCGCCGGATGGTCGCGGCCCAGGGCGGCGACCCCGACGCGGCCCTGCCCGCCGCCCGCGAGACCACGGTCCTCGCGGCGCCGCGGACCGGCGTGCTGACCAGGCTCGACGCCATGGCGGTCGGCCTGGCGGCGTGGCGGCTGGGCGCCGGCCGGGCCCGCAAGGAGGACCCGGTGCAGGCCGCGGCGGGAGTGGAGATGCACGCCAAGCCCGGCGACCCGGTCACCGAGGGGCAGCCGTTGCTGACGCTGCACACCGACGAGCCGGAGCGGTTCGAGCGCGCGCTCGACGGGCTCGCCGAGGGCGTCGAGGTGCAGCCGCCGGGCACGTCGTACGACGCGGTGCCGCTGCTGCTCGGCCGGGTCGCCGGCTGAGCCGCGCCCGGCGGGGGGATCAGGACAGCAGGAGCACGACGGTCTCGGCGACGCAGGCGGGCTTGTCGGCCCCCTCGACCTCGACCACGTAGCGGGTCACCATCTGCTTGCCCGCCGGGACGTCGGTGACCTCGGCGAGGGTGGCGCTGGCGCGGATCCGGGAGCCGACCGGGACGGGGGTCGGGAAGCGGACCTTGTTGACCCCGTAGTTGAGCCGGGCCCCCGGCGTCTCCAGCGAGAAGATCTGCGGGGTGAACTGCGGGATCAGCGACAGGGTCAGGTAGCCGTGGGCGATCGTGCCCCCGAACGGTCCGCCCTTCGCGCGCTCCACGTCGACGTGGATCCACTGGTGGTCGCCGGTGGCGTCGGCGAACGCGTCGACCCGGTCCTGGGTGACCTCGAGCCAGTCGCTGGTGCCCAGCTCCTCGCCCACCGCGGCGGTGAGCTCGTCGATCGTGGTGAAAACGCGCATGGTCTACCTTTCTCGGCGCGGCTGCGACGGATGCTTAGATGTGCCCATGCCCGAACCTATCGCCGAGCTGGTCCGGCGGGCCCCCAAGGTGCTCCTGCACGACCACCTCGACGGAGGGCTGCGGCCCCAGACGATCCTCGAGCTCGCGTCCGAGTCCGGTCACGAGCTGCCGGTCGACGAGGCCGACGGCCTGCGCCGGTGGTTCGAGGAGTCCGCGGACTCCGGGTCCCTGGAGCGCTACCTGGAGACCTTCGAGCACACGGTCGCGGTGATGCAGACCGCCGAGCAGCTGCGGAGGGTGGCCCGCGAGTGCGTCCTCGACCTCGCCGAGGACGGCGTGGTCTACGCGGAGGTCCGCTACGCCCCCGAGCAGCACCTCCGGGGTGGGCTGTCGCTGCCCGAGGTGGTCGAGGCGGTCGGCAGCGGCTTCGCCGAGGGCGAGGAGCTGGCCGCGCGCAGCGGCATCCCGATCGTCGTGCGTCAGCTGCTCACCGCGATGCGCCACCAGGCGCGCTCGCGCGAGATCGCCGAGCTCACCGTCCAGTTCCGCGACCGCGGGGTCGTCGGCTTCGACATCGCGGGGGCGGAGGCCGGCTACCCGCCGACCCGTCACCTCGACGCGTTCGAGTACCTCCAGCGGGAGAACGCCCACTTCACCATCCACGCGGGCGAGGCGTTCGGGCTGCCCTCCATCTGGCAGGCGATCCAGTGGTGCGGTGCGGACCGTCTCGGGCACGGCGTGCGGATCATCGACGACATCTCCGTCGGGCCCGACGGGGCGCCGCGGCTGGGCCGGCTGGCGTCCTACGTCCGGGACAAGCGGATCCCGCTGGAGATGTGCCCGTCGTCGAATGTCCAGACCGGTGCGGCGGCCTCGATCGCGGAGCATCCGATCGGCCTGCTCACCAAGCTCCGCTTCCGGGTCACGGTCAACACCGACAACCGGCTGATGAGCGGAACCTCCATGTCGGGCGAGATGACCAAGCTGGTCGAGGCTTTCGGCTACGGCGTGGAGGACCTGCGCTGGTTCACGATCAACGCGATGAAGTCCGCCTTCGTGCCCTTCGACGAGCGGCTCGCGATCATAGACGACACGATCAAGCCCGCCTACGCGGTTCTGGGGATCGTGACCTAGGATGCTCCCCGACCGGGAGGGAGACCCGAACGATGGCCGGACGCCATACGACACATGCCCGCCGGCGGTCGCGCGCGCTCCCGCTGGCCCTCGGTCTCCTGGTGCTCGGGATCGTGGGCGTCGGCGGCTTCATGATCTTCGGCGGGGGCGGCAAGGCTGACTCCGCGACCCGGCGGTGCACCGGCTCCCTGGAGGTGCGCCTCGCGGCCGCCGCCGAGATGGCGCCGGTGCTCGACGAGGCCACCGCCGAGCTGGAGAAGCGCGGTGCCCGGGTCGACGGCACCTGTGTCGACTTCAAGGTCGAGGCGCACGACCCCGACCAGGTGGCCACCGCGCTCTCGACCGCCCCGGACAAGGCGCCGCAGCTGTGGGTGCCGGACTCGTCGGTGTGGGTGACCCGGGTCGCCATGAACGGCGCCACCCCGGCGGTCCTCGCGAAGACGATGGCGAAGACCCCGGTCATCACCGCCGGCCCCGACGCCAAGCAGCCGTCGTCGTGGATGGAGGTCGGGAAGACCACGGTGGCCTACCTCGACCCGCTGACGAGCTCGGCGAGCACGGCGGCGCTGCTGTCCGCGTTCGGGGAGATGGCGGTCACCGGAGCCTCCAAGGAGGAGATGGGCGGCATGATGGTGCCGCTCGCGCAGCGCTACGGCGCCCAGCCCGACAAGCCGAAGACCATCCAGGACGTCGCCCAGGGTGCGGCGCAGGGGGCCTACGGCGTGATGACCGAGCAGCAGCTGGTGAGCCTGCAGCACTCCGGCCAGGCCAAGGACCTGACCGCCACGGTGCCGAAGTCCGGGACGATGGTGCTCGACTACCCCCTGGCGGCGCTCTCGGCCGAGCAGTGGGCCCGTGACGCGGGCGGTCAGCTCGCCGTCTACATGGCCGGTGCCGACGGTGCCAACCTGCTGGCCAAGTACGGCTTCCGGGACGCCCAGGACGACCCGCTCGTCTCGGGGGAGGGTCTGGGCAAGCAGCAGTTCAACGTGCTGCCCACCCCGGACGCCCAGGCGGTCAACGAGGCGCTGCGGCAGTGGTCGGTGCTCACCGTCCCGGCCCGCAGCATCGCGGTCGTCGACGTCTCCGGCTCGATGGACTTCACCGACGCCGGCAAGTCCCGGATCTCCCTGGCGGTGGGCGCCGCGACCCGGGCGCTGGGCCTCTACCCCGACAACGCGCAGATCGGGTTGTGGGCCTTCTCCGTCGGCCTGGGCGGGCAGAGCCGCGACTACCGCGAGATGGTCCCGGTCCGCCGCCTCAGCGCCTCGGTGGGCGGGGGCACCCAGCGGGACGCGCTGGGCAGCGCCCTGGCGCGGCTGCCTCGGCTGACCAACGGCGGGACCGGCCTGTACGACACCACGCTGGCGGCGATCCGCACCCTGCAGGACTCCTACGACCCCGGCGCGGAGAACGCCGTCATCCTGCTCACCGACGGCAAGAACGACGACCCCCACAGCCTGTCGCTGCGCCAGCTGCTCGACGCGATCCGGCGGGAGCGCGACCCGGCCCGGCCGGTCTCGGTCATCGCGGTCGGCATGGGACCGGACGCCGACGCCAACGCGTTGTCGGCGATCGCGGGTGCCACCGGGGGCCGCAGCTACATCGCCCGCAACCCCTCGGACATCACGCACGTGTTCGTGGACGCGATGCTCAGCCGCTAGCCGGCCCGGCGGTCGGCCGCCGGCCGGCCGGGTCGGCGGGGGCCGCCACCAGCTGCCGGATCCGCCGGTAGGCCTGCTCGACGGTGAGCGGCGTGCAGCCCAGCGCGACCGCGTGCGCCACCACCTGCGGCTCCGCGCGCATCAGCATCAGCCCCCGCCGCAGCAGCACCAGCGGGGGCTTGCGCCGTTCTCCCAGGTCGCGGCGCAGCCGCCGCCAGAACGTGACCAGCCTGTGGTTGTGCACGCAGACGGCGTCGGCGAGCAGCCCCCGGGCCCGGCACTCGGCGACGATCTCCTGGGCGAAGATCCCCTCCGCGACGAAGTACGGCGCCCCGTCCAGCCGCAGCCGGCGGTGGCCGTGCCGGCCGTCGCGCGCGATGTCGTAGAGCGGCACGTCGGCCTGGCCGTCGCGGCACAGCCCCTCGATCGCGGCGACGGCGTCCCCGTGCAGCCACGAGCCGGGGTGGTCCCAGTCCACCACGCCCATGTCCAGCATCGGCAGGCTCGGGTCGTCGCCGTCCTTGTAGAAGTCGTCGAGGTTGACGTAGGGCAGACCCAGCCGGTGGCACAGCTGGGACTTGCCCGCACCGGACGGGCCGGCCAGGACGATGACTCGGGCGCGCACCGGATCAGATGCCGATGGGGTGCCAGACGGTCTTGGTCTCGAGGAACCTGGTCATCCGGTGCAGCCCGGGGTCCTCGGTCCAGTCGGGCTCGGTGGCCGGCGGGCGCAGCACCCGCTTGAGGTTCTCGGCCGCGGCCTGCTCCAGCTCGCGGGCGTGCTCGGGGTCGCCGGCGGCACCGGTCAGGTCGATGGCGTTGACGTCCATGTGGGAGGCGAGCCAGGGAGCGGTGTCCGCGAGCCGGCCGGTCAGCACGTTGACCACGCCGCCGGGCACGTCGGAGGTGGCCAGCACCTCCGAGAACGTGACCGCCGGCAGCGGCCGCTCGGGGGACGAGGCGACCACGCAGGTGTTGCCGGTGACGATCACCGGCGCGAGCACGCTGACCAGGCCGAGCAGCGACGACCGCTGCGGGGCCAGCACCGCGACCACGCCGGTGGGCTCGGGCAGGGAGAAGTTGAAGTACGGCGCGGCGACGGGGTTGGTGGCGCCGACCACCTGGGCGAGCTTGTCGGCCCAGCCGGCGTACCAGACGAGCCGGTCCACGGACAGGTCCACCGACGTCTCGGCCTGCCGCTTGCTCAGGCCCTCGCAGCGCTGCACCTCGTCGACGAGCTGGGCCCGGCGGCCCTCGAGCACCTCGGCGACCCGGTAGACCACCTGCCCCCGGTTGTACGGCGTCCGTGCGGACCAGCCGCCGAACGCCTTGCGGGCGGCCTGCACCGCGTCCCGGGCGTCCTTGCGGGAGGCGTGCGCGGCGTTCGCGAGGAACCGGCCCTTGGCGTCGTTGACCACGTAGGAGCGCCCCGACTCCGACCGCGGGAAGGCACCGCCGATGTAGAGCTTGTAGGTCTTGCGCACGTCGATCCTGTTGGTCATCGGTCCGCCCCACGCGTCGGGGTCCCCGCGGAGGCGCGAGCGGAGCGTGCGGCTTCGTGGGGTGACATGTAGGCCTCCAGACCGTGGCGGCCGCCCTCGCGGCCGTATCCCGACTCCTTGTAGCCGCCGAACGGGCTGGTCGGGTCGAACTTGTTGAACGTGTTGGCCCAGACCACGCCGGCCCGCAGCCGGTCTGCCATCCACAGGATCCGCGAGCCCTTGTCGGTCCAGATGCCCGCCGACAGCCCGAACGGGGTGTTGTTGGCCTTCTCGACCGCCTCCGCCGGGGTCCGGAACGTCAGCACCGACAGCACCGGGCCGAAGATCTCCTCCCGCGCGATCCGGTGCGCCTGGGACACTCCGGTGAAGACCGTGGGCGGGAACCAGAACCCGTGGCTGGGCAGCTCGCAGGCCGGCGACCAGCGGCCGGCTCCCTCCGCCTCGCCGACGTCGGACAGCGCGCGGATCTTGTCCAGCTGCTCGCGTGAGTTGATCGCCCCGATGTCGGTGTTCTTGTCCAGCGGGTCGCCGACCCGCAGCGTCGTCATCCGGCGCTTGAGCCGCTCGAGCACGTCGTCGGCGACCGACTCCTGGACCAGCAGCCGCGACCCGGCGCAGCAGACGTGGCCCTGGTTGAAGAAGATGCCGTTGACGATGCCCTCGATCGCCTGGTCGACCGGGGCGTCGTCGAAGACGATGTTGGCGGCCTTGCCGCCGAGCTCGAGGGTGAGCGACTTGCCGGTCCCCGCGACCGCCTTCGCGATCATCCGCCCGACCTCGGTCGACCCGGTGAACGCGACCTTGTCGACGTCCTCGTGGGCGACCACGGCGCGACCGGTCTCGCCCGCGCCGGTGACGATGTTCACCACGCCGGCCGGCAGGTCGGCCTGCTGGCAGATCTCCGCGAACAGCAGCGCGGTCAGGGGAGTGGTCTCCGCGGGCTTGAGCACCACGGTGTTGCCCGCGGCCAGCGCCGGGGCGATCTTCCACGACAGCATCAGCAGCGGGAAGTTCCACGGGATCACCTGCCCGGCGACGCCCAGCGACCTCGGCTCGGGGCCGAGGCCGGCGTACTCCAGCTTGTCGGCCCAGCCGGCGTAGTAGAAGAAGTACGCCGCCGCCAGGGGCACGTCGACGTCGCGGGACTCCTTGATCGGCTTGCCGTTGTCCAGCGACTCCAGCACCGCGAGCTCGCGGGCCCGCTCCTGGAGGATGCGCGCGATCCGGAAGAGGTACTTGCCGCGCTCGCGGCCGGACATCCTCGACCACACCCGGGTGTGCGCGCGGCGGGCCGCCCTGACCGCGAGGTCGACGTCGGCGGCCGACGCCTCGGCGACCTCGGACAGCACCTCCTCGGTCGCCGGGCTGATCGTCTTGAACGACGTGCCCTCGACCGGGTCGACGAACTCCCCGCCCACGAACAGCCCGTAGGAGGACCTGATGTCGACGACCGAGCGCGACTCGGGCGCGGGGGCGTACTCGAACTTCTCTGCCACGGCGATCAGTCCAGGGTGAAGTAGTCGGGGCCGGAGTACCGGCCGGTGGTCATCTTGGTCCGCTGCATCAGCAGGTCGTTGAGCAACGAGGACGCGCCGAAGCGGAACCAGTCCGGGTCCAGCCAGTCGTCGCCGGCGACCTCGTTGACCGTGACGAGGTACTTGATCGCGTCCTTGGCGGTGCGGATGCCGCCGGCCGGCTTGACCCCGACCTGCCGGCCGGTGGCCGAGCGGAAGTCGCGCACCGCCTCCAGCATCACCAGCGTCACCGGCAGCGTCGCCGCCGGTGCGATCTTGCCGGTGGAGGTCTTGATGAAGTCGGCGCCGGCCATCATCGCCAGCCAGCTCGCCCGGCGCACGTTGTCGTAGGTGGCCAGCTCGCCGGTCTCGAAGATCACCTTCAGGTGCGCCGCGGACCCGTCGGGCCGCCGGCACGCCTCGCGGACCGCCGCGATCTCCTCGAACACCTCCAGGTAGCGCCCGGAGAGGAACGCGCCCCGGTCGATGACCATGTCGACCTCGTCGGCGCCCGCCTCGACGGCGTCCTGGGTGTCGGCCAGCTTGATGTCCATCGCGGCCCGCCCCGACGGGAACGCCGTGGCCACCGCGGCCACCTTCACGCCGCTGTCGCCGAGGGCCTCCTTGGCCACCGGCACCATGTCGGCGTAGACGCACACGGCCGCGGCCGGGGGACAGGTCGGGTCGGCCGGGTCCGGGCGCATCGCCTTCGCCGACAGCGCCCGCACCTTCCCGGGCGTGTCCTGGCCCTCGAGCGTGGTCAGGTCGACCATCCGGATCGCCAGGTCGAGCGCGTACGCCTTCGCCGTGGTCTTGATCGAGCGGGTCGACAGGGCGGCCGCGCGCGCCTCCGCGCCGACCTGGTCGACGCCCGGCAGACCGTGCAGGAAGCGTCGCAGCGACGCGTCGGAGCGGCCGATGTCGGCGGTGTCGAGTGAGGGGGACGGGCTCGTCGTCGAGCCCACGAGCGTGGTCACGGGTAAAGCATAGGTGGGCCGCCTCGATGTGGCGAAACCCCGAAAACAAGGCAGAATCTGCGGTATGAGCGCAGCCGGGACGGACTCCGCACGACCTCAGCCGGTCGAGCGGTTCAAGCCGACCAACGGGATCTTCGTGGGCTGGGCGGGCCTGGTCTCGGCCGCGGTCGCCATCGTCTACACCGCGCTCGCCGTGCACACGATGACCGGTCTGCGGGTCGGGCTGGGCGCGGTCTTCCTGGCCATGGTCGTCTGGGTCACGCAGCTGCGGCCGCGCGCGACCGCCTACACGCACCGGCTGGTGCTCAAGAACTCGCTGCGCGACACCTCGATCCCGCTCGCCTCGATCGACGAGGTGAGCGTGCGCGAGACGCTGCGCGTGTTCGCCGGCGACCAGCGCCACGTGTGCATCGGCATCGGCCGGCCGATCCGCGACGAGCTCCGGCAGCGGCGCAAGCAGCGGCACGACCTGCTCGGCACGAGCCGCTGGCACGAGTTCGCCGAGCTGGCCGAGCGTGCCGCCCCCGACCAGACCGCGATGTCCTACCAGACCTTCGTGGTCACCCGCATCGAGGAGCTCGTGGAGCAGGCGAAGAAGCGGCCGCGCACCGAGCCCGAGGACGTGCGCCGGCTGTGGGCCTGGCCGGAGCTGGCCCTCCTCGCGGTGAGCGGGGTGGCGTTCGTGCTCACCTTCTTCGTCTAGAGCCCTGCCGCGGCGGCGAGGTCCCCCCGGATCGCGTCGAGCCGCCCGGCCGCGACGATCCGGGCCGCGTCCACCCCGTCCTCGTCGGCGGCGTCGACCGGCACCACCACCTCGAGGTAGCCCTTGAGCTTCGGCTCGGTGCCCGACGGCCGTACGACGACCCGGGCGCCCTCGGCGAGCCGGAACCGCAGCCCCTCGGTGGGCGGCAGGTCCGCGCCGCCCACCGAGAGGTCGTCGACCGCCTCGACGGCGAGGCCGCCGAGCGAGCGCGGGGGCCGCGAGCGGAGCCGTCCCATCGCGTCGTCGATCAGGCCACGGTCGGTGACCCGCACGGACAGCTGGTCGGTGGCGTACAGGCCGTGGGCCCGGGCGATCTCGTCGAGCCGGTCGGTCAGCGTCCGGCCCTGCGCCTTCAGCCGCGCCGCGAGCTCGGCGAGGAGCAGCAGCGCCGACACCCCGTCCTTGTCCCGGACCAGGTCGGGTGCGACGCAGTAGCCCAGCGCCTCCTCGTAGCCGAAGACCAGCCCCTCGACCCGGCCGATCCACTTGAAGCCGGTGAGCGTCTCCCGATGGGGCTGCCCGTGGGCAGCGGCGAGCGCGCCGAGCAGCGAGGAGGACACGATCGAGTTCGCGTAGACCCCGGTCCGCCCGGTCCGGAGCAGGAAGTCGCCGAGCAGCGCGCCGACCTCGTCGCCGCGCAGCATCCGCCAGCCGTGCGGGCCCGGGACGCCGGCCGCGCAACGGTCGGCGTCGGGGTCGTTGGCGAGCAGCAGGTCCGCGCCGACCTCCGCCGCGAGCGCCATCGCCAGGTCCATCGCCCCCGGCTCCTCCGGGTTCGGGAAGGCCACGGTCGGGAAGTCGGCGTCCGGCGCGGCCTGGGCGGGGGTCACGTGCGGGGGTGCGAACCCGGCCCGCTCGAGCACCGCCCGCACGGTCTCGCCGCCGACCCCGTGCAGCGGCGTGTAGGCGATGGTCAGGTCGCGCGGCCCGCGCGGGTCCGCGAGGGCGCTCACGTCGTCGACGTACGACGCGACCACGGTGTCGTCGAGACGGCTCCACCCGGCACCGCGCGGGAGGTCGCCGACCCGGCCGACCGCGTCGATCTCCGCGGAGATGTCGACGTCGGCGGGAGGGACGATCTGGCTGCCGTCGCCGAGGTAGACCTTGTAGCCGTTGTCCTGCGGCGGGTTGTGGGACGCGGTCACCATCACGCCGGCGACGCACCCCAGCGTGCGGATCGCGTAGGCGAGCACCGGGGTGGGCAGCGGCCGGGGGAGCAGCACCGCGCGCAGCCCGGCCCCGACGATCACCGCCGCGGTGTCCTCGGCGAAGACGTCCGAGTCGTGCCGGGCGTCGTAGCCGACGACCACGGTGTCGCGGTCCGAGGCGCCCTGCTTCTTCAGGTACGCCGCGAGGCCGGCCGCCGCGCGCAGGACGACCACCCGGTTCATCCGGTTCGGCCCGGCGCCGAGCGCGCCGCGCAGGCCCGCGGTGCCGAACTCCAGCCGGCCGGCGAACCGGTCCGCGAGGTCGGCGGCCGCGGCTCCGCCCGGCTCCGCCTCGACCCGTTCGACCAGCCTCTCGAGCTCCGCGCGGGTGCGGAGGTCGGGGTCCTCGGCGGCCCAGGCGCGGGCCCGGTCGAGGAGGTCGGGGGAGGCCGCCGGGGGTGTGGTCATGGCGTGAAGGCTAACCTGCGTCGTCATGGCTCCGGCTCACCCGACGTACGCGTTCCGCAGCAGCTGGCCCGTCGCCGCCCCGCCCGCTCGGGTCTACGACGTGCTCGAGGACGTCGGCGGCTACCCGGGGTGGTGGCCGCAGGTGCGCGCGGTGGCGGCCCTGGCCGAGGACGTCGCGCTGGTGGCCTGCCGGTCGGTGCTGCCCTACACGCTGCACATCGAGCTGAGGCCGGTCGTGCGGGACCCGGCGACCGGCGTCCTCGAGGCCGCGTTGTCCGGCGACCTGGTCGGCTCGTGCACCTGGCGGGTCGTCGAGGACGCGCCCGGGACCCGGCTCGAGTTCGCCCAGCAGGTGACCACGCCCGGGTGGTGGCTGCGGTCGCTGAGCCGCGTCGGCCGGCCGGTGCTCGAGCTCAACCATCACCTGATGATGCGCGGTGCCCGTCGAGGGCTGGACGGTAGAACCGCTCGGTGACGAACGGGCCGCCGACGTGCCCGGCCTCGGCCTCTTCCTCGTCGGTGCGCGCGGTGGCCTCGATCCGCTCGGCGAAGCGCTCGGCGTCGTCCCGGGGGTGGTAGCCCAGCGCGCGCCCCGGCTCGAGGTCCCACCAGGCGCGGGTGTTCGCGGAGATGCCGTAGAGCACCGCGAACCCCGGGGCGGGCGCGGTCAGCGCCGCCTCGACCATGCGGACGGCGTCGTCGTGCGACAGCCAGGTGGACAGCGCGCGACGGCTCCGCGGCTCGGCCAGGAAGCTGCCGATCCGCAGCGCCACCGCGTCGATGCCGTGGCGGTCGACGTACAGCCGCAGCAGCGCCTCGGCCGCCACCTTCGCGACCCCGTAGAACGTGTCCGGCCGCGGGGGTACGTCGACCCCGAGCAGGTCCCGGCGCGGGGTGCGGCCGACGGCGTGGTTGCTGCTCGCGTAGACGATCCGGGTGATGCCGCGCGCCACCATCGTGTCGAGCAGCGCCGCGGTGGTGACCACGTGCGACTCGAGCTCCTCGGGCAGCGAGGCCTCGTCGGGGATGCCGGCGAGGTGGACCACCGCCTCGACGCCGCCGGAGCGGTCGAGGCGGGAGAAGGCGGCCTCGACGGCGCCGGGGTCGGCGCAGTCGGCGGTGGACCAGGCGCCGGCGAACCCGCCGGGCCGCGCGACGCGGTCCAGCCCGGCCACGTCGTGGCCGCGTTCGGCGAGGCCGCGGCACACGACCGTGCCGATGCTCCCGGCGGCACCGGTGACGAGGACTCGCACGGCCCGCCCCTAGACCCGGGGGACGACCGCGCCGAGCAGCCGGCCCATCCGGGCCGCGGCCGCGTTGCCGGCCTCGAGGACCTCCGCGTGGTCCAGCGGCTCGCCGGTGATGCCGGCGGCGAGGTTGGTCACCAGCGAGACGCCGAGCACCTCCAGGCCCGCCTCGCGCGCGGCGATCGCCTCCAGCCCGGTCGACATCCCGACCAGGTCGCCGCCGATCGCGCGGACCATCCCGATCTCCGCGGGCGTCTCGTAGTGCGGGCCCCGCAGCTGGACGTAGACCCCCTCGTCGAGGGTCGGGTCCACCTCCTGGCACAGCGCCCGGAGCCGGCTGCTGTAGAGGTCGGTGAGGTCGACGAAGCGGGCCCCCTCGACCGGCGAGGTCGCGGTCAGGTTGATGTGGTCGCTGATCAGCACCGGCGTCCCGGGCTGCCAGGTCTCCCGCAGGCCCCCGCACCCGTTGGTGAGCACCACGACGCGGCAGCCCGCGGCGGCGGCGGTGCGCACCCCGTGCACGACGGGCCGGACGCCGTGGCCCTCGTAGTAGTGGGTGCGGCCGAGGAACACCAGGAGCCGGTTGTCCCCGGAGCGCACCGAGCGGACCGTGCCGGCGTGACCGGCCACCGCGGGCGGCGCGAACCCGGGCAGGTCCGTCGTACGCACCTCGGCGGTGGCCTCGCCCAGCGCGTCGGCGGCGGGCAGCCAGCCGGATCCGAGCACCAGAGCGACGTCGTGGGTGTCGACGCCGGTCAGCTCCCGGAGCCGGTCGGCGGCGCGGCGGGCGAGGTCGGTCGGGGATTCCTCAGGGGTCACCCGAGGCAGCGTAGTCGTCCGGGCTCAGAGTCCGAGGGAGCGGCACGGCCGGCCGCGCAGGCCGTGCACGTAGTCGTCGGGGGCGCCGGCGGCCTCGGCGGCGTCGGCGACGGTGCCCAGGTAGATCGCCGAGGGCAGCCCGCCCTCATAGGCGTCGAGGACGTAGGTCCAGGCCAGCTCCTCGCCCCGCAGGGTGGCCACCCGCACCCGGGTCTTGCGGTACAGCCCCGAGTCGGCGCTCTCCCAGCCGTCGAGCTGGGACTCGTCGTCGTCGGTGATGTCGTAGACCGCGACGAACACCTGCTCGAGGGGGTCCTCGACGATCGTGGCCAACGCGCCGTCCCAGCCGAGGTCCTCGCCGCCGAAGGTGAGCCGCCAGCCGATCAGCCAGCCGGTGGTGCGCAGCGGCGAGTGCGGACAGCGGTCGCCCATCCGGGCCGGGTCCAGGTTGGACGCGTAGGCGGCGTAGAGGGGCACGGGGAGGAGCGTATCGCCGCTGACGGGGCCGAGGGGGCCTCGACAGGCCAGGTCGGCGCAGTGGAAGACTGGGCCGGGTGAACTCAGTCGTGGTGATCGGTGGCGGGCCCGGTGGGTACGAAGCGGCTCTGGTGGCCGCCCAGCTGGGGGCGGACGTCACGGTCGTGGACACCGACGGCATCGGCGGGTCCGCCGTACTCACCGACTGCGTGCCCAGCAAGACGCTGATCGCGACCTCGGAGCTGATGGCCGACCTGGAGGAGGCCGCCGAGCTCGGCATCACCGTCGGCGGCGGCGACCACGCCGTGGAGGTCGACCTCGCCAAGGTCAACCGCAGGGTCAAGGACCTCGCGCTCGCCCAGTCGCGGGACGTGGAGCGCAGGCTCACCCGCGACGGGGTCCGCGTGGTGCGCGGGCGCGGGCGGGTCGACGGCCCGCACCGGGTGCTGGCCGCGCTCGCCGACGGCGGCGAGGAGTCGTACGACGCGGGCGCGGTGCTGCTGGCGACCGGGGCGCGACCGCGGACCCTGGACTCCGCGCAGCCCGACGGCGAGCGGATCCTCACCTGGGAGCAGGTCTACGACCTCGACGAGGTCCCCGAGCGGCTGATCGTGGTGGGCTCGGGGGTCACCGGCGCGGAGTTCGCGGGGGCCTACAACGCGCTCGGGGTCGACGTGGTGCTGGTCTCCAGCCGGGACCGGGTGCTGCCCGGGGAGGACGCCGACGCGGCCGAGGTGCTCGAGCAGGTGTTCAAGCGCCGCGGCATGACCGTGCTCTCGCGGTCGCGCATGGAGTCGGTGACCCGGGACGGCGACACCGTCACGGTCCGGCTGACCGACGGCCGGACCGTCGAGGGCTCGCACTGCCTGCTCGCCCTCGGCTCGATCCCGAACACCGGCGACATGGGGCTGGAGGAGGCCGGCGTCACGCTCGACGACGGCGGCTTCGTCCGCGTGGACCGGGTGTCGCGGACCGCGGCCCGGGGGGTCTACGCGGCCGGCGACTGCACCGGGGTGCTGATGCTGGCGTCGGTGGCCGGCATGCAGGGTCGCATCGCGATGTGGCACTACCTCGGCGACGCGGTCAGCCCGCTCGACCTGAAGACGGTTTCGTCCAACGTGTTCACCGCGCCCGAGATCGCCACGGTCGGGTGGACGCAGAACGCCGTGGACGCCGGCGAGATCGAGGCCGAGGTGGTGATGCTGCCGCTGTCGGGCAACGCGCGCGCGAAGATGCAGGGGGTCCACGACGGGTTCGTGAAGCTGTTCTGCCGCCCGGGCACCGGCATCGTGGTCGGCGGCGTCGTCGTCGGGCCGCGGGCCAGCGAGCTGATCCACCCGGTGGCGCTCGCGGTCTCGCAGAACCTCACCGCCGACCAGGTCGCGATGGCGTTCACGGTGTACCCGTCGATGAGCGGCTCCATCGCCGAGGCCGCCCGGCGGCTGCACCGGCACCCCGCCTGATCCTCGTCTCGAATTACGTTCGAGTAATTCCATTCGTGTGACATTTACCGGAATTGGCAAACTGCCGTCCGGGAAATGCATTTCACGGGCATAATCAACCGTCACTCGACTAACCGAATTTCACATTCGTCACTGCTGCCCGGCGCGGGGAGGGAAGCCCCGCACCGTGCGTCGTGGCGGGGCGGATGTGCGCGCTGCGAAGGGGAAGAGACGGATGGGGCCTCGCCCACTGGCCGTGGTCGGCACGTGCGCGGCCGTCGTGGCCGCCACGCTGGTCGCGTCGTCGCCCGCGGAGGCGGTCACCACCGACCAGACCTACTGGGTGCCCACGTCGAAGTCGATGGTGGTCCGCGGCCACGGCTTCGGGCACGGCCACGGGATGTCCCAGTACGGCGCGCAGGGCGCGGCGCTGCAGGGCCTCGGCTACCGCGACATCGTCGACTTCTACTACCCGGGCACCACCTGGTCGGCGTTCCGCGGGAAGGTCCGGGTGCTGATCACCGCCGACACCACCTCCGACGTCGTGGTCTCGCCGGCGCCGGGGCTGACCCTGCGCGACCTCGGCGACGGCGCGACGTACCCGCTGCCCGACCCCGCCGGGGTGACCCGGTGGCGGATCAAGGTCGGCGCCGGCAACAACAGCGTCGTCGCCTACCGGACCGACCGCTGGCACCGCTGGCGGCCGGGCGGCCGCGCGGCCCTTGCCGGCGACGGGGAGTTCTCGGCCCGCGGGCCGCTGACGCTGTGGACCCCGTCGGGGGCCCGCCGCTACCGGGGTGCGCTCCGCTCGGCCTCGCCGTCGGCCGGGTCGGCCACGCGCGACACCGTCAACGTGCTGCGGATGGACGCCTACGTCCGCGGCGTGATCCCGCGGGAGATGCCCTCCTCCTGGCAGCCGGAGGCGGTCAAGGCGCAGGCGGTCGCGGCCCGCACCTACGCGGCGTGGTCGCTGGCCCAGCACCCCACGCGCTACTACCAGATCTGCGACACCACGAGCTGCCAGGTGTACGGCGGGCGCGACGCGGAGGACGCGCGCAGCAACGCCGCCGTCACCGCGACCAGGACCCAGGTGCTGACCTACCGGGGGGCCCCGGCGTTCACCCAGTTCTCGTCGAGCAGCGGCGGCTGGACGTCGGCCGGGGGCGCGCCGTACCTGCCCGCCCAGGAGGACCCCTACGACGCGTTCGACGGCAACGGGATGCACGACTGGACCACGACCATCGACACCGGCCGCGTCGAGACGGCCTACCCGGAGCTGGGCACGCTGGAGCGCATCGACGTGGTCAGCCGTGACGGCCACGGCGACTGGCAGGGCCGGGTCGAGAGCATGGTGCTGCACGGCAGCTCCGCGGACCGGACGGTCTCCGGGGACACGTTCCGGTGGATGTTCGGGCTGCGGTCCACCTGGTTCACCTTCGACCCGACCCCGATCATCGCGCGGTGGGCGGGTCTCGGCGGCGACCGGTCCGTGGTGGGGCCGGTCGCCGCCGCCGAGACCGTCGCCGGGACGGGCTCGGTGCAGCGCTTCGCCAGGGGCCGGATCTACTACTCGCCGGCCACCGGCGCCCGGGAGCTCTACGGGCCGATCCTCGACGCCTACCAGGCGATCCGGGGCGCCCGCTCGCGGCTCCGGCTCCCGGTCACCCGGGTGCGGGCCCGTCACGGCGGGCACTGGGCGCGGTTCCAGCGGGGGGCGATCTGGAGCGGGCCCGTGACCGGCACCGTGCCCGTCCTCGGCCGGCCGATCCTCCGGCGCTACCTGCGGGCGGGCGGCGTACGGTCGCCGCTGGGCTGGCCGACGGTGACGAACCGCAAGACCCGGTACGGCGAACGGGTCCGGTTCCAGCACGGGGTGATCAAGTACTACGCGGACACCCACCGCACCCGCGTGCGCCTCACCCGCTGACCCCCGAACCTCCGCGCGTCAGGTCGCGAGCACCAGCACGAGGTCGCCGCCCTCGACCTGCTGGGCGCCGCCGAGCGCCACCCTCTCGACGGTGCCCGCCACCGGCGCGGTGATCGCGGCCTCCATCTTCATCGCCTCGATGGTGGCCACCGTCGCCCCGGCCTCGACCCGGTCGCCCACGGCGACGCCGACCGTGACCACGCCCGCGAACGGCGCCGGGACCTGCCCCGGGTCGGCGGGGTCGGCCCGCTCGGCCTGCGGGACGTCCGCGGACACCGAGCGGTCGCGGACGTTGACCGGCCGCAGCTGCCCGTTGATCGTGCACATCACCGAGCGGACGCCACGATCGTCCGGCTCGCCGACCGCCTGGAGCCCGAGCAGCAGCCGCTTGCCCTCCTCGAGGTCGACCTCGTGCTCCTCGCCGGCCCGCATGCCGTAGAGGTAGTACGTCGTGGGCAGCACCGACAGGTCGCCGTAGGTCTCCCGGGACTCGCGGAAGTCCTTGGTGGGCCCGGGGAACAGCAGCTCGTTGAGCGTGGCCCGGCGGTTGGTGGCCAGCCCCTTCCGCTGCTCGGCGTCGAGCTCCACGGCGACCGGCTTGACGGTGCGACCGGCGAGCGCCTTCGTGCGGAACGGCTCGGGCCACCCGCCGGGCGGGACGCCGAGGTCGCCGGAGAGGAACCCGACGACGGAGTCGGGCACGTCGAACCTGCCGGGGTTCTCCTCGAACTCCCGGGGATCGGCGCCGACGGCGACCAGGTGCAGGGCGAGGTCGCCGACCACCTTCGAGGACGGCGTCACCTTCACGATGTTGCCGAGGATGTCGTTGGCGGCGGCGTACATGTCCTCGATCTGCTCGAACTTCTCGCCGAGCCCGAGCGCGATGGCCTGCTGGCGCAGGTTCGAGAGCTGGCCCCCGGGGATCTCATGGGTGTAGACCCGGCCGGTCGGCGACGGGAGCCCGGACTCGAACGGCGCGTAGACCCGCCGGGTCGCCTCCCAGTACGGCTCGAGGTCGCAGACCGCCCCGAGGTCCAGCCCGGTCGCCCGGGCGGAGTGGTCGGTGGTGGCGACCAGGGCGGACAGCGCCGGCTGGCTCGTCGTGCCGGCCATCGCCGCGCAGGCCGCGTCGACGGCGTCGACCCCCGCGTCGATCGCCGCGAGCAGGGTGGCGAGCTGGCCGCCGGGCGTGTCGTGCGTGTGCAGGTGCACCGGCAGGTCGAAGCGCTCGCGCAGCGCCCGCACGAGGGTGCGGGCGGCCGGCGCCCGGAGCAGGCCGGCCATGTCCTTGATCGCGATCACGTGGGCGCCGGCGGCCACGATCCGCTCGGCCAGCCGCAGGTAGTAGTCGAGCGTGTACAGCGTCTCGTCCGGGCTCGACAGGTCGCCGGTGTAGCACAGCGCCACCTCGGCGACCGCGGTGCCGGTCGCGCGGACCGCCTCGATGGCCGGCCGCATCTGCTCGACGTCGTTGAGCGCGTCGAAGATCCGGAACACGTCGATCCCGGTGCTCGCGGCCTCCTCGACGAATGCCTCCGTGACCTCGGTCGGGTACGGCGTGTAGCCGACGGTGTTGCGGCCGCGGAGCAGCATCTGCAGGCAGATGTTCGGCACCGCCTGGCGCAGCTTGGCCAGCCGCTCCCACGGGTCCTCCGAGAGGAACCGCAGCGCCACGTCGTACGTCGCGCCGCCCCAGGCCTCGATGCTCCACAGCTCGGGGGTCATCCGGGCGACGTGACCGGCGACCGCGACCAGGTCGCGGGTGCGCACCCGGGTGGCCAGCAGCGACTGGTGGGCGTCGCGGAACGTGGTGTCGGTGACCGCGACCTGCTTCTGCTCGCGCAGCCGGCGCGCGAACTCCTCGGGCCCGACCGACAGCAGCAGCTGGCGGGTCCCGTCCGGCGCCGGGACGGCCAGGTCGAGGACCGGCAGCTTGGCGACCGGCTCGACGGAGACCGGGGCGGCGCCGTACGGCTGGTTCACGCTGACGTCGGCCAGGTAGTTGAGCAGCTTCGTGCCCCGGTCGGCCGACGAGCGGGCGGTCAGCAGCTGGGGGTGGTCCTCGATGAACGACGTCGACAGCCGGCCGGCGCGGAAGTCCGGGTCGTCGAGGACCGCCTGCAGGAACGGGATGTTCGTGGCCACCCCGCGGATGCGGAACTCGGCCACCGCGCGACGTGCCCGGTCGACGGCCATCGCGAAGTCGCGGCCGCGGCAGGTCAGCTTGGAGAGCATCGAGTCGAAGTGCGCGCTGACCTCGGCCCCGGTGTAGGTGGTGCCGCCGTCGAGCCGGATGCCCGCACCGCCGGGGGAGCGGTAGGTGGTGATCCGGCCGGTGTCCGGCCGGAACCCGTTGGCGGGGTCCTCGGTGGTGATCCGGCACTGCAGCGCCGCACCCCGGAGCCTGATCCCGTCCTGGGTCAGCCCGAGGTCGGCGAGCGTCTCGCCCGAGGCGATGCGCATCTGCGACTGGACCAGGTCGACGTCGGTCACCTCCTCGGTGACCGTGTGCTCGACCTGGATGCGCGGGTTCATCTCGATGAACACGTACGGACGGGGGGTTCCGTCCTCCGTCGACCCCCCGATGTTCCTGCCGGCGGGGTCGAGCAGGAACTCCACGGTGCCGGCGTTCTTGTAGCCGATCTCCCGCGCGAACCGCACGGCGTCCGCGCACATGCGGTCGCGGAGCTCCGGGTCCAGGTTCGGCGCCGGGGCGATCTCGACGACCTTCTGGTGCCGGCGCTGCACCGAGCAGTCCCGCTCGAACAGGTGGATGACGCCGTCCTCGCCGCCCGTGCCGTCGCTGAGGATCTGGACCTCGATGTGCCGGGGCCGCACCACCGCCTGCTCGATGAACACGGTGGGGTCACCGAAGGCGCCCTCCGCCTCGCGCATGCAGGCCTCGACGGCGGTGCGCAGGTCCGCGGGATCGTCGACGCGCCGCATGCCCCGCCCGCCGCCGCCGGCCACCGCCTTGACGAACAGCGGGTAGGGCAGCTCCGAGACCGAGTCGACCAGCGCGTCGACGTCCGTGGACGGCGCCACCGAGGCCAGCGTCGGCACGCCTGCCTGCTTGGCCGCCGCGATCGCGCGGGCCTTGTTGCCGGTCAGCGTGAGCACCTCGGCGGTCGGCCCGATGAAGGTGATCCCGGCGTTCGCGCAGGCCTCGGCGAGCTTGGGGTTTTCCGACAGGAACCCGTAGCCGGGGTACACCGCGTCCGCCCCGGCCTGCACCGCGGCGGCGACGATCACGTCGGGGTCCAGGTAGGCCCGGACCGGGTGGCCACGCTCGCCGATCTGGTAGGCCTCGTCCGCCTTCAGCCGATGCTCCGAGCCTCGGTCCTCGTAGGGAAACACGGCCACCGTCTGGGCGCCGAGCTCGTAGGCGGCGCGAAATGCGCGGACGGCGATCTCGCCACGGTTGGCGACCAGGACTTTGCGGAACATGCGGAGAAGGCTAGTCGGGCCGTGCCCGCGGACCGAGTGGGTCTCAGTCCCCGGGTCACCCCGCCCCACCGATCAGCATTCGTCTGCGGTCGCACGGCGAGAAGCCCCCGAGTCCCCGCAGACGAATCAGTGGGGGGCGAGCGCCTCGGCGAGACGACGCTTGAGCTTCTTGCGCTTCTTCTTCAGCGTCCGTTTGTCCGAGGCGAGCTGCTCGACCCGGCCCTGGGTGCGCTCGAGCTCCACGAGCAGCTCCGCGATCGCCGCCGCGGCCGTCGCCACCTGCGCCCGAGGATCCACGTCGTCCGGGTGCGGGGACGGCTCCGCGGGCGGCGTGGGCACCAGCTGCTGCAGGTCCCCGTGGACGGAGTACCCGGCCCTGTCGATCTCCTTGACCCATCGCTCCCCGACCGGCACCAGGTCGTCGTACAGGTCCTCGGGGAGGCGGGGGCGATCGGACTCGCGGGCGGCGAGCAGCTGCTGGGCGAAGTACCGCTTGACCACCCGGCCGTACGCCGGCTGCACGAGACGCTGGTCCAGTGCGAGGTTCACCCGGCGCAGCAGGTCGATCTCCGCCACCCCGAGCGAGGCGTTCGCCGCCATGGCGTCGGCGGTCTCGTAGCGCTCGGGGTCGACGCCGACCGCGCCCGCGAACAGCCGCCACAGGTCCTGCGGGTCGGCGCCGCGCGGTGGGCCGCACACGACGTGGACGCGGTCGGCGGGCAGCGCCTCGCCCCAGCGGGCCAGCACCTCGGGCAGGTCCTGCGCGTCGGCGAACCGGCGGGCGTAGCCGTGGGAGGCGTCACCGGTCAGCACCCGCTCGCGGAAGGTCTCGAACGTCAGCGTGCGACCGTGCTTGATCCCCTCCTGCCACTCCGCCGTCGCCTGGCGTCCCGGGTCCCGCGCCGTGACCACGACGTGCACCTCCAGCCCGGTGAGCATGGTCATCGCGGCGGCGACCTGGCGGGAGCCGGCCGCCGCGAGGAGCTCGTGGCTCAGCACCGTGGTGCCCTCGTGCTCGCGGGCCCGCCGGCACAGGTGGTCCCAGGTCCCCTTCACCTCCGCCCGGCGCAGCCCCCACCGCTTGTGGTTGCCGCGGACGTCGAGGGCGGCGCGGAACATCACGTCGTGCTCGTCCCGGGGATAGAGAACGCCGTCCTCGAGGAGGGCGGCACGGTTGTGGGCGAGGGTCGCCTGCAGGAACGTGGTCCCGCTCTTGGGGACGCCGACGTGCAGGTAGACGCGCTTCGGTCGCTGGCTCATGGCGCCGACGCTAGGCACGGTCCGTGAACGCCGGATGGCCCCCGGGTGGAGCGTCGGCTGCCGCCGGCCGTGCGCTCGGTGCCCCCTCAGGACCGTACGACGACCCGCTCGGCGCTGTGCCGCAACGCGACCCGGTCGAACAGGTCCTCCCACTCGGCGACCACCCGCTCGGGCTCGTAGGCCGCCGCGTCCCGCCAGGCCTGGGCGCCGAGCGCGCGGCGCAGCGACTCGTCCGCGATCAGGCTCTCGAGCGCCGCGGAGAACCGGGGCAGGTCGCCGTCGCGCACCAGCAGCCCGTTGTGGCCGTGCCGGATGATCTCCCGCGGGCCATGCGGACAGTCGAACCCGACCGGCGGAACGCCGACGCTCATGGCCTCCACCAGGGTCATCCCAAAGCCCTCGTGGTGGGAGCTGAGGGCGTAGACCGAGGCCTCGGCGAGGGCACCACGCAGGTCCGGGGTGTGTCCGGGCAGCTGCACCTGCCCGCCCAGACCGAGGTCCGCGACCAGCTGCTCGAGGTCCGCCCGCTCGTCGCCGTCACCGTAGATGCGAAGCGTCCAGTCCGGGTGCCGGTCCGCGACCGGCGCGAACGCCCGCACGAGGCGGCGGAACCCCTTCTCCTTGGCCAGTCTCCCGGCCGCGACCACGACCTTGCGCTCCAGTGGTGCCGGGGCGTCCGCGACCGGCCAGGGCAGCATGTTCGGCATCGTGGAGACCCGCTCGGCGCAGCCGGGCAGCGTGCGTCGGTACTCCGCGGCGTCCGCGTCGGTGAGCACCGTGTAGGCGTCCAGCGCGGGCACCGCCGCGTGGAGTACGTCGACCTGCCGGGCGTTCGCGAGACGGACCGCGGACGGGGCGTGGTCCTGGCCGACGAGCCGCACGTGGTCGGGGGCGAACCGGACCGCCGCGAGGTGCAGCGAGGGGCGGGTGGAGATCAGCACGCCGGGGCCGAGCCGCCCGAGCCTTCGACGCAGCAGGAGGTCGGTGAGCAGCGACATCTCGGTCTCCGAGGGCTCGGGCCGCAGCCGGGTGGGACGCCGGTGCAGCCAGGTCCACAGCAGCCCCTCGTGGCTGCGGGCGTCCCGCAGCACGGACAGCCGGACCCTGCCGTCGATGGGGAAGCGCGGCTCCTCGCGCCGTCGGTACAGGCTGATCACCTCGACCCGGTGCCGCTCGGCGAGCCGGTTGGCGAGGGTGAGCACGGACCGGGCCACGCCTCCGCGCCCGAACGCGTCGAACATCAGCAGGTAGACGGTGCGCTGCGCCGGCATCGTGGCGTCCCTTCGGCAGACGGTGGGCACCATCCTGGGCCGCCGGGATGCCGGGGCTCCACCGGGCGGAGGCCGGTTCGCCGAGGGTTCACCCAGGATTCGTCTGCGATCACCCTGCGGAAAACCCCCGAGTCTTCGCAGACGAATCAGTGGAGGGGTGGGTCAGCCCCTATCCCTCAGTCCTTGATCTCGCAGAGCACGGCGCCGCTGGTGACACTGGCGCCCACCTCGGCGGCGAGCCCGGTCACGGTGCCGGCCTTGTGCGCCTTCAGCGGCTGCTCCATCTTCATCGCCTCGAGGACCACGATCACGTCGCCCTCCGCCACGTCCTGGCCCTCCTCGACCGCGACCTTGACGATCGTGCCCTGCATGGGCGAGGCGACCGCGTCGCCGCTGGCGGCCGCGCCGGCCTTCTTGCTCTTGGCGCGCTTGGGCTTCTTGGCCGCCCCGCCGGCCGCGGCGGCCCCGGCCGCGAACCCGGCCGGGAGCACGACCTCGAGCCGGCGGCCGCCGACCTCGACGGTCACGCTCTGGCGCTCCTCTTGCGACGGAGCCTCGGCGTCCTCGGGACCCCCGGCGTACGGCGGGATCCGGTTGTCGAACTCGGTCTCGATCCAGGTCGTGTAGACGTCGAAGGAGCCCTTGCCGGTCGGGTTCGAGGCGCCGACGTACGCCGGGTCGGAGACCACCGCACGGTGGAAGGGAATCACCGTCGGCATGCCCTCGACGACGAACTCCGACAGCGCCCGGCGCGATCGCTCGAGCGCCTGGGTGCGGTCGCGGCCGGTGACGATCAGCTTGGCGACCAGCGAGTCGAACGAGCCCGGGACGGTCTCGCCCTGGTCGTAGCCGCCGTCGAGACGGACGCCGGGGCCGGCCGGTGCGTGCCAGCGGGTGAGGGTGCCGGGGGCGGGCATGAAGTTCAGCCCGGCGTCCTCGGCGTTGATCCGGAACTCGATGGAGTGGCCGCGCACCTCGGGGTCGCCGTAGCCCAGCTCCTCGCCCGCGGCGATCCGGAACATCTCGCGGACCAGGTCGAGCCCGGTGACCTCCTCGGAGACGCAGTGCTCGACCTGGAGGCGAGTGTTGACCTCGAGGAAGGAGATGGTGCCGTCGGCGGCCACCAGGAACTCGCAGGTGCCGGCGCCGACGTAGCCCGCTTCCCGCAGGATCGCCTTGGAGGACTCGTAGAGCTTCGTCATCTGCTCCTCGGTGAGGAACGGCGCGGGAGCCTCCTCGACGAGCTTCTGGTGCCGGCGCTGGAGCGAGCAGTCGCGGGTGGAGACGACCACCACGTTGCCGTGGGCGTCCGCCAGGCACTGGGTCTCGACGTGACGGGGCTTGTCGAGGAACTTCTCCACGAAGCACTCGCCGCGACCGAAGGCGGTGACCGCCTCGCGCACGGCGGACTCGAACGCGTCGGCGACCTCGCCCATCTCGCGGGCGACCTTGAGACCGCGGCCACCACCGCCGAAGGCCGCCTTGATGGCGATCGGGAGGCCGTTCTCCTCCGCGAAGGCGACGGCCTCGCCGGCGTTGGCCAGCGGGTCCTTGGTGCCGGGCGCCAGCGGGGCGCCCACCTTCTCAGCAATGTGGCGGGCCTGCACCTTGTCGCCGAGCGCCATGATCGCCGCGGGCGGCGGCCCGATCCAGACCAGGCCGGCGTCGATGACCGCCTGTGCGAAGTCGGCGTTCTCGGCGAGGAACCCGTAGCCGGGGTGCACGGAGTCGGCGCCCGACGTCTTGGCGAGGTCCACGATCTTCTCGATCGACAGGTAGGACTCCGCGGGGGTGGCCCCGCCCAGGCTGTACGCCTCGTCAGCGAGCCGCACGAACAGCGCGTCCCGGTCGGGGTCGGCGTAGACCGCGACGCTGCCGATGCCGGCGTCCTTGCAGGCGCGGATCACCCGGACCGCGATCTCGCCGCGGTTGGCGACCAGGACCTTCTGCAGGGGCTTGACGTCGGGCTGACCTGCCACGGTGACTTCTCCTTGTGCGTCGAGCGGTTCCCCGGGAGTCTAGGGCTTCGCGCCGGAGGGGTGCCCGGCTGTCCATGTGACCCTTGCCATGCCGGGATCAGCGCGCGCGGAGCGCCGCGACGGTCTCGGCGAGGCCCTCGTCCAGCGGGCGCGCTCTCCAGCCGAGGTCGCGCTCGGCCTTCGCGGCCGTGCCGTAGTACGTCGCCAGGCCGGCGCGCATCGTCTCGGCCGCGAAGCCCGCCGGCACCGGCACGACCGTGCCCAGCCCGGCCATCAACGTGGCCATCGCGGCGACCATCCGCCCGGGGAGCACGAGCGGGCCCCGGGTGCCGGCGATCGCGGCCACCTTCCCGAGCGCGTCGGCGAGGGTGGCCCGCGGGCCGGCGAGCATGTAGGACTCTCCCGGCACCCCCTTCTCCATCGCCAGCACGTGGCCGCGGGCGACGTCGTCGACGTGCGCCCAGCACACGCCGCCGGCCCGCGGGACCGGGGGTCGCTTCCCCCGGACGACCTGGGCGATGAGCTCCCCGGTCTGCGCGGTGTCGCCGGGGCCGTAGACCAGGCCCGGCTGCACGATCACCACCGGCAGCCCCTCCCGGGCGAACGCCTCCGCGACGTCGTGGGCCTCGGCCTTGGTGCGGTCGTACGTCGAGAGGTGCTCCCCGGCGAACCGGTAGGTCTCGTCGACGACCTGCTCCTCGGTGTCGGAGTTCACCGCCAGCGTGCTCGTGTAGACGACCTTCGCGACGTCGTTGCGCCGGGCCGCGGAGAGCGCGTTGCGGGTGCCCTCGACGTTGACCCTCGTGCCCGGCGAGGGGTCGCGTTGGCCGAGCTTGTACCAGCCGGCGACGTGGAAGAGCCCGTCCGCACCGGCGCAGATCCGGTCCAGGGCGTCCGGGTCGTCGAGGTCCCCGGGGACCAGCTCCACACCCAGGTCGCGCAGGTCCCCGGCCCGGGAGGGGTCCCGCACCAGCGCGACCACGTCGTGGCCGGCCTCGCGCAGCAGGCGGGCGAGCGCGCCCCCGACGAACCCGGTCGCACCGGTCATCGCATAACGCATGAGGGGCATCAAACCACAGGCGACCCGGGGTCGAGGGCACGCAGGTCGTGCCGGCAGCGCCGCTCCACCTCGTCGAGCTCCTCCAGCGTCGCGTCGATGTCGCGCCGGCGCTGGGCGAGCTCCTCCCGGCGTACGTCGATCTGGTCGAGGAGGTACTGCAGCTGACCGGCCTCGCCCGGCTGCTCGTCGTACATGTTCACGATCGTGGAGATCTCGGGCAACGTGAAGCCGAGCCGCTTGCCGCGCAGGATCAGCTCGAGCCGGACCCGGTCGCGCTGGTGGAAGACGCGGGCGGTGCCCCTTCGCTCGGGGGAGAGCAGGCCGACGTCCTCGTAGTGGCGCAGGGTGCGCAGGGTGACGCCGAACTCGTGCGCGAGCTCGGTGATGGTCCAGGTGCTCGCGGGCATCGCTCTCCTTGCGCTTCCGTAACGTAAGCGACCTAGGATTCGTCCTTACGTTGACGTAAGCGTAATGGGTCTGGGCGGCCCCGCCCCGGCCCCGCACCGAGAGGGAGTCCCGATGTCCTACGAGCTGTCCGCCGAGCACGAGGCGTTCCGCAGGAGCGTTCGCGAGTTCGCGCAGGGGGAGATCGCGCCGCACGCCGCCCGCTGGGACAAGGAGCACCACTTCCCGACCGACGTCGTGCGCAAGATGGGCGAGCTGGGGCTGTTCGGGCTCACCGCCCCCGAGGAGTTCGGCGGCATGGGCGCGGACGGCGACTTCACCAGCCTGTGCGTGGCGATCGAGGAGATCGGCCGGGTCGACCAGTCGATGGGGATCACCCTCGAGGCGGCGGTGGGCCTGGGCATCAACCCGGTCCTCACCTTCGGCACCGACGAGCAGAAGCAGACGTGGCTGCCCGACCTGGTCGCGGGCCGCACGCTCGCCGGGTTCGGGCTGACCGAGCCCGGCGCCGGCTCCGACGCGGGCGCCACCAAGACCAAGGCGGACCTCGTCGACGGCGAGTGGGTGCTCAACGGGTCCAAGCAGTTCATCACCAACTCCGGCTCCGACATCACCTCGCTGGTCACGGTGACCGCCCGCACCGGCACGCGCGACCACGGCAAGGCCGAGATCTCCACGATCATCGTCCCGTCGGGCACCCCCGGCTTCACCGCCGAGCCGGCCTACGACAAGCTCGGCTGGCACGCCTCCGACACCCACCCGCTCACCTTCGAGGACGTCCACGTGCCCGAGGCCAACCTGCTCGGGGAGCGCGGGAAGGGCTTCGGCCAGTTCCTGGCCACCCTCGACGACGGCCGGGTCGCGATCGCGGCCCTCGCGGTCGGCTGCATCCAGGCCTGCCTGGACATGTCGGTGGAGTACGCCAACGAGCGGACGACCTTCGGGGTGCCGATCGGCTCCAAGCAGGGGGTGGCCTTCCAGGTGGCCGACCTCGAGGTGATGCTCGAGGCGTCCCGGCTGCTCACCTACAAGGCGGCCGCGATGAAGGACGCCGGCCGCCCGATGAAGGAGTTCAAGCAGGCCGCCGCGGTCGCGAAGCTCTACGCCACGGAGTCCGCGGTCACCGCCACCCGGATCGCCACCCAGATCTTCGGCGGCTACGGCTTCATGGAGGAGTACCCGGTCACCCGCTTCTACCGGGACGCCAAGGTCCTCGAGATCGGGGAGGGCACGTCGGAGGTCCAGCGGATGCTGATCGCGCGTGGGCGTGGCCTGCCCGTGGAATGAGCCCGACCCACCGGGCCCACGTGGGTGGGCGCGGTCACCGTGGCCCGGGCTGCCCGCTCGTCCACGGGATGAGCCGGGCGGCGAGCTCCGGCGACCGGATCCGCTTCCGCAGCGGCTCGACGAAGCGGGGGTCAACGACCACGCGGACTTCGGGTTCGGCGTGCAGTGTGGCGGCGATGAGCTCGGCGGCCCGGTCAAGGCTGTGCACCGGCACGCGCCAGGTTTGGTACCGGTTCGAGACCTGCTCCGAGAGGCTGTGCTGCACGGCGTGGTACCAGCCGTCGGCGTAGAAGGGCTTGGCGGTGCTGGCCCTCCCGAGTGGGAAGTACTCGACCGTCAATGTCTCGTCCGCCCGCGTCCCGGCGGCTGCGGCAAGAATGCCGTCTGCGATGCCGGAGCGGGACAGCGGCGCGCCCACCGGCGCCGTGCCGTCACCGCTCTCGGAGAACAGTGGCATCGTCCCTTGGGGGAACCAGCCGAACGACTGCGTGGCGGCGAGGGTCGCCGCCGTCGCCAGGACCGCGCCTGCGCGGGAATGCAGCCGGGGCGCCGTGGCATACAGGAGGAGGGCGAGGACCGCGGGGGCCAGCACGGCCATCACGAGCTCGACACCGACGAAGAGCTTCAGGAAGTAGTAGGCCGTGGTGCCGATCATCTGCAGCTGGGCCACGAGGAATGCGGTCAGCACAGCGAGGCCACCGAGCGGAGCGAGAGCCAGCGCACGCACCCGCCCGGGGGCCGGCAGCGCCTTGCCGGTCCGGCTGCGCCGGCCGACAGCCGAGGGATAGCGCAGGCATCCGTAGAGGGCGACGATGAGCAGCGCGAACGTCGGGACCGGCCAGGACGCGTGCAGCGCCCCAGTGCTGTTCAACACGGAGACCGGCACGGTCCGCAGCAGGAGAGCGACCGCGACGCCCACGCCTGCGACTGAGGCCAGCGTGAGGACCACTCCGAGGGTCGCGGTCCAGCGGGACGCCGAGCTCCATGTGCGCTGTGGGTGCAGCACCCCGAAGGCCAGCACCGCGGGCAGGGCCAGGATCAGCAACGGGGCCCACGTGTGGGCACACGCGACGACGAGACCACCGATCGCCGCGAGGTGGGGCAAGGAGGTAGGACGCGGCATCGACAGAGTGAGCACCAACGCCGTGCCCGCGGCGGCCGCACCCAGCCAGAAGTTGGCGAAGCCGTCCGCCAATGTGTTCTGTCCCAGCTGGCCCAGGAACGCCGCCCAGGTGACCACGACCGCCGGCACGGCGATCCCGAGACGATGCCTCAGGTCGGGGACCGACACGATGGCGGCGGTCATGACCACGACCCCGAGCACGATGATCGCGGCCACCGCCTGCGTGTACGCCGGCAACGTCTCCGGCCCCGTCGCCAGCCGGGGGTGCATGACCTCCGAGAAGGAGGCGGCGAGGGCGTGGAAGCCTTGCGGATAGATGTGGAACGCCCAGTGCGAGCCGTCGGGCGACCAGCCGAGCGAGCCCAGCGTCGCCCCGTAGGCTTTGATCCCGGCGAACATGGTGAAGTGCGAGAAGTTGTCCGCGCCGGGCAGCAGCACCACGAGAGCCCGTTTGGGTGTCTGCGCGAACGCCCAGTTCGCCATCACCCCCAGCGCAAGCATCCCACCCAGCAGCGGCAGTAGGTCGGCCGCCGCCACGGTGGGCAGCAGCCGGCGAGCGGCGACCAGCGGGCGAGCGCGTCCGGCCAGCGACGTGAGCAGCCCGCCGAATGCCAGCGCCAGGACTACTCCGGCGTGGCTGAACGACACCGGCCAGGGCGCCAGCCACAGCATCGGCAGCCATCCGATGGTCAGGGAGCCGATCAGCGCGACTCGGCCCGCGAGCGACGGTGAGACTGGCACCAGCGCGAGCAGGACCATGGTCAGGACCACGGCCAGCGGCCCTGCCAGCACCGGTAGACCCAGGCCGACGTAGGCCAAAGCCGCAGCCCCCACGCCTACCACCACGCCGCGCACACGCCTCGGGCGGTCGCCGTGACCCTGGTCTGCGCCAGGAGTGGCGAGCGAGCGCTCGCCCGCGGGGTCGCGAGTGGCGGAAACGGGAGAAACCACCCCACGAACGTAAAGGAATCCCGAGCCCCTTGAGTGCGTCTCAGGAAGGCTCGGCCACTCGTCCATGGCCATCGTCAGCTCGACTCGCTCGAGCTGGCCCGTTCGAGCCATTCGCCGTCAGCCGTTCGGGCAGGCCTGGCGTTTCTCAATCGTTTTCCGGCCATCATCCCTGTTCGCCCGGGTTCTTCGATCGAGCAGTTCGGGCCGGTGCCCACCTCCCGCTGGTATGCCCGCCGTCGCCGCGCCCCAGCTTCCGGATCACCACGTGGTAGCGCTCGGCATCCTGTGCGCCTACGTGACCGTCGCCCATCGAGAGGACACCGGACCGCCTGGGACATGGGGCGACTCCATAGAGGCCGCGCTGAGCGAAACCTCGGGGGCCCGCCCGCTGCGAGAACGCCGAGCACACCGATGCTCGACTGTGACGAGGGTTAGGTCTTTCCCAACGGTGTATGCCGCGGTTGTCATTGAGGATGCTCGACTTTCGCCATCTGGGCAGATCCAGCGGATGCTGATCGCGCACGGGCGTGGCCTGCCCGTGGAATGAGCCCGGCGCCGCACTAGGCTGTCCCCCCATGGGCCGCCGCATGCAGCACCTCCTCGCGGAGGTCGCCAAGTTCCTCACCGTCGGCGGTGTCGCGACCCTGGTGGCGTTCTTGATCTTCAACGGGCTGGTGCACGGCTACCTCGGCGGGCCCGGTCCGATGCACGAGCAGCCGCTGGTCGCGTTCGTGCTGGCCAACACGGTGGGCATGCTGGTCAGCTACCGGGGCAGCCGGTCCTGGGCCTTCCGGCACCGAGAGGTGGTCGGTCCCGCGGGCGGCCGGGTGGCGTTCTTCGCGATCAACATGGTCTCGATGGTCATCCCGCTGGGCTGCCTGGCCTTTACCCGCTACGTCTTGCACCACAGCGACCCGGTCTCGGACAACGTCGCCGCCAAGGGCGTCGGGCTGGTGCTCGGGACCTCAGCCCGCTTCATCGCCATCCGGCAGCTGATCTTCCCGTACCAGGTCGATGCCCGCTTGGCCGATGCGGAGTCTGGCAAGGTCGACGCCCGCGCGTGAGTTTGGAGCTTTGCTTGTCATCGACCTCAGGTGACGGCTCGACCAGGGGTCCTTCGCCGTGACAACGCCGTCCCGAGGCGGGCTACTCGAACGATCATGAACACGCCCTCTTGATCGGCAGACCGTTCTATGTGCCCTACCTACACAGCGCACATGCCTCTGCCACAAGTACAGGGCGCGAGCCCCGCCGACAGGCGCCCGAATGCCATGCGTGGGATACGCTGATCGGGCTCCGTAAACGGATGGAACGCGCTGCGCCGAAGGCGTGGGTCATGAGCGTAAGCAGGCCCGTCCGGGCCTAAGCGCAAGCGGTCCCCATTTCGCCCCGCCCGCTGGGAGGACTTCTGACGATGCAGGTTCTTTATGTCGCCGGCTGGATGCGAAGCGGAACTACCCTCCTCGGGGAAATGCTTGGGGCCCAGCCTGGGGTCTTGGATGTCGGCGAATTGTCAGGTTTCTGGTCCGCCGCGGAACGGGGCGCCCGATGTTCCTGCGGGAGGACGCTTCAGGACTGTGATCTGTGGGGGGCTTGCCTCGAAGCGCTCACTCGATTTGGTGTGCTCGACGAAGGTGATTGCAAGCGGCTCGACGAAATAGGCCGGCGGACGTTTCTGACGCGCCACCTTCCCATGCTGGCAAAGGTGGTCCGCGGCGTAGCCCACCTTGACTCAGAGCAGGAGTGGATGGTGGCCGTCACGCGACATCTGCTGACGACTGCGATGGAACTCAGCGAAGCCGACCTCTTGGTTGATACTTCCAAGCTGGCGCCTTGGTTGATGTTCCACACGCTTGCGAACAACTCCGATGTCAAGGTGATTCACATCGTCAGAGATCCGCGAGGAGTTGCTGCATCAGATAGACGCACCCAGACCTACCTGCGCGACAATGAGGAAGACGTACCTCCCGGCTCGTCTGTGACCCGTAGTGTAGTGAACTGGACCGGGGCGAATCTATCCATTCTCGCGTATCGGCGGTATGCCGATGCGTACAGACAGGTTGACTACGAATCGCTGGTCACACAGCCATCAATAACTATGTCTTCCCTTTGTAATTTCGCCAACATCGCATTCTCGAGCGACACCATCGTCGGAGACGCGTTCATTTCCCCGAAAGACAACCACGTGCCGGTGGGGAATCCCCGCCGACGGGTGAAGGGCGCCACTCCGCTGAGGAACGACCTTCGATGGCAGGACGAGCTACGCCGACCCTGGCAGAGAGCAATATCGGCCACGACCCTCCCAGTGCGGCTCGTCCTTCGGGTTAGTTCATCCGCCGATCGGTCGTCATGAGTTGGCGTGAGCTTCTCCGGAAACACTTTGGCGGGCGATGCTGAACGCATTGACGCCGATGCCCACTATCGGCCCAAGGATGAGGGCGAGCACTGTCCGCGTGCCGACATCGAAGGGGATCGACAGGATAAGCAAGGCCCCCACCGTAGCGAGCACCCAACCGACGCTGTAGACCTTGTGTCGCCCCAGAGCAAGCACGGCGGACCCGCTGACGGTTTGCACATTGAGCAAGCCGGCGGCCACCACGAGTAGAGCCATGAGCCCGGGTTCAATGACAAAGCTTGACCCGAAGAGGAGTCGTAGTAGCCAAGGCCCGACGACGTAGGCCGCGGAGGCTCCCAGAACGGTGAGCAAGCCGACCGTTCCAACAACGAGGCGCAGTGTGTGTCGCATGCGGTGAGGCGCCAGCGTGAAGTGGGTCAAGATCAGAGCAGAGAGCCCGTTCAGAGGCAGTAGAAGCGGCGCTCGTGTCGCCACCACCGCGGCCATGATCACTCCAGCATCCGGGCCGAGAGGCGCAGACGCGGTAGCTTTCAGGAGGACCGGAAAGCCCGAGATCAGGAGGGCGCTGCATCCGGTGGCGACCATGGCGTGCGCGGTACCGGTCGCCAGGGCCGGGAGTGCGGAATCGCCGCGCGCCCGGACGGCGCCGCGGAAGGCGGGTAATGGCAAGAGAATGAGCCAGGTCAGACCTGCGCCTGCGAGACCCCAGGACTGGTGCCCTCGCCCACCGCCGCCAACCAAGACAAGCCCGAGCAAGACCAATCTCAGCAGTGACTCCGTGGCCATAGAGACTGCGTAGTCCGTCCACTGCGTGGCACCGGCCAAGGCTCCATTGATTGAGTTGTAGAGCGCATAGAACAGGAACGCCCCCGCCGTTGCAAGAACGATCGAAACCCACTCGCTGCCAAACAGCCTCGAGCCCCATGCGGGTGCTGAGACGAGGAGGACGCCTGAGCCGGCAGTTCCGACGAGCGCAGCGAACTGGATCGCCGACGCGCCGGGATTGTCGACGGTGTGGCGCCTTGCGGCGGCAACGGCTCTGGTCACCTCCTGCTGAAGTCCACGTAGCAGGCCGATCTCGAACATGATGAAGCCCCAGACGACCATGAAGTCGGCGTAACCAGCTGGCCCGAGAAAGCGTGCTGCAACTGCCGTCAGGACCCACGTCAGAACCGCGGCGAACAGCGAGGCGCCACCAATCCGCCAGGCACGCCGCGGTGTGCGTGGTTTTCGTGCTGAGGCCTCGACGTCCCTGGTCATGACCGGCCCTCAGCCGACCTGGCGTCTCGCTGCCGCCCGATAGATGGATTCGTGTGCGTCAGCACATGCCTGCCACGTGAAACGTGCGCAGCGCTCGAGTCCAGCTTCGACAAGTCGTGTCCCCTGTGTTGCTGCCTCGATCACTGCATTGGCGATCTCTTCCGGGTTTTCGGGGTCGAACAGGATGGCGGCATCTCCACAGATCTCCGGCAATGATCCGGCGTCCGCAGCCGCCACTGGGCAGCCCGAAGCCATTGCTTCGAGTGGCGGCAGCCCGAAGCCCTCATACTTGCTGGGAAACACGAGACAAGCTGCCTCTTGGTACAGCTTGACAAGCTCCCCTCGACTGACGAAGCCGCGGTTATCGACCCACCTGGGAAGCTCGCCGAGCCTATCCAAGTCACCGCCGGTGAGCACCAGTCGTAGATCCGGTTCCTTACGTCGGGCGATGTGCATGGCATCCAGTAGGATGGCGTGGTTCTTGTGCGGCCAGCCCCGAGCCGGATACAGCACGAATCGGTCTCGCGGCCCGACGTGCGAAACGAACGCGTCGGTGTCTACACCGAGGTGGGCCACTCGCACCTTTTCGGGCGCAATCTCGAGATGCTGCACAATGCGTTGACGCGAGAACTCGCTGATGGTCAACACGACATCGGCTCGCTTTGCCGGACGGTCGTAAGTGATTCGCCGATACTCCAGCTCCCTGCGCGAGAAGAGGTCCGGTAAGTCATGATGTTGCAGGTCGTGGATTGTCTGCACCCACGGCCGCTGCGCCGAAGGTCGGGGAACGGGAACGCTGAGTGGGTAGTGAACGACGTCAGACTCGACCAGTGTTCCACGTAGTTCTCGGCTCAGTGAGGCCCGAACCTGGCTGCGCAGGCGTGCGATGGTCGATGCGCCGCCCCTGACGTTCGCTGCCGCGTACTCTGGCACGCCCAAGGAGAACCCCGCCGCCTTCGCGGGTACGAGAGCCACCACGTCGAGCCCAGGGTTCTGTGCCAGGTGCCGCGTGAGCTCACGGGCATAAGTCTCGCTGCCCCCCATGCCGCCCTGCACCAGAGTGAGCATTGGCAACGCGACACGTAATGGTCGTTCCATCTCCTGCCTGCGAGGTAGCACGACTGGGAAGCCTTTCTCTTGGGCGACCACCGGTGGCGTCGCCCGGCTTGGGTGAACGTCCACGGCATGCTACTTGCCCATTGGTGCGGTCCTGGATCTCCATGCGGTTAGCCTTGGCGGGTGCATCTGAGTAAGGCAGTAGTCAAGTCCTTGTGCTGGGTAGACGGTACCTCGGTACGCGTCGTCGTTGGCGACCTGCGCCCCCTGGACGCTCACCCGCTGCTGGGTGGACCTCCGAGCAGGTCGGCCGCATGACCGTCACCGGCCGGTCCGTGATTGTCGTTGTCCCCACGCTCGGCGAGCGACACGACACCCTTGCCGAATCGCTGGCCAGCGTCCAGAGTCAGTACGGAGTCGATGTCCGTCTGGTAGTGGTGGCGCCCAGGACGGCTGAGCTGGCACGGGCGACGGCTCGTGACCACGGCGCCACGGTCGTCGACGACCCCAAACGTGGACTCTCGGCCGCTGTCAACGCTGGAATCGCCGCCAGGCAAGGGGAGTCATATTTCGCCTGGCTCGGGGACGACGATCTACTTGAACCGGGCGGCCTCGAGCACTTGTGCGGCCTCTTGGAGCACGACGAGGACGCCGTTGTCGCCTTTGGTGCCTGTCGCTACATCGATGAGGATGGGCGCCAGGTGGCCATGAGCCGCGCCGGCGACGTCGCGAGCCGAATCCTCCTCTGGGGACCTGACCTCGTGCCACAGCCAGCCTCGCTGACACGCGTAGACGCGCTCATCCGGGCTGGGGAATACGACGAAGCTCTGCGGTTCGCCATGGACCTCGACATGTTCTTGCGCTTGAAACGTCTAGGTCGATTCGTCTCCACACAGAGGCCGGTTGCCTCGTTCCGATGGCATCCGGTGTCATTGACCGTTGCGAACAGGTCTCTTTCCTTGGCCGAGTCCGAGAAAGTCAAGCGCCGCTACTTGCCTTCTGGGGTGCGGCCTTTCTCGCCGTTGTGGGAAATTCCGGTGCGGTGGGCGACCCGCCTCGCAGCGCGACAGGTCAACGCTCGGGCGCGACGCGTAGCCGGCTCCGTCCGTGCCCGGCAGCATCGATAGTCTTCTCGTTCCCCGGCATTGTCGTCGGCAAGGCTATGAGGTTCCTGGTCTGAATCGGCGGGCGTCGACGTTCAACACCTCGCCGGTCGATCATCTGGACTGGGAGAAGCATGTGCGCTTCGACGAGCGTTACCTGCGGCCGACCGAGGTGGATGCGTTGATCGGGGATGCGGGCAAGGCCGAGCGGCAGCTGGGCTGGAAGACCACCGTCGACACCGAGCAGCTCGCCCGGATCATGGTCGATGCCGACATCGAGGCCCTCCAGCACGAAGGCAAGCCGTGGATCGACCAGCCCACGTTGGAGGGCTGGCCGAAGGTGCGCGACCTGTGACCGGAGGGACCTCGTCCGAGGACGGGGAACGAGACGCTCAGCCGGTCCTCTCGCCGCCCGGCTGGTCGTCGGGCTGCGCGCGGTCGAGCTGCATGCGCAGCAGGCCGACCTCCTCTGCCAGCGTGCGCGTGCGCTCCTCGAGGCGGCCCATCTCGTAGCTGTGGTGGATGCTCACGCCCAGGAGCACCATGCTCGCGACGAAGAAGAGCAGGTTCGCGGGGACCTCGACGCCGACGATCCTCGCGGCGGTGCTCAGGGTGACCGGGAAGATCGCCACGACGAGCGTCATGAGTGAGACCAGCACCCAGAACACGGCGTACTTCTCGCGCAGCCGCCGCCTGCGCATCAGCTCGAACAGCAGGGCCAGCGTCACCAGCGACCCGATGAGTCCCAGGATGTAGTTAGCCCTCAAAGGTCTCCTCGGTTCCCGTCTCTAAGGTCGACGGCCATTTTCGCACCAGTGCCAGGCCGAGCGCGACCACGGCCCGCGCGAGGTAGAGGGTGGCCCGGAACGGCGTCTGGCTCGCCGTGCCACCCGCCCGCGAGCGCATCGCGACCGGCTCCTGGACGACCCGGCAACCGGTCCGCAGGGCGATCACCAGCGACTCCACGGTGTCGCCGAGGTACTCGGCGGGGTAGTGCACGGCGAACACCGAGATCGCTCGCAGGTTCGCCGCGCGGAAGCCGCTGGTGACGTCCGTGAGCCTGGTGCGGGCCAGCCGGGTCAGGGTGGCCGCCAGCAGCCACATCGCCCAGCGCCGGGGACCCCGCGCGGGGTAGTCGCCCTCGCCGGCGAACCGGGCACCCACGACGATGTCTGCGTCGGCGAGCCGGTTCACCAGCCGCTGCACGTAGGCGGGGTCGTGCTGCCCGTCGGCGTCGACCTGCACGGCGACGTCGTACCCGCTGCGCAGCGCGTAGCGGTAGCCGGCCCGCATCGCGCCGCCGACGCCGAGGTTGAAGGGCAGCTGGCAGACCATCGCCCCGGCCGTCCGTGCCTCCTCGGCGGTCCGGTCGCCGGAACCGTCGTCGACCACCAGCACGTCGTAGTCCGGGTGGGCCGTGCGCATCTCGCGCACCGTCGCCGCCACCGAGTGCTGCTCGTTCAGGGCGGGCATCACCACCAGGACCCGCGCCCGGGTCGGGGTCCCCTGGTTCGGCATGCCGTGCATCGTACCGGTTAGCATCGGCTCGCCCCGCCCCCGCGCCCCGAAGGAGCCGCCGTGCCGCTAGGCCATGGGCAGCGTGCTCGCGCGGGCGACGCCTCGCGGCCGGCTGCCGTCCTCGACGGGCTCATGGACGGCGCCCTGGTCGCGTTCGCGCTCTGGACCCTGCTCTACGAGGTCGCGCTGTGGCGCCGGCTCTCGCTGTGGCCCGTCGCCTGGCTCTGGCTCCCCGTCGCGGTCGCCGTGCTCGTCCTCGCCGTCGTCTGGCACCTCCGCCGGGCCGACCCTCCGCCCGAGGTCGGCACCGAACCCGACCGACCGGCACGGCCGCCCAGCGACGCGCTGCGAGTCGGTCTGCTGCTCGCGGTCTCGCTGCCGGTGGGGCTGCTGGTGTTCGTCTTCGGGAACCACAAGGCGGCGTTCCCGCTGGTCTGGGGGGTCTCGGCGGTCGCCTTCGTTGGCCTGGTCGTCGCCCTGGCCCGGGGCCGGCTCGGGGCTCCGCCGACGGTGGAGACACCGCAGCCCGCCGGGGGCGCCCGGCCGTACGAGCACTGGGCGGTGCTGGCGGTGGGCCTGGCGCTGGCCGTCTTCGCCTCGCTGCTGCTCAACACCGACGCGGACGACGTCTACTACGTGAACCGGTCGGTGTGGGTCGCCCAGCACGGGGTGCCGTCCCTGCGCGACACCATCTTCAGCGCGGAGCGCTTCGCGCCGCCGTACGCCGGCGGCCTCCCGCTCGCGTCGGTCGAGGGTCTGCTGGGTGCGCTCGCCCACGTGTTCGGGACGGCCGCGGGCAGCATGACCTACCTCGTCAGCGTGCCGCTCGTCTCGTTCGCGATGGTCTGGGCGACCTGGCGGCTCGTGCAGGAGTGGGCGCCGCGGCGCAGGGTCCTGGTCCTGCTGGCTTCACTGGCCTTCGTGCTGGTCGACGGGAGCGCAGCGATCGGCAACTACGCGTTCGGACGGATCTGGCAGGGCAAGGTGATGGCGATCTGCCTCCTGGTGCCCCTGATCTGGTACCACGCCACCCGGCTGGCCCGGCGCCCGTCGCGCTACGACCTGGTGATGATGCTCGTCATCGGGGTCTGCTTCGTGGGTCTCACCTCGACGTCGGCGATCCTCGTGCCCACGCTGAGCGCCGCACTGGTGGCGGCCGCCTGGGCGATGCGGTCGCGGCCCCTGGCCCTGGGCGCGGTGCTCGTCTCGATCGCGCCGGTCCTGAGCGGGCTCGCGGTGGTGGCGCTCTCGTCGGGAGTCGGCGGGGACGCGCCCGAGGCCACCTCCCCGTGGTTCGCGTTCTGGCTGGTGTTCGGGGCCGGACACGGGACCGCGGCGCTCGCCATGGCCGCCCTGGTCGTCGCCCCTCTGCTGGTCCGGCCCGGCCCGGTCCGGGTGCTGGCCGTCGCGGCCACACTGCTCGTCATCGTCCCGCTCACCCCCGGCTACATGGCACTGGTGAACGCCGCGACCGGTGCCGGGCCGGTGGTGTGGCGGTTGCTGTTGGCGGCGCCCGCTCGCGACCGTGGTGGGGCTGCTGGTGGCCGTCGACTGGGGCTTCGTGCGGCGGGGGATCGGCACCGGCGTGGTCGCCGGGACCTCGGCGGTCGTCGCGGTCGTGCTCCTCACCTCGCACGCACCGTTGTGGTCGCCCGCGGTCGGCGCGGTCATCACCTCCCGCCCCGCCTGGAAGGTGGACCAGCGCGCGCTCGCCGACGTGCGGGTGATCGCCCGGCTGCCCACCGGCGACGGGCCCGTCCTGCTGCCGTACGTCGACATGACCACCCTGGCCCTCGTGACCACCGAGAAGTTCGCGGTGGTGCCGCGCGACCTCTACGCCCCGGGGCTGGACGAGCCGAGGTCGGCCCGCCGGGCCAGGCTGACCCTCTACCGGCTGATCGCGGGGCATCGACCGGTCCCGACCCGGGCCCAGACCGACCGGTCCCTGGCCCGCCTCGACGTCTCCCTGGTGTGTGCGCCACGCAGCGACAGACGGGTCCTGCGCAAGGTGGAGCGCGCAGGCTACGAACGTCTCAGGCGGGTCCACGACCTGGTCTGCCTGCGGCCCTCGACAACGGCGAAGGGGTGACCGACGTTGGCTGACACCGTGACCGACGCGCCCGCGGGACACCACGACCCCCGCGCGAGACGGCGTGCCCGGCTCGTGGCCGCCCTGCTCGTGGCGGTGGCGGGAGCCCTGGCGAGCTTCAAGCTCCGCACGGTGCCGGTGCCCACGGACCCCTGGCACTACGTGCTTGCCGGTGCCACCTTCCCGGCCGAGAGCTGGAACATGGTGGGGCTGACCCGCTACGGCATGGTCCTGCCGATGATGGTGGTCACGCGGTTCTTCCACGACTCCGAGCTGGCCTTCTACCTCACCCCGTGCCTGGTCACCGGGCTGCTGGTCGCTGCGGTCTACTGGCTGACCGACAGGTTCTTCGGGACCGTCGCGGCGCTCGCCGCGGCGACGCTCACGCTGGCGAACGGGATCGTGCTGACCTACGCGTCACGGCTGTACCCGGACGTGTTCGCGGCCGCGATGACCACGCTCGCCGTCGCCGTCGCCGTGTCGGCGCGGGACGCGTGGCGGCGGGAGAGCAGGCTCGGTGCCGGGCTCCTCACCCGGCTGGTCCTGACCGGGCTGCTGGTCGGGCTCAGCTGGTGGATGCGGGAGACGGCGGTCTTCGCCTGGCCCGTGGTGGCGGCGGTGCTGCTGTGGCGCGGCGGCCCGCCGTGGCGCGTCGCCGTCCCGGCCGCGGGCCTGCCCGCCCTGGCGATGCTGGGCATCGAGATGCTGATCAGCCGGTGGGCCTTCGGCGACCCCCTGGCCCGCTTCGCGGCACTCACCGGGCCCGACCTCTCGGCGACGACGAACCCCGCCGACCTGGTCTACCTGGGGCAGTCGCGCCTCGACTACCTGCTGCTGATGCCGCGGATGGTGGCGGCGTCCCCCGCGGGGTACTGGATGCTCGCGATGGGGGCGCTGGCGCTCGCGGCGGGCGTCGTGTTCCCGCGGAGGGTGGGCCTCTTCGCCGGCTGGTTCGCCCTGGTCTACCTCGTGCTCACCGCGGCCGGCGGAGGCCTCCGGCCCGACCACCCCAACATCCGCCTGGACGTCACCCGCTACTGGATCGCCTACCTCCCGCCCCTGACCATCGCGGCCGTCGGGGGCGTGGCCACCGTGCTGCACCTGATGGCGGCCGCCTGGGCGAAGGGCTGGCGTCCGCGCACCCGGGCCGCGATCGGGGGAGCGCTGGCGGTCCTCCTCGTGGCCGGCCCGTTGAAGGTGTCGGCCGACGGCGTGCGCGCGAACCCGACGTTCGTGGTGACCAACGGCAACGTGATGGCCGAGTTCCGCAACTGGCTGCACACGCACGACGCGGAGGTGCGTGACGCCTACAGCGACTGGGAGTCGGTGCGGATCCTGCCGACCTACGCCCGCTCGTTCACCGGCCGCCCGATGGCCCACGTCCGCTGGCACTCGCTGACCGGCTCGCGGCTGCGGCCGGGGGACTACGTCGTGCTGTTCAGCGCCTACACAGGGGTCTGCAACTTCTGCCACGTGGTGGTCAACAGCGCCTGGCTGCCCCGGCACGAGGAGCGGCTGCGAGGTTGGGACCGGGTCTGGCGGTCCGACGACCGCACGTTCGTGGTCTACCGGGTGCCCCGCCGGCACCTCTCCTAGCGACCGCTCCACAGGTCGGTCCAGGCCACCCCGAGGTCGGCGAAGATCTCGCGCAGCAGCGGCAGGCTGATCCCCACCACGCTGTGCGGGTCGCCCTCGATGCCGGTCACGAAGGCCCCGCCGAGCCCGTCGAGCGTGAACGCGCCGGCGACGTGGAGCGGCTCGCCGGTCGCGACGTACGCCGCGATCTCGGCGTCGGTGACGTCGGCGAAGTGGACCACGGTGGCCGCCTGCCGGGCCACCTCCTTGCCGGTCGCGGTGTCGATCACGCAGTGGCCCGTGTGCAGGACCCCTGAGCCGCCGCGCATGTGGTGCCAGCGGCGGGTCGCCTGCTCGGCGGTCAGCGGCTTGCCGTGCACCGCCCCGTCGAACTCCAGCACCGAGTCGCAGCCGATCACCAGCGCGTCCCCGACCCGCGGGGCCACGGCCCGGGCCTTGAGCACCGCGAGCTCGGTGGCCAGGGCGGCCGGGTCCGGGTCGGTCACCGCCGACTCGTCGACGCCCGACACCATCACCTCCGGGTCGAGGCCGGCGCTGCGCAGGGTGGCCAGCCGGGCCGGCGAGGCGGACCCGAGGACGACCCGGCGGGTCATGAGATCCGGGCCAGGGCCGCCTTGAGCGGGTCGAGGCCGAGCGAGCCCAGGTCGAGCGCCGCCCGGTGGAACGCCTTGAGGTCGAACGCGTCGCCCAGCCGGGCGCGGGCGTCGTCGCGGGCCTGGAGCCAGATCCGCTCGCCCACCTTGTACGACGGAGCCTGGCCCGGCCAACCGAGGTAGCGCTTGACCTCGAACACGATGCGGGCGTCCTCGTCGCGGCTGTGCTGGCGCATGAACGCCAGGCCGAGCTCGGGGGTCCAGCGCTCACCGGGGTGGAAGCCGAACGGGTTGTCAGCCGGGATCTCCAGCTCGAGGTGCATGCCGATGTCGATGATGACGCGGGCCGCGCGGAACGCCTGCGCGTCGAGCATGCCGAGCTTGTCGGCCGGGTCGTCGAGGTAGCCGAGGTCGTCCATCAGCCGCTCCGCGTAGAGCGCCCAGCCCTCGCCGTGCCCGGAGACCCAGCACATCAGCCGCTGCCAGCGGTTGAGCAGCTCGCTGCGGTAGGTGGTCTGCGCGACCTGCAGGTGGTGGCCGGGGACGCCCTCGTGAAAGACCGTGGTCACCTCGCGCCAGGTCGAGAACTTGGTCATCCCGGCGGGCACCTCCCACCACATCCGGCCGGGACGGCTGAAGTCCTCGCTCGGGCCGGTGTAGTAGATGCCGCCGTCGTCGGTCGGGGCGATGCAGCACTCGATCCGGCGCACCGGCTCCGGGATGTCGAAGTGCGTGTCCGTCATATCGGCAAGGGTGCGGTCGGCGAGGTCCTGCATCCAGTCGCGGAACGCCTCCTTGCCCTCGATGACCCGTGAGGGGTCGCTGTCGAGCGCCTTGACCGCGTCGTCGACACTGCCGCCCGGCACGATCTGCCCGGCGACCCGGGCCATGTCGTCCTCGATGCGTTTGAGCTCCTGCCAGCCCCAGGCGTAGGTCTCGTCGAGGTCGACCGCCGCGCCGAGGAAGTAGCGGGAGGCCAGCGTGTAGAGCTCGCGCCCGCAGGCCTCCTTCTCCCGGCCGAGGGGAGCCAGCTCCTCGTCCAGGAACCGGCCGAACGACGCGAACCCCTCGGTGGCCGCCGCGGCGGAGTCGGCCAGGCGGGAGCGCAGGACGTCGGGGACATCGGCGCCCTCGACCATCCGCGCGAACACGCTGGTGCCGCCGTCCTGCCCGGTCCAGCCGCGCACCTGGTGGGCGACCTCGGTCATCTGTCGCCGCGCGGAGACATGGCCCTGTTCCGCCGCCTGCAGCAGCGTCTCGCGGTAGCCGTCCAGGGCAGCCGGCACCGCGGCCAACCGGGCGGCGACCGCGTCCCAGTCGTCCTCGGTGTCGGTGGACATCAGGTCGAAGATCTGGCGGATCGAGTGCAGGCCGGAGGTGATCACCGAGATCTCGGACTGCGGCACCTGCGCGTCGTACATCTCCGCCTCGAGGCCGAGGCGTTCGAGGAACGCGTCCTTCGCGACCTGCTCACGCTCGTCACTGGGCACGGCGGCCGTCGCGTCGGCGAGCGCCTTCCGGGTCAGCGCCTCGCGCGCGGCGTACCCGGCGGGGGAGAAGTCGGTCAGCTCGCTCTCGTGGCCGGTGATGCCGAGGTAGGTGGCCATGATCGGGTCGAGCGCCGCGTAGTCCTCGACGTAGCGGTCCGCGATCGCGTCGACGGGGCGGCCTTCAGGAGTGTCTTGAGTCACGGCCGCCACCCTAGCCCGCGGAGGGGACCGCACCGGAACTGAATTACCGGGTGCCGGGCCACCGGGGGCCGGCGCACCGGCTAACCTCGCCGGGTGCCATCCACCGACCAGTCCACCGCACGCGGCGGCTCGCCCTCGATCGTCCAGCCGGACTACTGGTGGTACCGGGCCCGTGCCGAGATGCTGAGGGTCGCGCTCGAGCGCTACGTCGGCACGCCCCGGCGGGTCCTCGACGTCGGGAGCGCCGACGGGCCCAGCGTGGGGTGGCTGCGCGGCCGCGGCCGGCACGTCTCCCTGGACCTCGACCCCCGTGGCCTGCGGGCCCCCGGCGCGGTCTGCGGCTCGGTGCTGGACCTGCCGTTCGCCGACGGCAGCTTCGACGTGGTGAGCGCCTTCGACGTCATCGAGCACTGCGACCCCGAGGAGCGCGCCGTCTCGGAGCTGGTCCGGGTCCTGGCACCCGGGGGGCGGCTCCTCGTCTCGGTCCCGGCCTACCAGTGGGCGTGGAGCGACCACGACGTCGCCAACGGGCACCACCGCCGCTACACGCGCCGCAGGGCCGTGGCGGCGCTCGGCGGCTCGGGGCTCGTGGTCGAGCGGGCGACCTACGGGTTCGCGGGGGTGTTCCCGCTCTTCGCCGGGGAGCGGCTCGCCCGCCGGCTGCGGCACCGGCTCCGCCGCTCGCGTCCGGCCGGCCCGGCGGACGTGGTGGACGTGCCGCAGGTCTCGGCGAGGCTCGAGCGGCTGCTGATGGGGCTCAGCCGGCTCGACGAGCGCGCGCTGCGGGTCCGGGACCTGCCGTTCGGGTCGTCGGTGTTCGTGGCCGCCGTCAAGCCCGGCTGACCGGCGACGGGTCCGGCTCGCCGGCCTGTCCGCCCGTCTGCCCGCCGGCCCGCCCGCCCGGGGTGCGCCGCTCCTGCAGGCTGTCGTAGCCGATCATGTACGTCGGCCGGCTCTGCGTCGCGCTGAAGATCCTGGCCACGTACTCGCCGAGGACCCCCAGGCAGATCAGCTGGATGGCCCCGATGAGCCCGGTGATCGCCAGGAGCGACGTCCAGCCCGGCACCGTCGTCCCGGAGAACCAGCCGTAGAGCGACCAGGCCAGCGCCAGCGCGGCCAGCACGATGCCGGCGAACCCCGCCATCGTGGCGATCCGCAGCGGCGCCGCCGAGAACGCCGCCACCGAGTCGAAGGCGAGCGCCACCATCTTCACCAGCGGGTAGTGGGTCCGGCCCGCCGCCCGCTCCTCGCGCACGTAGCGGACCTCGGCCGACGGGAACCCGAACCACGGGATGGTGAGCCGGTGCACCCGCCCCTGCTCGGGCAGCCGGCCGATCGCCTCGACGACGCGGCGGCTGACCAGCCGGAAGTCCCCGGCGTTGTGCGGCACCTGCGCGCCGGCGAGCCGGCGCATCAGCCGGTAGTAGACCTCGCCGGTGCTGCGCTTGAACCACGAGTCGCTGCCGCGGTCGGCGCGCACGCCGTACACCACGTCGACGTGGTCGGCGCGGGCCACCTCCAGCATCGTGGCGATGGTCTCGGGCGGGTCCTGCAGGTCGGCGTCGAGGGTCACCACGAAGTCGCCCCGGGACACGTCGAAGCCGGCCGACAGCGCCGCCTGGTGCCCCGAGTTGCGCATCAGCCGGGTCACCCGCAGCTGCGGCCAGTGGTCCAGCGCGGCCATCAGGACGGCCGCGGTCCCGTCCTTGCTGCCGTCGTCGACGCAGACCACCTCGTAGCTGCAGCCCAGGTCGTCGAGGACCGGTCGCAGCCGGTCGAACATCAGCCCGACCACCGGCTCCTCGTCGTACATCGGCACCACGACCGACAGCTGCACCCTCGCGTCGTCGACTCGCGCGTTCACCCCGTCCACCGCTGCGTTCTATCACACGGGCGGGTCGGCTCGCGGCCCGCGAACCCGGACGTGCTAGACCATGACGGTGCAAAACGAGGGGGCCGCCACGAGCCGGGCCCGGTGGCGCCGGGCGGGCTGGATGCTCGCGGTCGTGCTCACCGTGGCCGTCGCGCTGTCGCTGCTGCTGCTCACGGACCGGCGCTACTTCTTCTACGGCGACACCCAGGCGGCCTACTACGGCTGGTGGTACCACCTCGGGGAAGAGGTCCGGGCGGGCCGCTGGCCGCTGCTGGACCCGCACGCGTGGCGGGCCGGCAACGCGGTCGCGGAGGGGCAGTGGGGCCTGTTCAGCCCGCTGGTGATCGCCCTCGGCCTGCTGGCAGGCGTCTCGCCGCACGTGCTGGCGCTCGCGACCGTGGTGAAGGTGACGCTGGCCTGCACCGGTGCGCTGGGCGTCTTCGTCCTCCTCCGGTCGTACGGCGTCCCGGCCCCGGTGGCCTACGCGGCCGGCGTGGCCGTGCCGATGGGCGGCATGACGCAGTACCTCGACCTGCCGTCATGGGCCGCCGCGCTGATGATCTGGGCGCTGCTGCCGTGGGTGTGGTGGGCGCTGCGGCGGATGATGCTGCACGGCACCGGCCCGCTCGCGGCGCTCGTGCTCGGCTACCTGCTGGTCACCGTGGGCTACGTCTACGGCACGATCATGCTGATCTTCGTGCTGCTCGCCTGCCTGCTCGACGCCCGGCTGGCCGCGGACCGCGCGGCGTTCCGGCGGGTGCTGGGCGTGGGGGTCCTGCTCGGCCTGGTCGCGACCACGGTGTACCTGCCCGGCGTGCTGACCGCCGGGGTCACCGTGCGCGACAGCAAGGTCGGCGGGTTCGGGGGCAAGTTCAGCACCGACCCGCTGGCCATGTTCACCTCGGTCGTGCCCACCGCGTCGGTGCCGGGCACCAGCATGCACCTGCTGCCCTACGCCTACCTGGCGTGGTTCCTGCCGCTGCTGCTGTGGGTCGACCTCGGTGCGCTCCGCAGGGCCTGGCGCCCGGTTGCCGGGGCGGCGTTCCTGGCGGTGCTGATGCTGCTGGTCGTCGACGGACCGGCCCGCCTCGGGCCGCTGCGCTGGCCGCTGCGCCTGCAGACGTTCCTGGTGGAGATGGCGGTGGTGGCGCTCGCGGTGGCGCTGAGCCGCTTCGGCCTGCGCCGGCCGTCCGCGCGCCGGCTGGGGCTGAGCCTGCTCTGGGTGGTGCTGGCGGCGGCGGTGGCCGTCGTACGCGCGCCGCAGGTGTGGGCCGGGCACCTGCTGAGCGCCGCGCTGGTCGGCGCCGGGGTCGTCGCGGTGTGGCTGCTGGTGCGGGCCGGGCGGGGCCCGGTGCCGCCCGCCCTGGCGGTCGCCGTGGTCACCCTCGCCGCCCTGGCCGTGCAGCACGGCTACTACCCGACACCGCCCTCGCCGGACCGGAACCTGCCGGCCGCCCTGGCCGGCTACCAGCGCCCGCTGGCGCACGCGCGGGGTGACGTGATGGTCGTCGGCGACTCCGAGTCGCGGCTGGAGGCCGACCCGGCCTGGACCGGCGACTTCCTGGTCGGGTCCGCGTGGTACCTCAACCCGCACCGGGTCCAGAACGGCTACACCACGATCAGCTTCCGGGCGTACTACGACCGCTACTGCATGACCTACCAGGGCAACACCTGCCCCGCGGCCCTGGACACCCTCTTCGCGCGGGAGCCCGTCACCGGCGAGCGCCGGGTGGACCTGCTCGGGGTGAGCACCCTGCTGCTGGTCCGCGCGGACTTCCCGGGCCGCTCCCTGCGGGCGCCGTCGGGCTGGCACGTCGCGGACGCCGACGCCCGCGCGGTCACCTGGGTGCGCGACCGGCCGGTCCCCGGCGCCGGACGGCCGGTGTGGACGTCGGCGGGGACCGCGGTGTCGGTGCGTGGCGTGGACGACCGGTCGGCGCGCTTCACCGTCGAGCAGGTCCCGGCGGCCGGAGGTCGCGTCGTGCTCAGCACCCTGGCCTGGCCCGGCTACCACACCGACGTGGGCACGCTGGCCGACCCGGTGGACGGCTACCTGCTGACCGTCGACCTCCCCGCCGGCGCGGCCGGCCGGACCGTGACCGTGCGGTTCTCGCCGCCCGGCTGGCCGCTGGAGCTGGCCTGCTGGTGGCTCGCGGTGCTCGGTGGCGCGGGATGGGCCGTGGCGCGGGCGGTGCGCCGGCGCGGTCGGGCGGGGGCGTCCAGGTGAGGACCGGCCGGCCGAGGACCGCCTGGCCGAGGACCGCCTGGCTGGTGGCCGGCTGGCTGGCCACCCGGGCGTTCGTGGTGTGGCTGCTGCTCGGCCCCGAGTCGTGGGTCAACGGCGACGTCGGCTACTTCGCCTCGAGCCTGCGGCACCTGGAGGAGCACGGACTCGGGCACGTCCTGGTCGAGTACCCGTTCCCGGCGGTCGGCGCGCTCGCCGCCCCTTGGCTGGCCGCCCGGGCCGCCGGCCTGGCCTTCGAGGACGTCCTGATGGCCACGGCCATGCTGACCGACCTGGCGTTCGCCCTGCTGCTGTGGCGCTACGCGGGTCGTCGGCGCCGCTCGGCGCTGCTGGTGTGGGTGCTGGCGGTCCCGCTCCTCGGCGCCACCGCCTACGCCCGCTTCGACCTGCTGCCGGGGGTGCTGGCCGGGGTCGCGGTCCTGCTGCTCGGCCGCCACCCCCGGGTCGCGCTCGGTGCCGCCGCGCTGGGGACCGGCGTGAAGCTGTGGCCGGCGCTCCTCGTCCCCGGCCTGCTCGCGGGCGCACGCCGCCGGGGTGCCGCCCTGGCCACCGCGGCCGCGGTCGGGGCCGTGCTCGCCGCGGGCACCGTGCTGCTCACCGGCTGGGGCCGGCTGGTGTCCCCGCTGACCTACCAGGCGGACCGCGGCCTGCAGATCGAGTCGGTGGCCGCCACCCCGGCGATCCTGATGGGCTGGCACGACCCGGCCCGCTGGCCGATCGGCTACGCCTCGTCGAAGGCATACGAGGTGACCGGCCCCGGGGTGCCGCTGCTGCTGGCGGCGAGCACGGTGGCCACCGTGGCGTTCGCGGCCGCGCTCGCCGTCGCGTGGTGGGTGGCCTGGCGGCGGCGTGACCGGGTGGGACCGGACACGGTGGTGTGGCTGTCCCTCGCGGCCGTGACCGGCTTCATGGCCACCGGCAAGGTGCTCAGCCCGCAGTACTTCCTGTGGCTGCTGCCGCCGGCCGCCGCCGGGATCGCCGTGGTGCGGTGCAGCCTGCCGCGGGCCACCGGCTGGGTCGCCCTCCTGCTGGTCACCACCGGCGTCACCCACCTGGTGTTCCCCACCTTCTACGGCGGGCTGACCATCCGCACCGAGCACGTCGGACTGGTGAGTGTGCTGCTGCTGGTGCGCAACGTCCTCGTCCTCGCGCTGACCGGGCTGGCCTGGCGGGAGCTGGTGCGCTCGCTGAGGCGGGAAGCCGGGGCAGACGGCGACGGGTGAGCGCCGGCACGAGGTCAGCGCCGGCGCCTCTCCCGACGCTCGCGGGGCACGCGCGGCAGCAGCTGGGTCTCGTCCTCGGGCGCGGGCTCGGCCGATGGACGGGGCCCCGCCGGCCGGTTCGGGTGCAGCAGCCGGACCTGCCGGCGGATCCGTTCGTCGAGGTCCATCTCCCGCAGCAGCCGCTTGACGGTCGAGAGCACCGCCGCGTGCAGCTCGAGCGGCTCGGGGGCGGTTCCCGCGACGAGCAGCCCCTCGAGGCGGGCGCGGGCCTCGTGCAGACCCTCGAGCGCCTCGTGGAGCGCCTGCACGTCGGCGGAGCCCACCAGGCTCGCCGGATCGGCCTCGACCCGGACCAGCCGACCGAACGCGTCGACGCCGGCGGCCATCTCCCGGAACGTCTGCGCGAGCCCCAGGACCACGTCCTCGGCGCCCTCCTCGTCGAGCCACCGCGCGTCGTACGTCGCGTCGGTGAGCGCCCGGAACATCCCGCGGATCGCGACCGCTGCGTGCTCCAGCGCCTCGAGCCCCTGGCGCAGCCCCGGCCCCAGGTTCGGCGTGCCGACGGCGCGGACGTTGAACCGGCGCCCCTGCTCGGCGTGCAGCAGCGCGGCGCCGACCTGGGGGATGTCGTGGGTGATCCGCCGCGCCTGGTCCAGCCAGGCCCGCGCGGCCGGTGCCACGTCACCACCGTCGGGCACCCGCTCGGCCAGCTCGTCGGCGGCGCGGTCCAACAGGTCGCTGAGCGAGTCGGCCAGGCCGTCGATCGCCCGGCCGGCGTCGCCGCTGGCGACCTTCGGCGGGAACAGCAGGTTCGCGGCGACCCCCACCGCGGCGCCCACCAGCGTCTCGGCGATGCGCTGCCAGGCGGCCGGCTCCGCACCCAGCGAGCCGACCCCCAGCACGAGCATGCCGCTGATCGCGACCTCGATGAGGTTCGCGCGCAGCCGCAGCACCTGGCCGATCGTGATGGAGACCAGGATCAGCAGGCCGAGGCTCCACCACTGGAGCGGGACGACGGCGGCGAAGGCCACCGCGACCGCGACGCCGGCCACCACGGCCACCACCCGGTCCAGGCCGCTGGCCAGGAGCGAGACGGGGGTGACCTGCACGACGAGCATCGCGGTCAGGGGCGCGAGCAGCGGCTGCGTGCCCGGGAAGAACAGCGTGCCCACCACATAGCTCGCGACCGCGGCGACGGTGATCCGCAGCGACCACACCACGGCCGCGCGGCCGCCGTTGTGCAGCCGCGTCAGCTCGCGGTCGAGGCCGCCTCGCCACCAGTCGCGCACACCTCATCTTGCGCGATGGGGCGGCGGGCGGCCAAAGCGGCCGAAGCGGTCGGCCGCGGCGGGCTCAGCGCGGCAGCCCGCTGGAGCGCCAGGCGCCCGGACCGGAGGGGTACGTCGCGCGGAGCCTGCGGTGGTGGGCGGCCCACTCGGACCGCGGCCGTTGCGGCGCCCGGCCGGTGCCCGCGGCCGCCAGCCCCTGGAGGACCGCGGTCAGCGCGGCCACCTCCTCCACCGAGGCGTCGCCGCGCACGACGAACAGCGGCGGGGCCGCCTCCCGGCCGGTCTCGCCCGCGCCGGTCTCGCCCGCGCCGGTCACAGCGGGATGTTCCCGTGCTTCTTCGGGGGCAGGGTCTCGCGCTTGGAGCGCAGCAGCCTCAGCGACCGCACGACCTCGCCGCGGGTCTCGTGCGGCTGGATGACCGCGTCGACGTACCCGCGCTCGGCGGCGAGGTAGGGGTTGGCGAGGTGGTCCTCGTACTCCTGGATCAGCTCGGCACGCTTGGCGTCCGGGTCGTCGGCCGCGGCCAGGTCGCCGCGGTAGAGGATGTTCACCGCGCCCTGCGCGCCCATCACCGCGATCTGCGCGGTCGGCCACGCCAGGTTGATGTCCGCGCCGAGGTGCTTGGAGCCCATCACGTCGTACGCGCCGCCGTAGGCCTTGCGGGTGATCACGGTGACCAGCGGGACGGTCGCCTCGGCGTAGGCGTAGATGAGCTTGGCGCCGCGCCGGATGATGCCGTTCCACTCCTGGTCGGTGCCCGGGAGGAAGCCCGGCACGTCGACGAAGGTGAGCACCGGGACGTTGAACGCGTCGCAGGTGCGCACGAACCGCGCCGCCTTCTCGGAGGCGTCGATGTCGAGCGTGCCGGCGAACTGCATCGGCTGGTTCGCGACCACGCCGACCGGACGGCCCTCGACGCGGCCGAAGCCGACCACCATGTTCGGCGCGAACATCGCCTGCACCTCGAGGAACTCGCCGTCGTCGACGACCGACTCGATCACGGTGTGCATGTCGTAGGGCTGGTTCGGCGAGTCGGGGATCAGCGTGTCGAGCGCCCGGTCCTCGTCGCTGATCTCGAGGTCCGCGATGTCGTCGTACGACGGCGGCTCGTCGAGGTTGTTCTGCGGCAGGTAGGACAGCAGCGCCTTGACGTACTCGATCGCGTCGGACTCGTCGTGGCCCATGTAGTGGGCGTTGCCGGACTTGGTGTTGTGGGACCGGGCGCCGCCGAGGTCCTCCATCGAGACGTCCTCGCCGGTGACCGTCTTGATCACGTCCGGACCGGTGATGAACATGTGGCTGGTCTGGTCGACCATCACGGTGAAGTCGGTGACCGCGGGGGAGTAGACCGCGCCGCCCGCGCAGGGTCCCATGATCAGGGAGATCTGCGGGATCACGCCGGAGGCGTGCACGTTGCGGCGGAAGATCTCGCCGTAGAGGCCCAGGGAGACCACGCCCTCCTGGATCCGGGCGCCGCCGGAGTCGTTGATGCCGATCACCGGGCAGCCGGTCTTCATCGCCAGGTCCATGACCTTGACGATCTTCTCGCCGAACACCTGGCCGAGCGAGCCGCCGAAGACCGTGAAGTCCTGCGCGAACACGCACACCTGGCGACCGTCGACGGTGCCGTAGCCGGTGACCACGCCGTCGCCGTAGGGACGGTTCTTCTCCATCCCGAACGCGGTGGAGCGATGTCTTGCGAGCTCGTCCAGCTCGACGAAGCTGCCCTCGTCGAGCAGCTCGAGGACCCGCTCGCGGGCGGTCCTCTTGCCCTTCGCGTGCTGCTTCTCGATGGCCCGCTCGGACCCGGCGTGCACGGCCTCGTGGAGCCGACGGTCGAGGTCGGCGACCTTGCCCGCCGTGGTGTGGATGTCGATGTCGTCGGGGACTTCCGTGCCCTGGCCGGGCCTGGTCGTCGCTGCTTCGCTCACGGGATGGTTCGCCTCCTACTGGTCGCGTGCGTCAATCTAGTGCCTGTGTCCGCCGACGAGGCCAGCCGCCCACCTCTTGACCCTGTGGCGTTGTCCACAGCGCTGGCCGAGGCTCGGCTGACCGGTCCGGGAGCCCCCTGGCGGGCGGTCGAGGTGCTCGCGGAGTCGGCCTCGACCAACCTCGCGCTCGCCGAGCGGGCCCGTGCCGGCGAGGCCGCGGGCCTGGTGCTGGTCACCGACCACCAGACGGCCGGGCGGGGCCGGCTCGACCGGTCGTGGGTCACGCCGCCTCGGGCCGCGCTGACGTTCTCGCTGCTCGTGGCCCCCGGGCAGGTGCCGGCGGCGCGCTGGTCCTGGCTCCCGCTGCTCTCCGGGCTCGCCGTCGCCGAGGGGGTACGACGGGCCGCCGGCGTCACCGCGGGGCTGAAGTGGCCCAACGACGTGCTGGTCGGCGAGGCGAAGGTCGCGGGCATCCTGGTCGAGCGGGTGGAGCGGCCCGGGGGAGCGGTGGCCGTCGTGGGGATCGGGCTGAACGTGTCCTCGACCCGCGAGGAGCTCCCGGTGCCGACCGCGACGTCGCTGGTGCTCGCCGGTTCGGCGTCGCCGGACCGGGCCCTGCTGCTCGGGGAGGTGCTGGCCGCCTTCTCCCGGCTGTTCACGGACTGGTGCTCGGCCGCCGGCGACCCCGCCGCCGGGCTGCACGCGGCCTACCTGCGGGCCTGCGCGACCGTCGGCCGGGAGGTCCGCGTCGAGCTGCCGGCGGGGCCGCCGCTGGTCGGGCTCGCGGTCGGCGTGGACGCGGCGGGGCGGCTCCAGGTCGACTCGGGGGGAGCGGTGCACGCGGTCGGGGCGGGCGACGTCGTGCACGTCAGGCCGGGCTGACCTGTGGCGTGCCATGATCGGACCGTGGCGTTCTCCCGGAGGCTTCTCAACGACGACGAGCACGTCGTGCTGTCCACGCGCACGCACGTCAAGGCGCTGCTCGTGCCCGCACTGTGGCTGATCGTGCTCGCCGCGGTGGCGGGCTACCTCGCGTCGATGTCCGCGGGGGTCGCCGGGAAGGCCGCGCCGCTGCTGGAGGTGGTGGTCTGGGGCCTCGCGTTCCTCGCCGCGTGCTGGCTGGTGTTCGCGCCGTTCCTGCGCTGGCTCACCACGACCTACACGGTGACCAACCGCCGGCTGATCACCCGCTCGGGGGTGCTGTCGCGCCGCGGCCACGACATCCCGCTGATGCGGATCAACGACGTCGCCTACGAGCACGGGGTCGTGGACCGGATGTTCGGGTGCGGCACGCTGGTGATCTCCGACGCGAGCGAGCGCGGCAGCGTCGAGCTGCACGACATCCCGCAGGTCGAGCGGGTGCACCTGCAGATCAGCGACCTGGTGTCGCGCTCGGCCACCGGTCGCCTGGAGGAGGGGGCAGGCCGTCTCGATGACGGGACCTGAGCACGGGTTCACCCGCGAGCAGCTCGAGCGTTTCATCCTCGGCGACCCTCCGGACCTCACCAGCTGGGACGTGGCCACGGCCGCGGGCGTAACGATCGAGCAGGCCCGCCGGCTGTGGCGGGCGCTCGGCTTCCCCGACGCCGGGGAGCAGGCGGCGTTCACCGACGCGGACCTGTCGGCCCTGGCCACGCTCGTGGGCGCGGTCAACGCCGGCGCCATCGACTTCGACACCGCGGTGCGGCTGACCCGCGCCGTGGGCCAGACCATGGCCCGGCTGGCCGACTGGCAGGTCGGCACCCTGGCGGCGCGGGTGGAGCAGCTCGAGTCCGGCGACGAGGCCACCGGCAGCCGGATCGGCAGCGCGCTGCGGATCGCCGAGCAGGTCGGCATCCCCTTCGAGCAGCTGCTGATCTACTCGTGGCGGCGGCACCTGGCCGCGGCGGTGAGCCGCGTGGAGGCGCTCGGGGCCGCCGACGAGGACCTGCACACCACCGAGGTGACCGTCGGCTTCGCCGACCTGGTCAGCTTCACCGCGCTCTCCAACGAGCTCGACGAGGACCGGATCGGCGACATGGTCGAGATCTTCGAGTCCCGCTGCGCCGACGTGGTCGCGGCCCGGCACGGCCGGGTGATCAAGACCCTCGGGGACTCGGTGCTGTTCGTCTCCGAGGACCCGGAGCGGGCCATGGACATCGCGCTGACGATCATCGACGTGATCGGCAACGACAAGCGGCTCCCCGACGTGCGGATCGGGCTGGCCACCGGGTCGGTGGTGATGCGGCTCGGCGACGTCTTCGGGCCCCCGGTGAACATGGCGGCGCGGCTGACCGGGGTGGCCCGGCGCAACCGGGTGATCACGGACCCCGCGACGGCCGACCGGCTCCCCGCCGGCAAGTTCGAGGCGCGGCCCCTTCCGGCCCGGCCGCTGCGCGGGTTCGGGGTCGTGGAGCCGGTGGCGGTACGGCGGCCCTGACCGCGCCCTCAGGGGCCCCGCCGTACGCCTCGCCCGGGTAAAGGACTAGACCGCCTGGTAGTCAAACCGGGTCAATCTCACCAATCCCACGACCATGTCCGTTTTGTCTCTTTACGCTGAGCGACATGATGACTGTGCAGGGGGTGGATGTCGACGCCAAGTCGCGTCGGGTATGGCGCGACGGGGTCGAGATACGGATGTCGAACAAGGAGTTCGATCTGCTCAATGCGCTGATCAGCCGGGCAGGGGAGATCGTGACCCGCGAGGAGCTCATGCGCGACGTCTGGCAGACGAACTTCTGGACGTCGGCGAAGACCATCGACGTCCACCTGGGGTGGGTGCGCAAGAAGCTCGGCGACGACACCCGCCGGCCGACGCTGATCACCACGATCCGCGGCCGGGGACTGCGCTTCGAGCTGACGCCGCCGGTCTACGCCGACCAGGTGAAGTCCGCGTCCTGACGGGGGCACTACCCTCGTCGCGTGACCTCACCCGGACCCCGCCCCGGCCCGACGCCCGTTCTCGCGGTCATCGGCGGTGGCCAGCTTGCCCGGATGATGGCCCAGGCCGCGGTGTCGCTCGGCGTGCCGGTGCGACTGCTGGCCGAGGGTCCCGACGTGTCGGCCGCGCAGGTGGTGCCGGACACGCTCGTCGGTGACTACCGGGACCTGGAGACGCTCCGCAAGGTCGCCGAGCCGTGCGCCGTGGTCACCTTCGACCACGAGCACGTCCCGACCGAGCACCTGCACGCCCTCACCGAGGAGGGCCACGCCTGCCGCCCCGGCCCGCAGGCGCTGGTGCACGCCCAGGACAAGGGCGTGATGCGCGCCCGGCTCGAGCACCTCGGCGTGCCGTGCCCCCGCAACGCCGTGGTCGCCGACACCGCCGAGGTGCTGGCGTTCGCGGACTCCATCGGCGGGTTCCCCGTCGTGCTCAAGACCACGCGGGGCGGCTACGACGGCAAGGGCGTCTGGGTCGTGTCGTCGGCCGAGGACTGCGCGCCGGTCTTCGAGGTGGCCCACCGGACCGGCGTGGAGATCCTGGCCGAGGAGAGGGTCGACTTCCGGCGCGAGCTGTCGGCCCTGGTCGCGCGCTCGCCCTCGGGGCAGGTGGCCGCCTACCCGGTCGTGGAGTCGGTGCAGCGCGACGGCATCTGCTGGGAGGTGGTGGCGCCCGCGCCGGACCTCGACCCGGAGCTCGCGCTGCAGGCGCAGCAGATCGCCATGACCGTGGCCGGCGCGCTCGACGTCACCGGCATCCTCGCGGTCGAGCTGTTCGAGACCGCCGACGGCCGGGTGCTGGTCAACGAGCTGGCGATGCGCCCGCACAACACCGGGCACTGGAGCATGGACGGCGCGGTCACCAGCCAGTTCGAGAACCACCTGCGCGCGGTGCTCGACCTGCCGCTCGGCTCGCCCGCGGCCCGGGCGCCGTGGACGGTGATGGTGAACATCCTCGGCGGTCCCGACGCGCGGCTGTCGGGTCGGCTGTACGACGGCTACCCGCACGTGTTCGCGCGAGACCCGCGGCTGAAGGTGCACCTCTACGGCAAGGACGTCAGGCCCGGCCGCAAGGTCGGTCACGTCACGGCGTACGGCGACGACCTGGACGCCGTACGCGAGCGGGCGCTGCACGCGGCCGCGTGGTTCCGGGGCGACCTGGGCGACGAGAGCGAGTGAGCATGGGCGAGGCACGGGTCGGCATCGTGATGGGGTCGGACTCCGACTGGCCGACGATGAAGGCGGCCGCCGAGGCGTGCGAGGAGTTCGGCGTCGGCTACGAGGCCGACGTGGTGTCGGCGCACCGGATGCCCGACGAGATGCTCGCCTACGGGCGCGAGGCCGCTGGCCGGGGCCTGTCGGTGATCATCGCCGGGGCGGGCGGGGCGGCGCACCTGCCGGGCATGCTGGCCGCGGTCACCCCGCTGCCGGTGATCGGGGTGCCGGTCCCGCTGAAGTACCTCGACGGGATGGACTCGCTGCTGTCGATCGTGCAGATGCCCGCCGGCGTGCCGGTCGCGACCGTGGCCATCGGGAACGCCCGCAACGCGGGTCTGCTCGCGGTCCGCATCCTGGCCGCCTCGGACGAGGGGCTGCGAACCCGCATGCAGGACTTCCAGGCCACGCTGGCCGAGACCGCCCGCGAGAAGGGCAAGGCGGTCCGCGGGGACGCCGGCCGCCGGCTCGGCTTCTAGCCCCGCTGCCTCTGGCCCCGCTGCTTCTGACCCAGCCGCGGCCACTCGATCGCGGGGCAGGTGTCCATCACCATGGGCACGCCGGCCTTCGACGTCCGCTCGAAGGCGTCGTGGTCGACGACGCCGAGCTGGAACCAGACCGCCTTGGCCCCGACCGCCACCGCCTGGTCGGCGAACTCGCCGGCGGCCCCGGAGCGCCGGAACACGTCGACCACGTCGATGTCGAAGGGCACGTCGGCCAGCGTCGGGTAGCCCCGCTCGCCGAGCACCGTGGGTGCGTCGGGGTGGACGGGGACGATCCGCTTCCCGTGATCCTGCAGGAACGCCGCGATCCGGTAGGCGGTGCGGCCGGGGTTGCCGCTCAGCCCCACGACCGCCCAGATCTGGCAGTCCTCGAGCATGAAGCGGATCGCCTCGTGGTCGAGCCACGACGGTCCGTCGGTGCGTCCGGTCATGGTCTCGACGGTACCCGGGGTGACCGATTCCACGCCGCCGCGCCCGCTGCCCGGCCGTAGGATTCGGGTCATGAGCGACTTCCCGATGTACGGCCTCTCCGAGGAGCAGCAGGCCATCCGCGAGGCGGTCCGCGCGGTCTGCGACGCCAAGGTCGCGCCCAACGCGGCCGCGGTCGACGAGGCGGCGGAGTTCCCGCAGGCGGCGCACGACGCCCTGGCCGGCGCGGACTTCACCGCCCCCCACATCTCCGAGGAGTACGGCGGCGCCGGAGCGGACGCGCTCGCGACCTGCATCGTGATCGAGGAGGTGGCCCGGGCCGACGCGTCCGCGTCGCTGATCCCCGCGGTCAACAAGCTCGGCACGCTGCCGATCATCCTGGCCGGCTCCGAGGAGCTGAAGCGGAAGTACCTGCCGCCGGTGGCGGCCGGGTCGGCGATGTTCTCCTACTGCCTCTCCGAGCCCGAGGCGGGCTCGGACGCGGTCGCGATGAAGACCCGGGCGGTGCGAGACGGCGACCACTACGTGCTCAACGGCGTGAAGCGCTGGATCACCAACGCCGGGGTGTCCGAGTACTACACCGTCTTCGCCGTGACCGACCCGGAGAAGCGCGGGGCCGGCATCTCCGCCTTCGTCGTGGAGAAGTCCGACGAGGGCGTCTCCTTCGGCGCCCCCGAGCACAAGCTCGGCATCAAGGGCTCGCCCACCCGGGAGGTCTACTTCGACAACGTGCGGATCCCTGCGGACCGGATGATCGGCGAGGAGGGCACCGGTTTCGCGACCGCGATGCGCACGCTCGACCACACCCGGGTCACCATCGCCGCCCAGGCCGTCGGCATCGCGCAGGGTGCGCTCGACTACGCGCTCGACTACGCCAAGGAGCGCCGTCAGTTCGGCAAGTCCATCGCGGACTTCCAGGGCCTGCAGTTCCTGCTCGCCGACATGGGCATGAAGGTGGAGGCGGCGCGTCAGCTGACGTACGCCGCCGCCGGCCGCTCGCAGCGCGGCGACAAGGACCTGACCTTCTTCGGGGCCGCCGCGAAGTGCTTCGCCTCCGACACCGCCATGCAGGTCGCCACCGACGCCGTACAGGTCCTCGGTGGCTACGGCTACACGCGCGACTACCCGGTGGAGAGGATGATGCGCGACGCCAAGATCACCCAGATCTACGAGGGCACCAACCAGGTCCAGCGGATCGTGATGGCCCGCCAGCTCCTGTCCGGGATCCAGTCCGAGCTCTGACCGCGGGGCGGTCAGTCCTGCCAGGGGTAGAACGGCGGCATCCGCGTGGTCCGGCCGGTGAACTCGGGCGGGCGCTTGTCCAAGAAGGCCTGCACGCCCTCCTTGCCGTCGCCGATGCTGGTGTAGAACATCGCCAGCGAGTCGACCAGGTGTGCGTCGAGCGGGTGCGCAGCGGCGCTGTTGCGCCACATCATCTGGCGGGCCAGCGCGGTCGCGACCGGCGAGCGGCCCCGGGTGAAGCGGTGCGCCAGCGCGTGCGCCGCGTCCAGCAGCTCGCCGGCGGGGTGCACCGAGCGCACCAGCCCGCCCTCGTGCGCCTCCTCGGCGGTCAGGATGTCGGCGCTGTAGACCCACTCCAGCGCCCGGCTGATCCCGACGATCCGGGGCAGGAACCACGACGAGCACGCCTCCGGGACGATCCCGAGCCTGCCGAAGACGAAGCCGATCCGTGCCGTGTCCGACGCGAGACGCACGTCCATCGGCAGCGTCATCGTCGCGCCGATGCCGACCGCGGCGCCGTTGATGGCGCCGATGACCGGCTTGGGGCAGCGGTACACCGCGAGCGAGACCCGCCCGCCGGTGTCGCGGACTCCCGCGACGACCTCCGGGTCCTCCAGATGCTCCCGCAGGTCCGCCATGGTCGGGGTCAGGGACTCGTCGAGACCGAACACGTTGCCGGAGACCGACAGGTCCATGCCGGCGCAGAAGGCCCGACCGCTGCCGGTCACCACCACCGCGTCGACCGCGTCGTCGGCACCGGCCCGGTCGTAGGCGTCGACGAGCTCGTCGGCCATCGTGACCGTGAAGGCGTTCAGCTGCTCCGGACGGTCGAGCGTGAGCGTGAGGACCCGGTCCTCGACGCTCCAGCCGAGGGTGTCGTAGTCGGCCATGTCAGCCGTTCTTGAGGCCGGACGGACGGCAGAGGCTCTTGGGCACCTCGTCGGTGCGGTCCTCCTTGATGTAGGCGAACAGCTGCTTGGCGCGCACCGGGTCCCAGTGCACCGCCAGGTCGGAGATCGGGACGCCGCAGGTCAGGCCGTTCTTGCCGTCGACGCGGGTCATCGCCCACGCGAACTTCGCGGTGTCGAGCATGCTGGTGTGGTTGCCCACCCGCAGCGACGCCGATGCGGCCATCGCCAGCCGGTAGTAGCGCACCGGGTTCAGCACCGACCAGGGCGACACGGCCTTGTCGCCCACCGCGCTGACCACCTCGCGCTGGTGGCGGGCCCGGTCGATGTCGCCGAGCGCGGAGGTGTGCCGGGAGCGCGCGTAGGCGAGCGCGGTCTTGCCGTCCACGTCCTGGCAGCCCTTCGGCACGTCGAGGTTGGCCAGCTTGTCCTTCATCGCGGTCTTCGGGCAGATCTGGATGCCGCCGACGGCGTCCACCACGTCGACGAAGCCGGCGAAGCCGATCTCCACGTAGTCGTCGATCCGGATCCCGGTCTCGTTCTCCAGGGTCTGGATCAGCAGCTTGGGGCCCCCGTAGGCGAACGCCGCGTTGACCTTGGTGGTGCCGTGGCCGGGCACGTCCACGATCGAGTCGCGGGGGATCGACATCAGCAGGTTCGGCCCGGAGCCGGTGTGCAACAGCATGATCGTGTCGGTGCGTCGTCCCGATGCCTTGCCGGTGCCGTACTGCAGCTCCTGCTTGCGGGTCAGCCCCTGCCGGCTGTCGCTGCCCACCAGCAGGTACGTCGTACCGGGCTGGTCGCCGGGGCGGTCGCCCTTGGGGTCGTCACCGACCTTGTCGATCTTGGCCCACGCGAACAGCGGGACCGCGACCAGGAAGACGACCCAGGCCAGCAGCACCAGCTTGACCCAGCCGAGCCGGCGTCGCCGTCGCGGCGTCGAGGGCGGGGTCGGGGCGGGAACCGGGCGGGCGCCGCGCGGGGGGCCGCCGGGCCCTCCCGACGAGCCCTTCGGCGCCGGCGTCTGGTGCGGCCGGCTCATGGTCGGCAGCACCCGCGTCGGCTCGGGGTCGCCCGGTGCGCCGCCCCCCGAGGCGGAGGCGGCGGGGCCACCGACGTCCTTGCGGCGGCTTCCGTACAGCCAGTTGTAGTCCGGGTCCTCGCCCTCGGGACGCTCTGCCATGGCGCAGACGCTACCTTGCAGGGCATGGCGCTCCCTCCGACGGCCGGCGAGCCGGGGCCCGCGATGCTGGCCCCCTCGCACGGGCGCACCTCGCTCGCATACGTCATGGACCAAGGATCGGTGAACCTGCTGGGCAACGTGCACGGGGGGGTGATCATGCGGCTGGTCGACTCCACGGCCGGCGCGGTGGCGCAACGGCACAGCGGCGGCCCCGCCGTCACGGCCGCCATGGACGAGATGGCCTTCCTCCAGCCGGTGCACGTCGGGGACATCGTGCGCACCGTCGCGCAGGTCAACTGGGCCGGGCGTACGTCGATGGAGATCGGCGTGCGCGTCGAGAGCGAGCCGTGGAACGAGGCCGGCCGCGAGCCGCTCCACGTGGCCTCGGCCTACCTCGTCTTCGTGGCGATCGACGCCCAGGGGCGGGCCCGGCGGATCCCGGGACTGCGGCCGGAGACGCCGACCGAGGAGCGCCGGATGCGCGAGGCCGAGATCCGCCGCTCCCACCGGCTCTCCCGCCGCGCCGCGATCGAGGCCGGGCGCGGCCCGGGCTGAGCGCGGCGACCGGCCCGGCGCGGCGTACCGGCCGTAACGCATGTGACTGGTGATACTGGAGCGTCGAAGGCAGACGTCCGGAAAGGCCCACCACATGCCACCCGTCTCTTCCCCCGGGTTGGGCGACCCCCAGGCCCCACGGCTCGGCGACGACCGCTCCGCGCTGGCCGGCGTCAGGTTCCGGCGCGCCGTCACGCTGCTGGTGATGACGTTGCTGATCCCGGGGTCCGCGCAGCTGGTGGCCGGCAGCAAGCGGGTCGGCCGGATCGCGATCCGGACCTGGCTGGCCCTCGTGGGCAGCCTCGTGCTCGCCGTCCTCGTCTCGCTCGTGTGGCACGGGTTCGGCTACTGGCTGGTGAGCAGCACCTGGGTGCTCGGCTTCGTCAGGCTGCTGCTCTGCGCGGTCGCGATCGGCTGGGCGGTGCTGTTCCTCGACGCCTGGCGGCTCGGCAGGCCGCTGGAGCTGCTCCAGAAGCAGCGCCTGGCGATGGTCGGGCTCAACGGGGTGCTGTGCTTCTCCGTGGCCGGCTCGCTGCTGTTCGCCTCCCACATGGTCGCCGTGCAGCGCGGCTTCATCAGCGCGATGTTCGGCGACGGGGTGGCCACCGCCGCCCACCACGGTCGCTACAACGTGCTGCTGCTGGGCGGCGACTCCGGCGCGGACCGCTGGGGGCTGCGCCCGGACAGCCTCACCGTCGCCAGCATCGACAAGGACACCGGCCGCACCATCTTGTTCGGGCTGCCCCGCAACATGCTGAACTTCCCCTTCCCGGCGGGCTCGATCATGGCCGAGCAGTTCCCCAACGGCTACGACTGCGGGACCAGCTGCGAGCTGAACAGCTTGTCCACGTGGGCGCAGGACAACAAGGAGCTCTTCAAGGGCTACGCGGACCCCGGGGTCGAGGCGACCGTCGAGGGCGTCGAGGGCGTCACCGGCCTGAAGATCAACTACTACGCGATGGTCAACCTCCAGGGCTTCCGCAGCCTGGTGGAGGCCATGGGCGGGCTGACCCTCAACGTCCGGGACCGGATCCCGATCGGCGGCGTCGGCGGCCCGGTCACCGGCTACCTCGAACCGGGCGTGCAGCGGCTCAACGGCTTCCAGACGCTGTGGTTCGCCCGGTCCCGGGAGAGCGCCGACGACTACTCGCGGATGGCCCGGCAGAAGTGCGTGATGAACGCCATGCTCCAGCAGATGTCTCCCCGGACCGTGATCACGAAGTTCGAGAAGATCGCCAAGGCCAGCGAGCAGCTGATCACCACGGACCTCCCCGCGTCCGAGCTCGGGACCTTCGCCGAGCTCGCCATGAAGGCGCGCAGCCAGCCGGTGAGCACGGTGTCCTTCGTGCCGCCGGCGATCAACACCAGCAGGCCGGACATCGACAAGATCCACAGCATGATCGCGGCGGCGATCGAGAAGTCGCAGGCGAAGCCCGCGGCCGGCACGAAGCAGCCGGCGCGGCACCGGAAGCAGGCCGGCTTCACCAGGAAGAAGGCCGTCTCGGGATCCACCGTCGGCGGGTCGCTGGGCAACCTCAGGCAGGGCTACGCCGCGAACGCGTCGAGCGACCTCTCCTCGGCCTGCTGACCGGGTCTCGCGAGGTGAGGTCGAGGTCACGCTTCGTCGCGCAGCCGAGGTGGGTAGGGTCGCTCGGGTGAGTCCCCGGGTGGTCGCCGTCGTGGTGACGTGGAACCGTCGCGAGCTCCTCGAGGAGTCGCTGGCGGCGTTGCACGCCCAGACCCTGCCGCCGGTCGAGATCGTGGTGGTGGACAACGCCTCCACCGACGGTACGGCGGACCTCCTCGACGCGGCCGCGGACGGCCTCGACGTGGTCCGGCTGACCCGCAACACCGGCGGCGCGGGTGGTTTCGCCGCGGGGATCGAGCGCGCGCTGACCCATCACCCGGACCTGGTGTGGCTGCTGGACGACGACACGGTGCCGACCGCGACCGCCGCCGAGCGGCTCGCCGCCGCGTGGTCGACGTACGAAGGCGCTCGCCGCCCCGCGGTGCTGGCGAGCAGGGTGATCTGGACCGACGGCCGCGACCACCCCATGAACACGCCGCGGGCCAAGCCCGGTGTCTCTGCCGCGGAGGCCCGCGCGGCCGCGTCGGTGGGCTGCGTGCCGGTCCGGTCGGCATCGTTCGTCTCGATCATGTGCGACGCCGACGTGGTCCGCGAGCGGGGTCTGCCGGTCGCCGACTACTTCTTGTGGAACGACGACTTCGAGTACTCCACGCGGCTGATCCGCGGCCGCGCCGGGCTGTACTGCCCCCACAGCGTGGTGGTGCACAAGACCAAGACGTTCGGGTCCACCGACGCCGACCCGGGGGAGCGGTTCTTCTTCGAGGTCCGCAACAAGGTGTGGCTGTTCACGCGCAGCAACGGCCTGACGCCGGGGGAGAAGGCGCTCTACGGCGGCGCGACGCTGCGGCGCTGGGGGCGCACGTTCGTCCGGTCCGGCGACCGGGCCACGCTCGCGCGCGGCCTCGGCAAGGGCCTGGTGGCGGGGATCCGCACCCGTCCCCGCGCCAACGGGGCGGTGCTCGCCGAGGCGGGTTGGTCACCCCACGGCCACGAGCCGAACGGCCCGGCGCAGCCGTTCTCGCTGCTGATGGCGACCTACGCCGGTGACGACCCGGAGTTCCTGGAGCTGGCGTTCGCCTCGACCGTCCAGGAGCAGACCCGGCCGCCCGCCGAGGTGGTGCTGGTCCAGGACGGTCCCGTGCCGGAGGCGCTGGCGGACGCCATCGCCAAGCTCGCGGCGGGCAGCCCGGTGCCGGTGCGCCACCTGGTGGTCGGCGAGAACGTCGGACTCGGCCCGGCCCTGGACCTCGGACTGGACGCCTGCTCCCACGAGATCGTCGCCCGCATGGACGCCGACGACATCAGCCTGCCCGACCGTTTCGCCAGGCAGCTGCCGGTGATCGAGGCCGGCGCCGACATCGTCGGCAGCGGGCTGCTCGAGTTCGGCTCGTCGGTCGACGACATCGTCGGTCGCCGCACGCCCCCGACCGACGCGGACGAGATCCGGCGGGTGATCCGCTTCCGCGACCCGTTCAACCACCCGACCGTGGTCTACCGCAAGAGCGCGGTCCTCTCGGCCGGCGGCTACAGCGACATGGCGCTGATGGAGGACTACCTGCTGTTCACCCGGATGGTCGAGGCCGGCGCCCGGCCGGCGAACCTCGCCGAGCCGCTGGTCTGCTACCGGGTGGGGGCGGGCGCCTACGCGCGTCGCGGGGGCGGCCGGCTGCTCCGGTCCGAGCTCCAGCTGCAGCGACGGTTCCGGCGGCTGGGGATCACCACCCGCGGCCAGTACCTGCGCAACGTCGTCGTCCGCGGCGGCTACCGCCTGGTGCCCGAGGCCGTACGTCGCACCGCCTACCGAGCGCTGATCGCCAACCGGGGCTCGGTGGAGCCCGGCGGTCAGGGTGGCCGATAGACTGCCCCGAACCCCATTTCAGGAGTTGTGTTGAACGCTGACCTCGTCGTCGTCGGATCCGGGTTCTTCGGGCTGACGATCGCAGAACGCTGCGCCAGCGAGCTCGGGCTCAAGGTGCTCGTGCTCGAGCGACGTCGCCACATCGGCGGCAACGCCTACAGCGAGCCCGACCCCGAGACCGGGATCGAGGTGCACGTCTACGGCGCGCACCTGTTCCACACCTCCAACAAGAAGGTGTGGGACTACGTCAACCGGTTCACCGAGTTCACCGGCTACCAGCACCGGGTCTACACCAACCACAACGGGCAGGTGTACCCGATGCCGATCAACCTCGGCACGATCAACCAGTTCTTCGACGCGGCCTACTCGCCGGACGAGGCCCGCGCGCTGATCAAGGAGCAGGCCGCCGAGCTCGGCGGCAAGGAGCCGGAGAACTTCGTCGAGAAGGGCGTGTCGCTGATCGGCCGCCCGCTCTACGAGGCCTTCATCGCCCACTACACCGCCAAGCAGTGGCAGACCGACCCCGAGCAGCTCTCGGCCGACATCATCAGCCGGCTTCCGGTCCGCTACACCTACGACAACCGCTACTTCAACGACACCTACGAGGGCCTGCCCAAGGACGGCTACACCGCGTGGCTGGAGCGGATGGCCGACCACCCCAACATCGAGGTGCGGCTGGACACCGACTTCTTCGACGTCCGGGACGATCTCATGGGCAAGGTCCCGATCGTCTACACCGGACCGGTGGACGCCTACTTCGGGAACTGCGAGGGCGAGCTGTCCTGGCGCACGCTCGACTTCGAGCGTGAGGTGGTCCCGACCGGCGACTTCCAGGGCACCTCGGTGATGAACTACCCCGACGCGGACGTGCCGTTCACCCGGATCCACGAGTTCCGGCACTTCCACCCCGAGCGGGACTACCCCACCGACAGGACCGTGATCATGCGGGAGTTCAGCCGCTTCGCCGACAAGGGCGACGAGCCCTACTACCCGGTCAACACCGCCGAGGACCGGGAGAAGCTGCTGAGGTACCGCGAGCTCGCCAAGCAGGAGCCGATGGTGCTGTTCGGCGGCCGGCTCGGCACCTACAAGTACCTCGACATGCACATGGCGATCGGGTCGGCGCTGTCCATGTTCGACAACTTGCTCAGGCCGCACTTCGAGGGCGGCGCATCACTGGAGAGCGGAGGGGTCGACGCATGAGCACCCACACCACCAGGCGCCGGGTGCTGCAGCGGGTCGTGCTGCCGGCCGACCGGGACATGGACGTCCTCCCGCTGTACGTCGACCGGGAGAAGGCCCAGCTCGACGTCGACAAGAGCGCGCTCACCGTCCACCAGCGGGGCAAGCTGCCACCGGTGCAGCCCAACGCGACCGAGCAGCCCGACCCGCACGCAGTGCTCGGCCGCAACCGCTACCGGCTCGGCGCCGGCCAACGCGTGTCGTTCGGCACCTACTTCAACGGCTTCGCCGCGAGCTACTGGCGGATGTGGACGGTCGTCGACGCGGTCACGCTCAACGTCCGGCTCAGCGGGCTCGGGGCGTCGGTGATCGTCTACAGGTCGATGCCCAACGGCCGCACCCAGCGCGTCGACTCCGCGGCCGTGACCGACGAGGACGGCCAGGAGTTCTCCTTCGACCTGTCGCTGCAGCCCTTCGGGGACGGCGGCTGGTACTGGTTCGACCTGATCGCCGCGGCCGACGACGCCGTGCTGGAGGAGGCGACGTGGGTCGCCGAGGTCCCCGAGGACAGGGCCGAGCCCGGCAGCGTCACCATCGGCATCACCACGATGAACCGGCCCGAGTTCTGCGCCAAGCTGCTCGGGCAGATCGGGGGCGACGAGGACGTGCACGCGGTGCTCGACGAGGTCATCGTGGCCGAGCAGGGCAGCCAGAAGGTGGCCGACGACGCCCACTTCGGCGAGGCCGAGCGGTCGCTGCGCGGGAAGCTCCGCGTCATCGAGCAGGCCAACATGGGCGGGTCGGGCGGCTACGCCCGCGCGCAGTTCGAGACCCTCGAGGCGGGCCGGTCGACGTACATGCTGTGCATGGACGACGACGTGGTCTGCGAGCCGGAGAGCATCGTGCGCGCGGTGACCTTCGGGGACCTGTGCCGCCGCCCGACGATCGTCGGCGGCCACATGTTCAGCCTCTACTCGAAGGCGCGGCTGCACAGCTTCGGCGAGGTCATCAACCGCTGGCGCTTCTGGTGGGAGTCGCCGCCGACGGTCGAGAGCGACTGGGACTTCGCCGGCCGCAACCTGCGCAGCTCGCGCTGGCTGCACCGCCGGATCGACGTGGACTTCAACGGCTGGTTCATGTGCCTGATCCCGACCGAGGTGCTGCGCACCGTCGGGCTGAGCCTGCCCCTGTTCATCAAGTGGGACGACTCCGAGTACGGCGTCCGGGCCGGCGCCCACGGGTTCCCCACCGTGACCCTCCCCGGCGCCGCCGTCTGGCACGTCCCGTGGACCGACAAGAACGACGCGCTCGACTGGCAGGCCTACTTCCACCAGCGCAACCGGACCATCGCCGCCCTGCTGCACTCGCCCTACGAGCACGGCGGGCGGCTCATCCGGGAGAGCTTCAACCACCAGGTCAAGCACCTGTTCGCGCTGCAGTACTCGACCGCGGAGCTGCGGCACCGGGCACTCGAGGACGTGCTCGCCGGCCCCGAGCTGCTGCACGAGGAGCTGCGCACCAAGCTCCCCGAGCTGCGGTCACTGCGCCAGGGGTTCACCGACGCCCAGACCGATCCGGACCCCGACGCGTTCCCGAACGTGCGCCGCAAGAAGCCGCCGAAGCGGGGCGCCGACCCGACGCTGCCCAAGGGCAAGCTCGGGCAGCTGGTCTCGGCGGGGCTCAGCGCCGTGCGGCAGGTCCGGCCGCCCAGGGACCTCTCCCGGGAGCACCCGGAGGCGCGGCTCGCGGCGATGGACGCGAAGTGGTGGATGATCGCGCAGTTCGACTCGGTGGTCGTCTCCATGCCGGACGGCACCCAGGCGAGCTGGTACCGCCGCGACCGCGAGGAGTTCAAGCGGCTGCTGGCGCGCACCGTGGAGATCCACCAGCGGCTGTACCGTGAGTGGCCCGAGCTGTCCCGTCGCTATCGGGAGGCCCTGCCCGACATCGTCTCACCGGAACGCTGGGCGAAGACGTTCGAGGCCTCGGTGGAGGACTGATGACAGAGAACCCAACGCCGCCGGTCGAGACCGAGGGGCCGATCATGGTCCCGGTGGCGCACACCGTGGACCCGTCCTGGGTGCCCGACGCCCCGCTCGCGCCACCGTCGGCGAACGGCGGTCTCGTCGACGTGTTCCGCCGCCGGTACCTCCTCAAGCTCCTGGTGCAGAAGGAGATCCAGGCCCGCTACCAGGGCTCGGTGCTCGGGCTGCTGTGGTCCTACGTCCAGCCGCTCGTCCGGTTCACGATGTACTTCTTCGTGATCGGCATCATCTTGAAGCTGCACCAGACGGTCCCGAACTACGCGATCCACATCTTCTCCGCCATCGTCATGGTGCACTTCTTCACCGAGACGTTCACGTCGGGGACCCGCGCGATCGTCCGGAACAAGGCGATCGTGCGCAAGATGGCGATGCCGCGGGAGATGTTCCCGGTCGCCGCGGTCATCGTCTCGGCCATCCACACGTTCCCGCAGATGCTGATCCTGGTCGTCGGGGCGATGGCGACCGGATGGACGCCCGACGTGCAGAACATCGGCGCGGCGCTGCTCAGCATCTCGATCGTCACGGTGTTCGGCACCGCGCTGGCGCTGCTGTTCAGCGCCCTCAACGTGTTCTTCCGGGACTTCCAGAACATCGTCTCGACGCTCACGATCTTCACCCACTGGGCGGTGCCGATGATCTACCCGTTCGCGCGGCTGGCGACCAGCGGCCTGGTCGGGAAACATCCGTGGATCTACTGGATCTACCTGACCGACCCGCTCGCACCGGCGGTGCTGCTCATGCAGCGGGCGTTCTGGCTGCCCACGTTCAGGGCCCCCGAGGAGATCGGGTGGCCGGACCTGCCCCACCACTACTGGCTCCTGGGCTGGGCGACGCTGGCCGGGTCCTTCGTCGTCCTTGCCCTGTGCCAGATGGCCTTCAACCGGCTCGAGAACAAGATCGCGGAGCGCGTGTGATGTCGGACTCCATCGTCGTAGACCACGTGAGCAAGCGGTTCACGATGCGCTACCACCGGACCATCAAGCAGATGACGATCGCGATGCTGCGCCGCCAGGAGATCAGCGACAGCTTCCTGGCGGTCAACGACGTCTCGTTCACGATCCAGCAGGGCGAGTCCGTCGGCCTCATGGGCCTCAACGGCTCGGGCAAGAGCACCCTGCTCAAGCTCATCAACGGCGTCATGCGGCCCGACGTCGGCGAGGTGAGGACGCGCGGGCGGATCGCCGGCCTGATCGCCACCGGCGCCGGTTTCCATCCGCAGCTCTCGGGCCGGGACAACGTCTACCTCAACGCCGCGATCCTGGGGATGGGCGAGGCGGAGACGAAGCGCAAGTTCGAGCAGATCGTCGAGTTCGCCGACATCGGCAGGTTCCTCGACACCCCGGTCGGGTTCTACTCCTCCGGCATGTTCTCGAGGCTCGGCTTCGCGGTCGCCGTCCACACCGACTCCGACATCTTCCTGGTGGACGAGGTGCTGGCGGTCGGCGACAAGCCGTTCAAGCGCAAGTGCCTGGTCCGGATGGACGAGATCAGGAAGGAAGGCCGCACGCTCGTCTACGTCAGCCACGCGGCCGGCTCGGTGCGGAAGATGTGCGACCGGGTGCTGGTGCTCGAGAAGGGCGTGCTCGGCTACGACGGCCCCGTCGACGAGGGCATCCGCTACCTGAAGTACGACGACACCGACGACGACGTGAACTCCGAAGAGCTCGACGAGGACGAGACCGACGAGGAGCTCGGCGCCGACATCTGAGCCGGGTCGCGTTTCCCCAAGCGGGGCTTGGTGAATTACAAATTTGTAGTTCAACGGAAGCGGTTGCGCCGCCCTGTGACGGGTGTGACATTTGGTACTCAAGTGAATCTTTGCTGCCAGGAGTGCCGTGCCATGCCCGAGAAGAAGAGCCGCTTCGTCCTCCTGTGCCAGCAGGTCCTGACGTGTGGCGCCGTGCTCGCGATCGCGGCACCGGCCACCGCGGTGGTGACGCTCGACATCGTCGCCCCCGCGCCGCCCGGCGTCACCCCGGTGACGACGCACCGCGAGGCCGGGTCCCTGGTCGCGGCGGCTCCGGTGAGGCCGACGGTGACCGCGGTCCCGGTGCACGGCGTCGACCCCCGGGGTCTGGCCGCCCTCGGCGAGGGCGCGGGCCCCAGTGCCGGAGCATCGCCGGCGCTGCGGCTGTCCTCCGCGGACACCGGGGCCGGCACCGGCACGGATCCGGGGCCGGCCAATGGTGACCTCGCGGCGCTCACCGCGCCGGAGCCGGTCAGCGGTCTGGGCACGGTCGGCGTCACCTGGAAGCCGGGCACCGACGTGCCCGAGCAGGACATCGCGATCTCGGTCCGGACGCGCACCGACGGCGACTGGTCGTCGTGGCAGACCGTGCCCTACCACGACGACCACGGGCCGGACCCGGACACCGCGGAGGGCAGGCACGCGCGGCCCGGCACGGACCCGATCTACCTCGGCGCCGTCGACGACGTGCAGATGAAGGCCGTCACCGCGACCGGCGAGGCACCGGCCGGCATGCAGCTCGACGTGGTGGACCCCGGCGAGCAGAAGGCCGAGGTGGTGGAGAAGCCCGCGATCGACACCGCGAAGCTCGACACCGCCAAGCTCGCCTCGGCCCGGATCGCGACCTCGAGCGCCACCGCCACGGCCACCGCCACGGCCACCGCCACGGCCACCGCGACGCCAACCTCGACCGCGACGCCTACCTCGACCGCGACCGCCGACCCGAGCGCCACCGCGACCCCGACCCCGACCGAGACGCCGACCACCGACCCGGGGTCCACGGACCTCGCCACCCTGGCGGGCACCCCGGGGGACGTCACCCCGAAGCCGAAGATCTTCTCCCGGGCGCAGTGGGGAGCCGACGAGCGGATGCGCGACAAGTCCTCGCTGCACTACGGCGAGGTGCACGCCGGGTTCGTCCACCACACCGTGAACGCGAACGGCTACACCAAGGCCCAGGTGCCCTCGATCATCCGCGGCATCTACGCCTACCACACCCAGTCCAAGGGCTGGAGCGACATCGGCTACAACTTCCTCGTCGACCGGTTCGGCCGGATCTGGGAGGGCCGCTACGGCGGCGTCGACCGGCCGGTGGTCGGGGCGCACACGCTCGGCTACAACGACTACGCGTTCGCGATGTCGGCGATCGGCAACTACGACATCTACGACCACGGTCGAGGGCTGCCCTCGCAGGCCATGCTGAACGCGTACGGCCGGCTGTTCGCCTGGAAGCTCAGCCTGCACGGCGTGTACGCCGGATCGATGAGGCAGTGGGTGGGCAAGCGGTACCTGCCCGCCATCAACGGCCACCGCGACGTCGGGCAGACGGCGTGCCCGGGCCGCTACCTCTACGCGAAGATCCCGGCGATCCGGGCCCTCGCCGCGGCCGACCAGCGCCCGTTCGGGCCGCGCGGCCGCAGCACCGACATCGCCGGCTCGCGCTGGCCCGACCTGGTGGTGCGGGACAAGTTCACCAAGCAGGTCTCCGTGGTGCCGACCGAGGGCCAGGTCGGCTTCCGGCGCGGCGCCGTCGCCGCCACCGGGTGGTCCGGGATGGACCTGGTCGCCGCGGTGGGAGACGTCACCGGCGACGGCATCCCCGACCTCGAGGCTCGCACCGCGAGCACCAAGGTGACCAACGTCTACCCGGGCGACGGGGCCGGGCACTTCAAGGGGCCCGTCGTGGCCACGTCACGCTTCCACACGCTCGACCAGATGGTCGGCGTCGGTGACTTCGACCACGACGGCAACAACGACATGGTCGGCCGCAAGGCCGGCACCCACCGGCTCTACCTGTTCCCGGGCAAGGGCAACGGCCGCTACAAGAGGGCGCGGCTGCTCTCGTCGAACTGGGGCGGCTACGACCTGACGACCGGCGCGGGGGACCTGACCGGCGACGGGCGGCCGGACCTGGCGGCCCGCTCCGGCAAGACCCTGACCCTGTTCCCGGGCACCCGGCGCGGCTACCTGGGGACCCCGGTCCGCATCGGCGGGTCGTGGGGAGGCTTCGACGCGATCACCGGTCCCGGGGACGTCACCAACGACGGTCGGCCCGACCTGGTCGCGCGCAAGCGCAGCTCGGGGTCCACCTTCGTCTTCCCGGGCAACGGCGCGGGCGGCGTGAGCAGGAGGTACGGGCCCTACTCCGCGCTCCGCGGGGTGCGCTTCCTCGCGAACGCCGGCCGGGTCAACGGCGACGCCGCCAACGACCTCGTCGGGGTGGACCGCTCGGGCAGGCTGCTCGTCTTCGCCAACAGCGGTGGCCGCAACATCGGCAGGGCCGTGCCCTCGGGCCGGACCTTCAGCGCCAACCTGGTCCTGAACGTCGGCGACTGGAACGGCGACGGGTTCGGCGACGTGATGACCCGCTCCCCGCACGGGAACATGTACTTCCACCCGGGCGACGGCAAGGGCCACTTCGGCCGCACCGTCCGCGCGGCGACGGGCTGGGGGAAGATGACACTGCTGACCGCGGTCGGCGACATCACCGGCGACGGCTACCCCGACCTGATGGGTCAGCCCGCGGGCAAGGCGATGCGGATCTACCCGGGCAACGGGCGCACCGGCTTCCGGCACGGCTACGTGGCGCACTCCGGCGTCCCCGGCAACCTCCAGATCGGTGTCGGGCTGTGGAACGGTGACGGCTCCCCGGACACGATGGTGCGTCGCTCGGACGGCAGCATGGTGCTCTACCCGGGCAACGGTCCCGGAGGCCTCACCGGCGGCTCGGTGGTCTTCTCCGGCGCCGCCGGCTACAACTGGATGCGGGGCGTCGGTGACGCCGACGGCGACGGCCGGCCCGACGTCGTGGCCCGCGACGGGCGCGGCAGGCTGTGGCTGCTCCCGGGCACCGGCAGCGGTGGGTTCGGGCACCGGCGGTTCATCGCCGGCGGCTTCGGCGCCTACGACCTCGGGGACTGACCCCGGGGGCTAGGCGCGCAGCTGCGCGGTCGCCCGCTCGGCCTCGGCCCGGCCCGGCCACGACGCCTCGTCCGGGTTGCGCACCCAGACCGTGCCGCCGTGGTGCCGCATCGGGGCGAGCAGCGTCCGCAGGCCGGCACGGGAGCACGGGTTGACGTCGGTCAGCAGCCGTCCCCCCTCGGCCACCAGGTCGTCCGCCCCGGCCGCCTCGAGCAACGCGGCCTGGGTGAGCGCGCCGTCGGCCCAGGCGAGGTCCCCGGCCGCGGGCGCGTCGTACCCGACGAACGCGTCCGGCTGGGCCAGCACCACGGAGCCGTAGTCGACCACGCCCGTCGGCAGCGGCTCCGTGAAGCGGCCACCGAGCGGGCGCAGCGACAGCGCGACGACCGGCACCCTCGACGCCAGCGGTGCGTAGTGCGCCACCCGGTCCGGGCCGCAGACCACGAGGCCGGCGCGGTCGGCCGCCGCCGGGTCGTCGGTCGCCACCAGCCCCAGCATCCAGGCCGCGCCCAGCCAGACCGCGCCCAGCCAGTGCGTGGGCAGGTCCACCAGCAGCAGGTCCCCGCGGGCCGCGTCGAGCTCGTCCTGCGCCAGCCCGGCGGTCTTGTTGACCCAGTTGGCGTACGTCGCGACCGACAGCTCGATCCGCTCACCGGTGGCGTCGTCGTAGAAGGTCACCAGCGGCCGGGCCGCGTCGCCTCGGGTGAGCTCGGTCAGGAGGGCGGGAAACGTGGAGTGGGGCACGGTCGGCACTGTACGCAATGGCAGGATGCCTCCCATGTCCCAGCAGGTCGAAGCAGTGATCGTCGCCGGAGGTTTCGGCACCCGGATGCTCCCCCTCACCGAGCGCCGGCCCAAGCACCTGCTCGAGGTCGGCGGGGTGCCGTTCCTGGAGCACCAGATCAGCCGCCTCGCGGAGGCCGGCGTCGAGCACGTGGTGCTGGCGACCTCCTACCGCGCGGAGCTGTTCGAGCCGGTCCTCGGCGACGGCAGCCGGTGGGGGGTCCGGCTCAGCTACGTGCAGGAGGAGGAGCCGCTGGGCACCGGCGGGGCCATCCGCAACGTCGCGGGAGTGCTGGGCGACGACCCCGAGGGTGCCGTGGTGATCCTCAACGGCGACGTGCTGTCCGGGCACGACCTGCACGCCCAGCTCCTCGACTTCGAGACTCCCCGCGGGGGTCGGCCCGTCGACGTGTCGCTGCACCTGGTCACGGTGGACGACGCGCGTGCGTTCGGCTGCGTGCCGACCGACGCCGACGGCCGGGTGACGGCGTTCACGGAGAAGAGCGAGCACCCGGTGAGCAACCAGGTCAACGCCGGCTGCTACGTGTTCCGCAGGCGGGTGGTGGACCGGATCCCCGCCGGCCGGGTGGTCTCGGTCGAGCGGGAGACCTTCCCCGGGCTGGTGGCCGACGGCGCCCTGGTCGTCGGCTACGTCGAGAACGCCTACTGGCGCGACGTCGGGAACCCGGCGGCGCTGGTCGCCTCCTCGCGGGACCTGGTCCGCGGGCTCGCGCACAGCCCGGCCTTCGACCGCGAGCCGGGGGAGGCGCTCGTGCAGGAGGGAGCGCTGGTCGACGCCACCGCGAAGGTGTCCGGGGGCTCGTCGGTGCTGGCCGGTGCCCGGGTCGGCGCGGGCGCCGAGGTCACCGGCAGCGTGGTGATGGCCGGCGCGCTCGTCGGTGCCGGTGCCGTGGTGGTGGACTCGGTGCTGGGTCCCGACGCGGTGGTGGGTGCCGGCTGCCGGCTGGACCGGGTGGCCGTCGGCGACGAGGCGGTGGTCGGCGACGGGCGTGACCTCGGCCCCGACGCCCGGGTCGGGTGCGGCGGCAGGGCCTGACCCGCCCTCAGCGAAGCGCCGAGCTCAGCCACTCCGCGCCACCGAGGACCGCGGTGAACCGCAGCCAGCGACCGCCGAGCCCCAGCGCCAGGAAGAGCGCGAGGCTCATCCGCAGCTGGCCGGCGAGCACCGCCAGGATCGCGAACGGGGGCAGGCCGGCCAGCGCGGAGACGAACGTCAGGGTGCCGGCCAGCACCGGCCGTTCCCTGGTGCGCTCGCGCCACTTCTCCAGCCGCGACACCGCCTTGGGCGTCTCGGCCCTGCGGCGCACCCACCCCCAGTCCAGCGCACTGGCCCCCAGGTAGTACCAGGCCGTCTTGCCGACCATCTGGCCGACCGCGGCGAACAGGCCGAGCAGCCACAGCTGCGGCGCACCCGCGACGGCACCGCGGACGCCCAGGTAGGCCTCGATGTTGACGAAGGGCACCAGCGCGGACACGACGCCGACGCCCAGCCCCCACAGCAGGTCCCCCACCCTGCGGCCCTACATCGACTGCGGCTCGGGCGAGTCGGAGTAGGGGTAGTCCTTGACGAACGTCTGCACCACCGCTCCGCTCGGCTTCGCGCAGTACTGCCAGACGCCCACCTGCTTCTTCGGGTCGGCCGGGTCCTTGCCCGCCGACCAGTGCGTCAGCGCGACGTGCGCACCGTTGGGGAACGGCTTGCCGTCCTTGCTCGTCCAGGGCACCGCGATGAACTTGTCGGAGAGCTTCTGGCCCTGGAACTTGTCGGCGATGGCCTTCACGACGGCGAGCTCGTCGGGGTTCTTCGCCACCGTGTCGTCGTACCAGAGCAGGTTGTAGCCGTGCTCGAGGTTGTGCACCAGGTACTCCACCTTCGGCCGGTCGGCCTCGGTGTAGAACTTGCGGCCGAACTCCGCGGGCTGCGGGTAGTGCGGTCCGAACGCCGGCGGCGAGTCCGGGTAGAAGATGTCGGTGCCGGGCTGCTTGTGGTCCTGGTTGCCGTCGGCCTTCTTCGTGATCACCGCCTCGCACCCGGCGCTGCGGGCGGCGGCGCCCAGCTGGGCGAGCGCGCCCGTCGCCACCGTCTTCTGCCGCAGCAGCGGGTAGGCGCCCAGGCCGATGATCACCAGCGCGACCACGACGCAGGCCGCGATGATCACGTAGGTGCGGCGCCGTTCGGCGCGCTGCTGGTCGCGCCGCATCGCCTCGACGACCGCGCGACGGTCCTTGTCCCTGCTCGACTTGGCCATGGGTCTGCTGGTCTCCGGCTTCTCAGGTTCCGACGGGCGCCCCGGAGGGGTCGCGGGGAAGTCTACGGAGTCGCGCGGGCGAAGCGGAGCACTACCGCCGGTCCGGTCTCGTCGGCGGGCACCCAGCCGAGCGCGAACGCGGCCGCGGTCAGCCGGGCCTGGGCCCGGCCGGCCGTCCACACGTCGAGAGCCGACAGGTCGACGGCTACCCGGGTGCCGCCCTCGTCGTGCACCGCCGACCCCTCGGCCAGGACCGTCAGCACGGCGACGAGCTCGTCGACCTCGGCGGGCCGGCCGAAGCCGCGCAGGTGCTCGCGACCGCCGTCCAGCGCGCGCAGCACCGCCTCCCTGGCGCCGAGGCCGAACATGTCCTCGGCCTCGCCGCGGACCAGGGCCGCCGCACCCGGGCCGTGCGAACCCGCGGGCAGCACCAGGTGGGCCAGGCCGCGCACGATCGCGGCCGGGCGCAGACCGAGCTTGCCCTTGACCAGGTCCGTCGCGGCCGCGATCTCGTCGGCGACCGCAGGCGCGGTGACCGAGAGCTCGTTGCCGTAGCGGTCGGTCCGCCCGGCCAGGTCGTGCAGGGGCTCCAGGCCGGCGACGCCGATGGCGATGTCGGTCTGCCCGTGCCGCCAGGGCCGGCCGGCCGTGTCGGTGACCACGACCGCGACGTTGCGGCCGGCCGCCGTCGCCACGCCCTCCCGCAGTGCGCGGGCCGAGCGGTCCGGGTCCTCGGGGAGCAGTACCACGGTGCCGGGCGCGGTGTTCGACGCATCGACGCCCGCGGCGGCCATCACCAGGCCGAGCCGGGTCCGGACGATCGCGGTCTGCCCCCGGGTGGCGACCACCCGGTCGGTCTCGTCCGCGACGGCCCGCCGCCGGTCCGTCGCCGCGACCCGGCCCTCGCTCTTGCTCACCACCTTGCTGGTCACCACCAGCACGTCCCCGTCGGCGAGCCCGACCGCCGCGGTGAGCAGTGCGACCAGGTCGTCCCCGGTGGTGACCTCGCCCACCCCGTCGACCGGCAGGACGGCGAGGCCTCGCGTCGTACCCGTCATGCGCGCACGGCCAGCTCGAACGCCGCCTGCGCCATCGCCGCGGTCGCGTCCACGTCGGTCATCATCAGCGGGACCGCCCGGCAGGCGATCCCCGCGGACTCGACCCGGTCGACGGCCGCCTCGTCGGCGGAGTCCACGAGCCAGCCGTCCAGGACCCCGCCGCTGCCGCGGGCGCCGTAGTACTCCGCCACCCCGGCGGCCGAGACCTCGGCGCCGACCGCGGCGAGCAGCTGGGCGGCCATGCCGCGGACGTGCTGTCCGGCGACGATGGGGGACAGCCCGACGACGGGCGCGGCCGTGTCCCGCAGGGCCTCCCGGACGCCCGGCACACCCAGGATGGTGCCGACCGACACGACCGGGTTGGAGGGCGGGACCAGGACGAGGTCGGCGTCCGTCAGCGCCTCGACCACGCCCGGGGCCGGGGTGGCCTTGTCGAGACCGACCGGCACCACGGCGTGGGCCGGCACCGCGGCCCCGAGCCGGACCCAGTACTCCTGGAAGTGGATCGCGCGCCGGCCCGACGGCTCGGCCCCGTCGTCGACCACGACGTGCGTCTCGACGCGGTCGTCGGTCATCGGGAGCAGCCGGACGCCGGGCTGCCACCGCCGGCAGAGCGCCTCGGTGACCGCGGAGAGCGGGTAGCCCGCCTCGAGCATCTGCGTGCGCACCAGGTGGGTGGCCAGGTCCCGGTCGCCGAGGCCGAACCAGGTCGGCTCGACGCCGTACGCCGCCAGCTCCTCCTTGGCGTGCCAGGTCTCGTCGGTGCGGCCCCAGCCCCGCTCGGTGTCGATGCCGCCGCCGAGGGTGTACATCACGGTGTCCAGGTCGGGACAGACCTTGAGGCCGTGCAGCCAGATGTCGTCGGCGGTGTTGGTGACCACCGTCACGCGTGGGACCGGCTCCTGCCGGGCACACAGGCGCAGGAGGCCCTGGAGGAAGCGGGCTCCGCCGACACCGCCCGACAGCACGGTGATGGCGGGGAACTGCGTGGTCATAGGGGTTCCTTACGCGGTATGGCCCGATCGGGTCAACTCGGTGGCCATCGGGGTGCTATAGCAGACCCGGCCTTGACTTTGTCGGTACGACAGACGTGTAATTCCAGGAGTGTTGTTCGTTTTGGTCACACCGTGCCCGTGTCGGCACTACGGTGATCGGACAGTGCTTACATCAGGGGGGATCCGCAAGGATCTCACGGGTCGAAAGGCGGAAGACCGTGCGAGAGCTTTATCTACTCGACGGAGACGCCGAGGAGCTTGGTTGGCAGGAGCGCGCCCTGTGTGCGCAGACCGATCCCGAAGCGTTCTTCCCGGAGAAGGGTGGATCGACACGAGAGGCCAAGCGGGTCTGTCTGTCGTGTGACGTTCGTGACGAGTGCTTGGAGTACGCCCTCGCCCACGACGAGAGGTTCGGCATCTGGGGCGGCCTCTCCGAGCGGGAGCGGCGCAAGCTGAAGAAGCGGGCGGTCTGAGGATCGCCCTCGGTTGACCGGACGGTCGACCCGGTCGGTTGACCCGGTGTGGGCAACCTGACGGTCGGCTGATGCACCCGCACGGCGGGACCGTGGTTAGGGTGGGTCGCCGTGACGACATCGGTGACCGCCCTCCTGGTCAGCCACGACGGCGCGCGCTGGTTGCCGGCGGTGCTGGACGGGCTCGCCGCGCAGACCCGGGCCCCCGAGCACGTCGTCGCCGTCGACACCGGCTCCCGCGACGGGGGCCCCGACCTGCTCCGCGAGCGCCTCGGCCCGCACGTCGTCCGCAACGCGCCGGAGCGCACGTCGTACGGCGCGGCGGTCGCGATCGGCCTGCGGGCGCTGCCGGCGCCCGACGACGACGGCTGGGTCTGGCTGCTGCACGACGACAGCGCCCCCGCCCCCGACGCCCTCGAGCGGCTCCTCGCCGCGGCCGAGGCGAACCCGACCGCCGACATCCTCGGCCCGAAGCTGCGGGAGTGGCCCTCGCTGCGCCGCCTGCTCGAGGTGGGCGTCACCATCAGCGGCACCGGGCGGCGCGAGACCGGGCTGGAGCGCGGCGAGTACGACCAGGGCCAGCACGACCGGGTCCGCGACGTGCTCGCGGTCAACACCGCCGGGATGCTGGTGCGCCGACGGGTCCTAGAGCAGCTCGGCTTCGACGAGCGGATGCCGGTCTTCGGCAACGACCTCGACTTCGGCTGGCGGGCCGCACGCGCCGGGCACCGGGCGATCGTGGTGCCCGAGGCGGTGCTCTTCCACGTGGAGGCCGCGTCGCGGGGGCTGCGACGCACCGTGCTGACCACCAGGAGCTTCCGGCGCGAGGAGCGGCGGGCCGCGCTCCGCACCCTGCTCGCCAACTGCTCCGGGCGGGCGCTCCCGTTCCAGGTGGTCCGGCTGTTCCTCGGCAGCCTGATCCGCGCCTTCGGCCTGCTGCTGGTGCGCGCGCCCGGCGAGGCGCTCGAGGAGCTCGAGGCGCTCGCGCTGGTCTACCTCCGACCGGACCGGATCGCCGCCGCGCGGCGCCGACGGCGACGGACCGCCACCGTGCGACCGCGCGAGGTGCGCCACCTGCTGGCGCCGCCGTGGCTGCCCTACCGGCACGGCCTCGACTTCGTCAGCGACGTCGCCGCGGCCTTCGCCCACCAGGCCAGTGACGTGTCCTCGGCCCGGCGGACCCGGGCGGCCGCGCTCGAGACCGGCCCGGTCCCGGCGGAGGCGCAGAACCTCCCCGAGGACACCGGCCTGGTGGTCCGGATCCTGACCAGCCCGGTCTGGGCCGTGTTCGCGGGGCTCATCGTGCTCTCCGTCGTCAGCGCTCGCGGCCTGATCGGCTCGGGCCTGCTCTCCGGGGGCGCCCTGCTGCCCGCGCCGGCCTCGGCGATGCACTGGTGGCACGGCTACCTCGACAGCTGGCACCGGCTCGGGGTGGGCTCGGCGGCCCCGGCGGCGCCGTACCTGCTTCCGCTCGCGGTGGCCGGGACCGTCCTGCTGGGCAAGGCCTGGCTGGTCGTCGACCTGCTGTTCCTGCTCGTGGTGCCGCTCGCCGCGTGGGGCGGCTTCCGCTTCCTGCGCCGGCTCACCGGCTCGGTGCCGATCGCGCTGTGGGGCGGGGTGGCCTACGGCCTGCTGCCGGTCATGTCCGGTGCGGTGCGGGAGGGCAGGCTCGGCACCGTGGCCGCCGCCGTCGTGCTGCCGTGGCTCGCGCACGCCGCGCTGTTCCTGCGGTCTTCGGAGAGCGACGACCGCAGGTGGCGCGCGGCCTGGCGGACGTCGCTGCTGCTGGCCCTCGTGGTCGCGTTCGTGCCCGTCGCCTGGGTGCTGGCGGCGCTGGTGGCGCTGGTCGTGGTCCTGCCCGGCCTCGGCGGCTCCCGCCCCGGTGGCCGGCGGTCGGTCTGGCTGCCCGTGCTCACGCCGGTCCTGGCGAGCCTGGTGCTGCTGCTGCCCTGGACGGTGCTGACCTGGACGCACCTGGGACCCGCCTCCTGGTTGTTCGAGGCGGGCACGCCCGCCCCCGGCCTGGTCGACCCGCTGACCCGGCCGGACGTGCTGCTCGACAGACCGGGCATCGGCGGCGCGCCGCACTGGATGTCGTGGGGGATCCCGCTGGCCGCGGTCGCGGCCCTGCTGCGTCCGGACACCCGCTCCCGCGTGGTGCCCGCCTGGGTGGTGCTGGCCGTCTCGCTGGCGGTCACCGCGGTCCTGGCGCCGCTCAGCACCGGCCTCGGCAGCAGCCCCGACCGGCAGCCGGTCTGGCTCGGCTTCCCGCTGCTCGTGGCCGCGGCGGCAGCGCTCACGGCCGCCGCGACGGCCGGGACCGGCATCCGCGGCCGGCTCTCCGGGGCGAGCTTCGGCTGGCGGCAGCCGGTCGGCCTCGTGGTGGTGGTGGCGGCGCTGCTGACGCCCGTGGTCGGCCTGGCCTGGTGGGTCGCGGGTGGGAACCAGGGCGGGCCCCTCGATCGGCGGCCCGCCGCCGACGTCCCGACGTACATGACGGACGAGGCCGTCGCCGACCCGCTGCACGGCGTGCTGGTGGTCCGCGGGTCTCGCGGGAGCGGGTTCGAGTACCTGCTCCTGAGATCGGCCGGGATGCGGCTGGGGGACGACTCGCTGCTGCCCACCGCGCAGCAGCAGAAGCCGTTGACCGAGCTGGTCTCGCGCCTGGTCACCGCTCCGCAGGCCGCCGACGTCGCCGCGCTCTCGACGTACGGCGTCAGGTTCGTCTACCTGCCCTCGCCCGCCGCGCCGCAGGTGGCCGGCAACCTCGACAGCGTCAGCGGGGTCACGCCGGCGAGCGCGGTGCGCCGCGGCGCGGGCGCCTGGCAGCTCGACGCGACCCCCACGGACCGGTCCCTGCCGGCACCGGACGGGGGTGCGCTGCGGCCCTGGCTGCTGGCCCTGCAGGGCCTCGCCCTCCTCGTCGCCGGGGTCCTGGCGGCCCCCACGCGAAAGGTGGGCCGATGACCGCGACACCTCCACGGAGCCGCCGACGCGCGGCACCCCGCACGTTCGGTGGCCGCACCTCCGGCCTGCCCGCGGCCGCGCTCCTGCTGGTGGCTGCTGCGGCGGCGGCGTTGACCTTCCCCTCCGGGGAGGTGGCCTCTCCGGGGAAGGCCACCGCGGGGGCCGTGGTCACGCACTCGGTGGTCGCCTGCCCGAGCACTCCGGTGGGTCCCGGGGGCCGGAGCCGGGTCGTCGCCGGGGTCGCCCCGGGAGTCGGGCTCGGCACCGGGGGCACCGTGCGGCAGGGATCACGCAGCGGCGCGGGCCGTCCGCTGCGGCTCGAGCGGGGGCAGCTCGGGGAGCTCGGCGACCCGTCCTCCGCGACCGTGCTGAGCGGTTCCGGCGACCTGGCGGCCGGGCTGTTCGGCTTCCGCGACGACTCCTCGGCGAACCCGCAGACCCGGGCGGTGACCGGATGCGCGGCGCCGAGCGCGACCTGGTGGTTCACCGGTGGCGGGGCGGGCCTGGACCACTCCTCCGTCCTCGTGCTGTCGAACATCGACTCGGGCCCCGCGGTCGTGGACGTGCAGGTGCTCGGCCCCGACGGCAAGGTGGACACGGTCGGCACCCGCGGCATCCCGATCGGCCCCGGAGCGAGCCGGCGCATCGTGCTGTCCGACATCGCCCCGCAGACCGACGACCTGGCGCTCGGCATCAGCGCGAGCCGCGGTCGGGTGGTCGCCTCGGTCGCGGACGCGTTCGCCCCCGGGGCGGGTGCCACCCCGGGACGCGAGTGGCTCCAGGGGGACACCACGCCCAGCCGGGTGGTGCGGCTGGCCGGCCTGCCCGACCGGGCGACCTCGCGCACGCTCCTGATCGCCAACCCCTCCGAGCGGGAGGCCGTCGTGCAGGTCCGGGTGGCCGGCCGCGACGGCGAGTTCGCGCCCGCGGGCCTGGAGGAGCAGACCGTCGCCCCCGGCTCCGTCCGGACCGTCGACCTCGGCACGAAGATCGGCCGCAAGGAGGCGGTGGCGGTGCGCCTGCGCTCCCATGTGCGGATCCTCGGGGCGGTCCGGTCGGTCGACGGGGCCGACACGACGTACACCTCGCCCGTCGTGCCGCTCTCCGGACCCGCGGCCGCACCGGTGGCACCGGACGGGACCACTGCGGTGCAGCTCACCGCCGGCGCGCTGCCCGTGACGGCCTCGGTGGTGGCCTACGACGACAAGGGCGGCCGGGTCGACCGGACGACGGTGAAGGTCGCGGCCACCTCGACGGCGGCCTGGTCCCCCAAGCGCGGCGCGGCCTACCTGGTGGTGACGCCGGTGTCGGGGCCGGTGTTCGGCGCGGTCGTCTACCAGGGCAAGGGTGTGTCCGAGGTGCCGCTGACGGCGTTGCCGATCCGCTTCGTGCAGCCCGCGGTGGTGCCGGCGATCCGCTGACGTCGTTCCCGTCCGGCGGTCACTCCCCGGCGTCGTACCGCGGGTCGATCTCCTCGGGTGGCCGCCCCAGCAGCTCGGAGACCTGCTCCACCAGCACGGTCAGCACCATCGCCGACAGCTCGGTCCGTCCCTCGGCCCGCATCTCGATCGGGCGACGGAACAGCACCAGCCGGGTCGGGGCGGCACCGGAGCCGCGCACCAGCGTGGCCAGCGGCACCGTGTCGCTGTCCCAGTCGTCGGGCACCATCGGCGCCTCCTCGACGGCGAACTCGACCAGGCCGAGCTCGGCGTGCCAGCGGGCCTCGAGGTCGTGGACCACGCTCAGCACGATCGCGTCGAACTCCGCCTTGCGGCTGCGGGCGCGCGGCACGCCCCCGGGCGAGAGCGGACCGGGGAGGGCGGCCGGCCCGCGCGGGCCGCGTCCGCGCCGGTCTCGTCGTCGGCCGGTCCGCGGCGCGGCCGGCGTGTCCGCCTCGTTCACACCGCGAGCCTAGTCGTGGCCGCCCGCGCGAAGGGGTACCGTCTGCCTCGTGAGTCCTGCCCGTCGCTGTTCGCGAACCGCCTGCGCGCGCGCGGCCGTGGCCACCTTGACCTACGTCTACTCCGACCAGACCGCGGTCCTGGGCCCGCTCGCCACCTTCGCGGAGCCGCACGCCTACGACCTGTGCGACGCGCACAGCGAACGGCTCAGTGCCCCTCGCGGCTGGGAGATCCTGCGGCTGGCACCCGACCCCGACGCTCTCGGCCCGTCCACCGACGACCTGCTCGCTCTCGCCGACGCGGTCCGGGAGGCGGCCCGTCCGGTGCCTGCTGTCGAGACCGGCGGACAGGTGGTCGGCCTTGCGCAGGAGAGCGGGCGCGAGGTGGGGCGACGCGGCCACCTCCGGGTGCTGCGTTCTCCCGACGCGTGAGACCTCCGGCCCGCCGCAGCCGGTAGTGTTCGCGCCATGTCGAGCACCACGGACCCCACGAACCTCGCGCGGATCTTCAAGGCGTACGACGTGCGCGGCACGGTGCCCGACCAGCTCGACGAGGAGCTGGCCCGCGCGGTCGGTGCCGCCTTCGTCGAGGTGACCGCCGCGACCGGCACCGGGGTCGTGGTGGGCCACGACATGCGACCCTCCTCGCCCGGCATGGCGGCTGCCTTCGCCGAGGGCGCCGCAGCGGCCGGCGCGGACGTGGCGATGATCGGCCTGGCCTCCACCGACGAGCTCTACTTCGCCTCCGGGCGGCTCGCGCTGCCCGGGGCGATGTTCACCGCCAGCCACAACCCCGCGCAGTACAACGGCATCAAGATGTGCCGCGCCCACGCCGTGCCCGTGGGCATGGACACCGGCCTGCGCGAGATCCGCGACCTGGTGCCCTCGACCGCCGCGCCGGCGTCCTCCGGCCGCACCGGGACCATCCGCACCGTCGACGTGCTCGGGGACTACGCGGCCCACCTGCACTCCCTGGCACCGGTGCGGGGCCGCCGGCTGCGGGTGGTGGTCGACGCCGGCAACGGCATGGCCGGCCACACCGCGCCCGCGGTGCTGGGGCCGCTCGCCCTCGACGTGGTGCCGATGTACTACGAGCTCGACGGGTCGTTCCCCCACCACGAGGCGAACCCGATCGAGCCGGCCAACATGAGGGACCTGCAGGACAAGGTGATCGAGACCGGCGCCGACATCGGGCTCGCCTTCGACGGCGACGCGGACCGGTGCTTCCTGGTCGACGAGCGCGGCGCGATCGTCAGCCCGTCCGTGATCACCGCGCTGATCGCGGCCCGCGAGCTGCGCAAGCACCCCGGCGCGACCGTGATCCACAACCTGATCACCTCGCGCGGGGTCCCCGAGATCGTGACCGAGCTGGGCGGCAAGCCGGTGCGCACCCGGGTGGGCCACTCGTTCATCAAGGCCACCATGGCCGAGACCGACGCGGTCTTCGGGGGAGAGCACTCGGGGCACTTCTACTTCCGCGACTTCTGGCGGGCAGACTCCGGGATGCTCGCCGCCCTGCACGCCCTGGCCGCGCTCGCCGAGGACACCAGGCCCCTCTCGGAGGTGCTGGCGGAGTACTCCCGCTTCGTGGCGTCCGGCGAGATCAACTCGACCGTCCGGGACCAGCAGTCGATCCTCGACGACCTCGAGAGGGAGTACGTCGACCGGGCCGGCGTCGAGATCGACCACCTCGACGGGCTCACCGTCACGCATCGCGACTGGTGGTTCAACGTCCGCCCCTCGAACACCGAGCCGCTGCTGCGGCTCAACGCGGAGGCGGCCGACGAGGAGACCATGTCGCGGCTCCGCGACCACGTCCTTGCCACGATCAGGAGAGACTCATGAACCTCGACCCGGCACTGCTGGAGATCATCGTCTGCCCGGACTGCCGCGGGGCACTCGCGGTCGACGACGAGGCCTCCGAGCTGGTGTGCACCAAGTGCGGTCTGGCCTACCCGGTCCGCGACGACATCCCCGTGCTGCTCGTCGACGAGGCCCGCGCCCCCGAGCGTCCCTGATGGCCGAGGTCTTCGACGACGGCCGGCTCGACGACGAGGCCGCGCTCGCCACCGCGGACCCCGTGCTGCGCCCGCTCGCCGAGGCGGGCTCGCGCGTGCGTCGCGAGGCCGTCGCCGCGGAGGAGACGATCGCCTCCGCGGTGGTCGCCGCCGAGGGCGAGGCCGGGCCGCGGGCGATCGTGGCGGCGGGCCCCGACTCGCGGCTGCTCCGCGCGGTCCTCGAGCCGACCTGCCCGGTGCCGTTCGTGGCCTGGCCGGGACCGAGCCTGCCGGGCTGGGCGGGGGCGCTGGACCTGGTCGTCGTACTGGCGCCGCAGGGTGCGGACCCCGGGTCGGCCTCCGCGGTCGCCGAGGCGTCCCGGCGGGGCTGCCAGCTGGTCGTCGCGTGCCCGCCGGACTCGCTGGTGGCCCGGCACGCCGTCGGCCGGCACAGCACCGTGCTGCCCACGTCGTCGGGGGACCAGCTCGCGACCGCGGTGGTCATGCTCGAGTTCCTCGACCGGCTCGCCCTTGGCCCCCGCACGGACCCCGAGGAGGTCGCCCAGGCGCTCGACGAGGTGGCCATCTCGTGCTCGCCGATGCGCGACCTCGCCGTCAACCCGGCCAAGAGGCTGGCGATCGCGCTGGGGGAGAGCACGCCGTTGGTCTGGGGAGGTTCGGTGCTCGCGGCTCGGGCCGGACGCCGGATCGCCGAGTCGATCCGGCGGTCGAGCGGGCGGGCCGCGCTCGCGGCGGACGCCGAGCACCTGTTGCCGGTGATCGCCGCCGCCAAGGCTCCGGACGTGTTCGCCGACCCGTTCGCCGACACCGGTGACCGGGACCTGCGTCCGGTCCTCGTGGTGCTGGACGACGGCTCGTCGGAGGGCACCGCGCGCGAGCAGCGCGACCGGCTCGTCGAGACGGCGCAGGAGCACCGCGTCCGTGTCGAGACGATCTCGGTGACGGTCGGCAACGAGGTGGCCAGCTACGCCTCGCTGCTCGCCACCGGCACCTACGCGGCGGCCTACCTCGGGGTCGGGCTCGCCCGCACTCGCTGAGCGCCGCGCCGGGATAGGCTCGGCCGGACCACCCGACGCACCGCGAGGAGCACCCACAGCCATGTCCACCGAAGGCGGCACCAAGGCCGTCGTCGCGGCGCTGCTGGCCAACACCGGCATCGCGGTGCTGAAGTTCCTGGCCTGGCTGCTGACCGGCGCCTCGTCGATGCTGGCCGAGGCGATCCACTCGGTGGCCGACTCGGGCAACCAGGGGCTGCTGCTGCTCGGCGGGCGGCGGTCGCGCCGCGAGGCGACCCCGGCGCACCCGTTCGGCTACGGCCGGGAGCGCTACATCTACTCGTTCCTGGTCGCGATCGTGCTGTTCTCCCTCGGTGGCCTGTTCGCGCTCTACGAGGCCTACCACAAGTACCACGAGGTGCACGCCGGCCACCCCAACGAGCTGCTCACCAGCCGGTGGTGGTGGGTGCCGATGGTGGTGCTGCTCGGTGCCATCGTCATGGAGGGCTACTCCCTGCGGACCGCGGTCAAGGAGTCCAACCGCACCCGCGGCCAGGTCAGCTGGCCGGCCTTCATCCGCCGGGCGAAGTCGCCGGAGCTCCCGGTGATCCTGCTGGAGGACTTCGCGGCGCTGGTCGGCCTCGTCCTCGCGCTCCTCGGCGTCGGCCTGTCCAAGCTCACCGGCAGCGGCTACTTCGACGTCGCCGGCACGGCGGCCATCGGGCTGCTGTTGGTCAGCGTCGCGGTCGTGCTCGCCGTCGAGACCAAGAGCCTGCTGCTGGGCGAGGCCGCCACGGCCGCCGCGCAGGACCGGATCTGCGCGGCCGTGCGGGGGACAGCGGGGATCGAGCGCGTGATCCACATGCGCACGCTCCACCTCGGGCCCGACGAGCTGCTGGTGGGGATCAAGGTGGGCGTGGCGCGGGACGCGTCCGCGGAGGGCATCGCGGGCGTGATCGATGCCGCCGAGCGCGCGATCCGCGAGGCGGAGCCCATCGCCCGCGTGATCTACGTGGAGCCGGACCTCTACGTGCCCGGGCACGTGCCGGACCCGCGCCCCGAGGCCCCGCCGGTCGCGGAGCACTGAGCCGGGCACCGGCTCCCGGCCGGTACGCTGTTGTCGTTGATGTCGATGAGCTGAGGACTTCCATGAACTTCAAAGTTGCAGACCTGAGCCTGGCCGATTTCGGCCGGACCGAGATCGAGCTGGCCGAGCACGAGATGCCGGGTCTGATGGCCATGCGCGAGCGCTACGGCGACTCCAAGCCGCTGGCCGGGGCGCGGATCGCGGGATCGCTGCACATGACGATCCAGACCGCGGTGCTGATCGAGACGCTCACCGCTCTCGGCGCCGAGGTGCGCTGGGCCTCGTGCAACATCTTCTCGACCCAGGACCACGCCGCGGCCGCGGTCGTCGTGGGTCGGCCCGAGTCCGGCGGCACCCCCGACGACCCCAAGGGCGTGCCGGTGTTCGCGTGGAAGGGCGAGACGCTCGAGGAGTACTGGTGGTGCACCCAGCAGATCCTCGACTGGCCGGACGGCGAGTTCGCCAACATGATCCTCGACGACGGCGGTGACGCGACGCTGCTGGTCCACCTCGGCGTCCAGGCGGAGAAGGCCGGCAAGGCGCCGGCCGTCGACACCGCGACGAGCGCGGAGCAGCGGGTGGTCTTCCAGGTGCTCAACGAGTCCCTCGAGAAGGACGCCGGCCGTTGGACCGCGATCGCCAACGAGATCAAGGGCGTCACCGAGGAGACCACCACCGGTGTGCACCGCCTCTACGACATGATGAAGGAAGGGTCGCTGCTCTTCCCGGGCATCAACGTCAACGACTCCGTCACCAAGTCGAAGTTCGACAACAAGTACGGCTGCCGGCACTCGCTCATCGACGGCATCAACCGGGCCACCGACGTGCTGATCGGGGGCAAGGTCGCGGTCGTGTGCGGCTACGGCGACGTCGGGAAGGGCTGCGCGGAGTCGCTGCGCGGCCAGGGCGCGCGGGTCATCGTCACCGAGATCGACCCGATCTGCGCGCTCCAGGCGGCCATGGACGGCTACCAGGTGTCGACGCTGGAGGAGGTGCTCCCCACCGCTGACATCATCATCACCGCCACCGGCAACAAGGACGTCGTCACCGTCGACCAGATGAGCCGGATGAAGCACCAGGCGATCGTCGCCAACATCGGTCACTTCGACAACGAGATCGACATGGCCGGCCTGGAGACCTACCCGGGGGTGGTCCGCAAGACCGTTAAGCCCCAGGTCGACGTGTGGACGTTCCCGACGGGCACCTCGGTGATCATCCTGTCCGAGGGCCGGCTGATGAACCTCGGCAACGCGACCGGGCACCCGTCGTTCGTGATGTCGAACTCGTTCACCAACCAGGTGCTCGCGCAGATCGAGATCTTCACCAAGACCGAGGAGTACCCGGTCGGCGTCTACACGCTGCCCAAGCACCTCGACGAGGAGGTGGCGCGGCTGCACCTGGGCGCCCTGGGCGTGTCGCTGACCTCGCTCACCGACGACCAGGCGAGCTACCTCGGCGTCTCGGTGGACGGGCCGTACAAGTCGGAGCACTACCGCTACTGACGACCGGTCGCCCGGATCGACGGAGTGGAGTCGCACATGGAGACAAGCAGCCGCGGGAGGGTCCTCGTCGTCGACGACGACCCCGCGCTCGCGGAGATGCTCACGATCGTGCTGCGCAACGAGGGGTTCGACTCCCGGGTCTGCGCGACCGGCGACCGTGCCATGGCCGACTTCCACGACTACCGGCCCGACCTGGTGCTCCTGGACCTGATGCTGCCGGGCAAGGGCGGCATCGACGTGTGCAAGGAGATCCGGGCGGAGTCCGGCGTCCCGATCGTCATGCTGACCGCCAAGAACGACACCGTCGACGTGGTCGTCGGCCTCGAGTCCGGGGCCGACGACTACGTCGTCAAGCCGTTCAAGCCCAAGGAGCTCGTCGCCCGGATCCGGGCACGGGTGCGTCGGTTCGAGGAGCCGGGCCCGGAGTCGCTCACGATCGGCGACCTGTCGATCGACGTGGCCGGCCACCGGGTGACCCGGGACGGACGGTCGATCGCGCTCACCCCCCTCGAGTTCGACCTGCTGGTCTGCCTGGCCCGCAAGCCGTGGCAGGTGTTCACCCGCGAGATCCTGCTCGAGCAGGTGTGGGGCTACCGGCACGCGGCCGACACCCGGCTGGTCAACGTGCACGTCCAGCGGCTCCGGTCCAAGGTGGAGCACGACCCCGAGAACCCCGAGATCGTGGTCACGGTGCGGGGCGTGGGCTACAAGGCCGGAACGTCCTAGGCCCCCCGGCCATGCCCTCCTTCTCGCCCGTCCGCCGGGCCGCGACCGTCTGGCGCAGGTCCATCCAGGCACGCGTCGTGCTCAGCACCCTGCTGCTGTCGGCGGTCGTGGTCGGCCTGGTCGGCCTGGTGCTGATGCGGCAGATCACCGACGGTCTGGTGGCGGGCAAGACCGACTCGGCGGTCGCCGAGGCGACCCGCGGCACCCTCGACGCGCAGACCCGGCTCTCGGGAGCCAGCGGCACCGACTTCGACTCCAGCACCCAGCTCACCCAGCTCGCCTCGAGCATCGTCGCGCGCGGCGCCGTGCAGGGCTACGACGTGGTGCTGACCGGGCCCATCGCCGGCTCCAGCCAGGCCGTGGCCGCCGGCAGCGGCACCCTGAACACCCCCGGCGTCAAGAGTGACAGCGTCCCCGAGCGGCTGCGCTCCGTGGTCGAGCGCGTCGACACCACCGGGACGTCGTGGACCTACGCGCGCATCTTCTACGACGAGGCCTCGGGGCGGCGTTCGGTGCCGGGGGTGGTGACCGGCTCTCAGCTGACCCTGCCCGCCGACGGCGGCACCTACACCCTCTACTACCTGTTCCCGATGACCGACGAGGAGAAGACGCTCTCGCTGGTCCGCCGCGCACTGGTCACCGCGGGGGTGCTGCTGCTGCTCCTCGTCGGGGGCGTCACCTGGCTGGTGACGCGCCAGGTGGTCACCCCGGTGCGCCTCGCCCGGCGCGTCGCCGAACGCCTCGCGTCCGGGCGCCTCGAGGAGCGGATGCACGTGCGCGGCGACGACGACATCGCCCGGCTGGGCACGTCGTTCAACCAGATGGCCGCCAGCCTGCAGAAGCAGATCCGTCAGCTCGAGGAGCTCTCGAGGGTCCAGCGTCGGTTCGTCTCCGACGTGTCGCACGAGCTGCGGACCCCGTTGACGACGGTGCGGATGGCCGGCGACGTGCTGCACGACGCCCGGGACCGCTTCGACGCTCCCACCGCCCGCGCCGCCGAGCTGCTGCAGAAGGAGCTCGACCGCTTCGAGCTGCTGCTCACCGACCTGCTGGAGATCAGCCGGTTCGACGCGGGCGCGGCGGCGCTCGACCTGGAGGACGTCAACCTGGTCGACGTGGCGCACCGGGTCGTGGAGTCCACGCGCGCCCTCGCCGAGCGGCGCGGCGCCCGGGTGGTGATCCGGTCGGCGCCGCGCCCGTGCGTCGTCGAGGTCGACGTACGTCGCGTCGAGCGGATCGTGCGCAACCTGGTCACGAACGCCATCGACTACGCCGACGGTCGAGACGTCGTCATCCTCATCGACGCCAACGACGAGGCCGTCGCGCTGGCGGTGCGCGACCACGGCATCGGGCTGAAGACCGGGGAGGCCGCGATGGTCTTCAACCGGTTCTGGCGGGCCGACCCCGCCCGGGCGCGCACGACCGGCGGCACCGGCCTGGGCCTGTCGATCTCCTTGGAGGACGCCCACCTGCACGGCGGCTGGCTGCAGGCCTGGGGGGCGCCCGGCGACGGCGCCCAGTTCCGGCTCACCCTGCCGCGGCGCGCCGGCGACCGGATCGGGCGGAGCCCGCTGCCACTGGTGCCCGACGACGCGGCCGCCCCGCGCGTGGGCGGCAGCCTTGCCGGGGCGCCCGACCGGACGGCGGGCGCGTCATGAGCCGCGGCGCACGACTGCTGCTGGCGGCGGCGCTGCTGGCGGTCACCGCCGGCTGCGCGACGCTGCCGACCTCCGGACCGGTGAAGTCCGGGCCGCAGCAGCAGCAGGTCGGCGACCAGGGGGCGCTGGACTTCACCCCCGGGGGGCCCAAGCCCGGCGCCACCCGGGTGGAGATCGTCGAGAACTTCCTGGTCGCGATGACGGCCAACCCGCTCAGCACCTCGGTGGCCCGGCAGTACCTCACCGACGGGAGCAGCCGCACCTGGGTCCCCGAGAAGCGGACGGTCGTCTACGGGAGCAAGGAGGTCGTGGTCGGACCGAAGGGGGTGAGCCTGCGGCTCGGTGACATCAGCCAGCTCGACGGCAGGGGTGAGTGGCAGGGGGACCCGACCGGCGGCAAGGGGCTGCACTGGCGGCTCGACCTGGTGCGCGTCGGCGGGCAGTGGCGGATCAACCGGCCGCCCGACGCGCTGGTGATCCCCCGGTCGAACTTCGAGGCCCGCTTCACCCAGTACTTCCTCTACTTCTTCGACCGGACCAGCCAGGTGCTGGTCCCCGAGCCGGTGTACGTGCCGCGGGGCGCCCAGGCCCCGACGCTCCTGGTCTCGAGCCTGCTGCGGGGGCCCGACCCGGGCCTGCTGAAGGTCGAGCGCAGCTACATCCCGCCCCGCACCCGGCTGGACGACCTGTCGGTGCCGGTGAGCCGGGACGGCACCGCGGAGATCCCCCTCACCGACGACGTCCTCGACCTGGACCGCAGCGAGCTCGGCATGGCCTTCGCCCAGCTGGGGTGGACGCTCGGCCAGATCCCCGGCGTCGACCGGATCCGGGTGACCGTGGGCGGCAGTCCCCTGGACCTGCCGAGCGGGGGTGCCGACGTCCGGGTCGACCAGTGGTCGCAGTACGACCCCGCGGTGGCCTGGGCCTCCCAGTCCCTGTTCGGCATCCGCGACGGCCGCGTGGTGGCGCTGCTCGACGGCGAGGAACGGCGCATCTCGGGCGTGTTCGGGTCCCTCGACCTCGGCCTGCGCTCGATCGGTGTGGACCTGCCGGCCGAGAACGTCGCCGCGGTCACGGCCGACGGCCGGCGGGTCCTGGTCGCCCCCCGCAACCGCCGTCCCGGGCCGGCTCCGACGGCGGCCGACGCCACCGTGGTCTACCAGGGAGAGGACGTCTTCAAGCCGTCGTACGACCTCTACGGCGAGCTCTGGCTGCTCGACAGGACCGGCTCCGGCGCCCGCCTCGTCGCGGTGCACGACGGCACCGCGCTCGCTCTCGACGCGCCCGGGCTCAGCGGTGCCGACGTCCGGCGGATCGCGGTCTCCCGGGACGGGACCCGCCTCGTCGCCCAGGTCCGCACCGAGGACGGGGACGAGATGCGGATCTCGCGGGTGCTGCGCGCCCCCAACGGGCGGGTGCGGGGGGTCACCCCGGCGGAGCGGCTCGCCGGGGTCGGGGCCGGCCGGCGGGTGCGGGACTTCACCTGGCGGGCACCGGGAGCCGTCGCGCTGCTGACCCGGACGGCCGCCGGGACCGCGCAGGTGGTGGTCGTGAAGGTGGACGGGTCCTCGGCCCCGGGGGACCCGGCGGCGGACGCGGAGCTGTTCCGCGGGCGCGCGGTCGGACTGGTCAGCGCGCCGGCGACCGGTGCCCCGCTGTACATCACCACGGGGTCGGGCAACCTGCTGGCCCTCGCCGCCACCGGCCGCTGGACCGGCTCGGGCATCGAACCGGGGCTGCGGGCGGCCACGTTCGTCGGGTGAGCCGACCCGGCCCGATCCCGTCCCCAGGCCGACCGGGCGCCCGCCGGGTCACCGCGGACGGACGGCCCCTCGGCCGGACCGGCCGGGCGGGCGAGACTCGGGGCCGTGTGGGACGCCTGGCGGGACCTCCTCCTCGGCAGCTCGTGCGTCGGCTGCGGGCGGGCGGGGCGACTGCTCTGCGACGCGTGCGACCGCTCGCTCCCGAGGGCGGGGCACCCGGCCTGGCCGACGCCCACCCCGCACGGCCTGGCCCTGCCGATGGCGGCCGGCGACTACGACGGCACCCTCAAGGCGCTGGTGAACGGGCACAAGGAGCGGGCGCTGTTCTCGCTCGCGGTCCCGCTGGGCAGCCTGCTCGCCGCGGTGGTCCGGGACCTCGGCACCGTGCTGGCGACCGACCGGCCGCTCGCGCTCGTGCCGGTGCCCTCCCGGGCGGCCGTCGTCCGTCGCCGCGGCCACGACCCGATGCTGCGGGTGTCCCGGCACGCCGCCCACCTGCTGCGCGGGAGCGGGTCGCCGACCCGGGTGCACCGGCTCCTCGTTCCCCGGGGCGCGGTGCGTGACCAGGCCGGGCTCGACGCCGGTGAACGCGCGCTGAACCTGCACGGGAGCCTTCGTTGCCGGCGTGGCCCGCTGCCGACGGGCTCGGCCCTGGTCCTCGTCGACGACGTGCTCACCACCGGCTCGACCGCGCGCGAGGCGCAGCGCGCCCTCGAGGCGGCCGGCCTGAGCGTCGCCGGTGTCGCCGTGGTGGCGGCGACCAGGCGGCGCGCGGTGTCCGGATCGTGTCTCTCCCTACCGGTTTCCGGGAGGGGGGACTAGCGTCTGTGTATGGAGTCCGTCCGGGTCCGTGGTTGCGTCGACGGTATCTGGCAGAGCCAGGTGTCCCGTCGGCAAGCCGATGCCAGTCGCAGGCGAAACGGTCCACGTAAGACCCCGCACGGGGGGTTTCCCCCCGTGGGCAACGGGCGTCGATCACGGTGCGGCTTAGAGGTAAGTCCTGCCCTCCGCGCGCTGCCAGATGCGGCGTCCCCGGGGGAGAAGGCCATTAGTGGCGGAGAAGCTGCGAGGGCCTCAGCAGGCGGTTGTGGGGTCGAAGACCAGGTCGGCCGGACGGACTCCGCTGTTGTGTGGGCGCGCACCGAGAGGTGGGCCCGCTTCGGAAAACGAATCACCCCAACAATCGGGAGGTTGTCGTGGACATCGTGCTCAAGAGCCGGCATTGCGAGCTGTCGGACCGGTTCCGCAGTCACGTTGAGGAGAAGCTGGCCCGCCTGGAGAAGCACGATCAGCGCGTCATCCGCGTCGAGGTCGAGGTCGACCGCGAACGCAACCCGCGCCAGCAGGACCGGGCGGTCAGGGTCCAGCTGACGGCCTTCTCGAAGGGCCCCGTGGTGCGAGCCGAGGCCGCCGCCGAGGACAAGATGGCCGCCCTCGACAACGCCCTGGACAGGATGGCCGGCCAGATGCGCCGGGCCGCGGACCGGCGCCGCGTCCACCGCGGCAGGCGGACACCGGTCTCGGTGGGCCAGGCCCTCGCCGACGTCGCGCCGCCGGTCGACGAGGTCCCGGAGATCGACGGCGACACGGACCAGCAGCGCCGGATCGGCCCGATCACGGTCCTCGGCGACGGCCCGCTGGTGGTCCGCGAGAAGACCCATGCCGCCGACCCGATGACGCTGGACCAGGCGCTGTACGAGATGGAGCTCGTCGGACACGACTTCTTCCTGTTCGTGGACAAGGAGAGCGAGCGCCCCTCGGTTGTCTACCGCCGCCACGGCTACGACTACGGCGTGATCTCCCTCGACGTCTCCTGAGCAACCAGGGGCGCACCGGCACTCTGGGATTTCTCGCCCTCGACTCCGGGGGCCGTGTCATGATCTTCCCGTGGCAGTCCCTCAGCAGCGTCCGAGCGCGGGTGGTGAGCCCATCCGCGTCGCCGTCGTGGATGACCAAGAGCTCTTCCGGCGCGGTCTGACCATGCTCCTGGGGGTCGAGGACGACATCGAGGTCGTCGGCGAGGCCGGGGACGGCGTCGCCGCCACCGAGCTGGCCGCCTCCGCGGTTCCCGACGTGATCCTCATGGACGTCCGGATGCCCAAGCGGTCCGGCATCGAGGCGTGCATCGCGATCAAGGACGTCGCGCCGACGGCCAGGATCATCATGCTGACGGTCAGCGACGAGGAGGCCGACCTCTACGACGCGGTCAAGAACGGCGCCTCGGGCTACCTGCTCAAGGACTCCTCGATCGACGAGGTCGCCCAGGCGATCCGCGTGGTCGCCGACGGCCAGTCGCTGATCAGCCCGTCGATGGCGATCAAGCTGCTCGACGAGTTCAAGCAGATGTCCCGGTCGGACCGCCAGCAGGTGCCGAGCCCGCGGCTCACCGACCGCGAGCTCGAGGTGCTCAAGCTGGTGGCGCAGGGGCTGAACAACCGCGAGATCGCCAAGCGGCTGTTCATCAGCGAGAACACCGTCAAGAACCACGTGCGCAACATCCTGGAGAAGCTGCAGCTGCACTCCCGGATGGAGGCGGTCATGTACGCCGTCCGAGAGAAGCTGCTCGACATCCCGTGACCGGTGCCGTGGCTCGGGGCCGCACACTCGGCCGGGCGCAGGCCCGGCGGACGGCCCTGGTCGCCCAGGGGTTCCGGGACCCGCGCCACACGGTGCCGACGATGCGGACGTTCAAGCGCACCTTGGCCCGCACCGGGGTGCTGCAGATCGACTCGGTCAACGTGCTCCAGCGGGCGCACTACATGCCGCTGTTCTCGCGGATGGGCCCCTACGACGTGGACCTGCTGCGGCGGGCCGCGGAGGAGACCCCACGACGCATCGTGGAGTACTGGGCGCACGTCGCGGCGTACATGCCGGTCGAGCTGTGGCCCTACATGCGTCACCGGATGCGCTCCTACGAGTCGCGCGGCCACGAGTGGACGGCGATCCGGCACCGCCCGGAGCTGGTCGACTCGCTGATCGCCGAGGTGCGGGAGCGGGGCGCGTGCACGCCGCGTGACCTCGACGACGGGCTGCCGAGGCAGAAGGTGCACTGGGGCTGGAACTGGTCGGAGACCAAGAAGGTGCTGGAGTACCTGTTCGCCTCCGGCCGGCTGGCGGTCGCCGGCCGCAACCAGCAGTTCGAGCGGCTCTACGACCTCCCGGAGCGGGTCATCCCCGCCGAGCACCTGGACGCGCCCGAGCCGTCCCACGTAGAGGCCGCCGCCGAGCTGCTGCGGCGGGCCGCGGTCGCGCACGGCGTCGGCACCGAGCACGACCTGCGCGACTACTTCCGGCTGCAGCACGACCCCACGCTGCGTCCCCTCGTGAAGCCGGCGCTCGCCGGCCTGGTGGAGTCCGGCGAGCTGCTCCCGGTCCGCGTCGAGGGCTGGCGGAAGCCGGCGTACCTCCACCGCGACGCGGCGCTGCCGCGGAAGGTGGCGGCCCGTGCCCTGCTCAGCCCGTTCGACCCGCTCGTCTGGGAGCGTGACCGGACCGAGCGCCTGTTCGACTTCCACTACCGGATCGAGATCTACGTGCCCGAGCACAAGCGGGTGCACGGCTACTACGTGCTGCCGTTCCTGCTCGGGGACCGCATCGTCGCCCGCGTCGACCTCAAGGCGGACCGCAGGGCAGGCGTGCTGGGGGTGAGGGGCGCGTTCCGGGAGCCCACGGCTCCGGCCGAGACCGCCTCCGAGCTGGCCGCCGAGCTGTGGGCGCTGGCCGGCTGGCTGGGGCTCGAGGCGGTCGAGGTCTCCGGCCGGGGGGACCTCGCGCCGGAGCTGGCGGTGGCGGTGAAGGAGCACGACGGTGCGTGAGGCGCTCGTGGCACTGCTGGTCGGCTGGGTCGCCACCGTCCACCCCGCGGCCCTCACCGCCGCGCGGGTGGACCACGCGTTCCCGGTGGCCGGCCAGGTCAGCTACGGGCGCGCCCACCACGACTACCCGGCGACCGACATCTGGGCCGCCTGCGGCCGGCGGGTGCGCTCCCCGGTCGACGGCGTCGTGCTGGAGGTCAACCGCGTCGACCGGTGGCAGCCCGGCTCGAACCGCGGGCGCGACCGCGGTGGGAAGTTCGTCTCGATCGAGGGCCGCGACGGGGTCCGCTACTACGGCAGTCACCTGTCCGGGGTCCGTCCCGGGATCCACGCGGGCGTGCGGGTCCGCGCCGGCCAGCGGGTCGGCTGGGTGGGGCGCACCGGCAACGCCCGCTTCGTCGGCTGCCAGCTCCACTTCGGGCTGAGCCCCGTGTGCCGCGGGACGGGACAGTGGTGGATCCGGCGCGGGGTGGTCGGCCCCTACCGGTTCCTGCGCAGCTGGAGGTCCGGCGGCAACCGGTCTCCCGCGGGGACCGTCGCCGACTGGAAGCGCCGTCACGGCTGCCCGAGCGCACCCGCCGTGGACCCGTAGCGCTCCCGCCACGCCGGGTAGGCTGGGGCCCTTGTTCACTCGGTAGCATGAAGCCGACACCGACAATGGCCTCGGCGCCCCGGCCCACGCCCATGTTCGCAACCACAGGAGTCAACGCTCGTGCCTGCCATCATCGACAAGATCCTCCGCATCGGCGAGGGCAAGATCCTCCGGCAGCTGGAAGCGGTCTCCCGTGCGGTCAATGCGATCGAGGACGACTTCGTGGCGATGAGCGACGAGGAGCTGCGCGGCCAGACCGCGGACTTCAAGAAGCGCCTGGAGGCCGGCGAGAGCCTCGACGACCTGATGCCCGAGGCGTTCGCGACCGTCCGCGAGGCCGCGAAGCGGGTGCTCGGGCAGCGGCACTTCGACGTCCAGCTCATGGGTGGCGCGGCTCTCCACCTCGGCAACATCGCGGAGATGAAGACCGGTGAGGGCAAGACGCTGGTGTCCACCCTGCCGGCGTACCTCAACGCGCTGGCCGGCAACGGCGTGCACGTGGTCACCGTCAACGACTACCTCGCGAAGTACCAGTCGGAGTGGATGGGCCGGGTCCACCACTTCCTCGGGCTGACCACCGACGTGATCCTGTCCGACATGCGGCCGGACGAGCGGCGACGGGCCTACGCCGCCGACATCACCTACGGCACGAACAACGAGTTCGGCTTCGACTACCTGCGCGACAACATGGCCAACTCGATCGAGGAGTGCGTGCAGCGCGGTCACAGCTTCGCGATCGTCGACGAGGTCGACTCGATCCTGATCGACGAGGCGCGCACGCCGCTGATCATCTCCGGGCCGACCCAGGACGAGGTGCGCTGGTACTCCGAGTTCGCCGGGGTGGCCCGCGGACTGGTCAAGGACGTCGACTACGAGGTCGACGAGAAGAAGCGCACGATCTCGGTCCTCGAGCCGGGGATCACCAAGGTCGAGGACCACCTCGGCATCGACAACCTCTACGACTCGGTGAACACGCCGCTGATCTCGTTCATGAACAACGCGATCAAGGCCAAGGAGCTGTTCCGCCGGGACAAGGAGTACGTCGTCCTCGACGGCGAGGTGCTCATCGTCGACGAGCACACCGGCCGGATGCTGCACGGCCGGCGCTACAACGAGGGGCTGCACCAGGCGATCGAGGCGAAGGAGGGCGTGGAGATCCGCGAGGAGTACCAGACCCTCGCCACCGTGACCCTGCAGAACTACTTCCGCCTCTACGACAAGCTCTCCGGCATGACCGGCACCGCGATGACCGAGGCGTCGGAGTTCGACAAGATCTACAGGCTCGGCGTGGTGCCGATCCCGACCAACATGCCGTTGATCCGCAAGGACCAGGGCGACCTCGTCTACCGGACCGAGGAGGCGAAGTACAACGCGGTCGCCGACGACATCGCCGAGCGGCACGCGAACGGCCAGCCGGTCCTGGTCGGCACCGTCTCGGTCGAGAAGTCCGAGCACCTCTCGGAGCTGCTGAAGCGGCGCGGGATCCCGCACTCGGTGCTGAACGCGAAGCACCACGCGGACGAGGCGAAGATCGTCGCGATGGCCGGTCACCGGGGCGCGGTCACGGTGGCCACGAACATGGCCGGCCGCGGCACCGACATCATGCTCGGCGGCTCGGTGGAGTTCCTCGCCGACCAGGAGCTGCGCAAGCAGGGTCTCGACCCGGTCGACAACGCGGAGGAGTACGAAGCCGCCTGGCCGGAGACCGTCGAGCGGATCAACACCAAGGTCGCCGCGGAGCACGACCAGGTCAAGGCCGCCGGCGGTCTCTACGTGATCGGCACCGAGCGTCACGAGTCGCGGCGCATCGACAACCAGCTGCGGGGCCGTTCCGGCCGGCAGGGCGACCCCGGCGAGTCGCGGTTCTACCTCTCGCTCCAGGACGACCTGATGCGGCTGTTCAAGTCCGACTGGGTGGACTGGGTGCTGACCACGCTCAAGGTCCCCGACGACGTGCCGATCGAGAACAAGCGGGTCACCGGCGCGATCGCCTCGGCGCAGGCCCAGGTGGAGGCGCAGAACTTCGACTCGCGCAAGAACGTCTTGAAGTACGACGACGTGATGAACCGGCAGCGCGAGGTGATCTACGGCGAGCGGCGCGCGGTGCTCGAGGGTGCCGACCTGCACGAGCAGGTGCGCAGCATGATCGACGACGTCGTCGAGGGCTACGTCACCGCCGCGACCGCCGGCTTCCCGGAGGAGTGGGACCTCGAGTCGCTGTGGACCGCGCTCAAGCAGCTGTACCCGATCTCGCTCAGGCTCGCGGACCTCGAGGAGGAGGCGGGCGGCCGGGACGGCCTGACCCGTGAGCAGCTGATCGAGGACGTCAAGAGCGACGCCCAGGCGGCGTACGACGCGCGCGAGGCGGAGTTCGGCGACGAGGTCATGCGCGAGCTCGAGCGTCGGGTGGTGCTGTCCGTGCTCGACCGCAAGTGGCGCGAGCACCTCTACGAGATGGACTACCTGCGCGAGGGCATCGGGCTGCGCGCCTACTCGCAGCGCGATCCGCTGGTGGAGTACCAGCGCGAGGGCTTCGACATGTTCAGCGTGATGATGGACGGGATCAAGGAGGAGTCGGTCGGCTACCTGTTCAACCTGGAGGTCCAGGTCGAGGAGGAGCCGGCCGAGCTCGCCGAGGAGGAGTTCGGCCCGGCGCTCACGCAGGCTGCCGCCGCGGGGACCGAGGCGCCGACGCTGCTCGCGAAGGGCCTGGAGCGGCCCGCGGTGCCGCAGCACCTGTCCTACTCGGCGCCCGCGGAGACCGGCGGAGCCGAGGTCAGCGGGGCGCCGGTCACCACCAGGGACGACCCGTACGCCGGCGTCAGCCGCAACGCGGAGTGCCCCTGCGGCTCGGGCAAGAAGTACAAGAAGTGCCACGGCGCACCGGGAGGCCCGACGGGGCTGACCACCCGCGTCAACGGCTGACCGCCGAGGCGGGCTCTCGGGGCGCTCTCAGCCCAGCTGGAGCGCGGTGCAGGTCCAGCGTCCGTCCCGGCGCTCGAGCCGCGCGGCCATCGCCCGGGAGCGCTGGCCGTGGCGCACGTGGACGCTCACCTCGGCCGTGGCCGGAGTGGGCCGGAACACGTGCACGCTCCGCACCATCGGCCGCACGGTGCGCATCCGCTGCGGCGCGGGGGCCGTCCGGGCCAGGATGCGGACCCGGCGGCTGAGGTCGTTGTAGACCCGCACGGTCGTGCACCGGAGCAGCTGGGCGACCGGTCGGTCGCCGCCGATCACCTCGACGACGGCCTGCGCGAAGGCGCCCGCCCAGGCCGTGACGTCGTCGGGCCCCGGCCCGTCGCCGCCGCCGGCGACCAGGCGCAGGTCGGGGGCGGGAGGCGGGAGCGTGCGGCGGTCCAGGTCGAGCGCCAGCGTGCCCTGGACCGAGGCGACCGGCACCTCCTCCGGTTCGGTGCCCTCGACGGCCAGCCGGGTCACGGTCGCCCGGCCGGTGGCGGGCGCGGGCGGACGGCGGACCGGCAGAGGGGGTGGGATGTGGGTCACGGCTGTTCCTTTCCGGGAAGGTCGTGCCGCGGCACGACCAGGTGGGTGCCGGGGAAGATCAGGTCGGGACGGTCCCCGAGCCGCGCCGCGTTGGCCCGGCAGAGCCGGCTCCAGGTGGCGGCGACCTGGCCCGGGCCGGCCCCCTCCGGCGCCAGCCCGACCGCGATCGACCACAGGGAGTCACCGGGGTGCACGGTGAGGACCGCGGGCGCGGGCGGCCGTCGGCGGGCGCCGGCTCCGGCGGTCCGGTCGGGCAGGGCCAGCCCGGTGAGGGCCCCGGCCCGCGCCGCCACGGTCTGCGGCGACGGCCGCCCGGCCGGCTCGGCGTGGGCGGGGAGCACGAACCCACCGGAGGCGCCGAGGCCGACGGCGACCAGCACGATCCGGTGGACCAGGCGCGGGGCGCGGCCGGGCCGCGCGACCGGGACGGCGTGCGGGCCGCCACCGCGAAGCGCGTCCCGGGCGACCCGCAGGGTGAGGGCCGCGCCGAGGCAGCCGACGCGCAGCCAGCAGGCCAGCAACGCGGCCGCGGCGATCGCGGCCACCGCGTCGGTGAGCGGCAGGGCGTCGCCGCCGTGGTCCCGGAGGCCCAGGACCGCCGGGCGGACGGTGTCCGCGACCACGCGGAGCACGGCCCCGGTGGCGCCGGTGCCGGCCGCCAGCAGCAGCGCGCAGCGGGCGACGAGGACGAGCCGCGGAAGCGCTGGTTTCATGCCGAGTCCTTGCGTTTGCTGTCGTTTGATGTATTCAGCCGTCGTTCGGTGCACGCGTCAAGCGCCCGTCCCCGGGCCTGTTGACATCCACCGGCGCGGCGGTGACCGTCGCTGCATGCGATGGGAGGAACGGCTGCTGGCGTTGTTCGACGACCTGGAGCAGCAGGCCGAGGGTCTGGCCCTGGCCGAGCGCGACGCCGAGGTGGCCGAGCTGAGCCGGGCCGAGTACGCCCGGGTCGACCTCCTCGCCCGCCTGCACGCGTCGGCCGCGGGCGAGGTGACCCTGGGTCTGGCCGGGTCCGCGCCGCTGTCGGGCACGCTGGCGCGGGTCGGCCGGGACTGGTGCCTGGTCCGGTCCGGTCAGCAGGACTGGGCGGTGCCGGTCGCCGCCGTCACCTACGCGGGGGGCCTGTCCCCGCGGGCGCTCGGAGAGCCCGCCCGGCCGCTGACCGGTCGCCTCGGGTTCGCCTCGGCGTTGCGTGGCATCGCCGAGGCGCACGCGCCGGTGGTGGTACGTCGTACCGACGGGGGCTCGTGCGTCGGGCTGCTCGGCCGGGTGGGAGCGGACTTCGTCGAGGTGCTGACCGGGGACGTGGCCGGCGCGCCGGACGGCCGCGGCGCGGTCGTGGTCGTGCCCTTCGCGGCCACCGCCGCGGTGGGGAGCGTGTAGCCGCTCAGGAGTCGGCGTCGCGGCCGGCGCGGGCCGTCTCGGCCTCGACCTGGTCGTACATCCGCTCGATGAACGCCTCGAGCTCGACCGTCTCCACCCGCCACTGGCCGCGTCCACCGATCTTGATCGCACGCAGGTCGCCGCGGCGCACCAGCGCGTAGACCTGCGCGGTGGAGGTGGCCAGGATCTCCGCCACGTCCGCGAGGGTGAGGAAACGCGGCTCTGCCATGTCCCCCACTATGCCAGCGTTTGCCGACGTTCCGAGACGCTGGACCGCGTTTGCCTGTGGATGGCCGTGGGTTCCGGGGCGCGGAGTCGGCATGATGTCGGCATGATGAGCGCATGAGCGCCGGCCTCGACTCGCGAACGCCCCCGGCCCGAACGCCCCCGGCCCAGGTGCCCTCCTCGCCGACGGCGCAGCGGCACGCGCGCCGCCGGTGGCGGGACCCGCGGCTGGTCGTGGGGATCGCGCTCGTCGCGCTCTCGGTGGTCGCCGGAGCCCGGCTGCTGGCCGGGGCGGACGACACCGTCCCGGTGTGGTCGGCTCGCACCAGCCTGGCGGCGGGGCACCGGCTCGCACCCGGCGACCTGGTCCGCCGGCAGGTCCGCTTCGGCGCGCAGGCCGACGCGGACCGCTACCTGTCGGCAGCCGCGCCCGTGCCCGCAGGCGCGGTGCTGCGGCGCGAGGTCGGCTCCGGGGAGCTGCTTCCGCGGGCCGCCGTCACCGGGCGGGTGGCGCACCCGGCCACCGAGGTCCCGCTGGCCGTGGACAGCGAGGCCGTCCCGGCCACGGTCCGGGTCGGCTCGGTCGTCGACGTGTGGGTGGCCCCCGACCCCGGTGCGGCCGGGGCGCGGGCGGGCGGCCCGGCGACGAACGACCGGGCGACCCTGGTGTTCCACGACGTCACCGTCGTGGCGGTTCCGCGCAGCTCCACCGCACTGGGCCCGAGCGCGACGCGGCAGGTGATCGTCGGGGTGGACGGCGAGCAGGAGGGCCGGCTGTCCGAGGCGCTGGCGCAGCTCGCGCGGGGGAGCGTGCTGCTGACCCGGCGGCACTGACGGTTGCGACGGCACGGATGAGATCGGGGGAGTGATGCCGGACCGGATCCCGGTGCTGGTGGCCGCGTCCGGGGCGCCCTGGGAGACCGAGGCCCTCGACCGGCTGAACCACGGTGGCCCGGGCCTGGTGCTGCACAAGCGCTGCGTCGACCTCCCCGACCTGCTGGCCACCGCGGCCACCGGCCTTGCGGGCGTGGCGGTGGTCTCGGGGTCGCTGCCGGGCCTCGACGCGGACAGCATCGGCTGCCTGGCCCGCGCCGGCGTCGGAGTCGTGCTGGTGACCGGTGCCGGCGAGCTGGGCACCGAGGCGCACCGGCTGCGCCGCCTCGGTGCGGAGCACCTCGTCGACGCCGCCGAGCTCGGCGGTCTCGCCGGGCTCGTCGTGGCCGCGGCGACCTCGGCGACCTCGGGGGCCGCGCCCGTCGGCCGCACCGGCGCCCCGCCGGTCCCGACCGGGCCGGGTGCGCCGAGGGCGGGCCGGCTGACCGTCGTGTGGGGACCCGCGGGCGCGCCCGGTCGCACCACGGTGGCGGTGGGGCTGGCCGCCGAGCTCGCGGCCCGCCGGCTGGCGGCCATGCTCGTCGACGCCGACCCCTATGCGGGCGCCGTGGCCCAGCACCTCGGCGTGCTCGACGAGGCGTCGGGGCTGCTCGGAGCCGCCCGGCTGGCGAACGCCGGGCGGCTCGACGCGCCGAGGCTGGCGTCGCTGGCGCGCCAGGTCGGGGCGCTGCGGGTGCTCAGCGGGCTGCCCCGCGCCGACCGGTGGGCGGAGGTCCGACCGGCCGCCTTCGACGACCTGCTGGAGCTGGCCACGACGTTGGCCGGGCACGTGGTCGTCGACGTCGGGTTCAGCCTGGAGCGGGAACCCGCCGACCCGTTCGGCGCCGCGGGCCCGGGCCGCAACCAGATGACGGTCGCGGCGGTGGAGCGGGCCGACGAGGTCGTGGTGGTGGGCGCCGCGGACCCCGTGGGGCTGGCCAGGCTGGCCCGGGCCCTGGTGGAGGTGCGCGAGCTGGTCCCGGACACGCCGCTGCGGGTGGTGGTCAACCGGTGGCGACCCTCCCTCGGCTGGGGGGTCAAGGAGATCCACGGCATGGTCGAGGGGTTCGTGACCCCGGTCGGGATGCACGTCCTGCCGGACGACCGCAGGGCCGTGGACCGGGCCCTGATGGCCGGCAGCAGCCTCGTCGAGAGCGGCGACTCGGAGCTGAGGGGCGCGCTGGCCGAGCTCGCGGACGCCGTGGCCGGCGAGCCCTCGGGGACGCGTCCCCGGCGCCGGCGCGGGCTCCGCCGTGCTCAGGCGCCGAAGAGCAGGTAGAGCCCGGTCACCGTGTAGAACACCATCACGAACAGCAGCGGCAGCTGGCCGGTGAGCTGGTGGCGCCGGGGCAGCAGCTTGATCGCCCGGTCGTGCGCGGCGACCACCCCGAGCACGTGACCGGTCACCACGGCGAGGACCTTCACCACCGCCAGGAAGGTCGGGTGGGTGGTCAGCCAGTAGCCCGTCTGCCAGTCGGCGGTGCCCAGGTAGTCCGCTCCGGTGCCGAGGGGGTCGCTGAGCTGGATCAGCGTCTGCTGCCCGACCTCGACGAAGTACGACAGGTAGTGGGCGGTGACGTAGCCCACCACGATCGGGACGACGGAGTGCGCGAAGCGCGCCGGGAGGTGGCCGCGCCCGGTGTCCTCCGAGATGCCGGTGGCCATCGTGGCCGCGCCGAACGTCACCCCGACGACCACACAGAACCCCAGCAGGGCCGACACGTTGAGCAGCTCCGTGCTCACCGCAGACGACTGCGTGAAGCCCAGCCACGTCGGCGAGTCCTTGAAGCTGTCGAACGCGGTGCTGCCGAACAGCACGGCCACCACGGCCACCAGCCCCGGTCTCGCCGGCACCCCGTCGAGGTTGCCGAGTGGGCTGCGCAGCACCAGCGTGCCGTCCGCGCGGCGCCCGAACACCGACAGGTGCCCGACCAGCGTGGAGTACACCTCGAAAGGGTCCGCCCGCTCGATCCAGGAGCTCCCGAACACCAGCCCGCCCACCACCACGACGGCGAGGTAGACCACGAACCACAGCCGCACGGGGGACAGGTACGTCGAGTGGGGTGAGACCAGCTCGAGCCACACGAACGCGAAGAGGCCGAACGCGGCGGGCCAGTAGCCCACCCACCTCGGCAGCTCCACCAGCCCCTGCTCCGGCCGGCCGCCGGTGAGCCGGCTGAGCAGCAGGTGGACCGTGCGCGCCGGGCTGACCGCCCGGTAGAACGGCCCGAAGAGCAGCGAGGCCGGCACCAGGCCCACCCACAGCCACACGTAGACGACGCCGAACACCGGGTTGGTGAGCAGGTCCTTGCCCGCGACCGCGGCCCACGCGACGTACAGGAAGAAGGCGAAGCCGAGCGCCCGGACCAGGGCGGCGAACACGGCGCCGTCGACCAGCCGGGCCAGCCACCCGGGGGCGGGACGGCCCTTGTGGGCGGCGTCGAAGCGCGGCGTGCGCCACGCCAGCGCGAGCACGATGAACGACACCGCGAGAGCGGCCCCGGCACCCGCCATCGCGTACGCGGCCGGGATCGGCAGGTCCTTGGCGCCACCGATGCCGTGGGCGAAGACCATCTCTTCTCACTCCTCCGAGGGTGACGGGTCGGCGACGGGTCCGCTCTGTCAGAATCGCATGAGTGACCGAGCCACCCATGAGCGGACCCCCAGTTCGAAAGGATCTCGGATGAGCGAGCGGCTCCGAGCGGACGACCTGGCCTTCCTGGCGGCCGAGTCCGCGAGCACGCCCATGCACAACGCGACGCTCGAGATCTTCGAACCTCCCGCGCAGGGATTCCACTACGACCGGCTGCTCGGCCTCATCGACGACCGGATCGCGTTCGTCCCGCGCTACCGGCAGCGGATCCGCTGGGTTCCCGGACGGGTGGCCAACCCGGTCTGGGTCGACGACGACGACTTCGACCTCACCTTCCACGTCCGGCGGTCGGCCCTGCCCCGCCCCGGGTCGATGGAGCAGCTCAGGGAGCTCGTCGCCCGGATCATGTCGCGCCGCCTGGACCGCAACCGGCCGCTGTGGGAGATGTACCTGATCGAGGGTCTCGAGCACGGCCGCTTCGCGATCCTGAGCAAGTCCCACCAGATCCTGGTCGACGGGGTCGCCACCATCGACCTCGGCCAGGTGATCCTGGACGTCGACCCGAGGCCGCCGGCGACGGTGCACGACGACTGGCGGCCCGCCCGGGAGCCCAGCCCGCCCGCGCTGCTCGCGCAGGCGGTCCGCGAGTCCGTCCGGGACCCGCGGCTGGCGGTGGGGACCGCGCGCGCCAACACGCGGACGGTGCTGCGTTCCGCCGGCACGGTCGGGTCCAAGGCGTGGCAGGCGGTCGGGTCGCTGTCCGGCCGGCGGGCCGTGCCCGAGTCGCCGGTCAACGCCACGCTGTCCGAGCAGCGACGGTTCGTGACCGTCAAGACGTCGCTGGAGGACTACCGCAAGGTCCGGCGCTTCCACGGCGGCACCGTCAACGACGTCGTCCTGACCACGATCACGGGCGCCATGCGCAGCTGGCTGATGACCCGGGCCGAGTCGGTCCACGGCAGCCGGACGCTGCGGGCGATGGTGCCGATGAGCGTGATCGACAGCGACCTCGAGCCCACCTCGCTCGGCAGCCAGGTCGCGGGCCACCTGCTGAGCCTGCCGATCGGCGAGTCCAGCCCCGTGGTCCGGCTGCACCAGGTCTCCTACGCGTTGAAGGCGCACAAGGAGACCGAGCGAGCGGTCGCCGCGGACCGGATCGCCGGGGTGGCCGGCTTCGCCCCGACCACCTTCCACGCTCTCGGCTCGCGGGTGGCGGCGCGGCAGGAGCGGCGTGGCTTCAACCTGGTGATCACCAACGTCCCCGGTCCCCAGTTCCCGCTCTACGCCGCCGGCGCCCAGATGCTCGAGTCCTACCCGGTGCAGCCGCTGCTGCCCGGCCACGCGCTGGCGATCGGGGTCACGTCGTACGACGGGGGCGTCTACTTCGGGCTCAACGGCGACCGCGACGCCCTGCCGGACCTCGAGGTGCTGGGCCAGTGCGTCACCGAGGCTCTCGAGGAGCTCGTCGACAGCACGAGCGAGACGCGGCAGCGGGCCCCGCGGGGCCGCAAGAGGGCGGCCGCCAAGAAGGGCGGCCACCCGTGAGCGGGACCCGCGTCTACGTGCCGAGCACGCTGACCCGTCTCGCCGGCATCGTCGCCTCGGGCGGGATCGGGCCCGCGCCGTTCGCCGCGCACGCGGTGACCGAGGCGCTGCGCGAGGCGTACGCCGACGGCGGCGACGAGGAGTGGGAGTACGCCGCGTCCTCCGCCGCCGCCGAGGCGGCGCTCGGGCTGCTCGTGGAGGGCGACCCTCCGCGCCGGGTGGTGGTGGCCGTGGACGTGCCGTCGGTCCGACCCCTCGACGACGCCGACCCGACCCTGGTCGAGGTCGACGAGCCCGCCCCGCTGCGCCTGGTCGCTGCGGTGCTCGTCGACGACGAGGACGCCGAGGCGGCCGTCGCGGCGGCGGCCGAGCGCCTCCCCGACGCCCTGCGCGGCGAGGCGGACGCGGTCGCGGTGGTGGACCGGTGCCGCGACATCGAGCTCGGCTGGTACGCCAGCCAGGAGGTCCTCGACCTGGTCGAGGGTCCGGCCCACCCGGGGTGACCCGGTCCGAGTGACTTGGGAGTAACCCGGGGGGTCTGACACGATCGGTCCCATGGACGCGATCACGCACTCGCCGGCTCCGGTCAACGAGCCGAACCTCACCTACGCCCCGGGGACCCCGGAGCGCGCCGAGCTCGAGCTCGAGCTCAAGCGTCAGGAGGACCGTCAGGTCGACCTCACCGCCACCATCGGCGGTGTGAAGAAGCCGGGCCGCGGCCAGGAGATCCCGGTCGTGCAGCCCCACGACCACCGGCACGTGCTGGGGGTGCTGAAGAACTCCACGCAGGCCGACGCGAAGGAGGCCGTCGCCGCGGCCCAGCAGGCGGCTCCCGGCTGGCGCGCCCTGCCGCTGGACGAGCGGGCCGCGGTGCTGCTCAAGGCGGCCGACCTGCTGGCCGGCCCGTGGCGGCAGCGGCTCAACGCCGCGACCATGCTCGGGCAGTCGAAGACGGCCTTCCAGGCGGAGATCGACGCGGCGTGCGAGCTCATCGACTTCTGGCGGTTCAACGTCCACTTCGCGAAGCAGATCGTCGCCGAGCAGCCGATCGCGAACTCCCGCGGCGTGTGGAACCGCACCGACCACCGGCCCCTGGAGGGCTTCGTCTACGCGATCACGCCGTTCAACTTCACCGCGATCGCCGGCAACCTGCCCACCGCCCCGGCGCTGATGGGCAACACCGTGATCTGGAAGCCCTCGCCGACCCAGCAGCTGGCGGCGCACCTCACCATGGAGCTGCTGGAGGAGGCCGGGATGCCTCCCGGCGTGATCAACATGCTGCCCGGTGACGGGCTCGACGTCTCCGAGGTCGCGCTCAAGCACCCCGACCTCGCCGGCATCCACTTCACCGGGTCCACCCCGACCTTCCAGCACCTGTGGTCCACGGTCGGCGAGAACATCTCGCGCTACCGGTCCTACCCGCGGGTCGTCGGGGAGACCGGGGGCAAGGACTTCATCGTCGCGCACAAGTCCGCCGACCCGGACGTGCTGCGGGTGGCCATGCTGCGGGGCGCGTTCGAGTACCAGGGCCAGAAGTGCTCCGCGGCGTCGCGCGTGTACGTCGCCCGGTCGGTGTGGCGCAAGATGCGCGACTCGTTCCTCGCCGAGGTCGAGTCGCTCGCGATGGGCGACGTCACGGACTTCTCGAACTTCGTGGGCGCGGTGATCGACGAGCGGGCGTTCGCCAAGCACAAGAAGGCGATCGCCCGGGCGAAGCGGTCCCAGAGCCTGGAGATCCTGGTGGGCGGTCAGGTCGACGACTCGGTCGGCTGGTTCGTGCGGCCGACCGTCGTCGAGGGCGGCGACCCGACGGACCAGATGTTCGCCACGGAGTACTTCGGCCCGGTCCTCGCCGTGCACGTGTTCGCCGACGACGACTTCGAGAAGGTCGTGGCGCAGATGGAGTCCTTCGCGCCGTACGCCCTCACCGGCTCGATCATCGCCCAGGACCGCCACGCGATCGCCTGGGCCCGCGAGCGGCTGCGCTTCGCGGCCGGGAACTTCTACATCAACGACAAGCCGACCGGTGCCGTGGTCGGGCAGCAGCCGTTCGGCGGCGCCCGGGCCTCCGGGACCAACGACAAGGCCGGAGCCCCGTCGAACCTGATGCGCTGGACCTCGCCCCGGTCGATCAAGGAGACGTTCGACCCGCCGAAGGACTACCGCTACCCGTACATGGGCTGACCGAGCGGGCCCATCATGTCCGACCTGACCCTGATCGCGCTCCACCTCGGTGCGCTGCACCCCGCCGAGAAGGCCCTGGTGGCGCTGGTCGCCTTCGGGCCGTTCGTGGTGCTGTTCGTCGTCGTGCACGTCGTCCGCAAGCGTGACATCGCCGAGGAGCTCGCCGAGGAGCTCGCCCAGGAGCCCGCCCAGCGCTCCGCGACCGAGCGGCCGGACCCCGCTCCCGGGAGCCCCGCCTAGCCGGGCATCACCTCGGGCAGGTCAGCCGGACCTCACGCCCGGTCGGCCCCGTCCAGCCAGGCGCGGCCGACCCGGTGCTCGCTGTCGAGGGCGTCGCCGAGCAGCTTCGCGACGAGACCCTCGAGCTTCCCGCCGACCAGCGGGATGTGCACCCGGATCTCCCCGGTGACGCTCTCGAGGGTGCCCGAGCCGGACTCGGTGAGGGTGATCTCGCCCTTGAGGTGTCCCGGCTTCCCGGGGATGGCCACCTCCAGGACGGCACGCACGGGGCTGCTCCAGCGCTCGTCCTGGAGGATCCGGATCTCGTCGCCCACGAACTTCTTGGCAAACGACGGGATCCCGTGCGCGGGCTGGGTCTGGTCGACGGTCACCTCCATCCGGTCATCCTCGGACTCGATGGTCACGTCGTAGCTCGTCGAGTGCATGGAGGCGCACACCCGCTCGCGGAAGTGCGGCTCGCCCAGCATCGCGAAGACCTCGTCGGGACGGGCGTCGTAGCGCAGCTCGTGGTGGAACCTCATCCGCGCTCACCGGCCAGCCAGGCCACCCCCGCGGAGTGCTCCTTGTCCATGCCGGCCTTGAAGAGATCCGCCGTCAGCGACTCCAGCTTCCCGCCGATGAGCGGCACCTTGGCCCGCACGTCGCCCTCGAACGTCTCCACGGTCGAGGCGCCGTCGGCCGTGAGCGTCAGCCGGCCCTCGATCTCCATGGGCTTGCCGGGCGTCCTCACGGTCAGCGTCGCCTCCGCCGGACCGGTCCACTCCTCGGTCTGCACCGCGCGGGTGGTCTCCCCGGTGATCTTCTTCGCGAACGCCGGGATGCCCGCGGTCGGCTGCACCTGGTCGATCACCACGGTCATGCCCTCGGCCGCCGGCTCGATGCGCACGTCGCAGGAGAGCACCCCCATCGCCGCGCAGCTCTTCCGCCGGAAGGAGGGGTCCGCCAGCATGGCGTAGACGTCCGCGGGAGGGGCGTCGTAGCTGATCTCGTGTCGAATCTTCATGGCGGACATCATCGCGCATGGCCACCGGCACCGGCGAGCCCGTGTTGGAAGCGACGCGCCCAGGTTCTAGTGTCGGATCGACGGCACAACGGAGTGTCGTCGCACGAGGCGCCCGCCGAGCCCGGCGGCGCTCCGTGCCCGGGAGCGAAGAGGCTGATGCTGCGTGCGCACGACGCTGGAAGAGAACAAGGACGACCTCCTCGAGAAGGCGGCGGCGATCGTCGCGGCCAGGACGGGCGCCGGTGGTCCTCCCGCCGAGACCGCCCTCCAGCTGCTCCACCACTACTACCGCCACGTCGCCGCCGAGGACGTCGTCGAGCGCAGTGACGTGGACCTCGCCGGGCCCGCGATCAGCCAGTACCGGCTCGCGTCGTACCGGCCGCAGGGCACCGCCAACATCCATGTCTTCACGCCCACCGTCTCGGAGCACGGCTGGTCGGCGAACGGCCACACCGTGGTGGAGGTGGTCACCGACGACATGCCGTTCCTCGTCGACTCGGTGACGATGGAGCTCACCGAGCAGGCCCGGGACGTGCACATGGTCGTGCACCCCCAGATGGTGGTCCGCCGCGACATCACCGGGAGCCTGCAGGAGGTGTTCACCGAGGAGGAGCGGCCGAACTCCGACGTCGGGCAGTCCCACGACCTGTTCCGCGAGTCCTGGATGCACATCGAGATCGACCGCGAGACCAGCGTCGAGCTCCTCGAGGAGATCGAGCAGGGGCTCTCCAAGGTTCTCCTCGACGTCCGGGAGGCCGTCGAGGACTGGGAGCGGATGCGGGCCCAGGCGCTGCAGATCGTCGCCGACCTCGAGGAGAACCCTCCGCCGCTGCCGGACCACGAGGTCGACGAGGGCAAGGCCCTGCTGAACTGGCTGGCCGACGACCACTTCACGTTCCTCGGCTACCGCGAGTACCAGCTCGAGGGCGAGGGAGAGGACGAGGTGCTCCGGGCGATGCCCGGCACCGGGTTCGGCATCCTGCGGGCCGACCAGGACATGTCCGCCTCCTTCGGCAAGCTGCCGCCGCTGGTCAAGGCGCGGGCGCGGGACAAGACCCTGCTGGTGCTGGCCAAGGCGAACTCCAAGGCCACCGTGCACCGGCCGGTCTACCTCGACTACGTCGGGGTCAAGTCGTTCGACGCCTCCGGCGAGGTCGTCGGCGAGCGTCGCTTCCTGGGGTTGTTCTCCTCCGCCGCCTACACCGAGTCCCTGACCCGGATCCCGGTGATCCGGGACAAGGCGCGGCAGGTCCTCGAGCTGGCCGGCTTCGCCCCGCTGAGCCACACCGGCAAGGCGCTCATGGACGTGCTGGAGACCTACCCCCGCGACGAGCTCTTCCAGACGCCGGTCGAGGAGCTGGTCCCGATCGCGGAGGCGGTGCTGCACACCCGCGAGCGTCGCCAGCTGCGGCTGTTCGTCCGCAAGGACACCTACCACCGCTATCTGTCCTGCCTGATCTACCTGCCCCGCGACCGCTACACCACGGCGGTCCGGGAGCGCATCGCGCACATCCTCAAGACCGAGCTCGGCGGCGAGTCCCTCGAGTACACCGCGCGGGTCAGCGAGTCGATGCTCGCCCGCCTGCACTTCGTCGTACGCCCGCCCAGGGGCCGGCTCATCGACGGGTTCGACCAGGCCGAGCTCGAGCGCAAGCTCGCCGACGCCGCGCGCTCCTGGCGCGACGACCTCGCGGCCGCGGTGCACACCGAGTACGGCGAGGAGGAGGGCGCCCGACTGGCCCGGCAGTACGCCGAGGCGTTCCCGGAGGCCTACAAGGAGGACTTCTCGCCGCGCACCGGCGCGGTCGACATCGGGATGCTGGAAGGCATCCCCGGGGAGGAGGGCATCGCGCTGTCCTTCTACGAGCCGATGGGCTCGGCCCCGCACGAGGCGCGGCTGAAGGTGTTCCGGATCGGCAGCCCGCTGTCGCTGAGCCAGGTGCTGCCGGTGCTGTCCTCGATGGACGTCGAGGTGGTCGACGAGCGCCCCTATGTCATGGACGGGCTCCGCCGCGAGTCCTACGTCTACGACTTCGGCCTGCGCTACGGCTCGATGCCGCCGTCACGGGGGCGCGAGCTGTTCCAGGAGGCCGTCGCCGCCGTGTGGGAGGGCCGCAACGAGACCGACGGCTTCAACGCCCTGGTCCTCGCCGCCGGCCTGACCTGGCGGCAGGCCTCGGTCCTGCGGGCCTACGCGAAGTACATGCGCCAGGGCGGCACGCCGTTCGCGCAGGACTACATCGAGGGCGCACTCAAGCAGAACGTCGACATCACCCGCTACCTGGTGTCCCTGTTCGAGGTGCGGTTCGACCCCGGTCGCAACGGCGACCTGACCGCAGACAGCGAGTCCCGGCTCGCGAAGCTGGCCGACCTCGAGGACCGGATCCGTCGGGCTCTGGACAACGTGGCCAGCCTCGACCACGACCGGATCCTGCGTTCCTACGCCACCGTCATCGCCGCCACGCAGCGCACGAACTACTTCCAGCTCGGGCCCGACGGGCAGCCCAAGCCCTACATCTCGCTCAAGCTCCGTCCCGACGCGATCCCCGACCTGCCCGAGCCGCGGCCGAAGTTCGAGATCTTCGTGTACTCGCCCCGGGTCGAGGGCGTGCACCTGCGCTTCGGCGCGGTCGCGCGCGGCGGGCTGCGCTGGTCGGACCGGCGCGACGACTTCCGCACCGAGGTGCTGGGGCTGGTGAAGGCGCAGATGGTCAAGAACGCCGTGATCGTCCCGGTCGGGGCGAAGGGCGGGTTCTTCTGCAAGCAGCTGCCCGACCCCGGGGACCGGGAGGCCTGGCTCAACGAGGGCATCACCTGCTACAAGACGTTCATCTCCGGGCTGCTCGACATCACCGACAACCTCGTCGCCCACGAGACCGTGCCCCCGCAACGGGTCGTCCGCCACGACAGCGACGACTCCTACCTCGTCGTCGCGGCCGACAAGGGCACCGCCACCTTCTCCGACATCGCGAACCAGGTGGCGAAGGACTACGGGTTCTGGCTCGGCGACGCGTTCGCCTCGGGCGGGTCCGTGGGCTACGACCACAAGGCGATGGGCATCACCGCGCGGGGGGCCTGGGAGGCGGTGCGCCGGCACTTCCGTGAGATGGGCATCGACTGCCAGAGCGAGGACTTCACCTGTGTCGGCATCGGTGACATGTCCGGCGACGTGTTCGGCAACGGGATGCTGCTCTCGGAGCACACCCGCCTCCTCGCGGCCTTCGACCACCGCGACATCTTCCTCGACCCGGACCCGGACCCGGCCGCGTCGTACGCCGAGCGACGCCGGATGTTCGACCTGCCCCGCTCCAGCTGGCAGGACTACGACCCGGAGCTGATCTCGAAGGGCGGTGGGGTCTACCGGCGGTCGAGCAAGTCCATCCCGATCAGCCCGGAGGTCCGGAAGGCGCTCGGTCTCGCCGACGACGTCTCCTCGATGACCCCGGCCGAGCTGATGCGGGTGATCCTGACCGCGAAGGTCGACCTGCTCTGGAACGGCGGCATCGGCACCTACGTGCGGGCCGAGACCGAGACCGATGCCGACGTCGGCGACAAGGCGAACGACCAGATCCGGGTCACCGGGTCGCAGCTGCGCTGCCGCTGCGTGGGGGAGGGTGGCAACCTCGGGCTGACGCAGCTCGGCCGGATCGAGTACGCCCGGGCCGGCGGCCGCATCAACACCGACTTCATCGACAACTCCGCCGGTGTGGACACCTCGGACCACGAGGTGAACATCAAGATCCTGCTCGACCAGGTGGTCGTCAACGGGGACCTGACCGGCAAGCAGCGCAACGACCTCCTCGCGTCGATGACCGACGAGGTGGGCACGCTCGTGCTGCGCGACAACTACGAGCAGAACGTCGCGCTGGCCTCCTCGGCGGCCCAGGCGCCCGCGCTGCTGCACGTCCACGAGGACTGGGTCAGGAGGCTCGAACGTGCCGGGCTGCTCGACCGGGAGCTCGAGAGGCTGCCGAGCCGCAAGACGGTGGCGGAGCGGCTCGAGAGGCAGCAGGGGCTGACGGTGCCCGAGCTGTCGGTGCTCATGGCGTACACGAAGATCGTGCTCGCCGACCAGCTGCTCGAGTCCGACCTGCCCGACGACTCGTTCCTGCGCAGCGACCTGTTCGGCTACTTCCCGACCCAGATGCGCCAGACCTACCGGGAGCGGATGCTCTCCCACCCGCTGCGGCGCGAGATCATCGTGACCCAGGTCGTCAACGACCTCGTCAACGGCGCCGGCATCACCTACTACCACCGGTTGTCGGAGGAGACCGGGGCCTCGGCCGCGGAGCTGGTCCGGGCCAACTTCGTGGCGAGGGAGGTGTTCGGCTCCCGGGCCCTGATCGACGAGATCAACTCCTACGACGCCAAGGTCGGCGCGCTGGTGCAGACCCGGATGCGGCTGGAGATGCGCACGCTGGTCGAGCGCGCGTCCCGGTGGCTGGTCAACAACCGCAGGCCGCCCCTGGAGAGCGAGGCCACCGTCGACTTCTTCGGCGTGGTCGCCCAGCAGGTCATGAACGCGTTGCCCGACCTGCTCAGCGGCCGCGAGCTCGACGCGTTCCGGTCCCGACGCGACACGCTGGTGTCCGGCGGCGTGCCCGAGGACCTCGCGAGCCGGGTGGCGGTGCTGCCCCCGGCGTACGCCATCCTCGGGATCGTCGAGACCGCCAAGCGTGCCGACCTCGACCCGCTGGAGGTGGCGCGGGTGCACTTCGCCCTGGGCGAGCGGCTGGGCCTGCCCGCGCTGGTCTCGAGGATCCTGGCGCTGCCGCGCGAGGACCGCTGGCAGACGATGGCCCGGGCCTCGCTGCGCGACGACCTGCACACCGTCCACGCCCAGCTCACCGCGAAGGTGCTCGCCGAGACCGCCGAGGACCAGCCGGCCCCGGGCCGGGTCGCGGACTGGGAGGAGGGCGACGAGGTGGTCGTGTCGCGCGCGGTGGAGACCCTCGACGAGATCTGCGCCGACGACCACGCCGACCTGGCCCGGCTCTCCGTGGGGCTCCGGGTGGTGCGCACGATGCTCGCGACGCCGTGATCGCGCGGTTCCGCAGGAGAGGTCGCGGCAAGGACCGCGCGCTCCCCCGGCATGAGGCACACTCGGGGGCATGAGCGAGCAGCCACTGACCCGGTTCGAGGCGTCCGTCCTCGAGCAGCTCGACGAGGACGCGCTGGTGGAGTCCCTGATCGAGCTGGTGCGGATCCCCAGCGTGGGCGGCAGCGAGGCGGAGGTCGACGTCCAGGAGCACATGGCCGAGCTGCTGCGCGGGCTCGACACCGACGTGGACCGGTGGGACATCGACCTGGAGGAGCTCCGCGAGGATCCCTGGTACCCCGGTGACGAGGTCGAGCGCGCCGCGGCGGTCGGGGTGGTCGGCACCACCGCCGGCGAGGGCTCGCCCGGTCTGATCCTGTCCGGGCACGTCGACGTGGTCCCGCCGGGCGACTTCCAGACCTGGATGGGCACGGACCCGTTCTCGGCCGAGATCCGCGAGGGTGCGCTCTACGGCCGGGGCGCGTGCGACATGAAGGCCGGCGTCGCGGCCAACCTGGCCGTCGTACGCACGCTGCGCGACGCCGGGATCCGGCTGGAGCGGCCGCTCGCCGTGCACTCCGTGGTGGGGGAGGAGGACGGCGGCCTGGGGGCGTTCGCGACGCTGCGCCGCGGCCACCGGGGCGAGGCCGCGGTGATCACGGAGCCGACGTCGGCCAAGATGATCACCGCCACCGCCGGAGCGCTGACGTTCCGGATCGAGATCACCGGCAAGTCCGCTCACGGTTCGATGCGCAAGGAGGGCCAGAGCGCCTTCGAGTCGTTCCTGCCGGTGCACGCCGCGCTCGTCGAGCTCGAGCACGAGCGCAACAGCCGGATCGACCGGGAGTTCGTCAGCAGCGTCCCCTACGCGCTGTCGTTCGGCATCGTGCAGACCGGCGAGTGGTCCAGCAGCGTCCCCGACCGGCTCGTCGCCGAGGGACGCTACGGCGTGAAGATCGACGAGGACCCGCGCCTGGCCCGCACCGCCTTCGAGGACGCGGTGACCGAGGCGGCGATCAAGGACCCGTGGCTGCACGACAACCGGCCGGTCGTGACCTGGCCCGGCGGCCAGTTCGCCAGCGGCTGGCTCGACGACGACCACCCGCTCGTCGAGGAGACGAGGTTGGCCGTGGCGGCCGCCGGCGGCGCACCCCCGCCCCAGACCTCCGGGGTCTACGGCAGCGACCTGCGTCTCTACACCGGCGTCGGCGGGGTGCCCTCGCTGCACTACGGTCCCGGCGACCTCCGGCTGGCCCACGCCCCCCTGGAGAGGGTCGAGCTCGACGAGCTGGTCCAGGTCACCCGTTCCCTGGTGGTGCTGGCCCTGCGCCGTTGCGGTGGGCACGCCTGAGGTGACCCCTTACCGCCGGGTAGCCTCGGTGGCGTGGACGACGACATCTTCTTCGCCGGCGTGGTCGACCAGGCCGGCGCGGTCGCCGACGGCACGCTCTCCTCGGTCGAGCTGGTCGGCGGTGTGCTCGAGCGCATCCGGACGTACGACGGACGCCTGAACGCGTTCACCGCGGTGCTCGCCGAGCGGGCCCTCGCCGAGGCCCGGGAGCGGGACGCCGCGACGGGGGAGCGCGGCCCGCTGCACGGGGTGCCGGTCGCGATCAAGGAGGAGGTCGACGTCGCCGGTGAGGTGACCACGTTCGGCGGTCGCGCCAACACGCGGCCCGCGGCCCGTGACGCGGCCGTCGTGGCCCGGCTGCGCGCCGCCGGTGCGGTCGTCGTGGGCAGGACCAACATGCCCGAGTTCGGCCAGTGGCCGTTCACCGAGTCGGTGGCGCACGGCATCACCCGCAACCCGTGGGACACCACGAAGTCCCCGGGCGGGTCCAGCGGCGGCAGCGCGGCCGCGGTCGCGGCGGGTCTCGTGCCGGTGGGCATCGGCGGCGACGGGGGCGGGTCGATCCGCATCCCGGCGGCCTGCTGCGGCTTGTTCGGCCTCAAGCCGCAGCGCGGCCGCGTCACGATGGACCCGCACGAGCACGGCTGGTGGGCGCTGAGCACCACCGGGCCGCTGACCCGGACGGTCCGCGACTCGGCACTCGTCTACGACGTGATCCACGGCGCCCTGCCCCGCGACCGGTTCCGGGCCGAGCCGCCGGAGCGGTCCTTCGCCGAGGCGGCGGCCTCCGACCCCGGCCGGCTGCGCGTCGGCTGGTCGGTCAAGGCGCCGACCCCGGGGATCCGGCCGGCCGCCGAGCACGTCCGCGCGGTCGAGGCGACCGCGGCCCTGCTGGAGGACCTCGGGCACCACGTCGAGGAGATCGACCCGCGCTACCCGGACCCCGCGGCGGCCTTCCTGCCCCAGTTCTTCGCGGGGGTGCGGAGCCTGGCGGAGGTCGTGGAGGCGCCCGAGCGGCTCGAGCGCCGGACCCGCGAGACGATCCGGCTGGGCAGCTGGGTGACCCCCCGCGTCCGCGAGTGGGCGATCCGCCGGGGCGAGCGGCTCGCCGTGAGGGCCAACCAGGTCTTCGACCGGGTCGACGTGCTGCTCACGCCCACCCTCGCCCCCCGGCCGCCGGAGGTCGGGGTGATCGACGGCCTGGGCACGCTCCGCGCCATCGCCCTCTCGATGCCGATGGTCGCCTACACCGCCTTGTGGAACGTCACCGGCAACCCGGCTGCCTCCGTGCCCGCCGGTTTCGCTGACGACGGGCTGCCGCTCGCCGTGCAGCTGGTCGGCCGGCCGCACGCCGAGACCACGCTGCTGAGCCTGGCCGCCCAGCTGGAGCAGGCCCGGCCGTGGGCGCAGGCCCGGCCTCCGCTCTGACGCCCTTCCTGGCGTGGCTCCTGGGCCGCCCCGCTGCGGTCGGGCGGCCTCAGCTCGCCTTCTTCTTCGCGGCCGCCTTCTTCGCCGGGGCCCGCTTCTTGGGGCTGGCCTTCTTGGCCGGCGCCTTCTTCTCCGCGGCCTTCTTCTGAGCGGTCTTCTTCCCCGCGGCCTTCTTCCGGGAGGCGCTCTGCTCGGACGTGCCCTGCTTCGCGGGCGCGCCCTCCTCGGGGCCGGCGCCCTCCCCGCGGGTGCTCTTGGCCGCGTCGACGCTGCGCTGCAGGGCCGCGAGCAGGTCCACGACCTCGCCGCCGGACGGCTGCTCCTGCTCGACGTGCGCGACCTCGCCGCCCTCGAGCTTGGCCGAGACGATGGCCTCGAGGGCCGCGCGGTAGTCGTCGACGTAGTCGTCGGGGTCGTAGTCGCCGGCCAGCGTCTCCACGAGCAGCCGCGCCATCTTCAGCTCCTGCGGCTTCACCTTCTCGCCGGCGTCGAGCCCGCCGAAGTCGGGCTTGCGCACCTCGTCGGGCCACAGCATCGTCTGCATCACGATCACGTCGTCGCGCACCCGCAGCACCGCGGTCGTCATCCGGGTGCGGATCGACACGGTGACCACCGCGACCCGGTCGGCGGCGACGAGCGCCTCGCGCAGCAGGGCGTAGGGCTTGATCGCGGACTTGTCCGGCTCGAGGTAGTAGGACTTCTCCAGCCACATCGGGTCGATCTGGTCGCTGGGCACGAACTTCTCGACGGAGATCTCCCGGCTGCTGGTCGCCGGCAGGTCGGCGAGGTCGTCGTCGTCGAGGACCACGATCTGTCCGTCGTCGGTCTCGTAGCCCTTGGCGATGTCGGCGTACGCCACCTCCTCGCCGTCGATGCTGCAGACCCGCTGGTACTTGATCCGGCCGCCGTCCTTGGCGTGCACCTGCCGGAACGAGATGTCATGGCTCTCGGTCGCGGCGTACAGCTTGATCGGCACGCTCACCAGGCCGAACGACACGGCGCCTTTCCAGATCGCGCGCACGCAACACTCCTCGGGGTCGACTCGGTCCCGCCACTGAACCAGGGGTTACCCGATTCATGGGTCAGGATGTACCCATGCGACCGATGCTGGCTAGTCGTGGCACGGCGGTGCCCACCGGGCCGGAGTGGGTGCACGAGGTCAAGTGGGACGGCATCCGGGTGCTTGCCGAGGTCGCTTCCGGCCGGCTGCGGCTCACCTCCCGCAACGAGAACGACGTCACCGTCGCCTACCCCGAGCTGCACGGCCTGGCGGCGGTCGGGCACGACGTGGTCCTCGACGGCGAGATCGTGGCGTTCGCCGACGGCATCCCCACGTTCGCGGCCCTCGCGGACCGGATGCACGTGCGCAACGCGCGCAAGGCCGAGTCCCTGGCCCGGACCAACCCGGTGACGCTGGTGATCTTCGACCTGCTGCGGCTCGACGGGGAGGACCTCACCGACAGGCCGTGGTCCGAGCGTCGCGAGAGGCTGCTCGCGCTGCACCTCGACGCCGACCGGTGGCAGGTGCCGACGACGTACGACGACGGCCGGATGCTGATGGAGGCCACCCGCAAGCAGCATCTCGAGGGGGTGGTCAGCAAGCGGGTCGGCTCGCGCTACCACGTCGGCCGGCGTACGACGGACTGGCTGAAGTTCCCGCACCGCCCGACCGAGTCCTACGTGGTCGGCGGCTGGCGTCTCGAGACCGGGAGCGGCCACCGGCTCGGGGCGCTGCTCCTCGGCGAGCCGGGGCCGGGGGGCCTGGCCTACCGTGGCCGGATCGGCAGCGGGCTCGCCGGCAAGGAGGGGGAGCGGCTCAGGAAGCTGCTGACGCCGTTGGCCGCCGACGTCTCGCCGTTCCGCGACGAGGTGCCGCGCGTCGACGCCGCCGGCACCTCCTGGGTGCGACCCGAGGTGGTCGTCGAGGTGGCCTCGCTGGGGGTGACCCGCGCCGGCCGGCTCCGGCAGCCGGCCTACCTGGGCATCCGGCCCGACCTGGCGCCCGAGGACCTGCTCGCCAAGACGCCCATCGAGACCCGGGAGGACTGAGCATGCCCAACGACGTACGTGTCGAGGTGGCCGGCCGCACCCTGAAGATCAGCAGCCTCGACAAGGTGATGTACCCCGAGACAGGGACCACCAAGGGGGAGGTGCTCCACTACTACGCCACGGTCGCCCCGGTCCTGCTGCCGCACCTGCGGGACCGGGCCGTCACCCGGATCCGGTGGCCCGAGGGCACCGGCGCGGACCGGTTCTTCGAGAAGAACCTGCCGTCCGGGGCGCCGGACTGGCTGCGCTCGGTGACGCTGCCGTCGAGCGGGTCCCGCGGCGGCGGCGACTCGGTCACCTACCCGCTCATCGACGACCTCGCCGGGCTGACCTACCTGGTCAACCTCGGCTCCCTGGAGCTGCACGCCCACCAGTGGCGGGTGGGCAGGAACAACCAGCCGCGCAACCCGGACCGGATGGTGATCGACCTCGACCCCGGTGCGCCCGCGGGGCTGCACGAGTGCTGCCGGGTGGCGCTGCTCGTGCGCGAGCGGCTGGAGGCGGCCGGGCTGCGGTGCGCCCCGGTCACCAGCGGCAGCAAGGGCCTGCACCTCTACGCCGCGCTGCCCGGGCGCAAGAACGCCGACGACGTCCGTGACCACGCGCGCGCCATCGCCCAGGAGCTCGCCGGGGAGCACGACCTGGTGGTGTGGAAGATGACCAGGTCGCTGCGCCCGGGCAAGGTGTTCCTCGACTGGAGCCAGAACACCGCCGCGAAGACCACGATCACGCCGTACTCGCTGCGCGGTCGCCAGACGCCGTACGTCGCGGCCCCCCGCACCTGGGCGGAGGTCGAGGCCGGCGCCGAGCGGGAGGACGGCCTGGAGCAGCTGGTGCTCCACGAGGTGGTCGACCGGGCCGAGGAGCACGGCGACATCTTCGGGGACCTGCTCGGCCGGACATGAGAGAACCCGCCGTTCCCGAGAGACGGCGGGCCTCTTCCCATCCAACGGATCCTGAGACCGGAATGCTCTGACCTGTTTCCCCCCGGGGCCGCGACGAAACGTCGCCCCGGTCACGCCGCAGGGGTGAGGACGCACGAATCCCCGCCACCCAGGGGAGGGTGGCGGGGATCCGCTCACGCATCGGTCATCGACCAGCCGTCCTCAGGGTTCCCCCGCCCCGGGGAACGAAACCTCGGCGTTCGGCCCGGACCAGACCAGTCGGCGACTCCCGCGACGTCGGTGCGCAACAGCCGGGCGGTGCGCACCGCAGCGGCGACGCTGCTGGACGGTCCTGCAGACCGCCGACATCCACGGTCAGATCGAGACCCACGACGGGTTCTTCTGGGAGAACGGTCGGGCCGCGTTCCGTCCTTCCGGCGGGATGCCGAGCATCCAGACCATGGTCAACCGCGTCCGGGCCGAGAACCCCGCCGGCACCCTGCTCGTCGACGGCGGCGACTGCTTCACCTCGTCGAACGCGATGGGTCGTCGCCACGGACCTGCCGGCGACGGCGCTCGGGCAGCTGCCGGGGTCGGACTACGTGTTCAGCCGATCCCGCGGCTGTCCACAGGGCGGGTGACTTGGGGCTTCCGCCCGCCGGGGTGCTGGGTGAGACTGCCGCAGAGCTCACTGCCCCGGACCCGGAGCCACCGGATGACCCTGACCTACGCGGACGCGCACGACGACCTGATCGAGTCGCTCGACGCGCAGCTGCGTGCGGCGGTACGCCGCGACGGGGCCGACCCGCAGCGGGACGCACCGCTGGTGCGGCGGCTCGCCGAGCGGGTGGTGGCCGAGCACGACCAGCGCAGCCTGACCGGCGCGGTGTCCCCGGTGGGCGAGCAGGGCGCGGTGGTCGAGGAGCTCGTGGCGCGCGTGTCCGGCTTCGGGCCGATCCAGCGCTACCTCGACGACCCCACCGTCGAGGAGCTGTGGATCAACGAGCCGAGCCGGGTCTTCGTGGCCCGGTCCGGGCGCCACGAGCTGACCTCGACGATCCTGACCGCCGCGCAGGTCCAGGAGCTCGTGGAGCGGATGCTGAAGTCCAGCGGCCGCCGGATCGACCTGTCGCAGCCGTTCGTGGACGCGATGCTTCCCGACGGCCATCGCCTCCACGTGGTGCTCGAGGGCATCTCCCGCGGCTTCTCCGCGGTGAACATCCGCAAGTTCGTGGTGCGCGCGGCGCAGCTGAGCGACCTGGTGGCGCTCGGCAGTCTCTCGGAGCCGGCGGCGCGGTTCCTGGCCGCCTCCGTCCTCGCCGGGCTGAACATCGTGGTGGCCGGAGGGACGCAGGCCGGCAAGACCACGCTCCTGAACTGCCTGGCCGCGGCGATCCCGGGCCGGGACCGGGTGGTCTCGGTGGAGGAGGTCTACGAGCTGCGGTTCTCCCACCCGGACTGGGTGGCGCTGCAGACCCGGCAGCAGGGCCTCGAGGGCACTGGGGGGATCCGGCTGCGCGACCTGGTCAAGGAGAGCCTGCGGATGCGCCCCTCCCGGGTGATCGTGGGAGAGGTCCGGGCAGAGGAGTGCCTCGACCTGCTGCTCGCGCTCAACGCCGGCCTGCCCGGGATGGCGTCCCTGCACGCGAACAGCGCCCGCGAGGCACTGGTGAAAATGTGCACGCTGCCCCTCCTGGCCGGCGAGAACATCTCGGCCCGCTTCGTGGTGCCCACGGTCGCCGCATCGGTCGACCTGGTGGTGCACCTCGGCATCGACGCCGACGGGGTGCGCCGGGTGGAGGAGGTGGTGGCGGTGCCCGGTCGGGTCGAGAACGACACGATCGAGACCGAGCAGGTGTTCGTACGCCGAGAGGGGCGGTTGGAGTGGGCCCAGGGGATGCCGCCGCGCCCGGAGCGATTCGCCCGCTGCGGGATCGACGTACACGCCCTGCTCGACGGGGCCCGCTGAGGTGGGCGTCGCCGTCGGCCTGACCGCCGGGATCGGGCTGCTGCTGGTCTGGCTGAGTCTCTCGTCGCCGCCGGCTCGGGCCGCGGGGGCGCCGGGTCCGGGGCGGATGCGCGAGCTGCTCGACCGGGCCGGCCTGGCCGGCACCTCACCGTCCGGCGTGGTGACCGTGTGCCTGGTCAGTGCGCTGGTCGCCTTCGTGTTCGTCGAGGTGGTGTCGCGGGTGGTCCCGGTGGCACTGGTGTTCGCGCTGCTGGCCGGCTACCTCCCGCTGGCCGCCCTCGCCGGCCGCGCCCGGCGGCGGCAGCGCGACCTCGCCGAGGTGTGGCCGGAGGCCGTCGACAACCTCGCGTCGGCGGTGCGCGCCGGGATGTCGCTCGCCGAGGCGCTGTCCCAGCTGGGGCAGCGGGGGCCCGAACCTCTGCGCGAGCCGTTCGCCGCCTTCGCCGGCGACTACCTGGTCACCGGCCGGTTCGGTGAGTGCCTCGACCGGCTGAAGGTGCGGCTGTCCGACCCCGTCGGCGACCGGGTCGTCGAGGGACTTCGCGTCGCCCGCGAGGTCGGTGGCGGCGAGCTCGGCAGCCTGCTGCGCAACCTCTCGGGCTACCTGCGCGAGGACGCCCGCACCCGCTCCGAGCTCGAGTCGCGCCAGGCGTGGACGGTCAACGGGGCCCGGCTGGCGGTCTCGGCTCCGTGGCTGGTGCTGCTGATGCTGTGCTTCCAGCGAGAGGTCGTCGCCCGCTACGCGTCCCCTGCCGGCGTGGTCGTGCTCGCAGCCGGTGCGGCGCTCTGCCTGACGGCCTACCGGCTGATGGTCCGCATCGGCCGGCTGCCCAGTGAGCGGCGGGTGCTCTCGTGAGCCCGTCCGCGTGGGGGGCGGTCCTGGGCGGCCTGCTCGGCGTCGGCCTGGTGACGGTGGTGGGCCGGGTCGTGGCGCTGCGCCGCCCGCGGCTGGCGGTCCGCGTGCTGCCCTACGTGCGCGACCTTCCGCAGGCCGGTCCCCGGCCCGTCGTACCCCAGCCGGGGGCGGGGGCGTTCGGGGCGGTGCTCGACCCGTTCCTCACCTCCGCGGCCGACGCCCTCGAGCGCGTGCTCGGCGGGTCGGCCGCCGTGCGCCGCCGGCTCGAGCGCGCCAACCTGGCGATGACCGTCCGTGAGTTCCGGGTCGAGCAGGTGCTGTGGGGACTGGTCGGCTTCGCGGCCACGGCGGTGGTCTCGGTGCTGGTCGCGCTGCGGTCGCCCGGCAGGACGGTGCCGCTGCTGGTGGTCTGCCTCGCGGCGTTCGTGCTCGGCGCGCTGCTGCGGGAGAACCGGCTCAGCGCCCAGGTGGCCGAGCGGGAGCGCCGCATCCTGGCCGAGTTCCCGACCGTCGCGGAGCTGCTGGCCCTCGCCGTCGGCGCGGGCGAGGGGCCGGTGTCGGCGCTGGACCGCGTCGTCTCCCGCAGCCACGGCGAGCTGGCGCGCGACCTGGGCGCGGTGCTCGCCGAGATCCGCACCGGGACCCCGGTCGGCACCGCCCTCGACGGGCTGGCGCGCCGGTCCGGCCTGCCGGTGGTCGCGCGGTTCGCCGAGGGGATGGCGGTGGCCCTCGAGCGCGGTACTCCGCTCGCGGCCGTGCTGCACGCCCAGGCGGCCGACGTGCGGGAAGCCGGGCGCCGTGCGCTGATCGAGAGCGGCGCCCGCAAGGAGGTCCTGATGATGGTCCCGGTGGTGTTCCTGGTCCTCCCGGTGACCGTGGTGTTCGCCTTCTGGCCTGGCGTCGTGGGCCTGCACCTGGTGACGTCGTGAGGGACCAGCCCTTCGAGAATCGAGGAGAGTCGATGAGCGAGCTGTTCGGCCTGGTTCTGTCCCGGGCATCGGCCCCGCCGCAGCACCGGAGGAGTCGCACGGAGCGGGGCGACGTGCCCGGCTGGGTGCTGATCACCGTGATGACCGCGGGCCTGGTCGCCGCCCTGTGGGCGGTCGCCGGGCCGCAGCTGGCCGCGATGCTGCGCGACGCGCTCAACTCCGTCCGCGGCTGACCCGTGTGCCGGCGGCGGACCCGCGGCGAGCGGGGGGCGGCGGTCGTCGACTTCGTGCTGGTGCTCGTCGTGCTGCTCCCGCTCTTCCTCGGCATCTTGCAGGTCGGCCTGGTGCTGCACGTGCGCAACACGCTGACCGCGGCTGCGTCGGAGGGGGCGCGCTACGCCGCGACCGTGGACCGGCCGCCTTCCGCCGGCGTGGCGCGCACCCGGCAGCTGATCGCGGGTGCGCTCGCGGCCAGGTTCGCACGGGAGGTCACCGTGCACCCCGAGAGCGTGGCCGGGGCGCCGGGGCTGCGCGTCGACGTGGTCGCCGAGGTCCCCGCGCTGGGGCTGTGGGGGCCCGCGGTGCGGCTGCACGTCTCCGGGCACGCGGTCGAGGAGGTGGTCCGGTGACCCGACGGCGTGACGAGGTCGGCACCGCCCTGGTGGAGGTGACCTGGCTGTCCCTGCTGCTGCTGGTTCCGCTGGTCTACATCATGCTCGCCGCGTTCGAGGTGCAGCGGTCGGCCTTTGCGGTCAGCGCCGCCAGCCGGGCCGCCGGCCGCGCCTACGCGATCGCTCCCACCCAGGCCGACGGACTGGTCCGCGCCCGGGTCGCCGCCCGGGTCGCGCTGGCCGACCAGGGCCTGGACCTGGCGCGCGGCACCCTGGTCGTGGACTGCGAACCGCACCCCCGGGACTGCCTCTCTCCCGGTTCGGTGATCCATGTCGACGTGCGCTACCCGGTGGCGCTCCCGCTGACCCCCACCGCGCTTGGCGCGAGCACGCCCAGCATCCGCGTGGAGGCGGAGCACTCGGTGCCCTACGGCAGCTTCCGGGAGCACCGGCCGTGAGGCGCGACGAGGCCGGGCAGACGACGCTGCTGATCATCGGGTTCGCGACCGTGGCCGCGTTGATGGTGGGGGTGGTGGTGGACTCGTCCGCGGCGTACCTGCGCCGCCAGGGCCTGGACTCGATCGCCGACGGTGCCGCGCTCGCGGCCGCCGACGGGATCCAGGGCGAGCAGGTGTACGACGGCGGGCTCGGCGAGCACGCGCGGATCGACCCGGCCGTCGCGCGCGGCTACGTGGCCGACTACCTGCGCGCCACGGGCGCCGCCCGCAGCTACCCGGGCCTCGGCTGGTCCGTGCAGACGGCCGGCGACCGGGTGGTGGTGCGGGTCCGCGCACCGCTGTCGCTGCCGGTCACGCCGCCGGGGTGGGAGCGCCGGCCGGTGATCGCGGCGGTGGCCTCGTCGCTGGTGGTGGTCAGCCCCTGAGTGCCGGCCCCAGCCCCACTACGTGTCACCGGTGCGCGAGCGTCTCGAGTGGCGTCAGTACGCGACGTGTCCCGGCGTCGTTGCAGCTTCGGTCAACGAGACGCGACGGGCAGATCAGATCCGGCCCGCGACCGTGGAACTGTGACGCCGGTCGCCGCGCCAGGTCACGGCTCCATCCGGCCCCGCGAAGACCAGGACGTAGTTCCAGTTCGCATAGAGCTGGACCCGAGGCGCATCTGGGAAGACAACGTCCGAGGCGCCCGTCTCGAGAAAGCCGAGCCACCATTTCTGCTCGGACGAGTGGTCACGTAGATGCCGGACGACGAGGAGGTCGTCGTTGGGGTCCGGGACGACGATGGTGGCGTAGTCGGCGAAGACGGGCGGGATCGCCGAGGCGATGGTCACCCCCGTCGACGTCGCGTCTCGAAACCTCCGTCTCGCCCTCGGAGACGACGGCCAGGACGGAGCCGGCGGCGACCTCGTCCCCGACGGCGAGGCCACGGAGACCACGGTGCCGGGCATCGGCGCGAGCAGCGACCCGGTGGCCACCTGGTCGGCGGGGTCGACGAGCGAGGGGTACGGCGCAGGGCCACGTGCCCGAGCGACGACTCGACGTCGACGGACCCGTCGGACTCGACGAGCACCTCGAAGACGCGGCGCATCCCGTCGTGCTCGAGGACGACCCGGTCCGCTCCGGCGTCGACCACTCGCACGTCGAGGTCGGCGTGGGTGTAGCCGTCGCGGCCGCCGTACCACCGGACCTCGACCGCGCCGCCACCCCCCGATTCGTCTGCGACCGCCGCGCTGGAAACAGACGAACCTGCACAGACGAATCGGGTGAGGTGCGGGGCGGAGACGACGTTGCGCCAGCCGACCGGGATCCGCGGCTGGACGGTCCGGACGACCCTGTCCCGCTCGGCTCCGGCCACGGTCGCCGCGAAGGCGCTCAGCGCGACTGCCTCCTCACCGGCCGGCGAGCACGGCCTCGTGCCGCAGCACGTTGACCAGCAGGTCGCGGTTCGTGCGCACCCCGTGCAGACGCGCGTGGGAGGAGGACCGGGGTTGCCCGGCGACCCTCCACGGGTGGGCTCATGCAAACGACAGCGGGTGGGTACCCGCCTGCGTGAGTCGCCGCACCAGCGGTGAACGGGAGGGAGAGCGTTGTGGGTTGGGTAGTGGGTCTGATCGTCCTCGCAGTGATCCTGGGGATCATCGGGCTCGTCGTTGCCGCGGTGAAGTGGATGCTCATCATCGCGGGCATCGGTCCTGGTCCTGGTCGCGGTCGTCAAGGGCTTGCTCGGTCGCACGACCTAGCGGGCATGCCGACCCCGACCCCGGCCCCCGAGGTCAGCCGGCGCGAGAACCCATGACCAGCAGGTGGCAGGGGGGCGCTGACAGCGGCACCGGATCCTCGGCGGTGAGCCCCGCGGACTCCATCCAGGCCGCGTACTGGCGCAGACCGTGCAGGTGGCCGCCGGGCATCGTGTGCGGCAGCCCGACGGCGTACAGCGCGGCCCACAGCCGCCAGTCGGGTGACTCGTCGAGGACCTGGTCGATGATCGCCAAGGTGCCGCCCGTGGCAAGGGTCGAGGCGAGGCGGCCGACCAGGGACCGAGTCTCCCGGGGAGCGAACAGGTGGCACACGTTGGCCAGCAGCACCAGGTCGTGGCGCTGCCCGAACGACAGGTCGTCCTGGAACGCGTCCGCAGCGCGTACGTCGAAACGGGACGAGAGCCCGGCCGAGGCGACGGCGTCCGCGAGCGAGTCGATCTGAGGGGGCAGGTCCACCGCGACCACGTGGGCGTCCGGGGCGGCGCGTGCCAGGGCCAGGCTCCACGGGGCCAGCCCGGCCCCGACGTCCAGCACCCGGCGCGGCCGCCGCGTCGCGAGTGCCCGGGCCGCGCGCACGGGCGCCAGCGACCGGTCGGTCCTGATGGTCTCGACCAGCCGGTGGATGACTGCCACCTCAGCCTGCGCCGCAGCCGTCTCGCCCCGGGAGTCGAGGTCGACGCCGAGCCCGCCGCGGGTCTGCAGCTCGTGCAGCACCATCGCGTGGAGGCGACCGACGAGCCGGGCCTCGAGCCGTTCGCTCTCCGGGTCGGGGTCGCCGGTCATGGCGCACCCGGGAGGTCCGGAGGGGCGTCGGGCTCCGCCGGGGATGCCGGCATCGCAGCCGTGAGCTCCTCGAGAACCTTGCGGATCTCCTGGAGCGCGCTCGCGTCGAGGCCCTGCGCCTTCTCGTACTTCCCGTAGAGACCGCTGTCGCTCTTGGTGTAGGTCGACCGGGGCGGCACCATGCCGGCCTCCGCACGCAGGTCCTCGATGAGCCGGTCCAGGATCGCGCTCTTGACCGCGTCCGTCAGGGTGGCCTCCGGCTCCCCGTCCCGGCCTTCGTCGTCGGTCATCCGGCTTGCTCCCATCCACCGGGGCCGAGCGCGGCCAGGAGATGCTCGCGGTTCACGGTTCCGACGAGCGCGGTCGTGACGCCCGGGACGGCCGCCGTCCACCGGACGGAGGCAGCGGCAAGGCTCGGCGAGCGCCCGCCGCCGGCGGCGGCGCTGGCGACGAAGACCACGCCGAGGCGGCTGCACAACGTCGGCAGTGACAGGCTCTCGCCGTGCGCCGCGAATCTCGGGAGGAGGGACCGCCTGCTCAGCAGAGAGAGGGGAGCCTGCACGCACGTGAAGTGGGGGGTCGGCCCGGCGACCTCGCCGGCTATCTCGAGGAAGCGCATCGGGTCGGCCGCCGAGCCGACCTCGGCGGGCGTCCAGGTGGAGAAGCCGTAGCCGCCGAGGAAGCCCCCCGCGACCGCCTCCTCCAGAACCTCGATGGTGGCATGCAGACCCGGGGCCGCGTCGGTCGCGAGCGTCTCCAGGTTGTGGAGGAGACAGACGTCGAGGAAGTCGACGTCCAGGGTCGCCAACGACGTGTGCAGCGAGTGCCGGATGCACGCCGGCTTCAGGCAGTGGCCGCCCGGCGGGTGCCGTTCCGGCCCCGCGTGCTCGGAGCCGCCGTCTTCCGGCCGGGGATAGCCGGCCTTGCTCACCACGACGACGCGCTCACGGGTGGTGAGGCCGCTCCTGACCGCCGTGCGGAGCGCGACCCCGACCGCACGCTCGCTTCGTCCGCTGCGGTAGTTGACCGCCGTGTCGACGACGGTGGCCCCGTGGCCCAGTGCGGTCGTCAGCGTCTCGGTCATGGCCCGGTCCGTGGCCTCGTCCTCCGGCCCACGGGCGGTTCCGACCCCGACGGGGCTCATCCTCTGCGCGAGTGCGTATCCGGGGTCGCCCGGCCTCATGGGACGAGCACCGGAGGCAGGGAGAGCCCGGCGCGCTCGCGGATGTGCGCCAAGAGCTTCTTGATGTCCTCGCACCACACCGACGGGTTGTCGAAGCCGTTCGCCTTCGCGTAGCGATGGGGGACGTAGCCCCCGCCGCACACGGCGACCTCCGGACATGCCCGGCAGGTCGCGGACAGCGGCACACCGGTCGTGAGAAGCCGGTGGGCGAGCGGCGCGGTCTCCTCGAGATCCTCGAAGCCGCGGCCCAGCACGTTGGCCGCGGTGAGCGTGATCCCGTCCGCGCAGACCCGCAAGGCGTCATTCGGCTGCACCGACCCGTCGGTGTCCACGACGAGGTAGCTGAGTGCCGGGTTGCCGAAGGCGTCACTGGCCAGGGGTCCGCCGAGCATGCCTCGCAGCAGGCCGTAGAACACCCGCAGCTGCACGGAGGGGTCGTCCTCGTCGAACCACGCGTCGAACGCCGGGATCAGGTAGTCCGCGACGGGGGTGGGACCGAGGCCTGCGTACCAGAGCTCGCGGGTGTCGTGGGTGACGTCGGGCATGAGCATGTCCATGCTCGCGACACCCAGCTCCCGGAAGTGCCGGTAGACGCGAGCACCGTCCGCGCCCGGCTTCACCACCGCGAGGACCCCGGGGCGCAGGCCGCCGTCCTGCAGCAGGCGAAGACCGCGGACCGCATCGGCGTAGGTGCCTCGCCCGGCGTGGTCGACCCGGCTCTCGTCGTGCATGTCCGGTGGCCCGTCGAGGCTGATGCTGGCGTGGACGCCGCTGCTGCGCAACGTCGCCACCCAACGGTCGTCGATCAGCGTGCCGTTGGTCTGCATCTGCAGGCCGTCCAACCGCTCGCCGAGGACCTCGCGCGCCCGAGCCGCGAACCGGGCGAGCCGTGCGGCGCCCACCAAGGTCGGCTCACCGCCGTGGAAGGTCAAGCCGGTGCGCTGCCCCGGGCGGCCGTCGCAGTAGCGGGCCACGGAGGTGAGCAGCCCCTCGAACACCTCGTCGGACATGAAGCGCGGGCGGTCGAGGAAGGTGCTGTCTCCGTGCTCGTACAGGTAGCAGTAGGCGCACTTGATGTTGCATCGCTCGGCGATCTTCACGACGAGGTTGTCGATGCGCAGCCGCGAGGAGCTCATGTGTAGCCGAGCTCGGCCAGAAGCGGGCGGCACAGGCCGTTGCCGGTGGCGGTGAGCGCTGGGTTGTCGATGATGGGTGGCACGAAGTCGTCCATCCACCCGCCCAGCAGCGCCTCCTGGCGAGCACACTCACTCTGGTTGCCCAGCCCGTTCTCACGGCAGTGCCGGTAGAAGAGGATGACGTTGCCGAACGCGTGGAAGGCGGCGACGATCTTCGACACCGGGCGGTCCGTCTGGACCGCCGGCGACCAGTAGGTGCGTTCGTCGCTGCCGTCGTCGAGCGGCTGCAGCTTGGCGACCACGTTCATGTACTGGTGCGTGGCCTCGTGCACGAGCAGCTCGGCCACCGGCAGTGGCTCGGGGTGCTGCGTGAGGTGGACGAGACCGAGGTAGTGCTCGACGGAACCGCTCTCCACCCGGCCCGGCCGGGGCGCGATCAGGAAGACCTGCTGCACCGTGCGAGAGACCCAGGGAAGGTACTCCGGGGTGAACTCGGCGATGATGTCGATCGCCTGGTCGAAGACGTCGAGCATCCGGGCGTCGACCTGCGTCACCGCCCGCTGGAGCAGGTCCTCGTACTCGCGCATCGCGAGTGCGTCGCGGGTCAGGAGCTCGAACGAGATGCCGTGCCTGTTCACCCGCGTGACCGGGTCGGCGCCGTCCGCGTGCCACCGACCGTCGACCACGCGGAGCTCGACCGAGCCGCGTCCCGTCGGGGTCGCGTAGGTGACGCGGGCAGTGGCGCCGTCCGTCTCCACCGTGACCTGCCGGGTCTCGGGCAGCAGCCAGTCCCCCCAGCGCAGCCGGAGGCGGTGGTCGAGGTCGGCGGTCCACGACCCCGGGAGCCCTTGGGCGCCAAGGTGCATCGCCAGGGAAGCCGCGACCCCGACCGGGTCGCCGCCGTCGTTGTGCAGGGTGCGGTAGGCGTCCCCGAACGAGTAGTCCCAGCCCGCCGTGGGTCCCGGGGCCCGCTGCGTGGCGGTGCTCGCCGGTGCGGCGGCCCAAGCCCCCAGGTACTCGACGAGGCCGCGGGCGGCCGCACCGACCGTCTCGACCTCTCGACCGAGGAAGGCGCCGACCGTGCCGGCGCCGTACTCGCTGACGATCAGCGGAACCAGGTCGTCGAGGCCGTCCACGTACCTCTCCTGCGGGCAGGAGAATCCCGGCAGAAGGGAGCCGAGGGCGCCGTCACCGCTCGGTCCGGCGTCAGGGCGCGGTGCTACCCGAGCGGCCTCCTCGGCCGCTCGTCCGGGCGTCACGAGCGTTCTCGATCCCGCTCAGCCCTCGGGACCCTGCACGCGCTGCACGCGCGCGACGTTCCCGAGGGTCGACCGCTGGTTGATGACCGTGTCCCACAGATCGGTCAGGTTGGGGTCGGACTTCTGGTACATGCCGTAGTTGGTGCCGTCACTCTTCGTGTACTGAGTGGACGCGACCAGCTCGGCCGGATTCTCGAGAGACTTCTGGATCTGCTCCAGGATCTTGCTGCGCACGGAGACGTGCAGCTCGTTGAGCTTGTTCAGGTCAGGCATCGTGACCCCCGTACCCTTTCAGTTGGTCCAACCGATTCAGCGGGTGCGATCTCCTCACGGTAGCCATGGCCCTCGGTGGTGTCCATAGGTCTCCAGGGGCCCGCGCCCGGCGGCCTCAGAGGGAGGGGCCGGCGTTGCCCTCGACGTGGGTCACCGGGACGTCGGAGACGTGGGTGATCCGGTGCGGCAGGTCCCACACCAGCCACCGCGACAGTCGCCGCGGCAGCGTCGAGACGACGACGCCGTCGAACGTCTGCTCGTGGAGCAGCTCCTTCGCCCGATCGACCGGCGGCTCGTCGACGACCTCCCCGCTCGCCTCGATCCCGACCCGCTGCAGCCGCGCCAGCTCGTGCTCGAGCCGGCCCTCGGCGAGTGCGCGGGCGATCCGGTGCGCATCGGGGATCAGCCGGTCGATCGGCGGGTAGTCCCACTGCTGGGTGCCCTCGGTGTCGGTGACCGGCACCAGGAACCTGAACACGCAGGACCCGGCACCGGCGAGCTCGTCCAGCTTGGCGGTGAGCTGCTCGCCGCCGATCGTCTGGTTGGCCACGACGAGGTAGAGGGCCATGACGTCGCTCCCTGGGTTGGCGGACCCGTCTACGGCGATTCTAGGACGCGGTCGTGGTGCCGGCTGCCTGCGCGCCCGGACGCCTTCCGGACGCCATAATGAGCCGGTGCGGTATCCGATCACCGAGCCCTTCGACTCGGGCGTCCTGGAGGTCGACGGCGGGCACCGGGTCTTCTGGGAGCGGGTCGGGAACCCGCACGGCAAGCCTGCGGTCGTGCTGCACGGCGGCCCCGGTTCGGGCGTGCAGCCGTGGTGGCGCACCTACTTCGACCCCGACCGCTACTGCGTGACCCTGTTCGACCAGCGGGGCTGTGGTCGCAGCCGACCTCTCGCGAGCCGGCCGGACATCGACCTGTCCACGATCACGACCCAGCACCTGGTCGACGACATCGAGGCGCTGCGTCGGCTGCACGGGGTGGAGCGGTGGCTGGTCTTCGGTGGCTCGTGGGGGTCGACGCTGGCCCTGGCGTACGCCGTCGAGCACCCCGCGCGGGTGAGCGAGCTGGTGCTGTGGGGCGTGGCCACCACCACCCGGCGCGAGGTGGACTGGCTGACGTGGAGCATGGGCGAGGTCTACCCCGAGGCGTTCGCCGAGCTGCTCGCGCTCGTGCCGCACCTGGAGCCGGGTGGCAACCTGCCGGCGGCCTACCACGAGCTGCTGATGAGTCCTGACCCGCGGCTCCGCGACCGCGCCGCGCGCTCCTGGTGCGCGTGGGAGGAGCGGCTCGCGACCCTGCACGGTCCGCCCCGACCGAGCCCCCGCTACGCCGACGCCACGTTCCGCCTCGGCTTCGCGCGCCTGGTGACGCACTTCTTCGGCCGGCACGGGTTCCTGCCGCCCGACGGGATCAGCGGGCGCACCGAACGCATCGCCGACATCCCGGCGGTCTTCGTGCGCGGCCGTCTCGACATCGCCTCGCCGCTCGGCGTGGTGTGGCGTCTTGCGCAACGGCTCCCGCTGGCCACCCTGCACGTCGTGGAGGACGAGGGCCATGGCGGGGCCGACCTCACCGACCGGCTGCTGGTGCGGGCCACGGACCGCTTCGCCGGATGACGAAGGTCAGAGGTAGGCGGCCTCGTCGACCTTCCGGTGGTAGCGGCAGCCGACCTTGCCGCCGGCCGTGACCGCCAGCAGCGAACCGAGCAGCCCCACGACCGCGGTCGCCACCCCGCCGAGGCCCCCGGCCCACGCCGGCGCCTCCAGACCGGGCAGCCGCGTGAGTACGTCGACCCGCGGCCCGAGCAGCAGCAAGACACCCACCGCGGCACCGGTCAGCAGCAAGCCGATCACCCAGACCCCGAGGCCCTGCTTCGCGCCGTCGTAGCGGGACATCCGCCCGGCGACGTAACCGCCGGAGTAGAACGCGAGCACGAGCACGCCGAAGCAGATCGCCGCGGCCGCGACCCCGACGGTGCGGGGTTGCCCGGTCGCACCCGGCAGCAGGTCGGCGGTGCGGCCGAGGACCGCGACGGTCGCGCCGGCGATGCCGGAGAGGATGAGCGCCACCGCGGCCACGACCAGCCAGCCGAAGAACCCCGCACCCCAGTTGACGCCGCCGTAGCGGCGCCGCCGTCGCGCCTCGCTGTAGGCGTCGTCCTCGACTCCCTGCTCGACGCCCTGCTCGACGCCCTGCTCGGCGTCGTGTGCCCGTTCGGGGGTGTCCCCGAGGCGCTCGTCCTGCCGGTCCTGCAACGTCATGAACCCTCCCGAGTGGGACCGGGAAGCCGGTCCCTTCCCCTGTCTTAACGTCGACCCGCGGCCGAGCGTTACAGCCGTCCGAGGTGGTCTGGCGGCGATTTGCGGGCCCTTTACCTTGCTGGTAGGAAAGGCCCCCTTGTGTTCTCGGGAGCGGACACATGACGAGTTGGAGGGACTCACCATGGCTGCACATGGACCGGCGGCGGAGGCCGCCGCAAACGACTACGAGCGCGTCGGCGGGGGAGCGGCGATCCGCTCGGTCGTCGACCGTTTCTACGAGCTGCTGCTCGGGGACGAACGTCTGGTCGGGTACTTCGACGGCACCGACCTGCCGCGACTGAAGCGGCACCAGGTGCTGCTGATCTCGCAGGTGCTCGGCGGGCCGGCGAACTACGACGGCCGCGAGCTGCGGGCGGCGCACGCCGGCATGGCCATCAGCCGCGAGGACTTCTGGCTGGTGGTGTCGCACCTGGCGCAGGCGCTGCAGGAAGCCGGGGTGGACGAGGAGGTCATCGTCCGGGTGGGCGCGACCCTGGCCGCGACGGAGGACGACGTCGTGGCCTCCGTCGCAGGCTGAGGGACCGCATGGACACCGCTGCCCTGAAGAGCAGCTGGGAGCAGGTCGCCAAGTGCGGCGACGAGGTCCCCCTGTTCTTCTACTCGCACCTGTTCTTGTCCAACCCCGAGCTGCGGGCCATGTTCCCGATCGCGATGTCGGGCCAGCGGGACAAGCTCGTCACCGCCCTGGGCCGGATCGTCAGCAACGTGGACGACCTGCCCGAGGTGACCCCGTTCATCCAGCAGCTGGGCCGCGACCACCGGCGGTTCTCGGTCGTCGCGAGCCACTACAGCGCGGTCGGCTCGTCGCTGCTGGCCACCCTGAAGCACTACCTCGGGGCGGCCTGGACCGACGAGCTCGCCGGCGACTGGGCGGCGGCGTACGGCGTGATCGCCCGGGTCATGGTCGAGGCCGCGGAGGACTCGGAGGAGTCCGCCCCGGCCTGGTGGGACGCCGAGGTGGTCGGGGCCGAACGGCGCACGATGGACGTGACCGTGCTCGAGGTCCGCCCCGAGCCGGCCTACCCCTACCTGCCCGGGCAGTCGTTCGCGGTCGAGATCCCCCAGCGGCCGCGGCTGTGGCGCTACCTCACCCCCGCCAACGCCCCGCGCGAGGACGGCACCATCGAGCTGCACGTCCAGCGCGTCGACGGCGGGCAGGTGAGCGGTGCGCTGGTCCGGTCGGTCCGCGCCGGGGACACGGTCCGGCTCGGCGCGCCGGTCGGCGACCGGCTGACCCTTCCCGAGGACGACGGGCGGGACCTGGTCCTGGTCGCCGGCGGGACGGGGCTGGCGCCGCTGCGCGCCCTCGTCGACGAGGTCGACCGGCAGCGCCGCACGCACGGTGCCCGGCGACGGGTCCAGCTGTTCCACGGGGCCCGGGTGCCGTGGAACCTCTACGACCGGGACCGGCTCAGGGAGCTCGCCGCCGCCCGGGAGTGGTTCGAGTACACCGAGGTGGTCTCGGACGACCCGTCGTACCCGGGCGCGCGGGGCCCGGTCGGCTCGGTGGCGGCGCGGCAGCCGCTGGAGGGTCGCCTGGCGATGGTGTGCGGCGGCCCGCAGATGGTCGCGCACACGGTCCGGGAGCTCACGGCCGCCGGGATGCCGGCCACGGACGTCCGTTACGAACAGTTCGATCACGTCAGTGCCGGCGACACCGCTGACGCTGCTGACAGCAGGACAGGTGATCTCGCGTGACCCAAGAGCAGCAACGAGTCTTCCCCTACCACCGTTCGCCCGAGGCGATCCGGGGCGAGACGTTCTCCCACAGGATGCGTGGCCTCGACGAGGAGGAGGTCATGGAGTACCTCGCCCTGCTGGCCGACCAGGTGCAGGCCACCGACGTGGAGCGGACCGAGCTGCTCGCCGAGACGCAGCGCCTGCGCGCCGAGGTCGAGCGGCTGCAGGGCTCCCGCCCGGAGCCCGCGGACGACGAGATCAACCCGCAGGCGGTCCTGCTCTTCAGCCAGGCCCAGGAGGTCGCCGACCAACTCGTCGAGGAGGCGGTCCTGCACGCCCGGGACCTGATGACGTCGGCCCGCAACCAGCAGCGGGAGATCCTCGAGCAGGCGCACCGGGCGGCCGAGGCGGCCGCCCGCGAGGCAGCCAGGGCCGGGGGCCGGGACATCGTCGCGTCGGCGACCGGGTCGGCTCTCGACTACGACACGCCGGTCCCGGAGATCGAGTACGTCCGCACCTTCGCCCGCGTGGCCCAGGTGCAGCTGCGGTCGGTGCTGGCGGCGCTGTCGGAGGAGGTCGACCGGCTGGGGGAGGTGCCCGAGCTGGGCGAGCGACGGCTTCGGGCCTAGCCCGTCCGGCGCCGCGAACCCGGGTCTTTCGGCCCTGGTCCGGCCCACGCGGGCAGGGCATATTGGTGAGTGGCCCGCGAGACGGGCGAGGGAGTCGGAAGGCTGAGAGGCCCGAAGGTGTAAGAACCGGACGGGCGACCCCCATTACCTGACCCGGACAATGCCGGCGCAGGGAAATCGCCTCGCGGGTCCCTTGCTGCGTCCGCTCGACGGTCGCGGCGTACCCCGCATACCGGACAATCCCCTCCGCGCGGCTTGTCTCCCCGGGCCTCGGGTGTTCTAGTGGAGAGGTGGTCAAGAAACTGCGCCACGACGTCGCGACCGACGAAATGTGCAGCCATGACTCTCAGCCCGGAACGATCTGACGCCCCCACCACCACGCGCATCCCGGCCCAGGCGGGTCCCGGTGCCGACGGCCGCGAGATGGCCGACGCGGACCGCGGCGCCACGACCGCCCGCCTCTTCGAGCGGATCCACGACACCGACGACGAGCACGAGCGGACCCTGCTCCGCGACGAGGTGGTCGTCGTGAACATGGGGGTGGCGCGGGCCATCGCGCACCGCTACCGCCAGCGTGGCCTCAACCTCGACGACCTCGTGCAGGTGGCCTACGTCGGGCTGGTGAAGGCCGTCAACGGCTTCGACCCCGCCCGCGAGCGGGACTTCCTGAGCTATGCGGTGCCGACGGTCAGCGGTGAGGTCAAGCGCTACTTCCGGGACTTCGGCTGGGCGGTGCGCCCGCCGCGCCGCGTCCAGGAGCTCCAGGGCCAGATCGCCAAGGCGTCCAGCGAGCTCACGCAGCGGCTCGGCCGGTCCCCACGGCCCACCGAGGTCGCGGCCGAGCTCGACGTCGAGGTCGACGAGGTCATCGAGGCGCTGGCGGCCGACGGGTGCTTCACCCCGTCGTCGCTCGACGTACCCGTCGGGGAGGACGGCTCGACGACGCTCGGCCAGCTGATGCCCGATCGCCACGAGGAGCTCGGCAGCGCCGAGGCCCGGGTGATGCTCGGTCCGGCCGTCCGACGGCTCGGTGAGCGGGACCGCCGGATCCTCGAGCTGCGGTTCTTCGAGGGCTGGACCCAGGAGCAGATCGCCGCCGACATCGGCGTCACCCAGATGCAGGTCTCCCGGTTGCTGTCGCGCATCCTCCAGGAGCTGCGCAACGAGCTGGGCTGAGGTGCGCCCCGGTCAGCCGGAGGCGCGGTCGGCGTGTCCCCGTCGTGACACGGCCGGGTAGACCGCCCACAGCAGGCCGAAGAAGACCAGCGAGACGGCTCCGGCGACGTGCGCCAGCGTGCGCGTGGTCACCAGGTCGAAGACCAGCCAGATGACCCCGGACGTGGTCAGGGCCAGCGAGGTCAGCCCCGCGCGCGCCGCCCGGTTGGCGGCCCGGACCAGCCAGCGGCGCTGGCCGCGGCGGAACAGCATGCGGTGGAAGGCCACCGGCGCGATGATCAGCCCGGTGGCGATCACCGAGCCGCAGAGCACGCCGAGGTAGGCGTAGCGCTGCACGTCGTCGAGGCTCGAGAACCGCTGGGTGAACGGCAGCGTGAGCAGGAAGCCGGTCAGGATCTGCACGCCGGTCTGGGTGACCCGCAGCTCCTGGAGGAGCTCGGCGAGGTTGCGCGTGAGCCGCTCCTGCTCGGTCTCGCCCGCACCGTCGTGCTCGTCGTCAGCCATCGCCCCTCACCCTCGGCACCTTACTGGGGGCGCCGGCCCTGCGGCGCGAGCCAACCGGCGGGTACTGTTGCATCTCGTGGCAGGCCCCGACTTCGACTCCCAGATCAAGCAGCTCCAGGCGACGATGCACACCATCGAGCAGGTGCTCGACATCGACGCCATGCGCAAGGAGATCGCCGACCTCGGCGAGCAGGTGGCCGCGCCGGACCTGTGGGACGACCAGGCCAACGCGCAGCGCGTGACCGGCCGGTTGTCGGCCCTCCAGGGCGAGGTCGACCGCTTCTCCTCCCTGCAGAGCCGCCTCGACGACCTGGCGCTGATGGTCGAGATGGCCCAGGAGGAGGGGGACGCGGACTCGCTCGTCGAGTCGGGGAAGGAGCTGGCCCGCATCCACAAGGCCGTCGAGAACCTCGAGGTCCGCACCCTCCTCTCCGGCGAGTACGACGCGCGCGAGGCCCTGGTCACGATCCGTTCCGGCGCCGGCGGGGTCGACGCGGCCGACTTCGCCGAGATGCTGATGCGCATGTACACCCGCTGGGCCGAGCGCAACAAGTACCCCGTCGAGGTGTTCGACACCTCCTACGCGGAGGAGGCGGGCCTGAAGTCGGCCACCTTCGCGGTGCACGCCCCCTACGCCTACGGGACCCTCTCGGTGGAGGCCGGCACCCACCGGCTGGTCCGGATCAGCCCGTTCGACAACCAGGGCCGGAGGCAGACGTCGTTCGCCGCGGTCGAGGTCGTCCCGGTGCTCGAGCAGACCGACGAGATCGACGTGCCCGACGAGGACATCCGGGTCGACGTCTACCGCTCCTCGGGCCCCGGCGGCCAGTCGGTCAACACCACCGACTCCGCGGTGCGGCTGACGCACATCCCGACCGGCACCGTGGTCTCCTGCCAGAACGAGAAGAGCCAGCTGCAGAACAAGGCCAGCGCGATGGTCATCCTCAAGGCCAAGCTGCTGGCCCTGAAGAAGGCGGAGGAGCGGGCCCACCTCGACGAGCTGCGCGGCGACGTCCAGGGGTCCTGGGGCGACCAGATGCGCAACTACGTGCTGCACCCCTACCAGCTGGTCAAGGACCTGCGCACCGAGTACGAGACGGGCAACCCGCAGGCGGTCTTCGACGGCGACATCGACGCGTTCCTGGAGGCCGGCATCCGCTGGCGCCGTGGCGCCGACCGGGCGGCGGTGGGCTGACCGGCCGGGAGCCGCCGGACGTCGGCCGGACGTCGACTCGGTGAACACCGCGGCGACACGCCCGTTTTCCGGGGTTTGACCCGGTTGCTCCGCCAGGATGGGTGCGCACTCGCGTGCGCGTCACATCCCCTCTCGGGTCGGAGCCGCCCATGTCTTCGCTGTCGTCGCCGTCGTCGCTGTCCCCCTCACGGATCGGTGCGGTGCTGGTCGCCGCGCTCGCCGCCCTGGTCGCCTCGCTGGTCGGGGCGCCCCCGGCCGGTGCCGCCACCGGAGCCGTGCCCTGCTCGACCGCCGGCGCGTGGCGGCAGGGCGAGCTGAACGTCTACTGGTTCGACGTCGACCAGGGCGACTCCCAGCTGATCGTCGGCCCGACCGGCACGACCATGCTGATCGACCTCGGCGAGACCGCCTACAACTCCAAGGGCACCAACACCAACGCCTTCGACGTGGCCGCGCAGATCCGCAACATCTGCGGCACCGGCACCAGCCCGGTGCGGCTCGACTACGTGATGGCCTCCCACCACCACCTCGACCACATCGGCTACGCCGGCAACCCCAACGACGCCAGCACGTCGTACGGCAACGGGCTCTACCAGCTGCTGCTGCCCACGGCGCTGGGGGGCCTCGGGTTCGAGGTCGGGCAGGTGCTCGACCACGACGGCGGCGTGTGGACCGACGCCAACGGCGACAAGGACTGCGACGTCGGCACGTCCGCGGCGCCCGCAGGCGAGATCGCCTGGCACAACGTCGGCACGACGTCCTCGACCGCGAGCCGGTTCATCTGCTGGCTCTACGGGCCGACCGGGCAGGCCGACCGGGCCGCCGTCGACGGCCGGGTCACCCGGCTGACCAACGCGAGCGCGTGGCCGACCCTGGACCTCGGCGGCGGCGCGTCCGCGCAGGTCGTGGAGGCCAACGCGAAGGGCGTGCTGGAGGCCGACGGCAGCACCCCGGTCAGCGGCGACCACAGCACCGACGGCACCCCGCCGAGCGAGAACGACTACTCGATCGGCCTGAAGGTGACCTACGGCACCTACAGCTACGCCACCGCCGGCGACAGCGACGGCGAGTACGCCACCTCGGCCAACGGCTACAGCTACAACAACGTCGAGGGCCGGCTCATCTCCGCGATGGGCGACGTCGAGACGGTGCGCGCCAACCACCACGGGAGCTCGCACTCCTCCTCGGACGCCTACGTCGACGCGCTGACCCCGCAGACCTCGGTGATCTCCTGCGGGACCAACTCCTACGGCCACCCGTCGAACCACACGCTGGACGCCTTCCGGTCGGTCGGAGCCGACATCTACCTCACCAACGACCCGTGCGACACGACCGACGACACCGGCGCGACGATCGACTACTCGGGCACGTTCAACCACAGCGGCACCATCCACCTGGCGACCCAGAACCAGGGGGCGGACTACACCGTCGACTACGACGCCGGGACCCGGTCCTACGTGACCGGCGGCGGCACCGGCGGCACCGGCGGCGACCCGACCAAGGTGCGGATCAACGAGTTCCTGATGGCGCCGACCAGCCCGGGCAACGAGTGGGTGGAGCTGTTCAACCCGACCGCTCAGGCGGTCGACGTGGGCGGCTGGTACGTCGACGACGTGGCGGGCGGCGGCGGGGCCCCGAAGGCGATCCCGTCCGGCACGGTGATCCCGGCCGGCGGCCGCTGGGTGTTCGAGTTCGCCTCCGGGTTCCTCAACAACACCGGCAGCGAGTCGGTCCGCTACACCGACCCGTCGGGGACCGTCTACGACAGCTACGACTACCAGCTCGGGTCCTCCCAGTACGACAAGGTGTTCCACCGGGCCGGGGACGGCGGGGCCTGGTGCGCGACGATCTCGGCCAACGTCACCAAGGGCACCGCCAACCCGAGCACGTGCCCGTGACCCGGGCCGGCCGGCCGGCGGCGGTGGCGCTGGTGCTGCTCGCCGCCACCGGCTGCGGGGCGGCGCACTCGGCTCCCGCCGACGCGCGGCCCGACGGCCGGCTGGTGCTGGTCAGCGGCCGCGACGACCACGGCCTGGTGGCCGAGGAGCGTGTCCCCGTGTACGACGGCCCGCGGTCGACGCACCGCGCCGGCACCGTGGCCGACGGCACCCTCGCGCACGTGACCCGGGTCGAGGGGTCGTGGCTGCAGGTGGTCACCGCCGAGGGCCCTGCGGTGCGGGGCTGGGTGGACGACTTCTTCCTGCGCGGCACCGTGCACCTCGTCGGGGCCGCGCCGTCCTGCCGCGCGACCGTCGACGGGCGGCCGGTGCCGGCCGGCCTGCAGGTCGTGGTGCGGCGGCTGCGCGGCACCAGGGTGCTGGTCACGTGGCTCACCGACCCGGCCCGCCGGGGCTGGGCCCGCCGGTCCGACGTACAGGAGCTGGGGCCGCAGCCGCCCGGCTGCGGTGCGGACCCGCCCGGGTCCGTGCACACCCACTGACCGGGGACCGACCGGAGGACCCGGTCAGGAACGCGCGGCCACGGTCTCCGCGGCGTGCACGCACCAGCGTTCGGTCCGGTGCAGCGACCGGTCCGGGTCCCGGTTGCCGGGGCGGGTCAGCTGGCAGCTGAACCAGGCGTCGCCGAACAGGCCGCGCATGGTCACCTGGGTGTCGCCGGCGGCGGTGGAGCAGACCGTTGTGCCCGACGGGCGTCCGAACGTGGGCCGGCTCTCGACCGCGCGGCAGCCCCTCTCCTCGGCGGCTCGCCGAGCGAGCGCCCGGGCCTGCGCCCGTGGCACCGGCGCCGCGAACACCCAGGCGCGGGCCACGGTCCCGGACGGGCCGGTGAACGAGCAGTTGTACTCGTGGGAGACGTCGGTCACGCCCGGCGCCAGCTCGACCCGGTCGCCGTTGGTGTAGTGCGCGGTCCCGGTCGGGTCGCCGCCGATCACCGCGGCCAGCGTGGCGTCGTCGAGGAGGCTGCAGAACGGCTCGCGCGCGATCGGCAGCGAGGTCAGGTCGACGTCGCGGACCGGGGTCGGCGAGGGACTCGGGCTGGCGGCCGGCGTGCCGGGACCGGTGGGGACGAGCCGGATCCCGGCCACCACCGCGCCTGCCGAGACGACCACGGCGAGCAGTCCGAGCACCAGGCCGCGTCGGCGCCGGCGCGGCTGCGCTCGTCGGGATCCCATGGCCCAAACCTATGCGAAACACCGAACCGGATCGCCGGGTGCCGGTCTCTCAGGAACGTCGCCTAGACTGCATCGTTGGTCGGATGCCGTCGCCCCCCAGGGGTCGGCGGCATGCCCCCTGTGTCCCCAAGCCCGGCCACTCCCGCCTGTGATCCGATTCGAGAACGTCACCAAGTCCTACCCCGGCCAGAGCCGCTCCGCGCTCGACGACGTCAGCGTCGAGATCGACAAGGGGGAGTTCGTGTTCCTCGTCGGAGCCTCCGGCTCCGGCAAGTCGACCTTCCTGCGGCTGGTGCTGCGCGAGGCCCGGCCGACGCAGGGCAAGGTCTACGTCGCCGGCAAGGAGATCAACCGCCTCGCCGGCTGGAAGGTGCCCGGTCTGCGCCGCCAGATCGGGACGGTGTTCCAGGACTTCCGGCTGCTCCCCAACAAGACGGTGGCCGAGAACGTCGCGTTCGCGCTGCAGGTGATCGGCAAGCCGCGGTCCCACATCAACAAGGTGGTCCCCGAGACGCTCGAGCTCGTGGGGCTCGAGGGCAAGGGTTCACGGATGCCCGACGAGCTCTCCGGTGGTGAGCAGCAGCGGGTCGCGATCGCCCGCGCCTTCGTGAACCGGCCGATGATCCTGATCGCCGACGAGCCGACCGGAAACCTGGACCCGAACACCTCCGTGGGCATCATGAAGCTGCTCGACCGGATCAACCGCACCGGGACCACGGTCGTGATGGCCACCCACGACGCGGGCATCGTCGACCAGATGCGCAAGCGCGTGATCGAACTGTCCAACGGCCACGTGGTGCGCGACCAGTCGCGCGGCGTGTACGGCTACCAGCACTGAGGGAGTCCTCCGCACTCATGCAGCTGACCTACGTCTTCTCCGAGCTCGGGAACGGGCTGCGGCGCAACGTGTCGATGACCGTGGCGGTCATCGTGACCATCTTCGTCTCGCTCACCCTGGTCGGGATGGGCCTGCTGCTCAACGCGCAGGCCGACAAGGCCCAGCAGTACTGGGGCAGCAAGCTCCAGATCACGGTGTTCTTGTGCAACCAGAACTCCAGCACCGCCAACTGCCTCAACGGCGAGGTGACCCCGGCCCAGAAGCAGGCCATCGAGAAGGTCCTCGACACCAACCCCGAGGTCGACTCGTGGCGCCTGCAGAGCAAGCAGGAGGCCTACGACAAGTGGAAGCAGGCCTACGTCTCCAAGGGCGAGACCGAGCGGCGTGTCTACGAGTCGATCCGGCCCTCCGACATGCAGGAGTCCTACTGGGTGCAGCTGAAGAACCCCGAGAAGTTCATGGGCATCAAGAGCGCCGTCCAGGGTCTCCCGGGGGTCAACACGGTCCGTGACCTGCGCGAGGTCCTCAAGCCGATCTACTTCTGGATGAACGTGATGAAGTGGGGAGCGATCGCGATCGCGTCGTTCCTGGTGGTCGCCGCGATCCTGCAGGTCGGCAACACCATCCGGCTGGCGGCCTTCGCCCGCCGCCGGGAGATCGGGATCATGAGGCTGGTGGGCGCGTCGAGCCTCTACATCCAGCTGCCGTTCCTGATGGAGTCGCTGGTTGCGGCGCTGGTCGGGGTGGCCCTCTCGGCGTCCGCCGTCGCGGCGTTCATGTACGTCGTGATCTACCGCACGCTGCGGCCGACCTCGAACATCGTGGCCTGGGTGGACTGGCGCGACGGGGCGTGGGCGATCGGGTGGATCGCGATCATCGGTCTCGCGCTGACCCTGATCCCGACGCTCGTAATGACGCGGAAATACCTAAAAGTCTGACTCAAGTCGGTTACCGTCGAAACCGGTTCTCGCGACAGACAACAGCTAAGGCAGACCGGTGGTTCGCTACTTCCCCCGTACTACCCGTCGCCGCGTGAAGGCCGCCCTGGTGGCCGGCAGCTTGCTTACGAGCTTCGCTGCACTCCCGCTGGCTTCGGCTGACAACCTCAAGCACAAGCGGCACAAGGTGCAGCACCAGATCAGCTCGGTGCACACCTCGCTCGACGAGTCGAGCGCCCAGCTGCGGCAGGCGACCGCGGCGCTCCAGGCTGCCCAGGTGCAGCTCGACCGCGCCCAGACGCACCTGGCGAAGACGCGTGGGGAGCTCTCGGCCGCGGAGGCGCTCGACCAGCAGATGCAGGCCAAGCTCGAGGCCGCCGTGGCGCGGCTCGCGAAGGCGCGCGCCGACCTCGGGGCGGGCCGGGCCAAGATCGCCGCGCAGCAGAAGGAGCTCGGCCAGATCGTGGTGCAGAACTACCAGACGGGCGACCCGTCCCTGATGGGCCTGTCCATGGTGCTCAACTCGCAGGACCCCACCGAGCTGACCGGCCAGCTGAACTCGGTCCAGAACGTCGTGGACAAGGAGGCGGTCGTGCTCGACCGGCTCGAGGCGGCCAAGGTGCTGCTGACCGTCCAGGAGCAGGAGGTCACGGCGGCCAAGGTCGAGGTGGCGAAGCAGCGGAAGGCCGCCGCGGAGAACCTCAGGCGCAAGCAGGCGCTGGAGAGGCAGGCGGAGGACGCCGAGTCGCAGGTGCACGCCCTCGTCGGGCTGCGCGCCCAGGCGCGGGGCGAGGCGGCGAAGGCACGCGCGGCCGACCTGGCCCAGCTCAAGGACCTCCAGAAGGAGCGCAACCGGATCTCCGCGATCCTGAAGCGGCGCGCCGAGGAGGCGCGCCGTCGCGCCGCGGCTGCGGCCGCAGCCGCAGCCGCCGCGGGACGCGACAGCGGCCCGGTCCGGTCCAACGGGTTCCTCACCTGGCCGGTGAACGCCCCGATCACCTCGCCGTACGGCTGGCGGATCCACCCGATCTACGGCTACCGGTCGTTGCACGACGGCATCGACCTCGGAGCCGGCTGCGGCACCCCGATCCACGCTCCCGCCGCGGGCCGCGTGATCGAGGAGTACTTCCAGACCGCCTGGGGCAACCGGATCATCATCGACCACGGCTACCACCGGGGCGTGGGCCTGGCCACCATCTCCAACCACCTCAGCAGCTATGCGGTGCACCGGGGGCAGTACGTCCGCCGCGGCCAGGTCATCGGGTACGTCGGCACCACCGGTTGGTCGACGGGCTGCCACCTGCACTTCACCGTGATGCAGAACGGCTCGCCGGTGAACCCCATGAGGTGGCTGTAGCGGCCGGCCAACGCGGTTGCGGGGACCTGACACAATCGGCCGCATGGTCAAGGAGCAGGGGCGGAAGCTCGTCGCGCAGAACAAGAAGGCGCGGCACGACTACCACATCGAGGACACCTACGAGGCCGGGCTGGTGCTGATGGGCACCGAGGTGAAGTCGCTGCGCATGGGCCGGGCGTCCCTGGTCGACGGGTTCGCCGACGTCGAGGACCACGAGATCTGGCTGCACGGGGTGCACATCCCGGAGTACACCCAGGGCACCTGGACCAACCACTCCGCGCGCCGCAAGCGCAAGCTGCTGCTCAACCGCCGGGAGATCGACAAGATCGAGTCCCGGGTGAACGAGAAGGGCCTCACCCTGGTGCCGCTGGCCCTGTACTTCAAGGACGGCCGCGCGAAGGTGGAGATCGGCCTGGCCCGAGGCAAGAAGACCTGGGACAAGCGGCACGCGCTCGCCGAGCGGCAGGCCAGCCGCGAGGCCCAGCAGGAGGTCGGCCGGCGCCTCAAGGGCATGAAGTGACGTGGTCCGACGCCGACGTCCCGTCCTGGGCCGCGGACCTCGGTATCCCGGGACTCTTCGACGTCCACGTCCACTTCCTGCCCCCGCCGGTGATGCGGAAGGTCCGCGCCCAGTTCGACGGTGCCGGCCCGCTGATCGGCCGCGCGTGGCCGCTCGCCTACCGGGGCGACGACGACGAGCTCGTCGAGCGGCTCCGCGGGCTGGGGGTGCGCCGGTTCTCCGCGCTTCCCTACGCCCACCGGCCGGGGATCGCTGAGTACCTGAACGACTGGGCGGCGGAGTTCGCCCGCGCCGTGCCCGAGTGCCTCTCGTCGGCCACGTTGTTCCCCGAGGACGGCGTCGAGAAGTACGTGGAGGCCCGCATCGAGGCGGGCACCGAGATCTTCAAGGTGCACGTCCAGGTCGGCGACTTCGACCTCGTGGACCCGCTGCTGGACGACGCCTGGGGGCTGCTCGAGGACGCGGGGACGCCGGTCGTCATCCACGTGAACTCGGGGCCGGTGGGAAACGAGCACACGGGCCCCGGGCCGATGCGGGCCCTGATGAGGCGGCACCCCCGCCTGGTCGCGGTGCTCGCCCACATGGGTGCGCCGGAGTACGACGAGTTCCTCGCGATCGCGGAGGACTTCCCGACGGTCCGGCTCGACACCACGATGGCGTTCACGGACTTCTTCGAGGAGATGGCGCCGTTCCCGCGCGCGCTGCTGCCCCGGCTCGCGGCGCTCGGCGACCGGATCCTGCTCGGCTCGGACTTCCCGAACATCCCCTACCCCTACGCGCACCAGGTCGAGGCGCTCGCCGGCCTCGGGCTGGGGGAGGACTGGCTGCGGGCGGTGTGCTGGGAGAACGGCCGGGCACTGCTCGGGTAGCGGTCAGCCGGTGCGCGACAGCGCGCCGGGTGGGTCGGGGGCCCGGGAGGCGTAGGAATGGCCGGTCGGGGTCCGGATGGTGACGACGTGCTTCGGTCCGGCGCGGCCGGCGTCGGCCGTCCAGCCGGGAGCCTCCTTGGCGAGGTTGCACGCCTCGCACAGTCCCTGGCCGTTGGCCTCCGAGGTGGGCCCGCCGTCGGCGGCTCTGCGGACGTGGTCGGCGTGCCGGACCGGGGCGTCGCACCACGGGGTCCGGCAGACCTCGTCGCGGATCACCAGGAACTTCCGAAGCCCCTCGGGGAACGTCCGGGACCGGGACTCCATCGCGATCAGGTCGCCGGTGGTCGGTGAGGTGAAGAGCCGGCGCACCCACACCCTGGCCGTCTCGGCACTCGGACCGGTCGCCCGCACCAGCGAGCGCGCCAGGAAGGCCGGGATCGGGCCGTGCCCGACCAGCCGCGCCGCGGTGTCGTCGGCGCCCAGCAGGGCACGGTCGGTCATCACGACCTGCACCTCGACCGGCACGTCGCTCGCACGGGCCAGACCGGTCAGCCGCTCGACGAAGGTGTCGGCCATGATCTGGCCCCGGCTGCGCGCGTCGCCGGTGGCCCGCAGCGCGTCTGCGTGCTTGGCCAGGGCCGCGTGCACGGCGACCCCCGCGGCGACGGGCAGCAGGCCGGTGACATAGCTCATCGTGTCGGGGGCGGGGCGGACCGTCACCCGACGGTCGGTCTCGGCCCTGCGGAGCCGCCGGATCACCGAGCCCGGGTCGAGCCGGTAGGCGAGCTTCTTGGCCTCACGCTCGACGCCGGTGTCGCCGAGCGTGCCGAGCCGTCGGGCGAGCTCGGCGTCGACGCGCGAGCGGTGCTCGCTGCTGAGCAGCGCGGTCTCGCGCACCAGGATGAGGGCTCGCCACTCGCTGATCTCCCCGGCTGCGAGCGCACGCAGGGTGTGCGGCATCTCCCGGACCAGGGCCAGGGCGAAGCCGAGGTGCCGGTTGCCCTTGGCCGGCGACTCCCGCCGGGCCAACGCCACCTGGCTTGCGACGCCCCGGCCGCGATGCTCGGCGCGCACCCCCTGGGCGGCCTGCTCGCGGCGCTGCGAGGCGTCGAAGGACGCGGTGAGGCGGGCCTGGGCGGCGGCGGCAGCGCTCTTGAGCGCCTCCAGGGCGGCGATCTGGTCGATGCGCTCGGCGTCCGAGGCCGCCGACTCCGCGCCCGCCAGGCGCGCCACGAGGGCGGCCAGCTCCGTGGTGGCCGGCATCGCGACCGGCGGGGCGGTCCCACCGGCGGAAGTCAGCATCTGATCGAACATGTGTTCGATACTAGGCTGGACCTCCGACAGGGGCAGGCGTTGCGGCCCCGCCCGGGGGACGGGGAATACCTGGTGCGCCCGGTCTGTTGGGACCGGTACAGTGGCAACACTGTTTGACAACTCAAGAGGGGCTGATCGGTTTCGACTTGGGACGTTAGTTCCAGGGGAAGCGGGTCGAGAAGCCAAGGTCATCTCGTAAACGTTCCTTGGAAACCAATAACTGCCAACAACCAGCGCAGTTTCGCTCTCGCCGCCTGACGGCGACCAGCGAAGGTCAGGCTGAGCTCGCCTCCGTCTCAGATCCTGGCCTCATCTAGGAGGCTTGCTGGTGGGCCCTGGCCACAGGGGCTCATCGGGACTTAACTGTGGCTGAGTCCGTCGGTGACGTGTTCGTGGGAGCACCGGGACTGAGAAGACGCCATCACGAACTGCACCCGGAGAAGCCCTGGAGCGGCGCCGAAGGACGCGGGTTCGATTCCCGCCAGCTCCACGGATGGGTCTTCGCAGAATTGGCGAGGACTCTTCGCAGAATCGCCGGTCCCGGCGGGGTCAGCCCGCCGAGAGCCAGCCCTCTTGAGCGAGAGCCGCTCCGACAGCTGTCGGAGCGGCTCTCGTGATGTCGGGTAGCCGCTGAACGTCTTCCGGTGAGGCCAGGCTGCCGGTGCGTCAGCACCCAGTGCTGGTACCAGTCATCGGCGTCGTCGCTGTCGGGAGCGCAGGTGTCGAGGGTGGAGACCGCAACCGCGGTTGGGTGCGCCGACAACTTGCTGATAGCGCCGTCGCCCAGGAATGCGCCCGTCAGGCAGATGAGCAGGAGAGCGATGTTCGGGAGCAGGGCTCGCAGGACGAGGGGGTCCTAGCGGCTGCTCGAATTCGTGGCGGCGTGAAAGGCGTGCCATGCAAGCGGAAGAGCCAGCACCCCGAACACCAGTGTTTCGGTCACGGTGAGAACACGTTCCGCCTTCGACACTGAACGAGCGTAAGCCGTGTCGTGCGCTGCCTGCTGCCGCCGCAGCCCCAGGGTCGGTGGACGGTACTTCCCGTCCGCGGCCAACCGGCGCGCAACCGTGGTCCCTACGCCGAGCGCTCACGATCCAGGCGCTCGAGGATCCAGGCGCGTACCAGGGTGGAGGCAGGTAGGTGCTGGGCGTCGGCGACGCGTTGTACCGCTTCCTGCTCCTCGGCGCTGAGTCGCACCGAGTAGACCTTGGAGCGGTTGGGACGGGCGGCCTTCACGTTCTCGGGATAGGGCTCGTCCTTGGTTTGCTCGGACTCCTCGCGGAGGCGGGCAGCCAGGTCCGGGTCAATCGTCTTGGCCATCGTCGTTTCCTTCCGTGTAGAACGTCAGGTCCATCCCGGTCGCAGGCCAGGCGTTGATGCCGTGCAGGTCGCCGTCGCTGTCGCGGTGTGCGATCACGACCAGCACGCGCCCGGCCGATGGTGAGTGGCCGATGAACCGGGAGGCTCCCATGCGGGACTTCGGGTCCGGTTCGAGTGTGACCAGGTCCACGTCGGCCATCACCTCTTCGGTCCATTCCGGCTCGATGTCCATGCCGTTCGGGTAGCGCTCGCGTCTTGAGCGGATGTAGGCGGCCGAGTCCTCGTCCCAGATCAGCTGCGCACCACCCATCTCTTGAGGGTACTCCGACGTAGCACGTTGTAGTACGCGCTCGAAACGTCCGACTTCGGCAGATCCGGAAAACGCGCCTGCCCGGCGGCCGGCCGCCAATGGGGACATCCCCAGTCAGCGCCGGGCGAGTTCCTCGACCAGTGCCTGGGCGAACTGCGGGGCGGTGTCGTGGTTGCGGCTTGAGACGAGCACGTTGCCATTCCGGTCGACGTGGACATCCTCGTCGACGTACTGCGCGCCGGCGTTGCGGACGTCGTTCGCGAGCTGCCGAACGCACGTCAGCGTGCGGCCCTCGATCACGACGGCGTCCACCAGCAGCCAGGGGCCGTGGCAGATGACCCCCACCAGACAGTTGCGCTCGAAGGCAGACCGCACCAGGTCGGTCGCCGCCTTCTCCTTGCGGAGCGTGTCGGGGCCACCGAGCCCTCCGGGTAGCACCAGCGCGTCGATGTCGGCCGGGTCGAGGCCCGAGATGCTCTCGTCGACCGGGATCTGGTCACCCGGCTCGATGTAGTGGTAGCCGCGAACGTCATCGCCGTCGGGCGAACAGACCAGCACCGTGGCTCCTGCTCGTTTCAGCGCATCGCGCGGCGCGGTCACCTCCACCTGCTCTGAGCCGTCGGCTGCCAGCAGCGCGACCGTTCGCCCGTCCAGCGTGCCCATGAGTCCTGCTCCTTCCTGCACGTCCGTTCAGCACTCGCCGGCGGCGTCACGGGTGAGCTGCCGCCGGATGGTGAGTGCCCCGGTCCCGACGACCACCACGGGGCCGAACCACCAGGCTGGGTAGCCGAAGAGGAGCAGCAGGTAGCTACCACCGATCAGCAAGAGAACCCCAGCGGCGGCCGTCCAGTCGTCTCCGATGATGAACCCGTACCAGAAACGGCCGAATGCGGTGAGGAACTGTCCGATGCGATTCATGTGTCACTCCCTCCGGGTGTCTTGAAGACGGTCCTGGCCCGATGAGCCGCGGTGGGCGCGCACCGCTTGCAGCGCGGATCGCGTGCGGGGGCCGAGAACGCCGTCGTCGGCGAGTCGGTGGCGCTGCTGGAACCTGCGGATCTCCTCGGGTTCACCGGGGTCCAGCAGTCGATCGTCGACCCGTTGCTCGGGGTCCCCGCCGTAGCGTTGCTCACGCGCCTGTTCGTCCTCCGGCTCCAGGTCGTGGCGGAGGGCTCGCAGGGCGGCACTCGTCTGCTCGCCGACCACGCCGTCGGCGCTCAGGCCGTGCTCACGCTGGAACTGCCGGACCGAACCCGGGTCGATGACGTCCATGCCTGCGTGGTGCTCCAGCTCCCAGCGCAGCGCCTGACGAGTCCGGGAGCCGATGAGGCCGTCCGCGGTGAGGCCGTGCCGGTTCTGGAACTCGCGCACTGCTGCCTCGTCGGACGGGTCGGGGAGGGTGGTGCCGTCAGAGCCAATGCTGAGCTGCCCGTCGCCGACCGCCACCCTCATCGCGGCAAACGCGCCCCGGGTCTCCGGGCCGATGACCCCGTCGCCCAGGAGTCCCAGGCTGGTCTGGAAGCGGCAGACCGCACCCTCGTCGAGGGCGTCCATGGAACCGAAGGCCTGCACCGGGTCGTTCTCCGACGTCGAGGCCGGAGAGCTGCCATCGCCTCCGGGCACGGGCTCGGCGGCAACAGCCCTCGCGGCAACCCGCGTCCGTTCACCGGCTACGCCGTCCGGCTCGAGGCCGTGCCGCCGCTGGAAGTCCCGGACGGTGTCCGGGTCCTGGAAGTCAACGATCGCCGGATGCTGCGCGACGCGCAGCGCGCCTCTGGTGGCTGCGTCCACGTCTGCGGTCTCCGCGAGCCCGAACCGGCGCTGGAAGGCCAGCACGGAACCAGGGTCCGCCGGGTCCAGGCCCAGGGCCAGGGCGTCGGCCTCTGCCCCGTTGTGCTCGGATCGGACTGCCCGCATGGCCGCGCGGGTGCGCGCCCCGATGACGCCGTCCTCGGTCAGGCCGTGTTCGCCCTGGAACTCTGCGATGGAGGCGGCACTGGCCGGTGCCACACCACCGGGACCGATGGCGCCCGGAGCGGGGCGTGCACTGGACGGGCGCGGTCCCATCACGCCACGGCGTACGGCGAGCATGAGCAGGACGGTCGAGCCGAGGTACAGCGCGTACAGCCACACCAGACTCAGGTCTTCTCCCGGCCAGTGCACACCAAGACCCTCCAGCATCCAGAAGGTCCCGAACGTGGAGAGCAGGCCACCGACGCCGAACTTCAGCACCCGTCCAGGTACCTGCTCCAGCTTGCTCTTCGCCACGAACCCCAGCGTCCAGATCAGCAGGAAGGACGCCAGTGCCCCCGTGTAGGCGGACGCGAACCCGTTGCCGACGGCGCCAGAAGAGCCGTTGTTGCCCATGCCGCCGGTTCCGAAAGCGATCACGATGAACGCGACCTCAAGCCCTTCGAGCAGCACGCCCTTGAACGCCAGGGTGAAGGACGTCCAGTCGAGGACGCCCCCCGTGGAGCCGCCGCTGGCGTCGACCTCTTCCCCACCACCGCCGGTGAATCCCTCGGCGGCCACGCCGATCACCCCTTGTCGGTACCACTGCAGCCCGAACGTCAGCAGCAGTGCGCCGATGACCACGCGTGCGATGTCGATCGGGATGAACTGGATCGCGCGGCCCAGCCCGACGATGATTCCGACCAGGATCACGAGTCCTGAGACCGCGCCGATGGACGTCGACCGCCACCCCCGAATGGCACCCACGCCAAACACGATGATCACCATCTCGATCATCTCGACGGAGCAAGCGATGAACGTCCCGATCAGCACAGTGTTGAACGACAGCGAGATGAACGAACCCACGTGCGGCCTCCTGCCTTCTGCTGCTGTGGCTGGTCCGCTGTGCCGGTACCCAACTAGTTGAAGCGAAAACCGGATCGCCGCCGGAGAGTTCGACCGCCGCGACCCGGAGCGCCCTGGCGCGTCGCGGCAGGGTGGTCCCATGGGCTTCGCCGGGAGCCGGACACCGAAGGTGGCTCGTCGTCGGGTCCGTCTTGGTGGGCGGCGGGCTGTGCCGGTTGCTGCGGTCGCCCCCTTCGGTTGCGCCCGGTCGTCCCTATGCTGGGCGGGTGGACCTGGAGTTCCGTGGCGAGGTGTGGTTCTGGAGGGGGCCGTCGCCGTACCACTTCGTGACCGTGCCCGAGGAGGAGAGCGCCGAGCTCCAGGCGACGTCCGCGCTGGTGACCTACGGCTGGGGCATGATCCCGGTCGCGGCCGTGATCGGCGCGACGCGGTGGACGACCTCGCTGTTTCCCAAGGACGGGGGGTACGTCGTGCCGCTGAAGGACCTGGTCCGCCACGCCGAGGGGATCGACGTGGGTGACACCGTGGCCGTGCGGCTGAGCGTCGACGTCTGAGCATGGCCGACGTCCACGAGCTCAGCCGCGCCGATGCCCGCCGCATCGCGGTGCGGGCCCAGCTGCTGACGAAGGAGCGGCCGAGCGACGTGGTCGACACCGTGCGCCGGCTTCGCGTGGTGCAGCTCGACCCGACCAGCGCGATCGCGCCGAGCGCCGACCTGGTGCTGTGGAGCCGGATCGGGTCGACGTACTCGCCCCAGGACCTGCGCGACGCCTGCGACGAGCTGTCCCTCGTCGAGCTGAACGGGATGGTCCGGCCGGCCGAGGACGTCGTGCTCCACACCGCCGAGATGGCCGATCGGCGCGACGGCATCGGACTGCTGGACTGGCAGGAGGCCCGGCGCGACTGGGTGCGGGACAACAACGACTGCCGCCGCGGCATCCTCGAGCGGCTCCGCGCGGACGGGCCGCTGCCGCAGCGCGAGCTGCCGGACACCTGCGTGCGGCCGTGGGCCTCGAGCGGCTGGAACGACAACCGCAACCTCACGATGATGCTCGAGCAGCTCGTCCTGCGCGGCGAGGTCGCGGTCGCCGGGCGCAGGGGTCGCGACAAGCTGTGGGACCTCGCCTCGCGCGTCTACCCCGACGACGAGCCCGTCCCGGCCGCCGAGGCTCGCCGGATCCGCGACGAGCACCGGCTGCGCTCGCTCGGGGTCGCCCGTGCCAAGGGCCCGGCGATGCCCGGTGAGCCGAGCGACGTCGGTGAGGCCGGCGAGCCCGCCGTGATCGAGGGCGTCAAGGGCCGGTGGCGGGTCGACCCGGCGCAGCTCGGGCGGCCGTTCGCCGGGCGGGCGGCCCTGCTCTCCCCGCTGGACCGGCTCCTGCACGACCGCAAGCGGATGGGCGAGATCTTCGGGTTCGACTACCAGCTCGAGATGTACAAGCCCGCCGCGAAGCGCCGGTGGGGCTACTACGCGCTCCCGATCCTGTACGGCGACCGGCTGGTCGGGAAGCTGGACGCCAAGGCCGACCGTGACGCCGGCGAGCTCCAGGTCGCGGCCGTCCACGAGGACGTGCCCTTCGGCAGGGCGATGACCGCCGCGGTCGACGCCGAGATCGAGGACCTGGCGCGCTGGCTTGGGCTGGAGGTCGTGCGGCTCGGGCCCTAGGCGGACCGGCTCGCGGCGGCCCAGGCGACCGCTCAGCGGGACTGCTGGGCCAGGAACTCCTCGATCTCCAGGACGAGGTTGCGCCCCTCGCGCACCAGTCGGTTCTCGGGGAAGTGACCATCGCCCGAGATGAGGGGGGTGGGCGGCTGGTCGGGCCGGGACTGCCGCGGCGCCTCGACGAGCTCCGAGGTGTCGAAGCTCTGCAGCAGGGACGTGCTCCAGGTGGGCAGGTGCTCGAACGAGCCGGTGGTGCCGGTGCGGGTGCTGGGGCCGGTGGCGCCCTTCTCGGAGCGAAGCAGCACCAGCGCGACCAGACTGAGGCCGATGCAGCTCACTGCGGCGATGAGTACGTGGGACATGGTGTCTTCCCGGTGACGTTGGAGTCCGTTCGTACCTTCACCGTCGCGGGTCCGCAGCGCGCCGGGCAACGGCCGTTGGTCCCTTCTGTCGGGACTTGCGGCAGTGGTTGGCCGGGCCCCGATCGGCGATCCGCGTGTCCGCGCTGCCGCCACGTCGTACCCTGGCTGTCGCAGCCGAGCCGAGGAGATCACCCGATGCGACCGAACCGCCTGACCGCTCCTGTGCTGGCGGTGCTGCTCGCCGCGTCCGGTCTGCTCGCCGTGCCGGCGACCGCCGTCGCGCAGGTGCCCGCCCGGTCCGGCACGGGCGCGGCGCTGCCGCGGGTGCGTCACGTCTTCGTGATCAACCTCGAGAACAAGGGGTTCCGGGAGACGTTCGGGCCCGACTCCAAGGCGCCCTTCCTGAGCCGCCGGCTGAGGGCCAAGGGCGTGCTGCTCGAGCAGTACTACGGCACCGCTCACCACAGCCTGCCCAACTACATCGCGCAGATCAGCGGCCAGGCGCCCGACCCGCAGACCCAGGGTGACTGCCGGACCTACTCCCGGTTCGTGCGCACCGGCACGGTCGCACCGCAGCAGGCGGTCGGGCACGGCTGCGTCTTCCCGGCCGCGGTGCCGACGGTCGCCAACCAGCTCTCGCGCCACGGCTTCACCTGGCGCGGCTACATGGAGGACATGGGGCGCGGCTGTCGCCATCCCGCCCTCGGCGCCCGCGACCGGACGCAGCGGGCCCGCAGGGGCGACCAGTACGCCGTCAAGCACAACCCCTTCATGTACTTCCGGTCGATCACCAACCGCCGCTCCTGCGGCCACCGCAACGTGGACCTGAGCCACCTCAAGCGGGACCTCGGCTCGATCAGGACGACCCGCAACCTCAGCTACATCTCCCCGAACCTGTGCAACGACGGGCACGACTCGCCGTGCGTCGACGGCAGGACCGGCGGCCTGTCCGCCGCCAACCGGTGGCTCCGGCGCTGGGTGCCGCTCATCCTCGGCTCGCCGGCGTTCCGCAAGAACGGCGTGCTGGTGGTGACCTTCGACGAGGCGGAGAGCGGGGACGCGTCGGCCTGCTGCGGGGAGCGGGCCGGGCCCAACGCCGCGAACCCCGGGATCACCGGGCCGGGTGGCGGGCGCATCGGCGCGGTGGTCGTGTCCCGGTTCGTCGCGCCGGGGACCACCAGCACGACGCCGTACGACCACTACTCGCTGCTGCGCACCGTCGAGGACCTCTTCGGGCTCGGCCATCTCGGCTACGCGAGGAGGGCACAGTCGTTCGGCGCCGACGTGTTCTCCGCCGCGGGATGACCCCCGCCGACTGCGCGTTCTGCCAGGTGGTCGCCGGCGCGGTCGAGGCGCCGGTCGTCCTCGAGACCGAGCACACCGTCGGGTTCCTCGACCACCGGCCGGTCTTCAAGGGCCACGTGCTGCTGGTCCCGCGCGCCCACGTGCCCACCCTGCCCGACCTTCCGGCCGAGCTGCGGGACCCGTTCCTCGAGGCCGGCCAGCGACTCGCGGCCGCCATGGTCCGGGGGCTGGGCGCCCAGGGGTCGTTCGTCGCGATGAACAACACCGTCAGCCAGAGCGTGCCGCACCTGCACCTGCACGTCGTGCCCCGGACGAAGGGGGACGGGCTGCGGGGCTTCTTCTGGCCTCGCACCCGGTACGCCGACGAAGCCGAGACCCAGGTGTACGTCGACCGGCTGCGGGCCGCGCTGGAGGAGGACACGTGATGGGCCTGTGGAACGACCACGTGCTGCCGCGGCTGGTGAACACGGTCTGCGGCGCCGGGGACGTCGACAAGCTCCGCGCACCGGTCTGCGCGGACCTGCACGGGGACGTGCTCGAGATCGGGTTCGGCTCGGGGCTCAACGTCCCGCACTACCCGTCGGCGGTGAGGTCGGTGACCGCCGTGGAGCCCTCCGACGTGGCCTGGCGGATCGCTGCGCCCCGGGTCGCCGCGTCGCCCGTGGACATCAGGCGCGGGGGGCTCGACGGCCAGCGGCTGGACGCCCCCGACGCGAGCTTCGACTGCGCCCTGTCCACGTTCACCATGTGCACCATCCCCGACCTCGCCGCCGCCCTGGGTGAGATCCACCGGGTGCTCAAGCCGGGCGGCACCTTGCACTTCGTCGAGCACGGGCTGGCTCCCGACCCGGGGGTGCGGCGCTGGCAGCACCGGATCCAGCCGGCGTGGGGGCCGGTCGCCGGTGGCTGCCACGTCGACCGGCCGATCGAGGAGATGATCACGGCGGCCGGGTTCGGCTTCGAGCGGCTCGACCGTTTCTACGGCGCCGGGCCGCGACCGTTCGGCTACTTCTACCTGGGCTGTGCGACGCCTGCCGGCTGAGGCTCGTCGACCGGGTGGCTCTGCCGCATCACCGGCCACCCGCGGACGTGGTTGCCGGTGCCGAGCGCGGCGATCCAGACCCCTGCCGCGCCGAGGACCACGCCGCCGATGACGTCGCTGAAGTAGTGCCAGCCGAGGTAGATCGTCGCGAGCACGGTCAGGCCGAGGAACACCCACATCGCCACCCGCAGCCACCGACGCATCCGGAGCAGCTCGGCGGTCAGGCAGACGGTGACCATGATGCCGACGTGCAGCGACGCGAACGCGGCGATCGTCTGGACCGCGTCCGTGGCGAAGGGGTTGGCCAGCACCGCGTAGCGGTCACTGATCATGTCGGTCTGCAACGTGGACACGAAGGTGTGCGGCAGGGCGCTGAACATGCTCGGCTGGGCGTAGATCGGCCCGAGCGTCGGGACCACGAAGTACGTCGCGACCCCGAGCACCCAGTCGACGGCGACCGCGGTGACGTACCACTCGCCGCCGGAGACGTCACGCGACCACACCAGCGCCACGACCAGCGAGACCGGCACCAGCACGATCCAGGCGACGTAGACGAAGGAGAAGAAGTGGGCCGCCAGGCCGGTCCCGAAGAGGCTGTGCAGCACCGTCGCGGGGTCGTGGCCCAGCCACAGGAGCCGGTCGAGGTGGTGCAGGGTGTCGTCCCACAGCTGGCGGTTCACGAAGGGCACGAAGCTCTTCAGGTTCCGGAACGCGACGTAGGTGAGGTACCAGGCGCCCAGCCCGACCAGCGCGAAACGGGCGTGCTCCCACGGCCACCGCTGCCGGATCACCGCGCGCAGCGTCCGCGGGAAGCGGCGCAGCGACCTGCCCCGCCACAGCGCCCTCGGCACCACGTCGGTCAGGAACGCGAGCAGCAGGATGATCGGTAGCCGGATGTACGTCGGGACCGCGACTCCGTCCGGGTCCCGCAAGGGCAGGTGGTAGACGGTCGCGACGACGACGGCGGCGGCGGCCAGGGCCAACGCCAGGACCACCGCGAACCGGAAACTGCCTATACGCACGGACCCGAGCCTACGTTGCCCGCCCGGTCGGGGGTGCCACCTGGGCCCTCGGGCCGCCCCCCGGCGCACTAGGCTGCCAGGCAGGTTTCCCGTCCCGGCCGGGGCTTCCCGGCACACAGGAGGAGCAAGAGATGAGTCGCTACGCCGGCCGAGTCGCCGTCGTCACCGGGTCGGCCCGCGGGATCGGTGCCGCCACCGCCAAGCGTTTCGCCGAGGAGGGTGCCTCGGTGGCCGTGCTCGACCTCGAGGAGCAGGCGGCCGCCGCCACCGCCGCCGGTCTCGGCGCCGAGAAGGCGGTCGGCGTGGCCTGTGACGTGGCCGACGCCGCGTCCGTGGACGCCGCCGTGGCCCGGGTGGTCGAGGAGCTCGGCACCATCGACGTGCTCGTGAACAACGCGGGTGTCACCCGGGACAACCTGCTGTTCAAGATGACCGAGGACGACTGGGACATGGTGATGAACGTGCACCTGCGCGGCTCCTTCCTGATGAGCCGGGCCGCCCAGAAGCACATGGTCGCCCAGAAGTACGGCAAGATCCTCAACCTCTCGAGCGTCTCCGCCCTCGGCAACCGCGGGCAGGCGAACTACTCGGCGGCGAAGATGGGGCTCCAGGGCTTCACGCGCACGCTCGCGCTCGAGCTCGGGCCGTTCGGGATCAACGTGAACGCGGTCGCGCCCGGTTTCATCGTCACCGAGATGACCGACGCGACCGCGCGCCGAGTCGGGGTCGAGCCGGAGGACTACCGCAAGGCTGCCGCCGACGCGACGCCCGTACGCCGGGTGGGCCAGCCCGAGGACATCGCCGCGGCGGCGGCGTTCCTGTGCAGCGACGAGGCGTCGTTCATCACCGGCCAGACGGTCTACGTGGACGGGGGCGCGAAGATCTGACGCAGGGGCGTCGCCCGCGATGACCACGGGTGGGCGACACGTCCGTGACGGTTTGGTGGGGGTGCTCACGGATCGGGGGCGCCCCTGCGTCACAATTGGCGCCATGGTTGCGAACCCCCTGCGCAGAACCGCGCGCACCCCGAGTGGCCCCACGCGCCCGGTGCTGGCCCTGGCCGTGGCGTCGGTGCTCGTCCTGGCCGGCTGCGGCGGCGGCTCGTCCGACAAGCCGTCGGGCAGCGAGAGCCCCACCGCCCAGAACACGGCCGAGGGGATGACGCTCGCGGGCGAGTGGCCGCTCACCGGTCTCCCCGCCAGCGGCTCGGCCCCCAAGCACCCGGTGATGATCGTCAAGATCGACAACACGGCCAGCAGCAGCCCGCAGATCGGGCTCAGCAAGGCGGACCTGATCACCGAGGAGCTCGTCGAGGGCGGCTCCACGCGGCTCGCGGTGTTCTACTACTCGAAGATCCCCGTCCGGGTGGGTCCGGTGCGCTCCATGCGAGCCACCGACATCGGGGTGGTCGAGCCGGCCAAGGCGGTCCTGGTGGCCAGCGGTGGTGCCCCGCCGACCGTGCGCCGCATCGCCGCCGCGCACATCAAGACCTACACCGAGGGCGCCACGGGCTACTCGCGCGACAGCAGCCGGCACGCGCCGTACAACCTGTTCATGGCCCTCGAGCAGCTGGCCAAGACCGTCAAGAGCCACGGTGCGCCTCCGGGGAACTACCTTCCGTGGGGCACGGAGAAGGACTTCCCGAAGGGGCAGCGGGCCACCGGCATCTCCGCTCAGTTCTCCGGCGGGCACACCACCGTGTGGAAGTACCAGGGCGGCCGCTACACGAACGTGAACAGCAATGCGGCGGCCGACGACCAGTTCCGGCCCGACAACGTGCTGGTGCTGCGGGTCCAGGTCGGCGACGCCGGCTACAAGGACCCCGCGGGCAACCCGGTGCCGGAGACGCACTTCACCGGCAAGGGGAAGGCGATGGTCTTCCACAAGGGCCGGATGGTGCGCGCGACCTGGATCAAGCGGGGCTACAGCTCGACGGTGGACCTCAAGACCGCGGCCGGCCCGCTCCAGCTGCCGCCGGGTCACACCTGGATCGAGCTCGTCCCCGCCAACGGCGGCAACGTCTCGATCACGAAGTAGCGGCCCGGGCTCAGGCCTCGCCCGCGCCCGGGCCCTCGTTCGCCACGAGGTCCTCCGGCTCGGGCAGGCCCTCGCCGGACTCGGCCATCTGGCGCAGGCCGCTGAGGATGAACACGATCGCCGACTCGACCTCGGCGCTCGCGCGCTTGGTGTCCTCCGCCGAGGACACCGCGGCCCCCGCCGCCGACATCGCGCCGAAGAACACGCGGCTGAACGTCTCGACCATGCTGGGCTCGAGCTCGTAGGAGGCCAGCACCGAGGACACGATGTCCTGCACGATGCCGAACGTGGATCGCTCCTCCTGCTCGCGGAAGCGCTCGTAGCCGAGCACGGCCGGGCCCTCCTGGATCACGATCCGGCGGTAGTCGTCCTGCTGCACCACCTCGAGGAACGACCGGAGCCCCGCCACCGCCTTGTCCCACGGGTCCCGCGCGCCGCGCACCGCCCCGGTGATGCTGCGGGTGGCCTCCTCCTCGACGCGCTCGAACACCGACTCGAACAGCGCCTGCTTGCCGCTGAAGTGGTGGTAGAGGGCGCCCTTGGTGACCCGGGCGCCGGCGACGATCTCGTCGAGGCTGGTGCCGGCGTACCCGCGCTCGGTGAACAGGTCGGTGGCCACCTCGATCAGCGCCTTGCGGGTGGACGCGGAGTACTCCTGCCGCCGCGTCGGGTGGGAGACCAGGCGCTGCACCTTCTTCGAAACCTTCGCCGTCATCCCCGCAGCATAAGACCGGCACCGGGACCGGCCACCCATGTGGCCCAGGTCACCCGCGTGGCGTGCATACCCACGGTATGTCAGGGTACTCTCAGTACGTACCGACGGTATGCAAGAGAGGAGCAGACCATGACCTGGGCTGCACACCACCGCCGCAGCGACGTGCTGCGGGCCGTTGTCGACGAGGCCAACCTTCGACGAGACGGTGCGCTCCCCATGGAGCTGCCCGGAGTTGCCGAGACCTTCCGCGACGAGCTCGACCTCGTCGCCACCCTGCAGCTGCGCTGGCACACCCGGCTGGCGGGTCATGTCGAGCGCGCCCTGATGGAGCGCCCGACGGACCTCGAGTCCGCGGTCCTGGTCGGCTGGCGCGCCGCGGCCGTCGAGCTGGTCGGCGTCCGCGCGATCCTCGACGCCCACACCGAGCACCCTCCCAGCGCGCAGATGGCTGCCGCCCTCGAGCGGGCCCGCCGCAAGGAGTGGATGCTGCTGGCCGCGATGGCCGGCCTGGGCAGCCCCCGGGACTCCCGCGCGGTCCTGGCCGGCCGGAAGCTGGAGGAGCGGGCCCGCGCCGGCTTCGAGCCGCAGCCGCTCGCCCCGCCCCGGCACCGTGCCGAGCAGCCGGCGCACGGATCCCTGTTCGGTCGGCTGAAGGCGCGCCTGGCCGCCTGAGCCCCCACACACCTTGCGGCGACACAACTGAAGATCAGGGGACGGGCTCCTGCCTGTCACGTCCCCGACAGCGGCCCCGGCTGCGACGCTTCCCCGCGGCTCCCTCCGCGGACCTCCCTCCCAGGAGCGTCGTGGTCGGGGCCCGTCGCCCTCCGCCGCAAGACCTCCGCCGCGCGACGCCCCCGTCACCCCGCCGTGACACCATGTGATCGTGGCCACCCAACCGAGCATCTCCTACTCGATCACCGTCCGGCTCGAGCTGCCCGCCGGTGGCAGCGCGATCAGCCGGCTGACCACGGCCGTCGAGGAGTCGGGCGGCGTCGTCACGGCGCTCGACGTGACCGCCTCCGGCCACGACCGGCTGCGGATCGACGTCACCTGCGCCGCCTCGGACACCGACCACGCGGAGCGGATCGTCGAGTCGCTGCGCGGGCTCGAGGGGGTCGCGGTGCACAAGGTGTCCGACCGCACCTTCCTGATGCACCTCGGCGGCACCATCGAGATGGCCTCCAAGCACCCGATCCGCAACCGCGACGACCTGTCGATGGTCTACACGCCGGGGGTGGCCCGGATCTGCGAGGCGATCGCGGCGAACCCGACGGACGCCCGTCGCCTGACGGTGAAGCGCAACTCGGTGGCGGTGGTCTCCGACGGGTCCGCGGTCCTCGGCCTCGGCAACATCGGACCGGCAGCGGCCCTGCCGGTGATGGAGGGCAAGTCGGCGCTGTTCAAGAGGTTCGGCGGGATCGACGCATGGCCGCTGTGCCTCGACACCCAGGACCCCGACGAGATCGTCGAGGTGGTGCGGGCGATCTCGCCGGGCTTCGCCGGCATCAACCTCGAGGACATCTCGGCGCCGCGCTGCTTCGAGATCGAGGCGCGGCTGCGCGAGATCCTCGACATCCCCGTCTTCCATGACGACCAGCACGGCACCGCGATCGTCGTGCTCGCGGCTCTGACCAACGCGCTCAGGGTGGTGGGCAAGTCCCTGGACTCGGTGCGGGTGGTGATGTCCGGCGCCGGAGCGGCCGGTACGGCGATCCTGCGGCTGCTGCTCGAGTCCGGTGCCCGCGACGTGGTGGTCGCCGACGTGGAGGGCGTGATCCACCGCGACCGGGCGCGGCTGCACGAGTCGCTGCGCTGGCTGGCCGAGGCCACCAACCGGGCCGGCTTCACCGGCAGCCTCCAGGAGGCGCTCGTGGGCGCCGACGTCTTCATCGGGGTGTCCGCGCCGAACCTGCTGACCGGCGCGGACGTGGCGAGGATGGCCGACGGCGCGATCGTCTTCGCGCTGGCCAACCCGGTCCCCGAGATCGACCCGGGGGAGGCCCGCAAGCACGCGGCGGTGGTGGCGACCGGCCGCTCGGACTACCCCAACCAGATCAACAACGTGCTCGCCTTCCCCGGGGTGTTCCGTGGCCTGCTCGACGCGCACGCGCACACCATCCACGACAGCCTGCTGGTGGCCGCCGCCGAGGCGATCGCCTCGACGGTCACCGACGACCAGCTCAACGCCAACTACATCATCCCGAGCGTCTTCCACGCCGACGTGCACACCTCGGTCGCCGGCGCCGTGCGGGCCGCCGCCGAGGCCGCGGGGGTGTCGATCGATGTCTGAGCCGGGTGCCGCTCCGCTCGAGGCCGGTGCGCTGCTGGTGGCCACGCCGACGCTGCTCGACCCGAACTTCGAGCGCTCCGTGGTGCTGCTGCTCGACTTCGACGAGAACGGCGCCCTCGGCGTGGTCCTGAACCGGGCGTCCGACGTGCCGGTCGGCGAGGTGCTGCCGGCGTGGGGCGACCGCGTGACCGAGCCGGCGGTGCTGTTCGCCGGCGGGCCGGTCAGCACCGACTCGGCGCTCGCGGTCGGGGCGCTGCCGAACCGGCACGACGAGCCCGAGCCGGTGGGGTTCCGCCGCCTCTACGACGACATCGGGATCATCGACCTCGACGCCCCGCCGGAGCTGCTCGTGCCGGCGCTGCGCGGCATGCGGGTCTTCGCCGGCTATGCGGGCTGGGGCACCGCGCAGCTCGAGGACGAGGTGGCCTCGGACTCCTGGTACGTCGTGCCCTCCGAGCCGGCCGACCTGTTCGGGGCCGACCCGCGGGGGCTGCGGCAACGGGTGCTCCGCCGCCAGCCCGGCGAGCTGGCCTGGGTCTCCACGCGACCCCTCGACCCGACCCTCAACTGAAAGGTGTCGAGGATCCAAGGGGCGGGCTCGGTGAAGCGCCGTCACGTCAAACAGGGGCGCACCCGGTTAGACTTGGTAGCCATGACCACCCAGATGAGCCCCGGCGCCGAGACCATCGAGGACACCCGCACGTCCCCGACCGACGACGGCGACCACGAGCGCTTCTCGCACTACGTCGAGAAGGACAAGCTCACGGAGGCCATGGTGATGGGCACGCCGGTGGTCGCGCTGTGCGGCAAGGTCTGGGTGCCGAGCCGGGACCCGGAGAAGTACCCGGTCTGCCCCGAGTGCAAGGAAGCCTGGGAGAGGCTCGACCCCGACGAGTGACGTCTCGCTGTCCGACCGACCACCGCACCCGTGAGAGTTGTGACACCCATCCCTGAGAGCCCCGGCAGCCACGACCCGATTCCCGCACCGCTCACCGACCTGCCTCCTGCCTACCCGGCGCGCGCGGCCTGGGGGACGGCGACCAAGCTGCGTGCCTGGCAGTCGGCGGCGCTGGAGCAGTACTTCGCCGCCAACCCCAAGGACTTCCTCGCCGTCGCGACGCCGGGGGCCGGGAAGACCACGTTCGCGCTCACGGTGGCCGCGGAGCTGCTGTCACGCCGGGTCGTGGACCGGGTCACCGTGGTCGCGCCCACCGAGCACCTGAAGACCCAGTGGGCCGACGCCGCCGCGCGCGCCGGCATCCCGATCGACCCGACGTACTCGGGGAAGAAGGGCCGGACGAGCAAGGACTACGTCGGGGTGGCGGTCACCTACGCCGGGGTGGCCAGCAACCCGCTCGCCCACCGGATCCGCACCGAGCGGTTCAAGACGCTGGTGATCCTCGACGAGGTGCACCACGCGGGCGACGCGCTCTCGTGGGGCGAGGCGGTCCGCGAGGCCTTCGAGCCGGCCCGACGGCGGCTCGCGCTGACCGGCACGCCGTTCCGGTCCGACATCAACCCGATCCCGTTCGTCAGCTACGCGCCGGACCCGCATGACCCGGATGCGGCGCCGACGAGCCAACCCGACTTCACCTACGGCTACGCGCACGCGCTGGCCGACCACGTCGTACGGCCGGTGCTGTTCATGGCCTACAGCGGGGACATGCAGTGGCGCACCCGGGCCGGTGACGAGGTCGCGGCGCGGCTGGGGGAGCCGCTCACCAAGGACCTCACCGCCCAAGCGCTTCGCACGGCGCTGGACCCGGGCGGCTCGTGGATGCCGTCGGTGCTGGCCGCCGCGGACAAGCGGCTGACCGAGGTGCGCCGGCACGTGCCGGACGCGGGTGGCCTGGTGATCGCCAGTGACCAGGACTCCGCCCGCGCGTACGCCGGGATCCTGAAGGAGGTCACCGGGGAGCGGCCGACCGTGGTGCTCTCGGACGAGAAGACCTCCTCGAAGCGGATCGGGGCGTTCTCCGAGAGCGAGGACCGCTGGATGGTCGCGGTGCGGATGGTCTCCGAAGGCGTCGATGTGCCACGCCTGGCGGTGGGCGTCTACGCCACCACCACGGCGACGCCGCTGTTCTTCGCGCAGGCGGTGGGCCGCTTCGTGCGGGCCCGCAAGCGTGGCGAGACCGCTTCGGTGTTCCTGCCGTCGGTGCCGAGCCTGCTCGGCTTCGCCTCCGAGATGGAGGTCCAGCGCGACCACGTGCTGCGCAGGAAGGTGAGCGACGAGGGCGACATCTTCGCCGCCGAGCAGGACCTGCTCGACCAGGCCAACGCGGGCGAGTCGGCCAGCGGCCAGGAGGAGCTGCTGCCGTTCCAGGCGCTCGGCTCCGAGGCGCGCTTCGACCGGGTGCTCTACGACGGCGGGGAGTTCGGGCACGCCGGTGAGGTGCACGTCGGCTCCGAGGAGGAGATGGACTTCCTCGGCATCCCCGGCCTGCTCGAGCCGGACCAGGTGCGCGACCTGCTGCACCACCGGCAGAGCGAGCGGGCCCGGCAGCAGAAGCGGTCCGCCCCGTCGGCCGAGCAGGTCGTGCGCGACGTGTCGACCCACGAGCACCTGGCGGCGCTGCGGCGAGAGCTCAACGGGCTGGTGGCCGCCTGGAACCACCGGACCGGTCAGCCGCACGGTGTCACCCACGCCGCGCTGCGCAAGGACTGCGGCGGCCCCGCGGCCGCGGTGGCCACGGCCGAGCAGCTGCAGGCGCGCATCGACCGGATCCGAGACTGGGCCGCCCAGCGACGCTCCTCCTGACCGGTAGGGTCCCGAGCATGGCCGCCGAGACCTCCCAGACGCTCGACCGGGGCCTGCGCGTGCTGCGTGCCCTCGCCGGCGCGCCGCACGGGATGACCGTCAACGCGCTCGCCGATGAGCTGGGCGTGAGCAGGACGGTCGTCTACCGGCTCGTGGCGACCCTGGAGCAGCACGGGCTGGCCCGGCGCGACGGCTCGGGCCGGCTGCACGTGGGGCTGGGCGTGCTCGCGCTCGCGCGCGGCCTGCAGCCGGTGCTGCGCGAGGTCGCCGTCCCGGTCCTGCGTGCCCTGGCCGAGCGCCTCGGCTCGACCGCGCACCTGACCGTCGCCGACGGTGGCGAGGCCCTCGCGGTCGCGGTCGTCGAACCCAGCTGGACCGACTTCCACGTGGCCTACCGGGTGGGGGCGCGGCACCCGCTGGACCAGGGCGCGGCGGGCCGGGCCATCCTGGCGGCCAGGACCCCCGAGGGGCCGCCGTACGTCGACACCGAGGGCGAGATCCAGGCCGGCGCCCGGGGCGTGGCCGCCCCGCTGCTCGGCGTCGAGGGGCTCGAGGCCTCGGTCGGGATCGTCACGCTGGGCGCGCTGGACGCCGCGGAGGTCGGTCCGCAGTGCGTCGCGGCCGCGGCCGAGCTGGCCGCCCGCCTCTCCGGTCAGGTGTCGAGCAGGGGCAGCACCCGGTAGGGGATCTGGGTGGCCAGCGCGATGACCGTCGACGAGCGCACGATGCCGGGGTCGGCCAGCACGGCGTCGATCACCCGCTGCAGGTCGTTGTTGGACCGGGCCACCACCCGGCACCACATGTCGCCGGTGCCGGTGATCGTGAACGCCTCCAGCACCTCCGGGATCGTGGCGAGGTGGTCGGCGATCGCGCCGTGGCCGGCGACCTGGCGGATCTCGAGGGTCAGGAACGCGGTCACCGGGTAGCCGAGCGCGGCCGGGTCGAGGTCGGGCCCCCAGCCGGTGATCACCCCGGCACCGGACAGCTTGTTCAGCCGGGCCTGCACGGTGCCGCGCGCGACGCCGAGCCGCCGGGACGCCTCGAGCACCCCGATCCGCGGCTCGTCGGCGAACAGACGGATCAATGTGGCATCAAGGTCGTCCATGTTCCGCCTCGTTGTTGAGCAGTTTGTGCAGTAGGTCGCCGTACTGTTGCACACTCTGTGCCCAGCCGCCATGCTGCGGCCCATGACTGATGCACTCACCCAGGACGAGCTCAAGGCCGATCTCACCCTCGAGCAGCTCCAGCAGCTGGTCGGGCTCGTGGAGTACGACGCGAGCAGGGACCCGTTCCCGGTGACCGCGATGGACGCGGTGTGCTTCGTGGTCGGCAACGCCACCCAGACCGCGACCTTCTACCAGCTCGCGCTCGGCATGGACCTCGAGGCCTACCGCGGCCCGGAGACCGGCTGCCGCGACAGCAAGACCTATGTGCTCCGGTCCGGCTCCGCGCGGTTCGTGTTCTCCGGCGGGGTCACCGCGGACAGCCCGCTGCTCGAGCACCACCGCAGGCACGGGGACGGCGTGGTCGACCTCGCGCTCGAGGTGCCCGACGTGGACAGGTGCATCGAGCACGCCCGGGCCACCGGCGCCACGATCCTCGAGGAGCCGCACGACGTCACCGACGAGCACGGCACCGTGCGCACCGCCGCGATCGCGACGTACGGCGAGACCCGGCACACGCTGGTGGACCGCTCGCGCTACACCGGCCCCTACCTTCCCGGCTACGTGGCCCGCGCCACGACCGTGGCGCGCGCCGAGGGGCACCCGAAGCGGCTGTTCCAGGCGATCGACCATTGCGTGGGCAACGTCGAGCTCGGCCGGATGGACGAGTGGGTGGAGTTCTACAACTTGGTGATGGGCTTCACGAACATGGCCGAGTTCATCGGCGACGACATCGCCACGGACTACTCGGCGCTGATGTCGAAGGTGGTCGCGTCGGGCAACCACCGGGTGAAGTTCCCGCTCAACGAGCCCGCGGTGGCGAAGAAGAAGTCGCAGATCGACGAGTACCTCGAGTTCTACGACGGCGCCGGCTGCCAGCACATCGCCCTGGCCACCGGGGACATCCTGCGCACCGTGGACCTGCTCCGCGACAACGGCATCGAGTTCCTCGACACCCCGGACTCCTACTACGACGACCCCGAGCTGCGCGAGCGGATCGGCCACGTGCGGGTGCCGATCGAGGAGCTGAAGAGGCGCCGGATCCTCGTCGACCGCGACGAGGACGGCTACCTGCTGCAGATCTTCACCAAGCCCCTGGGCGACCGGCCGACGGTGTTCTTCGAGTTCATCGAGCGGCACGGGTCGCTGGGCTTCGGCAAGGGGAACTTCAAGGCGCTGTTCGAGGCGATCGAGCGGGAGCAGGAGCTTCGCGGCAACCTCTGACGGGGGAGTCCCTGTTCGCGTCGACATGATGCTGGCGCCCATGCCCATGCCCATGCCGGTGCTGGGCGTGCGTAGCCGAAACGGCGCGCTCGAGGGGTGCTTGTACCGTCGTCCGCGTGAAGAAGCTGGGCCTGCTGGGCGGGATGTCGTGGGAGTCGTCCATCGACTACGAGCGCACCATCAACGAGCTCGTGCGTGACAGGTTGGGGGGCGTGGCCTCGGCCGACCTGCTCATCCGGTCGTTCAACTTCGCCGAGATCGAGGCGCTGCAGGAGGCGGGGCGCTGGGACGAGGCCGGGCGCGTGCTGGCCGAGGCTGCGGCGCACCTGGCCGCCGGCGGCGCCGAGGCCATCGTCATCTGCACCAACACCATGCACAGGCTCGCTGACACGGTGCAGGCGACGGTGCCTGTCCCTGTGCTCCACATCGCGGACGCGACCGCCGCAGCGGTCGAGGCTGCCGGCGTGGGGGTCGTGGCACTGCTCGGCACCAGGTACACGATGGAGCAGGACTTCTACGTCGGACGTCTGCGCGAGCGCCACGGCCTGACGGTGCTCGTGCCTGGTGAGCCGGGCCGCACGCGCGTGCACGAGGTCATCTACGGCGAGCTGGTGCGGGGCGTCATCAACCCGGACTCGAAACAGGCGTACCTGGACATTATCGGCGAGCTCATCCACGAGGGCGCGCAGGGCGTGATCGCCGGCTGCACGGAGATAGAGCTGCTCCTCGGGCAGGACGACCTTCCCGTGCCGTTTTTCCCCACTGCCCGCATCCACGCAGAGGCCGCAGTCGCGTTCGCCCTCGCCGACGCGTAGCGGCCGGCCGTGGGCTGGTCCGGGCTGTTGCGTCGGGCGTTTTCTCCGCAACCAGCGGGCCCGGAGGGGCCGCGCGCTGCATAGTGGTGGATGGGATCTGTACGTGGGGGGTGCACCGTCGTGTCGTTCGCGATGCCCGAGAGCGGCGTAGCGCAGCGGTTCCGCCATGCCGCGGTCTTCTACCGCGACCTGACGGAGCTGGTCGGCCTGGTGCTGCCGTTCGTCCGCGGCGGCCTCGAGCTCGGTGAGCCCGTCCTCGTCGCGCAGCCGACCGACCGGCTGGACGCCGTACGCCGGGCGCTGGGGGAGGACGCCGCCGACGTCGTGTTCCTGGACATGACCGAGCTGGGGCGCAACCCGGCGCGCATCATCCCGGCCTGGCGGGACTTCCTCGCCGAGTACGGCCGGGACCGGGCCGTCCGCGGCGTCGCCGAGCCCGCCTGGCGTGGCCGCCGGCGCGCCGAGCTCGAGGAGTGCCGGCTGCACGAGTCGCTGCTCAACCTGGCCTTCGGCGACGGTCCGAGCTGGCAGCTCGTGTGCCCCTACGACGCCGGCGCGCTGCCGACCGACGTCATCGACGACGCCCGCCGCACGCATCCGTACGTCGGCCCGCTTCCCGGGCGCACCTCGTCGGCATACCGTGGAGCGCGCCACGCACTCGCCGAGTTCGCCAAGCCGCTGCCCGCGGCGCACCGGGACGCCGTGGAGGTGAGGTTCGGCCACGAGGACCTGGCCGCGCTTCGCGACGTGGTGCGCCGGCTGGGTCAGACCGCCCGACTGCGTCCCGACACCGTCGAGGACCTGGTGCTGGCCAGCCACGAGCTCGCCACCAACAGCGTCCGCCACGGCGGGGGCGGCGGGGTGCTGCGCGCCTGGCAGACCCCGGAGTCGCTGGTGGTCGAGCTCGCCGACGCCGGGGTCATCGCGAACCCGTTGGCCGGCCGGGAGCCCGCCGACTGCTTCGACGAGTCCGGGCGGGGCCTGTGGATGGCCAACCAGCTCTGCGACCTCGTCCAGGTGCGGTCTTCGGCCGCCGGCACCACGGTCCGCCTGCACGCCTGGCTCTGACCCGGGGCCGGCACCAGCGCGGGCGGCTCAGTCCAGGTCGCCGACCGCGATCATCTGCGCCTCGTCCGCGCTGTGCGTGCCAGGGGCCTGGGCGTGGGCGCGCTCGATCGTCCGCTTGCCGGCGGCCAGCACCAGGACCGCGAGCAGCACCGCGCCGGACCCCATCCAGAAGGGGGCGTGCACGCTGACGTTCTCGCCGAGCTTGGCGGCCAGCCACGGTGCCACCGCGCCCCCGGAGAAGCGGACGAACGAGTACGCCGCGGACGCGACCGGCCGCTCCACGGGCGCGGCCCCCATCACCGCCTCGGTGATCAGGGTGTTGTTGATCCCGAGGAACGCGCCGGCGACGATGATGCCGACGACCAGTGCCGTCTTGGAGTCGGTGAGCACCGCCATGAACGCAAGGTCGGCGGCGAACAGGACCAGCGACCCCATCACGGTCGGGACGGTGCCCCACCAGCGCTGGAGGATCGGCGCCAGCCAGACCGAGGTGACCGCGAGGAGCAGGCCCCAGCCGAAGAAGATCCAGCCGACCTGGGAGGCGCTCATGTCGAGCGGGAACGGCGCGAACGCCAGCAGCGTGAAGAAGCCCATGTTGTAGAACAGCGCGGTCACCGCGATGGCCAGCAGGCCGGGGTGGCGCAGCGCCTTGAACGGGTCTGCGAGCGAGGTCTTGCGGGGGGCGGGCGGGGTCCTGGGCAGGAAGAACGCCGTCGCAACCAGCGCGACCAGCATCAGCACCGACACGCCGTAGAACGGTGCCCGCCAGGTGATCGACCCCAGCTGGCCCCCGACGATGGGCCCGGCCGCGATGCCGAGCCCGAGGGCGGCCTCGAACAAGATGATGGCCTGGGCGACCGAGCCGCTCGCCGCGGACACGATCGTGGCCAGGGCGGTGGCGATGAACAGCGCGTTGCCGAGGCCCCAGCCGGCCCGGAACCCGACGATCGCGCCCACGGTGTCCGAGGAGCCGGCGAGGGCGGAGAACACGATGATCAGGGCCAGGCCGGACAGCAGGGTGCGCTTGGCGCCGATCCGGCTCGAGACCACCCCGGTGACCAGCATCGCCACGCCCATGATCGCCATGTAGCTGGTGAACAGCAGCGAGACCTGGCTCGGGCTGGCGCCCAGCTCGTCGGCGATCGGCTTGAGGATGGGGTCGACCAGGCCGATGCCCATGAACGCGATCACGCAGGCGAACGCGACCGCCCAGACCGCTCGCGGCTGCTTGAGGATGGATTGTTCGTCGGTCACGGGGTTCCCTCTCCGGGTGGTCGGGTGGTGTCGAGCAGGCCCCTGAGGACCGCGACCGCGATGGCCAGGTCCCGCTCGTCGTGCTCGGGGTCGTCGCGGAGCCGCGCGGCGACGACGCCGGCGTTCTTGCGTCGCGCCTCGGCCAGCACCGTGCGGCCGAGGTCGGTCAGGGCGACCAGCGACGAGCGGGCGTCGTGCGGGTTCGGCTCCTTGTGGGCCCAGCCCTTGTCGACCACGGCGTGCACCGCGGCCGACATGGTCGGCTGCGAGCAGCGGTCCGCCCGGGCGAGGTGGCCGACCGTGATCGGGCCGAGCTCGTCGAGCTGGGAGAGCAGCCGCAGGGTCGCCGCGGGCACGTCGTGGCTGGTGCGCCGGCTGACCGCGCGGACCAGCCGGCCGGCGTACACGACGAGCTCCGCGCTCAGTCGCTCGAGGCTTGGTTGGCTCACCCAAGGAATATTACATAGGAGACCTATGTATGTCAGCGCCGGGTCGGTGCGTCGCCGGTCACACCGCGGCCGGGTGCGCCGATCAGCGCAGGGAGTACGCCGCGATCGACACTCCGGCGTAGTGCGCCGCGAACGCCAGCACGGTCAGCGAGTGGAAGACCTCGTGGAAGCCGAACAGGTGCGGGAGCGGGTCGGGTCGGCGCAGGCCGTAGACGACCCCGCCGAGGGTGTAGAGCAGCCCGCCGAGGGCCAGCAGCGCGACCACCGCGGTCCCGGTGTAGCGGGCGAAGTCTCCGGCGAAGAAGACCGCCGCCCAGCCCAGGGCGATGTAGACCGGGGTGTACAGCCAGCGCGGCGCGCCCGGCCAGAGCAGCCGGAACGCGATCCCGAGGGCCGCGCCGGTCCAGGCGATGGCCAGCAGGACGACCCGGTCCCGGCCGTGCAGCAGCAGCAGGGTGAACGGGGTGTAGCTGCCGGCGATGAGCAGGAAGATGCTCGCGTGGTCCAGGCGGGTCAGCACCCGCTCGGTGCGGGGCGACCACCCGCCGCGGTGCATCGTCGCCGACACGCTGAACAGCACCAGCGCGCTCACCGCGAAGACCGCCGACCCCACCCGGGGTGTGCCCGCCGGGGAGAGCACGACCAGCAGCGCGCCGGCCACCAGCGCGACCGGCACGGTCGCCGCGTGCAGCCACCCGCGCATCCGCGGTGTCGCCTCGTGGAGGACCTCGGCCACGTGGTCGCGCAGGTTCCCGGTGGCGGTGGCGGTGGCGGTAGCGGTCGGGGTGGCGGTAGCGGTCGGGGTGGCGGAGGGCGGGGTCACGAGCCCCTTCTACCCAGTCCCCGGTGGCCGGAAGCCGGTGGTCCAGACCCGTGGGCTCACAGCAGGTGGTGCTCGAAGGCGAACCCGGCGGCCGCGGTCCTCGACGACACGTCGAGCTTGGTGAAGATGTTGCTCAGGTGCCGGGCCACGGTCTTCTCGCTGAGCACGAGGTCGGCGGCGATCTGCGGGTTGCTGCGCCCGCTCGCGACGAGCCGGAGCACCTCGACCTCGCGGGAGGTCAGCCCGCCGGGGTGCGACGGGGCGATCAGCGTGCTCGCCTCGCGGGCGTCCGGCCGTGCTCCCACCTCGTCGAACACCTGGCAGGCGGCGGTGAGCTCGGCGAGCGCGGAGTCCTCGTCGCCGAGGTCACGCAGCGCCCGCCCGACCAGCAGCCGGCTCCGGGCGCACTCGTAAGGCGCGTCGAGCCGCGACCAGAGCTGGGCGGCTCGGCGCAGGGTCGGCACCGCCCGCGCAGGCTGCCCGGCGGCCAGGGCGACGGCGCCCCGGGCGTGCGCCGCGCGGGCCAGCAGCGCCGGGACACCGAACCGCTCGGCGGTGTCGGCGAGCTCGTCGGCTGCTCGTGACGCTTCGTCCACGGCGCCTGCCGCCACGAGCACCTCGGTCGCGGCCGCCAGGTGCTGGACGCGGTGCACCGGGTCGGTGGTCTCCGAGAGGACCCTCCGGATCGCTGCCGCGGCCGCATCGGTGCGGCCGCGTGCGAGCCACAGCAGGGCGAGCCACGGCTGGGGGTCGTGGCCGTGGGAGATGGCGTGGGTGAAGGCGGCGTCCGCGCCGTCGTAGTCGCCGCGGACCCGGAGGACCTCGCCGCGCTCGGCCCAGACGAGGCCGGCAGCGGAGTCCGACCCGGCCGCGACGTACCTCTCGACCGCGCGCTCGAACTCGTCGAGGGCCTCGCCGAACGCGGCATGGATCCTCATGATCTGTCCCCGGTGCACCGCGCACTGCCCGGTGAAGGCAACCAGGTCGGGCTGGCTGCCGCACCAGTGGCTGAGGTTGGTGGTCCACTCCGCCGCGCGGGTGAGGTCCGCGACCTGCTGGCAGCCCTCGATCATCGCGCAGTAGAGGTGCCCGGCCACGATCGGGGACACCTCGCCGGCGGTCACCGCCACCATGGCCTCGTCCAGCAGCGCCAGGCCCTCGGGGACCTGGCCGCTGAAGAGCAGCATCCGGCCCCGGACCAGGCCGCCCTGTGCGAGGAGCTCCGGCGCGTGGAAGCGACGGCCGTAGTCCTCCACCTGGGCGGCGACCGGCACCGCGGCGGCGAACTCGCCCGCGAAGACGTGCAGGAACATCTCGGGGACCAGGAGGTAGCCGTGTTCCACGACGTCGCCGTCGAGGTCGTCGAGCAGGCGTCGTGCGCGCGCGACCCAGCCGCTCGCCACCGCGGTCTCGCCGCCGTCGAGGAGGACCATCGCCAGCGAGGAGGCCGCCCGCACGGCCCCGGCGACCTCGCCCGCGTCGACGTGAGCCTGGTAGGCGCGCTGCATCGCCGCGACGCAGTCGTTGCGGCGGCCGCACAGGTAGGCGGCGGTGGCCAGGCGGGTGAAGTCGTCCGCGGCGAGCCCGGCGGTGTCCGACAGGCCGTCGTAGGCCGCCATCCACTCGCGACGGTCGTAGGCCTCGCGGGCCCGAACCAGCTCCTCGACGACTCCCATCACGCAGCACTCCCTCCCCGCAGGATACGGCTGTCGGCCGTGCTGCGTCAGGCAGCGGCCGGGGCGGTCGTCCGGCGGCTCCGCATCCGCCGGTCGACCCGCCCGGCGACGTAGTCGCTGTCGCGGCCGATGCCGGGGAAGACCATCGAGCTCATCGCGAACTGGAAGCTCAGCCCGCAGAAGAAGAGCCCGGGCTCGGAGTCCACGACGCCGCGGTACTCCCGCGGCCAACCGTCCTCGCCGAGGACCGGCAGGTCGATCCAGTCGAACACCTGCCGGAACCCGGTGGCCCACACCACGTTGGCGGCGTCCACGACGGTCCCGTCGGCGAGCTCGGGGAGGCCGCCGCTGACCCCGCTGACGCGGGCCTCGCGGCGGTCGACGCCGCGGTCGAGCAGGTCCTGCCGCTTCACCCGCAGCGCCGGGCCGCCGTGGCGGCGGACCTCGGCCATCTCCTTGCGGCCCATCGGGGTGCGCCGGGTGAGCAGGTGCCGGAACGCGAACATCACCAGCGGCAGCATCACGCGGACGTTCCACGAGTCGAGCCGCACCGGGATCTGCCCGCAGTCGCGTCCGCACAGCGTGGTCGGGTGGCTGGGTGCCACCTCGTAGGCGATGTCGCAGCCGGAGTGCGAGGCTCCCACCACGAGCACCCGGCCGGGCCGCAGCTGGTCGGGGCGGCGGTAGCCGCTGGAGTGCAGCTGCAGGATCCCCGGGTCCAGGTCGGCGGCGAGGTCCGGCACGTACGGCGTGCGGCCGAACGACCCGGTGGCCACCACCACGTTGTCGCAGGTGACCGTGCCGTCGTCGAGCTCGGCCCGGAAGCCGCCGGACCCGTCCCGGGACAGCCGGCGGACCCGGGTGCTCATCCGCACCGGGAGGTCGAAGGTCAGGGCATAGCGCTCGAGGAAGTCGCCGACCTCGTCCTTGCCGGGGTAGTGCCAGGCGTCGGCGGGGAACGGCAGGCCGGGCAGCCCGTCGTACCTCGCCGGCGTGTAGAGCCGGAGCGTGTCCCACTGCCGGCGCCAGTTGTCGCCGATCCGCTCGTTGGCGTCGACGATCAGGAACGGACGGCGGCGCCGTTGCAGGTGGTAGCCGGTGGTCAGCCCGGCCTGCCCCGCGCCGATGATGAGGGTCTCGATGTGCTGGGTGTCCATGTCACGCCTCCTGGTGTGCTCGTGCCGCCGACGCTAGGAGTGCGGGCCTGCCCGTCGCGTCGGGCGTCCTGCGCATTCCCTGCCGAGCGGCATGGGTGAACCCACCCACGCGGTAGCGCAGGAACCAGACGAGCATCGTCGCGGTGCTGACCAGGTAGAAGCCGTGCAGTGCCCAGATCGGTCCGGGCGGCAGGCTGAACACGTAGACGGAGTGGATCGCGTTGCCGGTGTTGGCGAGCAGCAGGTTGCCCAGGCTGTAGGAGGACAGGTCGCGGGTGCGCCGTGCCTTCGCCAGCATCGGCAGCGTGCTGGCGACGAACAGCGCCGTGGAGGTCAGGCCCGCCAGGATGGGGATCTCGTGTCCGGTCATGCCGGTGACGCTAGGAGTGCGGCCCGCTCCCGCGCGTCGGGCGGATCACCCAACCGGCGCCCGGCCCCGATGGGTGAGCCGGGTCGGCCTCAGGGCGTCGCGGGGAGGATCGTGCCGGTGACCTCGCCGAGCGCGATCCGCCCGCCGAGCGCGCCGGGTGCGGTGGCCAGCAGCGTCACCGTGTCGCCGTCCTCGAGGAACGTGCGGTCCGCGCCGCCCGCCGTGAACGGCTCCGTGCCGCCCCACGAGAGCTCGAGGAACGAGCCGCGCTGGCCCCGGTCCGGCCCGCTCACGGTGCCGGAGGCGAACAGGTCCCCGGTGCGCAGCGACGCGCCGTTGACGGTCAGGTGCGCAAGCATCTGCGCCGGCGACCAGTACATCGACGCGTACGGCGGCCGGCTCACGGTCTCGCCGTTGAGCAGCACCTCGAAGTCGATGTCGAACCCCGCCCCCGGGCCGACCCGGAGGTACTCCAGCGGCTGCGGGTCCTGGCCGGGCAGGTCGACGCGCGCGGCGTCGAGGGCCTGGAGCGGAGTGACCCAGGCGGCCACCGAGGTGGCGAACGACTTGCCGAGGAACGGACCGAGCGGGACGTACTCCCAGGCCTGGATGTCCCGGGCCGACCAGTCGTTGAGCGGCAGCACCCCGAACACGTGGTCGGCGAACCCGTCGACGCCCACCCGCTCGCCGAGGGGGGACGGGGTGCCGATCACCACCCCGAGCTCGGCCTCGATGTCGAGGCGCCGACTGGGGCCGTAGGTCGGCGCCTGCTCCGTGGCCGCCTTGCGCTGGCCGCAGGGCCGGCGTACGTCGGTCCCGGAGACGACCACCGTCCCGGCCCGGCCGTGGTAGCCGACCGGGAGGTGGCGCCAGTTGGGCTTGAGCGGCTCGTCGTCGGGACGGAAGATGCGGCCGACGTTGCTGGCGTGGTCGAGCGAGCAGTAGAAGTCGACGTAGTCGGCCACCTCGAACGGCTGGTGCATGGTGACCTCGTCGATCGGGACGAGGTTCGCCTCCACCAGGTCCCGCTCGGCCTCGTCGGTCAGCAGCGAGGTGAGCCAGGCGCGCACCGAGGTCCAGCTCGGGCGGCCCAGCGCGAGGAACGGGTTGAGGCTGCCGGCCTCGAAGACGTGGGCGACCTCGAGCATCTCGCTGGCCGCGACCGGCGCGAGGTCCAGGACCAGGTCGCCGATCCGGACGCCGACCCGGGCCGGCTCGTCGCCGTGCGAGAAGACCCCGTAGGGCAGGTTGTCGGTGTCGTACGGCGTGCCGGCGGCGCCGGGTACCCAGGTCATACGTCCTCCAGAAGGCCGGTCGCGGTCAGGGACTCGAGGGGCTCGGTCACCGAGCAGGAGCCGAACGACGTGAACCACCGGCGGGCGCCCGACATGTCGGTGTCGAACGCGAGCGTGACCAGCTCGGGCACCCTCGCCTCGTCCACGATCGCGACGGCGTCGTCGACGGAGGCGCCGTCGAAGAGGTGTCGCGTGGCGACCATCAGGTTGACGAAGCCGTGGTGCTCGAAGCCGGTCTCGGGGTCGGTGTGCCGGATCGCCTGGTGCAGCCCCGCGGTGCACTTGAAGGGGGTCTCCCGGTCGAGCGCCGCGTCGATCGCCTCGGCCACCTGCCGGGCGCCGGGGAAGTCGGCCGCGTGGACCCCGCCGGTGCGCAGCTTGAGCCGCAGCCCGGCGTTGGCCACCTCGTCCGCCGCGGCCAGCCACGCCGTCTCGGGTGCGCCGAACGGCAGCTCGACGTGGACCGGCGTGGCCTCGTCCAGCACTCCCTCGCCCCGGGCGGCGTCGGTGGCGGCCACCACCCGCCGGGCGTTGCCGGCCAGGTCGTCGAGGTCGCGCAGCGCGACCTCCAGACCGGCCAGGGACAGCCCCAGCCGGCGGGCCTGCTCGCACGGTCCGGCGATCTGCCCGGCGCCCCCGGTGACCACCACCGACAGGTCGCCGTCGAAGCCACGCAGCTGCGGGAGGTCGGTGTCGCGGACCACGAAGCCGGCGACGAAGCCGGCGTACCACTCCGCGCGACGGGCGGAGTGGGCGGCGACGGCCTCGGGGAGCGGGGCGTTGCCGGGCGGGAAGATCGCGGCGTCGTCGACGAGGGCCAGCCACGTCGGCACCAGGTCCGCTGGATCGCGTCGTTCCATGGGGTTACCCTAACAATGCCGCGCATAGCGGACGAGAGTGTTCGATAATCGGAGGCGGTTATGGCCTACTACCGGCAGGTCGGCGACGTCCCGCGTCGGCGGCACACGGCGTTCCGGGACCCCCAGGGGTCGCTTCGTTACGAGGAGCTGATGGGCGAGGAGGGCTTCTCCTCCGACTCCTCGCTGCTCTACCACCGGGGGGTGCCCTCCTCGATCGTCGACAGCCGGGTCTGGGAGCTGCCCGACCTCACCACCGCGGACAACCATCCCCTCAAGCCGCGGCACCTCAGGCTGCACTCGCTGTTCGAGTCCGGGAAGGGGCTCGACCCGGTGCGGGACCGGCGGCTGGTGCTCGGCAACGCCGACGTCCGGATCTCCTACGTCGTCGCCACCGAGCCGTCGCCGTACTACCGCAACGCCGTCGGCGACGAGTGCGTGTACGTCGAGCAGGGCAGCGGCACCCTGGAGACGGTGTTCGGTGAGCTGTCCTACCGCACCGGCGACTACGTGGTGGTGCCGCGGGCCACGACCCACCGCTGGGTGCCGGCCGAGGAGTCCCGTCTCTACCCGATCGAGGCCAACAGCCACATCGCGCCGCCGAAGCGGTACCTCTCGCGCTTCGGCCAGCTCCTCGAGCACGCGCCGTACTGCGAGCGGGACCTGCACGGCCCCAGCGAGCCGTTCCTCGTGGAGGGCACCGACGTCGAGGTGCTCGTCAAGCACCGGGGCCGGGGCGGCGGCGGCCTGGTCGGCACCGCGATGACCTACGCGACGCACCCGTTCGACGTCGTCGGCTGGGACGGCTGTCTGTACCCCTACACGTTCAACGTCGAGGACTTCATGCCGATCACCGGCAAGGTGCACCAGCCGCCGCCGGTGCACCAGGTCTTCGAGGGCCACAACTTCGTGGTCTGCAACTTCCTGCCGCGCAAGGTCGACTACGCCCCGGGCTCGATCCCGGTGCCCTACTACCACTCCAACGTCGACTCCGACGAGGTGATGTTCTACGTCGGCGGCGACTACGAGGCGCGCAAGGGGTCGGGGATCGCCATCGGGTCGGTCTCCCTGCACCCGGGCGGCTACGCGCACGGCCCGCAGCCGTCGGCGGTGGAGGCGTCCATCGGCTCGGAGTACTTCGACGAGACCGCGGTGATGGTCGACACCTTCCGGCCGCTGGACCTCGGTGAGGCGGCGGTCGCCTGCGAGGACCCGGCCTACGCCTGGACGTGGTCCGGTCGGGGGCCTGCAGAATAGTCCCGTGACGACGTACATCGCGCTGCTGCGCGCCATCAACGTGGGCGGCCGCACCTGCAAGATGGCCGACCTGCGCGACCACCTCACCCGGTCCGGGCTGGAGGACGTCGAGACCTACATCCAGACCGGCAACGTCCGGTTCCGTACGTCGATGCGCTCGGCGGCCAAGGTCGAGGCGCACGTGGAGGCGGTGCTGCGGGAGCGTCTCGGGTTCGAGGTGCCGGCGGTCATGCTCGCGCCGGCGGAGCTGGGCCGGGTCTACGAGGACGCCCGGACGATGCCCGCACCCGCCTTCGGGAAGGCCGAGGGCCAGCGCCGCTTCGTGATCTTCTTCAAGGAGGGCGACGTCCCGGCGGAGGAGGCGGCCGAGCGGATCAACTCCTGGGAGCATCCCGGTGAGCACGCGCTGGCGAGCGGGCGCGCAGTGCACGTGTGGCTGGCGCACGGCCTGCAGGAGGCGAAGTTCTTCGGGGCGCTGAAGAAGACGATCGGGCCGGGCACGAACCGTGACCTGAAGGTGGTGGCCACGTTGGCGGAGAGGTGGGGAGCGTGAGCGGGTTCCGGGAGGCGGTGGAGTCGGGCGACATCGCCCGGATCGAGGCCATGCTGGCCGACGACGTGGTGTTCCGCAGCCCGGCGGTCCACCAGCCCTACCAGGGGAAGCAGGCCACCGCGGTGATCCTGCGCGCGGTGACGCGGGTGCTCGCGGACTTCCGCTACACCAGGGTCGTCGAGGGCGCGCACGACCAGGTGCTCGTCTTCGAGGCGCAGGTCGGCGACCGGCAGGTCGAGGGCGCGGACTTCCTGCACGTCGACGAGCACGGCCTCATCGACGACTTCCGGGTGATGATCCGGCCGTTGTCCGGGCTGAACGCCGTGGTCGAGGCGATGGCCGTCGCCATCCCCGAGGTCATGCGGGAGATGGGACTGGGGGGAGCAGGGACGCCGCCGACAGGTAGGTGAAGGCGTCCACGGCCGGCGCCCACCCGGCGCCGGCCGTCCCCGCCAGGGCCGAAACGCCTTGACCCGGAGGCCGGAGATGACGGTAGAAAGTACCGGCAGCACGCCCAGTCCAATCTCATACGGGGGTTTTCCATGTCCCAGGTCGAACCGACCCTGCCCGCGGCCGAGCCCACTCGCCGCACCGTCCTCACCGGAGCCGCCGCGCTCGCCGCCGCGGGCTTCGTGGCCCACGCCCCGGCCGCCCGAGCCGCCGACCGGGCCGACAACCCGAACCGGACCACGCTCACCGTGCTCGGCACCACCGACACCCACGGCCACGTCTTCAACTGGGACTACTTCGCCGACAAGGAGTACGACGACAAGACGCACAACGACGTGGGGCTCGCCAAGATCTCCACCCTGGTCAACGCCATGCGTGAGGAGCGCGGAGCCGACCGGACGCTGGTCATCGACGCCGGCGACACCATCCAGGGCACGCCGCTGTCGTACTACTTCGCGAGGGTCGACCCGATCACCGGGGGGTCCCTGCACCCGATGGCCGAGGCGATGAACCTGATCGGCTTCGACGCGGCCGCCCTCGGCAACCACGAGTTCAACTACGGCATCCCGCTGCTGCGCCGGTTCGAGGAGCAGTGCGACTTCCCGCTGCTGGCCGCGAACGCCGTCGACCCGGCCACGAAGCGCCCGGTGTTCGCGCCGTACGTGATCAAGACCGTCCCCGCGGGCCGCGGGCTGTCGGTGAAGGTGGGCATCCTCGGCCTCACCAACCCGGGCATCGCGATCTGGGACAAGGCCAACGTCGAGGGCCGGATGGAGTTCCCCGGCCTCGTCGAGCAGGCGAAGATCTTCGTGCCCGAGCTGCGGAGGGCCGGCGCGGACCTCGTCGTCGTCGCGGCCCACTCCGGCGCGGACACGAGCTCGTCGTACGGCAGCGCGCTGCCGTACCCGGAGAACGCCGCCACCCTGGTCGCGGAGCAGGTCCCGGGCATCGACGCGATCCTGGTCGGCCACGCGCACAAGGAGATCGAGCAGCGCTGGGTGACCAACACGGAGACCGGCAAGCAGGTGCTGCTGACCGAGCCGCTGATGTGGGGGATGCGGCTGTCGGTGCTCACCTTCGACCTCAAGCAGCACGCCGACCGCACCTGGAAGATCGTGTCCTCGGGCGCTCAGCTGCTCAACGCCAACTCCGTCGACGCCGACCCGGTGATCGTGGACGCGCTGACCAAGCCGCACGACGAGGTCGTCGCCTACGTCAACGAGCCGGTCGGCTACTGCACCACCGCGATGAGCGCGGCGCGTGCGGTCGTCGAGGACGTGCCGATCATCGACTTCGTCAACTACGTGCAGGCCGACGCCGTCCAGCAGGCGCTGGCGGGCACGGTGGACGGCGCGCTCCCGATGATCAGCATCGCGGCGCCGTTCAGCCGGGATGCACGCTTCCCCGCCGGCCAGGTCAGCGTGCGTGACGTCGCGGGCCTCTACATCTACGACAACACCCTGCTGGCGGTGAGGGTGACCGGTGCCCAGCTGAAGGACTACCTGGAGTGGTCGGCGCGCTACTTCCAGCAGGTCAGCGGCTCGTCGGTCGCGATGGCCGACGTCACCAAGGCGGTGACCCCGGAGGCGCCCAACGGCACCCCGGACTACAACTACGACATCGTCTCCGGGCTCGGGGCGAAGCGGCTGACCTACCAGATCGACGTGTCGGTGCCTGCCGCGACCAACGACACCCCCGGGTCCCGGATCCTCGAGCTGGCCTACGACGGGGCGGCGGTCGACCCCGCGCAGGAGTTCGTGATGGCGATCAACAACTACCGGCAGTCCGGCGGCGGCGGGTTCCCGCACGTGGTCACGGCGCCGGTGGTCTACAACCGCCAGGTCGAGATCCGCCAGCTCCTCATAGACTGGGTGACGGCGCAGGGGACCATCGACCCGGCCACCTTCGCCTCGGTGGACTGGAAGCTCGTCTCCGGCGGTGTCAACCAGGACCTCACGGTCACCTGACCCGCCCGGCGCTCGAGCCTGCGAGGTCCACGCCGGAGCAGCCACTAGGTTGACCGGCGTGGACCTCGAAACCCAGCTCGACGGCGGCGTGCTCCGCCTCACCATGAACCGGCCCGACCGGCTCAACGCGATGTCCGCCGAGATGGCCGACCGGGTCGCCGACGAGCTCGAGCGCGCCTCGGGGCGCGACGACGTCCGGGTGGTGGTGCTGCGCGGTGCCGGGTCGGCGTTCAGCTCGGGGGCCGACCTCTCCGGAGCGGACGCCCACGAGCACTTCGACGTCAGCAGCCTCGACCGGGCCAACCGCATCATCCGGGCGATCGTCACCCTCGACAAGCCCTGCGTCGCGGCGGTCAACGGGGTGGCCGCCGGCGTCGGGTGCTCGGCCGCGCTCGCCTGCGACCTGGTGGTGGCGACGGAGTCCGCGGCGTTCCTGCTGGCGTTCGCCCGGGTGGGCCTGATGCCCGACGGCGGTGCCACCGCCACCGTCGCCGCGTCGGTCGGCCGGGCGCGGGCGATGCGGATGGCGCTGCTCGGGGAGCCGCTGACCGCCCGGGACGCCTTCGCCGCCGGCCTGGTCAGCCACCTGGCCTCCGACGACGCGTTCGAGGAGACCGTGGACAGGCTGCTGGCCCGGCTGGCGGCCGGGCCGCCGCTCGCGTTCGCCGCGACCAAGAAGGCGGTCAACGCGGCGACGCTGGCCGGGCTGGAGGAGGCGCTGCAGCGGGAGCGGACCGGCCAGACGGTGCTGCTGCGGACCGCCGACGCGGCCGAGGGCATGCGCGCGTTCGGCGAGAAGCGGCGCCCGGCCTTCCGGGGCGAATGACCGCAGACGCGGGTCCGAGGACCCTGGCCCCCCGGTGCCGTCCGGCGGTCTGCTGAAGACGCAGGCCCGGCGGTTTCCCGAGGAGGCTCGATGGCGGCTGACCACGTCAGCGGGGGCGGGTTCTCGCGTCCGGTCACGATCCTGGTCGGGCTGGCGGCGGCGTTCGTGGTCATCGCCGGGGTGCGGTCCATGTCCGGCCTGCTGGGGCCGGCCTTCCTCTCCCTGGTGCTCACCATCGCCGTGCACCCCCTGCGCGGCTGGGGTCAGCGGCACGGGCTTCCCGGGTGGGTCGGCACCGTCGTCGGCCTGCTCGCGGTCTACGCCTTCCTGGTCGGCCTCGCGGTCGCGCTGGTGGTGGCCGCGGCCCGGTTCGCCACCCTGCTGCCGTCGTACGAGCCGCAGGTGAACCGGATGCTCGACAGCGTGGTGACCTGGCTGGGTGGCCTGGGGGTGGGCCAGGACCAGATCCAGACCATGGTCGCCGCGCTCGACCTCGGCAAGCTGGTGGCGATGGCCGGGAACGTGGCCGGCGGGCTGCTCAGCGTGCTCTCGAGCGTGTTCTTCGTGATCACGCTGGTGCTGTTCATGGTGGCCGACGCGGCGAGGTTCCCGGACAAGCTGCGGGCACTGCCGCCGGACCGCTACCCGTTGGCGCGGGCCATGGGGTCGTTCGCGGCCGCCACCCGGCAGTACCTGGTCGTCTCGACGGTCTTCGGCCTGATCGTCGCCGTCATCGACACCGGCGCCCTGGTCGTGATCGGGGTGCCGGTCGCCGTGCTCTGGGGGCTGCTGTCGTTCATCACCAACTACATCCCCAACGTCGGGTTCGTCGTGGGCCTGGTCCCTCCCGCCGTCATCGGGCTGCTCGAGGGCGGGCCGAGGATGGGCATCGCCGTGGTCGTCGCCTACAGCGTGATCAACGTGGTGATCCAGACCGTCATCCAGCCCAAGATCGTCGGCGACGCGGTCGGGCTCTCGACGACGCTGACCATGCTCTCGCTCGTGTTCTGGGCGTCGGTGCTCGGGACGATGGGGGCGCTGATGGCCGTCCCGCTGACGCTGCTCGTCAAGGTGCTGCTCGTGGACGCCGACCCGGCCAACGCCTGGCTGCAGCCCCTGCTGGTCTCGACGAAGGCGAGCGAGGGCCTGCCGTCGCCGGCCAGGTCCGGGCGGATGGTCAGGAAGGGACCGAGGGTGCACCGTCGTCGACCAGCGCGAGCTCACGAGCCCGGGCGACCGCATGCCGGCGGCTCGTGACGCCGAGCTTGCGGTAGAGCGACTTCAGGTGCACCTTGACGGTGTTCACCGACACGCACAGCTCGTCGGCTATCTCGCCGTTGCTCATCATCGTCGGCAGCAGCGTGAGCACGCTGCGCTCGCGTTGGGTGAGCGGCTCGAGCAGCGGCCGCGGCTCCAGTCCCGACGGGTCGGCGCCCAGCGCGGTGAGCAGGCGACGGACGAACGCCTCCTGGCCGGGGTGCACCTGCCGCTGGCGTTCGAGCAGGACGCGCATCCGGCCGCCCGACAGCAGGAAGGGCCGGACCACGGACTCCTCCTCCGCCAGCGCGACGGCCCGCTGCAGGGCGGCGATGGCCTCCGCGTCGTCGCGCAGCCGGTCGTGGGCAAGTGCGGTGACCACCCAGGCGTCGACGGCCGGGACCACGTCGGGAGCCGGTCCGGCGGTCACCGGCTCGAGCAGCCGCAGCGCCTCCTTCGGCCGGTTCGCGTGCAGATGGCCCCGGGCAACCAGCGCGACCCGGTGCGCCTCGGGCCGGGCGGACTCCCAGCCGCCCTCCAGTCGCCGCAACAGGTCGTCCCGCTCGTCGGGGTCGCCCGCAGTGAGGGCGATCTCGAGGTCCACGATCTCGAGCCAGCGCTGGAGGAACCACGGCAGCCGCCAGTCCCGCGCCCCGCTGCGGAAGTCGCGGACCGTCGCGGCTGCCGCCTCCGGCCGGCCGGTGGTCACCTCGAGCCTGGCCTGGACCAGCGCCAGGGTGGCCAGCGCGAAACGGTCCTCGAGGTCGGCCAGCGACGTGCGGCACCGCTCGAGGGTGGCTCCGCACCGCTCGTCCTCGCCGCGGACCAGTGCCACCACGGCCTCGGCGAGCAGCGCCATCGCCGACTGGGGGAGGAACAGCCAGCCCGAGCGCTCCGCCCTGGCGAGCGCGGCCTCCGCCTCGCGCCGGGCCTCGCGCAACCTGCCCTGGAACGCCCGCAGCACCGCCAGGTTGCCGTGCAGGTGGACGGCGAGGACCGGGGGCACGGCCGGCTCGCTCTCCAGCGCCTTCGTCGCCTTGCCGAGCGCGGCCTCGGCCTGGTCGAGGCGACCGGTCCACAGCAGCCCCATGCCGAGCACCACGCCGGCCCCGCCGAGGTACGTCGACAGGGCGGGGACCGCGGCGGGGCCGAGTCGGCCCAGCTTGCCCAGCGCAGCCGTGGCCGCCGCGCTCTGCACCTCGGCGTCGCCGTCCAGCCACGCGCCGATGGCCTCCAGGGTGGTGAGCACGGCGTCGACGATGGCGGCCTCCAGCCCGGTCAGCCGGTGCTGAAGCGCTCGCGCCCGCGCCACGTGGGCGTGCAGCCCCTGCACGTCGTACCGCGCGTAGCAGGCGACCGCGGCGGCGGTGGCCATCTCGGGGTCGTCTCGGACCAGCTCGTCCGGCACCCGCTGGAGCACCTCGACGAGGGTGTGCCGCTCGACGCCGAGAAGGTTCACCCCCGCGCTGCGGGTGACGAACCGGGCCAGGTCGCTCCACGCGCCGGCGTCCGCGAGGTGTGCGGCCGCCTGCATGGGCTCCTCGTGCCCGGCGAACCAGCCGGCGGCCAGCAGGTTCAGCTCGCGGACCCGCCGCGGCGACGTGGCCGCGAGCCGGTGCCGCAGCAGCTCACCGAAGAGGTGGTGGTAGCGGTACCACGAGCGCCGGTCGTCGAGCGCGACCACGAAGAGGTTGTGCCGCTCGAGGTCCGCGAGGACCATCTGGCCGTCGTAGCGACCGGTCAGGGCGTTGGCGAGGTCCGCGCAGATGCGCCGCGGCAGGCAGGTGTCGAGCAGGAACTCGGTGAGGTGCCGGGGCAGCTGGTCGATCACCTCCTCGACGAAGAAGTCCGCGACGTCGCGGTGGTCGCCGGCCAGCTCCTGGACGGCGGTCTCGACGTCGGGCCGGGTGGACAGGCTGAGCGCGGCCAGCCGGATCCCCGCCGCCCAGCCCTCGGTCCGCTCGAGCAGCGTGCCGAGCTGGCCGGGGCTCAGGTGCAGGTCGTACTGCGCCAGCAGCGCCACGGCCTCCGACGCGTCGAAGGCCAGGTCGTCGGCGGTGAGCTCCGTGAGCTGGTCGCCGACCCGGAGCCGCTGCAGCGGCAGCGTCGGGTCGGTCCGGGTCGAGATCACCAGCCGCAGGTTGCCCAGTCCACGTCGGGTCAGCTCGGCCAGGGACGCCATCGCGGCGGAGCCGGACAGCTGGTGCAGGTCCTCGACGACGAGGACCACCGGTGCGGGCAGCTCCTGGCACGCGTCCACGACGAACCCGGCGAAGCGGGGGTCGTGGCGAGGCGGCGGCACCATGGTGGCCAGCAGGCTGGTCGGTGCCAGGTGGGGCGAGGTCTGCAGGGCCTGGAGCACCCGGGTCCAGAACCGCTCCGGCTCGGCGTCCTCGGGCTCGAGGCTCAGCCAGGACGGGGTGACCCGCCGCTGCCCGGCCCACGACGCCAGCAGCAGGGTCTTCCCGGCACCCGCGGGACCCGACACGACCACCATGCCCCGGGCGGCACCGTCCTCGATCCGGTCCGCCAGCCTCGGTCGGGGGATCACGCCCTCCGGGACCCGCGGGACGGAGTAGCGGCCGTTCGGCCGACGGGTCGGCGCTGGGCCGGCCGTCGATGCTGCCTGTGCGGGCACCCCGACACCTCTCGTCGTTGGGGCGGCAAGTCCTCGCCGCCCGAGCCGGCCCCCCGTGTCGATTCCAGGCTGCGGCTGCCGGGCGGATCGGCCCCAGTGCCGTAGGTCCCGGCCCGGGCGGCTCAGGTCCCGTGGTGCGGCGCCCTCGTCCCTGGGGACCCCGGGAGCCCGCGGCCTCGCGAAACTACCCGTTCCGGGTGATCCGGCCCGGGGCCGGATCGGGAAACGTGGGGGACAGGTGGGGCGAACCTCGCCCCGGAAGGGCCGGACATGTCTGACGTACGCGTGGAGAGAGCCCGCACGGGCTGGGACGTCGCGCTCGGCGCGCTCCTGTTCGTGGCGGGCATCGTGCTGCTGGGTCATGCCGTGTTCGCGACGTCGGTGTCCATCATGTTCATCGGCTGGCTGCTGGTCTCCGTCGGTGTGCTGGGCCTGGCCGCGTCGGTGTTCTCGATCGGCCGTGACGGCTTCTGGTCCGCCGCCCTCGGCGGTGGCCTGATGGCGGTGCTGGGCCTGGTCGTGCTGAGGCACCCCACGGCGACGGCCGCCACCTTGACGCTGGTGGCGGGCGCGATGTTCCTGGTCAGCGGGGTGATGCGGCTCGTGGCCTCGGTCCAGGACGACGAGAACCGCTTCGCGATGGTGTTCTCGGGGGCCCTGTCGGCGGTGCTGGGGCTGATCGTGCTGTTCAACCTGTTCACCGCGTCGTACGTGCTGCTGGGCGTCATGCTCGCCGTGCAGGTGCTCTCCGACGGTGTGGCGATGATGTTCATCGGCCGGGTCCACGTCGTCGCGCACCGGCCGACGGGGGCCACCCCGCTGCCGCACTGACTGCGGCTGCCGTGCCGGCCGGCGGCCGCGGCTCGGTCAGCCGATGTCGCGGCCCTCGGCGTCGGTCCAGTACGGCGCCCGCAGGACCCGCTTGAGGAGCTTGCCCGAGGGGTTGCGGGGCAGGTCGTCGGCGAAGTCCACCGACCGTGGCCGCTTGAAGCCGGCGATCCGCTCCCTGGCCCACGACAGCAGCTCGTCCGCGGTCAGCTCCGAGCCGGGACGTCGTACGACGATCGCCTTGACGGCCTCGCCCCAGGTCTCGTCGGGGACGCCGATCACCGCGACGTCCGCGACGTCCGGGTGCTCGGAGAGGGCGGACTCCACCTCGATCGGGTAGACGTTCTCCGCACCGGTGACGATCATGTCCTTGATGCGGTCGGTGAGGAACAGGTAGCCCTCGTCGTCGAAGTAGCCGGCGTCGCCGGTGTGCAGCCAGCCGTCGGCGTCGAAGGTGGCGGCGGTGTCCGCGGGCTTGTCCCAGTAGCCGGGAGAGTTCTGCACCGACCGGATCCGGATCTCACCGACCTCGCCGGGCGCGCAGTCCTTGCCCGTGGCCGGGTCCACGGCCTTCATCTCCACCCAGGGGTAGGGCCGGCCCGCCGAGCGCATCAGGTGCTGGCGCGGTGCCGCCCGGGTCGTGGTCGGCCGCGCTCAGCTCGGTGATCGCGCCGGTGGTCTCGGTCAGCCCGTAGACCTGGAACAGCGGCGCCTTGAACACCTCCAGGGCCCGGGTCAGCGCCGACGTCGTGATCGGCGAGGCGCCGTAGGCGATGGAGCGGAGCGAGGAGAAGTCGCGGTCCTCCGCACCCGGGACCGCGCACATCATCTGGAGCACCGCCGGCACCAGGAACGCGTTGGTGACCCGCTGGGACTCGATGGTGTCGAGCAGCGCGGCCGGGTCGATCATCGGCACCAGGATGTCGGTGCCGCCGCGGGCCAGGGACACGTTGGCCCAGCCCGAGCCGCCGATGTGGAACAGCGGCATCGCCACCAGCGAAACCGAGGACTCGTCGACGCCCCAGTGCTCGGCGACGTCGAGCAGCGCCGAGCAGTTGTCGTTGGTCAACATCACGCCCTTGGGCAACCCCGTGGTGCCCGAGGTGTAGAGCTGGAGCACCACGTCGTCGGGCCTGCTGGCCCGGCCGGGGTCGGCCTCGCCGGCCGCGGCCAGCCACGCTTCGTACTCCTCGCCGGTGCGCACGACGGTCCGCAGCGCCGGTGCCTGCGCGCGGATCGCGTCGACGAGGCCGTCGAAGGCGGGTCCGACGACCAGCACGGCCGCCCCGGAGTCGGCGACGATCCGGCCCAGCTCGTGGGGCGTCAGCCGGAAGTTCAGCGGCGCGATCGCGGCCCCGATCTTGGTGGCGCCGAGCGAGACCTCGAAGAACTCGGGGTTGTTCAGGTCCAGGTAGGCGACCCGGTCGCCCTCCGCGACCCCGGACCCGCGCAGCGCGTTGGCGGCCCGGTTCCCGCGGGCCCACAGCTGGCCGTAGGTCAGGGTCCGGCCGGCACCGACCAGCGCGCGGTGGTCGGCGCGGCGCTCGGCGAGGTCGGCGAAGATCTCCAGCATCGGCCGCGCCCGGTGCTGCAGGCCGCTCATGCGACGCCCACCCCCGCCAGCCGCATCTCCTCGAGCGCCCTGCTCGAGGTCGCCGGCGCGGCGCCCGCGCAGAGGCGCCGGAGCACGCGGGTGTCGAAGCCGTGGCGAACCGCGTCGAGGGCGGTGGCCCGGACGGCGTGGTCGGTCGCGATGCCGCACACGTCCACGTGCGTGATCTCGTGCTTGCGCAGCCAGCGGGCCAGGTCGTCGCCGTCGCTGTCGCGGCCCTCGAAGCCGGAGCACGCCCCGGCGTGCTCGCCCTTGAGGAACACCGCGTCGAACGGCTGCGGGTCGAGGTTGGGGTGGAACGCCTCCCCGTCGGTGCCGACCACACAGTGCGGCGGCCAGCTGCGCTCGTAGTCGGGTTCGGTGGAGAAGTGGCTGCCGGGGTCGACGTGGTGGTCGCGGGTGGCCACCGCGACGGCGTAGTCGGGGGCCTTCGGGTCCCGGTGGGACCAGTGGTGCAGCAGCTCACCGATCCGGAACGCGACCTCCGCGCCCCCGTGGACGGGAAGGCTCCCGCCCTCGCAGAAGTCGTTCTGGACGTCGACCACCACCAACGCGCGCCTCATGATGCGAGGCTAGCCCGACCGTCGCCCCGTTGTCGCCGTTCGGCAGGCTCGGCGGGTGGGGCGTCAGGCGGTGACGAGCTCGGTCGGGATCACCGGCTCACCCCGCGAGAGCTGGCGGGCCGGCAGCGGCAGCCGGCCGCGGGACTCCTCGTGGCGGGCCCGGCCGGTGGCGAGGTCCTCGCGGCCGACCACGACCCCCTCGCGCACCAGCGGCACCAGCAGGGGCGGGTCGTCGCCGTCGTCGACGGGCGGCCTCCCGATCCCGACCACCTCGGCCTCGGCGACGCCGCGCGCGCTCATCCGGCGAAGGGCGTACTTGCGGCCCCCGACCGAGACCTTGTCCGTGCTCTTCTTGGCGACGTCGACCAGCACCCCGTCCTCGCCCTCACGGGCCACCAGCTTGTAGACGAAGCCGCAGGTGGGATGCCCGCTGCCGGTGACCACCTCGGTCCCGACCCCGTAGCCGTCGACCGGCGCGGCGGCCAGCGCCGCGATGGCGTGCTCGTCGAGGTCCGAGGTGACGATGATCCGGGTGCCCGTGGCCCCGAGGGAGTCCAGCTGCTCGCGGACCTGGACGGCCAGCAGGCCGAGGTCGCCGGAGTCGATGCGGACCGCCCCCAGCTCGGGGCCGGCCACCTCGACGCCGAGCCGCACCGCCTCGGCGACCTCGTAGGTGTCCACCAGCAGCGTGGTGCCCTTCCCGAGCGACTCCACCTGCGCGGTGAACGCGTCCCGCTCGCTGTCGTGCAGCAGCGTGAAGCTGTGCGCGCTCGTGCCGGTCGTCGGCACGCCGTACCGCTGGAGGGCGGCGAGGTTCGAGGTGCCGGCGAAGCCCGCGACGTAGGCGGCGCGGGCGGCGGCCACCGCGGCCTCCTCGTGGGTACGCCGCGACCCCATCTCGATGCACGGACGGCCGGCCGCCGCGCAGGTCATCCGGGAGGCCGCGGACGCGATCGCCGAGTCGTGGTTGAGGATCGACAGCAGCACAGTCTCGAGCAGCACCGCCTCGGCGAACGTCGACTCCACGATCATCAGCGGGGAGTGCGGGAAGTAGATCTCGCCCTCGGGGTAGCCCCAGATGTCGCCGGTGAACCGGTAGTCGGCCAGCCACCGCAGCGTCGGCTCGTCGACGACGCGGTGCTCGCGCAGCACCGCGAGCGCCTCGTCGTCGAACACGAACCGCTCGACGGCGTCCAGGACCCGTCCGACGCCGGCCACGACGCCGTACCGGCGGCCGTCGGGGAGACGGCGGGGGAACAGCTCGAAGACCGACCGGCGGTGGGCGGTGCCCGCCCGCAGCGCGGCCTGCACCATGGTCAGCTCGTAGTGGTCGGTCAGCAGCGCGGACGAGGCGGCCGGAGGGGACGGGGGGCGGTTCGACGTCACCCACCACACCCTAGGGTGTGGCCGCGCGGGTCCTAGGATGGCGCCGTGTCCGCACCCAGCCCCGTGGAGCTCGACCAGCCCGAGACCGACGACCTCACGTTCGTCGACCGGCCGTGGGTGACGATCGTGTGGAACGACCCGGTGAACCTGATGAGCTACGTCACCTACGTCTTCCAGACCTACTTCGGCTACTCGCGCAAGAAGGCGGAGAAGCTGATGCTCGAGGTCCACGAGGACGGCAGGTCCGCGGTGTCGAACGGGTCCCGCGAGGAGATGGAGCGCGACGTGCAGGCGATGCACGAGTACGGCCTCTGGGCGACGATGGAGAAGGCCACCGCATGAGCGACGGTTTCCACGTGCGACGCGGCGGGGGAGCGGTGGCGACCTTCACCGGGTTCGAGGCCGACCTGCTCCGCTCGCTGGCCTCCCAGCTCGTCGAGCTGCTGCGCAACGAGGTGGCCGCCCCGACCGGGGGCGACGACCCGCTCGAGGAGCTGCTGGACTTCACCGGCCCGACCACCGAGCCCGACGACCCGGTGCTCGCCCGGCTGTTCCCCACCGCCTACCCCGACGACGAGGAGGCCGCCGGCGAGTTCCGCCGGTTCACCGAGGGGGCGCTCCGGGACCACAAGGCCCGGGCGGCGGTGCTGATCATCGAGACCTTGGAGGAGGCCGGGCTGCCCCCCGAGCTCACCGAGGACGGGCTGGTGGTCGACGTCGAGCTCGCACCGGGCGACGCGGCCGCGTGGCTGCGGTCGTTCACCGACATCCGGCTCGCGCTCGCGACCCGCCTCGGCGTCGAGGAGGGCGACGAGGAGTACTGGCACTCGCTCCCCGACGACGACCCCCGCACCCACGTGCACGACATCTACGAGTGGGTCGGCTACCTCCAGGAGACCCTCGTCGCCGCCCTCTCCCGTTGAGTGCTGCCTTATTTCCTGTTGAGTGCTGGCTTGTTCCCCGTTGAGTGCTGGCTTGTTCCCGGTCGAGTGCCGCCCCGGCCCCCGTACGGCGTCCTCACGCGGACGTGCCCACCGGCTCGTGGGGCGTCCGGGCGGCGTGCAGCCGCGCGTGCGCGATGGCGTCGGGGGTCCGGTCGAACAGGTGCCGCTCGTGGGCCAGGCTGTCGTAGACGCCGAGCTCGGTGAGCATGGTCCGGTGCTGGTCGTGCGCCCCGGAGATCAGCACCGTGATGCCCCGGTGCTCGAGGGCGGTGACGGTGTCGCGCAGGACCGCGGCCGCGGTGGTGTCCAGCGTCGCGAGCCGCGACATCCTCAAGATCACCACCCGGACGTCGCTCACCGTGGACAGCTCGAGCAGGGCCCGGTGGGCGCCGCCGAAGAACAGCGCCCCGTCGAGCCGGTAGGCGACGATGTGCTGGTCGAGCAGCGCGTGCTCCTCGTCGCTGTGGTCCCCCGGCGCGAGCGCCATCTCCTCGAGGGTCACCGACCGCGCCATCCGTCTCAGGGTCACCGCGCCGGCGGCCACGATGCCGAGGACCACGGCGGTGACCAGGTCCAGGGCGACCGTGGCCACGGCCGTGCCGACCAGCACCAGCGCGTCGCCACGGCTCGAGCGCAGCAGGGAGCGCAGCGAGCTCACCTCGACCATCCGCACCGCCGTCGCCACCAGCACCCCGGCGAGCGCGGCCAGCGGGATCCGGCCGACGGCGGGGGCGATCAGCAGCACCACCAGCAGCAGGAAGACGGCGTGCGAGACGGCGGCCAGCCGGGAGGTGGCACCGGTGCGGACGTTGACCGCGGTGCGGGCGATCGCCGCGGTCGCGGGGATGCCGCCGAACAACGGGACCAGCAGGTTGGCCACCCCCTGCCCGAACAGCTCGCGGTCGGGGTCGTGCCGCTCGGACACCGACATGGCGTCGGCCACGGTCGCGGACAGCAGGCTCTCCAGCGCCGCCAGCGCGGCCACCGCCACCGCGGGCACGACCAGCGGGTAGAGGTCCGTCCAGGCGACGGCCGGCAGCGACGGGGCCGGCAGCCCCGAGGGCAGCGTGCCGATCCTGGCCACGTCGAGCCCGAGCACCTGCGCGAGCCCGGTGGCGAGCAGCACCGCGACCAGTGACGCGGGCATCCCGGGCCGGACCCGGGCCCCGACGAGCATCAGCACGACGACGGCCACCGCGATCGCGACCGGCCACCAGCTCGGGTCGTGCACCCAGGCCAGCAGCGCGGACCAGGCGACCGCGAGCACCTTCTCGCCGTGCCCGGCGACGCCCAGGGCTCCCGGCGCCTGCTGCAGGCCGATGATCACCGCGATGCCCAGCGTGAAGCCCTCGATCACCGGGAGCGGCAGGTACCGGACGAACCTCCCCAGCCGGGCGTAGCCCATCACCACCAGGATCAGGCCGGCCAGCAGGCCCACGACCAGCACCCCGTCGGCGCCGTACGTCGCGACGATCGGGACCAGCACGACCGTCATCGCCCCGGTCGGGCCGCTCACCTGGACGTTGCTGCCGCCGAAGACGGCCGCGGCCAGCCCGGCCACGATCGCGGTGATCAGGCCGGCTCGCGCACCCAGGCCGGAGGTGATCCCGAACGCGAGCGCGAGCGGCAGCGCCACGACGCCCACCGTGAGCCCGGCGAGGAGGTCCCGACGGGGCGAGCGGCCCATGGCTGCCAGCTCGGCGCGCCGCGGCAGCAGCCGGCCGGTGCCCCGCAGCGCTGCCGCGAGCACGGCGCTCACCGGGTCTCGGCCCGGGGCCGGGTGATCTCGTCGACGAGGTCGCCGGTGGCGGCGTGCTTGGCCTCCAGGATCCGTCGGGCGGCCAGCAGCAGGTCGCGGACCTCGGCGAGCGCCAGGCTGTAGATCACCTCGCCGCCCTCGCGGCGCTGGGTGACCAGGCCGGCCATCCGCAGCACCGACAGCTGCTGGGAGAGGTTGCTGGCCTCGATCGAGATCGCGTCGAGCAGCTCGTGCACGGCCCGGTCACGCTCGGCGAGCAGCTCGAGCACCCGGATCCGGGCGGGGTGGCCGAGGGTGCGGAAGAACTCCGCCTTGGCCTGGTAGAGGGGCACCGACACCGGGCAGCTCCTTTGGAAGTTGGTGAATTGAAGAATACTTCAAGTTGGCAAACGGGCCGCGCGGCCAGGTCTCACCATCCGGACGTACGTCGACCCCGCGCGGGTGGTTTCCGGCCGCCCCCTACGCTCGTGGATGTGCTGACCATCGACCGGGCGACCTACGACGCGATCGTCGCGCACGCGAAGAAGGACCACCCGGACGAGGCGTGCGGGGTGGTCGCGGGACCCGAGGGCTCGGACCGCCCGGAGCGGTTCGTGCCGATGGTGAACGCCGCCGGATCGCCGACGTTCTACGAGTTCGACCCCGTCGACCTGCTCCACCTGTACAAGGAGATGGACGACCGGGACGAGGAGCCCGTGGTCGTCTACCACTCGCACACCGCCACCGAGGCCTACCCGTCCCGCACCGACGTCGGCCTCGCCTCGGAGCCCAACGCCCACTATGTGCTGGTCAGCACACGGGAGCACGGGAATAGTGAGGGCCCGGTGGAGTTTAGGTCTTACAGAATCGTCGACGGCGACGTGACCGAGGAAGAGGTCTCGGTCGTCGAGTCCCTAGAACAGCTGAGGAGTCAGGACTGATGGCAGTCGAGGTCCGCATCCCCACGATCCTGCGCACCTACACCGGCGGCGAGAAGGCCGTGTCCGGTGAGGGCGCCACGCTCTCGGAGTTGATCGAGAACCTCGAGACGAACCACCCCGGCATCAAGGAGCGCCTCGTCGACGGCGGCGACCTGCGTCGCTTCGTCAACGTCTACGTCAACGACGAGGACGTGCGGTTCACCGGCGGCCTCGGCACGTCGGTCAGTGACGGCGACCAGGTCGTCGTGCTCCCCGCCGTGGCGGGTGGCTGCCGCGCCGCCGACGCACGGGTGTGGACCGGCACGGCCGACATCTGACCCGATGCGCTTCGACTCGCTGCTCGACTCGGTCGGGGGCACCCCGCTGGTCGGGCTGCCCCGGCTCTCGCCGTCCCCGGACGTGCGCGTCTGGGCCAAGCTCGAGGACCGGAACCCGACCGGCTCCATCAAGGACCGCGCGGCCCTGAAGATGGTCGAGGCGGCCGAGAAGGACGGCCTGCTGCGGCCCGGGTGCACGATCCTGGAGCCGACGTCGGGCAACACCGGCATCTCGCTGGCCATGGCCGCCAAGCTGCGCGGCTACCGGCTGGTGTGCGTGATGCCGGAGAACACCTCCGCCGAGCGCAAGCAGCTGCTGAAGATGTGGGGCGCGGAGATCGTGTCCTCACCCGCGGCCGGCGGCTCCAACGAGGCGGTGCGGGTGGCCAAGCTGATGGCCGAGGAGCACCCGGACTGGGTGATGCTCTACCAGTACGGCAACCCCGCGAACGCGCTCGCCCACTACGAGGGCACCGCCCCGGAGATCCTCGCCGACCTGCCGTCGGTGACCCACTTCGTCGCGGGCCTGGGCACCACCGGCACGCTGATGGGCGTGGGCCGGTTCTTCCGCGAGCACAAGCCCTCGGTCCGCATCGTGGCCGCCGAGCCACGCTACGGCGAGCTCGTCTACGGCCTGCGCAACCTCGACGAGGGCTTCGTCCCCGAGCTGTACGACGAGACGCTGATCGACTCGCGGTTCTCGGTCGGCCCCCGCGACGCCGTGCGCCGCGTCCGGGAGATGCTCGAGCTCGAGGGCATCTTCGCGGGCATCTCGACCGGCGCGATCCTGCACGCCGCGCTCGGGCAGGCCGCGAAGTCGGCCAAGGCCGGTGAGGCCGCGGACATCGTGTTCGTGGTGGCCGACGGCGGCTGGAAGTACCTCTCCACCGGTGCCTACGAGGGCACCCTCGACGAGGCCGAGGAGCGGCTCGAGGGCCAGCTCTGGGCCTGATCCTGTTCCTGGGCCGGTTCCTGGCCCTGGTCCTGGGCCTGTTCCCGGCGGGCGACCGCGCGGGTCCTCCGCGGCCGGGGCGCGAGGCTGGTGGCGTGCCGGTCGGGGACGGCCGGCGTGCCGGTCCGCGCCTGCGGCTCCGCGGCGAGCCGGACCAGCTCGTCGAACGCGTCGACCAGGCACTCGCGGAACACCTCGAAGTCGGGGATCGCCCCGGTGTCCACATTGATGCCGAGCGCGCAGGTGTCGACGTAGGTCATCAGCGTCACGTTGACCCCGGCGCCGATGGTCGGGCCGAAGGCGTACTGCACCCGGACCGGCGCGCCCGCCAGGAACACCGGCGTGGGGAACCCGGGGACGTCGCTGGCCAGGAAGTCCACGTGCCGCAGGATCGCGCCGATGTACCAGCGCGGCAGCAGGTTCAGCCCGCCGGCGATCAGCTGGGTCAGCGGCAGGGAGCGCTCGTGGCGGCTGGCCTCGGTGCGACGGTGGATCTGCCGGATGCGCTCGCCGGGGTCGCCGACGCCGACGGGCAGCGGCAGCCGCATCAGCGTGATCCGGTTGCCGCCGGCCGGGTCGCCGTCCGCGCGGATGCTGATCGGCATGGTGACCCACAGGTCACCGACCGCGGCGCCGTGCCGGGCGTGGTAGCGGTTCAGCGCCCCGGTGACACCGGCCAGGAAGGCGTCGTTGAGCGTCCCGCCGGACCGGTGGGCTGCCTCCTTGAGGGACCGGAGCGGCACCTCGTGCACGTCGAGCTCCCGGGTCAGGCCGCGTCGTCTCATGATCGGGGAGGCGGTGTCGTTGAGCGGCCGGACCGTGCGGTAGACCGAGGCGGCGGTCGCCACCGCGGTGCGGACCGACTCGCGCGGGCGCAGGACGCCGCGGGCCAGGACGCCCGGCGCGGCCCGCGCGGTTTGCACCGCCACCGTCCGAGCAAGCCCCGCGTCGTAGCGCAGCGAGTGCGCCACGGCGTCGAGGGGGCCGGGCTGCTCGAAGACGGGCTCCTCGGGGAGCGGGCCCGGGTCGCGCGGCTCCGCCTCGGCGTCGAAGAGGAGCATCGCGATCTGCACCCCCCCGATCCCGTCCATCAGCGAGTGGTGCAGCTTGCAGAGCAGCGCGGCGCCGCCGTCGGCGAGACCGTCCACCAGGGTGACCTCCCACAGCGGCCGGGCCCGGTCGAAGTCGGCCATCTCGGCCCGCCGGGCCATGTCCAGCACCGTGGCGAGGGTGGCCGGGGCCGGCGCGGTGACCCGCCGCAGGTGGTAGCGCAGGTCGAAGTCGCGGGCGGGCACCCATCTCGGTGGGGCCGGTGGCACGGTGGCGACCACCGTCTGCCGGAACATCGGCACGACACGGGCCAGCCGGTCGAACCGGTCCACCAGGCGGGGCCAGTCGGGCGAGCGCTCCAGCATGACCGCGGTCACGACCGTGGATCGCAGTCGCGGGTCGGCCTCCATCGACCACGCGAACGCGTCACTGCTGCGCATGAAGTCGGCGGACATCGCCCTCACCTCGCCTCGTCCACCTCACGCTAGAGCCGCCGGCGCACGGCGGCAGGAGGCGAAGGTCCCGAGCGCGGGATCGGCTCCACCGTGGGGTAAACCGGGGTAGGGTGGCGCCGCCTGTCCGCCGCGACCTGGGGAGACTGCCGGTGCGAGAGATCGTCGTGTTCAGCGGGAGCGCTCACCGACCCCTGGCGTCCGCCATCTGCGACTCGCTGGGGGTGCGGCTGTCCTCGGTGGAGCTGACCCGGTTCAGCAACGACTGCCTGCAGGCCCAGCTCCAGGCCAACTGCCGCCAGCGCGACGTCTACATCGTCCAGCCGTTGGTGCCACCGACCCAGGAGCACCTGATGGAGCTGCTGCTGATGGTGGACGCGGCCAAGGGCGCGTCCGCCGCGCAGATCACCGCGGTGATCCCGCACTACGCCTACGCCCGCTCGGACAAGAAGGACGCGTCCCGGATCTCGCTCGGTGGCCGGCTGGTCGCCGACATGCTGGTGACCGCCGGGGTCAGCCGGGTGCTGACGATGACCCTGCACGCACCGCAGGTGCACGGGTTCTTCTCGGTCCCGGTGGACCACCTCACCGCGCTCGGGGTGCTCGCCGAGCACTTCCGCGACCGGGACCTCACCGACACCGTCGTGGTCTCGCCGGACCTCGGCAACGCCAAGACCGCGACCCAGTTCGCCCGCCTGCTCGGGCTGCCGGTGGCCGCGGGCAGCAAGCAGCGGCTGGCCGACGACCGGGTGGTGATCGACGCGATCGTCGGCGACGTCGAGGGCAAGCGGGCGCTCGTGCTCGACGACGAGATCGCCACCGGCGGGTCGATCGTCGAGCTGCTCGACAAGCTGAAGGAGCTCGGCTGCACGGGCGCCTCGGTCGCGTGCACGCACGGCCTGTTCGTCGGCAAGGCCGTCGACCGGCTCCGCGGGCACCCGATGATCGACCAGGTGGTCACCACCGACACCGTGCCGCCCGCGGACTGGCCCGAGCTCGAGGTCCGCTCGGTGGCCGAGCTGTTCGCGGAGGCGATCTCCCGGGTGCACGCGGGCGAGTCGGTCAGCAGCCTCTTCGACGGCGTCGACCCCTCGCTGGGGCCGCCGCAGCCGCGGCTGCCCTTCGACGCCTGACCCGGCACCCGTCCGTACGACGGGCACCCGGCCGCCCCTGTGCCGTGGGATGGGACCCTGGAGTCTCGCGACGCGGAGAGGGACGCACATGCTGTACGGGGTGATGCACACGGTCGTGCCGCCGCTGGCCAAGGCGGTGTGGCGCCCGACCGTGGAGGGGCTCGGGAACCTTCCCCGAACCGGCCCGGTCATCGTCGCCAGCAACCACATCTCCTTCGCCGACAGCCTGGTGATCCCGATCGTGGCGCCGCGCAAGGTGGTGTTCCTGGCCAAGTCCGACTACTTCACCGGCACCGGTCTCAAGGGCGCGATCTCCCGCGCCTGGTTCGAGGGGATCGGGATGGTGCCCGTGGACCGCGAAGACACGAAGGCCGCGCTGGCCTCCCTCGACATCGCGCTCGAGGTGCTCGGGCGGGGCGAGGCGTTCGGCATCTACCCCGAGGGCACCCGGTCCCGTGACGGCCGGCTCTACCGCGGGCGGACCGGCGTCGCCCACCTGGCGCTGACCAGCGGTGCGCCCGTCGTACCGGTGGGCGTGCAGGGCACCGACCACATCCAGCCGGTCGGTGCCCGGCTGCCGAGGCTGGCGAACGTCACGGTGCGCTTCGGCGAGCCGCTGCACTTCGCCGCGCGGTACGACGGAGTCCCGCCCGGCCGGGCCCGCCGGGAGGTGACCGACGCGGTGATGGCGGCGATCCAGCGGCTCTCCGGCCAGCAGCCCGCCGGGGTCTACAACGAGCACCCCCCGACCCTGTGACCACCGGGCGGCGGACCCGGTGCGGGGGGCTCAGCGGAGCGTGGTGCGCGGGTGCAGGGGCAGCAGCAGCGGCCGGCGGGGCCGCTGGGTGAAGTCGAAGTCGTAGGTCAGGTCGCCGAGCACCGGCGCGTTCTCGCGCACGTCGGGCCGCGGGTCGGGCCGGCCGTCGGTGGCGGGGTCGAGCCGCTGGCCGCCGAGGAACACGTCCTCGATGAACTTCACGTAGGCGTCGAAGGACAGCGTCTGGTGGTCGACGTAGCCGCGGCGGGCGTAGGGGCTGATCACCAGGCCAGGGACCCGGAAGCCGTAGCCGTTGCGGTCCACGGTCGGCGGCTGCACGTGGTCGTAGAAGCCGCCCCAGTCGTCCCAGGCGAGGAAGATCGCCGTCGACCGCCAGTCGGGTCCGCGCATCACCGAGTTCACCAGCCGGGTCACGTAGGTCTGGCCCGCGCTGACCCGGGCGGGCGGGTGCTCGCTGACCCGGCCCGAGGGGATCACCCAGCTCACCGCGGGCAGGTGGCCGGTGCGGGCCTTGCGCAGGAACGTCGACGTCGCCGCGATGTTGCCGAGCTGGTGGTCCTGCTGGACCGTGACGAAGTTCGGCAGCGGGTTCCAGATCCCCGGTGTCAGCGGCCGCTGGCCGACCCGGTGGCAGACGAGTGCGCTGCTGTTGCGGCAGTCCGGCTCCGTGCCGGGCTTCACGTAGTAGCCCCAGCTGACGTGCTGGCGGTGCAGCAGGTAGGTCAGGTCGGTCCACGCGTACGTCGGGGACCGGTGCACGGGCAGGTGGCTGCTGCCGACGTAGCCGGACAGGGGCACCGTGCCGACCTTCTCGGGCGTGTTCGCACAGCTGGCCGGCCGGCGGTCGCGGCACACCGCCGACCACTCCGAGACCTGCCAGAGGTGCTCGGGCAGGCTCCAGGAGCGGATCGGCTCGAACATGTGGTCCTGCAGCACGAAGTGGTGGGCGTAGGCCCAGTAGTTCGGGATGTCGCTGCCGGTGTGGTAGCCCACCGAGTCGTAGCCGTTGCCGTTGCTGCAGACCGGGTCGTTGGGGTCCGCGCAGTGGCGGTGCGCGGCGACCGCCTGCTGGAGGAACCCGTCCATCCGGCCGTGGTCGAGGTCGTTGCTGAAGTTGGCCATGCCGTGCGGGCCGCCCCCGTTGACGTCCTTGTGGTTGGGGTAGGGCCGGTGGCAGGGCCGGCCGGCACCCGCCGGCAGGCACGCCACGGGGCGGCCGTGCCGCGTCGGGATCCCGTCCGCCCCCGGGAACCGCCCGAAGTAGGAGTCGAAGGAGCGGTTCTCCTGCATCACCATGACCACGTGCTTGATCTTGTGGATGCCGGTGTCGGCGTTCAGCGGGGACGCCCAGTGCTTCGCGTCGGGAGGCGCCAGGGCCACCTGCCGGGCGGCGGGGGCGTGGTCGGGCCCGCAGCCGGTCAGCGCCGCCACGGCGGCGATCCCGGCGGCGATCGCGACGGCCAGGGCGGTCGGGGTGCGCGGCGCGCGGGCGGTCAAGGAGGCCCCCTCTCTCGTGTCGGAGCGCTCGACGAGGCGGCCGGCTCTGCCCCGCCGGCCGCCTCGCGAGTCCTGGCCTCACCGTCTCCGTGGTCGCTGAGAGACCGATGAGACCTTCCGAACAGATCGCCAAGGATCGCCGGACCGGACACGGCACGAGGGGTGCGTGCCGACGGCACGCACCCCTCGCCCTCGAGCCCGCGGATCAGCCGCCGGGCTGCACCGCCCCGTCGACCGTGAGCGCGTAGCGCGCGTACTTGCGCGCCGACTCGCTCGGGTCGTCGGCGGTGACCAGCGCCCCCACCGTCTCCGCGCCGGTGGCCCGGATCTGGGCGAGCTGGTCGGCCGAGAGCGTGCCCTCGACCTTGTCGCCGGACGGCGCCAGGGCCAGCGAGCCGACCCACGAGCCGTTCGCTCCGTAGGCCACCACCTGGACCGTCCATCCGGCCACCGGCACCGCGCTGACCTGGGTCATCGACCTGAACCCGTCGGTCGACGAGCCGTCGTAGACGGTGTCGCCCACGTGGACGTTGTCCACCCAGACGCCGGCGGGGATGGCCGGGTCCGTGCCGGTCGTGCCCCAGTCGGTCACGTAGCGGAAGCCGAGCAGGATGTCCTGACCGGCGTACGCGCTCAGGTCGTAGCTCTTGGACACCCAGCCGCCGGAGTCGCCGGTGAACCCGGGCAGGTTCGCCTGCACGGTCGGGTAGGCGCCCGATGCGTGCTGGCTCGTGGTGCCGTCGATCGGCAGGCTGGTCCACGTCTTGCCGCCGTCGGTGGAGGCCTGGACGAAGAAGAAGTCCCAGAGCTCCTCGGTGTTGTAGCGGGTGTCGAAGGTCAGCGACGGGTTCGTCGCCGGCACCGAGACCTGCGTCACGGCCGCGTTGTCGATCTCGTCGCCGTTGCCGCTGTAGAGCGCGGCGTCGGTGCCGTGGCCGGGTGCGTCGGTGACCGAGGTCCAGTTCAGCGGGTCGGGCGCGTAGCCGGAGTCACCGGAGAACGAGAGGCTGCTCAGGTTCGAGGCAACCTTCACGAAGTCGGCGCCGTTGGTGGGCGCGCCCGCCGACTCGTAGGCCTGCGGGTTGGCCCAGTTGACCATCGACTTCAGCGTCGGCGAGGTGTAGACCGCCGGGTCGGGACCCGTGTGGCCGGTGTCGATCGCGTTGTCGAGGGCCATCATCGCCAGCCAGTCGTGCAGCACCTGCTGGGCGTTTGCACCGGTGCCGAACCGGTCGAGGACGTTCTGCAGGCCCTCGAGGCCGTTCGCCGGCTCGGTGTGCAGCGCCGACATGAAGGCGTCGCCGCCGAACCGGCCGTGCAGGTACTCCATGAAGGAGTACGCCGCGCCGTAGTCGCACAGGATCTCCGGCCCGCCCTGGTCGCCCCAGCGGGTCAGCGAGTTCTCCGGCCCGCCGTAGCTCTCGGGCATGAAGCCCTGGAAGCAGGCGATGTGCGAGTCGGCGTTCGGGTCGGTGGGCAGCCGGTTCGGGTCGACGTACCCGACGAGGGTCTGCGCCCAGTCGGAGAGGCCCTCGTTGACCCAGGAGGTCTCGTCGGGGTCGCTGTAGTACTCCAGCAGGTGCTGGTACTCGTGCGCGAAGGTGCCTTCGTAGAGGTGCGGGCGCGGCTTGCCGCTGGCGGCCGCGCAGGCCTGGTACGCCGCGTCACCGGAGTCGTCCGGCGGGTTCGCCCCGGTGCGGTGCAGCCAGTCGTAGGCGTCGATGGTCATGACGTTGCGGTCGAGGTACTCGTTGAACACCGAGTAGAAGAAGCCGGCGATGTAGGTCTGGCCGTCCGGTGTGCTCGGGTCGTAGTAGTTCGCGTCGCGGACGTTGTCGACGAGCACCACGGTGTTGTCGCCGTCGCCCACCCAGTAGTCGGAGGGGAGCTTGAACCCGTCCTTCTTCTTGCTGGCCGTCTGCGTGCTGACGAGGTCGTCGAGGACCGCCTTGCTGCCGTTGCGGTTCGGGGCGACCGAGAACGCCTTCGACTCCTTGGGGTAGATGTTCGTGTCGAACTCATGGACGAAGCTGTTGACCTGGCTGTCGGTGACGTCGGTCAGCCCGAGGGCGTTGCGGCAGTCGCCTGCGGGGAACGTCGTGTCGGTGGCCACCCACACCTCGATGTGGTCGCCGATCCCGCGCAGCGTGTAGTTCTTCAGGTAGATCCGGCCCTTGGCGTCGTCGTTGGCCAGCCACAGCTTCGTGTCGCCGACCTTCGACGGTCCGTTGACCGGCGGCGTCTTGGCCTTCTCGCTCTCCTTCGCCGAGAACGGCTTCGCCTTGCCGTTGTTGTAGTCGGGTCCGGTGCCCCTGACGTCGCCGCCGTGGCTGCCCTGTCCGGTGCCACGTCCGGTGGACGGGCCCGCGGTCGCGGCGCCGCCCTGGAGCGTGAGTCCCGCGACGAGTGCGGTGGCTGCCCCGGCGAGCAGGAGTCTGGATCGTGTCCAACTCCGCATGATGCCTCCTCGGTCAGGTGCCGGGACGCGCGGTGGCCGAGTCCCCCGATTTCTCCGGCACTCCTCAGTTCTGCATTTCGGTGCGCTCACGAAATCACGGGTTTGCTGCGGTTGAGAAGGGGGTAGGACGAACTTTCTTTGCGGGAGATGCCCGGTCGGGCCGGACGACCGGCGTCCTCCTGTGAGCACGGTCGCAGCGTGACGTGGGTCGCTTCGAGGGCTGGTCCGCGCGTCGAGAGACTAGCCTTGCTCCCGTGGCGGACGCTCCGATCGGCATCTTCGACTCAGGCTTCGGTGGGCTCACCGTGGCCCGTGCCGTCCTGGACCAGCTGCCCCACGAGCCGGTGCTCTACCTCGGGGACACCGCGCGCCAGCCGTATGGCCCCAAGCCGATCGGCGAGGTCCGCGAGTATGCGCTCGAGTGCCTGGACCACCTGGTCGACCAGGGCGTGAAGGCGCTGGTGATCGCCTGCAACTCCGCGAGCGCCGCGGTGCTGCGAGACGCCCGGGAGCGCTACCCGGTCCCGGTCGTCGAGGTGATCCACCCGGCCACACGGCGAGCCGTGGCGGCCAGCCGCACCGGTCGGATCGGGGTGATCTGCACCCGCGCGACCGCCGACTCCATGGCCTACGACGACGCGTTCACCGCCGCGCCGCACGTCACCCTCAGCACCCGTGCCTGCCCGCGGTTCGTGGAGTTCGTGGAGGCCGGGGTGACCAGTGGTCCCGAGCTGCTGGAGGTCGCCCACGAGTACCTCGACCCGCTGACGTCCGAGGGCATCGACACCCTGGTGCTCGGCTGCACCCACTACCCGCTGCTGACCGGCGTCATCTCCTACGTGCTCGGTGACCAGGTCACGCTGGTTTCCAGCGCCGAGGAGACCGCCAAGGACGTCTACCGGCTGCTCGTCCGGCACGGCCTCGAGCGCGACCCGAGCCTGCCTCCGCCGGAGCACCGCTTCCTCACCACGGGGCAGCCGGACGAGTTCGCGCGGATCGGCCGGCGGTTCCTCGGGCCCGAGCTCGAGTCGGTCCACCAGCTCGCCCAGGCCACCACGTGGGTCCGGATATGAGGGCCACCGTCATCGGCTGCTCGGGGTCCTTCCCCGGGCCCGACTCGCCGGCGAGCTGCTACCTCCTCGAGGCCGACGACCACGACGGCCGCCGGTGGCGGGTCCTGCTCGACCTCGGCAGCGGGGCCCTCGGTGCCCTCCAGGACTTCGCGGACCCGCGCACGATCGACGCGGTGCTGCTCAGCCACCTGCACCCGGACCACTACTTCGACCTCAGCGGCCTCTACGTGATCTGGAAGTACCACCCGGCGGGCCCGCACGCGCGGATCCCGGTCTGGGGCCCGAAGGGGGTGGCGGCCCAGCTGGCCCGCTCCTACGGGCTGCCGGAGGACCCGGGGATGAGCGCGGAGTTCGACTTCCGCGAGTACGACGGCCACCCGGTCGTCGTCGGCCCCTTCACGGTCCGCACCACCCGGCTGTGCCACCCGATCGCCGCCTACGGGATCCGGGTCGAGGCCGGTGGGAAGGTGCTCGCCTACTCCGGCGACAGCGGCCCGTGCGACGCCCTGCACGACGTCGCCGACGGCGCGGACGTGTTCGTGTGCGAGGCGGCCTTCCTCGAGGGTGGCGACAACCCCGCCGACCTGCACCTGACCGGCAAGCAGGCCGGCGCGGTCGCCACCGAGGCCGGGGTCGGGCGGCTGGTGCTGACCCACATCCCGCCGTGGCACGACCGCCGGCTCGCGCTCGACGAGGCCCGTGAGACGTTCGGCGGGCCGCTCGAGCTTGCCCGCACCGGGTCGACGTACCACCTCTGAGGCGCCCCACTAGGCTCGACGCCATGACCCGAGCAGACGGCCGCAGCAACGACGAACTCCGACCGATCACGATCACCCGCAACTGGCTGGACCACGCGGCCGGGTCGGTGCTGATCGAGTTCGGCAGGACCCGGGTGCTGTGCGCGGCGTCCGCGTCGGTCGGCGTCCCCCGCTGGCGCCGGGACTCCGGGCTGGGCTGGGTCACCGCGGAGTACGCCATGCTGCCGTCCTCGACGCACACCCGCTCCGACCGTGAGTCGGTGAAGGGTCGCATCGGCGGGCGCACCCACGAGATCTCCCGGCTGGTCGGCCGCTCGTTGCGCGCGGTCATCGACTACAAGGCGCTCGGCGAGAACACCATCGTGCTCGACTGCGACGTCCTGCAGGCCGACGGCGGGACCCGCACGGCCGCGATCACCGGCGCGTACGTCGCGCTCGCCGACGCGTGCGCGCACCTGGCCGAGAAGGGCGTGCTGAAGGGCGAGCCGCTGGTCGGCTCGGTGGCGGCGGTCTCGGTCGGCATCATCGACGGCGAGCCGCGGCTCGACCTGCCCTACGAGGAGGACGTGCGTGCCGAGACCGACATGAACGTCGTGATGACCGGGGACGGGCGGTTCGTGGAGGTGCAGGGCACCGCCGAGGCCGAGCCGTTCGACCGGGCGATGCTCGACGGCCTGCTCTCGCTGGCGGAGAAGGGCTGCGGCGACCTGACCAAGCTCCAGCGTGAGGCGCTCGGGCAGTGACGGAGGTCTTCCTCGCCTCGCGCAACCCGAAGAAGCTCGTCGAGATGCAGCGCATCGTGGACGAGTTCGTGCCCGGCGTGCGGGTGCTCGGGCTCGACGACGTGCCCGCCTACGACGAGCCGCCCGAGACCGAGCCGACGTTCGAGGGCAACGCGCTGATCAAGGCCCGGGCCGCGGTGCTGGCCACCGGGCTGCCGTCGCTCGCCGACGACAGCGGACTGTGCGTCGACGCGCTGAACGGGATGCCGGGGGTGCTCTCGGCGCGCTGGGCGGGCACCGCGAAGGACGACGCCGCGAACAACCGGCTGCTGCTCGAGCAGCTCGAGGACGTCCACGACGACCGTCGCACGGCCCACTTCACGTGCGCGGTGGCCTTCGCGTACCCGGCCGACGACGGCATCGCCGAGCACGTCGTGCACGGCGAGATGCACGGCCGGGTCATCCGCGAGCTGCGGGGGAGTGGCGGGTTCGGGTACGACGTGCTGTTCGTCCCCGAGGGCCACGACCGCACCAGCGCGGAGCTTCCCGCCGACGAGAAGGACGCGATCTCGCACCGGGGCAAGGCGTTGCGCGAGATCGCGCCCCTGGTCGCGGACGTGCTGGCGGGCCGGTGAGCACCCTCGTCGTCGCGGCGACCCGGGCCGAGGCTGCCCACGTCCCCGACGGCGTGGAGGTGGTCGTGAGCGGTCTGGGCAAGACCGCGGCCGCCGTCGCCACCACCCGCGCCCTCACCGGGCGCGACCTCTCCGGGCTGACCGTCGTGAACCTCGGCACCGCCGGCGCGTTGCGCGACGGCCTCGAGGGGCTGCACGAGGTGGGCACGGTGCTCAACCACGACATGAACGCGGACGCGATCCGCGCGCTCGGCTACGACCCGCGGGACCGGCTCGCGGTCGGTCCGTCCGAGGTGGTGCTCGCCTCGGGCGACGTGTTCGTCACCGACCCGGCCGTGCGCGACGTGCTGGCCCGGCAGGCGCACCTCGTGGACATGGAGGGCTACGCGGTGGCGTTCGCCTGCCAGGCGTTCGACGTGCCGGTGCGGCTGGTCAAGCACGTCTCCGACAACGCCGACGCGTCCGCGCTGGACTGGCCGACGCTGGTGGACGCCAGCGCCCGTGCCCTCGGGGACTGGCTGCGCACCCAGCTCTGAGCCCGAGCTGCTGTTTACCAGGGTATGCAGCGAACCTGTCGCTCCCCGTGGTGATCTTCCCACGGGGAGCGACAGGTTGCCGCGGGGAGTAGGCGGCTCGGGGGCCGGCCGCCCGCAGGATCAGATCGTGACCGCGATCTTCCCGCGGGTGTGGCCACCCTGGGAGTCCAGGTGCGCGTCGGCGATCTTCTCCAGCGGGTACGTCGCGGCGAGCTCCACCCGCAGCCGGCCCTCGTCGACGAGCCTGCTCAGCGCGTCGAGGTGGCTGCGCTCGGGGCGGACGAACACGTAGCGGCCACCGAGCCCGAGCACCGTCCGGGCGTCGATGATCGACGCGACCCGGGCCACGTCCGCCACCTGTGCGGGCGCGTCCTCGAGCGCCTCGCCGCCGATCAGGTCGAGCACCGCGTCCACCGGGCCGCCGTGCTCCCGGAGCTGCTCGCTGACCGGTCCGGCGTGGTAGTCGAGCACCGCACCCGCGCCGAGGTCGCGCAGGAAGTCGTGGTTGCGCGGGCTCGCGGTGGCGACCACGTCGGCGCCGAGGGCGGCCGCGATCTGGACCGCGAGGTGGCCCACGCCCCCGGCTGCGGCATGCACCAGCACCCGGTCCCCGGCCTCGACCCGGAGCGCCTCGGTGAGCGTCTGGTAGGCGGTCAGCCCGGCCAGCGGCAGCGCGGCCGCCTGCTCGAAGGAGAGCCCCGCGGGCTTGGTGGTCACCGTCCGCTCCGGCGCCGGGACCAGCTCGGCGGAGGTGCCGAAGCAGACGTCGTCGCGGCGTACGTAGCCGTAGACCTCGTCGCCGGCCTTCAGGCCGGTGCGCACCGCCGGGCCGACCGCCTCGACGACGCCGGCCACGTCCCAGCCGGGGATGATCGGCAGGTGGTGGGGGTAGGCGCCCTGGAGGTACCCCTCCCGGACCTTCCAGTCGACCGGGTTCACGCTGGTGGCCCGGGCCCTGACCAGGACCGTGTCGGGCCCCACCGGCGGGTCATCGACCTCCCGGACCGACAGCACGTCGGCTCCGCCGAACCGGTCGTAGACCGCTGCACGCATGGGCACACACCTTCCACTCGGGATCCGTCGTCCCCATCCTGTGCCCACGAACCGCCCGGCGCCAACGCCGGGAGCGGGGCGACCTGGGTCACGTGCCGGGCGTGAACGCACGTGCCGTGCAGCCGTCGTACGGCGCGATGGCCGGGTGCGCCCGGTGAGATTCGAACTCACACTGTACGGCACCTAAAGCCGTTGCCTCCTGCCGTTGGGCTACGGGCGCGCAGGGCGTGAGTCTACGTGTCAGGAGGCGAGGCCGAGGTCCCTGCGGAGCTTGGCGACGTGGCCGGTCGCCTTGACGTTGTACTGCGCCACCTCGACCTTGCCGGCCTCGTCGACCACGAACGTCGAGCGGATCACGCCCTGCACGGTCTTGCCGTACATCTTCTTCTCACCGAAGGCGCCCCACGCGCTCATCACGGCCCTGTCGGCGTCGGACAGCAACGTGATCGTCAGGTGGTCGCGCTCGCGGAACCTCGCCAGCTTCTCCGGCTTGTCGGGGGAGATGCCGAGCACCTCGTAGCCGGCGGCCCTGAGCGAGTCGAGCGAGTCGGTGAAGTCGCAGGCCTGCTTGGTGCAGCCGGGGGTCATCGCGGCCGGGTAGAAGTACACGATGACCTTGCGGCCGCGCAGGTCCGCGAGCGACACCTGCTCCCCGGTGTCGCTGGCGAGCGTGAAGTCCGGGGCGGCGTCCCCGGGGGACAGGCGGTTGTCGGTCACGACGGTCCTCTCGGCTTATTGCAAGTAATGTGCAATAACGTACTCTTGGTGGTCGGGCCGGAGCGGCGGCCCCTCGTCAACGTAGCGGAGGACCCTGGTGCACGTCCCGGACGGATTCCTCGACGCGCCCACCTCGCTCGCCACCGGTGCCGTCGCCGTGGCCGCGGTCGCGGTGGCGCTGCGGGGGGCGCGCCGCGAGCTCGACGACCGCACCGCACCGCTGGCGGGCCTGGTCGCCACGTTCGTGTTCTCCGCGCAGATGCTGACCTTCCCCGTGGGCCCCGGCACGAGCGGCCACCTGCTCGGCGGGGCGCTCGCCGCGGTGCTGGTCGGGCCCTACACCGCGTTGCTCTGCATGAGCGTGGTGTTCGTCGTCCAGGCGCTGCTGTTCGCCGACGGCGGCATCACCGCGCTCGGCACCAACATCGACCTGATGGGCCTGGTGACCGTCGTGGTGGGCTGGTTGGTGTTCCGGACGGCGCAGCGGGTCCTGCCGAAGCGGGTCGCCATGGTGCCGCCCGCGGCCGCCGCCGGTGCCCTGGTGTCCGTGCCGCTCGCGGCGCTGGCCTTCACCGGCCTGTACGCCGTCGGCGGCCAGGCGCCGGTCCCGCTGGGCGCGCTGGCCACCGCGATGCTGGGCTGGCACACGCTGATCGGCATCGGCGAGGCGATCATCACCGCCCTGGCCGTGGGCAGCATCGTCGCGGTCCGACCCGACCTGGTGTACGGCGCGCGGCGGGTGCTGGCGGTGCGGCCGCTCGAGGTGCGCCGGCCCGGACCGTCCGACGAGAGGGGTGCGGCCGCGTGAGACGGATGTCCACGAAGGCGCTGGTGGTCACCGGGGTGCTGGTCGCCCTGGTGCTGGCCGGGTTCGTCAGCTACTACGCGTCCCGCAGCCCCGACGGGCTGAACCGGGTGGCCCAGGACCAGGGCTTCTCCGACAGCCGCCGGGCCCACCCCGCGCAGGACAGCCCGCTGGCGGGCTACCACACGAAGGGCGTGGCCGACGGACGCCTCTCCGGCGGCCTGGCCGGCGTGGTCGGCGTGCTGGTCGTGCTCGCCCTCGCCGGCGGCCTGGTGCTGGTCGTGCGGCGTCGGGGCGACGGGGAGTCCTGACATGGGCGCGGGACACGGGCACAAGCTGCACTACCACGGACACTCCTGGGTCCACCGGGCCCCGGCTCACCTGAAGCTGCTGGCGCTGCTGGCCTTCATGCTGCTCGTGGTGGCCACCCCGAAGGACTGGTACCCCGTCTACGGGGGCTACCTGCTGCTGGTGGCCGCGGTGGTCGCCGCCAGCGGGGTGCCGCCGACGTACCTGCTCAAGCGGATGGTGGTCGAGGTGCCGTTCCTGGTCTTCGCCGCGCTGCTCCCGTTCATCGCCTCCGGTCCGCGCACCGAGGTGCTCGGGATCGCCGTCAGCGCCCCGGGGCTGCTGGCGGCGTGGGCGCTGCTCGCCAAGGGCACGCTCGGGGTGCTCGCCAGCCTCACCGTCGCCGCCACCACCGAGCCCCGCGACCTGCTCGCCGGCCTCGAGCGGCTGCGCCTCCCGAACCTGCTGGTGCAGATCATGGGCTTCATGGTGCGCTACCTCGACGTGGTCACCGGCGAGATGGCGCGGATGCGGATCGCCCGTGAGTCCCGCGGCTTCACCGCCCGCAACGTCACCCACTGGCCGGTGGTCGCGCGCAGCGCCGGGGTGCTGTTCATCCGGTCCTACGAGCGCGGCGAGCGGGTCCACCTCGCGATGCTCTCGCGCGGCTACACCGGCCGGATGCCCCGAGACGGGAGCCACCGATGAGCGTTCCCGTCCTCGACGTGCAGGGGCTGGCCTACGCCTACCCCGACGGCCACCAGGCGTTGTACGGCGTCGACCTGCACGTGCACGCCGGGGAGCGCGTCGCGCTGCTCGGCCCCAACGGCGCGGGCAAGACCACGCTCGTGCTGCACCTCAACGGGATCCTCACCGCCGGCGCGGGCTCGGTGTCGGTCTCCGGGCTCCCCGTCGACAAGCGGAACGTCCAGGAGGTACGACGCCGGGTCGGCGTGGTCTTCCAGGACCCCGACGACCAGCTGTTCATGCCCACGGTCCGCGACGACGTCGCGTTCGGGCCGGCGAACCTCGGCGTGCGGGGGGAGGCGCTCGAGCGCCGGGTGGTCGAGGCGCTGGACCGGGTCGGCATGGTGGACTTCGCCGACCGCCCCCCGCACCACCTGTCGTTCGGGCAGCGCCGCCGGGTGGCGGTGGCCACGGTGCTCGCCATGGAGCCGGAGATCCTGGTGCTCGACGAGCCCTCCTCGAACCTCGACCCGGCCTCCCGCCGCGAGCTGGCCGAGATCTTGACCTCGCTCGACGTGACGGTGCTGATGGTCACCCACGACCTGCCCTACGCCTTCGAGCTGTGCCCGCGGTCGGTCGTCCTGTCCGACGGGATGATCGTCGCCGACGGGTCGACGTACGACGTGCTGACCGACGACGCGCTGATGTCCGCGCACCGCCTCGAGCTTCCGTTCGGCTTCGATCCCCGCGCGTTGCGGGCCCGCTCAGCCGGGTAACCTTCTGTCGGTGACGGCCCCGGATCGCGCGCTGGGCGGGCGTCACGCTGTACTTCGTCCGCAGCTGAGGAGATGACCGTGGCCCACGAGCAGAAGTCGCCCGACTCGATCGAGAGCGAGATCGAGCAGACGCGGGAGCGCCTGGCCACCACCATCGACGAGCTGGTCTACCGGGCGAGCCCGAAGACGGTCGCGCGGCGGGAGATCGCCGGGCTCAAGGCCACGTTCGTGGACGCGCAGGGCCACCCCCGCACCGACAACATCCTCAAGGCCGCCGGCGCGGTCGTCGGCTTCGTGGCCCTCGTCGTGGTGATCCGGAAGGTCGCGAAGTAGCCCCATGCCGGACACCGGGGACGACAAGACACCGATCCGGATGCTGCACGACCGGGTCCTGGTCTCCCTGGACAAGGAGGCCGGCGAGCGTCGCTCGAGCGGCGGCATCGTGATCCCGGCGACCGCGGCGATGGGCGCCCGACGGCTGGCCTGGTCGCGGGTCGCCGCGATCGGCCCGCACGTGCGCTCGGTCGAGGTGGGCGACCGGGTGCTGTTCGACCCCGAGGAGAAGGGCGAGGTCGAGGTCAACGCCGAGACCTACATCCTGGTGCGCGAGCGCGACATCCACGCCGTGGCCGCCGACCGGCTGGGGGACAGCCCGACCGGGCTGTATCTGTGACCCGAGCGTGACCGGGGGCCCGACCGTGCAGCGGTCGGGCCCCTCGTCGTGGTCTGGCTCGTGGCCTGGCTCGTGGTCTGGCTCGTGGTCTGGCTCGTGGGTCAGGCCCGGTGCGTCCCGGGCTCGTCCGCACGCTGCTCCGGCACCTCCTGGTCGGTGCGCGGCGCCGCGTGCTCGACGTCCGGGTCGAGCTCGTCGGCGGTCCGCAGGTGCTCCCGGTGCTGGGTCCGGTGCTCCTCGACGGTCGACGCGCGGTCGCGCGCCTCCGCCTCGAGCCGGTCGGCCTCGGCCTGCCTGCGCTCGGCCTCGGCGCGCGCCTGCGCGGCCCTTGCCTCGGTCTCCCGGGCCTGGGCCTCGCGCTGCTCCAGGGCGGTGGCCTGCGCCGCGGCCTGCTCGCGCAGCTCCCCGGCGCGAGCACGGTCGCGCTCCCTCTTCTTCTTGTTCGCGCCGGCCACTGCCAGCGCGATCAGGGCCACGATCACCACGACGGCGACGATGATCCCGATCCAGGCTCCGACTCCCATGGTTCCTCCCTAGGTCGGTGTCTTCGCGGCAGTACCCGCTGGGAACCGCGACAAACCGGCTGCGTAACCCGTGCTCCCCCCGGGCGTTGAGCAGGGCACCGCCGCTCTCGAAGGGACGCCCATGCGCCTGTCGCGCCGTACCGCCGCTGTTGTCGCCTGCCTCGCCGTCGTGCCCGCCTTCGCGGTGGGCCCCGGTCTCACCGGTCTCAGCGGGCAGGCCGCGGCCGCCCGACCGGCCGCGAAGCGGTCCCTGCTGCACCCCGTCGGAGGCGTCCCGCGCGCGACGATCACCCGCACCAGGCACGGCATCCCGCACATCGTGGCCCGCGACTACGAGTCGCTCGGCTTCGGCGAGGGCTACGCCACCTCCGAGACGAGCATCTGCAACCTGGCCGACACGCTGCTGACGGCGCGCGGGCAGCGGTCCAGGTTCCTCGGGCCCGACCGGCGGTACGACGACCAGGTGACGCTGGACGCGACCAACCTGCAGACCGACACGCTGTTCACCGACATCCACAACCGCCGGGTGGTGGAGCGGCTGCTCGCCGACCCGGTGCGGGGGCCGGGTCGGCAGACCCGCGCCCTGGTGCGCGGGTTCGCGGCCGGAGCGAACGCCTACATCCGCCACGTCGGCGGTGCGCGGGGCGTGCGCGACCCCGCCTGCCGCGGCAAGGCGTGGGTGCGGCCGAACGCCACACCCCTGGACATCTGGTACGCCATCTACGCCGCGAACCTGCTGGCCTCGACCGGGGTGTTCGTGCCGCAGATCGCCGACGCGGCACCGCCGGCGGCAACCGACCCGGCCGACGGGCTCCCCGGCGTGCCGGTCTCCGCGTCGTTCGCGACACCCCCGCCGGAGCTGCCGTCGAAGCGGTCGCTGCTGACCGGCCTCGGCAGGGACCCCGACGCTCCGTTCGGCTCGAACGCCACCGCGGTCGGCTCGGACGTCACCACGACCGGACGGGGCATGGTGCTCGGCAACCCGCACTTCCCCTGGCGCGGCCGCTACCGGTTCACCGAGTTCCAGCTGACCATCCCGGGCCACTACGACGTGGCCGGGGCCGGCCTGATCGGCTCCCCGGTGGTCAACATCGGCTGGAACAACAACGTCGCCTGGAGCCACACGGTCTCCACGGCCTACCGGTTCACGCCGTACGAGTACAAGCTCGTCCCCGGGTCCGGTACGACGTACCTGACCGAGGGCGGCACCAAGCAGCTCACCCGCCGCACCGTGAAGGTGCGTGTGCTCGGCAGGGACGGGGCCCGGCACACCGTGACCCGACACGTCTACCGCACCCACGAGGGCTACGTGATGGACGCGCCCGACGTGCTGATGCCGTGGTCACACACCAGCTTCTTCGCGCTGCGCGACGCCAACGCCGAGCAGCTGCGCACACTCGACACGTTCCACGCGATGGCGAAGGCGCACAGCGTCCGGTCGTTGCTGCGCGCCCAGGACCGGGGAGCCGGGATGCCCTGGGTGAACACGATCGCGGCGGACCGCCGCGGCGACGTGCTCTACGCCGACCACTCCGTCGTGCCCAACGTGCCCGACGACCTCGTGCAGCAGTGCCTCACCCCGACGGGTGCGGCGCTCGAGGCGGCCGCCGGCCTGCCGGTGCTCGACGGGACCCGGGCCCGGGGCGCCTGCGCCTGGCGCACCGACCCGGACGCCGAGCGGCCGGGCATCTTCGGCCCGAGCCACCTGCCGATGGAGGTCCGCAGGGACTGGGTGATGAACTCCAACGACTCCTACTGGCTGCCGAACCCGAAGCAGCCGCTCGAGGGCTACGCCGGCATCATCGGCTGCGAGCGCTGCGAGCGGTCGCTGCGCACCCGGATGGTCGACCACTACGTCCTGGACCGGCTCGCCGGGATCGACGGGCTGGCCCCGGGCCACCGGGTCAGCCAGCGCACGCTGATGGCCACCGAGCACGAGAACCGGGTCTTCGGCGCCGAGCTGGCCCGGCAGAACGGCGCCCTCGACACGGTCTGCCGGGCGGCGAACGGCGGCAGTGCCTGCGACGTGCTCGCGGCCTGGGACGGGCACTCCGACATCGACAGCGTCGGCACGCACATCTTCCAGGAGTTCTGGAAGCGGGCGCAGACCGCGCAGGGGCTGTGGCTGACGCCGTTCGACCCCAAGGACCCGGTGGGCACACCGCGCGACCTGAACCCGGCGAGCCCGCAGGTGGTGCAGGCGATGCGGGACGCGCTGGCGTACCTGCAGAGCAAGCACGTCCCGTACGACGCGCCGTGGGGCTCACTCCAGGTGGCCGGCGACGACGGCGCACCGGCCATCCCGATCGGGGGCGGCGAGGGGTTCGCCGGCAACGCCAACGCCGTGTCCACGCGGACTCCCGCAGCCAACCTGGACCACCTCTACCCGGTGAGCTACGGGTCGTCGCACATCCAGGCGGTGGCGTTCGAGGACGGTGGCCGGCTGGACGCGCGGACGATCCTCACCTACGGCGAGTCGATGAACCCGCGGTCGCCGTACTCCTCGGACCAGACCCGGCTGTTCAGCCGGGAGCGCTGGGTGCACTTCCCGTGGACGCGCGCACAGATCCGTCGCGATGCCGTCCGCACCTACACCGTGACCGGCAACGACTGACCCCCGCCCTCCGACATCGGCATGCCTCCCGTGACCCCCCCGGGGTCACCCCTCCCATACCGGTGTCGGAGGGAAGGGGTCAGGAGAGCTGGCCGCGCAGCTGGGCGAGGACCCGGGTGAGGATCCGGGAGACCTGCATCTGGGTCACCCCGACCTCCTCGGCGATGGTGGCCTGGGACTGCTGCTTGAAGAACCGCAGGTACAGGATCTGCCGCTCCCGCTCGGGCAGTGCCCGGACGGCCGGCGCGAGCATCACCCGGGCCTCCGCCTCCGTCATCGCCTGCCCGTCGTCGGGGATCAGGTCGCCGAGCACCCCCGTGCCCTCCGGCCCGATCGGGGCGTCCAGGGACGCCGGGTTGAAGCAGCCGTCCGCCGACAGCGCCTCGAGCACGGCGTCCTCGTCGACGCCGAGGTAGGCCGCGACCTCCGCGACCCGCGGGGAACGGCCGAGTGTCTGGGTGAGCTCGGCGTCCGCACCGCTGACGTCGGCCTGCAGCTTCTGGATCGGTCGCGGGGGCCGCACCATCCAGCCGTAGTCCCGGAACTGCCGCTTGACCTCGCCCTTCATGGTGACCACGGCATAGGACAGGAACTCCACGCCGTGCGACGGGTCGAAGTTGCGGGCGGACTTGAGCAGCGCCATCGTGGCGGCCTGGACGAGGTCGTCGTCGGCGATCCCGCGGCCGCGGTAGCGCGCGGCGATCGCCCGGGCGAGGCCCATGTGCATGACGACGACCTCGTCCTGCAGGCGCTTGCGCTCGAGCGGGTCGGTCTCGGCGGCGGCCCGGGTCAGCAGCCGGGTGCTGACCGCTCCGCGGCTCTCCGCGACCGCGACATCGGAGGGGTCGACCGACACCTCGTCGAGGACGTCCACCTGCTTGGTCAGTGCCGTCATCTCTCCGCCTCTTCTGCTGGTGCAGGGCCCCCGAGATGGCGTTGGTCTACCCCACCAGGTGCCGTCCACAAACCTGCGGTCGCCAACTGGTCTGGTCAGGGTCTCCCGGTCAGGACCGCGTGTACGACGCGTGGGTCATGCCGGCGCCGCGGGCCGCGTTGATCGCGTCGAGCGCCGCGAGATCCTCCGCCGACGGCTCCCACAGCCCGGCCCGCACGTTCGCGGCCACCTGCTCGGGCCTGGTCGCGCCGGCGATCACGCTGCCCACGGCGGGCTGCGCGGCGAGGCCGCCGATGGCCACGTCGAGGATGTCGAGGTCCCGCTCCCTGGCGAACGCCTCGAGCGCCTCGACGCGGTCCCAGTCGGCGCCCTCCAGCCGCCGGGCCTGCGCCTGGGACGCGAGCCGGCTGCCCGCGGGGGCCTGCTCCCCGCGCCTGTACTTGCCGGTCAGGAGGCCGTACGCGAGCGGGAAGTAGGGGAGCAGGCTCATCCCGAGGTGCTCGAGCGCGGGGACCAGCTCCTCCTCGGCGGCGCGGTTGTAGAGGGAGTACTCGTTCTGGGCGGACACGAAGCCCTGCAGGCCGGCCGTGCTCGCCGCCCAGTGCGCGTCGACGACCTCCCAGGCCGCGAAGTTCGAGCAGCCGAGGTAGCGCACCTTGCCCTCGGTGACGAGCTCGGTGAGCGCCTCGAGGGTCTCCTCGACCGGCGTGACGAGGTCGGGCTGGTGCAGCTGGTAGAGGTCGATGTGGTCGGTGCCGAGCCGGCTCAGGCTGGCCTCGACGGCCCGGCGCACGTAGCGCCGCGACGCACGCGCGCCCCAGTCGGGACCGTTGGCGCCCTCCATGTCCATGCCGAACTTGGTGGCGACCACGACGTCGTCGCGGCGCCCACCCAGCGCCTTGCCCAGCAGCTCCTCGCTGGCACCTCGGCCGTAGGTGTCGGCGGTGTCGAACAGGGTGATGCCGGCGTCCAGCGCGGCGTCCACCACGGCCTGGGTCCGGTCGGCGTCGATGCGGGTGCCGAACGCGTTGCAGCCGATCCCGACCACGGACACCATCAGGCCGCTCTGCCCGAGGGGGCGGTAGGTCATCTCAGTCATGACCACGAACCTACCGGGCGGGGATCAGCTGACCTCGAGCTGCACGATCGTCTTCTCGAGGTGGTGCGACTCGACGTCGACGACCCCGGGCTTGTCGATGGTGAACCTGCGGGTGCTCGTGCCGGCCGGGTAGCTGATCTGCTGCTCCGGGGTCGAGTGCACGTGGATCTCGCCGGCCTGGTCGGCGTCGATCCTCAGCACCACCGGCCTGCCCATCCTCACCGCGATCCGGTCACCGTTCGGGGTGACGGTGTCGCCCTTGAACGTCACCCGGATCACCTGGCTGCCGTTGCCCGCCCCGTTGCCCGCCCCGTTGCCTGCACCGTTGCCCGCACCTGATGTGCCGCCGCTCCCGGAGCAGCCGGCCAGCACGGTCACGGCGAGGACCACCGCGACGAGTCCGCTCAGTCTCTTGCGCATGCCCCCCATCTTCGGCCATGCCGGTCGGCGTACGCCGGGCGGGGCGATCGGCGTACGCCGCACGGGAGGGCCGTCGGCGTGGGAGGATGCCTCGTCGCGGACGAGGGGAGTGGGGCCGATGTTGTTCCTCGACGGAGGCGCGGGCGTGCTGCTCTTCGCCCTGTGGGTGTTCTGCCTGATCGACGTGATCACCACCGACGCCCACCGGTGCCGCAACCTCGAGAAGACCTGGTGGGTGCTGATCGTGCTGCTGCTTTTCGACGTCGGCTCGGTCCTGTGGCTGGTGGCCGGCCGGCCGTGGCAGCCGGCCGGCGGCGGGGCCCGGGCCGACCGGCCCACCGGCTACCCCGAGTACGACCGTCCCGGCCGGTTCGCAGCGGGCCGTCCCGACGACGACGACGAGTTCCTCCGGCAGTGCCGGGAGCGCGCGGCCGAGCAGCGCGAGCGCTACCGCCGGCAGCAGCGTCGGGAGGCCGAGGGCCACGAGCCGGAGGCCACGGCCGACTAGGCCCCGGTGACCCGGTCCGACAGCCGGCGGGCTAGCCCCGGCTGGCCTCCTCGGCCGTCCCGGGCGCCATCAGGAACGTCTCCTCGAGCCGGACCAGCAGCACCAGGCCGACGCCGATGCCGCCGAGTGCGACGGCCTCGACCAGCATCATGCCCGGGGAGTGCCGGGGCACCTCGCCGAACACGGTGAGGCCGAAGGCGAGGGCGGTCAGCACGTTCACGATGTTGAGCACCGGCATCGAGGCGGAGAGCCCGGCGGTGTGGTAGGCGCGCTGGTTGGTGAGCACGCCGCCGAGACCCGCCAGCAGCACGCCGTACGTCGGCCAGGCTGTCAGCGCGCCGATCACGCCGCCCTCGTCGAAGGCCTGGAGCGCCATCTTGAGCAGCCCGGCGACCAGCCCGAACAGGATGCCGGCGGTGACCCCGAGCCAGAACGCCCGGCGTCGACCCGACGTGCGGGTGGCCCCGGCGGCGACGTTCGCGGCGAGCGCGAGCACCGCGCCGCCGGCCACGAGGGCGAACGACTCGAGGCCCCGGCTGGCGGTCGTCCCGGAGGTGGGGTTGGAGGCGACCAGGAACACCGCGAGCCCGACGGCGGTCAGCACGACGCCTCGCAGCTCGGCGGCTGTGGGGACGTGCCGGTTCATCGCGGCGCGGATCGGCACCGCCCAGATGATGCCGCTGACCACGATCGGCTGCACGACCGCGATGGGCCCGGCGTGCAGGGCCAGCGCGTGCAGGACGAATCCGGCGGAGGCGAGGATCTGGCCGAGCAGCCACAGCGGGCGGCGCAACAGGTAGCCGAGCAACCCGAACAGGCCGATCGAGTCCGGTGCGGAGTCGGCGGCATGGTGCTGCACCGACGTGGACACCGCGAAGGTGGCCGCGCAGCCCAGGGCCAGCAGTACGGCGACGATCACGACCGCGGCCCCTGGAGTGCGTGCACCACCTCACTCTAGGCAAGCGGCGGCGGGTCGGTTCAGAGGGGGACCGGGTGCAGGTCGTCCAGTCCGGGCTCGATGGGCCTGCGGATGCCCCGCGCGGCCCGCGCGAGCGCCAGCCCGGCGGTGAGCCACAGCGCGGCGGTGACCCCGCCGGCGGGCCCCAGCAGTGCGAGGTTCCCGGGGTTCGCGCCGCCGTGGATCACGGTGAAGAGCAGCAGGTCCAGGAGCGGGACGAGGCCGGCCAGGAACAGCATCCAGCCGGCGCTGCGCGGCCGGGTCGCTCCCAGGAACGACAGGGCCACCCCGATGCCGAGGAGGCCGAGCGAGACCAGGGGACCCACGCTCGCGGGCACCCGGTCCATCTGGGCGAAGACCACGCCGTACGTCGCGAGCAGCGCGAGGCACACCGAGATCAGCTTCCCGGCGTAGGCCGGGCGCCGAACGGCGTGCACGCTCAGTCCCACCGTCAGCGCGACGAACCCGGCGACCAGCACCAGCGCGAACAGCCAGGGCAGCGCGTCGAAGAGCTGCAGGGCGGCCCACGGCCCGAGGACGAGGGCGAACAGCAGCATCAGCCCGAGGGGCCCCGACGTCCTGGTGCGCGAGAGAAGTGACATGGCGGCGCTCCGTTCCGGTCACGATCACGGTCGCACCGTGGTGCCATGGGCGGGGAGAGGCGAAAGACCCGCCGGCGGAGAGGAGGACCCGGCCGCCCCCCACCCGCCCGGGTCATTGACAGCCCCCGGAGGCCGCCCTTGACTGGGTCGGGAAGTCGAGAGGGGACGCCGATGAGGGCTCGCGCAGCACGGTCGTGGCGGGTGTCGTGGGGGATGCGGGCGGGTCTGCTGGCCCTGGTGGCGGCGGCCGCCACCACGCTGGGGGTCCCGCTCACGGCGGCGCAGCCGCAGCCGGATCCCGGGCCGCCCACGCTCGCCTGCGACACGCTCGACACCGCGAAGTGCCTGCTGCCCTTCCCGAACGACGTGTTCACCCGTCCCGACGCCGGCACCGACACGGGGCGCCGGGTCGCGCTCGACCCGGGCAGCACGCCGGCGAGCTCGTTGACCGGGCAGCACGTCGACCCGACGGCCTGGAACCGGGCCGACGGGTTCTCGCCCGGTTCACCGGTGCTGACCTACGTCCCGGGCCTCGACCTCCACCAGACCTGGGGCACCACCGGCGAGGCCCACTCGGCCGTCGGCCCGAACCAGCTCGGCTACTTCGACTACCGCGACCAGATCGCCGACATCCCGCGCTACCAGGCGCCGGACGCCCCGATCGTGATCCTGGACGCGGACACCGGCCGGCGCTACCCGTTCTGGTCCGAGCTCGACCAGCACGGCGCGCCCGGCGACCGGCTGCTGGTCCTGCGGCCGGCGGTCAACTTCCTCGAGGGGCACCGCTACATCGTCGCGCTGCGCCATCTCAAGGACGCCAACGGCGACGAGATCCGGCCCACCCAGGCGTTCACCGCCTACCGGGACGGCACCGCCACCGACGCCCGGGCCGCGCACATGGACGCGCTGTTCGGCTCGCTCGCCTCCGCCGGGATCGCCCGCCAGGACCTCTACCTGGCCTGGGACTTCACCGTCGCCTCCCGCCGCTCGCTGACCGAGCAGGTGCTGCACATCCGCGACGACGCCTTCGCGCAGCTCGGCGACACCGACCTGGCCGACCTCAGGGTCCAGGGCAGGGCCCCGGCCTTCACCGTCGACCACGTCGAGACCCTCGACCCGGCCCAGGAGGGCACCGTGCGGCGGGTGTCGGGCACCGTGACCGTCCCCAACTACCTCGACCACACCGACGGACGCAGCGGCTCGCTGTTCAACGACCCGGACGGCGACGGGCTGCCCGACCAGAACGGCACCCTCCAGGCGCCGTTCGTCTGCGACCTGCCCGCCGCGGCGGTGGCCGGCCGCGCCCCGGCGACCCCCCTGCTCTACGGGCACGGCCTGCTCGGCAGCCCCAACGAGGTCAACGGCGGCTCGGGCCGCGAGATGCGGCTGCGCGGCTTCGCGACCTGTGCCACGCCATGGATCGGGATGGCCTCGGACGACCAGCGCACGGTCGGCGGGCTGATGTACGACATCTCCGGCACCCCCTTGACCACGCCGGGAGGCGTCGGGTTCGAGACGGTCGCCGAGCGCTCGCAGCAGGGCTTCCTCGACTTCATGTACCTCGGCCGGGCGATGGTGCACCCCGACGGGTTCGCCTCCGATCCCGCGTTCCGGGTCCAGCGCGGCAACGGCACGTCGACGCCCGCCATCCGGACCGCGCGTCTGGGGGGCACCTCGCCGCTGGTGTACGACGGCAACAGCCAGGGCGCGATCATGGGCGGTGCCTACATGGCGCTGACGCCGGACGCCCGGCGCGGTGTGCTCGGCGTGGCCGGGATGAACTACTCCACCCTGCTCAACCGCAGCGTCGACTGGGAGGCCAACCCGTTGCTCGCGGGCACCCTCTACCGCGCCTACCCGGACCCCAAGGACCAGCAGCTGGTGTTCGTGCTGCTGCAGATGCTGTGGGACCGGGCGGAGGCCGACGGCTACGCACAGCACATGACCACGGACCCGCTGCCGGACACGCCCGCGCACGAGGTGCTGATGCACGTCGCCTTCGGCGACCACCAGGTCGCGAACATCTCGGCCGAGGTGGAGGCGCGCACCATCGGCGCCCGGCTGATGACCCCGGCGCTCACCGACCACGAGCACTGGGAGAAGAACCCCTACTACGTCCCCACCGCGACCTACCCGCACCGCGGGTCCGCGATGGTCTACTGGGACTCCGGCAACGCCGCCCCGCCGAACGCCAACATCCCGGCCTCCTACGGTGCCGACCCGCACGAGGACCCGCGGCGCGAGCCCGGTGGTGCCTACCAGAAGGCCCGGTTCCTCACCCAGGGCATCGTCGTCGACGTCTGTGACGGCCGGCCCTACCTGACCGACAACAACCCCGCCGCCGGCGGCGCCACCTACTGCGACAGCTACCCGCACCCCTAGTCACCCGTCGGGCCCTTCGGCCCTCCCCGCCGGGCCCAGGGCGCGAGACGCTCGGTAGGTGGCCCGGCCGCCGACGCGCCGGTCGCCACGGCTCGCGTCGAGGTGAGGAGTGACAGTGGCTGACAACTACGACGTCGTGGTGGCGGACTACCCGTCGCTCGCGACCGCCGAGCGGGACTTCGAGGCGCTCCTGCACCAGATCGCGCACCACTCGGTCGGCTCGGAGGGCGCGATCCTCGTCGAGCACGACGACGACGGGCGCCTGCGCGTCGCGCGAGCCGGCGACCACCGCGGTCGGGCCGGCCACACCTGGGACGGCGGGGTCGGGCTGGTGGTCGGCCTCGTCTCGCCCCCGCTGCTGGCGTCGGTCGTGATGGGTCGCGACGTGGGCGGCGTGGTCGCCAGGTTCACCCGCCACAAGACCGACAGCGGGATCGAGAAGGGGCTCGACGGCAGGTTCGCCCCGGGCACCGCGGCCATCGTCGCGCTGGTCGACGACGAGGACCTCGTGGTGGCCCAGCAGGCCCTCGCGGGCTCCCCGGCGGAGCTGGTGCTGCCGGTCGACGCGACCACGATCGAGGAGCTCAGGAGCGCGCTCGCGGAGGCGGTGGGGTAGCCGCGGCCGTGCGCCGGTAGACGCGCGCCTCCCACGGCAGGAGCGCCCGGCCGCGCGGGTCGCCCGCCGTGTTGGCGAGCAGCAGCTCCGCGTCGGCGTACCGGTCGGCGAGGCGACCGGGCACCTCCGCGTCCTGTCCGGAGAAGTTGGCGACGACCAGGATCTCGGTGTCGTCGAGCCTGCGGGTGAACGCGAACAGCTGCTCGTCCTCGGGGAGCTCGAGGGTGAAGTCGCCGACGGCGACGGCGGGCTCCCGGTGCCGCAGCGCGATCAGCCTTCGGTAGTGCTCGAGCACGGAGTCCGGGTCGCCCTGCTGCCGTGCGACGTTGACCTCCTTGTGGTCGGGGTTCGCCGGGAGCCACGGCTCGCCGGTCGTGAAGCCGGCGTGCGGGGTGTCGTCCCACTGCATCGGCGTCCGGGCGTTGTCGCGGCCCATCGCGCGCAGCGACGCGAGCACGTCCTCGGGTGGCTCGCCCCGCGCGACCGCCTGCCGGTAGTGGTTGACCGACTCGATGTCGCGGAAGTCGTCGATGCCGCCGAAGGGGTAGTTGGCCATGCCGAGCTCGTCGCCCTGGTAGACGTACGGCGTGCCGCGCTGGAGGTGCAGCACGGTGGCGAGCAGCTTCGCGGACCGTTCCCGGTGCTTGCCGTCGTCCCCGAACCGCGAGACCACGCGGGGCTGGTCGTGGTTGTCCCAGTAGAGGCTGTTCCAGCCGACGTCGGCGAGCCCCTCCTGCCAGTCGGCCAGGCACCGGCGCAGCACGCGCATGTCGAACGGCAGCACGTCCCACTTCGAGGCGCCGCGGTCGACCTGCATGTGCTCGAACTGGAACACCATGTCGACCTCCTGGCGTTTGCGCGCGGTGTAGCAGCGGGCCTCCTCGATCGACACCCCCGGTGTCTCGCCCACGAGCAGCAGCGGCCGGTCCACGCCGGCGAACACCTCGTGGTGCATCTCGTGCAGGAACTCGTGGACCCGGGGGCCGTCGACCACCGAGCGGCCCAGGTGGCCGAACCGCTCCCCGGGACGGACCGGGCCGTCGGGGAGCGCGGGGTCCTTGGAGATCAGGTTGATGACGTCCATCCGGAAGCCGTCGACGCCTCGGTCGACCCACCAGCGCATCATGTCGTAGACGGCGTGCCGCACCGCCGGGTTCTCCCAGTTCAGGTCCGGCTGCTTGCGCGAGAACAGGTGCAGGTAGTAGTCGCCGCTGGGCGCGTCGTACTCCCAGGCCGAGCCGGAGAAGAACGACCCCCAGTTGTTCGGCTCCGCGCCGGGCTCGCCGGGCACGGAGCCGTCGCGGGCGGGACGCCACCAGTACCAGTCCCGCTTGGGGCTGTCCGGACTGCTGCGCGACTCCACGAACCAGGGATGCTCGTCGGAGGTGTGGTTGACGACCAGGTCCATCACCAGCCTCATGCCCCGCTCGTGGACGGCCGCGATCAGGGCGTCGAGGTCCGCCAGCGTGCCGAAGGTGGGGTCCACGTCCCGGTAGTCGCTGATGTCGTAGCCGTTGTCGTCCATCGGCGAGGGGTAGACCGGCGACAGCCACACCACGTCGACCCCGAGGCGCTCGAGGTGGTCCAGGCGGGAGACGATCCCGGGGATGTCGCCCACGCCGTCCCCGTCGGAGTCCGCGAAGCTGCGCGGGTAGATCTGGTAGACGACGGCCGACTGCCACCACTGGGGGTCCATAGCGCGCCATTGTGCCCTGCCCGGTGCACCGCCGACCTCGGGCCGGTCGGCCCTACACCCCGGCGCGGCGCGGTGCTACAGGTGGAGGGTCGACCGTCCCCGGAGCACAGGAGGTGGGGAGATGTCGACTTTCACATCACCGACGGTGGCCGCCGGCCGGGCCTACCGGAACGCCTGGCGGTCGCTGTGGCTGTTCGTCGTGTCCTTCGTGGTGTCGTTCGCGTTCTTCGCCGTCATCTGGAGCGTGTTCGGCTACACGGTCATCTGGGGGACCGGCTACCCGGCCGGCGCGGCCGTGCCCACGGGGTGGACCGCCCTCGCGATCTGGCTGCTGCTCACCGTGGTCTACGCGTCGCCCGAGGTCCTCGTGGTCCGCTACGCCCGGCAGGCGATGCGCTCGGGCTACACTCACTGGCTCGCACCGGTGGTCGTCGGTGGTGCGGTAGCGGCGCTGATGCCACTGCTGAACGTGGGTCTGCTCCTCGGTTGACGCCGGTGACGGAGCCCGTCCCCGCGGCACGAGGAAGGGCAGGTCCCCATGAGCCTCCGGTTCGAGGAGCTCGACTGGCAGCAGACCCCGATGGGCGAGATCAGCCTGCGCCGCCGCGTCGACCCGGTGGTGGGCGCCGACGTCTACGAGGTCAAGCTCGGCGAGGAGTTCCTCATGTCGAGCCTGTTCACGGTCGCGGAGGTCGCGCTGGCGCGGCTCGGCCTCGCCGCGGTCGGCGGGCCGGACCTCGACGTGCTCGTCGGCGGTCTCGGCCTCGGCTACACGGCCGCGACCGCTCTCGAGGACCCCCGGGTCGGCACGCTGACCGTCGTCGAGGCCCTCGGCCCGGTCATCGACTGGCACGAGCGCCGGCTGGTCCCCGACACCGCCGGGCTGGCCGCGGACCGACGGACCCGGCTCGTCCAGGGCGACTTCTTCGGGCTGCTGCGAGAGGGTGGCTTCGGCGAGGGGGTGCCGGGCCGCTTCCACGCCGTCCTCCTCGACATCGACCACACGCCGCGGCACGTGCTCCACCCCGCCCACCGCGCCTTCTACACCGACCGGGGGCTGCGCGACCTCCTGCGGCACCTGCACCCGGGAGGTGTCTTCGCGCTGTGGTCCGACGACCCGCCCGACGACGACTTCCTCGCGGTCCTGGGCGGGGTCTTCGCCGCGCCGACCGCGCACGTCGTCTCCTTCGCCAACCCGCTGACCGGGGGCGAGTCGGCGAACACCGTCTACGTCGCGACTGCCTGAGGCCCCTGGGGACCGGTCGGCCCGACCCCCGTCCCGGACCCTTGTCACGGGCAGCCACCTGGGGTTCGCTGGGGGCGTCGCGGCCGGGGAGCCACGACGACGCGACACGATCGGGAGGCGCGATGAAGGCGGTTCGGCTGCATGACTACCAGGCACGTCCGGTGGTGGAGGACGTCCCGGACCCGGAGGTGACCAAGCCGTTCGACGTCGTCGTGAAGGTGGGCGGCGCGGGCCTGTGCCGCACCGACCTGCACATCGTGGAGGGCCAGTGGGCCGCCAAGAGCGACGTGACGCTGCCCTACATCCTCGGCCACGAGAACGCCGGCTGGATCCACGCCGTCGGCTCGGCGGTGGAGCACCTGCAGGTGGGGGACGCGGTGATCCTGCACCCGATCTCCACGTGCGGGTTCTGCCGTGCCTGCCGTGCGGGAGACGACGTCCACTGCGAGGCGCAGGCGTTCCCGGGCATCGACACCGACGGCGGGATGGCAGAGCTCCTCAAGACCTCCGCCCGCTCGGTGGTCAAGCTGGCCGCCGGGGTGGAGCCGGCCTCGGTCGCGGCGCTCGCCGACGCCGGGCTGACGGCCTACCACGCGGTGAAGAAGGCGGTGCCGCTGCTCCACCCCGGGACCACGTGCGTGGTGATGGGGGCCGGTGGCCTCGGGCACATCGGGATCCAGTGCCTGCGCGCGATGAGCGCCACCCGGATCGTGGTGCTGGACCGCAACGAGGAGGCGCTCGCGCTGACCCGGGACTGGGGCGCCGACGAGACCGTCGTGGTGGACGGCTCCCACGTGGACCGGGTGCTCGAGCTCACCGACGGCAACGGGGCCGAGGTGGTGCTCGACTTCGTCGCCGAGGGCGGCGCCGAGCGGGAGAGCTGGGCGATGACGAGACGGGCCGGCAGCGACTTCGTGATCGGGTACGGCGGCACGATCGACATCCCGGCGATCGACGTGATCTCGACCGAGCGCAGCGTCGTCGGGAACCTCGTGGGCAGCTACAACGACCTCGCCGAGCTGATGGCGCTCGCCGCGGACGGCCGGGTGCGGATGCTCACGCAGGCCTACCCCCTCGACGCGGTGAACGAGGCGATGGACGACCTCGACGCGGGCCGGCTGCGTGGCCGCGGGATCCTGGTCCCCGGCTGACCACCGTCGGGCCGACGCCGGCGCAGCGGAGGACCAGCAGCGGAGGACCAAAGTCTCTGGCCGCACCCCGCCCGGCGGCACAGCCTGGGCGGAGAGCGTGCCTGGGGGCCGACCGGTCCCGGCAGCGGCGCGCCGAGACCCGAGGAGAACGGTCATGCCCAAGACCGTCGTGAAGGCGACGAAGCCGGCCACCACCCACCCGCGCAAGGCGGCCGCGAAGCGGGCCCCCGCGCAGAAGAGTGCCGTCAGCAGGACGGCGGAGCTGTCCGAGGACGTGCTCAAGTCGGTGGAGGCGGGCCAGCGTGCAGCGATCGAGGCGGTGCGCAAGTTCGTCGACACCGTGGACGAGGCGCTCCCGGCAGCGGGCGGACGCCCGTCGCGCCGCGAGGCCGTGATCGACGCGGCGCTGGAGATGGCCGACAAGCTCGTCACCACCCAGTACGACTTCCTGCACAGCGTCGTGCAGAGCGCGGACCGTTCGCTGAGCACGGCACGCGGCTCGAAGAAGTAGAGCCGGCGCCTCCGGTCCGGGACCTGCCCACGCCGGCTCCCCAGGCCGGCTGCCTAGGCTGGGCCCATGCCCGTCGACGTGCTGACCACGGTCGAGATCCTGCGTCCCCGCCCGGAGGTGGCCGCGTTCGCGTCCGACCCCGACAACGCCACGAGGTGGTACCAGAACATCGTGTCCGTCGAGTGGGAGACCGACCGGCCGGTCGCGGTCGGCACCCGGGTCGCGTTCGTGGCCAGGTTCCTCGGGCGCCGCCTCGCCTACACCTACGAGGTCCTGGAGCTGGTGCCCGGCTCCCGGATGGTCATGAGCACGACGCAGGGGCCGTTCCCGATGGAGACGACGTACGCCTGGGAGGACACCGCGTCAGGCGGGACCCGGATGACGTTGCGCAACCGCGGCGAACCGGCCGGCTTCTCGAAGATCGCCGGGCCGGCGCTCGCGGGTGCGATGCGGCGCGCCAACGGCAAGGACCTGGGCCGGCTCAAGCAGCTGCTCGAGGGCTGGCCGGTGCGCCCGGCACCGTCGGCCACCTGACCGGCACGGTCGGCCCGCGGGGCACGCGCTCCGGCGCCGGCGCCCGTCAGTCGTCGGGAGGGGAGGGTGCGGGCTCGCCGTTCATGCGAGCGAGCATCTGGTTGTAGGCGTCGAGCATCGCGTCGTCCTCGTCCACGTCGGTGTCCTCCCCCGGTACGGCGGTCGCGCCGCCCCGGGCGACGTGCTCGGCCATGGTCCGGCGGCGGACCGCCTCGAGCCGCTGCCCGACGATCATGTCCGAGCCCGGGTGCGCGATCATCGCGATGGTCACGCCGAGCCCGAACAGCATCATCAGCCCGTCCCCGCCGACCCACATCAGCGCTCCGCCGATGTGCAGGTCGTCGACGGGGGAGGGCGCCCACGCCGGGTGCGCGCCCTCCATGACCGGGAACATGTCATAGCTGGTCTGCATCAGCACGATGCCGACCACGGTGTCGGGGGTCATGCCGAGCAGCAGCAGCCCCACCCGTCCGAGGTAGGGCAGCTGGCTGCGGATCGGCTCGCTGCCGAGCAGCGGGAGCAGGTAGAGGTAGCCGGTGACCAGGTAGAGCCACTGCTCGGCCTCCATCAGCCAGCCGTGCGTCGCCATCGCGTCCATGAACGACGTCAGGTGGGTGGCGATGATGACCCCGGCGTAGAGGCCGAACCCGACGAGCGGATGGGTGAGCACACTGACCGGCCAGGACCGGGCGAAGGCGTCGACGGCCGCCTCCCTGCCCCGGGTCGAGGCGGCGGCCCGGACCACGGTGATCGGGTGGCCCAGGACCAGCAGCGCCGGCACGACCATGATCAGCATCAGGTGCTCGATCATGTGGTCCCAGAAGATCGCCATCGCGTAGGCGTCGATCGCGGAGCTGACCGTGAACAGCAGCAGCGCGACACCGGTCACGAACGACGCGATGCGCGCGGGGTGCACCGAGCGCACCCCGTGGCGGCGCGCGACGACCACGGCTGCGACGTACCCGACGAGCAGCACCAGCGAGAACGCCAGCCACCCCGGGCGAAGGTGCCAGTGCGCGAGGAAGGAGTCCCACCCGAACGGCGGCAGCGGCATCATGTCACCCATGAGATGCCTGCCGGGACCGGTGGGGGTGGGCGATCGGCAACGTGCTCAGCTCCTGCTTCCGAGGGCACGCACGTAGGCGACCGCCTGCTCGACGTCGTGGGCGGTCCACGAGCCGGCTCCGCCGGCGTTCGGGTGCGCGTAGTTCTGCTGTCCCTCGTCGCTGAGGAACTTGTGCAAGGTGGTGGGCAGGCGGGTGCCGCGCGCGTCGGGATGGCCGACGGTGATCCAGCGCAGGTGTCCGTCGGGGCCGATGATCACGACCACGTCCTGGTGGTGCACGTCGTAGGGGTGCTCGAGCAGCTTCCCGGTCATCCAGTCCCGCACCGACCTCTTGAGCGGCGCCTTGTCGGTGGACACCCCGATCGCCTTCCACAGCGCCTTCACGTCCGCGGGCCGGCCGGTGGCCAGCCGCCAGTCCGGCAGCGCGCCGTACAGCTTCGTGTAGGCGTGCAGGCGCCGCACCGTGTCACGCGCGGGGTCGACGGTCACCTCCAGGAACACCACCTGGTCCGACAGCCCGGAGCGCAGGGCCGCCTCGGCCGCGCGGTGCAGGTTCTCGCTGGTCATCGGGCAGGTCTCCTGGCACAGCGTCAGCAGCGGCGCCAGCACCACCACCTTGCCCCGCAGGGAACGCAGGCTCAGCGGCGTCCCGTCCTGGTCGACCAGACCGGTCGCGTCCGCGGCGGCCGGGACCTGCTGGTCCATGGTGTTGCCGGTGGCCACGGTGCGCGCGCTCTGGCCCCCGGCCGCCCCGGTGCCCTGGCCGGCGGTGCCGCCGCCACAGCCGGAGAGCCCTGCCGCGGCGACGAGGAGAGCCGCGAGCACCCCTGCGGCTCGTCGGAGCCGAGGCGCCTGGACGCGCATGTGCCGAGACCTTCCGGTCGGTGCGTGGGTTGACGTCCTCGATGGTAGCCAGGGGCCGGTCGGGTGCGAGCGCCGCCCGTCGCACCTACGGCTGGGTCGCGAAGACCACCCGGTGGGCGGCGTCGGCCGGCATGACGTCGGTGGCCCGGGTGACCGTGCCGCTCGGGGTGAGCCGGACGATCGCCTGCTGGTCGCCCTGGTGGACCAGCAGCAGCAGGCTGTCGTCGGGGTTCCAGGCGGTGGCCACGACCTGCATGCCGTGCACGGTCAGGTCGACCGAGGTGACGTCGTGGCCGTCGGTCGCGTCGAGGATGGCGTACTGGTCGGGCTCGCCGCCCGCGCTGTGCGCGGCGACGACGTACGTGCCGTCGGGGCTGAACTGGCCAAGACCCCAGTCCGGCCTGCTCCAGGCCACCTTGCCCGTCACCGGGTCCACGACCATCCCGGTCTGCGGGTCCGCTGCGGAGTCGCCGGCGACCTGCTGCCGGGAGGCGTTGACCGAGGACGCCCGCGCCAGCCCGGGGACCTGCCGGGGGGCCTGCGGCTGCGCCAGGTTGGTGTACCAGGCCCCGCCGCCGCTGCCGTCGGCGAGACCGAGCCGGTTGTAGACCAGCACCTGGTCGGTCATCCCCACCGGCTCGGCGAGCTGCCCGGCGGACAGCTGCCGCGTGGTCTCACCCTCGGCCATCCCGGAGCCGACACCGACGTGCAGGGTGTCGACGGCCTGCGGCGTGCAGTCGGAGAGCCGGGAGTACGCCGTCAGCTGCTGGTCGCCGCTCACCGCGAAGCGGCCGCCGCCGCACGCGGTCCACTGCGGCTGCAGGGTGTTGTCCAGCCAGGTGACGTCGGCGACCGCGCCCGAGAGCGCGCCGTTGCTGGCGTGGGCCGCGGCGACCAGGAAGCCGCCGTGGTACGGCGTGATCGCCGCATAGCTGCCGGACGGGATCGTCTGGGTGTCACCCTGCCCGTTGTGCCAGGTGGTGCCCTCGAGCCAGCCGGTGTCGACGGACCCGCCGGGCGTGATCTGCTCCAGCGTCAGTGTGCTCGGGGTCTGGTCAGGCGCCGGCGAGGACGCGGTGGCCGACGGGGAGGGGCTCGGGGTCTGGGACCTTGCGGGTGCGGGCGAGTCCGACTGCGCCGGGCCCACCGGGGGGCTCGCCTCCGGGCCGGAGCCCAGCATCACACCGGCCGGGACGGCGATGGCCGCGACCGCGGCGACGACGGCGGCGCTGACCGCGGTGCGCCTGCGGCGGCGGATCACCCGCGCCCGGTGCACGACCTGGTCCATCGCGGCGGGCAGGGGCGCGACGGAGGACGCGCGCCGCTGCAGAGACCTCTGCAGGTCGTCGGTGAACCGGCGGACGTCGTTCATCGCGCCTCCTCCCGTCCCGGCACCCCTGGGCGCCCGAGCTGCGGATAGTCGTCCGCCCGGCGGCGCAGCGACGCCAGCGCGCGGGACGCCTGGGACTTCACGGTGCCGACCGAGATGTCGAGCACCTCCGCGGTCTCGGTCTCGCTCAGCTCCTCGTAGTAGCGCAGGACGATCACCGCCCGCTGCTTCCTCGGCAGCGTCGTGACGAGCCGCCAGAGGGCGTCGCTGCTGCCGTCGTACTCCCGGGGAGGCACGGGGCGGTCGGGCACCACGTGGGCGGAGATCTCGCGGCGCCGCCACGGCCGTCGCCACAGCGAGCGGAACTCGTTGACCAGCGCCTTGCGGGCGTAGGCGTCGACGTGCTCGCGGTCGGCGATCCGGTCCCAGGTGAGGTACATCTTCGCCAGCATCGTCTGCACCAGGTCCTCCGCGGTGTGGGTCTCCCCGGTGAGCAGGCAGGCGGTGCGCAGCAACGCCGGTTGCCGAGCCGCGATCCAGGCCTCGAAGTCGGCGTTCCGTTCCCGAGGACCCGATCGGTGCGGCGCGGCGGGCCTGTCAGCGTCCATCTGCACCCCGATCATGTTCCATCGACCTCCTCCTGCGCCCCTCACACGCCGCCGAGGCCGAAAAGGTTGCATGTGCGGGTGCTGTCCGGCGTGACCGGCACGGCACCGGTGGCGGGTCCTGCGCCCGCGCGCTCGGCAGTGGGACCTTCGGCACTCCCGTCCGCGACCATGCCGCACGAGGCTGGGCTCGAGATCGTGGAGGGCGAGGGGAATGGGCTCGACACGCCGCGTGTGGTTCGACTCGGGCGGGCTTCGCTGTGCGGCCGACCTGTACTGGCCGGCCGGGCCCGAGAACGACGTGCCGTGCGTGGTCATGGGGCACGGCGGAAGCGGGACGAAACGGCTGGGCCTGCCGAAGTACGCCAGGAGGTTCGCCGCGCAGGGGGTGGCCGCGCTGGCCTTCGACTACCGCGGTTTCGGTGAGAGCGAGGGGGTCCCGCGGCAGGTCATCGACGTGGCCGCGCAGCGCGAGGACTACCGCGCAGCCGTGCGCTTCGTCCGGAGACACCGCGGGGTCGACCCGGATCGTGTGGCGGTGTGGGGAACCTCGCTGAGCGGAGGTCACGTCCTCGCCGTTGCCGCCGACGATCCCCGCCTGAAGGCGGTGGTGTGCCAGGTCCCCCTGATCGACGGGTGGCACCGCGGTCGGAACCTGCGACAGCGTCTGAACCGCGACGTGGCCGCGCGGACGCTGGGGTTCACCGTGGCCGCGGTCCGTGACGTCCTCAACGCGCGCCGGGGTCGTCCGCCGTACCTCGTGCCGGTGGTGGCGGAGAGCGGGCACGTCGCGGTGTTCACCGAGCCCGAGGCGCGGACGGCCTTCGAGGCGCTCGGCGGCGAACCGGTGGGGTGGCGCAACGAGCTCGCGCCGCGCTTCTTCTTCGCCCTGCCTCGCTACCGCGCGGGCACGGCAGAGCGGCTGGTGATGCCGGTGCTCATGTGCCTGGGCGACCGGGACCTCCAGGCATCCAGCCGGTACGCCGCTCGCATCGCCTCACGGATGACCGACGTGCAGATCCGTCGCTACCCGGTCGGCCACTTCGACGTGTACCTGGATCCCTGGTTCGACGAGGTCAGCACCGCCCAGGCCGCGTTCCTCCGCGACCATCTGCTCCCGCCGGGCCCGGCTCGACCGGCCGTGCCCGCCCCCGCCTGACGGCGGGGCCGGACGGACGGGTCCGAGATGCCTCAGACCTTCCGGGGGACGTGGCCGTTCAGGCTGAACATCCACCGCATCATCCGGTGCCCGGGGTCGGACGCGGGCTCGAACATGAGCGGGCAGCCCCCGGCGATCACGGTCATCCCGTGTCGGCGGCCGTAGTCCGCGGCCCCCTCCGAGACGCTGCCTCCCCCGAAGGAGCGGTGCATCCAGACGTCGCGGATGCCGAGCCTCTCGCACTCCTCGATCGTGTCCTGGGCGCGGTCGGGCCGGGTCCCGATCACGACGGCCTGCACCCCGTCCGGGATGGCCGCGAGGCTGGGGTAGCACGGGTCGCCCTCGATCTGGTCGGCGTTCGGGTTGACGGCGAACACGTCGTACCCACGCTCCTTCAGCCGCTGGTACACGACGTTGCTGCCATGGTTGCCGGGGGTGCGGGACACCCCCGTGACGGCGATGCGCTTGTGCTCCAGGAACTGCGCCGCCGCTTCCTTGACTGACTGCATCGCTTCACCTCCTGTGTCGATGTCCAACTGGCAGAGTCACACGAGCGCGTCATGCGATCACGGGTCCTTGGTCCTGAAGCAGTGCCGCCGTATCGGTACGGCGTGGGCGGGACTGGGGCCCCCGAGGGGGGTTGCGCGGTTCCTGGCTCCGGGAGGAGGGTGAATCCCACCAGCCACTCGGGGCCAAGGAGTCACTATGCGTACTCGGACGCATGACCACCACCGTCATCTGGCCATCGCCGCTGCCGCCCTCGTGGCGGTCGGCACCGTCGCCGCCGTCGGCCCGCCGGCCAGCGCGCGCACCGGGAGCCCCCGTGCGCACGCGTCTGCGAACGCCGGCCCCGGTGGGCGGGCACATCCCACCGCCACCGGCAGCGGGGGAGCGGTCTCATCGGTCGACCTCGACGCGACCCGCGCCGGCACCCGGGTGCTCCGGCGCGGCGGCAACGCGATTGACGCCGCCGTCGCGACCGCGGCCACCCTCGGCGTCACCGAGCCGTTCGTCGCCGGCCCCGGTGGGGGCGGCTTCATGGTGATCTACCTGGCCCGGCAGCACCGGGTGGTGACCATCGACGGCCGCGAGACCTGCCCGTCGGCGTGCACGAAGGACCTGTTCGTCGAGAACGGCAAGCCGCTCGCCTTCGAGGAGGCCCGCCACTCCGGCCTCGCCGTCGGGGTGCCCGGCATGGTGGCCACCTGGGCCCAGGCGGCGCGCCGCTACGGCACCCGCGGCTTCGCCGCCGACCTGCGCCCGGCCATCCACCGGGCCGAGCAGGGCTTCCGCGTCGACGACACGTTCGTGCAGGAGACGAAGGAGTCGCTGGCCGACCTGCAGGCCTTCACCTCCAGCCGCCGGCTCTTCCTGCGCGACGGGCAGCCGCTGCCGGTCGGCAGCACCCTGCGCAACCCCGACCTCGCGCACACCTACCGGATGCTGGCCCGCCGCGGACCGGGCTACCTCTACGACGGGGCGCTCGCGGGCGCGATCGCGCACACCGTGCAGCACCCGCCGGTCTGGGGCGGCACCCCGCTGACCGTCCGGCCCGGCATCATGACCACCGCCGACCTGGCCGGCTACCGTGCCGACGAGCCGGCTCCGACCCACGTCGGCTACCGCGGCTACGACGTCTACGGCATGGCGCCGCCGTCCTCGGGCGGGTCGACGACAGGCGAGGCGCTCAACATCCTGTCCGGCTACGACATGGGCGGTGACAGCCGCGCACTGTCGCTGCACCACTACATCGAGGCGCTGCGCTACGCGTTCGCCGACCGCAACCGCTACGTCGGCGACCCCGCCTACGTCGACGTCCCGCTGGCCGGGCTCCTCGACCCGGGCTACGCGGCCACCCGCCGCTGCCTGATCACCGACCACGCCGCGAGCAGCCCGGTGGCGCCGGGCAACCCCTACCCGCCGTACGACGCCTGCCCGTCGGCCGGCACCACCGCCTCCTCGCCCGACCACGAGCAGTCGACCAACAACATCGTCACCGCCGACAAGTGGGGCAACGTCGTCGCCTACACCAACACCATCGAGCACTTCGCGGGCACCGGCATGACCGTGCCGGGCTACGGCTTCCTGCTCAACAACGAGATGACCGACTTCGACTTCGCGCCGGCCAGCCCGGACGTGCCCGACGTCAACCTGCCGGACGGCGGGAAACGGCCGCGGTCGAGCATGAACCCGACGATCGTGCTGCGCGACGGAGCCCCGGCCTTCGCGGTCGGCAGCCCGGGCGGGGCGACGATCATCACCACGGTGCTGCAGATCCTGCTCAACCACATCGACTTCGGCATGCCGCTGGAGCAGGCCATCGCCGCGCCCCGGGTGGGCAACTTCAACACCCCCGCCAGCTTCGCCGAGCAGGCCTTCCTGGACTCGCCGGAGGCGAAGACCCTCGAGCAGGACTACGGGCAGCAGTTCAGCCTGGTGACCGGGCCGCAGCAGATCGACAAGGAGATCGGGGCCGCGACCGGGATCGAGCTGCTCGGGCCCGACCACTTCCTCGCGGCCGCCGAACCGGTGCGTCGGGGCGGTGGCTCGGCCATGGTTGTCCGGCCGCGCTGACGCCGACGGTCCGCTAGCCGCGGTATTCCGTCCTGGCGATCCGGACCCGGAGCCGGGCGATCTTCTCGTTCGCCACCCGGGTCAGCACCTGCTCGGCCTCCTCCCAGGCCCCCTCCGGCAGCACCGCCACCAGCCCTGCCTCGATCACCGCCACGGCCTCGTCCACGGTCGTCACCTCGCGTACGTCGTCGCCCGGGGGTGGCTCCCCGATGAACAGGGTGGGCGTGACTGGTCGATGTGACATGGGGGCCTCGACTCGGATCGCACGGAGTGGCCTGCGCTTCAATACTGCCGCAGCGACGTGGTGGCGTCCCGACAGGCGGACGCGCTCCCGGACCCGCTGAAAGCGCCCGCGCAGCTTCACGCTGACGGACCCGGCGTGACGCGTGACTTCCGCAGTCCGGCAGCCGTCCGACTACGGCGAGTTCCCGTCCATCACGGCTCGGGCGCGGGTTCGGCAGAGGCCGGCGCTTGTGGAACGTCGGACGAACGGCAAACGAGCCAGAGCACGAGCAGCACGACGCCGACGATGGACAGGACTGCCAGCAGTGCGAGGACAGCCAGCAGACCCAGGAAAACGACGCTCACGGGATCCCCCTACCTAGTCAGACCTTGCTGAAGGTATCGCGAACGGGCCGTTGGTGAGGCGATCCACACGGAGCAGGGGGAAGGTCGTCGAGGCGCTTCCATGCCTGCTCAGGGATCGGGGACCCGGGCCAGGACTGTGACCAGGCGACGGAGTAGGGGGGACCCGTCCGAAAACAAGTTGGCTGCGTCGCCCCACCGACCTAGTGTCCGAGGACATGGAGATCCGACCGGTCGACCCGAGCGACGCCGACGAGCTGCGGACGTTCTACGAGGTGAGCTACCGCGCCGAGATGGCCGACGGCCGCGACTGGAACGGCCACTGGACCTACGACGAGGTGGCCTCGATGCTGCGCGATGCCACGCCGGAGAACCGCTCTGCGGGCCTCGCGGCGTACGACGGCGACCGGCTCGTCGGCTCCGGGGTGATGCTGTGGTCCGATGTCGACAACACCGACAAGTGCTACGTCTTCCCGATGGTCGATCCGCCCGAGCGCTGCCGCGGCGTAGGCAGCGCGCTGCTCGGGGCGATGGTCGAGGACTGCCGGTCCCGCGGGCGTACGACGGTCACCTCCAACGCGGCGTACGCCGGGCCGGAGCGTGTCGACGCCCCGGCCATGCGGTTCGCCGCGAAGCACGGCTTCCACGTGGCGAACAGCGAGATCCACCGCCAGCTGGCGCTCCCGGTCGCCGACGCGCTGCTCGACGAGATCGAGGCCGAGGGCGCGGCGTACCACGAGGGATACACGATCGAGACCTTCGTCGGCGAGGTGCCCGAGGAGCTGCTCGGGTCGTACTGCGACCTGCTCAACCAGCTGATCGTGGACGCTCCCAGCGGTGACGTCGACTACGAGGCCGGCGCGCACACGCCCGAGAGCCTCCGCGAGTCGATGGCCGTGCACCGCAAGATCGGTCGCCGGGTCTACTTCTCGGCCGCGGTCCGCGACGGTGTCGCGGTGGCACAGTCCGACCTGGCGCTGCAGACCGAGGGCGACACAGCCGTGCAGTGGGGCACGTACGTCCACCGCGAGCACCGCGGGCACCGGCTTGGCGCCGCGGTCAAGGTGGCCAACCTGCGCGCTGTGCAGCGCGACCGTCCGGACATCAAGCGCATCGACACGAGCAACGCCGAGACCAACTCGTGGATGGTGTCGATCAACGAACGGCTCGGTTTCCGCGTGGTCGCCGTCTCGCCTTCTTTCGTGCGCCGGCTGGAGGCCTGACGGATCCGACGCGTCGACGCCGGGGTCGGACGCGACCGGCGCGTCGCGCGGCTCAGCCTTCAGACGAGCTGGATGCGGCCTGACCTGGGGTTTTTGTGCGCCATCAGGGACTCGAACCCCGAACCCGCTGATTAAGAGTCAGCTGCTCTGCCAATTGAGCTAATGGCGCGTGAAGCGAGTGGAACTCTAGCAAGAGGTCGGGCGCTGCATGAAATCGGTCCGGTGCCCAGGCGTCGGCATCGGCATCCCGACGGATGTCGAGAAAGGATAATCCGGGCAGACCCATCCGGGTGTGACCCGTGTGCGAACTACAGTCAGGACCGTGCAGGGGGACGACCTGCCGGGAGCGTTCGACGGAGGCATGCATGGCGGGTGAACCCGGGCTCCGGCTCGTACCCTCGCACGACGGCGCGGACATCGACGTACTCGTCGGCCGCGTCGCGCGGGGCGACGCGAGCGCCTTCGAGGCGCTGTACGACGAGGTGGCACCGTCGGTCTACGGACTCGCCCGGCGGGTGGTCCGCGACCCGGCGCGTGCGGAGGACGTCACGCAGGAGGTGTTCCTCGAGGTGTGGCGCAAGGCCCCCCGGTTCGACGCCCGCCTCGGCAAGGCGAAGACCTGGCTGCTGACGATCGCGCACCGGCGCGCCGTGGACGCGGTGCGCAGGAGCGAGTCACAAAGACGCCAGGACCAGCACACCGCACCCGACGAGGTCAGCCACGACGAGCCGGCGGACGCGGTGATCGCGGCCGAGGAGCACAGTGCGGTCCGGGAGTGCCTGGAGACGCTGACCGAGCTGCAGCTGGAGTCGGTGCGGCTCGCCTACTTCAACGGCTACACCTACAACGAGGTGGCAACATTGCTCGACAAGCCGCTGCCCACGATCAAGACCCGGATGCGAGACGGACTGATCCGTCTCCGTGACTGCCTGGAGAGGGCCCGATGAGCAACGACCTGCACACTCTCTCCGGCGCCTACGCGCTCGACGCGCTGACGACCGAGGAGGCCGAGGACTTCAAGACCCACCTCGCCGGCTGCCCGGCCTGCCGAGACGAGGTCCGCGAGCTGCAGGAGGCCGCCGCCCGGCTGGGCGCCGGCGAGGCGCTCCGCCCCCCGGAGACGCTGCGTGCCCGGGTCCTCGAGGCCGCGGCCCGGCAGCCGCAGCTGCCACCGAGGACCCGCCCGGCCGACGGGGGAGCGAGCCGGCCCTGGCTGCCGCGGCTGCTGGCGGCCGCCGCCGCGGTGGTGCTCGTGGTCGGCGCCGGGATCGGGATCTCGCAGCTGCGGCAGGCCGACCGACCCACGCTGTCGGCGGCGGTCAGCCAGGTGTTCACCGCCCCCGACGCCCACAAGGCGACGGTCGGCACCGCGAACGGCGGCAAGGTCATCGTGGCGACCTCGCGGGAGCTGAACAAGATGGCCGTCGAGACCGACGGTCTGCCGAGCCTCGGGCGGGCGCAGGTCTACCAGCTGTGGGCGGTGCACGACGGGGCGATGAGCTCGGCCGGAGTGCTCGGAGACGTCGACGCGGGCGCGGCGATGGAGATGCCCTCGCCGGGGACCCAGGTGGCGATCACGATCGAGCCCGCGGGCGGGTCCCAGCAGCCGACGACCCGGCCGATCGTGGTGGTGGATCCGGCCGGCGTCTGAGCGTCCGACCGGGTCGCCGGGTCAGCTCCGCGCGCGTGCCTCGAGCACGGCCTGCGCGGCGTTGTGCCCGGCGATGCCGCTGACCGCGCCGCCGCGGCGGGCGCCGGAGCCGCAGACCAGCACGTTGTCGATCTCGGTGGCCACGCCCCACCGCTGGGCAGCGGTGTCGAGGCGGGCCCGGTCCGGCGCCCAGGGCCAGGCCAGGTCCCCGTGGAAGATGTGGCCGCCCGGCATCGCCAGCGCCTCGTCGATGTCCTGCGGCGCCTTGGCCTCCAGGCAGGGGTCCCCGTGCCGGTCGAGGGCGAGCAGCGACTCGATCGGCTCCTCGAGGTGCTCGTTGATCGCGTCGAGGGCCCGGCCCACGGCGACGTCGCGCTGCGCCTCGACGTCGCCCTCGAAGGCCCGCGCCGGGGTGTGCACCCCGAAGTAGGTCAGCGTGTGCATCCCCTTGACGGCCAGCGGGCCGAGGATGGAGGGGTCGGTGAGGGAGTGGCAGTAGAGCTCGCCCGGCTGCGTCGTGGGCAGCCCGCCCGCCTCGGCCTCCGCGTAGGAGGCCTGGAGCTGGCTGTAGTCCTCGGCGACGTGGAACGTCCCCGCGAACGCCTGCTTCGCGCTCACCCCCGAGCGCAGCGTGGGCAGCCGCTCGAGGAGCAGGTTGACCTTCAGCTGCGACCCCTCCGGGCGCTCGCCGGGCTCCTCGCCGAGGAGGACCTGCAGCACCCACGGCGCCACGTTGGCGAGCACGTAGTCGCACTCGGCGGACTTCCAGCCGTCGCCGTCGTGCCAGGTCACGGTCGCCTCGGTCCCGTCGGCCTCGATGCCGCTGACACCGGCTCCGGTCACGATCGTGGCCCCGGCGTTGCGCGCCGCGACGGCCAGCGCGTCGGTGACCGCGCCCATCCCGCCCACGGGCACCCGCCACTCGCCGGTGCCGTTGCCCATCAGGTGGTAGAGGAAGCACCGGTTCTGCGTCAGCCCGGGGTCGTTCATGTCGGCGAAGGTGCCGATCAGCGCGTCCGTGGCGACCACGCCCCGGACCGTGTCGTCGGCGAACCGCTTCTCGATCACCTGCCCGAGCGGCTGCTCGACCAGGTAGTCCCAGGTGCCCTCGTCGACCATGCCGCGCACGTCGCGGCGGGTCCGCAGCGGCTCGAGCAGCGTCGGCGCGACCACCTCGGCGAAGGCCGACACCTCGCCGTAGAACTTCCGCCACGCGTCGTACTCCGCGTCGGAGCCGGTGAGGCTGCGGAACGAGGCCGCGGTGGCCTCCCCCTCGGGCCGCTCGACCAGCAGGCCGGTGTAGGTGCCGTCGCGCTTCACCGGCGTGTACGACGCGGTGTTGCGCGAGCGCAGCTGGAGGTCGAGCTCGAGGTCGCGCACGATCTGCTCGGGCAGCAGGCTGACCAGGTAGGAGTAGCGCGAGAGCTTCGCGGGCATCCCGGCGAAGGTCTGGGCGCTGATCGCCGCACCGCCGACGTGCGCAAGCCGCTCCAGCACGAGCACCGAGACGCCCGCCTTCGCCAGGTAGGCGGCAGCCACCAGGCCGTTGTGCCCGCCGCCGACGATCACCACGTCGTACTTCTCTTCGAGGGAACTCACGGCTGCACGCTACCTGCCTGCGCCCTGGACCAGCACGACCGTGCGGAATGTTTAGCATTCAACTATCGTTGTGCGGGGACACGAAGCTCCCGAGGAGGTCCTCATGCCCGCCGTCACCGTCGACGACCTGACCGCTCTGCCACGCCTGTCCACGCCCGGTCTCGGGGACACGGTCCGCCCCGTGCTCGGCGTCACGACCGCCCCGAGAGGCTACGAGGGCGAGGGCTTCCCGGTCCGGCGCGCGTTCGCCGGCGTCGACCTCGCCGCGCTCGACCCGTTCGTGCACATGGACCAGATGGGCGAGGTGGAGTACGCCCCCGGCGAGCCGAAGGGCACCCCCTGGCACCCGCACCGTGGCTTCGAGACCGTGACGTACATGATCGACGGGGTCATGGACCACCAGGACAGCAACGGCGGTGGCGGATCGATCACCAACGGGGACACGCAGTGGATGACCGCCGGCTCCGGGCTGCTCCACATCGAGGCGCCCCCGGACTGGCTGGTCGCCAAGGGCGGGCTGTTCCACGGTCTGCAGCTGTGGGTGAACCTGCCTCGCGACCAGAAGTGGGCCGCGCCCCGCTACCAGGACCTGCGCTCCAGCGAGCTCGGTCTGGTCACCACCGCCGACGCGGGTGCGCTGGTGCGCATCATCGCCGGTGACGTCGGGGGGCTCAGGGGGCCCGGTTCCACGCACACGCCGATGGCGATGCTGCACGCGACGCTGGCCCCCGGGGCCCGCCTCGACGTGCCCTGGAACGCCGACTTCAACGCCCTGGTCTACGTGCTGGCCGGCGCCGGCACCGTGGGGGTCGAGCGGCGGCCGCTGAAGGCCGGTCAGCTCGCCGTGCTCGGGCACGGGGACTTCGTCGCGGTGGCCGCCGACGAGCGGCAGGACGGGCGCACCCCGACCATGGAGGTCGTCGTGCTGGGCGGCCGGCCGATCCGCGAGCCCGTCGCGTGGGGCGGCCCGTTCGTGATGAACACCAAGGCCGAGGTGCTCGCCGCGTTCGAGGACTTCCAGAAGGGCCGGATGGGCCGGATCCCCGCCGTGCACGGGCTGTCCAACGACGTCGTCGAAGGCTAGAACGCCCAGGCGTCGTCGCGGATCAGCGGTACGACGGACCCGTCGACGGTGATGCCGTCGACGTCCACGCCCGGTCCGCCGACGACCACGTCGGTGTGCACGGACGAGAAGTTCAGGCCGACCGCCGCGAGCTCGTCTCGGCCCATCGACGTGCCCTCCGGCACGGTGAAGGGGAACGACTGCCCCCAGGCCACGTGGCAGCCGGTGTTCTCGTCGTACAGCGTGTCGTGGAAGGTCACCCCGGCGGCCCGCACGCGCGACGACCCGTCGACCAGGGAGACCTCCCCGAGCGAACGGGCGCCCTCGTCGGTGTCGAGCTCGGCGAGCACCGCGTCGAGGCCGCGGGACGCCCTCGCGCCCACCACCCGACCGCCCTCGAAGGTCACCTCCAGGTCCTTGACCACGACCCTGGACCTCGGCATCACCAGCGGTCGGGTGGCGCGTAGCACTCCGTCGGCCCGGCGCCGGTCCGGGCTGGTGAACACCTCCTCGGTCGGCAGGTTCGGCATGTAGTCGACGCCGGCGGCGGTCCGCATGCCGCCTCCCGTCCACCTGCGCCCGGGGAACAGGCCGACGGTCAGGTCCGTGCCGTTGCCGTGGTAGCGGACGGCGTCCAGGGCGAGCCGGGTGAGCGTCTCCGCCCGTCGCGCGAGCAGGTCGCGGTGCCGGCGCCACTCCTCGACGACGTCGTCGCTGTCGAGCCGCATGGCGACGGCGACGGCGTCCCACAGCCGGTCCAGGTCGGGCTCGCCGAAGACCTCGGTCGCCCAGCCCGGGTTGGGCGCCGCGACGACGGACCACTGCACCCGGCCGCTGAGCAGCATGTCCATGCCGGCTGAGGCAAGCTCCTGCGAGGTCATCACCACGCGCGCCGGGTCGAGGTCGTCGAACAGGTGCGGCTCGGCGTCGCCGGACAGCTGGATGAGGGCGACGCCCCGCTCGGTGAGCTCCGCGAGCCTGGCCAGCTCCCAGCGGCTCGCGCTGGTCAGACCCTCCTCGGGCGCGTGCAGCACCGCCGAGCGTCGTACGTGCGGGTCGACGTAGTCCGCCCGCACCGTGCGCGCCCCGGCCCGGTAGGCCTGCTCCGCCACCGCTCGCGCGATCGGGAGGTGGGCGATGTCCGCGGTCACCACGACGTCTTGGCCGGGCTGCACGTTCGCACCCACCCTCACGACGAGCTCGGCGTACCGTTCGATGCGTTCCTGGTCGGTGGCCACTTGAGGAAACTAGCCCACCCGTGCGCCGACCGCTTCCCGGTCACGCATAACCCTGGGCGGGCGCGGGCGTTGTCCTGGACGTGAGGACCGCAACCCAGACCGTCCACGCCCTGGTCGGCCTCACCGCCGCGATGACCCGCGCGGTGGCCGTCCTGGGCGCCCTCGCGGTGCTCTCGACGGTCTACCTGGTCGGGCTGGCCGGGCGGTCGGACACCCATGATGTGCCCAGGCCGACGGCCCGCAACGGACAGCCGGTCTGGAAGGGGTCCTACTCGCACCGCTTCCCCGGCTGCGTGGCCGTCGTGCTGTGGCCCCCGGACGAGGTGCCGCGGGCGCTCGTGGTCCGCGACCGCCACCGGGGGCTGGTGGAGATCTCTGCGCGGGAGGCGGCCGTGCGGGTGCGCGACGCGACGGAGCGGCTGGACACCGTGGGTGCCTGCCGCTGAGGCACCGAGGACCTGCCCGTCGGTGCCGGGCAGGCCCTCGGTGTGCCGGTGGTCGGCGCTCAGCCGCCGTTGACCGAGAGGGCGTAGAACGTCGTGCTCGGGGCCCCCAGACCGAACCGTCCGTAGCCGTTGCCCCAGTAGAGGACGCCGTTGTCGCTGATGGCCGGCCCGGCGTTGCTGGAACCGGCGCCCACGATGTCCTTGAGCACCGCACCGCTGGCCGCGTCGAGGGCGTACATGTGCCCGCTCATCGACCCGGCGTAGACGACGCCGTTGGAGGTGGAGACCGGGCCCATGTCGAAGCTTCCGCTCGGGTCGCTGGTCTGCCACAGGATCTGTCCCGTCGCCGGGTCGAGCGCCGCCCAGGAACCCCAGGCCGGCAGCGTCGCCCCGGTGTAGTCCAGGAACCCGGCGTTGGCCTCGGCCACGTAGATCCGGGTGCCGTCGGTGGCCGTGCCCCACTCGATGCCGCCGAGCGTCGAGCCGGGGCCGACCTGCGTGCCCCAGACGATCTCCCCGGTCTTCGCGTCGAGCGTCCAGTAGCTGCCGCTCTTCGCGCCGGCCCCCACCAGGTCGGTCATCTTCCCGCCGACCTTGGCGCGGAACAGGTTCGGGCCCGAGCCGAAGTCGTAGTCCGGTCCCGCGTTGTCGGGGCAGTTCGCGCCGGTGCTGATGCACCCGACGGTCCAGGTGTCGAAGCCCTGGACGCCGGTGGCCCACTTCACCGCGCCGGTGGCCGTGTCCAGCGCCATGATCGAGTCGACGTGGTCGTCGGGTGACAGACAGTCGGCGCTCTGGCAGTCCGCGACCTCACTGGGCACCGAGTAGTTGTTGCCGGTGGTGATGAAGACCGTGCCGGTGCCGGCGTCGAGCGCGGGAGTGCTGCCCCAGACGGCTCCTCCGGAGTAGCCGTCCGGCACGGTGTACGTCGTCCACAGCACCTGCCCGGTCTTGGCGTCCAGCGCGCTGAAGGAGCCGCGGAAGCTGCAGCACGGGTAGCCGGGGATCGCGGCCACGCCCTCCTCGGCGGAGGCGGCCCCGACGTACAGCACACCCGCCCGGACGATCGGGGACTGGGTGATGATCGAGAACTGGCTGGGGTTGATCTTGGTCGACCAGAGCAGGTCACCCGTCGTGGCGTTGATCGCGAGCGCCCGCGCCGCGTGGGGAGTTCCCGTGCCGCCGCCCTGGTCGCCGATGTAGACGACGTTGCCGAGCACGGCGGGACTCGTGCGCGACACCAGGGCCGGGTCGTCGTTGTAGCCGTAGTCGGACAGCTTCTTCTGCCAGATCAGCGCACCGGTGTCGGCGTCGACCTTGTTGAGGTAGCCACCCCAGTCGGGGAAGTACACCGCGCCGCCGACCACGGCCGGGGTCGCGGACACGTCGCCGTGCGTGGTGAACGTCCACTTCGTGGCCAGCTGCGCGGCGTTGCCGGGGGTGATGGCGGTCTGGGTGGGATTGGACCGCGTGTTCTGGACGTCGTGACCCCCCGTCGACCAGCCGCCGGTGGGTGTCGCCGCGGCAGCGAGCGCTGCGCTGACCGGGAGGGCGAGGCCGATAGCGACCGCCCCGCTGAGGATGAACGCCCGAGTACTCCGTAGGAATCGATGCACAGCCGTCTCCGGAAGGGTGAGAAGGACGCAAGGAAGGCATCCGGCGGGAGCCGATGCCCGGTGCGAACCGTTCCGGGGCCAGGGGTGCCCTGCCGGAGCAGCAGCCCCACGCTAGGGCCGAACGACCCTCTTGGGCATGCTCCGATCGACGTACTCGGCGTAGCCATAACGGGTCAGCGCCCGTCGACCTGCGCACACGTGGGGTGAGCGACGGGACTCGAACCCGCGACATCCGCGACCACAACGCGGCGCTCTACCAGCTGAGCTACGCCCACCATGCAAGCGGCCCCTCACGGCTGGTGCCGGAGAAGCCGAAGCAGCGAACAGTGTACCTGCTCTCAGGGGGTGGTCCGACCGGCCCCCGGGTCCGTGGGCTCAGGCTCGGCACCCGCCCCGGTGAGCGAGCCGCCGTGCTCGGTCGCCAGTGCCTTCGCGGTGTCCGAGTCCGGGCCGGGCTGGGGCACGAACACCGCCGAGCGGTAGTACCGCAGCTCCTCGATGCTCTCCTGGATGTCGGCCAGCGCGCGGTGGTTGCCGCTCTTGGCGGGCGCGTTGAAGTACGCCCGCGGGTACCACCGGCGCGACAGCTCCTTGATCGAGGACACGTCGACGATCCGGTAGTGCAAGAACGCGTCCAGGACCGGCATGTCGCGGGCCAGGAACGCGCGGTCGGTGGCCACCGAGTTGCCGGCCAGCGGGGGTCGGCTGCCCTCGGCGCAGTGCTGCTGGATGTAGGCCATCACGCGCCGCTCGGCCTCCTCCAGGGTCATCCCGCCGTCGAGCTCGTCGAGCAGGCCGGAGACCGTGTGCATGTCCCGGACGAAGTCGTCCATCTGGTCGATCGCCTCCCGTGGGGGCTTCACGATCACGTCGACGCCGTCACCGAGCACGTTCAGGTCGAAGTCGGTCACCAGGGCGGCCACCTCGATCAGCGCGTCGGCACCGAGGTTCAGCCCGGTCATCTCACAGTCGATCCACACCAGACGGTCATTCACGACAAGCAGGCTACCCGCCGGCGTCGGTGGCGAAGCCGGCCCACCCGGGGGCCGGAGCGCCTCACCGGGCTCTCAGGGCGCTTCTCTAGAGTGAGGACCATGGCATGGCTGGGGATCCTCGCGAGGCTCGTCGTCGGTGGCGTCTGGGTCGTGGCCGGGGTGCTGAAGCTGCCGGACCCCACCGAGAGTGTCCGTGCGGTGCGCAACTACCGGCTGCTCCCGGAGTGGGTGGTGCCCACGGTCGGCCACGGGCTGCCGATCCTGGAGATCCTGCTGGGGGCCTGCCTCCTCGTGGGCGTGTTCACGCGTGCGGCGGCGGTGGTCTCGGTGCTGTTGTTCCTGGCCTTCCTGGTGGGCATCTCGTCGGCGTGGATCCGTGGCCTGTCCATCGACTGCGGGTGCTTCGGCGGGGGCGGGGGATCGGTGCAGGACGCGCAGGCGAAGTACCCCTGGGACCTGGCTCGGGACTTTGGCCTCCTGCTGTTGTCCGCGTGGCTCGTCTACCGTCCTGGTACGAGGTGGGCGATCGACAACGCCCTGGTCCGGACCTGATCAGAAAGACCGCACCCATGACGAACAAGAAGTCCAAGGCCACGCGCCGCGCCGAGTCCCTGGCGGCGTCCGAGCGGGCGGCCGCCATCCGCAAGGAGCAGGAGCGCAAGGAGCGGCGCCGCCGGACGATCGGTGTGTCCGCGGCGGTGCTGGTGGTGCTCGCGCTCATCTTCGGGATCGGCTACGGCGTCCAGTCCTCCCGCGACACCACCGGCAAGTCCGGTGCGACCCCGCAGGGTACGACGGACACGTACGCCGTCTCGGTGGGCAAGCCGACGGCGAAGGTGACCCTCGACGTCTACGAGGACTTCATGTGCCCGATCTGCGGCGAGCTCGAGGCCGCGGACAAGAGCTGGGTCCCGACCTACCTCGACCAGGGGAAGGTGCTCATCCGCTACCACGTGATGTCGTTCCTCGACCGGCAGTCCAGCGGCACCGAGTACTCCACCCGGGCGGCGAACGCCTTCGCGGTGGTCACCGACACCGCAGGCCCGGACGTGGCCAAGAAGTTCCACGACCTGCTCTACGCGAACCAGCCGACCGAGGGCAGCGCCGGGCTCACCGACAGCCAGCTCATCGACTACGCGGTGCAGGCCGGCGCCGCCCGCAGTGACGTGGAGAAGCCGATCCGCGACGTGGCCTTCCGGCAGTGGGTGGTCAACGCCACCGACCAGGCCAACAAGGACGGCGTCAACGGCACCCCGACCGTGCGCGTCGACGGCAAGGACTTCACCGACTTCACCACGATGCAGACCCTGTCGACCAACCTGCGCAAGCTCGTCGACTCCCGGCAGGGCTGACCGACCGGCGTGTCCGGCGCGACACGCCGGTTGCCGCGAGATTTACCGGAAGAAGTTGGCGGAAGCCCCTTGTGGAGCGGCGTCCTCGGGGATAGAACTGTGCTCACGCCGAAGGGGAGACCCGGAGGCGGGATCGGACGGAGATCGAGGTCCATCGCCGGTGGAGAGATCCATCGGACGGCCAGTGACGAGGCCAGGGACCCACGGAGCCGACCGTGAGACTCGGAGCGTCACATCCGGTCAAAAAGCGAGGCCCCGCAAACTCATACTTTGCGGGGCCTCCACCTTTCTACCCGCCCTTCGGCCGGTCACACGTGACCGACACCCCTGGTCTGGTCAGGAATCGCGAGATCCTCGTCACAGCCGCGGGGACCGGCGCGGTCTCGAAGACTGCCGTTTCGGGCCGGGTGGCAGACTGCGGCCATGTCGCTGAGCACCCCGAGCCCCGAGGCCGACCGCTCGCCGTACGCCGCGTTCGTGGCCGGCCTGCCGAAGGCGGAGCTGCACGTCCACCACGTCGGCTCCGCGTCCCCGCGCATCGTGTCCGAGCTGGCCGACCGGCACCCCGGCACGGTCCCCTCGGACCCCGCGGCGCTGCGCGAGTTCTACACGTTCCGCGACTTCGCCCACTTCATCGAGGTCTACCTCGCGGTGGTCGACCTGATCCGCGAGCCCGACGACGTGCGGCTGCTGACCTACGAGGTGGCGGCGGAGATGGCGGCCCAGAACATCCGCTACGCCGAGCTCACGCTGACGCCGTACACCTCGGTGCTGGCGGGCGTGCCGATCGAGGCGTACGTCGAGGCGGTGGAGGACGCCCGCGTCTCGGCCGAGCGGGACCTCGGCATCCGGTTGCGCTGGATCTTCGACATCCCCGGCGAGTCCGGGCTGCCGGCCGCGGAGGCGACCGCACGCTACGCACTGCAGCACGCGCCGGAGTCGCTGGTCGGCTTCGGGCTGGGCGGCCCCGAGATCGGCGTCGACCGGCCGCAGTTCAAGCCGTTCTTCGATGCCGCGCGCGCGGCCGGGCTGCACAGCGTGCCGCACGCCGGGGAGACCACCGGCCCGCAGACCGTGTGGGACGCGCTCGAGCACCTCGGCGCCGAGCGCATCGGCCACGGCACGTCGTCGGCCCAGGACCCCGCGCTGCTGGCGCATCTCGCGGAGCGGCAGGTCCCGCTGGAGGTCTGCCCGACCTCCAACATCGCCACCCGTGCGGTGGACCGGCTCGACGCGCACCCGATCCGGCAGATGCACGAGAGCGGGGTGCTGGTCACGATCGGAAGCGACGACCCGCCGATGTTCAACACCACGCTGAACCGCGAGTACGAGATCGCCGCGGACCTGCTCGGGCTCGACGAGCGGGGGATCGCGGCCCTGGCCAAGAACGCGGTCACCGCCTCGTTCATGGGCGAGGCCGACAAGGCGGCCCTGGCCGGCGAGATCGACCGCTACCTGGCCGAGCAGGCCGGCTGACCCCGCCGACCCGTCACGGTGCCGCGTAACCTGGGGCCCATGAGCCGGACGTCGGCTGCCGCCCTGCACTGCTCGCACACGGAGGCCCGGTGAGCGACCCGCACCTCGAGGACCTGCGGTCCGCCGCCCCTGGTGGGGCCGGTGCGACGGACGGCGCGCACGGGCACGGCGTGACGGCGGGGGCGGACACCCGCTACCTCCTGGTCGCGCTCGCGCTGATCGCGACGTACATGGTGGCCGAGGTGGTGGCCGCGATCGTCAGCGGCTCCCTGGCCCTGCTCGCGGACGCGGGCCACATGCTCACCGACGTGGCCGCGCTCGCGGCGAGCGTGTGGGCGGCCCGGCTGGCCACCCGGCCCGCCGCCGGTGCGTGGACCTTCGGGCTGAAGCGGGCCGAGATCCTCTCCGCCGCCGGCAACGGCGTGACCCTCGTCGCCATCGGTGCGGTGATCGCGGTGGAGGCGCTCCGCCGGCTGTTCTCGCCGCCCGACGTCGCCGGCGGCGTGGTGCTGGCGGTGGCCCTGGTGGGCGCGGCGGTCAACGTGGTCGCGACCCTGGTGCTGGCCCGGGCCAACCGGTCGAGCCTCAACGTGCGCGGCGCGTTCGCCCACCTGCTGACCGACCTCTACGCGTTCCTGGGCACCGCCCTGGCCGGGCTGGTGATCGTGCTGAGCGGGTGGACCCGCGCGGACGCGGTCGCCTCGCTGCTGGTGTCGGGGCTGATGCTGCACGCGGCCTGGGGGCTGCTGCGTGACGCCGGGAGGATCCTGCTCGAGGGCGCGCCGGACGACGTCGCGCTGGACGAGGTCCGGGCCCACCTGACGGAGGTCGAGCACGTCCTCGACGTGCACGACCTCCACGTCTGGACGGTGACCTCCGGGCTGCCGGTGCTCTCCGTGCACGTGGTGCTCGAGAGCCACTGCTTCACCGACGGGCACGCGCCCCAGGTGCTCGACACGTTGCAGGCGTGCCTGGTCGGCCACTTCGACGTCGAGCACTCCACCTTCCAGCTCGAGACCGCCGAGCACGTGGAGCACGAGCGGGCCAGCCACACCTGAGGCCCGCGTCCCGTCCGGTCGTGGGGGTGGGGGCGCGCCATAGCGCTCCCTGGCACCCACGACCGGATGCTCGAGACGTCACACGAGCGCCCCCGGCAGTGTCTGATTGCAGCACATAGTTGGCACCTGTCCCGGGACATAGTTGGCACCTCAGGACCGGAGGTGGCCCATGTTCCAGGCCCGGCTGATCATCACCGCCGTCTTGCTCGAGGGGCGGACCAAGAGCGACCGATTCGCTGACTGAACCTTGCTGGGACGTGGCGTGGCCGTCTCGTCGGCCGCCGGGGTGATCGGCACGGACGTGTGGCCGACGAGATGGTCACGCAGCCGGGGGTCCAGGGGGCGGGAGCCCCTTGGTGCTGCGTGGCTCTGTCCTGCGCCCGGCCGAGGACGGCGCGCCAGCGCCGCCCGCAGGCCGGGTGCTTCGCGCCGGCGGAGCCGGCGCCTTGACCCAGTACAGGGAATCCTCACGGCACCGACGCTGATCACCGCTTGATACCAGGTGGTATCGCGCGCTACCGTCGTGTCATGGCTATGACGCTTCGCCTCAGTGACGCCGAGGACAAGGCACTGACCGAGCAGGCAGCCCGGGAGCATCGGTCCAAGCAGGAAGTCGCCAGGTCGGCGATCCTGGAGTACACGTCGCGTCGAAGCAGGCGTCGCGATGATCTGCTCGACAAGATCGGCCGAGAGAACGCTGGTGCGCTCAAGCGCCTGGCTGAGTCGTGACTGACGAGATCGAGTATCTCGACCTCGACGATCTCGCGGCAGCCGCTGAAGTCGCCGTAGGCGGAGACCCCGAGGTCCGTGACTGGGGCTTGCTCGAATCGGCCCTCGCTCGGCCAAAGGCCTCTGTGTTCGGCGAAGATGCCTATCAGGGACTCAACGCCAAGGCAGCCGCGTTGCTGCACTCGTTGGTCACCAACCACGCGCTGGTGGACGGCAACAAGCGGCTGGGGCTGGTCGCGGTTCTCCTCTTCTATGGCATGAACAACTGCGACCTGAACGCCACGGAGGATCAACGCGTCGAGCTCATCATCGCGATCGCAGACGGCAGTCTCAGCGACGTGGCGAAGATCGCGGAGCACCTCGCTCCGTGGGTGATTCGGCTGTCATGAGCCGTTCGCCGGCTCGGCTCAGCAACCGGGCGTTCCCGATGGAGTCCTTCCTGTCGGCGGCAGTTCCGGATGTTCTCGGCGATCGCGCGAGCGGCGCGGTCTCGGTGCTCGTATCTTCTGTTCATGACTGATTCGCCCATGCCGGCGCGGGAAGAGCTGGAACACGGGATGCTCGCAGCTTTGCTTCTTCGCTCGGTCGGGATTGCGGTTTTCTCGGCAGCTGTAGCCGTGGCGGCGCTGGCCTGGGTCGGAAGCTGGGACGGCGCACCTCACTTCGGTGTCGCGTCGTACCTGTTCACGTCCATGCTTGTGGGCGCCGGCATGTTGCTTGCGCTCGCGAAGCGCGTTGCGCCGGTGAGAGGCGAGCGAGCACAGCCGGTTGAGGAACGACCCGTGCAATGAGGCGACGGGGAGCGGCTGGCAAGCAGTTGTGTTGTCGGGCGTCGGCGTGCCGGCCTTTCCCTGACTGCGGCAAAACGTTTCCTCAGCTGACTATTCGACCTGGACGCGGCCGCGAGCAAGGTGGCGTCTGCTGCTCAATCCGGGACGGCGGCCAATCGTTCTCCGAGCCACGTCGTCATGTCTTCCTGCGCGGCGTGCGCCATCGGAGTGGGATGGCCGGTGAACCCGTGAGGAGAGTCGGGGTAGATGCGGAGGTCGACCTCGACACCTGCGGCGGACAGGCCGGCGGCCATCGCGAGGTTGTCCCGGAGCAGGATGTCTGCCTCGCCAACCACCACCAGGACCGGGGGCAGGCCGGCCAGGTGGGCGTAAATCGGGGAGAAGTCAGGATTGGTGCGGTCGGGAGCATCGCCGGCATAGGCGTCGAGAAAGTACTCGTCGGCGATCAGTCGTCCCGCGGGTGTCTGTGCACTCAGGTCGTAGGTGCCGAACTGCAGCACAGCGGCATGAACGGGGGATGGCCCGTGGTCACGCAACCGGAGCAGCGTGGTCATGGCCAATGTCGCTCCAGCCGAGAACCCTGTGATTGCAAGGCGCGATGTTCCGAACCGATCCCGAGCATTCTCGACGAGCCACAGGGCTGCGGTCTCGCAGTCATCGGGTGCGGCCGGCCACGGGTGCTCGGGAGCCAGGCGGTAGTCCACGCTCACGACCACTACCCCAAGCGCATCCATGAGCTTGCGACTGCGACTGTCACTCCCAAGCGCTGACCCGAGGTAGAACCCACCACCGTGCATCTCCAAGACGACTCCCGCCGCCTGCTGGTCGGCCGGTGCATGGATCCGCACCCGGACGCTGCGGCCACCTGCGCTCAGAGTCTCCTCGGCTGGCGCCGGACTCGAAGGCGTGGGCGCAGCCAGGGAGGCGCGAGCAGCCTCGAGTTCCTCCCAGCTGCCCGGTCCGCGGCCGGGAACCCGATCGGCATAGAAGTTGCGCGATGCTCCTACCAGCGAGTGCAGGCGAGGCTCGATCCACTGTTCCAGCCCGAATCTCATCACGCGGCAGCGTAGAGGAAGGCGTCCTCCCGCCTCGCCCGACGCGCGGAACGGCGGTGTGGCCGTTGGCTATCGCCCCGCGCGGATCTCGGCCCCGGGGAACGTCACCCGCCTCGTGGTGTTGTCGAGGGCCAACGCAGCCACTCAGTCTCGGGAAGGGAGCAGCGAATGGACATGTACGAGGACCTGATCGGGGTTCCGTTGCGCGAGCTGTGGACCATCAAGCAGGTCTCGCAGTTCCTCGACGTACCGGTCGGCACGCTGTACCAGTGGCGGCACAAGGGCTTCGGGCCTCCGGCCTTCCGGCTGGGCCGTTCGCTGCGGTACGACGCCGCCGCAGTGCGCCGTTGGCTCATCGAGGAGGCCGCGTAGCCGTGCCGGTCTCCAAGCGCGTCAGGGACGGCCAAGTCACGTGGCGAGCCCGATGGCGGGACGACGCCGGCATCCAGCACTCCAAGTCGTTCCGGCGCAAGGTCGACGCCGAACGGTTCATGACGAACCTCGATCATCGGCGCCTCAACGGTGCGTACGTCGACCCAGCCGCAGGCCGCATGAGCGTGGGCCAGTGGGCGCGGCGCTGGCTTCCCGGCCAGGTGCAGCTCAAGCCGCGGACGGTCGAGCTCTACGAGTCGCTGTTGCGCTGCTGGGTCCTGCCGCGCTGGGAGCAGGTGCACCTTGCCAAGGTCACGTTCGGGGGTGTCTCAGAATGGGTCGGGAGCATGCAGAGCAAGGGCTTGTCGGCCTCGCGGACCCGGCAGGCCTACCACGTGCTCAGCGCCATGCTGGATGACGCGGTGAAGGACGGCCGGCTCGTGCGCAACCCGGCGACCGGCGTGGACCTGCCCCGTGTCGTCACCCGTCCCCGGCGCTACCTCAAGCATCAAGAGCTGCACGCGCTGGCCGAGGCCTGCGGGCCGTACCGCGTGTTCGTACTCGTTCTCGGCTACTGCGGTCTGCGGTGGGGCGAGGCCCCCGCGCTGCGTGTGCATCATCTCGACCTGGCGCGCGGTCGGATCGAGGTGAGCCAGGCGCTGGCCGAGATCGGCGGCCGGGTCATCGTGGGCACGCCGAAGTCGCACGCGGCTCGGTGGCTTCCGGTGCCCAAGCTGCTCCTGATGGGCCTGGCGAACCAGGTCGAGGGCAAGCGTCCCGACGACCTGGTGTTCACCTCGCCGCGTGGCTCCTACATGCGGGTGCAGAACTTCCGGCGCGGCTACTTCGACCGTGCGGCCCGGGGCATCGGGCTCGAGGGGTTGTACCCGCACGAGCTGCGGCACACGGCCGCGTCGCTGGCGATCACCTCGGGTGCCTCGGTCAAGGCCGTGCAGCGGATGCTGGGCCACGCGTCGGCCACGCTGACCCTGGACCGCTACGGCCACCTGTTCCCGGACGAGCTCGACGCCCTGGCCTCTCGCCTGGACGACGCGATGCGGGAGATAGGTGTGGTCCCGATGTGGTCCGAGGGCCATCCGGCGCTGTTCGCGGTCCCGGCCGCTATCGGCGAAACCGGCTCTGACCTGGGCAAATGATGAGTGCCCCCGGCAGGATTCGAACCTGCGACCAACAGATTAGAAGTCTGTCGCTCTATCCAGCTGAGCTACGAGGGCAGGGGATCGGCACGTGCCTCGGAGCAGGCCTCGACATGCCAACAGTGCAGTTCTCGTCCGCGCCCGCCGATCCAGGGGCCAAGTATGCCCGAGGCCGGCTCTCGGGAGAGGCGGTGGTCTCCGCCCGCTCCGCGGCCCCGCCTGGGTGCGCACTCAGCGGGTGAGCAGCGACAGCCGCCGGAACGCGTCCGCGAACCCGTCGACGATCTGCTCGTGGTCGGGCACCAGCCCGGCGTCGGCGGCGATGCCGACGAAGACCTTGCCGTCGTAGCTGAAGATCGTGAAGCTCATGACCTGGTCGGCGGTCAGGGGTGCCCAACCCATCATCCCCTCGACCTTCTCCCCGGCGACGTAGAGAGGCACCTGCGGGCCAGGCACGTTGGTCAGCACGCCCACGGCACGGTTGGCGAGCAGGTCGATCGTGACGCGGTACAGCCGCTTGCTCATCCGTGAGATGGCCGCCTGGATGCCGAAGTCCAGCACGGCCTCGTGGCCGCTCTTGATCCGCCGCATCCGGCCCCGCACCACGCCCAGCGTCCGCAGGGGGGCCGAGATGTTGGTCGGCAGCTCCAGCTGCACGAGCGCGAAGCCGTTGCCCAGCTCGGGGGGGAGGCCGGGGTCGAACGGTCTCAGGTTGACCGGGACGTCCCAGGTAACGCTGTGGCACACGGCGTGGTGCCTGTCCAGGTAGCTGCGCAGCGACTCGGCCACACAGGTGACCAGCACGTCGTTGACCGTGGCCTCGTTGGCGTGCGCGACCGCCTTCACGTCGTCGAGGGCCAGCGGCGGCGACCACGCGACCGCCTTCTGGTCGCCGACGGTGCCGGTCCAGCGGGTGCTGTCGTTGCGGGTGCCGAGGACCAGCTTGCGAGCGGTGTCGACGTCGCCCGGGACGGCGTTGAGGAAGGAGGGCAGACCGAGCGGACCGCCGGTCCTGGGCGCCACCGCCGTGCGGGCCCTCGTCGCCACGGCCCCGGCCAGTGACCCGGCCAGTGACCCGGACATTGCCAGTGCGCTGTGAGCCGCGCCGACCGGGTTCGTCACGCTGCTCCGGGCGAGCTGCAGGGACGTGCCGGCCATCGCCGCGGCCAGCGACCGCACCTGCGTGGTCAGCGCGGGGGAGCCGTTCGTCTCCTCGGTCATGGCCACCGACGAGAGCACGGGGGCCGTCGCCGGCCGGTGCGCCGTGTGCGGATCGACGGCGGCACCGTCCGGGTCGGCGTCGAACACGGTCATCGCGAGCTGGACCATGCGGATCCCGTCGGCGATGGCGTGGTGCCCCCGGAACAGCACGGCACTGCCGCCGTGGAACCCGTCCACGAGCACGGCGCGCCACAGCGGCTCGTCCCGGCCGAGCGGCACGGTGCGCTGAGACGAGATGAGGTCCTGCAGCTCGGCGTCACCGCCGGGCTCGGGAAGGGTCACCTGCTCGTAGCGGGCCTCGAGGTCGGCGTCGGGTTGCTCCTCCCAGTACCAGGCACCGTCCTCGCCGCGCACCACCACGCTCCGGAAGACGGGGTAGCGGTCCCAGAGCCGCTCCCTGGCGACGTCGCGGTAGCGGTCCCAGTCGATGGGGTTCGAGGTCCAGAAGAGACTGTCGACCACCATCAGGTTGCCGGGCTTGTCCATCTCGAGCCACAGCGCGTCCTGCACGCCCAACCGTTGTCGTGCGCCCATGACCCTGCCTCGCTCCCGCCCGTCGCCGATACAGACCCATGCTCGCCCGGCCGGCCTCGGCCCGTCAGGGGCGAACGTCACGACTTGTGAGCGTGTCAGCGCACCGGGTCAGGGGCCCGTCGGTCCGCCACAGGTCGGGGTGCTCCTCGGCCCAGCGCCGGGCGTCACGGCGGCCGAGCTCGCAGGCGGCCACGGAAGACCCGCCGGCGTCGAGGACGAGGCCGAACCGGCGCAGATCTGGGAGGGTGAGCCCATGACCCGGCGTGACCGCCCGCCCCTGCCCGCCGACTTCGTGTTCGGTGCCAGCACCGCGGCCTACCAGATCGAGGGGGCGGTCGACGAGGACGGCCGGGGACCGAGCGTGTGGGACACGTTCTGCGCCCAGCCGGGACGGATCGTCGACGGCAGCAGCGGTGCGGTGGCCTGCGACCACTACCACCGCATGCCCGAGGACGTGGCGCTGATGGCCCGGCTCGGCCTCGACGGCTACCGTTTCTCGATCGCCTGGCCGCGGATCCTCCCCGACGGCAGCGGACCCGCCAACGCCGCGGGGCTGGACTTCTACGACCGGCTGGTCGACGCCCTGCTCGCGGCCGGCATCGCGCCGATGGCGACGCTGTTCCACTGGGACCTCCCGCAGGCGCTGGAGGACCGTGGCGGCTGGCTGGCGCGCGACACCGTGGAGCGGTTCGCCGAGTACGCCACCGTCGTCGGCCTCAAGCTCGCCGACCGGGTGGCCTACTGGTGCCCGGTCAACGAGCCCGCGGTGGTGACCATGGTCGGCCACGCGCTCGGCATCCACGCCCCGGGCCGGCGGCTGCTCTTCGACGCGCTCCCGGCGGCGCACCATCTCCTCCTCGGCCACGGACGCGCCGTCCAGGCGCTGCGTGCGGCCGGGGCCAAGACGGTGGGCACCGCGTCCAACCACACCCCGGTGTGGGCGGCGTCCGACAGTGCGGCCGACCGGGCGGCCGCCGACCTCTACGACACGCTGTGGAACCGCCTGTTCGCGGAACCGGTGCTGCTCGGCCGCTACCCCGAGGGCTTCGCGGAGCTGATGCCGGGCCCGGTCGAGGACGACCTGCGGGTGATCAACGCGCCGCTCGACTTCTACGGCGTGAACTACTACAACCCGACCCGGGTCGCCGACCCCGCGGCAGGGGGGACCGCCGACGCCCCCGTCGACCTGGAGGGGCTGCCGTTCCGGCTGGTCAGGATCGACGGCTACCCGCGCACCGACTACGACTGGCCGGTCGTGCCCTCGGGCCTGCGCGAGCTGCTGGTGCGGCTGAGGCAGCGGTACGGCGCGGCGCTCCCGCCGGTCCACGTGACCGAGAACGGCTGCGCCTACGACGACGAGGTGCACGACGAGCGACGGATCGGCTACCTCGACGAGCACCTCGGCGCGGTCGCCGACGCGATCGCCGACGGGGTCGACGTACGCGGCTACTGGACGTGGTCGCTGATGGACAACTTCGAGTGGGCGGAGGGCTACACGAAGCGGTTCGGGCTGGTGCACGTGGACTTCGCGACCCAGCGCCGCACGCCGCGGGACTCCTACCACTGGTACGCGGCGTTGATCGCCGCGCACCGGGCCCGCCGGTGACCCTCGCCACGGCGCTGACCGAGCCGGTCACGCCGGTCCCGCGCCGCTGGGTGGCCTGGGTCACGCTGGCCGGGCTCGGGATCTGGGCCGGCTTCTTCGGGCCCATCCAGGTGCTGCTCGCCCAGCAGGCGGAGACGGTCGCGCCCGGGCACAAGGAGTTCGTGTTCGGGCTGGTGACCGGGCTGGGCTCTGCGGTGTCGGTGGTCGCCAACCCGCTGTTCGGCGCGCTGTCGGACCGCACCACCGCCCGCTTCGGACGGCGGGTCCCGTGGGTGGCGGCCGGTGCACTCGGCGGCGCGGCCGCCCTGCTGCTGCTCGCGTCGGCACACTCGGTGGCCGCGATGGTGGTCGGCTGGTGCGCCGCGCAGGCGGCGCTCAACGCGATGTTCGCCGCTCTCACCGCCACCATCCCCGACCAGGTGCCGGTCGCCCAGCGCGGGGTCGTCGGCGGCTGGGTGGCGGTCTCCCAGACCCTGGGCATCGTGGCCGGAGTCGGCATCGCCGCGCTCACCGGCGGGATCGCGGCGGGCTACGTGGCGCTGGCGGTGGTCGTCGTCGTCCTCGCGGTGCCCTACCTGCTGGGCAGCCGGGACCTGCCGCTGTCGCGGACGGACCGTGAGCCGTGGGACGCGCGGGCCTTCGTGCGCGGGTTCTGGGCCCCGGCGGTGGAGTCCCGTGACTTCGCGTGGGCGTGGCTGACCCGGTTCCTGGTCAACCTCGGCAACTCGATGGGCACGCTGCTGCTCTACTTCTACCTCCAGGACGCGGTCGGGTACGGCGACCCGGAGACCGGCGTGTTCGTGCTGACGGGCGTCTACGCGGTGTTCATCGTGGCGAGCACGGTGGTCTTCGGGCTCTGGTCGGACCGGACCGGACGGCGGAAGGTCTTCGTCGTGGTCTCCGGACTCGTGGCCGCGCTCGCCTCGCTGACGCTGGCGCTGGTGCAGACCTGGCCGGCCGCGGTGGTCGCCGCGGCGATCCTCGGAGCCGGCTTCGGCGTCTACCTGGCCGTGGACTTCGCCCTGTGCACCGAGGTGCTTCCCGCGGCCGCGGCCCGGGCCAAGGACCTCGGCGTGATCAACATCGCGAACGCCCTGCCGCAGGTGTTCGCGCCGTTCCTCGGCACGTTCCTGGTTGCCAGGGCCGGCGGCTACACCACGCTCTACCTCGGCTCGGCGCTGGTGTGCGTGCTCGGGTCCGTGCTCGTGCGCAACATCCGCTCGGTCCAGTAGCAGCCGGGAGAGCCGGGAAGGTGCCTCGCCGATACCTCGCGGATGGGAGAAATCGGGGCCGTTCGGCCCTGACCGGTGCGCCCTCGGCCCGGGACCATGAGGGTGACGGGGCTGGGCGGGGCTGGGCGTTGGGTGGTGACGTCGTGACGAGCAGGCCGAACCGGATCCTGGCGGCGGTGCTGGCCGGGATCGCCGTGCTGACCGTCGCGGCCGGTGTCCTGGCGGCGAACCGGCACGTTGCCGAGTTCGACCCCGGCACCCCCGAGACCGCCGTCCAGGCCTACCTCACCGCGGTCGTGGACGGCGACAACGAGCGGGCCGCGAGCCTGCTCGCCGCCGACGGCTCCTGCGGCCTCGACGACCTCGACCGCAGCTACGTCCCGGACGGGGTGCGGGCCGTCCTCCGCGACAGCGAGGTCAACGGCGACACCGCGCGCGTCGACGTCGGCGTGGAGATGTCCACCGCCGACCTGTTCGCAGGGTCCGGGTACACCGAGAAGCACACGTTCCGGCTCGTCAGACACGGTGAGGGCTGGCTGATCACCGGCGTGCCCTGGCCGATGTACGACTGCACCAAGGAGGGCTGACATGGCCGTCGGGCTGTTGTTCCTGGTAGTGGTGGTCGTGGTCGTGGTGCTCGCCGTCCGCAAGGCCGGGGCGCACGCCGGGCACGGTCCCACCGAAGCGCACGCGGTGCGGCAGGTCTTCCAGTACCTGCTGCTCTACGGCCTGCTGGTCGTCTTCGGGCTGGGTCTGGCCGGGCTCCTCGGGCGGCTGTTCGAGGCGGACATCCTGGTGACCGGCGACGAGGCGGCCCTGGCACGAGACCTCGCCTTCGCCGTCGTCGGCGGTCCGCTCCTCGCAGGGGTGGCGCTCTGGTCCCGGCGCCGGTTCGCGGAGAACGCGGACGAGGCACGGTCGCTCGGCTGGGCCTTCTACGTGACCGCCGCGTCGCTGACCTCGCTGGTCCTCGCGATGACCGGCCTCAGCCAGGTGCTCCGGTGGGCCACGGGCCTCGAGCAGTACGACGGGCGCGGGCTGGCGCAGCTCCTGGTGTGGGCTGCGGTGTGGGGTGTCCACTGGTGGCTCGACGCGCGCGTCACACCGCGGGAGCACTCCCGGGTGCACCACTTCGCCGGGTCGCTGATCGGCCTGGTGACGGCCGCGGCGGGCCTCGGTGCCCTGCTGGCCGGGGCGCTGCGCATCCTGTTCGGGCTGGACGGGGGCCAGGTCCTCGCCGGCGGCGGCAGCCCGCTGCTGGAGGGGCTGGTCACGTTCGCGGTGGGCGCGCCCGTCTGGTTCGTCTACTGGGCGATGACGGCCTCGAAGCGACGCGACGACCACCTCTGGCTCGCCTACGTGCTGCTGGCGGGGGTGGCCGGGGGCCTGGTCACGGCCGTGGTCGCGGCGAGCACGCTGGTCTACTCGGTGCTGGTGTGGCTGGTCGGTGACCCCGGCACCGCGACCGCGGCGGACCACTTCGACGGCGCGCCGGCGGCGACCGCTGCCGCGGTCGTCGGGATCCTGGTCTGGTGGTACCACCAGGCGCTGCTGAAGACGACCGCGGTCGTCGGCGCACGCACCGAGGTGCGCCGCGTCTACGAGCACCTGATGGCAGGGATCGGCCTGCTCGCCGCCGCCGGTGGCCTGGTGATGATGCTCGCGGCACTCGTCGAGGCACTGGCCGGAACGACGATCGTCGGCGGGGACGCGGTCAACACCCTTCTCGCGGCGGCCACCCTGTTCGCCGTCGGCGGCCCGGTGTGGTGGCTCCACTGGCGACTGGTGCAGAGGGCCGCCCGGCTCGCGCCGGCCGAGGAGCTGGCCTCGCCGACCCGGCGGGTGTACCTCTTCCTGCTGTTCGGGGTGGGCGGCGTCGCCGCCGTCGTCGCGCTGATCGTGGGCGTCTACCTCCTCTTCCAGGACGTCGTCGGGGGAACCCTGGGCGGCGAGACCTTCCGCAGCATGCGCTTCCCGATCGGTGTGCTCCTGACCACCGCGGCCATCGCGGCGTACCACTGGGCGGTCTACCGCAGCGACCGGGAGCAGCTGCCCGGCGCCGGTGAGCCGCACGGACCTCGGTTCGTGCTGCTCGTGGGCCCGGCCGACCGGGAGATCGCGCACGCGGTGGCGCACCGGACCCACGGGCGGGTGCAGGCGTGGACGCGGACCGACGACGGCGAGGTGCCCTGGTCCGTGGACGACGTGATGGCTGTCCTGGCAGGGACCACGGCGGAGGAGGTCATGGTGCTCTCCGACGCCGGCGGCCTGCACGCCATCCCGGTCCACCGGGGCTGACCCTCGAAGACCCGGCGGGCGGACGCTAGCCCGGCGCCAGGGCGTAGCCCTCGATCCGCAGCTGCTCGCCGCGCGCCGGCGTGCCGGTCTCGCGGACGACCACGTCCTCGGCGCGGGGCATCCGGGGGAGGAGCAGCACGGTGAGCCGGCCGCCCGGCAGGTGCCGGACCGGTCCCGCGCCGACCGTGACCTCGAGGTCCGAGCCCGGCCCTGCGCCGGTCGCCCCCACGAGCAGCAGCCGCGGGTCCGGTGCCGCGCGCGTGGACAGTCTCAGCTCGCGGTTCACCCCGTTGCGGGCGAACAGCGGCTGCACGCCTCCCACCCGGTCCACGTACGTGCGGTCGTCGTAGGTCAGGGTCGCGGGGACGGCGCAGCCGCCGGTCTCGGGCCGGTTGCACCGCACCGGCCGCCACCCCGTCGGCGACGACGGCGACGCGGTCGTCGTACCGGCCGGTCCGGGTCCGTCTCCGGCGGGCCCGGGATCGCCGGGCGCGCCGGGGAGCAGCAGGGCGCCGAGCGCGACCAGCAGCACCGCTGCCACCGCGCCCCCGGCCGCCCGGCGCCGGCGCTGCCGGGTCCGGCGTGCGCGGAGGTCCCCGATCCCGGGTGAGGGGCCGTGCAGGACCTCGGCGGCCTGGGCGTGCAGCTCGTGCGTGAGATCTTCGAGGCTCATCGTGCCTCCTGGGTGGTCGTCCGGCGGTCCGCGGCGGTGTGGGCGGCAAGGCTCTCGTCGGCGCCCAGCCGGACGAGAGCCTTGCTGGTCTGGCTCTTGACGGTGCCCGGGGAGCAGCCCAGCACGGCGGCGACCTCGGCCACGGACAGATCCTCGTAGAACCGCAGCACCACGACGGCCCGCTGGCGGCGGGGGAGCCTGGCCAGGGCCGCCCGGAGGTCGGCCCGGTCGTCGACGGCGTCGGTCGCGGGGGAGACCCGGACCTCGGGCGGGTCCCCGGTCGGCACCTCGCCGTTCCACTTGCGTCGCCACCAGCTGGTGTAGGTGTGCACCATCGTCGTCCTGACGTAGGCCTCCGCGCTGACGTCGATGTGGGACCAGCGTCGCCAGGCCTTCAGCAGGGCCGTCTGCACCAGGTCCTCGGCGAGAGCGCGGTCCTGGGTGATCAGCACCGCGGTGGCGAACAGGCGTGGTCCCCGCGCCGCCACGAACGCCTCGAACGTCTCCCCCACGCGTGCACCTTCCCTCGACCCTGTCAGGTGTGAGACGCCCCGGGCATCGGCATCGGTTGCCTCGCGTGCGCAGATTCCCGCCGCGGCCCGCCCTCGAGCGCCCTTCGGACGCGCGGGACGTCCGCTACCTCACGCGCGGAGGGAGCCCATCCACTCCTCGATGGCGGCGACCTCGCGGGGCAGCGCCTCGGACAGGTTCCGGGACCCGGTCGCGGTGACCACGATGTCGTCCTCGATCCTGATGCCGATCCCGCGCAGCTCCTCGGGCACGAGCAGGTCGTCCTCCTGGAAGTACAGCCCGGGCTCCACGGTGAGCACCATCCCGGCCGCCAGGGTGCCCATCTTGTAGGCGTCGGGTGCCGCGGACGCACAGTCGTGCACGTCCATGCCGAGCATGTGGCTGGTCGAGTGCAGGGTCCAGCGGGCGTAGACCTTGCTGTCGGGGGAGAGCGCCTCCTCGACGGGGACGGGGAGCAGGCCGAGGTCGCCCAGGCCGTGGGCGAGCACCGTCATGGCGGCGTGGTGCGGGTCCTCGAACCTCGCCCCCGGCCGTACGGCGTCGATGCCGGCCTTCTGGGCCTCGAGGACCAGCGTGTAGAGGTCGCGCTGGAGCGGCGTGAACGTGCCGTCCACGGGCAGGGTGCGGGTGACGTCGGCGGTGTAGAGGTTCGCACCCTCCACGCCCATGTCGAGCAGCAGCAGCTCGCCCGGGGTCACCGGGCCGGAGTTCTCGGTCCAGTGCAGCGTGGTGGCGTGGCGGCCGCCACCCACGATCGAGTCGTAGCCGATGTCGTTGCCCATCGCCCGGGCGCGCCGGAAGAAGGTGCCCTCGATCCACCGCTCGCCGTAGGTCAGGACGTTGTCCCACTCCCGCACGCTGTCGGCGAAGCCGAGGGTGGTGATGTCGCAGGCCTCCCGGAGCTGCTCGAGCTCCCAGTCGTCCTTGACCAGCCGCATCTCCGACAGGACCCGGGCGAAGTCCTGGTCGCGCCCCTCGTCGGGGCTGACCGCCCGGTCCACGCCGGCGTCGACGCCGCGCAGCACCCGGGTCTTGGCGGAGCCGCGCAGCAGGTCGGGGAGCTCGTCGAGGTGGCGGACCGGCAGGCCGAGGGAGTCCGACATCTCCTGCAGCGACGGCCGCCGCCCGGCCCACAGCTCGCCGTACTGGCGGTCCCGGAAGAACTCGTCGGTCTGCCGGGACGAGCGCGGGCGGGCGTACAGGGTCGCCTCGCCGCCGGCGCCGCCGTGGACGACCAGGACGGCGTCGCTGGTCTGGTTGCCGGTCAGGTGCGCGTGCGCGGTGTCGGGCCGGAACCGGTAGTCGGTGTCGTTGGCGCGCACCTTGAACCCGCCGGCCGGCACCACGAGCAGCTCACCGGGGAAGGCGTCGGCCAGGGCGGCCCGGCGGACGGCGGCACGGTCCGCGACCGGGTGCCGGGGCAGGTCCAGCTCCCGCTCCCCCCACCCCTGCCGCATGAAGGCGGCGTAGGCCTCGGGGACGGCCTGGTCGTGGCCCTCGGTGCGGTAGGCGCCGTCCTGGCTGCCCGGCTGGGGCTCCGAGGTCTGGGCCTCGACCTCACCCGTGCTCTGTGTCTCGTCGCTCACGCGGTCACTGTACGACGCCCGACCGCCGACCCGCGAAGCCCAGCGGCCGCTCCTGCCCGGATAGGCTACGAACGTGAGTGGGGCATACGGGCACGGCGGCGGCCCTCCTCTGGGTCCGGGCCGGCCCTATGCGGCTCCCGCGGTGCCCCCGGGGCTACTGCGACGTCCCCGCAGCCGCGGCAGCGTGCTCTTCACCGTCTTCATGGCGGTCGCGATGTTCCTCGGTGCCGCCGTGATGGCGCTGGTGCTGGTCGCCTCCAACGCACCCGTCGCCCTCGTGGTCGGGGTGCTGCTCGCGGCGCTCCCGGTCGGGCCGGTCATCGCGGCGTACATGTGGCTGGACCGCTACGAGCCCGAGCCGCTGCGGCTGGTCGTGATGGCGTTCGGCTGGGGGGCGCTGGTCGCCACCGCCGCCGCGCTCGTGCTACAGGGGCTCGACCAGTTCGCGCTCGGGACCCCCGCCACCTTGGCCGCGGCGATCGTCGCCCCCGTCACCGAGGAGGGGGCCAAGGGGCTGTTCGTGCTGATCCTGCTCTGGACCCGCCGGCACGAGATCGACGGCATCCTCGACGGGATCGTCTACGCCGGCCTGGTCGGCGTCGGGTTCGCCTTCACCGAGAACATCCTCTACCTCGCCGGCGCCTACATGGGCAACACCGGCACCGGCGCCGGAGGGCTGGGCTCGGCCACCGGGCTGTTCGTGGTCCGGGGCATCTTCAGCCCGTTCGCCCACCCGCTCTTCACCTCGTTCACCGGCATCGGCGTCGGGGTGGCGGTGGTGACGAAGAGCCGGGTCTGGCGGTTCCTGGCGCCGTTGCTCGGCTACCTCGCCGCGGTCGGTGCCCACGCGGTCTGGAACGTGTCGGCGTTCGTGTCCGGCGGCCGGATGTTCGTGGTCACCTACCTGGTCGCGATGGTCCCCGCCTTCCTGCTGCTGGTCGGGTTCGCGGTGTGGGCCAGGGTGCGGGAGGGCCGGATGCTGACCCGCAGCCTGACCGACTGCGCCCACCGCGGCTTCCTCGCGCACCAGGAGGTGCCCTGGCTGGTGCGGCTGCCCGCGCGCCGCGCCGCGCGCCACTACTGCCGCGCCTACGGGGGACCGCTCGGGGAGCGGCTGATGCGCGAGTACCAGCAGCAGGCCATCGAGCTCGGCTTCCTGCACGACCGCTACCTGCGCGGGACCGCGCCCCGGGACTTCGTCCAGCGGGGGTCCGCGATGGTACGCCGCTTGCAGGCTCTGAGACCCTATGTTGAGTTCCCACAACAGGCGGGGACCTACCCCCTCACACTCGGACCACAGCGGGAAGGCGGACGTTGAGCGCGCCAGAGACCTCGGCATCGTCGCCGGCCACCAGCCCGTCGACCACCGAGATGGTCGCTGCCCTGGTCCGGCTGCGCGAAGCGCTCCACGGAGCCGCCCTCCCACTGGACGTGCCGAGTGCCGAGGACAACCGGGCGCTGCGTGACGAGATGGTCGACCAGCTCGAGGACTACGTCCTGCCGCGGCTGATCCAGATCGATGCGCCGCTGCTGACCGTCGTCGGCGGCTCGACCGGGGCGGGCAAGTCGACGCTGGTGAACTCGCTGGTCGGCACGAAGGTGACCGAGTCCGGTGTGCTGCGGCCGACGACCCGGTCCCCGGTGCTCGTGCACAACCCCGCCGACGTGGACTGGTTCGACAAGCAGCGCATCCTTCCGGGGCTGGCCCGCACGACCGGGGCCACCGGCGACCCGGGGGCGCTCCAGCTGGTCGCGGCCGAGTCCGTCCCCTCCGGCCTGGCCATCCTCGACGCCCCCGACGTGGACTCGGTCGAGGAGCGCAACCGGATCCTCGCCGCCGAGCTGTTGGCCGCGGCCGACCTGTGGCTGTTCGTCACCTCCGCGGCGCGCTACGCCGACCAGGTGCCGTGGGACTTCCTGAAGTCCGCCGCCGACCGCAGCACCGCGGTGGCCGTCGTACTCGACCGCACCGCGCCCGAGGCCGTCGAGGAGGTGAGCGGGCACCTCGCCCGGATGCTCACCGCCCGCGGGCTGCGGGACTCGCCGCTGTTCACCGTCGCCGAGGGCTCCGTGGACGAGGAGGGGCTGCTCCCGCCCGAGGCCGTGGCCGACATCCGCGCCTGGCTCGACCTCCTGGCCTCCGACGCGTCCGCGCGGGCGGCCGTGGTGAAGCAGACGCTGGACGGGGCCGTGCGCAGCGTGGCGCGGCGCACCCACGACGTGGCCGACGCCCACGCGGACCAGGTGGCGACGGCCGCCCGGCTGCGGACGGACGTGGAGCGCTCCTACGACGAGGCGCTGGCCAGGGTCGACGCGGCGTCTGCCGACGGCACTCTGCTGCGCGGTGAGGTGCTGGCCCGGTGGCAGGAGTTCGTCGGCACCGGCGAGCTGCTCCGCTCGCTCGAGACCAAGGTCGGCTGGCTGCGGGACCGGGTCGTCGGCTGGGTGAGGGGCAAGCCGCAGCAGGCGGAGCGGGTCACCGTCGCGGTCGAGTCGGGCCTGGAGTCGCTGATCCTGGAGCAGGCGGAGGAGGCGGCCGAGCGGACCGCGGCGTCGTGGCGCTCCGTCACCGCCGGGCTGCACCTGGTCGAGGACTCCGGGCGTGGTCTCGACCGGGCCTCCCGCGACCTGCGCGCCCGCGCCGAGCGAGCGGTCCGGGACTGGCAGCACGGCGTGCTGGAGATGGTGCGCACCGAGGGTGCCCAGAAGCGCTCGACCGCCCGCTTCCTCGCCTACGGCGTCAACGGGCTGTCGGTGGCGCTGATGGTGGTGGTCTTCGCGCACACCGCCGGCGTGACCGGGGCGGAGGCCGGGATCGCCGGGGGCAGCGCGGTCGTGGGCCAGAAGCTCCTCGAGGCGGTCTTCGGCGACCAGGCCGTGCGCCGGCTCGCCGACCACGCACGCAAGGACCTGAGGACGAAGGTCGGCGAGCTCCTCGACAGCGAGCGCGAGCGCTACCTCGAGCTGCTGGACGGCCTCGCGATCGACCCGCAGGGGGCCGAGCGGCTGCGGGCGATGGCGCGGCGCGTCGACGACCTGCGGTTCGCCGGCCAGACCGGCCTGGAGGACGAGGAGTGACGTCGATCGTGGAGGGCGCCAAGCGCCTGGTCGGCCGCGGCGGCATCGTCGACCGCATCGACGGTCTCGACGAGGCCGTCCGGGCCGCACGCGGGCGGCTCGACGACACCCTGGTCGAGGAGGCCGCGGAGGTCGCCGAACGGGCCGGTGCGCGGCTGCGGCTCTCGGGCCGGCACACCGTGGTGGCGCTCGCCGGGGCGACGGGCTCGGGCAAGTCCTCGACGTTCAACGCGCTGACCGGCCTGGACCTGGCCGCCATCGGCGTGCGCCGGCCCACCACGTCGTGGACGACCTCCTGCGCCTGGGGGGCGGAGGGCGCCGGGGAGCTCGCGGACTGGCTGGGAGTGCCGAAGCGGCACCAGGTCTCGCGCGACAGCATGCTCGACGAGCCCGGGGGGGACCGCGCGCTGGACGGTCTGGTGCTGCTGGACCTGCCCGACCACGACTCGACGGAGGTGGCGCACCACGTCGAGGTGGACCGGCTGGTGAAGCTGACCGACATGCTCGTGTGGGTGCTCGACCCGCAGAAGTACGCCGACGCGGCGATCCACGACCGCTACCTGCGGCCGCTGGCCTCGCACAAGGACATCATGCTCGTGGTGCTCAACCACATCGACGAGGTCCCCGAGCAACGCCGGGCCGCGATGGTGGCCGACCTCGAGCGGCTGCTGGAGGCCGACGGGCTCGCCGGCGTCCCGGTGCTGACCGCCTCCGCCAAGCACGGTGAGGGCGTTCCCGAGCTCAAGCGGGCCATCGCCAAGCGGGTGGCGGCGAAGAAGGCCGCTCAGCAGCGGCTGATGGCCGACCTGACCGCCGTGGCGGAGCGGATGGCCCGGGCGAACGGCAGCGCGAAGCCCGGTGACGTCGAGCGGGCCCGTCGCGCCGAGCTCGTCGACGCGTTCGCCGATGCGGCCGGGGTGCCGACCGTGGTGCAGGCCGTCGAGCTGTCCACCCGCAGGCGGGCCGCCCAGGCCACCGGCTGGCCGCTGACCAAGTGGCTAGGCAGGTTCCGGCCCGACCCCCTCAAGCGCCTGCACCTCGACCTGGGTGCCCGAGGCAAGGAGCTGACGGCCGGGGCCCGCGCCTCGGTCCCGGAGGCGAGCTCGATCCAGCGGGCCCGGGTCGACACCGCGGTCCGCGCCCTGGCCGACGACGTCGCCGGTGAGCTCTCGGCTCCCTGGGCGGCGGCGGTACGACGCGCCTCCGTCTCCCGCTTGCCGGACCTCGAGGACGCACTCGACCGGGCCATCTCGGGCACCGACCTCGGGGTGTCCCGCACGCCGCTGTGGTGGCGGCTGGGCCGACTGCTCCAGTGGATGCTGATGCTGGCGGCCCTGGCCGGCGCGGTGTGGCTGGGCGTGCTCGCGGTCATGGGCTACCTGCAGATGCCGGCCCCGTCGACCCCCGACTACCGCGGCATCCCGGTCCCGACCTGGATGCTGCTCGGCGGCGTCGCGGTCGGGGTCCTGCTCGCCGCGGTCAGCCGGCTGGTGGTGCGGTGGTCCGCGCGGTCGAAGGCGCGCTCGGCCGAGCGGCGCCTGCGCGCGGCTATCAGCGACGTCACCGACCGGCTCGTCGTCGAGCCGATCGAGGTGGAGATCGAGGCCTATCGAGCCGCCCGGCACGGCGTGGCCGCCGTGCTCCGCTGAGCCGCCGGGCCAGGTTCGGTCCCCAGCCGTCGCCGGCCCGGGTCCGTCCACAGCCCAGCGGGCACCGTTCCGCGGCCGTCGTACCCGGCGGGCAGCCTGCTCCTCGTAGCGACCGAACCGACGCGAGGAGAGCGAGATGAACGAAGCATTCGTGACGTTCCAGGGCTGGGTCGGCAACGACGTGGTCCACCGGGAGACCGCCCAGGGCCACGTGGCCAACTTCCGGGTCGGGGTGACCCCGCGGATCCGCAGGCGCAACGGCGAGTGGGTGGACGGGCAGACCTCCTGGTTCTCCGTGAGCTGCTGGCGCCAGCTGGCGGACAACGTCCGCGCGTCGGTCCGCAAGGGTGACCCGGTGCTCGTGCACGGCCGGCTGCGCGCCGACGTGTGGGAGCGCACCGACGGGCAGAGCTCGGTCACCTACGTCGTGGAGGCCCTGCACGTCGGCCACGACCTGGCCCGCGGGACCAGCCAGTTCATGCGCTCGACGGCGCCGACCCGGCCCGAGGAGGACGAGGCCCAGGCGGTGGTCAAGGAGATCCTCCACGACCAGCCGGGGGACCTGCCGCAGCTCGACGGCGACGGGCAGGTCCGCGAGCTCCCGGGCCCGCCCCGGGTCGCCTGAGCGGGCCCGCGGGCGGTCCGATTTCGGCAGAGGAGCCCACGGCCGTAGGCTTCTCGACCATGGCTGAGTATGTGTTCACGCTGCGCAACGTGCGGAAGGCCTACGGCGACAAGGTCATCCTCGACAACGTCACCCTGTCGTTCCTGCACGGCGCGAAGATCGGCGTGGTGGGACCCAACGGCACCGGCAAGTCGACGCTGCTGAAGATCATGGCCGGCCTGGACCACGCGTCCAACGGCGACGCGATCCGCGACCCCGAGGCGACCGTGGGCATGCTCCAGCAGGAGCCGCCGCTCACCGAGGGCAGGACGGTGCTCGAGAACGTCCAGGAGGCGGTGCACGACGTGCACTCCAAGCTGGACCGGTTCAACAAGATCTCCGAGGAGCTCGCCGACCCGGACGCCGACTACGACAAGCTGCTCGCGGAGATGGGCGACCTCCAGTCCGACCTCGACCACGCCAACGCCTGGGACCTCGACAGCCGGCTCGACCAGGCCATGGACGCCCTGCGGTGCCCGCCGCCGGACGCGCTGGTGGACAACCTCTCCGGCGGTGAGCGCCGGCGCGTCGCGCTGTGCAAGCTGCTGCTCCAGCAGCCCGACCTGCTGCTGCTCGACGAGCCGACGAACCACCTCGACGCGGAGTCGGTGCAGTGGCTCGAGAGCCACCTGGCCAGCTACCCCGGGGCGGTCCTCGCGGTGACCCACGACCGGTACTTCCTCGACAACGTGGCGAGCTGGATCCTCGAGCTCGACCGAGGCAAGACGCACCCCTACGAGGGCAACTACTCGACGTACCTCGAGACGAAGAAGTCCCGTCTGCAGATCGAGGGCCAGAAGGACGCGAAGCGCGCCAAGATGCTCGAGCGCGAGCTGGAGTGGGTGCGCTCGAACCCCAAGGCCCGGCAGGCCAAGAGCAAGTCCCGGCTGGCGCGCTACGAGGAGCTGGCGGCCGAGGCCGAGCGGATGCGCAAGGTCGACCTCGCCGAGATCAACATCCCCGCCGGCCCCCGGCTCGGCGACGTGGTGCTCGAGGCCGACGACCTCGTGAAGGGCTACGGCGACCGGGTGCTGATGCACGACCTGTCGTTCAAGCTGCCCCGCGCGGGCATCGTCGGGGTGATCGGCCCGAACGGCGTCGGCAAGACCACCCTGTTCCGGATGATCGTGGGGGAGGAGCAGCCGGACGGCGGCGACCTCAAGGTCGGCCAGACCGTGAAGATCTCCTACGTCGACCAGAGCCGCGGCGGCATCGACCCCGACAAGAACGTGTGGGAGGTCGTCTCCGACGGGCTCGACCACATCAAGGTCGCGAACTTCGAGATGCCGAGCCGCGCCTACATCGCGTCGTTCGGCTTCAAGGGCCCCGACCAGCAGAAGAAGGCCGGCGTCCTCTCGGGTGGCGAGCGCAACCGGCTGAACCTCGCGCTCACGCTGAAGATGGGCGGCAACCTGCTGCTGCTCGACGAGCCCACCAACGACCTCGACGTGGAGACCCTGCAGTCGCTGGAGGACGCGCTGCTGGAGTTCCCCGGCTGCGCGGTCATCACCTCCCACGACCGGTGGTTCCTGGACCGCACGGCCACGCACATCCTGGCCTGGGAGGGCGACGACGAGGACGAGGGCAAGTGGTTCTGGTTCGAGGGCAACTTCGCCGCCTACGAGGCCAACAAGGTCGAGCGGCTCGGGGCCGAGGCGGCCCGCCCGCACCGGGTCACCCACCGCAAACTCACCCGCGACTGAGCGGAGCCGGCGGCTACCGGAGGCTCAGTGCCCGCGCGCGGCGCAGCCGATGCAGAGCCGGGCGACCGGCCGCGCCTCGAGCCGCTCCTCGCCGACCGGACCCCCGCAGGCCTCGCAGCGGCCGTAGCCGCCCGACTCGAGCCGTTGCTCCGCGGCGGTGATCTCGCGCAGGTGCTCCCGCGCCTGCTCGATCATCGCGCCGACCTGCGACCGCTCGAACGCGATCGTGGAGCCTTCCGGGTCGTGCTCGTCGTCGGCGTTGGCATCGGTGGTGGCCGCCACGATCCCCTCGAAGTCACCGGTGAGGTCGGCGAGTCGCTGGTCGGTGCGGAGCCGCTCCTCACGCAGCGCGGACGCCGCGTCCCAGGTCATCGGCGTGCCGCCTCTCCGGTCGCCGGGCCTGCGGTGAGCGGGCCGGGCCCGGCCCGGGTGCCCTCGACGGCCGCGGTGGGTGCGGGTCTCATGGCAGCCAGTCTCGCACCTGCGGTCAGCGGATGTCTGCTGCCGGGTGGCTCGCGATGAGCTTGTCGGTGACCGCGTCGAAGACCCGGCCGACCGCCAGGAAGTCCTCGGGGGCGGCCAGGTCCACCAGGAGGTCGCGGACCCCGCAGACGTGGGTGCTCGCGGCCTCGTCCAGCGCCCGGGCGCCCTTGTCGGTCAGGACCGCCTCCACGCCCCGGCCGTCGGAGAGGCAAGCGTCGCGCACCACCAGGCCGGCCCGCTCCATCCGGCTGACCGTGTGGGTGACCCGGCTGCGCGAGTAGCTCACCGAGTCGGCGAGCACGGCCATGCGCAGCCTGTGACCCTCCGCCTCCGACAGCCGGACCAGGATCTCGTACTCGGGCAGGGACAGGTTGTGGTGCTCGCGCAGGTCGCGGTCCAGCCGCTCCATCAGCAGCGTGGTGCCGACGAGGTAGGCGCGCCACGCGTGCTGCTGGCCGTCGTCCAGCCACGGCACGGGGGCGGTCGACGTGTTCATGGAACAAGTCTAGCCCGATCTTTGTTGAAGATTCAACGAAGCCGTGCTACGGTTTTATCACAGTTGAAGCAACAACCATTCGAGGAGTTCGCATGAGCATCGACGTCCTGCAGCAGACCGACATCCCGACCGGCACCTGGTCCATCGACCCGAGCCACTCCGAGGTCGGGTTCACCGCCCGCCACCTGATGAGCAAGGTGCGTGGCCTGTTCGAGAAGTTCGAGGGCACGATCCTCACCGGTGACAACCCGTCGGCGACCGCCTCGATCGACCTGAACTCGATCAACACCCGCGACGAGAACCGGGACGCGCACCTGCGCTCGGGCGACTTCTTCGACGTGGAGAACAACGGCCCGATGACGTTCGTGAGCACCGACGTCCAGGCCGGCGGCAAGGGCCTGCTGGTCACCGGCGACCTGAGCATCAAGGGCGTCACCAAGCCCGTGACCCTCGACGTCGAGGTGCTCGGCACCGAGACCGACCCCTGGGGCGGCACCCGCGCCGGGTTCGAGGGCACCACGACGATCTCCCGCAAGGAGTGGGGCGTGGACTTCAACGTCCCCATGGACGGCGGCCGGCTGCTCGTCGGCGACAAGATCGACATCACCATCTCGGCCCAGGCGGTCCTCCAGCAGGAGCAGTGACCCGACGCCGCACGGCGTGCATCTCATGCGAGAGGCCGCCACCCCCTGCGGGGTGGCGGCCTTCGCGCGTCCGGCGTACCTCCCCGGATCTCCTACGTAGAACTGTCGGGCGTCAGGACGTGCGCTCGAGGATCAGCGCCATGCCCTGGCCGCCGCCCACGCACATGGTGATCAGGCCGGTCTGCTTGTCGTGGGTCTGCAGCGAGTTGATCATCGTGTTCTGCAGCCGGGCACCGGTCATGCCGAACGGGTGGCCGACCGCGATCGCGCCGCCGTTGACGTTGAGCCGGTCGATGTCGATGCCGAGGTCCTGGTAGGACGGCACCACCTGGGCGGCGAACGCCTCGTTGATCTCGACCAGGTCGATGTCGTCGATGGTCATGTTCGCGCGGGCGAGGGCCTGCTTGGACGCCTCCACCGGGCCCAGGCCCATGATCTCGGGCGAGAGCGCGGTGACCCCGGTCGAGACCACCCGGGCCAGCGGGGTCAGGCCGAGCTGCTCGGCCTTCGTGTCCGACATCACCACCACGGCGGCGGCACCGTCGTTGAGCGCGCAGCAGTTGCCGGCGGTGACCAGCCCGTCCGGGCGGAACACCGGCTGCAGCTGCGAGATCGCCTCCAGGGTGACCCCCGCGCGCGGGCCGTCGTCCTTGCTGACCACGGTCCCGTCCGGCGTGGTGACCGGGGTGATCTCGCGCTCCCAGAAGCCGTCGGCGATCGCCTTCTCGGCCAGGTTCTGCGAGCGCACGCCGAACTCGTCGAGCTCTCGGCGGGACAGCCCGCGCATCTTCGCGACGTTCTCGGCGGTCTGGCCCATCGCGATGTAGATGTCGGGGACCCGGCCGTCCTCGCGCGGGTCGTGCCAGTCCATGCCTCCCTCGGCCATCTTCCGGGTGCGCGCCACCGCGTCCCCGAAGAGCGGGTTCTGGGTGTCGGGCAGGTGGTCGGAGGTGCCCTTGGCGAACCGGGACACCGTCTCGACGCCGGCGGAGATGAACACGTCGCCCTCGCCTGCCTTGATCGCGTGGAAGGCCATCCGGGTGGTCTGCACCGAGGAGGAGCAGTAGCGCGTGATCGTGGCACCGGGGAGGTGGTCGTAGCCCATCAGCACCGACACCACCCGGCCCATGTTGAAGCCCATCTCCCCGCCGGGCAGGCCGCAGCCCAGGTAGAGGTCGTCGATGTCCTTCGGGTCCAGCTCGGGGATCTTGTCCAGCGCGGTCTGGATGATGAACGCGCTCAGGTCGTCGGGACGCAGGTCCTTCAGCGAGCCCTTGTTGGCGCGTCCGATGGGGGTGCGTGCCGCAGAAACGATCACTGCCTCGGGCATGTGCGGGACTCCGATCTGTCGTCGTGGGGGCAGGTCCGGGCCGTGTCCGGCGACGAGACCACCCCCGCAGCCTAGAACCGATCCCTGCAAGTATGGCTGTGTGGCTCGACACATCTACTACTGCCCGCTGCGCTGGGCCGACATGGACTCCTTGGGGCACGTCAACAACGTGGTCTACGTCGACTACCTCCAGGAGGCACGCGTCGACATGCTCCGGGTGCACGCCCCCGTGCAGGGCGGCGAGGAGCTGGCCGAGGGGGTCGTCGTGGTCCGGCACGAGGTGGAGTTCGTCAGGCCGCTGGTGTTCCGGGCCGACCCGGTGCGCATCGAGTCGTGGGTGACCGAGGTGCGGGCGGCCAGCTTCACGATGGCCTACGAGATCCTGGACGAGCTTCCCGGCGGGGAGCGGCGGGTGTACCTGCGGGCCCGGTCGGTGCTGTCGCCGTACGTCTTCACGCAGGAGCGGCCCCGGCGGATCGCCGCCGAGGAGCGCGAGGTCCTCGCGCGGTTCGCGGACGCGGAGCCGGTGCGATGACCCGGCACCGGTACGCCTGCCACGTGCGGTTCTCCGACGTCGACGTCTACGGCCACGTCAACAACGTGAAGTACTTCGAGTACTACCAGGAGGCCCGGCTGGCCTTCATCTCCTCGCTGGGCCGCGAGGCCGACGAGCCGCCCCCGGGGCTGGTGGTCGCCCGGCTGGACGTCGACTACAGGCGTCCGATCCTGTTCCGGCCGGAGGCCTACCTGGTGGAGACCTGGGTGACCCGGATCGGCGGCTCGTCGTTCGACCTCGCCTGCGAGATCCGCGACGACGACCGGGTGCTGTCCCGGGCCGCGGCCGTGATGGTCTCCTTCGACCTCGGGACCCAGCGGTCCCGGCCGCTCAGCGACCGTGAGCGGGACCGGCTGCGGTCGGTGCTCGAGGCCTAGTCAGCCCTCGTCGAGGGTGTTGACCATGAACTGGGCCGCGTGGGTCACGTAGTCCCAGAACTGCGCGTCCTGCTCGGGGGTCAGGTTCGCCGCGTCGAGCCCGGCCCGGAAGTGGACCAGCCAGCGCTGGGCCATCGCCGGGGTGACCGCGAACGGCGCGTGCCGCATCCGAAGCCGCGGGTGGCCCCGGCGGTCGGAGTACGTCGTCGGGCCACCCCAGTACTGCGCCATGAAGAGGGTCAGCCGTTCGGCGGCGGGGCCGAGGTCCTCCTCGGGGTACATCGGCCGGAGCGCCTCGTCGGCGGCCACCCCCTCGTAGAAGTGCTCGACGATCTTCGCGATCGTGGGGTAGCCCCCGATCGCGTCGTAGAAGCTCTGTCCGTCCGGCGCGCTGCTCACTTGTCTATTGTCCCTATCCGGACAAGAGTCGGGTCGGACACCCCCGACCCGGAGGTCCCTGACACGAGAAGGAGCTGCACATGGCAACAACCCGCACCGCCACGACCCACTGGGAGGGACCGCTGCTGGAGGGCGGCTCCGGGCAGGTCACTCTCGAGTCGTCGGGCCTCGGGACGTACGACGTCGACTGGCCGGCCCGCGCGGAGGAGCCGAACGGCAAGACGAGCCCCGAGGAGCTGATCGCGGCCGCTCACTCGGCGTGCTTCTCGATGGCCCTGTCGAACATGCTCGCCAAGGCCGGGACGCCGCCGCAGGCGCTCGAGACGAAGGCCGACGTCACGTTCCAGCCCGGCGAGGGCATCACCGGGATCCGCCTGACCGTGGTCGGCACGGTCGAGGGGATCAGCTCCGAGGACTTCACCAGGCACGCGGAGGACGCGAAGGCCAACTGCCCGGTCTCGAAGGCGCTGACCGGGACCACGATCACTCTGGAGTCGTCGCTGGCGTGACCTGCTCGCGGTCGCGCTCGTCGCCGTCCCCGGTCCCTGCCGGGGACGGCAACGAGCCGGCGCCGACGGCGTCGGCCGGTGCGTCCCGGTGCCAGACCACCCGCTGGGGCAGCGGGATCTCGATGCCCTCGTAGTCGAAGCGCGCCTTGATCCGCTCGCGCATCTCGCGCGCGATCGCCCACTGCTCGAGCGGGGCCGTCTTGAGGGTGACCCGCACCAGGCAGGCGTCCGCGGCCAGCTCCTGCACGCCCCAGACCTCGGGCTTCTCGACGATGACGCCCTTGAACTCGTCGTCCTCCCAGACACCGTCGGCCACGTCCTGCAGGACCTCGCGCACGTGCCGCAGGTCCTCGGTGTAGGCGACCGGGATGTCGAGCACGGTCCTGGCCCAGTTCTGGCTGGAGTTGCCAACGCGCAGCACCTCGCCGTTGCGGACGTACCACACGGTGCCGTCGACGTCGCGCAGACGGGTCACCCGCAGCCCGACGGCCTCGACGACCCCCGTCGCCTCGCCGAGGTCGACGACGTCGCCGACGCCGTACTGGTCCTCGAAGATCATGAAGACGCCGGACAGGAAGTCCTTCACCAGGCTCTGCGCGCCGAACCCGAGCGCGACACCGACGACGCCGGCGCTGGCGAGCAGCGGTCCGACGTTGAAGCCCAGCTGGGCGATCGCGGTGATCCCGAAGACGGTGAAGATCACGATCGACGTGATGCTCTTCAGCAGCGAGCCCATCGCCTCGGCGCGCTGCACCCGGCGTCCGGCGGCCGCGGTGGCGGCCCCCCGTTGCTCGGTCTGGCCGCGCCGGAGCATCGGCGTGGGCATGCCGGCCGAGGCACGCTTGGCCATCCGGTCGATCAGGCGGTGCAGGAACCACCGGAGGAACACGGCGACGAGGACGAGCACGATCAGCTGCAGCGGCTTGGTGACCAGCCAGGTGAGGATCTGGTGCTTCCAGTCCGGGCCGAACCAGTCTTCCAGGGACGCCAGCGGGGAGTTCAACGCTCGGGGGGTCACCCATCGCAGGGTACGAGACGTCGTGGCCGCCTCCAAACCGGGTTCGCTACGCTTGTCCGCGTGACCAACCACCTCAACTCCTCCGTCGTACGACGGGCCGCCCGGGCGGTCGCACTGACCCCCGCGGTGCTCGTCGGCACCGTGGCCGCACCGGCTCTCGCGAGCGCACCGGAACAGTGGGGACCGGACCCGTCCGTGCCCCCGCTCGACGCCCTGCTGGTGTTCCTGCTGATCCCGGCCGGGCTGTTCGCGCTGATCACGCTGCTGGTCTACGTGCCGTCCATGGCGCGCGGGCAGAAGTACCAGCCCGGACTGGCGTGGCGCAACGAGCCCGAGTGGTTCGGCGGGCCGCGCGGCGGCGTCGAGGCGGCCGACGAGGCCGACCAGGCGACGGCCGGGGACCAGGCTGGAGAGCGGGGCGGCGCAAGTGCCCGCTGGTGACGCCTTCAGCGCCTCGCAACGCCACGAGATCGACAAGGCCATCCGCGACGCGGAGACCATGTGCCGCTACGAGTTCTCCGTGTTCGTGGGGGCCTCCGAGGGGGAGACGCGTCCGTTCGCCGAGCGGCTGCACGCCGCCCTGGTGGCACCGGCCCGCTCGGTGCTGGTGCTGGTCGACCCGGCCGCCCGCATCGTCGAGGTGGTCACCGGGGCCGAGGCGCGGCGCGACCTCGACGACGCCGAGGTGAAGCTCGCCGTGCTGTCGATGCAGACCGCGTTCGCCGCCGGCGACCTGGTCGGCGGCATCAAGCAGGGCGTCCTGCAGCTCGCCGAGCACGCGCGCCGGCCGCGGCTGCTGCACACCGAGGGCTGACCCCCCGATTCGTCTGCGCTCGCCCTGCGCAGAAGACCCGGGCGAGCCCAGACGAATCGGGCGTGGGCGGACGTCAGTCGGCGTCGGCCGCCTGGGCGGCCAGTGCCCGCACCATGTCGGCGCGGGCCTCGCGCACGTACTTCTTCGCGGCCGGGTTCGCCGTGCTGGTGGCCAGCCAGGCGTCCACCCGGTCCAGCGTCTCCTGGCTGGTCAGCGCCCGCGGGAACATGTACTCCAGGGTGGTCGAGGCGATCTGGACGCCTCTGTCCTCCCAGATCGTCCCCGCGACCTCGAGGTACTTCTCGAGGTACGGCGCCAGCACGTCCGCCTGCTCCGAGGTGTCGAAGATGTAGGCGATGCTGCGCTGGGTCTCGTTGGGGACGTCGTCGCGGACCACGGCCTCGTGCCACGCGTCGGCCTTGTCCTGGGCGTCGGGGATCGCCGCCATCGCCGCGGCCGCACGCTCCTGGCCCGAGATGGTGTGGTCGTCCTTGAGCTCCGCACGGATCCGGTCCCGGTCCGCGTGCCCGTTGGCGGCGAGCCCGGTGAGCAGGATCCAGCGCAGGTCCTGGTCGATCTCGAGGCCCTCCAGCCGCACCGACCCGTCGAGCAGGCCGGCCATGAACGCGCAGGCGTCGTCGCTGCGACCGGCGCCGCCGTACGACGACGGCGGGATCCGCTTCCCGTGGGTCCCGGCGAACGTCTTGAGGAAGGTCAGCTGGCTGTCGCTGCCCGGCTCGGCGTCCTCGAGCAGCCGGCGCAGCCCGCCCTCCCACCGCTGCCGCAGCGCCGCGCGCTTCGACGGGTGGGCGTACTGGTCGATGGCGATCTGGACGTAGACCGGCAGCTGCTTGACCGCCGTGGGGTCGGTCTCGGCACCCAGGCCGCCCAGCACCAGGGTCACGAAGTCCTCGGCCGGCATCTCGGCGTCGCGGGTCATGTCCCACGCCGCGCCCCAGCACAGTGCCCGGGCGAGCGAGTCGTCGAGGGTGTGGATCGACTCGGTCACGGTCGCCAGCGAACGCTCGTCGAGCCTGATCTTCGCGTAGGTCAGGTCGCCGTCGTTGAGCAGCAGCAGGTCGGGCCGGCGTTCGCCGACGAGCTCGGCGATCTCGGTCGCCTCGCCCCGCACGTCGGTCTCCAGCCCGGTGCGACGCACCAGCCGGCCGTTCGCGTCGCGGTCGTAGAGGCCGATGCCGATGCGGTGACGGCGCAGGGTCGGCGTGTCGGGGTGGGAGGTCTGGCGCACCGTGAACGACGTGAACGCGTCGTTCTCGTCGACGGCGAAGTCGGGCGCGAGCGTGCTCGCGCCACAGGTCTGCAGCCACTCCTCGGCCCACGAGCGCAGCTCGCGGCCGGAGGTCTTCTCGAGGGCGCCCAGGAGGTCGGTGAACTCGCTGTTGCCGAACGCGTGGGCGCGGAAGTAGGCGCGCAGCCCGGTCAGGAACTCGTCCTCACCGACCCACGCGACGAGCTGCTTCAGCGACGACGCGCCCTTGGCGTAGGTGATGCCGTCGAAGTTCACCTCGACCTGCTCGAGGTCGTGGTTGTCGGCGGCGACCGGGTGCGAGGTCGGCAGCTGGTCCTGCCGGTAGGCCCAGTTCTTCCGGTTGTTGGTGAAGCCGGTCCACGCCTCGGTGTACTCGGTGGCCTTCACCGAGGCGAAGTGGGAGGCCCACTCCGCGAACGACTCGTTGAGCCACAGGTCGTCCCACCACTTCATGGTGACCAGGTCGCCGAACCACATGTGCGCCATCTCGTGCAGGACCGTGTTGGCCCGCTGCTCGTACCACCAGCGCGCCTGCTGGCCGCGGGGCAGGTACTCGTCGCGGAAGGTGACGCAGCCGGCGTTCTCCATCGCGCCGTTGTTGAACTCGGGCACGTAGAGCTGGTCGTACTTGTGGAACGGGTAGGGGTAGTCGAAGGCTTCCTCGAAGAACGCGAACCCCCGCTTGGTGACGTCGATCAGCTCGTCGGTGTCGAAGTACGGCGCCATCGACTGGCGGCAGTAGTGGCCGAGCGGGATCTCGCCGTGCTTGCCCTGGTAGGTGTCGAGCACCTCGTGGTACTCACCCGCGACGATCGCGGTGATGTAGGTCGAGATCCGCTCCGTCGTGGGGAAGCTCCAGGTCGACGTACCGTCGCCGGCGTCGACCGGCGCCGGGGTGGGGGCGTTCGACACCACCTTCCAGTGCGAGGGTGCCTTCACGGTGAAGGTGAACACCGCCTTCAGGTCCGGCTGCTCGAAGGTGGTGAACACCCGGCGGGCGTCCGGGACCTCCATCTGCGAGTACAGGTACACGCGGTCGTCGGCGGGGTCGACAAAGCGGTGCAGGCCCTCGCCGGTGTGGCTGTAGGTGCAGTCGGCGACCACGCGCAGCTCGTTGTCGGCCTGCAGGTCGTCGAGCCGGATGCGGTGGTCGGCGTAGGCATCGGGGTCGAGACGCCTGCCGTTGAGCGTGAGCTCGTGGACGGTCGCACCGACCAGGTCGGCGAAGGTGGAGGACCCCGGCCGTCGGCACGCGAACCGGATCACGGTCGTGGAGCCGAAGTGGCGGGGGTCGTCCGAGGACAGGTCGAGGTCGACGGTGTAGGACTCGACGTCGAGGAGCTCGGCGCGGGTGCGCGCCTCGTCCCGGGTGAGGTTGGTTCCAGGCATGTCTCGCATCCTTCCACCCGGTCGGGGGAATACCGAATCCGGAGCGGCCGTTGTTCCCAAACGGATACGTACGGGCCGATACCGCCGCCGAAGCCGCGACAAGGAGCACCTCAGATGAGCCAGACCACCCAGCGCACGCCCGTCGACTTCTGGTTCGACCCGCTGTGCCCGTGGGCGTGGATGACCTCGCGGTGGCTGCTCGAGGTCGCCGAGGTGCGGCCGATCGAGCCCTCGTTCCACGTGATGAGCCTGGCCTACCTCAACGAGGACAAGGACATCCCCGAGGACTACCGCGCGATGCTGGAGCCCGCCTGGGGGCCGGTCCGGGTCGCGGTCGCCGCCGCCCAGGCGCACGGTGACCACGTGCTGCTCCCGCTGTACACCGCGCTGGGCAACCGGATCCACCTGGAGGGGCGGTCCATCGACCGGGACCTCGTCGAGGAGGCCCTCGCGGAGGTCGGCCTGCCGCTGTCCCTGGCGGACGCCATGGACTCCACCGCGTTCGACGAGGACCTCAAGAAGTCGCACCACGCCGGCATGGACCAGGTCGGCATGGACGTCGGCACGCCGGTGATCTCCGTCGACGGCGTGGCGTTCTTCGGTCCGGTGGTCACCCCCGCCCCCAAGGGCGAGGAGGCCGGCCGGCTGTGGGACGGCGTGGTGCTCGTGGCCGGCACGCCCGGCTTCTTCGAGCTCAAGCGGTCCCGTGACCGGGGCCCGGACTTCTCGTGACCGTTTTGCGCTGAACCTCCCTCTCTCGACGGACCACGGGCGCGTGGGCGTCCGGCCGTAGGGTGCTGACCGTGCTTCGAGAGCCGCCCGACCTCTCCGCCGCGCGCGTTCTCGACGCGGTGCGGACCTGCTGGGACGAGGAGGTCACCCGGGCCGAGCACGTGCCGGTCCCGTCGCCCGGGTGCCACTGGTGCGTCGGCGGCGAAGAGGGACCGCGCTGGCTGGCCACCGCCGACCCGGTGGACGGGGCCGAGCAGCGGTCGGCGCTGGTGTCCGCGTACACCGGTGCGGCGGTGCTCGCGGGCGGCCTGGACTTCGTGGTGGCGCCGGTCACCGGCCGGGGCGGGGCGATCACCGAGGACCTGGCGCGGTCCCACCTGCTCTCCGTCGCGCCGTACCTGGCCGAGTCCGCGCCCGCCGGCGGCTTCGCCGGCGACCACGAGCGGGCGGAGGTCGCGACGATGCTGGCGCGGCTGCACGGCGGGCCCCGCCCCTCCGGCGTGCCGCTGTGGCGACCGCGGATCGGCTGGCGGCAGACGGTGCAGCGCGAGCAGCTCGACTGGGTGCTCGCCGGACGGCCCTGGGTCGGCGGGCCCTGCGCGGAGCCGGCCTGGCGGCTGGTCGCCGAGCACCGGACGGTGCTGGCCGCGGCCCTGCGCCGGTTCGACCTGCTCGCCGCGGCGACGTCCGGCACGGCGTCCGCGTGGGTGCCCACCCACGGGGCGCCGCACGGGCGCAACGTGCGGCGGGGCCCCGACGGGGCGCGGCTGGTCGACTGGAGCGCCCTGGCGGTGGCCCCCCGCGAGCGCGACCTGCGCCACGTGTTCGGCGGCGCGACCGGGACCGAGGCCGAGCTGGCCTACCTCGCCGGGGGAGGCAGCTCGACGCTCTCGTCGGACGTGCTCGAGCTGTTCGCGCTGGAGCAGCACCTGTCCGAGATCGGCCGGCACGCCCTGCGCTTCTCCCGGCAGCACGAGGGAGACGCCGACGACCTGTGGTGCCTGGCCGACCTCGAGGCCCGGATCGGCCGGCTCGCCGCCGGCGGCTGAGCACGCACCATGGTGGCGGGGGCTTGTCGGGAACCATCGCCGGAGTCGTCGCGTCGAATCGATCGTGAAGAACCCGCGGGTTTGTTTCCTGATCACCTCGCTTGTGCTCGCCTCTGGCTGCTTCAGTCCGGGTGGGCCCGCCGCGGTGGAGCGCGGGACGTCGGTGGAAGTGACGTTCTGGACGCCCGATGTGACGGTGCAGGATCACGTGGCAGCCCGGTGTGGACTGGCCGAGCCGTCGCGGCTGTCCGCTACGAAGCTGCGATACCAGTTCGCCGTCCGTTCTGGGCAAGCGCTTGGGTGTTTACGTTCGAGCCCCGAAGTCCGCAGCGCAGCGGTCCCTCTGTAGGCAGGAGTCTGCAGAATCCATCAACGCGCTGTGATCGGAAACTTCGTGCGTCCCTGTCCGCGGCTAGCCTCGCCCCCGGGCGACCGGGTGCGCACTCCGCCCGGAGCCTGCGTAGGCCCCTTCAATAGGATCGGCCCATGAGCCTGCCCCACGAACCCGCTCGCCGTGCTCGCGCCTCCACCGGGGCCTCGGCATGAGCAGGGTCCTGTCCGCCGTCGCCTGGCCCTACGCCAACGGCCCGCGCCACATCGGCCACGTGGCCGGATTCGGCGTGCCCTCCGACGTGTTCAGCCGCTACATGCGGATGGCCGGCCACGACGTGCTCATGGTCTCCGGCACCGACGAGCACGGCACCCCGATCCTCGTCGCCGCCGACGCGGCCGGGGTCACCGCCCGCGAGCTCGCCGACCGCAACAACCGGCTGATCGTGGAGGACCTGGCCGCGCTCGGCCTGTCCTACGACCTCTTCACGCGCACGACGACCCGCAACCACTACGCCGTCGCGCAGGAGATGTTCACGACCGTCCACAGGAACGGCTACATGATCGAGCGGACCACCGAGGCGGCGATCTCGCCCTCGACCGGGCGCACGCTGCCGGACCGCTACATCGAGGGCACCTGCCCGATCTGCGGCGCGGACGGCGCGCGGGGCGACCAGTGCGACACCTGCGGCAACCAGCTCGACCCCACCGACCTGATCAACCCGCGCAGCAAGATCAACGGCGAGATCCCGGAGTTCGTGGAGACCCGGCACTTCTTCCTCGACCTGCCCGCGCTCGCCGACGCGCTCAAGCAGTGGCTCGACGAACGCGAGGCGTCGGGCACCTGGCGGCCGAACGTCATCAAGTTCAGCCAGAACATCCTGGAGGACATCCGGCCACGGGCGATGACCCGCGACATCGACTGGGGGATCCCGATCCCGCTCGACGGCTGGCGCGACCAGCCGACCAAGCGGCTCTACGTGTGGTTCGACGCGGTCATCGGCTACCTCTCCGCCTCGATCGAGTGGGCCCGCCGCCTCGGCGAGCCCGACCGCTGGCGGGACTGGTGGAACGACCGGGAGGCGCTGTCGTACTACTTCATGGGCAAGGACAACATCACCTTCCACTCCCAGATCTGGCCCGCCGAGCTGCTGGCGTACGACGGGCAGGGCAGCCGGGGCGGCGAGCCGGGCGTCTTCGGGCGGCTCAACCTGCCGACCGAGGTCGTCTCGAGCGAGTTCCTCACCATGGAGGGCCGGAAGTTCTCCTCGTCGAAGGCGGTCGTGATCTACGTCAGGGACGTCCTCGAGCGCTACCAGGCCGACGCGCTGCGCTACTTCATCAGCGCGGCGGGACCCGAGAACCAGGACAGCGACTTCACCTGGTCGGAGTTCGTCCGGCGCACCAACGACGAGCTCGTCGCCGGGTGGGGCAACCTGGTCAACCGGACCGCGAACATGATCGCGAAGAGCTTCGGGAAGATCCCGGCCGCGGGGACGCTGACCGACGACGACCGGGCCCTGCTCGACCGGGTCGAGGCGGCGTTCGGCTCCGTCGGCGACCTGATCGCGCGGCACCGGCAGAAGCAGGCGATCGGGGAGGCGATGCGCACCGTCGCCGAGGTCAACAGGTACGTCTCCGACATGGCCCCCTGGCAGCTCAAGGCCGACCACGAGCGGGAGCGGCTCGCCACGATCCTGCACGTGACCGCGCAGGCCGTCGCCGACTGCAACCTGATCCTCTCGCCGTTCCTGCCGCACGCGGCCAACGCCGTCGACGCGGTGCTGGGGGGCGGCGGGGACGTGGCCCCGATGCCGGTCATCGAGGAGGTCGAGGACCTCGACGGCGGGCCGTCGTATCCGGTCCTGACCGGCGACTACTCCCGGGTGCCGCGCTGGGAGCGCAGGCCGGTCGCCGTCGGCGCCCCGATCGCCAAGCCCACCCCGGTCTTCACCAAGCTCGACCCGTCGGTCGTCGACGAAGAGCTGGCCCGGCTCGAGGGCTGAGCGCCGTGCTGCACCCGCAGTCCGCGGCCGCGCTGGCGCTGTGGTCGCAGGGACCGAGCGTCACCGACGTGGGGTTCGGTCCGGCCGACATCGCCGAGCAGCGCCGGGTCGCGCGCGAGACCGCGGCGGTCGAGCCGCGGGAGGACGTGGCTCGCGTCGAGGACGTCGACGCCTCCGGGGTGCGCTGCCGGCTGTACCGTCCCGGGGGCGCCGCGGCGGCGGCGCCCGGGTGCATCCTGTTCGCCCACGGCGGCTGCTTCGTCTTCGGCGACCTCGACACCCACGACGCGCAGGCGCGGAGGCTGGCCAACCGCACCGGCCTCGCGGTCCTCGCCGTCGACTACCGGAGGCCACCCGAGCACCGGTTCCCCGCGGCACCCGACGACATGGACGCCGCGCTGACCTGGCTGCGGGCGCACGGGGGCGCCCTCGGCGTGGCCACCGAACGGCTGGTGGCGCTGGGGGACAGCGCCGGCGGGAACCTCGCGCTGGTGGCCGCGCTCCGCAACCCCGGCGCCTTCGCGGCAACGGTCCTGGTCTACCCGTTCATCGACCCCACCGGCCGGCACCACCGGGCCGAGCGTGACGGCAACGGCCTCGGCGCCGGCGAGTGCGCGTGGTACTGGGAGCAGTACGCCGCGAGCCCGGCCGACCTCGTCGACCCCGACCTGGCGCCGATCGAGTCGCCGCACCTGGGTGGGCTGCCCCCGACGCTGGTGGTGGCGGCCGCCGAGGACATCCTGGTCGACGAGGACGTCGAGCTGGTCCGGCGCATCGGGGCGGCCGGCGGGACGGCCAGGCTGTCGACGTACGACGGGATGGTGCACGGGTTCTGGAGGCACCCGGCCCTCTTCGACGCCGCGGAGGAGTCGCTGGCGGAGATCGGCGACTACCTGCGCCGCACCGTCTGAAAGAATGTCCGCATGCGCGTACACCTCGGCTCCGACCACGCCGGCCTCGAGCTCAAGGAGCACCTGATCAGCTGGCTGGTCCGCCGGGGCCACGAGCCCGTCGACCACGGGCCGTTCGTCTTCGACGCCGCCGACGACTACCCCCCGTTCTGCCTGCGCGCCGCGGAGGCGGTCGTCGCGGACGAGGGGTCGCTCGGCGTGGTCATCGGCGGTTCCGGCAACGGCGAGCAGATGGCGGCCAACAAGGTCAAGGGGGTCCGGGCCGCCCTGGTCTGGAGCGAGGAGACCGCCGTCCTCGCCCGCGACCACAACGACGCCAACGTGATCTCCATCGGCGGTCGGATGCACACCGTCGAGGAGACCACCCGGTTCGTCGACGTGTTCTTGCACACCCTCTACAGCAACGGCGAGCGGCACAACCGGCGGATCGCCATGATCGGCGACTACGAGACGACCGGCGAGCTGCCGCCCCTGCCGGAGTCGGCGCAGACCGCGTCGGGCCGGCCCCGAGGCTGACCCGGCGCGATGCCCGAGGGTCACACCCTGCACCGGCTCGCCGGTGAGATCCGTCGTCGCTTCGCCGGGGCGCCGGTCGAGGTGTCCAGCCCGCAGGGCCGGTTCGCGGACGCGGCCCGGCTGCTCGACGGCGGCACCCTGGTCGACGCCGAGACGTGGGGCAAGCACCTGTTCGTCGAGTTCGAGGGCGAGCGGTTCGTGCACGTCCACCTTGGGCTCTACGGCCGGTTCGACCTGCACGACGGGCCCCCGCCCGCGCCGGTCGGTCAGGTCCGGCTGCGCATCGTCGCCGACGGCGCCCGCCCGTCGTACGGCGACCTGCGGGGCGCCACCGCCTGCGAGCTGTTCGACGCCGGCCGGCGCCGGGCCGTCGTGGACCGGCTCGGACCGGACCCGCTGCGAGCCGACGCCGACTGGACCGTCGCCTGGGACCGGGTGTCGCGCAGCAGGGCACCGGTCGGCGCGCTGCTGATGGACCAGACCGTGCTGGCCGGGGTTGGGAACGTCTACCGGGCCGAGCTGCTGTTCCGGCACCGGATCCACCCGCTGCGCCCGGGCCACACCCTGCGCCGCGGCCGGTTCGAGGCACTGTGGCGGGACCTGGTCGAGCTGATGCACGACGGGGTGACGGTCGGGCGGATCGACACGGTGCGCCCGGAGCACACCCCCGAGGCGATGGGCCGGCCGCCACGGGTCGACGATCACGGGGGAGAGGTCTACGTCTACCGGCGCGCCGAGCTGCCCTGCCACGTGTGCGGCACCCGGGTCCGCACCGAGGTGCTGGGCGGCCGGAACCTGTTCTGGTGCCCCCGTTGCCAGCCCGCCTTCCGCTCCCGGGCCAGGGTCCGGTGACGGCCTCGCGCCGCGTGGACAGTCCTGAGAAAGCCGCCCCGGGACCTGTCACGCGGACTAAGGTCGTGTCCGTGGTCGCCGCCCCCCACTCCGACCGCCTGACCGCCGTGTCCGGCCGTCGGGTGCTCAGACGTCGGTGGAACCGGGTGGTCCGGCGCTACCGGGAGGCCGAGGCGACCTGGGTGCTGCTGCTCGGGGTGCTCGCGGTGCTGCTGGGGGCGGCGATGTACCGGTTTCCCGGCGTCGTCCCGGTGGGCGCGCTGGTCATCCCGGCGGTGATCGCCAACCTGATCCTCGGGCCCCGCACCCTGCCGTGGTTCATCGTGTTCGTGCTCAGCGTCGTGGTCGTGGCCGTCGCGGCCGGGTCGGACGCCCAGTTCACGGCCACGAGGGTGACCGGCGTGGTGGCGGCGTTCGTCATCGGGCTGATCATCCTGGTGGCCTCGTTCCGGCGGTCCCGGCTGGGTGTCGCGGGTGCGCGCGGCGAGTCGATGCTCGTGGACCTGAGGGACCGGATCACCAGTCAGGCCCGGATCCCGGACCTGCCGCACGACTGGTACTGCGAGTCCGTGATGCGGTCGGCCGGGGGCTCGTCGTTCGCCGGTGACTTCATGGTCGCGGCGAAGGCGTCCGACGGGAGCCGCCTCGAGGTGGCGGTCGTCGACGTGTCCGGCAAGGGCGAGCAGGCCGGCACCCGGTCGCTGCTGCTGTCGGGTGCCTTCGGGGGGCTGCTGGCCGCGCTGCCCGCCGGCGCGTTCCTGCCCGCGGCGAACGACTACCTGCTCCGCCAGGACTGGAGCGAGGGGTTCGCGACCGCGGTGCACCTCTCGCTGGACCTGGTCTCCGGTCGCTTCGAGCTGCGCTCGGCGGGCCACCCACCGGCCGTCCAGCTGCACGCCGGCTCCGGCCGCTGGGGCGTGCACGAGGCGGAGGGGCCGGTCCTCGGCCTGATGCGAGACGCCGAGTTCACCGTGGTGAGCGGCACCGTCCAGCGCGGCGACGCGCTGCTGCTGTTCACCGACGGCATCGTGGAGACCCCGCAGCGCGACATCGGCCAGGGCATCGACAAGCTGCTCGGGCACGGGGAGCGGCTGCTCCGCGCGGGCTTCGAGAACGGCGCCAACCGGCTGATCCGTGAGCTCGACGCGATGAACGACGACCAGGCGCTGCTGCTCCTGCACCGGCGCTGACCGGCCGGCGGGGGCGGGGAGAGCGGATGACGGGAATCGAACCCGCGTAGCCAGTTTGGAAGACTGGGGCTCTACCATTGAGCTACATCCGCGCGTCGTCGGATCGGCCCGACGGCGGGTCAATGGTGCCACAGGGGTCTCGTCGGCTACCAATCGAACCGTCCGGTGCCGTTCCGTGCGATTACGGGCCGGGTGCGCATGTCCACTAGACTCCCGGGGGTTCCCCGAGGGGGACCGCACCACCGGGGCGTAGCGTAGTGGCTAGCGCGCCTGCTTTGGGAGCAGGAGATCGCAGGTTCGAGTCCTGTCGCCCCGACCATGCTCGTGCAGCCCCCGTCTTGCGGTCGGCCGCGCGAGGGTGCGCGGAACATTCCATACGACTGAGGAGAATCACCTGTGAAGAGCGCCGTCGAGACTTTGAGCCCGACCCGGGCCAAGCTCACCGTCGAGGTGCCCTTCGAGGAGCTCAAGCCGAGCCTCGACGCGGCGTACAAGAAGATCGCCCAGCAGATCAACGTCCCCGGCTTCCGCCGCGGCAAGGTGCCGCCGATGGTCATCGACCGTCAGGTCGGCCGGGGCGCGGTGCTGGACGAGGCCATCAACGAGGCGCTGCCGAAGCTGTACGTCGAGGCGCTGCAGGCCAACGACCTCGAGCCGCTCGCCCAGCCCGAGATCGACATCACCCGGCTCGAGGACAACGACACCTTGGAGTTCACCGCCGAGGTGGACGTCCGTCCCGAGGTCGAGCTGCCCGACTACGAGGGGCTCGAGGTCAGCGTCGACGACGTGGCCGTCACCGACCAGGACGTCGAGGAGCAGGTGCAGAGCCTGCGCGAGCGCTTCGCCACCCTCAACGAGGTGGAGCGCGCGGCCGCCGACGGCGACTTCGTCGTCATCGACCTCAGGGCCACCAAGGACGGCGAGGTCGTCGAGGGTGCCGAGGTCACCGGCATGAGCTACCAGGTGGGTCGCGGCGGGATGCTCGACGGTCTCGACGAGGCGCTGACCGGGATGTCGGCCGGCGACGAGAAGACCTTCACCTCCCAGCTCGTCGGCGGCGACCAGGTCGGCGAGGACGTCGACGTCGAGGTCAAGGTGACCGCGGTCAAGGAGCAGGAGCTCCCCGAGCTCGACGACGACTTCGCGCAGACCGCGTCCGAGTTCGACTCCGTGGCCGAGCTGACCGAGGACGTCCGCACCCGGCTGCACCGCGGCAAGCGCCTCGAGCAGGCGGCCGCCGCCCGGGACGCCGTGCTCGAGAAGGTCCTCGACCTGGTCGAGGTGCCGCTCCCCGACGCGGTCGTGGACGCCGAGCTCAGCGCCCGCAGGGAGAGCATCCAGGAGCAGCTGGCGTACGCCGGGATGACGATGGAGGCCTACCTCGACTCCGAGGAGCAGACCGTCGACGAGTTCGAGGCGGACCTCGAGAAGCGGGTGCGCGACGCGGTCGCGGCGCAGTTCGTCCTCGACCAGATCGCGCGCAAGGAGGAGATCGGCGTCAACGAGGGCGAGCTCCAGGAGCACCTGATGCGCCGCGCCCAGCAGTCGGGCCAGAACCCTCAGGAGTTCATCCAGCACATGATCGAGCACAACCACATCCCGGAGATGGTCTCCGAGGTGGTGCGGGGCAAGGCGCTGGCGCTGGTCGTCGAGTCCGCCAAGGTCACCGACGGGTCGGGCAACCACGTCGAGCTGAAGAACCTGCAGCCGGACGGCAGCATCGCCGAGCCGTCGGACGGGGACGACGAGCCGGTCGAGACCGATTCCGCCGAGACCGATTCCGCCGAGACCGCCGAGGCGGCCCCGCAGGGCTGACCGTCCTACCGCTCCCCTCGCAGGACCGTCCGCAGGGCGCGCCCGCCCGGCCCCGTGCCGGGGGTTGCGCCCTGCGGCGTCCCGGCACCCAAACCGGGCGTTGACATACCCACGGTATGAACCGGACACTGACCCGATGACCTCCACGGGCGCCCGCGACCACCGGGACGCGGGCGTCGTGGGGGCCCTGGCGCTGGCCGCGGACTACGCCGACGAGGTGCTCGTGGGCACCGTGCGCGACGTGCACGCGGCGGTCGCCTCGCGCACGTTCACCGCCGTCAACCGGGCCACCGGCGGAGCCGCGACCGGCCACCAGCGCGTGCACGACGGCATCTGCCGGGCCGTCTACGGCGGGCTCGCCTCGGGCGCCAGGACGCTGTCGGCGGGCCTGCGTGCCGCGGACCGCCGGGGACTGGGGCCCCGGTTGGAGGCGACGCCGGCGGGCAGCGCCGTGCTCGCCGCCGTCAACGGCCTGCTGGGGGACCGGCTCGCGGAGCAACGGCCCGAGCTCGCGATCGAGATGGCGGTGCGCCACCGGCGAGCCGACGTCCCGCTCGACCCCGAGCACCTCGCGGCGGCCTTCCCGTCGGCCTCCTCCGACGTCGTGGTGTTCCTGCACGGCCTCGGCGAGAGCGAGGACTCCTGGAACAGGCGCCGCGACGAGCACGGCGGCAGCTACGGCTCCCGGCTGGCGGACGAGTCCGGCTGGACCCCGGTGTTCCTGCGGGCCAACACCGGCCTGCCGATCGCGCACAACGGGGTCGCGCTGGCCGGCCTGCTCGACGACCTCGTCGCGGCCTGGCCGCAGCAGGTCCGCCGCATCGCTCTGGTGGGGCACTCGATGGGCGGGCTGGTGATCCGGGCCGCCTGCGCGGTGCTGACCGATGCCGAGACCCAGTGGAACCGGCTGGTCACCGACGTGGTGACACTCGGCACGCCGCATCTCGGCGCCCCGCTCGAGCGGACCGTGCACCTCGGGGCGAGGGTGCTCGGAGCGCTGCCGGAGTCGGCGCCGTTCGGTCGGGTCCTGGAGCACCGGTCCGTAGGGATCCTGGGGCTCGGGGACGGTCTCGCAGGCGACGTACGCCACCTGCCGCACGCCCGCTACCGCCTCGTCGCGGCCACCGTGGCGGGCTCCCGCCGGCATCCGCTCAGCGAGGTGCTGGGCGACCTGCTGGTGCGCTACCCGTCCGCGGTCGGACGCCCACGCCGCGGGCCCGAGATGTTCCCGGGCGCCGACGTCCTGCACGTCCGCGGCGGCCACTTCGACCTGCTCAACCACCCGGAGGTCTACGACGCCCTCCGCGGCTGGCTCGCCTGACCCGTCCCGACCCGAGGAGCCCCCGATGAACCAGCCCCTGCCGATCAGCGCCTCCGTGGACATCGCGGCCGACCCCGAACGGGTCTGGGCCGTGGTGTCCGACGTGACGCGGATGCCCGAGTGGAGCCCCGAGCTGCGCCGGCTGTACCCGATCGGCGGTCGCCGGGTCCGGGTCGGCCTGACCATGGTCGGGATCAACCGGCGCGGTCCGGTGGCCTGGCCGACCACGTCGAAGGTGGTCCGGCTCGAGCCGCAGCGGGCGGTCGCGTGGAGGACCCGCGAGAGCGGTGCCACCTGGACCTACGAGCTCCAGCCGACCGGGTCGGGCACCCGGCTCACCGGTCGCCGTGACCTGCCGGCGTTCACCCTCGGCACCAGGCTGATGGCGCCGATCATCGGTGGCGCCGGCGGCCACGACCAGGAGCTCGCCACCGGGATCCGCAGCACCCTGGAGCGGATCAAGCTCGCCGTCGAGTCCCGCTGACCCCCTCCGATATCGGTGGTGGGGGTGACCCGGGGACGGGCATCGGGGCGGTCCACGGGGAGCCGAGTCCGCTGTTGGCGAACACAGGGGGATTGCCCGTGGAACTGCGCGCGCTTACGGCTAGGGTCGAGAGCGTGACTGAGACCCAGATGAACGGTGGCGGACCGGGCTACGGCCTCGACGACCACATCTACCAGAGGCTCCTCAGGGAGCGCATCGTCTTCCTCGGTTCCGAGGTGCGCGACCAGAACGCCAACGCGATCTGCGCGCAGATGCTGCTGCTCAACGCCGAGGACCCCGACGCGGACATCTTCCTCTACATCAACAGCCCGGGTGGCTCGGTGGACGCCGGCATGGCGATCTACGACACCATGAACTACATCCCGAACGACGTGGCCACCGTGGGCATGGGCCTGGCCGCGTCGATGGGGCAGTTCCTGCTCTGCGCCGGCGCGAAGGGCAAGCGCTACGCCCTCCCGCACGCGCGGATCATGATGCACCAGCCGTCCGGCGGCATGGGCGGGTCCGCCTCGGACATCAAGATCCAGGCGCAGCAGTCGCTGCACATCAAGCAGGTGCTGTTCCGGCTGATCAGCGAGCACACCGGCCAGCCCCTCGACCAGGTCGAGCAGGACGCCGACCGCGACCGCTGGTTCACCGCCGACCAGGCGCTCGAGTACGGCTTCATCGACAAGGTCGTCGCGAGTGCCGGCCAGGTCGCCGACGAGGGCCGTCCGGCCGCGAAGAAGTGAGGGCTGACATGACGAGCACCACCATCCCCGGCCTGGCCGGGCGCGCCGCCGACATCGCGTCGCCGAGCATGAACTACTACATCCCGCAGTGGGAGGAGCGCACGTCGTACGGCGTCCGCCGGATCGACCCCTACGCCAAGCTGTTCGAGGACCGGATCATCTTCCTCGGCACCCCGATCAGCGACGACATCGCCAACGCCGTGATGGCGCAGCTGCTGTGCCTGGAGTCCATGGACCCGGAGCGGGACATCCAGATCTACATCAACAGTCCCGGCGGCTCGTTCACGGCGCTGACCGCGATCTACGACACGATGCGGTTCGTCAAGCCGGACATCCAGACCGTGTGCCTGGGCCAGGCCGCCTCGGCCGCGGCGATCCTGCTCGCCGCGGGGGCGCCCGGCAAGCGGCTGGCACTGCCGAACAGCCGGATCCTGATCCACCAGCCCTACACCGAGGGCACCTACGGCCAGACCTCGGACATCGAGATCCAGGCCAACGAGATCCTGCGGATGCGCGAGCTGCTCGAGACGATGATCGCCGAGCACACCGGCAAGTCGCAGGAGGAGGTCAGCCACGACATCGAGCGGGACAAGATCCTCACCGCGGAGGCAGCCGTGGCGTACGGCCTGATCGACTCGGTCCTGGAGTCGCGCAAGGCCACCCAGGCCACCGGCGCCGGCACCGGCCGCTAGCTCGCCTCCCGGGTGGGCTCGCGCCCACCCGGGAGACCGTCGGAGTCGTCGTGTCTCCATCCCATTTGGGGGCACGACGGGGTACCTTCGAGTTCGAAGAGAGACACAACCAGCCGGCTGGTCCGGACCGGATCCCGGGATCCGGACCGCAGCTGTCGGCGTGAGTCGTTAGGAGTCGTGCCTGTGGCACGCATCGGTGACGGGGGCGACCTGCTCAAATGCTCCTTCTGCGGGAAGAGCCAGAAGCAGGTCAAGAAGCTCATCGCTGGACCCGGCGTCTACATCTGCGACGAGTGCATCGACCTCTGCAACGAGATCATCGAGGAGGAGCTCAGCGAGGGCGGTGATGTGGGCCTGGAGGAGCTGCCCAAGCCCCGCGAGATCTTCGAGTTCCTCAACTCCTACGTGATCGGCCAGGAGAACGCGAAGAAGTCGCTCGCGGTCGCCGTCTACAACCACTACAAGCGGGTCCAGGCGGGCGTCGGCGCGGGCGCCCAGCGGCACAAGCAGGACGAGGTGGTGGAGCTCGCCAAGTCCAACATCCTGGTCATCGGCCCCACCGGCTGCGGCAAGACCTACCTCGCCCAGACGCTGGCCCGGATGCTCAACGTCCCCTTCGCGATCGCCGACGCCACCGCGCTGACCGAGGCCGGCTACGTCGGTGAGGACGTCGAGAACATCCTGCTCAAGCTGATCCAGGCCGCCGACTACGACGTCAAGAAGGCCGAGACCGGCATCATCTACATCGATGAGATCGACAAGGTGGCCCGCAAGGCCGAGAACCCGTCCATCACCCGTGACGTCTCCGGTGAGGGCGTGCAGCAGGCGCTGCTGAAGATCCTGGAGGGGACCACCGCCTCGGTCCCACCGCAGGGCGGCCGCAAGCACCCGCACCAGGAGTTCATCCAGATCGACACCACGAACATCCTCTTCATCGTCGGCGGGGCGTTCTCGGGGCTCGAGCACATCGTCGAGCAGCGGATCGGCAAGAAGACCCTCGGCTTCGGCGCGGACCTCCCCACCAAGGAGGAGCGCGACATGGAGCAGATCTTCGCCGAGGTGATGCCCGAGGACCTGCTCAAGTTCGGCCTGATCCCCGAGTTCATCGGGCGGCTGCCGGTCATCGCCACGGTCGAGAAGCTCAACCGCGAGGCGCTGGTCCAGATCCTCACCGAGCCGCGCAACGCGCTGGTCAAGCAGTACCAGAAGCTCTTCGAGCTCGACGGCGTGGAGCTGGAGTTCACCCCCGACGCGGTGGACGCGGTGGCCGACCTGGCGATGATGCGCGGCACCGGCGCCCGCGGCCTGCGGGCGATCATCGAAGAGGTCCTGCTGCACGTCATGTACGACGTGCCCTCCCGCGAGGACGTCGCCAAGGTGGTCGTGACCGGCGAGGTGGTCAGCGACAACGTGAACCCGACGCTGGTGCCCCGGGTGCCCGAGGCGAAGAAGAAGAAGTCGGCCTGAGCCGGCCCCACCAGCAGCCGTTCACGACCCGGCCAGCCGTTCACGACCCGGCCCACGGGGGTCCTCTCCCGGGGCCGCCCCTGTCGTCTGCCCGGGCCCGCTGTGACCCACCACTCGGGTAGCCCGTTTGCGGGACAGGACGGCGCCGGAGACGGCATGATCGCCGCATCGGGCCATGCCCGTCCGTCCCCCTTCCCTCTCGGGAGCAACCGTGCCGCCTCGCCACGACCACCGTCGGCCCCTGCTGGCGTTCGCCGTGCTGTTCGTGGTGGCCATGCTGGTCCTCGGCAACGGCCTTCGGGCGCGGGCGCAGGGCGGGTCCCTGGCGGCCGCCTTCCGGCTCGCGCACCAGGTGGTGCTCGTCGCCGCACCCCGGTCCGCCCCCGGGCCCGGCTCGGCGACTCGTCGCGCGCCCGTCGCCCTCCCCACGCGCCCCCATCGGCCTGCCGCGACGTCCGGCGACCGGCGCGCCGCCACGGCCGGTCCACGGGGTCGACGTACTCCCGGGCGGGGGGAGCGCCCGGCGACCGCTCGCCGGGGCGGCGGCGCGGGGCACGAGGCGCGCTCCGAAGCCCGCCACGGATCGCGCCCCGGGACAGGCCCGCAGCCCTCCGCCCGCGGTGCCGGCACGGCGCGGCACGGACACGGGCCGCGCCCGACCCCGCGCCCCGGGCACGGCCGCTGAGGGCGCGACCGAGCGCGGCCGCACACGTCCGGATTTCTCGGTCGGGAGCACCCGTGACTAGGCTCACGCCGTGAGCACCGAACTGACACCGCTGACCCTGCCCGCGACCGACTGGGAGGCCTGGCTGGGCACCCGCGCCGACGACCAGCTCGCCCGGGCCCGCTCACTGGTCGCAGAGCTCAAGGACGGCGGTCGCGACACCGACGCCACGATGGCACTGTGGAACGACGTGAACGTGTGCCTGGCGAACGCCTTCGCGGTGGCCGGCCTGTTCTCCAACGTGCACCCCGACGAGCAGGTGCGCACCCGCGCGGAGAAGGCCGAGCAGGACGCGCACAAGCTGCTCACCGAGATCGGGCTCGACCGCGACCTCTTCGACGTGCTGGCCGGCGTGGACCCCGAGCGGCTCGACGACGGCGGCCGCCGAGTGCTGACGCTGTCGCTGCGCGACTTCCGCCGCGCCGGTGTCGACCAGGACGAGGCGGTCCGGGAGCGGATCCGGGCGCTGGCCGAGCGGGAGACCGAGGTGGCCCAGGCGTTCTCCAAGAACATCCGCGACGGCGTGCGCACGGTCCTCCTCGAGCCGGCGCAGCTCGAGGGGCTGCCGGACGACTACCTGGAGGCTCACCAGCCCGGGGCGGACGGCAAGGTCGCGATCACGACGGAGTACCCGGACTACCTGCCCTACATCACCTTCGGCCGGGACCGGGCGGCCCGTGCCGAGCTCCTGCACGAGTACCTGAACCGGGCCTGGCCCGCCAACGACGCGCTGCTGCGGGAGCTGCTCGAGCTGCGGTCGGAGCACGCGAAGATCCTCGGGTACGACGGCTGGCCGTCGTACGACGCCGAGGTGAAGATGATCGGCAAGGGCGCGGCGATCCCGGAGTTCATCGACCGGATCACCGAGCTGTCGGAGGAGGCGGCGCGTCGCGACTACGCCGTCCTGCTCGGCCGGCTGCAGCGCGACCACCCCGAGGTCACGACCGTCGACAGCACCGACAAGGCCTTCTACTCCGAGGTCGTGCGCCGGGAGAGCTTCGACGTGGACGCCCAGCAGGTGCGCAGGTACTTCGACTTCTCGAAGGTGCGTGCGGGCCTGCTCGACGTCACCGGCCGGCTGTTCGGCATCGACTACGTCGAGGTGCCTGATGCACCGCGCTGGCACGAGGACGTCGCGGTGTACGACGTGATGGGGGACGGGGAGCGGCTCGGCCGGATCCACCTCGACCTGCACCCGCGCAAGGGGAAGTACTCCCACGCCGCGCAGTTCGACCTGGTCCCCGGGATCGCCGGCCGCCAGCTCGCCGAGGGCGTGCTGGTGTGCAACTTCTCCCGCAACCTCATGGAGCACGACCACGTCGTGACGCTGTTCCACGAGTTCGGGCACCTGGTTCACCACGTGCTGGCCGGGCGGCACCCGTGGGCCCGGTTCTCGGGGGTGGCCACGGAGTGGGACTTCGTGGAGGCGCCGTCGCAGATGCTGGAGGAGTGGGCGTGGGACGCCGACATCCTGCAGTCGTTCGCGACCGATGCCGAGGGCCAGCCGATCCCGCGCGAGCTGGTCGAGAAGATGCGGGCGGCCGACGACTTCGGCAAGGGCCTCTACGCGCGCACCCAGATGTTCTACGCGGCGCTGTCCTACCGCCTGCACCAGCAGGTGCCCGAGGACATCACCGCGACGGTGCGCGAGCTGCAGGCGAAGTACGACGTGTTCTCCTACGTGCCGGACACCCACTTCCACGCGTCGTTCGGGCACCTGGAGGGCTACGGGTCGGGCTACTACACCTACATGTGGAGCCTGGTGATCGCCAAGGACCTGTTCTCGGCGTTCGACCCCGACGACCTGTTCGACACGGAGGTGTCCTACCGCTACCGCGACCGGATCCTGGCCGCCGGTGGCAGCAAGGACGCCGCCGACCTGGTGGCCGACTTCCTGGGCAGGCCCTACGGCTTCGAGTCCTTCGAGGCCTGGCTCAACCGCTGACCCGATCCCGACCCCCCCACCCCCCCACCCCCACCCCCCCACCCCCCGATTCGTCTGCGGTCACCCGGGTGTCCTACGCGGAGCGACCGCAGACGAACTGGGGCACGCCGATCGACATCAGGTCCTCCAGCACCGTCTGCGGCGTCAGCCTGATCTCGGTGCTGGAGCAACGCAGCACCCGGCGGCCCGAGATGACGACGCCGCGCTCACGTTTCATGTCCTTCCACCAGTGCTCGGTCCGCATGTGGAAGGAGCCGTCGATCTCCAGCACCACGATCGAGCCGTCGGACAGGATCCACTCACAGTCCAGGTAGCGACGCCTGCCCTTGCGGTCCTTCCGGATCCTCTGCCGGTCGGGCGGCCGCAGACCCGCCTCGACGCACAGCCGACCGATGTCGATCTCGGCGAAGGAGTGGGCCCCGCCGGTGATGTCGTGCAACGCCAGGGTGAAGTGCCGCCCGTTGCGGAGCTTGCGGATCTGCGCGGCAGACTCGACCAGCCGTTCCGCGGTGCTCAACCGCTGCTGCACCACGGCCGCGAGCAGCCCGATCCCGCGACGCAGGTGGCGATCGCGCTCCGCGGTGAGCAGGGCCGCATGTTCGATCTGCAGTCGAGCGAGCCCGGACGAGGGGTGCACCCACTCGTGATAGGGCCGACGGGTCTGGTGGAAGCGGAACCCGTCCAGAGGAAGGACCAGGTCGCCCTTCTGGGTGAGGACGTGGATCGTGTCGTCAACGGTCCAGCGCAGGCCGGCGACCTCGCAGGCCGTTGCATGGCAGACCACGCCGGAGCCACCGGCATGCAGCAGGCCCAGCCACAGTCGCTGTGAGCGGACGAGCGGGGCGTTCTGCAGCGCGATGACGTTCGGGGCCGCGACGGTCCACCGCCCCATGTCGACCTCGTGCTCGACGCGGTGCGCGGAGACCCCGAGGTCACGCAGCTGGGCGCGGCTCACGACGCCGAGCTGCTGCTCGGCCAGCTCACGGATCTCGGGATAACGATTCGTCTGCGGCCACTCGGACATTTGCCGCAGAGCCATCGCAGACGAATCGGAGGGGTGCTCGGGTGGGCGCATGCCGGGATCGTCGTACGACGGCCCCGGTCGCGCGAACGGTCGTCCACAGGGACCGACCCACCCCCGATTCGTCTGTGCTCGGCCGGGTGTTTCAGGCGAAGCGACCGCAGACGAATCAGGGTGAGGCGACCTCGGCGTCGACGGTGATCTCCTGGGCGTCGGTCGGGGTGAACCGGAGCTCGCCGACGATCTTGCCCGCGGCGCGCAGGTCCTCGGAGGCCTGCTGGGCGTGCGCGAGGGCCTCGGCCGGGCCGAAGACCTCGACCTGGGCCAGCTCGGTGCGCATGGACACCTTGGCCTGCGACTTCGCGCCCCGGATCCCGCCGAGCGCGGCCGCCACCGCCGGAAGCATGGCCGCGTCGGCCGCGGCCGCTGACCCGAGCTCCCGGACGGTCGGCCACGGCTGCCGGTGGATCGACCCCTCCTGCCACCACGACCACACCTCTTCGGTCACGTAGGGCAGGAACGGTGCGAGCAGGCGGAGCTGGGCGTGCAGGGCGATCGCGAGCGCGGCCTTGGCGGAGCCGGCCGCCTCGTCGCCGCGCGCGCCGTACGCCCGCTCCTTGACCAGCTCGAGGTAGTCGTCGCAGAACTCCCAGAAGAACTTCTCGCTCGCCTCGAGGGCGCTGGTGTAGTCGTAGGACTCGAACGCCTCGGTGGACCTCGAGATCGTCTCGGCGAGACCGGAGAGCATCGCGCAGTCGACGGGCTCGGTCACCGCGGCCGGGGTGTGGTCGACGGCGCCCACGCTGCCGAGCACGAACTTCGACGCGTTGAGCACCTTCATCGCCAGCCGCCGGCCGACCTTCATCTGGGTCTCGTCGAACGGCGAGTCGAGACCCGGACGGGCCATCGCCGCGCGCCAGCGGACCGCGTCCGCGCCGAACCGCTCGAGGATCTCGGAGGGGACCACGGCGTTGCCCTTGGACTTGCTCATCTTCTTGCGGTCCGGGTCGACGATGAACCCCGAGATCAGCGCGTGCGACCACGGCACCACGTGGTTCTCGTGGTGGGCGCGGACCACCCGAGAGAACAGCCAGGTCCGGATGATGTCGTGCGCGTGCGTGCACAGGTCCATCGGGAAGACCCGCTCGAACAGGTCGGTGTCGGACTCCCAGCCGCCCGCGATGTGCGGGGTCAACGACGAGGTGGCCCACGTGTCCATCACGTCGGGGTCGCCGATGAAGCCGCCGGGCTTGCCGCGCTGGTCCTCGTCGTAGCCGCGCGGGGCCTGCGCCGACGGGTCGACCGGGAGCTCGGCCTCCGACGGCAGCAGCGGGTGCTCGTAGTCGGGCTCGCCCTCGTCGTCTAGCGGGTACCACACCGGGAACGGGATCCCGAAGAAGCGCTGGCGGGAGATCAGCCAGTCGCCGTTGAGGCCGCCGACCCAGTTGTCGTAGCGGTGCCGCATGTGCGCGGGGATCCACCGGATCTCGGCGCCCCGCTCGATCAGCTCGTCACGGAGCTCGCGGTCCCGGCCGCCGTTCTTGATGTACCACTGCCGCGTGGAGACGATCTCCAGCGGCTTGTCGCCCTTCTCGTAGAAGTTCGTCATCCGCTGGGTGGGCTTCGGGTCCCCGTCGAGGTCGCCGTGCTCGCGCAGCAGCGAGACCATCGCCTCGCGGGCGCTGAACGTCGTCTTGCCCGCCAGCTCGGCGTACGCCGCGGCCGCCGGCTCGTGCGACAGCCACTCCGGGGTGTCGCGGTGCAGCCGGCCGTCACGCCCGATCACGGTGCGCACGGGCAGCTGCAGCTCGCGCCACCAGGTCACGTCGGTGAGGTCGCCGAACGTGCAGCACATGGCGATGCCCGCACCCTTGTCGGGCTCCGCCGCGGGGTGGGCGAGCACCGGGATCTCCACGCCGAACACCGGGGAGGTGACCGTCGTGCCGAACAGCGGCTGGTAGCGCTCGTCGTCGGGGTGCGCCACCAGCGCGACCACGGCGGGGATCAGCTCGGGCCGGGTGGTCTCGATATGGATCGGACGTCGGGGCTCTGTCGTCGAGTGGAACGCGACCCGGTGGTAGTGACCGGCGTACTCGCGGGCCTCGAGCTCGGCCTGCGCCACCGCCGTCTGGAAGGTGACGTCCCACAGCGTGGGCGACTCCTGGAGGTACGCCTCGCCGCGGGCGAAGTTGCGCAGGAACGCCCGCTGGGACACGGTCTGCGACTTCGGGCCGATCGTCGTGTAGTGCTGCGACCAGTCGACGGACAGGCCGAGGGTGCGCCACAACGACTCGAAGATCTCCTCGTCCTGCTCGACGAGCCGCTCGCAGAGGGCGACGAAGTTCGGCCGGCTGATCGGGATCTGCCTCTTCGGGTCCGGCTTCTCCGGCGCCGTGAAGTCGGGGTCGTAGGGCAGCGACGGGTCGCAGCGCACGCCGAAGTAGTTCTGCACCCGGCGCTCGGTCGGCAGCCCGTTGTCGTCCCAGCCCATGGGGTAGAAGACCTCGAGGCCCTGCATCCGCTTGAAGCGGGCCATCAGGTCGGTGTGGGTGTAGGAGAACACGTGCCCGACGTGCAGCGAGCCGGAGACCGTCGGCGGCGGGGTGTCGATGGAGTAGATCTGCTCACGCGTCTTGGAGCGGTCGAACTTGTAGGTGTCGTCGGTCTTCCAGCGCGCGGCCCACTTGTCCTCGAGGCCCTCGAGCGCGGGCTTGTCCGGTACGACGACCGAACGGCGCTCGCCGCTCGTCGTCTCGGACAGGTCGTGGCTCGCGGGCTTCTCAGTCATAGTCCGAAATCTTACGGTCCGCCCTGCGCGTGCTGCGACCGAGTTCCGACCGTAGACTCGGCGACGATGTCCGACACTCCTCACCACCTCGACACGGTCGAGACCTATGCGGCCGCGGAGCAGGCACTGCTGGCCCGCTGGCCCGAGACCCGGCTCGAGCCGAGCCTCGACCGCATCCTCGCCCTTACCGAGCTGCTGGGGGACCCGCAGCGCAGCTACCCGGTGATCCACCTGACCGGCACCAACGGCAAGACGAGCACGGCGCGGATGGTCGACACGTTGGTGCGCGCCACCGGCCTGCGCACGGGCCGGTTCACCAGCCCGCACGTGGAGTCGATGACCGAGCGGATCTCCGTGGACGACGAGCCGCTCACCGAGGAGCAGTTCCTCGCCGCCTACAACGACATCGCGCCCTACCTCCACCTCGTCGACCGGGACAGCGCCCACCCGTTGTCGTTCTTCGAGACGATGGTCGGGATGGCCTACGCCGCCTTCGCCGACGCCCCCGTCGACGTGGCCGTCGTCGAGGTGGGCCTGGGTGGCACCTGGGACGCCACCAACGTCGCCGACGGCAAGGTCGCGGTGATCACCCCGGTCAGCGTCGACCACGCGAAGTACCTCGGCGACCGGCCGGCCGTCATCGCCCTGGAGAAGTCCGGGATCATCAAGCCCGGTGCGACCGTCGTCTGCGCGGCCCAGGAGCCCGACGTCGCCTCGGTGATCGCCGAACGGGCCGCGGAGGTCGGCGCCATGGTGCTGTGGGAGGGGCGCGACTTCGGTGTCGAGCAGTTCGTGCCCGCCGTCGGCGGCCAGATGGTGCGGCTGCGCGGCATCCGCGGCGAGTACGACGACGTGTTCATCCCGTTGTACGGCGCGCACCAGGCCCGGAACGCCGTGCTCGCCCTGGCGGCGGTGGAGGCCTTCGCGGGTGAGGAGCCGCTGGACGCCGAGCTGGTGCGCGAGGCGTTCGCGGAGGTGACCTCGCCGGGACGGCTGGAGGTGATCCGCCGCAGCCCCACGATCGTGCTGGACGCCGCCCACAACCCGCACGGTGCCGCGGCGACCGCCGAGGCGGTCCAGGAGTCGTTCACGTTCAGCCCGCTGATCGGCGTGGTGGGGGTGATGGCCGACAAGGACTACGAGGGCGTGCTGGCGGCGTTCGAGCACGTGTTCGCAGCGGTCGTCTGCACCCAGAACTCGACCAGCCGGTCGATGCCCGCCGAGGAGCTCGCCGAGGTGGCCCGCGGGATCTACGGCGCGGACCGGGTGCACGTCGCGCGCCGGCTCGAGGACGCGATCGAGGAGGCGGCCACACTGGCCGAGGCAGGCGGGACGTACGGCGAGGCGATCGGCTCGGGCGGTGTGCTCGTGACCGGCTCGGTGGTGACCGTCGGCGAGGCGCGCAGGATGCTCAAGCCGCGAGGACGCGGTCGCTCGTGACGCGCTCGGCACAGCGGTCGGTGCAGCGCTCGATGTGTGCGGGCATGCTGATGCTGCAGGCGGTCGTGCTGTTCCTGACCGGCGTGGTGCTGATCGGGCTCACCTCCCTGGACGCCCGCGCCGCCCTGGGTCTGGGCGGTGGACTGGCCGCGGCCTGCTTCGCGGCGGCGGGGCTGCTGCGCCGGCCGTTCGGCTACTGGCTCGGCTGGGCGGTCCAGGTCGTCTCGATCGGCCTGGGTTTCGTGGTGCCGATGATGTTCTTCCTGGGGGTGATCTTCGGGTCGCTGTGGGCCGGCTCGTACTTCCTCGGCGCGAAGATCGACCGTGAGCGCGCGGAGCGCGAGGTGCTGGAGGAGCAGTGGCGGGCCGAGCACGGCTGAGCCTCCGGCTCCTCGGCTCCCGCGTCCCGGGTCACCGCCCGGCGTGGTCGGGCGCGGGCCGGTGTCGCCCAGGCCGGCGGCGTTGCCTAGGCTGCGGCCATGTCTGAGCGCACTCTGGTCCTGTTCAAGCCCGACGCGGTCCGCCGCGGGCTGGTGGGCAACATCCTGGCGAGGTTCGAGGCGAAGGGCCTGACGATCGTCGCGCTCGAGATGCGCACCATCGACGCCGCGATGGCCGACCAGCACTACGCCGAGCACGTCGAGCGCGACTTCTACCCGCCGCTGCGGGACTTCGTCACCAGTGGCCCGATGCTCGCCGCGGTGCTCGAGGGCGACCAGGCCGTCGAGGTGGTGCGGGCGCTCAACGGCGCCACCGACGGCCGCAAGGCGGCGCCGGGGACGATCCGAGGCGACCTCTCGCTGTCGAACCGGGAGAACCTCGTGCACGGCTCGGACTCCCCGGAGTCTGCCGCACGGGAGATCGCGCTCTGGTTCCCCGGGCCTGACCGGCTGACCCCGGCACCCTCGCCGTTCCCTGTTGAACCGCGCATCGCCCCCCGGGGACACGTGTGGCTGGTGTGACGCGCGTGTCCTGCCGGGTTGGACGCCCCCGCGCTCTTAGGCTTTTCGCACGGGTCGGTGCGCGCGGTCGCCGAGCCCGCTTCGGCGCAGCGAGGGGCAGCACGGCATGGCGAACAGCTTCATCGGTCGGGACATGGCCGTTGACCTCGGCACCGCCAACACGCTGGTCTACGTGCGCGGCAAGGGCGTGCTCCTCGACGAGCCGTCGGTCGTCGCGCTGAACTCCACGACCGGGGAGATCCTGGCCGTCGGCCACGAGGCCAAGCGGATGATCGGCCGGACCCCGGACAACATCACCGCGATCCGACCGCTCAAGGACGGCGTGATCGCCGACTTCGAGTCGACCGAGCAGATGCTGCGGTTCTTCATCCAGCAGGTGCACCGCCGCCGGTACTTCGCCAAGCCCCGGCTGGTGATCTGCGTGCCGAGCGGGATCACCGCCGTCGAGCAGCGCGCGGTCAAGGAGGCCGGCTACCAGGCCGGAGCCCGGCGGGTCTACATCGTCGAGGAGCCGATGGCGGCCGCGATCGGCGCCGGTCTCCCGGTCCACGAGGCCACCGGGAACATGGTCGTCGACGTCGGCGGGGGTACGACGGAGGTGGCGGTGATCTCGCTGGGCGGCATCGTCACGAGCCTGTCGATCCGCACCGCCGGCGACGACCTCGACCAGGCGATCATCGCCTGGATGAAGAAGGAGTACTCCCTGATGCTGGGGGAGCGCACCGCCGAGGAGATCAAGATGACCCTCGGCTCGGCGTTCCCGCTGCCGCAGGAGCCCGAGGCCGAGATCCGCGGCCGGGACATGATCTCGGGGCTGCCCAAGACCGTCGTGGTCTCCTCCGCCGAGGTCCGGATGGCCCTCGAGGAGCCGCTGCACGCGATCATCGACGCCGTGCGCAGCACGCTCGACCAGACCCCCCCGGAGCTCGCCGGCGACATCATGGACCGCGGAGTGGTGCTCACCGGCGGCGGAGCCCTGCTGCGCGGGCTCGACGAGCGGATCCGGCACGAGACCGGAATGCCCGTGCACGTCGCCGAGGACCCGCTGCAGTCGGTCGCGATGGGCGCCGGCAAGTGCGTGGAGGAGTTCGAGGCGCTCCAGCAGGTCCTCGTGTCGGAGCCCCGGCGATGACCCCGGCGATGACCCCGGCGATGACCTGATGGCCATGCCCTCCCCGCACCCGAGGCCGTCACGGGCGGTGCTCGTGCTGCTGCTCCTGGCGAGCTTCACGATCATCACCCTCGACGTGCGCGGCGGCCGGGACTCGCCGCTGGACCCGGTCCGCTCCGCGGTCGGCAACGTCTTCGGACCGGTCGAGAGCGGCGCGGCGGCCGCCGTACGCCCGTTCCGGGAGGTCTCGGGCTTCTTCCACACCACCGGTGGGCTGCGCCGGGACGTGGCCCGGCTGGAGGCGGAGAACGCCAGCCTCAAGGGCCGGCTGGCCACCACCGCGGTGGACCGCAACCGGGCCGCGGAGCTCGACGGACTGCTGGCCACGTCGCGGCGCACCGGGTACTCCCTGGTGCCGGCCCGGGTGGTCGCGATGGGCCCGGCCCAGTCGTTCTCGAGGACGGTGACGATCGACGCCGGGACCACCTCGGGGGTCGGGCCCGACATGACCGTGCTGAACAACGACGGCCTGGTCGGTCGGGTGATCCGCGCGGACCGCAGCACCGCCACGGTCCTGCTCGTCGTCGACCAGGAGTCCGTGGTCGGCGGCCGGCTCGGGACCAGCATGGAGGTCGGCTTCCTGCGTGGGCGCGGTGAGGTCGGCGGCCGGGCCCGCCTCGACCTCGACCTCGTGGACGGCTCCGTGAGCCCCGGGAGGGGGGACGTCCTGGTGACGTGGGGCAGCAAGGGCGGCGCGCCGTACGTCGCGGGCGTCCCGATCGGGCGCGTCGAGTCCGTCTACAACAGCCCCCGCCAGCTGTCGAAGCAGGCGGTGATCGCGCCGTTCGTGGACTTCACCTCGCTGGACCTCGTCGGCGTGGTCGTCGACGCCGGCACCCGCAGCGACCGCGCGGTGATCCGGGCCGGGCGCGCGGACTCCGCCCGGGCGGGTGGGCGCTGATGTCCGCCGTGCGCGCGCTGGTGCTCAGCCTCGTGGTCCTGCTCGCCGTGGTCCTCCAGGTCGCGGTGTTCTCCTACCTCTCCGTCGACGGGGTGGTGCCGAACCTGGCGCTGCTGGTCGTGGTCGGGGCGGCGCTGGTGCGCGGCCCCCAGTTCGCGGCGACCCTCGGGTTCTTCGCCGGGCTGGCCGTCGACCTGGCGCCCCCGGCCCACCACGTGGCCGGCCGCTGGGCGCTGGCCCTGGTCCTCGTGGGCTACCTGGCGGGCCGGGTCCGCCAGGACGCCGGCTCCTCGGCGGCCGCGGCCGTGGCGACCGTCGCCGCGTCGTCCTTCATCGGGACCTCGGTCTTCGCGCTGAGCGGCATGCTGCTGCACGACCCCGCCGTCCCGGTCTCCGAGGCGCTGAAGGTGATCCCCGTCGCGGTCGTGTACGACGTGGCGCTGACGCCGTTCGTGCTGCCCCTCGTGATGCGGCTGTTCCGACGGCTCCGACCGCACCAAGTGGCCTACTGATGGCGCCGCTGGTCCGCGCCTCCAGCGCCACGCGGGGTCGGCTGCGCCTGGTCGTGATCCAGGCGCTGGTGCTCTCGCTCTTCGTGACGCTGTTCGCGCGGCTGTGGTTCCTCCAGGTGCTCGGCGGGGAGTCCTACCAGGCCCAGGCCGCGCAGCAGTCGATCCGCGAGCTGGTCGTGCAGCCCGCCCGGGGCCTGATCGTCGACGACATGGGCCGTCCGCTGGTCGCCAACCGCACCTCCTGGGTGGTCGAGGTCGACCGCACCATGCTGCACAAGATGAGCGACGCGCAGCAGGAGGCCCTGCTGCGCCGGCTCGCCGGCGTGGTGCATGAGCCCTACCGGAAGGTCCGGGCCCGCACGCTGCTGTGCGGCGAGCCGGGCTCGGCCGCGGGCACCTGCTGGAACGGCTCGCCCTACCAGCCGGTTCCCGTCGCCGAGGACGTCCGGCAGCAGGTGGCCGTCTCGATCCAGGAGCAGGGCGAGGACTTCCCGGCGGTGCTCGTGGAGTCCCAGAACGTCCGCGCCTACCCGGCTCCCTACGGCATCAACGCCGCCCACGTGCTGGGTTACCTCAGCCCGATCACCTCGCAGGAGCTGGACGAGGCGAAGGCCCGTCACGACACCTCGGTCCACGGCGCCTCGGTCGTCGGCCGCGCCGGCCTCGAGAAGCAGTACGACCGCTACCTGCGGGGCTACCCCGGCTACAAGCGGGTGGCGGTCGACTCCATGGGGCGGGTGCTGGGCGACTCCGGGGAGGTGCAGGGCCGCGTCGGTGACACCCTGGTCACCTCGATCGACGCGCGGGTCCAGTCGGTCGTGGAGAAGCAGCTGGCCCAGACCATCAGGACCGCCCGCAAGACCTACGACAAGGTCACCCACCGCAACTACCGGGCCGACTCCGGAGCAGTGGTCGTGCTCAACGCCAGGAACGGCCGCGTGGTGGCCATGGCGGGCTCGCCGACCTACGACCCCTCCGTCTGGTCCGGTGGGATCACCTCGAAGCAGCTGAGCCGGCTGTACTCCAAGAAGGCGCACTACCCGCTGCTGTTCCGGGCCACCCAGGGCCAGTTCGCGCCCGGCTCGACCTGGAAGCCGATCATGACCACGGGTGCGCTGAGCAACGGCTTCCGGCACGACACCCGCCTGGACTGCTCGTCGGGGTTCCAGGTCGGCAACCGCTGGTTCAAGAACTACGAGTCGGCCTCCTACGGCATGATCGGCTTCGACCGGGCCCTTCAGCTGTCCTGCGACACCTTCTTCTACCGGGTCGGCTACCACTTCTGGCAGAAGTACGGCACGAACGCGTCCGACGTGCACGCGAAGGACCCGCTGGTGAGGACCGCGAAGATGTTCGGCTTCGGGCAGCGGACCGGGATCGACCTTCCCGGCGAGGCCAGCGGCCGGATCGCCGACCGGGCCTGGAAGCTGGCCTACTGGAAGGCGAACAAGGACTACTACTGCAGGCTCGACAAGAAGCCCGGCAAGGCGGGCGCCTTCCTCCGCCTGTTCGCGCACGAGTTCTGCCTGGAGGGCTACGCCTACCGGGCCGGTGACGCGGTCAACTTCGTGATCGGCCAGGGCGACACGCTGGTGACGCCGCTGCAGTCCGCCCGCGCCTACGCGGCGCTGGCCAACGGCGGGACGCTGTGGGCCCCCCGGGTGGCCAAGGCGGTGGTCAGCCCGGACGGACGGGTGATCCGCCGCATCGAGCCCAAGAAGGTGGCGCGCGTGAAGGTGTCCCGGTCCGACCTGCACTACGTCGACCAGGCGCTGCTCGGCACCGCCAAGGTCGGCACCACCGCCTGGAAGTTCATCAACTTCCCGCTGGACAAGGTGCACATCCGGTCCAAGACCGGCTCCGCGGAGGTCTACGGCAAGCAGAGCACGTCCTGGGTCGCCTCCTACGACAAGCAGTACGTCGTGATCATGATGGTCACCCAGGGCGGCACCGGGTCCGGCACCTCCGGCCCGGCGGTGCGCAAGATCTGGGAGGCGCTGTACGGCGTCAAGGGGATGAAGGTCGACAAGGCGAAGGCCGCGATCCCCGGCGCGAAGCCGCCGGCCCGGCTGCCCGTGTTCGCCAAGGACGGCGAGATCCTGCCGCCGATGGTCCGCGCCGAGGGCGGGAGGTAGCCCGGTGAGCGTGATCACTCCGGCCCGGCCGCGGATGCCGAGGGAGCAGACCACCACCCGCACGAGGGCCGCCCGCCTGGACTGGGTGCTGATGCTGGCGGCAGCCGCCCTGCTCACGCTCGGGACGCTGCTGGTGTGGTCGGCGACGTCCAGCCGCTCGGACCTCACCGGCGGCGACCCGAGCTCCTACCTGAAGAAGCAGCTGGTCAACATCGCGATCGGGGTCGTGCTCGGCGTGCTGGTGACCGCGACCGACCACCGCTGGGTGCGCATCCTCGCGCCGCTGGTCTACCTCGTCTCGGTCGTCGGGCTGGTGCTCGTCCTGGTGATGGGCAGCACGATCAACGGGTCGCGCTCGTGGATCATGCTGGGCGGCCTGTCGATCCAGCCGGCCGAGTTCGCGAAGCTTGCCGTGGTGATCGGGATGGCACTGTTCGTCGCGGAGCGGACCGAGGGCTCGCTGCGGGCCCGGGAGGTCGGCAACCTCGACGCGCTCGGGATGCTGGGGATCGCCGGCGTACCGGCCGTGCTGATCCTGCTGCAGCCCGACCTCGGCACCATGCTGGTGCTGTCGGCCACCGTGTTCGGCGTGGTCGCCGTGTCCGGTGCCCGCAGGACCTGGCTCGCGGGCCTGGCCGCGGCCGCGGCCGCCGCCGCCGTCGCGGCCGTCCGGCTCGGGGTGCTGAAGTCCTACCAGCTGGACCGGTTCCTGGCGTTCATGGACCCGACGCTGGACCCTCGCGGCGCCGGGTACAACACCACCCAGGCCCGGATCGCGATCGGCAACGGGGGGATGTTCGGCCAGGGCCTCTTCGGCGGGTCCCAGACCAGGTCGGGGTTCGTGCCCGAGCAGCACACCGACTTCATCTTCACGGTGGCGGGGGAGGAGCTCGGGCTGGTCGGCTCCGCGGTGCTGATCGCCCTCCTCGGCGTCGTCCTCTGGCGGGCGCTGAGGATCTCCGCGCACGCCGACGACCTGTTCGGCCGGCTCGCCGCGGCCGGGATCGCCTGCTGGTTCGGCTTCCAGGCGTTCCAGAACATCGGGATGTGCCTCGGCATCATGCCGGTCACCGGCGTGCCGCTGCCGCTGGTGTCCTACGGGGGCTCGTCGATGTTCGCGAGCCTGATGGCCCTCGGCCTCCTGCAGAACATCCACCTCCGCCGGGAGGCGGGCATCGGGGTGGCCCGTTCGCGTCTGGTGCGCTCCCGCTTCTGAGCCCATCCTGGGGACGACGGGGGCGTCCGGACAGGAGGTTCGTTCATGGACCTGGGCACCTTGCACCGTCGCACCGTGGAGACCTGGACGGACCGTGTGCGGGCCGTCTCCGAGGAGCAGTGGGACCGGCCGACTCCCTGCGCCGAGTGGAGCGTGCGCGACCTGGTGAACCACGTGGTCGGCGAGGAGCGCTGGGCCGTGCCCCTGATGCGCGGCAGCACGATCGCCGAGGTGGGGGAGGCGCTCGACGGCGACCTTCTCGGCGCCGACCCGTCCGGCAGTGCCGCCGATGCGGCGGCCCGGGCCGTGGCGACCGTCGACGAGCGGCTGCCGGAGGGAGGCACGGTGCACCTGTCCTACGGTCAGGAGGACCTGGCCGAGTACGTGCGCCAGCTCTGCGCCGACCACCTCGTGCACGCCTGGGACCTGGCCGCCGCGACGGGTGGGGACACCCGCCTGGCGCCCGACCTGGTCGAGGAGGTGGGCGCCTGGTTCGCGGAGCGGGAGGACCTCTACCGGGCGGTCGGCGCGATCGGTCCGCGGGTGCCGGCCGGGCCGGACCCCGAGGCGCAGCTGCTCGCGGGCTTCGGGCGCAGCGCGTCCTGGTCGCCTCGGTGAGCCACCCGGGGTGAGGACCGGGAAACGGGACCGCGCGTCGGCCTCCCGGGCGCGCGCGGTCTTTGCTTGGATGGTCCGATGACCTCCGACGAGCAGCAGCCAGAGATCGACCCGGTGATCGCCGACGCGGTGGAGCACATCAGCAACCGCTTCGGCGTGCAGGGCCTGTGCGACCTCATCGCCCTCGCCCGCGACGAGCTGGCCAGGGCCGAGGCGGCGTTGAAGGAGCTGTCCGCCCCCGAGGCCTGACCGCGTCCTCCCGTTTTCGGCACCGGCGGGCCCCGTCGTACCCTGGGGACGACCCCCACCCCGTCCTCGAGAGGAAGTCGGCCGTGCCCTCACCCCGGACCGCCGAGGCAGCCGCGTCGCTGTTCCCGCGGCTGGAGCCGCTGCTGCCGTCGGTGCAGAAGCCGATCCAGTACGTCGGCGGCGAGCTGAACTCCACGCAGAAGGCGTGGGACGGTGCTCGCGTGCGCTGGGCCCTGATGTACCCCGACGCCTACGAGGTCGGGCTGCCCAACCAGGGCGTGCAGATCCTCTACGAGGTCCTCAACGAGCGCGACTGGATCCTCGCGGAGCGCACGTACTCCGTGTGGCCGGACATGGAGAAGGTGATGCGGGACAACGACATCTCGCAGTTCACCGTCGACAACCACCGGCCGGTCCGGGCGTTCGACCTGCTGGGGGTGTCGTTCTCCACCGAGCTCGGCTACACCAACCTGCTCACCGCGCTCGACCTCGCCGGGATCGCGCTGCATGCCGTCGACCGCGGGGAGGACGACCCGCTGGTGGTCGCCGGCGGGCACGCCGCCTTCAACCCGGAGCCGATCTCGGACTTCGTCGACGCCGCCGTGCTCGGTGACGGCGAGGAGATCGTGCTCGCGATCTCGGAGGTGGTGCGCGAGTGGAAGGACGAGGGCCGTCCCGGGGCGGCCGGCCGGTCACCCCGCGACGAGCTGCTCTACCGGCTCGCCGTGTCCGGCGCCGTCTACGTGCCGCGGTTCTACGACGTGGAGTACCTGCCCGACGGCCGCATCAAGCGCGTCGCCCCGAACACCTCCGGTGTCCCGTGGCGGGTGCACAAGCACACCCTGATGGACCTCGACGCCTGGCCCTACCCGAAGAAGCCCCTGGTGCCGCTGGCGGAGACCGTGCACGAGCGCTACTCGGTGGAGATCTTCCGGGGCTGCACCCGGGGCTGCCGTTTCTGCCAGGCCGGCATGATCACCCGGCCCGTCCGCGAGCGGTCCATCTCCACCATCGGCGACATGGTCGAGAACGGCATCCGCAGGTCCGGCTTCGAGGAGGTCGGCCTGCTCTCCCTGTCGAGCGCCGACCACACCGAGATCGGGGAGGTCGCCAAGGGCCTCGCCGACCGGTACGACGGCAGCAACGTGTCGCTGTCGCTGCCCTCGACCCGCGTCGACGCCTTCAACATCACGCTGGCCAACGAGTTCTCACGCAACGGCCGCCGTTCGGGGCTGACCTTCGCGCCCGAGGGCGGGTCGGAGCGGATGCGCAAGGTGATCAACAAGATGGTCACCGAGGAGGACCTGATCCGGACCGTGGCCACGGCCTACTCCCACGGCTGGCGGCAGGTGAAGCTCTACTTCATGTGCGGGCTGCCGACGGAGACCGACGAGGACGTGCTCGAGATCGCCGGGCTGGCGAAGAAGGTGATCGCCAAGGGCCGGGAGGTCTCGGGCCGCAACGACATCCGGTGCACGGTGTCGATAGGCGGCTTCGTGCCGAAGCCGCACACGCCGTTCCAGTGGGCCTCCCAGCTGGACTGGGAGAGCACCGACCGCCGGCTGCAGCAGCTGCGCGACGACGTCCGCGCCGACAAGCGCTACGGCCGCGCGATCGGGTTCCGCTACCACGACGGCCGCCCCGGCATCATCGAGGGCCTGCTCTCGCGCGGCGACCGCCGCGTCGGTCGGGTGATCGAGGCGGTCTGGCGCGCCGGCGGTCGCTTCGACGGCTGGAGCGAGCACTTCTCCTACGACCGGTGGGTCGCCGCGTGCGAGAGCGGTCTGGCCGGGACCCCGGTCGACCTCGACTGGTACACGGTCCGCGAGCGCGACTACGCCGAGGTACTGCCCTGGGACCACCTCGACTCGGGCCTGGACAAGGACTGGCTCTGGGAGGACTGGCAGGACGCCATCGACCCCGACCTCGACGTCGAGGTCGAGGACTGCCGCTGGACGCCGTGCTACGACTGCGGGGTCTGCCCGCAGATGGACACCGAGATCCAGATCGGGCCCACAGGCAAGAAGCTGCTTCCGCTCTCGGTGGTCTGATCCGGCTCGATCCGCCGATCCGGAAGGTCGCCGTTCAATACCATGTCCGGGTGTCGATCCTGAGGACGGTCAGCCGTATCGAGCAGGACCCCGCCACCTTCGTCCGAGGGTGCAGCACCGTCCTTCGGGAGTTCGACCATCTCACCCAGGACTCCGGCAACGTCTCGTGGCTGGTTGAGTCAGCGGGTCGGCATCTGTTCGTCAAGACGGCCGGGACAACCGGTCCCGCCGTGCCAGGCGCGCCCGTCCCGTACTTCGACCATGGGGGTCGCGTGAGCCTGTTGCGCAACGCCGTGGACTTGGCGAGGTCGTGCGATCACCACGCGCTACCCACCCTGCTGAACGTCATCGAATCGCCTGTGGGTCCAGCACTCGTCTACGAAGCCGCCAGCGGCGAACCGATCGGGGGTCCCGCTGAGGAACGAGATGCCCCGGGGTCGTCCTACCAGCGATTGGCTCACCAGCCGGCACCGGCCATGTTCGCTCTGTTCGACACGCTGATCGACCTGCACGTGGACCTGGCCGCCGCCGGATGGGTCGCCGGCGACCTGTACGACGGCTGCCTCATCGTCGACTTCCAGACCTCTGTCCTGAGCGTCATCGACCTCGACTCCTACCGTCGAGGCACGACGGCGAACGACATGGGTCGCATGTTCGGGTCGGCTCGCTTCATGGCTCCCGAGGAGTTCGAGCTCGGAGCCCGGATCGACGAGCGGACGACCGTGTTCACCCTCGGTCGAATCGTGTGGCACTTCGCCACCCGGCTGACGGAGGACCCAGCGGACTTCTGCGGGAGTGCCGGGCTTGCGCGGGTGATCCAGAAGGCGTGCGAGCGGTCACCGACGGACCGCTACGCGAGCGTCTCGGACCTGGCGCGTGCCTGGCGCGGCGCCCTGCAGTCCTCGCTGTAGCTCGGCCCACCGGCTGGACGCCGCTCCCGCGCTCCGTCGTCCGAGCGGGGAGGCCTCAGACCTTCGGGAAGTGCGAGTGCGCCGGCTTCCACAGGAGCTGGAAGTGCTTGCGGTAGGACCAGAACACGCCCCGCTTGGGGATGTGCATGGTGACCTCGTCGCCGTTCAGCGACCGGTCGGACCAGTTCTGGGACCCGGTCCACACGTGCCAGCCGGTGCCCCCGTGGTAGCGGCCACTGAGGATCATCCACTTCTCGTGCGTGTACAGGTCGATCTTCCCGTTGTGGTTGCGGTCCTTGTCCGGGGTCTTCACGACCACGCCGTTGCGCTCGAGGATCCGCACCACCTTGCCGCCGGCCTTGGTCTCCACGACCTTGATGTTGCACCCGGCGCGGCTGAGGGCCGCCACCTCCCTGGCCAGGTAGACGCCCCGGGTGCCGTTCCAGCCGTACATGTTGACCCGGATCATCGTGCGGCCGTTGATGCCGGCCGGGGCGGCCACGTGCTTGCAGCGCACCGACTTCAGCCGCTTCATGATGGGGTCGTCGGTGGCGTCGGTGCCGTAGCGCGGGTAGAAGTTCATGCCGTAGGGGCCGACCGTGATGTGCCGGAACGGGTGCGCCATCGGCTGGTCGCGCTTCATCTGGTTGAAGATGTCGCGGAAGGCGCGGTGCAGGCGGGGGTGCTTGACCACGGTGTACAGGTCGTTCCACTGCGACTTCACGCCGTAGCCGGTGGGGTTGACCGAGCCGATCATCACCACGTTCCGGGTCGTGCCGGTGTGGCCGAACAGGTAGAACTTCGAGTGCAGGTTCCCCCGCCCGCCGCGACAGGAGCTCGAGCAGATGTGCACGAAGGTCTTGCGGCTGCGGTCGGTCCCGAGCTTCCGCTGCAACCTCTCCGTCTGGTACGACGTCCAGTTGTCGTTGAGCAGCATCTGCACGTGGACGCCGCGGCGGTGCGCGGCGATGAGCGCGTCGGCGAGGTCCTTGCGGTCGTTGGAGTAGACCGCGATGCGGATGTAGGAGCCCTTGTGGGCGCTCTCCACCGCCGAGATGACCTTGTGCAGCAGCCGCGCCTTCGCGGACGGTGTGCCGACCGGGTTGTTGAACAGCGCCCCCGGCCGGGGTGTGGCGGCGAGCGCGCCCGACGTGGTCACGGTCAACGTCAACGCGACGGCGCAGAGCGCCACGCAGATCTTGCGAATCACCGAAAGATTCCCCCGTTCGGTTCCGAGAAGCTGCCGGAGGGCGGAGTGCGTACTACAGCCAGCGCGACCAGTGTCCCCAGATGAAGTCGAAGTTGTCGTTGTACTTGCTGAACGCGGCGCGACCCGGCACGCGGATCGTCACCTCGTCGTTCTTCAGGGCCAGGTTCGACCAGTTCTCCGAGCCGGTCCAGACGTACCTGCTCGACAGGCTCGCCCCGAAGCCGCCGCTGAGAGCCATGTACTTCTCGTGCGTGAACAGCTCGTAGCCGGTGTCCTCGAAACCGTCGTTGGGGTTGCCGTTGAGGTCGAGGTCGGCGCTCTTCACCAGCACTCCGCCGGCCTTGAGGTGCCGGTAGACCCGGCCGCCCCCGTTGCTGAGCAGCACGCGCACGTCACAGCCGTGCCGGGCCAGGTTCGCGACCTTGTCGGCGAGGTAGAGGCCTCGGGTGCCGTTCCAGCCGTACATCACGATCCGGATCATCGTGTGCCCGTTGCGGCCGGTGCCGCCGGTCGCGCGACACCTCACCTTGCCGAGGCGCCGCATCTCCGGGTCGGTCGACGTGGTGGTGTCCGGGTGCGGGTAGAACCGGTGCTCGAACCCGCCGACCGACCGGACGAGGTACGGCTTGGCGACCTTCCGGTCGCGGACGAGCTGCTCGAAGATCTTGGTGTACAGGTCGCGGACGGCGAAGTTGTGCTCGATGGTGTACATGTCGTTCCACTGGATGACCGCGCCGTAGCCGGTGAGGTTCGCCGACCCGATCATCGTGATGTCCTTGACGGACCCCGCCTTGGAGAACAGGTAGAACTTCATGTGCTGGTTGCCCGGGCCGCCGCGGCATGACCTGCTGCAGATCACCACGAAGCTGCGCCGGTTCGGGTCGGTGCCGAGGATGCGCCGCAGCCGCTTGGTCTGCGTCGAGGTCCAGTTGTCGTTGAGGACCATCTGCACGTCCACGTCCCGCCTGTGCGCCGCGATCAGGGCGTCGGCGATGTCCGGACGGTCGAACGAGTACGCCGCGATGCGGATGATCGCGTGGCGGGGCGTGGCGTTGATCGTCGCGACGACGTTGCGCAGGATCCGGTTCTTGGCGGCCTTCGTGCCACGGGGGTTGTTGAACATCGGGCCCGGGCTCGGCGTGAACGCTGCTGCCGCGCCGGCGCCGAACGCGAGAAGGACCGCGGCTGTGGCCAGCACGGCACATGCCTTCCGAAGCACGTGGGAAACCCCCATAAAACGGTGGTAGTTACCAAAGAGACAGTCGATTGAAGCACACCCGCCTGTCCGGGACCGTCACATCCTAGGATGCGGGGCCCACGAGTCCGTCCTCGATGTACGACGGACGCGCGATCAGCAGACCGGCGACGAACTGGGGCACGACCAGGACGGTGAGGGCGACCAGCGGCACGGTCCAGCCACCGGTGAGGTCGTAGAGCAGCCCCATCCCGAACGGGCCCACCGCGGCCATCAGGTAGCCCACGGACTGCGTGAAGCCCGACAGTGCCGCGGTGCCCTCACTGGTCCTGGCGCGCAACCCGATCAGGGCCAGCACCACCGGGAACACGGAGGCCGCGATGCCGACCATGACCGCCCAGAGCCAGGCGCCGCCGACCGGGTCGACGATCAGGCCGATGTAGCCGACCGGGTAGCAGACCACCAGTGCGGTGATCAGCCAGGTCTGGTCCTGCAGCCGCGCCGCGAGAGCCGGCAGCCAGAAGGAGAGCGGGATGCCCATCGCGGTGATGACCCCCAGCAGCAGGCCGGCGGTGGCGGCGGAGAAGCCCGCATCCCGGTAGACCTGCGCGAACCAGCCGAAGACCGAGTACGCCTGCAGCGACTGCAGGCCGAAGAAGGCGGCCATCGCCCAGCCCAGCCTGGTCCGCGCGACCGCCCCGAGCGTGATCGTGCGGGACTCCGGGTCGGGCGCCTTGTCGTGGCGGAGCAGCCCGATCCAGGGGAGTGCGGCCACCAGCGCGGTGGCCGCCCAGACCAGCAGGCCCCAGCGCCAGGAGCCGAACGCGTCGGCGATCGGCACCGTGAGCACCGACGCCAACGTGAGGCCCAGGGCCATCGCGGTCGTGTAGATCGAGGTCAGCAGGCCGACCCGGTGGGGGAAGTGCAGCTTGACCAGCGAGGGCAGCAGCACGTTGGCGGTGGCCATGCCGGCCAGCGAGAGCAGCGAGAGCAGCAGGAACAGGGGAGCGCTCGAGGTCACCGCGCGCAGGCCGAGACCCGCGACCACGGCAACCAGCGCCAGCAGCGTGACCCGGTGCAGGCCCAGCATCCGGGCATGCCACGGTGCCAGCGCCCCGAAGCCCGCGAAGGCGAGCACGGGCAGGGTGGTCAGCACGCCCGCCGTGGTCGGCGACATGTCGAGCGCCCGGGTGACCTCGGCCAGGACCGGACCGACGCTGACCGCCGCGGGGCGCATGTTGAAGGCCAGCACCACGATGCCGACGACGACGAGGACCTTCTCGGCCCGGGTGTCCCGGTGCTCCTCGACTCTGGCCACGGTCGCCATCCTCGCCTACGGCCGGGGGCGAGGCGCAGCGCGGGTAGGGTGCGCCCGTGCGTGAACAACCCGAACAGCAAGCCCCGCCGGTCCAGCGCGTGCGGGTGCACTACGCGAAGCGTGGACGGCTGCGGTTCACCAGCCACCGCGACTTCTCGCGGGCGTTCGAGCGCGCCCTCGTCCGGGCCCGGATCCCGGTCGCGTACTCCTCGGGCTTCAACCCCCATCCGCGCATCTCCTACGCGGGAGCCTCGCCGACCGGGGCGGCCAGCGAGGCGGAGTACCTCGAGCTCGGGCTGGCCGAGGAGGTCGACCCCCGCGCCGTGCTGGAGGCGCTCGACGAGGCGCTGCCGACCGGCCTCGACGTCCTGGACGTGGTGGTGTCGGCGGGCGGCTCCCTGGCGGACCGGCTCGAGGCCAGCGTGTGGCGCATCCGGCTGCCCGGGGTCGGCGAGGAGGACGCCGGCGGGGCCGTCGAACGCTTCCTCGACGCCCCCGAGGTGCCCGTCGAGAGGATGACCAAGAAGGGCCTGCGCCGCTTCGACTGCCGTGAGGCCGTCGTGTCGCTCACCGCACACTCCTGCACGGGATCCGCCGAGGAGTGTGCGATACTCGAGGTGGTCCTACGGCACGGAACCCCGTCCGTGAGACCCGACGATGTCCTCGCCGGACTTCGTGCGATCGCCGGTCTCCAGGCCGCGACCGCTCCTTTGTACGAGCGGTTGGCCCAGGGTCCGCTGGACGCGCGGACCGGCACGGTGGGTGATCCATTGGCACCCGACCGCGACACGGCGTGACCGAAGGTGACAGCTCCGGTCGTGAAGCGCCGCTGACCGCGGACAGTGCCTCCGGGATCGTCCCGACGACGATCAAACGGAGGGCGTCGCCGCCGCTCCGGACGCATGACCGATGTGCGCCCGGGCGTCAACCGCAGGCTTACGCCGTGCCCGGTACGCCGGTCCGGTGACTGACACGCTCCCGACTGGGCGTTAGCGCACCAGGCGCCCGGGGGCTCTAGGAGAGCAGATGCTCGACAGCGACAACAGCGACACCCAGGACCAGGCAACCACCCCCGAGACCGCGGCCGACCCGCCCGCGGCCGGCGCACCGGAGGCCGCGGGCACCGCCCCCGGGGCGACCGCGAAGAAGGCGGCGAAGAAGGCCCCGGCGAAGAAGGCCGCGGCCGAGGAGTCCCCGGCGAAGAAGGCGCGGCGAAGAAGGCCCCGGCGAAGAAGGCCGCGAAGAAGGCGCCGGCGAAGAAGGCCGCCGCGGCCGACGCGCAGGAGCCGCTCGACTTCGCCGACGCCGAGCCGGTCGTGCCCGAGGAGGGCCCCGCGCCGACCAAGAAGGCCGCCGCGAAGAAGGCAGCCGCGAAGAAGGCCCCCGCCAAGAAGGCCGCGGCGAAGAAGACGGCGGCACGCAAGGGTGCGGCCGCGAAGGCGGCCGAGGCCCCGGGCGAGCCCGCCGGCGAGGTCGCGGCGGAGGCCCCGGCGCAGGCCGCCGCCGAGCGGGCCGACGGCGCTCAGGAGGCCGGGGGACCCGCCGGCCCGCCGCCGACCACGGTGGTCTTCAAGGCACCGGACAAGGCCGAGGCCGGCACCGCCCGCCGGACGAGGAAGCGCGCCACGTCGAAGACCGCCGAGGAGCCGAAGACCGCCGAGGCGCCGGAGCCGGCCGTCGAGGCGGAGGTGCCGCAGGCACCCGAGGCCCCGGCCGCCGAGGCGGGCGAGGAGTCCGAGGAGCAGGGCGGCGCCGCGCGTCGGCGCCGGCGCCGCGGCGGCCGTCGCCGTCGCAAGGGCGGCGGCTCCGACGAGGGCCAGAACGGCGGCTCCGAGCCCGCCGAGCAGGAGCCCGAGGAGACCACCCAGGGCGAGGGGGCCGGCGCCGCCGAGAAGGAGACCCAGGGCGAGGCCGGCACCGGCACCCGCCGCCGGCGGCGGCGGCGCCGCTCCGGCGAGGAGGGCGAGGGCGGCGCGCAGGACGAGTCCGAGCGCACCGTCACCCGGGTCCGCAAGGCACGCAACCCCGAGGACGAGATCACGAGCCTGCAGGGCTCCACCCGCCTCGAGGCGAAGAAGCAACGCCGGCGGGAGGGCCGTGAGGCCGGTCGCCGCCGCGCGCCGATCGTCAGCGAGGCGGAGTTCCTGGCCCGTCGCGAGGCCGTCGACCGGGTGATGGTGATCCGCCAGAAGCAGGACCTCACCCAGATCGCCGTGCTCGAGGACAAGGTGCTCGTCGAGCACTACGTCGCGCGCGAGTCGCAGACCTCGCTGATCGGCAACGTCTACCTCGGCCGGGTGCAGAACGTGCTTCCCTCGATGGAGGCCGCGTTCATCGATATCGGCAAGGGCCGCAACGCGGTGCTCTACGCCGGCGAGGTGAACTGGGACTCGCTCGGCGCCGGCAACGGCCCCCGCAAGATCGAGCAGGTCCTCAAGTCCGGCCAGTCCGTGCTCGTCCAGGTCACCAAGGACCCGATCGGCCACAAGGGGGCGCGCCTGACCAGCCAGGTCAGCCTGCCCGGCCGGTTCCTCGTCTACGTGCCCGACGGCACCACCAGCGGCATCTCCCGCAAGCTCCCGGACACCGAGCGCAACCGGCTCAAGACCCTGCTCAAGGAGATCGTGCCCGACACCGCCGGCGTGATCGTCCGCACCGCCGCCGAGGGCGCGAGCGAGGATGAGCTGACCCGCGACGTCGAGCGGCTGACCGCCCGCTGGGAGGACATCGCCGCCAAGGTGGAGAAGGGCAACGCCCCCCAGCTGCTGTACGGCGAGCCGGACCTGACCCTCAAGGTGGTCCGCGACCTGTTCACCGAGGACTTCGGCAGGCTCGTGGTCTCCGGCGACGACGCCTGGGACATGGTCCAGGGCTACGTCGAGCACGTGGCGCCCGACCTCGCCGACCGGCTCGAGCGGTACGACGGCGGCGACGACGTCTTCGCGGCGTACCGTCTCGACGAGCAGATCGCCAAGGCGCTCGACCGCAAGGTCTGGCTGCCGTCCGGCGGGTCGCTGGTCATCGACCGCACCGAGGCGATGACGGTCGTCGACGTCAACACCGGCAAGTTCACCGGCTCCGGGGGCAACCTGGAGGAGACGGTCACCAAGAACAACCTGGAGGCGGCCGAGGAGATCGTCCGCCAGCTGCGGCTGCGCGACATCGGCGGGATCATCGTCGTCGACTTCATCGACATGGTGCTGGAGAGCAACCGCGACCTGGTGCTGCGGCGCCTCGTGGAGTGCCTCGGCCGGGACCGGACCCGCCACCAGGTCGCGGAGGTCACCTCCCTCGGCCTGGTCCAGATGACCCGCAAGAGGATCGGCACCGGCCTGCTCGAGGCGTTCAGCGAGACCTGCGACCACTGTGGTGGCCGGGGCCTGATCACCCACCACGAGCCCGTCGAGACCAAGAAGAAGCCGGACGAGGAGCCCCGTCGCGGCCGTCGCGGGCGTGGTCGCGGCAAGGGCGAGGACGAGCAGGCCAAGGCAGCGGCTCCCTCCCCGAAGGACATCGCCGCGATCGCCAAGCACGACCAGGCCCCCGAGGGTCGGGCGGCGGACGTGGAGACGGCACCGGAGGAGCCCGAGGAGCGGCCCGAGCCCACGCCGGAGCCCACGGAGCCCACGGAGCCCACGGCCGGGCGGCCGGGGGCGGCTCCCGAGACCCCCGTCGAGACCCCCGCCGAGACCCCGGTCGCCGAGCAGCCGGTCGAGCCGCCGGTCGAGCCGCCGGCGCCGCCCCGCGTGGTGACCACCTCGCGCCGCCGGGTCGCCCGCCGGCCGGCCGGCCCGCCCAGCGGGGCGGTGGCGGCCGGGGACGGCGGTGCGCCGGTCGACGTACCGGCCGGGGCCTCGACCGGGACGCCCGACCAGCCCGACCCGGGGTCGCCGGACGCGGAGCTCGAGCCGGCCGCCGCGGTGCACGTGCCGGTGAAGAAGAAGGGGGTGCGCAAGCGCTGAGGCGTCCGTGGTGGCCCCGCCACCCGTTTTGACCGACCCCTCGCGGTTGCGTAGACTTGACCCTCGGCGCTCCGAGCGCCCTTGCCGTGTGCCCGGCAGCACGCTCCCCCGTCACGACCATGACGACGCGGTGAGCAGGGCGCACAACGAACTTGTAGTCCGACGAAGAGAGTGAGTCCGCGGTGTACGCGATCGTGCGCAGTGGCGGCCAGCAGAAGAAGGTTGCTGTTGGTGACGTCATCGAGATCGACAAGATCCAGGGTGTGGCCGGCGACTCGGTCACGCTTCCCGTGGTCATGCTCGTCGACGGCGAGAAGGTGACCGCGGCCGCGGGCGACCTGGCGAAGGCGTCGGTGACCGCCGAGGTCGTCGGCGCCACCAAGGGCCCCAAGATCACGATCTTGAAGTACAAGAACAAGACCGGCTACCGCAAGCGTCAGGGCCACCGCCAGAAGTACACCCAGGTCAAGGTCACCGACATCTCCCAGTGACGCTCACCCACTGACGGCAGGGCTCGACCGGACTCCCCGCATCCAGCAAGACAAGGACTGAACTCATGGCACACAAGAAGGGCGCGGCCTCGACCAAGAACGGTCGGGACTCCAACGCGCAGCGCCTCGGCGTCAAGCGCTACGGCGGCCAGCTCGTCAACGCGGGTGAGATCATCGTCCGCCAGCGCGGCACCCACTTCCACCCGGGCAGCGGCGTCGGCCGCGGCGGGGACGACACCCTGTTCGCGCTCGTCGGCGGCAACGTCGAGTTCGGCACCAAGCGTGGTCGCCGGGTCGTGAACATCGTCCCGACCGCTGAGTGAGCTCAGCCGGGAAGTAACACCCACGTACGCCGCGAGGGGCGCCCTGCCGACAACAGCAGGGCGCCCCTCGCGCTTTGTCCAGCAGCCTCGAGAGGAGCTCCCGCGATGGCGGTGCCCACGTTCGTCGACCGGGTGGTGCTCCATGTCACCGCCGGCCGCGGCGGCAACGGGGTGGCCTCGGTCCACCGCGAGAAGTTCAAGCCGCTCGGGGGCCCGGACGGCGGCAACGGCGGCCCGGGGGGCAGCGTGGTCCTGAGGGTCGACCCCGACGTGACCACCCTGGTCGACTACCACCACAGCCCGCACCGGCGCGCGGAGCACGGCGGCCACGGCGCCGGCGGCCACCGCAACGGCGCCCACGGCCAGGATCTGGTGCTCCCGGTCCCCGACGGCACCGTGGTCAGCGACGAGCGCGGCACCGTGCTCGGCGACCTCGTCGGACCCGGCACCGAGATGGTGCTGGCCCAGGGCGGTCGCGGCGGGCTGGGCAACGCCGCGCTTGCCTCCTCGAAGCGCAAGGCCCCGGGTTTCGCGCTGCTCGGCGAGCCCGGGGACGACCTGACCGTCGTGCTCGAGCTCAAGGTCGTCGCCGACATCGGGCTGGTGGGCTTCCCCAGCGCCGGGAAGTCGAGCCTGATCGCGGCGCTGTCCCGGGCACGTCCCAAGATCGCCGACTACCCGTTCACCACGTTGGTGCCGAACCTGGGCGTGGTCACCGCGGGTGAGACGACGTTCACCGTGGCCGACGTCCCGGGTCTGATCGAGGGGGCGAGCGAGGGTCGCGGTCTCGGTCACGACTTCCTGCGGCACATCGAGCGGTGCGCGGCGATCGTGCACGTGATCGACACCGCCACGATGGAGCCGGGACGCGACCCCGTCTCCGACCTCGACGTGATCGAGCACGAGCTCGGCCGCTACGGCGGCCTGGAGGACCGGCCTCGCCTGGTGGCGCTGAACAAGGTCGACGTGCCGGACGGGCGCGACCTCGCCGACATCGTCACCGACGACCTGGAGGCCCGCGGCCTCGCGGTCTACCCGGTCTCGGCGGCCAGCCGCGAGGGGCTGCGGGAGCTGTCGTTCGCGATGGCCGAGCTGGTCACCGCGGCCCGCGCCCGCAGGCCGGTCGCGGAGGCGACCCGGATCGTGATCCGGCCGCCCGAGGCGGTCGGCGCGGCGGAGTTCACCATCAAGGAGACCGGCGAGGGCTGGCGGGTCCGGGGCACGAAGCCGGAGCGCTGGGTGCGCCAGACCGACTTCAGCAACGACGAGGCGGTCGGCTTCCTCGCCGACCGGCTCAACCGGCTCGGGGTGGAGGACAAGCTGCTCGAGCTCGGCGCGGAGGAGGGCGACGCGGTGCTGATCGGCGAGGCCGACAACGCCGTGGTGTTCGACTTCAAGCCGATGGTGAGCGCCGGTGCCGAGCTGCTCAGCAGGCGCGGCGAGGACCAGCGGTTCGACGAGGTCCGCCCCGCGGCCCGTCGCCGCCGCGAGATCGACGAGGCGATGGGCTCGCGGGCCGAGGGCGAGACCCGCGCCGACGTGGCCCGCCGCCGGCGGGCGGGGGAGCAGCCGGAGCCCGCCGAGCCCGCCGAGCCCGTCGTACGACGTGCCGACGCCGACTGGGGCTGGGACGAGGACGACCCGGACCGCGAGCCCCGGGAGGACCGCCCCGGCGAGGAGCAGCCGTGACCCGACGCGAGGCGGTGGCCGCGGCCTCCCGGGTCGTGGTCAAGGTGGGCTCGTCCTCGCTGACCACCGCCGCGGGGGGCATCGACCCCGAGCGGGTCCGGGCGCTGGTCGACTCGCTGGCCGGGGTGCGGGCGCGCGGCGCGGAGGTCGTGCTGGTCTCCTCGGGGGCGATCGCCGCGGGCCTGGCGCCGCTCGGCCTGGCCCGGCGTCCCCGCGACCTGGCCACCCAGCAGGCCGCGGCCTCCGTCGGCCAGGGCCAGCTGGTGCACCGCTACACCGAGGAGTTCGGCCGGCACGCCCTCCAGGTGGGCCAGGTGCTGCTGACCGTCGACGACGTCACCCGGCGCAGCCACTACCGCAACGCCCACCGGACCTTCGCCCGGCTCCTGGAGATGGGCGTGCTGCCGATCGTCAACGAGAACGACACCGTCGCCACGTCCGAGATCCGGTTCGGCGACAACGACCGGCTCGCCGCGCTGGTCGCCCACCTGGTCCACGCGGACCTGCTGCTGCTGCTCTCCGACGTGGAGGGGCTCTACGACGGCCACCCGGCCCGCCCCGGCGCCGCCCTGCTGAAGGACGTGACCGCCGAGACCGACCTCGCCGTCGTGGAGTTCGGCCGCTCCGGGGCGGCCGGGCTCGGCACCGGCGGCATGCAGACCAAGGTCGAGGCGGCCCGGATCGCCACCGAGGCCGGGATCCCGGTGGTGCTCACCTCGGCCGGCCTCGCCCGGGACGCGCTCTCCGGCGACCCGGTCGGCACGATGTTCCACCCCACCGGCCGGCGGCGCCCCACCCGGCTGCTGTGGCTGGCCCACGCCACCGAGCCCAAGGGCAGGATCACCCTCGACGAGGGCGCGGTCCGCGCCCTGACCGAGCGCCGAGCCTCCCTGCTCCCGGCCGGCATCACCGGTGTCTCCGGCACGTTCGTCGGCGGTGACCCGGTGGACCTCGTGGACGGCTCCGGCACGGTGGTGGCCCGCGGGCTGGTCAACTACGACTCCGACGAGCTGCCCGGGCTGCTGGGCCGCTCCACCCGGGAGCTGGCGCGCGAGCTCGGTGCGTCGTACGAACGGGAGGTCGTGCACCGCGACGACCTGGTGCTGCTGCGGGGCTGACCGCTCAACGGACGCGCCCATTTGTGGAAACCGACCGCGGACTCCCGGGGATGCGCCACACTGGGAACTGCCGCTGCCGGGGGACCATCTGGGGGTGGTTGCGCCGACCGGGGGAGAACAGCGAAGTCTTCGGGACTCGGGAAGGGTGACTCGGTGAGGGAGCAGATCCGGCTTTGGCACGTGACCGTGACGGTCGCGGGCGAGCAGGTCGAGCCACTGATCGTGCGCGGTGCGCTGCGCCGGCTCGCCGAGCAGCGGCCCTTCCTGCACTCACTGAAGTACTCCGGTGGGCGCGCCGAGATCCAGTACTGGGAAGAGGCCGAGAGCCTGCTCGACGCGTCGTCGCTGGGGCTGCGGGTCTGGAACGAGCACCGTGACTCCGCGGGGCTGCCGCGCTGGGAGGTCGTCGGCCTCGAGGTCCTCGAGCGCTCGGTGTTCCTCAGCCGCGGCATGGAGTACTCCGTGATCGTCGACCTTCACGATGTGACACCCCTCCCCTTCTGAGCCGCCGGGCTCCTACGCTGGGTGCATGAGCACCGTGGAGCAGGTGGCCGCCCGGGCCCGGGACGCCTCGCGCGAGCTGGCGCTGGCCAACCGCGCCACCAAGGACACCGCGCTGCGCGCGATGGCGGACGCCCTCGTGGCCGGCACCGACGCGGTCCTCGCCGCCAACGCCGGGGACGTGGCCGCGGCCGAGTCCGCGGGGACGCCGGCGGCCATCGTCGACCGGCTGCGGCTCGACGCCGGACGGGTCGCCGGGATGGCCGACGGTCTGCGCGAGGTGGCGGGACTCCCGGACCCCGTCGGCGAGGTGGTGCGCGGGTCGACGCTGGCCAACGGGCTGGAGCTGCGGCAGGTGCGGGTGCCGTTCGGGGTGGTCGGGATCATCTACGAGGCGCGGCCCAACGTGACCGCGGACGCGGCCGGCATCTGTCTCAAGAGCGGCAACGCGGTCTTGCTGCGGGGGTCCTCGAGCGCCCGGCGCTCCAACGAGGCGATCGTGGAGTTGCTGCGCGGTGCGGCCGCGGCGGCCGGTCTGCCCGCCGACGTGGTGCAGCTGGTCCCGGGGGAGGGGCACGAGCCCGCCAAGGCACTGATGCGGGCGCGCGGCCTGGTCGACGTGCTGATCCCGCGCGGCGGCGCCGGGCTGATCCGCTCGGTGGTCGAGGAGTCGACCGTGCCCGTGATCGAGACCGGCGTCGGCAACTGCCACGTGTACGTCGACGCAGCGGCGGACCTGGACAAGGCGCTGGCGATCGTGCTGAACGCGAAGACCCAGCGCCCGTCGGTGTGCAACGCCGCCGAGTCGCTGCTGGTGCACGCCGCCGTCGCCCCCGAGTTCGTGCCGCGCGTGGTGGCCGCGCTGCAGGACGCCGGGGTCACGGTGCACGGCGACGAGGCGTTCGCGGCCCACGACGGCGTGGTGGCGGCGTCGCCCGAGGACTGGGCGACCGAGTACCTCTCGCTGGACATCGCGGCGGCCGTCGTACCCGATCTGGAGGGGGCGATCGCGCACATCCGGCGGTACTCCTCCGGGCACTCGGAGGCGATCGTCACAGACTCCGTGGAGGCCGCCCGGCGGTTCACCGCGACCGTCGACGCCGCGGCGGTGCTCGTCAACGCCTCCACCCGCTTCACCGACGGCGGTGAGTTCGGCTTCGGGGCGGAGATCGGCATCTCCACCCAGAAGCTGCACGCGCGCGGTCCGATGGGGCTGCCGGAGATGACCTCGACGAAGTACGTGGTGACCGGCGACGGCCACATCCGCTGACCCCGATGTCGGTGGCAGACTGCGCGGGATGATGCGCACGATCGGCACCGAGGAGCGCCGGGCCCGGCTGGCCCGACGGCACCTGCTGCTGCCCGAGCTGCGGACCGACGACGTCGCGGCCGTCGCGGACGCGCTGGTCGCCCTGCACTCCAGCGACCCGGTCACGGTGTTCCTGTCGGCGATGGCGCGGATGCGCAGCCCGTCGGTCGCCGCGGTCGAGCAGGCGCTGTACGACGACCGCAGCCTGGTCCGGCACCACGCCATGCGCCGGACGCTGTGGGTGGCCACGCCGCACGTCGTACGCCTGCTGCACGCCGCGGCCACCCGTCGGCTCGCCGGCCCGCAGCACCGCCGCCTCGCCGCGCTGCTGGCCGACAACGGGATCGCCGACCCCGAGGGCTGGCTGACCGAGGCGAAGGCACAGGTGCTGACCGAGCTGCGCGCGCACGGCTCGATGACCGCGCGCACGCTCGGTGAGCGTGTCCCCGAGCTGCGGCACCCGCTGGCGATGTCGCCCGGCAAGTCCTACGCGGCCACGGTGGCAGCCCACACCCGGGTGCTGACCCAGCTCGGGTTCGAGGGCCAGATCGTGCGCACCCGCCCCTCGGGCAGCTGGATCAGCGGCCAGTACGCCTGGGCGGCCGCGGACGACTGGCTGCCCGGCGGCCTGGGTGAGCTCGACGAGCGCGACGCGGCCCGCGAGCTGGCGGACCGCTGGCTGCGGGCGTTCGGCCCCGGGACGGCCGCGGACCTGCAGTGGTGGACCGGTTGGACGGCCGCGCTGACCCGGCGGGCGCTCGCCGACTGCGCCGCCGTCGCGGTCGACCTGGGCCCGGAGACGGGTGCGGGCAACGGGACCGGGCCGCCCGTCCGGGGCTGGGTGGCGGCGGGCGACGAGGAGCCCGTGGAGCCCGTGGGCCCCTGGGTCGCGCTGCTGCCGGGTCTGGACCCCACCACGATGGGGTGGAAGCAGCGGGACTGGTACCTGCCCGCCGAGTGCTCCGACGTCTTCGACCGCAACGGCAACGGCGGGCCCGCGGTCTGGGCCGACGGTCAAGTCGTCGGCGCGTGGGCGCAGACCGCGGACGGGGACATCCGGACCAGGCTGCTGGTCGACGTCGCCGAGCGGACCAGGGCAGCCGTGGAGGCCGGCGCCGCGCGGCTGCAGGCGATCCTCGGCAGCAGCCGGTTCACGGTCCGGTTCGCGGGCCCGATCCACCCCGTCCTGCGCTCCTGAGAGGTCGGCCCGGCATAGGGTGAGCGGGTGAGCCCGACCACGACCGAGGAACTCGACGTCTGGACCGACCCGGCCCGGGAGAGGGTCGGCACGTCGGCCACGGTGATCACCGGCGTACGCACGGTCGTGTCGGTGGTGCTCGCCGGCCTGGCGGCCCACCAGGAGAGCCTGGCGCTGCTGGTCGCGGCGCTGGTCGTCTACTGGCTGGGCGACATGCTCGACGGCTTCGTGGCCCGGGTGCGCGGCTGCGAGACCAGGATCGGTGCGGTCCTCGACATCCTCAGCGACCGCTTCTGCGCCGCGTCGTTCTACCTGGGGCTGATGTGGCTGCACCACGAGTTCGCGGTGCCGGTGATGATCTACCTGGCCGAGTTCATGGTGGTCGACTGCTTCTTGTCCCTGGCGTTCCTGGCCTGGCCGATCCGCAGCCCGAACTACTTCCACGTGGTGGACCGTCCGCTGTGGCTGTGGAACTGGTCCAAACCGGGCAAAGCGGTGAACTCCTCGCTGTTCGCGGTGCTGCTTCTGGTGACCGGCTGGGTCTGGCTGGGCGCGGTCATCGCCACCGGACTGCTCGTCCTCAAGGGTGCCTCCCTCGTCCGCCTCGGACGGATCGGGCTGCCGGTTCCGGCACGGTAGGATCGGGGCCATGTCGCTTACGTCCGTGATCACGACCGCCGCCGAGACCACCTCCTCGTCCGGGCCGAACCACTGGCTCATCGGTGCGCTCGTGCTGGCCATCTTCCTCGTCCTCATGATCGGCCTGCTCATGTTCGGCGCGGGCCGCGACCACTCGTGACCGTGAGATGACCCGCACGCGTGACTGACGTCGAGCCGGGAAAGCGCCGCATCGGCGTGATGGGCGGCACCTTCGACCCCATCCACAACGGCCACCTGGTGGCCGCGAGCGAGGTGCAGTCCTGGTTCGACCTCGACGAGGTCGTGTTCGTGCCGACCGGTCAGCCGTGGCAGAAGACGGACCGGGTGGTGTCGGCCCCGGAGGACCGCTACCTCATGACGGTCATCGCGACCGCGTCGAACCCGCGCTTCTGGGTCTCGCGGGTCGACATCGACCGGCCCGGTCCGACGTACACCGTCGACACGCTGCGCGACCTGCACACGGCGCTGCCCGACGCCGACCTGTACTTCATCACCGGCGCCGACGCCCTCGGTGAGATCTTCACCTGGCACGACGCCGGCGACGTGTTCGAGCTCGCGCACTTCGTCGGCTGCACCCGGCCCGGCTACGAGATGGACGAGTCCACCCTGAGGGGGATCCCCGGGGACAAGGTCACGATCGTCGAGATCCCGGCCCTGGCCATCTCCTCCACCGACTGCCGCAGGCGCCAGGAACGAGGTGAGCCGGTGTGGTACCTCGTCCCCGACGGCGTGGTGCAGTACATCAGCAAGTACTCCCTCTACTCGCCCGACCGATCGCACTCCAAGCAAGGACTTCAGTGACCGCCACAGACCGCGCCCTCGAGCTCGTCCGGACCGCCGCCGAGGCGGCCTCGGACAAGCTCGCCGAGAACATCATCGCCTTCGATGTCTCCGACCAGCTCGTCATCACCGACGCGTTCCTGCTGTGCTCGGCCGCCAACGACCGGCAGGTGAAGGCGATCGTCGACGAGATCGAGGACCGGCTCCGGGGGATCGGCGCCAAGCCGGTACGACGCGAGGGCGAGCGCGACGGACGCTGGGTGCTGATCGACTACGGCGACGTGGTGGTGCACGTGCAGCACGAGGAGGAGCGCTCGTTCTACGCGCTGGAGCGGCTGTGGCGCGACTGTCCGCTGATCGACCTGCCGGAGACCGTGACCTCCGGCCGCGGCGAGTGATCGGCGAGCCGGGTGCGCAGGCCCGCGCGGGGGAGGTCCCCGGACGCCGGCTGGTGCTGCTGCGGCACGGCCGCACCGCCTGGAACGACGCCGGCCGGGCCCAGGGGCAGGCCGACGTGGAGCTCGACGACGTCGGGCACGCCCAGGCGCAGGCGGTCTCGCCGTACCTGGCCGGTCTCGGACCGGCGGCGCTGTGGACCTCCGACCTGGCGCGGGCCCGACAGACCGTGGCCTACCTCGAGAAGGAGACCGGCCTGGTCGCCACCCACGACCAGCGGCTGCGCGAGTTCTCGGTCGGCGCCCGGCAGGGGCTGACCCTCGCCGAGTTCGCCGAGTGCTACCCGGCCGAGCACGCCGCCTGGATGCGGGGCGACGGGCACCTGCGGCTGCCCGGCGCGGAGACCTCCGCCGAGGTCGAGCAGCGGATGTCCGTGGCCCTGACCGACTGCCTGGCCGGTCTCGGGCCGGGGGAGTCCGGCGTGGTGGTGACCCACGGCGCGGCGCTCAGGGTCGGTGTCGTCGCGTTGCTGGGCTGGCCGGCCGAGCTGGCCGGATCGCTGCGCGGCATCGACAACTGCGCCTGGGCGACGGTCGAGGAGCTCGGCCACGGAGGTCTGCTGCGGCTGGCCGGCTACAACGTGTCCGTCCGGCCGGGACACGACTCCCCGCAGCGGCTTCCCGACGAGGGATGAGCAGGCGGGGCCCCGATTTCGCATCCGGCACCGCTGTTGGCTAAGATTCCCGGGTTGCCCGATGAGGGCGGCGGGGCTGTGGCGCAGCTGGTAGCGCACCTCCATGGCATGGAGGGGGTCAGGGGTTCGAGTCCCCTCAGCTCCACCGAACACGCAGGTCAGGGCCATGCCGGAGTCCTCGAGAGAGGCCCCGGGCATGGCCCTGGGACATTCATCGGACACGTGTCGGCCGTCCCTCGGTGCGGCGGGGGTGCGCCGGGTCGTCCCTGAGCCGACCCGCCGGGCCGCCGGACGTCCGCTTCCTGCCGGTTCGGGACGTACGCCTCGGACCATCGCCTCTGGCGGCCCCGCTCCCGGGGGCATGGACTGTGGACTGCAGGGCGCCCTGCCGGACGGCGGTGCGCCGGACACGCAGGGGGTGTCCCATGACGAGGTTCATCCGGCGGCCGGCCGAGCGGCTCGCCACCGTGGCTGCCGTCGCGGCAGCGTTCGCGCTCGTGCTCTCCGGCTGCGGCCAGGGCACGGGAGACGAGAGGCAGGCCGGCGGGCCGGCCACCACGACGCCGCCGTCCGTCGGCGCGACGGTGTCGGCCGCACCACCGTCCACCGCCCCGGGCGGCGACGGCGCCGACGTGGACGCGGTCGTCGCCGTTCTCCGGCACCGGGTGCAGATGGAGAAGGCGTCGCACGACCTCTACGCGAGGTTCGCCGTCACCACTGCCCGGCCGATCTTCCGCAACATCGCCGATGCGGAGACCGCGCACCGGCAGGAGGTCGTCCGGCTGCTCTCCGCGTACGGCGCCCAGGACCCGTCCGCGGGTCTGCCGGTGGGGTGGTTCGCCAGCGGCGACGTCCAGGCGTTCTACGACCACGAGCTCGCGGAGGGGAGCGGGGATCTCGACGAGGCCCTCGGCGTCGGCGAGGACGTGGAGGAACGGACGATCAGAGAGATCCGGCGGCTGCTCGCCATCCCGGGCCTTCCGGACGACGTGTCCGTGGTCGCCCAGAACCTCCTCACCGCCTCCCAGCGGCACCTGCGCGCCTTCGCGGACTGACCCGCGAACGGCGCGGACCCCGCGGCCCGTGGTGCGTCACACTGAGGTCGCGCGAGGTCGAGAGGGGGTTGCCGGTGGGGAGCTGGGTCGTCGCGGTCGCGCTGGCGGTCGCCGTCCTGTCGGGCGGTGCCCCAGATGGCGCCGTGCCCTCGCGAGGAGCCACCGGGCCGACCCGGCGGGCCGAGGCCGTGGCACCGGTCCGGCTCGACTGCACCCGGCCCCCGAAGCGCAGCGTGACCGGCGCACCGGTGGTGCCGACCGGCGCCATGGCCGCCCGGCTGTGCGGTGGGCTGGTCGACAACGCCGGGTTCAACCTCACGTGGCCGGCCGACACGCTCCGCGGGCCGGCGGTGGTGCGACTGGTCGCGCGTCTGAACCGGCTCGGTCCCTACGTCCAGCCGCAGACCTGCACGCTGCCGCTGACCCCAGGCTTCGACCTGGTCCTTGCCTACCCGGACGGTTCGCGGGTGTGGCTGCGGGGCGACACGTCGGGCACCTGCGCGAACGTCGCCGTGCGAGGCGGCCGGACGTGGAGCGGGGCCGCCGACGTGCTCCGTGCCGTGCTCGGTCTCGTGGAAGGCCAGCGTGCGGCCGACGGCCCGGCTCCCTCGACCGGTGGCCCGCGGTGCCCGTCGAGGTGGAACGACGTGTCGTACACCGAGGGCGCAGGTCCGGTCCGTCCGGGCGCCCCGGTGAGGGTGATCGCCTGCCGGTACCGCCTCAGCCCGGAGTCCGGCACGTTCACCCAGAGCTGGCGGGGGCGGCTCACCCGCCATGTCCCGGTGGCCCGGCCGAGGTCCCTGGTGCGCCTGGCCGCCGCCGGCGGCCTGGGCGATCCCTGCGGGGGTGTCGACTACGACCTCGACCGGACCCAGGACGTGCTCCTCGTCCAGGACCGGTACGGCGACGTCCACGTGGTCTCCACGACCTCCTGCTGGCCCAGTGACCTCACCGGTCGGCGCCGCTACCCCACGCCCGTCCTGACCAGGACGGTCGCCGGCCTGCTCTCCTGAGCGGGACGACGACCCGCCTGGGGCTAGGGTCGGCGCTCCAGCGCGTCCGTCAACAGCGCGACGAGCGCCTCGAGCTGCACGTCGGCCGAGGACGCCACCTCCTCGTCGGAGCCGTCGAGCGCGCGGGCGGCGAGCCCGGCCTTGCTGTCGATCAGCTCGGCGATCCTCGTGTCGATGGTCTGCGCGGCGATGATCCGCCAGGCGGTGACCGGCTGCTCCTGGCCGATGCGGTGGACCCGGTCGATGGCCTGGGTCTGCTCCGCGTCGGTCCAGGACAGCTCGGCGAGCACCAGGTCGGAGGCGACCTGCAGGTTGATGCCCACCCCGGCCGCGGTCAGCGAGCAGACCGCGACGGCGACGTCGGGGTCGTTCACGAACGCGTCGATGTTCTTCTGCCGCGACTTCGGGGTCTGGTCGCCGCGGATCGACGAGAAGCGGATCCCACGCTTGGCGAAGAGGTCCTCCGCCGCGTCCATCACGTCGACGTGCTTGGCGAAGAAGACGACCTTGCCGACGTTGCGCGCCAGCTGGGCCGCGTAGTCGGCGGCCAGCCCGGCCTTCGCCTGGCCGATCCGCCGCATCATCCCGAACACGTTCTCGCCGGTCGAGGTGGTGGTGTCCTCGCGCTCCCAGGTCGCGACCCTGCGCACCAGGTCGTGGTCGATCCCGTCGACGACCGCACCGGACGTGCGGGTCTCCAGGGCGCTCTCGTAGCGCGCGACCAGGCGGCGGGCGAGCTCACGCTCGGACTCCCGGATCGACCGCGCGGCCTCGTCGTCGAGCTCGACGGGAAGGTCGGCCACGCGGCGGGCCGGGATGTCGGCGGCCACGTCGACCTTGCGCCGGCGGACGATCCCCATGTCGACCACGCACCGGCGCGCCGCCCGGTAGAACCCGGGGTCCGCCGGCTCCAGGCCGGTGTCCTCGAGGGCGTCCATGAGCTCGGCGAGCGGCTTCTTGTCGTCGATCCAGCCGAGGAACTGCCAGATGGCCCGGAAGTCCTCGATGTCGTTGATCAGCGGCGTGCCGGTGAGCGCCATCAGCAGCGGCCGGGCGACGCGGGAGCGGACCCGTTCGGAGAGCTGCAGCACGTGCTGGGAGCGCTGCGAGGACTTGTTCTTGATGAAGTGCGCCTCGTCGACGACCATGCCGCGGAAGCCGAGGTCGCCGAGCCAGCCGATGTGCCGGTCGAGGACCTCGTAGTTGAGGATGACGATGTCGGCGAAGCCGTCGATCGTGTCGCCGTCGCCGTGGACCACCGTGGCCGTGCGCTTGGGCGTCCAGAGGCCGACCTCCCGGGCCCAGTTCGTCTTGACGACGCTCGGTGCGACCACCAGCAACGGGTACGCGTTGGCCGCCTGGGCGGCGAGCAGCGCCTGGGCGGTCTTCCCCAGCCCCGGCTCGTCGGCGAGCAGGAACGTCCGGTGACCGGCTGCGGCAGCCGCGACCAGCTGGGCCTGGTGCGGCATCAGCCGCAGCCCGCCCGGGGCTTTGCGCGACGACGGCTCCGGCAGGGCCATGCACGACGAGGCGCCGCCTCCGGCGACCTCGAAGGACCTGAACAGCGGGCCGAGCAGCTCCCAGCTGGCCAGCCGGCGCGGGCGGGGCTTGGGCGGCTGGGCCGCGGAGAAGTCGGGAGGGAGGAAGGGGTTGGCCAGCTGCCGCGAGACCACCGACTGGGGGACGACCCGACGCTCGGTGGCGGTGGCTGCCGCGGTCTCCGGCGGCGCCACCTCCTCCGGGGGAGCCTCGACCCCCGCCGCGGTCAGCATCTCGCGCTTGAGCCGCCTGGCGGCGTCGGAGACGTCCGCGTCCTCGGCGAGCAGCGCGAGGAGCGAGGTGTCGCGGGCGGCGGTCTTGGCGAGGATCGTCGCGATCCCGTCGAGGCGCTTGAGCTGCTCGGTGCGGAACGCCTCGCTGCTGGTCTGGTCCGCCTTCACCCGGGCGCGGCTCTCCCGCACCAGCAGGGCCACGACCTGGAACTTCGTCCGCACCGACGGCATCACCGATCCGCGCTGGACGGCGTTCTCGACCTCCCGCACGGCGCGGGCGAGCACCGGGATGATGCCCTCGTTGTCGAGGTTGCGGACGCGCCGCTGGGTTCGCGGAGCGGTCCGGCGTACGTCCGGTCGGCGCTGGCCTCGTCGAGCCAAAGACTCCTCCTCTGGAGTGCCCGGCGGCTCGCCGCGGCGGGATGACGCCACCCCGCACGTCGTCCCGCGGCCGGGGCAACGGGACGTCGACCGGAGCGGTCCTCACGGCTGCCCCGCGTCGCGACTCGGTCCCACGGATCCGCGAGAGATCGACGTGACGAGCCCCGACGGCCCGCACGCTGTGGAACCTGCGGCCACCTGGCGGTGACCTGGTCACCGACCGCGGAGCGAGGGCCGTCATGGACGAGCGGCATCGCCGAGAGCCGGTGCTGCACCCATAGTAGCCCCTGTCGGGACCTGCGTTCACCCCGCCCGGGGGGCGGCGGGCGGCCGAGCGGCCGGGCCGGCTACTGGACGGCTACGCCGGCCGCCGCGAGGGCGTCGAAGCCGCCGCCGTTCACCGCGTGCTTGAAGCCCATCTTCTCCATCTGCTGCAGCGCCGCGGCGGCCCGGCTGCCGCTGTGGCAGTACACGACGTAGGTCGCATCGCGGTCCAGGCCGTCGATGCGGCTGACGAAGTCTCCGGCGGTGACGTCGATGTTCTGCGCGTCGCTCACGTGGCCGGCGGCGAACTCCTGCGGCGTGCGTACGTCGACCACCTGGGCGCCCTTGGCGATCAGCGTCTTCGCGGTCGGTGCGGCCACCACGCTCGTGCTCGTGGTGGCGACGGCCGGGTCCGAGCTGCCGCACGAGGCGGTGAGCAGGGCTGCGGAGAGGGCGGTCGCGGCGACAAGGCCGCGGATGATCTTCCTATGCATACCCCCTAGGGTATACCACCGGCCCCGGACGACGCTAAAGCTGCTGGTCCGGGAGGCCGCCGGGCAGCTGGGCCAGCAGTGCCCGCCCCTGCGCGTGGAACTTGTGCTCCACGAGCACCTCGTAGCGGGTGGCCACCACCTGGCTCACCGACGTGAAGTCGCGCTGTCCACGGGTCGCGGCGTAGCCGACCAGGGCCCACACCAGGCCGAACAGCGCGCCGAACAGCGCGGTGGAGGCGATCACCGCGAACCCGCTGCCGCCGGTGTCGAACAGGGAGAAGATCAGCCCCACGAAGAGGCCGAGCCAGACGCCGGACAGCAGGCCGCCGAGGGCGACCCGGCCGGTGGTCAGCCGCCCGGTCACCCGCTCGACCTGCTTGAGCTCGGTGCCGACGATCATGCAGTTCTCGACCGGGAACTCGTGGTCGGACAGGAAGTCGACCGCCTTCTGCGCCTGCTCGTACTTGTCGTAGACCGCGAGGGACATCGGGAAGGCGAGGTTGAGGACGGCCCGCTGGCGGGACATGTTCGAGGGAGTGCTCATGTCCCTATCGTGGCACCCGAACGGCAACCGTTCAGGTGATCGTCATGCCACCGTCGACGGGGAGGGTCTGACCGGTCACGTAGCCGGCCGCGTCACCGGCCAGGAAGACCACCGCGGCCGCGAGCTCGCGCACGTCTCCGGTGCGGCCCATCGGGATCCGCGGCCGCATCGACTCCAGGTAGTCCGGCGGGTACTGCTCGGTCATCTCGGACGCGAAGAAGCCGGGGGCCAGGGCGTTGACGCGGATGCCCTTCCGGCCGGTCCACTGCTGGGCCAGGTCGCGGGTCATCCCGATCAGCCCCGCCTTGCTCGCGGCGTACGCGGCCTGCGGGAGGCCCGCGGTGGTGAGGCCGAGCACGCTGCTGATGTTCACGATGCTGCTGCCCGGCTGCATCACCCGGCCGCACGCCTGCGCCATCCAGTAGCAGCCGTTGAGGTTGACGTCGATGACCTCGCGGAACTGCTCCGGGGTCTCGCGGGTGGCCGGGACCGCGGTCCCGATCCCCGCGTTGTTGACCAGGATGTCGACCCGGCCCAGCTCCCGCACGGCCGTGTCGACCAGCGCCTGGCACTCCTCGGGCCGGGCAACGTCGGTGCGCACCACCACCGCCCGCCGGCCGGCGGCCTCCACCAGCGTGCGGGTGTTCTCGAGGCGCTCGACCCGGCGGGCGCCCAGGACCACGTCGGCGCCCGCCTCGGCGAGCGCCTGGGCGAACGCCACGCCGAGGCCGGAGGAGGCCCCGGTCACGATCGCGACCTTGCCGTCGAGGCGGAAGAGGTCGAGGACTGTCATGGTCTGCTGCCTTCCGTCGCGGGTGCGTGGTCGTGCCGGGGCCGGGGGCCGGCTCAGGACGAGACGGCCGCCGTGCGGGCCTCCCAGCCGCTGCGCACCATGTCGTCGACGTCGTGGCGCATCCGCCAGTCGAGGTCGCGGGCCGCCAGCTCGCCGGTGGCCACGATGCGGGCCGGGTCCCCGGCGCGGCGGGGGTGGATCTCCGGCTCGAAGGCGACCCCGGTGACCCGCGCCATCGCGTCCATGATCTCGCGGACCGACAGCCCGGTGCCGCTGCCGAGGTTGTAGACCGGCTCGAGGTCCCGTCCGGCCGCCATCGCCCGGGCCGCGGCGACGTGCGAGATCGCCAGGTCGGCGACGTGCACGTAGTCACGCACGCAGGTGCCGTCCGGCGTCGGGTAGTCGGCGCCGTTGATCCGTGGGGTGCGGCCCTCGACCAGCGCCTCGAACACGAGCGGGAACAGGTTGTGCGGGCTGGTGTCGTAGACCTCCGGTGTCCCCGAGCCGACCACGTTGAAGTAGCGCAGCGAGGTGTGCCTCAGTCCGTTGGCCACGGCCTGGTCCCGCAGCAGCCACTCGCCGATGAGCTTCGACTCGCCGTACGGCGACTCCGGCGCCACGGCGCTGTCCTCGGTGACGAGCTCGTCGGTGGGGGTGCCGAAGGTGGCGGCGCTGGAGGAGAACACGATCTTGTCGACGCCCTCGCGCTCCATGGCCCGCAGCAGGCTCACCGTGCCGGTGACGTTCTGCTCGTAGGTGTGCAGCGGCCTCTGGACCGAGACCCCGGCGTACTTGAACCCGGCGACGTGGACGACGCCCTCCACGGCGTGGTCACGCAGCGCCGCGGCCAGCAGGTCGGTGTCGAGGATGCTGCCTTCGACGAACGGGACGTCGTCCGGCACGAAGCCGCGGTGGCCGCTGGAGAGGTCGTCGACGACCACCGACGCCAGCCCCTCGTCCGCGAACGCCCGCACCACGTGGGCGCCGATGTAGCCGGCCCCGCCCGTCACCAACCAGGTCATCTCGGTCCTCTCCTCGCTCGTCGTCGGCGGGCCCGAGACTACCGGTACGGCGGCCGGGGAGGGCCGACCCGGGCACGAGGCAGGCGAGGCCGGCGGGGAGGCAGCGGGGAGGCAGCGGGGGAGGCATGGGTCGGATGAACAGCGGGTACGGTCCCGGACGGACCCAGCCCTGCTTTCCGGGAGGCATGATGGTTTTCGCGGCGGACGCCCAGCTTCGGCTCGACGCCAGCTGGGTCGACTACGGGCTGATCGCGCTCTACTTCGTGTTCGTGCTCGGGATCGGCATCGCCGCGCGGCGCTCGGTGTCGAGCAGCATCGACTTCTTCCTCTCCGGGCGCTCCCTTCCCGCGTGGGTGACCGGGCTCGCCTTCATCTCCGCGAACCTCGGCGCCGTCGAGATCATGGGCATGTCCGCCAACGGCGCGAACTACGGCATCCCCACCGTGCACTACTTCTGGGTGGGCGCGGTGCCGGCGATGCTGTTCCTCGGCGTGGTGATGATGCCGTTCTACTACGGGTCGCAGGTGCGCTCCGTCCCGGAGTTCATGCGCAAGCGGTTCGGGGCGGGTGCGCACCTGGTCAACGCGCTGAGCTTCGCGGTCGCCCAGCTGCTGATCGCCGGCATCAACCTCTACCTGCTGGCGAAGATCGTCAACGTGCTGCTCGGCTGGCCGCTGTGGCTCTCGCTGATCGTGGCCGCCGCCATCGTCCTCACCTACACCGCCCTCGGCGGCCTGTCCGCGGCGATCTACAACGAGGTGCTGCAGTTCTTCGTGATCGTCGCGGCGCTGCTGCCGCTGACGTTGGTGGGCCTGCACAAGGTGGGTGGCTACGGGGGCCTGAAGACGAAGCTCGCGGCGGAGGGCGGTGTCGACCAGCTCTCCTCCTGGCCGGGCACGGCGCTGTCCGGCTTCGACAGTCCGCTGCTGTCGGTGATCGGGATCGTCTTCGGTCTCGGGTTCGTGCTGTCCTTCGGCTACTGGACCACGAACTTCGTCGAGGTCCAGCGGGCGCTGGCGTCGAGCTCGATGTCGGCGGCCCAGCGCTCGCCGATCATCGGCGCGTTCCCGAAGATGTTCGTGCCGTTCATCGTGGTCTTCCCCGGCATGATCGCCGCGGTGCTGGTCAGCGAGATCGCCAAGCCGAAGGCGTCGGGCGGCTCCCCGGACTACAACAACGCGCTGCTCTACCTGATGCGGGACCTGCTCCCCAACGGCATGCTGGGGGTCGCGGTCGCCGGTCTGCTGGCGTCGTTCATGGCCGGCATGGCCGCGAACATCTCCGCGTTCAACACGGTGTTCTCCTACGACCTGTGGCAGACCTACCTCGTCAAGGACAAGCCCGACGGCCACTACACCATGGTCGGGCGCTGGGCGACGGTCGGCGCGACCGTGATCGCCATCGGGACCGCGACCTTCGCCGCGTCGTACAACAACATCATGAACTACCTGCAGACCCTGTTCGGCTTCTTCAACGCGCCCCTGTTCGCGACCTTCATCCTCGGCATGTTCTGGAAGCGGATGACCGCCGCGGCCGGCTGGATCGGCCTGGTGTCGGGCACCCTGGCCGCCGTGGGCTTCTGGGTGCTCAGCGAGGACGTCCTCGGCGTCATCGGGATCGGCGGTCAGGGCGGTGCGTTCGTCGCGGCCGGCCTCGCGTTCTTCGTCGACGCCGTGGTCAGCGTGGGCGTCAGCCTGGCCAGCCGTCCGAAGCCCGAGTCGCAGCTGCGGGGGCTGGTCTACTCGCTGACCCCGAAGAAGGACTTCCGCGACCCGGACGAGCCGGAGCTGGCCTGGTTCCAGCAGCCCACCAAGCTCGCCGGCGTCGGGGTGGTCCTCGTCGTCATCCTCAACGTCCTGTTCTGGTAAGGAGTCGGGTCCATGTCGCAAGCCAAGGAAGACAGCTCGCGCAAGAAGGCCGGTGCCTTCGACATCCGCAACTTCATCGCGCTGCTGATCGGGGCGTACGGCGTCGTGCTGGTCGTGATGGGCCTGGTGGGCACCACCGACACCGACCTCCGCCGCGCGGGGGGTCTCAACGTGAACCTGTGGGCGGGCCTGGGGATGGTCGTGGTGGCGGCCGCCTTCCTGACCTGGGCGCGGCTGCGCCCGGTCGTGGTACCTCCGGACGCGGGGGAGCGGACGCACGAGCCGGAAACGCACCACGCCGACGCGTCGGTCTGACCCCGGGTGCCCGGTGGGTGGGCCGCGGGTAGCCCACCCGGGCCCCTGGACTAGCCCTTTGGTCAATTTCGGGCAAAACGCCCACAAATCGCCGGAGGTGGGGCGCACACTCGGTGGCATGGGTGGGGGATCCGTGGGGAGGGCACCGTGGCCGGACGCGCCGCCGCCAGTGGCGGCGCTGCTCCGGCGACCCTCGGTATGGGTGCGGCACCGCGTCCTCGACGCCGTGCACGCGGCGGGGTTTCCCGACGTGCTGCCCGCCCACCTCGGCGTCTTCCAGTACCCGGGACCGGACGGCGTGCGCCCGGGCGTCCTCGCGATGCGCACCCAGTCCTCCAAGCAGGCCATGAACCATCTCCTGCACCAGCTCGAGGTCGGCGGCTACCTGCGGCGCGAGGGTCATCCGCAGGACCGGCGCACCCGCGTGGTCCGGCTCACCGACCGCGGCTGGGAGGTGCTCGAGGTGATCGGCGCGACCACGGAGGCGATCGAGGGCGCGTGGCAGACCGTGCTCGGCGACAAGGTCTACGACGACCTCCGGCACGGGCTGTTCCGGCTCGAGGCGATCCTGGACGCGACCGAGCTGCCCTGAACGCGTTGCCCCGAATCCCGTTGCCCCGAATCCCGTTGCCCGGCCCCGGTGCCGGTGCGCTACCCTCGACCCATGCGGATGAGCATCCTTCTTGGCCGGCCGCGTTGACACAGGACTGACGTCGACGCGGCAACCCCTCGTGCCTGAGGGGTTTTTTTGTGCCTGACCGCAGACCGGACGAGGAAGGACGAACAGATGAGCGAGCAGCAGCAGGCCGACGCCGAGGCCACGGGCTACGACGTGGTCGCCACGCAGGACAAGTGGCGCAAGGTCTGGGAGGACCTGAACCCGTTCCAGGCCGCCGACGACGGACGCCGCGAGCGCCGCTACGCGCTGACGATGTTCCCCTACCCCAGCGGTGACCTGCACATGGGCCACGCCGAGGTGATGGCGCTGCACGACGTGATCGCGCGCTACTGGTGGCAGCAGGGCTACGACGTGCTGAACCCGATCGGCTGGGACTCCTTCGGCCTGCCCGCCGAGAACGCCGCGATCAAGCGCGACGAGCACCCCGCGACGTACACCTACGCGAACATCGAGACCCAGGCCGAGTCGTTACGTCGCTACGGGGTCTCGTTCGACTGGTCCCGCCGGCTGCACACCTCGGACCCGGAGTACTACCGCTGGACGCAGTGGCTGTTCCTGCGCTTCCGCGAGCGCGGGCTGGCCTACCGCAAGTTCTCCCCGGTCAACTGGTGCCCGAACGACCAGACCGTGCTGGCCAACGAGCAGGTCGTCCAGGGGATGTGCGAGCGCTGCGGTGCGGAGGTGACCAAGCGTGAGCTGTCGCAGTGGTACTTCAAGGTCACCGACTACGCCCAGCGGCTGCTGGACGACATGGACGGCCTGAGGGACACCTGGCCGGACCGGGTGCTGGCCATGCAGCGCAACTGGATCGGCCGGTCCGAGGGCGCGTACGTCGACTTCGACATCGAGGGCGCCGCGGGGGACGTCGACAGGACCGTCACGGTGTTCACCACCCGCCCCGACACGCTGTACGGCGCGACGTTCTTCGTGGTCGCCGCCGACGCGAGGCTGGCCTCGGAGATCTGCGCTCCCGAGCAGCGGGAGGCGTTCGAGTCCTACCTGGCGGAGGTCCGCAAGGAGAGCGACATCGACCGGCTGGCCACGGACCGGCCGAAGACCGGGGTGTTCCTGGGCCGCCACGCGGTCAACCCGGTCAACGGCGAGCGGATCCCGGTGTGGGCGTCCGACTACGTGCTGGCCGACTACGGCACCGGCGCGGTGATGGCGGTGCCGGCCCACGACCAGCGCGACCTGGACTTCGCCCAGGCGTTCGACCTGCCGGTGCGGATGGTCGTCGACACCGGCGAGCCGGACCCGGCGTCGACGTACGTCGCGACCCCCGGCGACGGCGCCTACGTCAACTCCGGCGACCTGGACGGGCTGACCGACAAGGCCAGCGGCATCCGGACCATCATCGAGCGGCTGGAGGCCGCGGGTCGCGGCCGGAGCGCGGTGAACTTCCGGCTGCGCGACTGGCTGCTGTCCCGGCAGCGGTTCTGGGGCCCGCCGATCCCGATCGTGCACTGCGAGTCCTGCGGCGAGGTGCCGGTCCCCGACGAGCAGCTGCCCGTCGTGCTGCCCGACCTGCGCGGGGCGGATCTCAAACCCAAGGGCACCTCGCCGCTGGCCGCGGCCGAGGACTGGGTCAACGTCGACTGCCCGTCGTGCGGCGGACCCGCCAAGCGGGACAGCGACACCATGGACACGTTCGTGGACTCGTCGTGGTACTTCCTGCGCTACTGCTCCCCGCACTACGAGGAGGGCCCGTTCGACCCCGAGGCCGTCCGGAGGTGGATGCCGGCGCATCAATACGTCGGCGGCGTCGAGCACGCCATCTTGCACCTGCTGTACAGCCGGTTCTTCACCAAGGTGCTGCACGACATGGGCATGCTGGACTTCGTCGAGCCGTTCGCGGCGCTGATGAACCAGGGCCAGGTCATCAACCAGGGCAAGGCGATGAGCAAGTCGCTGGGCAACGGCGTCAACCTGGGTGAGGTGATCGACGAGTACGGCGTCGACGCGGTGCGGCTGACGCTGGTGTTCGCGGGCCCGCCCGAGGACGACATCGACTGGGCCGACCTCTCGCCGGCCGGGTCGCTGAGGTTCCTGCAGCGGGCGTGGCGGCTGAGCGGCGACGTGGCCTCGGCTCCGGGGACGCCGGTCGAGGGCGGCGACGTCGCGCTGCGCAGGGCCACCCACAAGACCGTGCACGAGGCGGCCCAGCTGATCGACGGCCGGCGCTTCAACGTGGTCGTGGCCCGGATCATGGAGCTGGTCAACGCCACCCGCAAGGCGGTCGACTCCGGGTGCGGGCCCGAGGACCCGGCGGTCCGGGAGGCGACCGAGGCGGTGGCGATCATGCTGAGCCTGGTCGCGCCGTACACCGCCGAGGAGATGTGGGCCCGGCTGGGTCACCAGCCGACCGTGGCCAAGGCCGGCTGGCCGGCCGTCGACGAGGCGCTCCTGGTCGAGGAGTCGGTGACCGCGGTCGTGCAGGTGCAGGGCAAGGTCCGGGCCCGGCTGGAGGTCAGCCCCGGCGTGTCCGACGCCGACCTGGAGGCGGCCGCGCTGGCCGACCCGGCCGTGCAACGGTCGCTGGAGGGCAAGCAGGTCCGCAAGGTGATCGTGCGCGCCCCCAAGCTGGTCAACATCGTCCTCACCACCTGACCGGGCCGCCGTTTACCAAGGTATGCAGGGAAACTGTCGCTCCCCGTGGTGAACTCACCACGGGGAGCGACAGTTCTCCACGGGAGGAAGCCCGGCTACACCCGCGCCAGGGCGTCGGGGATGTCGTGGTCGCCGTTGAGCACGTCGAAGCTCTTCCGCACCGTCGAGGGGACGTCGAGGGCGGCCAGCAGCACGGCCGCCACGTCGGTGCGGGTGATCGCGCCGTGGTCGAGCCGGCCGGCCGTGACCTTGCCGGTGCCCGGCTCGTCGGTCAGCCGGCCCGGCCGGACGATCGTCCAGTCCAGGTCGCGCCCGCGCAGGTCGTCGTCGGCGGCCTTCTTCGCGCGCAGGTAGACCTGGAAGACGTCGTCGCTCTCGGGGTCCGCGCGGTCGGTGCCCATCGACGAGACCATCAGGTAGCGGCGCACGCCCGCCCGCTCGGCCGCGTCCGCGAGCAGCACCGCCGCGCCCCTGTCCACCGTCTCCTTGCGGGCCGGACCGCTGTCGGGCCCCCCGCCCGCGGCGAACACCACCGCGTCGGCGCCGCGGACCACGTCGGCGAGCCGGTCCACCGACGCCTGCTCCAGGTCGAGCACCACCGCCTCCGCGCCGACGGCGGCCAGGTCCTCGGCGTGGGCGGGGTTGCGGACCACACCGACCGGCCGGTCCCCTCGCTCGGCCAGCATCCGTTCCAGGTGCAGGGCCACCTTGCCGTGACCTCCTGCGATGACGACGCGCATGCATCTCCTCTCGTCGGTTCAGCGACCTCTCCCGTACCCACTCGAGACGGCTCCACCCCCGTCGGCCGGACCGGTACCCTTCCCGCATGCCCGGTCCGGTCGCCCTCGTCACCGACTCGACGGCGCTCCTTCCGTCGGAGGTCGTGGCGTGCCGCGACATCATCGTCGTACCACTCCAGGTCATCATCGGTGCCGCGTCGTACGACGAGGGCGTCGACCCGGAGGCGACGCCGGAGACGATCGCGGATGCCCTGCGCGAGTGGACCCCGGTCAGCACGTCGCGGCCCACCCCGGCCGCGTTCCTCGACGCCTACGAGAAGGCGGCGGCGGCGGGCGCCGAGGCGGTGCTGTCCATCCACCTCTCCGGGGAGGTCAGCGGCACCTACGAGTCGGCACAGCTGGCGGGGAAGGACGCGTCGATCCCGGTGCTGGCGGTGGACACCCGGCAGCTCGGGATGGGGGTCGGGTTCGCGGTGCTCGCCGCGGCCGACGTCCTGGAGGCGGGCGGAAGCAGGGAGCAGGCCGCGGGTGCTGCCTTGGCCCGTGCGGACGCGACCACGTCGCTGTTCTACGTCGACACGCTCGAGTACCTGCGCCGAGGGGGCCGGATCGGTGCCGCCGCGGCGCTCCTCGGCTCGGCGCTGTCGATGAAGCCGCTGCTGAAGATCGTCGACGGCCGGGTCGGCAGCCTCGAGAAGGTGCGGACGTCGGCCCGGGCGCTGAGCCGCCTCGAGGAGCTCGCGGTCGAGGCCGCAGGTGAGCGTCAGGTCGACGTCGCGGTCGCGCACCTGGCGAACCCCGACCGCGCGGAGGCGCTGGCCGAGAGCCTGCGGGGACGGCTGCGCGCGCAGCTGGCCGACCGGGACGTCTCCGTCGGCGAGGTGGGGGCGGTCATCGGGGCGCACGTCGGCCCCGGGATGGTCGCCGTCGTGGTCGCCCCCCGCTGAGCAGGGTCGGGCTGGGCAGGGTCGGCTGGGCAGGGTCGGGCTGGGCAGGCGCGACCCGAAACCGCCCCCAGGCGTCGCCGGCACGGGGTTCTCCACAGCCGCTGCGGAACGGCCTACCGGCCGCCGGCGGGGCTGCCTAACGTCTGCTCATGCGCTCACGCAACCCCAACCACGAGGCGGTCGCCGAGGTAGCACGGCGACGGCTGGAGCTGCTGAGTGCCGAGCTCGCCGGGATCCGTCGCGACCCGGTCGATCCCCCCGTCCCCAGCGGGCCGGACGGACCCGGCGAGCCTCCTGACCGGCCTGCCCCGGCCCCGGTCCCGGTCCCCACGCAACCGCCGGCCCCGGCGCGGCCGCCCGGGCGCCGGGGACGTCACGCCCGCCGGCCCACCCCGGGCGTGGACGTGGTCGCCGGCTGGCTCGAGGACCGGCTGCCGGGCACGCTGCAGGGCCGGGTGCAGCTCGGCGCCTCCCACCTCACCGTCGTCGCCGTTGTCGTCGCCGCCGCCCTCGCGGTGGCGTGCTGGTGGGTGCTCCGGGCCGCCGGGGGCGGCACCAGCGTGCCGGTCGCGGTGGAGGCGACCCCGCTCGGGAGCCCGACAGCACTGGTCACCTCGGTCTCGGCACCGGTGCCGGTCCCCGATGCCACCGGGTCGCCGTCGGGGAGCGGGACGATCATGGTCGACGTCGCCGGCAAGGTGCGTCGACCCGGGATCGCCACGCTGCCCGTCGGGGCCCGCGTCGTGGACGCCCTCGCGGCCGCCGGTGGTGTCCGCAAGGGGGTGCCGCTGACCTCGCTGAACCTCGCCCGGGTCCTCACCGACGGGGAGCAGGTCGTGGTCGGGGTGCCCGTCCCCGCGGGGATCGTCCCGTCCGCGGCCGCGGGAGCGGCCGGCACTGTGCCCGCGATGGTCAACATCAACACCGCCGGGCAGACCGAGCTGGAGACCCTGCCGGGGGTGGGCCCGGTCACCGCACAGGCGATCCTGCAGTGGCGGAGCGAGAACGGTGCCTTCGGCGCGGTGGACGAGCTGCTGGAGGTCTCCGGGATCGGTGCCGCGACCCTGGCGAAGATCGCGCCCTACGTCACGCTGTGACCGGGCCGGTGAGCGGTTCCGGCACGGAGGAGCCGCCGCCGGCCGACCTCCGGATGCCCGCGCTGGCGGCGGCAGCGTGGTCGGGCGGGCTCGCCGGATTCCTGCTGCCGCACTGGCTGGTCGCGGTCCTGCTGGCCGGCTGCGGGCTGGGGGTGCTGCGGCGGCACCGCGGTGGCCGGCCGGTCGTCACGATCCTTGCCTGCCTGGCGGCGTGCACCGCGGTCGCCGCGGTCACCGTGGTGCGTGCCGAGGCCAACCAGCGCAGCGCGGTCGGCCGGCTCGCCCAGGAGCGGGCGTTCGTCCGGGTCACCGCGAAGGTCGCCACCGACCCGGTGCTCCGCCGGGGCCGGCACGCCCCGTTCGTGCTGACCCGACTGACCGTCCTGGAGGTACGCCGGCGCGGGGGCGTCGTGTCGACCCGGGTCCCCGTGCTCGCCATCGGTGACGCGTCCTGGCGGTCGCTGCGCATGGGTGCCCGGATCACGGCCGGCGGGCTGCTGGGACCCGCCGACGGGCCCGACCTGGCGGCGGTGCTCTCGAGCAGGCAGCCGCCGGTCGTGGTGGGTCCCGCCACCCCGCTGCTCGACGCTGCCGGCACGGTCCGCGCCGCGATCCGCGCGGCTGTCGCTCCCGCCGGGGCCGACGAGCGGGCGCTGGTGCCGGCACTGGTGGTGGGCGACGACACCCGGATGTCGGACCGGGTCGTCGCGGACTTCCGCACCTGTGGCCTGACCCACCTGGCCGCGGTGTCCGGCACCAACCTCACGCTGGTGGTCGGCTTCCTGCTCGTGCTGGCTCGCTGGGGCGGGATCCGTGCCCGGGGCCTGCTCGTGGTGGGCGCGGTCGGCGTCGCCGGCTTCGTGCTGCTGGCCCGCCCCGAGCCGAGCGTGCTCCGCGCGGCCGCGATGGGCTCCGTGGCGCTGGTGGCGATGGGTTCCAACGGCCGCGAGCGCGGCAGCCGGGCGCTCGGGGTCGCGGTGTTCGGGCTGCTCCTGTTCGACCCGTGGCTGGCCGTGTCGCTGGGCTTCGTGCTGTCGACGCTGGCAACCGCGGGCATCTTGTTCCTGGCCCCGCCGGTGCGCGACGCGCTCGGCGCGTGGCTGCCTCGGTGGGTCGCCGAGGCGGTCGCGGTGCCGTTCGCCGCGCAGCTGGCCTGCACGCCGGTGATCGCGGCGATCTCCGGCCAGGTCAGCCTGGTGGCGGTGCTGGCCAACCTGCTGGTCGCGCCGGCGGTCGGGCCGGCCACCGTCCTCGGTCTGGCCGGCGGGCTGATGTTCCTCGTGGCTCACCCCCTCGGCCTCGTCTGCGGTTGGCTGGCCGGGTGGTCGGCCTGGTGGGTGGTCCAGGTCGCCACCCGGCTCGCCGGACTGCCCACCGCGGCCGTGGGCTGGCCGGCGGGGTGGCCCGAGATCGTCCTGCTCACCGTCGTCTGCGGCGTGATCGCGGTGGCCTCGACGCACGTGCTCGCCCGCCGGAGGTGGTCGCTGGGCCTGTGCCTGGTGCTGGTGCTGGTGATGGTCCGCCCGGTGCCCACGTTCGGCTGGCCGCCCCCGGGCTGGGTGCTGGTCGCGTGCGACGTGGGGCAGGGCGACGGCCTGGTGCTCAACGCGGGGAGCGGCCGGGGCGTCGTGGTCGACACCGGCCCCGATCCCAGGCTGATGGACCGTTGCCTGCACCGGCTGGGGGTTGGCCGGGTCCCGGTGGTCGTGCTCACCCACTTCCACGCCGACCATGTCGACGGGCTCGACGCCGTGCTCGCCGGCCGGTCGGTCGGCGAGATCGACGTGACGGCGACACGGGAGCCGCCGTACGGCGCCGAGGAGGTCGACCGGTGGGCGGCGGCGGCCGGGGTGCCGGTGCGGGTCCCGGCCCTCGGCGAGGTGCGTCGCGTCGGGGAGCTGACCTGGCAGGTGATCGGCCCGGTCCGGCCGGTGACCGAGTCGGGCACGGCGGAGGAGGGGTCGGTCGCCAACGACTCCAGCCTGGTGCTGCTGGTGCAGGTGCGCGGCATCCGGATCCTGATGAGCGGCGACATGGAGCCGCAGGCGCAGGCGCTCGTGGATCGGGCGTTCCCGGCTCTGCACGTCGACGTGCTGAAGGTGCCGCACCACGGCAGCCGCTACCAGGACCCGGACCTGCTGACCGGTCTCGGCGCCAGGCTGGCGGTGGTCTCGGTGGGGGCGCACAACGACTACGGCCACCCGGCCGCGGCCACCCTCGGGATGCTGCGACGTGCCGGCATGCTCGTCCGCCGCACCGACACCGACGGGGACGTCGCGGTCGTGGTGCGCGACGGCCGACTGGAGGTCCGCACCCGTGGCGGCTGACGCTCAGCCGCTCACGGTGCGGCTGCTGAGCACCTTGTCGTCGTCGATCAGGTAGCCGCCACCGGACGACCGGACCAGGACGAGGCGCTGACGCTCCTTCACCACCCTGCCGTCGGAGAAGTGGTAGGTCAGCGTCACTTCGGCGGTCGACGCGTCCGGGTGCGGGGTGACGTCGGTGAGGTCGACGCGGTCGATGCGCTGCCAGAAGGCGTCGTACGACGACCGCCCGACCTGCCTCTCGTGGGGTCCGAGGCGTGACCAGCCCGCGTCGAGGTTGCCGGGGACGGTCGCGTAGTAGTCCCGGAGGAACCGCACCGACGCGTCCTTGCCGGTGGCCGGGCCGGGGCTCGGGGTGGAGGAGGCCGACGCGGACGGCTGTGTCGGGCTCGGGGTGGGCGAGCGGTGCGTGGCCGGGGCCGCGGGCCGACCGCCGGCCGCGGGGGTGCCGTCGTGCCCGGCCAGGGCGTAGGCCAGACCCGCTGCCGCCAGGATCACCACGGCTGCAGTCACGAGCGCGAGGACCCGGAGCCGGCGCCGGCCCCCGCGCGGGAGGGCCGGCCCCAACCTGTCGTCCTGTCGCGCCGCGGCAGGGTCGGGGACCCGGGCGGGAGGCACCGGCGCGACCGGGGCGGCGAAGGCGGCCGTGTCCCGTCGGGTGGCCTGGGCTCCGTGCCGGTCGGCCAGCCGGCGCAGCGTGTGGGCGGCGTCGGGCATCGACCAGCGCGACGCCGGGTCGCGGTCCAGCATCCGGGTCAGCGCCGGCTCCAGGAAGCCGGCGCGTCTCGGCCGCGCCGGCGGCTGCGAGGCGATCGTGCGCAGCATCGCGACCGGGTTGTCCTGAGCCGGGTAGGGCGGGGTGCCCTCGACGGCGGTGTAGAGGGTGGCGCCCAGCGCCCAGACGTCGGACTCCGGCCCGGGGTCGTGGCCCTCGGCGAGCTCGGGGGAGAAGTACGACGGGGTGCCGGTGACCAGCCCGGCCTGCGTCAGCGGCTCGTCCCCGAGGCTGCGGGCGATGCCGAAGTCGCCGATCTTGGCGACGCCGTCCTCGCCGACCAGGACGTTCGCGGGTTTCACGTCGCGGTGGATGACCCCGGCCGCGTGCGCGGCGGCGAGACCGGCCGCGACCTGCGCTCCGACGTCCGCGACCCGCTCGGGGGAGAGCGGCCCCTCGTCGCGGGTCAGCTGCGCGAGGGTGCGGGAGGGGACGTGCTCCATCACCATCCAGAGGGACCCGTCCTCCTCGACGATGTCGAAGACCGCGACCACGTTCTTGTGGTTCAGGGTCGCGGTCGACCGAGCCTCGCGGAGCGCGCGGGCCGAGTCGGTGGCCGACTCGCCGGGGAGCAGGCCCACCTGCTTCACCGCCACGTCCCGCCCGAGGACCTCGTCCGTGCACAGCCAGACCGTGCCCATGCCGCCGTGGCCGACGGCGGTCCGCACGCGGTAGCGGCCGCTGATCACCTCGGGCGCCATGGAGCTCCTCTCCGTCCGGGATGCAAGCCTCCATCGAGCCGTACCCACCTCGGCGGAGGTCACGCGCCGGGTCCCGTCCACCGGCTCGCGGCCGGATCCTCGGGGCCGTCGGCGGCATGTGAAAGGCTTGCCTCACCATGGCGACCCCGAAGGCTTCCGACATCCTGGGCCACATCACGCTCGTGACCGGACCCGAGGAGTTCTTGAACCAGCGGACCGTGCGCGCTGCGCTGCGCGCCGTGCGCGAGTCCGACCCCGAGTCGGAGGTGAGCGAGACGACCGCCGACCAGGTCACCATGGGCGTGCTGTCCGACCTGGCCGCGCCCTCGCTGTTCTCGTCGATCCGCTGCGTCGTCGTCCGCCAGATCGAGGACCTGCCGGAGGACACCCAAGACGGCCTCGTCGACTATGCCGCCGCTCCCGCCGAGGACATCGGGCTGATCCTGGTGCACTCCGGTGGTCAGAAGGGGAGCGGGCTGCTCAACCGGCTGCGCAAGCACAAGGCGACGGTGACCGAGGTCAAGTCGGCTTCCCTCAAGGCCTCGGAGTTCCCGCGCTTCGTGTCCTCGGAGGTGCGCGCCCACGGCGGCCGGATCGCCGAGGACGCCGCCGACCTGCTCGTGCAGGCCGTCGGGCAGGACCTTCGCGCGCTGGCGGCCGCGGCGGACCAGCTGTCCCACGACTTCACGGGCGAGCCGCTGACCGCGGCAGTGGTCCGTCGCTACTTCGGCGGCCGGGCCGAGGTGAAGTCGTTCGCCATCGCCGACGCCGCACTCTACGGACGCACAGCCGGAGCACTCGAGGAGCTGCGGTGGGCGCTCGACAGCGGCACGCCGCCGGTGCTCGTGACGAGCGCGTTCGCGAGCGGTCTGCGGGGGCTGGCGAAGCTGCGCGGAGCCCCCCGTGGGCTCCGGGAGGGGGATCTGGCCCGGGAGGCCGGTGTGCCCCCGTGGAAGGTTCGCATCCTGCGGGAGCAGGCGCGCGGCTGGGACGACCTCGGCCTGGCGCGGGCGATCACGGCGGTGGCTCAAGCCGACGCGGACATCAAGGGCGCCGCCAGCGACGCGGCGTACTCCCTCGAGCGGATGGTGCTCGCCGTGACCACCGCCCGCACGGCCCACTGAACCGACTCCCGACCAGCAAAAAGGCGCCGACTCCGCGAGGAGTGGCGCCTGATCGGCCTGCTCAGGTCAGAGGGAGGCGGCCTTCTTGCCGATGGCCGACTTCTTGTTCGCGGCCTGGTTCTTGTGGATGACGCCCTTGGAGGCGGCCTTGTCGAGCTTCGCGCTCGCCACCTGGGCCAGCTCCCTGGCCTTCTCGGCGTCTCCCGCCTCGGCCGCCTCGCGGAATCTGCGGACGGCCGACTTCAGCGCGGACTTCACGGACTTGTTGCGCTCGTGCGCAGCCTCGTTCTGTCGGTTGCGCTTGATCTGGGACTTGATGTTCGCCACGGGGCAGGCCTCGATCGAATTCTGGTCGGTTGGTCTTGGGGTGCGCACGGCCGATCCGGCCAGGTACGCGACCGCTCACGATACCAGCGGGTCGGCGGACCGCTCAAATCGAGCGCGCGCCGCCCGGCCGGGCCGTCACGTCCAGCCGCGGCGACGGGCCAACCACGCCCAGGTCGCGTGGGCGTACCAGTCCTGGTGCTTGCGCACGTAGGGGGACGAGTTGGGCACCGGGCGTTCCCGCGCCTCCAGGAAGTAGCCGCACAGCAGCGCCAGCAGTACGTCGACGTGCTCGGCGTCCACGTCGCGGGTCAGCCGGCGCTCGGCCAGCAGGGCGTCGGCGTCGAGGCCGTCGCCGAAGGCCGAGACCAGCAGCATCACGGTGTCCGCCCACGCGGGGCCGAGCACCGGCCAGTTCCAGTCGCAGAGCACCGCCCCGGAGGCCGTGACCAGGAAGTTGTCGTCCCGTGCGTCCGTGTGCACGAGGCTGTCCCCCGCCAGAGCCTCCCGGTGCCTGGCGGCCAGGGCGGCGGCCTCCTCCCGGTGCGGCCAGTCCGGGAGGTGCCGGCGGACGTGGTCCCACCCGGTGAGCATGGCGCCGAACTCGTCCTCGGCGGTCATGGGCTGCAGCCGGAGGGCGGCCGGCGCGGGAGTCAGGGCGTCGGCCAGCCGCTCCAGGGCGTCGAGACAGGCGTCGAGCTCGGCCCGGTCCCAGGGGCGGACCGGGTTCGCCCCGTCGACGTACCCGAGGGCGAGCACCACCCACAGGTCGTCCTCGAGGCTCCACAGCAGCCGCGGCACCGGCAGGCCCTCCGGCAGCAGGGCGAGCTTGCGGATCTCCTCCCGGTAGGCGTCGGCGAAGGGTCGTTGGGCCACCTTGTTGGCCGCCTTGACGAACGTGCGCCGACCGTCCTCGCCGACCAGCGTCGAGGCGAACCCCGGGGTGTAGCCGGCGCCGGCCGACTCGGCCCGGGCCACCCGGTGCCCGAGCCGGGCCTCGATCGTGCGGCGCAGCACGGGCGGGAGCAGCTGCCAGTCGATCCGGCGGGCGGTCCTGCCGTGCGGGACCGGGGCGACCGCCAAGGGGGGCTGGGGCATGCTCATGGCCGCCATTCTGCCGCTGCAAGCCCCCTTTCCCTCCGACGTCGGCGGGCGAGCCGTGACCCGGGGGTCACCTTTCGCCCACCGATATCGCAGGGTTGGGGGTGCGGCGGGACGTGCCGGACCACTACGGCGGCATGGGAGACTTGGCAGCGTCCGACCGAGCGTCGCACCGTCCGACCCACACCCAGACCCAGAGCCAGAGAAAGTCCCCCGTGTCCCAGCAGTCCGCGCCCGCCCCGGGCAACACCGATCCCGCGATCATCCGGAACTTCTGCATCATCGCGCACATCGACCACGGCAAGTCGACGCTGGCCGACCAGATGCTGAGGCTGACCGGTGTGGTCGAGGAGCGCAACGCCCGCGCGCAGTACCTCGACCGGATGGACATCGAGCGCGAGCGCGGCATCACGATCAAGAGCCAGGCGGTCCGGATGCCGTGGACGGTGCCCGCCGACAACGAGGCGGGCGCCACCGCCGGCACCTACGTGCTGAACATGATCGACACCCCGGGGCACGTCGACTTCACCTACGAGGTGTCCCGCTCGCTCGAGGCCTGCGAGGCCGCCGTACTGCTCGTGGACGCCGCCCAGGGCATCGAGGCGCAGACGCTGGCGAACCTGTACCTCGCGCTCGGCGCCGACCTGCAGATCATCCCGGTGCTCAACAAGATCGACCTGCCGTCGGCCCAGCCGGAGAAGTACGCCGCCGAGCTCGCCAACATCATCGGCTGCGACGAGTCCGACGTGCTGCGGGTCTCGGCGAAGACCGGCATGGGCGTGGAGGCCCTGCTGAACCAGATCGTCGCGCAGACGCCGCCGCCGGTCGGCGACCCCGACGCACCGCCGCGGGCGCTGATCTTCGACTCCGTCTACGACACCTACCGCGGCGTGGTCACCTATGTCCGGGTCGTCGACGGCAAGCTCAGCCACCGCGACCGGATCAAGATGATGTCCACCGGCGCGGTCCACGAGATGCTCGAGGTGGGCGTGATCTCCCCGGAGCCGGTCAAGGCCGGCGACCTGGGGGTCGGCGAGGTGGGCTACCTGATCACCGGCGTGAAGGACGTCCGCCAGTCCCGGGTCGGTGACACCGTCACCTCCCAGGTCCACGGGGCCACCACCCCGCTCGGCGGCTACAAGCATCCCAAGCCGATGGTGTTCTCCGGCCTCTACCCGATCGACGGCGACGACTACCCGGCGCTGCGGGACGCACTCGACAAGCTCCAGCTCAACGACGCGGCGCTGGCCTACGAGCCGGAGACGTCGGGGGCGCTCGGCTTCGGGTTCCGCTGCGGGTTCCTCGGGCTGCTGCACATGGAGATCGTGCGCGAGCGCCTCGAGCGGGAGTTCAACCTCGACCTGATCTCGACGGCGCCGAACGTGGTCTACCAGGTGGTCATGGAGGACGGGACCGAGCACACCGTCACCAACCCCAGCGAGTACCCGGCCGGCAAGATCGCCGAGGTGCGCGAGCCGGTCGTGCGCGCGACGGTGCTCAGCCCCAGCGACTACATCGGCGCGATCATGGAGCTGTGCCAGTCCAAGCGCGGCCAGCTGCAGGGCATGGACTACCTCTCCGAGGACCGGGTCGAGATGCGCTACGTGCTGCCGCTCGCCGAGATCGTGTTCGACTTCTTCGACCAGCTGAAGTCCCGGACCAAGGGCTACGCGTCCCTGGACTACGAGCCGATCAGCGACCAGGTCGCCGACCTGGTCAAGGTCGACATCCTGCTGCAGGGCGAGACCGTCGACGCGTTCAGCGCGATCGTGCACCGCGACCATGCCTACTCCTACGGTGTCGCCCTGGCCGCCAAGCTCCGCGAGCTGATCCCGCGCCAGCAGTTCGAGGTGCCGATCCAGGCCGCGATCGGCTCCCGGGTGATCGCCCGCGAGACGATCCGCGCGATGCGCAAGGACGTGCTCGCGAAGTGCTACGGCGGTGACATCACCCGCAAGCGCAAGCTGCTCGAGAAGCAGAAGGAGGGCAAGAAGCGGATGAAGATGGTCGGTCGCGTCGAGGTTCCCCAGGAGGCCTTCATCGCCGCGCTGTCCACCTCCGACTCCGGCCCCGGCGACAAGGGCAAGAAGTAGCCTCGGCCGGGTGAGCCTGCTCCCGTTCGACCTCCCGAGGGCGTTCCTCGCGATGGGGGAGCGCGACGGCTCCTGGGAGCCGTGGCTGGCGGCGCTGCCCCGGCTGGTCCGCGACGTGGCCGAGGAGTGGCAGCTGGGCTTCGACGGCGAGCCGCGGCACGGGGTGTGCGCGCTGGTGGTCCCGGTGCGTACGTCGTCCGGGCGACCGGCGGCGCTGAAAGCCTCGTGGCCGCACGAGGAGGAGGAGCACGAGCACCTCGCCCTGCAGACGCTGCACGGGCGCGGCATGGTGCGGCTGTTGCGCGCCGACCCTCGGCGGCACGTGATGCTGCTCGAGCGGCTGCACGCAGACGTGGACCTGCGGGGGCCGTCCGACGTCGAGGCGTGCGAGGTCGTGGCCGGCCTCTACCGACGGATCCACGTCCCCGCCCCGCCGCAGCTGCGCACGCTGCCGTCGTACGTCGAGAGGTGGACCGCCCGGCTCGCCCGGCTGCCCAAGGACGCGCCCGTCCCGCGGCGCCTCGTCGAGCAGGCCGTGTCGCTCGGCCGGGACCTCGTCGCGGACCCACGCTCGGTCGGCACCATGATCCACGGCGACCTGCACTACGAGAACGTGCTCGCCGCGGACCGGGAGCCCTGGCTCGCGATCGACCCGAAGCCGATGTCCGGGGACCCGCACTACGAGCCCGCCCCGATGCTGTGGAACCGCTGGGACGAGGTGGTGGCCTCCGGCGACGTGCGCGCGGCCGTGCGCCGTCGTTTCCACGCGCTGGTGGACGCCGCCGGGCTGGACGAGGACCGGGCGCGGGACTGGGTGGTGGTCCGTGAGCTGCACAACGCGCTCTGGACGATCGAGGACGCGGCGGCCGCGCAGCGGGGGCTGGACGCGCGGGACCGGGCGTTTCTCACTCGTTCGGTCACGGTGGCCAAGGCGGTCCAGGAATAGGGACAAAGGGCCCTACCTCCCGAAATCCACCTGCCCTGGCCCAGGACCCCGGCCGGCCGCGGAAAACCCGGTGTCCGCGGCCGGCCGGTACGGCACACTGACGAGCATGCTCCCCAGCGACGCCCGGGTCGTCTCCGTCAACGTCGGCCGTCCCCGCGAGGAGGCGCTCGCCGGACGCCGGACCCGGACGGCGATCAGGAAGCGGCCGGTCGCCGGCCCGGTGGCCGTCCGCGAGCTCGGCCTCGACGGCGACCAGGTGGCCAACACCACCGATCACGGCGGCCGCTACCAGGCGGTGTACGCCTTCGCCCAGGAGGAGCTCGACCACTGGACCGAGCGGCTCGGCGAGCGGGTGCCCCCGGGCGGGTTCGGGGAGAACCTCACCACGGCCGGGATCGACGTCGACGCGGCGACGCTGGGCGAGCGGTGGCGCATCGGGACGGCCCTGCTGGAGGTGGTCTCGGTGCGGATCCCGTGCAGCGTCTTCAAGGGCTGGATGGGCGCGAACGGCTTCGACGACACGGCCTGGGTGAAGCGGTTCACCGCCCACGGCCGGCCGGGCCCCTACCTGCGGGTCGTGGAGGAGGGCAGCCTCCGGGCCGGCGACGCGATCGTCGTGGAGCACCGGCCCGACCACGGGGTCACCGTCGCGACGATGTTCGCCGCGCTCACCACCCGGCGCGAGCTGCTGCCGGAGCTGTTGCGGGCCGACGGGATCGACCCCGAGGCCCGGCAGCTGGCCCGGGAGTACGTCGACCGCGCGAGCTGACCCGTCCCCCGCCGTTGTCCGCACAGTGAAGCGGTGTTCACGGACCGCCGAGGAGCGATAACCTACTGAGAAGTAGCCCAAGTGTCCTGCTTGTGCTGCGCAAGGAACCCAGGCCGGGTGGAACCAGGGAGAGCGATGTCCAGCGCCGCCGTTGACTACGACATGACCGTGATCGAGAACCGTCCGTCCAACGTGGGCCAACAGTTCTTCGACCGCGTCCGGAACAGCCCCGACTTGGAGGCGTACCGGTACCCCAGGGGCGACACGTGGGAGTCGCTCACCTGGAAGGAGACCGGCGACAAGGTGGTCCGGATGGCCGCCGGCCTGGTCGCGCTCGGCATCGAGCCCGAGCAGCGGGTCGGCATCGCCTCGGCCACCCGGATCGAGTGGATCCTCGCCGACCTGGCGGTGATGTGCGCCGGGGCGGCCACCACCACGGTCTACCCCTCCACGATCGCCGAGGACGTGGCCTACATCCTCGCCGACTCCGAGTGCCGGGTGGTCTTCGCCGAGGACGACACCCAGATCGCCAAGCTCCAGGCGCACAGGTCCGAGCTGCCGCACCTGGAGAAGGTGGTCACCTTCGAGGGCACGCCCGACGGCGACTGGGTGATCTCGATGGCGGACCTGGAGAAGCTGGGCGAGGAGGAGCTGGGCAGGCACCCGGACATCGTCCAGGAACGCGTCGACGCGACCGCCCCGGACTCCCTGGCCACGCTCATCTACACCTCCGGCACCACCGGCCGTCCCAAGGGCGTCCGGCTGCGGCACTCGTCGTGGACCTACGAGGGCGCGGCGATCGAGGCGCAGAAGATCCTCGGCCCCGACGACCTGCAGTTCCTGTGGCTGCCGATGGCGCACTCGTTCGGCAAGGTGCTGCTGTCCACCCAGCTGGCGATCGGCTTCGCGACGGCCGTCGACGGCCGCGTCGACAAGATCGTCGAGAACGCCGGCATCGTGCGCCCGACGTTCATGGGCGCCGCACCGCGGATCTTCGAGAAGGCCCACGACAAGATCGTGCTGATGCAGAAGAGCGAGGGCGGCCTCAAGGAGAAGATCTTCAACCAGGCCTTCAAGGTCGGTCTCGAGGTCGACCGGCTGCGGCGCGAGGGCAAGCCGGTCCCGTTCCTGCTCGCCAAGCAGCATGCGCTGTTCGACAAGCTGGTCTTCGCCAAGATCCGCGAGCGGTTCGGTGGACGCGTCCGGTTCTTCGTCTCGGGCGCCGCGGCGCTGAACCGGGACGTCGCGGAGTGGTTCAACGCGGCGGGCATCCAGATCCTCGAGGGCTACGGGCTGACGGAGACCTCCGCGGGTTCCTTCGTGAACAGGCCCTGGTCGAACAAGTTCGGCACCGTCGGCCCGGTCTTCCCCGGCAGCGAGGTCAAGATCGCCGAGGACGGGGAGGTCCTGATCAAGGGCCCTGGGGTGATGGACGGCTACCACAACCTGCCTGAGCAGACCGCCGAGACGCTGGGCGAGGACGGCTGGCTGCACACCGGTGACATCGGCGAGATCGACGCGGACGGCCACCTGCGGATCACCGACCGCAAGAAGGACTTGTTCAAGACCTCGGGCGGGAAGTACATCGCGCCGTCGCAGATCGAGTCGCAGTTCAAGGCGATCTGCCCCTACGCCAGCCAGTTCCTCGTGCACGGCAACGAGCGCAACTACTGCGTCGCGCTGATCACCCTGGACCCCGAGGCGATGGCCGACTGGGCCAAGGAGCACGAGATGGCGGGTGCGTCGTACGCCGAGATCGTGGCCTCCCAGGAGGTCAAGGACATGGTCGGGGAGTACGTCGACCAGCTGAACGCCCGGCTGAACCGCTGGGAGACCATCAAGAAGTGGGCGCTGCTCGACAAGGACCTGACCGTCGAGTCCGGCGAGCTGACCCCCTCGCTCAAGGTGAAGCGCAAGGTCGTCGAGGACAACTACAAGGACCAGATCGACAAGCTCTACGCCTGAGGCCGGAGGTCGCGCAGGGGCGAGGGCGTGACACGATTCGGTGATGCCCTCCGCACTGCCCGACGGTGAACCGGCGCCGGCCGACGGGTCGCTCCCGCCGGCCGCCCTCGCGGACCTCGGCAGTCGGCCGTTCGGGTTCTACGTGCACGTGCCGTTCTGCACGGTCCGGTGCGGCTACTGCGACTTCAACACCTACACCGCGGCCGAGCTGGGCGACGCTCGGGGCGCGTCGCGGTCGTCGTACGCCGACGCTGCGGTGGCCGAGGTGCGGCTGGCCCGCCGGGTGCTCGGTGACGCCGACCTCCCGGTGCGGACCGTGTTCTTCGGCGGTGGCACGCCGACCCTGCTGCCCCCGAGGGACCTGGTCCGGATCGTCGACGCGCTGCGGGACGAGTTCGGGCTCGCCGCCGACGCCGAGGTCACCACCGAGTCGAACCCGGACAGCGTCGATGCGGCCGGCCTGGCGGCGCTGCGCGAGGGCGGGCTCAACCGGCTGTCCTTCGGGATGCAGTCGGCGGTGCCGCACGTGCTGGCCGTCCTCGACCGGACCCACGACCCGCGCCGGGTGCCGCAGGTCGTGCGCTGGGCGCGCGAGGCCGGCTTCGACCAGGTGAGCCTGGACCTGATCTACGGCACGCCGGGGGAGAGCCTCGACGACTGGCGGTCCTCGCTCGACGCCGCGCTGGACTGCGACCCGGACCACGTCTCGGCGTACGCGCTGATCGTCGAGGAGGGCACCGCGCTGGCGCGCCGGATCCGCCGCGGCGAGGTGCCCGGTGGAGCGGGCCCCGACGACGACGACCTTGCCGACAAGTACCTCCTGGCCGACGACGCGCTGGCGACCGCCGGCCTGGGGTGGTACGAGGTGTCGAACTGGGCGCGCTCGCCGCGGGCCCGCTGCCGCCACAACCTCGGCTACTGGACGGGCGCGGACTGGTGGGGCGTGGGTCCCGGAGCCCACTCCCACGTGGGCGGTGTGCGCTGGTGGAACGTGAAGCACCCCGCGGCGTACGCCGACCGGATCGGCGCCGGGCTGAGTCCTGCGCACGCCCGTGAGGTCCTCGACGCCGAGACCCGCCGGGTCGAGCGGGTGCTGCTGGAGACCCGGCTGTCCGACGGACTCCCGGTGGACGTGCTCGACGACGCCGGGCGCGCCGCGCTGCGGGACCAGGTGGAGCGCGGGCTCGTGGACCCGGGTGCCCTCGACCACGGCCGGGTGGTGCTCACTCGGAGGGGGCGGCTCCTCGCCGACGCCGTGGTCCGCGACCTGCTGCCCTGACTCCACCCGATTCGTCTGCGGTCATCCCGCGTGGAAACCCCGCTGGATCGCAGACGAATCGGGTGGGGGGTGGGGGTTGGGGTGGTCAGGTGACGAGGCGGATGCAGAGCGGGTAGCGGTAGTCCTCGCCGTTGGCGGCCTTGATCGTGGCCAGGATGACCACCACGAACGCGAACACGCCGACCGCGATCATCAGCAGGATGCCGATGAGGACCAGGATCAGTACGGCGCTGGCGGTGAGGTAGATCAGCAGCGAGATCTGGAAGTTGAGCGACTCGACCGCGTGCCGGCGCACGAACCCCGACTCGTTGCCCTTGGTCAGCATGACCAGCAGCGGGGCCAGGAACCCGAGGGCGAACGTGCCGACGTGGGCGAGCAGCGCCCAGGTCTTCTCGTCCTGGACGGGAGCAGCGCCGTAGCCACCCGGGAAGGGACCTCCCGGTGGTGGAGGGGGCGGGTAGCTCATGACGGGCCTCCTGCGGTCACGAAGTCGATCAGCTCCTCGACCCTACCGAGGAGCGCGGGCTCGAGGTCGTTGAACGACGTGACCTTGCCGAGGATGTGCTTCCAGGCCCGGGCGATGTCGGCCTGGTCGCGGTGCGGCCAGCCGAGGCTCTGGCAGATCCCCTTCTTCCACTCGACGTTGCGGGGGATCACCGGCCAGGCCTTCAGCCCGAGCCGCTGCGGCTTCACGGCCTGCCAGATGTCGACGTAGGGATGGCCGACGATCAAGACGTGCCGCCCGACCGGGCTCTTGGCGATCGCCTGGGCGATCCGGCTCTCCTTGGACCCGGCGACCAGGTGGTCGACCAGCACGCCGACCCGGCGCTCGGGGCCCGGCCGGAAGTCCCGCAGCTGCGCGGCGAGGTCGTCCACGCCCTCGATGTACTCCACGACCACGCCCTCCACACGCAGGTCGTCGCCCCACACCTTCTCGACCAGCTCCGCGTCGTGCCGGCCCTCCACGAAGATCCGGCTCGCGCGGGCGACCCGCGCCTTGGTCCCGGGCACGGCGACCGAGCCGGACGCCGTGCGCGTGCTGGCGGCCGGACCCTTCCGGCTCGGTGGGCGCAGGATGACCGGCACCCCCTCGAGCAGGAAGCCGGCGCCCAGCGGGAAGGTACGCCGCCTGCCGCGCCGGTCCTCGAGGGTGACCGTCATCAGGTCGCGCTCGACGGCGACGACCTCGCCGCACCAGTCGGTGGTGACCTCCTCGAGCACGAGGCCCTTGTCGGCATCGATCTCCACCGCGCGGCCGCGCCTGGGAGCGCGCCAGTCGGTGTTCAACACGTCGGATCCGTAGCGGTCGAAGGACATCTCGAAACCGTATGACGAGGTCCCGGCGGGGCCGGGACGGCACGCCGCGAGCCGGGTCGAAACCACTTGGCAGACGAGCGGTCGCGATATATCGTGAACAGTCGTAGAAGAGTCGTGAGAGGAGCAGACCATGGGTCGATCACCGTGGGACTCGCCGTGGGACAACCCCAGGGCCGGACAACGACGCGGGCCGGGGGGCGGGCCCTGGGGCGCCGCCTCCTGGGGATCCAACCCGTGGGAGTCGGGCCCGCCGCCCTGGGTGCAGGGGCTGCTGGGCCTGGCCCAGTCGGGACGACAGGCGGCGCGCGGGCCGAAGGTGCGCCGCGGGGACGTGCGCGCGGCGATCCTCGACGTGCTCGCCGTGGAGCCGATGAACGGCTACCAGGTCATCCAGCAGATCGCCGAGCGCAGCGGCGGGGCGTGGAAGCCGAGCCCCGGCTCGGTCTACCCCACCGTCCAGCAGCTGGAGGACGAGGGGCTGGTCGAGGGCCACGAGGTGGAGGGCCGGCGGTTGCTGCGGCTCACCGACGAGGGCCGCCGCTACGTCGAGGAGCACCCCGACGAGCTGGCCGGCACCTGGCGGGCCTTCGACGAGGCGGCCGGGGCCGAGCCCGACGGGCACGCGGGTGACCTCAAGCCGGTGATCGGGCAGGTCATGGGCGCGGTCTGGCAGGTGATCGTCTCCGGGACCGAGCAGCAGCGGGCCGAGGCCGCCGAGATCCTGGCCGAGACCCGCCGCAAGCTCTACGGGCTGCTCGCGGAGGGGGACCCGGAATGACCCCGCGCCCCGAGCTGCGGATCAGCGACGCCGAGCGGGAGGCCGCGGTCTCCGCCCTGGGCGAGCACTATGCCGCGGGCCGGCTGACCAAGGACGAGTACGACGAGCGCGCCGACCGGGCCTGGGCGGCGCGCACGGCGTCCGCGCTGGCGCCGCTGTTCGCGGACCTGCCGCCGCTGCAGCCCCCGGGCGCCCGACCGGCGGGACCGGCGGCCCGACCCGCACCGGTCGCGTCGGGCCGCGGGCGTGGCCGGGGGGTGCCGTTCGTGCCGGTGCTGCTGCTGGTGCTGGGTCTGGCGATGCTGGTCCGGGTGCCCTGGCCGTTCCTGCTGCTGGCCGGCTGGCTGCTCTGGCGGGGGTTCTTCCTCCGCGGGTTCGCCGGGCGCTGGTCGCACCCGGGGTGGCGCTACCGCCGCTGGTAGCCGCGACCGGAGGCTCAGATGAGCGGGAGCGAGCGGGTGCCGCGCGGGAGCTGCTCGTAGCCGCGGGCGACCGCGTGCCGCAGCTCCTCGCGGGGGTAGGGCCAGTCGGCGGCCGCCAGCGCCTCCGTGACCGGCACCCCGCGGGTGGCCAGGTCGCGGATGGTCTCGGCGACCACGCCCAGGGCGGCGCGCTGCTCCTCGACGAAGTCGCGGCCCACCGGGAGCCCGTGACCCGGAAGCACCACGCTGTCCGGGGTGAGCAGGCCGACGACGAGGTCCAGCGTGGCCGGCCACTCCATCGGGTAGCAGTCGTCGCCGAAGCCCGGCACGCCGTTGCGGAGCGCCGACTCCTCGACCAGGTCGCCGGCGAACAGCGTGTCCGCGTCGGCGACCCGGACGACGAGGTCGCCGGCGGTGTGGCCGCGCCCCGGGTGCACCAGCTCGACGATCCGGTCGCCGAGGTCGACCACCCGGGCCGACGAGAACGTCTCGGTCGGCAGCAGGAGGCGGGTCTCCGCGATGTCCCGGTGCCGCTGCCGCATGACGGGGTCGCGTTCCTCGTCGGACTGGGGGTCGTCGGCGTAGCCCCGTGCCTCGGCCTGCAGCGACGGCCCGGTCTCGGCGAGGCCTGCTGCCGCGTCCTCGTGCGCGATGATCGGCGGACCGTCGTACTCCTCGGAGAGGACGACGTTGCCGAAGGTGTGGTCGAAGTGGGCGTGGGTGTTGACCACCGCGACCACGTCGCCGGCGCCGAGCCGGCGCACCTGCTCGACCACCCGGCGCGCCTCGGGCTCGGAGGCGTGGGTGTCGACGACCAGCAGGCCGCGGTCGCCGCCCACCAGGCCGACGTTGACGTCGAGGAAGTCGAAGCGGGCCAGCCAGCAGCGGTCGGCCACCTCGACGAAGCCGGAGCCGTGGGGGATCTCACTCATGCGGGCAACGCTACGCAACGGCCGGTGTCGGCCGACGCGGGACCCTAGTACGATTGGCACTCGTAACGGGGGAGTGCCAGCGCGACGACAGCAAGGAGGCGACGGTCATGGTCGAGGACCGCAAGCTCGCCGTGCTGCGCGCGATCGTCGAGGACTACGTGAGCACCCAGGAGCCGGTCGGGTCCAAGGCGCTCGTGGAGCGGCACCGGCTCGGGGTCTCCCCGGCCACCGTGCGCAACGACATGGCGGCGCTGGAGGAGGAGGGCTTCATCACCCAGCCGCACACCAGCGCGGGGCGGATCCCCACCGACAAGGGCTACCGGTTGTTCGTGGACCGGCTCAGCGGCGTCAAGCCGCTGTCGGCGGCGGAGAAGCGCGCGATCACGACCCTGCTCGAGGGCGCGATCGACCTCGACGACGTGGTGCAGCGCAGCGTCCGGCTGCTCGCCCAGCTGACCCGGCAGGTGGCGGTGGTGCAGTACCCCACGCTGTCGCGCTCGACGGTGCGGCACGTCGAGGTGGTGCCCTTGACCCCGGCGCGGATCCTGCTGGTGCTGATCCTCTCCACCGGCCGCGTCGAGCAGCGGGTGGTCGAGCTGCCCGACCCCGTCGACGAGCAGCACCTCGCCGACCTGCGCACGAAGTTCCTCCGGGCGGTGCTCGGCGAGCGCCTCGCGGACGCCGCCGACAAGCTGGCCGCCCTGCCCGAGGAGTTCGAGCACGAGCAGCGGAGCCGGGTGGCGATGCTGGTCGCCGCGCTGGTCGAGGCGATGTCGGACCACCGTTCCGACGAGCGGGTCGCCGTGGGCGGCACCGCCAACCTGGCTCGCTTCGGCGACGAGTTCGACACCGCGGTCCGGCCGATGCTCGAGGCGCTCGAGGAGCACGTCGTGCTCCTCAAGCTGCTGGGCGAGGCCACCTCGCCGTCGACCGTGACGGTGCGGATCGGCCACGAGGGGCCCTACCAGGAGCTCTCGTCGACCTCGGTCGTGGCGACCGGCTACGGACCGGGAGACGAGGCGATGGCGACGCTGGGCATCGTCGGGCCGACCCGCATGGACTACCCCGGATCCATGGCGGCGGTGCGCGCGGTGGCGCGCTACGTCAGCCGGATCCTCGACGAGTGACCCGAGCAGAAAGACAAGTGACGACACTGTGAGCCAGGACCTCTACGAGATCCTCGGGGTCTCCCGCGACGCCGACGGCGACGCCATCAAGAAGGCGTACCGCAAGCTGGCGCGGCAGCTGCACCCCGACGTGAACCCGGACCCGGAGACCCAGGAGAAGTTCAAGGAGGTCACCCGGGCCTACGAGGTGCTCTCCGACCCGGAGAAGCGGCAGATGTACGACCTCGGCGGCGACCCGTTCGGCGGTGCCGGCGGCGGCTTCGCGGGCGCGGGGGCGGGTTTCTCCTTCACCGACATCATGGACGCCTTCTTCGGCGGCAGCGCCGGCGGCGCAGCTGGCGGTCGTGGCCCCCGGCCCCGGGTACGACGCGGCCAGGACGCGCTGATCCGCCTCGACGTGGACCTCGCGGAGGCGGCCTTCGGCACCACCCACGAGCTGAAGGTGGACACCGCGGTGCTCTGCCCGGCCTGCCACGGCGACGGCGCCGCCCCGGGTTCGAGCCCCAAGGCCTGCGAGACGTGCGGGGGCCGGGGGGAGACCATGCACGTGCAGAGGTCGTTCCTCGGCGAGATCCGGACGATGCGCCCGTGCGCGGCCTGCCGCGGCTTCGGCACGATCATCCCCGAGCCCTGCCGGGAGTGCTCTGGCGACGGGCGGGTGCGCTCGCGACGCACGCTCACGGTGAAGATCCCGCCGGGCGTGGACACCGGCACCCGCGTCCAGCTGGCCGGGCAGGGCGAGGTGGGGCCCGGTGGCGGCCCGGCCGGCGACCTGTACGTCGAGATCCACGTCAACGACCACCGGGTGTTCACCCGGCACGGCAACGACCTGCTGTGCAACGTCAGCATCCCGATGACCGCCGCGGCGCTCGGCACCACGATCGACCTCCCCACGCTCGAGGCCGACGTGGCCGGGGACGACGGGGCGGCCGACCCGGCGCTGGAGACCAGCGTGCCGCTCGACATCAGGGCCGGCACCCAGTCCGGCACCGAGATCGTCCTCGGTGGCCGGGGCGTCCCGTCGCTGCGGGGCGGCGGCCGCGGCGACCTCGTGGTCCGGGTGGTCGTCGAGACGCCCACCCGGCTCGACGAGCGCCAGGAGGAGCTGCTGCGCGAGCTCGCGGCGCTGCGCGACGAGGAGTCCCCCGACGGGCACGCGCACGCGGGCACGAAGTCGATGTTCGACCGGATCCGCGACGCGTTCGGGCCGCGCTGATGACGCTGCCGGTCTTCGTCCACCCGCACCTCGCGTCGGTCACGCCCGGCTCGGCCGTCGAGCTCGAGGGCGACGAGGCGCACCACGCCGTGGTGAAGCGGATCCGGGAGGGGGAGCGGGTCGCGCTCACCGACGGCGCCGGGACGACCGCGGTGGTCACGGTCTCCGCGATGGGCAAGGACTCCCTGTCGGGCGTCGTGGACTCGGTCCGCTCCGTCGACCGGGAGCTCCCGCGGGTGGTCGTCGTGCAGGCGATCCCGAAGGGTGACCGCGGCGAGCTCGCGGTCGAGATGCTCACCGAGGTCGGCGTGGACCTGATCGTGCCGTGGGCCGCCTCGCGGTGCGTCGCGGTGTGGAAGGGCGAGCGTGCGGAACGGTCGCTGGCGAAGTGGCGGGCGACCGCGCGCGAGGCCGCCAAGCAGGCACGCCGTTCGTGGTTCCCGGAGGTGTCGGCGATGGTCACCACCGACGAGGTGGTGGGCCTGCTGGAGAACGCGTCGGTGCCGGTCGTCCTGCACGAGGCCGCCTCGGGTCCGCTCGCGGACCTGCCGGTGCCCGGACGCGCGGAGATCGTCATCGTGGTCGGGCCGGAGGGCGGGATCAGCGACGAGGAGCTGGCGGCGTTCGCGTCGGTCGGCGCCGAGCCGGTGCGGCTGGGCTCGTCGGTGCTGCGCACCTCCACGGCCGGGGTGGCCGCCACCGCGGCCCTGCTGGCCCGCACCCGCTGGAAGTAGGCCGAGCCGGCGCTAGCGTCGCGCGAGCAGCGACTCCACCCGGTCGACCTCGTCGGAGAGCTGCGACCGTTCGGCCCTGCCCGGCTCGCGGAAGAGCTCCAGCTCGACCCGGCCGGCCGCGTTCGTGCGCCACAAGCCTTCGAGCGCGCCGTCGATGAAGACGGTGTTGCCGGTGCCGCCGTTCGCGCCCATCCATCGCCTGCGCTTGGCCGGGTCGGGGGTGACCCGGTCGCGGGCCGCGTGGGCGAGCCACACGTTGTCGTACTTCCCGAGCAGCCTGACCGGTGCCGGCCGGCCCTCGTCGGCGAGCTCGAGGCCGCGCAGGTCGAACAGCACCCGGCCCGACTCGTCGCGGTAGCTCACGAGGTCGTCTCCCACTGCCGAGAGCAGCGCCCGGGCCCCCGGCACCCCGGACCAGGCCGTCAGGTCGGCCGCGGTGGCCGGGCCGAACGCCCGCAGGTAGCGGCGGACAACTTCGAGGCGGTCGGGGGTGGCCGGGAGCTCGGCGCCGAGCCAGCTCTCGAGCCTGTCGTAGACGACTCCGCCCGAACGCTTCCACAGCCCGCGGGGTGGGACCTGCACCAGCGGCATGATCGCTCGCGCCGTGCCGGCCAGCGCGGTCGCCGGGCAGCCCGGAAACCGCTCCGCGAGACGCTCGCCGAGTGCCTTGACGCCGAGGGCGCCCTCGGCGAGCACCTCCCGCACCGCCTGCTCGAGCGCGTCGCGAGGCACCGGGCTCTTGCCGCTCGAGCCGGCGCTGGTGGTGTCGACCCTGTCCAGCGCCGGCTGCGCGAAGGGACGCAGCCCGAGGGCGTCGCCACCGGTCACCAGATGGATGGTCCCGCGCATCAGCAGCAGCCGCACCGTGGCGCGGGCCTCGAGCGTCGCGGACAGCGCTCCCGGGTCGAAGTCCTCGATGCGGGCCGCGAGCGAGAGGTACGGCGCCAGCGGATCCTGTGCCTGCACCCCGATCAGGTGCTCGGTCATCGCCAACGGGCCCAGGTCGCTGCGAGAGAGCAGGTGCTGACGCTGCAACAGCGTGCGGTTGAGCGTCCGACGGGTCGGCTCCACGAAGCGACCCTAGTGCTGGCGCGGGTGCTGCCCCCGGTGGTGCGCCCGGTGGTGGGTGCGGATCGCCGACCCCGGCGGCGACCGACCGTCGGGCAGGGCCCTCAGGGAGTGCCGTCAGCGAGTGCCGTCAGGGAGTGATGGTGACGTCCTTGGTGTCCTGCCACGGGGCCGGGCCCTCGCCGCCGGAGGGGTCGGAGTCGTGGACGACCAGCGTGTAGTCACCCGGCGGCGCGGCGACCGTGAACGAGTACGGCGCCATCGTGCAGCACTCCGCGGCGGTGGTGAACCCGCTCTTGACGACCGTGCCGCCCTGCTCGAGCTCCCACTGCACGTTGGCCTCGAACGCCGCGGCGAGCCCCTCGACCTTGAAGCCGCTCTGGACGATCGCGCCCTGGTCGGGGGCGGTGATCCACACCTGGGCCAGCACGTCGGTGTCCGCGGCTCGGGCCACCGGTCCCGAGGTCGGCACGCCGAGCACCCGGTCCGCCGGGCGGCCGTCGAGCAGGAACCGGACCGGCGAGCTGTCCTGGTAGACCCCGTCCACGGTGCGGACCACCTGCTGGACCGACAGCCGGGCCTGCTCCTGCGACATGCCCGCGGGGCGGTCGTGCAGCAGCGCGGCGTCCTTGAGGTCGACCACGATGGCGCCGCCCGTCGCCTCCACGTGCTGCACGTCCGTGCCCGCCGGCCACAGCGAGGTGTAGTCCGGGTCCTCGGGGGAGCCGGCGACCGCGTCGCGCACCGCCTCCGCCGCCACGTCGGACGTCGGCGCGGCGAGGGTGCCGTGGATCTCGCGGTAGAGCCGCGGCCCGTGCGAGGTGTCGCCGACGTAGTACACCGGGATCGGCAGGTCGCCGCCGGTGGTCGACGTGGACGGTGAGGCGGAGGCGGAGGAAGTGTCCGACGCGCTCGCGGAGCCGCCGGCCGCCGGGCCGGGGGTGGCCGTCGGGCCCTGGTTGCCGATCACGGTCACCACGGCGATCGTGGCCGCCGTGGCGACCACGGCCGCCCCGGCGGCGACGAACCAGGGACGCCGTGCGCGCAGGGCGGACACCGTCGTGCGGGAGCGGATGGTCTCCAGGCCGGGGGCGGGCTCGACGTCGTCGACGGCGTCGTGGAGCAGGTGGCGCACCTGGTCGTCGTCTCGGGGCTGGTCGTTCATGTCACGTTCTCCAGGAGGGTGCGAAGGGTGGCGGCGCCACGGGAGGCGTGGCTCTTCACGGCACCGCGACTGATCCCGAGCGTCTCGGCGATGTCGGCCTCGGACAGGTCCAGGTAGTAGCGCAGGGCGAGCACCTCGCGCTGCCGTGCGGGCAGTGCGCGCAGCGCGTCGAGCACCCGGGCCCGGCGGTCGGACGCGAGGGCCGCCTCGTCCGCTCCGGGCTCGGTGGCGTGCGCCGGCGGGATCGCGTCGTGCCGGGCCACCACGCCCCGGTGCCGCAGCACCGACCGGGACCGGTTCACCACGGTCTGCCGCAGGTACGCCAGCGCCTTGTCCGGCTCGCGCAGCCGCCCCCAGCGCCCGTGCATCGTCACGAACGCGTCCTGGACGACCTCCTCGGCCGTGGCGACGTCGCGCACCAGCAGGACCGACAGCCGGACCAGCGCCCGGTAGTGGGCGGCGTACAGCTGCTCGACCGCGGTGTCGGCGTCCCACCGGCTGACGGTCATCACGCTCCCAGGCTCTGTCGGGGTGAGCACCTGCGTCATCACGCTAGTTCCACGCGCACCCGGATGTGGGGGTTTACACGCCGGCGCGACGAACTACGACGAATAGGGTGGGGCCATGGCGAACGACGACTGCTTGTTCTGCAAGATCGTGGCCGGTGACATCCCGTCGGACCGGGTGCACGAGACCGGCACCACGCTCGCGTTCCGCGACATCGAGCCGCAGGCGCCCACGCACGTGCTGGTGGTCCCCAAGAGCCACCACCCGAACGCGGCCGCTCTCGCCGCCGCCGAGCCGGGGGTGTACGTCGACCTGATGAACGCCGCGGCCGAGGTGGCCGCGCTGGACGGGCTGGAGAGGGGCTACCGGCTGGTGTTCAACACCGGCGCCGAGGCGCACCAGACGGTGTTCCACGCGCACCTGCACGTCCTCGGGGGGCGTCCCATGGGCTGGCCACCGGGCTGACCCGCGTGCCGGGCCGCACCGCTCACCCGAGCTCGTACACCAGCGTGAGCAGCAGGGGGGTCATCACCGCGAGGAGCATCACCCAGGCGACGATCCGGTGGCTGAGCTTCGCCGGGTCGAGGGAGGCGGCGAGCGCGATCATCGCGCCCTCGTCGCTGTAGCGGTCGAACCCCATCCGTCGTGCGTCGGCCGGGAACGGGTTCGGGGCGAGGAAGTCCTCCGGCTCGATCAGCTCGGGCTGGGGCTCGTCGTACTCCTCCATGGTCCGAGGGTAGATCCCCGCCGGCCCGGGCCGCCTCCGATGGCCGGCTCCGATGGCCGGCCCCGTCCCCGCGGGCGCCCGCGAAAAGTGGGGTGCGCGTGATGGGGGCCGCTCCCGTAGCATGGAAGTGTCCTATTGACGCGCATTCGGGAGGTCGGCCGCCAGGCCACCTATGACAGAGATCGACACCCCCGCCCACAAGATCGTGGTGCCGGCGAGCGTCCCGATGGTGGCCCTGCTCGGCCCCCGGGACGAGCACCTCGCCCTCATCGAGAAGGCGTTCAAGGCCGACGTGCACGTCCGCGGCAACGAGGTCACCCTGCGCGGCGAGCCCGCGGAGGTCGCGCTGGCCGAGCGGCTCCTCGACGAGCTGGTCACGATCATCCGCACCGGCCAGGGCATCACCACCGAGACCGTCGAGCGCGCCATCGGCATCCTCCGCACGGAGACCACCGAGCGCCCGGCCGACGTGCTGAGCCTCAACATCCTCTCCAACCGCGGCCGCACGATCCGCCCCAAGACGCTGAACCAGAAGCGCTACGTCGAGGCGATCGACAAGCACACGATCGTCTTCGGCATCGGTCCGGCCGGCACCGGCAAGACCTACCTGGCGATGGCGAAGGCCGTCCAGGCGCTGCAGTCGAAGAACGTCAACCGGATCATCCTGACCCGGCCGGCCGTCGAGGCGGGGGAGCGGCTCGGGTTCCTGCCCGGCACGCTCAGCGAGAAGATCGACCCCTACCTGCGGCCGTTGTACGACGCGCTCCACGACATGCTCGACCCGGACACCATCCCCAAGCTGCTCGCGGCCGGGACCATCGAGGTCGCGCCCCTGGCGTACATGCGCGGGCGCACGCTCAACGACGCGTTCATCATCCTCGACGAGGCACAGAACACCTCGCCCGAGCAGATGAAGATGTTCCTGACCCGGCTCGGCTTCGGGTCGAAGATGGTGGTCACCGGCGACGTCACGCAGGTGGACCTGCCCTCGGGGACCAGGAGCGGCCTGCGCATCGTCGAGGACATCCTCGACAGCATCGACGACGTCTCCTTCAACCGGCTCACCTCCCACGACGTGGTCCGGCACCGGCTGGTGGGGCACATCGTCGCGGCCTACGACGTCTACGAGGCGCGCCGCACCCCCGACGGCGAGACCGAGTCCCGACGAAGGAGCAGCCGGGCGTGAGCGCCACCCCACCGGACCGCCTCCGAGGAGCGAGCGCATGAGCATCGAGGTGCTCAACGAGTCCGAGGCCGACGTCGACCCCGCCGCGCTGGCCAGGCTGTCCCGGTTCGTGCTGGACCGGATGCGGGTGCACCCGCAGGCCGAGCTGTGCATCAAGCTCGTCGACGAGGACACCATGTCCGAGCTCAACGAGCACTGGATGGGCAAGGACGGCCCCACCGACGTGCTCGCCTTCCCGATGGACGAGCTGCGCCCCGGCCTGGTCAACGAGGAGCCGGAGGAAGGCGTCCTCGGCGACCTGGTGCTGTGCTACGCGGTCGCCGAGCGGCAGGCGGAGACCGCCCGGAGCGCCGGTCAGGCGGGCTACCGGGTGGCCGACGAGGTCGACCTGCTCACCGTGCACGGGATCTTGCACCTGCTCGGCTACGACCACGCCGAGCCCGAGGAGCACCAGGAGATGTTCGGCCTGCAGGCCCGCCTGCTCGCCGAGTGGCAGGGCGCCCGCAGCGGCGAGGTGCTGCCCGGCGACGAGCCGGGCGGGGCTGCGCCGGCATGAGCATCGTCGACGTCTGGCTGCTGGTGGTGGCCGGGCTGCTGGTCGTGGTCGCCGGACTGTTCAGCAGCGCCGACGCCGCGCTCTCGTCGTTCTCCCACGCCCGCGCCGAGGAGATCGCCGCGGGGCGCAACGGTGCCGGGAGCCGGCTGCTCAGGATCGTCGAGGACCCACCGCGCTACCTCAACACCGCGCTGTTCTTGCGGATGCTGTTCGAGATCGCCGCCATCGTGCTGGTGACCGTGGTGATGCTGGACCTGATCGTGCCCCGCGGCGGGTCCGAGTCCGGTCCGGAGACCGACGGCGGCCGCTGGACGGCGATGCTGCTCTCCCTGGCGGTCATGCTCGTCGTGTCGTTCGTGGTCATCGGGGTCGCGCCCCGCACGGTCGGCCGCCAGCACTCCGAGCGCATCGCGCTGCTCGCGGCCGGGCCGATCATCGCGTTCACCCGGGTCCTCGGCCCGCTGCCGCAGCTCTTGATCGTGGTCGGCAACGCGATCACCCCCGGGCGCGGCTTCAGCGAGGGCCCCTTCGCGTCCGAGGCCGAGCTGCGCGAGCTGGTGGACCTCGCCGAGGCCAGCAGCGTCATCGAGTCCGGCGAGCGGCAGATGATCCACTCCGTGTTCGAGCTCGGCGACACCATCGCCCGTGAGGTGATGGTGCCGCGCACCGACGTGGTCTTCATCGAGCGGCACAAGACGCTGCGCCAGGCGATGTCGCTGGCGCTGCGCAGCGGCTACTCCCGGATCCCGGTGATCGGCGAGAACCTCGACGACATCGTCGGGATCGCCTACCTCAAGGACGTCACCAAGCGGGTCTTCGACCGGCACGAGGCGGAGACGACCGAACGGGTCGACTCGGTGATGCGCCCGGTCCTCTACGTGCCCGACTCCAAGCCCGTCGACGCGCTGCTGCGCGAGATGCAGGCCGAGCGCAAGCACGTCGCCGTGGTCGTCGACGAGTACGGCGGGACCGCCGGGCTGGTCACCATCGAGGACGTGCTCGAGGAGATCGTCGGCGAGATCACCGACGAGTACGACGTCGAGCACGTGGACGTCGAGCAGCTCGCGAACGGCGCCACGCGGGTCAGCTCGCGCTACCCGGTCGACGATCTGGAGGACGTCTGCGGCATCGCGATCGAGGACGACGACGTGGACACCGTCGGGGGGCTGATGGCCAAGCACCTGGGCCGGGTCCCGATCGCCGGGTCGGTGGTGGAGGCGCACGGGGTGCGCTTCGAGGCCGAGGCGCCCACCGGCCGGCGCAACCGGATCGGCACGGTGCTGATCACCCGGCTCGAACCCCGATCCGAGGGCGCGGACGAGGAGTCCTACCCTGACTCCCATGCCGGTTGACCCGCCCCAGACCCCGCCGCTCGACCTCGCCGACCCCGACGACAAGAAGCTCGTCACGCTCGCCCGCACCACCCGCGCCCGCACCCGGGCGTTCGAGGGCGCCTGCGTCCGGGACCGGGACGGTCGCACCTACGCCGGCGCGACGGTCGACCTGCCCTCGTTCCGGGCCACCGCGGTCCAGGTGGCGGTGGCGATGGCGGTCTCGTCCGGTGCGCAGGGCCTCGAGGCCGTCGTGGTCCTCGGTGAGGCGGCCGCGGTGAACGAGGCCGACCTGTCCGTCGTACGCGACGTCGCGGGGGAGGGTGTCGCGGTCCACCTCGCCGGCCCCGACGGCACGGTGGTCGCCACCGTCCGCTCCTGACGGCGGGCCACGGTCGTCCGGAACAGGGTGTAGACGCCAACTATCGGCACGCTATGTTGGGTCCCGTGACAGACCTGGTGGGACTGCCCGCGCACGAGAGCGCCGTGCGCCGGCTGCGCGCGTCGTACGCCGCGATCCCGGCCGACGCGCCGGTGCGGCTGGCCAAGCGCACCTCGAACCTGTTCCGGGCGCGCTCCCGCAACGACGTGCCCGGCCTCGACGTCTCCGGCCTGACCGGGGTGATCGCCGTGGACACCGGGGCCGGCACCGCCGACGTGCAGGGGATGTGCACCTACGAGGACCTCGTCGACGTGACGCTGCCGCGCGGGTTCATCCCGTACGTCGTCCCGCAGCTGCGCACGATCACCCTCGGCGGCGCGGTGACCGGGCTCGGCATCGAGTCCACGTCGTTCCGCAACGGCCTCCCGCACGAGTCGGTGCTGGAGATGGACGTGCTGACCGGGTCCGGCGAGCTGGTCACCACGCGTCCCGGTGACGCGCTGTTCGACGCCTTCCCGAACTCCTACGGGTCGCTGGGCTACGCCACCCGGATCCGGATCCGCCTCGAGCGGGTGCCGGGGCACGCCGACCTGCGGCACGTGCGCTTCGACGACCTGGACGCACTCGCGAAGGCGGTGGCGGTCGTCGTCGAGCAGCGGGAGTGGGACGGCACGCGTGTCGACGGCGTCGACGGTGTCGTGTTCGCACCGGGGGAGGCGTACCTGACGCTGGCCCGCTGGTCCGCGAACCCCGATTCGTCTGCGATCGCCTCGGGGGCGACACCCGAGCCACCGCAGACGAATCGGGTTTCGGACTACACCGGGATGCAGCCGTACTTCCGGTCGATCCAGGAGCGGGCGACCGACCGGCTCACGATGCACGACTACCTGTGGCGCTGGGACACCGACTGGTTCTGGTGCAGCGGCGCGTTCGGGCTGCACGACCCGCGGGTGCGCCGGCTGTGGCCGCGGCGGTGGCGGCGCAGCGACGTCTACCACCGGCTGGTCGGGCTGGAGAACCGCTACGGCGTGGTCGCCCGCATCGACCGGGCCCGCGGCAGGCCCGCGCGGGAGCGGGTGATCCAGGACATCGAGGTGCCGGTGGACCGGCTCGCGGAGTTCCTCGTCTGGTTCGAGGAGCACGTCGGGATGCGCCCGGTCTGGCTGTGCCCGCTGCGGCTGCACGACCCCGACGGCCCCGGGACCGCCCGCGCCTGGCCGTCGTACCCCCTCACGCCCGGGACGACGTACGTCAACGTGGGCTTCTGGGGCACGGTGCCGATCGCGCCCGGTGCCGCGGACGGCGACGTGAACCGCGCCGTCGAGGCGAAGGTGACCGAGCTCGGCGGTCACAAGTCGCTCTACTCCGACGCCTACTACGACCAGGAGACCTTCAACCGGCTCTACGGCGTCGACAACCTCCAGCGGGTCCGGCAGCAGACGGACCCCGACCACAGGCTCACGGGCCTCTACGAGAAGGCGGTGAAACGTCGATGACGACCACCATGAACAGGGCCGAGACGATCACGATCGGGGAGGCGATCACGCGGTTGATGCCGGGCGGTGTGCCCTTCCGGTTCACCGCCTACGACGGCAGCAGCGCCGGTCCCGAGGACTCCGAGGTCAGCGTGCACCTGCACAACGAGCGCGGCCTCTCCTACATCCTCACCGCGCCCGGCGACCTCGGTCTGGCTCGGGCCTACGTCATGGGCGACCTGACGCTCGAGGGGGTGCACCCGGGCAACCCGTACGGCGCGATGCTGGTCCTGCAGCGCAACTCCGGCTTCAAGCTGCCCTCGCCGGCCGAGGCGTTCCAGATCGTCCGCGGGCTCGGCTGGAGCCACCTGAAGCCGCCGCCGCCCCCGCCGCAGGAGGCGCTGCCGAAGTGGCGTCGGCTGCTGGAGGGCTTCCGGCACTCCAAGGGCCGCGACGCCGAGGCGATCCACCACCACTACGACGTGTCGAACCGGTTCTACGAGATGGTGCTCGGGCCGTCGATGACCTACACCTGCGCGTGCTTCCCCGAGGAGGACGCCACGCTCGAGGAGGCCCAGGCCTTCAAGTACGACCTGGTCTGCCGCAAGCTCGGCCTCCAGCCGGGGATGCGGCTGCTCGACGTCGGCAGCGGCTGGGGCGGGATGGTCCGGCACGCCGCCCGCGAGTACGGCGTCACCGCCGTCGGGGTGACGCTGAGCCGCGAGCAGGCGGCGTGGGCGACGGAGGCGATCAAGCGCGAGGGCCTCGACGACGTGGCCGAGGTCAGGTTCGGCGACTACCGCGACGTGCGCGACAGCCACTTCGACGCGGTCAGCTCGATCGGTCTCACCGAGCACATCGGGGTGCGCAACTACCCGTCGTACTTCTCCTTCCTGCGCGACAAGCTGGTCCCCGGCGGCCGGCTGCTCAACCACTGCATCACCAGGCCCGACAACTCCTCGACCGACACCGGGGCGTTCATCGACCGCTACGTCTTCCCCGACGGGGAGCTGACCGGCTCGGGGCGGATCATCACCGAGATGCAGAACGTGGGGCTCGAGGTCCGGCACGAGGAGAACCTTCGCGAGCACTACGCGCTGACCCTCAAGGGCTGGTGCGAGAACCTCGAGGCCAACTGGGACGAGTGCGTGCGGGAGGTGGGCGCGGGCACCGCGAAGGTGTGGGGGCTGTACATGGCCGGCTCGCGGCTGTCGTTCGAGCGCAACGAGATCCAGCTCCACCAGGTGCTGGCGGTCAAGCCCGACCCCGACGGGGACGCGAGCTTCCCGCTCCGGCCGACCTGGCTGAGCTGATTCGTCCGGGTTTCGGGCGGCGCGTAACCTTTCGCGCCGCCGGGACGATCACGCAACCGTAAGCACACCCCAACACACGGGAGGTTGCGTGACCATGAAGTCTCACTCGTTCTTCGCCCGCGTCCGCGGCGGCAGGACCCTGCGGATCGCTGCCGCGGGCAGCGCGCTCGCGGCGACCGCCGCCATCGGCGGCCTGAGCGTGGCCGCGGCGTCCGCAGAGCCTGCTCCGTCGGACGAGACCACGGCCCTCGACTACGGACCGGTCACCGGGACGAACCAGTCGATCGACGACACGTCGCGGGACCTGGCCGACGACAACGAGACCGCCCCGGCCGACGACTCCACCGACGACTCCACCGACGGTCCGGCCGCGCAGCAGAGCAACGCGGGCGGCAGCCCGACCGGGCTCGCCCACACCCAGCGCTGGCACGCGGCCGCGGCGCAGGAGAGCCAGCCGCCGGCGTTCGCCGGGTCCGGTGCGACGGATCAGTCCGACGACCAGGCGGAGCAGTCCGGCGACCAGGCGGACCAGCCCGAGAAGTCGGACGACTCCACCGACCAGTCGGGTGACCAGACCGAGCAGTCCGACGACCAGTCGGGCGACCAGGCGGGCGACCAGGAGGACCAGTCGTCGGACGAGCACTCCTCGGACCAGACCGACCAGCAGGGCGAGGACGGCTCGGACCAGGGCGACGGTGCCGGCCACGACGACTGAGTGACCGCTAGCGTGACCTGTCGGCCCGTCGGGTGCCCGCACCCGCGGGCCGGCAGGACCGCAGCTTCGGGCAGGAGTGGTAGGTGGAGGTGAGCGACGACGTCGTCTCGGCGGCCCGGTCGGGCGACGGTGACGCGCTCACCACCGTGTACGTCACGCTCGCGCCGAAGGTGACGGGGTACCTGAGGGCACGCGGCGTCGAGGATGCCGAAGGGCTCACCAACGAGGTCTTCGTCCAGGTCCTCGGCAAGCTCGGCGGCCTGGTCGGCGGGGCCGCGGGGCTGCGCACCTTCGTGTTCTCCGTGGCACATGCCCGGAGCGTGGACGAGCACCGGAGGCGGGCGCGGCGCCCGGCGGAGGCGCCGTACCAGCCGGAGCTGGATGACCGACGGGAGCCCTCGGCGGAGGCCGTGGCCCTGGACGGGGTGGGGGAGCAGCACGTCCACGACGTGCTGAGGGAGCTCAGCGAGGAGCAGAGATCGGTGATCACACTGAGGGTGTTGGGGGATCTGACCTTGGAACAGACCGCGGAGGTGCTCGACAAGAGCGTGGGCGCGGTCAAGCAGCTGCAGCGTCGCGGCCTGATGGCCCTGCGGGCCCTGGTCGAGCGCGGGGAGGTGTCGCTGTGAGCACACCACTGGTGGTGCGGGAGATGCTGGCCGAGAGCGAGCTGGCGGAGGACGCCGACCTCGCGGCCTTTCTCAGCGAGCTGCACGGGCTCGGCGACGCGACGCCGGCGGTGCCGGGCCCGCAGCTGGCCGCGTTGCTGGGCGCGGCGCCCCTGGCTCGTGCGCCCGGGGCCAGACGGCGCCGGATCGCGGGTGGTGCGACCGCGCTGGCGCTGGCCGCGGTGACGGCGACGGGGGCGGCGGCAGCCGCCAACGAGCTGCCCGCGGGAGCCCAGAGGCTGGCCGCGCGGTTCAGCCAGCACTTCCTTCCGTTCGACTTCCCGGCCCCCGTGCTCGCCGAGAGCAACCCGCCGGCGCCGGTGGCCGCCCCTGGCGAGCGGGCTGGACGCGAGGGTGGAGCCTTCGGTCGGCCGCTCGGGGCGGCCGCGCAGCCGTCACCGGCCGGCGACGGGTCCCCCGCCGCGGGTGGGGGCGCCGGATCGGCTCGCGAGCGCGACGAGGGGACCGACCGGGACCGCACGGCCGCGGCGCCAGGGGACGACGAGCGGGAGAGCGGCACCGAGGCGGCCCGGCCCCGGTCCGGAGGCGGCGGTGACGAGGAGGCCGGATCGGGGACCGGCGGCGCCGGCACCGGCGGCACCGGCGGCACCGACACCACGACCGACGGCGAGACGCAGCAGACCACGACGACCAGGTCCGGCTCCACCGAGCCGGAGCCGACCGCCGGCGACACGGCGCCGTCCTCGGACGGGGACCCCGAGCCCGGCTCCGACGGTTCCACGGACAGCTCCGACCCTGCCGCGGACGCGGGATGAAACAATCGCGGCGTGCCTGAACCCTCGCCCGGCTTCCGCAGCGGCTTCGCCTGCTTCGTCGGCCGGCCCAACGCCGGCAAGTCCACGCTGACCAACGCGCTGGTCGGCACCAAGGTCGCGATCACGTCCTCCCGTCCGCAGACCACCCGCACCGTCGTGCGTGGCATCGTGCACCGGCCGGACGCGCAGCTCGTGCTCGTCGACACCCCGGGGCTGCACAAGCCCCGCACCCTGCTGGGGGAGCGCCTCAACGACCTGGTCACCTCGACCTGGGCGGAGGTCGACGTGGTGGCGGTCTGCTTCCCCGCCAACGAGAAGATCGGCCCGGGTGACCGGTTCATCGTCAACGAGCTGGCGAAGGTCCGCCGTACGACGAAGTTCGCGGTGGTGACCAAGACCGACCTGGCGAGCCCGGAGCAGCTGGCACAGCACCTGCTCGCGATCGCCGCGCTCGGGGAGGCGACCGGGACCGTGTGGGAGGAGATCGTGCCGGTCTCGGCCAGGTCCGGGGACCAGGTCGGGCTGCTCGCCGACCTGCTCGTGGCCCAGCTCCCGGAGGGACCGCCGCTCTACCCCGAGGGCGAGCTGACCGACGCCCCGGAGGAGACGATCGTCGCCGAGCTGATCCGCGAGGCCGCGCTCGAGGGGGTCCGCGACGAGCTGCCGCACTCCATCGCGGTGGTCGTCGAGGAGATGGGGCTGCGCGAGGACCGGCCGGCCGACAAGCCGTTGCTGGACATCCACGCGAACCTCTTCGTCGAGCGGTCCTCGCAGAAGGGCATCGTGATCGGGCACAAGGGCAGCCGGCTGCGCGAGGTGGGCAGCACCGCGCGCCGCCAGATCGAGGCGCTGCTCGGCACGCCGGTGTACCTCGACCTGCACGTCAAGATCGCCAAGGACTGGCAGCGCGACCCCAAGCAGCTGCGTCGGCTCGGCTTCTGAGCCGCGCTCCCGGTTGCCGCCGGACGCGCTGCCCTTCTGCCGCCGCGGGCCGCTCGCCCGGGGTTCTCCCCATGGAGAACTGTCACTCCCCGTGGGAAGTTCACCAAGGGCAGTGACAGTTTCGCGGCATCCCTTGGTAGATGTTCGACGGGCGGCGGCGGCGGTCAGTCCGGCGCCCAGCAGTAGCCGTAGTGCTGCCCGGCGGCCCACTGGTCGCGGGTCGGCCACTCCCAGCCGTAGCGGTACTTGAGCGAGTTGCTGGCCCGGGCACGCGCCCGCGACTTGCAGGTGGCGTCGCCGGCGCGCCGCACCGACGCCACCCCCGGGTACCTCCGGCCGCCGGCGAGGGGGATGGTGGAGAACGCCGTCCACGAGTGCCGAAGCCCGCAGATCACCCGCTCGAAGCCCTTCGTCCCCGGTGCCGAGGTCCCGCACAGGCCGTACGTCGCGAGCGCTCCGCCGCGGTCGAGGACGTGGCGCATCCGTCGCGGCGGGGGCAGCGGGTAGAGCGTGTCGCCCTTCGCGAACGCCACGACGTCGCAGCGGAACCACTGGGCCCCCTGGTCCGACTGCTCCAGCGTCGGGCTGAACCACACCACCCGGAAGCGGCTCAGGTCCCGGTCGGACCGCGACCCGCCCAGGTAGCGGGCGAGCCGGACGGGGCAGGTGCGGGCCACCTGGCGCTGCGCGGCGTCGGAGTCCACGGCCAGCGCGTGCCCGTCGACGACGGTGTCGAGCCTCCCGACGTACACGGTCTGGGTGTTGTGCCGCCGACCGCAGTCGACCGGAGGCCGGTCGCTGGTGGGCTTGGCCAGCGCTGCCACGCTCAGCCGGTAGCAGGCCTCGGCCTTCGGCGCGGGAGGTACGACGGGCGCGGCCGGCGTGCGCGACGGCGACGGGGAGGAGGTGCTCGCCGACGGCGGCGGCGTGGCCCGGGGCGACTCGCCGGCGGAGGTGCAGGAGGCGAGCGCCAGCGTCACGCCGACGAGCAGGGACGGGAGCCGCGGGGGTCTCATCGTCACTTGTCCGTCTGGGCCCAGCACACGGAGCGCCGGTTGCCGGCCTTCCACTCCGTCTCGTGGAACCACGTGTAGCCGTAGTCGTAGTCGACGGGGTAGCTCAGCCACGCGCCCACCGAGTCCGAGCAGAAGTCGCGGGTGCGGGCCTCCACCACCTTGTCGCCGGGGTAGCCGTCGTCGGCCTTGCCCAGCACGATCGTGGTCACCGCCCGCCAGGTGTGCTTCGTGGAGCAGGGGACCTTCTCGGCCCCGGACACCGACGCGCCGTTCGCGCAGAGCATCCAGCGGTCGTCGGGCCTGCCCAGCAGGATGCCCTTGGCGGTCCTCGGCAGGGCCAGCAGCGACGGGGACTGCACCCCGCCGCCGACCACGTCGCAGCGCCACCACCGGGCGCCGTCCTTCCACGCGCGGTCCGAGGGGCGGAACCATGCCCAGGTCACCGTCGAGCGCAGGACCAGGCTCTCGTCACCACCGAGGAAGCGCTGGAAGCGCTGTTGGCAGCGCGGGTAGACGTACGCCCCGAGCGCCTGGTCGTCGATCTTGTCGCCGCTGACGCCGGCGGGGAAGCTGCCGATCGCGAACGTCTCGGCGGTGTGGCCGGCGGTGGTGCACGACACCACCGGGCTGGAGTTGGTGGACTTGGCCAGGTCGGCCGGCTTGAGGACCCGGCAGTCGCCGACCTCGGGAGGCGTCGTCGAGCCCGACCCGCCGGCGTCCGCCTGCCCCGTCGAGCAGGCGCCGACGGCAAGCAGCAGCAGGGCGGCGAGCACGGTGCGGCGCACGGACGGGAACCTCACGATCCGGGGGAGAGCAGTGCGGAGATCGTACCGCCGAGCTCGTAGGCCTCCTCCAGGCGTGCCTCGGTGACGTCCCCGAGCACCTCGAGCACCTCGGCCGCCTGGCGCCACCGGAGCGCGCTCACGATCGAGAGCACCGACCGCACCGCCCCCTCGGTGTCGTAGCGGCCGTGCACGTAGAGGCCGAACGGCCGGCCGGCGGTGCTGCCCGAGCCCGCGCCGCCGCTCCCGTCGTCGGACAGGGCGCCGCCCACCCGGAGGAACGTCGAGTCGAAGAAGTGCTTGAGCGCCCCCGACATGTAGCCGAAGTTGGCCGGGGTGCCGAGCAGGTAGCCGTCGGCGGCGAGCACGTCGTCCGCGTCCGCCTCGAGCGCGGTCCGCACGACCACGTCGACGCCCTCGATCGCGTCGTCGCGGGCGCCGGCGAGCACCGCCTCGGTCAGCGCCCGGACGGACCGGGTCGGGGAGTGGTGGACGACGAGCAGACGGGCCATGCCTCCGCATTATCGTCGCCGCCGGCCTGCGCCCCGCCGCCGGCCGGCTGGGTCTGCCGGGTCGCCGGTCAGACCCGGCGCATGGAGACGTGGCGCGCGACCTGGGTGGTGCCGAGCAGCTCGTTGACCGCGAGCATGTGGTGGTTCACCACGGAGTTCCAGGTCTCGGTCGCGGCCATCTCCGGCCGCTCCTCGCCCATCCAGCGCAGCATCTCGGTCTTGAGCAGCACGCCGAGCCGGTGGCCGCGGTGCTCGCGGACGACCGTGGTGTCCTCCTGGTGGCCCACCGACGGGTCGAACTCGTCGACGCACAGCACCGTGTGTCCGGCCAGGGCGCCGGTGCCCCGGTGCCGGGCCAGCACCCGGTAGACGGTCTGCCGGCGCGCGGCCATCGCCCGGTCGTAGCCGCGCACCCGGTCGGCGGTCCACCGGTCCGGCGCGGCCTCCGGGTCGGTCCGCGGGGCGTCGTTGATCGCGTCGAAGAGCGCGACCACGTCGTCGACCTGGTCGGCGGGGGTCGGGCCGGCCAGGCGGGCCAGCTCGTAGTCGGCGGCCGCGGCGGCCGCGTCGTCGTGCAGGCGCTGCCGGTGCCCGCGGGCGCCGCCGTGCAGGTCGAGCCGGTTGATCCCGTAGGTGTGCACCCGCTCGAACCCGAACGCGGCCAGCGCGGCCTGGCCGTCGCTGCCCTCGAACGCGCCCGCGTAGAGCGTCGTGCGGCCGGCGTCCGCTCCGGCGCTCACCACGGCCTCGAACAGGGCCCGCCCGACCCCCCGGCCCCGGCGGCCGACGGCCACGGTGCCCCCGACCTGGGCGCTGTCGGTGTTCTCACGGTGCGGGAAGAACGCCTGCGCGTAGCCGAGCAGCTCGTCGCCCTCGCGCGCCAGCCACAGGCCGGCGAAGGGGGTGCCGTCGGACCCGTGCTGGTACAGGTTCAGCCGGGTCGGGCCGGTCGGAGCGCTCACCTCGACCCCGGCCTCGCGCTGCGAGAGCGCCACGAGGTCGGACATCGCGTCCGCGGTGTCGAGGTCGAGCTCGTCGGGGTCGATCCGGTCGATACGCACCGCGCCATTACACACGGTTCCCCCGCCCGCCGAGGGGTCACCCCCGTGGGTCCTCCTGGCGCGTGCGGCTCGTCCGGTCACGCCCCGTGCCGGCTCCTCCGGGGGGCGCGGCGTCCCGGGTGCGCCGGTTCACCAGCGACACCCCGGCCACCACCAGCGCGGCCCCGGCCAGCAGCGACGGCCCGATCCGCTCCTGCAGGAACAGCGCGCCGACCAGCAGGGACACCAGCGGCACGAAGAAGATGTACGTCGCCGCGCGGGAGGCCTCGCCGGAGCCGACGAGGGTGAACCACAACGCCCACGAGAGCGCCGTACCGACGAAGCCGGCGTAGCCCAGCGCGAGCACGAACCGCCAGGACCAGCCGACGTGGTGCCCCTCGGCGGCCAGCCCGACGACGGTGAGCACCGCCCCGCCGCCGACGAACGGAAGCGCGACCGCCCACCACGGGTCGACCCGGCCCTGGGTGTACTTGAACGCGATGGTGCCCAGCGACCAGACCAGCGCGCTGGCGACGGCGTAGCCGACGCCGGTCCCCGACACGTGCCCCCGGACCGCGCCGGCGCTCACCACGACGATGCCGCCGAAGCCGAGGAGCAGGCCGACGACCTTGTTGCGCCCGAGCCGCTCGCCGAGGAGGGGCGCCGCGAGCACGCCGGTGATGACCGGCTGCAGGTAGATCAGCACGGCGGCCAGTCCGGACGGGAGCGCCAGGATCGCCAGGGTCTGGAGCCCGAAGAAGCCGACCACGTTGACCGCGGTGAGGACGACGTAGACGCCGGCGTTGCCGCGCAGCCGGGGCCCGCCCGTGCGCAGACCCGCCAGCAGCACCATCGCCGACCCGCCGACCAGCGAGCGGAGACCGGCGAACAGGAGGGGCGGTGCCCCCTCCAGGCCGACCTTGACGGCGGCGAAGGTGGAGCCCCAGGCGAGCACGAGAACCACGATTCCCAGAGCTCCCCGTCGGCCGGCCATGGCCCCATGTCTACCCCGGGGCACGATCCGTGAGGGACGGGGGGCGGACGGGGGCGGTCCGGGATGCGGATGACCGGGTCGCGTGCGGCCCGGGGGCCGGGTATCGTGGTCGCGTCATGAGCATGCGCAGCTGGTTCCTGAGCCCCGTCGAAGGGCTCCTCCTTCGTTGCCGCAGCGAGGTCCTCTAGGCCGGACCCCTCGCTGCGGAGTTCGTCGTCGCCCGGCACCACGAGGACTCACGAGCAACGAGGAAGCCATGAACAACGAGACCAACGCGCAGCAGCCCAGCGGCATGCCCTACCGGCGCTACCGCCCCTTCCCCCCGATCGACCTGCCGGACCGCAGCTGGCCCGGGAGGACCATCACCAAGACGCCCCGGTGGCTCTCCACGGACCTGCGCGACGGCAACCAGGCGCTGATCGACCCGATGAGCCCGGCCCGCAAGATGACGATGTTCGAGCTGCTCGTCGGCATGGGCTACAAGGAGATCGAGGTCGGCTTCCCCTCGGCCAGCCAGTACGACTTCGACTTCGTCCGGCAGCTCATCGAGGAGGACAAGATCCCCGATGACGTGACGATCTCGGTGCTGACCCAGGCCCGCGAGGACCTGATCGAGCGGACCGTGTCCTCGCTGGTCGGCGCCGCCCGCGCGAACGTTCACCTCTACAACGCGACCGCGCCGCTGTTCCGCCGGGTGGTCTTCGGCGTGGAGAGGGACGAGTGCCGGTCGATCGCCGTGCGGGGCACCGAGATGGTGATGAAGTACGCCGAGGAGCTCCTGGGGGACACCGACTTCGGCTACCAGTACTCCCCGGAGATCTTCACCGGCACCGAGCTGGAGTTCGCCGTCGACGTGTGCGAGGCGGTCTCCGACGTGTGGCAGCCCGGCCCCGACCGCGAGATCATCCTGAACCTGCCCGCGACGGTCGAGATGTCCACACCGAACGTCTACGCCGACCAGATCGAGTGGTTCAGCCGGAACCTGACCCGGCGTGAGTTCTCGGCCATCTCCCTGCACCCGCACAACGACCGTGGGACGGCGGTCGCGGCCACCGAGCTCGCGATGATGGCCGGCGCCGACCGGGTCGAGGGCTGCCTGTTCGGGCACGGCGAGCGCACCGGCAACGTCGACCTCGTGACGCTCGGCATGAACCTGTTCAGCCAGGGCATCGACCCGCAGGTCGACTTCAGCGACATCGACGAGGTCCGTCGTACCGTCGAGTACTGCACGCAGCTGCCGGTCCACCCGCGCCACCCGTACGCCGGGGACCTGGTCTACACGGCCTTCTCGGGCTCGCACCAGGACGCGATCAAGAAGGGTCTCGAGGCGCTGGACCGGGCCGCCGAGGAGTCCGGTCGCCCGGTCGGCGAGCTGCCGTGGGAGGCGCCGTACCTGCCGATCGACCCCAAGGACGTCGGCCGCTCCTACGAGGCGGTCATCCGGGTCAACAGCCAGTCCGGCAAGGGCGGCGTGGCCTACATCCTCAAGGCCGACCACAAGCTCGACCTGCCGCGCCGGCTGCAGATCGAGTTCAGCCGGGTGGTCCAGCGACACACCGACGACGAGGGCGGCGAGATGTCCGGCGCCGAGATCTGGGACACCTTCAAGAGCGAGTACCTCGACCGCGAGGTGCCGCTGAAGCTGAACTCGGTGCACACCTCGTCGGCGGCGGGGGAGCAGGACCGGCTGGCGGTGAACGTGTACGTCGACGGCGAGCGGCGCTCGCTCGAGGGCACCGGCAACGGCCCGATCGCGGCGTTCGTCAACGCGCTCGGCGAGCTTGCCGACCACGAGGTCGAGCGGGGCAGCGCGTTGTTCGAGAACCGCAACGACATCCGGGTGCTCGACTACCACGAGCACGCGCTGTCCTCCGGCGGCGACGCGATCGCGGCGGCGTACGTCGAGTGCGCGGTCGGCGACCAGATCCTGTGGGGTGTCGGGCTCGACCCGAACATCGTGACCGCCTCGCTCAAGGCGGTCATCTCCGCGGTCAACCGCGCCTGACCGTTCGGTGGTTGAGGAGCGAACGGAGTGAGCGTCTCGAAACCACCCCCGGTGGTTGAGGAGCGAGCGGAGTGAGCGTCTCGAAACCGCCCCCGGTGGTTGAGGAGCGAACGGAGTGAGCGTCTCGAAACCACGTGCGGTGCGTGCGTCCGGTTGGTTGAGGAGCGAGCGGAGTGAGCGTCTCGAAACCACGTGCGGTGCGCGCCGGTGGTTGAGGAGCGAGCGGAGTGAGCGTCTCGAAACCACGTGCGGTGTGTGTGTCCGGTGGTTGAGGAGCGAGCGGAGTGAGCGTCTCGAAACCACGTGCGGTGTGTGTGTCCGGTGGTTGAGGAGCGAGCGGAGTGAGCGTCTCGAAACCACGTGCGGTGTGTGTGTCCGGTGGTTGAGGAGCGAGCGGAGTGAGCGTCTCGAAACCACGTGCGGTGTGTGTGTCCGGTGGTTGAGGGGCGAGCGGAGTGAGCGTCTCGAAACTACGTGCGGTGTGTGTGTCCGGTGGTTGAGACGCCGCGTACTGGCTCCTCAACCACCGGTCCTCGTTCCTCAGCTCCTCAACCACCGGTCCTCGTTCCTCGGCTCCTCAACCACCGGTCCTCGTTCCTCGGCTCCTCAACCACCGGTCCTCGTTCCCTCGGCTCCTCAACCACCGGGCGGGGTCAGGGGTTGGGCTGCCAGCGACGGTGCCGGGTGGCGTCGGCGCTCGGCTCCCGGACCAGCTCCAGCCGGGGCTTCGGCCCGTCGGTGCGGCCGGTCTGGCAGCGGCGCCTACCCCACTGCGGCACGCTGGGCTCGGCACTGGAACAAGACGATGAAGACCCAAACCGGCCGCAGGGCGTCCCTCCCGGCGTACTACGCGACCGGGGCCATCGAACCGAAGCTCGCGACCGTGAGGCAGATGCTGGAGCGGCGCCGGTGGACGTTCCGGAACCGCCGGCGGATGAACACGCTGCTCGAGTTGGTCCGTCAGCGCCTCAACCGCACCGACGACGTCACCCGGTGGGCCAGCCTCATCCGGACTGACCTCGAAGCCGGCGGCGGGAAGCCGTCCCAGCCCCGCCGGAGGGCGGACCCAGTGGCATACGACGCCGCCGGCGAGCGGCTCTACTCCCTGCGGGGGTAGCAGTCCGCCCGGATCGCGGCTAGAGCGTGCAACTACGCGGGCGTGCCTAGTGGGCACGCACCACCGACTCCAACCGCGTGAACGGTGTGGCCTACAGGCACTTGAGCCATAGGGGCACGGGCCGTGCACCACCGTCGGGCGCCGCGATCCGCAGGAAGCCCACCTCGACGTCGGATTTCTTGCCGGGTTTCTGGAGGCACGGCGGATCGCCTTCCCCTCCGGCGCTGTCCGTCTCCCACCACAGGTTGTCGGCGTAGAGCGTGAGTTGGGTGCCGTCCTCAGCGTCGAACATCACGAGATCGTTCTCGCTGTTGGCTCGCATAGCGATGCCTTCCTTCACCTGCGGATGCTTGGTGCCCCACGGCGCTCGCAGACCGGCATAGACCCCTAGGGCGACCGCTAGCAACAGCACCAGAACGCCGATCGCAAGAGTGCGCGGCGGCCACAAGCGGCGGTTCGGAGTCGTCATGCCGTTCAACGTAGATCACCCGATGGACAGGACGCCGTTGGCACGCGCACGCTCATCGGGCTGACAGTGCGCTCCCGAGGCGCACGTCCAAGCATTCTGGCCACCCGTTTTCACACCTCTATGCGAAGGGGGGAGGGCGGAGTGAGCGTCTCGAAACCACGTGCGGTGCGTGCGTCCGGTGGTTGAGGAGCGAACGGAGTGAGCGTCTCGTAACCACCGGGGGTGGTTTCGAGACGCCTCGTTCCTCGGCTCCTCAACCACCGGTCCTCGTTCCTCGGCTCCTCGGCCACCGGGGGTGGTTTCGAGACGCCTCGTTGCTCGGCTCCTCAACCACCGGTCCTCGTTCCTCGGCTCCTCAACCACCGGGCGGTCAGGGGTTGGGCCGCCAGCGACGGTGCCGGGTGGCGTCGGCGCTCGGCTCCCGGACCAGCTCCAGCCGGGGCTTCGGCCCGTCGGTGCGGCCGGTCTGGGGCTTGCGCCGGCCCGCGCGCCACGGCAGCGGCCAGACCGCGCCGGGGCCGTCGTAGTCCTGCTCGACGGCGGCGTGCAACGTCCAGCTCGGGTCGTAGAGGTGGGCGCGCCCCAGCGCGCACAGGTCGGCCCGCCCGGCGAGCAGGATCGAGTTCACGTCGTCGTAGGAGGAGATCACCCCGACCGCGATCGTGGGTGCGTCGACGCGGTTGCGGATCGCGTCGGCGAACGGTGTCTGGTAGGACCGGCCGAAGGCGGGCTGCTCGCGCGCGGTCACCTGGCCGGTCGACACGTCGATCGCCGCCGCCCCGGCGGCCACGAACGCCTCCGCCACCGCCAGCGTGTCCGCCAGCGGCTGCCCGTCCTCGACCCAGTCGGTCGCGGAGATCCGCACGGTCATCGGCAGGTGCGAGGGCCACACCTCGCGCATCGCGGCGAACACCTCGAGCGGGAAGCGCAGCCGGTTGCCCACCGGCCCGCCGTACTCGTCGGTGCGCCGGTTGGTGACGGGCGAGAGGAACCCCGACAGCAGGTAGCCGTGCGCGCAGTGCAGCTCGAGCAGGTCGAAGCCGGCCTCGGCGCCGCGGCGGGCGGCGTCCACGAACTGCTCCCGGATCGCGTCGAGGTCGTCCCGGGTGAGCTCGCGGGGCACCTGGTTGAGGCCCTCGCGGTAGGGGACGGGCGAGGCCGCCGCGACCTCCCAGTTGCCCGAGTCCAGCGGCTCGTCGATGCCCTCCCACATCAGCTTCGTGGAGCCCTTGGCTCCGGAGTGCCCGAGCTGGAGGCCGATCCTCGCCGGCGACGAGGAGTGGACGAAGTCGGTGACCCGGCGCCAGTAGTCGCGCTGCTCGTCGTTCCACAGCCCGGTGCAGCCGGGGGTGATCCGGCCCTCGGGGGAGACGCAGACCATCTCGGTCATCACCAGGCCGGCGCCGCCGAGCGCCTTGCCGCCGAGGTGGACGAGGTGGAAGTCGTCGGGCATCCCGTCGACGGCGCAGTACATGTCCATGGGTGAGACCACGACCCGGTTGACCAGCTCGAGCCCGTCCCCGGAGGGCGTGGCCAGCCGGAACGGCTGGAACATCGGCGGGCACACCTCGCCCCGGCCGTGGCCGCGGTCGCGTTCGTGCTCGGCGAACCAGGTGTCGAGGCGGGCCACGAACTCGGGGTCGCGCACGCGCAGGTTGTCGTAGGTGACCCGCCGGCTGCGGGTCATGATGTTGAAGCCGAACTGCAGCGGGTCCTGGTCGACGTACTGGGTGAGGTTCTCGAACCACTCCAGGCTGGCCTGCGCGGCGCGCTGGGTGGACAGCACCACCGCCTTGCGTTCGGTCTCGTAGGCCTTGAGCGCGGCGTCGACCGAGGACTCCTCGTGCAGGCAGGCGGCGAGCGCGAGCGCGTCCTCCATCGCGAGCTTGGTGCCGGAGCCGATCGAGAAGTGGGCGGTGTGCGCCGAGTCGCCGAGCAGCACCACGTTGCCGTGCCGCCAGTGCTCGTTGCGGACCGTGGTGAAGCTGATCCAGCGCGAGTTGTTGGCCATCACCTCGTGCCCGTCGAGCACGTCGGCGAACAGCTCGCGGATCCGCGCGATCGACTCCTCGTCGGACTCGCCGGGCACCCAGGTGCGGCCCTCGGACGCGTCGAACCCGGCGGCCCGCCAGACCTCGGAGGTCATCTCCACGATGAACGTGCTGCCGGTCGCGTCGAACGGGTAGCCGTGGATCTGCATCACGCCGTACGGCGTCTGGGCGATGTAGAACTTGAACGCGTCGAAGACCTTGTCGGTGCCGAGCCACATGTACCGGCAGTCGCGCACGTCCAGCGACGGCACGAACGTGCCGGCGTAGCGGGAGCGGACCGCCGAGTTCAGGCCGTCGGCGGCGACCACCAGGTCGTGGTCGCGGGCCAGCTCGTCGACGTCCGGGGCCTCGCTGCGGAAGCGCACCTCGACGCCGAGGTCGGCACACCGCTGTTGCAGGATCTCGAGCAGCCGGCGTCGCGACATGGCCGCGAAGCCGTGCCCCCCGCTGGTGACCACCTCGCCCTTGAAGTGCACGTCGATGTCGTCCCAGCGGGCGAACTCGGCCTCCATCGCGGCGTGCACGACCGGGTCGGCGTGCTCGATGCCGCCGAGGGTCTCGTCGCTGAACACGACGCCGAAGCCGAAGGTGTCGTCGGCGGCGTTGCGCTCCCAGACGGTGATCTGGTGCCGCTCGCCGACCTGCCGGGCGAGCTGCTGCGCGAGCGCGCTGAAGTACAGCCCGCCGGGGCCTCCACCGATCACCGCGATCCTCATGACGCCCGAGCATATTGCGTTCTTGACGGAAGTTGTCAAGACGCAATACGGTCGGGCGCATGGCGCAGTTCGGGCTCACCGCGGAGCAGCAGGGGTACGTCGACCACGTCCGCGACCTCGCGACCACGAAGCTGTCCGACGTGCCGGCCGCCGAGGGGCGGGTCAACCGGCCGCTGCTGCGCGAGCTCGGCCGGCTCGGGCTGCTGCGCGGGCTGTTCGGGGGCGACCCCGAGGAGCCGCCCCGCGACGCGGCGGCCATGCAGCTGTGCCTGCTGCGCGAGACGCTGGCCACGGTGAGCACCGAGGCCGAGACCGCGCTGGCGCTGCAGGGGCTCGGCAGCTACCCGATCCTGCAGTCCGGCAACGACGCGACCGTCGAGCGGTGGATCCCGGGGGTGGTCACCGGGGACGTGGTCGCGGCGTTCGCGCTGTCCGAGCCCGGGGCCGGCTCGGACGCCGCCGCGCTGTCGCTGCGGGCCGACCCCGACGGCGACGGGTGGCTGCTGCACGGCGAGAAGACCTGGATCTCCAACGCCCCCGAGGCCGACGTCTACACCGTCTTCGCGCGCACCACCCCCGGCGCGGGCGCCCGCGGGGTGACCGCCTTCGCGGTGCCCGGGGACGCCGAGGGTCTCTCGGGCGAGCACCTCGACCTGCTCGCCCCGCACGCGATCGGCCGGCTCACCTTCGACGGGGTGCGGGTGTCGCGGGCCGACGTGCTCGGCGAGGTCGACCGCGGCTTCGCGGTCGCCATGCGCACCCTGGACCTGTTCCGGCCCAGCGTGGGCGCGTTCGCGGTGGGGATGGCGCAGGCCGCGCTCGACGCCGCTGTGCGCTGGTCGGCCGAGCGCGAGGTCCACGGCGCCCCCCTGCACGCCCAGCAGTCGGTGGCGCACACGCTGGCGGAGATGGCCACCCGGGTGCGCGCCTCCCGGCTGCTGGTGCACGCGGCGGCCGCGTCGTACGACGAGGGGGCGCCGGCCCGCGAGGTGACCACGAACGCGGCGATGGCCAAGCTCTTCGCCACCGAGGCCGCGCAGTGGGTGGTGGACCAGGCGGTGCAGCTGCACGGCGCGCGGGCCCTGCAGCGCGGGCACCTGCTCGAGCACCTCTACCGTGAGGTGCGTGCCCCGCGCATCTACGAGGGCGCCTCGGAGGTGCAGCGCACGATCATCGGCCGGGCGCTGGTGCGCGGCGCACAGGAAGGGGACACGTGACCAGATACCGGGCCTCGGTGCCGATCACCGACGACTGGGCGCACTTCCGCTTCGCGGTCGAGGACGGCGTCGCGACCGTGACCCTGAACCGTCCGGAGAAGCTGAACCCGCTCACGTTCGAGAGCTACGCCGACCTGCGCGACCTGCTGCACGAGCTGCCGCACCGCGAGGACACGCGGGTGCTGGTGATCCGCGGCGAGGGGAAGGGGTTCTGCGGGGGCGGCGACGTCAACGAGATCATCGGCGAGCTGCTGAAGATGGACGCCCACGACCTGATGGGGTTCACGAAGATGACCGGCGACGTGATCAAGGCGATGCGCGAGTGCCCGGTGCCGATCGTCAGCGGCATCCAGGGGATCGCCGCCGGCGCCGGGTCCGTGATCGCGCTGGCGTCGGACTTCCGGGTGGTGGCCCGGTCGGGACGGTTCGCGTTCCTGTTCACGAAGGTCGGCCTCTCCGGCGGGGACATGGGGGCGGCGTACCTGCTGCCCCGGGTGGTCGGCGCCGGTCGCGCCACGTCCCTGTTGATGCTCGGCGACACCATCGACGCGGAGACCGCCGACCGCTACGGCCTGGTGCACGAGCTGGTCGACGACGCCGACCTCGACGACGCCGTACACCGTCTGGCGCGGCGGCTCGCGGACGGGCCTACCCTGGCCTACGCGCAGACCAAGTCCCTGATCACCCGCGAGCTCGACATGCCGATCGGGGCCGCGGTCGAGCTGGACGCGATGACCCAGGCGCTGTTGATGACCACCGAGGACCACGCGGAGTTCCATGCCGCGTTCAACGCCAAGAGAGCTCCCCGATGGAAGGGGCGATGATGCCCGACCCGCTCGACTTCCTGCTCGTGGACGACCTGCTGTCCGAGGAGGACCGCGCGGTGCGCGACACCGTGCGCGCGTTCGCGCAGGACAAGCTCGCGCCGCACGTCGCGGACTGGTACGACCAGGGCACCCTGCCCGACGACCTCGGCCCGCTGTTCGGCGGGATGGGGCTGCTCGGCATGCACCTGGAGGGCTACGGCTGCGCGGGGCTGAGCGCCACGGCGTACGGCGTCGCCTGCCGCGAGCTCGAGGCGGTGGACTCGGGGCTGCGCAGCTTCGTGTCCGTGCAGGGGTCGCTGGCGATGTTCGCGATCCACCACTGGGGCAGCCAGGAGCAGAAGGACGAGTGGCTGCCGCGGATGGCCACCGGCGAGGCGCTCGGCTGCTTCGGGCTCACCGAGCCGGACGCGGGCTCCGACCCCGGGTCGATGCGCACCCGCGCGAAGCGCGACGGGGACGACTGGGTGCTCAACGGGTCGAAGATGTGGATCACCAACGGCACCCTGGCCGAGGTCGCGGTGGTGTGGGCCCAGACCGAGGACGGGATCCGCGGCTTCGTGGTCCCGACCGTCACGCCGGGCTTCACCGCCACCAAGATCGCCCGCAAGCTGTCGCTGCGCGCCTCGGTCACCGCCGAGCTGTCCTTCGACGACGTGCGGCTGCCGGCGTCGGCCGTCTTCCCCGAGGTGCGCGGGCTCAAGGGCCCGCTGAGCTGTCTCAACGAGGCCCGCTACGGGATCCTGTGGGGTGCGGTCGGGGCGGCCCGGGCGTGCCTGCAGGAGGCGCTGGACTACACGATGGGCCGCCAGCAGTTCGGCAGGCCGCTGGCGTCGTTCCAGCTCACCCAGAAGAAGCTCGCCGAGATGGTGGTGGCGGTCAACAACGCCTCGCTCGCCGCGGTGCAGATCGGGCGGTTGAAGGACGCGGGCGTGCTCGAGCCGGCGCAGGTGAGCTACGGCAAGCTCGGCAACGTCCGGGCCGCGATCGAGGTGGCGCGGACCGCCCGCACCATGCTCGGTGGGGCCGGCATCACCCTGGACCATACGATCATGCGGCACATGAACAACCTGGAGACCGTGATGACCTACGAGGGCACCGAGGAGATGCACATGCTCAGCATCGGGGCCGCGGTGACCGGGATCCCGGCGTTCAGATGAGCGAGGAGCAGCCGATCGCGTTGGTCACCGGCGCCGGCCGCGGCGTCGGGCGGTCCGTCGCCCGCGTGCTCTCGGAGCGCGGCCACAAGGTGGCGCTCGCGTCGCGCAGCCGCGCCGAGCTGGAGGGCGTCGCGTCCTGGCTGCCCGGTCCCGCGCTCGTGGTGCCGACCGACGTCACCGACGCCGCCGCGGTCGAGGGCATGTTCGTCGCCGTGGAGGAGGCGTGGGGCCCGGTCGACGTGCTGGTCGCCAACGCGGGCAGCGGCGTCACCGCGCCGGTGCACCGCACCACCGACGAGGACTGGCAGCGGATGCTGGACCTCAACCTCACCGCGCCGTTCCGCTGCATCCGCCGCGCGCTGCCTGCGATGCTGGAGCAGGAGTGGGGCCGGATCGTGGTGGTCGCCTCGGTCGTGGCCAAGCGCGGTGAGCCGATGATCAGCGCCTACAGCGCGAGCAAGCACGGTGTGCTCGGCCTGGTCCGCTCGGCGTCTCGCGAGGTCGCCGCGCGCGGGGTGACCGTCAACGCTGTCTGTCCCGGCTACGTGAACACCCCGATGACCGACGCCACCATCGCGGGGATCTCCGAGCGGACCGGCAAGACCCTCGACGAGGCCCGGGTGCTGCTCGCGCACCGGCAGCCCAACCACCGGCTCGTCGACCCGGGCGAGGTCGCCCAGGCGGTGCTGATGTGCGTCGAGAACGGCGCGGTCAACGGCCAGGGCATCAACGTCGACGGGGGAGCGCAGCAGTCATGACCGCCGACCGGCCCGGGGAGGCGCCGTGAGCGCGCTCGAACGGGTGAACCCGCCCGAGCTCGCGGCCCCGTCGGGCTTCAGCCACGCCGTGGTCGCGACCGGCACCACGGTGCACCTGGCCGGCCAGACCTCGATGGACGCCGAGGGGCGGATCGTCGGCGACGGGGTGGTGGCCCAGTTCGAGCGGGCCCTGTCCAACCTGCTGACCTCGCTGCGGGCCGCGGGCGGGTCGCCCGAGCACCTGGTGTCGCTGACGGTCTACATCGTCGACATGGACGACTACAAGGCGCACGCCCGGGAGATCGGGAGGGTCTGGAAGCGGCTGGTCGGCACCGACTACCCGGCGATGGCGGGCATCGGGGTCTCCCGGCTGTGGGACGCCGAGGCGCTGGTCGAGGTGCAGGGCGCCGCGGTGCTGCCGCCGCCCGGTGGCTCGTCCGCGGGCGGCCGGGTCCCGGCCGCGGAGTGACCCCGGACGCCGTCAGCCGGACAGCAGCGCGTGGGCGTGCTCGTCGGACGGCTTGCGCAGCAGCGCGTCGAGCTCGGCGAACAGCTCGCCGGCGGTGACGCCCGCCCAGCCCGGGGGCAGGTGCTCCAGCGGCAGGCCCGGGTCGAGGTAGGGCAGCCGGCGCCAGGCGGTGAGCATCGGGACGTACGTCGCGAACGCCTTGGCCGGGTCCGGGGCGGTGCCGCCGAGCGCGTCCCGCAGCGGCGTGTAGGTGGTCACGAACTCGCCGTACAACCGCTCCATCTCGCCGAGGTCCCACCACTCGCGCATCCGGGCGGACACGTCGCCGGAGCCGAGGTAGTCGCCGCGGAAGAACTCGGTGTAGGCGGTCAGCTCCCGCCGGTCGAGCACCCGGACCACCTCGTCGTACGACGTGCCGGGCGCGACCCAGACGCCGGGCGCGGCGGTGCCGAAGCCGAGCCGGGCCAGCTGGGAGCGCAGCAGGTGCCGTTTCTCGCGCTCGGACTCGGGCACGGAGAACACCACGACCAGCCAGCCGTCCGCGGTGGTGGCGCGCGGCCGCGACCAGATCCGCTCGTCGCCCTCGCGCAGGATCTCCAGGGTGGCGGGCGAGGGCGCGTAGCCGGCTCGCCCGTCCCGGCGCGAGCTGCGCAGCACGTCGCGCTTCTTCAGCCGGGACACCGAGGAGCGGACCGCGGCCGCGTCGACGCCGAGGTCCTCCATCAGCCGCACCAGTGAGGCGACCGAGAGCCAGTCGTCCTGCGCGCGGGCGTAGAGCCCGAACAGCGAGGTGATCAGCTGCCGCGGGGCGACCTCCACGACGACCTCACTTCTCACGCAGGCGGAAACGTTGCAGCTTGCCGGTGGCCGTGCGCGGGAGCGCGTCGACGAACTCGACGACGCGAGGGTACTTGTACGGCGCGATCTGCGCCTTGGCGAAGTCCTGCAGCTCCTTGACCTTCGACTCGTCGCCGGCGGCCCCGTCGCGGAGTACGACGTACGCCTTGACCAGCATGGTCCGGTCCTCGTCGGGGATCCCGACCACGCCGCACTCCTCGACGTCGGGGTGCTTGAGCACCGCCTCCTCGACCTCGGGGGCGGCGATGTTGTAGCCGGAGGAGACGATCATGTCGTCGCTGCGCGCCTCGTACCAGAAGTAGCCGTCGGCGTCGCGGCGGAAGGTGTCGCCGGTGATGTTCCAGCCGTTGTCCACGTAGACCTGCTGGCGCGGGTCGGCGAGGTAGCGGCAGCCGGTGGGGCCCTTGACCGCGAGCCGTCCGGGTGTGTCGACGGGCGCCTCGTTGCCCTCCTGGTCGAGCACGGTGGCGACGTAGCCGGGGACGGCCACTCCGGTGGACCCCGGGCGGATGTCGTCGCCGGCCGCGGAGACGAAGATGTGCAGCATCTCGGTCGACCCGATGCCGTCGACGATGGCCACCCCGGTCGCGTCGCGGAACGCCTGCCAGGTCGCGGCCGGCAGGTGCTCGCCGGCCGACACCGCGGTCCGCAGCGTGGTCAGCCGGTCGGCCTTGCCCGCGGCGAGCATGGCCTTGTAGGCGGTGGGCGCGGTGGAGCACACGGTCACCCCGTGCTCGGCGACCAGGTCGGCCAGCTCGGCCGGCGTGGCCCGCTCGATCAGCAGCGTCGACGCGCCGGCGCGCATCGGGAACACCAGGATCGCGCCGAGCCCGAAGGTGAACGCCAGCGGGGGCGTCCCGGTGAACACGTCGTCGGGCGTCGGCCGCAGCAGCGCCCGGGAGAACGTGTCCGCGATCGCGAGCACGTCGCGGTGGAAGTGCATGGTCGCCTTCGGCCGGCCGGTGGTGCCCGAGGTGAAGGCGAGCAGGGCGACGTCGTCGGCCGCGGTGGCGACGGCGTCGAAGGTCGGCGGGTGCCGGTCCGCGCGGCGGGTCAGGTCGTCGTCGGTGTCGCCGCCGTAGGGCACCACCGGCACGCCGAGCGCGGCGGCGTCGAGGTCGGCGAGCAGCCGGTGGTCGCACAGCGCCACGGACACGCCCGCGATGTCGTGGATGGTGGTCAGCTCGCCGGCGCGCAGCAGCGGCATCGTGGTGACGACCACCGCCCCGGCCTTCAGCGCGCCGAACCAGCACGCCACCAGCCACGGGTTGTTCGGGCCGCGCAGCAGGACCCGGTTGCCCGGGACCACGCCCAGGTCGTCGGCCAGCACGTGGGCGACCCGGTTCGCGGCGGCCAGCAGGTCGGAGTACGACCAGGTGGCGGTGCCGGGCGCATGCAGGGCCGGCCGTTGCCCGCCGTGGCGCGCGACCGTGGTGTCGAGCAGCTCGACCCCGCAGTTGAGCCGGTCGGGGTACTGCACCTCGGGGATGTCGAAGCGGAGCTCCGGCCAGCTCGACGCCGGCGGCAGGTTGTCGCGGCAGAACGTGTCGACGTGGGCCGAGGGGCTCAACGGGGGAGAGGAGGTCGGCTGCATGGCGTCACGTTATTGCCCGTCCGTTACGACAGTCAATGATGCAGCATGCCTGTCGCCGGGCGGGTCCGGTCAGCCGCCCTCGCCCGCGGGCAGCACCAGCCGCTCGACCCGCTCGGTGGCGTCCTCCCGGATCGGCCGGGACTCGCCGGTGGGCTCGAACCCGTAGCGCTCGTACGACGCGCGCGCCGCGACGTTTCCCTCGGCGACGTCGAGGTGGAGCCGCAGCCCGCGCGCCTCGGCCCACGCCCGGACCGCATCGAGCACCCGGTGGCCGACCCGCCGGCCGCGCCAGGCGGGGTCGACCCACATCGCGACCACGTGCAGCCAGCCGGGCAGGTCCTGGTAGCCGGCGCCCATGCCCACCGGCGTCCCGTCGGCGAACGCCAGCACCGCCACGCCGTCGGGGTCACCGAGCCGGTCCCGCCAGACGTCCTCGCCGAAGTCGCGCTCGCGGGCATACGTCGACCCGAACGCGGACGGCGCGTCCCGCAGCGCCCGCAGGCGCAGGTCGCGCCAGGCCCGCCACGCCTCGCCGTCCACCTCCCGCGCCGCTATCTCCCGCAGCCGGGCGACGCAGGCGGTGCCGACCCGCGCGAACCCCGCGCGGGCGTAGATCCGAGCCACCGCGTCGTCCTGCGCGCCCAGGAACACGGTGGTCGCCCCGAGCCGCACCGCGTCGGCGGCGAGGGTGCGGGCGATCGCCTCGCCGGCCCCCCGGCGGCGGGCCCGCGGCAGCACCGCGATGCCGGCCACCTCGGTCGTGGTGCCGCGCGGGCCGTGCGAGCCGCCGCCGACCACCGCGCCGGTCTCGTCGTACGCCGCGACCGTGCGGATCAGGCCGGAGCGGATCAGCTGCCGGCGGCGCTCCACCCGGTCCGGTCCGGTCGGCTCGACGTCGTCGGTCTGGGAGAACCCGGCGTGGATCGCGGCCATCACCTCGGGCAGCCGGGGAGAGTCCGCGTCGAGGACGCGGACCGTGACACCCGACCGGGTCGCGACCGGCTCGCCCCCGCCGGCTCGCCCCGCGGCTCGCCCCCCGGCGGCCGGGCCAGCACCATCAGCGGGCACTCCTCCACCACCATGCCGGCCTCTCGGGCCGGCCCGAGCAGCGACGGGGTGCTCTCGTGCACCCACTCGAGCGCCTGCGGCACCCCGAGCTCGCGCTGACGGTCGAGGACCGCGGTGACGTCGTCAGCGGTGATGACCGCCGTGGCCGACAGACCGAGCCGGGGCCGGGCGTAGTAGTGCCACAGCGCGGGGTCGGTGCGCAGGAACAGCGTGAACGGTCCGACCTCCACGGTGCTCGCGCCGGCCCTCGGCGCGGTGTCGTAGTAGCGCTCCAGGGCGTCGAGCACCTCGGTCTCGGGGCGCGAGCGGGCTCGAGGCGATTGGGTCTCCGACGTGCCGGCGGGGCGGGGGTGCGTCACCCGCGCAGCATGTCACCCGTCGTAGCGCTCCCGCACCGCGTTTACGGCGGCGGCGACGACCTCGTCGACCGGCGGGGTCACGTCGACGACGACACCGTCCTCGTCGGGGTCGAGCGGCTCGAGCGTGTCGAACTGCGAGTGCAGCAGCGACGTGGGCATGAAGTGCTTGGTGCGCAGCCGCATCCGGCGCTCGAGCACCTCGAACGGCGCGTGCAGGTGCACGAAGAACGGCTGGTGCGTGGCCGCCGAGCGCAGCAGGTCGCGGTACTTGCGACGCAGCGCCGAGCAGGTCACGACCGTGGAGATGCCCTGCGCGTCCTTGCCGGCGACCCGCTCGGCGATCGCCAGCAGCCACGGCTCGCGGTCGTCGTCGTCCAACGGGATGCCGTGCTCCATCTTGGCGATGTTCGAGGGCGGGTGCAGCGAGTCGCCCTCGATGAACTCGTAGCCGAGCTCGGCGGCCATGGCCTCGCCGATGGTGGTCTTCCCCGTGGCGGAGACGCCCATCACGACGACGTGCACTGGATCGGGTCCCATCCGCCCAGGTTAGCGAGCCGTAACCCACGGGCCCCGCACGTCGTTGACCAGCGAAAGAACCTGTTCTAGCAAGGAGCACCGCATGCGCCGTACGACGTCCCGGGCAGCACTGGCGACGGCCGGTCTCGCCGTGGCGGCCACGATCCTCGGCGGCCTGAGCGCCCCCACCGCCAGCGGCGCGGCCTCCCCGGACCGCTACGGCACGGTGTGGAACATCCTCCCGCCGGGGCAGTCGGGGACCGTGACCGCGGCCGACCTCGTGCAGGTCGGGCCGAGCCGGCAGGCCACCGGGACGACGCCGCGGAACTTCGCCGACCAGCTCGAGATGTACGACGCCCTGACGAAGAAGCGGCCCTCGCTGCTGACCCGCAGCGACATCGACCGGCTGTTCAAGCACGAGGGGTTCACCCCCGAGCAGGTCACCGACCAGGCCACGCCGAAGGCGGGCGTGCGGATCCAGTGGGACCAGTACGGCGTGCCCTACGTCCACGGCGACACCTACGACGACGTGATGTTCGGTGCCGGCTACGCCGGGACCCACGACCGGATGTTCCTGATGGACGTGCTCCGGCACGCCGGGCAGGCGCGGCTCGCGGAGTTCGCCGGTGACACCCCCGGCAACGTGCACATGGACCAGACCCAGCTGCGGTCGGCCTACTACACGCCGAAGGAGGCCCAGGCGCAGATCCAGAGCGTCGTGGCCCGCTACCCCACCGAGGGTCGCAAGCTGCTCTCGGCGGTGGACGCCTTCGTCGCCGGCATCAACGCAGCCCAGGACGCGATGTGCCCCGGCGGCTCGCCGGTCGCGCCCGGGTGCCCCGCGGAGTACGCCCTGCTGCAGAAGCAGCCGCAGCCGTGGACCCGCGCGGACGTGGTCTACGTCGCCTCGCTGGTCGGCGGCATCTTCGGCAAGGGCGGCGGACACGAGTACGAGAACGCGCTGTGGCTCGAGAAGCTGATGAACAGGTACGGCGCGCGCCGGGGCCGGGCCGTCTACGACGACCTGCGCGAGAAGAACGACCCGGACGCCCCGACCACGGCGACCACCCGGACGCCGTACGGCGGCGGGCGGGTGCACCCGGGCAAGCCGGGGGTGGCGCTGCCGGACCTGCACGGCCAGACCGCGCCGGGCACCGGCGCCCCGCTGGGCGGGACCGACGCACCCGTGCCGGTGCCGGGCGTGACCGACCAGAGGATCGACCTGCCCACCGGCACCATCGACGTGCCGATCGCGCACCACGGGATGAGCAACGCGGTGCTCGTCGGCGGCAAGCACACCCGGTCGGGCAAGCCGCTGACGGTGTTCGGGCCGCAGACCGGCTACTACACGCCGCAGCTGCTGACCGAGGAGGTGCTGTCCGGGCCGGGGATCAAGGCCCGCGGGGTGTCCTTCGCGGGCACCAACCTGATCGTGCAGCTCGGCCGCGGCGTCGACTACGCGTGGTCGGCGACCAGCGCGTCGAACGACCTCGTCGACACCGTCGTCTCGCCCCTGTGCAACACCGACGGCAGCGCGCCGACGGTGCGCTCGGAGGGCTACCGGGTCGGGTCGAGGTGCCGGCCGATGCGGCGCAACGTGCACACCGAGACCACCCTCCCCGGTGCCGGCTCGCAGAACCCGCCGAAGACCTACAAGTTCCTGGTGCTGCGCACCCGCGACGGCATCGTCCAGGAGCGCGCCACCGTGCACGGCCGGCCGGTGGCGATCGTCGCCCAGCGCAGCACCTACGGTCACGAGGTGGACTCCGTGGTCGGGTTCGCGCGGTTCAACGACCCGGGCTACGTGCACGACGCGGCGAGCTTCCAGCGGGCCGCGAGCGCGATCGACTACACGTTCAACTGGTTCTACACCGACGACCGCGACATCTCCTACTTCTCCTCCGGGCTGCTGCCGGTCCGCTCGCGGTACGTCGACTACGACCTGCCGCACTGGTCCGGCAAGAGGTACGCCTGGCAGGGCTGGCTGCCGTTCCGGCGGCACGTGCACCAGACCAACCCGCCCCGCGGCTACCTGGTCAGCTGGAACAACAAGACCGCGCCGGGCTTCGCGGCCGCCGACGACGTGTGGGGCTACGGCTCGGTCTACCGGTCCCTGGCGCTCGAGGACCGGCTCAAGCACGCGATCGCCGGGGACCGGAAGGTCGGCATCCAGGACGTCGTCGGGGTGATGGCGGGCGCGGCGACCGCGGACTCCCGGGCGCGCTACACGCTGCCGTTCCTGCTGAAGGTGATCGGCAAGGACCCGCGGACCACCGCGGCCCGCCGGGTGCTGCGCGGCTGGCTGCGCGCCGGCACGCCCCGCGTGGACCGGGACCGGGACGGCCACTACGCCCACGAGCAGGCGATCGCGCTGTTCGACGCCTGGTGGCAGGACGGCCGGCACTCGGTGGCGTACGACGCGATGGCGGGCCGGCTCGGCAGCCGGCTCGCGCACCAGCTGCCCACGCTGCTCGACGACCACCCGCGCCAGGGCCTGGGGTCCTCGTGGAACGGGATCGCGTGGTACGGCTACCTCAACAAGGACCTGCGCACGCTGCTGGGCCGTCACGTCGTGCGCCCGTACCGGGTGGGCTACTGCGGGGCCGGGCGGCCGGCCGCCTGCCGGAGGGACCTGCGGGCCTCGCTGCGCGCCGCGGTGGCGCGGGTGCTCGCCGAGCAGGGCGTCGACTCGGTGCGGCAGCTGACCTACGACAAGCACCAGGACGACATCCGCAGCGTCACCGCGGGGGCCGTGGGGGTGCGGCCGATCGACTGGCAGAACCGGCCGACGTTCCAGCAGGTGGTCGAGTTCACCGGTCACCGCCGGCGTTGAGAATCGCCCGGATACGCTGACCGGACACGTCCCACGACGCCCGGCGTCGGGGTCCGGAGAAGGGAGCGCGACGTGGCCGCCTTGGTGTCGGAGCGGATCGGTCAGTTCTTCATCGACGGGGAACGGCTGGAGTACACCGAGTACGGCGCCGGCGACTCCTGGGTGGTGCTCGTGCACGGGCAGCTGATGCCGCGCCGGATGCACCAGCCGCTGGCCCGGACCATCGCCGCCGAGGGCTTCCACGTGGTCACTGTGGACCTGCTCGGGCACGGGCGGTCGGACCGGCCGGTGGACCCCAAGGAGTACTCGATGACCGGCTTCGGCGAGCAGGTGGTCGCGCTGCTGGACCACCTCGGCGCCGACCAGGCCGTCGTCGGCGGCACGTCGCTGGGCGCCAACGTCGCGCTCGAGGTGGCCGACGCCGCCCCCGAGCGGGTCCGCGGCCTGCTGGTCGAGATGCCGGTGCTCGACAACGCGCTGGTCGCCGGCCTGATCGCCTTCGGGCCGCTGATGTTCGCCGCCCGCTTCGTGCCGCTGTCGGTGTCGGCGGTCCGCAGGGTCACCAGGCTGGTGCCGCGGGGCGTCGTGCCGTTCTGGACCGGCATCGCGCTGGACACGCTCGACCAGCAGCCGGCGCCGATGGCGGCCGCGATCCACGGCATCTTCTTCGGCCGGATCGCCCCGCCGAGCAGGCGGCGCCGGGAGATCGCCGCCCCGGCGCTCGTGGTGGGCCACCCCCGGGACCCGATCCACCCGGCGGCCGACGCGGCGATGCTCGCCGAGGAGATGCCCAATGCGCGGTTCGTGGCGGCCCGGAGCATCCTCGAGTGGCGGACCCGGCCGGCGCGGCTGGACCAGGAGGCGGTCGAGTTCGTGTCGCGGTGCTGGAAGAGCGCCCGCAGCCCCCGCCGCCGCGCCCACTGACCGCCGGTTCGGCGCGCACCCGCCGCGCGCCGGGGCGCGCGGGCGTTGCCCGGCAGGGGACAATGGCCGGGTGGGGCTCTACCGTGACGAGGCGATCGTGCTGCGCACCCAGAAGCTGGGTGAGGCGGACCGGATCATCACGCTGCTCACCCGCGGGAACGGGCGGGTCCGCGCCGTCGCCAAGGGCGTACGACGGACCTCGTCGCGCTTCGGCTCCCGGCTGGAGCCGTTCACCCACGTGGACCTGCAGCTGGCGGAGGGCCGCTCGCTCGACGTGGTGACCCAGGCCGAGACCCTCGCCCCGTTCGGGGCCCGGGTGGGCTCGGACTACGAGCGCTACACCGCCGGGACCGTGATGCTGGAGACCGCCGAGCGGCTCGTCGTCGAGGACAAGGAGCCGGCGCTCCAGCAGTTCCTGCTGCTCGTCGGCGCGCTCCGCGCGATGTGCGAGACGGGGCGGTCACCGGGTCTGGTGCTGGACTCGTTCCTGCTGCGGTCGATGTCGGTGGCCGGCTACGCACCCACGTTCGACGGGTGCGCACGCTGCGGGTCGGAGGGGCCGCACCGGTCGTTCAGCCCCGCGGCCGGGGGCATGCTGTGCTCGCTGTGCCGGGTGCCGGGCTCGGCCAGCCCGGCGCTCGAGACGGTCCGCCTGCTCGGCGCGCTGCTCGCCGGCGAGTGGACGGTCGTGGAGGCCAGCGAGGGCCGGCACCGCAAGGAGGCCAGCGGACTGGTCGCGGCGTACCTCGCCTGGCACCTCGAGCGGGGGCTCAAGTCACTGACGCACGTCGAGCGGTGAGCGCTCAGCTGTCGGCGTCGCGAAGCCGGTCGAGGGCGGCGTTGAACTGCCCCAGCAGGCGGCCGAACTCCTCGCGGTCGGCGGTGGTCCAGGCCTCCATGGCCTGGAAGAACCGCGAACGCCGGTGCTCCCGGGTCTGGTCCAGCACCTCCCGACCCGTGGCGGTCAGGTCGAGGATCGAGGCGCGACGGTCCGACGGATCGGTCTCCCGCTCGGCCAGGCCGGCCTCCTCGAGCGCCTGCACCTGGCGGGTGATCGTGGACGGGTCCAGGCCGAACGCGGTGGCGAGCGCGCCGAGCCGCTGCGGGCCCTCGTCGGCCAGCTTGCACATGATCCCGTAGGCGGAGCGTTCGAGGGCCATCTCCCCGGACGCGGTCGACAGATGGATGCGCTGGACCCGGCGCAGCAGGACCGTCATCTGCTGCTCGATCTGCCTGTTGGCGTTGTCCATCGGGTGTGTCCCTCCCGGCTCCCCAGCGGTGGTGTTTGATGAAGCATATGGTGCGCGACCCCGAAAGGACCGCAGTTGGCACGAGGCAGGAGTAGACGCGAGGTCCGCCCGCCGACCCCGCACCCGTCGGGTGCTCGGCCCCCCGCCGTGCCCGCCGAGCTGGTCCCGCGGCACGTCGCGATCGTGATGGACGGCAACGGCCGGTGGGCGCAGCAGCGCGGGCTGCCCCGGACCGCCGGCCACGAACGCGGTGAGCACTCGCTGTTCGACGTGGTCGAGGGTGCCATCGAGATCGGCGTGAAGGCGATCTCCGCGTATGCGTTCTCGACCGAGAACTGGACCCGATCGCCCGAGGAGGTGCGGTTCCTGATGGGGTTCAACCGCGACGTGATCCGGCGCCGGCGCGACGAGATGCACGAGCTGGGGGTCCGGGTCCGCTGGGCGGGGCGGACGCCCCGGCTGTGGCGCTCGGTGATCAAGGAGCTCCGGGTCGCCGAGGACCTGACCCGTGAGAACGACGTCCTGACGCTGACCATGTGCGTGAACTACGGCGGACGCGCCGAGATCGCCGACGCGGCCCGCTCGATCGCCCAGGAGGTGGCCGCCGGGCGGCTCAACGCGGACAAGGTCGACGACAAGACGTTCGCCCGGCACCTCTACGTCCCCGAGCTGCCGGACGCGGACCTGGTCTGGCGGACCTCGGGGGAGCAGCGGCTGTCGAACTTCATGCTCTGGCAGGCGGCCTACTCCGAGCTGGTCTTCACCGACGTGCTGTGGCCCGACGTGGACCGGCGGCACCTGTGGCAGGCGGTCGACACGTACGCACGCCGGGACCGCCGCTACGGCGGCGCGCTGACCGACACCTGACCGCGGCCCGGCTAGCCTGCCCCGGTGAGCATGTACGACGACTTCGCCGACGCGTTCGCAGCCCACGCCGAGGACGGCGCCTACAACGCCCACTACGACCGTCCTGCCGTGCTCGGTCTGCTCGGGGACGTCGCCGGCTCACGGGTGCTGGACGTCGGCTGCGGCTCGGGCCTGTACGCCGCGGAACTGGTGGACCGCGGGGCTGAGGTCGTCGGGTTCGACGGCAGCGCCAAGCTCATCGAGCATGCCCGGCGGCGAGTCGGCGCCGGCGCGGACCTTCGGGTCCATGATCTGAGTGAACCCCTGGACTGGCTCGCCGACGAGAGCATCGACCGCGCGGTCATGGCGCTGGTGCTTCACCACCTCGAGGACCCGGTCGCCCCCCTCCGCGAGGTCCATCGGGTGCTCAGGCCCGACGGCCGGTTGGTGGTCTCCACCGTGCACCCGGTCGCCGACTGGCGACAGTTCGGTGGCAGCTACTTCACCGACGAGATGATCGACGACACGTGGAACGCGGGCTGGACGGTCCGCTTCCGACGGGCTCCGCTGACAGCCTGGTGCGCGGAGTTCCACGAGGCCGGGTTCCTCGTCGAACGGTTGGTGGAACCCTTGCCCGCGGAATCGATGAGGGACCGCTTCCCCGACACCTACGACAAGCTCAGCGTGGAGCCGTTCTTCATCGTGTTCGTCCTCGTGAAAGCCCGGAGCGGGTGACCGCCGCGGCGTCGATCGGAGGGATCCGCCGGCCGGTCAGGCGGTGGCGGTGTTCGGGGTCTCGGTGCCGGGGTCGGCGGGGTCGAGGTTCTCGTCCCAGGCGATGTGTTCGGCGAGGTCGTGGGTGAACGTGCGGAACTCTTCGGGGGTCATCTTGCCGAGGGGCGTGGTGCCGTGGGGGTCGCGTTGGAAGCAGTAGCCGTGGCGGGTGCGCCACAGGTGGACGCCGAAGAGGGGGTGGGTGGTGGTCCAGCCGGGGGCGTGGGTCTTGACCCGGTGGCTGGCGCGGGTCAGTGGGGTGAGGTTGTTCAGGCGGGTCTGTCCGGGTGGGCCGCCGGAGGCGGGTGGCCGGTAGGGGTGGGTGTGGTCGAGGTCGGTGCCGGCGGTGCGGCTGCTGGTGCCGGACCAGGGGGTCATGGTGGTGGGGTAGAGCAGTCGGGTCTGTTCGGCGAGGGTGTCGGGGATCTCGTAGGCATCGACGGCGGGTTGGTGGTGGAGGTCGATGACCCGGGTGATCTTGACGTGGGCGTGGCCGAGCAGGGCGACGGCTTCGGCGTGGGTGAGGGCGATGCCGTCGTTGTCGAAGCGGGTCAGGCCGGTGCCGGCGCGGAACTCGTTCTGGGAGGCGTGCAGGTAGAGCACGACGGGCGGGCGGAGCTTCGCCGGGTCCAAGTCCGGCAGCACGCCCAGGGTGAGGGCGGAGCTCTCCCTCGATGAGCGGGTCGGGTCGTGCCCGCACGTCGGACACGCAGCGTCGTGCTGGCTGGGGTGGATCGCCGACTCCGGGACCGGATGTCTACTGTCCGGCTGGGGCTGCGGGTCCGGCCCGGCGGCCGGCGGTGGGTCCGCCGGAGAGGGCCCGCCTTCCCACGGCTTGACCTGCCGATCGTCGAACAGGTGCCGGGGGTCGTCCGGGCCGGGCTCGGCACCTGTATCCGGCTCGGTGTCCTTGTCCTGGCCCGCCGCCGATGGCTTGGCGGCCGCCTGGATGAGCAGGTGGAGGGCCTCGAGGGGGTTGGTGCACAGCAGGTACGCGGCGTCGGCCTCCAGCATGCCCAGCGACGGCGGCGCGACGGCCGGCGCCTGCGCGGTGTCCTGGGCAGCGGCGTGCTGCTGGGTTTGCAGGGTGCGGGCGATCTGGTGGATGCGGGCGGCCATCACGATGATCTGGGCGGCGGGCAGCATCACGGTGAGGGTCTTCATGCCCTCGTCGTTGGTGCGGGACACGGTGACCCGCTTGCTGGCTTCCTTGGCCCGGCGGCGGGCCTCGGCCAGGGCGGGGTCGGCGGCCTTGATCCGCGCGTCCACGAGCTCGCAGAACCGCGACCAGGCCTGGTCGCCGAGGTGCCTGGTGGTGCGCTGGTCGACCCAGCGGGCCGCCTCGCACGAGAGGTTGGCGTGCCGGCACCGTCGGGCCACCCAGCGGGCCTGCCAGGCCTGCACCATCCCGGCCGCCATCGCCGGATCAGCGCCGGGCGTGTCGCACTGGGCGGTCTCCAGCACCCGCGCCCACAACCGGGGGTGGCGGTGCTGCAGGTCCAGCACGTCGGCCAGCTCCCCGCGGGCCACCGACTCCGGCAGGCCGAGGAGCATCGCGAGCTCGTGGACGGCGAACTCCGCGACCTGCGGGGTGCCGTCGCCGCCGTAGGTGCGGGCCTGCTCGGTGCCCGGCAACACCCGACCGTCAGCGTCATAGCGCGGGTGGATCGTCTCGCCGTCGTTGATCACCGCCCACTGGGCAATCAGCACGAGCCGCCGGGCGGCGGAGGCGTGCTCGCGGGCGACCTCGGCGACCAGCGCATCGGCGCACTGCTGCCCGCCCATCGCCTCGATCCGCTCGGCCTCCATGACCACCTCCAGCAACCCCAACGCTAGAGACGACCACCGACATTTAGCCTCTGAGTGGGTCCGCGGGCGGGCCGAACAACCGACCGGGACACGTGGTGATCCCTGAGTTCTGAGTGGTCGTCCGCGGGCCCGGTGTCTGGTCGAGCGGTGTCCTTGTTCGGGAACTTGGAGCCAGCCTGCGTGCGGGACTCCTGCTTAGAGAATGTCTGGGCCGTAGCCGCGATGGTCAGTCACCTGGTGATCAGGATTCCGACTGACAGGAGCAACGAGCATGGCGTTGACGTTGGGAGTCGACGTGGCCGTCCGGGCAGCGCATCAAGCGACGCTGGCCCGCGACGGCGTCACGGTGTGGCGTGGCCGAAAGTTCTTCACGCGGCCTGCCGATCTGGATCGGCTGTGGACCGATCTGGATCTCACTGATCCGAGCGAGCTGACGGTGGTGGTCGAGCCGACCCGGAACGCCTGGATCGTGCTTGCGGAGTGGTTCCGTCGGCGCGGCGCGCGGGTAGTGATGGTCCCGACGACGCAGTCGGCAGACTTGCGTAAGTACTACTCCAAGCACACCAAGAACGACCGGATCGACTCCGAGCTGCTGGCCCGGCTTCCCCTGCTGCATCCCGAAGGGCTGCGGGAGTACTCCGGACAGGGACCGGCGGACGCGCTGCGTCGCCTGGTCAAGCAGCGCTCCACGATGGTCAAGCGCCGCACTGCGGTCTATGCCCGGCTCGACGCGCTGGTGGAGCTCCTCGGCCCCGCTTGGTACGCGGTACTGGGCTCGAACTACGGCATTGCCGCATTGGAGTTCCTGGGTCGCTACGCCGACCCGAACGCGGTGATCCGGCTCGGCCAGGCCCGCCTGAGCAGGTTCTTGATCGCCCGCTCTCGTGGTGCGTGGCGTGAGGACCACGCCGCCGGGCTGCTCGCGGCCGCTAAGGAGACGCTCGCGCTGTGGGGGCCGGACGGGATGGACTTCGCCGAGCTCGCCGAAGACATCGCTCATGAGGCCGAGCAGGCGTTGTTCCTGACCCGGCAGATCAAGCAGATCGACGAGCGGGTCGCGAACCTCTACGCCGACGCCGACCCCGACGGCATCGTCGCCTCAGCGCCGGGCGTCGGACCGGTGATCAGCGCGGTCATCGCCGGTCGGATCGGCGACCCGCACCGCTTCACCTCGTTGGCCGCGATCCGCGCCTACACCGGTCTGGTCCCGAAGGTGAGCCAGTCCGGGGTCAGCAAGGTCGAGTCCTCGATCACCAAAGCCGGCGACCCACTGCTGCGCGAGATGCTCTGCACCGCCGCTGACCAAGCCCGCAAGGTCGACCCGCAGATCGCAGCGAAGTACCAGCGGCTCATGGCCGGCGACCGCCACCACGACTCCGCGATCTGCCACCTCGCCACCCTGCTGGTTACCCGCATCGCAACCTGCATGCGCAACGACCAGCCCTACGCACTGCGCGACGTCGACGGCACCCCGATCACCGAAGCCGAGGGCCGCACGATCGTCAAGGAGCGCTACCAGCTCGAACCCCGCCGTCGCGACAACGTCCGACACAAGCGCATGCGCGACCGGCGCAAGCAGGCGGCGGACCAGGAGTCACAGGAGTCGCTGAGCGCTCCAACATCCCGGCCCGCCACAAACAAGCCTACGAGCCGCCAAGTGGCTTGACTCCAGTTAGGAACTCAGTTTTCCCTTGCAGGCAAGGCGAAACGCCCCCCAGTGGGGGACGCGGCGTGCCGCCGTGAAGCGGGGCTCACTGGTCGTCTGCGGAGACATCCCTCGAGGTGTGGGACCCGGCGGGCTGGGGGATCAGCGCCACCCGCGTTCCGGCGTCCGGGCAACGTCCGACGTGGACTGGTATCGGCCGTCGTTCCAGCCAATCGGCGACCGAGATGCGGTCGAGCTCCTCGGTCCGTCCTAGCGTCCGCTCATGCTTGTCGTGCCGCAGGCGGTGAAGGCTCGGAACAAGTGGCCCGGTCTGACCTGCTGGGTTGATGCCCTGTTCCAGCAGCCCACCCCGCAGGCAGGGTCCCTGACAGACTTGCGCGATGACGTACGACACGGCGATATGGAAACCGGCCGACGACCTGCCCGATCCGACGGCGGAGTTCGAGCGACGCTTCGAGGAGAGCGAAGCCCGGTATCCGAACTGCCGCACGCCGATTCCGGCACTGGCCCGGATGGCCGACCTGCTCGAGGCGGAGTTTCCCGGCGAGAGTCCCTGGGAGGACCTGCGTGGCTCCATCGACGGGGACTTCCTGTACCTCACCATGAGCTACCGGGAAGGACCGGAAGTCGAGGCGTTCATTGCACGCAACGCCCCGGCGCTCGGGCTCGTGGTCTACAGCCCACTTTCCGAGGAACTCGTGGGTGCGGAAGAGGCCGGACGGTAACGACCAGTTGCTCAGCGAGCGGCGCCACGCCATCCGCCCGATCAGAATTCCTCGACCGGCCGAATCTCGACGACGGGGTGAGCACGGCTGAGAACCTTCGCGGCCTCCACGAGCGCGTCGTAGTCGTCGCAGCTGACGATGAAGAAACCGGAAATCTGCTCGACGGACTCCGCGAACGGGCCGTCGGTGACCAGCACGGTCGAGTCGCGGCCGCGCTTGAGTGTCCGCGCCTGGCGGCTGTGGGTCAGTCCGGCGCCACCGGTGATGGCGCCGCCGCGGCCCTTGAGCAGTCGGCCGAACTCGGCGTCGACCTCGAAGGTGGCCTGGTGGTCGGCCTCGGTGCCTGCCTCCCAGTCCGCCTCGTTGTCGGCGGGGAACATGACGACGTATTCGGTCACGAGAGTTCCTCTCAGCAGGGGGTCTGACATGGGGATGACGAGCGGGATGCGGCCTGCTCGACAATCCGCACGTGGAAGATTCACTTGGGGTGCCCATGCGCAGCGACTCCGGTTGACCTGCCACGGCCCCCGTCAGCAGTCCGGGCAGGTCCCGAAGATCTCCAGCGAGTGGCTCACGTCGCGGAAGCCGTGCTCGGCGGCCATGGCGTCGGCCCACCGCTCCACCGCGGGTCCCTCCACCTCCACCGTGCGGCCGCAGGTCCGGCAGACGAGGTGGTGGTGGTGGGTGGTGCTGCACCGCCGGTAGACGGCCTCGCCGTCCTCGGTGCGCAGCGTGTCCACCTCGCCGCAGTCGGCGAGGGCCTGCAGCGTCCGGTAGACCGTCGACAGCCCGACGTTGTCCCCGTTGCGCCGCAGCAGGTCGTGGATGTCCTGGGCGCTGCGGAAGTCGTCGAAGGACCGCAGCGCCGCCGCGACCGCGCGACGCTGCCGCGTCGGCCTGGCGCCCTCGGGCAGGACCGGCTCAGTGCTCGTCATAGTGGCTCCCGTGTACGGCGTGCCGGTGACCGTCGTGGACGTAGTCGACGTGGTCGCCGTGCGGCACCGCGAGGTGCCCGCACGACTCGCCGTGCTGGTGCTCGTGCTCCTCGCCGACCAGGTGGTGCCCGTCGGCCCCGAGCCGCTCCGCGGGCTCGTCGACGAACGGCGCGGCCAGCCGCTGCCGCCGGCGCACCCACACGCCGAGGGGGTACGCCGCGACGAAGATGCCCAGCGCGAGCAGCACGATCGTCGCACCGGGCGCGACGTCGACGTAGGCCGAGATCGTGACCCCGGCCAGCGCGGCGGCCGTGCCGACGCCCATCGCTGCCGCGAGCGTGACGCGGAACCCCCGGGTGAGCTGCTGGCTGGTCGCGACCGGGACCACCATCAGGGCGCTCACCAGCAGCAGGCCGACGGTCCGCATCGCGACCGTGACGGTGACCGCGGCCATCACCGAGACGAGCATGTTGTAGAACCGCACGTTCAGGCCCGCGACGCGCGCGAACTCCTCGTCCTGGGCGACCGCGAACAGCTGCGGCGAGAGCCCGACCGCGATCCCGATCACGACCACCGCGAGGGCCACCGTGACCCACACGTCGGCCGTCGAGATCGTGGTGATGGACCCGAACAGGTAGGTGTTCAGCGTGGCCGCGCTCTGCCCGGCGATGCCGGTGATCAGCACGCCACCGGCGATCCCGCCGTAGAACAGCAGCGCGAGCGCGACGTCCCCGCTGGTGCGGCCGGTGGAGCGGATCACCTCGATCGCCACGGCGCCGAGCACCGCGACCACGACCGCGGTGAGCGTCGGGGACGAGCCGGTGAGCAGGCCCAGCGCGACACCGGTGACGGCGATGTGGCCGATGCCGTCGCCCATCAGCGACAGCCGGCGCTGCACCAGGTAGGTGCCGACGGCGGGGGCGGCCAGGCCGGTGAACAGGGCGCCGAGCAGGGCGCGGACCATGAAGTCGTAGTGCAGGATCGTCATGGCTGCTCCTCTCGCCGGGGCGGTGCGTCCAGCGGGGCCGCGACCGCCGGGGTGTGGTCGCTGCCCCGGGAGGCCGGGACGAGATGGTGGTGGTCGGCCTCGTGGAAGGCGGCCAGCGGTGGTCCGTCGTACGCGATGCGCCCGTCGCGCATGACCAGGGTCCGGTCGACCATCCCGGCCATCGGCCCGAGCTCGTGGGCGACGAGCACGATGGTGGCGCCGCGCTCGACCAGGACCCGCAACGCGTCGGCGAACTCCTGCTGCGAGCTCACGTCCACCCCGGCGGTCGGCTCGTCGAGGACGAGCAGGTCGGGCCGGCTCGCGAACGCGCGGGCGATCAGCACCCGCTGCTGCTGGCCGCCCGAGAGGGTGGAGACGCCGTCCCCGGCCCGGCCGCCGAGCCCGACCGCGGCGATCGCGTCGTCGATGGCCTGCCGGTCCTCCCTCCGGAGCCGGCGCAGCAACGGACGCCGCGACAGCCGGCCCGCCGAGACGACCTCCCGCACGGTCGCCGGGACGCCACCGGCCGCGGTGACCCGCTGCGGCACGAACCCGACGCGGTGCCAGTCCCGGAACTCCGCGAGCGGGGTCCCGAACAGCCGGACCTCGCCTCGACAGGTCGGCACCAGTCCCATCATGGTGCGCACCAGCGTGGACTTGCCCGACCCGTTGGCGCCCAGGATCGCGACCACCTGGCCGGCCGCGACGGACAGGTCGATGCCGCGCAGGATCGGCCGGCCGCCGAGCTCGACGGCGCCGTCGGTGATGTCGACGACGCTCGTCGCGGGGCCGGCCGGTCCCGCAGGACCGGTGCCGGGCGGGGTGTCGGGTCTATCCACAGTGGTTCGCCTCCTGGATCGCGGCGAGGTTGCGCCGCATGAGCGTGAGGTAGTTCTGGTCGGCGGTGTCGGGCCCCAGCCCCTCGATCGGGTCGAGCACCGCGGTGCGGATGCCCAGGCTGCGCGCGAGCGTGTCGGCGAGCACCGGGCTGGCGAGCTCCTCGGTGAACACGGTGTCGATGCCGCGGGTGCGGATCAGGTCGTGCAGCTGCCGCAGGTGCGCGGGGGAGGGCTCGGCGTCCGGGGACAGCCCGTTGATCGCGACCACGTCGAGGTGGTAGCGGGCGCCGAGGTAGTCGAACGCCTCGTGGCTGACCACGATCGTGCGGCTGGCGCACCGGGCCAGGCCGTCCCGGAAGTCGCGGTCGAGCCGCTCGAGCCTGCCCTGCAGGCGCCGCAGGTTCGCCCGGTAGTCGTCGGCGTGGGACGGGTCCGCGGCCACCATCTCGTCCGCGAAGGCCGCGGCCACCCTCGACAGCCGGGTCGGGTCCAGCCAGAAGTGCGGGTCGCTGCCCCGCAGGTCCGCGACCGCGCTCGCGTCGACCACGTGCGCCGGCCCGTTCTGGGCGACCGCGGTGTCGACCGCGGGCTGGAAGCCGCGTTCGTAGAGCACCACGTCGCCGTCCACGACGTCCGCGGTCTGGCCGACGGTCAGCTCGAGGTCGTGCGGCTCCATGCCCGGGTGGGTGAGGTTGAGGACCCGTTCGTGCCCGGCCACCACCTGCTCGGCCACGAACGCGAGCGGGTAGAACGAGGTGACCACGGTCGGCTGCTCGTGGGCGGTCCCCAGCGCGCCGCAGCCGGCCGTCAGCGGGACGAGCGCCACCAGCGCGGCCGCGGTGCGTCGGACCCGGCTCTTCATGGGAATCATTGTCAACTGATATGAGAACCATTGTCAAACGAGCGCCGGCGGCCCGGGGGTAGGGTCGGCGCCGTGATCGTGGTGAACCGGTTCCGCGTCGGCGAGGACGACGCCGAGGCGTTCCGGCGCGACGTCTCGCAGGCGCTCGAGGTGCTGGCCGGGCGCCCCGGGTACGTCGACGGCCGGGTCGGCCGCAACGTCGACGACCCGTCGCTGTGGCTGCTGACCACGACCTGGGCCAATGTCGGCAGCTACCGCCGCGCGCTCTCGTCGTACGACGTGAGGACCACCGCCGTGCCGCTGCTGAGCCGGGCGCTCGACGAGCCGTCGGCCTACGAGAGCGTCGAGCCCGGCGCCGGGGGGCCGCTCAACGAGGCGGTCCCCCGAGATCTCGGGTGAGAGCCCGGTGAGCACGGGCGATAGCCTTGGTGCCTCGCCGTCAGCCAGGCGGTGATCCCCACCCGATGGAGCCGTTCCCCATGGCCAGCAAGCCCACGTCGACCCTCGACAACGTCGTCTCCCTCTGCAAGCGCCGGGGGTTCGTCTTCCCGTGCGGCGAGATCTACGGCGGCACACGGTCGGCGTGGGACTACGGGCCCCTCGGCGTCGAGCTGAAGGAGAACATCAAGCGGCAGTGGTGGAAGTCGATGGTGACCTCCCGCGACGACGTCGTCGGCCTCGACTCGTCGGTGATCCTGCCGACGAAGACGTGGGAGGCGTCGGGTCACCTGTCCACGTTCACCGACCCGCTGACCGAGTGCCAGTCGTGCCACAAGCGCTTCCGCGCCGACCACATGCAGGAGGCGTACGCCGCCAAGAAGGCGGCAAAGGGGGAGGAGGTCGACCCGGACACGGTCGACCTCAAGGAGCTCGCCTGCCCCAACTGCGGCACCCGGGGCGCGTGGACCGAGCCGCGCAACTTCAACATGATGCTCAAGACCTACCTCGGCGTGATCGAGGACGAGTCCGGGCTGCACTACCTGCGCCCCGAGACCGCCCAGGGCATCTTCTTGAACTTCGCCAACGTCATGAACGCCTCGCGCAAGAAGCCGCCGTTCGGGATCGCACAGACCGGCAAGAGCTTCCGCAACGAGATCACCCCGGGCAACTTCATCTTCCGCACCCGCGAGTTCGAGCAGATGGAGATGGAGTTCTTCGTCAAGCCCGGTGAGGACGAGGAGTGGCACCAGCGCTGGATCGACCTCCGCACCCAGTGGTACGTCGACCTGGGGATCAACCCCGACAACCTGCGGCACTACGAGCACCCGCAGGAGAAGCTGTCGCACTACGCGAAGCGGACCGTCGACATCGAGTACAAGTTCGGCTTCAGCGGCCGTGACTTCGAGGAGCTCGAGGGCATCGCGAACCGCACCGACTTCGACCTGACCCAGCACAGCACGTTCTCGGGACAGGACCTCTCCTACTTCGACCAGGCGACCGGCGAGCGCTACGTGCCCTACGTGATCGAGCCGGCGGCCGGGCTGACCCGGTCGTTCATGGCCTTCCTGGTCGACGCCTACACCGAGGACGAGGCCCCCAACACCAAGGGCGGGGTCGACAAGCGCACGCTGCTGCGGCTCGACCCGCGGCTGGCCCCGGTCAAGGTCGCGGTGCTGCCGCTGTCGCGCAACGCCGACCTGTCGCCCAAGGCCAGGGGCCTGGCCGCGGACCTGCGCACGGTGTGGAACGTCGACTTCGACGACGCGGGCGCGATCGGCCGCCGCTACCGCCGCCAGGACGAGATCGGGACGCCGTACTGCGTGACCGTGGACTTCGACACCCTCGAGGACAACGCGGTGACGATCCGCGAGCGGGACACCATGAAGCAGGAACGGATCGGGCTCGACCAGGTGAAGGGCTACTTCGCCGAGCGGCTGCTCGGCTGCTGACGACCGCCGGGGTGCCGCGGCCGGGTCCTCAGGTGCCGGCGTGCACAATATGCAGGTGCCCGAACTCAGCTCCCTGAAGCGCCGCCTCGTCCGTGCCGCCGCCGCCGCGACCGTCGGCGGGCTCGCCCTCACCGGGTGCAGCTCCGGGAACCCCGACTCCGGCGCGTCGGCGTCGGCGTCGTCCTCCGCGTCGCCGTCGCCGACGACGACCGTGAGCGTCCCGCCCAGCGCGAAGCTGACCGCCCCGGGCACCAACCTGTCCTTCGGGGACTCGGCAACCGTCGTCTTCGAGCCCACCAAGACGACCGGCACGGTGCTCACCCTGACCGTCCAGAGCGCCCAGCAGGGCACGCTGTCGGACTTCAAGGCCTTCACCCTCGACGACCCGTACAAGAAGCAGGCGAACTACTACTACGTCAAGGTCCGGGTCGAGAACGTCGGCGAGGGCGACGTCGGCGGCGTGCCGGTGCCGTTGTGGGGCGTGAACCACGACAACACGCTGCTGCCCGCGGTCAACTTCACCACCACGTTCGCCAAGTGCCCCTCCAAGCCGCTGCCGGCCAAGTTCGGGCCCGGTGCCAGCATCGACACCTGCCTGGTCTACCTCTCGCCCGACAAGGGCAGCCTCGACGCGGTGAGCTACCGGCCGAGCCAGGAGTTCAACCCGATCCGGTGGACCGGCACCGTGCTGCCGCCCGCGGTCCAGCACAAGAAGAAGAACAAGAAGAAGAAGGGCTGAGCGCGGCCCGCGGCGCCGCCGGCGATTTGGGGGAGGTCGCGGGCGCCGGGACAATGGCTGCCATGACCGCCACCGCCACCGCCTCGCGCCTGCCCCAGGGGCTGACGCTCGGCGGGCTGCGGGTGGAGACCCCGGTGGTGCTGGCGCCGATGGCCGGGATCACCAACGCCGCCTACCGGCGGCTCTGCCGCGAGCAGGGCGCCCTTCGAGACGCTCACTCCGTTCGCTCCTCAGGGACCACCCTTCGAGACGCTCACTCCGTTCGCTCCTCAGGGACCACCCTTCGAGACGCTCACTCCGTTCGCTCCTCAGGAACCGCGGGCCTGTACGTCTGCGAGATGATCACCTCCCGCGGCCTCGTCGAGCGGGACCCGGTCACGATGAGCATGCTGGTCTTCGACGAGCTCGAGGACGTCCGGTCGGTCCAGCTCTACGGCACCGACCCGGTCCACGTCGGGAAGGCGGCGGAGATCCTCTGCGCGGAGTACGGCGTCGCGCACATCGACCTGAACTTCGGCTGCCCGGTCCCCAAGGTGACCCGCAAGGGCGGCGGCGGGGCACTGCCGTGGAAGCGCACCCTGCTCGGCGAGATCCTCACCGCCGCGGTCTCGGCCGCGGAGCCGTACGGCGTCCCGGTGACGATGAAGACCCGCAAGGGCATCGACGAGGACCACCTGACCTATCTCGACGCGGGCCGGATCGCCGAGGAGACCGGTTGCGCGGCGATCGCGCTGCACGGACGGACGGTCGGCCAGGCCTACTCCGGCACCGCGGACTGGGACGCGATCGGCGAGCTGGTGCGGCACGTGGGCATCCCGGTCCTCGGCAACGGCGACATCTGGGAGGCGGCCGACGCGATCCGGATGGTCGAGCAGACCGGTGCCGCCGGCGTGGTCGTGGGTCGCGGATGCCTGGGGCGGCCCTGGCTGTTCCGCGACCTCGCCGCCGCGTTCGCGGGTGAGCGGGTCGCGACCCTCCCGACGCTGGGCGAGGTCACGGCGATGATGCGCCGGCACGCCGAGCTGCTGGCCCAGCACATGGGCGAGGAGCGCGGCTGCAAGGAGTTCCGCAAGCACGTGTCGTGGTACCTGAAGGGTTTCCGGGCCGGCGGGGAGCTGCGCCACAACCTCGCGCTGGTGGACAGCCTGGCCGCGCTGGACCGGCTGCTGGCCGAGCTCGACCCCGCCGAGCCGTTCCCGGTCGGCGAGCTCGGCACCCCCCGTGGCCGGCAGGGCAGCCCCCGGCGCGTCGTGCTCCCGCAGGGGTGGCTCGACGACACCGACGGGTCCGGCTGCGCCGTCCCGGAGGAGCCCGGGTCGGGCGGCTGAGCGTGGCCCGCATGACGTGGCCGGGATGGGGCACGGGGCGGTCATGCGCACTCCCGTCATCGCCTTCGACGTCAACGAGACGCTCGCCGACCTGTCCCCGCTGGCCGCCCGCTTCGTCGAGGTGGGCGCCCCGGCGAGCCTGGCCGGGCTGTGGTTCGCCTCGGTGCTGCGCGACGGCTTCGCGCTGACCGTGGCCGGGGAGAGCCGGCCGTTCGCCGAGGTCGGCGCCGCGCTGCTGCACGAGATGCTCCCCGAGGAGCAGCTCAACCGGCCGCGCGAGGTCGCGGTCGGGCACGTCCTCGACGGGATGGACGCCCTGACGCCGCACCCGGACGTGCCCCGCGCGGTCCGCGAGCTGGCCGAGCAGGGGCTGCGGCTGGTGACGCTCAGCAACGGCGCGGCCCGGGTCGCCGACCGGCTGCTGTCCGCGGCGGACCTGCGCGACGAGTTCGAGCACGTGCTGTCGGTCGACGACGCGGGCGCCTGGAAGCCGGCCGCGCGTGCCTACCGCTACGCCGCCGAGGTCTGCGGCGTCGACCCCGCCGGGATGCTCATGGTCGCGGTCCACCCGTGGGACCTCGAGGGCGCCGCGCGGGCCGGGCTCCAGACGGCCTGGGTGAACCGGTCGGAACGGCCCTACCCGAGCGTCTTCGGCGAGCCTACGCACACCGTCGGCAGCCTCGAGGACCTGGTCGAGATCCTGGCGTGAGGGCCGCGGGACCGCCCGGCGGGCAGGTGATCCTTGCCACGGATCCCCCCGCGACGACCGGCGAGTGAGGGTAAAACCTGCCTCCCGGATGTGATACCCCGGGACGTGTGTGCTTCACTCGATGACTGGCCCGGACCTGTTCCCGACCACCAGTAGGTGATCTCTTCGTGACCGCAGCACGCCACAAGCAGGTGGTGCAGCATCCGCTGCGACGCCGCGTGGGTCGGGTGGTCCTGCCGACCGCGGCCGCGACGCTGGTCACCGGCACCATCGTCGGCGTGGCCCTCGCGACCTCCGGCACCTCCGGGGAGACCGAGCAGGTGGCCGCTCGGCGTACTCCCGCGCCCGTGCACGTCACGGCGGCCTCCGACTACCTGGCCGACCGGACCTCGCTGCTGTCCCGCTCCGCGAGGCGCACCACCCTCGAGGCGCTGCCGGACGTGACCGGGCACAAGTTCATGGTCGCCCCGCTGAACGTGTGGCCCGCGCCGCGCGAGTCCGGCGACCCACTGGCCGTGATGGACGCGGGGTCCAAGGTCGCGGTCACCGGCGTGGTCAGGAACGGCTTCGCGCAGGTGATCCTCGGGCGCCAGGTGCGCTGGGTCAACCAGGACTACCTGCGCGACAAGATGCCCGCCGCGAAGCCCCAGGACACGACCGGCCCGACCGGCGGCGGCGTCCTGTCGAGCGTGCCGTGCGCGTCCGGTTCGAGCATGGAGTCCGGCATCGTCGCCAACGCGGTCGCGCTCCACCGTGCGGTCTGCGCGCACTTCCCGCAGGTCACCGAGTACGGCGGCTACCGGCCCGACGGCGAGCACGCCGACGGCCACGCCATCGACATCATGGTCTACTCCGACTCCGCGACCGGCCAGGCGGTCGCCGACTGGGTGCGCGCGAACGCGTCCGTGCTGCACGTCAGCGACGTGATCTGGGCCCAGCACATCTGGACCACGCAGCGCGCGAGCGAGGGCTGGCGGCTGATGCCGGACCGCGGCTCGACCACCGCGAACCACTACGACCACGTGCACGTCCGGGTCTACTGAGCCGCACGCCCCCGCCCACCGGGCAACGCGGCCGCGCCCCCGATTACCAGGGTATGTCGAGGATCTGTCACTCCCCGTGGTGAAATCACCACGGGAAGCGACAGATTTCCTGCATACCCTGGTAATCAGCGTCGGGCACCGGCCGGCGTGGCCCGGCGCGGCTAGGCGCGGTCGGTCCGGTAGAGCACATGCGGGCGGACCGGGTGCCCCGGCGGCACCGCCGGATGCTCGAAACGCGCGTGCTCGATCATCCCGATCCGGCGCATCACCGCCTGCGAGGCCTCGTTGAGCACCGCCGTCATCGACCACACCTCCGGCAGCCGTACGCCGAGCAGCGCGACCTGGAGCGCGGCCCGGGCCGCCTCGCCGGCGTACCCGCGCCCCCACGCGTCCCGGGCCAGCCGCCAGCCGACCTCCAGGCCACCGCTGCCGGGGACGCCGTCGGGCATCGGGTTCAGCCCGGTGAAGCCGATGAACGCGCCGGTCTCGACGACCTCGAGCGCCCACAGCCCGAACCCCTGCTCCACGAAGCGGGCCTCGATGCGGTCCACGAGGGCGTCGCTGGCGGCCCGGTCCAACGGGGCCGGGAAGTAGCGCATCACCTCGGGGTCGGCGTTGAGCGCGGCGAACGGCGCCCGGTCGGAGTCGCGCCACCGTCGCATCAGCAGGCGGTGGGTGCGGACCTCGTCGTAGCGCCTCACCGTCCCACCCTAGGGCCGATGACGTTTGTCATGGGGGAGTCGTGACGGCAGTGAGAGGTACGGCGCGCCCGCGGGCGCGATGCTCGGAGCATGACCACCGCCCAGCTCACCGCCGGGGCCCGAGGCCCGCGCCCCGGCCACGCACCCGCCCTCCGCCTCGACGACGTCACCAAGCGCTTCGGGGACGTGACGGCCGTGCGCGGCATCGACCTGGCCGTCGAGCCCGGCGAGATCGTCGCGTTCCTCGGTCCCAACGGGGCCGGCAAGACCTCCACCCTCGACCTGGTGCTCGGCCTGTCCCGGCCCACGAGCGGTGCGGTGGAGGTGCTCGGGATGGCACCGCACGAGGCGATCGCCCGGGGGCTGGTCTCCGCGGTCATGCAGAGCGGCGGTCTGCTGAAGGACCTGACCGTCCGGGAGACCGTGGAGTACACCGCGAGCCTGTTCGCCCACCGCGCAGTCGTCGACGACGTCCTCGCCCGGGCGGGCATCGGCCGCCTCGGCGACCGCCGCGTCGGGAAGTGCTCCGGGGGCGAGCAGCAGCGCCTGCGGTTCGCGCTGGCACTCCTGCCGGACCCGGCGCTGCTGCTGCTCGACGAGCCGACCACCGGCCTCGACGTCGAGGGCCGGCGCGCCTTCTGGGCCGCGATCCGCGAGGACGCCGGCCGCGGACGCACCGTCGTGTTCGCGACGCACTACCTCGAGGAGGCCGACGCCTACGCCGACCGGGTGGTGCTGGTCGACCGGGGCCGGGTGGTCGCGGACGGCACCGCGGCGGAGGTGCGGGCGCTGGCCGCGGGACGCACCGTGCGGGCCACTGTCACCGACGTCGACCCCGAGGGTCTGCGCGCGATCGACGGCGTGGACGCCGTCGAGGTGCGCGGCGACACCGTGCTGGTGCACGCCCGCGACACCGACGCGGTGGCACGGCACCTGCTCACCCGCACCGACGCTCACGACCTGGAGATCACCGCCCGCGGGCTCGAGGACGCGTTCCTCGCGCTGACCGGCGACCACGACGAGACCCTTGGAGCCACCCGATGAGCACAGCCGACCCGACCGTCCGTGCGTTGCCGAGGGCCGGCGGCCTCAACGCCACGGCGCTGCGCATCGAGCTGCGCCGGATGCTGCGCAACCGGCGCACGGTGGTGTTCACGCTGGTGATGCCGTTCGCGCTGTTCCTGATGGTCGGCGGCAACGACGCCTACGTCCACGAGCGCGCCGGCCACGGCAACGTGACCGCCTACATCATGATCAGCATGGCCGTGTACGGCGCGGCGCTGGCCACCACCAGCGGCGGTGCGACGGTCTCGGTCGAACGGGCGCTGGGGTGGAGCCGGCAGCTGCGGCTGACCCCGCTGACCCCCGCGGCGTACCTGGCGATGAAGCTCGTGGTCGCGCTCGTGCTCGGGCTGGCCTCGGTGGCCGTCGTGTACGCCGTCGGCGCGGCCACCGGCAAGCCCGAGATGCCGCTGCACGCCTGGGTGGCCAGCGCGGCCGTCGCCTGGGTCGGCTCGGTGGTCTTCGCGGCGTTCGGCCTGTTCATGGGCTACCTGCTGCCGAGCGAGAACGTCATGCAGGTCATCGGCCCGCTGATGGCGCTGATGGCCTTTGCCGGTGGCCTGTTCATGCCGCTGCAGGACGGCTCGGTGGTGGAGCTGCTGGCCCGGTTCACCCCGATGTACGGTCTCGCCGAGCTGGCCCGGTCGCCGCTGACCGGCGAGACCGTGCGGGCCACCTGGCTGCTGAACATCGGTGCCTGGCTGGTGGTGTTCTCCCTCGGCGCGGCGTGGCGCTTCCGGCGCGACACCGCCCGGGTCTGAGCGGTCAGGCACTACCGTGTCGCCCATGACCGACACCGCGGGCCGGATGTTCGGCGAGGGACGCGCCGGCCGTTTCGGGCTGCTGTTCGCGGCCGTGTGGCTGGTGTTCCTGGCCGACACGTTCCGGGAGGCGTGGCGCGTCGCCTGGTCAGACCGGCACGCGCTCGCCGGCTGGGTGGGGCTGGTGTCGCTGGCCGCCTTCGCGGCCTGCTACCTGGCGACGTTCTCGTGGGTGCGCCGGCGGCGCCAGCAGATGCACACCAGCCTGCCCCGCGGCCGGGCCGTGCTGGTGCTGCTGGTCCTGCTCGGGCTGGTCTGCGTCACCACCGCCGCCCTCGGACAGTCCGGTACGTCGGGTCTGGTGTTCGTCGCGGTGGTCGCGGTGATGGTGCTGCCCACCCGGGGCGCGCTGGCCGTCGTGGTCGGGCTCGCGCTCGCCGTGGAGGTGTCGGCGCGCACGGTCCCCGGCTGGCGGGAACAGGGCGGCCTCACCTTCGCGATCTGCACCGCCGCGTTCGCCATGTGGGGGGTGCGGCAGCTGATGCTGCGCAACGTGGAGCTGCTCTCGGCCCGCGAGGAGAACGCGCGGCTCGCTGTCGAGGACGAGCGCAACCGCCTCGCCCGCGACCTGCACGACATCCTGGGGCACTCGCTGACCGTGATCACGGTCAAGGCGGAGCTGGCCAACCGGCTGCTCGACGTCGATCCGGCGCGGGCCCGCCGGGAGCTGGCCGACCTCGAACGGCTCAGCCGTGACGCGCTCGCCGACGTGCGCCGCGCGGTGGACGGCTACCGCGAGATCACCCTGCCCGGGGAGCTGGCCCGGGCGCGCGAGGCGCTCGTCGCCGCGGCGATCGACGCGGAGCTGCCGAACTCCACCGACGAGGTGCCCTCGGAGCTGCGCGACCTGTTCGCCTGGGCGGTCCGCGAGGGCGTCACCAACGTGATCCGGCACAGCCGGGCCTCGCGGTGCATGGTCACGCTCGGGCCCGGCACGGTCGCCGTCGTCGACGACGGCCCCGGCCCGGAGGTCGCGCGCGCGGCCGGGCCACGGGCTGGCCGGGCTGCGGGAGCGCGCCGCGGCGGCCGGGGCCGTGGTGGTCACCCGCCGGGTGGAACCGCAGGGCTTCGCGCTGGAGGTGGTCGCCGGATGAGCGGCCCGATCCGGCTGCTGATCGCCGACGACCAGGCGCTGGTGCGCGGGGCGCTGGCCGCGCTGCTCGACCTCGAGCCCGACCTCACCGTGGTCGCCGAGGTGGCCAGCGGCGACGCGGTCGTCGACGCGGCCCGCGAGCACCGCCCGGACGTGGCCCTGCTCGACGTCGAGATGCCCGGCATGGACGGCATCGAGGCCACCGCCGCGCTGCGGAGCGCCGTGCCCACGACTCGGGTGCTGATCGTGACCACGTTCGGCCGCCCGGGGTTCCTGCGGCGGGCGCTGCGGGCCGGTGCCGCCGGGTTCGTGGTCAAGGACACGCCTGCGCGCCAGCTCGCCGACGCCGTACGCCGGGTGCACGCGGGCCTGCGGGTCGTCGACCCCGGGCTGGCCGCCGACAGCCTGGTGGCGGGCGAGTCGCCGCTGACCGCGCGCGAGACCGACGTGCTGCGGGCCGCCCGCGGCGGGGGCTCGGCCGCAACCATCGCCGCGCGGCTGTACCTGTCCGAGGGCACCGTGCGCAACCACCTGTCCTCCGCGATCGGCAAGACCGGCTCGGCGAACCGGGCGGAGGCGGTGCGGGTGGCCGAGACCAACGGCTGGTTGTGACGCCGCCGCGGGTCACGCCGGCCGGTCAGGCCGTCGCGAGCGACAGCGCGAAGTCGCCGGCGTCGTCGGTCCACCACTCGGCCAGCCGCAGCCCGGCCTCGGTGAGCTCGGCGGCCACCTTCCGCTGCCGGAACTTCGCGGAGATCTCGGTGCGCATCTCCTCGCCGGCCGCGAAGTCCACGCTCAGCCCCAGCTCGGGTACGTCGACCCGCTGGGCGACCCGTGAGCGCAGCCGCATCTCGATCCACTCGGCCTCGGGGTCCCAGACCGCGACGTGCTCGAAGGCGTCCACGTCGAAGTCGGCGCCGAGGCGGTCGTTGATGACCCGCAGCACGTTCTTGTTGAACTCCGCGGTGACGCCGGCGGGGTCGTCGTACGCCCGGACCAGGCGCTCGGGGTCCTTGACCAGGTCGGTGCCGAGCAGGAGCGCGTCACCGGGCCGCATCTGGGCGCCGAGGGCGTCGAGGAACTCCTGCCGCTGGGCCGGCTCGAAGTTGCCGATCGTGCCGCCGAGGAAGGCGATCAGCCGGGGGCCGTCGGACGGCAGCCGGTCCAGGTGCCGCTCGAAGTCCGCGACCAGGCCGTGCACGACCAGGCCCGGGTAGTCCGCGACCAGGCCCGGCAGGGCGGCGTCGAGGGCGCCGTCGCTGACGTCGACGGGCACGTAGCGCTCCAGCGTCCCGGCGTCGCGCAGCGCGCGCAGCAGCAGGTGCGTCTTCTCCGACGACCCGGAGCCGAGCTCGACCAGCGTGCGCGCCCCGGTCAGCGCCGCGACCTCGCCGGCGCGGGCGGTCAGGATGGCGCGCTCGGCGCGGGTGGGGTAGTACTCCTCGAGGCGGGTGATCTCCTCGAACAGCTCGCTGCCCCGGTCGTCGTAGAAGTACTTGGGCGGCAGCACCTTCGGGGTGGAGGTCAGCCCGCGGCGCACGTCCTCGCGCAGCGAGGCGGCGAGGTCCTCGTCGGTCAGGTGGCGTTCGAGCGTGGCTGCGGGCATCGGGTCTCCTCGGCAGGTCGAGCGTCATCGGGCGGTCAGGTCCAGCGGGGTCACGGTGAGGCGGCCGGCGGTGGCCTCGACCAGGGTGCGGTCGGGCAGCTCGCGCCACCCGGGGCCGTCGTCGTGCGGCTCGGAGGCGACCGTGACACCGCCCCCGTCCGCGGTGTCGTCGCGCACCCACATCGGCTCGTCGACCACCACGCCCGCGAGCGCGCGCCCGTCGGCGGCCAGCATGGTCAGCCGGCCGCCGCCGGCGCCGGCCACGTCGCGGGCGGCCGTGGCCAGGCCCGCGCCGAGCGACGCGCCGCCGGCCCAGGCGCCGACCGCCAGGCCGAACAGCAACGCCGAGTCGACGCCGCCGCGGGCGTCCGCCACGTCGGCCGCCCGCGCCGCGAGCGAGCGGCGGGAGGCCGCCCAGTCGGCCAGTGCGCCGTTGTGGCTGAACAGCCAGCGGCCGTGGGTGTACGGCGCGGCCGCGGACTCGTCGGCGGAGCAGCCGGGCGTCGCGGAGCGGACCGCCGCCAGCACGCAGGTGGAGGCCACGGTCGGGGCCAGGCTGGCGAAGGACGCGTCGGTCCAGATCGGCTGGGCGCGCCGGTAGCGCACCGGCTCGGGCCGCCCGTCGACGTACCAGCCGGCGCCGAAGCCGTCGACGTTGACGGTGCCGTGGCGCTGGCGTCGCGGCGCCCACGACTGCTCGTAGAGCGAGTGCGGGGGTGCGACCACCAGCTCGTGGACCGACCGGGCCGGTCCGACGTACCCGAGGTGGCGGCACATCAGGCGTCCCGGGCGGTGCGGAAGCCGGCGAAGATCTGCCGCCGGATCGGGTGGTCCCAGTTGCGGAACGTGGTCCGCGTGGCCAGTGGGTCGGTCGCCCACGAGCCGCCGCGCAGCACCCGGTAGCCGTCGTCGAGGAACACCTCGGAGTACTCCTTGTAGGGGAACGAGCGGAAGCCCGGGTAGCCGGTGAACTCGCTCGCGGTCCACTCCCAGACGTCGCCGACGAGCTGGAGCACGCCGTACGGCGAGGCGCCGTCGGGGAACGACCCGCAGGCCACCGGGCGGAACCGTCGCTGGCCGAGGTTCGCGCGCTCGTCGGTGGGTGCCTGGTCGCCCCACGGGAACCGGCGCTTGGTGCGCGTCCCGGGGTCCCACGAGGCCGCCTTCTCCCACTCCGCCTCGGTGGGCAGCCGGCGCCCGGCCCACCGGGCGTAGGCGTCGGCCTCGTACCAGCACACGTGCTGCACCGGCTCGTCGCCGGGCAGCGGCTCGACCCGGCCGAACCGGCGCCGCAGCCACCCGCCGCCCTCGCGGAACCAGAACGCCGGGGCGCGCTTGCCGGACTCGCAGCGCCACCGCCAGCCCGCGCCCGTCCACAGCCGCCGGTCGTCGTAGCCGCCCGCCTCGACGAACGCCAGGTAGGCGGCGTTGGACACCGGCACCGTGTCCAGGTAGTACGACGGCAGGTCGACCTGGTGCGCGGGCCGCTCGTTGTCGTAGGCCCAGGGGTCGTCCGAGGTGCCCATCGTGAACGGGCCGGCCGGCACCAGCACCTCGGCGGAGGGGAGCAGCGCCGACGGCGCGGGCAGACCGTCGCCGGCGGGCAGCACCGGCTCGCCGCGACGCAGCTGGTGGGTGGCCAGCATCGTCTCGTCGTGCTGGTGCTCGTGCTGCAGCACCATGCCGAACACGAACCCGCCGTCGAGCAGCGGGTCGCCGTCGAGGCGGATCCGCTCCAGCGAGTCGAGGACCTTGCGCCGGACCAGGCCGATGTAGTCGCCGGCCTCGTCGGGTCGCAGCAGCGGCAGCGTCGGCCGCGTCGAGCGGGGGTGCTCGAACGCGTCGTACAGCGAGTCGATCTCGGGGCGCATCGCCTCGACGCCGGCCGCCTCGCGCAGCAGCCACAGCTCCTCGTAGTTGCCGACGTGCGCGAGGTCCCACACGAGCGGGGACATCAGCCGGGAGTGCTGCGCGAGGAGCTCCTGCTCGTCGAGCACGCTGGTGGTCAGGCCGAAGCTGCGCTGCCGGACGCGGTCGAGCTCGTCGGCGACGTGCTGGCGCAGGGCGTCGTCGCCGAGCGCGGTGGGGGCGGTGCCTGGTGGGGTGGTCCTCACGCGTCCTCCTGGGCGGGGTCGGGCTGCTCGTCGCCGGGACAGCGACCGCGGTCGACGTACCTGTCGACGAAGGCCTCGACGAGGCCGATCAGCTCGGGGTCGGTGCCGAGCCGGGGGAGGGCCTCGAGGGCGGCGGCGAAGCAGGCGCACGCGGCGGCGGCGAGGTGCGGGTCCTCGAGCCCGTCACGCGCGGCGGTGCGCCACGCCTCGGCGACCCCGGCGCACGCGGACGTCGCCGCGTCGCCCGCCGCGGGGTCGTCGAGCAGGGCCGCCAGCACCGTCATCGGCACCGGCCACCAGTCCAGGGGCTGTGCGTCGACGTACCTGACCTCGAACCAGCCGCGCGGCCGGACCGGCGGGAACAGCGTGGTCAGGTGGTAGGCCAGGTCCTGCTCGGTGGGACCGTCGAGGTCGAGACGGCCCTCGACCCAGTCGCGGAAGGTCGGTCCCGGGGCGAGCGACCAGTCGTCGCCGTCGCCGGGCCGGAGCATGAGCCGGGCGTCCAGGGCGTACTCCGCCCAGCCGCTCCACGGACGCGCGCCCCCGGGGGCGGAGGTCCGCTCGGGGTCCAGCGACTGCCAGACCTGCTGGCGGGTGGACTTCCAGCCGGTGCGGGCCCCGGCGTGCACCGGGGAGTTCGCGAAGGCCGCCACCATCACCGGCCCGACGTCGTGGAGCAGCCGCCAGCGCCGGGTGGCCTCCGTCGGCGAGCCGCCGACGTCGAGGTTGACCTGGGTGGCCGCGGTGCTGTTCATCATCACCGGGCCGTGTCGCGCGTCGTCCGGGCCGGCGGCGGCGAAGTACGCCTCCATCGCCGCGTAGCGCGGGTGCCGCAGCTGCCGGCGCGGGACCCGGTAGGGGTCGACCGCCGCGGGCAGCAGGACCAGTCCCGCCTCGGCGAGGGGCCGCCGGACGTGAGCGACGTCGGCGGCCAGGGACCGCCAGCAGGCGGAGGGACCGGGCCGGGCGGGCGAGCTGAGCTCGAGCTGGCCGCCCGGCTCGAAGGTGATGGAGCTGCCGCCGGGGGGCGGGTCGATGTCCGCGAGCAGCCGGCGCAGCAGGTCGAGGGGGACGACGTCGGTGGGACGGTCGGCGAAGGCCAGCAGCCACTCGAGCTCGGTGCCGACCAGTCGTGGGGGGCCGGTCTTGAAGCACACGCGTTTCACATAGCCGCGGACCGCCTCGCAGTCGCGCAGCCGGGTGGATGTGTCGCCCGTCACCACACTCACGCGAGCGAGCCTAGCCACCACCGTCAACCGGGGGCCGTCCGCCCGATTACCAGGGTATGTCGAGAAGCTGTCACTCCCCGTGGTGATCTTCCCACGGGGAGTGACAGATCTCCCCGGGGAGAGCGGCCCCGACCGGTCGCCGCGCCCGCGTCGGTGCCCCCCAGTAGGGTCGCTCACGATGGGGTCGATGGAGCAGTACGACGAGTCGGCGCGCGCCCGCTGGGTGGACGAGCCGCCGAAGGGACCGGAGCGGACGCCGTTCGAACGCGACCGGGCCCGGCTGGTGCACTCGGCCGCGCTGCGCCGTCTGGCCGCGAAGACGCAGGTGGTGGGGCCGCAGACCGACGACTTCGTCCGCAACCGGCTCACCCACACCCTGGAGGTGGCTCAGGTGGCCCGCGACCTGGGGCGCGCGCTGGGCTGCGACCCCGACGTCGTCGAGACGGCCGCGCTGGCGCACGACCTCGGCCACCCGCCGTTCGGTCACAACGGCGAACGGGCCCTCGACGAGGTCAGCGACGCATGCGGCGGGTTCGAGGGCAACGCGCAGACGCTGCGGATCCTGACCCGGCTGGAGGCCAAGACCGTCGACGCCGGCGGTCGCTCCGTGGGGCTCAACCTCACCCGGGCCACCCTCGACGCGAGCACCAAGTACCCCTGGCCCCGGGAGTCGGCCACGACGCCCTACGGCGCGAACGCCGACGGCAGCCCCCGCTCGGGCCGCAAGTTCGGCGTCTACGACGACGACCTCGAGGTGTTCGGGTGGCTGCGCGAGGGCGTCGACGGGCAGGCCCGCTGCGTCGAGGCGCAGGTGATGGACCTTGCCGACGACATCGCCTACTCCGTGCACGACCTCGAGGACGGCATCGTCGCCGGGCCGGTCGACCTGTCGTTGCTCGACGAGCCGGTGGACCGGCACGCCGTGTGGGACACGGTCCGCGACTGGTACCTCCCCGAGGTCGACGACGCCGAGATGGACGGCGCGCTGGTGCGGCTCAAGACGTCGGCCTCGTGGCCCTCGACGCCGTACGACGGGACCCGGGGCGCCCTGGCGGCGCTGAAGAACCTCACCAGCACCCTGATCGGGGGGTTCTGCACCGAGGTGCGGCGGGCCACCTACGAGACGTACGGCGCCCGGCCGCTGGCTCGCTACGACGCGGACCTGGTGGTGCCTCGGGAGACCGAGCTGGCGATCGCGGCCCTCAAGGGGATCGCCGCGCACTACGTCATGCGCGCCGACGACCGGGTCGCGATCCTCGAGCGTCAGCGCACCGTGGTCACCGACCTGGTCGACGAGCTGCGGCGGCGGCCCGCCGGGCTGCAGCCGGCGTTCCTGGCGGACTTCGAGGCGGCCGGCTCCGACGCCACCCGGCTCCGGGTGGTCGTCGACCAGGTCGCCTCGCTCACCGATGCCTCCGCGCTGGCCTGGCACACCCGCCTGCGCACCCGCCGCCCCTGACGATGCGGCGGTCGGCCGCCCGGGGTCGGTCCCGGGCCGTAGACTCGGCGCCGTGGCTGGGCTGATCCGTGAGGAAGACATCGCGCTGGTGCGCGAGCGCGCCCGGATCGACGAGGTCGTCTCCGACTACGTGACGCTGCGCAACGCCGGCGGGGGCTCCCAGAAGGGGCTGTGCCCGTTCCACGACGAGAAGTCCCCGTCCTTCAACGTGAACCCGAGCCGCGGCTTCTTCCACTGCTTCGGGTGCGGGGAGGGCGGCGACGTCATCTCGTTCCTGCAGAAGATCGACGGGCTCGGGTTCTCCGAGGCGGTCGAGCGGCTGGCCGACAAGTACGGCGTCCAGCTGCGCTACACCGAGGGCGACCGCCCGGCGAAGCGGGAGACCCACCTGCGGCCCCGGATGATCGAGGCGCACAAGGTGGCCGCCGCCTTCTACGTCGACCAGCTGGCCACCCCCGAGGCGCTCGCGGGCCGGCAGTTCCTGTCCGAGCGGGGCTTCGACCGGGACGCCGCGGACACGTTCGGCATCGGGTTCGCGCCCCGCGACGGCGACGCCCTCTACAAGCACCTGCGCCAGAAGGGGTTCCGCGACGAGGAGCTCGTCACCGGCGGCCTGGTCGGCGAGAGCAGCCGCGGCCACTACGACCGGTTCCGGGGCCGGCTGCTGTGGCCGATCCGCGAGACCAACGGCGACGTCATCGGGTTCGGCGCGCGGCGGCTGTTCGACGACGACCGGATCGAGGCGAAGTACCTCAACACCCCCGAGACGCCGATCTACAAGAAGAGCCACGTGCTCTACGGCATCGACCTGGCCCGCCGCGACATCGCCCGCTCGTCACAGGCGGTCGTCGTCGAGGGCTACACCGACGTGATGGCCTGCCACCTGGCCGGCGTGCCGACCGCGGTCGCCACCTGCGGCACGGCGTTCGGCGAGGACCACGCCCGCGTCGTGCGCCGGCTGCTCAACGACCACGAGGAGTTCCGCGGCGAGGTCATCTTCACCTTCGACGGCGACGCGGCCGGCCAGAAGGCCGCGCTCCGCGCCTTCGGCGGCGACCAGCAGTTCGTCGGCCAGACCTACGTCGCGGTCGAGCCCGACGGCCTCGACCCGTGCGACCTGCGGCTGCAGAAGGGCGACGCGGCGGTGCGCGAGCTGGTCGCGCGCCGGATCCCGCTCTACCGCTTCGTGCTCTCCAACGTCGTGAGCCGCTACGACCTCGACCGCGCCGACGGCCGGATCGACGCGCTCCGCGAGGCCGCCAAGCTGGTCAGCAGCATCCGCGACCGGTCCAAGGTCGACGCGTTCGCCCGCGAGCTGGCCGGGATGGTCGGCGTCGACGTCGACGACGCCCGCGCGGAGGTACGACGTGCCAGCGGACGGGCCGCGAGGGGCGACGACCGGCGACGCCCCGCGACCGCGTCGACCGGTCCGACGCACGAGCAGGCCGAGCCACGGCCCGCCGCACCGCCGCTGCCGGACCTGCGCGACCCGCGGTTCAGCCTGGAGCGGGAGACGCTCAAGCTGGTCGTCCAGCACCCGGCCGCCGTGCAGCGGATCGCCAAGGACGTCGACGGGGACGACTTCACGCACCCGACCTACCGCGCGGTGTGGGAGGCGGTGACCGCGTGCGGGGGCCCCGCCGCCGCACCCCCCGGCGAGGTCTGGGTGACCAAGCTGCGCGACACCCTCACCGACGAGGGCGCGGTGCGGGCGCTCAGTGCGCTGGCCGTCGAGCCGCTGCTGTCGGACAAGGAGCCGGACGCGGGCTACGTGGGCGCGCACGTCTACCGGCTCCAGGAGCTCACCGTGCTGCGCAGGATCGCCGACCTCAAGTCGAAGCTGCAGCGCACCAACCCGGTCGAGCAGCCGACGGACTACAACCGGATGTTCGGGGAGCTGGTGGCCCTCGAGCAGCACCGCCGGGCGCTGCGCGAGAGGGCGATCGGCGGCGCCGAGTGAGGAACCCGTTCACGCGGGCCGCCGGACCGCCGGCCGACGTCGTCGCGCGCGCCGGGCTGGCCCGTGGGACGAAGGTGCTGGCCGGCGCCGGGGCCGAGGACGGCACCTGGCTGCTCGGGACGGTCGCGGCGCTCGTGGTGGTGCCGCCTGCCCGGCCCGCGGAGACCATCCCCTGGGAGCGGGTCGAGAACGCCGACTGGGACCGGGACGACGAGCGGCTGCGCGTGATCGAGGTCGGCGACTTCGGCGAGGTCCGGCCCGTGCACGTGTTCGCGCTGGCCGAGCCCGGCCGACTGCTGGCGCTCGTGCGCGAGCGGGTCACCGCCAGCGTGGTGCTCCAGCGCCGGACCGTGGTCTCCGGGCGGCGGGGCTTCTCCGTGGTCGCGCGCAGGTCGCCCACCGGCGCCGGCGACATCGCCTGGGCCTACGAGTTCGACCCCGGCGTGGACCCCGACGACCCGGACGTGCGCCGGCTCGCCGAGGCCGGCCTCCGGGCGGCCGCCGAGGAGCTCGGCCTCTGAGGAGGCCGGACCCGCCCGACGGCGGTCGCGCTCACACCACGCCGAGGTAGCTCTCCTGCACCCGCGGGTCGGCGAGCATCTCGCCCGCCTTGCCCGACATCACGATGCGACCGGTCTCGAGGACGTAGGCGCGCTCAGCCACGGTCAGCGCGGTGTCGACGTCCTGCTCCACCAGGAGCACCGAGGTGCCGGTCGCGACGATGTCGGGCAGCCGTTCGGCGATCTCCTCGACGACCACCGGTGCCAGCCCCAGTGACAGCTCATCGATCATCATCAGCTCCGGCCGGCTCATCAGGCCGCGTGCGATCGCGCACATCTGCTGCTCGCCCCCGGACATGCTGCCGGCCACCTGGTCCAGGCGCTCGCCGAGCCGCGGGAACATCTCGACGACCCGGTCCAGGTCGGTGTTCTTGATGCGCCACCCGCCGAGCCGGAGGTTCTCCCGGACCGTGAGGCCCGGGAACAGCCGCCTGCCCTCGGGCACGTGCGAGATGCCGAGGTCCACGATGGCCTCGATCGACCGCCCGCGCACCGTGGTGCCCCGGAACTCGATGGTCCCGGCCGTCGCGGTGGCCATCCCCGACAGGGTCCGCAGCAGCGTGCTCTTGCCGGCGCCGTTCGGGCCGACGAGGGCGACGATCTCCTTCTCCTTCACGGTGAGGTCCACGTCCCAGAGGACCTGGACCCGGCCGTATCCGGCGGAGAGCCCCTTGACCTCAAGCATCCCGGTTCCCTTCCCGCCGCGCGGCGTACTTCTTGCCGAGGTAGGCCTCGATCACCCGGGGGTCCGCGAGGACCTTGCGCGGTTCCCCGGACACCAGCACCTTGCCCTGGTGGAGCACCAGGACCTGGTCGCTGACCGCGAGGATCGCCTTCATCACGTGCTCGACGACCACCACGGCCAAGCCCTGCTCCTTGAGCCGCAGGATCAGCTCGAGGCTGGGCTCGATCTCGTTGGGCCGCAGCCCGGCCATCACCTCGTCGAGCAGCAGCAGCTTGGGCCGCAGCGCGAGGGCCTTGGCCAGCTCGAGTCGCCGCGCGTCGGCCACCGACAGCTCTCCGGGGGCACGGTCCCACAGGTGGGCGATGCCGACCTCCTCGAGCACCTCGTCGGCCCGGCGGAGCGCGGGCGCCATCCGCTTCTCGTGCGCCGGCCCGTAGAGGACCCCCGCCGCGACGTTCTCCCGGACCGTCATGCCGCGGAACGGCTTGACGATCTGGAACGTCCGGGCGACGCCCGCGTGCGCGATCGTCCAGGGCTTGGCGCCGGTGAGGTCCTTGCCGTCGATGAGGACCTGGCCCGAGGTGGGCTTGATGTGGCCGGTCACCAGGTTGATGAACGTGCTCTTGCCGGCGCCGTTCGGGCCGATGACACCGAGGACCTGGCCCTTCGGGACGCTGAACGACACGTCGGAGACGGCCTGCAGGCCACCGAAGCGTCGGCCGAGCCCCCGCGTCTCGAGCAGTGCTGTGCCGCTCACAGGCGGTACCTCCTGATGTTCGCGAGCAGGGAGTACTCGCCGGTACGTCGGGCTTCCCTGAGGTAGTTGACCGCACCCTGGGGGATCAGGATGACCGTGACGACGATGATCACGCCGAGGATGAGCGTGTGCGCCTCGGTGTAGTTGCGTCGCAGGAACTCGGAGAGGAACTGCAGGACCACGGCGCCGAGCAGGGGACCGAGCACGGTGCCGCTGCCGCCGATCACCACCATCACCACCATCAGCACGGTGATGTCGACGTCGAACAGCCGCTCAGGGAAGATCACCGCCTGCTGGAAGGCGTACGTCGCGCCCACCAGGCCGGTCACGAACGCCGACAGGCCGAAGGCCAGCACCTTGATCCGCGTGGTGTTGACGCCCATGGAGGCGGCCGCGTCCTCGTCCTGGTTGATCGCCCGCAGCGCGAACCCGAACTTGCCGCGGGAGACCAGGCCGGCCACCAGCACCGAGCCGGCCGCCAGCGCCAGGAAGAGCAGGTAGAACCCGTCGTTGCCGAGGTAGACGGTGGTCGCCTTGTTGCCGACGGTCGGGATCGTGATGCCCCCGCCCCCGCCGGTCAGCTTCGGCAGGTTGGTGACCACCTCCCGCATCCCCTCCGCGACGCCGAGGGTGGCGATCGCGAAGTAGTGGCCCTTGAGCCGCAGCAGCGGGAGCCCGATCAGGGCCCCGAACGCGGCGGCCACGAGCCCGCTCAGCACCAGCGCGGGCCAGAAGTTCACGCCCCAGTGCGTCATCGCGACCGCGGTGAAGTAGCCGCCGATGCCGAAGAACACCACCTGCCCGAAGCAGGCGTAGCCGGTGAACCCGCCGATGATGTTCCACCCCTGGGCCAGGGCGACGAACATGAAGATGGCTGAGACGGTCCGCTCCTGCCCGACGTAGAGCTGGCTCTGCAGGCCGAGCATTGCGAGCACGCCCAGGACCCCGAGCACCCAGGGGCCGAACCGGCGCACCGGGGGCACCGTCGCCGGCGGCGAGGTGGCTTCGCCCTCCCGGTCGGTGGTGGTGGTTGTGTCCGCGGACATCAGACCTCCACCCGTGAGGCGTAGTAGGCCCGGCCGACCAGCCCCGAGGGCCGGAAGATCAGCACCCCGACGAGCACCAGGAAGGCCAGCGCGTTGATCCAGGTCCCCGGGAGGTAGAGGCCGCCGAGCGCCTCCACCATGCCGATGACCAGCCCGCCGACCAGGGCGCCGTACATGTTCCCGAGGCCGCCGAGGACGGCGATCACGAACGACAGCAGCGTGTAGCCGCCGGCGGCCGCGGGGTTGAACGTCCCCACGGTGCCGATCATGGTCCCGGCCACCGCGGCCATGGCGGCGGCAATGCCGAACGTGAGCGCGTAGACGTGCCGGGCGCGGATGCCCATCAGCCGGGCCGCGCCCCGGTCCATGCCGGTGGCCATGATGGAGGTGCCGACCCGGGTCCGGCGCACCAGCGCGACCAGGGCGATCGTGAGCAGCACCGCGACCGCGAACGCGAGCAGCCGCCCCACCGGGATCCTGACGCCGCCCAGGCTGAGCCCGGTGCTGGCGTAGCCGGTGCCGATGCTGCGGTAGTTGCCGGAGAACGCGATGTTCATCCCCTGGACGATCAGCAGCTCGAGCCCGAAGGTGAGCAGCAGGGTGATGAAGATCGGGCCGTTGATGACCAGGTTGATCAGGAACCGCTGGAGCACGTAGCCGAGCACGAACAGGACGGCCGCGGCCAGGAACATGCCCAGGAACGGGTCCAGGCCGAGCGCGTGGTTGGCCTCCCAGGCGATGTAGGCGCCGAGGATCACGAACGAGCCATGAGCCAGGTTTACCACGTTCATGACGCCCCAGACCAGGGAGAACCCCACGGCGACGAGCGCCAGGAGCCCTCCCTGGAGGAGGCCGTAGACGGTGGCCTGGAGAAATGCGGTCACTTGGTTCCGGGCCAGATCATGTCGGCCTCGGCGGCGTCCTTCGGCCACACGGTGAGGACCTTGCCCTGCTGGATCTGGATGACCGACATCGGCTTGTAGACGTTCTGGCCGGTCTGGTCGAACTTGATGCGGCCGAAGAACGACTCGGTGTCGAGGCCGGCCATCGCGTCGCGGACGGCGTCCGCGTCGGTCGACCCGGCCTTCTCGGCGGACAGCACCAGCGCCAGGCACGCGGCGCTCGCCTCCGCGTCGTGGTAGTCGGGGGTGTGCCCGAACTTGGCCTCGATGTCCTTGGCGTACTGCTTGGCGTCGCCGAAGTACTTGTCCTGCCCGGTGGTCGTGTCGGTCCACTGGCTGGATCCGAGCACCCCGTCGGCGGCCGATCCCAGGCTCTTCGCGAAGTCCGGGGTGGGCGGCGCCACGGTCTCGCCGAAGACCGACGGGGTCACGCCGAGCTCCTTGGACTGCTTGATGATCGCCACCCCCTCCTCGAGGTGCACCGAGCCGATGATCACGTCGGGCTTCTTGGCCTTGACCTTGTTCAGGGCGGCGCTGACGTCGGTGGCCCCGGCGGGGAAGTACTCGGTCGCCACGACGTCGTACCCGAGCTTCTTGGCGGTCGCCGCCGCGCCCTCGGTGACGGTCTTGGAGAAGCCGTCGTCGGCGGACAGGATCGCGACCGTCTTGGGCTTCGGGGAGGCGGTCTCGTCGATCGCCTTGATGATCGACGAGGCGTACTCCGTGGCGGGGGAGAGCACCGCGAACGTGCGCTGGTAGCCCTTGTTGAAGATCTCGTTGTTCGCGCCGGAGGAGTCCGCCATCACCTGGCCGTTGCGCTCGATGACCGCGGCCTGGGCCTCGACGTTCGCCGAGCCGTAGGAGCTCAGGATCAGCTTGACGCCCTGGTCGTTGAACTGGTCGGCGAGCTGGGCCGCGACGTCCGGCGTGGACGTGTCGTCCTGGTACTTGATCGCGAGCTTGACCTTCTTGTCGCCGAGGTCGACGCCCCCGGCGGCGTTGACCTTCTGCTGGCAGAGCTGGTAGCCCTCCTTGGTCAGCTGGCCCTCGCGGGCCAGGGAGCCGGTGAGCGACAGCGAGGCTCCGAGCGTCAGGGTGTCGGAACCGCCGGAGCCGCCCGCACCCCCCGAGCTGCCCTTGGAGCCGCAGGCGGCCGTGGTCATCAGGGCGCAGGCGGCCAGTGAGGCGAGCACGGCTCGAGATGTTGGGGTCATGGCTGGTTCCCTCTCGCGGGGCGGGGTGGATGCAAGTAATACACTGTATACAGTGATCTACGTCACGCCGCAAGGATCGAATATTGGATCCGACCCGGTGCCGGTCGAGCCCGACGGCGGCCGGGGGATGCTCAGCCGACGGTCTCGCCGGTGGGTCGTCCCATCGCCTCGACCAGCTCGGCCCGCCCCCGCAGGATCGCGAACTCGATCGCGTCGTGCAGCTGCGTGGCGTCCCCGGCGCGCAGGGCGGCCACCGTATCGGCCCGGGACTGCTGCATCCGCGGCCGGGACCCCAGGACGTGGGCGTGCATCCGGACGTACGGCTCGACCAGGTTCAGGACCTGCACCACGAGTCGTACGGCGTGCCGCTGCTCGGAGAGCTCGTAGAGCCGGCGGTGGAACCGGTAGTTCGTGCTGGACCACTCCTCGAACTCCGCCGGGCCGCAGGACGCCATCGCCTCGACCATCGACGCCAGGTCCTCGATGTCGCGCCGCCGGACGTGGTCGATGATGTCGTCGGCCAGCGCGGGCTCGAGCCGCAGCCGCAGCCCGTAGAGCTCCTCGACCTCCTCGGGCTTGAGCTCGGTCACCACCGCCCCCAGGCCTGGCTTCATGATCACCAGGCCCTCGCCGGCCAGGGTCCGCAACGCCTCCCGCAGCGGGATCCTGCTGACCCCGAACTGCTTGGCGAGCTCGTCCTGGTTCAGCGCATGGCCCGGCGGGATGGTGCGCTCGTGCACGGCGCGGCGGAGCGCGCTGGCGATCTCGTCAGGCCGCATGGTCGGCCTCCGCTCGCTGGGAGACCGACGGGAGCAGGACGACGGCGAGCGTCCCGACCGCCAGCAGGACCAGCACCGTGCCCACCTCTCCTCGCCATCCGAAGGCCCCGAAGAAGAGGCCGCCCACGAATCCCGCCAATGCCGAGCCAGAGTGGTATCCGAAAAGATACAGGGCGGACGCCTGCGCGCGTCGCTCGCGCGCCCAGGCGCCGACGAAGCCGCTGGCGACCGCGTGCGCCCCGAAGAAGCCGAAGACCATCGCGCCCGCGCCGAGCAGCACGGCGGGCAGGGCGGACGACAGCGAGAGCAGGGCACCGGAGGCCATGATCGCCAGCCCCAGCAGCATGACCCTCTTGCGGCTTCGGCGGTCGGTCAGCCGCCCCATCCAGTTGGCGCTGAGTGTCCCGAACAGGTAGAGCAGGAACACCAGCGGGATCAGCGCGCCCGGCAGCTCGAAGGGCGCCGCGGCGAGGCGGTACTGGAGGTAGTTGTAGAACGACACCAGGCTGCCCATCAGCACGAATCCGGTGACCGCCAGCTTGAGGATGACCGGGTCGCGGGCCGGCTCGCGCATCGCGGACAGCCGGGCGCCGATGCCGCCCGGGGTGACCGCGAAGTTCCGCGAGACCGGCAGCGCGAAGGCCACCCACAGCGCGCCCGCGAGGGCGACGACGGCCGCGCAGGCCATCGCGACCCGCCAGCTGGTCAGGCTCGCGATCAGGCCGCCGGAGAGCCGTCCGGTCATCCCGCCCAGGCCGGTGCCGCTGATGTAGAGGCCCATCGCGGTCCCGAGCCCGGAGGGGTGGAACTCCTCGGCGACGTAGGCCATCGCGACCGCCGGGAAGCCCGCGAGGGCCAGCCCGGTGGCGATCCGGAAGCCGAGCAGCCAGCCGAAGCCGGGGCTGGCGGCGGCCCCCAGGGTGAGCAGCGCCGCGACCAGGAGGGACCCGACCAGCAACGGTCGCCTGCCCTGGCCCTCCGACCACGCGGCCGCGAGCACGACGGCGATCGCGAGCGGGAGCGTGGTCAGCGAGAGGGTGAGGCTGGCCGAGGCGGGGGAGACCCCCAGGTCGTGGCTGATCGCCGGCAGCAGCCCCTGTACGACGTACAGCATCCCGAAGGTCAAGAACCCGGCGACGAACATCATGAGGCTGGCGCGGCGGTACTCGGGCGTGCCCTTGCGAAGCGTGCCTGGGGCCAGCGCGGTCACGACGGGTCACCTCCTCGGCGTAGTGTATACACCGCATACGTCCCGGAGGGGAGTCTCCTCCCGACCGCAGGAGGATGATCGCGCTGACCGCACAGCTCGGGGGCGGAGCGGCCGCGGGGCCGCTCGCCGGCACCGTGGTGGCCGACTTCAGCCGGATCCTGGCGGGCCCGTACGCCACCATGCTGCTGGCCGACCTCGGCGCGACCGTGGTCAAGGTCGAGGCCCCGGCCGGCGACGACACCCGGCACTGGGGTCCGCCGTGGACCGAGGACGACCAGAGCACCTACTTCTTGTCGGTCAACCGGAACAAGCGCAGCATCGTGCTCGACCTCGCCGCCGCCGAGGACCGCGAGCGGGCACTGCGGCTGGTCGGGCGCGCCGACGTCACCGTGCAGAACCTCCGGCCGGCGAGCCTGCGCAGGCTCGGTCTCGACTACGAGTCGGTCCGGGCCACCAACCCGGGCCTGGTGTACTGCTCGATCACCGGCTTCGGGAGCGCCGCCGGCGCCGGGCTCGCCGGCTACGACCTGGTGGTGCAGGCGGTCTCGGGGCTGATGAGCCTGACCGGGCCGGACGCCGAGACGCCCACCAAGACAGGGATCGCGACCGCGGACGTGCTCACCGGTCTGCACGCGGCCGTGGGGATCCTTGCCGCGCTGAACCACCGCCGCGAGTCCGGCGCCGGCCAGCTCGTCGAGGTGAACCTGATGTCGTCGATGCTGTCGGGCCTGGTGAACTTCGGCGGCGCGTACGCCCTCACCGGCGACGTGGCGCACGGGATGGGCATCCAGCACCCGGGGATCTGTCCCTACGAGCCGTTCGAGACCAAGGACCGTCGGCTGGTGGTGGCGGCCGCCAACGACCGGCTGTTCGCGGCCCTGTGCGGCTGTCTCGGGCTGCCGGAGCTCCCGTCCGACCCGCGCTTCGTCACCAACGCCACCCGGGTGGCGCACCGGGCCGAGCTCGGCGCGATCCTCGGTGCCGTGCTGCGCGGCCGGACCGCGGACGAGTGGTTCGGCGTGCTCAGCGCCGCCGGTGTGCCCTGCGGCCCCATCAACGACGTCGCGCAGGGGATGGCCCTGGCCGGGGACCTGGGGCTCGAGCCGATCGTCGACGTCGGGGGGAGCGCGCAGGTGGCGCACCCGATCCGGCTGTCCGGGACGCCGGCCGGCTACCGGTGCCCGCCGCCGGGACTCGGCGCCGACCAGCAGGAGGTCCTGGCCTGGCTGGACTCGGACGGTGTGTCGTGACGGCCGGGTTCGTCCGCCCCCTGACCGCCCAGGAGGCCGTGCTCGCCGAGCTGCGCCGGATGATCGCCGACGGCCGGCTCGCCCCCGGGATGCGGATCGTCCAGGACACGCTGGCCCTCGACCTGGGGGTCAGCCGGGTGCCTCTGCGCGAGGCGTTGAAGATCCTCGAGGGGGAGGGGCTGGTGGGCTACGCCGCGCACCGCGGCTACGTGGTAGCCCGGCTGTCACTGTCGGACCTGCTCGAGGTCTACCGGATCCGCGAGCTGCTCGAGGCGGAGGCGGTCGCCCTCGCCGTCCCCCTGATGACCGAGGAGGGCCTGGACCGGCTGGAGGAGGCCGCCGCCGACGTCGAGGCCGCCGCCGAGCGGGGCGACGTCACGGCGATGACGGTGGCCAACCGGCGGCTGCACGCCACGCTGATCGAGGCCTGCGGGCTGCCGAGGCTGGTGCGCATCATCGCGCAGCTGTGGGACGCCACCGAGGTCTACCGCTCGGTCTACTACGGGGAGCGTCCGCACCGTGACGTGGTGGTCGGCGAGCACCGGGAGATCGTGACCTCGGCGAGGGCGCGCGACACCCAGCGCCTGCTCGCCGTCCTCGCCGACCACCGGGCGCACGCGGTCGCCGCGCTGCGGCCGGTGCTCAGCCGGAACCCCGGGCCGACGGCTGAAGACGGCTGAAGACGGCTGAAGACGGCTGAAGACGGCTGACGGCGCACGAGGCGTCAGTCGACCCGGAAGACCCGCATCTGCAGGGCGAGCGTCGCGTAGTAGCCGACCAGCGTGGTCAGCTCGAAGACCGTGCGCGGTCCGACGGTCCGGGCGGACGTCGCCCAGGTCTCGTCGTCGACGTCGCCGTCGCGCAGCATCGCCGCGACCAGTCGGGCGCAGGCGTGCTCGTGCCGGTCGTCGAGGTCGGGCACGTGGCCGGCTCGCAGGTCATCGATCTCCCGCTCGTTGAGCCCGACCGCGCGTCCCACGCTCTCGTGGGCGTCCCGCTCGAACGTCGAGGACCAGTGCGCGGCGACCGCCAGGATCGCCATCTCCCGGGTCCGGGGTGTCAGCGAGGAGCCGTAGCGGACCCGCGCGCCGACCTCCTGCAGGGCGCCGCCGAGGGCGGGGGAGAGCAGCAGGGCGTTGAACGGCCCGAGGAGGGACCCGTCGGCAGCGGTCAGCGCGAAGTGCTGCGGGCCCTGGGCTCGTGGGCCCAGGGCGATGCTCTCGTAGAGCGCTGCCTGCTCCGGGTCGAGGGACTCGGGAGCCATCGGTTCGAGCCGTCTCACCGGTCGTCGTCCTTCCAGATGCCCCGGGCCTGCAGGTGTGCCGCGAGCAGCGCACCCGCGTTGGTCACGTGTCGGGTCATCGCCGCCCGGGCCGCGTCGGCGTCCCCGCCCGCCAGCGCGCGGAGGATCGACCGGTGGTCCTCCGCCGACGCCTGCGGCCACCCGTCGATCTGGGCGAAGAACAGCGTCGGGGAGTAGCGGGTCGCGGTCAGCAGGAACTGGGCCAGCTTCGGAGAGCCGGCCGCGAGGTTGATCCGGCGGTGGAACTCGTGGTTGAGACGCTCGACCTGGACCGCGTCGCCGCGTCCGTGCGCGGCCTCGAGCTGGTGCTGCACGTCGGCCAGCGCGGCCGTCTCGTCGGCCGCGAGCCGCGGGCACGCGCGGGCGACCAGCTCGCCGGCGAGGTAGGCCTGCACCTGGTAGACGTCGCGGAGGTCCTGCTCGGTGAACGGCGCCACGACGTACCCCCGGCGCGGCTGGAGGATCACGAAGCCCTCGCCGCGCAGCGCGACCAGGGCCTCGCGGACGGGCGTGACGCTGGTGCCGAGCCGCTCGGCCAGGGCGTCGAGGCGCAGGTGGTCCCCGGCGCGCACCTGGCCCGAGACGATCAGGTCGCGCAGGTGGCCCGCGACGTCGTCCGCGAGCTGGGTGCGGACCGGGGGCCGCAGTGGGAGGGGGGTGGGCAGGCTCATGGTCGACACATAATATATCTGATATGCCGAGCCCCGACGCTGCCGACACCCTGACCGCCGACGAGCGCGAGATCCTCGCGGTGGTCGACGACTTCGTCGAGCGCGACGTGCGGCCGCGGGTGCGCGAGTTCGAGCAGGACGACGTCTACCCCGAGCCGTTCATCGAGCAGATGAAGCAGCTCGGCTGCTTCGGCCTGCTGGTGCCGCCCGAGTACGGCGGGGTCGGGGTCAGCGCGGCCTGCTTCGCGCTCGTCACCGAGACCCTGGCCCGGGGCTGGATGAGCCTGGCCGGCGCGATCGGCGGCCACTCGGTGATCAGCCACCTGCTGCGCGAGCACGGCACCGAGGAGCAGAAGGGTCGCTATCTCCCGGGCATGGCCGAGGGGCGGATCCGGGTGACGATGGCGTTGACCGAGCCCTCCGGAGGCAGCGACCTGCAGGCGATGCGGACCCGCGCGCCGTACGACGCTGACCGTGGTGCCCACGTGCTCACGGGGGAGAAGACCTGGATCTCCAACGCCCGGCACTCGGACCGGATCGCGGTGCTGTGCCGGACCGACCCCGACGCCGACCCGCCGCACCGGGGGATGAGCGTGCTGCTCGTGGCGCAGGGGGAGGGGGTGGCGGTGTCGGGGAACCTGCCCAAGCTGGGCTACCGCGGCATCGAGGCGTGCACGGTGACCTTCGACGACGTGGCGGTCGACCCCGCCGACGTCGTCGGCGCCGGGCCCGGCGACGGCTGGCGGCAGATGATGCGCAGCCTCGAGGTGGGACGGGTCCAGGTCGCGGCGCGTGCGGTGGGCGTGGCCCAGGCCTCGCTCGACGCCGCGCTCGCCTACAGCCAGGAGCGGGAGAGCTTCGGGCGGCCGATCTGGCAGCACCAGTCGGTCGGCAACCACCTCGCCCGGACCGCGACCAAGGTGCAGGCCGCCCGGCTGCTCACCCTGGACGCCGCCCGGATCATCGACAGCGGCCGGCGGGCCGACCTCGAGGCCGGGATGGCCAAGCTGTTCGCGTCCGAGACCGCGGTGGAGGCGTCGTTCGACGCGATGCGCGTGCACGGCGCCTACGGCTACTCCAAGGAGTACGACGTGGAGCGGTTCTACCGCGACGCCCCGCTGATGGTCATCGGCGAGGGCACCAACGAGATCCAGCAGAACGTGATCGCGCGCCAGCTCGTGGACCGGTCCCGGAGCCGCCGGCGATGACCGCGCGGGCGATTAGTTGCCCGCCCGGGATCCTTGCTAACCTATCCGCGCACGGTCCCCTGTAGCTCAATTGGCAGAGCATTCGGCTGTTAACCGGAGGGTTGTTGGTTCGAGTCCAACCGGGGGAGCTGAGACGGGCCCTGAGAGGGGCCCGTCGCTCGTTAACGGCCCCGGCCCTCGCGTCGGACCGGTCGGCTGCGGGGTTCGTGGACGGCCTAGTCGCCCCAGCCCATCGGGAACACCTCGAAGCTGGCACCGTGGGCCACCCCGAGCCGGCCGCCGGTGGCTCGGGACATGCCCTCCAGGAACTCCGCGGGGTCGAAGTCCTCCCAGCCCAGCCCGTCGATGTAGGCCTGGTGCGCCCGCAGCGACTCCACGCCGGCCTCGAAGGTCGCGGTGATGTCGACGCCGTGCCCGGAGAGCGGTGACCCGGCCGCCCACACCGCGCGGACCCCGGCCCAGGGCTCGAGGCCGGCCTCGACCTGGTCGTGGAAGATCCACCGGTTCGCCGCGTCGCGTACGGCGTCCACGGTGGCCTTCCCGGTGGCGATGTGGTCGGCCTGGTTGAGGTTCGCGCCGCCCCACGAGTCGCGGAAGTTGTTGGTGACCACGATGTCGGGCCGGTGCCTCCGCACCACCTCCGCGATCGACCGGCGCAGCGGGACGCCGTACTCGAGGATGCCGTCGGGCAGGCCGAGGAAGTCCACCTCCGAGACGCCGACGATGCGAGCGGACTCGACCTGCTCGGCCTCCCGCACGGTCCGCGAGCGCTCCGGGTCCATGCCGTCGATGCCGGCCTCTCCGCTGGTCACCATGCAGTAGACGACCTGCTTGCCCTGACCGGTCCAGCGGGCCACCGCGGCGGCGCCGCCGAACTCCATGTCGTCGGGGTGCGCGACCACGCACAGCGCGCGCTGCCAGGTCTCGTCGAGCGGGGAGAGCGGGGGAGCAGTGGTTTCCGTCATGGACCGAGGATGGCACGCGACCTCCCGCGGGGTCAGGCCTTCAGGGCCTCCGAGTCCTCGTCGACGTCGGGCGTCGCGGCCGGGTCAGCGCCGGCGGCGCCCGGGGATCAGCAGCGAGACGAGCATCAGCGCACCGCCCGCCACCGCGAGCGGGAGCAGGATCGAGGCCGCCTCGCTGCCGGCCGCCTGGGCGGCTGCCGCCCCGGCGTGCACCCACGGGTCGCCGCTCAGCCGGTCGGCCAGGTCGGTGAGCCGGGAGTAGACCAGCAGCGTGAGGCCGAAGGATGCCAGCAGGAAGAGCCCGATGGCCCCGAGGGTCCCGCGGCGGTGACGGGACACCAGCAGGGCGGCCAGGAAGAGGAGCGCCGCCAGCACCGCCCCACCGGTCGCCACCTTCCATGCCGTGTCCCGTGCCTGGGCGTATCGGCTGGCCACGTCGGAAGGGAGCTGGTAGGTGTCGTGGCCCTTGATGGCCGCGAGGCGGGACGCGAGCAGGGGCTGGTCCTCCGTCCGAAGCGTCTGCACCATCTGGTCGCGCACGCCGCTGAGGTCGACGGTCCCGTCGGCGTCGAGGCGGACCTCGCGCAGCACCTGGTCGACCACGGGTCGCGTGGCAGCGTGGTCGACCAGCGCGCGGAAGGTCGCGGGCAGGCTGTCATAGCCCGGCACCGCCGCGGAGAGGATCTCGCTGCGCAGCTCGGGCTGGTCGAGGGCGCGCGCGATCATCGTGCCGGCGCGGTCCGGGTCGAGCACGGTCTCGTGGGCGACGTACGCGACGGAGGCCGCGGTCGCGGCCAGCCCGCCGAGGAGCAGAGCAAGTCCTGCGAGAAGGGAACGCATAGCGCGACAGTCTCCCAGGTGCCCGGCCGACGGAGCAGCGTGGCCTGTAGGTTTCTCCCGCGAGGGGCGGTAGCTCAGCCGGTTAGAGCAGAGGACTCATAATCCTTGGGTCGTGGGTTCGAGTCCCACCCGCCCCACCAACGGAACCCCAACGCCTGTTGGGGTTCAGGCCCGGCCCTTCCCGAGTTGTGAACCGGGGTGCTCGGCGTGAACCGGGACCCGGTGTGCGGACCGGAGGCAGGTCATCCAAATGGACGACTTTGGGGCCCTTTTGGTGTGAATATGCAAGAAAATGCCCCATACCATCCGTCGCGCATCAATACTGGGGCGCCATGGACAGCCACCGCATCCAGCCGTCGGCGCTGGCCCGCACAGGGGGCCCGCAGTCGAAGGCCGACAGGAGGAGCCTGGCGAGGCTGGGCCTCCGGATGAGGGCCACGTTCCCCGGGGCGGCGGAGCCCTGCCGGCCGGCCCGGGGCTCCTCGACCGGCTCACCCGGAGGGCAACACGCCCTGAATCAGTCTGCCGTCGCCCGCTTGCTCGGCGAGCCCCCACGCAAAAGAGGCAACTACCGCGTGTTTGCCCGCCTGCTGCCCGCCGCCGCGGCTGGCCTCCTGCTCACGCTGACGACCCCTGCGGTCGCGGCGGCTTCCGCCTCCTGCGGCGGCTACGCGGCACACGCCGGTCGCATCAACAGCACCATGCTCGATGACAGTATGCGCGGCTATCGAGCCGCCCACGCGATCGGCGCCGACTGGTACGAGACAGACATCAGCGTCACCAAGGACGGCAGGTTCATCATCATGCACGGGCCGGATCTCGACCGGACGAGCAACGGAACCGGCCTCATCAAGAACCGGACCTCTGGCTACATCAGCCGTCATCGGCTGGACGACGGCACGCGGATTCCCACCTTCGAGCGGTGGCTCCGGTACGTCGGACGGACAGGAGTGTCTGCGTTCGTCGAGATCAAGGACTACAACCTGACGAGCGCCAACCTGCGGACCATCACTTCGACGATCAAGCGGTTCGGTCTCCGCAAGCGCATCGTCGTCATGTCGTTCGACCTGCGCGCGGTCGCGCGGATCCACCGTCACTACCCAGGCTTCCGCACCGCGACGCTGACCCTCTGGGGTCCCACACAGATGCTCACCCCCTCGAAGGTGCTGCGGTACGGAAACCGCGCCGTGGTCGCGGAGAGCGTGACCCAACAGGAGGTCCAGGCGATGCGGGCCGCGCACATCGCGGTCTACGTGTGGACCCCGGAGACGCCGGACGCCTGGACCAAGTACCGATCCTGGGGCGTAAGCCGCGTGATGACAGACGAGTCCCTGTCCTACGAGCGTTGGCAGGCGGCCGGCTGCACACCCTGACTGGGGTGCCCACTTCGCGTTTCCTGGTTGCCTACGCGGACGTGATCATCGACCCGACCCCCAGCGGTCCTCGTGACCAGCCTCGGTCGAGTCCGCTGGACTGCCCGCGCTGACCACGCCCTCCTGCGTCCAGGACCAGCCCGATGCTTCCGGACGCAGATCGTCGGTAACGAACCGTAGCGTCGTTCGCATGTTGACCAAGCAACGGAGGGCGGACGAACGATGGCCGAGGTCGTGCTGTTCCACCACGTGCAAGGGCTCACCGAGGGGGTCCGTGCGTTCGCCGATCTGCTGGGCGCCGGCGGGCACACGGTGCACACGCCGGACCTGTTCGACGGTGCGCGTCCAGCGACGATCGAGGACGGCGTGACGCTCGTGCGGAGCATCGGGGACGAGGTGATCGACGACCGCATCGAGAAGGCGTTGGCCGAGCTGCCCGACGGCCTGGTCTACGCGGGGTTCTCCTTCGGGGCCGGCACGGCGCAGAGGCTCGCGTGTCTCAGCGCGGTCCTGGACCGCCGGGTCCGGTGAGCCCGCCGAGGCGGAGCTTGGCGTTCAGGTGCTCGAGCAGCAGGCGGGGTGGCGGCCCGTCGCCGTTGCTCACTTCCGCGGTGCCCTTCTCCGCACCCGGTCCCCGAGACCCATGGCGGGCGAGCGGAAGGCGTCAGCCGGCGGCCCGGTCGCGGTCATACGCGCCGTACGCCGCGACGAACGGCTGATCGCTGGAGACGATGTCCTTGCCCAGCGGCATCAGCGTGACCGGGATGACCTTGAGGTTCGCGATCGCCAACGGAATGCCGATGATCGTCACCGCCTGCGCGATGGCGGTGACGACGTGAGCGATCACCAACCAGATGCCCGCGACGAGGATCCAGATGATGTTCCCGAGCAGCGAGCCCGCGCCCGCCGTCGGCTTGCTGACGACCGTGCGGCCGAAGGGCCACAGGACGAAGTTGGCAATGCGGAAGGCGGCGATCCCCCACGGGATCGTGACAACGAGGAGGAAGCAGATCAGCCCGGCGAGCACGTACCCCAGGGCGAGCCAGATCCCGCCGAACACCAGCCAGATGACGTTGAGCAAGACGCGGAGCAGTCCCATGCCCTCAATGATGCGGGGTGGACGATCATCCGGTGATCGTTCCCTGACTTCTCCCGAGGTGGCGTCGTGCTCCGCGCCATCACACGCTCGCTTCTTCGCGGACAAGGAGACATTGGACAGGCGGTATAGGGCATTTGCGCGAACTGCTTGCAATGCCCTGTGTGGGGGCTATGATCAGCCGACGCAATCGCGTCCGGAGTGCTTTCGGGAGGCACCGTGCCCGCTTCAGGACGCTTGCGTCTCTTCCTGTCCATCCTGGCCCTGCTGGCGCCGGGCTCGCTGCTCGTCACCCCGCCGGCGGCCTCCGCCGGCGCAGCCGCGACGGTGGTCGACCTGCCCACCGAGGTGCGCGCGCAACCGCGCATGCTCTGGATGCGTGGCCGCACCGACGACGGCCATCTCGTGATCGACCGCGAGGGCGACCCGACCGGGCCCTACGCCGGCAGCTCGACGGAGGTGGTCGTCGCGCCGGACGGCAGCGCGCAGCCGCTGGACAAGACGGTCGAGGGCGTGGTCGGCGACCGGCTCGTCCAGTCCGTCGGCACGGCGCCGACCGGCGTGACCAGCCGGCTGGTGAGCGACACCTCCTGGAGCACGCTGAGCATCCCGGACGGCACGACGTACCTCGACTACGCACCGGAGGGCGTGCTCGCTGTCACCGGTGCGAGCGGCAGCCGGCAGCTCGAGCTGCTGCCGTGGGACGGGAGCGCCACCGTCCCGGTGGACGGCCTGCCCGCCGACGCGTCCGTGTGGCGCCCGACCGACCGGATGGGCAGTGGGTCGGTGAGCCTCGTGTGGGCGTCGTCCTCGTCCTGGTCGCACAACGTGCTGCTGCTGGTGGACACCGCGGCCGACCAGGCCTGGGCCGTCGACCCGGCCAACCCGGACTGCCAGATCTCCTCGGGCGAGCTCTGGGGCGTCAACGACGGCACCCTCGTCTGGCAGAGCCGCACCCGCAACGCTGCCGACCAGATGCAGCTGTGCACGCTGCCGGTCCCGGCGCCCGGGGACACCACCGTCGCGGAACCCGCCGCCCGGCCGTCCGTCACCCTCCCGATCGCGTCGGCGGGGTATCCGGACTACGACTACCGGCTGCTGCCCGTGGGGGACGACGTCCTTGTCTCGTCGACCTATCTCGGGGCGGAGAGCTGGGGGACCGACCCCGGCATGCCGCTGGTCGCCGTCGACCCGCAGGGCGGCACGCGCACGATCCGGAGGTGGGCCTACGGCGTGCTGCCGACGACCACGGGCCACGTCCTCGCCGTCACCGGCGAGGCCCGCGGCCAGGAGAGTGTGCAGGACATCGACGCTGCCACCGGCGCGAGCACCGACCTGCTCGCCGTCGACCCGATCAAGGCGTGGTTTTCGGGCATCGCCGTGGACGGCGACCGGGTCGTCTACACCGACGACTCCGGCCTGCGTGGCGCGGTGCGCGAGCGCACCGTCGACTTCGCGAGCAGCACCCCGTCGGGCTCGACCCTGGTCGACACCGACGCCACCGGGCCGGTCGCCGCCGGGGCCGGCGCGCTCGCCTGGTCCAAGACGCCCTGGCAGGACGTCTCGGCCGGCTTCCGCGACCCGCAGGGCGACGTCACGTTCGGGAGGGCCGGCAAGGTCGTGCAGACCGACGGCCGCTGGGTGATGGACACCAACGGCAACCTCACCGAGACCGCCACCGGCGCGGTGCGGCCGCCGATGTCGACCTACTCCCGGCCGGTCCTGCAGGACGGCGTGACCTACGGGCCCGGCACCGCGGTGCCCGACGGTCCGCAGGACAGCGTGATCGCGACCGACGCGGCGACCGGGCAGGCCGCGGCCATCCCGGTCCCGCCCTGCAGCCGGGTCAATGGCGTGCAGGTCGCCGGCTCCTGGATGCTCGTCTACTGCACCGACACCGCCGGCAAGGACGCGACGCTGGTCGTCGACCGGACCGGGGCCACCCCGACCTGGCGGCTCAACCCCGGCACCAGGGTCTACCTGGGCAACGGGTTCGTGGTCGCACGGGACAGCAAAGGCGTCCTGTCCTGGTCCCCGCTCGCCGTCTCCGCACCGGACTGGCAGACGCTGGGCACCGCCCAGGTGCCGGACCCGCCGAACGTCGACTGGGCGGTCGCGGTCAGCCGCGGCGACCAGCCGACCGTGGCCTGGCACGACGGGCGCAGCGCGCACGCCGCGCGGCTCCCCGTGGCGACGAGCCCGCTGCCGGCCCACCCGACCGGGGTGGTCGCGCCGTCCAAGCCCGTCGTGCACCTGGCCGCGCTGGACAAGACGATCCGGGTCTACTGGGACAGGGCCGCGGACGCCGAGCAGGTGACCCACTACCGGGTCGACGCCTCCACCAAGAAGATGGGCGCCTACTACGGCTCCAAGACGACCTCGGCCGACGGGACCAAGACGAGCGCCACGCTGTACCCGCTCGACGACAACGCGACGTACGACGTCACCGTGACCGCCTGGAACATCGCCGGCACGGCCACCTCCACGACGGTGTCGGCCACCCCGCTGCCTCGGCCGGCCGACCCGACCGGGGTCACCGTCCACGTCGACCCGGTCACCAGCAGGGCGACGGTCGGCTGGGACTACACCGCGGACCCCAAGGCCGACCCGGTGCTGGGCTTCTCGGTGTGGATGGCCGGCGGCTACGGCGACGCCCTGGTCCGCGTCGACGGCTCGGACGCCCGGACCGCGAGCTTCGTGGTCGACCAGCCCTGGCAGAGCGCCCTGGAGGTGCACGCCGACGCCGCCCACCAGTACGGCCCCAGCGCCGCCACCGGCACCGTGTCGTTCCCCGGCCTGGACACCACGAAGCCGAAGGCCGGCCTGAGGGGGGCGCCGAAGGTCGTGCTGACCCACCGGCTCACGCTGAGGCTCACCGCCTCCGACGACCGGCAGCTGGCCACCCATCCCGTCGACGTCCGGTGGCGCACCGCACGGCTGGGCCACCGGCTCGGGTCCTGGGCGCACCCGTCGGCGTGGCGTCGGATCGACCCCGGCACCTTGCGCGTCCGGGGCCTGGTGGACGGCCAGACCGCCTGCTTCTCGGCCCGCTCCCACGATGCGGCAGGCAACGTCTCGGCCTGGACCGCCCCACGCTGCACGGCGGTGGCGCTCGACGACCGGGCGATGACCGGGTCCACCGGCACCCGCCGGATCGCCGGGGCGCGCTACTTCCGCGGGACCGCGACCGTGCTCGGCGGGGTCCGCACCTCCCTGCGCCTGCCCGGCCTGGTCAGGGACACCGGCTGGCTGGTCGCCACGACCTGCCCGACCTGCGGCCGGGTCATGGTCCTGGTCGGCAACGGCTCCTACGGCTCGGTGAACCTGCACTCGGCGACGCGTCACGACCGGGTGCTGCTGCCGCTGCCCGGCCCCCCGCAGAGCGGTCGGCTGACGCTCGTCCCGGTCCGCAACAAGCAGCGCATCGTCATCGACGGTGTTGCGCTGCTGGCCCACTGACCACCTCACCTCCCGGAGACCTCGTGCCCCGCCACCCTCGCCTGCTGGCCCCCGTGGTCGCGCTCGCCCTCGCCGGCGGCCTGACCGTCGCCGTCCCCGCGGCCGGCTCCGCGGCACCGGTCCAGGAGCAGGGCGTGGCGCTGCCCCCGCTGTGGCGCACCGCACCGCCGTGGAACCCGCTGTGGGGCGGCACGCCGGGCCTCCTGCTGCACAGCGACACCCCGCACCCCGAGGGCGGGCCGTACTCGATGGGGGTCATCCGGCTCTCCGACGGCCAGGAGCTCGGTCCCTTCACAGAGGGCCCCGGGACCCAGGAGACCGGGGTCGTCGGGTCGTCGTACGTCGTCCAGCTGAGCACACCCGGCAGCGGCAGCGGGACGATCACCGGCATCGCGGCGACCGACCTCGCCACCGGCGACGTCACCAGCACCCCCGTGCCCGCGGGCGACGACGTGCTGCGCGCGGACGAGAGCTGGACGCTGGTCCGGGCGACCTCCCCCTCCGGCTACCAGCTGCGGCTGCTCCGTCCCGCCTCGGACACCCTGGTCGCCGGCCCGACGATCACCTGGAACGCGAAGTACGTCGGGGGCGACGCGGGCACGGCGTACCTGCAGGACAGCACCGACGTCTTCCGCGTCGACATCAGCGCGGCCACGGTGACGACCCTGCCGCGCCCGGCCGACGGCTGGGGCCGGGTGGTGGTCGGGCCGACCCGGCTGTTCGGCATCCGCGGCACCACCGACGCGAACGGCGCGCCCGTGCAGCAGATCAGCTGGTGGAGCAGGGACGGCCAGCAGTCCGGCCAGTCGCAGGTGGCCACCGCGTCGAACATGTACGACCTGTGGCTGCCGTACGGCGACCGGCTGCTGTTCGTCCCGGAGGACGTGCAGGTCGCGGTCGGGCCGGTGCGCCCGGTCGACCTCGCCGGCAACGCGCTGGAAGCCCCGCTGGTCACCGACGCCACCGACGCCGAGTCGCTCGGGGACGGCCGGGTCGCGCTGATCCGCTCCGACCACCCGGCCGGCAGCGTGTCGGTCGTCGCCGACGACGGCGCCGGACCGCACTACGTCACCGACCTGCCGAAGGTGCCGCAGGTCTTCCACAGGCTCCGGCTCACCGGCGACGTGCTGCGCGGCTACGCCGACGGCAACACCAACCCCGTCGTGACCGCCTCCGACGGCAGCGGCAGCTGGGCGCCCGCGCCGGTGCCCTACGCCGAGTCGGGGCAGGTCACGCTCACCTACGCGCGCAGCGCCTCGCCCGAGGCCGGCGGCGTCTACGACGTGTCCTGGCCCGGCGGCAGCCGCGAGGTCACCGACGTCGGCCCGCGGCTGGGCCACGGCGGGGAGCTGCTCGCGGTGACCCGCAGCCACGACGTCGACGCGCCGACCGAGGTGCAGGACGCGCAGAGCGGCGAGGTGGTGGACCTGCTGCCCGAGGCCGACACGTTCGCGCTTGACCACCGCTGGGTCTGGTCGCTCACCCCGGACGGGGTGCTCACCGGCCACGACGCCACCGGCGCCGAGCCCGAGGACGTGCGGCTGAGCACGGGGCTGGCCACCTCGGGCGAGCGCCTCCTCGACGTCCGCGGCCGGTTCGCGCTGGTGTCGTCGGGCTACTACAGCTACGTGGTCGACACCCACGAGGTCGTGCCCACCTGGCAGGTGCCCTCCGGCCGGGTCCAGCTCGGCGACGGCTTCGTGGCGGGCGTGGACGCCCAGTCGAGCGGGGTCACGCTGCAGGTCTTCGACCTCACCGCGGACCACACCGAGCACGACTACCCGGCGCTCCTGGGCCGGAGCAGCGCCAACGACATCTCGTTCTCGGCCGACGGCGCGGACCTCGCCCGGGTCGCCTACGTCGACGCCTACGGCCAGCCGCGGCGCGCCGACCTCGGCTGGCTCGGGACGGCACCGGCGACCGCGCCGGACACGGTCGCCCCGGTGCTCACGTCCCCGCCCACGCAGCCGACGATCGTGCTCTCCTCGGTGGCGAAGGCGTTCACCTGGTCCTGGTCGTACGTCGACGCCGGCCGTCGTTGGTCGCCCGCCTCCGGCCTCGCGTCGTACGACGTGCGCTGGCGACCCGAGAGCGGCAGCAGCGCGCCGGCCTCTGCGTGGACCGAGCCGTCGGCCTGGCAGGGGATCACCCAGGGGACCGTGAGCCGGACCCTCGCGCCCGGCACCGGCGGCTGTGTCTCCGCGCGGGCGCACGACGTCGCCGGCAACGTCAGCGACTGGTCCGGCCCGGTCTGCACCTTCGTGGACGGCGCCGCCCCGGTCCCGGGCCCGATGGCCAAGGCGCCGCGGGTGGCCCGGCGGCTCGGCGCGACGGTGACGCTGCCGTTCCACGCCACCGACGACGACGCGGTCGCCTCGTACGACGTCGGCTACCGGGTGGCGAGGCGCGGCCAGGCGTCGTTCGGCAGCTGGGGCGCGGCGGGCTCCTCCACCTCGCCGTTCACCACCGCACCGTGGCCGGGCTCGGACTGGTGCGTCCGGTTCCGCGGGCACGACCTCGGCGGCCGGGTCGGCGCCTGGTCGGCGCCGCACTGCCAGTCGGTCCCGCTCCGTGCGGACGCGTTCTCCAGCCACGGTGCCTCGCAGCTGGTCTTCAGCCGTCGTGCCCTCGGGGGGATGTACCTCCGGCTGCACCACCGGGGCGCGACCGCGACCTTGAAGAACCAGGCGGGTCGCGCGGTCGCACTGTGCGTCCTGCGTGGACCGGGGCAGGGCGTCGCGGACGTGTACTTCGGCAAGAGGCGTCTCGCACGTGTCCGGCTGGGGGCCGCCACCGTGCGGCGGGCGGTGGTCAGGCTGCGGCTGCCGGCCCGCGCGGTCGGCAGCGTGCGCGTGGTCGAGGTCGGGTCCAAGCCGGTGCGGATCGACGGCCTGGCGATGCTGCGCTGAGCGTCAGATCCGCTCGGGCAGCTTGTCGTCGGGCCCGCCCGATGCTTCCGGACGCAGATCGTCCGGAACGGGCCGTAGCGTCGTCCGCACGTTGACCGAGCAAAGGAAGGCAGGAGAACGATGGCCGAGGTCGTGCTGTTCCACCACGTGCAAGGGCTCACCGAGGGGGTCCGTGCGTTCGCCGATCTGCTGGGCGCCGGCGGGCACACCGTGCACACGCCGGACCTGTTCGACGGTGCGCGTCCAGCGACGATCGAGGACGGCGTGACGCTCGTGCGGAGCATCGGGGACGAGGTGATCGACGACCGCGTCGAGAAGGCGTTGGCCGAGCTGCCCGCCGGCCTGGTCTACGCGGGGTTCTCCTTCGGGGCCGGCACGGCGCAGAGGCTCGCGCAGACTCGTCCGGGCGCGCGCGGGGCGCTGCTCTACGAAGCCTGCATACCGATCAGCGGCGAGTGGGCCTTCGGTCCGTGGCCCGAAGGGGTCCCGGTGCAGGTGCACGGCATGGAGCAGGACCCGTTCTTCGGGCTGGAGGGCGACATCGACGCGGCCCGCGAGCTCGTCGAGACGGTCGGCCCGGAGCTGGCTGAGCTGTTCGTCTACCCGGGCGACCGGCACCTGTTCACCGACAGCTCGCTGCCGTCGTACGACGCGGACGCGACCGCGCTCGTCGTGCAGCGCTCGCGAGAGCTCCTCGACCGGTTGGGCTGACCGGCTCGGGTCACGACGTGAGGTCGTAGAGCGTCACCCCGCCGACGGTCACGGCGTCGAAGTTCTCCTGGACCCACGACGTGATGGCGCCGCCGGTGCCGCGGCCACCGCCGCGACCTCCGGGACCTCCGGGACCTCCGGGCCCGCCGAGGCCGCGAACGGCGGCGGCGACGAAGTAGTGGACCTTCCCGGCACGCACGTAGGCCCGGAACGCGGCCAGGGTCGGAGCCGGGTCGCTGCCGTTGAACCCGCCGATGGCCATGACCGGGCGTTGCGCGGCGATCTGGTAGCCGGCGGCGTTGTTCGCGCCGACGGCGGCGGCGACCCAGGTGTAGGAGCCGCTGTCGCGCTGCAGCGCGGACACCACCTCGACGCTCGGGCTGGCGGCCTCGAGCAGACCACCTCCGCCGGGACCGCCGACGGGGCGCGTGCCGAGCGGCCCGCCCCGCTGCGCCGGCCCGGCGAACGGCCGGCCGGCGACCGTGGGCCCGGCCGACGGGATGGCTCCCCGGTGCCCGGTCGCGGCGGTGCTCACGGCGTACGCCGCCGGACCCGCCAGGCCGACCGCCAGCGCGGCCACGGCGACCGGGAGGAGCAGCCGCCGGTGCAGGTGCGGCGCGACGGCCAGCGCGACGGTCGTCGCGGAACCGACGACCAGGACCGCGGCCTGCACCCAGGGGTGCCAGGCGGGTGTCCGGTGCAGCAGCACGGCCGACCAGAGCACGGTGACCGCGAGTGCCACCGCGAGGACGGACCGGTGCACGGGCCGGTCGAGCAACGGCCAGAGCGCCGTGACACCGATGCCGACGAGCGCCGCGATCGCGGGGGCGAGCGCCACCGAGTAGTAGGGGTGGATGATCCCCCGCGCGAGGCTGAACGTGAGCGCGGTGACGACCAGCCAGCCGCCCCACAGCACCACCTGCGCGCGCCGGCCGTCCGTGCGGGGCACGTGGCGGCTCAGCCACAGCAGGGCCACCAGCAGCACCAGCGCGGCAGGAAGCAGCCAGGAGATCTGCCCGCCGAACTCGCTGCCGAACATGCGGGTGATCCCGGTCGCCCCCCAACGGCCGGTGGTGCCGGCCGGCCCGCCTCCGACGCTGCCGGTCTCGTTGCCGGTGAGGCGGCCGAATCCGTTGTAGCCGAAGACCAGGTCGAGCAGGCTGTTGGTCTGCGACCCCCCGACGTAGGGACGTGCCCCGGCGGGCACGAGCTCGACGATCGCCACCCACCACCCGGACGCGACCACGAGGGTGGCCACGGCAGCGAGGAGCTGGACGATGCGCCGGCGCAGCGGCGTCGGGGCCGCCAGCAGGTAGACGAGCGCGAACACGGGCACGACGACGAACGCCTGGAGCATCTTGGTGAGGAAGCCGGTGCCGACCAGGGCCGCGGCCAGCAGCAGCCACGCCGTGCTCGCCCGCTCGAGCGCCCGCACCACGGCGTAGGCGCCCGCGACGAGCAGGAGCACCAGCAGGGCGTCGGGGTTGTTGAACCGGAACATCAAGACGGCGACCGGGGTGAGGGCGAGCACCAGTCCCGCCAGCAGGCCCGCCGCGGGCGAGAACCGCCGCCGGACGGTGGCGTGGAGCAGGCCCACCGCCGCCACCCCCTCGAGCGCCTGGGGGACCAGGACGCTCCAGGAGCTGAGCCCGAAGACCCGGACCGACAGGCCCATCACCCACAGGGAGACCGGCGGCTTGTCCACGGTGATGAAGCCGGCGGAGTCGAAGGAGCCGAAGAAGAACGCCTTCCAGCTCTGCGAGCCGGCCTGCACGGCAGCGGTGTAGAAGCTGTTCGCCCACCCCGAGGCGCCGAGCCCCCACAGGTAGAGCAGGGCGGTGCCGCCGAGCAGCCCGAGCAGGGCCGGCCGCACCCACGGCGGGTCGCCGGGCCGTCCTCGGAGCGGCGGCACGCCGGTGCCGCTCGGCGTGCCGGGTCGGGCTCGTTCTCGGAGGGCGCGGGGGAGGGTGGTGGTCATGTGGGGCTCCCAACGGTGGATGAGGGGGACGGCGGCACGGCGTCCGGGAGGTCCGGCCGCCGGTTGCCGTGGTGGTGGCCGAACACCCACGCCCTGAGCAGGAGGAAGCGCAGCGCGGTCGCGACGACGTTGGCCGCCACCAGCACGGCCACCTCGACGGCGCGGGGCGGGCGCGGGGAGACCAGGTGCATGGCGGCCAGGGCCCCGGAGGTGACGGCGAGCGCGGCGCCGAAGACCCCGAGCCCCTGGAGCTGGTGGCGCAGCGCGCTCCGGCGGCCGCGGACCGCGAACGTGAAGCGGCGGTTGGCTGCCGTGTTGGCCACCGCCGTGGTCAGCAGCGCCAGCGCGTTCGCCGGCTGAGCAGGTACGACGACCCGCAGGACGAGGTACAGCACGACGTACGCGAGGGTGCTCAGCACCCCGATCGCGGCGAAGCGCACGACCTGCGCACCCGGCCGCAGTCGGGGAACCGGAGGCGCGGTGCCGAGCCGGCCGCGCAGCCCGTCGAGGGGTAGGCGCCCGGTCCCCAGGGCTCGGACGAGACGCAGCACCCCCCGCAGGTCGGCCACGGCGGTCGGCACGATCTGCACCCGGGAGTCCAGGTCGTCGGTCCAGTCGACCGGCACCTCGTGGATGCGCAGGCCGCACCGTTCGGCGAGCACGAGCAGCTCGGTGTCGAAGAACCACTCCTCGTCCTCGACGAGCGGGAGCAGGAGCCTCGCCCGGTCCGCACGGACCGCCTTGAAGCCGCACTGCGCGTCGGAGAAGCGGGTGCCCAGCGCGGCGTGCAGCAGCAGGTTGTAGCCGCGCGAGATCAGCTCGCGCCTGGTGCCGCGCAGCACCCGGGCGCCGAGCGCCAGCCGGGTGCCGATCGCGACGTCACTGTGCCCCGACAGCAGCGGCGCGACCAGGGGAAGCAGGCCGTTGAGGTCGGTGGACAGGTCGACGTCCATGTAGGCGAGGACGCTCGCGTCGCTCGCGGACCACACCTGCCGCAGCGCCCGGCCCCGGCCCTTCTCCTCCAGCCGCAGGGCCCGGACGCCGGGGAGCCGGGCCAGCCGCCGGGCCAGCGGCCAGGTGCCGTCGGTGCTCGCGTTGTCGGCGATCGTGATCCGGAACGTGAACGGGAACGCCGTGCCCAGGTGGGCCAGCAGCCGGCGCACGCTCGGCTCGAGGTCGGCCTCCTCGTTGTGGACCGGGACGACGATGTCGACGTCGGGCGGGTTGTCCCTCTGCATGTCACCGTTATCGCGGGCCGGGCTGGCGCGGCTCTGGACGCCGCCTGCACGCTTCCTGTGAACCGTCCGCGCCGCTCCCGGTGCCGGATTCCAAGCCTGCTCCCAGGTTGCTCGCGGCCGGGTGCCAGTCCTGCGGGTGACGGTCGGCGGGAGGAGGGCTGCTCCCCGGCCGCTCCCCGGACGGAAGGACGGCACCATGGACTCGAACCCCCAGCACCCGGAAGACCAGCAGCCGGAAGACCAGCACCCAGAAGACCAGCACCCGGGCGAGCGGGACACCGAGTGGCTGCTGCCGCCGACGCCTCCCGCCGACCGGGCCGTCCCCACCCCGGTGGCCGGGCGCAGCCGCCGCAACGTCGCGGCCGCGGTGGGCCTGGTGGTGGGCGGCGCGCTGGTCGGAGGCATCGCCGTGTCGGCGCTGACCGTTCACGGCGACAGCCCGGTGGCCACGAACCTGCGCCCCGCCGCCTCCACGGCCGGCGGGTTCGGCCCCGGGTCCGGCCGCGGGCTCGACGGCGAGCAGCACCTGCGGGGGACGCTCACCGCGGTGGGCGGCTCGAGCATCACCGTGAGGAGTGCGAGCGGCACCGCGACCTACACGGTCACCGGGACCACCCAGGTCGTCCGCGACGGCGCGGAGGCGACCCTGGACCAGCTCGAGGTCGGGGACCCGGTCCTGGTCCACGTCTACCCGTCCTCGGGCGGGGCGATGCTGGTCGAGCGGGTGTTCGCCGGCAGCAGGCCGCCGTGGGGGAGCGACCGGCAGCAGCCGGACTCGGGCACGACCACCTGACCGGCCCCCGGGGGTGCGGCCGGCCCGATCAGGCCGGCCGCGCCGCGACCGGCGCGAGGGGGAGCGTCACCCGGAACGTCGCACCGGCGCCGGGGGCGGTGTCCACGGCCACCGTGCCGCCGTGGCCGGCCACCAGCGCCGACACGATCGCCAGGCCGAGCCCGGACCCCCCGTCGACCCGGTTGCGGGACGCGTCGGTCCGGTAGAAGCGCTCGAACACGCGGGCCGCCTCCTCGGGCCGCATCCCGGGCCCCTTGTCGGCGACCTCGAGCACCACCACCGCAACGTGCGGCGCGGCTCCCCGGGCCGTGTGCAGGCGCACCTGGACGGGGGTGTCGGCCGGGGTGTGCCTCAGTGCGTTCCCGACCAGGTTGCCCAGGACCTGCCGGAGCCGCACCTCGTCTCCCAGCACCACGGGAGGCGGCGCCAGGTTGCCGATCTCGAGGTCGAGGGCGCGCTCGGGAGCGACGGCCCGGGCGTCCTGGACGGCGTCGGTGGCCAGTGCCAGCAGGTCGACGGGCCTGCGCTCGAGCGGCCGTTGCTGGTCCAGGCGCGCGAGCAGCAGCAGGTCGTCGACGAGGACGCCCATCCGGGCAGCCGCCTCCTCGATGCGCCCCATCGCCCGCGCCACCTCGGCGGGATCGGCGGCCGCGCCCTGCCGGTAGAGCTCGGCGAAGCCACGGATGGAGGTCAGCGGGGTGCGCAGCTCGTGGCTGGCGTCGGCGACGAACCTGCGCATCCGCTCCTCCGAGCGGACCGCGGCCTGCTCGGACGCGGCCCGTTGTGCGAACGCGGACTCGATCTGGGTCAGCATCCCGTTCAGCGACACCGACAGCTGTCCCACCTCGGTCCGCGGGTCGCCGGGCGGGACCCGCTGGGACAGGTCGCCGGCCGCGATGGCCGCGGCGGTCCGTTCGACCTCGCGCAGCGGCCGCAGGCTGGCCCGGACCACGACGTACCCCACCCCGGCGAGGACGACGACCGCGGCCGCGCCGATGACCGCCAGCAGCAGGGTCAGTCGCGAGACGGTGCTCTGCACTTCGGCCAGGCTCTGGGCCACCATCATCGTGCCCGTGGAGCCGTCGGCCAGCCCGACCGGCAGGGACAGCACCCGCCACTCCGTCGGCCCCCTGACCGCGTGCACGGTGAAGGTGTCCTCGCCGGCGCCCCCCGATGACGAGGCCGGGCGGGGCAGCCGGGGGAGCGGCTGCTCGGTGTCGACGAGGTTGCTGGTGGGGCCGTAGACGACGCGCCCACGGGCGTCCACGATCTCGACCACGTAGGCACTCGGCAGCGCCCGGTCCCCGACCGGTCCGGGCGGCCGGTCGAACCCGTGCTCGGCGATGCCGTGGGCGGCCCCCTGCAGCTGGCTGTCGACCCGGTCGAGCAGGTAGCCGCGCAGGGTCGCGCCGGCCGCCAGTCCGGAGCCGACGAGCGCGGCGAGGACGAGCAGCAGCAGCGTGGCGACCAGCTTGACCCGCAGCGGGGTGCGCTCGTCGAGCCGACGGAGGGTCCGCACGGTCAGCCCCGGGGCACCCGCAGCACGTAGCCGACCCCGCGCAGCGTGTGCAGCAGCCGCGGCTCGGTGGTGTCGACCTTGCGGCGCAGGTAGGAGACGTAGGACTCCACGACGTTGCCGTCGCCGGCGAAGTCGTAGTGCCAGACGTGCTCGAGGATCTGGGTCTTGCTCAGCACCCGCCCCGGGTTCATCAGGAAGTAGCGCAGCAGCTTGAACTCCGTCGGCGACAGCGCGACGTCCTCCCCGGCCTTGAACACCTCGTGGGTGTCGTCGTCGAGCTCGATGTCGGCGAACGTCAGCCGGACACCGTCGGCGGCCGGGGCGGCGCTGCCGGTGCGACGCAGGACCGCGCGGATCCGGGCGATGACCTCCTCGAGGCTGAACGGCTTGGTGACGTAGTCGTCGCCGCCCAGCGTGAGCCCGACGACCTTGTCGGCGGTCGCGTCGCGCGCGGTGAGGAAGACCACCGGGCAGTGCACGCCGTCGCCGCGCAGGCGGCGGACCACGTCGAAGCCGTCGAGACCCGGGAGCATCACGTCGAGCACCATGAGGTCGGGCGCCGAGGCGCGGGCGGCCTTCAGGGCGGCGCGGCCGTCGTCGGCCGTCGTCACGTCGAAACCGGCGTAGCGCAGGCTGGCCGAGAGCAGCTCGAGGATGTTGGGGTCGTCCTCCACGACGAGCAGGTGCGCCTCGGGCCCGGCCCGCCGCGCGGGGGCGGTGTCGGGTCGCGCGGTGGTCGCCATGTGCCCAGGATCGCACCCCGGTCTGCCCGCTGCCTGGGCGTTCCCTGTGAGACCTCTGTCAGCGGTCCGGGCCGGCGACCGGCTCGGGTCACGAAGGTCAGTGGCCGGCGCCGAGGTGGCCGCTGAGCCGCTCGTGCATGTGCGCGCTCGCCGTGTTCAGGCCGACGATCTCGACGTGCTTGCCCTTGGACTCGAACTTCGTCGCGATGGCGTCGAGCGCGGCCACCGTGGAGGCGTCCCAGATGTGCGCGCCCGACAGGTCGATGACGACGTTCCTGGGTGCGCCCACATAGTCGAACTGGGAGTACAGGTCGTTGCTGGTGGCGAAGAACAGCGCCCCGGTCACGGAGTAGACGTGGGTGTCCTCGTCGATCTGGGCGACGTCCTCGACGTTGGTCAGGTGGGCGACGCGGCGGGCGAACAGGACCATGGCGACCAGGACGCCGACGACCACACCGATGGCGAGGTTGTGGGTGGCGACCACGACGACCACCGTCGAGACCATCACGAGGTTCTCGCTCTTGGGCAGCCGGCGCAGGGTGTTGCGCCGGACGCTGTGCCAGTCGAAGGTGCCGACCGCCACCATGATCATCACGGCGACCAGAGCGGCCATCGGGATGATCTTGACGACGCCGCCGAAGCCGACGACGAGCATCAGCAGGAACGTGCCCGCGAGGAAGGTCGAGATGCGGGTGCGAGCGCCCGACGCCTTCACGTTGATCATCGTCTGGCCGATCATCGCGCAGCCCCCCATGCCGCCGAAGAAGCCGGTGATGACGTTGGCGGCGCCCTGCCCCCAGGCCTCGCGGCTCTTGTTGGAGTGGGTGTCGGTGATGTCGTCGACCAGCTTGGCGGTCAGCAGCGACTCCAGCAGCCCGACGAGCGCCATCGCGAAGGCGTACGGCGCGACGATCCGCAGGGTCTCGAGGCTGAGCGGCACGTGGGGGACGAAGAGCGAGGGCAGGCTGTTCGGGAGCTCGCCCTCGTCGCCGACCGTGGGCACCGACACCGCCGTGGTGACGGTGACCAGGGTCAGCACCACGATCGCGACCAGCGGCGCCGGCACGGCGGTGGTGACCCGCGGCAGCACGACCATGATCACCAGGCCGAGGACGATGAGCGGATAGACCAGCCACGGCACGCCGACCAGGTGGGGGACCTGCGCCAGGAAGATCAAGATGGCGAGCGCGTTGACGAAGCCCACCATCACGCTCCGCGGCACGAACCGCATCAGCCTGGCCACGCCGAGGATCCCCAGCGCGACCTGGAAGACGCCGGCAAGGATCACCGTCGCGATGAGGTAGTCGAGCCCGTGGTCCCTGACCAGGGGGGCGACGACGAGGGCGACCGCGCCGGTCGCGGCCGAGATCATCGCCGGGCGACCGCCCAGGAAGGCGATCGAGACCGCCATCGTGAAGGAGGCGAAGAGGCCGACCCTCGGGTCGACCCCCGCGATGATCGAGAACGAGATCGCCTCGGGGATGAGCGCCAGCGCGACGACCAGACCGGCGAGCACCTCGGTCCGCAGCCGGCGCGGTGACCGCAGTGCCGCGCGCACCGAGGTGCTCTCGTCCTCGTCGGCCTCGGGCACGTGGACGGGGGTGGGCCCAGGAGCAAGCACAGGGGCAGGGGAAGTGGACACGCGTCCGTCCGTTCTGGTGTCGTGGGCACGCGTCGCCGGGGGCTTGCCCCGCTGCTTCGTTGCAGGCGTGCGGGAGTGGTCGTGCGAGGGGAGTGGGGGAGCTACGGGCGTCAGCCGCTCCCGGCGACGAGCGGCTCGAGCATCAGGTCCGGCCGCTCCCGCAGCACGCTCTGGATCCGCCACTTGTCGGGGAAGAGCGCGAGGAGCGCACCGTCGGACCGGGCCAGCACCTCGACCCCCCGGGCCGCGTTGAGCGCCTGGACGTCCTCGGGGCGGGTGCGCCGGGCCAGGGAGTAGTCGAGCCGCTCGAGCCGGACGGGCGCGTTGAACTCGGAGGCCATCCGCTGCTCGGCGACCTCGAACTGCATCGGCCCCACCGCGGCCAGCACGGGCGCCTGGTCACCCCGAAGGTCGGATCGCAGCACCTGGACGACGCCCTCCTGGTCGAGCTGCTCGATGCCCCGGCGGAACTGCTTGTAGCGCCCGGCGTCCTTGGCGCGCACGACCATGAAGTGCTCGGGGGCGAAGCTGGCGATCGGGGGGAACCTGATCGGCCGCCCCTCGAAGATCGTCGCGCCCACGCGCAGCGCGTTCGCGTTGACCAGGCCGACGATGTCCCCGGGGTACGCCGTGTCGACGACCGACCGCTCCCGCCCGAACACCGCCTGGGCGTACTTGGTGGCGAACGGCCTCCCGGTCTCCGCGTGGGTGGCGACCATGCCGCGCCGGAAGACCCCCGAGCAGACCCGTGCGTAGGCGAGACGGTCGCGGTGGGCCGCGTCCATGCCGGCCTGCACCTTGAACACGAAGGCGCTGAAGGGCTCGTCGACCTCGCGCGGGTTGCCCTCCGCGTCGGCGGTTGCCGAGGGGGCGGGTGCCAGCTCGACGAGCGCGTGCAGCAGCTGGGCGACGCCGAAGTTCGCGATGGCGGAGGCGAACAGGACCGGGGTGGTGTCACCGGCCAGGAAGCGGTCCTGGTCGTGGAGGGCGCCGTCTGCGGCGAGCAGCTCGTGCTCCTCGACCGCGGTCAGCCACGGGTCCCCTTCGGACTCGACGGCCTGCTCCGCGGTGAGGTGCTCCTCGGGGGCGCGGGTGGCCCCGCCGGCCGTCCGCCGGTAGCGGATGAACCCGCCGGTGCGACGGTCCAGCACGCCCCGGAAGTCGCCGGAGATGCCGACGGGCCAGGTCAGCGGGGTCGGCCGCAGGCCGATCTGCTGCTCGATCTCGTCCATCAGCCCCAGGGCGTCCCGTCCGGGGCGGTCCCACTTGTTGACCACGGTGATCACCGGGATGCGGCGGTGCCGGCAGACCTGGAACAGCTTGAGCGTCTGGGGCTCGAGTCCCTTGGCGGCGTCGATGAGCATCACGGCGGCGTCGACGGCCGAGAGCACCCGGTAGGTGTCCTCGGAGAAGTCAGCGTGCCCGGGTGTGTCGACCAGGTTGACCACGTGGTCGCCGTACGCGAACTGGAGCGCCGCCGAGGTGATGGAGATCCCGCGGGCCCGCTCCATCTCCATCCAGTCCGAGACCGTGCCCCGCCGGCCCGACTTGCCGTGCACGGCGCCGGCCTCCGAGATCACCTCGGCGTGCAGCGCCAGGGCCTCGGTCAGCGTCGACTTCCCTGCGTCGGGGTGGCTGATGACCGCGAACGTGCGGCGGCGGGCCGCCTCGTGCGCGACCTGCAGGGCGTCCGCGTGGGCGGAGGGAGTGGCTGTCACGGGTGCTGGCTCGCCGCCTTCTTCTTCTGACGGCCGAGCTCGCGACGCAGGTCCGCGGCGAAGCCCTCGGCGATGTCGAGCTGCTCGCGCAGGCCGCTGACGCGCGCCTTGGCGGCGTCGCGGTACACCTCGAGGCGCTCGACGAGGGCGTGGTGCTCCGGGTCGTGGGGACCCGACTCGTCGAGCCCGTCCAGCACCGTGAGCACGTCCTTCATCTCCTCCAGGGAGAAGTCCAGCGGCTTCATCCGCTTCACCAGGCGCAGCCGGGCGACGTCGGTCTCGGTGTAGAGCCGGAACCCTCCGCTCGTGCGCGACGACGGCGTGACCAACCCCACCTCCTCGTAGTACCGGATCGTGCGCAGGCTCAGCCCGGTCTGGTCGGCGACCTCGCCGATCTGCATGTGGTGAAGACCCATGGCGTGCGCATCCTCCGGGGGACTCGGAGCATCCAGCCTAACGTGACGTGACGGTAGAGTCACATCGACCGTCCGCGCCTGGAGTGCTCGACGTCACAGGGGCGTCACACTGGCACACTCGAACGTGCCGTGAGAGTTGGGCGACCGAGCCGGCCGGAGCGCTCAGGCGTCGATGACGATGGTGATGATCAGCGGGCTGCGGCGGAACTTCTTCTGCGCCCAGCGCCCGACGTCGCGGGTCAGCATCTGCTCGAGCTGGTTGGCGTCCCCGATGCCCTCCTGCGCCGCGTGGGCGAGCGTCTTCTCGACCACCGGCACCGCGGAGCCGAAGGCCTCCTCGTCGTGCACGAAGCCGCGGATGAGGAAGTCCGGCGGCTCCGCCAGCTTCCCGGTGTCGGCATCGACGATCGCCAGGACCGTCACCACCCCCTCCTCGGCGAGCGTGCGGCGGTCCCTCAGCGTGGCCTCGGTCGCCCCTCCGACGGTCTGCGCGTCGACGTAGACGTTGCCCGCGGGGATCTTCCCGGTGACCTTGGCGTGCCCCTTCACGAGGTCGACCACGACGCCGTCCTCCGCGATGACGACCCGAGCGGGGTCGATCCCGGTCCTGATGGCGAGGTCGGCGTTGGCCCGCAGGTGCCGCCACTCGCCGTGCACCGGCATCACGTTGGTCGGCTGCACGATGTTGTAGCAGTAGACGAGCTCGCCCGCGCTGGCGTGGCCGGAGACGTGCACCTTGGCGTTGCCCTTGTGGACGACGTTGGCGCCCCACCGGGTCAGGCCGTTGATGACGTTGGAGATGGCGTTCTCGTTGCCGGGGATCACCGAGCTGGCCATCAGCACCGTGTCCCCCTCGCCGACCCGGATCTTGTGGTCCCGGTTGGCCATCCGAGACAGCGCGGCCATCGGCTCGCCCTGCGACCCGGTGCACACCAGCGCGACCCTGTCGGGCTTCATCCGCTCGAGCTGCTCGAGGGGCACGACCAGGTTCTCGGGCACGGTGAGGTAGCCCAGGTCGCGGGCGACCCCCATGTTGCGCACCATCGACCGGCCGACGAAGGCCACCTTGCGGCCGTGGGCCTGGGCGGCGTCCAGGACCTGCTGGATGCGGTGCACGTGGCTGGCGAAGCTGGAGACGATGATCCGCCGCGGTGCGGTCCGGAACACGTGGTCGATCGCGGGGGCGAGCTCGCGCTCGGACATGGTGAAGCCGGGCACCTCGGCGTTGGTGGAGTCGACCATGAAGAGGTCGACGCCCTCCTCGCCGAGACGGGCGAACCCGCGCAGGTCGGTGATCCGGTCGTCGAGCGGGAACTGGTCCATCTTGAAGTCGCCGGTGTGCAGCACCAGGCCGGCCGGGGTGCGGATCGCGACGGCGAGCCCGTCGGGGATCGAGTGGTTGACCGCCAGGAACTCGAGGTCGAAGGGCCCGAGCTTCGTGCGCTGACCCTCGGTGACGGTGGTCACCTTGGGCTTGATCCGGTGCTCCTTGAGCTTCGCCTCGATCAGGGCGACCGTGAGCTTGGAGCCGACGACGGGGATGTCGGCGCGCTCCTTGAGCAGGTACGGCACGCCGCCGATGTGGTCCTCGTGGCCGTGGGTCAGCACGACCGCGACCACCGAGTCGAGCCGGTCCCGGATCCAGGTGAAGTCGGGGAGGATCACGTCGATCCCCGGCTGGTGCTCCTCGGGGAACAGCACCCCGCAGTCGACGACGAGCAGCTTGCCGGCGTGCTCGAAGACGGTCATGTTGCGGCCGATCTCGCCCAGCCCGCCGAGCCCGACGATGCGCAGGCCGCCTCGCGGCAGGTCGGGCGGGAGGGAGAGCTCTGGGTGCGGGTGGGTCATGACCCTCACGCTACCGGAGGGTCGCCGGCGTGCCGGACAGCGGCTTGCGCCGCCGGAGACGGCCACGGCGACGCCTCCCGGCTCGTCTACACTGCCGCACCATGACCTGGCGCCGGCCCGTGCCGCTGATCGGCGACCGGACCTCGGCCGCCGAGCGTGCCGCCGACGTGGGTGCGTGGGCCTTCCCGGAGCCGGCCCGGGCGTCGCTGTACGACGTCATCGGCGCGCGCCGCGACATCCGCCGGTTCCGTCCCGACCCGGTCGACCCCGCCGTGCTCGACCGGGTCCTGACCGCTGCCCACCAGGCTCCGTCGGTGGGCCACAGCCAGCCGTGGCGGTTCATCGTCGTCACCGAGCCCGGGACGCGTGAGCGGGCCGCGCGGATGGCCGACGAGCAGCGCCTCGAGCAGGCGCGCCGGCTGGCCCCGGAGGCCGCGCGACGGCTGCTGGACCTGCAGCTCGAGGGGATCCGCGAGGCGCCGTACGGCGTGGTCGTCGCCTGCGACCGCCGGACCCCCGCGACGGGCGTGCTGGGCCGCGCGACCTTCCCCGACGCCGACCTCTGGTCGTGCGCGTGCGCGATCGAGAACCTCTGGCTGGCGGCCCGTGCCGAGGGGCTGGGGCTGGGCTGGGTGACGCTGTTCGACCCCGACGAGCTCGCCGGGCTGCTCGGCCTCCCCGACGGGGTGGTGACCCTCGGGTGGCTGTGCCTGGGGTGGCCCGACGAGCGGCCGCCCGCACCCGGCCTCGAGCGTGCCGGCTGGTCGCGCCGCCAGCCCCTGCACGAGGTGGTGCTGCGCGAACGCTGGGACGACGGGACCGAGGGCGGCCCGGCAGCAGCGCCGGCACCGGCTCCTCCGGTCTCCCACCTGCGCGCGCCCGCCCCGGAGCGGGTGGTGAGCGCCCGGGACCGGGCCGACGCCCTGCTCACGCCGCTCGGGTCCCTCGGTCTCCTCGACCGGTACGTCGACCGGGTCGAGGCGGCCGGGGGCGGGCCCGCGGCGGCGCGCGGCGGACGCCTGCTGGTCGTGGCCGGCCGGCACCCGGTGAGCGCTCTCGGGGTGAGCGCCTACGCCGACTCGGTCACCGACGACGTGCTCGGCGCGAGCGCCGCCGGCGAGTCGGCCGGCGCCGTCGCCGCCCGGTCCTCCGGGCTGTCGTTCGAGGTGGTCGACGCCGGCGCCAGCAAAGGGGACCTGCTGCACGCCGACGCGCTCTCGCCCGACGCCGTCACGGACCTGCTCGAGCGCGGCCGGGAGGCCGGCGCGCGGGCGGCCCGGGAGCACCGGCTCCTCGCCCTGGGCGAGGTGGGCATCGGCAACACCACCGTGGCCGCCGCACTGGCCGCGGCGCTGCTGGGCCGCCCGGCCGCCGACGTGGTCGGCCTGGGTGCAGGCGCGGACAGCCCGATGCTGGACCGCAAGCTCGAGGTCGTCGACGGTGCGCTCGCCCGGGCCGGCGCGGAGCACGGCGCGCGGCTCACCCGGGGCGAGGTCGCCCTCGCGGCGCTGGGTGGGCCCGAGTTCTGCCTGCTGGCCGGTGCGGTGCTCGGCGCCGCCGAGGGGGGCGTCGTCACGGTGCTGGACGGGCTGGCCACCACGGTCGCCGCGGCCGCCGCCGTGGCGCTGGAGCCCGGCGCCGCGGCGTACCTGGTGGCCGGGCAGCGCAGCCGCGAGCGCGCCCACGCGACCGTGCTCGACCACCTCGGCCTGGAGCCGTTGCTGGACCTGCGGCTGCGCGCGGGGGAGGGCGTCGGCGCCGCCCTCGCGTGCGGACTGCTGCTGAGCGCCCTCGACGTCCGCCGCGGCACCGGCCGGACCGCCACCGGGCCGGCGGCGGAGCCGCCCGTTTGACGTGTCTGTCCATACTGGACGGGTGACCCCGCAGCCGGCCGACCTTCCCCACCCGACTCCTGCGGCAGCGCGGATGCTGGGGTTCCTCCGCCGGCACCGGCTGGTGGCGGCGAGCCTGGCCCTGGTCGCGGTGCTCGCCGGGATCAACGTGGTCAGGTTCCTGCTGCCCTCCGCCGGGGTGCTGATCGCCGTCGGGGCGGCCCTCGTCCTGCTCGTCGCGGCGCGGGCCTGCGGGCTGACCTGGGCGCAGCTGGGGCTGGCCCGGGGACAGCTTCGTTCGGGGCTGCTGTGGGCCGGCGGGGCGATGCTGGTGGTCGCGGCCGTCTACGTCGTCGGCGTCCTGCTCCCGGTGACCCGTGGCGCCTTCCTCGACGCGCGCTACCACCTCGGGGTGTCCGGGGCCCTGGTGACCGCGTTCGTCCTCATCCCGGTCAAGACCATCCTCCTCGAGGAGGTCGCGTTCCGCTCTGTCCTGTGGGGGATGCTGGCCCGGCACCGGACGACGGGGCAGGTCGTGGTCGTCTCGTCGGTGCTGTTCGGGCTGTGGCACGTGCTCCCGTCCTTGAGCTTCGCCGCCGCCCGAGGCCTGGGCCCGAGCACGCCGGTGACCGGCACGGCGGCCACCCTGCTCGTGGTGGCCGGCACGGTCGTGTTCACCGCGGTCGGCGGGCTCGTCGCCGGTGAGCTGCGTCGTCGCAGCGGGAGCGTGCTCGCGAGCATGGGAATGCACTGGGCGACGAACGCGTTCGGGGTGTTGTTCGGCCTGGTCGCCTGGCGGATCGCCGGCTGAGCCGCGCCGCTCCCGGGGCCCGGCCTGCCCGAAACGGGCCGTACGCCTCTGGGGTCGAGGCATCCTGGCTTTGGACAATCGAGTGTGCGAAGGGGACCTCCCTCCGGTTGTTTGGCCTAGGGCGGATGACGTCATGGTGGTGTTCGGCGCGGTCGCGCCCTCCCTCCGGTGGGGGCGGCACCTGCTGCTGCGCTGGCCCCGGTCCCTGCCCTGGCCGCGCTACAGCCTGCCGGGCAGCGCCCTCGCGCTGCTCTTCGGGTGCGCGTCGTTCACCCCGTCGCTGGTGCCCCGCGAGTGGTTCGTCCAAGGCATCGTCGCGGGGCTCACCTCGACCTTCGGCTACGCCATCGGGGTCTTCCTCGCCTGGGCGCTCCGGCCCCTTCTGCGCGGCAGGCGCCCCTCCGCGGCGCTCACCAGAGGGCTGTGGCTGGCGCTGGCCGGGCTCGGCCTCCCGCTCCTCGTCGCGACCCTGGTCGCCGGCGGCCGCTGGCAGCACCAGATCCACCTGCTGACCGGGCGCGAGCCGCCCGCGTCGAGCTCCTGGATCCCGACCTTGCTGCTGGCGCTGGGCATCCTTCTGGTGTTCGTCGGCCTGGCCCGGGCGCTGCGGTGGCTCGAGCACGAGGTCCGCGGTTGGCTGGTCCGACTGGTGCCGGGCCGGGTGGCGGACCCGCTGGCCATCCTGATCGTGGTCCTGCTCCTGCTGGGGCTCAACGACGGCCTGCTGTCCCGGGAGGCCGGCCGCGTGGCGAACTCCACCTTCGCGTCGATGAACGCCGCGACCTCGCTCGGCACCCTTCAGCCGACGGCAGCCGAGCGATCCGGGAGCCCGGCGTCCCTCGTCCCCTGGGACACGCTGGGACGGCAGGGCCGGGACTTCGTGGGACGCGGCCCGAACGTCGAGGACCTGACCGCCTTCTCCGGGATCCCGGCGCAGGAGCCGGTGCGGGTGTACGTCGGACTCAGGTCCGCCGCCACGGGCCGGGCGCGGGCCGAGCTGGCGGTGCGCGAGCTGCGCCGGACCGGGGGGTTCGACCGCGCCGTGCTCGTGGTGGCCACCACGACGGGGACCGGGCTGGTCGACTCCTCCGCCGCCGACTCGATCGAGTACATGTACAACGGCGACACCGCGATCGTCGCGGACCAGTTCTCCTACCTGCCGAGCTGGCTGTCGTTCCTCGGGGACCGTCGGGTCGCGGAGAGGGCCGGCCGGCAGCTGTTCGACACGGTGTACGCAGCCTGGGCGGCGATGCCGCCGGGGCACCGGCCCAGGCTGCTGGTGACCGCCACGAGCCTCGGTGTCTACGGCTCCGAGGCGGCGTTCACCGGGCTGGCCGACATCCTCGAGCGCACCGACGGCGTGGTCTGGGCGGGCGCCCCGAACTTCAGCCGGCTGCACCACGAGTTCGTGCAGGGACGCGACCAGGGCTCGCCGGAGTGGCACCCGGTCTACCAGTCGGGGCGGAGCGTGCGCTTTGCCGCCACCCCGGCGGACCTGCGCACGCCCGGCACCCGGTGGCCGCGGCCGCGGGTGGTGTACCTGCAGCACGGCTCCGACCCCGTCGTGTTCTGGGGTCCCCGGCTCGCCTTCTCGAAACCCGACTGGCTCTCCGGCCCGCGGGCCCCCGACGTGTCCCCGAACATGTTCTGGCTGCCGGTGGTGACCTTCTGGCAGGTCACCGCGGACCTGCCGTCGGCCTTCGAGGTGCCGCCCGGTCACGGCCACCGCTACCGGGAGCTCTACGTCGACGCCTGGGCGGCCGTGGCGGCACCGAAGGGGTGGACCTCCGCCGACTCGCGGCGGCTGCGGGACGTGATCAGCAAGACCACGCCGCCGCCGGAGCAGCCGCCCTGGTGAGGGTGACTGGTCGGCCCCGGTTCGGGTACCTGGGGGCGTGGCCGCCCGCCGGCCGCCACTGGGGTCGCCCACCGGAGGAGAAGGCACCATGACACGTCACCACGACACCGGCACCGTCGACGACGGCACCCCTGCCGCACGGGAGGGGGAGCGCACACCCACCCCCGAGGTCGCGGCCCGCGAGGAGTACGGCGGGATGAACCTCGCCGCCGGCTTCTTCGGCTGGCTCGTCGCCGTCGCGCTCGCGGTCCTGCTCACCAGCGTCGCCGGGGCGGCGGCCGCCGCGATCGGGGCGTCGACCAACGTCACCCAGTCCGAGGCGCAGCGCCAGGCGGGCACGATCGGCATCACGGCCGGCGTCGTGCTGCTGCTGGTCCTGCTGGTCGGCTACTTCGCCGGGGGCTACGTGGCGGGCCGGATGTCCCGCTTCGACGGGGGCCGGCAGGGTGTGGCCGTGTGGCTGGTCGGCCTGGTGGCCACCGTCGTCGCGGTCGGCCTCGGCGCCGCGTTCGGGGCGACGTACAACCTCCTCGACCGGGTGAGCCTGCCGCGGGTCCCGGTCTCCACCGACCAGCTCAGCCAGGGCGGCATCATCACCGCGCTCGTCGTCCTGGTCGGCACCTTCCTGGCCGCCACGGCCGGAGGCAAGGTGGGCCACCGCTACCACGACAGGGTGGACCGGACCGCGGGCCGCTGACCTGCCCGCGCCCGATCAACCCTCGGTGGTCGAGACCGCCCGGAACCGGCGCAGCCGCAGGCTGTTGCTGACCACGAACACGGAGGAGAACGCCATCGCCCCTCCCGCGATCAGTGGGTTCAGCAGACCCAGCGCGGCCAGTGGCAGCGTCGCGACGTTGTAGGCGAACGCCCAGAAGAGGTTGCCCTTGATGGTGCCGAGCGTGCGTCGCGACAGCCGGATCGCGTCCACCGCCGCGCGGAGGTCGCCGCGGACCAGGGTGAGGTCGGAGGCCTCGATGGCGACGTCGGTGCCGGTCCCCATGCTGATCCCGAGGGAGGACGTGGCGAGCGCGGCCGCGTCGTTGACGCCGTCGCCCACCATCGCGACGGTGCGTCCCTCCTCCTGGAGGCGCCTCACGACCGCCGCCTTCTCGGCGGGCAGCACCCCGGCGACGACCTCCTCGATGCCCACGTCGGCGGCGACCGCCCGGGCGGCCCGCTCGTTGTCGCCGGTCAGCAGCACCGGCCGCAGCCCGAGCGCCTTCAGCTCGGCGACGGCCTGCCGGCTGGTCGGCTTGACGGTGTCGGAGACGACGAGCACGCCGCGGGCGGCTCCGTCCCAGCCCACCGCCACCGCGGTCCGTCCCTGCGCCTGCGCGGCGGCGACCGTGGCCGCGAGCGCGGCGTCGAGCGGCTGGCTCCACTCCGACTCCAGCCAGCCCGGTCTGCCCGCGACGACCGCGTGCCCGTCCACCACGCCGGCCACGCCGAGGCCGGCGGTCGAGGTGAACCCCTCGACGTCCGGCGCCCGGCCGCCGAGGCGGTCGAGCGCACCGGTGGCAACGGCACGGCCGATCGGGTGCTCGGAGGCCTGCTCGACCGCGGCCGCGAGACCGAGCAGGTCGCCCACGTCGACCCCGTCCGCGGGCACCACCTCGACGAGCTGCATCCGGCCGGTGGTCACCGTGCCGGTCTTGTCCAGCACGATGGTGTCCACCACGCGCGTCGACTCCAGCACCTCCGGGCCCTTGATCAGGATCCCGAGCTGGGCGCCGCGGCCGGTGCCCACGAGCAGCGCGGTCGGCGTGGCCAGCCCGAGGGCGCAGGGGCAGGCGATGATCAGCACCGCGACGGCGGCGGTGAACGCGGACGTGGCGCTGTGCCCGGTGAGCAGCCAGACGGCGAGCGTGAGCAGCGAGAGGGCGATGACGATCGGCACGAAGATGCCCGAGACCCGGTCCGCGAGGCGCTGCACCGGGGCCTTGCCGTTCTGGGCGTCCTCGACCAGCCGGGCCATCTGGGCCAGCTGGGTGTCGGCGCCGACCCTCGTCGCGCGGACCACGAGCCGCCCGCCGGCGTTGACGGTGGCACCGACCACGACGTCGTCGGGGCCCACCTCCACGGGCACCGGCTCGCCGGTGAGCATCGAGGCGTCGATCGCCGACGTGCCCGACCGCACGACGCCGTCGGTGGCGACCTTCTCGCCGGGACGCACCACGAACAGGTCGCCGACGGCCAGCTGTCCGACCGGGACCCGCACCTCCGTCTCGGCCCCGGGTGCACCGCGGAGCACCGCGACGTCCTTGGCGCCCATGTCGAGCAGTGCCCGCAGGGCCGCTCCCGACTGGCGCTTGGCCCGGGCCTCGAAGTAGCGGCCCGCGAGGATGAACGTGGTCACCGCCGACGCCACCTCGAGGTAGATGTGCGCCTGGGCGCCGGCGGCGGTGGGCAGCAGGTCGAACGTCATCCGCATCCCGGGCATGCCGGCGTCGGTGAAGAACAGCGCCCACAGCGACCACAGGTAGGCGGCGGTCACGCCCACGGAGATGAGCGTGTCCATGGTGGCTGCGCCGTGCCGGGCGTTGGTCAGCGCCGCGCGGTGGAACGGCAGGGCGCCCCACACCACCACCGGGGAGGCGAGGGTGAGCGACAGCCACTGCCAGTGGTCGAACTGGAGCGCCGGCACCATCGACAGCAGGACGACCGGGAGCGCCAGCACCGCCGAGACCCACAGCCGCTGCCACCAGGCCGCGGTCTCCTGGTCCTGCCCCGGCTGCCCGGCCTCGGTGGTGCCGTCCTGGTCGGAGGTCGGGGCCGGGGCGGGAAGCACGGCGGTGTAGCCGGTCGCCTCCACGGTGGCGATGAGGTCCTCGGGGCTCAGCGTCCCGGAGTAGGTGACCTTTGCCTTCTCGGTGGCGTAGTTGACCGAGGCGGTGACCCCGTCGAGCTTGTTCAGCTTCTTCTCGACGCGGGCGGCGCACGAGGCACAGGTCATCCCGCCGATGCTGAGCTCGACGTCGTTGGTGCCGCCGCCCGTGGGCTGCTGCTCGGTGGTGGGCTGGGTCATCCCGTGGTCTCCTCGGTCGAAGGGTGCTGGTCGGTCCGGTGCCGCTCGGAGCTCAGCGGCCGGCGGTCACGACACCAGGTGGTAGTCGCCGGCCTCGTCGAGGGCGGCGGCCACCTGTGCCTGCTCCAGCGGCTGCTCGCTGGACACCGTCACGGTGGACGTGCCGTCGGCCACCAGGTCGACGCTCACGTCGCTGACGCCCTGGAGCCCCTGGAGCTCGCTGCTGACGGCGTGGACGCAGTGGCCGCAGGTCATGCCGGTCACGGAGTAGGTCTGGGTGGTCATGCTGTCTCCTCTTTGTAGGTGCTGGTGGACGGGTGTGCTCAGGAACGCACGAGCCGGGTGATCGCGGCCGACGCCTCGGTGATCTTCTCGTCGGCCTCGGCGCCGCCGGCCCGCGCGGCGTCGACGACGCAGTGACGGAGGTGCTCGTCGAGCAGCGAGAGCGCCACGGTCTCCAGGGCCTTGGTGGCGGCGGAGACCTGGGTGAGGATGTCGATGCAGTAGGTGTCCTCCTCGACCATCCGGTGCAGGCCGCGCACCTGACCCTCGATCCGCTTCAGGCGGTTGAGCAGCGCCTGCTTCTCGCTGATGTAGCCCGGCTTCGTGTGCGCCATCGGAGCTCTCCTCTCGCTACCCCGTGGGGGTATGTCACGGTGGCGACTATACCCCCCACTGGTATGAGCGCAAGGGGCCGGAAGTCCCGTTCCGGGGGCTACGCGGGCGGCGCGGACCAGACCTGACGGAACTTGCCGCTGCGGGGGTTGGCGCGCGGTGGCTCCGGGTCGTGCCGCACGGTCACGGTGTCGGTGCCGAGGCTGGCAAAGAACGCATCGAGCCGGGCGTCGATCTCCTTCCACGTGCGCTCGGTGTCCGCGCCCGGCTCCGGCTCCAGGCGCACGGTCAGCGCACTCGGCCCGGTGCGGATCGCCTGGAACCGGCGGACCCCCGGGGTCTCCTCGATGACCGTGCCGAGGGCGAGCGGAAGCACCTCGACCTCGCCGCCGCGGCCGGCGAAGGACACCACGTCGGTGGTCCTGCCCTCCACCCTCACCCGTGGGAACGGGCTCCCGCAGGGGCAGGGCTCGGCGACCACCTCGACGCGGTCCCCGAGGTCGTAGCGGATCACCGGCTGGACGCGGTTGGCGAGGTTGGTCACCAGCACCGTGTGCGACGTCACCCCGGGCGGCACCGGCCGGTAGTCCTCGCCGACCGGCTCGAGCAGGTACCAGTCGCTGTTCACGTGGATCGAGCCCCGGTCGCACTGCAGGGCCAGGCCCGGGACCTCGGTGGCCGCGTATCCCTGGACCACCTTGCAGCCGAACGCGGACCGGATCTCCTCCTGCGTCGCGGGCGTCAGGTCCTCCCCGGCGGTCATCGCGATCACCGGTGCGATGCGCAGCCGTCCCGCCTTCTGCTCGTGGGCCAGCTGCGCGAGCGCGCTCGGGTAGCCGCTGAGGAAGACCGGCTGGAACTCGTTCAGGCCGGCGACCAGCTCGGGGAGCGGCTGCAGGGCCGAGAAGGCCCGGACCCGCTCGGCCAGGAACGGGATGCGCCGGCGCACGTTCTCCACCAGCACCACCGCGCCGAAGTGTCCGCCGGTGACGAACACCCCCGCCGAGCGCAGTCCGCGCCGGAGGAAGGCGACGAGGTCGCTCCGGGTCAGGAAGGCGCGCCGGACCCGGAGCCGGGCGACCACCTGCAGGACCGTCCACGAGTAGGCGTCGTGCAGGAGCACCGCCGGCTCGCCGGAAGTGCCGGACGTGGTGGCCACGTGGTAGCGGCCGAGGTAGCGGCTGCCGACCAGCGACGGGTCCGAGAGGAAGTCGCGCCGCAGCGCCGCCAGGGTGACGTCGGGGTCGGTCACCCACTCATCGAAGTGGTCCATCAGGTCACGCTTGGTCACCGGCGGCAGCAACCGTGGGTCGGTGACCCGCGCCGGGAGGCCCTCGTAGAGCCTGCGGTAGTACGGCGACGCCGTGCGTGCGTACCTGACGAGGGCGGCCAGCCGCTCCCGCTGGCGGCGGGCCAGCGCCTCGGGGCCGCCGCGCTCCGCGCGCAGCGTGTCCACGGCGACGAGGAGGGTCCGCACGACCCCGCGGACGCTCATCTCCACGGTCTCCGGACGCGACGCGTGCAGCCACCCATGACCTCACGGTCGCAGAGTCGGCGACCGTGCCGGCAGAGCCTTTGGTCCCCGCTCGAAACCCCCGATGCCGACGGACCCGACCCGCATCGGTGATGATCGGTGGATGCCATCGCTGCCCCCGGACCTGGTCGAGCTCGCCCGCGCCTACGACGTCGCCACCCACTACACGGACTGGCAGGGTCGGCCGGTGGACGTGCCGGTGGGCACCATCGAGGCGGTCCTCTCGGCGATGGGCGTCGACGCCACGGACCCGGCCTCGGCGCTGCGCCGCCGTCGCGAGGGCCGCTGGCAGCGGATGCTGCCGCCCTGTGTGGTCGTCGTCCGGGGCGCGTCCTCGACCGTCTGGGTGCACGTCGACCACGGCGAGCCGGTGGAGGTGACGGTCGACCTCGAGGCCGGCGGCGGCCGCGGCGACCTGCGCCAGGTCGACCGGTGGGTCGAGCCGGCGCGGGTGGAGGGCCGGCTGGTGGGCGAGGCGACCTTCGAGCTCCCCGCGGACCTGCCGCTCGGCTACCACACGCTCCGGGCGCGCTCGGGCGGTCGCGAGGCGAGCGCGGCGCTGGTGGTCACCCCCGGTTGGCTGGGACTGCCCGAGCGGATCGCCGAGCGTCGTTCCTGGGGCTTCGCGACCCAGCTCTACAGCGTGCGCTCGCGGCGGTCCTGGGGGGTCGGGGACCTGGTCGACCTCACCGACCTCGCGGTGTGGTCGGCGTCCCGGCTCGGCGCCGACTACGTGCTGGTGAACCCGCTGCACGCCGCGGAGCCGACCGCGCCGATGGAGCCGTCGCCGTACCTGCCCACCTCCCGCCGCTTCTTCAACCCCCTCTACGTGCGGGTCGAGCGGATCCCCGAGTACGTCGACCTGCCGCGAGGGGACCGGGCCAAGGCCGAGAAGCTCGCCCGCAGGGCGCAGGCCTCGCTCGACACCGCCGACACCGTCGACCGGGACGCGTCGTGGACCGCGAAGCGGGCGGCGCTTCAGCTCGTGCACGCCGTGCCCCGCAGCAGCGGGCGGGAGCTCGACTTCGAGGCGTTCAAGCAGCGGCACGGTGACGCCCTGCGCGACTTCGCCACCTGGAACGTGCTCGCGGAGGAGCACGGGGCCGACTACCGGCGGTGGCCCGCGGAGCTCCAGGACCCGGCCTCCCCGGCGGTGGCCGAGCACGCCGCCGCCCACGCGCGGGAGCTCGACCTCGAGATGTGGCTGCAGTGGGTGGTCGACGAGCAGCTGCAGGTGGCCCAGGCCAAGGCGGTCGAGGCCGGCATGTCGCTGGGCACGATGCACGACCTCGCGGTGGGCGTGCACCCCGGCGGCGCGGACGTCTGGCGGCTGCGGTCGACGTACGCCACCGGGATCCAGGTCGGCGCCCCCCCGGACGCCTTCAACCAGATCGGCCAGAACTGGAGCCAGCCGCCCTGGCGGCCGGACCGCCTCGAGGAGCTCGGCTACGCACCGTTCCGGGAGCTGATCGCCGCGGTGCTCCGGCACGCCGGGGGCGTCCGGGTGGACCACATCATCGGGCTGTTCCGGCTGTGGTGGATCCCGGAGGGCCACCCGCCCTCGGAGGGCACCTACGTCCGCTACGACCACGAGGCGCTGGTCGGCGTGCTCGCGCTCGAGGCCCACCGCGCCGGGGCGGTCGTGGTGGGGGAGGACCTGGGTGTCGTCGAGCCGTCGGCGCGCGAGTACCTCGCCGCGCGGGGGATCCTCGGGACCTCCATCCTGTGGTTCGAGCGCGACGGGGAGGGGCGGCCGCTGGCGGCCGAGAGGTGGCGGGAGTACTGCCTGGCCTCGGTGACCACCCACGACCTGCCGCCGACGGCCGGCTACCTGGCCGGCGAGCACGTCCGGCTGCGGGACCGGCTCGGGCTGCTGACCCGCTCCCTGGAGGAGGAGGTGGCGGCCGACGACGCCGAGCGTGAGTCCTGGCTGGCCGAGCTCCGCGCCCGCGGCCTGCTCGCGGAGGGGGCGGACATCGAGCAGACCGTCCGGGCGCTGCACCGCTACCTCACGCTGACCCCGGCGCGGCTGCTGTGCGTGGCGCTCACCGACGCCGTCGGCGACCGGCGCACGCAGAACCAGCCGGGCACCACGGACGAGTACCCCAACTGGCGGGTGCCGCTGTCCGGCCCCGACGAGCGGCCGCTGCTGCTGGAGGACGTGCTGACCTCCGCGCGGGCCGCCGAGCTCACCCGCACCGTCGGCTTGCGCGAGGGAGGCTGACGGAGGGGCCGCGACTCAGCTGTCCGAGGCCACCTTCGCCAGCAGCGCGACAGCGTCGTGGGGCGCGAAACCCTTGGCGTCGTTGTCGAAGTAGACGTAGACGTCCTGGCCCGCGGCGCGCCACGTGCGGCACCGCTCGGCCCACCTCTCCAGCGCGGCGTCGCTGTAGCCGCTGGCGTAGAGCTCGCGGTCGCCGTGCAGCCGGACGTACCTGAAGTCGCTGGTGTCCTTCTCCACGAGCGGCCAGCGCCCGGCCGTGTCGGCGACCACGCAGGCGACCTGGTGCCGGCGAAGCAGGTCGTAGGCCTCGGTCGAGCAGAACGTCTCGCTGCGGAACTCCAGCGCGTGCCGGAGGGGGCGGTCGGCGTCCGCGCTGGTCAGCGCCCGGTCGTCGGGGACCTTGGCGTCGTGGCCTCTCGCGAGGTCGGCCGCCGCGGACGTGGTGCGCGGCAGCTGGGCGAGGAAGCCGTCCAGGCGCTCGGCATCGAACCGGAGGTTCTCGGGGAGCTGCCACAGGAACGGCCCGAGCTTCGGGCCCAGCGCCAGCACGCCGGAGGCGAAGAAGTTCGCCAGCGCCGTCTCGACGCCGGCCAGCCTCTTCAGGTGCGTGATGAACCTGCCGCCCTTGACCGCGAACACGAAGTCCGCCGGGGTCTGGTCCCGCCACGCGGCGTACGACGTGGGCCGCTGCAGCGAGTAGAACGAGCCGTTGATCTCGATCGAGGTCAACCGGGCGGAGGCGAACGCCAGCTCCTCGCGCTGCACGAGGCCCTTCGGGTAGAAGTCGCCGCGCCAGCCGGCGTAGGTCCACCCGGAGATGCCGACGCGGATCCTCGCCATGGTGGCAGGCTACCCAGCAGGCGCCGTCCCGATGCGCCGAGCGACGGTCCTCAGTGCCGGACCGGCAGCCCGCGCACCTGGAACGCCAGCTCCCCGTCGACCACGTGACCGGCGGAGACCCGCCGGCGCGCGTGGTTGGTCGGGTAGCCCGAAGGGAGCGACCAGCTCAGGTCCGCCACCACCTGGTCGTGGTGCGGGGTCCGCCGCAGCTGCGCCGCGAGGCCCTCGAGCGACGGCGTCCCGGGGCCGGCGAGGGCCGCGTCGCTGCTCGCGGCGAACACGTCGAAGCCGGCGCCCGGGTCGGTGTAGTCGGCGCTCGAGTTGCCACCGACGACCCGCAGCACCCCGACCTTGCCGCCGGCGTGGGCCGGGACCGGGAGCCTGGTGCGCACCACGCGCCGGCCGACCTGCTCCGAGGTCAGCACCACCCGCAGCCGGGCCACGGTGCCGCTGCGCAGCGGCAGCGGCCGGTAGCCGCTCAGCGTGTGCCAGCCGCCGTGCCGGCGCAGCTGCACCTTCCGCAGGGTGTACTGGTTGACGTCGGGGGACAGGTCCGAGGTGGTCCGGATCGACGTGATCCGCGCCCCCAGGTCGCCGTACTGCAGGGTGTAGAGCATGTCGGCGAGGTCGAAGACCGTGGCGTAGGAGATGTCGCCGGGGTCGGCGAAGACATCCGAGCGACGGAGCGTGAACGGCGTGCCGTTCTTCTCGCGCAGGTCGATCCTCCAGGCGAACGAGCCGCTGCCGCCGGCGAGGGCGTCGAGGAGCCGGTCCTGGTCGGCGACCACGTGCGCGATCGCGATGTCGGGCACGGCGTCGGGCACGCTGATGCTCGTCGTGCCCACCCGCGCGGCGGCACCGACGGCGACGCGCGAGGTCACGGTCGTCGCCGGCGGCGTCGCGCCGACGAGGCCGCGCAGCCCCGCCATCCGGTCGTCGGTGACCGTCCCCACCGGGGCGCCGAGGTTCGCCACCTTGAAGCTGGCGTCGTTCGGGCCCTCCTGCACGTAGATCGCGTCCGCGCCGTGCATGGTCATGGTGGACTTGCCGCTGAAGTTCATCGGGTGGCCGAAGGCGAGCACCTCGCTGCCGCAGACCGCGGTGGCGGTGCCGATGCCGGCGGCGGTCACGTCGCCGTAGGAGATCGAGGCGGCCACGTTCCCGCCGGCCGTGACGGGGATCGTCGGCGCGTCCGCGCCCGCCGCCCCGGCGGTCATCGGGCGCGCGTTGCGCAGGCCCAGCGCGTTGGAGAACTGCCGCAGCCGGGTTCCGGTCATCCCCGAGACGCCGAACGGCACCCGCAGCTCCTGCATGCCGCTGCCGACCTCGGTGCCGGTCGCCGCGCCGCTGCTGACGATCGCGCGTGCCATCGTCGGCGGGATCGTCACCTTCGGGTCCAGGGCGGCGGTGGTCGAGCCCGGCACCGCGGTGAGGAGCTTCTGCATCTCGGCGGCCGGGGTCACCCCGGCGACCGGCGTCGTGCCCGAGGCGAGGGCGTAGGACACCGCGCCGATCAGCCGGCCGTCCGCGGAGTACACCGGCGAGCCGCTCATGCCCTCCCAGACGCCGTACTTGTCGGTCTCGGGGGAGTCGAACCGGACCAGGATCATGTCGAGTCCCGGCGCGATCCCGTCGCGCAGCACGCCCAGCGTGGTGCCGTTGAAGGTCTGCGGCGCGGTGCCCGTCACGACGCTGCGGGCATGCACCGAGAGCCCCGCGGTGATCGGGTCCGGGAAGGCCGCGGGACAGCTGTCGTCGACCGCCGACTGGGCGGGCGCGACGCCCAGACCCGTGACCGACACGGCGACCGCGGTCAACGCGACGGTCCTGGCCTTGTTGCTCGCGCCCGAGAAGGGCAGCCTGCGACGGCTCATGGCTCTGTGTGCTCCCTCACTGTGCGTGGGGCCCCCGTGGCCGCGACGCTGGCCGAATTCTCGCGCCCCGGCGGCCTCTGCCGCGGGGTTATCGGCAAACCGGGCAACGAGAGATCCCGCGGCGTGACGTGGACCGCATTCCGCTCGGTAGAACGCGTTTCTGTGCCACCATCCAGCCATGAACGACGTCGCCAGGCCGCGTCTCGAGGGCAGCGTCGCGGTGCGCGGCCGCCGCCGGCTCGGGTTCGCGGAGTTCGGGTCGCCGCACGGCGCCGCGATCATCTGGATGCACGGGACGCCGGGGGCGCGGCGGCAGATCCCACTCGAGGCTCGGGCGTACGCCGACCGGGAAGGGCTGCGCATCATCGGCGTGGACCGCCCGGGGATCGGTTCCTCGACACCCCACGTCTACGACTCGGTGTTCGACTGGACGCACGATCTCGCGCTGCTCGCCGACACGCTCGGGATCGGCACCATGCGGGTGATCGGGCTGTCGGGGGGCGGACCCTACGCCCTGGCGGCCGGCGCGGGCCTGCCGGACCGGGTCTCCGGGGTCGCCGTGATCGGGGGCGTGGCGCCGACCGTCGGCCCGGATGCCATCCCCGGGGGAGCGGTCGGCGTCGCCGCCCATCTCGCGCCGTTCGTGGCGCGGGCCCGGGTGCCGATCGGGGTCGGGCTGACCGCGGCGATCCGGGTCGTGAAGCCGCTGGCGGGGCGCGCCCTCGACCTGTACGCCGTGCTCCAGCCCGAGGGCGACAAGCGCCTGCTGGGCCGGCCGGAGTTCAAGGCGATGTTCCTCGACGACCTGCTCAACGGCAGCCGGAAGCAGGTGACCGCTCCGCTGTCGGACCTGCTGCTGTTCTCCCGCGACTGGGGCTTCCGGCTCCAGGACGTCAAGGTCCCGGTGCTGTGGTTCCACGGCGACGCGGACCACATCATCCCGTTCGGGCACGGCGCCCACGCGGTCGACCTGCTGCCCGATGCCACGCTGACCGCGATGGCGGGGGAGAGCCACCTCGGCGGCCTGGGCCTGGCCGAGGACATCCTGAGCGGGCTGATGGCGCTCGGAGGGCCGGCCTGACCGGTCAGGAGATCGCGGCCCGCACCAGCTCGGCCACCTTCTTCTCGACCGCGGGGCTCCACTTCGCGAGCGCGTAGGACACCGGCCACAGGTCGCCGTCGTCGAGGTTGGCCGCGTCCTGGAAGCCCAGGGTCGAGTACCGGTAGCCGAACTTGCCCGAGTCCTGGAAGAAGACGACGACCTTGCCGTCCGCGTTCGCGTAGGCGGGCATCCCGTACCAGGTCTTCGGCGACAGGTCCGGAGCGGTCGCGGTCACCGCCATGTGCACGCGCTCGGCAAGCGCACGGTCCTCCGGAGCCATCTCCGCGATCCGGTCGAGGACCGCCTGCAGGCCGTCGGCCTTCTTGGCGCCCTTCTTGCCCTCGGCGCGCAGCTCGGCGGCGCGCTCCTTCATCGCGGCGCGCTCCTCGGCGGTGAAGCCGTCGGACTCGGTGCTGGAACTCTTCGTGGGCATGCTCGCCTGCCTTTCGACACTCGAGGCTCGGCCTGGTGCCGGCCATCTGGAGGAAGGCTAGGCCCGGGGGAGACCCCGGCGCTTCTCGATTCCTGACCGGACGACACCGCGCCCGCACTGCCCGCCGTGGTTGACGAAGCGTGGCTATCCCAGCTGGTCGCGGCGGCGGGTCAGGTAGGCGGTCTCGGCGGTGTTGCCCGCCAGCCCGATGGCCCTTTCGTACGCCGCCCGTGACTCCCGGCTGCGGCCGAGGCGGCGCAGCAGGTCGGCGCGGGTCGCATGGTAGGCGTGGTAGCCGGCCAGCTCGCCCTCGAGACGGTCGACGGCCGCCAGAGCGACGTCCGGGCCGTCGAGCTCGGCGACCGCGACGGCCCGGTTGAGGGCGACGACCGGCGACGGGTCGAGGCGGGCGAGGCGGTCGTAGAGGGCGACGACCTGCGACCAGTCGGTGTCGCGCACGTCGCGGGCGGAGGTGTGCACGGCGTTGATCGCCGCCAGGATCTGGTAGCGACCCGGAGCCTCCCCGGTGGCCAGGCGCTCGCGCACCAGCCGATGGCCCTCGGCGACCAGCGCCGCGTCCCAGGTGCCACGGTCCTGCTCGCCGAGGCTGACCAGCTCGCCGCTCGCCGACACCCGGGCGCTGCGGCGGGCCTCGGTGAGCAGCATCAGCGCCAGCAGCCCGGCCACCTCTGCGTCCTCCGGCACGAGGGCGCGGACCAGGCGCGTGAGCCTGATCGCCTCGGAGGTCAGGTCGTGACGCACCGGATCGGTGTCGGGGCCGGTCGCCAGGTAGCCCTCGTTGAAGACGAGGTAGAGGACGGCGAGCACGCCGGAGACGCGGGCCGGGAGCTCCTCCGCGGACGGCACCCGATAGGGGATCCGGGCCGCCTTGATCTTGGCCTTCGCACGGGTGATCCGCTGCCCCATGGTGGTCTCCTGCACCAGGAAGGCACGGGCGATCTCGGGCACGGTCAGACCACCGACCATGCGCAGCGTCAGCGCCACCCGGGCCTCCGGCGCGAGTGCCGGGTGAGCGCAGGTGAAGATCAGCCGGAGCCGCTGGTCGTCGATGGCCCCGAGAGGCTCGGGTGGCTCGACGTCGTACAGCATCTGAGCCTCCCTCTGCTTGCCGTCGCGCTTGTTCTCGCGCCGGATCCGGTCGATGGCCTTGCGGTTGGCGGTGGTGGTCAGCCAGGCGCCGGGACCGGGCGGGACGCCGTCGGTCGGCCACCGCTCGACCGCGGTCGCGAACGCCTCGGCCGCCGCCTCCTCGGCGACGTCGAGGTCACCGAAACGCCTGGTCAGGGAGGCGACCACCCGGGCCCACTCCTCGTGGTGGGCGCGGGCGATCGCCTCCCGGACCTCGACGCTGTTCACAGGAACGGTCGCACCTCGACCTTCCGGTTGCAGGCCTTCGACCCGTCGGCGGCGAGGCCGAGCGCGACGTCGAGGTCGGCGGCCTCGATGATCCAGAAGCCGGCGAGGTACTCCTTCGACTCCACGAAGGGCCCGTCGGTGTACACGGCCTGCCCGCCCCGGTTGTCCACGACGGTGGCCGGGTCGGGCGACCCGAGGCCGCCGGCGAAGACCCAGTGACCGTCGTCTCGGAGCCGGTCGTTGAACGCGTCGATGTCGGCCTCCTCGGTCGGGGTGGCCAGGCCGGTGCCGTCGTCGATCACGGAAACCAGGTACTGCATCTCGCATCATCTCCTGTGAGGTGGGGCCCCCTCATGGTCGGCCGCTCACCCCTGCTACGAACACCGCTGCCTCGATCCGACACCGGTTTCGTGACTTCTTTCAACCCCCGGGCAGCATGATGGGGTCATGGCAACCACGGACATGACCGCGGCCGGTGTGGACGATCGCCGGCTGCGGTCCCTGCGGGGCTGGAACCTCGCCCTCACGCTGCTGCATCTCGGGCAGGCGGTCGCGGTGCTCGTGCTGGCGACGGACTTCGCCGTCACGGTGACCCGGTCACTGCCCGCCGGCCCTCCCGGCACACCGCCCGGGGCGCCCGAGGCGCTGTTCGACCTCCCGGTCGGCGTCGCGATCGCGGTGTTCCTCGGGCTCGCGGCCCTCGACCACCTGCTCACCGCGACCGTCTTCCGGCGCAGGTACGACGACGACCTGCGCGCCGGGATCAACCGGTTCCGTTGGGTGGAGTACTCGTTCAGCGCGACGCTCATGGTCGTGCTGATCGCGCTGTACACCGGCATCGACGGGATCTCGGCGCTCATCGGCATCGCCGGCGCCAACGTGGCCATGATCCTGTTCGGGTGGCTGCAGGAGTCCGCCAACCCGCCGGGGCGCTCGCCGGTGACCATGAAGCCGTTCTGGTTCGGGTGTGTGGCGGGCGCCGCGCCGTGGGTGGCGATCGGCTACAACCTGGTGGCCGCCGAGGAGGTCCCCGGCTTCGTGGTCGGCATCTTCGTGTCGCTGTTCGTGTTCTTCAACAGCTTCGCGCTCAACCAGTGGCTGCAGTACCGGCGGGTCGGGCCGTGGCGCAGCTACGCGTTCGGCGAGAAGGCGTACCTGGTGCTCAGCCTGGTGGCCAAGTCGGCTCTCGCCTGGCAGATCTTCGGCGGCTCGCTGGCGGCGTAGAGCGGCTCGGCGGCTCAGGGGCTCGGCGAACGGCCGGGCCGTCGCGGCGTACGACGGATCGGGGAGCCCGGCCTGGCGACCACCAGCGGGTCCCAGGAAGGAGCGTCGACGGGCAGCCGGGACGGGTCGCCGTAGACCGCCCCAGCCCGCATCTCGGCGAACAGGTCGCGGCCCAGGATCGCGCCGGCGGTCCCGGCGCCGCCGTTGAGGGTGGCGACGATGCCGTGCTGGTGCTTGGTGCTGGCCCCGGTGAGGTAGAGCCCCGGAATCCTCGTCGTCACGTCCGGGCGGAAGGGACCGAGCTGGTCGAGGGTCATCTCCAGGCCGTAGCACGCACCGCCGGTGGACAGGGTGAACCGCTCCTGCGTGACCGGGGTCGACGCGTCCCGATAGACGATGTGGTCGCGCAGGTCGGGGATCACCGTGGACGCGGTGTCCAGGACGGCCTCGGCGAGCTTCTCCTTCACCGCGAGGTACGACGGGTTGCGGCTGTAGCGCTCCCCGGCGACCGGTCCCTCGCCGACCCCCCAGGTGCCGTGGTCGGCCGGCGCGATCGTCATCAGCTCCAGGGTCGAGTGGCCGGCCGGCGCGGTGTGGTCGCCGTCGGGGTCCTTGAGGGTCCCGGAGGTCATGAACACCGGCACCTGGGCCGGCACCCGTCCGGCGTACACGTCGGCGTAGATCGCCTCGATGTCCGCGTGCGGGTAGATCCAGGAGGTGCTGTTGGGCAGCCGGTCGCGGACGTCGAAGTCCACGGCGAGGTAGAGGCTGAACAGCGGCAGCGCCATCCGGAACCCCTCCGCCTTGCGGCGCAGCCGCCCCGGGAGGTGCTCCCGGCCGACCAGCTCGAGGTAGGTCCGCTTGATGTCGGCGTTGGAGACCACGACAGGCGCGCGGATCTCCTCCCCGTCGGCGAGCCGGACACCGGCGGCGCGGCCGCCCTCGAGCAGGATGCGGCGGACACGTGCCTTGGTGCGGACGGTGCCGCCGTGGGCCGAGATGACCTCGGTGAGTCGCGCAGCGAGGACCTGGCCGCCGCCCTTCGGGTAGTAGGCACCGGCCTTGAGGTAGTGGTCGAGGAAGCCGGCATGCAGCGCCGCCGGCGCCTTGGACGGCGGCACTCCGTAGTCGCCGCTCTCACCGGCGATCACCGTCCGCGCCTCCTGGCTCAGGCCGCAGGCGTCGTAGAGCCGCGCCAGCGGGCGCAGGCCCCACCACAGCGTGGACCGGAGGCTGCCCACCCGGGTGACCGCGTGTCGCAGACCCTCCGGCCGCTCGGCACGGATCTCCTCGGCCACCGCACGGAGGGTCCTCACGCACCGCCGGACGCCCGCCTCCTGGTCGGGGAAGGTCTCCGCGAGCCGGTCCTCGTAGGCCTGCCAGCCGCGGGGGACCCTGAAGGTCACGCCAGGCAGCGTGATCGTGGAGAACCCGTCCGGATCGAGCTCCGCGAACTCGATGCGGTCACCGAGCCCGAGACCCCGCACCAGCCGGTCGACCGTGCCTCCCGGGGCGCAGTCGCCGATGTAGTGGACGCCGACGTCGAACTCGTACTTGTTGCCCTGCCGCCGGAACACCTGGCTGCACCCGCCGACCACCTGGTTCTGCTCCAGCACCAGGGTGCGGCGGCCGTTGGTGGCCAGGAACGCGGCCGTCGAGAGGCCACCGAGTCCCGCGCCGACCACGATCGCGTCGTACGCGCCCGCGGTGCTGCTCGAGACGCCACCCATGGCAGGCTCCCTCCTTCGACGGGGTCGATCCTAGGTCCGCGCCAGCGGAACCCCGAGACCCGGGCGAGCCGGCCCGGCGCGTCAGGTCCCGGTGACCTCATCGAGCGGGACCGCCGGGTCGTCGAGCGTGACCACGTCGACGCGCCGCCCCACCAGCTCGCGGATGGCCCCGGTGGCGTCCCAGTCGTTGACCTGCATCCCTGCCAGCACCTGGTCGCCGCGCAGCCAGAACGCGGTGAACCGCCCGTCGGCCGGACGGCCGCGGAGCACCACCTGGTCGTACCCGTCGGGACCGACGCTGCCGACGTACTCCATGCCCAGGTCGTACTGGTCGGTGAAGAAGTACGGCATCCGGTCGTAGGTCGCGTCGTGGCCGAGCATGGCGTGCGCGACCACCTTGCCCTGCTCGATCGCGGTGTCCCAGTGCTCCACGCGCAGCCGCCGGCCGAGCACCGGGTGGTAGGCGTTGGCCACGTCGCCTGCGGCGAAGACGTCCGGCGCGGAGGCGGCCAGGTGCTCGTCGACGAGGACTCCGTTGTCGGTCTCCAGGCCGGCGGCCTCGGCCAGGGCGGTGTTGGGCGCGACCCCGATGCCGACCACGAGCAGGTCCGCCTCCAGGCGGCTCCCGTCCCCGAGGTGTACGACGGCCCGCTGACCGTCCTTCTCCACGCCGGCGACCTGGATGCCCAGGCGCAGGTCGACCCCGTGCGCGCGGTGCAGGTCGGCGAACGAGCGTGCGACCTCCGGCCCGAGCACCCGCAGGAGCGGCAGGTCGAGCGACTCGAGAACGGTCACGTCGCAACCCACGGCCCGGGCTGCGGCGGCCACTTCGAGGCCGATCCAGCCGGCGCCGACGACCGCGACCTGGCGGCCCGCGCCGAACGCCTCCTTGAGCCGGTTGCTGTCCTCGATGGTGCGCAGGTAGGCCACCGGCGCGCCGCTGTCGTCGGCCATCGGCAGTCGGCGGGGGGTGGCGCCGGTGGCGATCAGCAGCCGGTCGTAGGGCTGGGTCGTGTCGTCCGCGGTGACGGTGTGCGCGGCCGGGTCGACGGCGCTCACCGTGGTCCCGAGCCGCAGGTCGACCTCCTGGTCGTCGTACCACTGGGGCGGGTGCACGAATGCCGACTCCAGCTCGGCGTCGCCGAGCAGGTAGCCCTTGGACAGTGGGGGGCGCTCGTAGGGCAGGTGGTGCTCGTCGCCGTAGACGACGATGCTTCCTCCGAACCCAGCGGCGCGCAGCTCGCTCACCGCGTTGGCCGCGGTCAGGCCGGCCCCGACCACCACGTAGGTCTCGCTCATCGGCTCTCCTTGCCTCGACGGGTCAGCGCCAGGAACTCCGCGCGAGCCGCCGGGTCGTCGCGCAGCCGGCCGGACAGCGCCGACGTGATCGTGCGGCTGCCGGCGGCCCGGGCGCCACGCAGCGTCATGCAGGTGTGCTCGGCGGTGACCACCACCCCGACGCCGCGTGGCGCGAGGTGGGTCTGCAGGTGGTCGGCCACCTGCCTGGTCAGCCGTTCCTGAGTCTGCGCCCGTCGCGCGTGGAAGTCCACGACCCGGGCCAGCTTGGACAGCCCGAGGAGCCGCTCGCCCGGCAGGTAGCCGACGTGCGCGGTCCCGACGAAGGGCAGCATGTGGTGCTCGCACACCGAGCGCACCGGGATGTCCTCGACGAGCACCAGCTCGTCGTACCCGTCGGTGTTGGGGAACGACGTGAAGTCGAACGACGGCACGGTGAGCAGCTCGGCGTAGGCCTCTACCATCCGGCGCGGTGTCTCGGCCAGGTCCGGGCCGTCGAGGGGGAGCCCGAGGGCGGTGAGCAGGTCCGCGGCCGCCCTCTCGGCCGCCGCGAGGTCCACCTCCTCGCGGGGCTGGGTGACCCGGGGTCGCCACGGCAGCGGCTCGGGTGCGGCCGGGACCGCCTGCGCGCTCATTCCGCGTGCTCGGTCGCGTCCGCCTCGGCCGCGCCCCGGACCGGCGCTGCGGCGGCCGGCGAGGAGGCGAGGCGGGCCAGTGCGAGCGCGGCGACGAACAGCCCGAAGTCGCGCAGCGCGACGTCGTAGTAGCCGCCCAGCGTGACCAGGTCGACGATGATGCCGAACAGCCAGGCCGCCACCAGGAAGCCGCCGAACCGGGGCCGGATCGCGACGGCGAGGCCGGCCACGACCTCGACGACGCCGACCAGGAGCATCGCGGTGTGCGCGCTGCCCGGCACCAGGTGGTCGATCCAGGGAGCGAGGTACTTCTCCCAGTCGGTGAGCAGGTTGGCGAACTTGTCGAGCCCGAAGAGGATCGGCGCGACCGTGAACACGGTCCGCAGCAGCAGGTACGCCTGCCGCTCCGCGGTCGAGGCGGGCGCCGCCGCGCCGGTCGGGCGGGACCCGGTCGGACGGGACCTGGTCGGGCGGAAGGGGGTGTGGGTCATGGGAGCCTCCGGGGCTTCTAAAAGAGAGTAAGGTTGACGTTAGCCATCCACGGCTCTTGCGTCAATAGATGTATCTTTTAGAAAAGGGAGGGCCCCCGTGACCGACGACTTCGGCGAACGCGTGGCCGGCATCGGTGCGCTGGCCGAGCCGGCCCGACGGGCGCTCTACCGCTACGTCGCCGGCCGGGCCGAGGCGGTGAGCCGCGAGCAGGCCGCGCACGGGACCGGCATCGCGGTCCACTCCGCGAAGTTCCACCTCGACCGGCTCGTGGAGGAGGGGCTGCTCGAGGTGGAGTTCCGGCGGCTGTCCGGGCGCAGCGGCCCCGGAGCCGGGAGGCCCGCCAAGCTCTACCGGCGGTCGGAGCGGGAGATCGCGGTCTCGCTTCCCGAGCGCCGCTACGACCTCGCGGGCCGGATCCTCGCCGCGGCCGTGGAGCGTGCGCAGGGTGGCGGCGTCGCCGTCGGCGAGGCGGTGCGGGAGGCGGCGTCCGACGAGGGCCGTCGAGCCGGGGCGGGCTCGGGCGAGGGGTCCGGCGGGGACTCCGGCGGGGACTCCGGCGGGGGGACCCGGCCCGAGCTCGAGCGGCTCGCGGGCGCGCTGACGCCGTACGGCTACGAGCCCCGGATCGGCGACGACCGGCTGGTGCTCGCGAACTGCCCGTTCGACGCGCTCGCCCGCGAGCACACCGAGCTGGTCTGCGGCCTCAACGAGGCGTTCGTCAACGGCGTGCTGGAAGGGCTCGGCTGCTCGGGTGTCGAGGCCTGCCTGGACCCGGAGCCGGGCATGTGCTGCGTGAAGGCCCGCCCGCGCTGATCAAGGTGCCCGATCAGGCCGCGGGCCGGGGGAGCGCCGCTCCCGTGGCGTCGAGGTGGATGGCGATGCACAGCAGCCCGTCGCCACGGGTCCGTGTCGCGGGCAGCGCGGCCTTGCGGACCACCTCCAGCACGGCGCCGTTGCCGGGCTCGGTGAGGCACGACAGGGTGCGGTAGCCGCGCCGCCCGGCCTCGGCCGCCACCTCGCGCAGCAGCCGGGTGCCGATCCCGCGGCCCTGGTGCGCGTCCTCGACCAGCAGGCCCACCTCGAGCTCCTCGGCCGACAGCGGGCCGGCGCAGGCCAGGCCCACGACCCGGGGCCCGAGCTCGGCCACCCTGCTCCACCCGTCGGCCGGTCGGAGCAGCCGACGCGCCATCCCGGTGCGCACGCGCGGCAGCGGACTGTGGAAGCGGCTGCGCAGCGAGCGTGCCGAGCAGCGGTCGTGCATCGCGGTCACCGCGGCGAGGTCCGCCTCGGCGCCGTACCTGGTCCTGACCAGTGAGGTCGTCATGGTGCGGACTCCTTCCCTCGTGGGTGCGCCTCCAGGCTGCGGAGCCGAGGTTTCCGGTCGGCCACGTGGATGTTTCGCCCGTGCGAAGTCTTGAGAAGGGGTGCAAGACTGAGGCGATGAGCACGTTCGAGACCGTGCACGACGCCCTTCACCCGCGCGACGTGGTGCTCGGCCGCACCACGCACGTGCGCCGGCTGCTCCCGAACAAGGCTCGCCGGATGATCGGCGCCTGGTGCTTCCTGGACCACTACGGTCCCGACGACATCAAGCGGTCCGGCGGGATGTGGGTGCCGCCGCACCCGCACACCGGGCTGCAGACGGTGAGCTGGCTGTTCGAGGGCGAGGCGCTGCACCTGGACAGCCTCGGCTCGCACCAGCCGATCCGGCCCGGCCAGCTCAACGTGATGACGGCCGGGCACGGCATCTGCCACGCGGAGGTGTCGCCCGAGGGTGCGCCCCAGCACCTGCACGGCGTGCAGCTGTGGGTGTGCCTGCCCGATCCGGCCCGCGACACGGCACCCCCCGACTTCACCCACCTCGCCGAGCTGCCGACCTGGTCCGAGCACGGCGTCAGGTTGCGGGTGCTGTCCGGCTCGCTGGCGGGCGAGACCTCGCCCGCGCCGGCGTACACCCCGCTGGTGGGCGCGGAGATCACCCTGGCGCCGGGCGCGTCGGCCGTGCTGCCGCTGGAGCGCGACTTCGAGTACGGCGTCCTGGTGGCGCAGGGCGACGCCACCGTCGCGGGGGTGGACCAGCCCCGCAACGCGATGAGCTACCTGGGACTCGGTCGGCCGGAGCTGTCGCTTGCCGCGCCGCAGGACGCCCGGGAGGACACCGTGCTGCTGCTGCTGGGCGGGGAGCCCTTCGCCGAGGAGATCGTGATGTGGTGGAACCTCGTCGGGCGCAGCCACGACGAGATCGTCGAGCAGCGCGAGGCCTGGAACGGCACCGGGCTCGCGCACCGGCCCGAGCGGTTCGGGGTGGTGGAGGAGTTCCGGGGGGAGCGGCTGCTTGCCCCACCGATGCCGAACACCCGGCTGAAGCCCCGCGGCCGCACCGCCTGACCCCCGGCCCCCCGCAGCCCGCCAGCGGCCCCGCACACTCGCCGGGACCCCGCGACAATTCACCAAGGTATGCCGGGAATCTGTCGCTCCCCATGGTGATCTTCCCGCGGGAAGCGACAGATTCCCGCGGGAAGCGGCGGGGCACCGTGGCCGGGAAGGCGCTTCCGGGCGCACCGGGGCGGCCGTCTCGCCGCGGGGCGCTCGGGCGCGCCCGCCGCGCGAAGCGGGCCCCGCCGGCCGATTTTCCCCCCGAATCCCGTGACGCCTGAGAAAATTGGTGTCATTGTGTTTCCTGAGCCCCGGTCTGCGTCACAATGGGGACATAACTTCATACCCGTGTCACCGGGACCTGCATCGATCCGCACGAGACCGCTGGGGAAGGCGTATCTCCACGCCGGATCTACAGGAGGCCACGGTGACCACACGTACTGCGACACGGGGCGTGCTCTACGTCCATTCGGCGCCGTCTGCGTTGTGCCCGCACATCGAGTGGGCCGTGGGCGGCGTACTCGGCAATGCCGTGAACCTGGAGTGGACGCCGCAGCCCGCCCAGGCCGGCACGTACCGCGCGGAGTTCTCCTGGTCGGGGCCGACCGGCACCGCCGCGGCGGTGACGTCCGCGCTGCGCGGCTGGAACCAGCTGCGCTTCGAGGTGACCGAGGAGCCCGCCGTCAACGGCCAGGGCGGCACCGAGGGCGCCCGCTACTCCTACACCCCCGACCTCGGCGTCTTCCACGCCGTCACCGGCATCCACGGCGACATCATGATCCCCGAGGACCGGCTCAAGGCCGCGGTGGTCAAGGCTGCGCTCGGCGACACGACCCTGCTCACCGAGATCGACAAGCTGCTCGGCAAGCCCTGGGACGACGAGCTCGAGACGTTCCGGCATGCCGGTGACGGCGCCCCGGTCCGCTGGCTGCACCAGGTCGTGTGACATTCGTCTGCGATCCCTCGGGTGTTTCCCGCAGGATGACCGCAGACGAATCACGAGGGTTGCGAGGGGGCGGGGCTCATGGTCTACCTGATGACCAACGGCGAGGGCATGCGGGGCGGCCGGCTGCACCACAACATCGAGGGGCACCGGTTCGTCGGTGAGGCGCAGACCGCGCCGAGATACCGCTTCCACTCGGTCCGCGACGAGTTCCCCGGCCTCCGCGTCGCCGGCGAGGAACCCGGCGGCACCGTCCGCGGCGAGCTGTACGACGTGCCGCTGGAGGTGTTGCGCGACCGGTTCCTGCCGGACGAGCCGCCGGAGCTCGAGCTCGGGGTGGTCGAGCTCTCCGACGGCGGGGCCGCCCTGTGCATGGTGCTCCGAGCGGCCGAGGCGGGCCGGCACAAGGACATCACCGAGTTCGGCGGCTGGCGGGCCTACCGGGAGCAGCTGGGCTGAGGTGGCCGACCTGGACCTGCTGGTCGAGGCGCCCCGCGCGGTGGTCGACGGGGCCGAGGTGGCCTGCTCGGTCGGTGTCCGCGGCGGCCGGGTCGCCGTGCTGGCGCCGCTCGACGCAGGGCTCGACGCCGCGCGGGTGGTCCGCCTCGACGACGACGTGGTGCTGCTGCCCGGCCTGGTCGACACCCACGTGCACGTGAACGACCCGGGCCGGGCCGAGTGGGAGGGGTTCGCGCACGCGACCCGGGCAGCCGCCGCCGGAGGCGTCACCACGATCGTCGACATGCCGCTGAACAGCCTCCCGGCGACGCTCGACGTGGCCGCGCTGCGGGCCAAGCGGGAGGCGGCCGCCGGCCGCTGTCACGTGGACGTGGGGTTCTGGGGTGGCGCAGTTCCGGCGAACCGGCGCGAGCTGCGGGCGCTGTGGGACGCCGGGGTCCTCGGCTTCAAGTGCTTCCTGGCCGACTCGGGAGTGCCGGAGTTCCCCGCCCTCGACCCGGCCGGCCTCGAGGCGACGATGCAGGAGGTCGCGGGCTTCGGCGGGCTGCTGCTGGTGCACGCGGAGGACGGCGAGGCGCTGCGCCCCTGCCCGGACAGCACCCGCTACGCCGACTTCCTCGGCTCCCGCCCCGACTCCTCGGAGCTGTCGGCGGTCGCGACCGTCGTCGAGGCGTCGCGGCGCACCGGCTGCCGGGCGCACGTCGTGCACGTGTCGACGGCCCGGGCGCTGCCGCTGCTCGCGGACGCGCGGCGTCGAGGCGTCCCGGTCAGCGCCGAGACCTGCCCGCACTACCTCGCCCTGGCGGCGGAGGACGTGCCCGACGGCGCGACGCAGTACAAGTGCTGTCCGCCGATCCGGGGGGCCGCCAACCGGGACCTGCTCTGGCGCGCCCTCGCGGGCGGGACGATCGGCTGCGTCGTCTCCGACCACTCACCGTGCCCCGTGGACCTGAAGCATCTCGACACCGGCCGGTTCGCGGACGCGTGGGGCGGGATCGGCTCGCTGGAGCTCGGCCTGTCCGTGGTGTGGACCGAGGCCCGGCGCCGCGGGCACACCCCGGCCGACGTGGCCCGTTGGATGGCCGCCGGCCCCGCGGACCGGGCGGGGCTGTCGGGCAAGGGCCGGATCGCGGTGGGAGCAGATGCGGACTTCTGCGTGCTCGCCCCGGACGAGCCGCTCGTGGTGGACCCCGGGCGGCTGCGCCAGCGCAACCCGGTCACGCCGTACACCGGGCGCGCCCTGACCGGCGTGGTCCGCCAGACCTGGCTGGCCGGGCGGCCGGTCGACATCACCGCGGCTCCCGAGGGGCGGCTGCTGGGCAGGGGAGGCACCTCATGAGCGACGACTTCAGCGCGCTGCCCGACCTGGCCTCGCGAGCGCTGGGCGGCGGCGTGGTCCACGCCAACGACGACTTCTTCGCGGCCCGGGAGAACCTGGTCCTCCCGGCCCCGCCGGTCTTCGACCCGTCGTCGTTCGGCCCGCGGGGGAAGGTGTACGACGGCTGGGAGACCCGGCGCCGTCGCGACGACGGCAACGACGAGGCCATCGTCCGGCTCGGCGTCCCCGGGACCGTGGCCGGGGTCGTGGTCGACACCGCGTTCTTCACCGGCAACCACCCCGCGCTCGTCTCGGTCGAGGCCACCGCGCTCGACGGCTACCCGTCCGTCGAGGAGGTGCGCGCCGCCGAGTGGGCGACCCTGGTGCCGCCGGTCCCGGTGGCCGGGGACACGGCCAACGCGTTCGCGGTCGCCGACGAGCGCCGGTTCACCCACGTCCGGCTCTCGATCCACCCGGACGGCGGCGTCGCGAGGCTCCGGGTGCACGGGCGCCCCCTCCCGGACCCGCGGCTGCTCACCGGGACGGTCGACCTCGCCGCGCTCGAGCACGGCGGCGACGTCGTCGCCTGCTCCGAGGAGTACTACGCCTCGGCCCGCAACCTGCTGCTGCCGGGGCGGGCCAGGCACACCGGCGAGGGCTGGGAGAACGCCCGGCGCCGCGACGGCGGCAACGACTTCGTGACGGTCCGGCTCGCCGGCCCGGGCGTGGTGCGCCGGGTGGTCGTCGACGCGACCTGCTTCATCGGCAACGCCCCCGGCTGGGTGTCCCTACGCGGGGTGGACGGACGCGTCGCTGCCCTCGACGACACCGGGGCGTGGGCCGAGCTGCTCCCGAGGACCCGGGTCCAGCCGGACACCCGGCACCAGTTCCCGGTCGCGTTCGCCGCGCCGGTGACCCACGTGCGCCTCGACGTCTTCCCCGACGGGGGGCTGGCCCGGCTGCGGGTGCTCGGCGAGCTGGCCCCCGGCTGATCTGCTGCGCCCCGGCCGCCGGGTGGTGTAGACCTGTCCGCACGGAGGGGCGATGCACACACGTCGCGAGACGGTGGACCGACGGTCCGTCGAGAGGGTGAACGGCCTGGCCGACGACGAGGCCGCGGCCGAGCTGCGCGCCTGCTGCGCGGCCGCCTCGTGGGTGGAGGCGATGACGGCCGGGCGGCCCTATCCCGACCTCGATGCGATGCTCGAGGCGTCCGCTTCGCTGGTCGCCGGCCTCGACGACGCGGCCCTCGAGCAGGCGCTGGCCGCGCACGCCCGGATCGGCGAGCGCCGCGGGGGCGAGTCGGCGGAGGACGTCTGGTCCCGCGCCGAGCAGGCCGGGGTCCTCGCCGGCGACCACGAGCTCGCGGCCCGGCTGGCCGAGGGCAACCGCGCCTACGAGCGGCGCTTCGGCCGGGTCTTCCTGATCCGCGCGGCCGGACGGTCCGCGCAGGAGATGTACGACGCGCAGCGGACCCGGCTCGGCCACGACGACGCCACCGAGCGGGCCGTCGTGCTCGACGAGCTCGCCGAGATCGTGGCGCTCCGGCTGACCCGGCTGGTGGGCCGATGAGCCTGTCCAGCCACGTCCTCGACGGCGCCCGGGGCGAACCCGCGGCGGGTGTCTTCGTGCGCTGGGAGCACCTCGTCGACGGGCACTGGAAGCGGGTCGCGCAGACGGCAACCGGCGACGACGGCCGCGTTGCCGACTTCGGCGTGCGGACCACCGTGGGCACCCACCGGCTGGTGTTCGGGTCCGGGGAGTACTACGCGGCCCGGGGGGTGGAGACGTTCTACCCCGAGGTGGTCGTGGTGTTCGCGGTCACCGACGCGGACCGGCACCACCACGTGCCGCTGCTGCTCAGCCCGTTCGCCTACTCGACGTACCGGGGGAGCTGACATGGCGGTGCTCGGCGAGAACCGGTACGGCAAGGCGGAAGTGCGGCTGCTGAAGGTGGACCGCGACACCGACCGGCACGTCCTGCACGACCTCACCGTGAGCGTCGCCCTCTCCGGCGACATGACCGAGGTGCACCTGCGCGGCGACAACTCCTCGGTGCTTCCGACCGACACCCAGAAGAACACCGTCTACGCGCTCGCCCGCGAGCGCGGGGTGGGCCAGGTCGAGGACTTCGCGAGCCTGCTGGCCCGGCACTTCGTGGACTCCCAGGCGAGCGTGCACCGGGCGCGGGTGCACGTGGAGGAGCACGCCTGGACCCGGATCGACGGCGCCGACCACTCCTTCGCGCAGTCCAGCCGGGAGGTCCGCACCGCGACCGTGACGTACGACGGGCGGGGCGAGCGGGTGCTGTCCGGGCTCACCGGGCTGCTGCTGCTGAGCTCGACCGGGTCGGAGTTCCGGGGGTTCGCCCGCGACGCCTACACCACGCTCGCGGAGACCTCCGACCGGATCCTGTGCACCTCGCTGGACGCGCGGTGGCGGCACGCGAAGGCCTCCGAGGACTGGGCCGGCTGCTTCGCCGCCGCCCGGGCCGCGCTGGTCGGTGCGTTCGCCGACACCTACAGCCGCTCGCTGCAGCAGACCCTGTTCGCGATGGGGGAGCGCGTGGTGTCCCGGGTCCCGGGCGTGGCCGAGGTGCGGCTGTCGCTGCCGAACCGGCACCACTTCCTGGTGGACCTGGCGCCGTTCGGGGCCGACAACCCGGGCGAGGTCTTCCACGTCGCCGACCGGCCCTACGGGCTGATCGAGGGCACCGTCCTCGCCGACGGCGCCGTCGCCGACACCGAGGCCTGGTAGCGGCGATGGACATGGTGCGGCCGACCACCTGGGACGAGGCGCTCGCGGCGAGGGCCGCCGGCCCCGAGCTGCTCCCGATCGCCGGCGGCACCGATGTGATGGTGGATCTGAACTTCGACCGGCGCCGGCCCGCGGGCCTGCTCGACCTGACCCGGGTCCCCGACCTCGCGCAGTGGTCGGTGGACGACGGGACCGTCGAGCTCGGCGCCGGGGTGAGCTACGCCCGGGTGGTCGCCGACCTGGGCACGCTGCTGCCGGGGCTGGCGATGGCCTCGCGCACGGTGGGCTCGCCGCAGATCCGCAACCGGGGCACGGTCGGCGGCAACCTCGGGTCCGCCTCGCCGGCCGGGGACGCGCACCCGGCGCTGCTGGCCGCGCGGGCGGTCGTCGAGCTGGCCTCCGTGCGCGGCACCCGCCGGGTGCCGGTCGCCGAGTTCTTCACCGGCGTCAAGCGCAGCGTGCTCGAGCCCGACGAGCTGATCCGCTCGGTGCGTGTCCCGGCCGCCACCGGGCCCGAGCAGTTCGCCAAGATCGGCACCCGCAACGCCATGGTGATCGCGGTCGCCTCGTTCGGGCTGTCCCTCGACGCGGCCGGTCGCCGGGTCGGTGCCGGGATCGGCTCGGCAGCCCCGACGCCGCGCCGCGCCGTCGAGGCCGAGGGCTACCTCGATGCCGAGCTCGCCGCGGCCGGGTGCTGGGACTCCGGCGAGCCACCGGCCCCGCACGTCGTACGGCGGTTCGGGGAGCTGGTCGCGGCCGGCGCCGACCCGATCGACGACGTCCGGGGCAGCGCCGCCTACCGCAGGCACGCCCTGGCGGTGATGGCCCGCCGGACGCTGACCTGGGCCTGGGACGACTACCGACGGGGGGTGAGCGGGTGAGGGTGACGTGCACCGTCAACGGCGAGGTGCGGGTGGCCGACGACGTGTGGCCGGGGGAGAGCCTGCTCTACGTGCTGCGCGAGCGGCTGGGCCTGCCCGGCTCGAAGAACGCCTGCGAGCAGGGGGAGTGCGGCTCGTGCACGGTCTACCTCGACGGAGTCCCGGTGTGCGCGTGCCTGGTGGCCGCCGGGCAGGCGGAGGGCCGCGTCGTGGTGACCGTCGAGGGGCTCGGGGACGGCGACCGGCTCGACCCGGTGCAGGAGGCGTTCGTCGCGGCCGGCGCGGTGCAGTGCGGGTTCTGCACGCCCGGCCTGGTGGTCGCCGCGCACGACCTGCTCGCCCGCGACCCGGACCCCAGCGACGCCGACATCCGGGAGGCGCTGGCCGGGAACCTGTGCCGGTGCACGGGCTACGAGAACATCCTCGCCGCGGTGCGGCTCGCCGCCCGCGGAGGCACCACGTGAGGACCGTCCTGCAGGGCTGCGCGGTCGCGACCGTCGACGCGGCCGGGAGCGAGCACGTCGACGGTCACGTCGTCGTGGAGGGGAACCGGATCGTCGCGGTCGGGCCCGGCCCCGCGCCGGCGGACGTGCCCGCGGACCGGGTCGTGGACGGCACCGGCTGCCTGGCCACGCCGGGTCTCGTGAACGCCCACCACCACCTCTTCCAGTGGGCGACCCGCGGGCTCGCCCAGGAGCAGGACCTGTTCGGCTGGCTCACCGAGCTCTACCCGGTGTGGGCGCGGCTCGACGCCGACGTGGTGGGCGCCTCGGCCGCCGCGGGGCTCGGCTGGCTGGCGCGCACCGGCTGCACCACCAGCACCGACCACCACTACGTGTTCTCGCGCGAGGGCGGTGACGTGCTCGCCGCCGGGATCGAGGCCGCCCGGCGGGTCGGGCTGCGCTTCCACCCGTGTCGTGGGTCGATGGACCTCGGCCGCTCCGACGGCGGGCTGCCGCCGGACGAGGTCGTGGAGGACCGGGACATCGCACTCGCGGCCACCGCGGCAGCGGTGGACGCCTACCACGACGCGTCGTACGGCTCGATGCTGCGGATCGCGGTGGCGCCGTGCTCGCCGTTCTCGGTGACCGGCGACCTGATGCGCGAGGCCGCGCAGCTGGCCCGCGACCGCGGCGTCCGGCTGCACACGCACCTCGCCGAGACACTCGAGGAGGAGGCGTTCTGCCGGGAGAGGTTCGGCTGCGGCTCCGTCGAGTACGTCGAGGGGCTCGGCTGGACCGGCGAGGACGTGTGGCTCGCGCACGGGGTGCACCTCGACGCCCGGGACTCCGCCCGGTTCGCGGACCGTGGCACCGGTGTGGCGCACTGCCCGACCAGCAACGCCCGGCTCGGGGCCGGCACCGCCCCGGTGGCGGTGATGCTCGAGGCCGGGGTGCCGGTCGGCCTGGGGGTGGACGGTTCGGCGTCCAACGAGGAGGCCTCGATCGCCGCCGAGATGCACGCCGCGCTGCTGGTCGCCCGGCTGCGCGGCGGACCCGGCGCACTGACCGTGCGACAGGCGCTGGCGATGGCCACCGTCGGTGGCGCCCGGTGCCTGGGGCGGGCCGACGAGATCGGGTCGCTCGAGCCCGGCAAGCTCGCCGACGTCGCCCTGTGGCGGCTGGACACGCTGCCGCACGCGGGCATCGACGACCCGGTGGCGGCGCTGGTGCTGGGCACCCGGCCCCCGCTGCGGCTGCTGCTGGTCGACGGCGCGGTCGTGGTCGAGGACGACGTGCTGAGGACCGTCGACGAGCCGGCCCTCGCCGCCGACGCGGCGCGGGCGGCGCGCCGGCTGCTGGACCGGCCGGGTGGGAGGTGAGCCGGCGATGACGGGACCGACCGTGACCGAGGCGCTGACGGGCGCGATCTCCGCCGGGGTGGGCGACAGCCCGGTGCGGCCGGACGGCACGCTCAAGGTCAAGGGGGAGTTCGCCTACTCCTCCGACCTCTGGATGGACGGCATGCTCTGGGGAGCGACCCTGCGCAGCCCCCACCCGCACGCGCGGGTCACCGCGCTGGAGACCGCCCGCGCGCTCGCCCTGCCGGGGGTGTTCGCGGTGCTGACCCACGACGACGTGCCGGGCACGAACGCCTTCGGGCTGGACCGTCCCGACCAGCCGGTGCTGGCCGTCGACCGGGTCCGCTACCAGGGAGAGGCGGTGGCGGTGGTCGCCGCGGACCACCCGGAGACCGCACGCAGGGCGCTCGGGCTCGTCGACGTGCGCTACGACGTGCTGCCCCCGGTCACGGACTCCCGGGCCGCGGTCTTCGGGCCGAGCGAGGCCCTGCACCCCGGCGGCAACGTGGTGCGGCACGTGCGGATCCGGCGCGGGGACCCGGCCCCGACCGCGGACGTCGTGGTCACCGGCGACTACGAGGTCGGGATGCAGGACCAGGCGTTCCTGGGGCCGGAGTCGGGCCTCGCGGTGCCGGCGGCCGACGGCGGCGTCGACCTCTACGTGGCCACCCAGTGGCTGCACGTGGACCGGGGCCAGATCGCCGTCGCGCTGGGCCTGCCGCCCGAGCTGGTGCGGCTCACGCTCGCCGGCGTCGGCGGCGCCTTCGGGGCCCGCGAGGACCTGTCCATGCAGGTGCACGCCTGCCTGCTGGCGCTGCGCACCGGCCGGCCGGTGAAGATGGTCTACTCCCGCGAGGAGTCGTTCTTCGGCCACGTGCACCGGCACCCGGCCCGGATGCGCTACGAGCACGGCGCCGACCGTGACGGCCGGTTGGTCTACGTGAGGGCCGAGATCGTCCTCGACGGCGGCGCCTACGCGTCGAGCACGCCGGCGGTGGTCGCCAACGCGGCGACGCTCGGCGCCGGGCCCTACGTCGTACCGTCCGTCGCGATCGACTGCTACGGCGCCTACACGAACAACCCGCCGTGCGGCGCGATGCGCGGGTTCGGTGCGGTGCAGGCGGCGTTCGGCTACGAGTCGCAGATGGACCGGCTCGCCGAGGCGGTGGGCCTCGACCCCGCGGAGATCCGGATCCGCAACGCGATGAGCGAGGGCGCCCGGGCGGCCACCGGCCAGGTGATCGACTCCGCGGCGCCGGTCGCCGAGCTGGTACGACGCGTGCGCGACATGCCGCTCCCGCCGCCGGGGGAGACCACCGACCTGCGCTCGCTGCCCGGTGGCGTCGCGAACACCACCCACGGCGAGGGGGTCGTGCGCGGGATCGGCTACGGGGTGGGCATCAAGAACATCTGCTTCTCCGAGGGGTTCGACGACTACTCGACGGCCCGGGTGGCGCTGTCCGTGATCGGTGGCGAGCCGGTGGCGCTGGTGCACACGGCCGCGGTGGAGGTGGGCCAGGGGCTGGTCACGCTGCAGGCCCAGATCGCCCGCACCGAGCTGGGGGTGGAGCGGGTCACCCTCCAGACCGCCGACACCGGGGTGGGGAGCGCCGGGTCGACGTCGGCGTCGCGGCAGAGCTATGTCACCGGTGGGGCGGTGCGGGCGGCCTGCCGCGAGGTCGCGGGCGTCCTGCGCGGGCTGGCCGCGGACCGGTGCGGCGCGGACCCGGGCGACCTCGAGCTCGCCGGCGGTGCGGTCGTGGACCGGTCGGGGGCGCCGGTCGCGAGGCTGACCGACCTGCTCGGCGAGGACGTCGTCGAGCGGACCGTCGAGTGGCGGCACCGGCCGACCGCGGCGCTGGACCCGGACACCGGCCAAGGCGACGCGCACGCCCAGTTCGCGTTCGCGGCGCACCGCGCGGTCGTCGACGTCGACGTGGAGCTCGGGCTGGTGCGGGTGGTGGCGCTCGACTGCGCCCAGGACGTCGGCCGAGCGATCAACCCCGACGCCGTCGTGGGGCAGATCCACGGCGGCAGCGCCCAGGGGCTCGGGCTGGCGGTGATGGAGGAGATCCAGGTGGTCGACGGTCTGGTCAGGAACCCGTCGTTCACCGACTACCTGATCCCGACCCTGCTCGACATGCCGCCGATGCGCGTCGACGTCCTCGAGCTCCCCGACCCGCACGCGCCGTACGGCCTGCGGGGCGTGGGCGAGCCGCCGACGATCTCCTCCACGCCGGCGGTGGTCGCGGCGATCCGGGCCGCGACCGGGCTCGCGCTCACGCGCGTCCCGGTCCGCCCGGAGCACCTCACCGGCACCTAGGCGCCGTCTCGGCGGGTCAGCAGCCGGTCGCGGGGACCTGGAAACCGGGGTAGGGGTTCAGGTTGCCCATGAACGTGTACCGGCCGGTGTCGCCGCCCTGCACCGCCTGCGAGGTCGTGTTCGGGTCCTCGCGCGCGAACCAGGGCAGGAAGACCTCGTCCTCGGGGTGCCAGGCGCCGTCCGCCCAGTCGTTCGTGTCGAACCCGTTGCCGGGGAGCTTGAAGCCGATCCCGACGACCGGGTCACCGGTCTCGAGGATGCCGGTGCAGCCGTACTGGGGGGCGGTGGGGGTCAGCCACGGGTCGACGGTGTTGTTGACGAACGGGTCGTCGCCCCACTCGGCGATCTCGTGGCTCAGCGCGTGGATGTCCCGCACGTAGGGGCTCGCCCCGCCGTGGCCGTCGCTGAAGGTGCCCGGCGTGGTGTAGGCGGAGTAGGCGAAGGTCTGCACGCCCTGCCGGCCCGAGCCGTTGGTGGCGGCCGACCCGTAGCCCACCGCGACGGAGGCGCCGTGGTAGCCGATGACGCAGCAGTTGCCGGGGCTGCCGATGTAGAGCATGACGTTGTCGGTCAGGAAGATCGGCAGGTGCGTGGGGTCGGTGTGCACCTGTCCCAGGAGCTGCTGGATGCGGCTGGAGAACCAGTCGATGTCCACGAGGCCGAAGGTCACGCCGCGGCTGTTCTGGTACATCGATCCCTTGCCCTGGGGCACGGTGAGCGTCACCGCGGTCTTCCTGGCCGGCTGGCCCAGGTCGACGTGGTAGCCGGTGCCGGTCTTGTCGAACTGGGACCTCATGATCGCGTCCTCGTACTGCACGCCGCTGTTGCCGGGTGACAGCTCCCCGGGTCCGCCGGTGGAGGCGGTGGTCCTGGTGTAGTCGGCGTCCTGGAAGATCGGCGAGGCCACCGTCCGGTCCGCGACGTCCGAGCCGTTGAGCGCCGCCCCGTCGTTGGCCGAGAAGACGATGTCGAGAGGGATGATGTCGGTGGGGGTCGTGGTCGCGGCCCCGGTGGCCGGGTCGGCGCCCACCATGTTGTAGCCGTAGGTGACGCCGTTGGTCGGGTCGGTGAACTGCCCGTGCCAGTGCGCGACGGTGCGGTCGGTGGCCAGGGGGGTGGCGCCGCCCATCTCGGTGAACTGGGCGCCCGCGGGATCCATCACCGGCAGCTTCGACCCGTTGGAGGCCTGGGCGCTCGACACGCCGAGCGACGTGGCGGCCACCGTGGCCAGGACCGCGGATGCTGCGGCGAGCTTCGCCAGACGATGCATGGGGTGTCTCCTTCGTCGGGTAGCGGGCACGCCGTACGGCGCGTCAGAGCATCGTGCACCCCCAGCCCGTCGTTTGGGAAGACCAAACAGCCGGTCACTGCCCGGTGCGGCCGTCGATGCACTCGCGCAGCAGGTCGGCGTGCCCGGCGTGTCGGGCGTACTCCTCGATCAGGTGGACGAGCACGTCGCGGACGGAGACGGTGCCGTCGCGATGCCCCACCTCCCGGCCCAGGTCGTCCTCCGCGAGGGCGGCGAGCCACTCGTCGGCCTTGGTGATCTCGGTCTTCCAGGTGGTGAACGCGTCCTCGACCACCGCCGGATCGGCGACCGCGCCGTTGAAGTCCCAGTCCCGGTCGTCGTCCCTCTTGTAGAGCCGGGGGCCGTTGGTGCGCCCCTGCAGCACCCGCTGGAACCAGGTGTGCTCGACCATGGCCAGGTGCCTGACCAGGCCGAGCAGGCTCATGCTGCTCGGCGGCACGGACCGCAGAGCGAGCTGGTCGGCGTCGAGGCCGGCGCACTTCATCTCGATGGTCAGCCGGTAGTTGCTGAGGTACTCCTGCAGCGTCGCCTTCTCGCCCTGGGGGTTGCCGTAGGTGCGGGGGTCGTCAGCGGGGTCCACCCACATGTCGCTCATGGCCGCCGACCCTACCGCGGGTCACGAGAGCACGAAGTAGCGCAGCCAGAGGTACGGCGCGGCCAGGGCGGCCGAGACGATGACGACGACGATGCCGTACTTCGTGAACTCCCAGAAGCTGATCGGGGAGCCGTAGCGCCGGGCCAGACCGAGCACCACGACGTTGGCGCTGGCACCCACGGCGGTGGCGTTGCCGCCGAGGTCCGCGCCGAGTGCGAGCGCCCACCAGAGCACCTGACCGCTGCCGCCGGGGTGGGTCCGGGCCAGCTCGGCCACCACGGGTGCCATCGTCGCGACGTACGGGATGTTGTCGACGATCCCCGACAGCACCATCGACACGACCAGCAGGGCGATCGTGGTCAGCAGCAGCCTGCCGCCCGTGACGTCGGCGAGCGTCTGGGCGAGCGCGGAGATGATGCCGGTCTCGACCAGCGCGCCCACCATCACGAACAGGCCCATGAAGAAGACCAGGGTCTCCCACTCGACGTCGGCGATCGCGTCCTCGGTGGTGACGGACGAGACCAGCACGAGCAGCCCGGCGCCGAGCAGCGCGACGATCGACGGCTCGTAGTGCAAGAAGGGGTGCAGCACGAAGCCGACCAGCACCAGGGCGAGCACCGCCAGGCTCTGGACGAGCAGACGGCGGTCCTGGATGGCCTCGCGCTCGGAGAGCCGCATCACCTCGGCGATCCGGTCCGGGTCGGCGGTGAAGGCCCCCCGGAACAGCCACCGGGAGAGCGCGATGAACACCACCAGCAGCACCACCGCGAACGGCGCGAGGTGGACCAGGAAGTCGTTGAAGGACAGCCCGGCGCGGCTGGCGATGATGATGTTGGGCGGGTCGCCGATCAGCGTCGCCGTACCGCCGATGTTGGAGGCCATCACCTCCGCGATGAGGTACGGCGTCACCGCGAGGCCGAGCCGCTCGCACACCAGGAACGTCACGGGTGCCACCAGCAGCACCGTCGTGACGTTGTCGAGCAGGGCGGAGGCGACCGCCGTGATCAGCACGAGGAGGACCATCACCGGGAACGGCCTGCCGCGGGCCCGTTTGGCCGCGAAGATCGCGAGGGCCTCGAAGAGCCCGGTCCGTCGGAGCACCCCGACGATCACCATCATGCCGAGCAGCAGGAAGATGACGTTCCAGTCGATGCCGGAGTCGGGCGAGTAGAACGCGGCCTTGCCGTCGGTGAACCGCAGCGCCAGCATCAGCGCGGCGCCGCCGAGCGCGGCCGCGACCCGGTGCACCCGCTCGGTGGCGATCAGGACGTACGAGCCGACGAAGACCAGCAGTGCCGCGACGTGCGTGAAGGTCACCGCCGGTCAGCCCACCAGCACCGACAGCAGCTTGGACGCGGTGACCACGCCGAGGGTGCGCCCACCGTCGCGGACCACCAGCAGCGGGCTGCGCAGGGAAGCCATCACGGCCGCGCACTCCAGCACGTTGGCGTCCGGCTCGACGACGGGGAGCCGCTCCCGGTGGTCCTCCCTGGGGAGCAGGTCCTTCACCGTCTTTCCCAGGAGCCGGGCCGCGCACTTGTCGGCCGTCTCCTCGTCGTACACCGCGACCAGCGACGGGTCGTCCTGCAGGTAGCCGGGGATCAGGAACTTCAGGACCTGGGAGCTGCCGAGCACCGCGATGGGGGTGTCGTCCCCGTCGATGACGACCACCCCGGGCATCCGTCGGGTGCCGATGATGGCGGCCGCCTCCGTGGCGGGGGTGTCGACGCCCACGATGGGGTAGTCCTCGACCAAGTCAATCGCGCGCACCCGCTCACCCTAGGCCACCCTCCCGTGCGGGCACGGCCGCCGGGTGCTCGTCGGGGGTGGTCGCGGTGGGCAGCGGGGTCAGAGCGGGATGTTGCCGTGCTGGCCGCGGACGACGACACCCGCGTCCGCGATGGCCCGGGCCAGCGCGCTGCGGGTCACGTTCGGCTCCACGACCTCGTCGACGACGCCGATCTTGATCGCGGTCTCCACGCCCCCGGCGATCCGCTCGTGCTCGGCGGCGAGCTCCGCCTCGACCTGCGGGCGGATCTCGGGGGCGACCTCGAGGAGCTTGCGGCGGTGCAGGATCCGGATCGCGGCGACCGCGCCCATCACCGCGACCTCGGCACCCGGCCACGCGAACACCTTCGTGGCGCCGATCGAGCGGGCGTTCATCGCGATGTACGCGCCGCCGTAGGTCTTGCGCGTCACCAGCGTCACCCGAGGCACGACGGCCTCGCCGAAGGCGTGCAGCAGCTTCGCGCCGCGTCGTACGACGCCGTCCCACTCCTGGCCCACGCCGGGGAGGTAGCCCGGCACGTCGACGACCACGATCAGCGGCACCCCGAACGCGTCGCACATCCGCACGAACCGCGCGGCCTTCTCCGCCGACTGCGAGTCCAGGCAGCCGCCGAGACGCAGCGGGTTGTTGGCGAGCACGCCCACGGTGCGCCCCCCGAATCTGCCGAGGGCGGTGACGATGTTGGGAGCCCAGCGGGCGTGCAGCTCCTGCGAGGTGCCCTCGTCGAGGATCGCCTCGACCAGCGGGTGCACGTCGTAGGCCCTCTTCTTGGACTCGGGCAGCACCGCGGACAGGTCGACGTCCTCGACCTCGGAGACCTCCAGCGAGCCCTGGGCGCCGAGCAGGGCGGCGACGGTGCGGGCCCGGTCGAGCGCCTCCCGCTCGGTCTCGGTGAGGATGTGCACGACGCCGGAGCGCCGGCCGTGCGGCTCGGGTCCGCCGAGGCGGAGCATGTCGACGTCCTCGCCGGTCACCGAGCGGACCACGTCCGGCCCGGTGACGAAGATGCGCCCCTCGGGCCCGAGGATGACGACATCGGTCAGCGCCGGGCCGTACGCCGCGCCGCCGGCGGCCGGACCGAGCACCACCGAGATCTGCGGGATCTTGCCCGAGGCCTGCGTCTGCGCGTGGAAGATCAGGCCCACCGCGTGCAGCGAGAGCACCCCCTCGGCGAGCCGGGCACCGCCGGAGTGCCACAGCCCGATGATCGGCGCGTTGTCGGCCATCGCCCGCTCGTAGGCGTGGACCACCGCCTTGCATCCCACCTCACCCATGGCGCCGCCCATGACGGTCGCGTCGGAGCAGAAGGCCACGCAGTGGGTCCCGTCGATGTTGCCGACGGCGGCCAGCATGCCCGAGCCGTCGTCCTGCGTGATCAGCTGCATGCTGCCCTCGTCGAAGAGCGCCGCGAGCCGCAGGTTGGGGTTGCGGGGGTCCTCCTCGCGCGGGGGCTTGGCGGGCTTGGCGGGGGCCGCCTGGACGGTCGTCATGTGGGCTCCTGGGGGTGGGTTCACACGCTGCGGAAGGCGATGGCGACGTTGTGGCCGCCGAAGCCGAAGGAGTTGTTGAGGGCCCCGATCGTGCCGTCGGGCAGCGGGCGCTGCTCGACGGCGATGTCGAGGCCGACGTCCTCGGGGTCGTCGAGGTTGATGGTCGGGGGGACCACCCTGTGGTGCAGGGCCAGGACCGTGGCCAGTGACTCGAGGGCGCCGGCGGCGCCGAGAAGGTGCCCGGTCATCGACTTGGTGGAGGTGACCACCACGTCCGAGACGGCGTCCCCGAGCGCGTTGCGGATCGCGCCGGCCTCGGCCAGGTCGCCCTGGGGCGTGGAGGTGGCGTGCGCGTTGATGTGCCGGACGTCGGCCGGCTGCATGCCGGCCTCGGTCAGTGCCATCCGCATCGCCCGGGTGGCACCGATCCCGGACGGGTCCGGCTGGGCGATGTCGTGGGAGTCCGCGGTGATGCCGGCGCCCGCGGCCTCGGCGTACACGCGGGCACCCCGCCGCTCGGCGTGCTCCGCGGACTCGAGCACCAGCACCGCGGCCCCCTCGCCGAGCACGAAGCCGTCGCGGCCCTTGTCCCAGGGGCGCGAGGCCCGCTCGGGGTCGTCGTTGCGCTTGGAGAGCGCCATCATCTGGCCGAACGCCGCCATCGGCAGCGGGTGCACCGCTGCCTCGGTCCCACCGACCACGACCACGTCGGCGCGGCCGAGCCGGATCATGTCGATGCCGAGGGCGATCGCCTCGTTGCCCGACGCGCACGCCGAGACGGGCGTGTGCACGCCGGCGCGGGCACCGAGGGCCAGCCCGACGTTGGCGGCGGACGAGTTGGGCATCAGCATCGGGATCGCCAGCGGGGAGACCCGGCGGGGGCCCTTCTGGTTGAGCGCGTCGTAGTTGCTCAGCAGCGTCTGCACGCCGCCGATGCCCGAGGCCATCGCGACGCCGAGCCGCTCGGGGTCGACCGTCACGGACTCGTCGGCCAGGCCGGAGTCGGCCCACGCCTCGAGGGAAGCCACCAGCGCGAGCTGGCCGGAGCGGTCCAGCCGGCGTGCCTTGACCCGCTCGAGGACGTCGGTCGGCTCGACCTCCACCTCGGCGGCGATCTGGGTGCCGAGCTGCTCGGCCCATTCGTGCTTGAGCTGACGGACTCCGGACCGGCCGCTCAGCAGGGCCGCCCAGGTGGTCGGGGCGTCGCCGCCGACCGGGGACGTGCTGCCGAGTCCGGTCACGACGACTCGAGTGGCGCTCATTGCTTCGTTCACCTCATGGGATCGCGGGCCGGTGGGCCGCTGCGGTTGCTCTGCTTCCTGCTGCTCCCCGTCCGCCGCTCCGATGTCGGTAGCTGGAGCGTGACCCCTGGGTCACCCCCGGACTACCGATATCGGAGGTGGGGCGGCGGGCGGTCCGGGGTCAGCCGTTCTGGGCCTGCTCGATGAACGCGACGGCGTCACCGACGGTCTTGAGGTTCTTCACCTCGTCGTCCGGGATCTTCACGTCGAACTTCTCCTCGGCGGCGACGACGACCTCGACCATCGACAGCGAGTCGACGTCCAGGTCGTCGACGAACGACTTGTCGAGCTGGACGTCGTCAGCGGGGATGCCGGCGACCTCGTTGACGATCTCGGCCAGGTCGGCGCGGATTTCCTCGGTGGTGGCCATCGGTCGGCCCTCCTTCTGGTTTGCTTCGGGTGGTTGGTGGACCGGGTACGGCGTACCCGGGCGTCTGGGCGGTCAGGGGACCTTGACGACCTGCGCGGCGTAGGCGAGGCCGGCGCCGAAGGCGATCAGCAGTGCGGTGTCACCGCTCTTGGCCTCGCCCTCCTCGATCATCCGGTCGAGGGCGAGCGGGATCGAGGCGGCGGACGTGTTGCCCTGCTCGGCGATGTCGCGCGCGATCTTCACGCCCTCGGGCAGCTTCATGGAGCGGGCCATCGCGTCGATGATCCGCATGTTGGCCTGGTGGGGCACGAACACGTCGAGGTCGTCGGCGGTGATACCGGTGCGGTCGAGGGTCTCGTGCGCGATCTTGGCCATCTCGTACGACGCCCAGCGGAAGACCGCATTGCCCTGCATGACCAGGTGCGGCATGGAGGGGCTGTCCTGCTCGAGCACGTCGCGCCAGTCCTCCCGCTGCCGGATGTGGTCGAAGTGCTGGCCGTCGGAGCCCCACACCACCGGGCCGATGCCCGGCTCGTCGGACGGGCCGACGACGGCCGCGCCCGCCCCGTCGGCGAAGATGAACGCGGTGCCCCGGTCACCGACGTCGGTGAGGTCCGAGAGCCGCTCCACGCCGATCACGAGCACGTGCCGCGCGCTGCCGCCGCGGACCATGTCGGAGGCCTGGGAGATGCCGTAGCAGAACCCGGCGCAGGCGGCCGAGATGTCGTAGGCCGCCGCCTTCTGGGTGCCGAGCTCGTGCGCGATGGCGGTCGAGATCGCCGGCGTCTGGAGCATGTGCGAGACGGTCGCGACGACGACCGCGTCGATCTGTGCCGCCTCGACGCCGGCCCGTTCGAGCGCCTTGCGGGAGGCGGCGACCGACATCATCTGCACGGTCTCCTCGGGGGTGGCCCACCGGCGCTGCTTGATCCCGGAGCGCTGCTGGATCCACTCGTCGCTGGAGTCGATCGCCTCGACGATGTCGGCGTTGGGGATCACCCGGCTGGGCCGGTAGCCGCCGATGCCGAGGATCGCCGCGTGCCGCGCGCCGGTGGACGGGTTCAGGTGCGCCATCAGGAGACCCCTTCCGGGTGCAGGCGGATCAGCGGCTGGCCGGGGGAGACGAGGTCGCCGTCCTCGACCAGCCACTCCACGATGGTGCCGCCGTGGGGGGCGGAGACCGGGGTGTCCTCGTTGCGGCCCTGGACCGCGCCGATGGTGCTCTCCGGGGTGATCGAGTCGCCCTCGTGCAGGTCGGCCACCTGCCGGAACGTGCCCTTCGACGGCGCGACCAGCATCCGCCAGGTCGGGGAGGAGTCCAGGGCGGACGGGGAGCCGTGCTTCTCGATGAACGCGCGGGCGTCGTCGAGCTGGTCGGGGGTCTTGAGCGCGAACGTCTCCACGCCCTTCATCCCCCGCTTGGCGATACCGGTCAGCGTCCCGGCCGGGGGCATCTCCAGGATGCCGGTGACACCGAGGTCGAGCATGGTCTCCATGCACAGGTCCCAGCGGACCGGGCTGCTGACCTGGGTCACGATCCGCTTGACCACCTCGCGGCCGTCGTGGACGACCTGCCCGTCCCGGTTCGAGATCAGCGGGGTCCGCGGGTCGTGGGTGGAGACCGAGCGGGCGAGCTCGGCCAGTACGTCGACCGCGGGCGCCATGTGCTCGGTGTGGAACGCGCCGGCGACCGAGAGCGGCATCAGGCGGGCCTTGGCGGGCGGGTCGGCGGCCAGCCTCTCGAGCTGCTCGACGGTGCCCGCGGCGACGATCTGGCCGGGGCCGTTGTCGTTGGCGGCGGTCAGCCCGTGCTCGGCGAGCTTGGCGAGGACCTCGTCGCGGTCGCCGCCGAGGACGGCGGTCATCGAGGTGGGGACGGCGGCGGCCGCCTCGGCCATCGCCTTGCCCCGCTCCCGGACCAGGACCATCGCCTGCTCCGCGGTGATCGCGCGTGCCCCTGCCGCCGCGCTCAGCTCGCCGACGCTGTGGCCGGCCACCGCGCCGATCCGCGCGAACGCGTCCGCCGGGTGCGGGAACAGCTCGAGGGCGGCCAGCAGGCTGGCGGCCACGAGCAGCGGCTGGGCCACGGCGGTGTCGCGGATCGTCTCCGCGTCCGCCTCGGTCCCGTAGTGCCGGAGGTCGAGCCCGGCGACCGCGGACAGCCAGGTCAGCCGGTCAGCGAACGTGGGGTTCTCGACCCAGGGGGAGAGGAAGCCGGGGGTCTGGGCGCCTTGGCCGGGAGCAACGATGACGAGCACGGCTCCACTGTGCCCGGATCGGGGTCGCCCACGCGCCCACGGCGCACACGAAGATGGCCCCCCGGATCTTGTAGGAACCCTACAAAGGTGGCGACGCGCCGGGCTCGGGCGCAGCCAGCCGGCCGAGGGTCAGCGCGACCCGGTAGGTGTAGGCGTCGCGCGGGTCGGCGGGGGTCAGCCCGGTCAGGTCGGCCGCGCCCCGCAGCCGGTAGCGGACGGTGTTCGGGTGCACGAACATCGCCCGCGCGGTGCCCTCGATCGAGCCCCCCTGTCCCAGGTAGGTCGCCACCGTCTCCAGCGTCGCGGCCCCGGCCTCGGCCAGCGGGCGGTAGACCTCCTGGACCAGCTGGCGCCGGGCGTGGCCGTCACCCGACAGGGCGCGCTCGGGCAGCAGGTCGTCGGTGCTCACCGGCCGGGGGGCCTGCGGCCACCCGGGTGCGGCGCGCAGTCCCGCGACCGCGGCCCGCGCCGAGCCGCTCGCGCTGGTCAGGTCCGGCACCACCGGTCCGACCACGACCGGGCCCGGCCCGAAGTGGCGGGCGACCGCGGCGCCCGCCTTGTCCGGATTGTCCACCCCACCGAGCACGACGACCAGCCGGTCGCCCTGGACCGCGCACAGGGCGTCGAGGCCGACGTGGCGGGCGGAGCGCCGGACGTCGTCGATCATGGACTCGCGGGCCGCTCCGGAGACCTCCGGGACCCGGCCGAGCACGACGACGACGTCCCCACGGGCCTCCCAGCCGAGCGCGCTGGCCCGGGACCGGATCGTCTCGTCGGCCTCGGCGCGCAGCACCGAGTCGACGACCAGGGCCTCGAGCCGGGCGTCCCAGGCGCCGCGCATCTCCGCGGCCCGGGCGTAGACCTCGGCGGTCGCGAACGCGACCTCACGGGCGTAGCGGGTGATCGCGTCGCGCACCGAGTCGGCGTCGTGCTCGCCGACGGCGTCGACCACGTTCTCCTCGACCACCTCGATGGTCAGGCGCACCATTTCGACCGTTTGGTGAAGGCTCACAACACCGGTCAGGGCCCGGGGGGCGGCCCCGAACACCTCCGCGGTGATCGCGGCCCGGTTCTCCGGGTCGCGGTACCACGTCACGAACGCGTTGATGCCGGCCTGCACGATCAGGCCGATCCAGGAGCGGTCCTCGGCGGAGAGCTGCCGGAACCACGGCATGTCGCGCTCCATGCGGGCCAGCGTGGAGCTCGTCAGCGCTCCCGACGCCCCCTGCAGGCGGCGGGCGATGGCGCCGCGGGAACGGTCCCGTCGGCCCGTCTCCCGGGTGGTCATGCCACGAGCCTAGTGACTGACATGCGGACGCGGGGTTTACCGGCCGCCGCGATCGGGCAAGCGTGCTCGGAATTCCCAAGTTTTACGGGGGTTTCACCGCACGTCAGGCACCGAGTCTGGTTACAGTTCCGGACACGCACCCGGTTGAGGAGCTCCCATGCCGCAGGTCCCCGAGGTCCAGTACCTCACCATCCACGGGCACGAGCGTGCCTTCGTGAAGATGGGCACCGGGCCGGCCCTCCTCCTGCTCCACGGGCTCGGCTGCGACCACACCACCTGGCAGCCCGTGATCTCGGCCCTGGCCCGGCGCTACACCGTGATCGCGCCGGACCTGCTGGGCCATGGCCGGTCCGCCAAGCCGCGGGCCGACTACAGCGTGGGCGGCTACGCCAACGGCATGCGCGACCTGCTCACCGTGCTCGGCATCGACCGGGTGACCGTGGTGGGGCACAGCTTCGGCGGTGGCGTGGCCATGCAGTTCGCCTACCAGTTCCCCGAGCGGACCGAGCGGATGGTGCTGGTGGCCCCCGGCGGCCTCGGCCCCGAGGTCACCCCGGCGATCCGGGCGATCACGCTTCCCGGCTTCAACCAGGCGATGGGCGTGGTCACGCTGCCGGTGGTCCGCCAGGTGGCCAAGACCGCCCTCCGCACGCTGGCCTGCTCGGGCCTCCCGCAGGCGCGCGACCTCGACGAGGTGGCCGTGATCGTGGACTCCTTCAAGGACAAGCGGGCCCGGGCCGCGATCCGGCACGTCGTGTCCGCGGTGGTGGACTGGCGGGGCCAGGTCGTCACGATGGCGGACCGGGCCTACCTGACCCAGGCCATGCCGATGTGTGTGGTGTGGGGCTCCGAGGACGCGGTGATCCCGGTCAGCCACGCCGGCGTGGCCGCCGAGCTGGCGCCCAGCGCGACGGTGGAGGTCATCGCGAACGCCGGCCACTTCCCGCACAAGGACCACCCGCAGCGGTTCGTGAAGATCGTCAACGACTTCATCCGCAGCACCGACCCGGCGGTGTACGACCGGGCGCACTGGCGGGCGCTGCTCGAGGCCGGTCGCTCGCTCCCGACGCCGGTCGACGACTCCCTGGTCCGGATGGACATCGCCTGACGCACCCCCGGGCCCTGCGCCCGGGGGCCGGGGAGGCGCTACGCGTCTCCGCCCTCCTGCTTCACGCCGCGCACCGCGGTGGGGTCGTCGATCCGGTAGCGGTCGAAGGCCTCCTGCACGACCTCGCGCTTGACCTCGCCGCGGTCGGCGAGGGCCTGGAGCGCGGCCACGACGACGGACTGCGCGTCGACGTGGAAGAACCGGCGGGCGGCGGCCCGGGTGTCCGCGAAGCCGAACCCGTCGGTGCCCAGGGCGTGGAAGTCGCCGGGGACCCACTTGGCGATCTGGTTCTGGACCGCGCGCATGAAGTCGCTGACCGCGATGAACGGGCCCTCGGCGTCCTTGAGCTTGTCGGTGACGTAGGGCACCCTCGGCGTCTCGGAGGGGTGCAGCAGGTTCCACTCCTCGGCGGCCACCCCGTCGCGGGCGAGCTCGTTCCACGAGGTCACCGACCAGGTGTCGGCGGCCACGCCCCAGTCCTCCGCGAGCAGACGCTGCGCCTCGGTGACCCACGGGAAGCCGACGCCCGACGCGAGCAGCTGCACCCGCGGGGGGTTGCCGCCGTCACCGGTGACCTCCGGGGGTACGGCGACGTGGTAGATGCCCCTGAGCAGCCCTTCGACGTCGAGGTTCTCGGGCTCCTTCGGCTGCACCGTGGGCTCGTTGTAGACGGTCAGGTAGTAGATGATGTTCTCGCCCTCGGGGTGCTCCTCCGAGGCGCCGTACATCCGACGCAGGCCGTCCTGGACGATGTGGCTGACCTCGTAGGCCATCGCCGGGTCGTAGTGCACGACCGCAGGGTTGGTCGCCGCGAGCAGCGGCGAGTGGCCGTCCGCGTGCTGGAGACCCTCGCCGGTGAGCGTGGTGCGGCCCGCGGTGGCGCCGACCAGGAAGCCGCGGGCGAGCTGGTCGGCCATCGCCCAGATCGAGTCGCCGGTCCGCTGGAACCCGAACATCGAGTAGAAGATGTAGAAGGGGATCATGTGCTCGCCGAGCGTGGTGTAGGCCGAGCCTGCGGCGATCGCCGAGGAGACGGCGCCGGCCTCGGAGATGCCCTCGTGCAGCAGCTGGCCCTGCGCCGACTCCTTGTAGGCGAGCAGCAGCTTGCGGTCCACCGATTCGTAGGTCTGGCCGGCGGGGTTGTAGACCTTCGCCGTCGGGAACATCGAGTCCATCCCGAAGGTGCGGTACTCGTCGGGGGCGATCGGCACGATCCGCTGGCCGATCTCCTTGTCCTTCACCAGGTCCTTGAGCAGCCGGACCAGCGCCATCGTGGTGGCCACCGCCTGCTTGCCGGACCCCTGCTTGAGCTCGGAGTAGACCGCGTCGCCGGGCAGCTTGAGCATCGTGGACCGGTTGACCCGCTTGGGCAGCGAGCCGCCGAGCTGCCGGCGCCGCTCCATCATGTACTCGATCTCGGGCGCGTCCTTGCCCGGGTGGAAGAACGGCGCGACCTCGGCGCCGTCGATCTCCTTGTCGCTGATCGGCATCCGCAGCCGGTCACGGAACTTCTTGAGGTCGTCCTTGGTCAGCTTCTTCATCTGGTGCGTGGCGTTGCGGCCCTCGAGGGCGTCGATCGTCCAGCCCTTGATGGTCTTGGCCAGGATCACCGTCGGCTGGCCCACGTGCTCGGTGGCGGCCTTGAAGGCGGCGTAGACCTTGCGGTAGTCGTGACCGCCGCGCGGGAGCTTGCGGATCTGGTCGTCGCTCATGTGCTCGACCATCTTGCGCAGCCGCGGGTCGCCGCCGAAGAAGCTCTCCCGGATGTAGTCGCCGGACTCCACCGAGTAGGTCTGGAACGCACCGTCGGGCGTGGTGTTCATCCGGTTGACCAGCACCCCGTCGACGTCTCGGGCCAGCAGGTCGTCCCACTCCCGGCCCCACACGACCTTGATCACGTTCCAGCCGGCGCCGCGGAAGGTCGACTCGAGCTCCTGGATGATCTTGCCGTTGCCGCGCACCGGCCCGTCGAGCTGCTGCAGGTTGCAGTTGATCACGAAGGTGAGGTTGTCGAGCTCCTCGCGCGCGGCGACGCCGATGGCGCCCAGCGACTCGGGCTCGCCCATCTCGCCGTCGCCCAGGAACGCCCAGACGTGCTGCTGGCTGGTGTCCTTGAGCCCCCGGTTGTGCATGTAGCGGTTGAACCGGGCCTGGTAGATCGAGTTCAGAGCGGTCAGGCCCATCGACACCGTCGGGAACTCCCAGAAGTCCGGCATCAGCCGGGGGTGGGGGTAGGACGGGATGCCCTTGCCGACGCCGTGCTGGACCTCCTGGCGGAAGTGCGACAGCTGCTCCTCGGTGAGCCGGCCCTCGAGGAACGCACGGGCGTAGATGCCCGGCGAGCCGTGTCCCTGGATGTAGATCTGGTCGCCGCCGCCGGGGTGGTCCTTGCCGCGGAAGAAGTGGTTGAAGCCGACCTCGTACAGCGACGCCGCGGACTGGTACGTCGCGATGTGGCCGCCGACCTCGAGGCCCTTGCGGTTGGCCGCGGACACCATCACCGCGGCGTTCCAGCGGATGAACGCCCGGAGCCGGCGCTCGACCTCCTCGTCACCGGGGAACCACGGCTCCCGCTCCGGCGGGATCGTGTTGATGTAGTCGGTGCTGCGGAGGGCGGGGACACCGACCCGCTTCTCGCGGGCCCGCTCGAGGAGACGCAGCATGACGTAGCGGGCCCGTTCACGGCCGCGGTCGTCGAGCATCGCGTCGAACGACGCGAGCCACTCCAAGGTCTCGTCGGGATCGATGTCGGGCAGCTGCGTGGGCAGGCCCTCATGGATGATCGACCGGCGGCCGACGGACGGTGCGGAAGTCTGCTCAGAACCCTTTGCCACGATTCCTCTGTTCTCACGTTTCGCGTGTTTGTCACGTTCCAACTTCGGTGCGGAGAGGTGGGATCGCCAACGCCTCCACCAGCCATCGTGTCACGCGGATCGCGCGCACGGTATCTACCAGCGAGTAGCGCCCTCGGGGCCGGTCCACCCCAACCGGTCCGGCTCGTGCGACGGCACCCGCTAGCCTGGCTTCCGTTCCGACGTCTTGCGTCTGCGCCCGACTTCCGATGGACTACGCGCTAGACATGTTGCTGAGGGCCGGGGGGTGACCGTCGGGCCACGACCGTTTGGAGGAGTCAGTTGAGCGCGACCTCGGGTGGCCCCGACAGCACTGCCACCCAGACCACCGGTGATCGGCTGGGGTTGAAGTCCGGGATGGTCGTCCAGGAGCTCGGGTGGGACGAGGACGTCGACGACCGCGTGCGCATGGAGATCGAGGACCGCATCGACGCCGACATGGTGGACGGGGAGTACGGCAACGTGGTCGAGGCCGTGCTCCTGTGGTGGCGCGACGACGACGGCGACCTGGTGGACGCTCTCGTGGACTCGCTCACCGACCTCGTGGGCGGCGGCGTGATCTGGCTGCTGACCCCGAAGGTCGGGCGCCCCGGCGCGGTGGACGCGGCGGACGTCGCCGAGGCCGCCCCCATCGCCGGGCTCTCCACGACCTCCACCGCGGCGATCAGCAAGGACTGGACCGCGACCAGGCTGGTCGCGCCGAAGACCGCGCACTGACACGTCCCGCGCCCGGGGGCCGCGCACGCGTAGCCCCGCGGGGTAGCGCCTCGTTGCACAGTCGTCACACGTCCGGTCGTCACGGGAGGTCCTCTTGGCCATCGTCGGTAAGGCCACGGGCCTCGTCGCTCAGCAGCTCACCATGCTTCGGGTGCTCACCCGTGCCGGCATCATCAAGCCGTACCCGCCGCACCTGCTGCTCCGGGTGGCGAGGACGCTGGCGACGTGGGGGACCGGCCCGGCCGGCGGGTTCCGGGCGCAGGCCATCCTCAACGGGGGCCGGACCGCGCTCGTCGACGACCTGGGCGACCTGACGTTCCGCGAGCTCGACGAGCGCAGCAACGCCCTCGCCGACGCGCTTCGCTCGCGCGGCGTCGGTCCCGGCGACGGCGTGGCGATCATGGCCCGCAACCACCGGGGCTTCGTCGACGCGAGCATCGCCGCCGCGAAGCTGGGAGCCGACCTGCTCTACCTCAACACCGCGTTCGCCGGGCCCCAGCTGGTCGACGTCCTCGCGCGGGAGAAGCCCACGGTCGTGATCCACGACGCGGAGTTCACCGGGACGCTCGCCGACGCGGACGTGAAGCACCGGATCCTGGCCTGGTGCGACGACGCGGACGAGGCGGCGGAGACCGTCGAGGGACTGATCGGCGAAGGGTCCACGGACCCCCATCCCGCGCCCGCGAAGTCGAGCCGGGTCATCATCCTCACCTCCGGCACGACGGGCACCCCGAAGGGCGCGCCCCGCAGCGAGGCCGGGATCGACGCGGCGGTGGCGCTGCTGTCGAGGCTGCCGCTGCGCTCGGGCTGGCGCACCCACGTCGCCGCTCCGCTGTTCCACACCTGGGGCTGGGCGCACTGGGGGCTGTCGATGCTGCTCGGTTCCACCGTGGTGCTGACCCGGAGGTTCGAGCCCGAGCACTGCCTCGAGGTGGTGACCACCAACCGCTGCGACTCCCTGGTGGTGATCCCGGTGATGCTCCAGCGGATCCTGCAGCTGCCGAAGCAGACCCTGGACTCCTACGACCTCTCGCGCGTCCAGGTGGTGGCCGCGTCGGGGTCGGCGCTGCCCGGGGACCTCGGCGTCGAGTGGATGGACCAGTTCGGGGACACCCTGTTCAACGTCTACGGGTCCACCGAGGTGGCCTACGCGACGATCGCCGACCCGCGAGACCTCCGCGAGGCGCCGGGGACGGCCGGCCGGACACCGCACGCGACGGTGGTGCGGATCTTCGACGAGAAGGGGGACGAGGTCCCCGTCGGGACCTCCGGCCGCATCTTCGTCGGTAACGGGATCCTCTTCGAGGGCTACACCGGCGGCGGCCACAAGGACATGCACGAGGGCCTCATGTCCAGCGGCGACGTCGGCAGGTTCGACGAGGACGGGAGGCTGTTCGTCGAGGGCCGCGACGACGAGATGATCGTCTCCGGCGGCGAGAACGTCTTCCCCAAGGAGGTCGAGGACTGCCTGGCCCGTCACGACGCCGTCGTCGAGGTGGCGGCGGTCGGCGTGGACGACGACGACTTCGGCAAGCGGCTGCGGGCGTTCGTCGTACTCTCCTCGCCGGGTGCGGCGAGCGAGGACGACCTCAAGGCGCACGTCAAGGACAACCTCGCGCGCTTCAAGGTGCCGCGGGAGATCATCTTCCTCGACGAGCTGCCCAGGAACGCCACCGGGAAGGTGCTCAAGCGCGAGCTCGTCGACGCTGACCCCGAGCCCCAGCAGGGGCGTTCGTGACTCTCGAGATCGGCCGGGAGGCCCCCGACTTCGAGCTCAGGGACCAACACGGCCGGCCGGTGCGGCTCTCGGCCCTGCGGGACGACAAGGCCGTGGTGCTGATGTTCTTCCCGTTCGCGTTCAGCAGCGTGTGCACCGGCGAGCTCTCCGAGGTGCGCGACAGCCTGGGGCGCTTCGCCGCCCTCGGAGCGGTGCCGGTGGGGGTCTCCTGCGACCCGATGTTCTCGCTGCGGGCCTTCGCGGACCGCGACGCAATCGCCTTCCCGCTCCTGTCGGACTTCTGGCCGCACGGCGCGGTGGCCCAGCAGTACGACGTCCTCGACGCCGACCGCGGCTGCGCGAAGCGGTCGACGTTCATCGTCGACGAGGCCGGGGTGCTGCGCTGGAGCGTGCACAACCCCATGCCCGAGGCCCGCGACCTCGGCGAGCAGATGCGGGTGCTGGCCGGCCTCGCCGGCCCGGCGGACGGGCCCGGGTAAAGAATCTTCGAGATTTCCGGTATTCCTGGTACACCCGCGCCGGCAGGCGGTTGAATATTCTTTGCTACGGCCGCTGGTGACCCGAGACGCCAGCGGCCGTACGCATGTCCCGGAGCGGATTTTGTCGCGCTCCCCGAGGCTCGCGTAGGCTGACCCGCGCTTCATCTCGGGGCGTATAGCTCAGCGGTAGAGCACCTCCCTTACAAGGAGGTGGTCGCAGGTTCGATCCCTGCTGCGCCCACCGACTGCGCCCGCCGACGTCTCCGTAGGTCAGACCCTGTGCCGGGTCCCGGGCGGCTATCGGCTCAGCACGAGCCGTTGCTTGGTGGCTGCCGTCAGGCAGACGGCAAGCCCCAGGACGCCCACGTCGCGCAAGGTCAGGTCGGACGGGCCGTTGGTCACCGTCAGCGAGACCACGATCTCGAGGAGCAGGACCACCGCGACGGCCGCGAGCGTCCTCACCGCGATTCCGGCCACCATGCCGACCGCCAGCACGAGCAGCAGCCAGCCGTGGGCCAGGACGAGGAGCACGGCCAGCGAAGACGACGCCGGCACCACCGGGACGTATCCGGTCCACAAGGACGGCCGGACGAGCTCGTGATATCCGAACCATGCCAGCACCAGCCCGAGCAGGACCCGTCCCACGGTCGGAGCCCAGTCCGAGGCCAGCCGCCCCGCTTGCCCGGTGAGGTCCGATGGTGCCGCGGGGCGCTCCCGCGGCGTCGTACCGCGTGCCGGCGTCCGACCGGTCCCGGCCGTCATTGCACGATCCTGCCCTGGGCGTCGGTGACCACCACGCCGTCATCGCCCAGGTTGTAGTCGGAGTTGCCGGCCTCGTCGCCCATCGACGCCTCCACGACATAGACCCTGGCACCCCCCGGGTAGGAGTGGGCGGAGCCTGGAGCCTGCCCGCTGACACCGGCCTTGACCGAGAGGCCCGCACCCGTCCGCTGGACCGAGATCGACAGCCCCGTCATCGCGGTCCGCGCCGCGCTGCTCGGCGTGCCGGGCCAGACCAGGAAGGAGTACGACGCGTAACCTTGCGAGCTCAGCAGCGGGCCGCCCTTGGCCGCGTTGGGTCCGACCGGGCTGCCACCCGTCGGTGATGCCGTCGGTGAGCCGCCCGGGCTCGCAGCCGGGCTGGGTGCTCTGCCGGACCCGGCCGGGGTCGAGGAGACCGGGCCGTTCAGGGCTCCGGGAGGCGGGCCGGAGTGGCGGCCGGACCAGCCGTGCACACCGAGACCGGCACCTACGACCGCGGTGACGAGGAGCAGCGTGGCCCCTCGGGGGCCGACGGAGCTACCAGAAGCTCGCATGCCTCACATCCTCAGCCGAGCCCACCGCAGGCACCTTCAGGCTAGTGGGCCTTCTTGGGGGCCGGCTGAGCGCAACCGATGAATTCCCATAGACCGAGCTCCGCAGCCGTCCCACCCAAAGCCGGGACAGTTCCGGCCCGGGTGAAGGACACTCGTGGGCGTGACTTCTGTGGGGGAGCTGGAGCGCGCCGACGGGCAGCGCGTGGAGCGGTATCGACGGGTGGGGCGGCCCCGGCACGGCTGGGTGGTCGTCGGCGTCGTGCTGGCGTTCGCGGTCGAGAGCGCCCTGATCCTGCGCTCCACCGGAGGGCACTTCACCTACACGCTGGACGACCCCTACATCCACCTCGCTCTCGCCGACCAGATCAGGCACGGCCACTACGGCATCAACCCCACGGAGACCTCGAGCCCCGCCTCGTCGATCCTGTGGCCGTTCCTGCTCAGTCTCACCGCCGGCCTCCGGTTCCAGGACTGGGTCCCGCTGCTGTGGAACCTGATCTTCACCGCGGGCTCGGCGCTCCTGCTGCACGGTGTGTTCGCCCGTTACGTCAAGGGCTGGGTCCTGGTCGGCGCGACCGTGGCCGCGGTCCTTGCCCTCGACCTGGTCGGGATCGCGTTCAGCGGTCTCGAGCACCCCTTGCAGATCTTCCTGGCGCTGCTGGTCGGTCGCGGTGTGGTCGAGCTCGCGTCGTCGGGGCGCGTGGACCCGCTGCTCCTGGTGGCCATGGCGGTCGGGCCACTGGTCCGCTACGAGAACGCCGCGTTCTCGGTCGCGGCGGCCCTGGTGCTGGTCGCCCGGGGGCACGTCCGGCAGGCGGCGGCCGCGACCGCGGCCTGGGTCGCGGGGGTCGGCGCCTTCACGCTGTTCCTGGTCACCCGGGGCCTCGAACCGCTGCCGAGCTCGGTGCTGGTCAAGATGGGCATCCCGGGAGCGTCCCGCGTCGACCAGGTCGTCTGGCGGTTGGAGCTGCTGCTCGTGCACCCGCAGTTCCTGTTGTGCGGCGTGATCGTCGTGATCGACGCCGTCGTCCTGCGCCGGTGGACGGTGCTGCACTGGTTCGCGGCGGTCACGCTCGTCGCGCACGCGGTGGCGGGTGGCTTCACCCAGTCCGGCCGCTACGAGGTCTACCTGCTGGCCGGCCTCGTCCCGGTGCTGGCCCGCATGGCCGCGGACTGGGGCTTCGTGCGGTCGGGCCCGCTGACGCTGCTCGTCTCGATGCTCGGCGTGGCGCTGGCGCTCAGCGCGATCCCGCTGGCGCTCTGGTCGTTCGCGGTGCCCAGCGCCTCGGCCGACATCGAGTCCCAGCAGGCCCAGACCGCCCGGTTCGTCGCTGGCTACTGGCGCGAGCCGATCGCGGTGAACGACCTCGGGCTGGTCGCCTACCGGGGCGGGCAACGCGTCCTCGACCTCGGCGGTCTCGCCAGCCAGGACGCCCGCCACGCGCAGGCCACCTCGCGGCACTGGCTCGGGCCGCTGGTGCGGCACAGCGGCGTGCGTGCCGCGGCCATCTACACCGGGTGGTTCCGTGACCAGATCCCGGCGAGCTGGGTGACCGTCGGGACCCTGTCCGGACGCCCGGCGGTCACCAGCTCGGGCCAGACTGTCACCGTCTTCGCGACCGACCGCCGGGCCGTTCCCGACCTCTGCCGGGCGCTGCGGCGGTTCGCGGTGAGCGGCACGGTCGCCCGGGTCGAGCTCGCGCCAGCCTGTCCCCGCTGATCCTCCGTTCCCTCGCCGGACGCCGCCGAAGTCGTCGCACTAGGCTCGCGGCATGAGTCTGCGGCTGGGTGACGTGGTGGCGCTGCTCGAGGGCTGGTACGACCCCTCGACGGCGGAGGGCTGGGACGCCGTCGGCCTGGTGTGCGGCGACCCCGGGCAGCCCGTCGAGAAGGTCATGTTCGCCGTGGACCCGGTGCAGGCCGTGGTCGACGAGGCGCTCGGGTGGGGCGCCGACCTGGTCGTCGTACACCACCCGCTGCTGCTGACCGCCGTCCACGGGGTGGCCGCCACGACGCCGAAGGGACGCGTGCTGCACGAGCTCCTCCGGGGTGGTGCGGCCCTCTACACCGCCCACACCAACGCCGACGTGGCGGAGGACGGCGTCAACGAGTCGCTGGCCCGGGCCATCGGTCTCGCGGACTCGGACGTGCTCTTCCCCACCGGCGGCGAGGCGCTCGACAAGATCGTCACGTTCGTCCCGCACGGGCACGCCGACGCCGTGCGCGAGGCGATCACGGCAGCCGGAGCCGGCCGGATCGGGGACTACGACTCGTGCACGTTCTCCGCACCCGGCGAGGGCCGCTTCCGGCCGCTGGACGGCGCCACCCCGATGATCGGCAGGGTAGGCGAGGTCGAGCTGGTCGACGAGGTCCGGGTCGAGGCCGTCCTCCCGCGGTCACGCAGGGGCGCGGTGGTGGCGGCGCTGTCGGCGGTCCACCCCTACGAGGAGCCGGCGTACGACGTCCTGGAGCTGGCGAACGTGCCGGCCGGCGGGACCGTCCGCGGGCACGGCCGGATCGGCCGTCTCGGCACCCCGACCACGCTGCGCGGCTTCGCCGACCGGCTGGCGGGCGCGCTCCCCGCGACCGCCACCGGGGTGCGCGCCGCCGGCGACCCGGACCGCCCCGTCGAGACGGTGGCGGTCGCGTGCGGCGCGGGGGACTCCTTCCTCGACGGCGTGCTCGACGTCGGGGCCGACGTCTACGTCACCTCCGACCTGCGGCACCATCGTGCCGGGGAGTTCCTCGAGCATCGGGGCCCCGCGCTGGTCGACATCGCGCACTGGGCGGCCGAGTGGACCTGGCTCCCGGTCGTCGAGCGCAAACTGGTGGCCGCCCTGGACGCCCGAGGGGATACGGTGGAGACCCGCGTCAGCACGACGAACACGGACCCGTGGACGTTCCGCGTCGGCGGCTGACGCCGACCACCCTCGAGGCAAGGAGCAGACGCTGAAAGCCGACGCCTTCTCGCAGCTCAAGCTGCTGGACGTCCAGGAGCTCGACGCCAAGCTGGATCTGCTGCAGCACCAGCTGCGGACGATGCCGGAGACGAAGGAGCTGGCCGCGCTCCAGGCCGAGCGCGCGCAGGTCAGCGACCAGGCGCGGGACGCGCGCATCCGCGTCGACGACCTGACCCGGGAGCAGCGCAAGGCCGACACCGACGTCGAGCAGGTGAAGACCCGGCGCACGCGCGACCGGGAGCGCATGGACGCCGGTCTCGTCACCAACCCGAAGGACCTCCAGCACATGCAGCAGGAGCTGGTCTCGCTGGACCGGCGGATCTCCGAGCTCGAGGACATCGAGCTCGAGGTGATGGAGCAGCTCGAGACCGCCCAGGCCGAGCTGGACGAGCTGAACGCCCGGGTCGAGTCGCTGGACCTCAAGGTCGCCGAGGTCGGCGCGTCCCGCGGCCGGAAGGCCGGCTCGATCGAGGAGCAGCTCGCGCAGGTCACCGCGGAGCGCAAGGTGACCGCCGACGGCGTGCCCGCCGACCTGCTCGCCCTCTACGACAAGATCCGCGAGCAGAAGGGCGGCGTCGGCGCCGCCCGGCTGCGCGCCCGCCGCTGCGAGGGGTGCAGCCTTGAGCTCACCGCCGCCGACCTCGGCGTGATCGCGAAGGCACCCACCGACGAGGTGCTGCGCTGCGAGGAGTGCAACCGGATCCTGGTGCGCACCGCGGAGTCCGGGATCTGATGGCCGGAGGGCACGCCTCCGTCCGGATCGAGGCGGACGGCGGCTCTCGCGGGAACCCGGGGGAGGCGGCCTACGGCGCCGTGCTGATGGACGCGGACACCGGCGAGGTGATCGCCGAGCGGGCGGAGCACATCGGGATCGCCACCAACAACGTCGCGGAGTACCGCGGGCTGATCGCCGGTCTCGAGCTCTACCTCGAGCACGCGCCGGAGGCGGCGCTGGAGGTCCGGATGGACTCCAAGCTGGTCGTGGAGCAGATGTCGGGACGGTGGAAGGTCAAGCACCCGGACATGCGGCCGCTGGCGATGGCCGCCAACCGGCTCGCGCCGCCCGGCACCACCTACACCTGGATCCCGCGGGACAAGAACAGGCACGCCGACCGGATCCTCAACGAGGCGCTCGACCGGGCCGCCTCGGGCGCCGGACCGGCGGCCGAGCCCGTCGCGGCCAGGGCCCCGGCGGCCGCCCCGGCGGCCCCGGCCCTCCGCGGCTGGTCGCCGGGCGGCACGCCCACCACCCTGGTGCTGGTCCGGCACGGGGTCACCGCGCACACCATGGACAAGCGGTTCTCCGGCGGCCTGGCCGGCTCCGACCCGGGGCTGACCGCCGACGGCCGCGCCCAGGCGCGCGCCACGGCGGACTGGCTCGCGCCGCTGGCCGACGAGATCGACGCGCTGGTCAGCTCGCCGGTCCGCCGGACCCGGGAAACCGCGGAGATCCTGGCGGAGCGGCTCGGCAAGACCGTCGACCTCGACCACGGGCTGGCCGAGATGGAGTTCGGACGGTGGGACGGGAAGACATTCGGCGAGGTGCGCGAGGCGTTCCCCGACGACCTCGACGCCTGGCTCGGGTCGCTGCACCACACGCCGGGCGGGGGCGAGTCGTTTCGCCAGGTGCAGCAGCGGGTGCACGCCAGCCTGGAGACGCTCGTCTCGACGTACGCCGGGCGCACGGTGCTCGCGGTCAGCCACGTCACCCCGATCAAGGTGCTCGTCGCGCGGGCGCTCGGTGCCCCGCTGGAGGCCGTCTACCGGATGGAGCTGGCGCCCGCCTCGGTCACCGTGCTGTCGTTCTACGACGACGGGAACGCCTCGATGCGGATGTTCAACGCCCGGCCGATGGAGGCGGCGTTCATAGGTCGCTGACGACGACGTCGACCCGGCTCCCGGCACGTCCGAGGTCACCGGCCTCGACCTTCCAGCCGAGCGACCCGAGCTGGTCGACCAGCTGGGCGGGCGTCGACGGCGTCCCGCCGTCGTCGAGCAGCGCGCGTACGATGCGGCCCTTGGTGGCCTTGTTGAAGTGCGAGACGACCCTGCGGCGGCCGTCGACCTCGTGCAGCACCCGCACGGTCGCGACCCGTGGCGCCAGGTCGTGCCCGGGACGCCAGAACGAGGCGTACGTCGACGAGCGCAGGTCCACGACCAGCCCGCGGCCGGCCGCCTCGCGGACGGCCCCCTCGAGCCGCCGGCTCCAGTACGTCGACACGGTGCCGAGGCCGGGGAGGCTCACGTCGCCCGACAGTCGGTAGGACGGGATCCGGTCGTGCGGGCGCAGCAGCCCGAACAGGCCCGAGGTGATCGCCAGCCACGACGTCGCGCGCCGCTTCGCGGCCCCCTCCAGGGTCGTCGGGTCCAGGGCCTCGTAGAGCACGCCGGTGTAGACCCGGTCGGCGCGTGCGGTCGGGGCGTTCGCCAGCGTCGCGTCGCGGTCCACCTCCGCCAGCTGGGTGGGGCCGATCCCCAGGACCCGCGCCGCGGCCGCGCGGGCCGGGTCGCCGTCCGTCGTACAGAGGGAGACGAGGGCGTCGAGCACCTCGGCTCGGGGCTCGTGCAGGGAGGGGAAGCTCAGGCCGGCCAGGTCGAGCGGCTTCCCGCGGCGCGGGGCCGTCTTGCCCTCGGACGGCGGAAGCAGGATCAGCACGGGCTCACCCTATGCTGGCCGGAACTGACGACCGCGAGGGGTGATCGGTAGTGCCGAGACGAGTCGTGCGGCTCCTGCGCACGGACGGCGACACGCTCCGCCGCGGCATCGCGACGATCCAGGACGAGCTCGGGGTCTCACCCGGGTTCCCGTCCGAGGTCGAGGCGGCGGCCGAGCGCGCCGCCGGTTCGCCCCGGCTGCCGGACCTGGACCGCACCGACATCCCGTTCGTGACCATCGACCCGGAGTCGTCGATGGACCTCGACCAGGCCGTCCACCTCGAGCGGGACGGTGCCGGCTACGTGGTGCGCTACGCCATCGCCGACGTCGCGGCGTTCGTCTCGCCGGGCGACCCGGTCGACGTCGAGGCGCACCGCCGGGGGGAGTCGATGTACGGAGCGGACTCGAGGATCCCGCTGCACCCGAAGGTGCTCTCCGAGGGGGCGGCCTCGTTGCTGCCCGGCGAGGCGCGTCCCGCCCTGTTGTGGACCATCAAGGTGGACGAGAGCGGCGAGGGCACCGACGTGCACGTGGAGCGCGCCCGGGTGCGGAGCCGGGCGAAGCTGTCGTACGCCGGTCTCCAGGCGCAGGTGGACGCCGGCACCGCCGACGAGATGTTCACGCTGCTGCGCGAGGTGGGGGAGAAGCGGCTGCACCGCGAGGCGGCCCGCGGCGGGGTGTCGCTGCCGCTGCCGGAGCAGGAGATCGACGTCGACGGCGAGCGATGGACGCTGGAGTTCCGGCGGATGCTCCCGGTGGAGGAGTGGAACGCGCAGATCTCCCTGCTGACCGGGATGGCCGCCGCGTCCCTGATGGTCTACGCGCGGGTGGGCCTGCTGCGCACGCTGCCGCCGCCGGAGAACCGTGACGTGCAGCGGCTGCACCGCACCGCGCGGGCCCTGAAGATCGACTGGCCGGCCGAGCAGCTCTACCCGGACTTCATCCGGTCCCTGGACCCGGACCGGCCGAAGCACGCGGCGATGATCATGGCCTGCACCCTGCTGCTGCGCGGCTCGGGGTACGTCGGGTTCAACGGGGAGGTGCCGGCGCAGCCGGAGCATGCGGCGTTGGCGTCGGAGTACGCGCACGTGACCGCGCCGCTGCGTCGGCTCGCCGACCGCTACGCCGGCGAGATCTGCGTGGCGCTGTGCGCGGGGGCGGAGGTGCCGTCGTGGGTGCTCGAGCGGCTGGACGACGTACCGCAGACGATGCGGGAGTCGGGGCAGCGCGCCCACCAGTACGAGAAGGCGGTGCTCAACCTGGTCGAGGCCGCGGTCCTGCGGCCGCACGTCGGCGAGGAGTTCGAAGGCGTGGTCGTGCAGGTCGACGACGGGGACCCGCAGCACGGCGACGTCGTGGTGCACGAGCCCGCGATCGAGGCGCCGGTGGTCGGCTCGGGGCGGCTGCCGCTGGGCGGCGACGTCCGGGTCCGCCTCACCGAGGCAGACGTCACCACGCGGACCGTCCGCTTCACCCTCTGACTCCGGGTCGGCTCCGCGCCGCGATGGCCGTAGACTTGACGGTGGATGAGCTGGCCGGGCGACCGCGTGGAGGAGACTCCCCGAGGAAGGTCCGGGCTCCGAAGGGCAAGGTGGTGGGTAACGCCCACCCGGGGTGACCCGCGGGACAGTGCCACAGAAAACAGACCGCCGCTGCTCGGCCTCGGCAGGGCAGCGGTAAGGGTGAAACGGCGGTGTAAGAGACCACCAGCGTTCCGGGTGACCGGAGCGGCTCGGTAAACCCCACCTGGAGCAAGGTCAAGAGGACGGTTCCGGCCGTCTGCGCGGACGATCGAGGGCGGCCCGCCCGAGTCCGCGGGTAGACCGCACGAGGCTGTCGGCAACGGCAGCCCTAGATGGATGGTCGCCGACCGCATCGCCGCAAGGCGAGCGGAGACAGAACCCGGCCTACAGGCCAGCTCATCCCTCTTACCCCTCCTGACCTGCAGAAACGCCGGTCAGGAGGGCTTACTGCGGCTTTACTGTGGACACTTCTGGAGCGGCTGCGGTCCTCCGTGGCGTGCTGCGGCCGCCGGCCGCTGCCGTAGCGGCACCCGGAACCCGCCCACCGAGAGCGGCCTCGACGGCCGACTTGTGGCCGAGTAGCGCCTTGGGCCACGGCACTGGCTGATGTCTACCCGCTCTCAACGGTGCTGCGCGCCCCTCACCACAGTCACTCCAAGTTCTCGTCGCCGCGGACGTTCTTCATCTCGTCGCCGTGGACGGTGATCGCCCAGATCACCAACACATCGAGTGCGATCAGGATGGTGGACCAGATCGGGTATGCCGCCAGGAACGCGACGTTGACGATGGCGCTGAGGAAGGCGACCGCCACGCCGACGATCCGCGCCCACAGTTGTCCCGCGAAGAGGGCCATGCCACCGGCTGCGACGAGTACGCCGAGGATCAGGTGTGTCCAGCCCCAGGCCGTGTAGTCGACCTGGACGGTGAGCCCGTTGGGACCCACGAGGTAGTACTCGTCGTTGAAGAGGGCCACGAGCCCCTGGAAGACGTGGAAGACGCCGAGGATGAGCATCATCGTGGCGGCGAAGAAGATCCAGCCGACCCAGCCGGTGGGTTCCGGGACGGGCGTTGCCCGTTTGGCGGCTGCGGCTGTCGCCTGAGACGGCGTGGAGACGTTGATACGTGTGTCAGACATGGGAGCTCCTCTTTCTGACCGACTGTCACTGCAAGCGTGGCTCGACGTCACCACGGCGGCCTCATCCGTTGCGGGTGACCTCGAAGCGGTCTCCCATGCCCTCACTCCGACGGGGCCGGTGTCGAGGGCGGGGAGACCGGGCTGCGGAACTCGGGTCCCTCGGGCCGGTCTGTTGCACCTCGCTGGTCGTCGGTGCGGTGGCCGAGGCGTTTGAGGAACGTCACGAACGATCGATGCAGCACATCGGCTCCCTCGACTCGCTCCGGCAGCATTTCCAAGAGCTCGCTGGGCGCGAGGAGCACCGCGCTGTCCTGGTAGCCACCGAGGCCCCCGTGCGCTCCGACGAGGTCCTCGAACGCCGCGACCTCGCCGCTCCTGAGCTCCACGGAGCTGTTCACGTAGAGGTCGGGCGCCTCCTCCATCAAGATGGCGCGAAGCAGCACCCTGCGGGCGTGCTCGCCGAAGGACGCGAGCGGGTCACGTCCTTGGACCAGCCCGGTTCGAAGGTTGCACCTCCCGTCCCGCCCGATCGCCCATGGCGTGCCGGCCAGGTCGATGCCGGCGACGAAGCCGATGCCGGGATGCCGTGTGAGGCCGGGGATCAGGTCCGGCCAGTGCGAGGCCAGCTCCTCCAACGGCCGGCGCCGAGCCCCCCGGAGGTAGAGCAGCCCGAGGTTGCCGGAGCCGAGGACCACCGGATGCCCTGGCTCGTCGGCGTGCTCGTCGCCGTACTCGCGGGCGACGCGCCGCTCGACCTTGTCGACGATCTTGCCCGCCACTGCGGTTCCCGAGCCGACGTCCCCAACGATCGACTCGGCACGACCCCATCCCTCGACCGGCCGGTCGAAGGAGTGAACCTCCTGGGCCATGAGCTGCTGGCAGAGGACACCGAGATCCTTGCCGTAGCGATCCTCGAACGAGCGGCCCTGTGACTGACCGTGGTCGGACAGAACGACGATGTGGTATCGGCGCGCGCCGTTGGCAGCCAGCCGTTCGAGCGCCCCGAGGACCTGGTCGAGTCCGTCGAGCGCCGCCAGGGACTCGTTGCGGAACATGCCGGCGTGGTGCGCGATCTCGTCGTAGTCGACGTAGTCCACGTAGATGGACCGGGCGCCGTGGCGCATCTCCTCTGCGACCAGGGCGGTGTTCAGGTCCCTCAGCAAGGCGTTGCTCGTCGCCCGGAGGAGGGCGAAGGTCCACGTGCGGTGCATGCGAGGGTCGAGGTCGCGGTGGACCTGCCGAGAGGCCTGCCACCGTTCCTTGCCGATCTCAGCAAGGGCTCTGTGGAAGCTGCGGGGGAACCCGCCTGGCGAGGCGAGGAACCACGCCACCGCCCGTCGCGTCTGGGTGCTACCACGCTCGGCCTGCACCCGGCTCATGGTCATCAGCGCTCGGGGCGCGTCGCCCGTGAAGAGGTTGGAGATCGACGTACCGTCGTCGCACAGCAGGCCGTGGCCGTTGCTGCCCCTTGCCTCGATCAGGCGGGCGTCGGCCGGCCGGTTCGCCACGAGGATCCGGTCGGTCTGGCGGTCGTACCATCGGAACGCCGGAACGTGGTCCACCGTCCCGTGCAGGAGGCCGAGCTGGCTGGCGGGCGTGGTGCAGGGCAGCTGAGGCGTCCACTCGCGCAGCTCGTGGGTGCCGGACGCCAGCCATCGTCGGATGGTCGGTACGGCCCCGGACTGCACGGCCCACTGGAGCACGGGGAAGGGAACCCCGTCGAACTGGACGAACAGCACGCCGTCGACGTCGGGGTCATCGACCTTCATCGCTGCGCCGCGGCGGCTGAGCGCGCTGACGAGGGCGTCGTCGGTGCCCGCGGTCGTGACCCACGCGACGAGCGTGCCGACTCCGGCGGCGATCCAGCTCGCCGCCACCGCGGTCCAGAAGTCGGCGTTGACCTGTGGCACGGCGAGGATTGCGGCGTACATAACGAGGGCCTGCCCCACGAGGGCGATGGGGAGCACGGCCACCCAGCCGACCCTTGCCGAGACCTCGACGAGGGCCGGGCGGATGACGAGACCGATGACTCCGGCAATCGCCGCCACCACGAAGTAGGCCCACGGGGTCGAGGCGGAGAGGCCCGGGAGCACCATCGCGGCGAGCATCAGCGCGAGCGTGGAGCCGACCCAGGAGAGCATGAGGCGCACGACATCCGACGGTCTGATCCGGAAAGCGGCGTGGGGCGCATTCATCCCGCTGCATCCTTTCGTCACCCACGGCTCTCTCACCGTAGGAACCGGCCGTGCGCGCGACATCACCCGCGGAGGATGAGCCGCGAAACTGCTCACCCCGCCGGTCGAATGGCAGAAAGGAGGCTTCTGCCATGTGTCGATGGCTCGCGTACTCAGGTACACCCGTCTGTCTGGAGGACCTGCTCTACCAGCCGCAGAACTCCCTGGTGATGCAGAGCAAACACGCTCACATGTGGGCAGATCCGCTCAACGGCGATGGATTCGTCGTTCGGGTGGTACGGCGGCTTCGAGACGCCAGGGCTGTTCAGGGCGGTGGCGAGGTTTCCGGAGGTCAAGCGGGACTTGGCCCTCGCGGTCGAACCGGCGCTCTTCCTCGACATCGAAGGCTCGACGGACTCCGAGATGTTCTTCTTCCTGGCGCTCTCCTCCGGACCGCCGTGGGCGCGTGACTGACCATCAGGAATTCACCCGGTCCAGTCCGGGCTGGACGCGCCCGCCTCGCTGACAAGTGACTTCGCCCCGGTGCCGTCGGCGTCCATGACCCACAGACCTGGGTCCGAGTCGCGATCGGACGCGTAGACGATGGACTTGCCGTCCGGTGACCAGGCCGGGCTGGACTCCCGACCCGGTTGCGGCAGTGAGCGCAGGTGCTTGCCGTCTGCGTCGAAGACGTAGACGTCTGTTGCCTGCGCCGTTTGCTGACCAGTGCCAGAGCCGCCCCCCGCCACGACCGTCGTACCGTCGGGCGACCAGTCGAAGGTGTCGAACTTGACCTTCGGCTCCAGCAGCGCCCTGGTCTTGCCGCTCGAGAGCTCGATCTTGCAGACGGTCGTGCCGCCGTCTCCACCGCAGTCGAATACCATCTGTTTGCCGTCGGGCGACCATGCGTATGCGGCTCCCAGGGTGCCGTCCTTCGACTGCGGGTTTTTGGGGGTCAGCTCCTGCACGCGCTTTCCAGTGGGCTGGACGATGACGAGCTTCCCGGCGGACTGGTAGGAGATCGTGCCGTTCGGAAGCCAGGCGGGGAAGCGAGGGGCGGACGAGACGTCGGAGGTCTCGGGCGTGATCAGGATCCCAGGGACGTTGGGGTCGACCTTGATCACGGACAGCTGGTTCTTCTGGGTGATGTAGGCGACGAACTGGCCGTCCGGTGACCACGCGGGAGCGGTGTCCCCGAGGCTGCCATCTGTCGCCATCCGTTTCGTTGCGTCGCCGTCCACCCGGTAGATCTCGGCCTGGTCCTTGGCTGTCTTCGAGAACACGATGGAGCCCTGGACAGGAGCGCTTACCTTCATCTCGTCCCCGGCGCAGCCGGCCAGCGCGACAGGGGCGAGTGCCGCTGCGAACCCGACCCCCAGCAGGCGGCGGCCTCTCGGCCCTCGCGATGCTCCAGCAGGAAGCGTTGGGTTTCTCATGACGCCCTCCGTTCCGGCGGTGACCGCGCGGCCGACCCAGCACACCGTCACGGTCACACGAGGCCGATTGGGCCCGCCAGAGTCCTAGGTCCCGGACGGACAGGACCCACCGATTGCGCCGCACACAAGGCGATGTCGACCTAAGCCGATGTTTCCCTCTCTCGCCCGCCGTGACCCTCGTGGGGGACCCGCACGCTGGTGGGTGCAGGCCTGCGGTCAGGCGCCTGCACCAGGCAACAAGGAGATGCTCATGCAAGGTTTGGACACCTTCGCGGCCTTCGCGGCAACGTACGGGTCGCTCGACGACGCCGAGAGGGAGGCACGGGGCCTGGGTCGGTGGAGGTCTCGGCGCCATCGCAGGACATGCGGTCGCGGGCATGAGCCGGGCGGACCTGAAGGACCTGGGCGAGGCGGCGTGGTCGTGATCCTCGTCCTGCTCGCCGGCTACGTAAGGGCACGGAACAGCGCGCCCGGAAGGGTCATCCTGTCGCCCTGGTTGCCACTGGGTCGCGTTCAGCCGAAGGAACCGCTCGCTCCAAGACCTCTTGCTCCAGACGTCGGTGGTCTACGACTGGGAGCCACGCACCGTGTCCTCGGGCGTCACTCCCCACCGGTGACCGGACCGAGCCCGCCGGCCAGGGGTTCGGCCCGGCACGCGGGGCCTATCGCGGGACTTTGCGCCCTTGTTCCCGGCCATGCGGGGAACGACGGTGGAAGTGAGACCTCGAGGAGGTTGACGATGTCGTTGAAGTCTTCCCCGCCGGTCGAGACGCCGGCTCCTCGCGAGACCACGGTCGAGCGGCCGCACTTGTTCGCCCTGCTGTTGGCACTCATCGACGCCCGCGTCAGCCACGTGGACGTCATGGACACCGACGTGGAGGCCGAGCTGGAGCGGTATTACCGCGGCCGGCACGCCGCCCAGCGAGCGGCCCGCGCCGCATCGGCCGAGGCACCCGCGCCGCGGGACCGTCCCGTCTCGAGCTGACGAGCGGGGCGCCGCTCCAACCCCTGGAACAGGCGTTGGAGTCACGTCGCCGGAACGGTGCCGCTTGACTCGCTTGCGACGCCGGCTGTCTCCTCTGGAGCCACTGTGCGTTGAGCCGGGACGGACGGCTCTCGCTGCGACGCTGCCGGTGGGTTGAGGTCGAGCTCCCGATCGAGGGTGATCGCCGCGTCGATGAGGGACAGGTGGGTGAACGCCTGCGGAAAGTTGCCGATCTGCTCACCGGTCAGCGCGATCTCCTCGGAGTAGAGGCCGAGGTGGTTGGCATAGGTCAGCATCTTCTCGAACGTCTCCCGCGCCTTGCTGAGTCGGCCTGCGCGGGCCAGGGAGTCGACATAGGCGAACGTGCAGAGCGAGAAGGTGCCCTCAGAACCCTGAAGCCCATCCGGTGACGCTTCAGGGTCGTAGCGGTAGACAAGGCTGTCGGTGACCAGCTCGCCGTCCATCGCCTGCAGGGTGGAGGTCCACATCGGGTCGGTGGGGGTGATGAAGCCGACGGTTGACATGCGCAGCAGAGAGGCGTCGAGGACATCGGTGTCGTAGTGCTGCCGGAACGCCTGCCGACGGGGACTCCAGCCGCGGTCCATGATCTGGCGATAGATGGCGTCTCTTTGGGTGCGCCAGCGGTCCAGGGGTGCCGGCCGTCCGTGGGTCGATGCCAGGCGGATGCCACGGTCGAGGGCGACCCAGTTCATCAGCCGGCCGTAGGTAAAGTGCTGTCGTCCGCCTCGGGTCTCCCAGATGCCCTCCTCGGGCTGGTCCCAGTTGTCGGTGACCCAGTCGAGCAGGTCGCAGATGCGCTGCCATCCCTGGTGGCTGGTGATGATGCCGTGCTGGTCGGCGACGTAGATGCTGTCGATCGCTTCACCGTAGATGTCGAGCTGCAGCTGGTCGGCGGCTCCGTTGCCGATGCGGACCGGGGCCGAGCCGCGGTAGCCCTCCCAGTGCGGAAGGACCTCCTCGCTGAGGTCACTGGACCCGTCGACGCGGTACATGATCTTCAAGGGCCCGCTGCCGTTCCCGCTGACCTGCTCGTCGACGCGGTGGCGCAGCCAGCGCCCCAGCGCCGCTGCCTCCGTCTTGAAGCCCATGGTCATGGCGGCGCTGATGATCCCCGGAGGGAAGCTGACCGACCGGTACGGCCGGAAGCGATGCTTCACCGTCGGACTCACCGTTTACGGCGTCGGTGCTCTGCTGAGTGCATTCTCGCCAGGGCTGGGCGTCCTCATCCTCGGCAACTCGATCCTCGAGGGTGTGGGCACCGCGCTGCTGATCCCGCCGGTGTACATCCTCACCACCCTGCTCTTCACCGAGGTCACCTCCCGAGCCCGTGCGTTCGGTGCGATCAGTGCCATGGGAGGCGTCGGAGCCGCAGCCGGGCCGCTGATCGGTGGACTCATCACCGACGCCATCAGCTGGCGGGCCGCCTTCGTCTTCCAGGCACTCGTCATCGCACTGATCGTCATCCTGAGTCGCCGCATCGAGGATCCGCTTCCATCCGACCCGACAAAGCCCTTCGACACCGCTGGAGCCATCCTGTCGGCCCTCGGCCTGGTGCTCGTCGTCCTGGGCATCCTCGCCGCGGACAACAACGGCTGGCTCATGGTGACGCTGCTCGTTGCCGGCGGCCTCGTGCTGGTGTGGTTCTTCCTCGGGGTTCGGGCCAAGGAGCGCGCCGGTGAAGAGCCCTTGCTCTCCCCGAGCCTCTTCCGCAACCGCACCTCCAACCTCGGCCTCGTCACCCAGAACATTCAGTGGCTGATGCTCCTCGGCGTGTCCTTCGTGGTCGCCGCCTACCTGCAGACCGTCCGCGGCTACGACGCGATCCAGACCGGCGTCATCTTCACCGCCGCCACCGCGGGACTGCTCCTGTCCTCATTGGGAGCCGAGCGCTTCGCGAAACGCCGGGACCAGCGAACCCTCATCATCATCGGGTTCGTCATCACGATAGCCGGCATCGTGGTGCTGCTCGCCATGGTCAGCGGCACCGAGACCCCATGGGCTTTCGCCCCCGGTCTCTTCCTGGTCGGGTTCGGCCTGGGTGGAATGCTCACGCCGTCGGTGAACGTCGTCCAGTCCAGCTTCGGCGACGAACAGCAGGGCGAGATCTCGGGCCTGTCGCGCAGCGTGTCGAACCTGGGTTCCTCTCTCGGTACGGCGATCGCCGGCACGATCCTCGTTGCCGGCCTCACCGAGAGCGCGGAGGCCGTCGCGTTGATCACCTTGGCGGCCGCGGGACTCCTCGGACTCGCGGCAGCAGTGCTCCTGCCCCACGGCAAGGTCCCGAACACCGTTCCTGCCGGGGACCACGAGGCGTCCTGACCCAACGGCATCCCTGACGCACAACGTGTCCGTGTGCCGCGGGGAAGCGACCGGGACCTTCGGCGTGCCCGAAGTGCGCTCGTGCCCTTCTGCAAGCACCGGCGGCCGGGTGACGGTGGCTCTTGGGGCTCCGTGGTGCCGGCCGCGGCGAAGCGGCACCTGTGGGCGCGTCGCTCTGTCTTGAACTGGCGGCTGTTCGTGGTGCGGGTGGTCGCATCGGGAGTCGCCGTCGTCCTCACCGTCTTGATGGTTCCCGGCTTGGGTTTCAGCGGCTGGAGGACGGGGGATTTCCTCGTGGTGGCGGCCGCCTACTCGTTCTTGGCCGCCGTACTGGTCGTCGTCTTCATGCGGCGACTCGGACATTCCCGTCACCGGTGATTGTGGCTGTTGCAGCTTGGACGCTGCGGCGTCAGTGGGCCAGTCGCTGGCCGACGATCCTGTGCCGCGAGTCGCGGCGGTGCTTCCAGATCAGGTCGAGGACGACGCTGAGCAGCACGATTGACACCAAGGCCACGGACGTCGCCGGCTCCTCGGCGAGCGTCGTGACCGCGAACGCGATGAGGACCACCACGGTGGCGAGGTCGGCCACGACCAAGATCCAAGTCTTGGCGCCGGTCTCGTGCCTGACCCGCAGGTGGCCGAGGGTCACCAGCGTGAACACGATCAGCGCGACGGCGCTGCCGAGGGAGGCGATGGCGCTGAGGTCGAAGAAGACCGCGAGGATGATGGCTGCCGCCGCGGTGACGAGGATGCCCATGGGGGTCTTCCCGCCGACGCGGTGGCCCATGACCGGTGGGAACTGCCCGGCCGAGGCCATGCGGTCACCGAGCCCAGTGGCCGGGTAGAGCCCGGAGTTGGTGGCTCCGGCGGTGGCGAACAGTGCCGTGACGCGCGGGCTCTGGTACTTGCTCATCGTGGCAGCGGGGGAGCGGCGTACGGCTCGCCCGTAGAGGGTGAAGGGAGTCGCGCTAATCCTCTGCGGGTGATGTCAGCCCGAGCCGCGTGGTGGACGGTGGGGCGTGTTCGGAGCAATCGATGCAGCAAACGGGAGGTACATGACTATGACATCGACCGATCTGTACGGCCCCATCGACTTCGTCCTCCTGGAGTTCCCGCGCGAGCGGCTCACTGGCGAGGCGAGCAAGGCCCTCATGGACCTCGTGGAGGCCGGCACCATCCGGCTCCTCGATCTCACCGTGATCGCCAAGAACGACGACGGCAGTGTCGAGGTTCTCGAGCTGACCGACCCGACGTCGGAGCGCGCCGGTTTCGCCTACTTCGCCGGCGCCCGGTCCGGTCTTCTTGGTGACGACGACGTCGCCGAGGCGGCCCAGGCGATGACGCCCGGCACGGTCGCGGCCCTGATCATCTACGAGAACACGTGGGCCGCCCCGTTCGTGGCGGCCGCACGGAACAGCGGCGGCGAGATGGTCGCCAGCGCCCGGGTCCCGGCCGCGGAAGTGATCGCCGCCCTCGACCGCGTCGAAGCCCTCCAACCGACTAGCTGAGGAGTACGACAGATGCCAGGACTACTACGAGGAGTCGCCCGCACGGCCGTCGTGGCTGGAACCGCCAGCGCGGTCCACGGCCGGGTGGAGCGGCGTCAGGCCGAGAAGTTCGCGGAACGTGACGCGCAGATCTACGCCCAGCAACAGCAGGCCTACGACCAGCAGTACTCCCAACAGCCGGCCCCACCCCCGGCCCCCGCACCCGTGCCCGACGTCGTCGGGCAGCTGAAGGCGCTCGCGGAGCTGCGCGACCAGGGCGTGCTCACCGACGAGGAGTTCGCCGCCCAGAAAGCAAAGATCCTCGCTGGCTGACCGCTCTTTCCTGGCCGTCTGGCGCCCGCGCCTTCACGAGAAGACGCGGGCGCCAGAGCCGCGAGCACCGCTGGTCGCCGGGCGGACGATCGCTGGTGCGAGGTGGACGCGGCCTCAGCTCGACTCTCGTTTGGCGAGGAACTGCTCTATCTCCGCAATGAGCCTGCGGCTCTCGTGCTCGATCCGGCGCTCCGAGACCAAGTAGCCCGGTGGACCGAAGTTCGACCTGCGCCGTGCCTCCTCGACGGAGTGGAAGTCGAGGCACGGTGTGCTGGGGCGAGAGGTGTGCCGCGGGTCGTCCTCGTCGCGCATGCCGGCTTCGTTGGCCCTGGCGAGCGACCTGCCCATCGCGAAGAAACCGACCAGGCAGGCGAGAATGACGAGAGCCAACATCGTGCCTCCTTGAGCAACCGCACGTTGGTCTTCTACTTCGACCATGCAGCGCCTCCCTCGTCGCCAACACGGTCGTTCGGCCCCACCCCTCCCGCCGTTCGTCCGCACGACGAGATCGTCCGGCAGCTCGGCGACCGCGAGGTCGCTCCCGGTCGAGCGGTACGAGAGCGGCCGAGCTGTCGGCTCAGCGTGGGTGGGACTTGCGTGGGTCCCCGGACCGCTTCGCGGCGCGGTCTACCGCGGTCGGCTTGTTCCGGCCATCCCACCAGCGCCAGGCTGCCGTGACCGCGATCGCGCCTGCCAGAGATCCGATGACGCCGCTGGGTTTCAGGGCCAGGCCGTCACGGGACAGCAGGCTGATCAACAAGCCGCCGATGAAGGAGCCCACGACCCCGGCCACGATCGCCTTCGTCCAGTCGATGCTGTTGCGCGATCGGCCGAGGATCAGCTGCGCACCCGCGCCGACCAGCATGCCGAACAGGATGATGGCCACCAGAAGCATGCCAACAACGATAGTTGCTAGGTCCGACCGGCGCCCCGGAATACCGCGATCCAGAGCTAGTAGGCGCTGGCGTATCGCTGTCGACCGGTCACTCCGCCACCAGCCCAGTGGCCGATGTCGAAGATGAAGCCGAGAACGACGAATGCCCAGCCCCAGCCGTTGAGCCCGGTGACCGGGCTGTAGGCGAGGACGTAGAAGAGGGTCGCGTAGGGGAAGAAGATCAGTCCGAGCAGGGGGACCAGGAAGCCGGTGAAGGCGCGGTCCACCAGGGTCGAGAAGGTCCAGATGAGCACCAGCGCGACCCTTGGTGCGAAACCGGCGAGCAGTGCCAGCAGACATCCCATGGGCGGGTCCTTCCCCCGAGCAATGTGGTGAGGCCTCTCGTGACGCCATTGTCCGATCCATGTCCGGAGGGTGTCCCCGGAATGCGCTTGTCGGTTCTACTGTGGACATACTGCGGACAGGATTTCCACGGGGCACCATGAAGGTCCGTCGCGGCCCACCGCGTTTCCGCAGGTCAGGCGGCATTGCCGTCGATGACCCTGAACGGTCACCCCCGCGGGGATCCTTCCCGGCCTACAGGCCAGCTCATCCCTCACACCCCTCCTGACCTGCGGAAACAGGTCAGGAGGGGTGTTCTGGTCCGCAAATGGTCCGCACGACGTTCAGTCGCGCCCCGGCCGCGGTCTTCCCCGTCGACGTCGGGCCACAGGTGGCTGTAGGTGTCGAGGGCCTCCGCGGCCGAGGCGTGCGCGCGCGCCCGACGGGTGGACTTTCTGGCAGCCGCGCTGATCGCGGCATAGCGGGCTTCCGGACCCTCACTTCAGGGCGCAGTGACCGCATGGTGGGATTCGTTCTCGTTGGTGGCTGGCCTGCCTCTGGCAAGACGACGCTCGCCCGCGCCGTTGCTTCCGAGCTGCATTTCGCGTACCTGTCGAAGGACGAGGTCAAGGAGGCGCTCATGGACGTGCTGGGAGCGCCGCCCACTGTCGAGGCATCCCGTGACCTGGGCCGGGCGGCCGTGGCCACGACATTGCGGGCCGCGAGGGGATGTCGCCCAGCTGTCATCGACAGCACTTGGCTCCCGGCGTCCGTGCCCCTCGTCCGGGAGCTACAGGGGCCGTTTATCGAGATCCGTTGTCATGCTCCTGTAGATGTCGTGCGCCGGCGCTACCGGGACCGGGTTCGCGATGACCGGCCCTGGATCATCTGCGCACGGAGGGGGAGCTGTGGGGTCGTGAGGTTGCTCCGCTCGGAGTCGGTCCCTTGGTGGGGGTAGACACAGCGTGGCCCGTCGACATCGCCAGTGTTGCTGATCAGGTGCGCTTGCACCTGAGGTCCGCGGTCAACCGGTAGACCGCAATGGGCGCGGTCACAACGACCGGGCAGCGGCAGAAGAGCTCGGACGGCCATGACGGATGCGCGGCCCGAGACTGCCGTCTCGCGCCATCATGGTTCAGGCTCGGCGACCGAAGGCGGCCACGATCGCCTGCAAGATCCCGGCCAGCAAGTTTCCTGTGCTGCGCTTCGGCCTACCGGAGTCCGGCTCTGCTGGGACCTCGCCACGCGCCAGGACTGCGCGGCGCACCACGTAGGCGGCCACCCGGTCGGCTCGACAACGTCTGCCTAGCCACCGCGAGTAGTTCGGTGCCTGAAGCCATCCGCACTGACGGCTGGTCCCGTCGGAAAGTCGAAAGGTTGTGCCGTAGTAGCCGGCTTCAGCGCCTACTACTTCGGTCAACGGAATCCTGACCGTGCGGAACCACCTGACGATGACGAGTTCATCGGCTGTCAGCACCAGGCGCGAGCGCACGAGCGTCCAGTACAGAAGCCAACCGGCAAGCGCCAAGACCGCAAGGCTGACCACCAGATCACCGGTGGTGAAAGCATCTCCTGGCGCCGTGACCACGACAACGTACGCAATAGCGAGTGCTGCATAGCAGCCGCCGACAAGAGTCTTCGCTGCACGCCAGGTCTCTGGGCGGGTGATCTGGGGCGCGTCGGTGTCGTCCACAGGCAGATTGTCGCATGCGCAAACCCGGGGCTCTCGGGCCCATTCAAGACGCCCACTCATCGGCGATGCGGTCGTCCCACGGGCGGACGCGCGGGCGATCTGGAGACACTTCACCAAGAGCCGTGACCGTGGAGAGGGGCGAGGATGCCCGAGCTGCAAGTGCGGGTGCCGTACACCGCCTGGGGTGTAGGCGAGGAATGGCAGGACGGGTAACGAGAACCTCCTCGGGGACTTCCCGAGGCTCTTGAGGCGGCCGGCGTCGGAGACGTCGACGACCCAGAGGACGACGATTGGCAGGTCGGCAGCCCAGTCGATCTATGGCGCCATCCAGATGTCGACGCGGAGACGTTCGCTCATCGGCAGACCGCACGACTCGCGGCAGTTCCGGTTGGCCTCATCGCACGCTGTCTGCGGCATGTTGGTGATCCGTGGGGTGCTCGGTCATGATGCTTCGCCTTCCGTGAGTCACCCTGCCGGTTGTCGCTGCGCGGACTTACTCGAACCCCCTTCCGGCAGGCTCGTGAGAGTCCTCCGAAGCGGGGGTGCCGCCATTCGTCGGTCTACACGTTGCTGCGAACACTCGACGGGGACGGTCAGCCCGAGTTGGGCCCTCGTTGACCGCCGTAGGAGGCGACCAGCGCGTCCGCCACGATCGCGGCATCGTTCTCGGCGACGGCAGACGGATATTCGGGGAGCAGATCGTCCCAGACCACCAGCCACGATCCCAAGAGTTGGGCTTGCCCCTCGGGACGGGCGAAGAACCAGACGTGCAGGTGGGCGCTGCCGTCACCGATGCGGTAGGCGTGGCAGCGGCTGATGTGCGGCAGCGCCTCGACATGCCGGGCAAGGTGAGTGCTGAGCACGCCCAGCTCGGCCGCGAGGTCGTCGTTGAGGTCCGCCAGGTCGTGGTGGTCACGCGGGTGGAGCATGAGCACGAGTGGCACCCCGACTCCCGTGACCTGGGTCAGCCGCCAACGGTCGTTCAGCCAGATGCCGTCGTCGCGTCGCTGGCAGGACCCGCACTCGGCTGGGTCCTCGCCGTACCGCGGTGGCTCTGGAACCACGGGCGGTCGAAGTTGCGAGACCCGCAGGCCGGCGGCCTCGAAGGGGCTGATGTCCCAGCCCGTCATGCGCGACAGCGGCAGTCGGCCCTCGTCGTCGGCGGCGGCGACTGCGTGGGTGTAGAAGTCCTCCGGCGAGAGCGGCATGCCCAGACCCTAATCGAGGGCCGCCGCCCGGACGTCGGACTGGTTCCACTCGAGTTGCGACCCAGCGATCGCAATCGCGCGCTCGCGGCTGACAGACACAAAGGGCGTTGGTCAAGCACGCCGGCCTGGCACCGCGGGAGAAGCTCTCGGGCACGTTCACCCGCCGCACGAACCTGACCGGCCAGGGACGCCCGAAGCTGCGGGTGACCGCCTGGCGGGCGGTGTGGGGCGCGTTGCAGACCAACACCGTCTACGCCGCCCGCTACCGCCACCTCACCACCCGAGAGACCAACAAGCTCACCCCGACCCAGGCGCAGCCGTGATCGCCGCCGCGATCCTGCGGCACCTGCACGCAGTGATCACCACCGGGCGAGCGTGGGATCCCCTCATGGCGACCCATGGCACCCGAAGCAAGAAGGAGACCACCCTGGCTGCCTGACACCACAGCGAGCGGCACACCCAAGCTGACGGTCGGGGCGAGCCCTACGCGGCATCGAGGACCACCGAGTACCTCGACGCACATCATGGGCAGCCCCGTCCGTCGTCTCCTCAACCCGATCACACGCTGCCAGGCACAGCCCGATACACCGCTATGCCAGGACAGATGACGACGGACGCGGCACCGACCAGATGCTTGACGCAAACCGCCTTACGCTGATGTGCGGACGGCCTCTAGCTCGCACGCTGTCCGCGCCGGCATCAGGTCAGCTGTTTCCACCGACCCTCTGACACGACCTCCACCGCGCCGTTGACTACCGCGATAGCGGTCTGGTCGTCGATGGCGTAGGCGGCGCCGGATATTCCGGCCGCCCACTGCTCCGCTTCCGCCAAGGTGTTGCCACCGGGCATGCCGTCCTCGACCAGGTGTGGGCAGATCGAGAAGTCGACGAGGCCCATCGTGCGGTCATCACCGCCGGGCGGCCGCCACTGGATGAAGTCATCCCCGACCTGAGGTGTCATCACCATGCTGCCGGCGCTCAGTCCTACCCACACCGTGTCCGTCAGCGACGGGATCAGGTCGGCGAGCCCTGACTGTTGCATCCAGTGCCACAGGTACAGTGCGTCGCCGCCTGCCACCAGGAGCGCGTCGGTTTCCCGCACCAATGCGACCCAGCGCTCCTCGTCGATGCTGGGCAGCGCAGTAAGCTCCAGCACGCCCATCGACTTCCAGCCCAGACCGACCATCGGGTTCCCGGACTGCTTCCCGCTGATGAACGCCCAGGCCCTCTCTCCAGGGCCGTTGCAAGGGTGCCCGTACATCCCGGTGGGGATACACAGGGCGCTGGAGTCGGCGATGGGCTTGCCCAGCATCTCGACCAGCGCCTTGCGGATGCTCGCATTGGTGACGCCGCCGGACGTAAGCAGCAGCTTCAAGGTTCCTCCCGTTCTCGCACGCGTTCAGTGGTGGCATACCGACCGAGGGCCGCGTCGAAACTCATCGCCGATGAACGAGGTGACCGTATCTCCCCGTGGGGCTGTTTGCCACGGACCCGAGAACCGTGCGCGAAGCCCGGGGCTGCGCACGCCCGGAACCGCCCGACCATCGGCGCCCCCGCGCCGACAGCGGCATGTGGTTGCGTCCGCTCGTGAAAGGTTGTTGTCATGGCAGATGGAACGGCTCGGGGCCGTGAGGTTGTGCTTGAAACGGATCGCCTGCTGCTCAGGCCATGGCGGGTAGGCGAGGCCGCCATTCAGCGTGAGATGTGGATCGAGCGGGATCCACGAGTGCCGCCGCACCGCCGCATCGACGCGGAAGGCCACCCCACGGTCGCAGATTTCGAGGAGGCGATCCGCGTCAATAGGCCAACGTCAGTCGGGTTGCTGGCGGTCGAGCGGAAGGCCGTTGGCGACGCCATCGGCTACTGCGGCCTGGTCGACAGTGGTCACGGAGCGCAAGAACCGGAACTGGCGTTCGAGTTCCTGCGTCGGTTCTGGGGACAGGGGTACGCGACCGAGGCGTCGTGGGCGGTGCTGGACTGGGCGAGATCGTCCGGCTACCAGCGGCTGTGGGCCTCCGTCTGGGACTGGAACACCGCTTCTCGCCGTGTGCTGGCGAAGGTCGGATTCACCGAGAGGGACCGTGCGGAAGCCATCTACGGGACCAACCTGGTCACTACGAGACCCCTCTGACCCGCGTCCGCTCACCGGCATAACAAGCACTTGCGGACCTCCCTGAATGCGGCCAAGTCCGGTTACACGTCGACCGGCTTGCGGAACATCGACTCCGCTGGTTCATCAGGCAGGAGCAGGGCCCCGGCGTCGAGGTAGCCGAGTCGTCGGTAGAGATGCTGGGCCGACTCGGAGGACAGGGTTGACGTGAGCACGAGGGTGTGGTCAGTGGCGAGCTGGGCCCTCTCCCATTCCTCGACCAGCGCCGTGCCGACGCCGTGGCCACGCCGCTCCGGGACGACCCAGAGCAGGTTCATGAACGGGACTTGGTCCCAGGACAGGCCCCATCGCAAGCAGCCGACGGCGAACCCGTCGACCTCACCCAGCATGACCCGCCCCATGGAGACGAGCTGCGCCAGGTCTTCGTGGGAGACGTGACCGTTGAACCACGAAGAAGGGGCTGATCCTCGGCGCTCGCGATGCGGGTACTCACGTTCATCCCGTCACCCTCCCACCTCGGGCGGCCCACCGATGCTTACGGCCGGTGGGGGTCATGGTCACCTTCGCCGAGCCCCCGGGCTGCAGTCAGTCCCTGACATGAGTCGGTGACGCTGTCTGTCAACGGCGGGGCCAAGGCTGCAGGATGTGGGCGGTGGGGCGGAATCCGTTGGCCTCCGCCATAGCCGCTGCTTGCGCGAAGCCGCGTGCCACGTTGGACGGCTCGTGGGCGTCGCTGCCGAAGGTGACGGCATCGCCGCCCTCTTGGTACCACCACCGCAGGACGGTGGCCTGGAGGGGGACGACGGTGTTGATCTCCAGTGCCCTGCCTGCCTGCGCGTGGCTCGCAATGCGTGGCGGAACTCCTCCTCGAACGCCCACGGGTCGAACGATCCCAGCGCTGTCGGCCAGGAGCGCGCCGGGTAGTCGACGTGCCCCAGAACCGAGAACGACTCGTCGTGGGCGACCAAACGCGCGACCTCGGCCAGATAGTCCCTCACCACCTCGCCGGGGTCACGATGGGTGAACAGGTCGCCGGGTTCCTGGAAGCCGTCACCTTCCGGCAGGCAGTGCAGGGATCCGAGGACGCGGTCGAACGTCCCCGACGCGAGTATGGCGTGGACGGCGTCCGAGTGCCAGTGGGGCTCGCCGATCTCGAGACCGCTGAGGATGACGAGTTCGGGGAAGACTCTGCGGCACCGCTCGACCGCATCGAGATAACCCGTCACGTCGAAGGCCGGCGGGGCGACCCGGCCGTCTGCGTCGCTCAACATCGCGACCGGATGGTCACGTGGAAGTTCCGCGAGCCCCTCGTGTGCCACCGTCCACACGGTGTGGTCGAGGTGTTCGGTGAACGCGATGGCGGGCAGTCCCAGACGGACCGCCTCCGCACAAGACTTCTCCATGGAGCCGCACTGAGCATCCCACGACCACTCCGTGTGGACGTGAAGGTCGGGTGGCAGGGGCATCGCTCCTGAGCCTAGGTCCCCGGCGGGCCAGGTGTGTAGCTCGCCGGCCGCTCAAATCAGTAACGCCATCAGCGGCATGTAAGTGAAAGTCTGGTGTGCTGCAGTCGTCAGCCATGAGCTCCCTCGATCGCAACACCCGTACTAACCGTCTGACTGGGGAGCCGCGGTCGGTTGGTGCGCCGCGTCGGACGTGGCAGCTTGATCAACAATCCCCATGAAGGCGACGCCCAGGTTGAGCCCGCCAGCGAGCGCCGCGATAACCATGAACGTCCAACCCCACGCGTTCGTTGAGGGATCCAGGATCGGGTCCGCTCCCAGGCCGATCACCATGATGCCTAACATCGCGGAGGGGGCGCGCATCTGCGCGGACGCTGCCGCCCAACCAGGGCGCTTCGCGCGTCGTGACGCAGTCAAGGTCCAGGTCGCCGACCCGAGGGCAAAGGCTGCGAGCACCAGCGCCAGGCACGCGAACAGCGCCTTCGCGGACGGGTCCGTATCCATGGCGATGGCGCGCACCCCAAGGGAAGTCCAGACGAGGGCGGCCACAAGCCCGACAACCAGAGTGAGCAACTCGTGTTGGCTGCGTGCGATGCGCGTCATGTTTGCTTCGCTTTCCCACCTCGTTCACGGACGAGGTACCTCTTCCCGGACGGGGGGAGTCTAGGCTCCTGGTGGGTCCGCCGCCATGTATGCAAGCGGGGCCCCGTGCTTTATCCACGCACAGCTACGAGCGGATCGCGGCAGATGCCGACGTTATCCGGGGACGCAAAGTCGAGTCGGCGATAGCTCGTCGCCGCGTGGCCTCTGTGCCCGGCCGACCACTACACGGCCGAGGAAGTCAGGCAGGCGCTGCTCCTGCGCGGCGGCGAGGCGGCTGCGCGCCATGGCAAGGACGTACAACTAGGACGATCACCCGTTTGGGCCATTGCGTGTCTTACGCCCCAGTCGCATCGATTGCACCTTCCAACGAACGGGGGACACGATGAGAAGACCCACACGCCTACCGGCCAGCTCATCCCTCACACCCCTGCTGATGCGATGAAGGAGCGGAGGCCCCGCCCCTTCATCGCTTCAGGGGGTCACTGCCCGTCCCACGGCCGGGCTATCCGGCGACCGACTTGATGGCGTCGCGGGTGCGGTCCACCAGGGAGGCGAACGGTCCTGCGGCGTACTGCGCGGCCGTCGATCCTGCGGCCGACGGGTGCGGGTGGGTCGGCGCGATCTTCTCGGCGGCCTTGACCCGCTTGCCCATCGTGGCGCGCTTGTCCTCGTCGCACTGCTGGAGGATGAAGGGGAACTCCTCGCTCTCCTCCTTCTCGGCGTGCTCGGAGACGGCCTTCTCGAAGTCGGCCAGCCTGGCGTCGAAGTCCGGCGCGGTCACCTCCATCTTCTCGAGGGCCTTGAGCACCTCGTTGGCCTCGCTCTCCTCCTGGTTGCGCGCGTCGGCGACGGTGTCGCCGGCGACCTCCTTCGACACGGGACGCAGCACCATCTCCTCGGCGGTCTCGTGCACGGCGAGGAGGGCACGCAGCTCGTCGAACGCGTGCTGCTTGTGGTCGCCGGTCGCGGCGGACACGTCGCTGAAGAGCTCTCGGACCCGGGCGTGCTGCTCGAGGAGGATCCGGATCACGTCGCCCTCGGGCAGCTGGGCGGCCTGGGCACGGTCCTGGGCGGCTTCGCTCATCACACATCTCCTTCGGAGTCAGACAATGTCTGGAGAGGTCGCGGTACCCGCCGGCCGTGGTCGCAAACACGATGTGGCGCTGTGGACAAGCGCCGGTGTCCGGCTCGAGGACGTTGGTCCGCCGGGAATGCGGCAGAGGGTGCCACCGTTGAGCGGTCGTAAGGAGAGCATCGTGACGTTCCAGCCACCGACCCGTTCCAACCACCCGGCCGACGCCTACCACGAGGCCTGGCGACTGCTCGAGGACCGCAACCCGAAGGGCGCCCTCGAACTGCTCGACCCTGCGCTCGAGATCGAGCCGGGGTCCGCCAGCCTCCGCACCCTGCGGGCGTGGGCCTACTTCATGAGCGCGCAGCTCACTCGGGCCGAGCGGGAGCTGGCCGGGCTGGTCGAGGACTGTCCGACCGACGTCTGGGCCAGGTTCGCCCTCGGTCGCGTCCTCGAGCGGCAGTCGCGCTACGCCGACGCGCTGCCCCACCTGCGCCTCGCGGCCGTGATGTCTGGGGATGCGGAGCACGAGGCCGGCGTGCTCCGGGTCGAGCGCCGGCTCGCCGAGACCACCGGCGGGTACGACGGCCTTCGCTGACCGGCCCGGAACTGGCAGGGTGGTCCGCATGCGTGGGCGACGGACGTTCGAGGCCGGCACGGACCGGTGGAGCCGCAGCGACTGGTGGGGAGTGGTGCTCGAGGCACCCGACCCCGCGGTGCTCGGCCGCTTCTACAGCGAGCTGCTCGGCTGGCCGGTGTGGAAGGAGGACGAGTCGGGCGTCGCGCTCGACGCCGGCGAGGGCGTCGGCTACCTGGCGGTGCAGCGGGCGGAGGTCTACGAGCCGCCGGTCTGGCCGCCGCGGCCCGGCGGCCCGGGGATGCAGCTGCACCTCGACTTCGAGGTGGAGGACCTCGCCGCCGCCGTTGCGCACGCGGTGGAGCTCGGCGCCACGGTCGCGGAGTTCCAGCCGCAGGAGGACGTCCGGGTGCTGCTGGACCCCGCCGGTCACCCCTTCTGCCTCTACACCTGACTCACAACCGCTTGTCACCCGTCGCTCACGGCAGCGTGAGGATCTCGGCGCCGTCGTCGGTGACCAGCAGCGTGTGCTCGAACTGCGCGCTGCGGCGCCTGTCCTTGGTGACGACCGTCCAGTCGTCCTCCCACATCTCCCACTCGTGCGTGCCCAGGCACAGCATCGGCTCGATCGTGAAGGTCATCCCCCTCTCGATCGTGGTGTCGTAGTAGGGCGAGTCGTAGTGCGGGATGATCAGCCCCGAGTGGAACGACGTGCCGATCCCGTGCCCGGTGAAGTCGCGGACGACGCCGTAGCCGAACCTCTTGGCGTAGGACTCGATGACCCGGCCCACCACGTTGATCTGCCGCCCCGGTCTCACGGCCTTGATGGCCCGGCGCAGTGCCTCCTCGGTGCGCTCGACGAGCAGCCGGCTCTCCTCGTCGACGTCGCCGGCCAGGAAGGTCGCGTTGGTGTCGCCGTGCACGCCCCCGATGAACGCGGTGATGTCGATGTTGACGATGTCGCCGTCCTCGACGACCCGGCTGTCGGGGATGCCGTGGCAGATCACCTCGTTGACGCTGGTGCACAGCGACTTCGGGAAGTGCCGGTAGCCGAGCGTGGACGGGTAGGCGCCGCTGTCGCAGAGGAACTCGTGGCCGATCCGGTCCAGCTCGTCGCTCGTCACGCCTGGCACGACGTGCTTGCCGACCAGCTGCAGTGCCTGTGCGGCGATGCGTCCGGCGACGCGCATCCGCTCGACGGTCTCCTCGTCCTTGACCTCCGGTCCGTCGTACGGCGCCGGTGCGTCGTTGTCGACGTACTCCGGCCGCGCGATGTGGGCGGGGACGGGGCGCCGCGGCGAGATGGTGGCGGGAGCGATCGCAGTCACGACGACGAGTGTAGTTTCCGTGTCGTGGGGCACGATCAGACCCACTGCGGTCCGGCGGCGTGACGAGGAGTGTTCCGATGAGCGAGGGCAAGTTCTGGTTCTGTCTCAACCACCACACCGTGGAGGGGGAGGACGGCTGCCGCAACGCGGACCGGCTCGGTCCCTACGACACCGCCGACGAGGCATCCCGTGCTCTGGAGAAGGTCGAGGAGCGCAACGAGGAGTGGGACCACGACCCGAGGTGGAACGACGAGGAGACCGAGGCCTGAACGACTAACGAGGCCCCCGCCGGATGGCGGGGGCCTCGTCGTGTCCGGATGACGTCAGGACCGCTTCGCGGTCTTCTTCGCCGTGGTCTTCCTCGCGCTCGCCTTCGCGGGGGCCTTCCTCGCGGTTGACTTGGCCGCCGGGGCCTTCTTGGCGGGGGCCTTCTTCGCCGTGGTCTTCTTCGCCGTGGTCTTCGTGGCGGGTGACTTCTTGGCGGCGGCCTTGGTGGTCTTCTTGGCGGTGGTCGCTGCCTTCTTCACCGGGCTCGTCGCCTTCTTCGCAACCGACTTGGTGGCCGACTTCTTGGCGGTGGCCCTCGCGGCGGGCGCCTTCTTCGCCGGGCTCTTCTTCACGGTCGCCTTGGCGGGGGCCTTCTTCGCGGGGCTCTTCTTCGCCGCGGTGCTCTTGGTGGTGGTCTTCTTGGCGGGCGACTTCTTCGCGGCCGTCTTCTTGGCCGGCGACTTCTTCGCCGCAGTCTTCTTGGCTGCAGGCACTGGTGCCTCCTGGGTAGCGACGGCCGACGCGGTGTCGGTCCTGTTCTGCGGGGACCACACTGAGGGCCTCCGGATATGATCTTGGCAACATTCGGGCGTGCAGCAAGGGAAATCGCGAAAGTCGCGAGGCGTGTCGCGCCGACGACGCGAGCCCCTTGGTATATGTGATCCTCGCGCCGGACGCGGAATTCCTTTGTATTGCTGGGGATTCGCGATTCCCAGGACAGGAGCAGGACGATTCCCACGCCGAGGCACAACCTTCAAGAATCGGGGCCGTTCATCGGGATGGGCGGGCTTGCCGTCGCGCTCTTCCTCTACGGCTACTCGGCGATCGCGCTGCCGAGCTGGCTGCACACAGCGATCATGCCCCTTGCCTGGCTGGTGCTCTTCGCGCTGGGCGCCGCCTGGTTCGGCAGGCACCCCTACCGGGTCCTGGTCCTGCCCGTCGTCGCGATCGCGTTGTGGTTCGCGCTCATGCTGGGCCCGGGGCCCCACGCCTGATCAGAAGGTGTGCTCCGGGCCCGGGAAGGTCCCGTTCGCCACGTCCGCCGCGTAGTCCTGCGCCGCCTTCAGCAGCACGCCGTGCACGTCGGCGTACTGCTTGACGAACCTCGGCATGCGCCCGGTGCGCAGGCCCGCCATGTCCTGCCAGACCAGAACCTGGGCGTCGCAGCCGGGGCCCGCGCCGATGCCGATGGTCGGGATGGTGAGCGTCTTGGTGATCTCGGCCGCGACGTCCCCGGGGACCATCTCCATCACCAGGGCGAACGCGCCGGCGGCCTCGAGCGCCTGCGCGTGCGCGACCAGCTGCTCGCCAGCGTCGCCACGCCCCTGCACCCGGTAGCCCCCGAGGTTGTGCTCCGACTGGGGGGTGAAGCCGATGTGCGCCATCACCGGGATGCCGGACGTGGTGAGCAGGTCGACCTGGGGCGCGACCTCGGCCCCGCCCTCGAGCTTCACCGCGTGGGCGTTCGCCTCCTTCATGAAGCGGACCGACGTGTGGAACGCCTGCTCCGCCGACGCCTGGTAGGACCCGAACGGCAGGTCGGCGACCACCAGCGCGCGCCTGGCCGAGCGGGTCACCGCACGCACCAGCGGGACCAGCTCGTCGACCGTCACCGGCAGCGAGGTCTCGTTGGCGAACACGTTGTTGGAGGCCGAGTCGCCCACGAGCAGCACCGGGATCCCGGCCTCGTCGAACGTCTGCGCGGTGTACATGTCGTAGGCGGTCAGCATCGACCACTTCTCGCCACGCTGCTTCATCTCGCGCAGGTGGTGGATGCGGACCCGTCTCACCGGCGCGGCAGGGGCCGACGGGCCGGTTCCGTAGGGGGCGGGCGTCTCGCTCATCGAGTTCCTCCGGATGCGCTCTCGAGGCTCCCTGGTGGAGTCCCCGGACCACGTCCCAGGCTAGACCCGACCGGGCCGGGCGCACCTGTGGCGACGGTCACGGTCGCGACCGCTCCGGCCGTCGCGCCGGGTCGTGCTAGCCCGGTACGGGTGCGGCGCGCGCGCAACCACGGCCGGGTTTGGCAGACTCGCGACGTGGACTTCGACTCCGTCTATGACCAGGGCTTCGCGCGGGTGGCCGCGTGCACCGTCCCCATCGTGCTCGCGGACCCGGCCGCGAACGCGGAAGCGGTGCTCGCCGAGGCACGAGCCTGCCACGAGCAGGGGGTGGCGGTGGCGGTGTTCCCCGAGCTCGCCCTGACCGGCTACTCCGCCGACGACCTGTTCCTCCAGGAGGCGGTGCTCGACGCCGTGGAGGCAGCCGTCCTGGCGGTCGCGGCGGGCACGGTGGACCTGCTGCCCGTGGTGGTCGTGGGGGCACCGATCCGACACGGCAACCGCGTCCTGAACGCCGCGGTGGTGATCCACGGCGGGCGGGTGCTCGGCATCGCCCCGAAGTCGTATCTGCCGACCTACCGCGAGTTCTACGAGCGCCGCCACTTCGCACCGGGAGACGACCGCCGCGGCGAGTCGCTGCTGCTGGGCGGTGTCACCGTCCCGGTCGGACCGGACCTGCTGTTCCGCGCCACCGACGTGCCCGGGCTGGTCCTCCACGTCGAGGTGTGCGAGGACATGTGGGTGCCGGTGCCGCCGAGCGCCGAGGCGGCGCTGGCCGGCGCGACCGTCCTGGCCAACCTCTCCGGGAGCCCGATCACCGTCGGCCGGGCCGAGGACCGCCGGCTGCTGGTCCGCTCCGCGTCGTCGCGCTGCCTCGCGGCGTACGTCTACGCGGCGGCCGGCCAGGGGGAATCCAGCACCGACCTGTCCTGGGACGGGCAGACGATGATCTACGAGGCGGGGGAGGTGCTCGCGGAGAGCGAGCGCTTCCCCGAGGGCGCTCGCCGGTCCGTCGCCGACGTCGACCTGATGCGGCTGCGGCAGGACCGGCTGCGGCAGGGCACCTTCGACGACAACCGTCGCAGCCTGCAGGAGCGTCGCGCCGACCGCGGCTTCCGCACCGTGGAGCTCACGCTCGACCCGCCGCGGGGAGACATCGGCCTGCGCCGCCGGCTGGACCGCTTCCCGTTCGTGCCCGACGACCCCGCCCGGCTCGCGCTGGACTGCTACGAGGCGTACAACATCCAGGTCTCGGGGCTCGAGCAGAGGCTGCGCGCGATCGGCAACCCCAAGGTGGTCATCGGGGTCTCCGGCGGTCTCGACTCGACGCACGCCCTGATCGTCGCCGCCAACGCGATGGACCGGCTCGGCCGGCCGCGCACCGACATCCACGCCTTCACGATGCCGGGGTTCGCGACCAGTGACACCACCCGCGGCAACGCCACGCGGCTGTCGCTGGCACTCGGGGTGACCTTCGAGGAGGTGGACATCCGGCCGGCAGCCCGACAGATGCTCGGGGACCTCGGGCACCCGTTCGCCTCGGGCGAGCCGGTCTACGACGTCACGTTCGAGAACGTGCAGGCCGGGCTGCGCACGGACTACCTGTTCCGGTTCGCGAACTCCCGCGGCGGCGTCGTGCTCGGCACCGGCGACCTCTCCGAGCTGGCTCTGGGCTGGTGCACGTACGGCGTGGGCGACCAGATGTCGCACTACGCGGTCAACACCGGGGTGCCCAAGACGCTGATCCAGCACCTGATCCGCTGGGTGGTCGGCAACGGGCAGTTCGACGACGAGGTCGGCGAGGTGCTCCTCGAGATCCTCGACCAGGAGATCTCCCCCGAGCTGGTCCCCGTCGAGGAGGGTGAGCGGCCGCAGAGCACGGAGGCGGTGATCGGTCCCTACGAGCTCCAGGACTTCACGCTCTTCCACGTGCTCCGCTACGGGTTCCCGCCGAGCCGGATCGCCTTCCTCGCCAAGCACGCCTGGGGCGACGTCGACGAGGGGGAGTGGCCGCCCGGGTTCGACGACGCGGCGCGCGCGTCGTACGACCTGGCGACGATCAGGCGCTGGCTCGAGGTCTTCCTGAAGCGGTTCTTCGGCTTTGCCCAGTTCAAGCGCTCGGCGCTGCCGAACGGGCCCAAGGTCGTCGCCGGCGGTGCGCTGTCGCCGCGCGGGGAGTGGCGGGCGCCGTCGGACGGGAACGCCACCGTCTGGCTCGAGGAGCTGCACCGCAACGTCCCGGAGTGCTGAGGCAGTTAACCGGGAGGAAACATGAGCCGGTCAGGATGTGACGGGACGGCCGTGCCGTCCTCGTCGACACTTCAGGAGGGGCCCCGATGGGCAAGCAGGAAGACTTCGTGCTGCGCGCGCTCGAGGAGCGCGAGGTGCGGTTCGTTCGGCTGTGGTTCACCGACGTCCTCGGTTACCTGAAGTCGGTTGCGATCGCGCCGGCGGAGCTCGAGGGCGCCTTCAGTGAGGGCATCGGGTTCGACGGCTCGGCGATCGAGGGCTTCGCGCGGGTCTACGAGGCGGACATGCTGGCCAAGCCCGACCCCTCGACCTTCCAGATCCTGCCCTGGCGCGGGGACGCCCCGAGCACCGCACGGATGTTCTGCGACATCGTGATGCCCGACGGCTCTCCGTCGTACGCCGACCCGCGCTACGTGCTCAAGCGCACCCTGTCGAAGGCCGCGGAGAACGGCTTCACGTTCTACACGCACCCGGAGATCGAGTTCTACCTGTTCAAGGACAACCCGACCCCCGGCGGAGACCCGGTGCCGGTGGACCGCAGCGGCTACTTCGACCACACCGCTCAGAGCATGGGCTCGGACTTCCGCCGCGAGGCGATCACGATGCTCGAGGCGATGGGCATCTCGGTGGAGTTCAGCCACCACGAGGGCGGGCCCGGGCAGCAGGAGATCGACCTGCGCTACGCGGACGCCCTCTCGACCGCCGACAACATCATGACGTTCCGCACCGTGGTCCGTGAGGTCGCGCTCTCGCAGGGGATCTGGGCGACGTTCATGCCCAAGCCGTTCACCACCCACCCGGGGTCGGGCATGCACACCCACGTGTCGTTGTTCGAGGGCGACCGCAACGCCTTCTTCGCCGCCGGGTCCGAGTACCAGCTCTCGACCACGGGACGCCAGTTCATCGCCGGGATCCTCAGGCACGCCTCGGAGATCGCGGTCGTCACCAACCAGTGGGTGAACTCCTACAAGCGGCTGATGTGGGGCGGCGAGGCACCGTCGTACATCTGCTGGGGCCACAACAACCGGTCGGCGATGATCCGGGTGCCGATGTACAAGCCGAACAAGGGCCAGTCGACGCGGATCGAGCTGCGGACCATCGACTCGGCGTGCAACCCCTACCTGGCGTTCGCGGTCACGCTCGCCGCCGGGATGAAGGGCATCGAGGAGGGCTACGAGCTGCCGCGCGAGGCCGAGGACGACGTCTGGTCCCTCAACGAGCGGGAGCGCAAGTCGCTGGGCATCGACCCGCTCCCCAAGAGCCTCTACGACGCGATCAACGTCGCGGAGAGCTCCGAGCTGCTGGCCGAGACGCTCGGCGAGCACGTCTTCGACTTCTTCCTCCGCAACAAGCGCGCGGAGTGGGAGGAGTACCGCATCCAGGTCTCGGCGTTCGAGCGGGACCGGATGCTCCCGGTGCTGTGAGTACGTCCGCCCCGTGAGCTGAGTAGCAGGACGGATCCGCCGGCCCCGGTACGACGGCCAGCCTGGGGTCATGACGACGAACGCGACCGACCGGCTGCTCCGGGCCGTCCTCGTGCTCGGCCTGCTGGCCTGCCTCCCGGGCCTGTGGCTGGGGCTGTTCCTGGTCGGGCAGGATCTGCAGGCCACGGGGGAGTGGCTCGACGGACTCGGCCTCGCGGCGGGACTGGTGGTCCTGGCCGGCGTCCTCCTTCCCGCGGGCCTGGCGGCCTGGGCGCTGCGGCGCTCCTTCCGGGGACGCGACGACGCGCCGCGCTGGGCACTCGCCGCGGCCGTCGCCGGGCTGGCGGTCGCCGCCATGTTCGGCTGGAACAACCCTCGCCTGCTGCCCTTCGCCGCGGCGCCGCTGCTCGTCGGGGTGGTCGCGGTGGCGATGCTCGACGTGCGGCGGACGCGGTGACGGCCTGAAACCGGCGGCTTCCTCCGGCCGGCCTGCGCGGCGCCGGTCGCGGCACGGCCGGGCGGCCCGGATAGATTCGCCGGGTGAGCACTCCTTTGCTGGTCGTCGAGCACGAGGCGCAGTGCCCGCCGGGGTGGATGGGCGAGTGGCTGGCCGAGGCGGGCGTCGCCCTGGACGTACGACGCCCCTACGACGGTGATGCCCTCCCGGAGGACCTGTCGCGGCACGCCGGCATGCTCGTCCTCGGGGGCTCGATGGCGGCCGGCGACGACGCGTCGTACCCGTGGCTCACCCGGACCAAGGAGCTGATCCGCGCGGCGGCAGCGGGCGGCAGGCCCACGCTGGGCATCTGCCTCGGGCACCAGCTGGCCGCCGTCGCGCTGGGCGGGGAGGTGGCCCCGAACCCGGGCGGTCAGCAGATCGGCGTCCTCGACGTCGGGTGGACCACCGCGGCCGGCCAGGACGTCCTGTTCGGGCCGCTCAGCGGTCCCGCCCGGGCGGTGCAGTGGAACAACGACGTCGTCACCCGGCTGCCGGACGGGGCCACGGTGCTCGCATCGACGCCGGCCGGGGAGCTGCAGGCCGCCCGCTTCGCGCCCGCGCTGTGGGGCGTCCAGTGGCACCCGGAGGCCGGCGAGGAGATCATCCGGCCCTGGGCGGAGGATGACCGCGACCACGCCCTCGAGCGCGGTGTCGACGTCGACGCGTACGTGGCCGAGGTCGCCGCCGCGCGCGAGGAGCAGCGGGCGACGTGGCGGGGGCTCGCCACGGGGCTGGCCCGGCTCTGCCGCTCGGTGGCCGCGTGATGAGCGGCCGCCGCTCCAGCACCGACGCCCGGTTCGCTCGGCTCGGGTTCCAGGACGTCGAGCGCTCGGCCGCGGCGCTGCGGAGGCTGGGCCCCGCCGGGGACGAGCTGGTCCACCTGGTGGCCGCGGCGGCGGACCCCGACCAGGCCGCCGGCTTCCTGGCCGACCTGGCCGACCGGGTCGAGGACCGCGACGGGATGCTGCGTGCGCTCACCGAGGACGAGGGCACCGCGATGCGGCTGCTGTCGGTGCTGGGGGCCAGCTCCGCGCTCGCCGATCACCTGCTGCGGCATCCCGAGCACTGGAACGACCTCAGCGACCCGGCCCTGGGCAGCACCCGCCCGCCGGCGTTCGCGGTCCGCGCCGACCTGATGCGGGCGGTCGGGTCCGACCCGACGGCCGCCGTACCGGTGGCGGACCGGCCCGACGAGGAGGCGGTCGACGCGTTGCGGGTGACGTACCGGCGGCTGCTGGTCCGTCTGGCCGCGCGGGACCTCTCCCACGGCGTGCCCGTCGACGACGTGGCCGCCGAGCTGTCCGACCTCGCCGCCGGCACCCTCGACGCCGCGCTGGCGATCGCCCGCGCCCGGGTCGGCGGCAGCGCTCTCGCGGCGCGGCTCGCGGTGGTGGCGATGGGCAAGTGCGGCGGCCACGAGCTGAACTACGTCAGCGACGTCGACGTGATCTTCGTGGTCGAGCCCGCCGAGGGGTACGACGAGCACGCGGCGATCCGCGCGGGCACACAGCTGGCCGCGAACATGATGCGGATCTGCTCCGACCACACCGCGGAGGGCACGATCTGGCCGGTGGACGCGGCGCTGCGCCCGGAAGGCAAGGCCGGCCCGCTGGTGCGCACGCTCGCCAGCCACGAGGGCTACTACCAGCGGTGGGCGAAGACCTGGGAGTTCCAGGCGCTGCTCAAGGCCCGGCCGGTGGCCGGCGACCTCGGGCTCGGGTCGGACTACGTGGCCACGATCGCCCCGCTGGTGTGGTCGGCCGCGCAGCGCGAGGGCTTCGTCACCGACGTGCAGGCGATGCGGCGCCGGGTGCTCGAGCACCTCCCGGCGCAGCAGGCCGCACGACAGATCAAGCTCGGCTCCGGCGGCCTGCGCGACGTCGAGTTCGCCGTGCAGCTCCTGCAGCTCGTGCACGGCCGCGCCGACGAGGGCATCCGTGACCGCGCGACTCTCAGCGCCCTCGCGCAGCTGACCCGCGGGGGGTACGTCGGGCGCGACGACGGCGCGGCGCTCGACGAGGCCTACCGGTTCCTGCGCACCCTCGAGCACCGGATGCAGCTGGCCCAGCTGCGGCGCACCCACGTGGTCCCCGAGGACGACGCCCAGCTGCGGCGTCTGGGCCGGTCGATGGGGCTCACCCGTGAGCCGGTCCGTGAGCTGGACGAGCACTGGCGGCGGCACAGCAAGGAGGTCCGCCGGCTGCACGAGAAGCTGTTCTACCGGCCGCTGCTCGCGGCGGTGGCGAAGCTGCCCAGCGCCGAGGCCCGGCTCTCACCCGAGGCGGCCGAGACCCGGCTCGCGGCCCTCGGCTACGAGGACCCGGTGGCCGCGCTGCGCCACCTCGAGGCGCTCACCAGCGGCGTCTCGCGGACCGCGAGCATCCAGCGCACGCTGCTGCCGGCGATGCTGGAGTGGTTCGCCGACGCGCCCAACCCGGACGCCGGGCTGCTGGGCTTCCGGCAGATCTCCGAGGCGCTCGGGTCCACGCACTGGTACCTGCAGACCCTCCGCGACGAGGGCCAGGTCGCACAGCGGCTCGCGGCCGTCCTCGCCTCCAGCCGCTACGCCACCGACCTGCTGCAGCGCGCGCCCGACGGGGTGCGGATCCTCGGTGAGGACGACGGGCTGGTGCCGCGCTCGCGCGAGGCGCTCGAGAAGGAGATGCTCAGCGCGGGTCGGCGTCACCAGGACGCGGTGGACGGCGTCACCGCGGTCCGGGCGATCCGCAGACGCGAGCTGTTCCGGATCGCGGTCGCCGACCTGCTCGGGGAGCTCGACGTCGCCGCGGTCGGCTACGCACTGACCGACCTCACCGCGGCGACGCTCGAGGCCGGCCTCGCCGTCGCCCGGGCCGCGGTCGAGCGGCAGCGCGGAGGCCCGCTGCCGCTGCGCATGGCGATCGTCGCGATGGGCAGGTTCGGCGGTCACGAGCTTGGGTTCGGCAGCGACGCCGACGTCATGTTCGTGATGGAGCCCACCGACGACGACGACGCCGGCGAGGAGGCGTCACGTGCCGCGCACGACGTCGCCAACGAGCTCAGCCGGCTGCTCGCGCTCCCGGGGACGGACCCGGCTCTCGAGGTCGACACCGGGCTGCGCCCTGAGGGCAAGCAGGGACCCCTGGTCCGGTCGCTGCGTTCCTACGCCGCCTACTACGCCAAGTGGTCCGCGGTGTGGGAGGCGCAGGCCCTGCTCCGGGCCTCGCCGATGATCGGCGACCGCGACCTGTGCCGGCGGTTCACCGAGCTCGTGGACCCGCTGCGCTTCCCTGCCCACGGCATCACCGAGGACGACGTACGCGAGGTGCGGCGGATCAAGGCCCGAGTCGACGACGAGCGGCTGCCGCGGGGCGCCGACCCGGCCACGCACCTCAAGCTGGGGCGCGGTGGACTCGCCGACGTCGAGTGGACCATCCAGCTGCTGCAGATGCAGCACGCCGGTCGGGTGCCGGGCCTGCGCACGACGCGGACGCTGGACGCGCTGGCCGCCGCCGTGGACGCCGAGCTCCTCGACGCCCACGACGCCGAGGCGCTGGCCACCGCCTGGCGTGCCGCGAGCGGGCTGCGCAACGCGATCGTGCAGGTGCGCGGGCGGGGGTCGGACTCGCTGCCCCGTGACATCCGCGAACGGGCGGCTGTCGCGCACATCCGGGGCTATGCACCCGGCGAGTCCGACGAGCTGGTCAACGACTACCTGCGGGTGACCCGGTTGGCCCGCCAGGTCGTGGAGCGGATCTTCTGGGGCTAGCGGCGATGACCCGGCGACCGAGCCGCTCGTAGACCTGGGTGATGTCCGGGGGGGGGCTCGCTCGAGGATCGCGTTGATGTCGATCCGGACAGGATCCCGGGGCCCCCTCCGGCGCCCGTCGGCAACGGTCCCGCAGCCGACAGCGGGAGCCGGGGGAAGCCTTCATCCTGCTCTCAGGTGCGGGCGGTTCACTGGCCGGGTGACCCCCCTGCTGCTGGCGCCGGCGCGTCGGCGGACGTCGACCGGGCGCTTCGTCGCGGTGGCCGCCGTCCTCGTCGCGGTGGTGCGACTGGGCTACCTCGGCGGCGCCCTGTACCCGGACGAGGCCGGCTACCTCACGGTCGCAGGCTCGTGGCACCTCGGTGGCCCGCAGCTCTACGGCCACTACTTCGTGGACCGGCCCCCGGTGCTGCTGCTGCTGTTCCGGATCGCCTCGCTGGTCCCGTGGGACGCGTTCGTGCGGGTGCTGACGATCCCGTTCGCGGTGCTGTTCGTCGTCGCCGCCGCCTGGGCCGCCCACCAGCTGGTCGGCACCCGCGGGGCCCGGTGGGCCGCCGTCGTGGCGGCCGCCTTCGTGGTCAGCCCGGTCATCGGAGCCCAGGAGGCCGACGGTGAGATCTTCGCGGCGCCTCTGGTGATGCTCTCGGTGGCGCTCACTCTCGCCGCCGTACGGCGGACCGGCCGGCGTTCCCTGGGGACGGCGGTGCTGGCGGGGCTGGCCGGTGGCCTCGCGGTGATGGTCAAGCAGAACTTCGTCGACGGGTTCGTGTTCGCCGTGGTGCTGATCGTCGCCTCGGTGCTGCAGGGCCGGTTGACTCCGCGGGACGGCCTGCGGATCGCCTTCGGCGGGGTGGCCGGCGGTGCCGCCGTGCTCGCCGGGGCGCTCGCCTACGTGCAGTCCGCCGGCGTCGGGGTGGGCACCGCGTGGTACTCGCTGTTCGGGTTCCGGGGCACCGCGCTCGAAGTCATCGCCGACTCCAGCCTGCACGCGCCGCTGGCCCGGGCCGTGGCCCTGGTGGGGCTGGCGGTGCTCAGCGGGATGCTGCCGATCGGCGCGCTGCTGGTCAGGAAGGCGTGGCGCGACCAGTTCACCGGACCACCGGTGGCCTGGGCGGTCGCCGCGACGCTCGGGGTGGGGGTGTTCGGGATCGTGGCCGGCGGCAGCTACTGGCCGCACTACCTGCTGGAGCTGGCGCCGATGCTCGCCCTCGCCGTCGGGGTGTGGGCGGCGGAGGCCGGGTGGCTGCGGGCGGCGGCCGTGGCCGCGGCGACGTCGGCGGCGGTGGCGTCGCTCGCCGCGGTCGGTGCCGGCGTCCTCGACAACCGCTCCGGCGGCCAGCAGGCGGGCGAGTGGCTGCGGCAGTCCGGGCGCCCCGGGGACACCGCGACCGTGCTCTACGGCCACGCCGAGGTCCAGTACGCCTCCGGCATGTCCTCGCCCTACCCGTACCTGTGGTCGCTCCCGATGCGGACCATCGACCCGCACCTGGGCCGACTGCGTGCCCTGCTGGCCTCGCAGCACCGGCCGGACTGGGTGGTGGTCTGGTCCCGTCTCGACGCCTGGAGCATCGACCCGAAGGACGCGACCCGGTTGGACCTGGCCACGCACTACCGCCTCGTCCAGCACCTGTGCGGGCACGAGGTGTGGCTGCGCGACGACACGCACCGGGACCTGGCTCCTCTGCCCGCGTGCTGAGGGGTCGGCCGGGGCGTCCGGGCCGGGTGGCGTCAGTCGGTTCAGCCCGCGGGGCCAGGTGAGGCCCGCCACAAAGTACCATCGGTATACCTGGCGACCAGACGCATCCTGATCCCGGCCCGGATCAGGTCATCCGGTGTCATCGCGCCGGCCTCCGAGTCCACGTCGAAGCACGCGAGGTAGTCGACCCGTCCCGAGTCGACCCGCCGCTCAAGGGTCCGCAGCTGGCGGGCCTTCCATTCGGGCGACACGTGGGAGTTGGTCCACGGGATCGGCGTGATCGGGGTCCGTCCCGTCACCCAGTACACGTGCGGACCGCCGGACGCAGCGATCCCGTCGTCGGGGGGCAGGTCGCCCACCGCGCGCACCAGAGGGGACGCCCGCGCGGCGAGGCTGTTGTATCCGATCCCGCCGTGGCCCGCGCTCAGCGCCGTTGTGAGACCGGCCGCCACCGACAACATGAGGGCCGCGACGAGCACTCCGGTAGCGCCCGCGACCAGGGCCTGGGGACCGCGCCGTACACGGTGCTCGGCCGCATAGCCCAACAGCACCACCATCGGCGCGAGCACCGGGCCGGTCATCCGCACGGAAACGTCCTCGATCGTGGCCGCGAGCTCGCTGTACCACAGCACCAGCCAGTACACGTTGATGAACGTGGCGACCACGAGCGCTGCAGGGTCCCGGTTCTTCGCGGCTATCCGGGTGCCATAGACCAGAGCCCCGGCGAGTCCCACCCCGAAGACCACCCCCAAAGGCGAGCCGAGCGGGTCGACGTAGCCGCCCAGCGCGCGGACGCTCTGGGCGAGGACGTGCCCGATCGAGAGGCCGCTGGGGGCCCGGTCCGCGAACGGGGCGACGCCCAGCCCGACGTTGCGCGCGGCCACCAGGGCCGGTCCGAGCGAGGAGACAACCACGACAGCGGCGGCGGTCAGCGCGGTCCGCCTGCGGCCCGACCCGCGGCCCGCCAGGGCGGCACCGATGACAACGGCGGGCACGAGAGTGATGCCCACGAAACGAACCGTGGTGGCGGCCGAGACGAGCGCGCCGATTGCGAGAACTTCCCACCACCGGATCCGTCCGGCGCGACACGACCGTGCCGCCAGCACCAGTGCGGACAGCGCCAGCGCGATGAAAGGCGGCTCGCTCAACAAGCAGGCGAAGACCACGACCGTGGACGCCGACAGCCCGACCACGGCCGCGGAGACCAGCGCGGCGGCGACGGAGCGGAGCACTACCCTCGCCAGGGCGTAGGTGAGCAGCACGCTCGCGGCAACGCTGACGACGTTGACCGTGACGGCGGCCGTGGGCAGTGCTACCCCGCTCCGCACCATCAGCCCCAGAATCACCGGAAGCCCCGGCGGAAACTCCGTCAGCGACCCCCCGGTGAAGTCCCGCAAGGCCCCGGTCGCCGCGAACGACCGGGCGGCGGAGGCATACACCGTCGAGTCCCACAGCACCCCGGGGCCGAGGCGACTGGCGAACAGCACCAGAAGCGCCGGGTAGAGGGCCAACGCAACCAGCACCGGATACCGACGGCGGGGCTCGGCGATCCGGTCGAGAAGGGCCCCCTTCGGTGTCGCCGGGCGGTCCGGGGTGCCTCCTCCGGCCTGGCCGGTGACCACGGCTACTCCTCGGCTCGGGGACATCGGCGGCATCCTAGTCCGACGTGGCCCGGCGGTGGCGGGTTCCGCAGATCCGGTGCGCCGTACGCTCGGGCGGTCCGGCCGGGACGAGGAGGACAGATGACGCGGGTTGCGGTGCTCGACGACTTCCAGGGCGTGGCGTTGTCGATGGCGGACTGGTCGCCGGTGCGGGAGCGGGCGCAGGTGGACGTCTTCGGCGATCACGTCGCCGCTCCCGACGAGCTCGTGGGGCGGCTCGCGGCGTACGACGTCGTCGTGCTGATGCGCGAGCGGACGCCCCTGCCCGCCGGGGTCATCGAACGCCTGCCCCGGCTGAGGCTGATCGTCACGACGGGCCGGCGCAACCCGGCGGTGGACACGGCCGCGGCGCGGGCCCGCGGGGTGACCGTGTGCGGGACCGGCAGCCTGGCCACCGCCCCGGTGGAGCTCACCTGGGCCCTGATCCTCGGGCTGTGCCGGCACCTGGTCGTGGAGGACGGCAACGTCCGGTCGGGCGGGTGGCAGACGACCGTCGGCAGGGACGTGTCCGGCCGGACGCTCGGTGTGGTCGGCCTGGGCCGGCTCGGTGGGCAGGTCGCCTCCATCGGCCGGGCCTTCGGCATGCGCGTGCTGGCCTGGAGCGAGCACCTCACCGCCGAGCGTGCGGAGGAGGTGGGCGCGACCGCGGTGCCCTTCGACAGACTGCTGGCCGAGTCGGACGTGGTGACCATCCACCAGGTCCTCAGCGACCGCACTCGCGGCCTGGTGGGCGCGCGCGAGCTGTCGCTGATGAAGTCGGACGCGCTGCTGGTCAACACCTCCCGCGGACCGGTCGTCGACACCGCAGCGCTCGTGGCTGCGCTGCACGCCGGAACCCTCGGCGGAGTCGGCCTGGACGTCTTCGACGAGGAGCCGCTGCCCGCCGACGACCCGCTGCGCACGGCACCGCGGACGCTGCTGACCCCTCACCTCGGCTACGTCACCGAAGACGTGTACCGCTTGTTCTTCCGCGAGGTGGTCGAGGACATCGTGGCATTCCTGGACGGCAGCCCGGTCCGCGTCGTGTAGCCGACGGTGTCCCCACCAGGTCGGACCGGCACCCCGCGTGTCGGGCGGCACGGTGTCTCCCCGGTTGCCAACCGGTGGCGTCGGGTGGAGCATGACGCCAACCGCATGGGCCAGTCGGCGCTCGGGCGCGGCGAGCTCGACAGGCACGGGGGAGGGCACATGAGTCTGCATGCTCGTCTGTACGCCGCGCGCGCCGTCCGGATGCTGCAGGAGCAGGAGCGGGCGGCCGAGCGCCTGAGGGTCGACGCCCCGGCGCGGCCCCACGGGGAGGGCGCCGGTGCGGCGCCGGTCATCCCTTCGCCTCGTCGGCCGCCGACGGACCGAGACCCGGCGCAGCCGGGGGTCGTCACCGAGGTCGGCACGGCGGACTGAGCGCCGGGTCTCCCGCCACCCCGCCCGCGCCTCCCGCACGGGTCAGCCCGGGTCAGCCTGATCGCCCGGATCGCCCGGATCGTGGCGGGAGAACCCGTCCATCCCGCACACTCGGAGGCAGCGACGGAAGGGGAGGCCTGTGGTTGTCGAGCATCGAGCCAGGGGGGACCACGACCAGGTCCGCGGCGGCGGGAAGGCCCGAGCCGCCCGGATGGCGGGCGCGGCGGCGCTGGCCGCCGGTGCCTGGTGGGTGCTCTTCCGGTCCCCGCTCTCTCGGCCCCCCGCGGAGGAGGCGGTGAACCGGCGCCGGCGTCCGGGAACGCTGCGCTACCGCGTGCCCGATCACCAGGATCCCGCGGTGCTGGTCGCCGCCCTCAAGCTCGCCGGCTTCGGTGCCAGCGCCGAGTGGGGGGCCGGCGCGCACCACCTGACGATCTCCTGCCCGGACCTGCGCTCGGACCGGCCCCGGGTCAGGTCGGTGATCGAGAGCACCACGGCCAGCAGCCTCTCCGGGGCGCACATCATCCACGTGCAGGCACGGTTCGAGGACGAGCAACGGTGATCGCCCGGAGCGGTCGCTCCCGGCGCGCCGGGAGCCCGAGCGTCACTCCCGCGCCGCGGGACCCGGACGCAGACGACGGGTCGCCGGGCCTTCGAGGACGTCGCCGTCGGGGGTGAACCGGGAACCGTGGAGGGGGCAGTCCCATGACCTCTCGGCGTCGTTCCAGGTGAGGGTGCCGCCCAGATGGGTGCAGGTCGCGACCACCGAGCAGCGGCGTCCGTCGACCCGGGCCTCGCCGACCGGCAGCACGCCGCGACGTCCGACCACGCCTTGGCCCTCGGCGGGCCGCCCCGGTGTGCGGAGCTCGGCCATGGCCAGGTCCCCGACCAGGTGCGCGGCCACGGCCGCATTGAGTCGGGCGATCTCCAGGGCTCCGCTCGGCCTGGTGACTCGGTGCGAGATCGGACGCTGCCAGGAGGCTCGGTGACCGTGGATCTCCTTGGCCAGGGAGAGGGCCGCGGCCACGCCGTTGGTGAGCCCCCACTTGCCGTAGCCGGTGGCGAGGTAGACGTGCCCTCGGCCGCGGGGGAGGGCGCCGATGAACGGAAGCCCGTCGTGTGAGGAGTAGTCCTGCGCGGACCAGGCGTGGGTCTCCTCGGCGTCGGGGAACCACTCCTGCGTCCACGCGCGCAGCGCGTCCAGGTGTGCCCGTGTCGACCTCGCCCTGCCGACGGTGTGCCCCTCGCCACCGAGCAGCAGGAGGGGGCCGTCGGTCGAGGGTGCGTCACGAACGGAGCGTGTGGGCGCTCCTGCGGAGAGCAGCATCAGCTCGGGCGGTGCCGGGTGGCGGAAGGCCAGGGCGTAGGACCGCTGCGGCTCGACCTTGGCGAAGTAGAGCCCCCGGTCGAGGATCGGCACGCCGGTCGCGAGCACGACGTTCTCGGCCCTGATCCGCGACCCGTCCTCGAGATCCACGCCGGCGGGACCGGCGAGCGGTGCGGTCACCACGCGGCGGCCGGTCACCACCGTCCCGCCCTCGCGGCGCACCTCGCGCACGAGGACGTCGAGGATGTCCATCGCGTCGACCTGTGCCTGGTCGTCGAGGCGGGTGCCACCGGCGTGCGGGAACGGCACACCCAGGTCGTCGTCCCAGCTGACGGGCAGACCCAGGTGCCGGGCCGCCTCGTGCTCGGCGCGGGCACTGGCGAGCGAGGAGGTGTCCGCGGCGTAGGTGACGGCGGTCCGTCGCTGGTAGGGCACCGCGTGCTCGTCGCAGAAGCGCAGCAGCCAGGCCTGGCCTTCCCGGTTGGCCTCGACGTACGCCGCGGCGACGCGGTCGCTCTGGCGTTCGAGGATGCGTGAGAGGCGGGTGCCCTGGAGCAGGGACACCTTGCCGGTGGTGTTCCCGGTGGCGGCCGCCCCCACGTCGCGGGCCTCGACCACTGCGACGTGGCGGCCCGACCGGGTCAGCAGGAGTGCCGTGACGAGACCGGTGAGCCCGGCGCCGACCACCACGTCGTCGTAGCGCTCGGCCAGCTCGGTGTCGGTCTCCACGGGCGGGCGGTCCCTCCACAGGGAGGTCAACGGCGTCCAGGGGGTTGCGGTCATGGGGCCCTGGTACCCGGTGGCCGGGCCTCCACGCGCCGGCCGACCCGATCGGGCCACCCCTGGGCCGGCTACGGGGCCGCCAGGACGGTGCAGACCATCTCGTCGAGGTCGCCGTACAGGGCCTGGTGTGGTCCGGCGACAAACGAAATGACGGAGGGGTCGGAGAAGACGACTCGGCCGCTGTCGTGGATGACGACTCCCTCGCCGGGGTCGGTCATGAGGTACACCCGGCCGGTGACGGTCCGGGTGCCGGTGCCGAGGTCGTAGGTGCTTGTCGTGTTGCCCGAGAAGCGGAGCGTCTTGCCGGTCACGGAGTTGCTGTCGGTCTCTTGGAAGCTGTCGTGGACGACCACCCTCGTCGCATGTCCCTCGCCATCGGTGAGGGTCTCGATGAACAGGGTCTCGACGCCGTCGGCCTCAGCACTGAAGTGGAAGCCGTAGGGGTTGCAGTCGAGGTTGATGGTGTAGGGGAAGGACCCGACCTGTTCACGGGTGGCCGACGCCGAAGCGGAGGCGGGAGCCACCGGCACGAGGGAGGCCGCTGTCACGATCGCGGCGAAAATGAGCGGTGTCTTGTATCGCACGGCGCCTCCTCGGTTGGGGTCGCATTCGACCATCTGCCTCGACATGCTCGCGCGCGGCGCGCACCGGTCGCCTCCGGGAAACCCCTAGGCCGTGACCCCGTGGGTGGCGCGGGCTCTCGGGCGGGACCAGTGCCTGGACGAGTATCGTGAGCGGATGCTCGCCGGCAGGCGCGAGGAGCGAGCGCGCATAGACACGCTGATTGCCGGTGTCCGCGCCGGCCGCGGGGGCGCGCTCGCACTTCTCGGTGACCCAGGGATCGGCAAGACGGCACTGCTCGACTACGCCCGCGCCACCGCTCAGGCCGTCGGGGTCGTGGCGACCAAGGGGGTCGAGAGTGAGTTCGAGGTCCCCTTCGCCGGGCTCGTCGAGGTGCTCAGGCCGCTGCTGGGACGTCTGTCTCGGCTGCCGGAGTCGCAGGCAGGGGTGGTGCGGACGATGCTCGCGCTCGGCCCCCCACGGCCGTTCGATCGGCTCGCCGCAGGCGCTTCGGTCCTCGCTCTGCTCGCGGCCGCCGGTGAGGAGCAGCCGCTCCTGGTGCTGGTCGATGACGCGCACTGGCTCGACACGGCCTCGGGGGAGGCGCTGCTGTTCGCCGCTGGTCGCCTGAGCGCGGATCCGGTCGTTGTGATGTTCGCGTCCCGGGACGGTCGTCCGACGCCCTTCGAGGGGGCAGGCATCCAGACGGTCCGGCTGACCGGGCTGGATCGCGAGGACGCGGCGAGACTGGTGGAGGGACGCGTCCCACCCGTCGCGGTCGACCGGATCGTCGAGCTGACGTGCGGCAACCCCCTGGCCCTGCTCGAGCTGCCCGCCACGCTGAGCCAGGAGCAGCTCCTCAGTCGGGCGCCACCTGGGCAGCCGTTGCGCCTCAGTGACGGCATCGAGCGGGCCTTCGCGGATCGTGCGGTGCTCCTTGGCGAGCAGATCTGCCGAGCCGTCCTGGTCGCTGCCGCCGACGAGTCCGGCAGCCTCGAGACGGTCGCTGCGGCCCTGGCTGCGCTCGGCGGTGACATGGACCAGCTCCGGGCTGCGGAGGACGCCGGTCTGCTCAGTCTGGACGGACCGACCCTGTCGTTCCGACACCCGCTCGTCCGAGCCGCCGTCTACCAGCGGGCCGCGCCGTCTCAGCGAAGGGAGGTCCACCGGGCGCTCGCCGATGCGCTCGAGGGCGACGACTTCCGGCGTGCATGGCACGCGGGGGCGGCGGCGACCGGTTACGACGCCGACGCGGCCAGCGCGCTGAGGGCCATGGCAGAGATCTGCCGAGCGCGCGGGGGTTACTCGGCGGCCGCCGCGGCGTTCGAGCGGGGCGCACGTCTGACCGACGCGCGGGAGGGACGGGCCGCCCTCTTCGCGGAAGCCGCCGACGCGGCTTGGCTGGCGGGCAGGGGCGCCCAGGCCGGGGTGCTCATCGGGGAGGGTCTTGCATGCCGGCCGGGGCCGGCCACCCGGGCCGAGCTGTTGGCCCTGCGAGGCCGGATCGGTCTCTACGCCGACGACCAGCAGACCGCTTTCGACACCCTGCTGGAGGCTGCGCAGCTGGCCGCGCCGACTGATGCGGCAAGAGCGACCGAGTTCCTCGTCGAGGCCATCGCTGCGGGCATCCATCTCGGTGGGCAGGCAGCGCAGCGGATCGCATCGGCACTGGATGGCGCAGACGCTGCACACGAGCCGCTGAGGGAGCTCATGATCGCCGAGGCGCTGCTCGTCGCCGGCTCCATCGCCGGAAGGCCCGAGGGCGTCGATCGCCTGAACCGAGCTCTGGACGCCGCGGAGGAAGCGGGCTGCCTGGAGGGGTCCGCGGTGCACCTGTTCTGGGCCGGACGCGCACGGTTCAGCCTCGGCCAGAACGACGACGCAGCCACCTTGGCTCGTCGAGCCCTGCAGCGCGCACGGCAGGACGCGGCCCTGGCGGTCGTCCCGCAGGCGCTGGCACTGCTCGCCTTCGCAGACTTCGACCGGGGCTCGTGGCGGTCGGCGTACGGCGCAGCCGGGGAGGCCGTCGACATGGGAACGGAGCTGGAGCAGGAGTCGACCGTCTGCGCCTGTGTCGCCCTGCTGGCAGAGCTCGACTCGGCGGCCGGCAACGAGGAGCCCTGTCGCGCCGCCGCGGCCGCCGCGATCAGCATCGCCAACGCGCGCGGTCTGGGACTCCATCGCGAGCGGGCGGAACGGGCCCTCGGGCGGCTCGAGCTGGTCTTGGGACGGTCGGCGGAGGCGATCGAGCGGCTGGAGGGTGTGCAACGTCGCCTGGACGGTGCCCGCATCCGGGAGCAGAACGTGACGCCCCTGTGGGACCTCGTCGAGGCGTACGCGCGTGCAGGTGCCGCGGATCTGGCCCGTGGGGCGCTTGCCCGCGGCGAGGAGACCATGCCGCCGGCCCTGCCATCCGAGGGCGCTGTGATCGAGCGTTGCCGGGGGATCGTCGCGGCCGAAGACGGCTACGAGCCCGCCTTCGAGAAGGCGCTGGCGTTGCACGAGATCGAGCTGTTCCCGTTCGAACGCGCACGAACGCAGCTCGACTTCGGCGAGCGCCTGCGCCGGTCCGGCCAGAAGAAGCGTGCACGCGAGCACCTGTATCGGGCTCTGGCCACCTTCGAAGCGCTCGGTGCCGCCGCCTGGGCCCGGCGTGCGGGCTCGGAGCTGGAGGCTACCGGTGAGCGTCGGCGTTCGGGTCCCGATGCCCGGCAGAGCCTGACTCCGAGGGAGATGCAGGTCGCCCTGGCGGTGGCGGGTGGTGCCTCCAACGCCGAGGTGGCGGCCGCCCTCTTCCTCACCCCGAAGACGGTCGAGTACCACCTGACCCGGGTGTACCGCAAGCTGGGCCTCCGCTCCCGCACGGACCTGGTCCGCTGGGCGATGGATAGCGGTTGGCGGCCCTAGAAGGTCTGGGGTCCGTTCCGCTGCCGGCGGCCGGGGAGACCTGAGCCCGGGTCTCCACGCGCCAGCCGACCCGACCCTGAGCGTGGACGGATCGGCTCGGGTCCACGGACCCGAGCCGATCCGTCCCTGGTGCTGGCGGCAACCGCCCTGCTAGCAGAGACCCCTCGCGGCCGCGTTCTTTCCCTGGCCGCCGAGGGCCTGGACGAGTTGGCCGACGTTGTCGAATCCGGGGAGACCGCCGCTGTTGACGGTCTTGTGCACCTGGCCGAAGCAAGCAGCCTCCGCTGGTGCAGCGCTGGCCGGGGCGGCGAGGCCGACCGCTGCAAGAGCGGCGATGGACCCTGCGGCGAGAATGCGCTTCATGTGATTTCCCTCCTCTTGTCGGGTGCTGGTTCACCCGTCAACAGTGCTTCGGCACGCGGAGGCGACCGGATTGGTCGGCACGGAGGCGTGTCCACACTTCGGGATCGAACTACGCGCAGCGCGGCGGCAGGCGCCTTGACGGGGTGTGATGCAACGCCCTGGCGGCTGCACCAGCGGCGCGGGGGAGCCCAGACCGGGGCCATGACTCGCGAGGAGGCGGTCACCACCAGAACAAAGCGGCACGGGAACCCCGTGGACCTCGACGGCCCGGTCGAGGACGACCTCGTGCGCGACCTGATCGTGGGCTCCTGCCGCTTCGGCCCGAGCAGGTCGTCAGGGCGAGTCGACGTCTAGGAGCGCACGCTGCCGCTCGATCAGGTGCGCCCGTTCGGCGTCGTTGCGGCACGCCGCGATCGCCTCCTCGTAGGCGGTCCCGGCCGCGGCGACGTCCCCGCGCCGGGACAGCAGCTCGGCTCGGACCGCGGCGACGCGGTGGCTGCCGGGCATCTCGACCCCGTCGAGCGCGGCGAGGCCGGCCTCGGGGCCGGCCGCCTCGGCGACGGCGACGGCTCGGGCGAGGCGGGCGCTCGGCGAGGGGAAGAGCCGGAGCAGCAGGTCGTAGTGCTCGACGATCCGGTCCCAACGGGTCCGCTCCGGCGACGCGGCGGTGGCGTGCTCGGCGGCGATGCGGGCCTGCACGGCGTACGACGCGGCGAGCTGGCTGACCGGCCCGGCGAGGACCGGGGCGGCAAGCAGGGTCAGGGCCTCGTCGATCTCGTCGCGCCGCCACCGGCGCCGGTCCTGGTCGGCCAGCAGGACCAACCGCCCGTCCTCGCCGACCCGTGCGTCGCGACGTGAGTGCTGCAGCAGCATCAGGGCCAGCAATGCCACCGGTGCTGGCTCACTGGGGCAGAGGCCCACCACGACCCTCACCAGCCGGACGGCCTCGCCGGCGAGGTCCGCCCGCAGCAGGTCCGGGCCGCTCCCCGGGGCGTAGCCCGCCGTGAAGGCCAGGTACGCCGTCTGGGCGACCGTCTCCAGCCGCTGCGGCAGCACGTCGGCGGCCGGGACCGCGAACGGGATGCCGGCCGCGACGATCTTCTTCTTGGCGCGGGTGATCCGCGCGGCCACGGTCGGCTCGCCGACCAGGAAGAGGCGGGCGATGTCGTGGGTGCTCACCCCGAGCACCAGACGCAGCGCCACGGCGCTGGCCGCCTCCGGCGCGAGCGCGGGGTGGGTGCACATCAGCACCAGCCGGAGCAGGTCGTCCTCCACCAGGCCGCCTGGGTCGGCCATCGCCGTCTGCTTGTCCTGACGGTGCTCGGCGTCGGTCGCGAGCAGCGGCGCCTTGCGGTGAGCCATCGACTCCGCACGCAGCCGGTCCACGACGCGCCGTCGCGCCGCGGTGAGCAGCCACGCGGACGGGCTGTGGGGGGGCCCGTCCTCGGGCCACCGCCGCGCCGCGGCCTCCACGGCGTCGGCGAGGGCGTCCTCGACGAGGTCGAGCCGGCGGTACTGCGCGAGGAGCAGGGACGTCAGCCGCCCCCACTCCTCGCGCACGACCGTCGCCAGCACGGTCTCGGCCGGCTCGGTCACACCCGCTCGTAACCCTCGATCGTCACGGTCGGACGGATCTCGACGGCGTACGACGCCGGCAGCAGCCGGCCGGCCGCGATCGCGGAGTCGAGGTCGGGCAGCTCGACGTCGTAGTAGCCGCCGACCTGTTCCACGGACTCGACGAACGGGCCGTCGGTCACCGTTGCGGTCCCGTCGAGGTGCCGGATGGTGGTCGCCGTGTCCGCACCGGCGAGCGGCGCGGAGCTGATCCGGCGGCCGTGCGCGTCGACGTACTCCTCGAAGGCGTGGTGTGCCGCGAAGTACTCCTGCCGGAGCGCCTCCGACGCCGACTCCCAGTGCCCCGGCTCGTAGGCGACCAGGACGACGTAGCGCCTCACGACGGCCGCTCGGCCGGGTCGACCGTGCGGCGGACCTCGATGCCGTCGCCCACGGCCGCGATGATCTTGCAGCAGTCGAGCAGGTCGTCGAGGTCGTCGGTCTCCACCAGGTAGAAGCCGCCCACCTGCTCCGCGGTCTCGGTGAACGGCCCGTCGCTGACGACCGCGGTGCCGGGCCGGATCGACTTCGCCTCGGCAGTGTGGTGCAGCTCGGCCCCGCCGGTGACCTTGTGGCCCCGGCGGGCCAGCTCCTCGCCGAAGCGGGCGTACTCGGCGTAGCCGTCCTTGCGCTCCTTCACGCTCATCGATGTCCACCAGCGGTCGTCGTTCCCCACGATGATCACCATGTACTCGGTCATCTCTTGCTCCTTCACTCGGCCAGGCGGCGGAACTCGATGAGCTCGCCCCGCGATGCGAAGCGCTCGCAGGCGGCACGAAGGTCGGCCTCGTCGTCGCTCTCGACGAGGTAGAAGCCGACGATCTGCTCGGCGGACTCGGTGAACGGACCTGCGGTCACCAGCGCTCCGCCGTTCCCGTCCGGACGCATCGACGTCGCCTCCGCCGACGGCTCGAGCGGGCTGACCGCGAGCAGCTTGTGGCCGCCGGCTGCGAGGTCCTCGTGGAACTGGGCGTGCGACCGCATGCCCTTCTCGTGCTCGGACTCGGGCAGTGACGCCCACTCCGCCTCGGGTGCGGGCAGCAGCACAAGGTAGCGCCTCATCGAACTCTTCCTCCTGGATGTGGGCGGGCCGCTTGTGCGACCTCACCACGATGACGAGCCGACTCGCAGCAATTCGACAGCGACATCGAGACTTTCTCGTTGCCGGGGCAGCCGAGCCGACCCGCCACTCAGCGGCCGGCTGGTGTGCAGATGCAAGAGCGGTTGCCGTCGGGGTCCTCGACGACCCAGTACGCCGGTGCCGCACGGTCGCTGACGAGGCGTCCGCCGGCGTCCAAGACTGCCTGCAGACGTGACTCGGCCTCGTCGTGCGCCACCCACACGTCGAAGTGCCAACGTTGTTCGAACGGCTGCTCTGGGAGCGCCTCCGTCTCATCGCCGCCCGGTTCCTGCCACCACACGGTGGGGACCTGACCGCTGGGGTCGACCGGCTCGCCGTCTTCGACCTTGCTGCCGAGCAAGGCTGCATAGAACGGCGCGAGCTGTGCCCCGAGTGCGGTATCCAGTCCGAGCTCCAGCTGGGTCAGGCCACCGGCGTCGGAGGCGATGCCGAGCTCGTTTGCGTGGTGGCTGATCTGGCGCGCGAGGTCGAGGTCGCGGCTGGTGATACCGCGGACGTCGTGGCTGGCGAGCGTCACCATCACGTCGGAGTAGGTGAGTTGAATGTCCGGGTGGTGGTTGGCGGCCTCGGCCGCGGCACCGATCTTGTTGACCAGCGCGAGGCCGGTGCGGAAGTCGCCGGTGCGGAACCGAGCCTTGAGCCGTCCAAGGATCTGCCGCCAGTCCGCGAGACCGGCGTCGCGCACCTGCGTCGCGGACAACTTCTCACCGGGATCAGTCATGGTTTTCGCTCCATCTGATGTGAAGGGAGTTGCTCCCTGCACAAGGTAGAGGTGGTTCAGGACGAAAGGAGTCCGGAACTACCCACGTGACCCAAGATCGGCAGGATCTGACGGCCTCCGCTCATCGGCACGACTGCCCCAGCAGCAGATCCGGGCGTGGCGCGTGCGGTGCGGCCTAGCCTGTCGGCATGCGACGCTTCGACGACGAGGACCTCACCGGTGCAGAGTTCCGCGAATGCGACCTGAGTAGAGCGCGGATGGTCGGCGTGGTCATGCAGGACGCCGAGATCGACGGCCTGGTCACCAATCTCGTGGTCAACGGGGTCGAGGTGACGTCGTACGTCGAGGCGGAGCTCGATCGCCGTCACCCGGTGCGGCTGCTGATCCGCTCCGATCAGCCGGGCGATCTGCGAGAGGCCTGGCGGCAGCTGCGGGACGATTGGGCGACGACCACCGCGCGAGTCCGGTCCATGCCCGAGAACAGCGAACATCACGGCGTCGACGGCGAGTGGTCGATGGTCGAAACCCTGCGCCACCTTGTCTTCGTGCACGACTCTTGGTTTCGACGCTGCGTGCTCGGGCTCACCGAGCCGTTCACACCCATGGGACTGGGTCCACCGTTCGTCATGGACCAGGAGGAGAGCGGGCTCGACCCGTCCGCCCGGCCGAGTCTCGACGAGGTGCTCGCCGTACGAGTCCGGCAGGCTTCGGAGATCGAGACATGGCTGGCCGAGGTCACGCGAGATCGGCTCGCGCAGACCGCGCCGGTCCCCGACGACGACAGATGGCCCCCGTACGCCAAGGGGCGGACAGTGCGGCAGTGCCTCGGCACCGTGCTCAACGAGGAATGGGCCCACCACGGGTTCTGCAAGCGTGACCTGGACAAACTGTCGCGTCAGGATTCCTCGCAGGATTCATGAGCGGACTCTGAGCCTGTGCTGTCGTGCTTTCGGGTCGCGCTCATGTGTGCACCCCTGGGTTGTGCTCATCGCCCCAGTCGTGTCAGCGGTCCTCGCCCCAGTTGGCGATGATCACGGCGATCGGTGGGAGCACTGCAGCGACGGCCGACATGACCACGGCTGCGGTCGTCGACCACAGCCGAACCAGATTCCAGGCCAGCACGATCAGTGTCAGGCAAACGCCCATCAGGGCGAAGTACCAGCGCCGACGCCGGCGCAGGCGCTCGCTCTGCGCGGTGCGCACCCCGCTGGCCGTGACCCGCTGGCTTCGTCTCATCGCCACCACTTTCCCAGGTTGGCCGTCGAGCATGCGGGGCCGCAGCGAGCTCGCTCATCGGAAGATCCCTGTGTCCAGCACGCGGCTACTTGAGATTCTCCTACGGCAGCGGCCTGGCCAGGCTGTTGGCGAGGTGCCCGGTGGGGCGCTCGCTGGTACCGCTGGCAGTAACGGCTGCGCGTTTTGGTCCCTGGAGGGCGGGAGTCAGCCCACGCTCATCAGATGTCGGAGTACATCTCGAACTCCCCAGGCGGTGTTGGGTGGGGTTGGAGATCTCGGGAAAACACCGTCTGACCTGCGCAAACGCTGTTTCGGCAGGTTGGCCCGTGATGGCTGATTTCGGCCTCGGACGGTTCTCCTGCGGTATCACTGCGGAATTTGTAACGATCCAGCCGCGCCGGGGTGGGCGGAACTCAAGCACGTTGCCCGAAGGTCGACCCCAGCCAGTCCAGGTCCCGCTGTGCCTGCCGCCGCGCGTCCTGCTCGCGCTGGAACAACGCTTCGGTCTTCTCCAGGACGAGCGTGAACGGCCGACCCTGGCGCCGAGTGGTGTGTCTGACCGGTAGACCGGCGTCATCGATCTGTCGGTGGACGTGCTGGCGGCCGGGCTTGGCCAGCGGCCATTCGTGGGTGCGCTCGGCGCGGCTCCGCAGGAACCCCTCAAGTCGGTCGCATTCCCCACAGCCACAGCCACTCCATTCGATCGACCAGTCGTCCTCGGCCCGCGCTGGGCTGTCGAGCGAGCCGGGTCAGTCGGTCACGGCAGTCGTGGGCGACGGCGTCAGCGTGTTCGTCGAGGGTGGTCGGTGCGCCCGCAGAGCGAGGAACCAACACCTCGAGGAATGTCGTTGTCGGCGGACCGCAGTGCCTTGGCGATCCTCGCGCCCCTGTCGTCTGAGACGGCCTCCAGCAACCGTGCCAGTGGCTGCCCGAGGTCGGCCAGGTTGGATCGGCGTCGTGCGGTGTGACCGTGGTGGACCCACGTGTCGATCCTGCTCGAGAGCCATCGCCAGACACGGTCCCCGACGTGGTCGGCGAGTGGCGCTGCCTCGTTCTCGCGCAACGCCTGGCACAACGACAGAAACTCGTCGCTGATCCAGACGCTCCGCTCCATTCCGGAGAACCGACGCTCGGAGTCCCACGAGTCGATGAGATCCCGCACCCAGTCGTCGCCGTAGACGCGGGCGACTTCTGCTAGGAGCCGGGCGTGCTCGGCAGTCAGCATCTCCAGGCGGAACGGCGCCAAGACCACTCGCGCGGCCGCTGGGTCGTGCAGGCCGGCCGCCACCTGCAGGGCGGGGGTGAGGGCGTGTGCCTCGATGTGAAGCCAGAACGGCTCCAGCGACATGGCGTCGGCGCGGGCGGTCGCAAGGTCGCCGGCGTCGATGCGGTTGAGTAGGGTGCGGAGCGCCCAGGCCGACCCTGCCTCGGCGCGCGCCGCGAACGACTTCGCCTTCGGCCACACGACCACCGCTGCCCGGCGGTACCACCGGTCGACCGTGTTGCCGTAGTTCCCCATGTAGCCCTCGTACTCGAAGTGGTACGGCGTCAGCGACCGCGAGGGCGTGACCGCACAAACCTCGTGATGGCCCACGGGCAGGCTGATCTTCTCCTCACCGGAGCCGTCCGGAGCTACCCACCAGCCAAGGCTGATCTCGTCGTCGATCAAGTCGTTGAGGTCGTAGGCGCCCTCGTCAGGATCATCATCTGGGTCCTCGAACTCGTCGTCGTACCAGCCGCCAGCCCACCGCTCGCCGGCCGGAATCGCATCCCAGGTCTCTTTGATCTCGGCGAGGGCGAGCACGGTCTCGCATCCTGTCCGCTCCGCTGCTGCCTGGAGCAGCCGGAACCGTTCGGCGTCCGCGCCCTTGAAGCGTCGGGCGGCGAGGCCCTTCTGGCTGTACTCGTGGTCGAGTAGGAAGGTCAGGCGCGTCGGCTCGCCGAGGTCGCGATCGCCGTACTGACTCCTCGCGGCCGAAGCGAAGTGCTCGGCCAGGCAACGGGCCGCTTGCTCGACGGGACCAGCATCGGTTGCCGGAGCTGCGCTCGTGAGCATGAGGTTGAAGGTCAGCGTGACGCGGTAGCCCGACCGGACGGGCCTGACTTCATGTCGGCGGTCGGCGTAGAACGCGACGAGGACGAGGTCATGCCGTGAACCGCGATAGGTGCGCTCCGTGCCGCCGTCGTCGACGACGAGCTCACCACCCGTGTGCACCGACGGCAGGGAGACCACGAGGGTTGCGACCATCTCGTCGTGCTTCTCGGAGTCCTGGTGGGGCAGGAAGAACTGCCCCTTGCCGTAGACGAGCAACGAGTGCAGCTCGGCGCGCAGCTGCGAGTCCGCCGGGATGCCGAGTTCGTCGCGGAAGTGCGTCAGCGCGTCCTCGAGATGCGCATCCCACTTTGGTCCGCCCAGTGTGACTTGTGCTGGCGTCAACTCCCAGGTGTCGCGGACCGAGCGGTCGCTGATGGTCTTCTGGCCGCGTCCGAAGAGCGCGGGGCGGGCCACCGAGATCAGGCTCTTCGCTGTGGCCGCTCGCACTGGGAGCGTGAGGGCGCCGACATCTGTCACGTCCACCTCGACCGCGTCACCAGGCAAACGAAGCATGGCGCTCTGGGATCCGACTGCCTGATCGCCGGCCAGCAGCCGTGTCAACCGGTCCCGTGCTGTCGCGCCCACGGGAATGACCCTACGAGTGACTCGGATGGGGTCACCCACGACGCCCACCCACGACCCGCGCGGACCCCTGACGACACCGCTCGGGGCGGGCGGTTCTCTAGGCGACGAGCCGCATCCCGAGGGATCGGTACGCGCTGAACGGGTCTGTCCAGTCGACGCCGAACGCGATGCAGACGTCGGGGATCTTGATCTTCCGCTTCGAATCCGGCTCGGACCGCTCCCGGGTGACGACCGTGGCCCCAGACGCCATTGCGTGAGCGATCAGCTTGAGGTCAGCGGACGCGAGGAACTCGTCCACCGCCGCCTGGCGGAAACTGCGCGAAGGGTCTGTCGACCATGTGGCGAGCTCGGTCATGGCAGTCACGACGTCTTCGCTGTCCGGGAGCCAGAAGGTGCTCGGCAGCGCGCGAGCCCACTCGACCAGTTCACCGCTGCCGGCGGTGATCTCGTCCCTGATGGCGTCGATCGAGGCGACCTGGCTGGCAAGGGATGGGTCGCTCAGCCATGTCCAGAAGCCGGGGGCGATGTCGAAGGCGTAGTAGAGGCGGTTCGCTTCCATGAAGGCGTTGGCGTCGAGCAGGTACATCAGGCCGCTCCGAGGCGGCGAGCGTACTCGTCGAACGTGCTGAGGGACTTCATGGACATCAACCGCATGGCCTCTTCGATGGTGGTGCGACCTTCGAGAGCGTCCGCGATCAGTGCGCGGGACAAACGTTCGCCGACGCGGAAGGGCTGGTTGTTGTAGTGGTCGCCGCCGCCACCTTCGCTGGCCGTGCTGAGGCTCCGGAGCCGTGCGACCTCGTGGTCGTACGCATTGGCGTAGTTGTCGATGCGACGGACGCCGGTCCGGTGGAGCGCCTGGAGGACTACGAGAGTGCCGCAGCGGAAGTCACGCGCTAGGGCATCGAGCGCTTCGGTGAGCTGCGCGCTCGCTACCGCGGCGTGTCGAGACTCCAGATCTGCCCGTGGCACCAGAACCTCGGAAGCCACTGCATTGCACCAGCGCTCGATCTCGGACTGTCCGTCGCTGCGGGGGTCCTCGTTGCCGATGCCACTGGCACCTCGCCAGACGTGGGCGAACTCGTGGGCCAGCGTGAAGATCTGGCCGTTGAGAGTCTGGTGGGTGTTGACAAACACGAGCGGCGCGATGTCATCGACCAGCGCGAACCCCCGGAACTCGTTCTCGTCGAGCGGACGCCTCGTGTTGTTGTCGACCATGGAGGTGGCCACGGTCAGTCCACCCAAGGACTCGAAGGCCCGCAGTAGCGCCTTGCGGGTGTCGGCCCAGGTCCCGCGGCGTTCGGCGACTTCGAAGTTGAGGGCGCTCCTGATCCACGCCGCAGCGTCGATCGCGTCCGTGGTCGCGGCGGAGCCCACGAAGGCGAGGGGTTCGGCGCCGATCCCGAGGGCGTAGTCGCGGTACCACTCCTGGCGTCGCTGAGACTGACCGATGACGGCGATCAAGTTTGCGCTCGGAGTGGGTGCACCATCGAAGCCCTCGCGGAAGTCGGGCACAGGAAGTGCCCACTCGGGTGGAGCGGAGAGGAGCAGGTAGCCAAACGGGACGCCTGCCGCCTTCGCGAAGTCCTGAAGTTGCTTCAGCGTGGGTCGGACATCGGCGCTGAGCCACTCGTCGACCTTGAATCGTCGGTGGAGAGCCTCATCGTCGGCCCCGGTGACGTCCAGAGCCCAGGACAGCACGGAGGGCGCGACGTCGACTCGGACCGTCATCGCTCTCTCCTCTCTGTCCAGTGCGGCCTGCCACGAAGCGGCGCGGCAGTGGTCTCTCGCAATCCTGCCGTAGACCGGCCCGCCGCCCGGATCACTCCATCAGCGATTCTCCCAGTGTTGACCAGGGGGCCGACACTCCCCGTGCTGGCCGAATCTCAGGTCGCAACGCCGCGTCGGCGGTCGGCAAGGTCGATGCGGGCCAGGGCTCAGGAGATCCTTGGGCTACGAGGTGGCGTGCTTGATCACATCTACGGCCGAGAGCCGGGTGTCCTCGTCGAAGCGGCCGATCTCGTGTTCGGGCGGGATCGGCGCATGGAGTGTGGCGTCGATGACGGCCGCCCACTCGGTGCGCATCGGCTCGGGCACGTCCATCTCGGGCCAGAGATCGATGAGGAGAGCGGCGTCGAGGTAGAGCGCGCAAGCTCCCCTCGTCGCCGTACGTGAGGAGTCGCTCGTAGACGAGCTTGCGGTCGGTGCGGATCGACAGGTCCCACCAGAACTTGTCGTTCTCCTCGTCGATCAGGTCGAAGAACTTGATCGTGCGGAAGCAAGCCGGGGCTTCGAGCCGCCACAACCGGTCAGGGACGGTGAACGGGAATCGGAGTCCCCGTGGCGCCGGGTGCTCGGTGAAACTGACCCGCGGCTGGAGGGCGATGTTCCAGCCCGCAGCGTTCACGATGCGCTCCGCCACCGCGAGCCCCGGCGTCTTCTTGCCGCGCTCGTATGCCGAGAGCGTCGGTTGTGAGGTCCCGGAGAGGGCAGCGAGCTCGGCCTGGCCCATCCCGCTCGCCAAGCGGGCTTCCTCGATCACCGTCCTCGGCTGAGGCCTCCAGTTCGCCACACCAGCATCGTACATATCCAGCCGGATCTAGATTCGCGATGGGGGACGCCTGCACACCTACCTGTCGCCCACCACGGGCGGACAGGAAGGAGCAGCGTGATGAGCGTTGCGAAGTGCCTGGGCGTCGCTGACCTCGACGCCCCGAACATGCAGGAAGTGCGAGCCGAGTGGCCACGTTGGCAGGACACCGAGCCGGCGCTGACCGTCGTCGCTGATATCGCGGCTCTGCCGCGCTGGATGAAGCAAGCGACGCCCTCCGGGCGGGACGACGTACTCGCGGCGCTTGGCCGCGTGGCTGGGAGCGACCGGCGTGCGTACGTCGCGCTTGCCTGGCTGCTGGTGCCCGGCGCGTCGCTGGTCGCGGGCCTGCTGCGCCGGCTCACCGAGGTGATCGACGAGGTGGTGGCCGGGCAGCTCTGGATCCAGATCTGCGAGCACGATCCGGCCGACGGTGCCTACATCGCAGCGACGATCCTCCGGCGAGTCGAGCGCGAGACCCTGGCCGAGCTCGGCTTGGGCGAGCTGGCCAAGCGTCGCGATCCCACGTGGGCGAGCGCGGTCCTCATCGAGCGGTACGACGAGACCATCCCGGCCGAGGAGTCGGATGCAGAGGAGCCGCAGGTACAGCTCATCGAGCTCCTGCGACGGGCGCTCGACTCAGGAGAGCTGTCCGACCAGGACCGCGACCTGCTGCTCGACCTGGCTCTCGCGGCGAATCTCGCGGGTGCGCCGCTGTGGCGAGGTCGGGCGGGGCTGACTACGCCGTCGGTCGCCCAGCTGGTGAGCCAGGACCACGCGCTCGCGGCACGGACGATCCGCCGCCACGCTGCTGATGCGCTCGACAGGCTGGGGGAGGTCGCCCGCCGGAGTGGGCTGGCGATGTGACCAGGCCGAACGGCGCTTCCGTGGGTCCGGGACTACGCGTCGGCTTCGTGACGCGGCAGTCGTGCCTGCATCCGCTCGACCGCCTCGGCGAGAGGGGCCAGGCGTTTGTCGATGGTGAGCTGGATGATCTCGGGGTTCGTCGCGAAGTAGTGGTGAGCGAGGAAGTCGCGCATGCCCGCGATGTCGCTCCACGGGATGTCGGGCTCCGTCGCCGTCAGCTCGGGACTGACTGCCTTCACCGCTTCGCCGATCTCCAGAAGCCGCATGGCGACGGCGTCCATGACGATCTCGACAGAGATCGGGCCATGCTGGAGGTGGGAGCGGATCGACGTGATGGCTGAGGCGATGTCATCGAGCCGGTCGGCGTCGGAGCGGTTCACAGTGGCAGCAAGTCCTTCGCGGCACGGGAGCGGACGCGCTTCTTGAGACCGTTGCGCGGCACCAGGTCGACGGGCACACCGAGGACGTCTTCCAGTTCGTGCTTGATGCCGATGATGTCGATGATGTCGGTCCCGGGTGCGAAGTCGACGAGCAGGTCGACGTCGCTGTCTTCGCGATCGTCGCCCCGTGCGGCGCTGCCGAAGACCTCGGGGTTCGTGACGCCGTGACGGCGCAGAACCTCGAGCAGCTCGCCACGGTGGGCCGCCACGCGGCGGCCGGTTGGGCCGCTGAGGGGCTTGCGGGTCGGCGCCGCCGTCTCGGCCATGAATCCATCGTATCGGCGGCCAGGCACGGCGGCTCCGCGCGTGTTGTCGAGGGCGGCATCAATGTTGCCGACGAGTCTGGCCACCTGGGCGAGGGAGCTGTACGTCGGCGAACGCGCGATGAGCCGCGTCAGCGAGTCGATGTCGATGCCGGCGATCTCCATCAGGCGGTTCAGCAGTGCGTCTCCGTCGTCCTTCTTGAACCCGCTGCGCTGGGCCAGGGGAGCGAGGAGTGACCGGAGCCGCTCGAGGTCGACGTCCCGCTTGCGGGAGGCGTCGCGGAGTGCGTCGGCGACGAGGCTGAGGTCGCCCACCTCTTCGATGAGATCGGCGATGGTGCGCTCCATCGTCATGACCGGCAGGCCATCGACGAGCGTGACGTCGCGGGGGTCAAGGGTGCGCTGTCGGTATCGGATGGCACCGCGCTGGCTCTGTCGCCGAGTGGGGGAGACGAACTCGTGCCGCAGGGCGCGGAAGCCACCGATGCCGTGCAGGTCGGCGGCGGACTCTCCTGCCACGACCACGCCGTTGGCGCCGTCCTTGATCCGCGCCTCGCCCATCGTCTTCGAATCGGTGCTGAGCCAGGCTGCCTTCAGGTCGTCGTGCGGGCCGCCGGGAGCCCCGGCGTCCTTGTAGACCCCGTGGGCGACGCGTTCCAGCTGGCCGTCAGCGGCGAGTCGGGAGAGGTCGAGGCGCGTGATGCCGTGCATCCTGGCTTGAGCCGAGGTCACCATGCCCCACTGGTAGGCGGTGACCTCAGCAAGCACGCGGAGGGCATCCTTCGACTTCATGCTTGGAGTGTATCTCTAAAATAGATACATTCCAAGCGGCAGATGAGCCATCAGTGCCCCAGCGCCGGTCCGGCGGAGGGCGTCGTGCGGTGGAAGTCGTCGACAAGGCCCGCACTCCGGGTTCGCCGAGGGACGAGTCCTTCACCCGGTAGGCGAGCCTGGATATCGACTCGGTGCTGGGACTGTTGCGATTCGAGTCGACGCAGGTTCTCCACGGCCGGCATCTCGAACGTGGGGAGCTTGATGGAGGCTGGGGCTGCATCCTGCAACTTCCTCATCGTGTCGCTCAACACGGGCGACACGACCTCTGGCAGCATCTTGTCGATGGCTGGCTTGAGCTTCGCTGCCAGTTCCTCGTTGAGCTGGCGGTGGGCCTCGTCGAAGGATGCCTGGCTGGCCTCGGACAGAAGCCCGTTTGCTGGGTCCGCCAACTGCTGCTCGATCTGCCCAAGCGTGAGTCGCCCGACCATCTCTTTCGTCCAGACGTCGGGTGGGTTGGCCGAGTCGAAGCGCCAGCGGGGACCGTCGACGGGTTTGCTGTTCGCTGGCGATTCATCGGTCACGCTCCAAGGCTAGTCAGACCAACGCGAGCCCTTGCTGGCAGTTCGAGCGGATCTCCTGCGGAATCCCTGCGGAATCCGGCCGATTTCAGGGCAACGGAAAGGGCCCCTGAGCCTGCAAAGGTACAGGTCAGAGGCCCTTTCGGGGTTGCGACGTCTGTCAGATGTCGTAGTACATCTCGAACTCGTGCGGGTGCGGGCGCAGCGCGATCGGGGCGATCTCGTTGCTCCGCTTGTAGTCGATCCACGTCTCGATCAGGTCCGGGGTGAACACGCCGCCCTCGAGCAGGAAGTCGTGGTCGGCCTCGAGCGAGTCCATCACCGCGCCGAGCGAGGCGGGCACGGTGTTGATGTCGGCGTGCTCGTCCGGCGGCAGCTCGTAGAGGTCCTTGTCGATCGGCTGCGGCGGCTCGATCTTGTTCTTGATGCCGTCGATCCCGGCCAGCAGCATCGCCGAGAAGGCGAGGTACGGGTTGGCCGACGGGTCGGGGCAACGGAACTCGATGCGCTTGGCCTTCGGGTTGGAGCCGGTGATCGGGATCCGGATGCAGGCCGACCGGTTGCGCTGGCTGTAGACGAGGTTCACCGGTGCCTCGAACCCGGGCACCAGGCGGTGGTAGGAGTTCACCGTCGGGTTCGTGAAGGCCAGCAGCGACGGGGCGTGCTTGAGCAGGCCGCCGATGTAGTAGCGCGCCATGTCCGACAGGCCCGCGTAGCCGGCCTCGTCGTAGAACAGCGGCTCGCCGTTGTTCCAGATCGACTGGTGGCAGTGCATGCCGGAGCCGTTGTCGCCGAAGATCGGCTTGGGCATGAAGGTGGCGGTCTTGCCGTTGCGCCAGGCCACGTTCTTGACGATGTACTTGAACTTCATCACCGCGTCGGCGGAGCTGAGCAGTTCGTCGAAGCGCCAGTTGATCTCCGCCTGGCCCGCCGTGCCGACCTCGTGGTGGGCGCGCTCGACGACCAGGCCGGCCTTCTCCAGCTCGACGGTGATCTCGTCGCGCAGGTCACCGAAGTGGTCGTACGGCGCGACCGGGAAGTAGCCGCCCTTGTACTTGACCTTGTAGCCGCGGTTGTTCTCCTCGGAGCCGGTGTTCCAGGCGCCGGCCTCGGAGTCGATGTGGTAGTAGCCGGCGTTCTGGGTGGTCTCGAACCGCACCGAGTCGAAGACGTAGAACTCCGCCTCGGGGGCGAAGAAGGCGGTGTCGCCGATCCCGGTGCTCTTGAGGTAGGCCTGCGCCTTGCGGGCGATGTTGCGCGGGTCGCGGCTGTAGGCCTCGCCGGTGAGCGGGTCGTGGATGAAGAAGTTCACGACCAGCGTCTTGTGCTCCCGGAACGGGTCCAGGTAGGCGGTGGTCGGGTCCGGGAACAGCGACATGTCCGACTCGTGGATCGCCTGGAAGCCACGGATCGAGGAGCCGTCGAAGTTGAGGCCGTCGTCGAACACCGACTGGTCGAAGGAGGAGATCGGCACGGTGAAGTGCTGCATCACGCCGGGAAGGTCGCAGAACCGGACGTCGACCATCTCGACCCCCTCGTCCTTGATGTACTTCAGCAGCTCGTCGCTGTTAGCGAACATTCGTCCTCCTCGACCGCGGCAGAGCGATCACGCGTTTTCACAGGGTTCGGCGGTGCGGCACTGCACCACTGACCGCAAACCTATGCAGGGGCGGTTTCTTGACCGTATCCCCATTGTTTCGCGCATGTAACAGGGTGGTGGCCTGCCTCACATGGTGGTCTGGACCCCGACGGCGACCGGCGGGGCACCGATACGGTGAGCGCTGTGAACCCTCCCGCACCCCCGGCCGGCCCCGGAGGTACGTCGTACCCCGGCCAGCGTCTCGGCCTGCCCGCCGACGGCCCCGGCTCGGTGGCCGGATGGGGCCGTCGGGTCCTCGCTCTCGGCCTGGACTGGCTGGCGAGCACGCTGGTGGCGATGGTCGTGTTCGGCTACCAGTGGTTCACCGCCACGGCCCCGGACCAGGGCTGGGTCGGCGCGACCCCGCTGCTGGTCTTCTTCCTGGAGGGGTCGCTCCTGACCACCCTCGCGGGCGGCTCGTTCGGCCAGCTGGCCACCCGGGTCGTGGTGGTGCGGCTGGACTCCCGCCCGGTGACGCTGCTGCAGGCGGTGCTGCGCACCTTCCTGATCTGCCTGGTGGTGCCCCCGCTGGTGTTCAACGCCGACCAGCGCGGGCTGCACGACCTCGCGGTGAGGACCGTCACCCTCCGCCGCTGACCCAGCGGCATCCGCACCCGTGCGGTCAGCGGGTGCGGGTGAGGGTGAGCCGGGCGACGTCGAGGTAGCCGCTGCGGAAGCCGGCCTCGCAGTAGGCGAGGTAGAACTCCCACATCCGGCGGAACGTCTCGTCGAACCCGAGTGCCTCGACGTCGGGCCAGCTCGCCAGGAATCGTTCCCGCCACAGCCGCAGCGTGTGTGCGTAGTGCCGGCCCATCGGTGCGAGGTTCGAGACGTGCAGCGAGGTGTGGTCGCGCAGCACCGCCCGGATCGCCTCGGCGGACGGCAGCATCCCGCCCGGGAAGATGTACTTGTGGATCCAGGTGTAGGTGTCGCGGGTCGCGACCATCCGGTCGTGCCCGATCAGGATCGCCTGGATCGCCGCGGCGCCGCCGGGCACCAGCAGGTCGTCGATCCGGGAGAAGTACGTCGGCCAGAACTCCTCCCCGACGGCCTCGACCATCTCCACGCTGACGACCGCGTCGAAGCGGCCGGTCTGGTCGCGGTAGTCGCGGACCGCGATGTCCACGCGGTCGGCGACACCGGCCGCCTCGACCCGACGGCGGGCCAGCGCGGCCTGCTCCGACGAGAGGGTCACCGAGGTCACCTGCGCGCCTCGCTGGGCGGCGCGGATCGCCAGGGTGCCCCAGCCGGTGCCGATCTCGAGCACCCGCGAACCGGGGACCACCCCGGCCGCGTCGAGCACCGCGTCCACCTTGCGCAGCTGCGCGTCCTCGAGGTCCGCCGACGTCGGGGCGGTCGACAGGTCCTCGAAGAGCGCGGAGGAGTACGACATGGTCGGGTCCAGGAACAGCGCGAACATCTCGTTGGACAGGTCGTAGTGCGCCTCGATGTTGCGGCGCGCCCCGGCCAGCGTGTTCGTCGGGTTCAGCCCGCGTGGCAGCACCGCGTGCCGGAGCCGGTAGAGCGCCGGCGGGACGAGGGTGGTCACGCGCTCCGCGAACGGGGTGAGCGCGTCGGCCAGGTCCGTCCCGTCCGCCGCGTGCCACTCACCGGCCATGTAGGACTCGCCGATCCCGATCATCGGGCTCTGCCCCAGGCGGGCGAAGAACGCGTCGGGCCGCGCGACCTCGAGCGTCGGGCGCTCGGCGTCCGCCGGGGCGCCGTACCGGTCGCCCGCGGCCGACCGGACCGTGACCGGGACGTCGCGCAGGACCGGACCCAGGGCCCAGCGCGCGACCCTGCCACGCAGCCCGTACGGCGGAGGGGGCGGAAGCTGGGACGAGGCGTCGCTCCGGCCGGTGACCCGGAGGTCGTCGCCGGTCTCTGAGAAGGCAGTCGTGGTCATGCCATTCCTTTCGGGGGCTGGTGTGCCGGACGGGGGAGCACCGGGAGCCGGCGAAGCCAGAGCCGGATCCCGTGCCAGCGGATGAGCGCGGACACGCGCTGGGAGGGGAGCGGGTTGCGCAGCACTGCCCGCAGCACCGCGGCGGTCCTCGCCGGGGCCAGGTCACCGACCACCGAGCCGCTGAAGACCACCCGCTCGTCCTGGGTCAGGCTGATCGCCACCGACACCCGGTCGTCGGTCAGCCGGGTGCGGATGTCGTAGCGGCCCTCCACCGCGAAGAACGGCGAGACGTAGAACTCCTTGTCCACGCGGGTGCTCGCCGAGGGCACCGTCGCCAGCGGGTAGACGTGTCGTTCGCCGTAGGTGTTGTGGACCTCCGCGAGCACCCCCTCGAGGACGCCGTCCGCGTCGAAGCAGAAGTACGTCGTCAGCGGGTCGAACACGTAGCCCAGCGAGCGGGCGTTGGCCAGCACGAGCACCCGTCGAGCGGACCACGGAACGTCCTGCGCGTCCAGGTAGCCGCGGATCTTCTCCGGCAGGGGACGGCCGTCGCCTGCCGCGAGGTGGTCCTCGTTGCGGATCGTCGCCAGCGGTCGCAGCCAGCGCGGGAACGCGGCGTTGGGATCCGCGGCGTCGACGAGCCACATCGTCGTGCCGTGCTCGAACGCGTAGCCGAACGGCCGGGTGCGACGGTGCCGCACCCGGGCCCGCACGACCGCCGGCGCGCTCACCATGAGGCGCCCAGGGCCCGGGCGGCCAGCGCGCCCGAGCGACAGCCGTCCTCGTGGAACCCCCACCCGTGGTAGGCGCCGGCGAACGCGAGCCGGTCGCTGTTGAGCAGCGGAAGCCGCTCCTGCGCCGCGACCGAGGCCGCGGTGTAGGTCGGGTGGGTGTAGGTCATCCGGGCGACCACGTTCGCCGGGTCCGGGCCCTCCTCCGGGTTCAGCGTGACGAGCAGCGGGTCGCTCTCGTCGTGGCCCTGGAGCCGGTTCATCCAGTAGGACACCCGGGTCCGGTCGGTGGGGGTGTCGCAGTCCCCGAGCCGGTAGTTCCAGGAGGCGCGGCTGCGGCGGTGGGCGGGCAGCACCGACGCGTCGCGGTGCAGCCACGCGACGTTGGTCGAGTAGCCGAACGACCCGAGCACCTCCTGCTCGTCGTCGCCGGCGTCCGTCAGCAGCGCGAGGGCCTCGTCGGCGTGGGTGGCGATCACGACCTTGTCGAAGCCGTGGTGCCTGCTCGACCCGCCGGCGGGGGACACGGTGTCCAGCTCGACCGACTCGGGCTTGCGGCTCACCGCGGTGACCCGGGTGCTCGCGCGCACCACGTCGAGACGCGCCGTGATCCGCTCGACGTAGCTGCGCGAGCCCCCGATCACGGTGTGCCAGGTCGGCGCGTCGCCGAGGCTCAGGAAGCCGTGGTGACGCAGGAACGCGAACAGGTACGACGCCGGGTAGGCCAACGCCTCGGAGTGGCCCATCGACCACACGCAGGACACCACCGGCAGGGCGTAGTGGGTCACGAAGTGCCGGTCGAAGCCCTGCCGGTCGAGGAACTCCCCGTAGGTGAGGTCCGAGCCGTCGCCGGCCTCGAGCAGCGCCAGCGCCTGCTTCTGGAACGAGCGGATCTGCAGCAGCAGCCGCCAGAAGCCCGGGTCGCCGACCCGGCGCCGCTGGGCAAAGATGCCGTTCACCCGGCGCCCGCCCTTGTAGCTGAGACCGCAGCCTTCGCAGGTGATGCTCATGCTCATCTCGGTCGGCCGCGTGCGCACCCCGAGGTCGTCGAACAGGCGGCGCAGCAGGGGATAGGTGCGGTCGTTGAGCACGATGAACCCCGAGTCGACGGCGGCCGTCGACCCGTCCCGCATCGGGACGTCATGGGTGTGGGCGTGCCCCCCGATGCGGTCGTCGGCCTCGAACAGCGTCACGTGGTGCGTGCGCTGGAGCAGGTAGGCGGCGGTCAGCCCGGAGATGCCGCCGCCGACGACGGCAACGGTCGGCGGCGTCCGGCGGGCCTGGAAGGAGTCCGTCATGCTCTGGGTTCGCAGTCGGTGCGGCCTCGGATTGGTCCGGGTCCTAACGGTCCAGGACCTCGAGCCGGACCCGCTTGTTGCCCTTGCCCTTGGACTCGGTGCCGGTGACGACCACGCGGCCCACCTCGGCGGTGCTGAGCACGTGCGTCCCGCCGTCGGCCTGCTTGTCGAGCCCGACGATGTCGATGACCCGCAGCGGGTCGATCTCGCGGGGGATCAGGTTCGCGGCGGTGCGGATCAGCGCCGCGTCCTCGTCGGCGGCCTCTCGTCCGACGAACTCGACGAGGATCCGGTGTGCCTTGGCGATCTCCTCGTTGACCCGCGCCTCGACCTGGTGGCCGAACTCGGCCGACATCGACGGCAGCGGGAAGTCGAGGCGTCCCCTGCCGGGGTCCATGTTGCCGCCGGTGACCGGCACCCGGTGGTCGGCCCAGATCACGCCGCAGAGGATGTGCAGCGCCGTGTGCGTGCGCATGGTCAGGTGTCGCCGGTCCCAGTCCAGCGCGCCCTCGACCTCCACGCCCGGCCGGGGCAGCTCGGGGGTGTCCAGCCAGTGCCAGATCCTGCCCCGGTCGCGTGCGACGCGGGTGACGTCCGCCGTACCCCCGTCCCAGCGCAGCCGGCCGACGTCGTGGGGCTGCCCGCCGCCGCCGGGGTAGAACGCCGTGCGGCGCAGCAGCACGCGGCCGCCCTCCACGTCGACGTCCTCGACCGTGGCGTCGAACTCCCGCACGTAGGCGTCGACGGCGAACAGCTCGCGCTCGGCGAGGTCGCCGGGCGCGCCCTCGGGGACGTTGTGGCGACCGGGGACTGCCATCGGACGACCTCCTCCGTGGGGTGGTCCTCCATCAAAGCACCCGCCGTCGAATCAGCCGTCGACGGTGAGCCCGAGCACGGTCCACACGTCGCCCTCCTCGAGGACCTCGACGCTCACGGTCCTGCCGACGATCGCGGCCAGCTCGAGGTCGAGCGCCGCGGTCGTCCCGTCGCCGTCGTAGTCGGCCTCCGCCAGCCCGCTCACGTCCAGGGCCCGGTCGTCCAGGCAGAAGCCGCCGTCCGCGCAGGCGGTCCAGGTCCCGGTCTCCGTGATCGCCGCGGGTTCGGCCGTCGGGTCGGGCTCGCTGGTCGGGTCCGGCTCCGTCGTGGCAGGCGGTGTCCCCTCGTCGGGGGAGGTGGTCTCCGTGGGAGTCGCCGCCGGGGTCTCCGTGGGAGTCGCCGTCGGAGTCTGCGTCGGAGTCGCCGTCGGGGTCGCCGTCGGGGTTGCCGTCGGCTCGGCAGCGGCCGTGGTGCCCGTGTCCACGTGACGCGACGCCGCGGGCTTCGGGTCGCTGGTGCGGGTCGGTTCGGGGGCCGAGGACTCGCGGTCGGGGGTGCTCACCCGGGACGCGAGGGTGACGGGCCGAGCCAGCGAGACGGTGAACAGCGAGGCCCGGTAGTAGCGCTGGTAGGCCATCACCAGGTCGGCGTACGGCTCGGATGCGTTGTACCTGAGCAGCGCGCCGCGCAGGTCCGCCGGCCGGTCCAGGTTCGGCGACCCGGCGCACAGGTAGGCGGCCGCGGCGAGGGCCGCGTCGTCGATGTCCTGGGGCGACCGGACCCCGTCGCCGTCACCGTCCACCCCGAAGACCGCCCAGGTGCTCGGGACGAACTGCATGGCCCCGACGGCCCGGTCCCAGGTGCGGTCCCCGTCGAGCCGGCCCGCGTCGGTGTCCGGCAGCGCCGAGACGGCCCCGCGACCGTCGAGGGCCACCCCGATGACGGCCGGCCGGGAGACCCCGTCGGGGAGCACGGTCGCACCGCCGAAGCGGCCGTGGTCGGACTCCACCTTCCCGACAGCGGCCAGGAGGGTCCAGTCCAGGTGGCACTCCGGGCGCACACCGGCCATCACCGCTGCCGCGTTCTGGTAGGCCAGCAGCGCCCTGAAGGGGATGTCACCGGAGGCGGCCGCGATCGGTGGGACCGCCCGCCTCACGGGTCTGGCGTCCACGGCCGACGGGATCGCGGTCAGCTGCACCCCGGGTGCGACCTGGGCCTCGAACACCCGTGCCCCGGCATCCCCCAGCGAGGCGTCGAGCCGGAGCTGCTCCGGCTTCCTGTCCGACGTGCCGAGGTCGTTGCTCTGGACTCCGACCGCCGTGGCCAGTGCGAGGCCCATCGCCACACCGGCATATCCCCTGACCCGGGCCCTGCGGTGACGCGCGTGCCCGGCTGACCTTCTGCGTCCCATACGGTCACGCTAGGTCGCCGAGCGCCACCGCCCCAGGGACCATCGGCCCCCGCTTGCAGGGATCTTGCAGGAACTCCGTGCGGGCGCCTCAGCGACCGCGCATGTTCTGTCGGGCGCCCTTCGTGCTGGTCGGCAGCGGCCCCTTGGGGAGCGGGATGTTCGACCGGTTGGCGTCGAGCGCCCGCAGCCGTGCGAGCACGTCGGTCATCTCCGCGGGCTTCAGCTGCTTGCCCAGCTTGGTGACGTGCCGGGTGAGCTTGTCCACTGGTACGGCGCCGGGGTCGTCGCCGCAGATCACCTCGTGGATGGGCGTCTCGGACGCCACCCGCTCGTGCTTGCGGCGCTCGTTGGCGAGCAGCGAGCGGAGCCGGTTGGGGTTGCCCTCGCCGACCAGGACGATGCCGGGGGGACCGACCACCCGGTGCACGAGGTCCTGGTTCTTGTTGAAGGCGATCGCGGGGTCCACCTTCCAGCCCTTGCGCAGCGTCCCGAGCACCGCGGCGGCCGCACCGGCGCGGCCCTCGAGCTGGCCGTACATCGCCTTCTGGGCCCGCCGGCCGAAGATGATCAGCACCGCCAGGATGCCGAACAGCACCGCGATCACGACGTCGAAGATCCACAGCCCGGGGATCAGCAGGAACACGCCGAGGGCCACCGCCGTGGAGACCACGAAGGTGAGCAGCAGGACGATCCCGATCCTCGGGTCGTACTCCTTGGTCATCCGGTAGCTGGCCAGGACCTGCTGCACGCGGCCGTCCTTGGCTGGCTTGGCGGGCTGGTCGTTGTTCGCCATGCGCGGTGCCTTTGCTGTTCTGTGCGTTGTGGACGGGTCATTCTCGCAGACCCGCGAGGGTGGGCGGGTCAGAGCCCGGCGGTCTGCTCCCGGGCCTCGATCGCCTGACGGTAGAGCCGACCCGCCCGGTACGACGAGCGCACCAGCGGACCGGACATGACACCGGCGAAACCGATCTCGTCGGCCTCGTCCTTGAGCTCGACGAACTCCTCGGGCTTGACCCACCGCTCGATCGGGTGGTGACGCAGCGAGGGCCGGAGGTACTGGGTGATGGTGAGCAGCTCGCAGCCCGCGTCGTAGAGGTCCTGGAGCGCCTGGGAGATCTCCGCACGGGTCTCGCCCATGCCGAGGATCAGGTTGGACTTGGTGACCAGGCCGAAGTCGCGGGCCTGGGTGAGCACGTCGAGCGACCTGTCGTAGCGGAAGCCTGGCCGGATCCGCTTGAAGATCCGCGGCACCGTCTCCACGTTGTGCGCGAGCACCTCGGGCCGCGACTCGAACACCTCCCGCAGCAGCTCGGGCGTGCCGTTGAAGTCCGGGATGAGGTTCTCGACGCCGGTGTCGGGGTTGAGTGCGTGGATCTGCTTGACGGTCTCCGCGTAGAGCCATGCGCCACCGTCGGGCAGGTCGTCGCGGGCGACACCGGTGATGGTGGCGTAGCGCAGGCCCATCTTCTGGACGCTCTCCGCCACCCGTCGCGGCTCGTCGCGGTCGAGGGGCTCGGGGCGGCCGGTGTCGATCTGGCAGAAGTCGCAGCGCCGGGTGCACTGGTCGCCGCCGATGAGGAAGGTGGCCTCGCGGTCCTCCCAGCACTCGAAGATGTTGGGGCAGCCGGCCTCCTGGCAGACGGTGTGCAGGTCCTCGCCCTTCACCAGCTGCTGCAGCTCGCGGTACTGCGGCCCCATCTTCGCCCGGGTCTTGATCCACTCGGGCTTCTTCTCGATCGGGGTCGCGCTGTTGCGGACCTCGAGCCGGAGGAGCTTGCGGCCCTCCGGCGCCGGGCCGTGATCGGGTGCGGTAGGGGCTTGCGTCACGCCCGCCACTGTACGCCGGGGCCTGCGGGCGCCCCAATCCGCGCGGGGCGGGTCAGGAGACGTCGCGCCGGCGGAACGCCCACCAGGACACCAGCAGCGTCACGGCGAGCAGCACGGCGAGGTAGGCCAGGCCGTGCGTGAGCGGCAGATGGTAGGACCGGTCGCAGACGTGCATGCTCGGGGCGCACCGGATGCCGTCGTCGAACACGCGGGTGCCGTCCTTGAGCCAGGCGAAGACGTTGTTCGCCACGCTCCAGTCGCCGGCCCGCTGCACCGGGAGCACGGTGACGACGGCCTCGCCGCCGACGGCGTAGGCGAACAGCAGCGCGAGTGTGCCGACGGTGTGCCGAAGGAGCATGGTCAGCGCGAAGCCGCCGAGCGCGGCCATGGCCGCGAGCAGGACCCCGCGCGCCGCCATCCATCCGACCTGCTGCTGGACCGTCGCGGAGAGCGGGAGTCCGCGCGCCTGGGCGGTCAGGAGGATCGACACCCAGAACGCGGTGACCAGCAGCCCCACGACGACCAGGGTCGCCAGGGTCACCGCGACCGCCTTCGTGAGCCAGACCTTCGTCCGGCGTGGCTCGAAGAGCAGCTGGTTGCTCATCGAGCCGCTGGCCCAGTCCCCGCCGGCGAACGTCGTACCGACGATGATCGCCAGGCCGGTCAGCAGCACCAGCAGGGCCAGCCCGCGGTGGGTCTTCAGCCCGGCGAGGGACAGCGGCTGCCGCGGGAGGTAGCTCTCGGCCCGGGGGACGAGCAGCTCGCACTGGCCGACGGTGGAGTCCTGGCCGAAGTACTGCTCGGGGTTCGCCCGGCAGGCCGCCAGCTCCTGCTCGAGGCCGGGGTCCTGCGCGTCCGCAGCCGCCTGGGCGCGCGCTGCGGCCAGGTCGTGGGAGGAGACCGGCCGGCTGTCCCAGATCGCGGTCCACGCGAGCAGGGCGGTGAGCACGGCGGCCGCCAGCAGGACCAGGGCGATCGCGCGTCGCGACCGGAACCGGTCCAGCTCGACCAGGAGCAGCCTCATGCGTCCCCGCCTCTCGTGGACGACAGCGAGCTGTCCTTGGTGAGCCGGAGGAACACCGTCTCGAGGTCCGCGCGGACCGTGGTGAGCTCGCGGACGTAGGTGCCGTGCTGCGCGAGGACCCGGCTGATGTCCTCGGGGTGCTCGGCCCCCTCGACGGCGAGTTGGTCGCCGTCGCGGCTCACCGCGAAGCCGGCAGCGGCCAGGTGGCGCGCCGCCGGCTCCGGGTGGGAGACCTGGACCCGGACCGTCTGGACCGTGCTGTCCCCGACCAGGTCGGCCACCGGCCCCGCGGCCAGCAGCCGGCCGTTGCCGATGATCGACACCGAGTGGCACACCGCCTGCACCTCGGCGAGGTCGTGCGAGCTCAGCAGCACCGTGACGCCGCGCTCGCCGAGCTCTCTGACCAGGTCGCCGATGTCGCGGATGCCCGCCGGGTCGAGCCCGTTGGTCGGCTCGTCGAGGATCAGCAGGTCCGGCGACTTCAGCAGCGTCGCCGCGATCGCCAGCCGCTGCTTCATGCCCAGGGAGTAGTCCCGGAAATGCTCCCGCTCCCGCCCGGCGAGCCCCACCTGCGCGAGTGCGGCGTCGACCTCGCGGCGGTGCACGCCGATCGTCCGACCCAGCAGCAGCAGGTTCTTGCGGCCGCTGAAGGCGGGCACGAACATCGGCTCCTCGACCACGGCGCCGATCCTGGACATCACCGCCGGCAGTCGCCGGGGGACCGGCTCGCCGAACAGGTGCATCGCCCCGCGGCTGGCGCGGGTGAGCCCGAGCAGCATCCGGATCGTGGTGGTCTTCCCCGAACCGTTGGGGCCCAGGAACCCGTGCACCCCGCCGCGGGGAACCGTCAGCTCGAGGTCGTCGACGGCGACCACGGGGCGTCCGGTCCGGGTGCGGAAGACCTTGCGCAGGCCGATGGTCTCGATGACCAGGTCGCTCGCCATGGGCGCCACGATCCCGCAGGACGTCCGGACCGTCGCCTCCGACACGCCGCTGGGTGCGGGTGGCGCGGACCACTCCGCGGTCCGGTCTCGAACTCCGAGACACGCGCCGGCCGGCGGCCCCCTCGGGCGGTCAGGGGATGTCCCGGCGGCGGAACATCACCACCGAGGCCACGACCACGACCGCGAGGACCGTTGCGAGGTATCCCGCACCCTGAGCCAGGGAGAGCTGCACGGTCCGGTCGCACGTGTCACTGCCCGGTGCGCACCTGATGGTCGTGTCGAGGTAGCTGTAGCCGTCGTCGAGCCAGGCCATGACGTTGTTGCCCACGCTCCAGCGGCCCACCCCGGAGAACGGCAGCGCGGCGATCACCGCGGTGCCGCCCACCGCGTAGGCGAAGAGGACCGCCAGTGTGCCGACGGTGTGCCGCAGCAGCATCGTGAGGGCGAAGGCGCCCCACGCACCGGCTGCGGCCAGCAGCACGCCGCGGCCGACCATGGCGCGGATGCTCTCCTGCACGGTCGCGCCGGTGGAGATCCCTCGCGCCTCCGCGGCGAGGAACATCGCCGCCCAGAAACCGGTCATGATCACCGTCGAGGCGGCCAGGGTCGCGGCGACCAGGGCGACGGACTTGGCCAGCCAGAGCCGGGCCCGGCGCGGCTCGAAGAGCAGCTGGTTGCTCATCGAACCGGTCGCCCAGTCGGCTCCCGCGAAGGTGGTGCCGATGATCACCATGATGCCGGCGATGAGCATCAGGGCCCCCACGCCGCCCTCGTCCCGGACCTGGTCGAGCGCCAGCGGCCGGCGGTTGAGGTACCAGCTCGGCTGGGGCATCATGCTCCGGGCGCACTGGTCGGCGGTGGCGTCCGACCCGAGGTACTCCCCGGGGTTGTCCTGGCAGCGCCGCAGCTCCCGCCGGAACTGCGGTGAGGACCCGTCGGCAGCCGCCAGGGCGCGGGCGTGGGCCATCTCGGCAGCGCCGACCGGGCGCGTGTCCCACAGTGTCGTCGACGCGATCAGCGCGGTCAGCAGCACCGCCGCCAGCAGCATCAGCGCGATCGCCCGGCGGACGCGGAACCGCTTGAGCTCGACGAGGACCGTCCTCATGCCACGTCCACCGTCTCGGTCGCGGACAGCGTGCTGTCCTTGGTCAGGTCGAGGAACACCGACTCCAGGTCCCCGCGGACCTGGCTCAGCTCGTGCACGTACAGGCCCAGGCCGGCCAGCAGCCGGGTGATCTCGGCCGGGTTCGCGACCCCCTCGACGTGGAGGAGTGGCCCCTCCCGGGTGACCCGGTAGCCGGCCCGCTCGAGGGCCGCTGCCCCCGCTGCCGGGTCGGACAGTCCCACCCGCGTCGCGCTCGATGCTCCCGCGACCAGGTCGGCGACCGTGCCGGAGGCCAGCAGCCGGCCGTTGCCGATGATCGAGACCGAGGAGCAGACCTGCTGCACCTCGGCGAGGATGTGGGAGCTGAGCAGCACGGTGACGCCGCTCTCGCCGAGACCGCGGATCATGTCGCGGATGTCGCGGATGCCTCCGGGGTCGAGGCCGTTGGTGGGTTCGTCGAGGATGAGCAGGTCCGGCGACTTCAGCAGCGTGGCGGCGATCGCGAGCCGCTGCTTCATGCCCAGCGAGTAGCCCTTGAAGCGATCGCGGTCCCGGCCGGACAGCCCGACCCGGTCGAGGGACTCGTCGACGCTGCGTCGGGGCAGACCGAGGTAGCCGGCGAGCAGCAGCAGGTTGCGGCGGCCGCTCAACGTCGGCACGAACTTCGGCTGCTCGACGACCGCGCCGATGCGGGGCATCACCTCGGGCAGACGGTCCGGCACCGGCTCGCCGAACAGCCGCATCTCGCCCCTGGTGGCCCGGGCCAGTCCCAGCAGCATCCGGATCGTCGTCGTCTTGCCCGAGCCGTTCGGACCCAGGAACCCGTGCACACCGCCCGCAGCGACGTCCAGGTCGAGGTCGTGCACGGCGACGACGTGCCGGCCGCGACGGGTCCGGAACTCCTTGCTCAGGCCGGTGGTCTCGATCACTGGTTCGCTCATCTTCCCCCGATTCTGTCGGGACGAGCATGCCCGATCGGCACCTTGTGGGCGGCCGGAACGGCCAGGACACGCCGCGTCGCCGGGGTGGTCGGTCAGCCGAGTCGCCCGGACGCTCGCGCGACCGGAGGGTGGGCAGGAGTCCGAGCCGGGCCGTTGCGCAGGGACGGAAGCTTCTGTACCGTCGATTAGACCGATCGGTCTAATCGGGCCGATGGTGTTCCGAGAGGAGGAGCCCGATGCACGTGACGAAGGACGACGTGGAGGTTCGGATGGAGATTCCCGGGGCGGTGATCCGCCGGCGGCTGGACTTTGGAGACGCAGCCGGACTCGGCGCCATCAGCGGGGAGTACTTCAGCCTCGCGGCGGGCGTCGACACCACCCCGCTGTTCGTGGGCCTCGAGGGCGACCTGTGCCAGTGCCCTCATTGGGGGTTCGTGCTGAGCGGCCGGATGACGGCGACCGATGCGAACGGTGAACGTGAGAGCGTCGGAGCCAGCGACCTCTTCTTCTGGCCCGGGGGACACAATGTGAGGGTCGACGCCGACGCCGAGTTCGTGATGTTCAGCCCCCAAGACGCGCACAGCGAGGTCATCGAGCACATGCGCCAGAAGGTGAACGCCGGCTAGTGGCACGCGAGACGGGGGCCACCACGAAGCGGGTCCCGACCAAGCAGCGCCTGATCGATGCCGGTCTGGTGATGCTCCTGCAGCACGGGTACAACGATCTGGGCGTTCAGGCGCTGCTCGCCGCGACGGGAGTCCCCAAGGGTTCCTTCTACCACCACTTCAGGGACAAGGAGGACTTCGCCCTCCAGGTCGTCGACCAGTACATGCAAGGCGTCCATTCCGGTCTCGACGGCTGCCTCGACGACACGGCACGCCCTCCGCTCGACCGAGTGCGGTGTTTCTTCGAGGCAACCCTGGAGCACTACCGGACCGAGGGCTACATGGGGTGCCTGCTCGGTGGGCTCGGACAGGAGCTCTCGGGTGTCAGCGACGTCTTCCGGCGCAAGATCGACGAGTGCTTCTCCCAGATCGCAGCCCGGATCGCCGCCTGCCTGGAAGAAGCCCGACAGCAAGGCGACATCCGGCCCGAGTCGGATGCCGGGCAGCTGGCGGCCTTGCTGGTCGACTGCTGGGAGGGCGCGGCTCTTCGCAGCCGACTGCGGCGCGACCCCGCTCCGCTGAACACGATGCTCGACTTCTACTTCCGGTCCGCGGGGGCGGGCCGAGCCTGAGCTCGTTGCGGCCGGCACCCGTCGCTGATGGCGACACCGGACCGGGTCCGAAGTGACCGACGCCCTACATTGGGAAAGTGACCGCTCTTGCCGGGACCCGGCTCCCCGACCGTGCCCGAGTCGTCGTCATCGGCGGCGGGGTGATCGGCTGCTCCGTCGCCTACCACCTCGCCCACGCCGGCTGGACCGACGTGGTGCTGCTCGAGCGCGACCGCCTCACCTCCGGCACCACGTGGCACGCCGCGGGCCTGATGACCTGCTTCGGATCGACGTCGGAGACCTCGACCGCGGTCCGGCTGTACTCACGCGACCTGTACGCGCGCCTCGAGGCGGAGACCGGCCAGGCCACCGGGTTCAAGCCGGTCGGCCTGATCGAGGCGGCCGCCGACGGGGCCCGCCTGGAGGAGTACCGCCGTGTCGCCGCGTTCCAGCGGCATCTCGGGCTCGACGTCGAGGAGATCTCGCCGCGCGAGGTGGCCGACCTGTTTCCCTGGGCGAGGACGGACGACCTGCTCGCCGGCTTCCACGTCCCCGGTGACGGCAGGGTCAACCCCGTCGACGTCACCACCGCGCTGGCCAAGGGCGCCCGACAGCTGGGGGTGCGGATCGTCGAGGGCGTCCGGGTCGAGGACGTGGTCACCGACCGCCGGGGTGTGACCGGTGTCCGGGTCTCCACGGGGGACCCGGGCGAGACGACCGAGATCGAGGCCGAGTACGTCGTCAACTGTGCCGGCATGTGGGCGCGCGAGCTCGGGGCGAAGAACGGTCTGGTGATCCCCAACCAGGCGGCCGAGCACTACTACCTGATCACCGACACCATCGACGGGCTCGATCCCGACGCGCCGGTGTTCGAGGACCCTGGCTCGTACGGCTACTACCGCGAGGAGGGAGGCGGGATGATGGTCGGTCTGTTCGAGCCGCGGGCGGCGCCGTGGAAGGTCGAGGGAATCCCGCACGACTTCTCCTTCGGCAAGATCCCGCCGGACTGGGACCGCATGGGCCCGTTCCTGGAGAGGGCCATGGCCCGCGTCCCGGTCACCCTCGAGGTCGGCGTCCGCACCTTCTTCTGCGGTCCGGAGTCGTTCACGCCCGACCTGGCCCCCGCCGTCGGTGAGGCACCCGGGATCCGCAACTACTTCGTCGCCGCGGGCATGAACTCGGTCGGCATCCTCTCCGCCGGCGGACTCGGCCGGTTGCTGGCCCACTGGATCACCTCCGGGCGGCCGGACGTCGACGTCAGCGGCTTCAACGTCGACCGGTTCCGCCCGTGGCAGGCCGACGACTCCTACCGCGCCGCGCGCACCACGGAGATCCTCGGCACGGTGTTCGCCGCGCACACGCCGGGCAAGCAGCTGCGCAGCGCCCGCAACACCTTGCTCTCCCCGGTCCACGATCGGCTGGTCGAGCAGGGCGGATACCTGCGCGAGGTGTCGGGCTGGGAGGGCGCCGACTGGTTCGCCGGACCGGGCGCAACCCCGACTGCCGAGCCCACGTGGGGCCGGGCCCCTTGGTTCGAGCTCTGGGAGGCGGAGCACCGGGCCGTCCGCGAGGGCGTCGGCCTGATGGACATGAGCTTCATGGCCAAGTTCCGGGTGCAGGGTGCCGACGCCGGCGAGGTGCTCGACCGCGTCTCCGCGGGGGCTGTGAACGGGAAGGCCGAGACGATCACCTACACCCAGTGGCTCGACGACGACGGTCGCATCGAGGGCGACCTCACGGTCACCAAGCTGGGCGAGGACGACTTCCTCGTGGTCGCCTCCGACACTGCGCACGGCCACACGTCCGCCTGGTTGGCCCGCCACGCCGGGGGCGCCGACTGCACGGTGACCGACGTGACCGCCGACTTCGGCCAGCTCAACGTGCAGGGGCCCCGGTCGCGCGAAGTGCTCAGCGGGCTGACCGATGCCGACCTCTCGAACCACGTGTTCGACTTCCGCACCGCGCGCTGGATCGAGCTTGCCGGTGTGGAGGTGTTGTGCGTGCGGATCACCTACCTCGGCGAGCTCGGCTACGAGCTCTACGTCCCCGCGGCCGACACCCTGCGCGTGTACGACGCGCTGCAGGCCGCTGGTGCGGCGTACGGGATGAGGCCCGTCGGGCTCAAGGCGCTGGCCTCGCTGCGGATGGAGAAGGGCTACCGCGACTTCGGCCACGACATCGACAACACCGACTGTCCGCTCGAGGCCGGCCTCGGCTTCGCGCTGGCCCTGGACAAGCCGGGTGGCTTCATCGGTCGCGACGCAGTGCTGGCCCGCAAGTCCGCGAACGCCGCGGCGGGCGGGATGGGGCAGCGGATCGTGCAGGTCCGGGTGCTGGACCCCGACGCGCTGCTGTACCACGCGGAGGTCCTCCACCGCGACGGTGAGGCCGTCGGCTACGTCCGGGCGGCGTCGTACGGCTGGACGCTCGGGGGTGCGGTCGGCCTGGCCATGGTCTCCGGCGGCGGTGAGCCGGTCACCGCGGACTGGCTCGAGGCCGGCAGCTGGCAGGTCGACATCGCCGGCATCCGGCACCCGGTGGAGGTCTCGCTGCGTCCGCTGTACGACCCGACCTCGGCCCGGGTCAAGGCCTGACCGGATCTGTCAGGGGAGGGGGCGGCGCATGGCGCCGTTGCCCGTGCCGTTCCTGCGGACGAACCCGAATCCGGCCCTCGGCGTCCACCACCACGTCGGTCGGACCGGGCCGATCAGCCGGCGGCGGGGTCGATCAGCCGGTGCACCCGGCCCGGCTCGGGCCTGGCCGGGTAGTCCGGTGTCGACGCGTACGGCGTCCAGGCGAGCAGGTCGGCGAGGTGCCGCTCGACGACCGGAGCCATCTCCTCGACCGTCACGTCGCGGCCCAGCTCACGCGCCAGCGACGTGACTCCCGCGTCGGAGATGCCGCAGGGCACGAACCGGTCGTACCAGGCCAGGTCCACGTCGCAGTTGAGCGCGAAGCCGTGCATGGTGACCCCGCGGCTGACCCGGATGCCGATCGCGGCCACCTTGCGCTCGGGTCCCTTGTCGTCCTCGGCCAGCCAGACGCCGCTGCGGCCCGGCACCCGGGCGGTCGTCACGCCCACCTCGGCGCACGCGCGGATCAGCGCCTCCTCGAGCCGCCGGACGTAGTCGACGACGAGCACGTGGTCGGGCAGCCGGACCACGGGGTAGCCGACCAGCTGGCCCGGGCCGTGGAAGGTGATCTTGCCGCCCCGGTCCACGTCCACCACGGACGCGCCTCCGGGGTCGAGCGGGCGCTCGTGAGGCTCGGTGCGCTTGCCGCAGGTGAACACCGGCGGGTGCTCGAGCAGCAGCACGGTGTCCGGGCCGCCGTCCGCGACGGTCGCGTGCACCTCGCGCTGGAGGTCCCACGCCTCGACGTACTCGACGGCGGCCGCCCCGAAACCGACGGCCTTGACGATCAGTTCGCTCACCCCGACGACTCTAGCGCCGTGGTTTCACCCCGCGGGGTTGCCCGGGGGGGTGATTATGGAACCGACAAGTCCCGTTCGGCCGCGAGAGGCACCCGATGACGAGCCCGTCCCCCCGCTCCAGGCGCTGGGTCTTCCCCGCCCTCCTCGTCGTCGTGTGGCTGGCGGTCGGGGGCTTCGCCGGCCCGTACTTCGGGAAGCTCTCCGAGGTGCAGAAGAACGACAACGCCTCGTTCCTCCCGCAGAGCGCCGAGTCGACCGAGGTGCTCAACACCTTCCTCGGCTTCGTCGGCAAGGAGAGCGTGCCGGCCACCGTCGTGTTCGAGCGCACGGGCGGCCTGACCGCGGCGGACAAGGCCGCCGTCGCCGGTTATGCCACCCAGCTGGGCCAGGTCAGGAACGTCGACCGGGCGGGGATCGCGCCCGCGACGTACTCCGCCGACGGCACCGCGGCGGAGCTGGTGGTCCCGATCACCGCACCCGACGGGGAGCAGATCGTCACCGCGGTGGAGGCCATCCGGGACGTGGTGAAGGACCCACCGGCGGGCCTGACCGTCCTGGTCGGGGGCCAAGGGGGCATCCTCGGAGACTTCATCACCGCCTTCGGCGGCATCGACGGGGTCCTGATCGTGGTCGCGCTGGTGGTGGTGCTGGTCATCCTGCTCGCCGTCTACCGCTCACCGGTGCTGCCGCTGGTGGTCCTCGGCTCGGCGATGTTCGGGCTGACCTTCGCGGCGATGGCGATCTACTTCATGGCGAAGAACGGCGTCATCGACCTCAACGGCCAGAGCCAGGGCATCTTCGCGATCCTGGCCGTCGGCGCCGCGACCGACTACTCGCTGCTGATCGTGTCCCGGTTCCGGGAGGAGCTGCGCGACACCGAGTCGAAGTACACCGCGATGCGCAGGGCGTACCGGGCCGCCCTGGAGCCGATCGTGGCGTCCGGGGCCACGGTGATCCTCGGGCTGCTGTGCCTGCTGCTCTCGGACCTGTCCAGCCTCCGCGGTCTGGGCCCCGTGGGCGCGATCGGCATCGCCGCCGCCATGCTGTCCTCGCTGACGCTGCTGCCGGCGCTGCTGCTGCTGCTCGGCCGCCGGGCCTTCTGGCCGTTCGCGCCGCGCTTCGGCTCGGAGCACACCGACGTCAAGGGTCTGTGGGGCCGGGCGGCCCGGCTGGTGGGCCGTCGCGCCCGGCTGGTCTGGGTGGGGACGTTCATCGTGCTGGCCGCCTTCGCGGCCTTCCTGCCGACGCTCAACGAGGACCCGGTGCCGCAGACCGACCTGTTCCTCACCGAGGTGGACTCGGTGAAGGCGCAGGACATCATCGACAAGCACTTCGCCAGCGACCAGGCGAACCCGGTGATCGTGGTGACCCCGCAGCAGAAGCTGCCGGCGGTGATGAAGCTCGCCGCCGGCCACCCCGGGGTCGCGCCCGACGGGGTGACCTACCTGCCGAGCGGGCCGCCCACCGGCACGGTGCCACCGGCCCCCCGGGTGGTCGACGGGCAGGCGATCGTGCTCGTGACGCTCAGCGACCCGGCCGACTCGGCCGCGGCCACCGCCACCGTGCGGTCGCTGCGCGCCGACCTGGACCAGGTGGGGACCGACGTCAAGGTCGGCGGCAACACCGCCATCCAGCTCGACACGCGGGCCACCGTCGACTCCGACCGGGCGAAGGTCATCCCCGCGATCCTGCTGGTGATCTTCGTGGTCCTCGCGCTGCTGCTGCGCTCGCTGGTCGCGCCGCTCCTGCTGCTGCTCGCCAACGTGCTCTCCTTCGGGGCCACCATGGGCATCAGCGCGCTGCTGTTCAACCACGTCTTCGGGTTCCCGGCGTCCGACCCGTCCACGCTGCTGATCGGTTTCGTGTTCCTGGTGGCGCTCGGCATCGACTACTCGATCTTCCTGATGACCCGGGTGCGCGAGGAGTCCCGGCGACAGGGGACCCATCCGGGGATCCTCAAGGGACTCTCGGTGACCGGCGGCGTGATCACGTCCGCGGGCGTGGTGCTGGCCGCCACGTTCGCCGCCCTCGGCGTCCTGCCGCTGCTGTTCCTCGCGCAGATCGCGTTCATCGTCGCCTTCGGTGTGCTGCTGGACACCCTGGTGGTCCGCTCGCTGCTGGTGCCCGCGCTGGCCTACGAGCTCGGGCCCCGGGTCTGGTGGCCGTCGCGGCTGTGGCACACCCCGGACCACGCGGACGCCGGGACCGCGGCGATGCTGCACGTCGGCGCGGCCGACGGGGTGCGGCTCGACACGGACGACCGGGCCACCGGGCCGGGGCCTGTGGACGAGCGCGGCGGGGGACTGCCCGGCTAGGACATGCTGGGGCGATGCCCGGTCGCTCCCTCGTCACGTGCCGACTCCTCGCCGGCGTGGCGGTGCTCGTCGCCGCCACGTCCTGCTCGGCGGTCGCCGGGCAACCGGACGCGGCCCCCGCGCGCCGGGTCCCGCCGGCCGGGGTCGTCGGGCCGCCGCCGGGGCTACAGGTCCTGCACCGCTGGGACGCGCGCCGATCGCGGGCCTACGCGGCCGGCTCCGTCGCCGGGCTGCGCGCCCTGTACGTGCCGGGCTCGGCCGCCGGGCGGGCCGACGTACGGCTGCTGCGGGCCTACGCCGCGCGCGGCTACCGGGTCCGCGGTCTGCGCATGCAGGTGCTCGCGGTGACGGTGCTGTCGCGGCGACCGGGCCGGTGGCGGCTGCGGGTGACCGACCGGCTGGCCCGCGCGGTGGCGGTGCGTGACGGGGCGCGGACGGTGCTGCCCCGCGACCAGGCCTCCACCCGGGTGGTCGCCCTGGTGCGGGGGACCGACGGTCGCTGGCGGGTGGCGGCGGTCCGGGAGCTCAGTGCAGGGCCGTGACCAGGCGGTCGCGCAGGGTCGGGTCCTCGAAGTCGAACCCGGCCTCAAGCAGCCGCGCGGGCTCCAGCCGGATCGAGCCGAGCAGCTCCGAGGACACCTCGCCCATCGCGGCGCGGAACGCGAAGGCGGGGGCCCGGAGCACCGCCGGCCGGTGCAGCAGCGCGGCGAGCTCGCGGGTGAACTCGGCGTTGGTCGTCGGGTTCGGCCCGGTGAGGTTGTAGGCACCCGAGCGGCTCTCGTCGGCGGCCAGGAAGGTCGCCGCCCGCACCCAGTCGCGCACCGAGATCGTGGCGAAGTACTGCTCGCCGGAGCCGATGGGCCCGCCGAGACCGGCCTTGAACAGCGGCAGCATCAGCTTGAGGGCACCACCGCGGCGGTCGAGGACCACGCTGGTGCGCATCACCACCACGCGGGCGCCGGCGTCCCGTGCGGGGTGGGTGGCTCGCTCCCACCCCCGGGTGACCCGCCCCATGAACGTCGACGCGTTGGCGTCGGAGTCCTCGGTGAGCACCAGGTCGGCGCGGTCGCCGTAGCCGGCGACGCCGTTCTGGGCGACGAACGCGGGCCGGCGCTGCGAGGCGGCGACGGCCTTGGCGAGGGTGCCGGTGGTCGCGAGCCGGCTGGCCTCGAAGGTGCGCTTGTAGGAGGCGGTCCACGGCAGGTGCGCCAGGGGAGCGCCGGACAGGCAGGCGACCACGTCGGCGCTCTCGATCACGTCGGCGTCGACGGTGCCGGCGTAGGGGTCCCAGGCCGACTCGCTGGCGGACGTCGCCTTGCCCCGGACCAGGCGCACCACCTCGTGGCCCTGCTGGGCGAGGTGGTCCCGCCACGCGGTGCCGAGGAAACCCGATGCGCCGGCCAGTACGAACCTCATGGGGCCACCCTAGTGAGGCGGCGGGAGCCCGGTACCGGTGCCCTCCTGAGTCCCCCGAGTGGGGGACGAGAACGGCGCCCGCTGCGCGTGGGCAGGGGGCGCCGTCTCGACGTGCCGGGGGTCAGACCTCGAACTGGCCGGCCTCGAGCCGCTGCTTGACGCTGGTCAGGAAGCGGGCCGCGTCGGCACCGTCGACCAGCCGGTGGTCGTAGGTGAGCGCGAGGTAGCACATCTGCCGCACCGCGATCGTCTCGCCGAGGTTCGGGTCGTCGATGACGACCGGACGCTTCACCACCGTGCCGGTGCCGAGGATCGCCACCTGCGGCTGGTTGATGATCGGCGTGTCGAACAGCGCGCCCCGGCTCCCGGTGTTGGTGAGCGTGAACGTCCCCCCGGCGAGCTCGTCGGGCCCGATCTTGTTGTTCCGGGTCCGGTCGGCGATGTCCGCGATCTTGCGCGCCAGACCGGCGACCGACAGGTCGCCGGCGTCCTTGATCACCGGGGTGAGCAGGCCCTTCCCGGTGTCCACCGCCACCGACAGGTTCTCGTGGTCGAAGTAGGTGATCTCACCCTTCTCGGTGTCGATCGCGGCGTTGAGGGACGGGTGCTCCTTGAGCGCGTCGATGGCGGCCTTGGCGAAGAACGGCAGGAACGACAGCTTCACGCCCTCCCGGGTCGCGAACTCGGCCTTGACCGAGTCGCGCAGCCGGGCGATCGAGGTGACGTCCACCTCGACCACCGTGGTCAGCTGGGCCGAGGTCTGCAGCGACTCGACCATCCGCTTCGCGATCACCTTCCGCAGCCGGCTCATCGGCTCGGTCTTGCCGCGCAGCGGGCTCGGTGCGATCGGCGCCGGGGCCGACGGCGCCTGGGCGGCGGGCGCCGACGCCTCCGGGGCGGCCGGGGCGGGCGCGGCCTGCTGCGCCTTGGCCGCGTCGAGCACGTCCTGCTTGCGGATCCGGCCGCCGACACCGCTGCCCTCGAGGCTGGACAGGTCCACGCCGTGCTCGGCGGCCATCTTGCGGACCAGCGGCGTCACGTAGGGGCCGCCGTCGCCGCCCTCGCCCTGCACGGGTGCGGGCTGCTTCGCGGCCTCGTGCCTGGGCGCCTCCTGCTTCGGGGCCTCCTCCCGGCTGGCCTGCTCCTGCTTCGGGGCCTCCTGCTCGGGCTCTGGCTGCCGCTCGGCGGCCGGAGTGGGCTGCTCGCCCTGGCTCGCGGCCTCGGTGGCACCGTCGCCGGACGGCTCGTCCTCCGCGCGCGCCGGGGCCGCCGGCTCCTCGCCGGTCCCGGACGGTGCGGGCGCGCCGGACCCGACCACGGCCAGCTCCGCGCCGACCTCGACCGTCTCGTCCTCCTGGACCTTGATCTCCAGCAGCGTGCCGGCGACCGGGGAGGGGATCTCGGTGTCGACCTTGTCGGTCGACACCTCGAGCAGTGGCTCGTCGACCGCCACGTCGTCGCCGACCCGCTTGAGCCACCGGGTCACCGTGCCCTCGGTGACGGACTCGCCCAGCGCGGGCAGCGTCACCGGCGTGCCGGAGCCGCCCGCGGAGCCGCCCGCGGTCCCGGCCGCCGAGGCCTCGGCCTCGGGCCGGGTGTCGCTGGAGCTCGGCGCGGTCTCCTGAGCGGGGGGAGCGCTGTCCGTGCGTGCAGCCGGCGGCTCGGTCTCGGTCTCGGTCTTGACCGGGGCCTCCTCCCCGTTGGGGGACTCGCTCGCCGAGGCGACGGGGGCCTCTCCCTGAGCCTCCTCGGCGGCCTCTTCAGGGGCCTCTTCATGGCTGGAGGTGTCGTCGGAGGAGCCACCGGTGGACTCGCCCTCGTCGCCGATCACTGCCAGCTCGGCGCCGACCTCGACCGTCTCGTCCTCCTGGGCCTTGATCTCCAGCAGCGTGCCCGCGACCGGGGAGGGGATCTCGGTGTCGACCTTGTCGGTCGAGACCTCGAGCAGCGGCTCGTCGACGGCGACCTGGTCGCCCGGCTGCTTCAGCCATCGGGTGACGGTGCCTTCGGTGACGGACTCGCCGAGTGCGGGGAGGGTGACTGAGGTCGCCATTGCGTTCCTTCGCTCCTTGGGGGCTTCGCTGCGGGTTGAGTCTATGAGTGGGCGTGAAGCGGCTTGCCGGCGAGCGCGAGGTGGGCCTCGCCCAGCGCCTCGTTCTGCGTGGGGTGCGCGTGCACGAACGGAGCCACGTCTTCCGGGTACCCCTCCCAGTTGTAGATCAGCTGCGCCTCGCCGACCAGCTCACCGGCCCGGGCGCCCACGATGTGCACGCCCACCACCGGGCCGTCCTTGCGGCGGACCAGCTTCACGAAGCCCTGCGTCCTGAGGATCTGGCTCTTGCCGTTGCCCCCGAGGTCGTACGTCAGGGTCTCGACCGCGTCCTCGCCGTACGTCGAGCGGGCCGCCGACTCATCGAGGCCGACGGAGGCGATCTCGGGGTCGCTGTAGGTGACCCGCGGGATCCCCGACTCGTGGATCGGGGCCGGGTCGAGGCCGGCGATCTCCTCGGCGACGAAGATGCCCTGCTGGAAGCCGCGGTGAGCCAGCTGCAGGCCGGGCACGATGTCGCCGACGGCGTAGACGCCGTCGACGTTGGTGCGCAGCCGCTCGTCGGTGAGCACGAAGCCGCGGTCCATCTCGATGCCCTGCTCCTCGTAGCCGAGGCCCTGGGTGGAGGGGCCCCGGCCCACCGCGACCAGCAGCATCTCGGCCTCCAGCGTCTCGCCGCCCTCGACGGTCAGGCGCACCCCGTGCTCGGTGTGCTCGACGGACTGGAACGGGGTGCCGACCTTGAGGCCGATCTTGCGCTTGCGGAAGGCCCGCTCGAGCGCCTTGGAGACGTCTGCGTCCTCGGCGGCGACCAGTCGGGGCAGCGCCTCCACGATCGTCACCTCGGCGCCGAACGACTTCCACACGCTCGCGAACTCGCAGCCGATCACGCCGCCGCCGAGCACGATCACGGAGGTGGGCACCCGGTCCAGGCTCAACGCGTGCTCGGAGGTGAGCACACGCTGCCCGTCGACCTCGAGCCCGGGAAGGGTCTTGGAGTAGGAGCCGCTGGCCAGCACGACCGCGCGGCCGGTGTAGCGCTGCCCGTTGACCTCGACCGTCCGGGGGCCGGCCAGCCGACCCTCGCCCTCCAGCACGGTGATGCCGCGGCCCTTGACCAGACCGGTGAGGCCCTTGAACAGGCGCGAGACGACGCCGTCCTTGTACTTGTTGACCCCGCCCATGTCGATGCTCTCGAGCGTGGCGTTGACGCCGAACTGCTCGGAGTCCCGCGCGGAGTCGGCCACCTCGGCCGCGTGCAGCAGCGCCTTGGTGGGGATGCACCCGACGTGCAGGCAGGTGCCGCCGATCTTGCCCTTCTCGACCAGGGCCACCCGTAGCCCGAGCTGTGCGGCTCGAAGGGCGCAGGCGTAGCCACCGCTACCCGCGCCGAGGACCACCACGTCGAAGTCGTTGCTGTGGCTGTCGACCACTCGTTCCCTCCGTCTGCTGGACGCCCGCTGCGAGGGGTCGCCTCGCGCCGGATGCCATCTTCGCACCATTCCGGGCGGTGTCCACATCGGCCCTGACCCCGGGGCACCGCGCGGCGGCCGTGCCGTTCACACGCATTCCTCAGATCTCTGCGCCACACTGGGGAGGTGGGTTTGATGGACCGGTTCCGGCGTGGCCGACGCACGAAGATGCGTCGGCCTCGTGGCGCGGGCCCCACCACGGTGCGGGCCTCCGACAGCGCGGACGTGAAGCGACTGACCGAGTTCGCGCTCACCCGGCGCGGCGTCGAGGGGTTCGTCGAGCCGCGGACCGCGGTCAGCGACGTCACCATGATCCTGGTGGCGCACGACGGCGAGTGGACCCGTCGGCGGGTGCCGTCCGTGGAGTGGGCACACCGCTTCGCCAACGAGCACGGCATCCCGTCGTACGACGCCGCGGTGGTCGGCTACCCGGCCCGGATGCGCGAGTACAACCGCCGCAACAAGGCCTAGCCGGAGGCGGTGGACGACAGCTCGGTGGCGAGCTCGACGAGGGTGGCGACCGTGATCCCGGTGCCCCCGCTCGGCACGTGGCCGTAGGGGCCCCGCTCGTTGAACCCGGGCCCGGCGATGTCGAAGTGCGCCCAGGGGACGTCGCCGACGAACTCCTGAAGGAAGGCGGCCGCGTAGAGCGCGCCGCCGTACAGGTCGACGTTGTGCTGCATCAGGTCCGCGACCTTGCTGTAGGTGCGCACCTTCTCCGGCATCTCCTCGGCGATCGGCAGCGGCCAGAACGCCTCGCCGACCCGCTGCCCGGCGGCCACGGCGCGGGCGACGAGCCGCTCGTCGTTGCCGAGCACGGCGCCGACGCGGTCACCGAGGGCGGTCTCGCTGGCGCCGGTCAGGGTGGCCACGTCGACGATCAGGTCCGGCACCGTCTCGGTGGCCAGCACCAGGGCGTCGCCGAGGATGAGCCGGCCCTCGGCGTCGGGGTTGAGCACCTCGACGGTGCGGCCGCCGTACATGGTGAGCACGTCGCCGGGCCGGGTGGCGTTCCCGGAGATCATGTTCTCGGCCATCGGCACGAGCGTGGTCACCTCGATCGGCAGGCCGAGGTCGGCGACCGCGAACGTGGCCGCGATGACCGCGGCGGCTCCGCCCATGTCGCTCTTCATGGTGCGCATCGCGGTGGCCTTCTTGATGTTCAGGCCGCCGGAGTCGAACGTGACGCCCTTGCCGACGAGCGCCAGGTGGGTCACGGCGTGCCGCGGTGCGTAGTGCAGCCGGACCAGCCGTGGCGGGTTCGCCGATCCCTGGCCGACGCCGGTGATGCCGCCGAAGCCGCCGGCGGCAAGGTCCTTCTCGTCCATGACGGTCACGTTCACCTTGGCCGCCTTGCGCCGCCGGTTGCGTGCCACGACGTCGTCGGCGAACCCGGCGGGGGGCAGGTCGGCGGCCGGGGTGTTGACCCAGTCCCGGGCCAGCATGGTGGCGGTCCCCACGACCTGCGCCGTCTCCAGGACGGCGGCCGACTCCTTGGCCCGCGCGGTGTCGGTCAGCACGACGACCTCACCGGGTCCCTCGGCCGGGGAGGAGGACTTGTAGGCGCCGAACGTGTAGCCGCCGAGCATGAACCCCTCGACCACGGCACGCACGTGGTCGGTGTCGGTGGCCGGCAGTGCGAGCGCCACGGTGGCGGCGTTGCTGATCGAGCGGGCCGCGACGCCCGCGGCGCGCCGCACCGCGGCCGGGCCGGCCGCGTCCGGCGACCCGAGGCCGACCAGCACGAGCAGCGGTGACCGGAGCACGCCGCCCGTGGGCACCTTCGCGACCTCCCCGGGCTTGCCGGAGAAGCCGAGCGTGGACAGCAGCGGGCCGAACTTGCGGCCGTACGCCGCGGCCACCCCCTCGCCTCCGGGTGCCGGCCGTGGCCCCTTGTCGGTGCGCACCACGCCGACGACGACCACGTCGGTCCTGGTCTTCTCGGCCGCGCCTTTGCGCAGCGTGTAGCTCGTCACCCCGGGCCTGCCCCTTCGACGTCGGCGGGCGTTATCCGCTCGACTGTAACGTCCCCCGGGCCCCGCCCGGACCTGCGGTAGGTTTCGGCGCATGAGCAGCCCCGCGACCCCGTCGAAGAAGTCCCCGCTGCACGAGCGCCACGTCGCCCTCGGGGCGAAGTTCGCCGAGTTCGGTGGCTGGGAGATGCCGCTGGAGTATCCCGCCGGCGTCCTCAAGGAGCACGCCGCCGTTCGCGAGGCGGTCGGCATCTTCGACGTGAGCCACCTCGGCAAGGCCGTGGTGAGCGGCCCGGGCGCCGCGGCGTACGTCAACGCGACGCTGTCGAACGACCTGGGCAAGATCGGCCCGGGCAAGGCCCAGTACACGCTGTGCTGCGACGACGCGACCGGCGGGATCGTCGACGACCTGATCGCCTACCTGCACGACGAAGACCGGGTGTTCCTGGTGCCGAACGCCGCGAACACCGCGGAGGTCGCACGACGGCTGGCGGCCGGGGCGCCCGACGGCGTCGAGGTGGACGACCAGCACGACAGCCACGCGATCCTCGCGGTCCAGGGCACGAGGTCCGACGAGGTGCTCGAGGCGGTGGGGCTGCCGACCGGTCACGACTACATGTCGTTCGTCGAGGCCGACCTCGCGGGTGCGCCGGTGATCGTCTGCCGCACCGGCTACACCGGCGAGCGCGGCTACGAGCTGGTCTGCGGCAACGACGCGGCACCGGCGCTGTGGGACGCCCTCCTCGCGGCCGGTGGGCCGCACGGCATCCTGCCCTGCGGCCTGGGGTCGCGCGACACCCTCCGCACCGAGATGGGTTACCCGCTGCACGGGCAGGACATCAGCCTCGACGTCACCCCCAACCAGGGCCGGCTCGGCTGGGCGGTCGGCTGGAAGAAGGACCGGTTCTGGGGCAGGGACGTGCTCGTCGCGGAGAAGGAGCGCGGACCGGATCGGCTCCTTCGCGGACTGGTCGCGACCGGCCGCGGCATCCCGCGTCCGGGGATGCGGGTCCTGCTCGCGGCCGACGTGCCCGTCGGGGAGATCACCTCGGGCACCTTCTCGCCGACGCTGCGCAAGGGGGTCGCGCTGGCGCTCCTCAGCAGCCAGGTCGCCGACGGCGCCGAGGTGTCGGTGGACGTGCGCGGACGACGTGAGGTCTTCGTGGTCACCAAGCCGCCGTTCGTGACCCCGGGGGTCCGCGAGCCCTGACCGGCGGCGACGACGGATTACCAGGGTATGCAGGCAATCTGTCGCTCCCCGTGGTGATCTTGCCCAGGGAAGTGACAGTTCTCCACGGGAGGTACGACGGCCGGGGCCCGGGAGGTACGACGGCCGGCGCCCCGGGAGGTACGACGGCCGGGGCCCGGCCCTCAGAGCAGGCAGCCCAGGACCAGCACCGACGTGAACGTCACCTCGACGCAGGCCCCGAGCACGTCCCCGGTGATGCCGCCGAACCGGCGCACGCACCGGCCCAGGAACAGCCCGGCCACGGCCAGGGGCAGCACGACCGTCAGCAGGAGCCCCACGACGAACCAACCCAGGGCGTGGTGCACGCCGGTCACGAGCTCGCCGGCCACCGGTGCGGGCAGCCCCACCGTCGCCTCCGGGGAGACCGCCGCGGCGGCCAGGACGCCGAGCAGCAGGCCCGCCACGCCGAGCAGCGCCGACAGCAGCAAGCGGCCACGGCCCACGGTCCCCGCGACCACGTGGCCCAGGCCCTCGGGTCGCGCGGCCGGCACCCCGCGTGAGCAGGCCAGGGGCAGCGCGAGCCGGCTGACCGTCAACGCGACGACGAGTGCCGGCGCGCCGAACCCGCGCCCGAGCAGCTGCGCCAGCGCCGCCACCTGCACCACGAGCACGAGGACCAGGGTGAGCACGCCGAACGGTCCGATGTCGCTTCTGCGCATCACCGCGAGCGCGCCGTCGGCCGGCCGGCCCGACCCGAGCGCGTCGGCGGTGTCGGCGAGCCCGTCCAGGTGCAGGCCGCGGGTCAGCAGCGCCAGCAGGCCGACGACGAGGGCGGCGGCGAGGAGGTCGGAGGGCCGGCTGCCCGGGTCGACCCGGTCCGCGCCCATGACCCGCACCAGTGCCACCGCCGGGACCGCCAGCAGCAGCCCCACCACGGGGGCCACCGTCATCGCCGAGGCCGCCCGGCCGGGGTCGACGCGGCCCGGTGGGCGCACCGGCAGCACGGTGAGCGTCCCGATCGCCAACCGCCAGCCGTCGACGACCCTGCTCACAGGGCGGTCACGCGGCCGGCCACGCACCAGCGCACGTCCTCGGTCACGGCCGCGACTCTCGCATTCAGCCGGCCCATCTCGTCGCGGAACCGCCGTCCGGCCGCGCTGTCGGGGACGACGCCCTGGCCGACCTCGTTGGACACCGCCACCACCCGCCGGTCGGTGCTGCGCCACGCGGCGACCAGGGCGTCGACCTCCTCGCGCACGGCCCTCTCCGCGGTCGACGCCCAGGACTCGTCGTCCCAGCCGCCGCAGCGGTCGATGACCCGGGTCAGCCACAGCGTCAGGCAGTCGACCAGGAGCGGGGGGCCCGGCTCGCGCAGCAACCCGGCCAGGTCCAGGGTCTCGGCAGTGGTCCATCGCGCCGGACGGTCCGCGCGGTGCCGGCGGATCCGATCGGCCCACTCGTCGTCGTCGCCGGCGGGGTAGCCGGTCGCCACGTACGTCACCCGCGGCTCGGCCGCGAGGATCCGCTCCGCCTCCCGGGACTTGCCCGATCGGGCCCCGCCGACGACCAGCGTCCGCCGCGGGCCGACCGGTCCCGACGGGGCGGGCCCGTCGGTCCTGCCGACGGCGACCACCGCCCCGTCCTCACCGGCCCGCGCCCCCCAGGCCGACAGCCTCCTCTGCAGCTCGGGGGTCGGCGGGTTGTGGTGCGAGAGGTGTACGGCGACCACGTCGGTGTCGCGCGTGACCGCCCCGGCCGCGCGCAGCCGGCGCAGCTGCTCGGGGAACGTGGCGAGGTCGAGGTGGTCGGTGCCGTGCGTGACGACGTCGCCGAAGGTCTGCTCGATCAGCACGAGGTCGAACGCCGCGTCCCGGACGGCCTCGACCGTCCCCTCGGGCAGGGGTCCGGTGTCGGTGGCGTACAGCAGCCGGCCCGACGGGGAGCCGACGTCGTAGAGCACCGACGACCCTGGCGTCCCGTGCCGGGCGTCGAGCACCCGCACGTCGTACCGTCCCAGGCGGAGCCGGTCGCCGGGGGAGACGCGGGTGAACGTGACGGGCGCCTCGGGGGCGACCCACATCCGGGCCGCGTCGACCGCTTCGGCGGGGCCGACCACGTCGAGGGGGGAGTCGCCGGAGTCGTGGGCCCAGGACCGGAAGAGCAGGAACGCGGGTGCGCAGTGGTCGGGGTGGGCGTGCGTGACCAGGACGTGGCGCAGCGCGCTGAGGTCGCAGCCGGCGCGCTGGGCGGCGTGCGGAGTCTCGGGGCCGCAGTCGAGCAGCAGCACCCCGTCCACCAGCGCCGAGGTCTGGCCGCGGTGCCGTCCCGCCCGGCGCTCCACCTGGCAGCACGGGCACACGCAGAACGGGTTCGGCCAGCCGTCGGCCGAGCCGGTGCCGAGCAGCCGGACGCGCATCAGCGGTCGAACACCACGGGCGCGCCGAACGCGGCCCGGCGGGAGGCCCGCCGGAGCGCGCGCAGGAGCGCGCGCCCGGCGACCAGCACCACCACCCCGGACAGCAGGGCCCGGCCGAGGTCCCATGCCAGCGAGGTGGTCAGGTAGAACAGCAGGTAGCGCCCGGCGTTGGCGCGGAACGGGTCGCCCGCGACATAGCTGACCTCGGGTCCGTACGACGCGAACGGCCAGAACCACAGGTTCATCACCAGGCCGAAGGCCAGGCTCGCGACGAACGCGTACGTCGCCACCAGCGCCGCCTCACCTCGTCCGCGGGCGGGGGGCAGGCACCCCGCGAAGAAGCCGACCCAGCCGGCGGCGATCATCTGGAACGGCAGCCAGGGACCGACCCCGCCGGTCAGCAGCGCCCCGGCGAACAGTGTGACCGCGCCCAGCACGAAGCCGAACCCGCGGCCGAACACCCGACCGCCGAGGACGATCACGGCGAAGCTCGGCTCGAGCCCGGCGGCGCCGGGGCCGAGCGCCCGCAGCGCGCCGCCGACGGCCGCCAGCATGCCCAGCATGGCGACCGCCTTCGCGTCCATGCCCCCGGAGGTCAGCTCGGCCAGGACGACGGCCGCGAGCAGCGGCAGCATCAGCACGAAGATCATCGGCGAGTCACCGGAGTGCGCGGTGTCGAGCGCGGCCCCGGGCCGCAGGAGGAACGGCCACCCGAACGCGGTCACCCCGACGACGAAGACCAGCGTGAGAGCGAGTCCCGAGCGCAGCCGCACCGGGACCAGGGCGGAGCCAGTGCTCACCGCGGCACCGCCTCGTCGTCGGCGGCGAGCGCGACCGCGACCTCGGTCGGGGTCAGCCAGCACTGGGGCGAGAGCACCTTGGCCACCTGTGGGGCGAAGGCGGGGGAGGAGACCACCACGTCGTCGGTAGGGCCGTCCGCGACGACCTCGCCGTCGGCGAGCACGATCACCCGGTGGGCGACCTCGGCGACGAGCTCCACGTCGTGGGTCGCCAGCAGGACGGAGTGCCCGTCGGCGGCCAGGTCGCGCAGGATCTCGACCAGCCGGTGCTTGGCGGTGTAGTCCAGCCCGCGGGTCGGCTCGTCGAGCAGCAGCAGCGGGGGCCGGGCGGCGAGCACGATCGCCAGGGCCAGCGTGAGCCGCTGACCCTCGGAGAGGTCCCGCGGGTGCCGGTCCAGGGGGACCCCGGGCGAGAGCCGTTCGAAGAGGTCGAGGGTGGTGCCGGCCGGCACGTGGGCGTCGCGGTCCGCCTCCCGGCACTCGGCGCCCACCGTGGCGCAGTACAGCAGGTCCGACGGCACCTGCGGGACCATCCCGACGTGCCGCAGCAGCCGGGAGGCACTGAGGTCGGCGGGGACGTGCCCGTCGACGGCCACGGACCCGCTGGTGGGTCTCCTCAGTCCGACGAGGGCCCGGAGCAGGGTGGACTTCCCGGCGCCGTTGCGGCCCATCAGCGCGACCACCTCGCCGCGTGCGAGCCGCGCCGTGACGCCTTGCAGGGCGGGGATCCGCCCGTAGGAGACCACCAGGTCGCGGGTGGTCGCGACGTCGTCGCCGGGCGCCGTACGGCGGTCGGGCGCGCCGAGCTCGGCGAGCCGCTCGCGCAGCGGACCGGCCAGACGACGGGCGTCACGCACCGACAGCGGCAGTGGCCGCCACCCGGCGACCCGGCCCAGCTCGACGACCGGGGGTGCGATCGGGGAGCTCGCGAGCACCGTCTCGGGGGTCCCGGAGAGCACGGCGCACCCGTTGCCCGGGACGAGGACCACCCGGTCGGCGTACTGGGCGACCCGTTCGAGCCGGTGCTCGGCGAGCACGACGGTGAGACCGAGGTCGTGCACCAGCCGCTGCAAGGTGGCCAGCACCTCCTCGGCCGCCAGCGGGTCGAGCGCGGAGGTGGGCTCGTCGAGCACCAGCACCCGCGGGTGGGTGGTGAGCACCGAACCGATCGCGACCCGCTGCTGCTGGCCACCGGAGAGGTCCGCCAGCGGCCGCGCGCGCAGGTCGGCGAGCCCGAGCAGGTCCAGGGTCTCCTCGACCCGCTTGCGCATCACGTCGGGCGGCAGCCCGAGGGACTCCATGCCGTAGGCGAGCTCGTCCTCCACGCTGTCGGTGACGAAGCCCGACAACGGGTCCTGTCCCACGAACCCGACCAGATCGGCCAGGTCACGGGGCCGGTGCCGGGCGGTGTCCCGCCCGTCGACCACGACCCGACCGTTGAGGGTGCCGCCCGAGAAGTGCGGCACCAGGCCGTTGACGGCCCGCAGCAGGGTGGTCTTGCCCGAGCCGGTGCGGCCGACGACCAGCACCATCTCGCCCTCGGGGATGCTCAGGTCGACATCACGCAGCACCGGCTCGGTGGCGTCGGCGTAGGTCACCGAGACGCGCTCGAACTCGATCATGCGGCCACCTCCAGCGCGGTCCGGTCGGGGGTGGTCGCCGGGTGCTGCGGCACCGGCGGAGGCGGTGCCGCCACCGCCGGGACCAGGGCGAGGAGGATGCCCGCGCAGGCCAGCAGCGGGACCGCCGGCACCGCGGTGATGCTGGACAGCGACAGCTGTTCTGGCGCCGACGCCACGGTGACGAACATCGCGGCCGCCGCGAGCATCCCGCTTCCGGCCACCAGCCACTCGGGCAGGGCCCACGGGTCGGGCCGGTAGCGGCTGCGGCCGGTGCGGCGGCCCCCGACGTGCACGCCGACCGCCGCCAGCACCGAGCCGGCCAGCAGCATGGGCAGCCCCATCCAGGTCGAGGCGGTCGCGTCGAGCAGCCCGTACCCGCCGATGCAGATGCCGAGCAGGCCGCCCAGGACGAGCACGCCGGTGGCCCGCCGCGAGACCCGGTCGGTGTCCGTCGTACGCCCGTAGCCGCGCGAGTCCATCGCGGCGGCGAGCTCCACGGAGCGCTCGAGCGCGCCCTCGAGGACGGGCATCGCCAGCCGCCTCATGCTCCGCAGGCCCCGGGTGCGGCGGCCCCGCAGCCGATGCGCCTGACGCACCCGGCTCGCGTCGGTGACCAGCTGCGGTGCGAAGGTCAGCGCGATCACCGAGGCCACCCCCACCTCGTACAACGCGCCGGGGACGTATCGCAGCAGCCGGCGGGCGCTCCCGAGGGCGTTGGCGGCGCCCACGCAGCACAGGATCGTGGCCAGCTGGAGGCCTTCGTAGAGGGCCTGCAGGAACGCTTCGAGGCTGACCACACCGCCGACCTTGAGGCCGGTGCTCGCGGGCAGGGAGAGCTCGGGGAGCGTGAACAGCACGGTCGGCCCCTCCGAACCGGAGGAGAGCAGCACCTGGAAGACGATGCGCACGACGATCACCAGCAGGGAGAGCTTGAGGAACGCGCCGTAGGACCGGGCCCACGGTGCGCTGCTGCGACGGGCCGCCACCACGAAGCCGGTGACGACCAGGATCAGCAGCAGCGGCACCGGGTTCTGGGTGCGGCTGGCCGCGGCGGCCAGGCCCAGCGCCCACAGCCACCAGGCCCCCGGATGCAGGTTCCGGGGGAACGTGGGGCGGTGCTGCGGGCGCATCGGCGGGGCCTCAGGCGTTCCGGCTGCGGCGGGCCAGCACGTAGCCACCGCCGGCCAGGAGCAGCACCACGACGGCGCCGCCGACCAGCAGCGGGGTGTTTCCGGCGGCACTCTGGGCGGAGACGTCCTTGGTCGCAGCGGTGTCGGCCTGCGCGGCGGGCAGGGCGAAGTCGACGGTCTTCTCGTCGGTCGCCGGAGTCGCGTCCTTGACCGCGTCGCCGCAGCCCGAGGCGGGGTAGCCGTCCACCCCGCAGATCATGCCCTTGCTGGCGCGGAGGTCGGCGACCGCGTCGAGCACCTGCTGACCGTTGGCCTTCTCGGCGACCAGCGCGCAGGCGGCCCGCGGGTCGGGGACCTCGGCCCCGTCGGCATCGGCCGGGGTGCCGTAGTCGAGGAGGACCGCGACCCGCTTCTTGCCGGTCTGCGGCGCGGTGTCCGCGCAGACCTTGTCGAATCCGAGGCGAGCGAGGTCCGCGCGGGGCGTGATGCCCTGCTGGGGGGTGGAGGTGCCGAAGCGGTAGGCCTCGGTGTCGCCGTCCTTCGGCACGAACCCGGAGGAGCCGGTCGTGGCGAACGCGAAGGCGCCGTTCTTCACGTGGAAGTAGTTCCAGTAGCGGTAGCCGTCCGCGGCCTGGGCGGCGCCGGCGGTGCCGCCCACGAACAGGGCGGCGAGGAGCAGGGACAGCAGGATGCCGGCACGGTGCCGACGGGGGTGGGGGGAGGCCATCGTGGGCCCTTTCTTGGCTGCGGTTCACAGACGAGACCGGACCGCGGGACCGTCGCGAGGGACGGCCGGTGACCCGGCTCCGTCCCGTAGACCTCGACGGATGAGTGGAGCCGCTGCCACGTCTCGGTGTTCCGGCTCGCCGGGCCCGGTGGGCTCGGCCTACGGTTGCGGGTCAGCGCCGGCATTGGACCGGCTTTCCCGAAGCGGGGCAGTACGGGTCACACGCTCCCATGCGGCCGCGCGACGGGTCAACGGGCCAAGGTCCCCGGACGGCGTTACGCTCGCCACATGACGCACTCCCTGGAGCCCTCCACGTTCGCGGGCAGCGATCCCGGTTCGCAGGCCGCCTGGCACTGGCGCCTCGAGGACAAGGACGGCGCCGAGGTCGCCCGGGCCGGCGGGTCCCCGAGCTTCCCCGCCCAGAGCGACGCCGAGTCCTGGGTCGGTGAGGTCTGGCGCGACCTGCTCGAGGACGGCGTGGACGCGGTGACCCTGTTCGAGGGGGACCGCGAGGTCTACGGCCCGATGTCGCTGCACTCCTGACCCCGGCGGCGGTGGCGACGATCCCGCCCAGCCGTATTTGAATCAGAATACGAAAAAGTATTGCAATCGCAATACAGCACTGGCACGATGGGGTCATGAGCCTCACCCGGCCGTTCCCCTTCGAGACCCCCATCGCCCCCGACGCGCTGATCGACCGGCGGGCCGAGCTGGCCCGCCTGCACCAGGCCGCGGTGGAGCGCGTGCACGTCCGGCTCGCCGGGCCGCGCCGCTTCGGCAAGACCTCGCTGCTGCTCGCGCACGCGGCGGGCCTGTCCGGTGCGGGGTGGCGGACCGTGCATGTCGACCTGTACGGCGTCACGTCGCTGTCCGAGGTGTGCGTGCGGATCGCCTCGTCGTACGGCCGGCTCCGGGACGCCCGGATCCGGACCCACCTGGACGCGCTGGGCGCACGCCTGGGGTTCTCGCTCTCGGCGGCCGGCCCGGGCGTCACGCTCGGGCCGAGGCAGCGGGTGCCCTCGCCGGAGGTGACCCAGAGGGCCGCCGCGGAGCTCCTCGACCTGCCTCTCACCCTGTTCGAGAAGGACCGGATCCCGACCCTGGTGGTCTTCGACGAGTTCCAGGACCTGCTGTCCGCGGGCCAGTCGCTGGACGGGCTGCTGCGCTCGCACGTGCAGTACCACGGCGACGCCGCGGTCTACGTCTACGCCGGGTCGCAACCCTCGCTGATGCGCAGGCTCTTCAGCGACCGCGAGCGGCCGCTCTACGGGCAGGCGGAGCCGCTCGAGCTCGGCCCCCTGCCGCTCGACGAGGTGACCGTCGAGCTCGCCGAGCGCTTCGACGAGCTCGGCGAGGATCCCCTGGGTGCGCTCTCCCCGTTGGTGGTGACGGCGGCCGGACACCCGCAGCGCACGATGCTGCTCGCCCACCTGCTGCACCGCGAGCTCGGCGCCCGCGCGCTCGGGACGACCACGCTGCGCGACGACGGCGACCTCGAGGGCATCGCCCTCGCTGACGCGGTGGTCGCCCGCGCGCTCTCGATGACCAACGAGGCGCACCAGGCGGTCTGGGACGGGTTGTCGTCGGGGAAGAAGGCCGTGCTCGCGGCGCTCGCCGACGGCGACTCACCGACGGGCACGACGACGGCGCGACGGTTCGAGACCTCCCGCGCCACCTTGCAGAGCGCCTTGCGCGAGCTCGGCAAGGAGGGGCAGCACGTCACCCGCGACGACACCGGCCCGTGGCGGTACGTCGACCCGCTGCTGGCCCTGTGGGTGGCTCGCCGTGGGTCGACGTACAGCGGCTGACGGGGTCAGCCGAAGTCGCGCTTGGGCGGGGACTTGGTCTTGGCGGGGTCGCGCACGACCGCCCCGTCGAGGATCTCGTCGATGCGCTTCATCACACCGTCCTCGAGCTTCACGCCGGCCGCCTTCACGTTCTCGGTGACCTGCTCGGGGCGGGACGCGCCGATGATCGCAGCCGACACGTTGCTGTTCTGGAGCACCCACGCGATGGCCAGCTGGGCCATCGAGAGGCCCGCCTCGTCGGCGATCGGCTGCAGGTCCTGCACGCGGGTGAGGACGTCGTCGGACAGCCAGCGGGAGATCATGTCCGCGCCGCCCTTCTCGTCGGTGGCGCGTGACCCCTCGGGGTGCGGCTCGCCCGGCTTGTACTTGCCGGTGAGCACGCCCTGGGCGATCGGCGACCAGACGATCTGGCCGACACCGAGCTCCTCCGAGACCGGGACCACCTCGGGCTCGATGACCCGCCAGAGCATGTTGTACTGCGGCTGGTTGGAGACCAGCGGGATGTGCAGCTCCCGGGCCAGGGCGTGCGCGGCGCGGATCTCCTCGGCGCGCCACTCCGAGACGCCGATGTAGAGCGCCTTGCCGGAGTGCACGACGTCGGCGAAGGCCTCCATCGTCTCCTCGAGAGGCGTCTCGTAGTCGTAGCGGTGGGCCTGGTAGAGGTCGACGTAGTCGGTGCCCAGTCGCGTCAGCGACCCGTTGATGGACTCCATGATGTGCTTGCGCGAGAGCCCGTGGTCGTTGTGCTTGCCCGGACCGGTCGGCCAGTACACCTTCGTGAAGATCTCCAGACCTTCGCGGCGCTCGCCCTGCAACGCCTTGCCGAGCACGGACTCGGCCTTGGTGTTCGCGTAGACGTCCGCCGTGTCGAAGCTGGTGATGCCCTCCTCGAGGGCCTGCCGCACGCACGCGAGCGCGGCGTCCTCCTCGACCTGGGAGCCGTGCGTCAGCCAGTTGCCGTAGGCGATCGCGGAGATCTTCAGGCCGCTGTTTCCGAGGTTGCGAATTTCCATGAGCTCGACCCTAGTCCGCCCGGCAAGCACAGAGACCGGACGGCTAGGTTGGCTCCATGATCGTTGCCTTCAGCATCAGCCCCACGAGCACCGACGACGACGGGGGGGTCAGCGAGGCGGTCGCCGAGGCGGTGCGCGTGGTCCGCGCCTCGGGCCTGCCGTGCGAGACCAACGCGATGTTCACCAACGTCGAGGGGGAGTGGGACGAGGTGATGGCGGTGGTGAAGCGGGCCGTCGACGTGGTCGCCGCGACGTCGCCGCGGGTCGGCCTGGTGCTCAAGGCCGACATCCGTCCCGGCTACACCGGCCAGCTGGCCGCGAAGGTGGAGCGCATCGAGGAGCGCCTCACCGACTGACTCCGCCGACAGCCCCGGCCCCCTCGATTCGTCTGCGGTCGCCTCGCGGCAAACCCCCGATCCGGCACAGACGAATCGAGGACGGGGGTTAGATCTTGGCGCCGAGCTTGACCTGGGGCTTGGGCAGCCGGAGCCACCGCAGCTGCAGGGACCGCAGGATCGCGTAGCCCGCCGCGCCCTTGTGGGTCTCCTGCGGGAACCGCTCGCGCAGCACCCGACGCAGCCGGACCACCAGCCACACGGTGTCGAGGCCGACCAGCAGCACCGTGGCGCTCCACAGCCCGTTGCTCAGGCTCGGCACCAGCGGCTGGGTGATCATGATGACGATCAGCAGCGGGAGCAGCAGCTCGGCCATGCACAGCCGGGAGTCCACGAAGTCGCGGATGAACCGGCGCTCCGGGCCCTTGTCCCGGGCAGGCAGGAAGCGCTCGTCGCCGGTGCGCATGCCCTCACGGACCTTCGCGTTCTGCTGGGCTCGCTGCTGGCGGCTCAGCCGCCCCGCGGCCTTCCGGTCCTGTGTGCCCTTCGCCCGGGCACGGGCGGCGGCCTCCGCCTCCCTGCGCGAGGGGGTGGGGCGGCCCTTCCCGCTCTCTTTGGCGGGAGTGGTCTCGGTGACGGCCGCTTCGGGCTTCGTACGACGGAACAACGCAGTGACTTTCGACGGGGGATGGGACGGGGGATGGAGGGACGCGTGGCCCAGGGTACCCGCGGGAACCCGGTGCGCCGCCCACGCGTTGTTACGTAGTGTGGAGGTGGACGCCCGTCCATCCCGCAGACCCAAGACAAGGGGGCCCGCTCTCCATGAGCCTCATGAAGCGCATCAGCCTGATCTTCCGCTCGAAGGCCAACAAGGCCCTCGACCGCGCCGAGGACCCGCGCGAGACCCTCGACTACAGCTACCAGCGGCAGATCGAGCTGCTCTCGAAGGTACGCCGCGGCGTTGCCGACGTCGCGACCAGCCGCAAGCGTGTCGAGCTCCAGGTCGGGCAGCTCGAGCAGCAGGCCCAGAAGCTCACCGACCAGGCGCAGAAGGCGCTGTCGATGGGGCGGGAGGACCTGGCCCGGGAGGCGCTGACCCGCAAGTCGGCTCTGACCGGCCAGCTGAGCGACCTCCAGCAGCAGCAGGCACAGCTGCAGGCCGAGGAGGAGAAGCTCACGCTCGCCTCCCAGCGGCTGCAGGCGAAGGTCGAGTCGTTCCGCACCCGCAAGGAGACGATCAAGGCGACCTACACCGCGGCCGAGGCGCAGACCCGCATCAACGAGGCCTTCTCCGGCATCTCGGAGGAGATGGGCGACGTGGGCATGGCCGTGCAGCGGGCCGAGGACAAGACCGCACAGATGCAGGCCCGGGCCGGTGCGATCGACGAGCTCATCGCCTCGGGCGCCCTCGACGACGCGACCGCGATCGGCCAGGGCGACGACATCGCCCGCGAGCTGGCCGCGATGTCGTCGAACTCCGACGTGGAGTCCGAGCTCGCCGCGCTCAAGGCGGCCACGGGCCAGGGGGCGATCGAGGGCGGTGACGCCTCGGCCGCCGCCGAGCTCGAGGGCGAGCCGCACAAGCAGGAGGGACAGTCATGATCGTGCGCATCCTGGGCGAGGGCCAGTGGGACGTCGCGGACGACCGGATCGACGAGCTCAACCGGCTCGACGCCGCGGTCGAGTCCGCCATCGAGGCAGATGACTCGGTCACGTTCGCGAACGCGCTGGCCGCGCTGCTCAACGACGTACGCACCTCCGGGGCGCCGCTGCCGGACGAGTCCCTCGAGGACTCCGACCTGATCCTGCCGCCCGCCGACGCGACGATCGAGGAGGTGCGGGAGCTGCTCGACGACGAAGGGCTGATCCCGGGCTGATGAAGACACGGTTCATTGGGGATGCCGGGCTGACCGCCCGGATGACGCTCGTGCTGTTCCTGCTGGGCGCGGTGTTCGTCGCGTTCATCGTCGGGCTGATGTTCATCGCCGACAGCTCCGGCTACGGCGGCCTGGTGCCGCTGATCGGGATCGCCGGCATCGGGGTCGCGTGGTTCCAGTGGTACAACTCCGACTCGCTGGCGCTCAAGGCGATGCGCGCCCGTGAGGTCACCCCCGAGGAGGCGCCGGAGCTGCACGGCATGATCGACCGCCTGTGCGCGCTCGCCGACATGCCCAAGCCCCGGGTGGCGATCGCCTACACCGACCTGCCCAACGCCTTCGCGACCGGCCGCTCGGCCGACCACGCGGCGGTCTGTGTGACCACCGGGATCATGGACCGGCTGACCGCCGAGGAGATGGAGGGCGTGCTCGCCCACGAGCTCTCCCACGTGGCACACCGCGACGTGCTGGTGATGACCCTCGCCTCCTCGGCCGGCATCCTGGCCGCGATGCTCTCGCGAGGCGCCCAGTACGGCGCCTTCTTCGGCGGCGGCCGGAGCCGGAGCAGCAACGACAACAACGGCGGTGGCCTGCCCTTGTGGCTGGTCGTCCTCGTCGTGAGCCTGGTGGTCTACGCGGTCAGCTTCTTCCTCACCCGGCTGCTGTCCCGCTACCGGGAGCTGTGCGCGGACCGGTCCGGGGCGTACCTGACCCAGAAGCCGTCGGCGCTGGCGAGCGCGCTGACCAAGATCACCGGGGAGATCGCCGCCATCCCCACCAAGGACCTGCGCAGCTCGCAGGCGATGAACGCGTTCTTCATCGCGCCCGCGATCAGCGGGGCCGGCCTCAAGACGATGAGCTCGACCCACCCGTCGCTGGAGCAGCGGCTCGAGCAGCTGGCCAAGATCTCCGCCGAGCTCGGGCGGCCGCTGGACGGTGGCTTCCCCACCCCCGGATCCGGCCTGTGAAGCTCTGGGACACGCTGACCGGTCGCACCAGGCCGCCGAAGAACGACCTCGACGCCCTGTTCGGGCTGCCCGGTGCGGCGATCACGCTGCAGACGGCCGCGGGCTTCCGGCCCACCGGGGTGGGGTCGGTGTGCTACCGGGCCGCCGAGGGGGGCGCGTTCGCGCAGGTCGAGTCCGACGTACGGGCCCTGCTCGACTCCGACGACAGCGGTCCGGACGTGGAGACCCGCACCGACGACTACGGCTTCACCTGGCTCGTCTCCCGGCAGGAGCCCGACGACCTGACCACGCTGGTCACCGACCTGCACGCGGTCAACACGTCGTTGGAGGCGCAGGGGTTCGGCGCGGGGCTGCTCTGCTCCCTGGTCGTCTTCGCGGACCCGAGCGGACGCAAGCTGGCGCTGGTGTACCTGTACAAGCAGGGCACCTTCTACCCGTTCGCGCCGCAGGGGGCCCAGACCCGCGACAACGTGCTGGAGATCCAGGTCCGCGACCTGCTCAAGACCGAGCTGCCGGTCGAGCCGCAGCTGAACCGGTGGATGCCGGTCTGGGGCGCGCCGGGCCTCTGAACCGCGATGGAGGTGCTCGGCCGGCTCAGTCCTTGGCGGCGGTCTTCGCGGGCAGGTCCAGCATCCGCTGCAGGGCGACCTTGGCCCACTGCTCGGTCTCGGCGTCGACCTGGATCTGGTTGACCACCGAGCCCGCGACGAGGTTCTCCATCGCCCACACGAAGTGCGGCAGGTCGATGCGGTTCATCGTCGAGCAGTAGCAGACGGTCTTGTCGAGGAAGACGATGTTCTTGTCCGGGTGGGCGTTCGCCAGTCGCTGCACGAGGTTCAGCTCGGTGCCGATCGCCCAGGCCGAGCCGGCGGGTGCCGCCTCGATGGTCTTGATGATGAACTCGGTCGACCCGACCAGGTCCGCCTTCGTGACCACCTCGTGGGTGCACTCGGGGTGCACCAGGATCTGGACGCCGGGGACGTCGGCCCGCAGGTCGTCGATGCAGCCCGCGGAGAACCGGCCGTGCACCGAGCAGTGGCCCTTCCAGAGGATCACCTTCGCGGCCCGCAGCTCCTCGGCGGTGAGCCCGCCGTCGGGCCGCATCGGGTCCCAGACCACGCAGTCGTCGAGGTCGATGCCGAGCTGCAGCACCGCGGTGTTGCGGCCCAGGTGCTGGTCGGGCAGGAACAGCACCTTCGCGTCGTCCTTCTGCGTGAACGCCCACTCCATGGCGACCTGGGCGTTGGAGGACGTGCACACCGCACCGCCGTTGCGACCGCAGAACGCCTTGATGTCGGCCGACGAGTTCATGTACGTCACCGGTACGACGGACTCCACGATGCCCGCGTCGGCGAACGCGTCCCAGGCGTCCTCCACCTGCGCGAGCCGGGCCATGTCCGCCATCGAGCAGCCGGCGGCGAGGTCGGGAAGGATCACCTTCTGGTCGGGGGAGGTGAGGATGTCGGCCGACTCGGCCATGAAGTGCACGCCGCAGAAGACCACGTACTCCGCCTCCGGCCGGGCCGCGGCCTCCCGGGCCAGCTTGAAGGAGTCCCCGGTGACGTCGGCGAAGGCGATGACCTCGTCGCGCTGGTAGTGGTGGCCGAGCACGAACACGCGCTCGCCCAGGGCCTCCTTGGCGGCCCGCGCCCTGGCGACCAGGGTGGGGTCGGAGGCCGGCGGGAGGGAGCCTGGGCAGTCGACGCCGCGCTCCGAGCTCGGGTCGCTGCCGAGGCCCAGGAAGAGCAGAGGCAGGTCGGTGGTGGTCACGGTGCCATTCTCCCACAGCGCGGGATGCCTCACAGGAAGTGTCCGGACGGCAGGTACGGCGCGGGCGGCCGCATGTCTCGCAGCGCGAGGTACCCGCGGGTGTGCAGCTCCATCCGCGCCGCCATGCCCACGTCGACCGCCCAGAGGTTCGCGGCGGTGACGTGGGCGACCAGCGCCGGCCGGGCGGGGGAGGTCGCGGCCAGGGTCTCCCACAGCAGCGCCGTCGCGGCCCGGCGCGACGTCGCGGCCAGCAGGTAGGGCCCGCCGCCGGGTTCGACGTACGCGTAGCCGCGGCCGCTCGGCCGGTCGGTGACCACGAGTCGGTAGAGGCTGGTCAGGATCGTGTGGTCGACGCCGTGGGCGGCGCCGCGGACCTGGCGGTCGACGGAGTCCATCAGGTCGTGGTCGCCCACGGTGCCGTCGCGGACGTGCTCGACCACCGGGAGGACCCCGCGGGAGACCGGGCCCCACAGCAGCATCGACGGATGCAGGTCGAACCCGGCCAGCCGGTACCGCCGGACCGCGGCCGGGTCGTCCGACGCCGCGAGCATGCCGCGCAGGCACCCCCGCCCGTGGGCCAGCGCCGCCTCGAGCAGCTGCCTGCCGATCCCGCGGCCCTGCCGGCCCGGCCGGACCGCGTACGTCGCCAGCAGCCACATGGTGTCGCGGCGCATGGCCGCGGTCGCACCGACCAGTCCGGAGGAGTCCTCGGCGACCCAGCAGCCACCGGGGTCGTGCTCGAGCAGGTGCCGCAGCCGCCGCTGCCACGCCGCCGCCCGCCCGGGGTCGCGGTGCCGGGCAGCGGGCCAGCCGCTGCGGTGGGTGCGCACGTCGAGGTCGTAGAACCCCTCGTCGGTGAGCCGCTCGACGGCGGCGACGTCGTCGGGACGCATCGGGCGGATCACCAGCTCCTCGGCCACCACCCCAACCTAGAGCCCACGCCCGGCCGCGGTCTCCCGGCGCCGCGCGTGGCCCGGGCGCGGACGACCCGGGGAGGCGGGGCCAAGATGGACGCATGCGGATCCTCATCGCCCCGGACAAGTTCGCCGGCACGCTCACCGCCGTCCAGGCCGCCCAGGCGATCGCCGACGGGTGGCGGCGCCGGGCGCCCGACGACGAGCTGGAGCTGGTGCCGATGGCGGACGGCGGACCGGGCTTCGTCGACGTCCTGCACGCCTCGCTCGGCGGTGAGCTGCTCTCGGTGACCGCGTGCGGACCGCTCGGTTCCCCGGTCCCCGCGACGGTGCTGCTCCACGACGGCACGGCGTACGTCGAGAGCGCCCAGGCGTGCGGGCTGCACCTGACCGAACCGGCGGCCCGGGACCCCGAGCGGGCCACCACGCGCGGGGTCGGCGACCTGGTGCGCGCGGCCGTGGAGGCGGGCGCGACGACCGTCGTGGTCGGCCTCGGCGGCTCGGGCACCAACGACGGCGGCGCGGGCCTGCTCGCCGCCCTCGGCGCCGCCGCGGTGCCCGAGGGGGCGCTCGACGCGGGCCCCAGCACGCTGGCCGGTCTCGAGAGCGTGGACCTGGCCGCGGCCCGGCGCCTCGTCGAGGGCGTGGACCTGGTCGCGGCGACCGACGTGGACAACCCGCTCCTCGGGCTGATCGGCGCGACCAGCGTCTACGGCCCCCAGAAGGGGGTCGCGGAGGAGCGCAAGCAGGCCGTCGACGCGACCCTGGAGCGGCTGGCCGCGGCCACCGACAAGAAGGTCGCGCTGGCCAAGGGCGCGGGCGCGGCGGGCGGTCTCGGGTTCGCGCTGCTGCTGCTGGGCGCGACCCGGCGGCCCGGCATCGAGCTGGTCGCGGAGGCCGTGGGCCTCGCGGAGCGGGCCGGGCGGGCGGACCTGGTGGTGACCGGCGAGGGCGCCTTCGACTTCTCCTCCGGCTCCGGCAAGGTGCCCTACGGCGTCGCCGCGGTCGCCGCGCAGGCCCTGCGGCCCTGCATCGCCCTGGCCGGGCAGGTGCTGGTCGGCTCCCGCGAGATGCGCGCACTCGGGGTCGAGTCGGCCTACGGGATGGTGGACCTGGTGGGGGAGCGGGCCAGCTTCGCGGACCCGGCCGGGAGCCTGGCCGCGCTCGCTGAGCGCACCGCTCGCACCTGGTCGAGGTGATCCGCGGACCAGGTCTTGGGAATATCGGGAGATGTGCGACCATTGAAGCCAGCAGAACCGCAGTCGAAGCCGTTGGGAGCCACACCATGACCGAGCAGGTCGACACCGCACAGACCGAGGTCCGCGCCGACGCCATCAACGTCAGCGACGCCGCCGCAGCGAAGGTCAAGGCCCTCCTCGAGCAGGAAGGCCGCGACGACCTCCAGCTCCGGATCGCCGTGCAGCCGGGTGGCTGCTCCGGGCTGCGCTACCAGCTCTTCTTCGACGAGCGCTCCCTCGACGGGGACATCGTCACCGACTTCAACGGCGTGTCCGTCGTCGTCGACCGGATGAGCTCGCCGTATCTCAACGGGGCCGTCATCGACTTCGTGGACACGATCGAGAAGCAGGGCTTCACGATCGACAACCCCAACGCCACGGGCTCGTGCGCGTGCGGGGACTCGTTCCACTGATCTCCGCTCTCCCAAGGGCGAAGGCCCCCACCGTCGCACGGTGGGGGCCTTCGTCGTCTCGGGTGCCGCCGACCGGCCCCATCGGGCGACCTCAGCTGCCGGCGGCCGCGGTCTGGTCGGCGAACGCGGGCACCGGTCGCCCGGCCCTGCTGCCGTCCCGCACCGCGCGTCCCCCGAGCGGGGCACTGAGCGTGAGCCGGACGGAGTCGGAGAGCGTGAGGTCGGCGCAGGCCTTGACCTTGGACTGCTTGACCGGGAGCCGGCGCAGGGTCACCGTCACCGCCTCCACGGACTCGACCACGACGGGCCGGTCGATGCGGGCCGAGCACTCCGCGGCGTCGATCGTGTAGCGCACGGTCAGGACGTGCCCCTGCGCGGTGTAGCTGTCGACGAGCACCCGGTTCGGGTCCCGCCGCGGCAGCGGGGTCACCGGGGCCCGGGCCGCGTCAGACGTGCTGCCGGCGGTCGGCACGGGAGGTACGACGACCGGGGTGGGCCCCACGAGGCGGCCGGACCCGCCCGGGCTGCTGCCCGGCAGCTGCCACATCGCGGCGATCAGCGCGGCCACCGCCGCTGCGGCGGCCAGGGGCGCCCCCCACCGCGACGTGACGGTGCTCATGGCGCCCGGACGCGCCGGGGGAGCGGGGCGTCAGTCGAGGTGCAGGTGCATCGCCGCGGCCAGCCGGGCAGCGGCCTCGCTGACCTCCAGGTTGGGCTTCTTGACCTCACGCGGGTAGTCCTCGAAGAGAATGCTCGGCGCCGGCCGCACCGCCGCACGTGCCGCACGCTCGGCGGCGGAGCGACGCTCCGGGAGGTGGAGGGCGGCCTCGACCGCGCGGCAGTCCGTGGTCATCTCGGAGGCCGTCGAGGCGTCGTCGTAGGCAAGGCGCTGGTACGTCATGGGTCCACGCTACGGATTACCGGCGGGTACTCCCCCGAGTACCGACGGGTAGTGTTCGGGTGTCCAGACCACGCACGTGAGGACCCCTACCTTGTCGCTCCTGGTGACCGGCTCCATCGCCACTGACCACCTGATGACCTTCCCGGGCAGGTTCGCCGACTCGCTGGTCGTCGAGCAGCTCGACAAGATCGCGCTGTCGTTCCTCGTCGAGGACCTCGAGGTGCGCCGCGGCGGGGTGGCGGCCAACATCGCCTTCGGGCTCGGGAACCTCGGCCTGCGGCCGGTCCTGGTCGGCGCGGTCGGCGAGGACTTCGTCGACTACCGCTCCTGGCTGGTCCGGCACAACGTCGACTGCGACTCGGTGCGCGTCTCGGAGACCCGGCACACCGCCCGGTTCGTGTGCACCAACGACTCCACCATGGCGCAGATCGCGTCGTTCTACGCCGGAGCCATGAGCGAGGCGCGCGACATCGAGCTGACCCCGATCGTGGACCGGATCGGTGGCGTGAGCTACGTCCTGGTCGGCCCCAACGACCCGGAGGGGATGGTCCGCCACACCGAGGAGTGCCGGGAGCGCGGCTACCCGTTCGTCGCCGACCCGAGCCAGCAGCTGGCGTTCGGCGACGGGGAGATGATCCGCGACCTCATCGACGGCGCGGCGATCCTGTTCTCCAACGAGTACGAGTCCGCCCTCATCGAGAAGAAGACCGGCTGGTCCGCCCAGGAGATCCTCGACCGGGTAGGGACCTGGGTGGTCACGCTCGGTGCCGCCGGGGTGCGGGTCGAGCGCAACGGGGAGGACCCGATCGTGGTCGCAGCGGTCCCCGAGATCCAGAAGGTCGAGCCGACCGGGGTCGGCGACGCCTTCCGCGCCGGGTTCCTCGCGGCCCTCGAGTGGGACCTCTCCCTCGAGCGGGCCGCCCAGCTGGGCTGCCTGCTCGCGGTGTACGTCGTGGAGAAGGTCGGCACCCAGGAGTACACCCTGCACCGGTCGTCGTTCCTGAAGCGCTTCGCCGACGCCTACGGCGAGGACGCCGCCGGGGAGGTCGCCGCGCACGTCAGGATCGCGCACCCCTGACCGGTGCGGGCGCCGGGTGCCGGCCCCGACGGCGTGGTGCCGGGTCAGCGGAGCCGGCGGACGACGTAGCGGGGCACGCCGTCCGCGGCCCGGTCCTCGCCGACGTACTCCTGGCCGCGCATCCGGCACCAGGCGGAGATGTCGGGTCGGGCCGCGGCGTCCTCGCTGACCACGGCGAGGGTCCCGCCCACGCCGACGTCCCCGATCCTCTCGGCCAGCCGGATCACCGGCAGCGGGCAGCGCATGCCCCGGCAGTCGAGCTCCACGTCCGCGTCCACGGGATCAGTGTGCCCGCGCGCGCAGGTCGGCCACGATGCCGGGCAGCGCGGCCAGGAAGGCGTCGACGTCCGCGGACGTCGTGTCGGCGGTCAGCGAGACCCGGACGTTGCCGTGCGTGAGCGCCCCCATCGCCTCGAGCACGTGGGAGGGGCGCAGGCTGTTCGCGGTGCAGGCCGAGCCGGAGGCGACGCCGAAGCCGTGCCGGTCCAGCTCGGTCACGAGTGCCTCGCCGTCCACGTAGAGCAGCGAGAACGTCACCACGTGGGGGAGCCGGTCGCCGGGGTCGCCGACCACGTCGACGTCGTCCACGAGCGCCGGGACCCGCTCCCGGATCCGGTCCACGAGCGCTGCCTGGCGGACGTTGACGTCGTCCCGGTGCGCGACCACGGCCTGCAGGGCGGCCGCCGCGGCCATCGCCGCCGGCACGTTCTCGAAGCCGGAGACCCGTGGGTCGGTGCGGTCGTCGGTGGGGAACGGCGGGCGCCAGCGGGCCCCCTTGCGCACGAGCAGCACACCGACCCCCGCCGGGCCGCCCCACTTGTGGGCGGACGCGGCAGCGGCGCTCCAGCCGCCCGGCAGGACGCGGCGGCCCGCGGCGGCGCAGGCGTCCACGAAGACCGGCGTGTCCCCGGCCGCGGCCACGACGTCCGGCAGCGGCTGCACGGTGCCCACCTCCGGGTTCGCCGCCTGGACGGCCACCACGCCCGCGGGCTCCTGGGCCAGCGCCTCGAGCAGCGCGGACACCTGCACCGCCCCCGTCGCGTCGACCGGCACCAGGTCCGTCGTACCAGAGAAGTGGCGCTGCCACCACGCTCCGGCGGCGAAGACGGCCGAGTGCTCGACCGCGGAGTGCACCAGCCGGCGCGACACACGCGCGCGACCCATGAGCAGCCCGAGCACGCCGAGGTGGACCGCGGCGGTCCCCGAGGACGTGAACGTGGTCTCGTCCGGGCGGGCGCCGAGCAGGGTCGCCACCACCTCCCGGGCGTTGTCGAGCAGCAGACGCGCGTTGCGGCCGGGCAGGTGCAGGCGCAGGGGGTCGGCGTAGCCACTGTCGAGGCAGGCGAGCAGGACCTCCCGGGCCGCCGGGTGCAGGGGCTCGGTGGAGGCCGCGTCGAGGTAGCGAGGGGGCGGTCCGCCGCTCGTGAATGTCACAACGTGAAACTACCGGGCCACCTGGGGCGAAACCGCGGTTGCCTCAGTAGTAACGTTCTCCTGACCGTCGGTTTGAGAGAGAGGCTCGTTCGTGGGTCTGCAGCTCCCCAAGCGCGCACGCAGGTTCGCCCTGTTCACCGTGCTCTCCGCCAGCACGCTGTTGCTCGGCGCGTGCTCGTCCGAAGACAAGACACAGATCAAGCGGCTGGCCATGCCCGTGTCGGCGACCGACCGGGCGCCGCACACCTACCACCTGTGGCAGGGCGCGTGGCTCGCCGCGATCCTGGTGGGGATCTTGGTGTGGGGTCTGATCGGCTACGCGTCGTTCAAGTTCCGCCGCCGCAGCGACGACGAGATCCCGGTGCAGGTGCGCTACAACCTGCCGATCGAGATCCTCTACACCGTCGCCCCGATCGTGATGGTGGTCGTGTTCTTCTTCTTCACCGTGCAGACGCAGAACACGGTGCTCGCCGAGGAGAAGCACCCGCAGCACACCATCGACGTCGTGGGCCAGCAGTGGTCGTGGACGTTCAACTACGTCAAGGACCAGGCGCTGGACGGCAGCACCTCCGTCTACGAGGCGGGCACCCCGGCCTACGAGCCCACGCTCGTGCTGCCGGTCAACGAGACGGTGCGCGTGAACCTCAGCTCGCCCGACGTCATCCACTCCTTCTGGGTGCCGGCCTTCTTGATGAAGATGGACGTCGTCCCCGGCCGGCACAACCACTTCTCGTTCACCCCGACGCGGGTGGGCAGCTACAAGGGCCGGTGCGCGGAGCTCTGCGGCGCCTACCACTCGCGGATGCTGTTCAACGTGAGGATCGTCAGCGCCGACGAGTACGCCAGCTACCTCAAGGGCCTCCAGGCCAAGGGGAACACCGGGCTTGCCCTGGGCGGCTCCGAGGTCACCAAGGAAGCCGGCCTCGAGAGCCAGAGCAGCGACCAGCAATCAGGCAGCACGCAGAACGGAGGCGGACAGTGAGCGCCACAGCCGAGGCCGCGAGCAGGTACCAAACTGCCAAGGAGAAGACGCTCGGGCAGAAGCTCGCCTTCGTCCTGACCACCACCGACCACAAGGTCATCGGGAAGCTCTACCTGGGCACGTCGTTCACGTGGTTCCTGCTCGGCGGCCTGATGGCGCTGCTGATGCGGTCGGAGCTTGCCTTCCCCGGTCAGCAGATCGTGAACGACGAGACCTACAACCAGCTGTTCACGATGCACGGCACGATCATGCTGCTGCTGTTCGCGACGCCGCTGTTCTTCGGCTTCGCCAACGTGATCATGCCGATCCAGATCGGGTCGCCCGACGTCGCCTTCCCCCGGCTGAACATGTTCAGCTACTGGCTGTTCCTGTTCGGCGGCCTGATCGCCGCCTCCGGCTTCCTGACCCGTTCGGGTGCGGCGGACTTCGGCTGGTTCGCCTACACGCCCCTGTCCGACGCCGTACGCAGCCCCGGTGTCGGCGGTGACCTGTGGATCATGGGCCTGTGGATGGCCGGTCTCGGCACCATCCTGGGCGCGGTCAACTTCATCACCACGATCATCTGCATGCGCGCGCCCGGCATGACGATGTTCCGGATGCCGATCTTCGTCTGGAACACGCTGGTCACCAGCCTGCTCGTGCTGATCGCCTTCCCGATCCTGGCCGGCGCGCTGCTCTCCCTCGAGGCCGACCGGGCCCTGGGGGCGCACGTGTTCGACGCCGCGAACGGCGGCCCGATCCTGTGGCAGCACCTGTTCTGGTTCTTCGGCCACCCCGAGGTGTACATCATCGCGCTGCCGTTCTTCGGCATCGTGACCGAGGTGCTGCCGGTGTTCTCCCGCAAGCCCGTCTTCGGGTACGTCGGCCTGGTCGCCGCGACGATCAGCATCGCGGTCCTCTCGGTGGCGGTGTGGGCCCACCACATGTTCGTCACCGGCGCGGTCGACCTGCCGTTCTTCTCCGGCATGACGTTCCTGATCGCCGTACCGACCGGCGTGAAGTTCTTCAACTGGATCGGCACGATGTGGGGCGGATCCATATCGTTCGACACCCCGATGCTCTGGTCGGTGGGCTTCTTGACCACGTTCCTCTTCGGTGGCCTGACCGGCGTGATCCTGGCGAGCCCGCCGCTGGACTTCCACGTGTCCGACTCGTACTTCGTGGTGGCGCACTTCCACTACGTGGTGTTCGGCACCGTGGTGTTCGCGATGTTCGCCGGGTTCTACTTCTGGTGGCCGAAGATGACCGGCCGGATGCTCGACGAGCGTCTCGGCAAGGTGCACTTCTGGCTGCTCTTCGTCGGCTTCCACACCACGTTCCTGGTGCAGCACTGGCTGGGCGTGGAGGGCATGCCGCGCCGCTACGCCGACTACCTGCCGTCCGACGGGTTCACCACGCTGAACCAGGTCTCGACGATCGGCGCCTTCCTGCTGGCCGCGTCGAACCTGCCGTTCTTCTACAACGTCTACAAGTCGAGCCGGACCCCGAAGGTCGGAATCGACGACCCGTGGGGCTGGGGACGGTCGCTGGAGTGGGCCACCTCGAGCCCGCCCCCGCGCCACAACTTCGTGTCGATCCCCCGGATCCGGTCCGAGTCCCCGGCCTTCGACCTGCACCACCCGGAGGTGGCGGCGCTGGAGATGGCGCACAACGAGGGGCTGGGCGAGAAGTCCGCGGTCGACGCCCCGCACGTCGGTGGGCGCAACGAGCACCTTGACGAGACGAAGGGTGAGGACGTCTGATGAGGGCTGAGGCCTGGATCTTCGCGATTTGCACGGCGTTCTTCCTGCTGGTCGCGCCGGCGTACTGGTTCATCACCTACGACCCCACCGGCACGTCGGCGCTGACCATGACGTTCCTGCTGACCCTGCTGGTGACGTTCTACCTGGGCTTCCACGCTTCCCGCATGAAGGAGCCTCGCCCGGAGGACCGGCAGGACGCCGAGATCGCCGACGGCGCCGGTGAGCTCGGCTTCTTCCCGCCGTACTCCTGGTGGCCGCTGTGGGCCGGGGCCACGCTGGGCATCTGCGTCTACGGCATCGCCATGGGTGCCTGGTGGCTGTTCATCATCGGGGTGGGCCTCGGCTCGCTGGCCCTGATCGGCTGGATCTACCAGTACTACGTCGGAGAGCACGCGCACTGAGCCGACGCCAGCGCGTCCCCGGTCTCCCGACCGGGGGCGCGTTTCGGCGTTTCCGAGCGCCGCCGAGGGTTCCCCGAACTCCCGATATCGGGCGCTCCTGACTGATCCGTGGGTCATCGGCGACCACCGTGCCGATCTAGTCCGCGCCGTCTGCGCTGACGTGCGTGATCTGTTCGCAGCGCGAGGCACCGAGGGCGTCGAAGAAGGCACGCATCGTCTCCCGTCCCGGTGCCGCCCAGACCAGCCGGCCGGTGTCGTGGTCGACCACGAAGGTGGGGTACTTGTAGTTTGGTTGTGGGAGATCTCGTCGATCCCGATCCGCTGCAGGCAAACCAGGCCTACCTCCATCACGCCCAGGTCGAGGGTCCGCCACCGTCGCCGACCCTCGCCGCGGTCGTACCACGGCGCCCGACGCCCGCAAGCGCCGCACCGCCCCTTCGACGGCCGGGTGGGTCGCACATGCGCGATGACCACCGCAGCGTCCTCGTCGAACTCGATCTCCTCGTTCACCGTCTTCTCGACGCCCAACCGGGAGTCGCCATAGGCGTTCCGCACGCCGTTCTCCGCTCCGTAGTTTCGGTTCTGGACAAGCCAAAGACCTTGAGCGACAACGGCGTGCGGCCGTTCAGGCGCGATCAATCACCCACGGAGGAGTCAGGAGAGCCCGATATCGGTAGCTGAGGGGTGACCGGGGGCAGGTCAGGAGAGGGCGGAGCCGGCCTTGTACTGGGCGAAGGACTCGTTCCAGTCGCCGTACCCGTTGGTCAGCGTCATGTGCCGCGTGCTGCCCGTGACGTCGACGACGTCGCCGCGCTTGGTCAGGTTGAACAGCCAGGCGGCGTTCGCGGTGCTCATCCCCACGCAGCCGTGGCTCACGTTGGCGCCACCTTGGGAGCCGGTCGACCAGGGAGCAGCGTGCAGGAACTCGCCCGAGTAGGTGACTCGCATGGCGTACTCGACGTCCGCGATGTTGTAGTACTCGGGGTCGCTCTTCTTGATGCCGGTGGTCGCCGCGTCCATGCGCTTGTGGCGGAACTTCTCGATGATCACCTTGATGCCCGACCGGGTGCTGAACCCGTCCTTGCCGCCGGTGATCGGAACCGTGCGCAGGAGCGTGCCGTTGCGGAAGACCCGCATCTCGTGGGTCGCGAGGTTGACCTTGCTGATCATCGCGTCGCCGACGTGGAAGGTCTCGGAGCGGCTCAGCTGACCGTAGATCCCGTTGCCCGCCGGGACGCTGTTGATGTCGGCGGTCACCGTCACGTCGGTGCCCGGCTTCCAGTAGTGCACCGGACGCCAGTGCACCTCGTGGGAGCTGATCCAGTGCCAGGCGCCCTTCTGGTTCGAGGTGTCGGTGACGTGCAGGTGCTTCTCGATCGAGGCCTTGTCCGTCACCGGCACGTCGAAGCTGACGATCACCGGCATGCCCACGCCGACGGTCTCGCCGGCCAGCGGGGCGATACTGGGGTAGGTCTGCTGGTCGAGCGTCAGGGGATCGGAGGCGAACGACGTGCGCTTGGTCGCCTCGACGCCGTGGGCGTCCACGGCCACCGCCTTGACCCGGTAGTGCATGCCCGGCTCCAGACGGTCCGTGGCCGTCCAGGTGGTCCTGCCGTCGGAGAAGCTGCCGTGCAGCTTCTCTCGCTTCTTGCCGTAGGTGACCGAGACCTTGTCGAGGGTGCCCTTCTCGGCCGTGAGGGTGACGACCTTGTCGACGTGCACGGTGGCGTCGCCCTTGGGCAGGTTGGTGCGCACCCGCGCAGCCGACACCGGCGGGGCGGAGGAGGAGGGGCTCGCCGACGCCGTACCGTTGGCGAGCCGGGTCCCGGTCGAGGGTGTGTCCGTGGACGAGCAGGCGGCCGCGGCCACTGACAGGAGCAGCAGGCCAGCCATCATGGCGGTACGACGGCGCGCGGAGGAGCGCGTCGAAGACACGTGACGAACGGACATGGGTTCCCCTCGTAGACAAAGCAGATGCAATCCCAGCCTAACAAGCGCACTGCTCACGCCCGGCATCCGTCCGCGGTGGGGACGGTCACGTTGTCATTAAGGACTCTTCCGCGGGTCCGCGTGTCGGTGCACCGGACCCGCCCACTCGGCGGGCGGGAGACGCCGAAGGGCCCGGTCACCGGTGGGTGACGGGGCCCTTCGGCGGTCGAACGGGGCGGTCAGTGCTTGCGGAGCTCTTCGCCCTCGATGCCGTGCCGGCCGTCGTACTGGTGACCGTCGGCGGGCGTGCCGTCCAGCTCGTAGTCGCCGGTGTAGTCACCGGCCACGTGCTGGTGTCCGTCCTCGTGGACGGCGAGCTCGTGGGCCGCGTGCTCGTGCGCCTCCTCGAGCTCGGCCGCCGTCGGCTTCTGCACGTTGGGCTCGAAGTAGAAGCGCGACAGCCTCGACCGGAGCCTCATCATCCGGACCTTGCGGTTGGCCACACCGTGCTCGTCCTCGGCACGCGGGGGCGGCAGCACCTCGTCGCGGTCGCGCGCGGTGAGGGTGTAGGCCTCGTCGAGCGAGATGGGCAGGTGCTTCTCCGCGTAGGCACCCTCGGGCGAGCGCATGATGACGCCGCTCTCGTAGCCGTGGAGGAGGCGGTCCTGGTCCTGACGCTGCAGGGAGATGCACCAGCGACGGGTGATCAGGAACGCGACCACCGGACCGACGAAGATCAGAAGCCTCGCCAGGTAGGTGATGTGGTTCAGGTTCAGGTGCAGCGTCTTGGCGATGATGTCGTTGCCGCCCTCGGCCCAGAGGACGCCGTACAGGGTCATCATCGCGACCATGAAGGCGGTCCGGGTCGGGGCGTTGCGCGGGCGCTGCAGCAGGTGGTGCTCGCGCTTGTCACCGGTGATCCAGGACTCGATGAACGGGTAGGCCAGGACCGCGCCGAAGATGATGCCCGGAGCCACCGCCCCCGGGATGAAGACGTTCCAGCTGAGCGTGTAGCCGAACAGGTGAGTCTCCCAGCCGGGCATCGAGCGCAGCAGACCCTCGGCCACGCCCATGTACCAGTCGGGCTGCGAGCCTGCGGTGACCTTCGAGGGGTCGTAGGGCCCGTACATCCAGATCGGGTTGATCGTCATCAGCGCACCCATGAGCGCGGTGATCCCGAAGATGATGAAGAAGAACCCGCCGGCCTTCGCGGCGTACACCGGCAGCATGGGGTAGCCGACGACGTTCTCGTTCGTCCGGCCGGGACCGGGCCACTGGGTGTGCTTTTGGTACACGAGCAGCATCATGTGGGCACCGATGAGCGCCAGCAGCAGTCCGGGGATCAGGAGGATGTGCACGGCGTAGAGCCGGGACACGATCGCGTCTCCGGGGAACTCCCCGCCGAAGGCGAAGAAGGACACGTAGCTGCCGAGCACCGGCACCGACTTCATCAGGCCGTCGGCGATCCGCAGGCCGGTGCCGGAGAGCAGGTCGTCGGGCAGGGAGTAGCCGGCGAAGCCCTCGAGGATGCCCAGCATCAGCAGCAGCCCGCCGATCATCCAGTTGATCTCACGCGGCTTGCGGAACGCGCCGGTGAAGAACACCCGCATCATGTGCACGAACATCGCACCGATGAACAGGTTGGCCGACCAGTGGTGCATCTGCCGCAGCAGCAGGCCGCCGCGTACGTCGAACGAGATGTGCAGAGTGGAGGCGTAGGCCTCCGACATCGGCACGCCCCTTAGCTGGTCGTAGGAGCCGTTGTAGACGACGTCGGCCATCCCGGGCTTGAACCAGAGGGTGAGGAACGTGCCGGTGAGCAGCAGGATGACGAAGCTCCAGAGCGCGATCTCGCCCAGCATGAAGGACCAGTGGTCCGGGAAGACCTTGCGGATCTGCTTCTTGGCGAGACCGGCCAGCCCGGTGCGGTCGTCGGCCCAGGTCCCGATACCGGCGAGCGGGTTGCCCTTGCTCGCCTTCGCAGCGGTGGTGCCGTTGGTGTGTGCGGTAGTCATCGTTGTCACCCACGTTCCCAGAAGCTAGGGCCGACCGGTTCGGTGAAGTCGCTCTGGGCTACCAGGTAGCCCTCGGAGTCCAGCATCAGCGGGAGCTGCGGGAGCGAGCGGGCGGCGGGGCCGAAGATGACCTTGCCGTTGTCCCCGAGGTCGAAGGTCGACTGGTGGCAGGGGCACAGCAGGTGGTGCGTCTGCTGCTCCCACAGTGAGATCGGGCAACCCACGTGGGTGCAGATCTTGGAGAAGCACAGGATCCCGCCGACGCCCCAGTTCTCGCGGCCCTTGGCGGGCGTGATGTCCTCGGGCTTCATCTTGACCAGGATCACCGCGGCCTTCGCCTTGGCCGCCTGGAGCTCGGCACCCTCGTACTTGGGCTCGCCGTCGGCGTTGGTCTCGAAGAAGACGATCGGCTCGGCGTTCACGAGCTGGCCGATCTCGACGTCCGTCGGTCGGATCGGTGTGCCGGCGACGTCGTTGACGACGCGCATGCCCTTGCTCCACACGGTGTGCTCAAGCCTGTCGCCGGGCATCGGGCCCAGGTCGCGCAGTGCCACGATCGCGGGCAGCCCCAGCGCCGCCACGGCGCCGAGGAGCGAGTTCCTGATCAGCGGCCGGCGCCCGATGGCGGAGTCGCTGATCCCGAGCTCGAGGGCGGCGACGGCCTCCTCGCGGTCGGTCTCGCTCGAGGCGACCGGGTGCCGGGGTTCGACGATCTCGACGTCGCTCATCAGCTTGCGGGCCCACTGGATCGCGCCCACGCCGAGCAGCAGGAGCGCCAGGCCCAGGCAGAGGCCGAGGGTCAGGTTGGAGGCACCGAAGCCCAAGATGGTGTCCGGGTTGGCGCCGATGTCGAACCAGAAGTAGGCGACCACGAACAGGATCGCGAACACGCTCGACAGCCCGAACATCGTGGCGATCTGGCGCTCGGCACGCTTGGCCGCGTGGGCCTCCACGTCCGTCGGCCTCGGGGTGTGCTCGTGCAGCCCGGGGTCGGCGATCGGGTCGCCGGAAGCCTCGACTGCTGTGCGGCCGGAGTCGTGCTCGGTCACGACTTGGCTCCCTTCTTCGAACGGGTGGAGTTGGAGGCGATCCAGACCGCGAAGCCGACGCAGGCGCCGATGCCCACCAGCCACGCCCACATCCCTTCGGAGACGGGGCCGAGCGATCCCAGGGCCGAGCCGCCGTACTTCGGGGCGGTCTCGAGGCTGTTGAGGTAGGCGATGATGTCCCGCTTCTCCTCAGGCTTGAGCACACCGTCCGAGAACACCGGCATCTGCTGGGGCCCGGTCACCAGAGCCTCGTAGATGTGCTTGTCGGACACGCCCTTCAGCGGCGGGGCGAACTTGCCCTGCGGGAGGGCGCCGCCCGCGCCGGCGAAGTTGTGGCACGCCGTGCAGTTGGTCAGGAAGAACTGGCCACCGCGCACGACCGACTCGTTCTTCTGGTCCGCAGGGATCGTGTTCGGGTCGTACTGGTCCGCGGTCGGGATCGACGGGCCGGGGCCGAGCGAGGCGACGTACGCCGCGAGGGCCTTGATCTCGTCCGGCGAGTAGACCACCTTCTTGCGCTCCGCCTGGACGCCCGGACGCGCCATCGGCATCCGGCCCGTGCCGACCTGGAAGTCGACCGCTGCGGCACCCACGCCGTGCAGCGAGGGGCCGTACTGGGTGCCCCGGGTGGTGGTGATGCCCTCGCCGTTCTGGCCGTGGCAGGAGGCGCAACCGACCAGGAAGAGCTCGCGTCCCTTGGCCACCGTGGCCTGGTCGGTGGTGCTCGTGTCGGCGCTGGCGGGGGACAGCACGGCGTACGCGCCGCCGGTCAGCAGGAGACCCAGCAGCACCACCGCTACCCCTGCGAAGGGACTGCGGCGCTTGGCTGAGAGTCGAGCGGTCAGGAGTCGCACGAATTTTCCTCGGATCGGTCTACTCGAAGTTCGCGGGTCGAAGGGCGGAGGATGGGTTACTGGATCAGGTAGATGGTGGCGAACAGGCCGATCCACACCACGTCCACGAAGTGCCAGTAGTAGGACACGACGATGGCGCTGACCGCTTGCTCGTGGGTGAACTTCCTGGCGATGAAGGTGCGTCCCAGCACGAGGAGGAAGGCGATGAGTCCGCCCGTCACGTGCAGGCCGTGGAAGCCGGTGGTCAGGTAGAACATCGAGCCGTAGGGCGACGACGGGATCGTCACGTTCTCGTGGATCAACGAGACGTACTCGGTGGCCTGGCCGGCGACGAAGACCGCGCCCATGAGGTAGGTGAGCACGAACCACTCACGCAGGCCCCACCCCTTCACCTTGAGGATGCCGCCGCTGCGCCCGACCTGACCACGCTCGGCGGCGAAGACGCCCAGCTGGCAGGTGAGCGAGGACAGCACCAGGATCGTGGTGTTGACCGCCGCGAAGGGGACGTTGAGCTTCTCGGTCTCCTGCGCCCACAGTGCCGGGGACACCGCCCGGATGGTGAAGTAGCTGGCGAACAGGGCGGCGAAGAACATCAGCTCGCTCGAAAGCCAGACGATCGTTCCGACGCTGACCATGCTCGGCCGGTCGTGGTGCCCATGCAGGCGGGACGCAGGAATCACAGATGCTGTTGAGGCCACGGCGTCATTATGTCGGTAACCGACGGTGGTGGCACCCCGACCCCCCACGTTTTCGGATCATCTTCTTCGCAGAGGGGCTCACGGGCGGTGCGACGCCCGTCGTGCACGGGCTTCACACCGCCGCCTACGCTGGTCTGGTGCTGCTGCTCGACGGTGCCGGCTCCCTGGACGGACTGCCGCCCTTCACCATCGGACGGATCCTCACCGAGTGGGGTCTGGACCCGTTCCTCGCCGTGGTGACGGTCTGGGTGTCCGGTGCCTACCTGTTCGGGGTGTGGCTGCTCCGCAGCCGGGGAGACCACTGGCCCGCGGCCCGGACCCTCGCGTTCGTGGTGGCGGGCATGGGCTCGTTCTACTTCGCCACCTCTTCGGGGCTCGGCGCCTACGACACCAGCCTGCTCAGCGTGCACATGGTGCAGCACATGATCCTCTCGATGCTGTCCCCGCTCTTCCTGGCGCTCGGTGCCCCGGTGACGCTGATGCTGCGGACACTGCCCGCGGCCCCGCGCCGGTGGCTGCTGGCGCTGCTGCACTCGCGGGCGGCGAAGGTGCTCACGTTCGCGCCGCTCACCTTCCTGCTGTTCGTGATCAGCCCCTGGGCGCTGTACTTCACCTCCTGGTACGACGCACAGCTGCACTCGGACTACCTGCACGAGATGACTCACCTGCACCTGGTCCTGGTGGGGGCACTGTTCTTCTGGCCTCTGGTCGGCATCGACCCGGTGCCCGGGCGGGTGGCGTACCCGTTCCGGTTGCTCCTGATCGTGCTGACGCTGCCGTTCCACGCGTTCCTGGGCGTGACGATCATGAGCCAGGAGACCCTGATCGGCGGATCCTGGTACCGCGCCCTCCCCATGCCCTGGCTGCCGGACCCGGGCGCCGACCAGCACCTGGCCGGCGGCATCCTGTGGGGATCGGGCGACCTGGTCGGGCTGATGTTCCTGGCCGTGCTGTTCGTCCAGTGGGTGCGTTCGTCGATGCGCGAGGCGGAGCGCGAGGACCGGCGCCTGGACCGGCTCGAGGCCCAGGCCGCACGGGCGGGCGCCGGGGCGGTCCGGGCCCCCGACGCTGGTTGAGCCCGGCCGGACCCGGCCCGGTAGCATCGCCTGCGTGACCGATGCCACGCAGAACGCACAGCCGTTGAAGGTGCTCGTCTACAGCGACGACGCGAACACCCGCAACCAGGTGATCCTGGCGCTCGGCAAGCGCCCGCACCCGGATCTGCCCACGATCGACTACGTCGAGGTGGCCACCGAGCCGGTGGTGATCCAGCAGATGGACACCGGTGAGATCGACCTGGCGATCCTGGACGGCGAGGCGGTGCCGGCGGGCGGCATGGGGATCGCCAAGCAGCTGAAGGACGAGATCTACGAGTGCCCGCCGATCCTGGTCCTCACCGGCCGGCAGCAGGACGCCTGGCTGGCGACGTGGTCGCGCGCCGAGGCCGCGGTCTCGCACCCGATCGACCCGCTGCAGCTCGCCGACGCGGTGATCCGGCTGATCAGGTCGCGCGTGCCGGCCCGGCCCTGACCGTGGGTCTCGAGCACTCCTGGCCGGAGGTCCTGTCCGCACTGATCGGGCGGGCCGACCTGTCCACGGAGCAGACCGCCTGGGCGATGGACGAGATCCTCGCCGGAGAGGCGACACCGGTGCAGATCGCCGGTTTCGCGGTCGCCCTGCGGGCCAAGGGGGAGACCGTCGACGAGCTCGAGGGTCTCGTCGCGGGGATGTACGAGCACGCCACCCCGCTCGAGGTGAGGGGACGCGTCCTTGACGTCGTCGGCACCGGCGGGGACCGGTCCATGTCGGTCAACATCTCCACGATGGCCGCCGTCGTGGCCGCGGGCGCCGGGGTGCCGGTCGTCAAGCACGGGAACCGGTCGGCGTCGTCCAAGTCGGGCTCGGCCGACGTGCTCGAGGCCCTCGGGATCCGGCTCGACCTGCCGGCGGAGGCGGTGGCGACCGTGGGTGAGCAGGTCGGGATCACGTTCTGCTTCGCGGCCGCCTTCCATCCCGCGCTGCGGCACGCCGCGGTCGCGCGCCGCGAGCTGGGGGTCGGTACGACGTTCAACTTCCTCGGCCCGCTGGCCCACCCGGCGAAGCCGCAGGCGCAGGCGATCGGCTGCGCGGACCCCAGGATGGCCCCGCTGATGGCCGGGGTGTTCGCCCGCAGGGGGGTCGACGCCTGGGTGTTCCGCGGTGACGACGGGCTGGACGAGCTCACCACGACGACCACCTCGCAGGTCTGGGCGGTCGCGGACGGAGCCGTCGAGCGGTTCACGCTCGACCCGGCCGACTTCGGCCTCGGCGGCGGCACCGCCGAAGGCCTCCGCGGGGGAGACGCGCAGCACAACGCGGACGTCGTACGCCGGCTGGTCGCGGGGGAGCCGGGACCGGTCCGCGACGCGGTGCTGCTCAACGCCGGCGCCGCGCTCGCGGTGCACGCGGACGACCCGGGGTCGTTCGCCGAGCGCCTCACCGCGGGCATCGAACGGGCCCGGCACTCGGTCGACGGGGGCGCCGCCCGCGACACCCTCGAGCGCTGGATCAACGCGAGCGCCTCGCACGGGTAGCCCGGGTGGACCAGGCGGGACTCGGCCATTTCGGTCGATTGTCGCCAAACCGCCGAGGAGCCGGCCGGCTGACTTTACCCTGGCCGGGTGACCGACCCCGTCCCCGCTGCGGCGACCACCCTCGCCCGACCCGCCCCCGGCCGGCGCCGGGAGGCGCCCGCGACCCAGGGCGGCCCGGGGCGCTTCGCGCGGCCGGGTCGAGGGGCCTGCGCCGGGGTGGCCGTGGCGGTCCTCGTTTACCTGACGACGACGGCCACCCCCGTCGGCGGCCCCTTCTCGATGGTCCTGCTCGCGGCGCTGCTGGTCCTGGTGCCGGTGGCCGCAACGCTGGCGCGCCGGGTGGCCGTCAACGCGGCGATCCTGGCCGGCTGGCTGCCGCTGCTGTGGTGGGTCCGGTGGCCGGTAGCCGTCAACCACGCCGCTCTCGTGCTCGCGCTGGCGACCGGGGTGCTCGCCGGGGTGGTCCTCTCCGCGGGGAGCCCCCGCGCCGCCCTGCGCAGGCTGGTGCCGCTCACGGCCCCCGTCGACCTGCTGCTCCCGATCGGCGGCGTGCTCGCGGCGGCGACCATGACGAACTGGCTCTTCGCGGGGTCTCCTCGCGGTGCCCTCCTGGCGCTGCTGCCGGGTGCCGACAACTACCCGCACTTCAACATGTTCGCCGCCATCCGCACCTACGGCGCGACGCTCGACGTCCTGGGCACCGCCGGCGACGGCTCGCGCTGGGGGTTCTACGGCTACCCCCAGGGCTTCCACGCCCTGGCCGCGTCGATCTCCGAGCTGATGCACCCGGGACTGGGTTCGGGTCCCTCGATGCTCGTGGCCTACACGGAGGCGGTCGGCGTCATCGTGGTCCTGGCCGTGGTGATGACCACCGCGGCGATCGTCTCGCTCCCCGGGCTGCGCGGTCGTCCCGGGGTCGCCGTCCCGGTGCTGGTCGTCACCTGGGCGGCGTACCTGTGGGAGCCGGGCCAGAAGGCGCTGGTCGACGGGTTCGCGAACTTCTGGCTCGGTGCCGCCGCCGCCGGCGTCGCACTGCTGCTCGCGCTGTCGGTTCCCCGGTTCCTGCACGCCCCGGACCTGCTGGCCGTCGGCGGCCTCCTGGTCGTGTGCGCCCACACCTGGACGCCGCTGCTCCTGTTCGCGGCCCCGGCCGCGCTGGTGGTGCTCGTCCGCGACGCCGAGGCGAGGCGCCACCGGCCGGCGCGTCGCACGGTGGCCGTCGCCGCCGCGGTGGCCCTGGCGACGGCGCTGGCGGTGCTCGCGGCCGTCGTGCTGCTGCTCCGGACGGTCCCGATCGGCTACGTCGTCACCACCCAGACCGGAGGCCTGCACGCCACCTCGCCGCTCCCGACGTTCACCCTGCTCCTGGTCGCCTTGTACTCCTGCCTCAGGTACGGCCGGCTGCCGGTCGTCGGGGACGGGGCAGTGCGCGGGTTCGTGGAACCGGGCCGGATGCGTGCGCTCGCCCTGGCGCCCCTCAGCGGGCTGCTCGTGCTGGGGGCCTTCCTGGTCGCCCAGCTGCAGCTCATCGGGACGACCGCGTACTACTTCTTGAAGTACTTCATCGGCTTCGAGCTGGTGATGGCGGTGCTCGCACCGGCCGCCTGCGGCCTGCTGGTCGTCGCCCTGGTCCCCCCGGTGGGGCGGAGGGCGGGGGTGGCGGTCAGCCTCGCCGCGGCGCTGCTGGCGACCCAGTCGTTCGGGTGGTTCCCCACCGAGACGTTGCCGATCTTCTCCCGGACGGGTGAGGGCACCGCGGGACTCGGCGGGCAGCTGTCCCCGGCGGGTGTGGCGGACGGCATCCTCGCGGCGTCGCGGGGCACCCGCGCGTCGGAGACGCTGACCATCGAGTACTTCCCGCTCGGCGGCGCCCGCGCACTGAACCCCTTCTACGCGGACGCCTGGTTCCACGCCGTCCAGCACAGCCTGAGCGAGCGGGTGTTCGAGCGCTACGGCTCGTGGCGGGTGGAGAGCGTCGGACTGGACTCGGCGGCGCGGCTGATCCGGCCGGTCCTGCAGCGGGAGCCCGACGTCCGGGTGGTGGTGGACCCGAGGTACGTCGCACCGCTCCGCGAACGACTCGGCGCCCCGGGACTGGCCGGTCGCGTGGTCGGCTGGTCGCCGGACGGTGGCTGAGCGGGGCTGAGCGGGCTCAGTCGAGGCCCAGCGAGAACGCCGACTCGAGGTCGTGCTGGGAGTAGGCGCGGAACGCGATGTGCGTCTCGGTCGAGGTGACCCCGGGCACCTTGTTCAGCCGGTCCGCCACCACGTTGGCGACGTCGTCGTGGTCGCGGACCCGCACCAGCGCGATCAGGTCGATCTGACCGGTCACCGAGTAGACCTCGCTGACCCCGTCGATGGCTGCGATCGCCTCGGCGACCTCGGGGATCCGGGCCACGTCGGCCTTCACGAACACGATGGCGGTGATCATGTGCGTCACGTTAGCGGACCGGCTGGTGGACCGTGCCGATCGACCGGCGGTCCTCGAACGGCACGAGGCTCTCGCGGGACCTGGCCACGGCGTCGTGCAGGCGCAGGTGCTTGGTGGCTCCCCCCAGGGGGCAGGTCCACTCGCCGTCGAGGTGCACGAGCCGCACGCCGTCGCTCTCCAGCCACCGCAGCAGCCTCTCGGTCTCCTCGGCGGTGGCCGCGGGCGTCGGGCCCACCCCTGCGGTGACGGTCTCCGCGCCCGCCCGCAGCTGGTCGACGTAGCGGCCGGCGTCCGCCCCCGGCGGGATCACCCCGGCGGCCGCGAGCCGGCCGTGCCGGACGACGTGCACCGCCCAGAGCCCGTCCTCCTTGCGGGCGGCCACGACCTCGGGACAGCGGGTCAGCGCGCGCAGCCGCTGGGTCCGCGCAGCGCCGCGCAGGAACGCCGCGAGCCGGTCGCGCCAGGACGACGCGTCCTCGAACCTCTCCTCGGCAGCCAGGGCCGCCATCCGCTTCGCCAGGGAGTCCACCACGGCGTCGGGCCGCGAGAGCAGCGACGCCCGGAGGTCGGCCACCACGCTCGCGTAGCCGTCGGGGCTGACCGAGCCGTTGCACGGAGACAGGCACCGACCCATCTCGGCCAGCGCGCACGCGCTCAGCGACGGCCGCTGCGGCAGGCGTCCTCCGCACTGGCGGACCGGGAACGCCTCGTGGAGCGCCGCCACCGAGCGCTCGGCCGACCGCCTGGAGGAGAACGGGCCGATGTAGTCGGCGCCGTCGTCGAGGACCTGGCGGACCATGGACAGCCGGGGCCACGGCTCCACGGTGAGCTTGATCCAGTGCACGCGCTCGGGGAACCGTGACCGGCGGTTGTACTTCGGCTTGTGCTCGGCGATCAGGCGCAGCTCGCGGACCTCGGCCTCCAGCGGCGTGGCGCACTCGATGCCGTCGACGGACGCCGCCAGCGTGACCATCTCGCCCATCCGGGACCGGGTCTCGGATGCGGTGAAGTAGGTGCGGACCCGGGTGCGCAGATCCTTCGAGGTGCCGACGTAGAGGACCCGGCCGCGGTCGTCGCGGAAGAGGTAGACGCCGGGCGCGTGCGGGAGCCGCTCGGCGAGATGGCGTTTGCGCCGCTGGGCCGAGGTGACCCGGGAGGAGAAGGTCTGCAGCTCCTCGAGCGTCTGCACGCCGAGGTTGCCGAGCCGTTCGACCAGACCGTGCAGGACGTCCACGGTCGCGCGGGCATCGGCGAGCGCCCGGTGGTTGGGGGTGGTGGACGCGCCGAAGAGCGTCGCGAGCGAGCCGAGCTTGCAGTTGGGCGTCTCGTCCCGGGTGACCACCCGGCGCGCGAGCCGCGCGGTGTCGAGCACCTCGAACGCCGGCCACGGGCGGCCCTGCTGCTCGGCGAAGTAGCGGAGAAACCCGACGTCGAACGGGGCGTTGTGGGCCACCAGCACGCAGCCCTGCGCGAACTCCAGGAACTGGGGGAGCACCTGCTCGATCGGGGGCGAGGAGGCCACCATGCCGTCGGTGATGCCGGTGAGCACGGCGATGAACGGCGGGATCGCCCGCTCGGGGTTGACCAGGGTCTGGAACTCGCCGAGCACCACCCCTCCGCGCACCTTGACCGCACCCACCTCGGTGATCATGGAGCCGCCCTGCGCCGATCCGCCGGTCGTCTCCAGATCGACGACGCAGAACGTGACGTCGCGCAGCGGCCGGCCGAGGTCGTCGAAGCTTCGCTGCGACTCCCACCGCGCACGCGCCGGCTGCGCGGCCGGGGGAGTCGCGGTGGTGCTCATGAAGGGGACGTTAGATGTCACCGCCGACCAAATCGGTTCGCCACGCGGCATACCCTTGACGTGGACCGCATGACCCGACCTGCCAAGAGGAGACACCCGTGGCGACACCCCTGCCCGATGCCACCACCCGCTGGCGCTGCGGGGGCTGCGGCAACCTGACCAGGTTCGACGTCACGCGGACGCGTCGTACGACGGAGTTCTGGCACTTCGACCTCGCGGGGGACCACGAGGTCGAGGAGACCCGGACCGAGCAGGAGTCGGTGGACTCGGTGACCTGCCGGTGGTGCGGCCGTTCCGACGCCATCGAGGTCGTCTCTCGGACCGAAGCGGACGCCACCACGCCGTGAGCGGGGCCGAGGAGGCCCGACCGGCCTCCCCGCGGGCGGACCGCGAGGGTCACGTCGGGCCGCTGCCGGGGCCGGTCCGCGCCCGGGTGGTCGCTCTCACCGCCGACGTCCTCGGCAGGATCCCGGCCGACGGGCTGCCCGCGTCACTGCGACGGGTGGCGTCGTTCGCGCCGACGCGCAGGACCAAGCTGGCCGGCACCCGGATCGCGAGCGTGCTGGAGGGCGACGAGGACTTCCGGGTGGTGGTCGCGGCCCAGGCCCGGCTCGAGATGCCCGAGCTCTGCGCTGCCCTGGACGCCGGTGAGGTGCCGGCGGCCGCCGACCCGCTGGAGGTGGCCGCCGTCGCCTACCTGCTCCGGCCGCCCGGGTGGCCGGACCTGGTGCGCACATCCGCCGGCCTGGCCGAGACCGACCAGGCCGCCGTCGCGGCCCGCCAGGCCCAGGACCAGGTGGACCGGGTACGTCGCCGGCTGGACGTGGTGACCGAGGAGCTGCGAGCCGCCCGCCAGAAGGCCCGGGACCGGGTCACCGCGCTGAAGGCGGAGAACGCCGAGCTCCGGCACAAGCTGGGTGACGCCCGGGCGCGGGCCAAGAAGGCCGAGCAGGCGCGGGCCGAGGCCGAGGCCGCGGCCACGGGGACGCAGGCGGCCTCCGTCGCCGCGACGGCAGCCGCAGAGGCGGAGGCACGCCGCCTGCGGGCGCGGGTCGAGGAGCTCGAACGCGAGCTCGGCGCCCTGCGGCGCAGCGACCGGTCGGGACGGGACACCGAGACGTTGCGCGCCCGGTTGCTGCTCGACGCGCTGCTCGACTCGGCCCAGGGGCTCCGCAGGGAGCTGGCGCTCCCTCCGGTCGAGGGCACCCCGGCCGACCAGGTCGAGGCGCACGTCGCCGTGCAGGGCAGCCGCAGGCACACGGGGCACGGCTCGCTGGGTCCAGACGACCCCACCCTGCTCGACCAGCTGCTGGCCCTGCCGCGCGCCCACATGATCGTGGACGGCTACAACGTGACCAAGACCGCGTGGCCGGCGCTGTCGCTGGAGAAGCAGCGGGACCGGCTGCTCGCCGGGGTCGCGCCGCTGGTCGCCCGCAGCGGGACCGAGGCGACGGTGGTGTTCGACGCCGCGGAGAGCCGCGAGCGGCCGGTGGTGAACAAGCCGCGGGGGGTCAAGGTGCTGTTCACCCCGGAGGGGATGATCGCCGACGACCTGATCCGTGAGCTGGTGGCCGTCGAGCCCTCCGGCCGGACAGTTGTCGTCGTCACCAGCGACCTGGAGATCGTGCGGGACGTCACCGCCGCCGGCTTCCGGGTTGTCTCGGCGGGAGCGCTGGTCGGGCTGCTCACCCGAGGGTGACCGGGTCGGGTGGGGTGTTCTCGGGCAAACCGACCCGTAGCCCGCCCTTGGTGAGCCATCATCCCGGTATGCGACAGGTGAGGGCGCGTGGCCCGTTGACGCCCTGGGTGGTGACCACGGCGCTGCTGCTGGTGGGCGTCCTGGACCTGGTCATCCTGGTGTTCGTGGTGTCCTTCGCCGTGACCGGCAACGAGAGCCTCGACTTCCAGTGGTTCGGCGCCCACGAGCTGTTGCAGGGCCACAACGCCTACCAGGTCGCCCTGGACCACCCGGGTCGGGTCGTGCTCGAGCAGCATCCCAACTACCTGCCGCTGCTGTACTTCCTTCTCCTGCCCTTCGGTGCCCTGTCCTTCGAGCACGCGCGTGTGGTCTGGGCGCTGCTGAACCCGGCGATGTACGTGCTCGCGGCCGTGCTGATCGGTCTCCGGGCGGGTTTGCGAGGACGACGGCTGTTCGTGTTCGTGAGCGTCGGAGCTGCCAACGTGAGCTTCATCCTGGTGTGCGTCAACGGTCAGCAGACGATCCTGGTCCTGCTCGCCTCGGTGCTGGCGCTCTCCTTGGGCACGGTCGGAGCGGGGGTTGGGCTCGCGGTGAGCGCGACCAAGTACTCCTTCCTCCCTCCGCTCGGCATCGCGATGCTGGTGCGCGGAGGCCGCCGCGCCGTGGCACTCGGTGCGGCGTTGTCCCTGACGGCGGTCGCGGTGTTCGCCGCCGTCACGCGCACACCGTTCGTCCGGGTCCTGGTGCAGCCGCTGGAGGTCGCCCAGGGCAGGACCGCGGACGGGATCGCCGACGTGATGACCTTCTCGGGCTACGTGGCCGGCGAGAACCGCGCGTCGTTCACGTTCCTGCTGGGCGTGGGGACCTGTCTCCTGCTCCTGTGGGGAGCGCGTCGCCTGCTCCGGGAGGGGGACTGGGTCGACGTCCTCGCGTGCTGCATGCTGATCTCGCTGATCTGCTTCCGCCACCTCGTCTACGACTACGCGATGCTGATGACCCTCATCGTTCCCGCGGTGCGTGCGCACGGATGGCGCCGCGGCGCCATCGGCGCGACGCTGGTGTTCTTCTGGTACGCCCGGTTGGTCCTCGACCAGGTCGTGGCCGCCGGGACGACCTGGTACGTCGGCGTCTCGCTCGCGGTGCTCCTCGGCTGCTACGTGGCCCTGGTGTGGCCGGTCACCGGAGGGGCACCCGGGAGTGCCCTCCCCGAGGAACGCGGGGCCACGAGACGTCGACTGTCGGCGGTCGGTGGCACGGTGCCCGGAGAGAGTCGACTTCCCCGGGAGGACCAGACATGAGCATCCACATCGACTGCGCCACGTGCGCGGTGCGCGGGCCGGCCTGTGACGACTGCGTGGTCACGGTGCTGCTGGGCCCGCCGCCCGAGCGGGGTTTCGACGAGGACGAGAAGCGAGCCCTCGACGTGCTGGCCGGGTCAGGGCTGGTGCCCCCGCTGCGGATGGTCTCCCCGGTGTCTGGACCGGACGTCGCCTCGGCCTGATACGCCAGGGGCTGCTGTGACCCATGTTGTTTCTGGGGTGTTCTGTCGGGAGCCCGTGCCACCCGTGGCCGAGAACACGCACAGCATCCGCGCGAAAGGTTTGCTCGCGGCCCGGGTTCCCTTTACTGTTCTTGCTCAGGTGTCCGTACCAGCCGACCAGACCGGGTCGACGCGGGCGCCGCGCCGAGTCTGGACGAGGCCGGGGGAGCCGGACCCAGAGCCGGGGAACCATGTTCCTGGGGTGAATCGCGCGTCGCACGGCTGCTGGACCGCGGCCGTGAGCGCGCGTAGGGCTTCTTTGCCGCCCGAACCCGACAGCTAACCCGGTAGGCGTCACGACAAAGAGGAGACCGTCCGCTCGTGACCGACGGCCGGAAGCGCATCGCAAGCGTTCTCGCGACCCTCAGCATCGCCGCTCTCGGCGGCTCGGTGCTGGTCGCCACCCCCACGTACGCCGACCCCAACATCAACACCGTCAAGTCCAGGGTCGACAGCCTCTACTCGCAGGCAGAGACCGCCTCGGAGCGCTACAACCAGGCGCTCGGCGACCTGCACCGGGCGAAGGTGCGCCTGGCCGCCCTCCGGGCCGACCTGGGTCGGCAGCAGCGCAAGGTCGACGAGATCAGGCAGCAGGTCGCCAACGCGGTCGTCGAGCAGTACCAGGGCCAGGCGCTCTCGTCGACGGCACAGGTGATGCTGTCCGAGAACCCCACGAAGTTCCTCGACCAGCTCTCCTCGGTCTCGCAGTACAACGACCAGCGTGCGGAGATGATGGCCGACTTCGCGGTGCAGGCCAAGCAGCTGGACATGCGCAAGCAGGCCGCCGAGCGCCAGGTGGCGCAGATCGAGGAGACCAAGAAGCAGCTGGCGGCCGACAAGGCGGAGATCGACAAGAAGGCGGCCGAGGCGAAGGCGCTGCTCGGCCGGCTTCAGGACCGGGCGGCGGCCGCGAGCCGGAGCAGCCAGCGGGTGCCTCTGAGCAACGTGCCGGTGTCCGGTCGCGCCGGGGCAGCGGTCAACTACGCCCTCGCCCAGGTCGGCGACGCCTACGTCTACGGAGCCAGCGGGCCCAACGCCTACGACTGCTCGGGGCTGACGATGATGGCGTGGGCCCAGGCCGGGGTCAGCCTGCCACACTCGTCAAGCGCTCAGCAGGGCTACGGGACCCGGGTGTCCCAGTCCGACCTGAAGCCCGGCGACCTGGTGTTCTACTACAGCCCGGTGCATCACGTCGGCATCTACATCGGCAACGGCAAGATCGTGCACGCAGCCAACCCGAGCGCGGGTGTCCGGATCGACCCGGTCTTCTCCATGCCGTACTCCGGTGCGGTCCGACCGGGCTGAGCGCCGCCCCGGGGCCGGTCATCCGCGATGGTGGGTGGCCGGCCTTGTGCTATGTCTGCTGGCCGGACTGGCCACCTATGCCGTCCTGAACCGCCCGGAGCAGGCCCGGCTCCCGTCGACGAACGCCCGGCCCACCGGGGGAGTGACGTCCCGCGAGGACGCCGCGGCCGCCCTGCTCGGCCGGCTGACCTCCGCGCTGGAGGACGGCGACCGGGGCCGGGTCCTCGCTCTCGCGGCGCCGCGCGTCGCCTCCGCGCGTGCCGAGCTCGCCGCGATCTTCGCCAACGTGCAGGCGCTGCGGATCCGTGACCTCACCATGCGCTACGTCGACGAGGACGACGGCCGGCTGGGCGCCGCCGCCCAGCAGCGGCTCCGGGGCACCGGGTGGGTGGGTGACGTCCAGCTGCGCTGGCGGGTTGCGGGGTTCGACCGGTCCGACAGCCACCTCGAGACCACGGTGACCTTCGCCCAGACCCGCCGAGGCGCGGCTTTCGTGTCCGCGCGCGGGGACTACGGCGACGTGACCCCGCTCTGGCTGTTGTCGCGCCTGCACGTCGAGCGCGGCAGCCGGTCGCTGGTGATGACCACGCGCAAGGCCGACCTCGCCCGGTTCTCCGCACTCGCGGACCGGGCGGTGGTCGACGTGCGCAAGGTGCTGCCGCGGTGGCGGGGCGGGCTGGTGGTCGAGGTGCCCGCCGACCAGGAGGAGCTGAACCGGACCCTGGGCTCCGACGAGCACACCTACGACGAGATCGCCGCGGTGACCACCACCGTGGACGGGTCCCTGCTGCCGTCCGCCCCCACCCACATCTTCGTCAACCCCGCGGTGTTCGACCCGCTCGGCGAGAACGGCTCCCAGATCGTGATGAGCCACGAGGCCACCCATGTCGCCACGCACGCGGCGACCGCCTCGATGCCGACCTGGCTGCTCGAGGGGTTCGCCGACTACGTGGCACTGGACCACGTCGACCTTCCGGTGGCGGTCACGGCCAGCCAGATCCTGGCCCGGGTCCGCAAGGAGGGCGTGCCCCGGCACCTGCCCGGGAAGACGGAGTTCGACACCGCGAACACCGCGCTCGGTGCGTCGTACGAGTCGGCCTGGCTCGCCTGCCGGCTGATCGGGCAGAGGTACGGAGAGGCGAAGATGATCGCGTTCTACCGCCGGGCCGAGCGCGACTCCTCCGCCGACGGGGCCTTCCGTGAGGTGCTGGGGACCAACCGGGCCGCGTTCACGCGGGCCTGGCAGGGGTACCTCCGTCAGCTCGCCGGGTGAGCGTGGCAGGCTTGGCGCCGTGACCCAGGAAGAGCGGCCCCGGCTGGCCCGGCGCGCCGCGGTCGCCACCCTGCTCGCCGCCGCCGCGTTGTTCGCCCTGCTCGCCGCCCTCCTGGTGCCGTGGCAGTGGGTGCCCGGTGGCAGGCTGACCCCGATGCCCGTCCACGACCTGTTCACGCCCGCGGAGATCGCCCGGGCGGAGCACTACTCGCTGCTTCGGCGCGTCTTCGGCTGGTCGGGCTACTTCGGGTCGCTGCTGGTGGCCGTCTGGCTGGGGTTCGGACCCCGCGGCGGCCGGCTCGTCCGCCGGGTGAGCCGGGGCGCCCGATGGTGGGTGGCGGTGCCGGCCGGGGCGCTGCTGCTCCTCCTGGTCGGGCGGCTGGTCGCGCTCCCGTTCGCGCTCCTGCAGCGGCGCGAGGACCTGCGCGTGGGCCTGACCCACCAGGGCCTGGGCGCCTGGACGCTCGACGAGGTGAAGTCGCTGGCCGTCTCGTGGGTGCTCACCTCCCTGCTGCTGGTCGTGGTGGTCGGGTTCGCCCGCCGGTCGCCCCGGTGGTGGTTCGCGTGGGCCGGTGGCGCGGCCGTGGTGCTGACCCTCCTCGGCTCGTTCCTGTACCCGGTGGCCGTGGAGCCGCTGTTCAACAGGTTCACCCCCCTGCCCGCGGGAGCGCTGCGGCAGTCGGTGTTCGCGCTCGCCGACCGTGAGGGCGTCCGGATCCAGGACGTGCTGGTCGCCGACGCGTCACGTCGTACGACGACGGTCAACGCCTACGTGTCGGGCTTCGGCGAGACGCGTCGTGTGGTCGTCTACGACAACCTGCTCACGAAGATGAGCCCCGCGCAGGCGCGGATCGTGATCGCCCACGAGCTCGGGCACGCCAAGTACGACGACGTGCTGCTGGGCACCGGCCTGGGCGCGGTGGGGGGCGTCGTGGGCGTCTGCCTGCTGGCTCTGCTCCTGGACAGCGAGACGCTGCGCCGTCGTGCAGCCGTGCTCGGCCCGACCGACCCTGCGGTGGTCGCCCTGGTGCTGGCGTTGAGCGCGGTCGGCGGCTTCCTGGTCAGCCCGGTCCAGAACGCGGTGTCGCGCGCGATCGAGGCGCGGGCGGACCGGACGGCGCTGGAGGCGACCCACGAGGACCGGACGTTCATCCGGATGCAGCGGCAGCTCGCGTTGTCCTCCCTGAGCGACCCCACGCCTCCCGCGATCAGCCAGTTCTGGTTCGGCAGCCATCCGACCACGTTGGAGCGTGCCGGCCTGCCGGCGGCGCTGAGGGCGGCCGGACGGTGAGCCGGGTGCTGGTGGTGACCAACGACTTCCCCACCCGGCGCGGCGGGATCGAGACCTTCGTCCTGGCCCTCTGCCAGCGGATGGATCCCGGTGAGGTGGTGGTCTACACGGCGTCGATGCCGGGGGACCACGCGTACGACGCGGGGCTGCCGTTCCCGGTCTACCGGGACCCGGCAGGGATGCTGCTGCCCACGCCCGCTGTGGCCCGCCGGGTGGCCGCCGTGCTGCGGGAGCACGGCTGTGACCGGGTCCTGTTCGGGGCCAGCGCTCCGCTGGGTCTGCTTGCCCCGCACCTGCGGCGTGCCGGCGCCAGACGGATCGTCGCGCTCACGCACGGACACGAGGTCTGGTGGGCACGGGTGCCCGTGGCCAGACGGCTGCTCCGCCGCATCGGGGACTCCGTGGACGTGATGACCTACGTCAGCGAGTGGTGCCGTTCGCACATCGCCCCTGCCCTCTCGGAGCAGGCGGCGTCCCGGATGCGGCGGCTGTCGCCGGGCGTGGACCCGGAGCGGTTCCACCCGGGGTGCGGGGGAGCGGAGGTCAGGGCCCGCCTCGGGATCGAGCCGACCGCTCCGGTGGTGGTCTGCACGGCCCGGTTCGTGCGACGCAAGGGTCAGGACACCCTCGTGCGGGCGTGGCCGCGGGTGCTCCGCGCGTTCCCCGACGCCCGCCTTCTCCTGGCCGGGGACGGGCCCGACCGCGCCCGGGTGGAGCGGCTGGTGGCGGACCGCTCCCTCGGCGGGTCGGTGGTCTTCGCCGGGAGCGTTCCCTGGGAGGACGTGCCCGGCTACATCGATGCCGGCGACGTCTTTGCCATGCCGTGCCGCACCAGGCTCCTCGGTCTCGAGCCGGAGGCATGGGGCATCGTCTTCCTGGAGGCCCAGGCATGCGGACTGCCGGTGCTGGTGGGCGACTCCGGGGGTGCCCCCGAGACGCTGGCCGATGCCGGCGCCGGACTCGTCGTGGAAGGGGGGGTCGAGCCGGTTGCTGCGGCTCTGCTGCGTCTGCTGGACCGGTCCCCGGCGCGGGGGCGGGTGGTCCGTGCCGAGTGGACCTGGGAGGTCTCCAGCCGGACCCTGGCGGCTGCCCTGGCCGGTTCGGGGGAGTCGTGACCAGGGACGAGGACGCAACCGGCCGCCACGCTCGTCGAGCGTGGCGGCCGGTCGCTCGCGGCTACTTGCTGATGCTGGCCGCGGTCTTGCTGAAGATTCCCGAGAGGTTCCCACCCAGCGTCGTGACCGCCACGATGATCACGATCGCGATCAGGGCGACGAGCAGGCCGTACTCGACGGCCGAGGCGCCGCGCTCCGACCGCGCCTTCGCGGCGAGCTGAATGCGCAGGTAGTTCACTGCTTCCCTCATGATGTGTCTCCCAATGGTTCTGTTGTGGTGCGGACCCCCAGGTGAGCCCGCCGGTGACCAGAATGACACCGGCATGTCGGTCACATGGGGTGATTCCCGCAAAGAATTCCTAAATCCATCGATTGTGCGTCCGGTGGGGGACGTCCGCAGCGGCACCCTGCCCGCTGCGGACGGTTCCACTCAGCAGGTGCTCGACTGAGTCGCCGCGATGGAGTCGCAGCTGTTGTGGAACATTCCCGCCAGGTTGCCGCCGAACAGTGCGACGGCCGCGATGATCACGATCGCGATCAACGAGACGATCAAGGCGTACTCGACCGACGAGGCCCCCGTCTCCTCCGTCTCTCGAGCCGTGCCAGCTGGCGCCACCATGCCTACCTCCCGGTGATATGGCGCCGGCCGCCACGCTCGTCGAGCGTGGCGGCCGGTCGCTCGCGCCTACTTGCTGATGCTGGCTGCGGTCTTGCTGAAGATCCCCGAGAGGTTCCCACCCAGCGTGGAGACCGCGACGATGATCACGATCGCGATCAGGGCGACGAGCAGGCCGTACTCGACGGCCGAGGCGCCGCGCTCCGACCGCGTCCTCGCGGCGAGCTGCATGCGCAGGTAGTTCACTGCATCCATCATGGTGTCTCCCAAGGTGTTGTCCGGTGCGGACCCCCAGGTGAGCCCGACCCTGATAACGATGACATCGGGAGGATGCCGGTCACATCGGGCGATCGGCCGCAAACGGGCCGCTAATCGGACGATTGGCCGACCACCCAGAAGGACTACCCGACCGGCCGGGGCTTAGTCCTGCAGGTCCTCGGCCAACAGACCCGAGCGGACGGCCTTCATGATCGCGTCCGCACGGTTCGAGGCGCCCAGCTTCTCGTAGATCTTCGAGATGTGGGTCTTCGCCGTGGACTCGCTCACGAAGATCGTGCGGGCGATCGCCGACACACTGAAGCCGCGCGCGAGCAGGCTGAGCACCTCGGACTCTCGCTGGGTCAGCTGCGGCCCTTGGGGGGACATCCTGCGGCGCATCGCGTCGGCGAGGTCGGAGGCGGTGAACGAGCGGGGCGACACCAGGGCATGACGCGCGGCCGCCACCACCTCCTCGGCCGGGGCGTCCTTCGCCACGAACGCCGAGGCGCCGGCCTCGAGGGCCGCGAAGAGCTGCTCGTCACCGGCGTACATGGTGAGCACCACGATCCCGGTGTCATGCCCCTGCTGACGCAGCCTGCGGACCAGGTCCAGGCCGGTGCCGTCGGGCAGCCGGACGTCCGTGATCACGACGTCGGGGGAGAGCTCCTCGAACCGCTGAAGCCCCTCGGCGACCGAGGCCGCCTGCCCGGCGACCGAGAAGTCCTCCTGACGCTCGAAGGCGTGGGCCAGCCCCTGCCGGATGAGGTCGTGGTCATCGATGAGAAGGACGCGTGCGCGCCGGTCGGTCATGGCTCAACGGCCTTCGCTAGTGAGGACGGTCTTGGGCGCCACTTTAACCTGCACCACCGTGCCGTGCCGGGATCCATCGCCGTTTCCGTCCAGGATTTCGAGCGTGGCGTCGATGCGGCGGGCGCGTTCGCTCATGATCGACAGGCCGTACGAGTCGTCCCGGACGTGGTTCAGGCCCGTCCCGTCGTCACGGATGGTGAGCCCGGCCTTCGGCGGGTCGGTCCAGTAGTCCACCCACAGGTTCCGCGCCGACGCGTGCTTGCGGGCGTTCGTGATGGCCTCCTGCGCGATGCGGAACAGCTCGCTCTCGACAGCCGGTGACAGCCGCGTCGGGGCCTCGTCGAGGGTCAGGTGCACGGTCAGGTCGGACTTCGCGCCGACCTGGCGGACGTACTCGGACAGGGCGGCACCGAGTCCCGACGTCGGGGAGACGTCACTTCGGAGGTCGAAGATGGACAGCCGGAGGTCGGCGACCACGCGGGAGAGCTCGGCGCGCAGGCCCTGCAGCCCTTGGGCCATCTCCGGGCTCGGGGCGGCGGCGGTGAGGCTGTCGACGACGTAGCCGAGCGAGGCGATCTCCTGAGCGATCCCGTCGTGGATCTCGCGGGCCAGTCGCTGTCGCTCGTCGGTGGTAGCCATCGTGCGGATCTCGTCGAAGACCATCGCGGTGTCGAGCCGGAGGCTGTGCGCGTCGATGGCCGGCATCAGCTCGGCGACCTCGTCGGGCTCGGCCGGCACCCCCGAGGACGCGACCACCACGCCGAGCATGCGGTTGCCCACCCGCAGGGGCAGGGCGGTGCGGTGTCGTGCCTCGCGGTTGCCCGACGCCACCACTGTCTGCCGCGGCTCCATCTCCGTCCAGCATTCCGCGATCAGCGGGTCGTGGGGGACCAGCAGCTGCTGCGCGCCGAGGCCCCGGTAGGCGAGCGGGACCAGCACCGACCCGCTCATGTTGACGAACACCGCCGCGTAGCTGTCGTGGAGCCGCTCGTGGACGGTGGCGAGGAGCTGGGCCGACATGCTGTCGGAGTCGAGTCCGGCGGACAGGCGTCGGGTGACCGTGCGCAGCTGGGTGAGCAGCTGGCGGGCCGCCTCGTAGTTCGTGTCCTGCTTCCACGGAGCGTCGGCCGGCCCGAGCTTGCGCGCCCAGACACCCAGCAACCCGGCCCCGAGGTTCGTGATCAGCCACGGTGCGATGGTGGTGACCCGTTCGTTGGCGTTCGCGAACCCGGTGGTGGCCAACGGGATCACGACGACCGAGACGACCTGTGCGGTCATCGTCAGCGTCACACCCAGGAACCGGTGGGAGAGCCCCGCGAGGAGAGGCAGCGCAACCAGGTAGGGCAGCAGCACCGCGGAGGTGGGGAAGGTCAGACCCATCACGAGGCCGACGACGAGCGTCTCGATGGTGATGGCCCAGATGCTGGTGGAGGACATCACGAGCGAGATGTACGTCGACAGGGCGGCGACCGCGGAGACCACGACGACGCCTTGGATGACGGCCGGATCCCCGGACACCAAGGCGAGCGCGAAGATCGCGGCCAGGCAGAAGACCCGGCTGGTGAGCGCGACCTGGTCCTGCTGGGTCAATGCAGCGCCCCGCCACTGCCGAACGTGTGCATCAGGCCGATCACCGCGGGACCGATCACCGCGACGAACAGGCAGGGGAGGATGAACAGGACCAGCGGGATCATGATCTTCACCGGCACCTTCTGGGCCTGCTCCTCCGCACGTTGCCGGCGCTTGACGCGGATCTCCTGGGACTGCACCCGAAGCACCTGGCCGATCGGGATGCCGAACGCGTCCGCCTGGACCATCGCCGAGGTGAACGAGCGGATGTCGGCCAGCGTGGTGCGTTCGCCCAGCGCTCTGAGGGCCCGGGACCGGCCGAGGCCGATCTGCATCTCCTGGAGCACGCGGGCCAGCTCCTCGGCGAGCGGGCCGTCGGTGTTGCGGGCCACCTGGGAGAGCGCGGCATCGAAGCCCAGACCCGCCTCGACCGAGATGGTGAGCAGGTCGAGGGCGTCGGGGAGCGCGCGCTGCATGGCGTTCGTCCGGTCGTACCCCTTCTGGTAGAGCCACAGGTTCGGCCCGTAGTAGCCCAGGACACCTGCTCCCACCACCGCCAGCACGCCTTGCAGCAGGCTCAGCTTGAGCAGGAAGACGAGGAGCAGCCCCAGCAGCACCCCGGCACCGATCCCGAGCACCTTCATCGAGACGATCCGGTCGACGGTCCAGCCCGGGGGGTTGCCGGCGACGTCCAGCTTGCGCTTGATGCGCTCCGCGTAGTCGACCGGCGTCAGCCGCTTGCCGAGACCGGTGAGCCTGCTCAGCACCGGGGTGAGGACCCTGTCGTTGAACGAGGGGTCGAGCTCCTCCTTCATGGCCTGCGGTGCCGCGGAGAAGGCCTCGACGACGGCGAGGGACTTCGACACGCCCCTTGCCTCGTTGGTGAAGACGCCCACCGCGGCCAGTGAGACGAAGATGCCGACGAAGATCCCCACGATCCCGAGGAGAAACATGAGCGTGGTCATGGTGTCCTCAGACCTCCACCTTGATCATCTTCTTCATGGTGAACGCGCCCAGCACCATGAGCACCACCATCGCACCCAGCATGAAGAACCCGATGGGCTCCGAGATCAGGGGGTGCAAGTAGCTCGGGTTCACGAAGAACATGTACAGCATCACTCCCGGGGGGAGGGCGAGCAGGATGTAGGCGGAGAACCGGCCTTCCGCGGAGAGTGCCTTCACCTGGCGGCGCAGGTACTCCCGCTCGCGGAGCGTGCCGGCGACGTTGAGCAGGAGCTCGGCGAGGTTGCCACCGACTTCGCGCTGGATCCGGATCGCCATCACGGTCCACTTGAAGTCGGCGCTCTCCATGCGCTCCCCGACCGCGTCGAGGGCGTCCTCGATCTGGACTCCCAGCCGGGTCTCGACCAGGGCGCGGCGGAACTCGCCCGCGATCGGGTCCGCCCCCTCGCGCACCACGGTGTCGATCCCCTGGGAGAGCGAGAGGCCGGCCTGCAGGCTTCCGGCGAGGAGCTGGAGGGTCTCCGCGAGCTGGCTGTTGAACCCCTTGAGGCGGCTCGACCGCTTGTGTCCGAGGTAGAGCCATGGGAGCAGGAGACCGGCCACCAAGCCCAGCAGGGTGACGAGCAGGCCCCCGGAGCTCACCAGGAAGCCGACTCCCGCGGCGCCCACCGCGATGGCTGCGTGCAGGAGCAGCCATTCGGCCGGCTTGAAGGACAGCCCGGCCGCGTCCAGACGGTCACCGAGGGCCGACTCGAGGCCCTTGTTTCCCTCCAGGGCCTTGGTCGCGAAGCCGACCGCCTGCGCCGCCACTCCCTGCGGAGGCGGCGCGGTGGCCACCGGACCTCTCCTGCGACCCTTCCGGGTGTAGGCGTTGATCCGGCTCTCCACGGACTCGGGCTTCTTCCCGAAGCCGCCCAGGAGCCCGGAGAACAGGACGAGGAGGCCCAGTCCGGTGGCCGCGAGGCCGGCGAGCATCATCGTCGTCGTGATCTGGAAGCCGCTGCGAGGAGGCGCGTAAAGGTGCGTCGACGACTGAGCGCCGCCCGGCGCCGTCGAAGCGGCCTTGCCGAGGGTCACGAACGCGGCGTCGGTGTAGGTCTGGCCGCCGGCGTCGATCGACACCGACAGCGTCCCCTCGGAACCGGCCAGTTCGGTCGGCGTCTTGACCGAGATGAGGATCTGTTTCGCCAGCGTCTGGGCCTCGTTCGCGAAGACCTGGCTGAGCGCCTTCGGGTCGTTGGCGTTGATCAGGGTGCCGCCGCCGGCGTCCGTGATCTGCTGGAGCAGGGCCTGGTCCGGGGCCGCCTGTCCGAGCGCGACGGCGTCCACCTTCACCCCTGTCTTCTTGACGACCTGGGTGACGTCGGCCAGTGGCGTGGGCGTGGTGTCGCGTCCGTCGGACAGCAGCAGCAGGCTCCGCTGGCCGACGGTGCCGCTGGCGTCCACCGCCTGCTTGACGCCTTCGTACAGGTGGGTGCTTCGCTGCAGGGCGAGCTGGGCGATGATCGCCTTGGAGGCCGCGCGGTCGAGGCTGGGCTGCTGCGCGACGGTCACGCTCTTGGCGAACGTGACGATGCCGACGTAGACGTCCTTCGGGGCGGAGTCCAAGAACACGTCGGCAGCCCGCTGCGCCTCGGCGAAGCGGTTGTTGTGGGCCATGCTGTCGCTGATGTCGATGGTCAAGATGGTGGTGCGGCGCACGGTCTGGCCCTGGGCTGAGGAGGCTAGGGACGCGGTTGCGTCGAGCGGCTTTCCGTCGAGCGACACCTTCAGCGACGTGAGGTCAGGTGCGGCACTGCCCGCGCTCGGCAGGGAGTACAGCACCTGGAGGGTTCCCTTGCCGTTCTCGACGTGGTCGATGTTTCCCTCGGCCGCCGAGGCGGTCCCGGCCAGCATCGACAGCGCGGCGACGACGGTGAGCGCGCCCAGCCGAGAGATGAGACGGGCGCCCCCACGCCACCGGGGAGTCGAGGACAACCTCATCGCTCAGATCCCGTCCATCGCGAAGATCATCGGGTCCAGGTGGACGTTCGAGTGCGCGAGCTTGTCGAGGAACTTCGGGCGAAGGCCGGTGGCCCGGAGACGACCGAGGCTCCTGCCGTTCTCGTCGAAGCCCATCGAGTGGTCGTACAAGAAGACGTCCTGCAGCGTGATGACGTCTCCCTCCATCCGCTCCACCTCCGTGACGTGGGTGATCCGCCGCGAGCCGTCACGCAGGCGGCTCTGGTGGACGATCAGGTCGACGGCGGACGCCACCTGCTCGCGGATCGCACGGATCGGCAGGTCCATGCCCGCCATCAGCACCATCGTCTCGATACGAGCCAGCGTGTCACGGGGACCGTTGGAGTGCACGGTACAGATCGAGCCGTCGTGACCGGTGTTCATGGCCTGGAGCATGTCGAGCGCAGCGGAGTCGCGGACCTCGCCGACGACGATCCGGTCCGGCCGCATGCGCAGGGAGTTCTTCACCAGGTCGCGGATGTCGACGGCGCCCTTGCCCTCGATGTTGGCCGGGCGTGACTCGAGCCGCAGGACGTGGTCCTGGTGGAGCTGGAGCTCCGCGGCGTCCTCGATCGTGATGATCCGCTCGTCGCTGGGGATGAAGGACGACAGCACGTTGAGCGTCGTCGTCTTGCCGGCGCCGGTCGAGCCGGACACGATGATGTTGAGCCGGCCGCGCACGCACGCGGCCAGGAAGTCGGCGGTGCGCTGGGAGTACGTCCCGAACGCGACGAGGTCCTCCGTGGTGTAGGGGTCGGCCGCGAACTTGCGGATCGTCAGCAGGGAGCCGTCGACCGCCAACGGGGGGATGACCGCGTTGACCCGGCTGCCGTCGGGCAGTCGGGCGTCCACCATGGGACTGGACTCGTCGACGCGCCGGCCGATGCGGGACACGATCTTGTCGATGGTGCGCCGCAGGTGGGCCTCGTCGGTGAAGCGCCCCTCGACCTGCTGGAGGCGTCCCGACCGCTCGATCCAGATGCTGTCCGGACCGTTGACCATGACCTCGGTGAGGTCGGGGTCGCGCAGGAAGGGCTCGATGGGGCCGTAGCCGAGGATGTCGTCGGAGATCTCCTGGGCGATCCGGGTGCGCTCGGACCCGGTGATCAGGATCTCCTCGTCCTGCATCGCGTCCTGCAGGGCCCCGCGCACCATGTGCTCGAGCTCGCTCTGGGTCAGGTCGGCGTCGTAGAGCTTCGGGCCGAGCTGCTGCAGCAGCCGGTTGTGGACCTGCGCCTTGAGGTCGCTGAAGTCGTCGTCCTGCTGCTTGACCTCGGGGGTGCGCCGCTCGGTCTTCTTGCCCATGGCGTCCGAGGACGCGGTCGGGGTCGTGGTCCGGTCACGCGACGCTGCCGCGAGCCGATCGGCGAGACTGCTCATCGGATCACCTACCGTTTCGGCGGAGGAGGGAACGCTTCGGTGTGGCGATGCGTGCCCCGGGCGCGGCCGGCGTCGGGTCCTTGGCCGGGGCGCCGGAGAAGCTGCGTGCCAGCGACACGATCGCCTGGCTCACCGCGTGCCTCGGCTGGGCGCTCGTGATCGGCTCGCCCGCGTTGGTCGCGTGCGCCACCTGTGACGAGGTCGGGATCGGGGTGGTGATGCTCATGCCCAGCGTGCTCTCCACCTTCTCGGGGGTCAGCCCCACCTTGTCGTCGGCGCGGTTGAGCACGAGCCGCCGCTTCGGCTTCGGGAAGTTCAGCAGGTCGAGGGTCTCCACGGCGACCTTGACGTTCTTCAGGGTGGGGATGTCGAGCGTGGTGACCAGCAGCAGCTCGTCGGTCTCGTCGAACGCCTGGAGGACGTACTCGTCGAAGGCCGGGGCGGTGTCGACCACCACGAAGTCGAAGTTCGCCTTCAGCAGCGAGAGGATCTTGCCGACGAGGGACGCGGGGATGGTGTCCTTCGCGTCGGGCTGCACCGGCGCGACCAGAGCCGACAACCCGTCCCGGTAGGGCGTCAGGATCGGCTCGAGCACGGCGAAGTCCAGGCCGCTCTCGAGATGTACGGCGTCCGCGATCGTGCGGGCCGGGAACAGCTGCAGGGTGATCGCGACGTCACCGAACGAGAGGTCGAGGTCGACCAGGCAGACGTTCTTGCTGCCCTTCTCGGCCAGGGCGAGCGCCAGGTTGACCGCGAGGGTGGTCTTGCCGACGCCTCCCTTGGGCGAGAACACGGTCACCAGCTTGCCGCGCGGCCCCTCCAGAGCGGCGGAGGTGTTGCCCTGGAGGGCCTGCCACACCTGCTTGGCGCGGGCAGTGGCCGAACCCAGGCCGGTCAGGTCGCGCTCCTCCACCACCTCGCGCATGCCCGAACGCAGCGCCTCGGCGAGCACGCTCGTGTCGACTCGCCTTCGGATCAGGATCACGCTGACCGCCGGTCGGGTGACCCGTAGGGTGTCGGCCAGCGCTGCGGCCGCCTCGAGGTCCACCGCGGGACCGAGGACCACGGCGTACTCGTCGGGAGTCTCGGCGAGGGTCTGCTTCAGCTCGTCGAGGTTCCCCACGACCCGGGAGTTGGTGCCGGTCACGGACGTGAACAGGTCGGCGTTGGAGCCGTAGCTCTCTACGATGATGGGCATCTACATCACCGGAAGAGCGTCTGCGTCGTGATACCCGGACCGGGCTTGACCTTCGACTTGTCGTTGAGCAGACCGAACGACAGCTCTCCGTGCGTCGTGGCGAACATGATCTTCTCCGCCTCGTCCTGGTTCACCGCAAGGGTGAAGAGGGTCTTCGGGAGCTGCTCGGTGGTCTGCCCGCCCTGGGCGTCGGTCGTCGTCTTGGAGATCACCGTGGTGGCCCCGACCGCGATCACCTGCACCTTGGGCAGCAGCACCCGGGTGCTGTCCTGACCCGAGGCGTCGCCGGTGCCGTTGAGGAAGATGGCCACGTTGGCGCCCGGTGACACGAAGCCGGCAACGCGGCCGGTGTCGGAGAGGTTCACCGAGATCGCGATGTCGCCGTCCGGGATGGTGAGGACCTCCTGGTCTCCCGGGGAGCCGAACTTGCCGGTGATGATCTGCTCGTTGGGGAAGATCGTGGAGAGGGCGACCTCGTTCTCCATCCCGCTGGTCGAGTTCACCGCGCCGGTGAGCGCCTGCTCTCGCGGCACGGTGCCCAGCTGGATCTTGCCCGCGGCCTGGGCAGCGGCGAGAGTCTCACCGGGGTTGATCTGCGCCACGGCTTTGAGGACCTGCACCGGTGCCTGCGCCGCGGTGGCCCGGTTGTCGGCGCCACGCACGTACAAGAACACCAGGCTGGTGCCGAGGGCGGCGATGAGTGCCGCCACGATCAGAAGAACGGTTCTGCGTCCCATGCGTAGTCCTGTGTCTACTCGGCCTCCGGCGGGCAGGTTCGGCCTTGCCGAACGGTGCTTTTGCCGGCGGGCTCGTCTACCAGCCCGGCGTTAAGAGTTGTACAAGACCGTCTGGCGCGTCTCGCGATTCGCGTAATTAGTTCCGTTCCGGACTCAGGTCTAGTCAGGGGCCACGGGTCGGGGCGGCACCCGGCCCGGTCATCTCAGGTACAGGCGGGCGACGTCCGCCCGGAACTTCGCCAGGACGACGTTGCGCCTCACCTTCAGGCTGGGGGTGAGCTCGCCGCCCTCCTCGGTCCAGTCAGCCGGGAGGATCACGAACTTCCTGATCGACTCGGCCTGGGACACGGCCCGGTTCGCTCCGTCGACGGCGGCCTGGACCTCGGCGCGCAGGTCGGGATCCTCGGTGTTGTCCGCGACCCGGCCGCTCTTCCCGGTGCGCTGGGCCCAGTCCCGGAAGGCCTCGGCGTCGATGGTGACGAGGGCGGCGACGAACGGCTGCCCGTCGCCGACCACCATGCACTGGCTGACCAGGTGGTGGGCACGGACGCGGTCCTCGAGCACCGCCGGCGCGACGTTCTTGCCGCCGGCCGTGACCAGGATCTCCTTCTTCCGCCCGGTGATCCGCACGAACCCCTCGTCGTCGATCTCGCCGAGGTCGCCGGTGCGCAGCCAGCCGGCGGCGTCGAGGACCTCGGCGGACGCCGAGTCGTCGTGCCAGTAACCCTGGAAGACCTGGCCGCCCCTGGCCATGAGCTCGCCGTCGGCCGCCACGCGGACCGTCGTGCCCGGTAACGGCCGGCCCACGCTGCCGATCTTCAGCGCATCCGGCAGGTTCATGGTGAGCGCGGCGGTGGTCTCGGTGAGGCCGTACCCCTCCAGCACGGTCACCCCGATTCCGCGGTAGAAGTGTCCGAGGCGCTCACCGAGGGGTGCGCCTCCGGAGACGGCGTGGGAGCACCTGCCGCCCAGCGCCTCGCGCAGCCTTCGGTACACGAGCCGGTCGAACACGGAGTGACGGGCCCGGAGCCACGGGCCGGGTCGCCCCCGGTCGAGGGCGCGGCTGTAGGCCATGGCGACGTCCGCAGCCGCGTCGAAGGCCCGGCCCTTCCCGTCCGCGGCGGCCGTCTGCGAGGCGGTGTTGAACACCTTCTCGAAGACTCGGGGGACCGCGAGGATGAACGTCGGCCGGAACTCACCGAGGTCGGACAGCAGGTTCTTGACGTCCGCCGAGTGACCGAGCCGCACCCCGGCCCGGACCGCACCGACCTGGATGACCCGCGCGAAGACGTGGGCCAGCGGCAGGAACAGCAGCGTCGAGGCGTCGTCGAGCGCGAAGAGCTCGTGCAGCTCACCGACGGCGGCCTCCACCTCGGACATGAAGTTGCCGTGGCTCAGCACACAGCCCTTCGGGCGTCCCGTGGTGCCCGAGGTGTAGATGAGGGTCGCGGTGGAGTCCGGCGACACCGACGAGCGCCGCCGCTCGAGCTCGTCGTCGGAGACGCCGGTCCCGCCCGCCGCGAGAGCATCGACCGCGCCGTCGTCGATCGACCAGACGTGGGCCAGCGCGGGCAGGCCGGCGCGCACCTCGTGGACGCGGGCACGGTGTGCCTCCGACTCGACCACGACCGAGCGTGCTCCGGCGTCCGAGAGGATCCAGGCGATCTGCTCCGCCGAGGAGGTCTCGTAGATCGGCACCGTGACCGCGCCGGCGTACCAGATCGCGTAGTCGAGGAGCGTCCACTCGTAGCGGGTCTTCGACAACAAGCCCACCCGGTCACCGGGTTCGGTCCCCGCGGCCAGCAGCCCCCGTGCCACCGCACGCACGTCGCGAAGGAAGTCGGCGGAGGTGACGTCGCGCCAGCCGGCATCGGTGCGCCGGGTGAAGGACGCGGCGTCCGGCCGCTCGGTGGCATTGGCCACGATGTGGTCGGTGAGGCTCCCCGAGGTCGGGACCTCGACGTCGAGGGGCGTGGAGTACTCACGCATGGACGGCTCACCGGCTCGCGTAGTCGACTGGACGGGCTCGGCCAAACCTTAACGCCCGCGGCGCGGCAGGCGAAGCCACGGGTGGTCGGCGGCCGCAACCGGACGGATGACGCACATAGCCTGTTTGGGCGGTTTTCCCCGCAGAACGAGCCGGGGGGCCCCATGGACTGCCAGAATCCTCACGCCGAGCAGAGAGGGCATCCGATGCGCAGAACCCTGAGGGCGGGACGGCCCTCGCCGACTCGCACCCGCGCCGAGCGCGGGGCGGTTGCGGTGGAGTTCGCGCTGATCGCGCCCGTCCTGCTGCTGATCGTCTTCGGCATCATCCAGTTCGGCTTCTTCCTGGCCCAGCAGACCACCCTCAACGGTGCCGTGCGATCGGGTGCGCGGTTCGGCTCGGTCAACGCCTACACCTCGACGCACAGCTGCTCGGCGGTGATCCAGAAGGTCCGCGACACCGCGAACACGATCGGCATGGACGGCAGCGCGGTGAGCGTGGCGGTCAAGCTCAACGGCACCCTGGTCTGCGACACCTCGAGCCTGAGCTCCACGAACCCGCCGTGCCAGGACGCTGCCGCCACCGCGGCGACCCCGGGCACCCTGGCGGTGGAGGCGACCTACGCCTCGAAGTACTTCGTCCCGGTCCCGCTGGCCGGCACGGCGCTGACGCTCCACGGCACGGGCAGCTACCAGTGCGAGTACCACTGATGAGCCGGCGCACCGGGACCGGGCGCAGCCGGGACGAGGGCGGCGCCATCGCGCTGATGGTCGTCGTGATGACGGTCGTGCTCATCGGCTGCCTCGCCTTCGTCACCGACTTCGGGATGGCCTACGCCAACCAGCGAAGGCTGCAGAACGGGGCCGACGCGGCGGCACTGGCCGTGGGTCAGAAGATCGCGGCGACCGCGCCGGTGTCGTCAGACTGCTCCGCGATGGTCTCCGGCTTCCAGACCTCGGCGATGAGGACCTACGCCGAGGGCATCTTCGACCAGAACGTCGCGACGACCGACGCCACCCTGAGCCCGGGCACCGCCGGCTATCGACTCGCGTGCGAGAAGCTCGCGGGAGCGTCGGAGGACTCGCTGGTGGTGCACGTGGCGGCGGAGCAGAAGTCGCCGACCTTCTTCGGCGGCATCTTCGGCCAGAGTGACCTGCCGATCTCCAAGGACGCCCGTTCGGCCGTGGGACCGGCGGGCACCGTGGTCGGGCTTCGCCCCTTCGCGCTGTGCCTCGAGGCCGTCAACGAGATGATGGCCGACACGACCAAGAGCTACACGTTCTCCTTCGACAACGCCGACGGTGGCTGCGGGTACGCACCCGGCAACTGGGGCACCATCGACCTCGACGGTGGCAGCAACTCGAGCGCCGACACCAAGGACTGGATCGCGAACGGCTACAACGGGTCCCTCTCGATCGTGAGCCCGCTCGACCTCACCGGTGACACCGGCGCCCCGGCCCCCGGCGGTTACGAGATCCCGATGAACCAGATGTTGACCAACGACGCGGTCGTCCTGCCCGTCTACGACAGCCTCACGCTCAACGGGTCGCTGGCGGACTACCGGATCATCAAGTTCGTGTCGGTGAAGGTCTGCGGCTGGAAGTTCAACAACAAGAGCGGAGACGACCTGGCGCAGGCCGACCACTGCTTCGTGCCGCCGTCGCCCGCACCCACCGACTACATGCAGGTCAAGTACCAGTCGTTCATCCCCATCGGGGAGCTGAACCTCAAGTGCGAGCTGGGGGACAATGCGTGTGACGGACCTCGCGTGTTCTCCTTGGTCGACTGACGAAACCGAGCGCATCCGGCCACCGGCCCATCGGGTAGGGTCGCACCACATCTCCCTCCCGCAAGGAGCCCGCAACCGCGATGGCAGAGCAGACCACTTCGAGCATCGTGATCTCGGCGGATGCGGCTGCCGTCATGGGCGTGATCGCGGACTTCGACGCCTACCCCGTCTGGGTCCAGGGCATGAAGAAGGTCGAGATCGTCGAGGACGGCCCGGACGGCCGCGCGGAGAGGGTCCACTTCGAGCTGGAGGCCAGCCCGATCAAGGACGCCTACACGCTGCGCTACGACTGGCACGGCGACGAGTCGGTCAGCTGGACCCTGGTCCAGGGCAAGATGCTCAAGAGCATGGACGGGACCTACGCGCTCGACCAGCGCGGCGACGGGAGCACCGAGGTGACCTACACCCTGGCCGTGGACATCTCGATCCCGATGATCGGGATGCTCAAGCGCAAGGCGGAGAAGGTCATCATCGACACCGCGCTGAAGGGTCTCAAGAAGCGCGTCGAGTCCCTCACCTGACCTTGCGGATCATCCTCTTCACCGGGAAGGGCGGCGTCGGCAAGACCACCGCCGCCGCCGGTACGGCGACCCGGGCAGCGCTCGCGGGGCACCGCACGCTGGTGCTGTCCACCGACGCGGCGCACTCGCTGGCGGACGCCTTCGGAACCGCGATCGGGTCCGAGCCCACCGAGGTCGGGGACGGGCTGTTCGTGCAGCAGGTCGACGCCCAGCAGAGATTCGAGCGCTCCTGGGCGGACATCCAGGGCTACCTGCTCACCGTCCTCGACGCGGCAGGTGTGGACCCGATCACCGCCGAGGAGCTGACGGTGATCCCGGGCGCCGAGGAGGTCCTGGCGCTGCTGGAGCTGCGCGCGCAGGTCCTGTCGGGGGAGTGGGACGTCGTGGTGGTCGACTGTGCCCCGACGGCCGAGACCCTTCGGCTGCTCGCCCTGCCGGAGGCGCTCGGCTGGTACATGGACCGGGTGTTCCCGGCGGAGCGTCGCATCGTCAAGGCGCTCCGGCCGGTGCTCTCCAGGGCCGCCGGGGTGCCGATGCCGCACGACACCGTCTTCGACGCCATCGAACGGCTGCACTCCGACCTCGAGCAGGTGCGCGAGATCCTCACCGGCGCCGACGCGAGCGTCCGGCTGGTGCTCACCCCGGAGACGGTGGTGGTCGCCGAGGCGCGCCGGTCCCTCACCACGCTGTCGCTGTTCGGCTACCGGGTGGACGGCGTGATCGCCAACCGCGTGTTCCCGGACGAGGGGGCGGACCCGTGGCGGCAGCAGTGGGTGCGGGCGCAGAGCGAGGTGCTGCGGGAGGTGGCCCAGTCGTTCGCCGGGCTGCCGATCTGGCGCTCGTCGTACCGCTCGTCCGAGCCCGTCGGGGTCGAGGCGCTCGCCGACTTCGCCGCCCGGGCCTACGGCGGGGACGACCCCCTCGCGGCGCCCTCGCAGGAGGGGCCGATGACCGTCACCCGAACCCCGTCGGGCGCGACGCTGCGGATCGCACTACCGTTTGTGGCCAAGTCCGACATCGACCTGGCCCGACACGGAGATGAGCTCGTGGTGACCGTTGGCTCCTACCGGCGACTCCTGGCGCTGCCGTCCGCCCTGAGCCGCCACTCCGTCGCCGGGGCCCGCATGGAGGACGGTGCCCTGCAGGTCCGCTTCCGTGCGGGTCCGGAGCGCGACACATGAGCGAGGACGAGAAGGAACCGGTCGGCAGCGTCAACGAGGAGGCGGCCAAGCTGCTGCACGCGCTCCAGGAGTGGGCGAAGGAGAGCGGCAGCGACTACGCGGCTACCGCCTCCGCGGCGGCTGCCGGAGCGACCGGGGCCCTCAAGGACGCCAACGAGCACATCGCGACCGGTGGCCAGGACTGCAGGTACTGCCCGGTGTGCCGGGCGATCGCGCTGGTGCGGGAGACCAGCCCCGAGGTGAGGGCCCACCTGGCGAGCGCGGCGTCCTCCCTGATGCAGGCGGCAGCCGGCGTCCTGGCCACGCACGTGGCCGAGCAGGCGCGGGCCGCCCGGCCCGACACCTCGGTCGAGAAGATCGACCTGAGCGACGACGGGGATTGGGGGGCCGACTAGTGGGGCTGACGGTGGGGGTCGACGTCGGAGGCACCAAGATCGCCGGTGGTGTCGTCGACGAGCGCGGCACGGTGCTGGCCACCGCGCGACGGGTGTCGCCCGCCACCGACACCGACGCGATCGAGCAGAACATCGGGGACCTGGTCCGCGAGCTCAGGGTCTCCCACTCGATCGAGGCGGTGGGCGTGGGCGCCGCCGGCTTCATCGACGCGCGGCGCTCCACGGTCCTGTTCGCGCCGAACCTCGCGTGGCGCGACGAACCGCTCAAGGCCGACCTCGAGCGGTCGATCGGGCTGCCCGTCGTCATCGAGAACGACGCGAACGCGGCCGCCTGGGGCGAGTTCACCTTCGGTGCGGGTGAGGACGTCTCCGACCTGCTGCTGGTCACCGTGGGGACCGGCGTCGGCGGCGGCATCGTGCTCAACGGTGAGCTGCACCGTGGCGCCTTCGGCGTCGCCGCGGAGATCGGGCACATCCGGGTGGTGCCCAACGGCCGGCTGTGCGGCTGCGGCAACCGGGGCTGCTGGGAGCAGTACGCCAGCGGAACCGCCCTCGTGCGGGAGGCACGCGAGCAGGCGGCGCACGGGTCGCTGATCGCCAAGTCGCTGCTGGATCGGGCCGGTGGCAGCGTCGAGGGGATCACCGGCCCCCTGATCACCGAGGCCGCGAAGGACGGCGACATGTTCGCCATCGAGCAACTGGCCTCGCTCGGCCAGTGGCTGGGCGAGGGCATCGCCACGCTCACCGCCGTGCTGGACCCCGCGGTGGTCGTCATCGGTGGGGGCGTGTCCGAGGCGGGGGACCTCCTGCTCGACCCGATCCGTTCGCACTTCAGGGCGAACCTCACCGGCCGCAACTACCGGCCCACGCTGGAGGTCCGTCAGGCCACGCTCGGGAACAAGGCCGGCATGATCGGTGCCGCCGACCTGGCCCGGAGGCCGTAGCCGTCAGCGCACCAGCCCGAAGTCATGGCCTGGGCGGCGACCGGCAGGGCGGGCAGGCTGCATGGTCAGCGTGCCGTTGCCGGTGCTCCAGAGCTGGCGCACCACGTACTGCGAGTTCCTGACGTCCTGGGTCGATCCGCCGTTGAGCTTGAACGGGGTGGCGTTCGGGGCGCTGAAGACACCGGCCAGGTGCATGTAGCCGCCACCGCCGGAGAAGGATTCTGAGGTGGCGTAGGGTCTCGTCCCAGAGCGCCAGGTCCTCCAGAGCCGTTGGTCGGTCCGCCGGTGTGGCCGCGGTGAGGTGCGTCCACGGTGTACGAGGTTGGGCCGGTCCAGTCGATGGTCCCGTTGCCGGACATGTCCAGAGTGCCGTTGCCGGCGCCGCTCGGGCACGGCGTGTCGGTGTAGGTGGCGACGTACGGCGTGAGCGAGGGAAGGCACGCGGCCGGGTGCTCCGCCCATCAGGATCACCGTCGTGTTGCAGGCGCGGAACGAGGAACCTCCCGCCGTCTTCAGCGCACCCGCGCCCACGAACAGCCGGGCTCGCACCGCGGTGGGGTCGAAGGTCGAGGGGCACGAGGCGGCGCCCTCGACGTGTCAACGTGGACGGTGTGCAGGCTGAAAGTGGCGCCGCTGCTGGTCGGGCGAGGTGCCGCTTGCGCCGAAGATGTAGACGTGCTCTGCCTTCGGCAAATCGACAGCCTGTTGTTGCCGAGTGCGACCTGAACCGGTGAAGACGACGGTGCCGGCGTCGATGGAGACGTTGCTGCACACCTGGGGGCGTCGATGTTGAGCTGCAGCTCGCGGAGGGGCGGCAGGGTGGTGACGAAGACCTTCGGGCCCGCTCGTATCCCAGTGGAACTTCGCGGTGTAGTTGTATGGGGCAGCGTGGCGTTGCAATTGAGCCCGCTGCCGAAAACGGCGGTCTGGCGTCGCTGACGGCGGCGTCACGCCCGCAGGTAGAGCTCGTCGACCGGCTCGCGCGTGACCAGTTCACGGCCGGTAGGTGCCTTCCCGGAGCGGTGCCGCTGAGCTGGGGGGTGCCGTAGACCTTCGGACGTCTCGTACGCCGTGGCAAGGCCGCTGATACCCGCCACTGAGGTGACTCGCCGGGCTCGCTGGTGTCAGCCAAGCCGGAGGGAAGGGGTGCCGCGTAGGCTTGCCGTGGCGGCCTTGCCCTCGATGATAGGCTTCGAGCCGCACATGCTGCCGGTCCCGTTGCTGTCCACGTGGATCATCCCGGGGTGGTCCGGCGTAGCCGAGGACGTCGATCGTCCCCCGGCGCCGCCGCTGGCGACGGCGAGTGCGTCGCACGCGGTGCGCTCCAGGATCAGCAGCGCGAACGGCGAGTCCGGCGGTGCCACGTCGACGCGCCCGACCGAGCGGATCGTCGAGCCGACGCTCGGGGCCGCCAGCGCGCCCAACGACGTGGCCCTGCCCCTCGTGACGATCACGGCCAGCTGGTCGCACCCGTGGTACTGCGGTGCTCCGGGGTCGTTCTGCAGGGCGGGCAGCGACTCCACCGGGAAGCCGCCATCCGTCACGTCGTACCCGCTCTGGATGCGGACCTGGAACTGGCCGTCAGCCGTGGTGCCCTCGAACCGTGCCCACGTGGTGGGCGCCAGGGCGGCCTTGTTGCACGTGAGGTTCGCCATGGCGGGCGCGCAGCCGTCGCCGAGGGGGGACCCGTTTCCGTCCGACCACTGCGCGGTGGAGAAGGGAGCCATGAGCGGGCAGGTTGACCTTCAGGTAGTTCAGGGCCACGCAGACGCCGCTGAACGGGTGGAAGACGTCGCTGTTCAGGTCGGGCACGAGCGCGCTCACGCCGGCCGCCGCCGCCGCGTCGGCCGCGGACTTGTTCTCCTGCCGGTCCACCCGGACGTGGCCGAGGTCGAGCACGAACGCCGCGGCGATGCACAGCGCGACCAGGGACAGCGCCATGAGGATCGCGACCGCCCCCCGCTCGGTCCGTTGCCGCCGGGATCTCTTGAGCCTGGTCACGAGCACACCTGGGCCCTGTCGTACACGGACACGGACTCGGCCCCCAACGTGACCGGGACGTGCCCGAACACCCAGTTGACGTCGAAGTCCTTCCTGGCCCAGACCTTCACGAAGCAGCCGTCCGGGATCGAGGACGGGGTGGCCGGCTCGGGGCCGGCCTTGGTGGTGTCGCACGCCGAGGTCTGCTCGGTGGTGGTGACCCCACCCGTGCTCTTGATCAGAAGTGCGCACACGTGATCGGGCGCGAGCGGGGAGTTGGCGTCCGCGTAGATGTTGACCGTCTGGCTGACGACGCTGGCTCCCCAGGTGGCGTCGTTCACGGTCGAGGCGCCCAGGCGCGCGCCCTCCCGCACGGCGTTGGTCAGCGCCACGTGGTTGCTGTAGGCGAGACCGAAGGTGACCACCCCCATCACGAGGGAGATCAGCGGAATCAGCACGAGCGCGAACTCCAGCGCGGCGGCGCCGCGCGAGTCGCGTCGTCGCTGCCGTACGGCAGGTTTGTTCGTCCACCCCAAGTTGGTGCTCAAAAGACCCCCCGATCTTTGCCCCTTGCCGTCAGGCTAGGCCCGCCGGGGCGCTCATGGACGTTTGGCCGGTCAATATGACCCATATGGGTGGCTCGGCGTGGTGTGAAAGAAGGGTCTTCCCCCCGTGAACTGCCTCGGAACGGGCCAGATACGCCGATACTTGCCCGGTGACGGTCGAGACGGCGCGGGCGACGCACACCGGTGACGAGCCGGTGGTGGGTGCCGCTGCGCCGCGACCGAGCCCGGTCCGCCGCGTGCTCGACCATGCGCCGCTGGCCATCCTGCTGCTGCTGATGCTGCTCGTCACCCGGGTCGCGGCGAGGCCGCTCGACAACGGCGACTCCTGGTTCCACCTGCGCCTGGGCCACCTGTTCTGGGGTCCGTGGTCGCTGGCCCACCCCGGCCGGCCGACCCGGTTCGCGACCAGCCCCTGGGTCCCCACCCAGTGGTCGACCGAGATGCTGTCGGCGAAGGTCGAGGACTGGTTCGGCCTGCCCGGCGTCGCCTGGATGTACGGCGCGGTCTACCTGGCCTTCGTGCTGGGCGTCTACCTCGTCTGCCGACGGCACGCGGGGCCCGTGGCCTCCGCCGTGGTCACCGTGATGGCGGTCTTCGCCGCGAGCACCACCATGTCGGCCCGCCCCCAGATGGTCAGCCTGGTGCTGCTCGCCGTCGCCGTCGGCGCCTGGCTGGCGACCGCGGCGGACGGACGGCCGCGGTGGTGGCTGGTGCCGATGACCTGGGTCTGGGCGACGGCCCACGGGCTGTGGACCGCGGGGATCCTCCTGGGCCTGGTGTGCTGGCTCGGGCTGGTGCTCGACGGACGGGTCCGGGGACGCCGGGTCTGGATCCTGCTCGCGGTGCCGGTGGGGTCCTTCGTGACCGCGCTGCTGACCCCGGTCGGCCCACGGCTGCTCACCTCGCAGCTCGAGGTCTCCAAGCGCACGCCGATGATCGCCGAGTGGGGTGCCACCTCGTTCCGCACGTTCCCCGCGATCGCGGTGGCGCTGATGATCGCGGGCGTCGTCGTGCTCTGGCTGCGGTCCGGCCGGGTCGCCTGGACGCCCGTGCTCATGCTCGGCCTCGCGACCGGCTGGGCCATGCTCGTCACCCGCATGGTCGCGCCGGCGGCGGTGGTGGTGGCGCCGCTCCTCGCCCAGGCCGCGACCGGCCTGGTGCCGGTCGCCCGCAGGCGCATGAGGAGGCTGCCGGCGGAGACGCTCACGATCGTGGTGGCGGCGGTGGCCTGCCTCGTCGGGCTCGCGGTCGCGGTGCCGCGGACGGCCGACCGGCCGTCCGGCGTCCCCACCGCGTTCGCGCCCCGCCTCTCCGCGCTCCCCGCCGGGTCGGCGGTCCTGGTGGAGGACAGCACCGGCGCCTGGCTGGAGTGGAGGTTCCCCGGAGTCGAGCCGGTGATCGACGGCCTGCTGGACGCCTACCCCGTGAAGTACATGCGGGAGTTCGACGTGTTCTGGCGGGTCGAGCCGGGGTGGGACCGGTTCGTCACGGACAGCGGTGCCGACGTCGGCGTCATGCTGAAGGGCTCGCCGGCGACGACTGCGCTGGAGCAGCAGCTGGGCTGGCGAGAGGTCCAGGCCGACGAGGACTGGGTGTACCTCGTGGCGCCGGGGGAGCGATGAACAACCAGGTCGCCGCGCAGGACCGCGACGCCTCTGCCGCGGCGCCCGCTCGCCCGTCGGCGGGGAGCGCACCCGCGGCACCCCTGCTGACGACGGTCGTCTCCCTGGCCTGCCTCGTCGCGCTCGTGGTGCGGGTGGCCGTGCACGCGGTGCGGCCGCTGTCGGACGCGGCCACCTGGCTCGACCTCCGGCTGGGTCACGGTCTGTGGGGCCCGTGGTCGCTCGCGCACCCGGGGCCGCCGAACCGGTTCGCCACCGCGCCGTGGGTCCCGAGCCAATGGTCGACCGAGATGCTGCTGGCGAGGCTCGAGGACTGGTTCGGCCTGCCCGGGGTCGCCTGGCTGTTCGCGCTCCTCTGCGTGGCGCTCGTCGTGGCGGTGTACGCGGTCTGCCGCCGCCGTGCCGACATGCTGGTCTCTGCGCTGGTCACCGGCATCGTGCTCATCGGCGCCGGGGCGATGCTGGCCACGCCGGCCCAGGTGCTCGGCCTGGTCCTGTTCGCGGTCACGGCGGAGCGGTGGAGCCTCGCGGCCCGCGAAGGCCGGCCGCCGTGGGTGCTGGTCCCGCTGACCTGGGTGTGGGCGACGGCGAACGAGCTGTGGTGGGCCGGGGTCGTGCTGGGCCTGGTGATGGCCGTCGCGATCCTGCTGGACTCCCGTGGCACCGGCCGCCGGCCGCTGCGGATGCTCGCCGTCCCGGTGCTCTCGCTGGCGGCGGCCGGGCTGACCCCGGTGGGGCCGGGGCTGCTCCTGTCCCAGCTGGCGGGCCCGATGCGCTCCCAGCTGGCCGACGAGTGGGCGGCGACGTCGTTCCGGACGGCGCCGGCCTTCGCGGTCGCGGCGATGGCGGGCATCCTGCTGCTGACCTGGACCCGGCGCGGGCACGTGCGGTGGACCTCGCTGCTGACATTCCTGCTCGCGTGCACGGGAGCGGTGCTCGTGACCGGGCTGGTGCCCTTCGCTGCGGTGCTGCTCGCGCCGCTGGTGGCGGAGGCGATGACCGGGCTGCGGCCGGTCCGCGCCACCACCCGCCGTGCGCTGCGGGCCGAACGGCTGACGGTCCTGGTCGCGACGGTGTCGGTGCTGGCGGGAGCGCTCCTGGCCGCGCCCCACACCGCGGCGCGCGCGGGGCAGGTGCCGGACCGGTTCGCCGACCGGCTCGCCGCTCTCCCGGCCGGATCGTCGGTCCTGGTCGAGGACCCGGTCGGGGCCTGGATCGAGTGGCGGTTCCCGACGCTGAGCCCCGGCTACGACGGGCTTGCCCCGGCCTACCCGGCACGCTACCTCGAGCGATTCGCCGCCTTCCACGCGGTGGGGCCCGGGTGGAGGACGTTCGTCGCGGACAGCCACGCCCGGGTGGCGGTGCTGGTCGAGGGGTCCGCACTGACCGAGGCGATGCGCGCGCGGCTGGGCTGGCGACAGGTCCAGCAGGACGGGCAGTGGGTCTACCTCGTGGCGCCCGGGACCGACGCGCGCTGAGCATCCGGCGCCTCCTGGCAGGATCTGCGGACATGGTGCGGGTGCGGGTGATGACCTACAACATCTACCTGGGCGGCCGGCTGGGACCGGCGCTCACCGACGTCGTCCGGCGGGCCTCGCCCGACGTGCTCCTGGTCAACGAGAGCCCCAAGGGCCTCGTCGGCTGGAGGCGTGCGTGCCGTCGCCTCACCGACTCCTGGGAGATGCGCATGGTCGCCGGTGGCCGGCCGGCGGGCTCGAACCTGGTCGCCGTGGCTCCGGGCGTCGGCGTGAGGTCGGCGGGAGCGCGGGTGCTGCGCCAGCCCGCGTTCCAGCCCCGCCGCGGCATCGCCTGGGCCCAGCTGCGGGTCCGCGGCCGGCTGCTCGGAGTCGTCTCCTGCCACCTCGGCCTCGACCCGGCCGGCCGCGAGGGACAGGTCGAGCGCGTTCTCGAGGTGGCCGCGCGGTTGCGGGGGCCGGTCGTCGTCGCCGGCGACCTGAACGAGAGCCCGTCCGGGCCGAGCTGGCAGCGGCTCCGCGGGGCCGGGTTCGTCGACCACGGGACCGGGAGCTGGCGAACCTTCCCCGCCGTCGAGCCACGGAGCCGGATCGACGCGCTGCTCGTCCGCGGCGACGCGGCCGTGCTCCGGCACGGGGGCCCGCGGGTTCCCGACGACCTTCTCGGCGCGGCGAGCGACCACCGGCCGGTGCTCGCCGTGCTCGAGCTGTGAGTGGTTCGCGCTAGCCTCTTCGGGCCACTGCCGGAACCCGTTCGGGGGATATCCCTCTCAGCCCTCAGGTCAGCGCGCGCCGGTGCCGATACCCGTAACGGAACCTTTATGTCCGTTTTCAGGGAGTATCTGGTGTTCGGTACGGGTCTTCGGTCGGCGCGCAGGAGCGACCGCGGTGCGGCCGCGCTGGAGTTCGCTCTGGTCGCGCCGGTCGTGCTGGTGATCCTGTTCGGCGTGCTCACCTGGGGGCTGTGGCTCAACGACGCCATGAACCTGCGGCAGGGGGTGCGGGAGGCGTCCCGCCAAGGCGTGGTCAACAACTTCGGCCCGACCACCAGCTGCGGCGCGTCGTACGGCGTGACCCCCTCACCCGACATCCAGGCTCTGGTCTGCCAGACCAAGGCCGCGGGCAACGGCATCACGGGGGACACGGTCGTGAAGGTGCTGCTCCCGGGCGGCTGGGTGCGCGGCCAGTCGCTCGTGGTCTGCACCATGATCAAGTCCGACCGCATCCCGAGCATGCTGCCGCTGCCCGACCACGGCATCATCACCTCGTCCTCCCAGATGGCGATCGAGGTGGCCGACCCGGGCCAGGTGGAGTCCGCCGGCTACGAGAACCCGCCGGCGGGAGCGGACTGGTCGTGGTGCACGTGAACCGCGGCCGTCGCGACGAGGCCGGGGCGGTCGCGGTGCTCGTGGCCCTGGCGTCGCTGGTGCTGTTCACCGTCAGCGGGCTGGTCATCGACATGGGGCAGACGCGGGTGACCCGTCAGCACGCGCAGAACGCCGCCGACGCGGCCGCGCTCGCCGCGGGCAACGCGCTCTACCTGGCCGGCACCGAGACGCCCGACGTGGCGGCCGCGGTCGCGGCGGCCAGGAGCAACGCCGCCGCGAACTACGGGACCACCGACAGCGACTGGGCGGGCTGCACCGACCCCAGCCCGCTGCCCTACCAGCCCGACGGCGCCACGTCCTGCATCTCCCTCGACAGCCCCACCGCACCGCTCCAGGTCCGGGTGGTGATGCCGCGGCGTGAGGTCTCCACACCGTTCGGCGCGATGCTCGGGGTGGCCTCGGTCGCGGTGGCCGCGACCTCGCAGACCACGCTCACTCCCGGTGGCGCGTCCGACTGCGGCCTGTGCGTGACCGGCGAGGGCGACCACGACGTGCAGAACGGCGAGGTGACCATCTCCGGAGGCGACATCGCCCTGAACGGCGACGTGCTGGTCGGGCCGAACGGCCTGGTGGCCTCGGGCGCGGGGTCGACCATCGCGGTGGAGGGCACGGCGTCGGGACCGAGCGACGGGTACAGCCCCAGTCCGCTCCAGCACCAGCAGCCCATCGCGGACCCCCTGGCCACGATCCCGATGCCGGACGACACCACGCTGACCGCCAAGTCGGATCCGTGCGGGACGGGGAGCTCGCACGGACCGGGCGTCTACGGCGCCTGGAACTTCCCGAACGGGACCTGCACGCTCCAGCCCGGCACCTACGCGGTCACCGGCAAGTGGGCGTTGGCGGGGAGCACCGCGCTGGACGGCTCGTCGGGCGTGACGCTCGACTTCGTCTGCGGCACCACGACGGCGCCGCGGGCCTGCAACGCGCCGGGGGAGCCGGGGGGCTGGCTCGACGGCAGCGGTGGCGGCAGCATCCGGATCAGCGCGCCGACCAGCGGGCCCACCAAGGGCCTTGCCATCGTCTACGACCGGTTGAACACCAGCGACCTGACTCTCACCGGGAACGGGGCCTCGTCGTACGTGGGCACGATCTATGCCAACTCGGCCCGGATGCTGTTCGACGGCAACGGATGTGCCGGCACCAACCAGGCGCTGATCATCGTGGCCGACCTCGAGCTGAACGGCACGAACTCCTGTCTCGGCTCGGACTACCAGCAGAACGTGAACGTGTACGTGCCGCCAGCCGCCCTGCACCTCTCGAAGTGAGGGCGGTCAGCCGCGTCGGCTGCTGTACTCCGGCACCAGCTCGACGGCGAGCTGCTCGAGGAAGAGCCCGACGTCGGTGACGATGCCGCGCGCCTGGGAGGACCCGCGGTCCGCGAGCTTGGTGACCGTCGCCGGGTTGATGTCCACGCAGACCAGCGGGATCGACGCCGGCAGGATGTTCCCGGTGGCCACCGAGTGCAGCATCGTCGCCACCATGATGCAGAAGCCGACGTCCCCGAGCCTGCCGCGCATGGCGCGCTGACCCTCGATGACGTCGGTGTGCACGTCGGGAAGCGGGCCGTCGTCACGGACCGAGCCCACGAGCACGAAGTCCTTGTCCTGGGTGACGAGCGCGTGCATGATCCCGCCGGTCAGCACACCCTGCTCGACCGCGTGCTTGATGGAGCCGGCCTTGCGGATCGTGTTGAGCGCGCGGATGTGGTGCTCGTGACCGTGCTCCACGCCGCGCCCCTGGGCGAGGTCCACGCCGAGCGAGGTGCCGTAGAGCGCAGCCTCGATGTCATGGGTGGCCAGTGCGTTGCCGGCGAACAGCACGTCGACGTAGCCGGCGTTGACCAGGGCGACCATCGCCGGCGCCGCACCGGTGTGGACCACGCCCGGGCCGCCGACCCAGAGGACCTTCTTGCCGCGCGCCTTCGCGTCGCGCATGCCCTCGGCGACCTGGCGGACCAGCACGGCCTGAGGCTTCTCGCTGGACACGTCGGACTCCATGAACCCGAACGAGCCGGCGACCTTGGGGATCACCGGGACCGAGACCTTGATCCCTGAGGCTCCGCAGACGACCTTCATCCCGGCCCGTACGTCGGCCATCGGCAGCGTGTAGACGCGGACCGTCTCGCCGGAGTCGTCGACGACCAGCCCGCAGTCCATCTCGGGGTTCTCCACCGCCAGCCAGCGGCCGTTCAACCGCACCCGGGTCTCGAGGTTCGTGGTGGAGTAGAAGAAGTCCGGGAAGACGCCGTCGTGCTCGCAGACCGCGGTCTCCGCCTCACCGGGGTGCACCTGGTTGACCCCACGCGTCTGCAGCCGCATCAGCAGCCTCTGGAGCGACTCGTCGTCCTCCGCCGAGACGGTGATCACGGCATGCGACAGGTCGCCGGCGTCGTGCCCGACGTCGAAGGAGTCGATCACGTAGTCGCCGTCGTACTCACGGATGTCGTCGAGCACCCGGGACAAGATGCCGGTGTCCATCAGGTGTCCGGAGATCTCGACGGTCTCGCTCGTGTGCACCAACGTTCTCCTCGGTCGGCTCGGCGGCGGGTGGCCGACCGATCCTTACACAACCGCGCCGTCGTCGCCGGGCCAGTCCCCGTGCCGGCTGCGGGGCATCGTCGCGACCAGGTAGACGAACCCGCCGACGAAGGCGCTCACCAGCAGCGCCACCACCCAGGTCGGGTAGACCCAGCCGAAGACCACGGCGAGCAGGAGCGCCAGCGGGGAGCCGAACAGGCCGCCCCAGCCGAGCTTGCGCCTCGGGTCGAGCTTCGGGAGCGGTGGCGGGTCGGGCGGCACGAAGTGGCCCTCGTCGTCCCAGGACGCCTCCGTGTTGAGCGAGTCGAGGTAGCTGCGGTCGAACGCGCCGCGCGGCTCGACGGGTTCCGCCGGGCCGGGCCGCTCCTCCACCGGGGTGCCCATCTCCGGGCGCTCTCCGTAGTTCTCGACGATCATCCGCCAGGCCGCGTCCTCGTCGAAGGCGCCGTCGCCTCCCGGGTCGCCTGCGGGCGGGTCCGGTTCGGGGGGGTGGACCCCCTCCGGGACCTGGTCCCGGTGCGGGTCGTCGGGGTGGTGGGTCATGGTTCCGTCACTCGGCGGATGAACGCTGCGGACTCCTCGAAGATGATCGGGGCGTCGTAGTCGAGCGTAGCCACGTGGTAGCTGTTCTCAAGGATCCGCTCGGTGACCTCCTCGGACGACACCTGGCGGGCGATGATGCTGGCGGAGGACGGGTCGACCGTGTGGTCCTCCGTGGAGCGGAACAGCAGGATCGGCTGGGTGACCCTGGGCAGGTCGGCGCGCAGCCGCTTCCACTCGGTCATCATCGCGTGGGCCGCCTTGAGCGGTGTCCTGGTGTAGCCGTGCTCGAAGACGTCCGGCTTCTTGATGTCCTCCGCAATGCCGGGGAAGGAACCGACCAGGTGCTTGAGGAGCGGGAGCGCCAGCACGTCCTTGCGGGTGGTGTTGACCGCGGCGTTGACCAGGATGACCCCGGCGATCTCGGGGCCCTGGTTGGCGGCCAGGTCCAGCACCAGTCCGCCGCCCATCGACAGCCCGCCGACGACGACGGAGTCGACGTCGGCCCGCAGCTTCTCGAAGGCCCGCTCCAGCTCGCCGTACCAGTCGTCCCAGCCGGTGCCGTTGAGCTCCTGCCAGGTGGTGCCGTGCCCCGGCAGCCTCGGCACCGCGACGGCGTACCCCTGGTCGGCGAGGTAGCGGCCCCAGGGCGTCATCGAGGCCGGCGAGCCGGTGAACCCGTGGCTGAGCAGCACACCCACCCGCCGGCCGTCGGCGCCGGGGCGGGCGTCGGCGTAGAACGGCTCGGCATGGGGGGCGACGGCCACGGTGACTCCTCGGAGGCGGTGCGGGTGTTAAATGATCTGGTCCCCACCGCTCGACCGGCGGGCTGGGGCGGGACGGGCTCGACCGAACGAGCCGGTCTCGACCGATGTTGGCCAGGTCTGAATCGTCGCACGCAGCCCCGGTGACGGCTAGGGTTTCGGCACGACCGAGGAGGTTTGCCGCGATGTTCTACTGGTTGCTGAAGTTCGTCTTCCTCGGCCCCGTGCTCAAGCTGGTCTTCCGGCCCCGTGTGGAGGGCGCCGACAACGTTCCCCTGGAGGGGGCCGCGATCCTGGCGAGCAACCACCTGTCCTACGCCGACTGGCTGTTCATGCCCCTGACGCTGCCGCGGCGGGTGACGTTCGTGGCGAAGGCGGAGTACTTCACCACCCCCGGCCTCAAGGGCTGGTTCCAGAAGAAGTTCTTCTCCGGCGCCGGCCAGGTGCCGATCGACCGCTCCAGCGGCGGTGCCGCGGAGGGGGCCCTGCTGTCCGCCAAGCGGGTGCTCGCCCACGGTGAGCTCTTCGGCATCTACCCCGAGGGCACCCGTTCCCACGACGGCCGGCTCTACCGCGGCAAGACCGGCGTCGCGCGGCTCGCGCTGGAGACGAAGGTCCCCGTCATCCCGATCGCGGTGATCGGCACAGACGCCATCGCCCCGCCCGGGAAGAAGTTCGGCTCGCTGACCCGGCCGCTCGTGCGCTTCGGCAGGCCCCTGGACTTCTCCCGCTACGAGGGGCTCGAGAACGACCGCTTCGTGCTCCGGTCGATCACCGACGAGATCATGTACGAGATCATGCGCCTCTCCGGCCAGGAGTACGTCGACATGTACGCCAGCCGGGCCAAGGAGCTGGCGAAGGAGCAGGCGAAGGAGGCCGCCCGGAAGGGCCAGGACGAGGCAGCGGCCGTCAGCGGGGACGACCCGGCGCTCAAGGCCTCCTGAGGCCTTGGCGCCTCGTGCCGTTCCGGCCGCGGCCGGCCCGGAGCAGGTGGAGACGACCCTGTTCCGCGCGCTGGCCGTGCTGCGGCTGGTGGTCCTCGTCTACGTGGTCGTCCTCAACGCCAGCAGGTGGCGCGAGTTCGACCGTCCCGTCTGGGGCGGGGTCGTGGTGGTCGGGCTGGTCGTGTGGACCGGGTTCGTCACCTGGGCGTACGACGCGCCCCGCCGGCGCCGGCTGCCGCTGCTGGTGGCCGACGTCGCGGTGGCGATGGTGGCGCTGCTGTCCACGCCCTACATCCAGAGCGACGCGATGATCGCCCGGCACGCCTCGACGATGCCGTCGTTCTGGGTGGTGTCCGCGGTGCTGGCCGCGGCCGTGGCGCGGGGCTGGGCCGGCGGCATCCCCGCGGCGCTGCTCGTGTCGCTGTGCGACCTGTCGGTGCGCCGGGAGCCCAACGGCACCACCTGGGGCAACATCTTCCTGCTGCTGCTGGCCGCGGGCATCGTCGGCTACGCCGCGACCCTGGTCCGGGAGGCCACCGAGGCCCGCGCCCGGGCCGAGCGCGCAGCGGCGGCCATGGCGGAGCGGGCCCGGCTCGCCAGGGTGGTGCACGACGGCGTGCTCCAGGTGCTGGCGATGGTCCAGCGCCGTGGCCTCGAGCTGGGCGGCGAGGCGGCCGACCTGGGTCGGCTCGCGGGGGAGCAGGAGGTCCGGTTGCGCGCGCTGGTGCAGGCCGGGGCCTCGCCGCTGGCCGCGGCGGGTCCGGGCAGCACCGCTGCGGCCGACCTGGCGCACGCGCTGGCCGGCCTCCAGTCCCGCACGGTCACGGTGGCCGGGCCGCTGGACGAGGTGCGGCTGCCGGCCGGGGTGGTCGACGAGCTGGTGTCCGTCGTACGGGCCTGCCTGGACAACGTGACGCGGCACGTGGGCCCGGACGCACCGGCCTGGGTCCTGGTCGAGGACCTGGGGGACTCGGTGGTGGTCAGCGTCCGGGACGAGGGCGACGGCATCGGACCGGGTCGGCTCGAGGCGGCACGGGCGGAGGGCCGGCTGGGCGTCCACGAGTCCATCCGCGGACGGATCGCGGACCTGGGCGGGACGGCGACGCTGCGCACCGGCCCGGGACAGGGCACGGAGTGGGAGCTGGCCCTGCCCAAGCCGGTGCGGTGACCCGGTGCGGTGGCTACGAGCCCAGGGTGCGCGAGACGTTGGCCATCGCGGTCGCGTCGTCGGTCAGCGCAGGCGTCCACTCGAAGTAGTTGTCGAGGTCGTCGACGGTGACCAGCCGGAACCCCAGCGACTCGTAGAGAGCGGTCGCGCGCGAGTTGCGCCGCGGCACCCGCAGGGTCACGCTCTGCCCCTGGTCGCGGGCGAGCTGCAGCAGGTCGCCCACGACCCTGGTGCCGATGCCGTGGCAGCGGAAGGCCGGGAGCAGGGTCATGTCGAGGGCGTGCACCATCGTGTCGGTGAGGTGCAGGTAGAGCCGGCCAGCGGGCCGGCCCTCGTGCAGGATCACGAAGCGCTCGTAGGCCGGGAAGAGGGTCTCGAACCGGCGTTCCTGGGCGGTGTGCTGGATGCGCAGGACGTGCGCGGCCAGCATCGGGTTCGGCAACGCGGCGACCTCGTCGGCCCAGGTGGTGCTGAAGACCTCGTAGAGGAACTCCTCGTCGTCGTCCCCGGCCGGTTTGAGGTAGGCGAATCTCCCCAGATCTCCCATGGTCCCCAGCTCCCTCCCCACCCATCAGTATCCGATATGAACGGATTCGGGGGAATCGCCCGTCCGGTCACCGAAAGAGCGATCGGAGATGGTGCTCATGACCTACCCCCGTGAGGCCGACCGGGCCATCACGCCCGGCTGTGAGGATGGTAGCCCCGACCACCCCCGGGGGGGCCGCTTCGCCCGGGGTCGCGCGCGGCTAACGTCGGCGGGGTGACCATCCACTCCGACCATCCGTTCCTCGACCCGGAGCCCGAACGGGACCCGGCGCGGCGCCTGCGCGGCCGCCTCGGCGGCACCGTGACGCTGTGGACGACCGGGTCGGGGCAGGGGCGGGCGGGTCTGACGGTCTCCTCGGTGATGGTCGCCACCGGCGACCCCGCGCACGTCCTTGGTCTGGTCGACCCCGACTCCGACCTCGCGGACGGCGTACGACGCACCGGGGCCGCCGTCGTCTCGCTGCTCGAGTGGTCGCACCGCGACCTCGCCGAGGCGTTCGCCGGGCTCACCCCGGCACCCGGCGGTGCCTTCACCCTCGGCACCTGGCGGGACAGCGAGTGGGGGCCGCTTCTCGAGGGGGCGTCGGCATGGGCGGGTCTGCGGGTCCGGGTCCCGATCGACGAGGTGGGCTGGTCCCTGCTCGTCGACGGGGTCGTGGAGCGGGTCTGGCTGGGTGCGGCCGACCATCCGCTCGTGCACCGGCGCGGCCGGTACCTCCGGCCGTCCTGACGTCGGTAGCCTGCGTCCGGACGAGGGGAGACGCGTGAGCGACGAGCGGATCAGGGTGATGGTGGTCGACGACCACCCGATGTGGCGCGACGGGGTCGCACGCGACCTCGTCGAGGCCGGCCTCGACGTGGTCGCCACCGCGGCGACCGGCACCGAGGCGCTCACCCGGGCGGCGGCGGTGCGTCCCCGGGTCGTGGTCCTGGACCTGCAGATCCCGGAGCCGAACGGCGTCGAGGTCACCGCCCGGCTGGTCAAGGACGACCCGACGGTGCGGGTGCTGATCCTGTCCGCCTCCGGCGAGCAGCAGGACGTGCTGGAGGCGGTGAAGGCAGGCGCCACCGGCTACCTGGTCAAGTCGGCGTCGCGGGCCGAGCTGGTTGCGGCGGTCGGACGCGTCGCCGGGGGCGACACCGTCTTCACCCCCGGCCTGGCCGGGCTGGTGCTCGGGGAGTACCGAAGGCTCTCCGACGCGCCCTCGTCCTCGTCGGACCCGGACACGCCGAGGCTGACCGAGCGGGAGACCGAGGTGCTTCGGCTGGTGGCGAAGGGCCTGTCCTACAAGCAGATCGCGGAGCGGTTGTTCCTGTCGCACCGGACCGTGCAGAACCACGTCCAGAACACCCTGCGCAAGCTGCAGCTGCACAACCGCGTCCAGCTGGTGCGCTACGCCATCGAGCAGGGGCTGGACGACGCGGAGGCGTGAGCGGGCCCGCCGGGGCCGGGACCGTCGGTAGCCTCGAGCTCATGACCGACCTGCTCGGCGTCGCCGACGAGCTCTACGGGCTGCCACCCGGACAGTTCACCGCCGCTCGCAACGAGCATGCCAAGCGGGCCAGGGCCGACGGCGACAGGGACCTGGCCGCCCGGATCCAGCAGCTGCGCAAGCCCTCGCTCGCCGCCTGGGTCGTGAACACGCTGGTCCGGCGCGAGGGGCGAGAGATCGGGCAGCTCCTCGACCTCGGCGTCTCGCTGCGGGAGGCGCAGGCGCACCTGGACGGGACGGCTCTGCGCGAGCTGACCCGGCAGCGGCGGACGGTCACCGCGGCGATGACCGCCAAGGGCCGGCGGCTCGCAGCCGAGCTCGGCGAGCGGGTCAGCGACCCGGTGGCCCGCCAGGTCGAGGACACCCTGCACGCGGCGATGGTCGACACCGGTGCCGCCTCGGCGGTGCGCAGCGGCCTGCTGACCGACTCGCTCACCCCGACCGGCCTCGGCACGCTCGACCCCTCCGATGCGGTCGCCGACGGGACCGCGCTCGGCAGGACCACCACCCCGTCGGGGGCGGCGGCGCCGCCGGCGGCGGCCGGGCGCGCCGACCTGAGTGTCGTCCCCGAGCCGGAGCCCAGCGACGAGGAGCGCTCCGAGGCCGCGCGACGCGCCAGGGCCGAGGCCGAGGCGACCGTCGAGGATGCCAGGGACGCGGCCGACCGGGCGCAGGCGAGGGCCGACAAGGCCGCCAGGCGGGTGGAGAAGCTCGCAGCTCGGGGTCTGCAGCTCCAGGCCCGCATGGAGGAGCTGCGCCGCGAGGTCGCAGAGCTCGAGCATCGCCAGGAGACGCTCGACGACGACCTCGAGGTCGCCGAGGACAAGCGCGACCGCGCACAGCGCCGGCACCGGAAGGCGGTCGCGGCGCTCGAGACGGCCCTCGCCGACCTCGGCCAGCTCGACGGTTGAGCCGACGGCGACGGTCGGGGACCGCGGGTCACCCCTGCGAGCGCAGGATCTCGAGCACCTTGCGGTCCACCCAGCTCGCGCCGACACGCATCTCGTAGTTCTCCGAGCCGACCCAGGCGCGGAAGTCGCGGTGCCCGAGCCGGCGGGCCCTCTCGTCGAGCTCGGCCTCGAGCTCGGCCGTGAGCGCGACCTTCTGCTCCTCGGTGGAGGCGGTCAGGTAGAGGTCGTTGAGGTCCAGCAGCCGCTCCAGCTCGGTGCAGGGCTCGGGATGGTCATCGACCCGCAGGTCGACCGCAACGTCGTCCCCGCCGCCGTACCCGGCGCCCTCACGGACCACGAGCAGTGCGGCGCTCTGGCGCCCCCGCCGGTCACCGCCGGCGCGGTCGCCGGCCTGCAGCGCGGCGAGCAGCCGACGGGCGAGCGCCGGCTCGCCGGCGTGGGCCCGCCACGCGTCCTCGATCGCCTCGACCACCTCGGGGCCGACGAGGATGTTTCCCTGGATCGCGAACCCGTCGCCGGTGCTGCCGCCCGCCCAGTCGAAGCACAGCCGACCGGTGTGACCGGCGGCGTTGCCGTCGCAGTCGACGATCCCCACCTGACGGTGGTCTCGGCCCGGGTCCTCCTCCAGCAGCCGTTGGAGGGCGACCTCTGCCGTGGCGCCGTCGTCGAGGTGGCTGAGCGCGAGAGCCTTGTAGGTGACGTTGGCCTCGGCCTGCGTCGCCACCGCTCCGACGCCGGCCACCGCCGCGGGCACGACGGACCCGACGGCGAGGAACTTCGAGGCGACCGCGACGCCCCAGGACTCGCCGTCGTCGGAGCGGGCAACGATCGAGAACGTCATGCCGGCAGCGTAGGACGTACGCACCTTGCAGCGGTGTCGGCGGCACGGACCCGCCCACGTTGTGGAACGATCCAATCCAGCCGGTGCCTTACTCGCCGGTCATCGCTAAGGTCGAGACGACGACTGAAGAAGGAGTGGCGCACATGCGTGTCGGAGTGCTGACCGGAGGCGGCGACTGCCCGGGCCTGAACGCGGTCATCCGCGCCGTGGTCCGCAAGGGGACCCAGGAGTACGGGTTCGAGTTCGTCGGCTACCGCGAGGGCTGGCGGGGCCCGCTCGAGGGCCTGACCACGAAGCTCGACCGGGAGACGGTGCGCGGAATCCTGCCCCGGGGCGGCACGATCCTGAAGTCGTCGCGCACCAACCCGTTCAAGATCGAGGGCGGGGTCGAGAAGATCAAGGAGCACCTCGCGGAGTCCGGGGTCGACGCGCTGATCGCGATCGGCGGCGAGGACACCCTGGGGGTGGCCACCAAGCTGTCCGAGCTCGGCGTCAACGTCGTCGGGGTCCCGAAGACCATCGACAACGACCTCAACGGCACCGACTTCACCTTCGGCTTCGACACCGCGGTCAACATCGCGGTGGAGGCGATCGACCGGCTGCACACCACCGCCGAGTCGCACCAGCGGGTGCTGGTCGTCGAGGTCATGGGCCGGCACGCCGGGTGGATCGCCCTCCACTCCGGCATCGCCGGGGGCGCGGCCGCCGTCCTCATCCCCGAGGTGCCCTTCGACATCGTCGAGGTGTGCAAGTACGTCGAGTCCCGGTTCTCCGACGGATTCGCACCGATCATCGTGGTGTCCGAGGGCGCCGTGCCCACGGAGGGCGGCGAGATGACCTTGCAGACGGGGGAGACCGACGCGTTCGGCCACGTCCGCCTCGGCGGCATCGGGGACCGGCTCGCCGGCGAGATCGAGAAGCGCACCGGCAAGGAGGCGCGCGCGGTGGTGCTGGGCCACGTCCAGCGCGGGGGCACGCCGACGGCCTACGACCGTTGGCTGGCCACGCGGTTCGGGCTGCACGCGGTCACCGCGGTGAACGACGGTGACTTCGGCACGATGGTCGCCTTGCGCGGCACCCACATCGTGCGCATCCCCCTGGTCGAGGGCACCGGGGAGCTCAAGCTGGTCAACCCGGAGGAGTACGCCGAGGCGGCCGTGTTCTTCGGCTGATTCGCCGGTGCCCTCGCCGCGGTGAGGGCCGGGACCGTTGGTATCGTGACCGCGTCAGGCGGTGCGACCGGGAGGGGCGTGCCGCACAGCCTCTCCCACCGTGCGGACCCTCCCCCCATGCCTCAGCGCCACCGTCACCGACGCCCCGGTCCGGTCCAGCGCTGGTGGCTGCGCCGGCCGCGCCCGGCTCGCGTGGCGCACCTCCTGCTCGTGACCGGGGCAGCCGTGGCCGCCGGCAGCCTGGTCGCCGTCGCCGTCGCCGTCGTCGTCATGGCCGGCCAGCACGCCCCGGGCTCCGGCGAGCGCTCCCCGGCGAGGGTGGACGTCCAGGACACCGGGGTGGCCGCGGGAGCGACCGCGGCACCGTCGAGGACGGCTCCGGCGCCGCGGGCGCGGAGCACCCGCAAGGACGGCGCCGGCAGCCGCCGGACGTCGGCGTCGGCGTCGGCGCTGCCCGCCGCCCCGGCACGACGGCGCGCCCCCCGCCCGACCCCCTCGGCGGTGACGACCCGGACCACGACGGCGCAGGCCTCGCCCGCGGCCACCGGCTCCTCGGACCCGAGCCCCTCCTCGACCGGCTCGGCCAGCCCGAGCCCCTCGGCCTCCCCGAGCCCGTCGGACTCCGGCGGCTTCCCCCTGCCCACCCTCGGCCCCCGCTAGAGGCGGCCACGGCCCCCCCGCCCCCCGCCCCCGGACGACGGTGGCAGGCTCGCGGGGCTCGGCTCCGCCGTGCACCCTGTCGTCGCCGACGCCTACGGTGTGCCCATGACATCTGGCACGTCGACCGGGCTCGGGGCCGCGCTTTCGGTGTCCCGCGCCGAGACCGCCGACCGGGTCATCGCCGCGATGGCCGGTCCGGCCGCGCGGCTGCGCGAGGACCAGACCACCGCCGTCGCGGCGCTCTGCGAGGACGCGGCGCGGGTCCTCGTCGTGCAGGCCACCGGGTGGGGGAAGTCGGCCGTCTACTGGGCGGCGACCGCGATCCGGCGGTCCGAGGGCGCCGGGCCGACACTCGTGGTGTCGCCGCTGCTGTCGTTGATGCGCGACCAGGTGGTCGCCGCGGCACGCGCCGGGCTGCGGGCGGCGACCCTCAACTCCTCCAACATCGACGCCTGGTCGTCCGTCGAGGAGGCGCTGCGCGCGGGCGAGGTCGACGTTCTCCTGGTGTCGCCCGAACGGCTGGCGAACCCCGGCTTCGGCCGCCGGGTGCTCGACGGGCTGTCCGGCCGGCTGGGTCTGGTCGTGATCGACGAGGCGCACGCGGTCTCCGACTGGGGTCACGACTTCCGGCCGGACTACCGCCGGGTGTCCGACCTGCTGCAGCGGCTCAACCCGGCCACACCGGTGCTGGCCACGACCGCGACCGCCAACGCGCGGGTGACCGAGGACGTCGCCGACCAGCTGGGCGCCGCGACCCTGGTGCTGCGCGGGCAGCTGGCCCGGGCCAGCCTGGAGCTGTCCGTCGTCGACCGGCTGACCCCGCTGGAGCGCTATGCCTGGGTGGTCGACCAGCTGCCGCTGCTGCCCGGGTCGGGGATCGTCTACGCGCTGACCGTGGCCGACGCGCAGCGACTCGCCGCGGCCGTGGAGGCGGTGCACGGCCCGGCCGTGAGGGTCGCCGCCTACACCGGCCAGCTGGAGGCCGGCGAGCGTGAGCGGCTCGAGGACGCCCTCCGCAACAACGAGCTCAAGGCGCTGGTGGCCACCTCGGCGCTGGGGATGGGCTACGACAAGCCGGACCTCGGCTTCGTGGTGCACGTGGGCGCGCCGCCGTCGCCGGTGTCGTACTACCAGCAGGTGGGTCGCGCGGGGCGCGCGATCGAGCACGCCCACGCGGTGCTGCTGCCCTCCGACGCCGACGCCGGGGTCTGGGACTACTTCGCGACCGCGACGATCCCGGTGCCCGAGCAGGTCGAGCGGGTGCTGGCGGTGCTGTCGACCGAGGAGCCGTTGTCGGTCGCAGCGGTCGAGGCACAGTCCGGGGTGCGTCGCGGCCGGGTCGAGCTGATGCTCAAGCAGCTGGCCGTCGACGAGGTGGTCGAGCGGGTCGAGGCCGGGTGGCGGGCCACCGGGAGACCCTGGGCATACGACGAGGAGCACTACGCGGGTGTGGTCGCCGTCCGCCGTCGCGAGGCCGACATCATGCGCGCCTACACCCGCGGCGAGGACTGCCTGATGGAGCTGCTGCAGGCGTCGCTGGACGACCCGCACGCCGAGCCGTGCGGACGCTGCTCCGTCTGCCGGGGCGGGCTCCCGGAGGGGCTCTCGGGCCGGCCGAGGCCCGAGACGGTCCGCGCCGTCACCGAGCTGCTTCGCGGGGAGGTGCACCTGCTGGAGCCGCGCAAGATGTGGCCCGGGGGCGCCTTCGGCTCCCGCGGACGGATCGCCCCCGACGAGCTGCCCGCGGAGGGCCGGACCCTGGTGTTCGCCGACGCCCCGGAGTGGCGGGAGACGGTCGCGGCGCTGTTCGCCCGTGACGCCCCGGCCCCCACGGCGGTCCTCGACGCCACGGTGCGGCTGCTCTCCGGCTGGCGGGAGTCGTGGCCGGCGCGTCCGGAGGTGGTCGTCGACCTGCCGGCGGCCGGGTTCACGCAGCTGACCGCTTCGGTGGCGGACCACCTCGCGGGGGTGGGTCGTCTGGACCGGGCCTCGCTCGGGGTGCCACCGCTGCCCGGCGACCTGCGCGAGCTGAGCTCGGCGCAGGAGGCGGTGCTCTGGCGCGACGGTCTCGACGTCGCGGCGGCCGCGTCGTCGGTTGCCGGGAGGTCCGTGCTGCTGGTGGTCGACGCGACCTCGTCGCTGTGGCCGGTCACGGTTGCGGCGGCACTGCTGCGCCGCGCGGGTGCGGCCGTCGTCCTCCCGTTGCTGCTGCACCGGCGGCCCTGACCACCTCGGGCCCGGGGGTCGGAGCGGGCGCGGCTGTTAGGGTCGAGTGCGTCGACGCGAGCGCGGAGGGTGCTCGCCTGACCTGGCTCCGGGAGTCTCATGCGTCACCGTGCTCCCCGCCCGCTCCTGGCCCGATGGCGCCGGGTGGTTCCCGGGCGGCCGGCCCGCCGAGGGGCGCTCGTCGCCGCTTTCGTCGCGCTCGTCTGTGTGGTCGGTGCGCTGGGCCTCGCGGCGCTGCGCGGGCAACGCCCGGGCCATCCGCCGGCCGCGCAGGCCGGGTTCTCGCCGGCGCTGCCGGGGCCCTCGAGCGCGGAGCGGTCTCCCGAGGCGTCACGGTCGTCGACCCGGGCGGCCCGGAGGGGCCCGTCACCGAGCGCCGGCGCCGAGGACACGCCCTCGGCCGCCGCCTCCACCCGTCCGGCCACGACGCCGTCGACCCCCGCCCTTCCGCAGCCGACGGTCGTGACCCCGACGCCCTCCGCCCCGCTGTCGACCGGCGCGGCGGTCGACAGCCGCCCGCCGCGGACCACCGCCTCGACGGTCTCGAGCGCCGGACGCTCGTGGCAGGTGCGGCTCGGGGCCGATGAGCCCGCGTCGTTCGCGTGCAGCCTCGACGGCGCCGGGTACGCCCCGTGCCAGGGCTCGACCACGTTCGGCGGGCTCAAGCCCGGTCGGCACACGCTCGCGGTCCGGGCCACGGACACCTCCGGCAACACCGACCCGACACCGGCCCGGCTGACCACCCAGGTCACCGGCGCCGGACACTAGGCCGGGCGGCGGACCCGGGGGTTGGTCAGCGCGGTCACCAGCGACGCCTGGATCCCGCTGGGGCACATCGCCGGGGCGCCGACCGCGAGCCGCCCGGGGTCGATCCAGGCCACGCGTTCGACGCCCGGCTGGACCGCCAGGCAGTCGTCGAGCTGGACCGGCGCGTCGTCGTCGAACAGCTGCAGTCCCTTGCCGCTCAGCTCCAGCACCCACTGGTAGGGCCCGGTGCGCTGACCGGTCGGCAGCTCCACGAACCGCTCCTCGAGGCCGGCCAGCCGCGCCACCAGGGCGGCGCCGTCGAGCAGCTCGGCGACCGTCACCGCGGCAGTCGACGCGCCGCCGCCCCCGGGGATCGACACCTCGCGCAGGTTCTCGACGTGCTGCTCGCAGGTGCACGAGCCCACCGGCGGCGGGCTCCACGGCTCCTCGGGCGCCGCGCGCCAGCGGTCGAACAGTCCCATGCAGTGACGATAGGGCGGCGGGCCGCGGACGGTGGACGAATCCCGCGAAGTCGGGCACCGCGGGGCGGACGGCCTCCCGCCCCCCGACCACCGGTGCGGCCGGCGGGTCGGGGAGACGTACGCTGGGACGGTGAGCCAGTCCACCGTCCCCGACCTCGAGACCCTGCACGCGATGGGGGCCGCCCAGCAGCCGAGCTGGCCGGACCGGTCCGCCCTCGATGCCGCGGTCGCCAAGCTGCGCCGGGTCCCTCCGCTGGTCTTCGCGGGGGAGTGCGACGACCTCACCGCCAAGCTCGCCTCGGTGGCGCGCGGCGAGGCCTTCCTGCTGCAGGGCGGGGACTGCGCCGAGACGTTCGACGGTGTCACCGCGGACAACGTCCGCAACAAGCTCCGGGTGCTGCTGCAGATGGCCGTGGTGCTGACCTACGCGGCGTCCGTGCCGGTGGTCAAGCTGGGCCGGCTCGCCGGGCAGTACGCCAAGCCCCGCTCCTCGGACACCGAGACCCGCGACGGCGTCACGCTGCCGGCCTACCGCGGGGACGCCGTCAACGGCTACGAGTTCACGCCCGAGGCGCGGACCCCGGACCCGCAGCGGCTGGTGGAGGTCTACCACTCCTCGGCCTCGACGTTGAACCTGGTGCGCGCCTTCGTCACCGGTGGCTACGCCGACCTGCGCCAGGTGCACACCTGGAACACCGACTTCGTGCGGTCCTCCCCGGTGGGCCGACGCTACGAGCAGCTGGCCCAGGAGATCGACCGGGCGCTCACCTTCATGAAGGCGATCGGTGCGGATCCCGACGAGTTCCACCGCGTCGACTTCCACTCCAGCCACGAGGCGCTCGTGCTCGAGTACGAGCACGCGCTCACCCGGATCGACTCGCGCACCCAGACGCCGTACGACGTGTCCAGCCACTTCGTCTGGATCGGCGAACGCACCCGTCAGCTCGACGGAGCGCACGTCGAGCTGCTGTCCCACATCCGCAACCCGGTCGGGGTGAAGCTGGGGCCGGCGACGACCCCCGACGACGCGATCGCCCTCGCGCACAAGCTCAACCCGGACAACACGGCGGGCCGGCTGACGTTCATCACCCGGATGGGCGCGGGGAGGATCCGCGACGTGCTGCCGAACCTCGTCGAGAAGGTCACCGCCGCCGGGGTGACCGTCGCCTGGGTCTGCGACCCGATGCACGGCAACACGTTCGAGGCGTCGTCGGGCTACAAGACCCGGGACTTCGAGGACGTGATCCACGAGGTGCAGGGCTTCTTCGACGTGCACCGCTCGTTGGGCACCTGGCCCGGCGGCGTGCACATCGAGCTCACCGGCGACGACGTGACCGAGTGCGTGGGCGGCGGGGAGGCGCTCCTCGAGGGCGACCTGGGCAACCGCTACGAGTCCGTGTGCGACCCGCGGCTCAACCGGGTGCAGTCCCTCGAGCTCGCCTTCCTGGTCGCCGAGATGCTGCGGACCGCGCAGCCGACCCCTGCCGCGGGCGCATGATCGACCTGCGCAGCGACACCGTCACCAAGCCGACGGAGGGCATGCGGGCGGCGATGGCCGGCGCCGAGGTCGGCGACGACGTGTACGGCGAGGACCCCACCGTGCGCGCCCTCGAGGAGCGCGTCGCCGAGCGGTTCGGCAAGGAGGCCGCGCTGTTCACGCCGACCGGCTCGATGGCCAACGTCCTCGCGGTGCGCGCCCTGGTCGGTGTCGGGCAGGAGGTGCTGTGCGAGTCCTCCGCCCACATCGCCCGCGCGGAGCTCGGCGCGCACGGTGCCCTCACCGGGCTGACGATGCGCACCTGGACCGGCCGCCCGGTAGAGCTGACCGCCATCGAGGAGATGTTCGCCCCCGACATGGGACCGTTCTTCGTGTCCACGAGGGCGTTGTCGGTGGAGAACACGCACAACTTCGGGGGAGGAGCGGTGGTCCCGCTTCCCGACCTCCGGGCGCTGCGAGCGTTCGCCGACCGGGTCGGTGCCCGGATCCATCTCGACGGGGCCCGGATCTGGAACGCGCACGTGGCCACCGGCACGGCCCTGGCCGACTACGGTGCCGTGGCCGACATGCTCGCCGTCTGCCTCAGCAAGGGCCTCGGTGCCCCGGTCGGCTCCCTGGTGGCGGGTCCGCGAGAGGCGGTCGACGAGGCGCGGGTGTGGCGCAAGCGGCTCGGGGGCGGAATGCGGCAGGTCGGTGTCCTGGCCGCGGCCGGCCTCTACGCCCTCGACCACCACGTCGACCGGCTCGCCGACGACCACGCGAACGCCCGGCTGCTGGCGGAGGCGTGCGGTGCCGACCCGGCGACGGTGGACACCAACATCGTCGTGGTCGAGGTGCCGGACGCGCCGGCGGTGGTGACCGCGGCCCGGGCCGAGGGGGTGCTGGTCTCGGCCGTCGGGCCGCGCGCGCTGCGGATGGTCACCCACCTCGACGTCACTGCCGAGCAGGCCGCCGGCGCCGCGCGCGTGCTGTCCGGCCTGGTGCCGCGGCCGGCGGGGTCCTGACGCCGGTCAGGCCGGCGTCGCCGGGACGGTCCTCGACACGGTCGACGCGTCCACGCGCCCGAGCACCGGAGGCAGCTGGCGCACGGCCTGGGCGAGCGCGCGGAGCTCCGCGCCGAGCAGGGCCTGGGGTCCGTCGCACAGGGCGGTCTCCGGGTTCGGGTGCACGTCGACGATCACCCCGTCCGCGCCGACGCCGATCCCGGCCCGCGAGAGCGGGACGACCAGGTCCTTGCGGCCGGAGGCGTGCGAGGGGTCCACGATGATCGGCAGGTGGCTGGTGGCCTGGACGACCGGCACCGCCGAGAGGTCGAGCGTGTTGCGGGTGGCCGGCTCGAAGGTGCGGATGCCGCGCTCGCACAGCACCACGTCGAGGTTGCCGCGCTGTGCGATGTACTCGGCGGCCATCAGCCACTCCTCGATCGTCGCGGTCATGCCGCGCTTGAGCAGCACCGGCTTGCCGGACTCGCCGACCGCCTGGAGCAGGCCGAAGTTCGCCATGTTCCGGGTGCCGATCTGGAGCATGTCCGCGTGCTCGGCGACCACCGGGACGTCACGGGCGTCGACGACCTCGGTGACCACCGGCAGGCCGGTCGCCTCCCGCACGTCGGAGAGGATCTCGAGGCCCTGCACGCCGAGGCCCTGGAAGGCGTAGGGCGACGTGCGGGGCTTGTAGGCGCCGCCGCGCATGATCGTGGCACCCGCGGCCTTGGCCATCTCGGCGGCCTCGAGGGTCTGCTGGCGGGACTCGACCGCGCACGGGCCGGCGATGAACGTGAAGGTCTCCGGTCCGATCGGGACACCACGCACCCAGACCGTGCTGCGGTCGGGATGGTGCTGGCGGCTGACCAGCTTGTAGGGGTCGGAGATCCGGTGGACGTCCCCGACACCGGGCATCGTGCGCAGGTTCAGGTGGTGGAAGGAGTCGATGTCGCCGACCAGGCCGATGATCGTGCGCACCACCCCCTTGCTCACGAAGGCCTCCCCGCCGACCCCCTCCACGCGCTCGACGACGCGGGCCACGTCCTCGTCGGTTGCCTCGGGTGTCATCACGACGACCATGGTTGTTCCTCTCGGTTGAGTGCCTGACCACCCTGACGACGCCGGCGGGGTCGTGACATGCGAAACGCCCCTGCGGTGGCCAGGGGCGTTGGTGTGTTCGTGCGGGCGCCGACTACTCGGCCGCCCGCACGGGAGCCCCGGGCGGGTAGCCGAAGAAATAGGTTCGGTGCTGCTGCACGGCACCAGGGTAGCCGTGATCCGTCCGCGAACCGGACAGGTGTCCCAGGATATGGACCTGTCGCCGGTTCAGTGGCCGATGAGCCGGTGCACGCGCACGAACGTGTCGGTGAACCCCAGGGCCCGCCAGGCCCGCGAGGAGTGCAGGTTCGTCTCCCGCCAGTCGGTGGCCACCGCGGCGAAGCCGGTCCGGGCGCACCAGTCGAGCACCGCCTCGCCCAGGGCTCGGCCGGCGCCGAGACCGCGGGCGTGCGGGAACACGGCGGCGAAGCCCAGGAACCCCGCCCGGTCGGGGCGGACGAGGGAGCTGTTGCTGCGCGACTTCTCCAGCGGGCAGCCCACCGCCGAGCCGATGACGTGGCCCTCGTGCTCGACGACGAAGGTGGCGAACGCGTCGTCGTCGAAGTCCTCCTCCCACTCCCGGAGGCTCTCGTCGTACGTCGACAGCGGACCCGAGGAGAACGTCGGCGAGAGCCCCTGGTGTCGTGGGAGCTCGAGATCGAGCCGCGCCAGGACGGGGATGTCCTCGCGCTCCGCCCTCCGGACCGCGAGCCCGGGCGGCGCCGCGGCAGGCCGTTCGGGCAGCGGGCGGAGGGCGTGCGTGTGCTGGTGCCCGAAGCACAGCCGGAACCAGGCCCGGACCAGGTCCTCGTCGGCGGCGGGGACCAGGGCGTAGTGGGCGGTGCGGCCCTCGTCGACCCAGCGGGCGGCCGCCGCGGCGTACAGGGCACGCAGCGTCTCCTGGTCGGAGGCCGCCTGGCCCGCCGACTCGACCCACACGTTGGGCCCCCAGGTGTCGGCCGGCTTGGGGGAGCCGAGCAGGTAGCCGACCACCTCCCGGTCCCGAAGCGCGACCGCTCCCGAGGAGTCCTCGGCCGCCCAGGCGGCGGCCACCTCGGCCTCGGCGACGGAGGGGTCCTCGTAGCGGGCGGAGAGCAGCGGCGCGGCCGCCCGGTGCCGGCGGTGCCGCTCGGCGAGCAGCCGGCCCGCGATCGGCAGGTCGCCCTCGGCGAAGGGGCGGGTGTCAAGGCGCGTCATGGGGGGAACCTAGGGGGCCGTGGCGCGGGCCCGCACCCGAAATTCCCGCCCCGGCCCGTGGAGGGGACCTTTGTCCCTTGGTGGTCGCGGACATAACGGGCACAGTTGAGTGATGCATCTAACCCCTGCGTCGAGCCTGCCGCCGGCTCCAGCGCCTTGGTTTCGAGCGCGCCCGGAGTTCACGATCGCCGTGTCAGTCGTGCTCTACCTGACGATCCTGGTGCTGCGGTTGAACGTCGGTGACATCAAGGACGGCTACTCGATGCTCTACACGCTTCCCGTCGCACTGCTGGCGACCGCGTTCGGGCGAGGGGCCGGGATCGTCGCGGGGCTCGTCGCCGTCGGGCTGATCGGCGTGTGGGTGCTCGTCAACGACGTGCCGATGAGCGGGCTGGGCTGGATCTCGCGGATCGTCCCGATGATGCTGCTCGGGACGCTGCTCGGCGACGCTGCCGACCGGCTGCGGCGAGGGGAGGACGAGCGGGTGCAGCTCGCCGCGGCGGCGCGGCTGCACCGCGAGGCGATCGAGATCAACGACTCGCTGGTGCAGGGCATGTCCGCGGCCAAGTGGTCCTTCGAGGCCGGCCGGATGGAGACCGGACTGGCCACCCTGGACCAGACGATCATGCTCGGGCACGAGCTGGTCTCCGGCCTGATCCGGGAGGCCGGGCTGGGTCTGGAGACGGGACGTACGCCGCCCAAGCTGTGACCCTCACACCGCGATGTGCTGGACCTCGGCCTCGATCCTGCGCCGGGGGAGGACCTCGACGGCCAGCATCGCGGAGAGCACCATCAGGCCGCCCACGGCCACCCGGACGGTCATCGCCTCGCCGCCGAGGCCGATGGCGAACAGCGCCGCGAACACCGGCTCCATGGTCATGATGATCGCCGAGCGGGTCGCCGGCAGGTGCGCCTGCGCCCACGTCTGCCCGGCCAGGGCGAGCGCCCCCGGCACCACCGCCATGTAGACCACCGCCAGCCAGTCGCCCCGAGAGGACGGCAGCACCACACCGTCGGGCGCGGTCACCACCAGGCACACCAGCGTGATCACCACGAGCTGGATGATCGTCATCCCCATCGCCTCGCGGGCGGTGCTCCAGGCGCCGAGCCCGACGATGTGCAGCGCGTAGAGCACCGCGGACACGAGCGTGATCGCCTCCCCGAAGCCGACGCTCAGCCCGCTGAGGGTGAGCACCCCGAGACCGGCCATGGCGAGCAGCACCGCGCCCCAGGTCAGCGCGCTCACCCGCTGCCGCAGCAGCACCGCGGCCAACAGCGGTGTGCAGACGACGTACATCCCGGTGATGAACCCCGACACGCTGGCGGGGGTGTGCGCCAGCCCGGTGGTCTGCAGGATCTGCGCGACGCCGTACAGCAGGCCGAGCACGACCGCGTAGCGGCGGGCGGCCGGGGAGAGCCGGGTCAGCGCGCGCGGCGCGAGCAGGAGCAGCGCCACGCTGGCGAGCGCGAACCGCAGGGCCAGGAAGTCCAGCACCGGGACCCGGTCCAGCAGGTCCTTGATCAAGAAGAACGTCGAACCCCACGAGGCGGTGAGGCCCAGCAGGGCGAGGGTGGCCAGGACGTGGGTGCGTCGGGTCGGGACGGCGCGCGGCGCCCGGGTGCTCACGCGCCCCGGAGCTTCTTGAGCAGCGGGATCTGCGGGTCGTCGGCGTCGCGCGAGCCCGGTGTCTCCAGCACGAACGGCACCCCCGCCGTCGCCGGGTGGGCGAAGAGCTCCTCGAACGCCCCGATCCCGATGTAGCCCTCGCCGATCCTCTGGTGCCGGTCCTTGAACGCGCCCCGGACGTCCATGGAGTCGTTGGCGTGCACCAGGCGCAGCCGGCCGGGGCCGGCGATCTGCACGAGACGGTCCACGGTCGCCGTGGTGCCGCCGGGCTCGTCGAGCGGCGCACCCGCGGCGAACACGTGGCAGGTGTCCAGGCAGATGCCGACCCGGGGGTGCCGGTCCAGCGACTCGAGGTAGGCCTCGAGGTCCTCGACGCCGGCGCACAGGGACCGTCCCTGCCCGGCGGTCGGCTCGAGCAGCAGCCAAGGGCCGTCGTCCCCGAGCGTCTCCAGCATCGGCAGCAGGCCCTCCCGGACCTGGCGCATGGCCGTCTCCAGGGTGCCCTCGTCGACGCAGGAGCCGGTGTGCACGACGACCCCCTCGGCGCCGATCTGTGCGGCGCGCGCGAGGTTGTGGGCGACGGTGGCGACCGACCGCTCGTACGTCGACGGGGTGGGCGAGCCCAGGTTGACCAGGTAGGGCGTGTGCACGAAGACCCGCATGCCGGTGTCCGCGCACGCCGTCCGGAAGGCCGTGTCCTGGGCCGGTCTGCCCGCCGAGTGCGCCCAGCCGCGCGGGTTCCCGACGAAGATCTGGATGGTCTCGGCGCCCGCCTCCTCGGCGTGCACCAGCGCCCCGTCGGCCAGCCCCTTGCCCACCTTGACGTGGGTGCCCACGGGGTTGCGCAGGCCGGCGTGGACGGGGCTGGTGGGCATGGCGGAAGCCTACGGGCGCCGGCCCGGCCGGCCGGCACCGGCCGTCACACCAGGGACAGGGTCACCACGCTGCCGCGCGGCGCCTTCTCCCCGCCCCCGGGCTTCTGCCCGACGACGTACTCGAGCCCGACATAGAGGCTGGAGCGCGTGGTCTGCACCTGGAACCCGACCGCCTCGAGCGCGGCGGTCGCGTCGGCGACCCCCATCTGCACCACGTCGGGCACCTCGACCATGACCGGACCCGTGGAGACCTTGAGGTTGACGGTGTCCCCGCGGAAGAGGGTGCCCTCACGCGGCGACTGCGCGATGACGTCGCCGGCGGGGATGGTGTCGTCGTGCCGGCGGGTCAGCTCGACCGAGAGCCCGAGCCCGCGCAGCGCACGGACCGCCTCGTCGGCGTTCTTGCCGGTGAAGTCGGGCACCTCGACCGGCTTCGGGCCCCGGCTCACCACCAGATCCACGGCGGTGCCGCGTCGCAGCTCCTTGCCGGGCTTCGGGTCGGAGCCGAGCACCACGCCCTTGGCGACCTTCTCGTCGTAGCGCCGGGTCACGTCGCCGGTGACCAGGTGCGTCGCCGTCAACGCCGCGCTTGCGTCGTCGAGGGTCATCCCACGCAGCGCGGGCACCTGGTAGCGCTCCGGGCCGCGCGAGACGACCGCGGACACGGTGCCGTCGTGCAGGATCCGCTCGCCCCCGGCCGGGTCGGTGCTGACCACGGACCCGGCGGCCACCGTCTCGGAGTAGGTCTGCCCGCCGATCTCGAAGTGCAGCCCCGCCGCCTCCACCTTGGCCCGTGCCTGGGCGGCGGACAGGTTGACCACCCCCGGGGTGGTCTCGTAGCGGCCGGCGCCGAACCACCAGCCGGCGACCGCGGCGCCGACGGCCAGCAGCAGCACCAGCGCGAGCAGCAGGGGCCCCTTGCGGGACCGTCGCGGGCGCGGCACCGGGTCGTTGTGCGCGTCGGCCGGACACGCCCGTCGACGGGGCCGGTGCGCGGCCCTGGCCGCGGACCCGCCCGAGCACGGTGGTGCTCTCGGGGCCCTGTGCCTCCCGCACCGCCTGGGCGGGCGTGAGGATCATCGGGACCTCGTCGGTGACGTAGTCGATGTCGTCCTCGCCGGTGCGGACCGGGACGGTCGGGGCCAGGTCGGCGGTGAGATCCGGGTCGTCGACCACCCCGTGGTCGAGGGCGGCCCGCACCCGACGGACCTGGTGCAGCAGCACCCGCGCGTCGGCGGGACGCAGCTCGCGGTCACGCGCGGTCGCGCGGGCGACGAGCGCGTCGACGTACGGCGGGATGCCGGGGACCTCCTCCGACGGGGCGGGGACGTCCTCGTGCACGTGCTTGTAGGCGACCTGGATCGGGGAGTCGCCCTCGTGCGGCTTCCGGCCGGTGAGCATCTCGTAGATCATCACCCCGGTGGCGTAGACGTCGGAGCGGGCGTCGGCCCGGCCGTCGACGACCAGCTCGGGGGAGAGGTAGGAGACGGTGCCGATCAGCACCCCGCCGGTGGCGGTGTGCTGGGTCTCGGCGCTCACCGCGCGGGCGAGCCCGAAGTCGGCGACCTTGACCCGGCCGTCGTCGGCAAGAAGCACGTTCTCCGGTTTCACGTCGCGGTGGATCAGGCCGGCCTCGTGGGCGGCGGCGAGCGCGGAGAGAACCGGGTCGATCAGCGCCAGCACCCGTCCCGGGGCCATCGGGGCGTCCTCGCGGATCAGGTCGCGCAGGGTGTGCCCGGGGATGTACTCCATGGCCAGGAACAGGGTGCCGTGGTCGTCGCCCTGGTCGAAGACGCTGACCACGTTCGGGTGCGACAGCCGGGCGGCGGCGCGGGCCTCGCGCACGAAGCGTCCCGCGAAGTCGTGGTCGTCGCCGAGACCCGCGTGCATCACCTTCACCGCGCAGGTCCGGTCCAGGCGCAGATCCGTGGCCTCGTAGACGGCGGCCATGCCCCCGCGGGCGATCTGCGGGCCGACGCGGTAGCGACCGTCGAGCACACGCCCGATCATCGGGTCCGCGACAGTCCTGTCCACGTCGGTCGTCCTCCAGTGGCGGCCAGGCGGAGGGGAAGAGCCCGGTCCCCCTTGATTTTAGGTGGCGGGCGCGAATCCCGTCTCCCCGGGGAGCCGGTCGGCGTGGCGTGGGTCACTCCACGGCCTCGCTAGGCCGGGTCCCAGCCCCGGGCCAGCGCCCTGCGGATGCTCGCCACGTTCGCCAGGTAGCGCCGGGTCGACTCGTGCAGGCCGTGGCTGCGCACGGAGCCCAGGCCCTGGTAGTAGCCGGCCATCGTCCACCTCGCGCCGCCCACCTGGGAGCGCAGCATCTTGATCAGCACGACGCCGGCAGTCACGTTGTGGTGCAGCCGGCGCAGGAACAGCCGGTGGCCGACCTGCCCCGACAGCCACCGGCCGGTGGACGGCATCACCTGCATCACCCCGACCGCGCCCGCGGAGGAGACCCGGCGCTGCTGCCACCCGGACTCCTGCCAGGCGATCGCGAGCGCCAGGTCGGGGTTCACGCCGTGCCGTCGGGCGGTGCGGACGACGACACGGCGCACCGTCGCCCTGCTCGCGTCGGCGTGCCGCCAGACGTGCCGGGTGCGGTGGCCGGCCGGGTGCGCCTTGGGACGGTGGGCCCGGGGGTGGGGCCGAGCGTGGGTCCGGTGGTGTGCCCGCGGGTGGGTCCGGGGCGGGTGCCGGTGGGCCCTGCGGGCCGCGGCGACGACGACCGGGATCCGGATCCTCTCGCCGACGAGGAGCCGGGCGTGCCGGGAGAGGTGGTTGAGCTCGATCAGCTCTCGGGTCCAGGCATGGAACCGGACGGCGAGCCCGGTCGCGGTGTCTCCGCGGCGGACCGTGTAGTGCCGGATCCGTCTCCCGGGGTGGCCGCGCCAGCGGTGCTTGCGCGGGTGGCCCGAGGTCAGGGTCAGGGTGCTCGCGTCGACGGTCTGCACGGAGTCCCCGGCCGCGTCCGCGGGGTCGACGTACTCGTGGGCGGCGGGGGCGCCGAGCAGCAGCACGCCGCCCGCGGTGGTGCCTGCGGTGAACCGGCGGGCCCACCGGCGGGCGCGCCGCAGGCCGCCGGGGGGCCCGGCCGGGCCGGTCGTGGTCGAGCTCACCAGATGTGTCCCTCCGTCGACGGCAGGTCCCGGAGCCCTGGGTTCCCCCGAAACCGTGGTGACGCTGTGACTATAGATACGAATGTGAATGATGTGTCCGGAACAGTCAAACGGTGAGCCCGCCCCCGGTCCGCTGGTCCGCAGGCTGGTCCGCCGGCTCGTCCGGCTTGGTCTCGAACGGGTCGAGCGGCCTCGGCTCGAGCTCGATCCTCGGCAGCAACCGGTCGAGCCAGCGGGGCAGGTACCAGGCCGCCCGCCCGGCGAGAGCCATCACGGCGGGCACCAGCACGAGGCGTACGACGGTCGCGTCGATGGCGATCGCCACAGCCAGGCCGAACCCGAACATGTTGACCACCCGCTCGTCGTTCAGCATGAAGCTGGCGAACACGACGACCATGACGGAGGCGGCGGCGGTGATGACGCGGGCCGTCGCGGCGATGCCGTCGGCGACCGCGGTGCGGGCTCTCCCGGTCTCCAGGTACTCCTCGCGCACCCGGCTGAGGAGGAACACCTCGTAGTCCATCGACAGCCCGAACAGCACCGCGAAGAGCATCATCGGGGCGAACGACTCGATCGGTCCGGGCTGGGCGCCGGTCAGGCCGGACAGCCAGCCCCACTGGAAGACGGCGACCACCGCTCCGTAGGCGGCGCCGACCGAGAGCAGGTTCATCAGGGCGGCCTTGACCGGCACGAAGATCGAGCGGAACTCCACCATCAGCAGCAGGAAGCTCAGGCCCACGACGAAGGCCATGAACCACGCCATCCGCTGGCTCAGCCGGTCGGCGAGGTCGATCGCGGTGGCCGTGGCGCCCCCCACGTGCACGTCGTCGCCGCCCGTCTGTGCCGGGATGACGCGCTCCCGGAGCCGGTGCACGAGGTCCTCGGTGGCCCGGCTGTCGGGGGAGGTGGTGGCCACGACGTCGAGGACGGCCGTGCTGCCACTGGCGTTGAGCCGTGGCGGGCTCACCGCATCCACGCCGGGCGTGCCCGCGATCGCGGTCCGCAACGCGTCGGCCTCCCGCGCGGTGGTCGCGGCGCTGTCGGTCTGCACCGTCACCACCAGTGGCCCGGTCCATCCCGGGCCGAACGACCCGGCGACGAGGTCGTAGGCCTTCCGTTCGGTGCTTCCCGTCGGGGCCGACCCGTCGTCCGCCGTCCCGAGCCGCAGGCTGAACAGCGGCACAGCGAGGGCGGCGAGGACCGCGACCGAGGCCAGCACGTACGGCCAGGGCCGGCGCTGCACGTGGTGGGTCCAGCGGTGCCACCGGCTGACGTGGCCACCGCCGTGGTCGAGCCGCAGCCTGCGCACCCGCAGCCGGTCGAGCCTGCCGCCGAAGACGGCCAGCAGTGCGGGCAGCAGCGTCACGGCGGCGAGCAGGGTGGCCGTCACGGTGATCGCGCTCGCCAGGCCGAGGGTCGACACGAACGGGATGCCGATGAGGTAGAGCGACAAGATCGCGATGACCACGGTGGTGCCGGCGACCAGGACCGACCGGCCCGCCGTGGACAGCGCGAGGGGGACGGACTCCTCGACCGGGTGCCCCGCGGCCAGGGCCTCCCGGTGCCGGGTGACCACCAGCAGCGCGTAGTCGATGCCGACACCGAGGCCGATCATGGCCGCGACCACCGGGCCGGCCGTGCCGATCGTGACGAAGCCCGCGAGGACGTGGACGGCCCCGAGGCCGAGGCCGAGGGCGAGGACGGCGGTCAGCAGCGGCACGAGCATGGCGAAGACGGACCCGAACGCCAGCAGCAGGACGAGCACCGCGGCAGCGAGCCCGATGACCTCGCTCCCGTTGGGCCCGGACTCCGAGTTGAGCGCCGCACCCCCGAACTCGACCTGCACCCCCTGGTCGCGCACGGGGGCGAAGGACTTCTGCGCTCGGTCGATCTGTGACGTGGTGAGGTCTGCGGCACGCCGGTCGAACCGCACCGTCGCCATCGCGGTCGTGCCGTCCGAGGAGACCATCGGCTGGGACGCGGAGTACGGCGAGGTGGCCGCGGCGACGCCCGGCTGCTCGCGGACCGTGCGCACGGCGGCGTCCACCTCCTGGCGGACCTCCGGCCGCGCGACGCCGCGCGGGTCGTGGATGACCACCTGCATGGCATCCCCCGACGTCTGCGGGAACTGCTCGGCCAGCGCGTCGTACGCCGCCTGGGAGTCGGTGCCCTCCACCGACAGGTTGTTGCTGAACGAACCGCCGTACTCCTGCCCGGCGACGTTGGCGCCGAGGACCAGGACCAGCCAGGTGACGACGACCAGCCAGCGGTGGCGGACCGAGAAGGTGGCGAGGGAACGAAGCATCTGTCGACTCCTGACCTAAATGGGACATCAATGTCTCACTTAGGCCAGCGTACATGAGGGCTGGACCATTCCCGTCGCGGGTGCGTGTATCAGCCTCCCGCCCCCGCGTCTCCTCTGGTCGTGATCGCGGCCGCGGTGGCTCGCGACGTACGCACAGGGGGAAACAACCAATGGCTTCAGAGCGCTCGAACGTCTTCCACCAGGTCCTCGGACCCGACGACGCGCCCGAGCTCGACGCGGATCGCCGGGCCAGGACGACCATGTCGATCATCAACCACCTCCCGCCGAGGCCGACCCCGACGCCGCCGGCCCCCGCGCCGGCGCCGCCGACGGTGACACCGCATCCGGTGAACATGCTCGAGACGGGGCAGCAGCTGACGCGTGGTGACCGGCTGACCGCCCTCAACGGCCGTGCCTTCCTGACCCTCCAGAACGACGGCAACCTGGTGCTGTACCGGGCCGACAACAACGTGGCGCTGTGGTCCTCCCACACCTTCGGCAAGCCGGTCACCCGCGCGGTCATGCAGGCCGACGGGAACCTCGTCTGCTACGACGACCGCGGCCACGCCTACTGGGCGACGGGGACCAACGGCCGCGGCGGCACCGCGGTCGTCATGCAGGACGACGCCAACCTGGTGATCTACGCTCCCGGCGGTCGGGCGGTGTGGGCCTCGAACACCTGGCACGACTGGTCGCCGTTCGTGGCCGGCACAGGCGACCAGCACCTCGACACCGGGGAGTGGATGAACAGCTCGGCCAGCATGTCCGGCACCGGCCTGATCTCCGGCCACACCCGCATCTGGACGACCAACGAGATGGCGGGGTTCCACGGCAGCGTGCTGCCGGTCCTCCTCGACGCCGACGGCAAGATCATCTGGCCCGCGCACATCGACGCCCAGAAGCACTGGTACGGCGTGGACGGGAGCTGGATCCCGTTCAGCACCAGCGACCGCACCTGCTACTGGACCAACCAGGTCGACGAAGGCACCCTCGCTCGGGCGAGGTCGCTGGCTCTGATCCAGTTCAAGGACCCGAAGAACATGCTGCTGCGCGACCTGGACATCGTGTCCCAGGTGGTCAAGGACGCGGCGGCAGCCATCGCCGCGGTCGCCTCGCTGTAGCCCGCGGGGGCAGGGAGCGGGAACCCGACCCGGTCCGCTCCCTGCCTCGCCGCCGACAGACGTCCGGGGGTCCGCCGCCTCACGCGGCGGGTGGCTATCGGTCGGCGCCGGGCACCCGGTCGGACCGGGAGAGGCCGGTCTCGTGGGCGAAGACGACCGCCTGGACGCGGTCACGCAGTCCGAGCTTGGCCAGGATCCTGGCCACGTGCGACTTGACCGTGGTGACGCTCAGGAACAGCTCACGGGCGATCTCCGCGTTGGACAGCCCGCGGGCGAGGAGGACGAGGACGTCGACCTCACGCGGGGTCAGCCGGCCGACGCGTTCGTCTCGGGGGCGCGCGCCGTGGTCGACGAAGGAGTCCACCAGCCGACCGAGCACCGAGGGCGAGAGCACCAGCTCGTCCTCGACCACCCGACGGATCGCACTGAGCAGCTGAGCCCGCGGTGAGTCCTTCAGCAGGAACCCGCTGGCCCCGAGCCGGAGCGCCTCCGCGACATACTCGTCGAGGTCGAAGGTGGTCAGCATCAGCACCTTCGGCGCCTCGGCGGCGGCGAGCAGCCGTCGGGTCGCTGCCATCCCGTCGACTCCGGGCATCCGCACGTCCATCAGCACCAGGTCCGGAGCGGTACGACGCACCACGTCGATCGCCTCGGCGCCGTCCGCCGCGACGCCGACCACCGCCATGTCGGGCTGGCTGTCGATGATCATGGTGAAGCCGTCGCGGACGAGGTCCTGGTCGTCGACGAGCACGACGCCGATCGCGGGGACGGCGCTCACGGCCGGCTCCCGGTGGGCACGCGGACCCGGACCCGGAAACCGCCCTCCGCCAGCGGACCGAGGTCCACCTCGCCGCCGAGCATGGCGACCCGCTCCCGGATCCCCAGCAGCCCTCCGCCCGTGGGTGCCTGCTGGCCCGGCAGCGCGCGACCGTCGTCGGTCACCTCCACCCGCACCTGCGCCGGCTCGTGCTCGATCCGCACGAGCACCCGCCGGGCCGATGCGTGCCGCAGGGTGTTCGTCAGGGCCTCCTGCACCACCCGGTAGAGCGCGAGGTCGACGCCGGGGGAGAGTGCGGTGGGCGTCCCGGTCGTCTCCCGGCGCACCTTGAGCCCGCTCTGGCGGACGAGGTCGAGGAGCTCCTCGACCCGCGCCAGCCCGGGGAGGGGATCGTGCGCCGCCTCACCCGGCTCGCGGAGCATGCCCAGGGCCCGCCGCAGCTCGACCAGCGACTCCCGACCGGTCTGGGCGACCCGCTCCATGGCGGCCTTGGCCCGGACCCGGTCCTGGTCGACGACCTCGGCGGCTCCCTCCGCCTGGACCACCATCACGCCGATGCCGTGCGCGACGATGTCGTGCAGCTCCCGTGCGATCCGGGTGCGTTCCTCGGCCGCGATCCGGTCCGCGGTGGAGACCTGCTGCTCGCCCCGGATGCGGACATAGGCTCCGAGCAGCCAGGCGAGCGTGCCCACGCCGTCGTACGGCAGCGCCTTGAGCACCTGCACCACGTTGACGTTGGTGGGGTCGCGCCACTCGTGGACGACGAACGCGACCACCGCGAGCGCGATCACGGCGTAGGCCCGTGACCGGACCGGCTCCCAGCGGCCGACGGCATACAGCTCGACGCTCAGCGCGATGAGCAGGCCGGCGTTCTCGGGTGCCCCGAAGACCAGCCAGTAGGCCAGGTTCGGCAGTGCCGCGACGAGGAAGACCGGCGTCGGGTGCCTCCGACGCCAGGGCAGGGCGCCGATCGGCACCAGCATGGTCAGGGCAGCCAGCACGCGAGGCCCAGGTGTGGTGGCGACGACCTGGACTCCCTGCCAGAGCAGCAGCAGGCAGACCGCGATCAGGGCGGCGTCCCTCACCCGGGGCCACACGTGCGACCGCGGTGCTGCTCGGTTGCCCACCCTGTCGACGGCCACCCGTCAACGGTAGCCATCCGTGCGCCCGCTGACTTCGTTCCTGAGGAGGAACTCGGTTCATCCGCGCGGGCCCTGCGGTGCGTCCTCGGAGACGTCGTACCCGGGCCGGCGGGCTCCTAGCGTCGGTGCCGAGCCGACGACCGTCGCCGGCAACAAGGAGGATTGTGATGGCTGCCATCGTCGAGAGCCGCCGGACCGCCCGCACGGCCCTGTCGCGGGCGGGTTGGTGCGGAGTGCTGGCCGGTCCGCTGTTCGTGAGCACCGCCGTGCTGCTGACCCTTGCGGAGTACGGCTTCCTCAAGGGTGCCGGCTGGTCGGTGTTCGGCGACAACCGGATTCCCTACCCCAGCTACACCGCACTGGGGCGGTTCGGCTTCGTCCAGGTGGCGAACTTCTTCGTCACCGGCGCCCTCGTCCTGGCGTTCGTCACCGCACTGGGTGCGCACCTGCACGGCTGGCGGGGCGGGACCGCCCGGGTGCTGCTGACGCTCACCGCGCTGGCGATGTGTACGAGCGCCTTCCGGACCGACCCGGTGCCCGGTCCGATGTCCTGGCACGGCCTGGTCCACGCGCTGTCGTTCGTGGTCGTCGTCGCGACCTCCGTGTTCGGGCTGGTCTTCGCGGGCCTGGCGCTCCGCCGCGAGCCCGGCTGGCGCCGGTGGGGTACGGCGACCGCACTGCTCGGTCCCTGGCAGGCACTGACGTTCACCGTCGGCGGTGGGCTGCTGCCCGGCGACACGGCGTTCTACGTGTTCCTGCTGACCCTGTTCGGCTGGATCGGGCTGACGGGTCGACGGGTCGCAACAGCCGACCCGGCACGAGCCTGAGGTCGCTCGACCTGCTCGGGACGCGCGGTCGGTCGGTTCAGGCTCCCGGTGGCGAGTCCGCGTAGGCGGCGTCGCGGCTCGCCACCTTGCGCCCCTCTGCGAGGTGGCCGCCCAGGTACGCACCGAGTCCCGAGACCGCCGCGCCGGCAAGGGCGAGCCGCGCCCCCTTGCCGTGCCGCCCGCGCCGACGGGCCAGCCACGACGCCGCGTAGACGCCGATCGCGACGCCGTTGGTCGCGGCGTGGACGAGGCCGACCCGCTTGTCGCGCGACCCGGCCGCCGACCACTCGGCCCACCCGGTCCAGGCAGTCGGGCCGGCGGCGAGCACCCCCAGCCCGACGAGCCTCTGGGCGGAGGCGGACATGTCGGACCCTCCGAGCACGTCGAGCAGGCTTGCGGAGGTCCAGGTGCCGATCGCGACGTCGGTGAGCACGGGGTGGACCGCGTGGCCGAGCCACTCACCGCGAAGCATCCGACCTCGCGTCCCGGAGCCGAACCAGGAGTGGATGTGCGGCTCCAACGCCTGGACCGGACGGTCGAGTGCCGTGGCCTGCTCGAGCCTCAGGGTGCAGCGCACGATCAGGGGTGGACGTTCGGTGGGGTCCATTCGCTTCTCCTCACGGTGAGCACGGCCGAGGCGCTCCATGGGTGCTTGCGACCCACCTTGCGCCGAGCCACACCCGAGGTCAACCGGGACCGGCTCCGGCGCCGGCCGAGCGCAGTGCCGTTGCCTCCGACCTGCTCCGCTGGTAGCAAGAGCGTCATGGATGTGATGGCGATGGCCCGCGAGGAGCGAGCCGAGATGGCCGACTTCCTGGAGTCGCTGCGTCCCGCGCAGTGGGACCACCCGAGCCTCTGTGCGGGATGGCGGGTCCGCTGCGCGGGTTCTGGAAGGCACGCGGCACACGGCTGGTCGCCACCGACGTCGACTGGTCACGCGGCAAGGGGCCCGAGGCGCGAGGCGAGGCGGAGGCGGTTCTCATGATCCTCGCAGGTCGGCGAGGGGTGGCTCGCGAGCTCACCGGCCCGGGGGCGTCGATCCTTCAGCGACGGCTCGGCTGAGGCTCGGCGACGAGACCCCTGCCCGCCGCCTAGGATCGGGGCCCGCCCTTGCGGTTCCTCCGCGAGGGCGAGGCACCGACCCACGTGAGCCGAGTCGCACCAGGAGGCAAGGACCGTGCTCGAGACAGCACTGCTCGACGTGCGGGCCCTGCCGTGGCGCCCGCGTGCGCGGGTGATGAAGCCCGACACCCTCCGGGAGAACACCGACCCGTTCATGGTCGTGGACGACCTCCAGGGCGTGGTCCTCGGCCTCGCCCTGTGGCTGGTGATCATCATCGCCGCGCCCCTGATCGTCCTGGTCCTCGCGGCCGGGTTGCTGTCCGTCGAGCTGCCCGTCGTCCTTGCACTCGGACTGATCCTCCTGGTCGTCCGGTTCGCCGGCCTCCTCCCTTGGACGGTCGTCATCGTCGACCAGGTCAGCGGTGACGAGCGGCGCGAGAGCTACCGCAACCTGTGGCGTGCCGCACGGCGGGTCCGCGCGGTCAACAGCGACCGTCGGGTCAAGGTCCGCTGGGCCTGGGTCTGACCTCCCCGACCGGGGTGCGGCGGCTCGTCGGTGGTCAGTCGTAGCTGCCGTCCGGCAGCGGGGGCGCCGGGTGCCGGGTCCGCAGCGTCGGCGCCATCGGCACCGAGCACTCGACACCGACGCAGTTGCGCAGCAGGTCGAGCTCGTGCGCCAGTGCCCGCACCACCGGTCGCATCCCCGGCCGAGCCACGAGGTTGTCGAGCTCGCGCGGGTCGGTGCGCAGGTCGTAGAGCTCGCGCTCCCGGCTGGCGTGCTCGACGTACAGGTAGCGACCGGTCCGCACGCCCTGCGAGAACCGGAGCGGCGACGGTCCCTTCGCGTCGACCAGGAAGTTGTCGCTCTCCGCGGTGTCGCGGGCGACCGCCCGTGGGCCGGTCTCGGTGAGGATGCCGCGGTCCCACCCCCGGTCACCGTGCTTCGCCACGTCGAGGAGGCCGACCCCGTCGACGGACGCGGGACGCGGCGCACCCGCGATCTGCAGGAAGGTCGGCGCGAAGTCGATCATCGTGAACGGGTCGGTGCGCACCTGACCGGCCGGGATGCCGGGGCCACGGACCAGCAACGGCACCCGCAGGGACGGCTCGTAGGGCAGGATCTTGCCCTGCCGCATCCGGTGCTCCCCGAGGAAGTAGCCGTTGTCGGAGGTGAACACCACGTAGGTGTTGCGCAGCTCGCCGGTCTCCCGCAGCACCCGCATCATCCGGGCCACCTCGTCGTCGAGCACGGAGAGCGCCTCGGCGCGCTGCCGGGCGTCGTCGAGCACCGCCTTCTGCTCGGCCCGGTCCAGCGGTGGGTTGTCCCGGATGAAGAACGGCGTCTTGCTGACGTCCTGCTCGCCGCGGTAGCCGGGCGCGTGCCGGATCACCTTGTCGAAGCGACCCCAGACACTCTTCGGACGGGCCGGGTTCCGGAACATCTCGAGCTTCCCGTCGGACCGGCGCAGCGGGGGCGGGTCGTCCCTCTCGACCGGCCCCCCGTGGTGCGGAGCGACGAACGACAGCCAGGAGAAGAACGGGTTCGGGGACCGGGCCTCCTCGCGGAACGTCTGCTGCGCGATCCGGCTGAACAGGTGGGTCTGGTACGCGCCGTGGTGCGGCTGCAGGCGCCCGTTGACGTTCAGGGTCGTGTCGAAGTAGCGGTAGGTGCCGCCGTCGAGCGCCGAGCCGGCCCCGACGCCGCCGTCCACCGAGCCCCGCCAGTCGGTCCAGCCCGGGGGCACGTAGCGCAGCGAGGGCCGGCCGTTCCTACGGGTCTGCACCCCGTAGCCGTTGAGGTACTTGCCCAGGAACGTCGTGTCGTAGCCGGCGCGATGCAGCCACACCGGCAGCGTGGACCCGTCCCGCAGGGCCCGGAAGCCGAAGGGCGAGACGTGCGACCACACCTTGTGGTTGTGGGAGTACTCCCCGGTGAGGAAGGACGCCCGGGCCGGGCAGCACAGCGGCTGCGGCGAGAACGTGTTGGTGAACCGCACCCCGCGGTCCCCGATCAGGTGCCGGACGTTCGGCATGAACCGAAGGTCGTCGTTGCGCGCGTCGTCGGCCATGACCACCACGATGTTGGGCCGGTCCAGCTCGCCCACGAGCGGGTTCACGGTGACCGAGTCCCGCTCGGCCGTACGGCGACCTCGCTTCCCGTCGTACGTCGGCGGCGCCGGGGCCGCGCGGCTGAAGGCGACGACCCCGGTCCCGGGCCGCGGACCGGGGAGGTCGGAGGCCTCGGCGGCCGCCGACGTCGCGGCACCGACGAGGAGGAGGACGCCGAGCATCGCGGTCGGCATGCGGGCCATGGCGATGCTCCTGGGTGTCGGGAAAGGTGCGTGGCCGAAGGGCTCGGCGTGCTCGGGCGCCATGCTACGGAATGCCTGGTGGCCGCCTCAGCCGTTTCGCGGCATGGCGCAGCGGCATGGCAGAGTCTGTCCCGTGGAGAACCCCTCGGAGCACAGCGCGCGGCAAGACCTCGACGGGCTGGTCGGTGACTGGCTGGACTGGAGCCAGGCCGCCGAGCAGCTGCGGGTCAGCGTCAGCAAGGTCCGCCAGCTCATCCGCGAGCATCAGCTCGCGGCGGCCGTACCGGTCGCCGGAGCGGGGCAGAAGGTCCCCGCGGCACTGGTCATGGACGGAGAGATCGTCAAGGGCGTCCCGGGGCTGCTGACGGTCCTGCACGACGGAGGCTACGGCGACCGCGAGGCGATCGAGTGGCTGTTCACACCGGACGACACGCTGCCCGGCCGGCCCATCGACGCGCTCCGGGAGAACCGTGGGTCCGAGGTGAAGCGGCGCGCCCAGGCAATGGCCTTCTGACCCTGTGCTGAGGTGCGCGACGCGGCTAGGGTCGGGAGCGTGAAAGACAAGCGGGCGGTTCTGAGCCTTCTCGTCGCCGCAGTCGCCGCACTCGTCGTGTGGTGGGCCCCGGCAGGCGGGAACGCACAGGACTCGCCCGCCGACCGGGGTGCCGGGGCGTCGTCCTCGGTGCTCGCGCCGCAACCGTCGGGACCCGGCGGCCTTCCGCAGACGGCGGTCGGCGACCTTCCCGCTCAGGCCCGGCAGACCCTCCGCACGATCGACGCCGGTGGGCCGTTCCGCTACCAGCAGGACGGCTCGACCTTCGGCAACTTCGAGCGGAACCTGCCGGACCGACCCCGCGGCTACTACACGGAGTACACCGTCGAGACCCCCGGGTCCCCCGACCGGGGAGCCCGCCGCATCGTGATGGGGGCGAACGGTGACTTCTACTACACCGATGACCACTACTCCTCGTTCTCAAGGATCATCAGATGAGCGGTCTTGCAGCACTCCTGGCGGGGCACAACCCGCCAGACCTCTACCAGTGGCACAGCGCGACCCCGGTCTCCGACGTGGAGCACGCTGTCGACCACGCAGGCTGGAAGTTCGTGCACCTCGACGGGTGGACGATCGAGGACAAGCAGTCGTTCCTCAAGGCCACCGCGGCCGCGTTCGCGTTCCCCGACCACTTCGGGGAGAACTTCGACGCACTCGCGGACTGCCTCAGCGAGGTGGACTGCGGCGACAGGCACGGCGTGGTGCTGCTGTGGGACGGGTGGAGCCCGTTCGCGCGCCACGACGAGCAGGCCTTCGAGGTCTCGCTCCAGGTGCTCCACAACAGGACCAACGCCCCGCAGGGCTGCAAGCTGGCGGCCCTGCTGCGCGGCGACGGGCCACCGCTGGCCCTGCCCGAGCTACCCGTCAAGCACTAGCTCGCGTCACAGCGCCCGCTGGGTGGCCGCCTCGGCCAGCCGGCGCAGCGCCGTGCGGGCCGGGTCGCTGACCGGAGACCGGTCGAGCGCCGCCAGCGCGTCACCGGTGAGCCGGGCGATGCGCTCCTCGACGTCGGCACGCGCGCCGGACTCGTCGATGACCCGGCGCAGGTCCGCCACCGCGGACCCGTCGAGCGGGGTGCCGAGGCCGGCGTCGAGCCGGGCGGAGTCGGCGGCCGAGGCCCGCTCGAGGGCGAGCGCGACCAGGACGGTGCGCTTGCCCTCGGAGAGGTCGTCACCGGCGGGCTTGCCGGTGACCTCCGGGTCGCCGAAGACGCCCAGCAGGTCGTCGCGCAGCTGGAACGCCTCGCCGAGGGGGAGACCGAAGTCGGTCAGCGCCCGGTGCACGTCGCCACCCGCTCCGGCGAGCGCGGCGCCGACGTGCAGCGGGCGCTCGACGGAGTACTTGGCGGACTTGTAGCGCAGCACCAGCATCGCCTCCTCCACGCTCGACGCTCCACGGGCCTGCACCGAGACGTCGAGGAACTGCCCCGCGATCACCTCGCTGCGGGTGGTGTCGAAGAACGCCATGGCGTCGCGGACCACGCCGTGGCCCAGCCCGCAGGTGCGCAGCATCTCGTCGGACCAGGACAGGAGCAGGTCGCCGAGCAGGATCGCCGTCGCCAGGCCGTACTGCTCGGGGTCGCCGGACCAGCCGTGCTCACGGTGGTGGCGCTCGAAGGCGCGGTGGGTCGCCGGCCGGCCGCGCCGGGTGTCGGAGGCGTCCATCACGTCGTCGTGGACCAGGGCGCTGGCGTGCAGCAGCTCCAGTGCGGCGGCGGCCGAGACCAGCGGCTGCTCGTCCGCCACGTCGGGACACACCGAGCGGAACCCCCAGTAGCAGAACGAGGCGCGGAACCGCTTGCCCCCGGAGACCGACTGCCGGGCCGCCTCGACCAGCCGGGCCGCGTCGTCCCCCAGCGGCGCGAGCCGGGACGCCTGCTCGTCGACGAACGCGTCGAGCGTCGACTGGATCGACGTACGGAAGGCTTCGGGGTCCCAGGTCACGCCCGCGAGCCTACTGTCCGGTCCCGCCGCCGGTGTCCGGGGTTTGGCGGACCCCCGGGCCGCGCCGGCGGTGCACCTATCCTTGGGCCATGGCTCTGGGACGACCCTCTCGCATGCCCGGCGGTGCCGACACCGTCCGGGAGCTCATCGCTGCGGGGGAGAGGTCCTTCTCCTTCGAGTTCTTCCCCCCGAAGGACGCCGAGGGGGAGCGTCAGCTGTGGAAGGCGCTGCGCGAGCTCGAGGTGCTCAAGCCGACGTTCGTGTCGGTGACGTACGGCGCCGGCGGGTCGACCCGCGACCGGACCGTCGGCATCACCGAGCGGATCGCGCACGACACCACGATGACCCCCCTGGCGCACCTGACCTGTGTCGGGCACAGCCGCGACGAGCTGCGTTCGGTGATCGGGTCCTACGCAGGCGCGGGCGTGCGCAACGTCCTCGCCCTGCGCGGCGACCCGCCGCAGGGCCCCGCGGCTGCCTTCGAGCCGCACCCGCAGGGCCTGCGCTACGCCCTCGAGCTCGTGGAGCTCGTCAAGTCGCTGGGCGACTTCTGCGTGGGGGTCGCGGCCTTCCCCGAGGGGCACCCGTCGATGGAGTCGCTGGACTCGGACGCGCGGGTCCTGGCCGACAAGGCCCGTGCCGGCGCCGACTTCGCGATCACGCAGCTGTTCTTCCGCGCCGAGGACTACTTCGCGCTCGTCGACCGGGTCTCGGCGCTCGGCGTCGACATCCCGATCATCCCGGGCATCATGCCGATCACCAACCTTCCGCAGATCACCCGGATGGCCGAGCTCTCGGGTGCCGCGCTGCCGACGGCGATCGTGGAGCGGGTGTCGCGGTTCGAGGGCGACCCGGCCGCGGTCCGCGCCGAGGGCATCGCCGTGGCGACCGAGCTCTGCGACACGCTCCTCGCCGGAGGTGCTCCCGGCCTGCACTTCTACACGCTGAACCGCTCCAAGGCGACGCGCGAGATCTACGCCGGCCTGCGCACGCCGGCCGCCTCCTGAGGTCTGCGCTGCGGCGGCGGGTCACGCCCTGCCGACGAGCTCGGCGACGTTGGCGGCGGTGAGCGCCGCGAAGGGCAGCCCCGCCCACGCCCCGACGTGCACCCCCGCGCAGAACACTCCGGGCACCGGCGTCGCCGCGCCGAGCTTCTGCCCGACGGTGGCGCGACCCTGCCAGGCCACGCCGTACGGCGAGCCGCCGAAGGCGACCACCTGCTCGCGAGGCGACCGGTCGATCCGCACCTCGAGGTTCTCGCGGACGTCGATCCCGCGCCGGGCCAGCGCGGTGAGGACGTCCTCGGACAGCCGGCCGCGGCCCAGCACCGTCCAGGCCGCCCCGCCGCCGGGAGCCGACCCGCCGGTGCGGACCACCAGGGTCGGTTCCCCGTGCAGGACCACCTCGTGCGGGAGATCGGGGACCTCGCCGACGAGGCCGAGGTGGCTCACCACCGGGGGCAGCGCGGGCATCGTCTTGCGCACGTGGGTGGCCAGGACCGGGATCCGCCGCGGGTCGACCGCGCACACCACCAGGTCGGCGTCGACGTCGCCGGCGTCGGTGGCCACCGCGACGGGCCGGCCCTCACGAAGCAGGACGTCGCGCGCCGTGGTGCCCAGCACCACCTCGACCTTGCGCTCACCGAGACGCTTGGCCAACGCCTGGGCCAGCAGCCCCATCCCGCCCGGGACCGTCCAGGTGCCGAAGTTCTGCTCGACGTAGTCGAGCATCCCCATCCACGCCGGCACGTTGCGCGGGTCCTGGCCGTCCAGGAGCGCGTGGCCCAGCGCCACCCGGCGCAGCCGCTCGTCCTTGAAGGTCCTCTGCACGTGCTTGTGCAGGGTCCGCCGGGACTGCAGCAGGGCCCGGGCCTCGGCATCCACGTGCTCGGGGGAGTAGGGCCGCTCCAGGTAGCTGCGCCGCAGCACGTTCCACACGTCGGCGAACCCGTGCACGTGGTCGACCCACTGCCGGCCGAGGCCCACCCCCAGCGCGGCGTCGACCGCCTCGAGCTGCGCGGCCCGGCTGCCCGACGGCATCGCCAGGACCGTCCCGTCGTCGAACCGGTGCTCGCGCATGGGCTCGACGGGCACCAGCTCGAGCTCCCGCTCGATCGGCCGGCCCGACTTGCGGAACAGGTCGCGTACGACGGCGGGCAGGGTCGTCGCGGTGGGTCCGCTGTCCCAGCGGAACCCGTCCTGCTCGACGAACCCGAGGGCCCCACCGACCCGGTCGGCCCGCTCCACCAGGGTCACGTCGTGGCCGAGCTTCGCCAGGCGTGCGGCGGCCGCCGTGCCGCCGATCCCGCCGCCGACCACCACCACGCGCGCCATGGCCGGTGAGCCTAGCCGAGCCCGTCGGGCTCCCGCGGCGCGCAGGATCAGGGGCGGGCACCCTCCGCCCCGATCGCCTCGGCGAGCGCGGCGGGGTCGCGGCCGACCACGGTGGTGCCGTCGTCGGCGGTGAGGATCGGCCGCTGGATCACGATCGGGTGCTCGACCATCGCGGCCAGCCAGGCGTCCCGGTGCGCGGCGTCCCTCGGCAGGTCGATGCCGGCCTCGCGGGCCTCCCGGGCGCGGGCGACGTGCCAGGGGTCCATCCCGAGCCGGTCCAGCACCGCGGCCAGCTCCTCGACGGTCGGCGGCTCGTCGAGGTAGCGGCGGACGGTGTAGGCCACGCCCGCCTCGTCGAGCGCGGTCGTGGCCGCCCGGCACTTCGAGCAGGCGGGGTTGACCCAGACCTCCACGCTCAGACCTCCACGCTCAGTTCACCTCGAGCTCGGTGCCGCCGGTCATCGTGAGCAGCTCGTCGTACGTCGTGCTGAACACGGCGGCCGGGTGGCCCGCGGCGGCCCACACCTCGTCGTACCTCCGGAGGGTGGGGTCGAGGTAGGTGGGGATGGGAGAGGGGTGGGCGATGGGGGAGACACCGCCGATCACCTGACCCGTGTGCGCACGGACGAACTCGGGCCTGGCCCGCCGGAGCTCGGCGACGCCGAGCTCCGCGGCGACCTTCGCGGTGTCCACGCGGTGCGCGCCGGACGTCAGGATCAGGACGGGAGCCCCGTCGGCGTCGAAGAGCAGGCTGTTCGCGATCGCACCGACCTCGCAGCCGAGTGCCTCGGCGGCGAGGGCGGCGGTGTGCACGGAGTCCGGGAGCACCACGATCCGGCCCCGTCCACCGGCCTGCGCGAGCTGCTCACGGAAGTGGGCGATCGAGGGGTGTTCGTCGGTCATGGTGCGGACTCTAGTGCCGTGGCCGCGGCTCACCGCGCCCCGGTTCCGGGACAGAGGTTGACGGGCTGTCGGAGGGGAGGTGTACCGTTCGAGGTGTTCGAACAGATGTTCGAACACCGCTTTGGCGGGGGTGACCTCGACCCCCACCTCCGCCAAAGCCTTCCCTCGCGGCGGCCGGAGAGTCCGCCCGCAGGGCAGGGACGGGTTCGGTGGGGTCGAAGGGGTCGAGCCGGATCAGTGTGAGCGAGCTCGGAGGGTGGGACATGCGGCGGTACGACGACCCCGTGGACGTGCGCAAGGGGATGGTAGGCGGGCCCGGCGGCAACGTGGAGGGCCCGGAGCAGTTCCTGTGGCGGGGACGGCTCTGGAAGGTGTGCGACGTGGTCGCGCACTGGGTGGAGACCGGACCCTGGTGGCAGTCGAGCGGGGTGCACGCGATGCTCGGCTTCGACGACGGCCCCGACCTCGCGGCCCGGCCGGACCCGACCGCCGACCGTGAGGTGTGGCGGGTCGAGGCGGCCCGCGGGATGGCGGCCGAGGCCGGCCGCGGCGTGTTCGACCTGGTCTTCGACTGGGCCGACGGCAGCTGGCAGCTGGCCCGGTGTGTGGACTGAGGAGGAGACGATGAGCATCCCGACACCCCAGCCCGCTCCGCACCCCTTCGACGTGCCGGCGGCAACCCATGCCTACCTCCAGCGGGCTGCCTCGTCGCTGCGGGAGGCGATCACCGCCACGGAGGTGCCGCAACGCTACGCCTTCGCTCACGTGGCGGCGTTGCGAGCGACCGCGGCCCTGCTCGCCGCCCGGGCCGCCCCCACGGTCGGGCAGCCCCGGCGGGGACGCTCGGCGCAGAAGAACGCCTGGGTGCTGCTCGCCGAGGTCGCCCCCGAGCTCAGCGAGTGGGCCACGTTCTTCTCCGCGGGTGCCGCGAAGCGGGCCGCCGCGGAAGCCGGCTCGCACCGCGCGGTGACCGAGCGGGAGGCCGACGACCTGGTCCGTGACGCCGACCGGTTCCTCGGCGTGGTCGAGGAGTCCCTGGGGCTGACCCGCCACGTGCCGTTCCAGGAGGTGCTGCCGTGGTGCGCGAGCGCGCCGGGCGAGTCCCATGTCGCCTGATCCGTTCGTGCACCTGCACGTCGCGTCGGGCTACTCCCTCCAGTACGGCGCCTCGCACCCGCACGCCCTGGTGGAGCGGGCCGTCGAGCAGGAGATGGACACCCTGGCCCTGACCGACCGGGACGGCACCTACGGTGCGGTGCGGTTCGCCAAGGCCTGCCTGCAGGGTGGGGTCCGGCCGGTCCTGGGGGTGGACCTGGCGGTCGCACCCGTCCTCCGGTCGTGGCCGGGACCCGACGGTCCCGGCTCCCGGGCCGCGGGCCGGTCGCGCACGCCGCTGCGGGGCGGGGCCTTCCGGGACCAGCGGCTGCCCCGCGCGACGTTCCTGGCCGGGAGCAAGCGGGGCTGGGCGGCGCTGTGCCGGCTGGTCTCCGCGACCCACCTGGCGGGCGAGCGCGGCACTCCGGTCTGCACGCTGGACCTGGTCGCCGAGCACGTCGCGGGCGAGGACGTGCTCGTCCTGCTGGGTCCCGGGTCCGAGCTGGGCCGGGCCGTCACCCTGCGTCGCGACGACCTGGCCCGGGCGGCGCTGGCGCCCTGGCGGCAGGTCGTCGACCGGACCGACCTGCTGGTCGAGCTGGTGTCCCACCGACTGCCGGGCTCGGGGCCGGGGTCGTCGCCGCACGCTGCCCGGATGATGGGCCTGGCCCGCTCCGAACGGCTGGGGGTGGTGCTCACCAACGCGGTCCGCTACGCCGACCGTGCCGACGCCCCCACCGTCGACGTGCTCGACGCCGCCCGCCGGCTGGTGCCCCTGGACCTGCGGCACGTGGACCGCGGCAACGCCGAGGGGTTCTTGAAGTCCGGCAAGCAGATGGCCGAGGTGGCCGAGGAGATCTGCCGCTTCGCCGGGACCGGCGGCGAGCGGGAGGCGCGCGAGCTGCTGGCCCGGACCCGCACGGTCGCGGACCGGTGCGCGGTCGACCCGCGGGCCGACCTCGGCCTCGGGGAGGTGCACTTCCCCGAGTTCGGGGCCTCACGGGCCGAGGCCGACGCGCAGCTGCGGGCCCGGTGCGAGGCGGGCATCGGCAACCGCTACGGCAACGCCCCCCGTCAACGGATCTGGAAGCGGCTCGACGACGAGCTCGAGGTGATCGGCGGGCTGGGGTACTCCTCCTACTTCCTGACCGTCGCCGACGTCACCGACCTGATCAAGGACATGGGGGTGCGCTGCGCGGCCCGGGGGTCGGGGGCCGGCAGCCTGGTCAACTACCTGCTCGGGGTCTCCGGCGTCGACCCGCTGCGGCACGGCCTGCTGATGGAGCGCTTCCTCTCGCCGCTGCGGCAGGCGCTTCCCGACATCGACATCGACGTCGAGTCCGCGCGCCGGCTCGAGGTCTACGAGGCCATCCTCGACCGCTACGGCGGTGAGCGGTGCGCCTGCGTCTCGATGATGGACACCTACCGGGTCCGGCACGCGGTGCGCGACGTCGGTGCTGCCCTGGGCATGCCGGCCGGCGAGATCGACGCGATCGCCAAGGCCTTCCCGCACATCCGGGCCCGCGACGCCCGCATCGCGCTGCGCGAGCTGCCCGAGCTGCGGGCCTCCGGCCTCGGTCAAGGGCAGAGCGCAGGGGACCTTGATCTCCTGTTCCGGCTGGTGGAGAGGCTCGACGGGCTGCCCCGGCACATCGCCGTGCACCCGTGCGGGGTGCTGCTGTCCGACGCCACCCTGCTCGACCGGACCCCGGTGGAGGCCTCCTTCGCCGGGTTCCCGATGAGCCAGTTCGACAAGGAGGACGTCGAGGACCTCGGCCTGCTCAAGCTCGACGTGCTCGGCATCCGCATGCAGTCGTCGATGGCGCACGCGGTGGCCGAGATCGCACGGGTGGACGGGGTCGGCATCGACCTCGACGACGAGACCCAGGTGCCGTTCGACGACCCACGGACCTTCGAGCTGATCTCGAAGGCGAAGACCCTCGGCTGCTTCCAGATCGAGTCCCCGGGGCAGCGTGAGCTGGTCGGGAAGTCCGGGATCGAGACCTTCGAGGACATCATCACCGACATCTCCCTGTTCCGGCCCGGGCCGGTCAAGAGCGACATGGTGACGCCGTACCTCGAGGCCAAGCAGGGCTGGCGGATGCCGCGCTACCTCCACGAGGACCTGCGCCCCATCCTCGAGCAGACCCGGGGCGTGGTGGTCTTCCACGAGCAGGTGATCGAGATCATCGCGCAGCTCACCGGATGCACGCTCGCCGAGGCCGACGAGGCCCGGCGCGCCCTCGGGGACGTCGAGGGGATGGCCCAGGCGAAGCTCTGGTTCTTCCCGCGGTCGATGCGCCGCGGCTACCCCCGGGCGGTGGTCGAGGGGATCTGGAAGGTGCTCGAGTCCTTCGCCTCCTTCGGCTTCTGCAAGGCGCACGCCGCGGCGTTCGCGCTGCCGACCTACCAGTCGGCGTGGCTGAAGGCGCACTACCCGGCGCACTTCCTGGCCGGCGTCCTCACCCACGACCCGGGGATGTACCCCAAGCGGCTGATCCTCGACGACGCCCGCCAGTTCGGGATCGCGGTGCTCGGTCTCGACGTCAACGCCAGCGAGAAGACCTATGTCGTCGAGAAGGTCGGCCGGTACGACGAACCCTTCGAGACGCTCACTTCGTTCGCTCCTCAGGGACCACCCTTCGAGACGCTCACTTCGTTCGCTCCTCAGGGACCACCCCCACCGGAAGTCCTCGGACAGGCCCCGCGCCGGGCGCCGGGACCCGGTCTGCCGGACGGCCGCGCCTACGGCATCCGGCTCGCGCTCGCCGAGGTGAAGGGCATCTCCGAGGCGGAGGTGGACCGGATCGTCGCGGCCCGGCCCTACCACTCGCTCACCGACTTCTGGCACCGCGCCCGGGTCTCCCGCCCGATCGTGGAGCGGCTGGTGCTCGCCGGCGGGTTCGACTCGGTCTACGGGATCGGCTCCCCGGTCACGGTCCGCCGCCGGAGCCGGGTGACCCGGCGCGACCTGCTGCTGCAGGTGGCCGACCTGGACCGGCACACCCGGGCCGTGGACCGGGCCGGTCGGTCGGCGGGGTCGCGGAAGCGCCCGGCCGTCCGGGTGACGCAGGCCGCCGCCCGCAACAGCTCCGACCCGCGGGAGCGCACCGACGAGGCTCCCGGGGTGTGGGCGCAGGCGTCCCGGCAGTCCCGGGCCACCCGGCCACCGGCCCGGGTGGAGTCGGTCCAGCTCGCGCTCGACCTCGGGGACGCCCCGGCCGACGGGGAGGCCAGCGGGCTCCCGGAGATGAACGCGGCGGAGCGGGTCCGGGCCGAGCTGGAGATCCTCGGACTCGACGCGAGCCGGCACGTCGTGGACTTCTACAACGGGTTCCTCGATGAGCTCGGGGTGACCCGCTCGCAGGGGCTGCTGTCGCGACGCAGCAAGTCCGACCTCCTGGTCGCCGGGGTGAAGGTCGCCACCCAGACCCCGCCGATCCGGTCCGGTCGGCGGGTCGTCTTCCTGACCCTCGACGACGGCACCGGACCCGTGGACGCGACGTTCTTCGAGGACGTGCAGGGCCCCTACGCCGCGACGGTCTTCCACTCCTGGCTGCTGGTGGTCCGCGGGGAGCTGCGCCGCACCGGTCGGCTCGGCGTCTCGTTGCGGGCCACCGGCTGCTGGGAGCTTCCCGCCCTCTACCAGCTCTGGCAGCACGACGGCATGGCGGCCGTCCGGGCCTTCATGGCCGAGGTGCCGGCCGGGTTCGCCGGGGAGGCAGGGGAGGCCGGGGAGGCCGCGGTGTCGGGGGCTGCCGAGAGCCGGTCCACCCGGCCGGTGGTGGCCAGGCCCCAGGGGTCGGGCAACGCTGCCGGGGGGATGGGCCGCCGCCGGGTGCTGGTCCACTCCAGCGGGTTCGCGATGTCGCCGTACTCCGACGTGCGGCCTCCCGGCGAGGACACCAAGAGCGCGCCGCGCAAGCTCTGGCACTCCTCCCCGGGGAGCTCCGGTGGCTGAGGTGCGGGGAGCGCTCTCGTGCCCGTCGTGCGGTGCCCTAGGGTGGTCGCCATGGCGGGTGAGCAGCGAGCGGGTGGCACCAGCGTGCAACGGCGCAGCGCCGCTCGCACGGCCGTGGTCTGGGACGCGTTGCGTGAGGCCCTCGGCTCCGTCCCGCCCGCTCCCGCGGTCTCCGTCCTCGACATCGGTGGCGGCACCGGCGGGTTCGCGGTGCGGGTCGCCGATCTCGGACATCGGGTCACCGTCGTCGACCCCAGCCCGGACGCGCTGGCGATCCTGGCCCGTCGAGCCGAGGAGAGCGGAGTCGCCGACCGGGTCACCGCTCTCCAAGGTGATCTGGCCAGCCTGGGCGACCTGGTCCCGGCGGGCAGCATGGATGCCGTGCTCTGCCACGGCGTCCTCGAGATCGTGGACGACCCGGCCGTGGCGCTGGACACCCTCGCCGCGGTCCTCCGGCCCGGAGGCACCCTCAGCCTGCTGGTCAACCAGCGGCACGCCGCCGTGGTCGCCCGGGCGATGGCCGGTCACTTCGGTCGGGCCCGGGCTCTGCTCGACAGCCCCACGAGCGGCGGCACGGACCGTCGGTTCACCGCGGACGAGATCACCGCGGCCCTCGACTGCGCCGGGTTCGAGCCCCGGGCGATGCACGCGGTCCGGGTCTTCGTCGACCTGGTGCCCAGCTCCTTGGTCGACCTGGAGCCGGGTGCCGCCACCGCGCTCGTGGAGCTCGAGCGGGCCGTCTCGACCCGACCCGAGTACCTCGCGCTCGCGACCCAGATCCACACCCTCGCCGTCCGTCGCTGACCGGTTCCCCGGCCGGGGTGCGCCATGAGCGCCGACCTCGACCGCGCGTCGCGGGACTGCCCGATCCTGCACGTGGACATGGACGCGTTCTACGCCTCCGTCGCGACCCGGGACCGGCCCGACCTCCGGGACGTCCCGGTGGTCGTCGGAGGTGGCCACCGCGGGGTGGTGCTCTCCGCCAACTACCTCGCCCGTGAGCACGGCGTCCGCTCGGCGATGCCGATGATGCGCGCTCGGCGGCTGTGCCCGCAGGCCGTGGTGCTCCCACCCGACTTCGAGACCTTCGGCCAGGTCTCGGGCGCGGTGATGGAGACGTTCCGGCGGGTCACCCCGATGGTCGAGGCGCTCTCGTTGGACGAGGCCTTCCTGGACGTCTCGGGGTCCGGGCGCCGGCTCGGCACGCCGTACGCCATCGCCGAGCGGCTGCGCGCCCAGATCCACGACGAGCAGGCGATCACCTGCTCGGTGGGGGTGGCGAGCACGGTCGCGGTGGCCAAGCTCGCGAGCAGGCGGGCCAAGCCGGACGGCGTCGTGGTGGTGCCTCCGGGAGCGGTCACCAGGTTCTTGCACCCGCTCGACGTCGGCGAGCTGTGGGGAGTGGGTGAGAAGACCGCCGCGCTGCTGCACCGTCTCGGGCTGATGACCGTGGGCGACCTCGCGCACACCCCGATGACCACCTTGCAGCGGGCGGTGGGCGCGAGCCTCGGGGCGCACCTGCACCAGCTGGCGTGGGGCCAGGACCGGCGGGTGGTGACCCCGCGCCGGGGGCCGGACGAACCCGACAAGAGCATGGGCGCCGACGAGACCTTCGGGCGGGACACCGACGACCCGGAGCTGGTCCTGCGGGAGGTGCTGCGGCTCGCGGCCAAGGTCACCGCCCGGATGCGCGCCGCTCAGGTCTCGGGACGGACCGTGACCCTGAAGGTGAGGTTCGCCGACTTCACCACGATCACCCGGTCCAAGACGATGGGGGAGGCCACCGACGTGACGCAGGAGGTCTACCGGACCGCCGCGGACCTGTTCGCGGCGCTCGGCCTGCAGCGGGCGCGGATCCGGCTGGTCGGAGTCAGGGTCGAGGGGCTGGTTCCCCGCTCCACCGTGCAGCGGCAGCTCGTCCTCGGGGAGCGGGAGCACGGGTGGGACGAGGCCGACCGGGCGGTGGACAGGGCCGTCCTCCGGTTCGGCACGTCCGCCGTACGCCCGGCCTCGCTGCTGCGCGGAGGCCGGCCGTGAGGTGCCCGCCCGGCCGCGGCCGGCCGGAAAGGGGGACGGCCCCCGGTCCGTCTCGAGAACGGGCCGTGGGGCCGTCTGCCGGTCATCGGGGGGCTGATGTTCCGGCTCCACGAGCAACCGGGGGGCTGGTTGTCCCGTGGGGGGTGACCCGGCTACGTGCCCAACGTCGTCCCTCCCAGGACGACGGCAGCGCTGCCGGTCACCAGGAGCATCGGTCCGCGGACCCAGCGCACTTGATAGGCCAGACGGACTATTTGTGTACCACCCGTTCGGTCACGACTGGCGCGGTGACCGCCTGCGCGGCTGGGTTTCGTCGATTCGTCACGCGAATTGGGTCATGCTTGGACGGCAGCTGCGTCTCATAGGTGAGCTCGGCATCGAGACCAGAACGGGAGAGGTCGTTGGCAAGGATGGATCCAGGCCACCAGGACCGCCTCCCGCTGAGCGAGGTCGAAGGCGCAGAGCTCGAGTTCGGGGACCTCGCCCTCGACGACCTTCGGTCCTACCGCCGTCGCCTCGCCGACGAGGAGGAGCGCGTCTCCTACTGGCGGCGCCTGGTCCATGCGCGGGTGGACGTGCTCGAGGCCGAGACCCACCACGAACGGCCGCTGCGCCTGCACGAACTGGTCCGCGTGCTCGGCGACACCGGGTCGGGCCGCGGTCGCACCGCGCTGGTCCGGGTCCGGGCCGAGGAGCCGCTGCCCGAGCTGCCCGTGCTCGAGCAGATGTGGGTCACCGAGATCGACGTCGACGACACCGCGGCCGTCCGCGAGGCCATCGACCGCCTCCTGGAGGCGGAGGCCCAGCTCACGGCGTACCGTCGGGCGCTTCACCTGCGCATCGACGAGGCCGACCGCCGAGTTGATCGCCCGCTACCGGGCCGACCCTCCGAGTGCCCTGGTGGCGCTGCGTCGGCCCCACAACGGGGTGGGAGGACGGCTGTCGTGACGCCCCCCGCCGAGGACGTCGGGCGCGTCTGGAAGGAGTTCCGGGCCACCGGCGACGCCGGTCTGCGCAACCGCCTGGTCCTCCAGTACGCCCCGCTGGTGAAGTACGTCGCCGGCCGGGTCCGGACCCGGCTGCCCGACAACGTCGACCCCGACGACCTGGTCTCGGACGGCGTGCTCGGGCTCATGGACGCGATCGAGCGCTTCGAGCCGGACCGCGGGCTGAGCTTCCAGACGTTCGCGGTGCCACGGATCCGCGGCGCGATCATCGACGGCATGCGCGCGATGGACTTCGTGCCGCGCTCGGTGCGGGACAAGCTGCGCGTCGTGCAGCGCGCGCAGCTGGCCCTGGAGGAGCGGCTCGGCCGGGCGCCCGGGGAGGACGAGCTGGCCGCGGAGGCCGGGATGCCGGTCTCGACGCTGCGTGACCTGAGCAAGCAGGGCTCGAGCAACCACGCCAACCTCGACGACTTCGACCTCGCCGACGAGCTGTCCAACGCCGCCGAGCACCGGATCGAGGACGGGGCGGTCAGCGCCTCGGTGATGCAGGTGGTCGACGGCCTCGGCGAACGTGACCGCATCCTCATCGCCCTCTACTACTTCGAGGGCCTGACCCTGGCCGAGATCGGACAGGTCCTCGGGGTGACCGAGTCCCGGGTCAGCCAGCTGCACCGCAGGGCGATGACGACGCTGCGGACCAGGTTGGTGGAGGTCACCTGATCCGGGCAGGATGATTTTTACAAGGGCGGGTACCGGTCGGCGAATCTGCTGCCTAGACTGGAAGCAGGATCATCAGGCGGGAGGAAGCCGTGCCGCTCTCGGAAGAAGAGTTGCGTCTGCTGGAGCAGATGGAACGCGCGTTGGTCGCGGAAGACCCCAAGTTCGCCTCGACGCTGCGCGGCACCTCGTTGCGTGCCTCTGCCCGTCGCCGTTCCTACATCGCCGCCGCCGTGTTCGGGGTCGGTGTCGTGGTGCTGATGACCGGCGCGGTCATGCAGCAGACAGTCGTGGGAATCATCGGTTTCGTGGTGATGCTCGGGTCCGCCTACGTCGCGCTGAGCTCGTGGCGCGGGCAGAACCAGCCGCCCCAGCCGGCCAAGGAGGCGGCCGGCTCGCACACCGGGTTCAGCCTCATCGAGGGCGGCCGCGCCCGCAAGCGCGGGTCCCGCGGCCACGGCTCCAGCCAGTCGATGATGGAGCGCTTCGAGGAGCGCTGGCAGCGTCGCCGCGACAAGTTCGGCCACTGACCCTCCCCTCCCGTTGAGTGCTGCCTCATTCCCTGTTGAGTGCTGGCTTGTTCATGGTTGAGTGTCGCCTCGTTCGGCGTTGAGTGTCGCCTCGTTCTCGTTGCGCGTGCCTCGGTGGGCTGACCTTCCTCCTCCGGTGCGTGGCACCAAGCGGTGCCGCCGTACGTCGGGAACAAGCCAGCACTCAACGGGGAACAAGCCAGCACTCAACGGGGAACAAGCCAGCACTCAACGGGCTAGTAGGCGTGGTCGACGCCCGGCTCGGCCATCCCGGCCCGGGCCGCGCGGGTCCGACGCAGGCCGGCGAGGAACGTCGCACGCAGGGATGCCGGGAACCAGGTCCCGCGGGTTCGGTGGTGTCGGCTGCTGCCGGCCCGGAGTGCGTCCACGCACAGGCCCGTGTCGTGCCTGACTTCCTCCAGGGTGCCCGCCGGGGCGGAGGCCCCACGGGCGTAGCGGGCCCGCTCCACCCGCGTGACCAGCCGGTCGAGGGCCGCGGAGGCCTCGGGGTTGGCCGCCGGCCCGCGCAACGGGGCCCGGGCGAACGCGTCCGGCTCGGCGTCGGGGTGACCGAACGAGCGCACCAGCTGGTGGGCCCGTCGGCGCACGGTCACGCTGTCGTCCCAGGGCAGGCCCAGGTCGAGCGCGCTGTCGCGGAGCTCGGCCCAGCCTGCCTCGGCCCGCTGGGCCGGCCCGGAGGCGAAGGCCCAGCGCCGTCGGCGTACCCACGCGCGGGCGAGCCGCGGCAGCAGGAGGGCCACCAGCGCGACGAGCGCGCCGAGCAGGACGCCGAGCGAGCGTCCCCCGAGGCCACCGGATCCCGCACCCCCGCCCCCCGCGGCCGCGGGGCCCGTGCTGGGCTGGTCGATGCGGTTGCGGGTCGGCAGCGCGGAGGTGAGGGACTCGCTGGGCGTGGGTGCCTGGGTGACCGAGCCGACCCGGGTGTAGCTCGGCACCGCACCCGTCCGGCTCTGCGGGGTCGGCTCGAAGCGCACCCAGCCGACCCCTTCGAAGTACATCTCCGGCCAGGCGTGCAGGTCGTGGGTGCTGTAGACGAACGTGTTCGGCGGGCCGGTGGGTGTGGGGTGCAGGAAGCCGACCGCGACACGTGAGGGGATCTTCAGGCTGCGTCCCATCACCGCCATCGCCGCGGCGAACTGCTCGCAGTAGCCGACCCGGCTGCCCTTGTCGGTGCCGAGGAAGTGCACCAGCTCGTCGACGCCGTTGCCGGACGCGCGCCGCAGGGAGTACCTGAACCCCCCGTCGACGCGGAACCAGCGCTGCAGCTTGACCGCCATCTCGAACTTGGTCCCGGCGCCCGCGGTGACGGTGCGGGCCAGCTCGCGCACGGACGCGGGCAGGTCCCCGGGCAGCCGCGTCATGGGCCCGAAGATCGAGGCCGGCGCGGGGCCGGCGTTCAGCAGGTCGGCCGCGGTGGGGGTGACGTCGAGCCCGCGCAGCCGGTAGCCGATGCCCGCGGCCGTCTGGTTCCTGGCTGCGCTGAGGAAGTCGAGCGTGCTGCGGTCGTACCTCCAGTCCCCGGGGGCCTGGATGGAGTAGACCGGGTACGGCGCCGGGAGCCACGTGGAGTCGAAGGCGTCGCTGGTCGCGATCGTCCACGACGAGCGCGGGGCGGGCACGCCCGGGTCGAGGCCGGGTGGCCGCGGGACCCGCCCGTCGGCGCGCTGGGCGACGGGGAGGTCGCGGGTCGACGGACGCCAGGTCTTGCCGTCGAAGTCGTCGAGCACCGACAGGCGCAGGTACGACGGGTCGGGGTCGTTCGTGGTCACCCGCACCACCTCGATGTCGGCACCGCGGCTGAGGTCGCGTCTCATGTCCACGATCGGGTTGGTGAGGTTGACGAGGTCGCCGTTGCCGCCCGGCCCGTTGCCGTGCCCGTCGAAGATGTTGCCGGAGAAGGTCGGCACGAAGATCGGCACGATCACCGCCAGCCCGGTGGCCGTCAGGCCGATCTTGCGCGCCGAGGACCAGACCGCCTGGGTGCGCACGCTGGTGGCCTGGCTGTCGAAGAGCTGGCTGCCCGAGGACAGCTGCTGTCCCCAGCGTCCCAGCCGCTGCGCCTCGTCGCCGGCGATCAGGAACAGGAAGGACACCGCGGCCAGGGCGAACTTCAGCCAGGAGACGCCGCCGTCGAGGATGCTCACCGGCGCGGTGTAGACCGCGAGGAGGGGGAGACCGGCCAGCGGGGCCCGGCGCAGCCCGCAGGCGAGCAGGTCCACGAGCAGGGCGACCGCGCTTCCGAGCAGCACCATCAGGGGCGCGAACGTGGTGACGCTCTTCGGGACCGGGGCGGCGTAGCGGGTCGCGGCGGCTGCCGAGTCGCGCACCGTGGCGACCAGCTGCTGGAGCGAGTCGGCCGTGGGCACCCAGCCGCCCCAGGCGGCCTCTCCCGCCCAGCGATGGTGCAGCCACAGCGCGAGCACCGCGACCTGTCCGAGCAGCACGAGGAGGGCCGGCAGCCGGGTGGTGCGCAGCAGCATGCCGGAGACGGCCACCAGCAGACAGGCGCCGAACAGCGGGACCAGGTAGCTGCTGGACCGCTCCGCGAACCCCGTCCACGCCAGCAGCGTGACCCAGCTGGTCAGGGCGGCGAGCCCGGACAGCAGCGCGGTGCCCGGCCAGTGCAGCCGGCGGCCCCCCATCAGTGCCTCCCGCTCGGGTAGACCCGGGCCCGGGCTGCGCCGGCACCCTTGCCGCGGCCGACCAGGGCGAGCTCCTGCCACACCGCGGGGATCGGCTGCCGGGGGCCGCAGCTGACGACCCGCCAGCCGTGTGCGGTCAGCCAGGCGGTCGTGTCGTCCGGCGACGCGCCGCCGCCGCGGGTCCACGCGGCCACGTCGAGGTCGATGGCCATCGCGGTGGCCGCGGAGTGGCGCATCCGGTTCAACGTGGGCTTGTCGTGCTCGGCGACCGCGCCGAGCACCGCGATGAGCAGCCCGGAGTGGGCGGCCTCGTTGAGCCACCGTACGTCGAGATGCGGATGGCTGGTCTCGGTGACCACGGCGAGCGACTCGAGCAGCGGACCGGTCTCGGCGGTCAGCGCGCCGCGCTCGTGCCAGGCCCCGCCCTGCTCCTCGCCGGCCGCCGTCACGAGCCGGACCGCGAAGCCGCGCTGCACCAGGTGGACGGCCACCGACGCGGTGAGGGAGACCGCGTGCTCGAGCGACGAGGCCGCTCCGCCGCCACGGTGGGCGATCTTCCGGTTGTCCAGGAACAGGGTGGCCCGGGACTGCCAGGGCTGCTCCTCGCGGCGGACCATCAGCTCGCCGGCGTGGGCGCTGCTGCGCCAGTGCACGCGACGCAGGTCGTCGCCGCGCCGGTACTCCCGCACCGTGACGTCCTCCGCGCTCCCGCTCGCGAACGCACGGGGCCGGTTGTCGCCGGAGCCGGTCCACACCCCCGACAGCGGGATCGGCGGCAGGTTGTGCACCCGGGGGGTGACCACCAGGGAGGAGGTGCTGTGGAAGGTGCGGTCCAGCTCGACCAGCCCGAACGGGTCCGACAGCCGGACGCGCATCGGCCCGATCTTGTACTTGCCGCGCACGTCCGAACGGATCAGGTAGCCCACGCTGCGCTTCCACCGCGGTCCCATCCGGTCGACCACGAACCGCGGCCGGGTGCCCAGCACGTAGGGGATCTCGTCCTCGAGCAGCAGCAGGCCGGTGGGCATCCGGCCGTCGTTGGTCAGGTCGAGCTGCACCCGGGTCTGCTGGCCGGCGACCACCTGGTTCGGCACGACCGAGCGGACCAGGCCGAGCCGGTAGCGGCTGCGGCCCAGGAAGAAGGCGGTGGTCAGCGGGAGCAGCACGAGCAGCGCGCCGACGCGGAGCAGCTCGTCCTGGCCGAGCAGGATCGCGCACACCATGGCGGTGCCTCCCGCGGCGAGGAAGGCCCGTCCGCGGGTGGTCATGGCCGAGAGGCCCTCACGCATGTCGGCGTCGACTCCCCGGCCTAGGTCGCGCTGCGACGGCTCTCGGGCATCGGGACGCCCGCGACGATCTGCTTGAGGGTGGAGTCGGTGGTGCGGCCGCTCATCGACGCCTCCACGGTGGGCAGCAGCCGGTGGCCGAGCACCTGGACGGCGAGGTCGGCGACGTCGTCGGGGATGACGTAGTCGCGGCCGGCCATCGCCGCGGCCGCCTTCGCCGCGCGCACCAGGTGCAAGGTGGCCCGGGGGGAGGCCCCGAGCACCAGCTCGGGGGACCGTCGGGTCGCGGTGCTGATCGCCACCGCGTAGCGCTGGACCGCCTCGGCGACGTACACCCGACCGACGATGCCGATCAGCTTGCGGATCTCGGCGGCGTCCGCGACCGGCTCGAGCGTGTCGAGGGGGTTGCTGCGCGTGTGCGAGTTCAGCATCGCGATCTCGGCCGCCTCGACCGGGTAGCCCATCGAGACCCGCGCCATGAAGCGGTCGCGCTGCGCCTCCGGCAGGGCGTAGGTGCCCTCCATCTCGATCGGGTTCTGGGTGGCGATGACCATGAACGGCGCCTCGAGGTGGTACGTCGAGCCGTCGACGGTGACCTGGCGCTCCTCCATGCACTCCAGCAACGCCGACTGGGTCTTGGGGGAGGCCCGGTTGATCTCGTCGCCGACCACGATGTTGGCGAAGATGCCCCCGGGCCGGAACTCGAACTCGCGGGTGTCCTGGTTGAACACCGAGACGCCGATCACGTCCGACGGCAGCAGGTCGGGGGTGAACTGGATGCGGCGCACCGAGCAGTCGATGGACCGGGCCAGTGCCTTGCTGAGCATGGTCTTCCCGACGCCGGGCACGTCCTCGATCAGCAGGTGTCCCTCGGCCAGCAGCACCACCAGCGCGAGACGCGAGACCTCGGGCTTGCCCTCGATGACCTTCTCGATGCTGCCGCGGATGCGACCGGCCACCCGGGCGAGCGTGTCGAGGTCCACGCCCTCCTCCTGGACGGTGGCGCGCATCGCCGACGCCTGCTCCTGCGCTGAGCTCACGGGCTCCTCTTTCTGCCTCTGTCACCCGTACAACGGTGCGGGTCGACCCCCAGTTCGGTGCCTGTAGTCAACCTCATGCGATGGGGGCTGTCACCGATCTGGCGAACCCCGGCGGTCAACCGACACCAAATCGTGGCCGACCCCCGGGCCGCTTCCCCCACTTCCGCACCACTTCGCCCCACCGTCGCGTCCCCGGGCCGAGCCCGCGGCCGGCTGCCACGCCGAAACCGCAGGTCACCGCCGGTGTCGCCGGCCGGCGCCCGCCGGGTGGCGCGCAGCAGCACCGGAGGCAGGCGCCGCGCGAATCGCCGCCCGGATGTGGTGAATATGGTTGACGGTGGAGGGAAGTGGCGTACAGTGGAGCGCAGTGGGGGAGATGGTCGTTCCACGGGCGACGGGCAGGGAGGTGCCGGATGTTCTTCGGCACCTACACGCCCAAGCTCGACGACAAGGGACGGCTGTTCCTCCCGGCGAAGTTCCGGGACGAGCTTGCGGAGGGGCTTGTGGTCACACGAGGTCAGGAGCGCTGTCTCTACGTGTGGTCGATGGACGAGTTCGGCAAGCTCACCGACCGGCTGCGGGAGGCCCCGGTGACCAACAAGGTCACGCGGGACTACATCCGGATGTTCTTCGCCGGTGCCTCCGACGAGACGCCGGACAAGCAGGGCCGCATCACGATCCCGCCGATGCTTCGCGACTACGCCTCGCTGTCGAAGGAGTGCATCGTGATCGGCGCGATGAACCGGATCGAGATCTGGGACGCCGGGTCGTGGCAGAGCTACTCGCACGAGCAGGAGCAGGCCTTCGCGGACCTCTCCGAGGAGGTCTTCCCGGGGGTCTGACCGGGGGCCGCACCACCACAACTGAACAGCGACCGGAGTCGTAGGACGAGGTCTCAGTCCGCTCCTCTTTGTCTTCTGGCGCACCTTCCCCGGTGCCAGACGGCACCTTCCCAGGGAGCGAGCGGACAGGGACCTGGTCAGGCGAAGCCGGTCGGTCCAGCCACCACACGTCATCTCTTAGGGGTCGAGTTCCGATGAGTGTCACGTTCTCCGGGCAGCTGCCCGGACAACCCGCGCGCAGGGTGCGCCACGAGGTCAGGGACGGGCTCGCGGTGATCGCGTTCTCCGCCACCGCCTCGTCGGTCCTGGCGCTGGCACTCCTGCTGGCCGTGCGGCTGCTGGGCTCGGCGGCCTGACATGAGCGGCGCCCCCCACGTCCCGGTCCTCCTGGACCGGGTCGTCTCCCTCCTCGCGCCCGCGCTCGCCGAGCCCGGCTCGGTGTTCGTCGACGCGACCCTCGGCCTCGGCGGGCACACCGAGGCGGTGCTGGCGGCGTGCCCGGACGCGCGGGTGGTCGGGATCGACCGCGACCCCCACGCCCTCGAGCGCAGCCGCGACCGGCTGGCGCCGTTCGGGGACCGGGTGGTCCTCGTGCACGCGGTGTACGACGAGATCGCCGACGTCCTCGACCAGCAGGGGCTCGACCACGTCGACGCGGTGCTGTTCGACCTCGGCGTCTCCTCGATGCAGCTCGACGTGCGGGAGCGCGGGTTCGCCTACGCGGAGGACGCGCCCCTCGACATGCGCATGAACGACAGCGCGGGCCGGACCGCGGCGGACGTCCTCAACACCTACCCGGTCGAGGAGCTCGCCCGGATCCTGCGCGAGTACGGCGAGGAGCGGTTCGCCAGGAGGATCGCCGAGGCGGTCGTCCGGGAGCGCGCCCGCGAGCCGTTCACCCGGTCGGCCCGGCTGGTCGAGCTGCTCCGCGACTCGATCCCCGCGCCGGCACGTCGTACCGGGGGACATCCCGCCAAGCGCACCTTCCAGGCGCTGCGCATCGAGGTCAACGACGAGCTGTCGGTGCTGCGCCGGGCGGTCCCCGCCGCGATCGACGCGGTCGGAGTCGGCGGGCGCGTGGTGGTGATGTCCTACCACTCGCTGGAGGACCGGATCACCAAGCAGGCGTTCGCCCGTGGCACCACGAGCGACGTCCCCCCTGACCTGCCGATCGTGCCGGAGGGGCACGAGCCGGTGCTGCGGCTGCTGACCCGTGGCGCGGAGAAGGCGTCCGCAGAGGAGATCGCCGAGAACCCGCGGGCGGCGTCGGTGCGCCTGCGTGCCGTGGAACGAGTACGAACGGGAGCAGTCGAATGAGCGCATTGGTGAACCAGGCACGCAGCCGTGTCCCTCGCATCGCCGAGGCCGCGGTCGAGCGCGCCCGGCTGACGGTGGTGCCCCGGAGCGTGCGGCGCGCGGCCCGGGTCCCGTTCGTCACGCTGGTGTCGCTGCTGCTGGTCCTCGGGGTCGCGGGCCTGCTCTTCTTCAACACCTCGATGCAGCAGGCGTCGTTCCGGGCGACCGCCATGGAGCAGCGTGCCGCGGTGCTCGCGGCGAAGGAGCAGGCGCTGCAGATGCAGCTCGCCCGGCTGCGTGACCCGCAGCGGGTGGCCGAGCGGGCCGAGCGGATGGGCATGGTGCCGCCGAGCAGCCCCGCGTTCATCCGGCTCTCCGACGGCGCGGTGCTCGGCAACCCGACCCCCGCGACGTCCGCGGACGCGCTGCGGGTGACGCCGCTGCCGACCCGCAAGCCCAAGAACCTGCGTCCGTCACCGGTCATCGCCAAGGCGCCCACGGTGGCCCCGACCTCGCGGCACCACGGCGCGGCGAGCCGCTCCCAGCCGGCCGGGGGAGGTACAAAGGCTCACAAGTCGCGGGTCGCACGACAGGGGAGTCAGCGTTGACGCAGGGTAGACGGCCTAGGCCGGCACCGCCCCGGCCCCGATCGGCGGCACGGCCCCGGTCGGCGGCACGGCCTGGTCCGCAACCCCGTCCACGACCCCGTCCGCAACCCCGTCCGCGCCGCCGGGTCCGGCGCTCGCTTCGCGGGGCGTCCCTGCTGCGGCTGCGGGTCGGCTTCATCCTGATCGCGATGGTCGTCTCCGTGTTCGCCGGACGGCTCTTCCAGCTTCAGGGCGTGGACGCCAAGGCGTACGTCGCCCGGGCACAGGCCGAAGGGGTGGTCACCGTCACCCTGCCCGCCACCCGGGGCCAGATCACCGACCGCAACGGCGTGCCCCTCGCCGAGTCCGTGGACGGACTGATGATCGTCGCGGACCCGACGATGACCGCCAAGCACGCCAGCGCGATCGCCACGATCCTGGCCCGCCGCCTCGACGTCGACTACTTCGACGTGCTGAGCCGGCTGCGCAAACCGAACACCCACTTCCAGTACCTCGCACGCCGGGTCCCCGCGACCGCGGCCCGCGCGGTGGTCGCGGAGGTGCAGGCGCGCGGCTTCAAGGGCATCGACACCCGGCGCGACCCGGTGCGGGAGTACCCCGCCAAGGACGTCGCGGCCAACCTGGTGGGCTTCATGAACGCGGAGGGCGACGCGGCCGAGGGCGCGGAGCTGATGTTCGACAAGCAGCTGTCCGGCAAGGACGGCTCGGCGACCTACGAGCAGGGGGGCGGCAACCGGATCCCGCTCGGCGACAACAGCACCGTGCCGCCGAGGTCGGGCCACGACCTCGCGCTGACCATCGACCGGGACGTGCAGTGGTACACCCAGCGGGTGCTGCGCACCGCCGTCCAGGGCTCGGGCGGCGAGTCGGGGGCCGCGGTGGTGATGGACACCCACACCGGCCAGCTGCTCGCGCTCGCCGACTACCCGACGTACGACGCGAACCAGCCGACGCTGTCGCCGGCGCGGGATCTCGGCTCCCGAGCCCTGCGTGACGTCTACGAGCCCGGCTCGGTGGAGAAGGTGCTCACCGCGTCGTCGCTGATCGACGCCCACAAGGTCACCCCGAACACGAAGATCACCGTGCCGTCGCAGCTGCGCCGCCAGGACCAGGTGATCCACGACTACTTCGTGCATCCCAAGCTGCACCTGACCCTGACCGGCGTGATCGCGAAGTCCTCCAACATCGGCACCGTGCTCGCCGCCAGCCAGTTCAGCCACAAGCAGCTCTACGACTACCTGCGCAGCTTCGGGCTGGGCAGCCGCACCGGCGTCGGGGTGCACGGCGAGTCGCCGGGCGTGCTCCCGGACTGGCACAACTGGTCGCAGATCAACCAGGACACCATCTCCTTCGGCCAGGGCGTCGCCGTCAACGCGGTGCAGATGGCCGCGGCGGTCAACACGATCGCCAACGGCGGCGTGTACGTCCGGCCGAGCCTGGTCAAGGGAGAGGCCACCACGTCGGACGGGCAGACGGTGGGCTCGGCCCTCTCGACCGAGCACCGGGTGGTCTCGAAGCGGGCGGCCCGGCTCACCACCAAGATGATGGAGGCGGTGACCGACCCCGAGCAGGGGACCGCACCCAAGGCGGGGATCGAGGGCTACCGGGTCGCCGGCAAGACCGGCACCGCGCAGCGGGTCGGCAAGAAGTGCCGCTGCTACGACGGCACGTTCACGGTGTCCTTCGCGGGGTTCGCGCCCGCTGACGCACCGCGGTTCCTGGTGTACGTCGTCATCCAGCGCCCCACCAACGGGGGCGGCGGCGGATCGGTCGGCGGGCCGGCCTTCCACAAGATCATGAGCTACCTGCTGCAGAAGTACGCCGTGCCGCCGACCGGGAGCCGTGCCCCCAAGCCCAAGCTCGAGTGGTGAGGCCCACACCGGGTGTCGGCGCAGCCGCGCGCCGGGCGGAGGTCCGCCCCCTAGTAACCTCTCCCGCGTGCCCGACGTGACGCTGACGCGACCTGCCGCGCCCGAGCGCTCGCCGTTGCGCACGGTGACCGGCTGGCTGGGCGACGCCCTGCTCGAGGTCGTCGGGGCGGACCCCGAGGTCGTGGTCACCGGCGTGACGCTGAGCTCCCGGACGGTGCGGCCCGGGGACCTCTACGTCGCACCGGCCGGCGCCCGCGCGCACGGTGCCCGCTATGCGGCGCAGGCGGTCGAGGCCGGTGCGGTGGCGGTGCTCACCGACGCCGAGGGGGCCGAGCTGTGCGCCGGGCTCGCGGTCCCGGTGCTGGTGGTCGAGCGGCCCCGGGCGGTGGTCGGATCGCTCGCCGCCCACGTGTACGGCGACCCCGCACGCGACCTGGCCCTGGTGGCGGTCACCGGGACCCAGGGCAAGACCACGACGACCCGGCTGGCCGAGGGGGCGCTGACGGCGGTCGGGGTGCCGGCCGCGGTGGTCGGCACCGTGGGCACCCGGATCAACGGGCAGGACGTGAAGACGTCGCTGACCACGCCCGAGGCGCCCGACCTGCACGCGCTGTTCGCGGTGATGCGCGAGCGCGGCGTCCGTGCCTGCGCGATGGAGGTGTCCAGCCACGCGTTGGTGATGGGCCGGGTCGACGGGGTGGTCTTCGACGTCGCGTGCTTCACCAACCTGGGGCGCGACCACCTCGACTTCCACGCCGACGTGGAGGACTACTTCGCGGCCAAGGCGTCACTGTTCACCCCCGAGCGCGCGCGGCTGGCCGTGGTCAACGTCGACGACGAGTACGGCCGCCGTCTCGTCGACCAGGCCACCGTGCCGGTCCGCACGTTCTCGGCCGCCGGCGCCGAAGCGGACTGGCGTGCGGTCGACGTACGTCCGGAGCCGACCGGGTCGACGTTCACCGTCCACCCACCCGACGGCACCCCGTTCGAGGTGCGGGTGCCGCTGCCCGGCCACTTCAACGTCGCCAACGCGCTGTGCGCGGTCGCGGGGCTGGCCGAGGCCGGCTTCGACCCACGGCTGGTGGCGCGGGGGATCGCCGCCGCGGGCGGGGTCCCGGGCCGGCTGGAGCGGGTGGACGTCGGGCAGGACTTCCTCGCGGTCGTGGACTACGCGCACAAGCCGGACGCGGTGGCCGCGGCGCTGGAGGCGCTGCGGCCGATGACGACCGGTCGGCTGGTGGTGGTGATCGGCGCCGGCGGTGACCGTGACACCGGAAAGCGGCCGCTGATGGGGGAGACCGCGGCTCGTCTCGCCGACGTCCTGGTGGTCACCGACGACAACCCGCGCAGCGAGGACGCGGCGGCGATCAGGGCGGCGCTGCTCGCGGGTGCCGCCGAGGTCCCGCCCGGCGAGCGCGCCGACGTGCACGAGGTCGCGGACCGCCGTGACGCGATCAGGTTCGCGGTGTCGCTGGCGGGGCAGGGTGACACCGTCGTGGTGGCGGGCAAGGGGCACGAGACCGGCCAGGAGGTGCACGGCACGGTGCACCCCTTCGACGACCGTGCCGTGCTGGCCGAGGAGATGGAGTCGCGTTGATCCCGATGACGCTGCCGGAGATCGCCGACGTGGTCGGCGGCACCGTCCACGACGACACCGGTGTGACCGTGACCGGTCCGGCCTTCGTGGACAGCCGGATCGCCGACCTGGGCGGCCTGTTCGTCGCGGTCGCCGGTGAGCACGTCGACGGCCACGACTACGCGCTCGCGGCGGTGGACGCCGGCGCCGCTGCGGTCCTCGCGTCCCGGCCGCTCGGCGTGCCCTGCGTGGTGGTCGACGACGCCTGGGCCGCGCTCGCACGGCTCGCCCACCACGTGCTTGGCCGCCTCGACGGGGTCCGGGTGGTCGCGCTGACCGGCTCGCAGGGCAAGACCAGCACCAAGGACCTGCTCGCGCAGGTGCTCGGCGCCGCCGGGACGACGGTGGCCACGATCGGGTCGTTCAACAACGAGCTCGGCCTGCCGCTGACCGTGCTCCGGGCCGACCCGGCGACGGAGTTCCTGGTCCTGGAGATGGGGGCCCGCGGCATCGGGCACGTGCGGGACCTGTGCGAGGTGGCGTCTCCGGACGTGTCCCTGGTCCTCAACGTCGGCAAGGCCCACATGGGCGAGTTCGGCAGCCAGGAGGCGATCGCCCAGGGCAAGGGCGAGATCGTGGAGGCCCTCGGCGACGACGGTGTCGCGGTGCTCAACGCCGACGACCCGCTGGTCGCGGCCATGGCATCGCGGACGACGGCCACGGTGCGGACCTACGGGTCCGGCGCGGGGGCCGACGTGAGGTTCGCCGACCTCGTCGTCGACGACCTCGGCCGCCCCTCCTTCGACCTGGTCACGGACCGCGGCACGGCGCACGTCCGGATGGGGCTCGTCGGCGAGCACCATGCCGGCAACGCCGCCGCGGCCGCGACCGTCGCGCTCGCCCTGGGTCTGCCGCTCGAGGCCGTCGCGCAGTCCCTGTCGGCGGCGACCACGCTGTCCCGGGGCCGGATGGAGGTGGCGGAGCGGGCCGACGGGGTCACCGTCGTCAACGACGCCTACAACGCCAACCCGGACTCGGTGCGCGCCGCCCTCAAGGCGCTTGCCGCGATCGGCCGCGGCCGGCCCGGGGCCCGCACGGTCGCGGTCCTCGGCGAGATGCGCGAGCTGGGCGAGTCCAGCCGCGAGGAGCACGACGCGGTGGGCCGGCTGGCGGTTCGCCTGGACATCCACCAGCTCGTCGTGGTGGGCGAGGCGGCGCGCCCGATCCACCTGGGCGCCTGCCTGGAAGGATCCTGGGGCGGCGAGTCGGTGTTCGTGCCGGACAACGACGCCGCCCTCGGCTGGCTGCGCGACCACCTCGCTCCGGGCGACGTCGTGCTGTTCAAGGCGTCCAACGCCAGCCGGCTGGACCGGGTCGCCGAGACGGTGCTGGCCGACCGGACGGGACCGGGCGCCCAGGCGGATGCCGCCCCGAAGGAGGACACGGGTCGATGAAGGCAATCCTGCTCGCCGGCGGGCTGTCGCTGGTCTTCACGCTGCTCGGGACGCGGCTGGCGATCCGCTTCCTGGTGGCCAAGGGCTACGGCCAGCTGATCCGCGACGACGGGCCGACCACGCACCACACCAAGCGGGGCACGCCGACCATGGGCGGCCTGGTGATCATCTGCTCGGTGCTGCTGGCCTACTTCGCCGCGAAGCTGATCACCCAGGACGCGCCGTCCTGGTCGGCCCTGCTGCTGCTGTTCCTGCTGGTGGGCCTGGGGACCGTCGGGTTCCTCGACGACTACATCAAGATCGCCAAGCAGCGCAGCCTCGGCCTGCGGAGCAAGGCGAAGATGCTCGGCCAGACCGTGGTCGCGGTCGCGTTCGGCTGGGCCGCGCTGACCCGCCCGGACACCCGCGGCCAGACCCCCGCCTCGCACAGCATCTCCTTCATCCGGGACCTGCCCGGATGGACCCTGCCGGGGTTCATCGTGGTGCTCCTGATCCTGGTGATGACCGCCGGCGCCAGCAACGCGGTCAACCTCACCGACGGGCTCGACGGGCTGGCCACCGGTGCCTCGACGATGGTGTTCGGCGCCTACACGCTGGTCAACATCTGGCAGAACAACCAGTGGTGTGCACTGAACCCGGGCCCGAAGTGCTACGAGGTCCGCGACCCCCTGGACCTGGCCGCCGTCGCGGCCGCCCTGACCGGCGCCTGCTTCGGCTTCCTGTGGTGGAACGCCTCACCGGCCAAGATCTTCATGGGCGACACCGGCTCCCTGTCGCTCGGCGGTGCGCTGGCCGGGCTGGCGATCCTGACCCGGACCGAGTTCCTGCTGGCGATCCTCGGCGGCCTGTTCGTGATGATCACGATGTCGGTCATCGTCCAGGTCGGCTACTTCAAGCTGAGCGGTGGCAGACGGATCTTCCGGATGGCCCCGCTGCAGCACCACTTCGAGCTCAAGGGCTGGGCGGAGATCACCATCGTGATCCGCTTCTGGATCATCACCGGCATCTGCGTCGCCGCCGGCCTGGGCGTCTTCTACGCGGAGTGGGTGGCAGGGGCGTGAGCACTCCGACGGGACGAGACGTCGACAGCCTCGGGCGCACCACTGCCTGGGACGGCGTGCACGTGGTCGTGCTGGGCATCGGCGTGTCCGGCTTCGCCGCCGCGGACAACCTCGTGCACGTCGGCGCCCGGGTCACGGTGCTCGCCGAGTCGGCGACCGACGAGCAGCGGGAGAAGGCGCACCTGCTGGAGATCCTCGGCGCCGACGTGCGGATCGGGCCCGGCGCGTCCTCGGCGCTGCCCGAGCACGTCGACCTGGTGGTCACCTCGCCGGGCGTGCCTCCGACCGCGCCGCTGCTGCGCGCGGCGACCCTGCGCGGCGTACCGGTGTGGGGGGAGGTAGAGCTGGCCTGGCGGCTGCGCGACCCCGACCACCCCGGTGCCTGGCTGTGCGTGACCGGCACCAACGGCAAGACCACCACGCGTCTCGATGCTCGACGCGATCCTCAGGGCGCACGGGTCGAGGAGCATCGCCTGCGGCAACGTCGGCCTGCCGATCGTCGAGGCAGTGATGGACCCCGAGCCCTACGACGTCTACGCCGTCGAGCTGTCCAGCTTCCAGCTGCACTACACGCACACGATGGCCGCGCAGTCGGCCGCCGTTCTCAACGTGGCCGAGGACCATCTCGACTGGTACACGTCGATGGCCGACTACGCCGCCGACAAGGGGCGCATCTACGAGCGCGTGCAGCGCGCCTGCGTCTACAACGCCGCCGACCCGGTCACCGAGCAGCTGGTCCGCGACGCCGACGTGGTCGAGGGCGCGCGGGCGATCGGGTTCACCCTCGGTGTTCCGGCGGTCGGCATGGTCGGCGTCGTCGACGACGTCCTGGCCGACCGGGCGTTCATCGAGGACCGCGACAGGAACGCTGCCGAGCTCTGCCAGGTCTCGGACCTGGCCTCGCCCGCGCCGCACTTCGTCGCGAACGCGCTGGCCGCGGCCGCGCTGGCCCGCTCGCACGGCGTCTCGACGTTGGCGGTGCGTGAGGGGCTGAGCGGCTTCCGACCGGCCGGGCACCGGATCGCCGAGGTCGCTGTCGTCGACGGTGTGCGCTACGTCGACGACTCGAAGGCCACCAACCCCCATGCCGCCACGTCGTCGCTCGGGGCGTTCGACCCGGTGGTGTGGGTGGCGGGCGGTCTCGCGAAGGGCGCGTCGTTCGACGACTTGGTGTCGACCGTGCGGGGCCGGTTGCGGGGCGTCGTGCTGCTGGGGCGGGACCGGGGTGTGATCGCGGACGCGCTTGCGCGACACGCCCCGGATGTCCGCGTGATCGAAGTCGAGGAGGCGGACACTTCTGCCATGGACCGTGTGGTCGGTGCGGCCGCGGACCTGGCCCAGCCAGGTGACACCGTGCTGCTCGCGCCGGGATGCGCGTCCATGGACATGTTCGCGAACTACGGTGCTCGCGGGGATGCCTTCGCGGAGGCGGTACGCCGCCTGCGCGACCGCTGAGGCGGCACCAGGGCATCACCCGGCCGGGCTGGGAGGGCCTCAGTGACCACCACGGCGGGTGAGCGGCGCGGCGGGAGCGCGGTGCCGCGCCGGTCGGGGTGGCTGGCCTCGACCCGGCACTCGGTGGGGCACCTGCTCGACCGACCGCTCACGTCGTACTACCTGCTGCTGGGCGCGTCGACGCTGCTGCTGACCATCGGGCTGATGATGGTGCTCAGCGCCTCGAGCGTCTACTCCTACAAGCAGTTCGACGGCAACAGCTACCACGTGTTCTTCAAGCAGCTCACCTGGGTGCTGCTCGCCCTGCCGGTGGCGCTGCTGGCCTCCCGGCTGCCGCACCGGGTGCTGCGCGCGTTCTCGTGGCCGGCGCTGCTGGTCTCCATGGTGTTGATCTACCTGACCCAGACCAGCCTCGGCCTGACCGTCAACGGCAACCGCAACTGGCTCGCGCTGGGCCCCTTCACGATGCAGCCGTCGGAGGTCGCCAAGCTCGCCGTCATCTTGTGGTGCTCCGACCTCTACGCCCGCAAGGAGAAGCTGCTCGGGGACTGGAGGCACACGCTCCTGCCGATGGTGCCCGTCACCGGCCTCGTCGCCGGGCTCGTGGTCCTCCAGGGCGACCTCGGCACCGCCCTGGTGCTCTTCGCGATCATCCTCGGGATGCTGTGGGTCGTCGGCGCCCCGGGGCGGCTGTTCACCGGGTCGCTGCTGTCCGTCGCCGTGTTGGCGCTCTACCTGGCCAGCACCAGTGCGGAGCGGCTGCAGCGGCTGACGAACTTCGCCGACCCGTTCAAGGACTACCAGGGCGCGGGCTGGCAGCCGGCCCACGGCCTGTTCGCGATGTCGAGCGGCGGCCTGCTCGGCAAGGGCATCGGTGCCAGCCAGCAGAAGTGGGGCAGCCTCCCCGAGGCGCACACCGACTTCATCTTCGCCGTGCTGGGGGAGGAGCTCGGCCTCATCGGCACGCTGCTGGTGCTCGCACTGTTCCTGACCATCGCCTACGCCGGCATCCGCGTCGCGGTGCGCACCAAGGACCCGTTCGTGCGCTACATGTCGGCGGGCATCACGATCTGGCTGACCGGGCAGATGATCATCAACGTCGGCATGGTGCTCGCGCTGCTCCCGGTGATCGGGCTGCCGCTGCCCCTCGTGTCCTACGGCGGCTCGTCGCTGCTGCCCGAGCTGGTGGCGCTCGGGCTCCTGGTGTCGTTCGCGCGCTCCGAGCCCGGCGCCCGGGCGGCGCTGCGCGCGCGCCGGCGACGCCGCACCGCGGCGGGGGTCACTGCGGGCGGGGGACTGGCGAGGCGGGGAAGATAGGCGTCATGAGAGTCCTCCTGGCCGGCGGCGGCACCGCCGGACACACGTCTCCGCTGCTCGCCACCGCCGACGCGCTCCGCCGGCTCGACCCGACCGTCGAGGTGACCGCGCTGGGGACCCCCCGCGGGCTCGAGGGCCGGGTGGTCCCCGAGGCCGGCTACCCGCTCGAGCTCGTCCCGCCGGTGCCGCTGCCGAGGAGGCCGTCGGCGGACCTGCTGCGCGTGCCGGGTCGCCTGCGGACGGCGATGACCGCGACGCTGGAGGTGCTGGACCGGGTCCGGCCCGACGTGGTGGTCGGCTTCGGCGGCTACGTCTCGGTGCCGGCCTACCTCGCGGCGAGGCGGCGGCGGCTGCCGATCGTCGTCCACGAGGGCAACGCGATGCCGGGCATCGCCAACAAGCTCGGCGCCCGCCTCACCACGCACGTGGCCACGAGCTTCCCGCGGACGCCGCTGCGGCACGGGGTCTACCTCGGGCTCCCGATCCGCCGGATGATCTCGACCCTCGACCGGTCCGCCCTCCGGGCGGAGGCGCGTGGCACCTTCGGGCTCGACGCCGACCGGCCCACGCTGCTGGTGACCGGCGGCTCCCAGGGAGCCCGGCGGATCAACCAGGCGGTCGCCGGTGCGCAGGAGGCGTTCGCCGCGGCCGGCGTGCAGGTGCTGCACGTGGTGGGCCCCAACGGCGAGGCGTCGGTGGCGCGCGGCACCGGCGAGCCGCCGTACGTCGTGCTGCCCTACGTCGACCGCATGGACCTGGCCTACGCGGCCGCCGACCTGACCGTGTGCCGCGCCGGCGCCAACACCGTGACGGAGGTTGCCGCGGTCGGGCTGCCGGCGGTGTTCGTGCCGCTGCCGATCGGCAACGGCGAGCAGCGGCTCAACGCGCGGCCGGTCGTCGACGCCGGGGGAGCACTGCTGGTGCAGGACGACGCGCTGACCGCCGAGTGGGTGGCCGGCACGCTGCCCGGGCTGGCCCGCGACGCCGACCGGCTGGCGGCGATGTCCGCGGCGGCCTCCGGGCTGATCCCGCGGGACGCCGACGACAAGCTCGCGCGGATGATCCTGGCGGCGGCCCGATGAGGGTCCCCCTTCCCGCCGAGCTGCTGCCGGCCGACCGGCTCGGCCGGGTGCACTTCGTCGGCATCGGCGGCGCCGGGCTGTCCGGCATCGCGCGGATCATGCTGGCCAGGGGGATCACCGTCTCGGGCAGCGACGCGAAGGAGTCGCGGACGCTGGAGGCTCTGCGCGCCCTGGGGGCGCGCTGCGACGTGGGCCACGACGCCGCCCACGTGCGCGACGCCGACACCGTGGTGGTCTCGACCGCCGTGCGGGCGGACAACCCCGAGGTGGTGGAGGCGGCCCGTCGGGGGCTGCGACTGTTGCCGCGCTCGGCCGCGCTCGAGTCGGTCATGCAGGGGCGCCGGGTGGTCGCGGTCGCGGGCACGCACGGCAAGACCACCACGACGTCGCTGCTCACCGTGGCGCTGCAGCACTGCGGGGCCGACCCGTCGTTCGCGATCGGCGGCGAGCTCAACGAGTCGGGGTCCAACGCCCACGACGGCAGCGGCGCGGTGTTCGTGGCCGAGGCGGACGAGAGCGACGGGGCGTTCCTGGTCTACTCCCCACACGCGGCGCTGGTCACCAACGTCGAGGCCGACCACCTGGACAACTACGGCACCGAGGAGGCCTACCACGCGGCGTTCACCGCCTTCCTCGACCGGATCGACCCGGAGGGCTTCCTGGTGGCCTGCGTCGACGACCCCGGTGCCGCCGACCTGGTGCGGCAGGCACGCGAACGCGGGCTCCAGGCCATCGGGGTCGGGGAGTCGCCCGGGGCCGACCTGCGTGCGGAGTCCCTGGAGTTCGAGGGTCCGCGGTCGCGGTTCACCGTGGTCGACAACGGCCGCCGGCTCGGCGAGATCACCCTGCAGATCCCTGGCCGGCACTACGTCCTCGACGCGCTCGCGGCGCTCGGCGCCGGGCTGCGGCTCGGGTTCTCCTTCGCCGACCTGAGCCGCGGACTGGAGGCCTTCACCGGCACCCGCCGCCGGATGGAGTTCAAGGGCGAGGTCGCCGGCGTGCGGGTCTACGACAGCTACGCGCACCACCCGAACGAGATCGCCGGCGACCTGCAGGCGGCGCGGTCGCTGGCCGGGGACGGACGGGTGGTGGTCGCCTTCCAGCCGCACCTGGTCTCGCGGACGAAGATCTTCGGGCCGGCCATGGGGGTGGCCCTCGGTGCCGCGGACGAGGTCGTGGTCATGGACGTCTACGTGGCCCGCGAGGACCCGGAGCCCGGCGTGAACGGCGCGATGGTGGCCGGCCACGTCCCGCTGCCGGCGGACCGGGTGCACTTCGAGCCGTCCTGGTCCGAGACGCCCGCGGACCTGGTCGCGCGGGCACGTCCCGGCGACCTGGTGCTCACGCTGGGGGCGGGCGACGTCACGCTGGTGGGACCGGAGGTGCTCGAGCTGCTGGCAGAGCGCGCCGCGGAGGTCGGTCCCGATGCGGGCTAGGACGATCCCGCGGACCGCGCCCGACGGCGCCGACGAGCGCACCATCCGGCTGGCGCGCCGCCGGTTCGCCCGCCGGCAGTGGGCCCGCCGCTGGCTGGCCTGGCGCAGGGTGGCGCTCGGCCTGCTGGTGCTCGCTGCGCTCGGCGGGCTGGTGTGGCTGGTGTTCTTCTCCTCGGTCCTGGCCATCTCCGGGGTGCGGGTCGACGGGACCGCCGTGCTGGACCCGCGCACGGTGCGGCGGGTCGCCCGGGTCCCGGTCGGGACCCCGCTGGCCACCGTCAACCTCGACGCGATCGGCGCGCGGGTGGAGGGGCTCGCGGCCGTGAAGAGCGTCGACGTGTCCCGGGCCTGGCCGGACAAGGTGCGGATCCTGGTCCGGGAGCGCCAGGCCGTCGCGGTCGTGGAACGGGACGGCGGCCTGCGCGGCGTCGATGAGGACGGGGTGATCTTCCGGGGGTACCTGTCCCGGCCCGACCTGCCGGTGATCCGGATGAGTGCAGGCACGCGCTCGGACGCGCTGGCCGAGGCCGCCCGCGTGGCCGGGTCGCTGCCGGGCGACCTCAGTGCGCGCGTCGCCTACGTGCAGGTGCGCACCGTGGACACGATCTCGCTGCGACTGCACAACGGCCGGACGGTGCTGTGGGGGAGCGCCGACGAGTCCGCGGACAAGGCGCGGGTGCTCGAGGTGCTGCTGTCCCAGAAGGCGTCGATGTACGACGTCTCGGTGCCCGGCCAGCCGGTGATCCGGCGCTGACGCCGTACCCCTGACCGGCCCACGGGATCGACGCAGCACAAGGGGAATCTCGAAACACGCGGGGCCCTTGCGCGTGTCGCTTGTAACGACCTGGGGGTTCACCTACGTTCGTCTGCAAGCGCGAGGTTGACATAACTATAACCCTCTACTTCAGGGTTAGGGTTGATGGCCCTCCTCGGGCTTACTTCCCCGCCGACATACACCGCCTGCCCTGCCGAGCCACACCTCGGACAACAGAGCAGCCAAGCAGCGAGAGGCACCTGCCGTGGCAGCACCGCAGAACTACCTGGCCGTGATCAAGGTCGTAGGTATCGGTGGAGGTGGAGTCAACGCCGTCAACCGGATGATCGAGGTCGGACTCAAGGGAGTCGAGTTCATCGCGATCAACACCGATGCCCAGGCCCTGCTGATGAGCGACGCCGACGTCAAGCTCGACATCGGCCGCGAGCTCACCCGTGGGCTCGGCGCCGGCGCCAACCCCGAGGTGGGGGGCAAGGCCGCCGAGGACCACGCGGAGGAGATCGAGGAGGTCCTCAAGGGGGCCGACATGGTGTTCGTGACCGCGGGCGAGGGCGGCGGCACCGGCACCGGCGGTGCGCCGGTCGTCGCGCGCATCGCGCGCTCGCTGGGGGCCCTGACCATCGGTGTGGTCACCCGACCCTTCGCCTTCGAGGGCCGCCGCCGGGCGAACCAGGCGGAGGAGGGCATCTCCAGCCTGCGCGACGAGGTCGACACGCTGATCGTCATCCCCAACGACCGGCTGCTCTCGATCAGCGACCGCAACGTCTCGATCCTCGACGCCTTCAAGCAGGCCGACCAGGTGCTGCTGCAAGGTGTCTCCGGCATCACCGACCTGATCACGACCCCCGGCCTGATCAACCTCGACTTCGCCGACGTGAAGTCCGTGATGTCCAACGCCGGCTCCGCGCTGATGGGGATCGGCTCCGCCCGTGGCGAGGACCGCGCGGTGGCCGCCGCCGAGATGGCGGTCTCGAGCCCCCTGCTCGAGGCGTCCATCGACGGCGCGCACGGCGTCCTGCTCTCGATCGCGGGAGGCTCCGACCTCGGTCTCTTCGAGATCAACGAGGCCGCTGCCCTGGTCTCCCAGGCCGCCCACGCCGAGGCGAACATCATCTTCGGCGCGGTGATCGACGACGCGCTCGGTGACGAGGTGCGGGTGACCGTGATCGCCGCCGGCTTCGACGGAGGCATGCCGAAGCGCCGCGACAACGGCACCATCCTGCGCCGTGAGCCGGTCCCGCAGCAGACGCAGGCCGAGACCCGCGACGCCGCCTCCCCGGCGGCCACCCGGGCCCCGGCCGCGCAGGCCCCGTCCCAGCAGCCGTCCCCGTCTCAGCAGCCGTCGTCCCCGCAGCCGGCCGCCCGCCCGGTGGCCGGGTCTCCCGCCGCCGCCGCCCGCTCCGGCCCCGGCCAGGACCCCTCGGCCGGACGGGCCCAGGCACGCCCCGCGCAGCAGGCGGCCCGGCCTCCGCGCCAGGTGCAGTTCGACGACGACGAGCTCGACGTCCCGGACTTCCTCAAGTAGCGGGTTGTTCGCCTTCCAGGACGCCCGCGGGCGTGTCCAGGTCGCGTTCACGGACCGGCACGGTGGAGTCAGTGCCGGTCCGTACGCGTCGTTGAACCTCGCGGTCGACGGCGACGAGGAGGACGGGGTCGCCGAGAACGTCGACCTCGCGGCCCACGCGTTCGTCCGTGGGTACGCCGACCCCGCGGACCCGTTCGGCCTCCCGGCCGGGACGTCCCTGCCGGTCGTGGTGCGCATGCGCCAGGTCCACGGGAGCGACGTGCACCTCGTGACGAGGGCCGACCTCGGCAGGTCCGCCGGTCTGCCGACCGCCGACGCGCTCGTCACCACCGAGCCGGGCGCCATCTTGATGGTCCGGGTCGCCGACTGCGTGCCGCTCCTGCTCGCCGACGTGGACCGCGGCGTCGTGGGCGCGGTGCACGCGGGTCGTCCCGGCCTGGCCGCCGGCGTGGTGCCGCGCGCGCTGGCCGCGATGCGCGACCTCGGTGCGGAGCGGATCGTGGCCTGGGTGGGGCCGCACGTCTGCGGGCGCTGCTACGAGGTGCCCGAGACCATGCGCGCCGAGGTGAGCGCCCGGGTCCCCGAGGCGTTCGCCGAGACCTCGTGGGGAACCCCTGCCCTCGACATCGGCGCCGGGGTGCGTGCACAGCTGCGCGACGCGGACGTCGAGGTGGTCGACGCGTCGCGCTGCACCATGGAGGACGAGGACCTCTACTCCTACCGGCGGCAGGGCGTCGAGTCCGGACGCCTCGCCGGCATGGTCTGGGTGCGACCGTGACCGGCGACCGTCGCGCGGAGGTCTCCCGCAACCTCGAGCAGGTGCGAGCCCGGGTCGCGGCCGCCTGCGTCGCGAACGGTCGCGATCCCGGCGAGGTGGCGCTGACCGTTGTCACGAAGTACTTCCCGGCGTCCGACGTACGCCTGCTGGCGGAGCTCGGCGTCCGAGACGTGGGGGAGAACAAGCACCAGGAGGCGCAGGCCAAGGCCGCCGAGTGTGCCGACCTCGGGCTGCGCTGGCACTTCATCGGTCACCTGCAGAGCAACAAGGCGGCGGCCGTCGCGGGCTACGCGGACGTGGTGGAGTCCGTGGACCGGGTCAAGCTGGTCAAGCAGCTGTCGAAGGGCGCGCACCAGGCCGGCCGGCCCGTCGACTGCCTGGTGCAGGTCAGCCTCGACCCGGAGGAGCAGGCCGATGGACGCAGCGGCGCTCGTCCCGCGGACGTGGGTGCGGTCGCGGAGGCCATCGCGGCGGCCGAGGGGCTGCGTCTGCGCGGGGTCATGGCCGTCGCGCCGCTCGGCGAGGAGCCCGGTCCGGCGTTCGCCCGGCTGGTCGAGACGGCCGCGCAGGTGCGCCTCGTGGACCCGTCGGCGACATGGATCTCGGCGGGGATGAGCGGCGACCTGGAAGCCGCGATCGAAGCCGGTGCGACACACGTGCGCATTGGCAGCGCGGTGCTCGGACCGAGGCCGGCGCTCGGGTAATGTCAGGCACGTAGCAGCGTCCCATCCGGGGACGCGGATGTATCGGAGGGCAAGAGTCATGGGCAGCGCGATGCGCAAGATGGGTGTCTACCTTGGCCTGCTCGAGGACACCGAACGCTACGAGGACGACTACTACGAGGAGTACGACGACCAGGCGCCACGTGAGCACGTGGAGCCGGCCCGTCCGACCCCGGTGGCGAACATCGCCGAGCGCCGGCGTCCGCAGCCCGCTCCGATGGGCGCCGTTGCCGAGCTCTCGCGCATCACGACCCTGCACCCGCGCACCTACAACGAGGCCCGCACCGTCGGTGAGAACTTCCGCGAGGGAGTTCCCGTGATCATGAACCTCTCCGAGATGGACGACGCCGACGCCAAGCGCCTGGTCGACTTCGCCGCCGGCCTCATCTTCGGGGTTCGCGGCAGCATCGAGCGGGTCACCAACAAGGTGTTCCTGCTCTCCCCGCCGAACGTCTCGGTCGCGGCCGAGGACAAGCAGCGCATCGCCGAGGGCGGCTTCTTCAACCAGAGCTGAGCCGAGGCGTCACCGCGCCCTTGGCGACCCGGCCGCGGTCGCCGCGCCGTCGCCGGTCCGGGTGCGAGCACGTCCGGCGCCGGTCGTTCTCCTTCGATGAAATAGAGTCGTGCCGTGGCAACCATCGGAGCAATTCTCGACCTGATCCTGTTCGTCTTCCTGCTGCTGCTGATGGTGCGGCTGGTCGTCGAGTGGGTGCAGATGTTCGCGCGGACCTGGCGACCCAAGGGCCCGGTGCTGGTGGTGCTCGAAGTGGTGTACACGATCACAGACCCACCCATCCTGCTCATCCGGCGCTTCGTGCCACCGTTGCGTCTGGGCAGTGTGATGCTCGATACCAGCTTCCTGATCGTGCTGGTGATCGTGTACCTGCTGCGCATCCTGGTCCGGGCGATCTTCTTCGGCTGAGTGGCGCAGGTTGCGACGGATCGGCGGCCTCGCGGGGTATCCTGCGCAAGCCGGGACAGCACCGCCCCGCCCGATGCGCTGGCAGGCAATCGGAGTACGGTGGGTTGACATGGCACTAGTGCCGTACAGAGAAGACGACTACGAACAAAGGGTGAGGTCATGCCGCTGACGCCTGAGGACGTGAGCAACAAGCGCTTTACTCCTGTGCGCCTCCGCGAGGGCTACGACATGGGGGAGGTCGACCAGTTCCTGGACGAGGTCGAGGCCGAGCTCGCGCGACTCACGCGTGAGAACGAGGACCTTCGGAGCAAGCTCAGTGCCGCGCAGCAGGCAGGTCCGGCGCCCGCGGCCCCCGCGCCTGTCCAGGAGAAGGCGCCCGAGCCGGTCAAGGCCCCGGAGCCCCCGGCCCCGGCTCCGGCGGCGCCTGCGCCGACCGAGACGATCAAGGTCGCGACCGTCGCGGACGCCTCGAGCGCCGCGGCCCGGCTTCTCGAGATCGCCACGCGCAACGCCGACGAGCTCGTGGGCGACGCCAAGAACCAGGCCGACAAGATCATCGGGGAGGCGCGCACCAAGGCGGAGCGTCTCGAGGCCGAGTCGAAGGTCAAGGCCGACCGGCTCGAGTCCGACGCCCGCACCCGCTCGCAGATGCTCGACTCCGAGACCGCCGAGCGGCGTCAGCAGCTCTTCGGTGACCTCGAGAAGGAGAAGGACAAGCTCAGCGCGGAGGTGGAGAGCCTGCGCTCGTTCGAGCGCGAGTACCGCAGCCGGCTCAAGAGCTACTTCGAGCAGCAGCTGGCTGCCCTCGACGGCAGCGGCGAGGGCGGTGTGCTGGCGAGCAGCGAGCACGCCCCGAAGCGGCTGCGCTCCCTGCTCGGCGACGACGACTCCAACAAGGGCTGAGGCCCCACCCAGAGCCGCAGCTCGAGGCCGGTGTCCCGATTCGTCGGGGCGCCGGCCTCGTCGCGCCCCCTCCCGTTGAGTGCTGGCTTAATTCGGGTTGAGTGCTGGATTAGTTCGGGTTGAGTGCTGCCTTGTTGCGACACGGAGGTGAACAAGCCAGCACTCAACGGGGAACAAGCCAGCACTCAACGAGGAACGAGCCAGCACTCAACGGGGAGGGGGTCAGGCCTTGGTGACGGAGAAGGCCAGGCCCAGCTCCTCGTCGCGTACGACGGACCCGGCCGGTGTCCCCTCGCGCATCTCCACGGCGAGCACCTCGTCGGCCACCAGGGAGCCGTTCTCGCGCAGCGCCTCGGCGGTCTCGCCGTCGGCGCTCCAGGTGAGCACGATCCGGTCGCTGACCTCGAACCCGCTGCTCTTGCGGGCCTCCTGGACCAGCCGGACCACCTCGCGGGCCCGGCCCGCGCGGACCAGCTCGGGGGTGAGCTCGAGGTCGAGCGCCACCGTCTCGCCCTGTTCGTTGACGACGGACCAGCCCTCGCGGGGGCGCTCGGCGACGATGACCTCGTCGGGCAGCACCTCGACGTCCTCGCCGTCGACCGGGACGACCGCGCGACCCTCGGCCTGGAGAACCCGTGAGAGCTCGGCGGCGTCGGCGGCCGCGATCGCCGCAGCCACCGTGGGCGTGCGCTTCCCGAACCGCTTGCCCAGCGCCCGGAAGTTCCCCTTGGCCGAGTGGTCGACCAGGTCCGCGCCGGCGGACGAGAGCGGCTCGAGCGCGCCGATGTTCAGCTCCTCGGCGACCTCCGCCCGCAGCTCGTCGCTGAGCCGGCCGTGGGCCGCCGAGCCGACCAGGGCCCGGCGCAGCGGCTGACGGGTGCGCACCTTCGCGTCGGCGCGGGCGGCGCGGCCCAGCTCGACCAACCGCCTGGCCAGCGCGACCGCTGCGGAGAGGTCCTCGTCCACGGCGGCGTCGTCGAAGGCGGGCCAGGTCGCCAGGTGCACCGACTCGGGCGCCCCCGGGTCCACCGACCGGACCAGGTCCTGCCACACCCGCTCGGTGATGAACGGCGTGATCGGCGCCATCAGCCGGGTGAGTGTCTCGAGCGTCTCGTGCAGCGTCGCGAGGGCGGCTGGGTCCCCGTCCCAGAACCGGCGCCGCGACCGCCGGACGTACCAGTTCGACAGGTCGTCGACGAACGCCGCGATGAGCCCGCCCGCGCGCTGGGTGTCGAACGTCTCGAGGGCCTCGGTGACGCCGCCGACCAGACGGGCGGTCTCCGCGTGCAGCCAGCGGTCCAGCACCGGGCGCTCGGCCACCGGCGGGAAGCCGGACGCCGGCGTCCACGAGGCAGTCCGCGCGTAGAGCGCGTGAAAGGCCACCGTGTTCCAGTAGGTCAGCAGCACCTTGCGGACGGTCTCCTGGATGGTGGTGTGCCCGATCCGCCGCGCGGACCACGGCGACCCGGAGGCGGCCATGAACCAACGCACCGCGTCGGCGCCGTGCTGCTCCATCAGCGGCATCGGCTCGAGGATGTTGCCGAGGTGCTTGGACATCTTGCGCCCGTCCTCGGCCAGGATGTGGCCAAGGCAGAGCACGTTGCGGTACGACGACTCGTCGAACACGATCGTCCCGATCGCCATCAGCGTGTAGAACCAGCCGCGGGTCTGGTCGATCGCCTCGCAGATGAAGTCGGCCGGGTAGGCGCGCTCGAACAGCTGGGCCGAGCCCGCCGCGTGCGGGTAGCCCCACTGGGCGAACGGCATGGAGCCGCTGTCGAACCAGGCGTCGATCACCTCGGGCACCCGGCGTGCCTCCGCGCCGCAGGTCGGGCAGTCGAACGTCACGTCGTCGACGTAGGGGCGGTGCGGATCGAGCCCGGACTGGTCGGTGCCGGTGAGGTCCGAAAGCTCGGCGAGCGAGCCGACACACACCTGGTGGTCGTCCGCGCAGCGCCAGATCGGCAGCGGGGTGCCCCAGTAGCGGCTGCGCGACAGCGCCCAGTCGATGTTGTTGTTCAGCCAGTCGCCGTAGCGGCCCCACTTGATCGTGTCGGGGTACCACGCGGTCTTCTCGTTCTCGCGCAGCAGCGCGTCCTTGACCTGAGTCGTCCGGACGTACCAGGACGGCTGCGCGTAGTACATCAGCGGGGTGTGGCAGCGCCAGCAGTGCGGGTAGCTGTGCTCGTAGGCGACGTGCCGGAACAGCAGCCCGCGGCTCTCGAGGTCGTCGACCAGGTCCGCGTCGGCGTGCTTGAAGAACTGCCCGCCGACCAGGGGCAGGTCGTCGGCGAAGTGCCCGTCGGCCTTCACCGGTACGACGACCGGCAGCCCGTAGGAGCGGCAGACCGCCAGGTCGTCCGCGCCGAAGGCGGGGGACTGGTGCACCAGGCCGGTGCCGTCCTCGGTGGTGACGTAGTCCGCGAGCACGACGTAGTGCGACCCGCCGTCGACCGGTGGGAACTCCACGAGCGCGAACGGCCGCTCGTAGGTCCAGCGCTCCATGTCGCGCCCGTGGACCCGGCCCACGACGCTCCAGCCCTCGCCGAGGACGGTGTCGAACAGCGGCTCGGCCACCACGAGGGTCTCGGCGCCGTCAGTCGCGACGACGTACTCGACGTCCGGGTGCGCGGCGACCGCGGTGTTGGAGACCAGCGTCCAGGGCGTCGTGGTCCACACCAGCAGGGATGCCTTGCCGGCGTACGGGCCGGAAGTCAGCGGGAACCGCACGTAGACGCTCGGGTCGGTGACGGTCTCGTAGCCCTGTGCCAGCTCGTGGTCGGAGAGGCCGGTCCCGCAGCGCGGGCAGTACGGCGCGACCCGGTAGTCCTCGACCAGCAGGCCCTTCTCGTGGATCTGCTTGAGGGCCCACCACACCGACTGGATGTAGTCGGGCTCCATGGTCACGTAGGCGTCGGAGGTGTCGACCCAGTAGCCCATCCGCTCGGTCATCTGCTCGAAGGCGTCGACGTGCCGCAGCACCGACTCCCGGCACCTCTCGTTGAACTCGGCGACGCCGTAGGCCTCGATCTCCCCCTTGCCGGAGAAGCCGAGCTCCTTCTCGACCGCGAGCTCGACGGGCAGCCCGTGGCAGTCCCAGCCGGCCTTGCGCTCGACCCGGAAGCCCTGCATGGTCTTGAACCGCGGGAACACGTCCTTGAACACGCGGGCCTCGACGTGGTGCGTGCCCGGCATGCCGTTGGCGGTCGGCGGTCCCTCGTAGAAGGTCCACCGCGGCCGGTTGCCGGCGACGTCGAGGGACTTGTCGAAGGTCTTGTGCTCCTGCCAGAGGTCGAGCACCTCGTGCTCGAGCCGGGGCAGGTCCACCTGCGGCGGAACGGGGCGGTACTCGCTCACTTCGTCGTCCTTTGGGCCTGTCGGCGCCGGGTCGCGGCCGCCGAGGGGGGCGTCTGGCCGAAGGGACGAGAAGGCCGGCTCCTGGTGCCGGCCGCTCCCGCGGTACCACCCTCCTTGGCGGCCCGGCGTCCGTGTCCGGACGGGAGCCACCCTCTCGTGGTTCACCGCTGCCGGGTCTACCCGCCGCCCCTGGTCACCCAGACGACGACGCTCTTCCGGCGGCTCGGGGGTGATCTTCGCTCCGGACAACACCCCTGGGCTCACACCGTCCCCAGGTCGCTGCCGGCTGTGCTCGGAGCTACTCGTCCCGTCAATGCCTTGCGGTGACCCAAGTCTGCCAGATCGGAGCGCCCCGTCTCATCCCGGTTCGCGCGGGCCGGCAGGGGGGGTCGAAGGTCCCCTTTTCGGAACGAGTGTTCTCGAAACTGTCCTGCAGCCGACCCGCAGGGGCCAGGATGCTCCTCGGAAGGGACCACCGGGTCCCGGCGCGTTCGGTTGTCTGGACCTGTCGCGGGGCATATCCTCGCGGCACGCGTGTGGCGGACGCCACACGTCTTTGTTCGTTTGGCCGTAAGGGGGCCGTCATGGCACGCAGCACCACTGCGAGGAAGATCGCGGGCAGGACCGCGGCGGCGGCCAAGCGCGTGACCGCGCGGGCCACGCGCAAGTCGTCCACGGGGGCCACCGCCTCGTCCGCCTCGAAGCAGTCCTCGACGTCGGCAGCCAAGAAGGCGTCCGCGAAGAAGGCGCCCGCGAAGAAGGCGCCCGCGAAGAAGGCGGCAGCGAAGAAGGCGCCGGCGAAGAAGGCGGCAGCGAAGAAGGCGCCGGACACGAAGGCGGCGGCGAAGAAGGCGCCCGCGAAGAAGGCGCCGGCCACGAAGGCGGCAGCGAAGAAGGCTCCCGCCAAGAAGGTCGCGGCCACCGCGACGAAGGCCCCGGTCAAGAAGGCCGCCACGACGCAGGCCGCGAAGAAGACCCCCGCCACGAAGGCGCCCGCCACGAAGGCCGCAGCGAAAAGGCGCAGAAGGCGCCCGCCACGAAGGCGCCCGCCACGAAGGCGCCCGCCACGAAGGCGCCCGCCACGAACGCGGCAGCGAAGAAGGCTCCCGCCAAGGCCCCCGCCGGCGCGAACGCCCCGAGAAGGCTGGCGGTCAAGGCCGACGAGAAGCCGTGGACCGCCAAGGAGCTCGCGGAGGTGCGCGGCGAGCTCCACGCCGAGCGCGACCGGCTCCGCTCCGAGCTGAACCTCGCCGAGGTCGAGCTGCACGACCTGATGCGCGACGCCGGCGACGGCGCGGGCAACGACCAGGCCGACGTGGGCTCGACGACGTTCGAGCGCGACCACGAGATGAGCCTGGCCAACAACGCCCGGGAGATGCTCGCACAGACCGAGCACGCCCTCGACCGGATCGAGGACGGCAGCTACGGCCGGTGCGAGCGCTGCGGGGAGCCCATCGGCAAGATGCGGCTCATGGCGTTCCCCCGTGCAACACTGTGCCTGTCATGCAAGCAGCGCGAGGAGCGTCGCTGACCGGCGACCCGTCCACCCCCCAGGCACCTGTCGCGTCGCGTCGACGGCACCTGTGGCTGTTCGCGACGGTCGCGCTGCTGGGCTACTCGGCCGACGTGGTCAGCAAGGTCCTTGCGGTGGCGCACCTCACGCCCGGCAGGTCCGTCCCGGTCGTCGGTGACCTGCTGACCCTCTACATCGCCCGCAACCCCGGCGCCGCCTTCAGCACCGGTACGTCGTACACGATCGTGCTCTCCTTCATCGCGATCGCCGCGGCGACCGCCGTGCTGTGGACCGCGCGCAGGCTCGGGAGCACCGGCTGGGCCCTCGGGCTCGGGTTCCTGCTGGCCGGTGTGCTCGGCAACCTGACCGACCGGGTCTTCCGGGAGCCGGGGCTGCTGCGCGGGCACGTGGTCGACTTCCTCCGGCTGCCGCACTGGCCGATCTTCAACGTCGCCGACATCTGCATCAACGTGGCCGCTGCCCTCATCATCGTCCAGGCCCTCCGCGGCATGGGGGTGAACGGGACCCGTCAGCAGGCCAAGTCCGGCGGCGGGGGAGCGTCCGCGTCGTGACCGACGGCGACATGGAGCGACGCACGGTGATCGTGCCCGACGGGCTGTCCGGTGAGCGCGTCGACGCGGCGCTGGCGCGGATGTTCGGGTTCTCCCGGTCGCGGGCCGCCGACCTGATCGGGCACGGCCACGTCACCGTGGACGGGAGCGTCCCTGCGAAGTCCGCACGGGTCGAGGCGGGCTCGATGCTCGACGTGGAGATCCCGGCCCTGGTGGACCCGGTGGCGATCGTCCCGGAGATGGTCGAGGGCATCAAGATCGTCCACGACGACGACGCGATCGTGGTCGTCGACAAGCCGGTCGGGGTCGCCGTCCACCCCAGCCCCGGGTGGACCGGGCCCACCGTGGTCGGGCACCTGGCCGCGGCCGGGTTCCGGATCGCCACCAGCGGTGCCGCCGAACGCCAGGGCATCGTGCAGCGGCTCGACGTCGGCACCTCCGGGATCATGGTGATCGCGAAGTCGGAGCACGCCTACTCCGTGCTCAAGAACGCGTTCCGGCACCGCACCGTGGACAAGGTCTATCACGCGCTGGTGCAGGGCCATCCCGACCCGCTGCGCGGCACGGTCGACGCCCCGATCGGCCGGCATCCCAGGCACGACTACAAGTTCGCGGTGATGGCCGACGGCAAGCACAGCGTCACCCACTACGAGACCCTCGAGGCGCACCGGTTCGCGAGCCTGCTCGAGATCCACCTCGAGACCGGGCGCACCCACCAGATCCGGGTGCACATGGCGGCGCTCAAGCACCCCTGCGTCGGCGACCTCACCTACGGCGCCGACCCGGTGCTGGCGAAGCGGCTCGGCCTGGAGCGGCAGTGGCTGCACGCCGTACGCCTGGGCTTCGAGCATCCCGAGACCGGCGAGCACGTGGAATACGAGTCGCCCTACCCCGACGACCTCCAGCGGGCCTTGGACATCATCCGCGATGAGTACTGAGCACGCGGAGACCGGCCTGGTGCTGCGCCCGGGCCTGCCCGAGGACGCCGACGAGCTCGCCGCCCTGGCCACGGCGGCCCGGCACGCGGCGGTCCCGGCGATGCCGGAGCCCGTGCACACCCCGGAGGAGGACCGGGCCTGGATCGCCCGCCAGCTGGCCGGGGAGCGCGAGGCCTGGGTGGCCGAGCGCGACGGCAGGCTCGTCGGCTACGCCCTCCTGGAGCCGGGCTGGCTGCACTCGCTCTACGTGCACCCGGACCTGACCGGGCAGGGCATCGGCACCGTGCTGCTCGAGCTGGTCAAGGGGCTGCGGCCGGACGGGTTCGCGCTGTGGGTGTTCGAGTCCAACGCGCGGGCGCGACGCTTCTACGCGCGCCACGGCCTGTGGGAGCTCGAGCACACCGACGGCTCCGGCAACGAGGAGCGGGCCCCGGACCTGCGGATGGCCTGGCCCGGGGGCGACCCGGTGGCCTACCTGCGGCGCCAGGTCGACGACGTGGACGACGAGCTCGCGCGGGTGCTGGCCCGCCGCGCGGCACTCACCGCCGCCATCCAGGCGCACAAGGAGGTCCCGGGCGAGCCCGGCCGCGACCCCGGCCGCGAGGCGCAGATCGTGGCCCGGATGGCTGTGCACGCGCCCGCTCTCGGCCGGGCCGGCCTGGCCCGGATCGTGGATGCCGTCATCACCGCCAGCCTCGAGGCGGCCGAGCGGGACGGCCGAGCGGGCGGCTGAGCGGGCCGGCTCAGCGCGCGAGCCGGGCGGTGTCCCCGACCGCGACCGCCCCCGGGGCCAGCACGTCGGCCACCACCCCGACCTGGGCCCGGTTGAGCCCGGTCAGCGTGGCGAGCAGTCCCGGCTCGGGCGGGAGCCCGGTCTGCGGCAGGTTCACCATCACGCAGCGGGGCATCGGCGCGCGGATCTCGAGCTGCAGGTCCTCGCCGATCGTGATCCGGCGGCCGACCCAGGTCTCCTCGACGAAGCCCGCCTCGGTGCCCGTGTCCAACAGCAGGTTGGGCCGGAGTCGCCGCAGGTCGACGTCGTGGCCGTGGGCCCGTCCGACGAGTGACAGGCTCGACGTCGTCACCAGGTGCACGGGCCCGTCGTCGAAGTGCGAGACGCGGTCCTCACGGGCCAGGGTCACCGGGCGGCCGACGTGTCGCGAGAGCGCGTCGTGGACCGCCGGGTCGTCACCGCGCAGCCGGCGCCCGTCCGGGAACTCGATCACGGGTGTCTCGCCGTCGTAGTGGGCCGCGAGCGCCAGCAGCCCGTCCATCTTCCGGAAGCGCCGGGTGGACTTGCCGCTGCCGAGCTTGCCGTCGGCGTCCCGGACCGACCACAACCGGTCACCCTGGACGCCGCGGGTCTCGACGAGCACCCGCTCGAGCGGCTGGCCGGCCACCGACTTCACCGGGTAGCGGCGCAGGCTCGCGATCCGGCCGACGTCCAGGAGTGGGCGAGGAGGGGGCACGGCGACCATCCTGGCAGGTCGCGGTGCCGGGGGGCGGCAGCACGTGCCACCCTGGGTGGGTCGCCCCGCCCGCGTCGCCCGCGAAGGAGAGCCCGTGCTGGTCGAGATCTGGTCCGACGTCGTGTGTCCCTGGTGCTACATCGGCAAGCGCAGGTTCGAGCGGGCGCTCGAGCAGTTCGCCCACCGCGCCGAGGTGGAGGTGCTCTGGAGGTCCTTCGAGCTCGACCCGGGCGCCCGGTCCGCGTCCGGCGGCGGTGGCGACTACGCCGACCGGCTGGCTCGCAAGTACGGCACCTCCCGCGCCTCCGCCCAGCGGATGCTCGAGTCGATGACGGCCGCTGCCGCCGCCGAGGGTCTCCAGTTCGGCTTCGAGCGCGCGGTCGCGGCCAACACGTTCCAGGCCCACCAGGTCCTCCACCTCGCTGCGGAGCGCGGCGTGCAGGACCGGGTCAAGGAGCGGCTGCTGCGGGCCTACTTCTGCGAGGGGGAGGCGGTCGGCGACCGGGAGACGCTGGTGCGGCTCGGCGCCGAGGCCGGGCTCGAGGCCGACGAGGTCGCCAAGGCCCTCGAGGTGCAGGAGTACGCCGAGGCGGTCCGCGCCGACGAGGCCGGGGCCGGTGCCCTGGGCATCAGCGGCGTGCCGTTCTTCGTGATCGACCGCCGGTACGGCGTCTCCGGTGCCCAGCCGCCGGGGCAGCTGCTCGACGCGCTCGAGCGGGCCTGGGCGGCCGCGCACCCCGGACCGACCGTGCTCACCCCGCAGCCCACCGGCGGCGCGGACACCTGCGGCCCCGACGGCTGCGCGATCTGACCAGACCCCCCGGGCCCCACCGGCCCCCGACCCCGAGGAGAAGCCCCATGGCCAAGCCCCCGCTGCCCGACGCCGTACGCGACCTGCTGGCGAAGCCGAACCCGGCCGTGATCGCCACCGTCCGCCCCGACGGCCAGCCGGTCACGGTCGCCACCTGGTACCTCCTCGACGGGGACCGGCTGCTGGTCAACATGGACGAGGGACGCAAGCGCCTGGAGCACCTGCGCCACGACCCCCGGGTCTCGCTCACCGCCCTCGACACGGACGGCTGGTACACCCACGTCAGCCTCCAGGGCCGGGTCGTGGAGCTGGTCGAGGACCCCGACCTCGCCGACATCGACCGGCTGTCGCGGCACTACCGCGGCGAGCCCTACGCCAACCGGGAGCGGGGCCGGGTGAGCGCCTGGATCGAGATCGACTCCTGGCACGGCTGGGGGGCCCCGGGCCGGTGATGAGGCCGGTCCTGAGGCCGCTCCCGGGACTGTCGGAGCGCGCTGGCAGGATCGGTTCCGGTGGATCGGGCGGGTCTTCGAAATCCGGCCTCCGGGTTGTCGTAGGCTGACTGCTCTTCCCCAAGAAGTACGGCCGCGGGTGCTCCCCGGTCGAGGTCAGCGTGCGGTCGATTGTCCGGGAAGGGGCGGTTCTCCCTCATGTCAGCCGGGTCCGGAGCGAACGACTCGTTCGTCCACCTGCACGTCCACACCGAGTACTCCATGCTGGACGGCGCCGCCCGGCTCGGCGCCCTGACCGAGCGGGCCGCGGAGCTCGGGATGCCGGCGGTCGCGATGACCGACCACGGCAACGTCTTCGGGGCCCACGAGTTCTACCGGAAGGCCAAGACCGCCGGGGTCAAGCCGATCATCGGCATCGAGGCCTACTTCGCGCCCAACATCTCCCGCTTCGAGAAGCGGGGCGTCAACTTCTACGACGGTGGCTCCGACGACGTCTCGGCCCGCGGCGCCTACACCCACATGACGCTGCTCTCGGAGACCACCGAGGGCATGCACAACCTGTTCCGGCTCTCCACCGGGTCGTGGCGCGACGGCTTCTTCAAGCAGCCCCGGATGGACCGCGAGCTGCTCGCCCAGCACAGCAGGGGCATCATCGGCACCACCGGCTGCCCCTCCGGCGAGGTCCAGGTCCATCTCCGCTACGGCAACTACGAGGCGGCCCGGAAGGCGGCCGGGGACTTCCAGGACATCCTCGGCCGGGACAACTACTTCCTCGAGCTGATGGACCACGGCCTCGACATCGAGAACCGGGTCCGCGACGGGCTGCTCCGGCTCGCGAGGGACCTGCAGATCCCGTTGCTGGCCACCAACGACTCCCACTACGTCAACCGCGAGGACGCACCGTCCCAGGAGCACCTGCTCTGCATCAACTCCGGCAGCACCATGGACATCCCTGCCGGTGACGGGCCCGGGCAGCGGTTCGCGTTCAGCGGCGACGGCTACTACCTCAAGTCCGCGCAGGAGATGCGGGCGCTGTGGGGGGACAAGTACGGCCTCCGGGAGGCGTGCGACAACACGCTGCTGATCGCCGAGCGCTGCGACGTCTCGTTCACCGAGGGCAACGGCACCTACATGCCGCGGTTCCCCTGCCCGCCGGGGGAGAACGAGGACTCGTGGCTGGTCAAGGAGGTCGAGAAGGGGCTGCGGTTCCGCTACCCCGGCGGGGTCCCCGACGAGGTGCGCAAGCAGGCCGAGTTCGAGCTCGGTGTGATCACCCAGATGGGCTTCCCCGGCTACTTCCTCGTGGTCGCCGACTTCATCAACTGGGCCAAGAACAACGGCATCCGGGTCGGCCCGGGCCGCGGCTCCGGTGCCGGCTCGATGGTCGCCTACGCGATGCGGATCACCGACCTCGACCCGCTCGAGCACGGCCTGATCTTCGAGCGGTTCCTCAACCCCGACCGCATCTCGATGCCCGACTTCGACATCGACTTCGACGAGCGCCGGCGCAGCGAGGTGATCCGCTACGTCACCGAGAAGTACGGCGACGACCGGGTGTCCTACATCGTCACCTACGGCACCATCAAGGCCAAGCAGGCGGTCAAGGACTCCTCGCGGATCCTGGCCTACCCGTTCGCGATGGGCGAGCGGATCACCAAGGCGATGCCGGCCGCGGTGATGGGCAAGGACGTGCCGCTCAAGGACCTCTTCGACCCGGCCCACAAGCGCTACGGCGAGGGCGGGGAGTTCCGGGCGCTCTACGAGGCCGACAACGACGTCAAGCGGGTCGTGGACACCGCGATCGGCATCGAGGGGCTCAAGCGCCAGTGGGGCGTGCACGCGGCCGGCGTGATCATGTCCAGCGAGCCGCTGGTCGACGTGATCCCGCTGCTCAAGCGCCCCTCGGACGGCGCCATGATCACGCAGTTCGACTACCCCACCTGCGAGGGCCTCGGCCTGATCAAGATGGACTTCCTGGGGCTGCGCAACCTCACCGTCCTCGACGACGCGGTCAAGAACATCGAGGCCAACCGCGGCGAGTCGATCGTCCTGGAGGAGCTCGAGCTCACCGACGGTCCGACGTACCAGCTGCTGCAGCGGGGCGACACCCTCGGCGTCTTCCAGCTCGACGGCGGCCCGATGCGGGCGCTGCTGCGGTCGATGCGTCCCGACACCTTCGAGGACATCTCCGCGGTCGGCGCGCTCTACCGGCCGGGTCCGATGGGGGCGGACTCCCACAACAAGTACGCCCGCCGCAAGACCGGCCGTGAGCCGGTGGAGGCGATCCACCCCGAGCTGGCGGAGCCGCTCGAGGACATCCTGGGGGAGACCTACGGTCTGATCGTCTACCAGGAGCAGGTCATGGCGATCGCCCAGAAGCTGGCGGGCTACTCGCTGGGCCAGGCGGACCTGCTGCGCCGGGCGATGGGCAAGAAGAAGAAGGAGGAGCTCGACAAGCAGTTCGAGGCGTTCTCCGCGGGCATGGCCGAGCGCGGCTACTCCATGGACGCGGTCAAGACGCTGTGGGACATCCTGCTGCCGTTCTCCGACTACGCCTTCAACAAGGCGCACTCCGCGGCCTACGGGCTGGTGTCCTACTGGACGGCCTACCTCAAGGCCAACTACCCGGCCGAGTACATGGCCGCGCTGCTGACGTCGGTGAAGGACGACAAGGACAAGATGGCGATCTACCTCAACGAGTGTCGCCGGATGAAGATCCAGGTGCTCCCGCCCGACGTCAACGAGTCGGCCGCCACCTTCACCCCGGTCGGGCGCGACATCCGCTTCGGCCTGACCGCGATCCGCAACGTCGGCGGCAACGTCGTCGACGGGATCGTCTCCGCGCGCGAGGAGAAGGGCCGCTACACCGACTTCAACGACTTCATGGAGAAGGTCCCGGCCCACGTCTGCAACAAGCGGGTGATCGAGTCGCTGGTCAAGGCCGGCGCCTTCGACGACATGAAGCACAAGCGGCGGGCCCTGGTGGCCATCCACGAGAACGCGGTCGACCAGTACGTCGACATCAAGCGCAACGAGGCGATCGGACAGGACTCCCTCTTCGGCGGCATGGACGACGAGGACGCCGGCTTCGGCATCTCGGTGGCCATCCCCGAGATCGACGAGTGGGACAAGACCACGCTGCTCGGCCACGAACGCGACATGCTCGGGCTCTACGTCTCCGACCACCCGCTGCTCGGTCTCGAGCACGTCCTGTCCGCCGGCACCGACTGCACGATCGGTCAGCTGCTGACCGACGAGGACCGGGCCGACGGCAGCACCGTCACCGTGTCGGGCCTGGTGACCGGCGTCCAGCGCAAGATCACCAAGCGCGGGGACGCCTGGGCGATGGTCTCGCTGGAGGACCTCGAGGGCGCGATCGACGTGCTGCTGTTCCCGAGCGCCTACCAGCTGGCCAGCACGATGCTCACCGAGGACTCGATCATCACCGTCAGGGGACGGCTCTCCCGCTCCAAGGACACCCCGGAGCTGCACGGGCAGGAGGTCTCCATGCCCGACCTCTCCGACGGGCCGTCGGGCCCGGTGGTGATCTCGCTGCCGTCGACGCGGTGCACCGCCCCGGTCGTCGAGCAGCTCAAGGACGTCCTCGGCACGCACCCTGGAGTGACCGAAGTACGGTTGCGACTGATGACCAAGTCCTCGACCACCGTGCTCAGGCTCGACGACCGGCTCCGCGTGGCCGCGAGCCCCGAGCTCTACGCCGACCTCAAGGCGCTGCTCGGGCCGCACTGCCTGGCGGGCGCCTGATGACCGTGGCCGGCACCGAACCGGGCGTCGCGCAGCAGCCGCGCACCACGCCGCGTCGCGCTGCGCTGACCGACACGGCCGTGGTGCTCACCTCGCTGCTCGTGCTCGGGCTGCTCTGCGGGGTGCTGTGGTGGCTGCTCGTGCACCCGGCCGAGTTCACCAAGGTGCGCGCCGGCGGGGCGATGAACGAGGTGCAGCTCGGCAGGCGGTTCGACGCCGACGGCTGGTACGCCGTGCTGGCCTTCGTGGCCGGGCTCCCGGCCGGAGCCGCACTGACCTGGTGGCGCTCACGCGACCCGCTGCTGACCAGCGGGCTGCTGCTCGTGGGTGCGGCGCTCGCCGCGGCCGCGATGGCCCTGACCGGCCACCTGCTCGGTCCGGGCGACCCGACCGCCGCGCTCGCGGTGAGCAAGGACGGGGCGATGGTGCCGATGCGGCTCGCCGTCGCGGCGCGGACGGCCTACCTGGCCTGGCCGATCGGCGTGCTGCTCGGATCGCTGCTCGTGCTCTGGTCGAAGCCGCTCGAGCCAGAGCTCTGACTCACGGTTCGAGTTGCACGGTTTGTCCACCGCCGGCCGTCGGGGCGCAGTAGCCTGAGCCGCCGTCTGCCGTTCGCGCCCTTCGGGAGAGCTCCGTGACCTCGCACCTGCCCGACAGCCCCTCCGAGCCCGAGTACCTCGGCACCGATCCCGGGACCGGTCCCGGCAGCGGTCCCGGCAGCCGGAGCCGGCGCGGGACACCCAGGCGGACCGGCGTGCTCACCGCGGCCGCGGTGGCCGTGGTCGCCGCCGTCGGGCTGGGCGGGTGGGGCGTCGCCCAGCTGATGTCCGGCGGGAGCTCGCCGGCGACCGCGGTCCCCGGCAACGCCGTCGGCTACCTGAGCATGGACCTCGACCCCTCCGCGTCGCAGAAGATCGAGGCGCTGAAGATGCTCGACAAGTTCCCGGCGATCCACAGCCGGCTCGCCCTCGGCAGCCGCGACGACCTGCGTCGGTGGATCTTCGAGCAGGCCACCAAGGACTCCCGCTGCAAGGGCGTCGACTACGGCAAGGACATCGCGCCGTGGGTCGGCGAGCGCATCGCGCTGGCCGCCGTACCGTCCGGGACCGGGAAGGCCGGCGCGTACCCGCTGGTGGTGCTGCAGGCCGGCGACCAGGACGCCGCGCGGGCCGCGGTGCACAAGCTCGACACGTGCGGCGGCTCCGGCCGGCCGACCGGCGTCGCGTTCGTCGGCGACTACCTGCTGCTGACCGAGCGGCAGGTGGACGCCGACGCCGCGGCCCGGGCCGCCCGGCAGGGGTCGCTGGACCAGGACCCGACCTTCCAGAAGTGGATGGACCGGGTCGGCGACCCCGGTGTCGTCACCGCCTACGCCTCGGCGGACGCCCCCGCCCTGGTCTCGAAGCTGCAGCCGCGGGCCAAGGGCAGGCTCGGCGGCGGGCCGCAGCTGGACAAGCTCGGGTCGCTCTACAAGGACTTCGCCGGGATGGCCGGCGTGGTGCGGTTCCACGACGGTGCCGTCGAGACCGAGCTCGTGGCCAAGGGGCTGCCGGCCGGGACCGCGGGCAGCGGGGTGACGGGGCCGTCGGTCGCGACGCTTCCGGCCACGACCGCGGCCGCGTTCTCGGTCGGCCTGCCGCACGGCTGGCTGTCGGACTACCTCGACTCGATGAACCAGGTGCTGGGCGGCGGCTCGTCGCTCGACGAGATGTTCAAGACGGGGGAGGCCCAGACCGGGCTGAGGCTGCCCCAGGACATCGAGACCCTGCTCGGTGACGGCATCAGCGTCTCGGTCGACTCGTCCATGGACGTCGCCGCGCTCCGTCGTGCGCCCGACCCCACCAAGATGCCGTTCGCTCTGCGGATCAAGGGGGATCCCGCCAAGATCACCCCGATCATCGACAAGCTGAAGGCGATGGCCGGTCCGGACGCCGGGTCCGTGGTCGTGGAGAAGGGCGCCGGTGTGGTCGTCGTCGGGCTCGACCGCAGGTACGTCGACTCGCTGGTGGCCGGTGGCGGGCTCGGGTCGACGGTCGCGTTCCAGGACGTCGTGCCGCACCCGGACCGGGCCTCGTCGGTGTTCTACGTGAACTTCGACGCCGGCAACGGCTGGGCCGAGAGGCTCGCGGACCTGGCCTCCGGCCACGACCCGAAGGTGCGGGCCAACGTGGCCCCGCTGGAGGCGCTGGGGATCAGCAGCTGGCAGGACGCCGACGGGGTCCAGCACGGCCTGCTCCGGCTCACCACCAACTGACCCCGCGGCCCCGGTGCCGGCGCGGCGGCTGCGGCGGTCAGCGGGGTCAGCGGCGGATCGGGGCGACCACGGCGGCGGTGACCCGCACCAGGTCGGCGGGGGCGATCTCGAGGTCCATCCCTCGTCTGCCCGCCGACACGTAGACCGTGTCGTGCCGCAGCGCGGACGCGTCGAGCACGGTCGGGTGTCCCCGCTTCTGGCCGATCGGGGAGATCCCGCCGACGACGTAGCCGGACGCCCGTTCGGCCGCCGCCGGGTCGGCCATGGTGGCCTTCTTGCCGCCGACCGCCGCCGCGACCGCCTTCAGGTCGAGCTGGCCCGAGACCGGGACGATGCCGACCACGAGGGACCCGTCGACCGAGGTGAACAGCGTCTTGAGCACGCGCTCCTCGTCGAGCCCGAGCGCCTCGGCGGCCTCGAGACCGTAGGACCGTGCGGCCGGGTCGTGGTCGTAGGTGTGCACCGTGAACGCGATGCCCGCCCGGCTCAGGGCCACCGTCGCGGGGGTCCCCCCGGCCGCACTCCTCCTCGCCACCGGCCCTCCTAGTTCGGCGACCAGGCGGTGCGGGCCACGTCGGTGGCGGGCAGCGACGGGACCGCCCGCATGGCGCGCATCTCCTCGAACATCAGGTGCCTGAGCATGACCAGGCGGTTCAGCGCGCTGCCCTCCTCGAGCAGGTCCTGCCGCTGCTGCAGGGTCAGCAGGCAGGTGGCGGCCAGGCTGTAGGAGAGGTACGTCGGGTCGCGGGGGAGCGCACCGTCCAGGACGACCTCCCCGCCGCGCAGGGCCGAGAGCCGGCGGCGGTACTCCTCGAACGTCGCGCCCGCACGGGCCGCCGCGGTCACCGCCGACGCCGAGGCCCGCCGTTCCTCCTCGACCGTCTCCACCTCGCCGACCAGGTAGGGCCCGGAGGTGTCGAGGCGGTCCAGCCGCATCCGCGCCCGGCCGACGACCTCGATGTCGAAGCGCCCGTCGGGGTAGGGGCGCACCGAGGTCATCTGCACGACGCACCCGACCCGGTGCACCGACTGGGCGCCGTGCTGCCCCACCTCGTAGCCCTCCCGGATCGCGACGATGCCGAACAGCCGCATGGACTTGTCCGAGATCGTCAGCAGGTGGTGGACGAGCGCGCGGTAGCGGTCCTCGAAGACGTGCAGCGGGACGGTCACCCCGGGGAACACCACGGTGTTCAGCGGGAAGATCGGGAGCTGCTCGGCCACGTAGACAACCTACCCAGCCGCCGCCGGTCCGTTCGCTGACACTCCGGCGGGCGGCGGGGCGGTCGCCCCTACACTGGGAGGCATGATTCGCCGGATCGACCTCAGGGGTGAGGCCCGCCCCGACTACCAGGGCGTGGTCCCGCGCGCCGACTTCGACGTGGAGGCCGCCCTCGACGTCGTGCGGCCGATCTGCGACGCCGTGCGCCATCGCGGGGTCGAGGCGATCACCGAGTTCTCCCGCCGTTTCGACCGGGTGGAGCAGACCGACGTCGTGGTGCCCGCGTCCGCGCTGACCGAGGCGCTCGACGGCCTCGACCCGGCGGTCCGGGCCGGGCTGGAGGAGTCGATCGCGCGGCTGCGCAGGACCTGCGAGGCCGAGCTCGAGCCCGATGTGGTCACCGAGGTGGTCCCCGGCGGCACGGTGACCCAGCGGATGGTGCCGGTCGGCCGGGTCGGGCTCTACGTCCCCGGCGGCGTCGCCCCGCTGGTCTCCAGCGTGGTCATGAACGTGGTCCCCGCCCAGGTCGCGGGCGTGGAGTCGATCGCGCTGACCTCCTCGCCGCAGGCCGACCACGGGGGGCTCCCGCACCCGACGATCCTGGCGGCCTGCGCGCTGCTCGGGATCGAGGAGGTCTACGCCGTCGGCGGCGCGCAGGCGATCGCGATGTTCGCCTACGGCGCCGGCCCGTGCCGCAAGGTCGACCTGGTCACCGGGCCCGGCAACATCTACACGGTCTCGGCGAAGCGGCTGCTCAAGGGCGTGGTGGGCATCGACTCCGAGGCCGGCCCGACGGAGATCGCGATCCTCGCCGACGACAGCGCCGACGCCGGGCACGTCGCCGCGGACCTGATCAGCCAGGCCGAGCACGACCCGATGGCCGCCTCCGTCCTGGTCACCCCGTCGGTCGCGCTCGCCGACGAGGTCGAGGCCGAGCTCGACAAGCAGGTGTCGGCCACCAGGCACGTCGAGCGGATCCGCGCGGCGCTGTCCGGGCGGCAGTCGGCGGTCGTCCTCGTCGACGACGTCGAGCAGGGCCTGGCCGTGGTCAACGACTACGCCGCCGAGCACCTCGAGATCCAGACCGCGGACGCGTCGTCACTCGCGGCCCGGGTGCGCAACGCCGGCGCGGTCTTCGTCGGGGCGTTCGCCCCGGTCTCGCTGGGCGACTACTGCGCCGGCTCCAACCACGTGCTGCCGACGGGCTGTGCGGCCTGCCACGCCTCGGGCCTGTCGGTGCGGTCCTTCCGCAAGGCGATGCACGTGGTGGACTACGACGAGCGCGCGCTGCGCGACGTCGCCGGCCACGTGGTCACCCTCGCCGAGGCCGAGGACCTGCCGGCCCACGGGGCGGCGGTGCGGGTGCGCCTCGAGGAGCGGTGAGCGTGCTCCCCCTCCGTGAGGAGCTGCGCGGCATCGCGCCGTACGGCGCTCCGCAGCTCGACGTGCCCGTGCAGCTCAACGTCAACGAGAACCCCTACCCGCCGAGCGAGGCGGTGGTCGCCGACGTGGCCGCCGCGGTCGCGGTGGCCGCCCGGACGCTGAACCGCTACCCGGACCGCGAGTTCACCGAGCTGCGGACCGCCCTGGCCGGCTACCTCGGGCACGGCGTGCACCCCTCGCAGGTGTGGGCCGCCAACGGGTCCAACGAGGTGATGCTGCAGATCCTGCAGGCCTTCGGCGGTCCCGGGCGGGTCGCGGTGTCGTTCGCGCCGACGTACTCGATGTACCCCGAGTACGCCCGCGACGCGATGACCGGCTGGGTGGTCGGGCACCGCGAGGAGGACTTCAGCCTCGACGTCGCGCACGCCCTCGCGGTCGTCAAGGAGCACCAGCCGACCGTCGTGCTGCTGCCGTCGCCGAACAACCCGACCGGCACCGCCCTGCCGCTCGACACCGTGGCCGCGCTGTGCGAGGCCGCCCCGGGCGTGGTCGTCATCGACGAGGCGTACGGCGAGTTCCGGCGCGCCGGGACGCCGAGCGCCCTGGAGCTGTTGCCGACGACGCCCAACCTGGTCGTCTCGCGCACGATGAGCAAGGCGTTCGCGCTCGCGGGGGCCCGGCTGGGCTACCTGGCGGCCTCCCCGGAGGTCTGCGACGCGCTGCGGGTGGTGCGGCTGCCCTACCACCTCTCCTCGGTGACGCAGGCGGTGGCGCTCGCCGCGCTGCGGCACGCCGACGAGCTGCTGGGCAGGGTCGACGACCTGCGCGCCGAGCGGGACCGGACGGTGGCCTGGCTGCGCGAGCAGGGGCTGAGGGTCGCGGACTCGGACGCGAACTTCGTGCTGTTCGGGACGTTCGAGGACCGTCATTCCGTGTGGCGGGGCCTGCTGGACCGGGGGGTGCTGATCCGGGAGACCGGACCCGAGGGATGGCTGCGCGTGTCGATCGGCACCGCGGAGGAGATGGCGGCCTTCCGGGCCGCCCTGGCGGAAGTGGTGGAGAAGTGAGCCGCACTGCACGCATCGAGCGAGCCACGAAGGAGTCCAAGGTCGTCGTCGAGGTGGACCTCGACGGCAACGGGCGGGCCGACGTGTCGACCGGTGTGGGGTTCTACGACCACATGCTCGACTCGTTCTCCCGGCACTCGCTGGTCGACCTCACCGTGCGGACCGAGGGCGACACCCACGTCGACGCCCACCACACCGTCGAGGACACCGCGATCGCGCTCGGCGACGCGCTGCGCGAGGCGCTCGGCGACAAGCGCGGCATCCGCCGGTTCGGCGACGCGCTGGTGCCCCTGGACGAGGCGCTGGTGCAGTGCGCGGTGGACGTCTCCGGGCGGCCCTACTGCGTGCACACCGGCGAGCCGGACGCGCAGGCGTTCGTCACGATCGGCGACTCCTACCTCGGCTCGCTGACCCGGCACGTCTTCGAGACCGTCGCCTTCCACGCCCAGGTCGCGCTGCACGTGCGGGTGCTCTCGGGCCGCGACCCGCACCACCTGGTGGAGGCGCAGTTCAAGGCGTTCGCCCGTGCGCTGCGCGACGCGGTGGCGGTCGACCCCCGCGAGACCGGGGTGCCGAGCACGAAGGGCAGTCTGTGACGGCGACGTCCGCCGAGACACGGCCGCCGGACGAGCCGCCCCGGACCAGGTCCGTCGTCGTCTTCGACTACGGCTCGGGCAACGTGCGGTCCGCGGTGCGGGCGCTGGAGCGGGCCGGTGCCGAGGTGACCCTCACCAGGGACCGTGCGGCGGCCGAGGAGTGCGACGGCCTGGTGGTGCCCGGGGTGGGTGCGTTCGCCGCCTGCGTCCAGGGCCTGCGCGCCGCCGGGGGGCCCGAGGTGATCGGCCGTCGGCTGGCCGGCGGGCGGCCGGTGCTCGGCATCTGCGTGGGCATGCAGGTGCTCTTCGAGCACGGCGTCGAGCACGGCGTCGACACCCCCGGGCTGGACGAGTGGCCGGGTGTCGTCGAGCGCCTGCAGGCGTCCGTCGTACCCCACATGGGGTGGAACACCGTCGAGGTTCCCGAAGGCTCGCGGCTGTTCCGCGGCGTGGAGGGGGAGCGGTTCTACTTCGTGCACTCCTACGGCGTCCACGACTGGAGGCTGCGCACGGACGGCAGGACCAGGGCCCCGCTGGTGACCTGGGCCGACCACGGGGGCGACCGGTTCGTGGCGGCGGTGGAGAACGGTCCGCTGTCGGCGACCCAGTTCCACCCCGAGAAGTCGGGCGACGCCGGCGCGGCGCTGCTGCGGAACTGGGTCGACTCGCTGTGACCCCTCCGCGGTGAGCAAGCAGCGCGCGCAGCGACGGGCCGAGCGTGAGCGCGAGGCGGCCATCAAGGCGGCCGCCCGCGCGGCACAGGCGGAGCGGCGCGAGCGCCGGGAGGCCCGCAGGCGAGCGGTGCGCCGGCTGACCACCGACCGGCTGCCCCGTCCGACCGCGGTGGGCAGGCCGACCGGCGACCTGGCGCGCCGGCGCCGGGTGCAGACGTCGCTGCTGCTGGCGCTGCTGGTGGCGGTGAACGTCCTGGTGTGGATCGTCCGCCCCGACTGGCGGGCGCGGCTGGCGGCCTTCGTGGTGACCGTGCTGGTCGCGCCGGTGCTCACCGCGCTGCTCGTGCCGCGCCGCCGCTGAGCGCCAGGCCGGCTACCCCGCGCTCAGCGGACCGGGTGGCCGGCCGCGGCCAGGCCCGCCTTGACGTCGGCGATGCGCAGGGTGCCGAAGTGGAACACCGTCGCCGCCAGTACGGCGTCCGCGCCGGCCTCCACGGCAGGCGGGAAGTGCTCGACCTTGCCGGCGCCGCCGCTGGCGATGACCGGGACCGACACCGCACCACGCACCAGCCGGATCAGGTCGAGGTCGAAGCCGTCCTCGGTGCCGTCGGCGTCCATGGCGTTGAGCAGGATCTCGCCCGCGCCCAGCCCGGCGGCCCGGTGAGCCCACTCCACCGCGTCGATCCCCGCGCTCCGGCGGCCGCCGTGCGTGGTGACCTCGAAGCCGCTGTCGGTGCCCTGCGCACGCCGCGCGTCGACGGACAGCACGAGCACCTGGCTGCCGAAACGGTCGGCGATCTCGGCGATCAGCTCGGGCCGGTTGATCGCGGCGGTGTTGACCGCGACCTTGTCCGCGCCGGCTCTCAGCAGCCGGTCGACGTCCGTCGTACTGCCGACGCCGCCGCCGACCGTGAGCGGGATGAACACCTGCTCGGCGGTCCGCGAGACGATCTCCATCGTGGTGGCCCGGCCCTCGTGTGAGGCCGAGATGTCGAGGAAGGTCAGCTCGTCCGCGCCCTCGGCGTCGTAGACCTTCGCGAGCTCGACGGGGTCGCCGGCGTCGCGCAGGTCCCGGAAGTTGATCCCCTTGACCACGCGTCCGGCGTCGACGTCGAGGCAGGGGATGACCCGGATCGCGAGCGTCATGCGTCCTGCGCCGATGCGTCCCGCCGCGTCCCGGTCAGCGCGAGCGCGTCCTCGAGCGTGAACCGGCCCTCGTACAGCGCGGTGCCGATGATCGCGCCCTCGACGCCCTCGGGCACCAGCCCCTGCAGCGCCTCGAGGTCGGCCAGCTCGGTGATCCCCCCGGATGCCACCACGGGGCGGTCGGTGGCCGCGCAGACGCCGCGCAGCAGGTCGAGGTTGGGCCCCTGCAGCATCCCGTCCTTGTTGACGTCGGTGACGACGTAGCGGGCGCAGCCCTCCGCGTCGAGCCTGGAGAGCACCTCGTAGAGGTCACCGCCCTCGGACGTCCAGCCCCGGGCGGCCAGGGTGCGGCCGCGGACGTCGAGCCCGACCGCCACCCGGTCGCCGTACGACGTGATCGCCGCGGCGCACCACTCGGGGCGCTCCAGGGCGGCGGTGCCGATGTTGACCCGGCGGCAGCCGGTGCTCATCGCCGCCTCGAGCGACTCGTCGTCGCGGATGCCGCCGCTCATCTCCACCCTGATGTCGAGCGTCCCGACGATCTGCGCGAGCAGTGCGCGGTTGTTGCCGCGGCCGAAGGCGGCGTCGAGGTCGACCAGGTGGATCCACTCGGCACCGCGTCGCTGCCAGTTCAGCGCCGCCTCGACAGGGTCGCCGAACCTCTTCTCCGACCCGGCCACGCCCTGGACCAGCTGCACCGCCTGACCGCCGGCGATGTCGACGGCGGGCAGCAGCTCGAGGTACTCGCTCATGGGGCAAGCCTAGGAGCCGCGGTCGAGTGCCCCGCGCCGCGTCCCTCTCCGCGGACGGCGGGCGCCCGATGCACCCGCCGCGCGAAGCGCGACCAGACGAGTGCGTCGACGGGTCGGGCCGGGTGTGCTCAGTCGTCTCGTAGGGCGCGATGTTGGTCGACGTTCCGCCCGGCTTCGGGGTCCGGCGCAGGGTCGGGCTCGACACTCGCGATGGTCTCTTCGAGCCGCACCGTCGGCGGCAGGTTGCGGTAGGCCTGGTTGGGTTTCACGCCGCCGGCGCGGTCGTCTTCTGCCGTCATTCCGTGACCCTAGCGGTCAGATGCCGAGGTCGGTGCCCCCCAGCGACGCGACCGCGTCGTCGGGCCCCAGCAGCTCCACGTTCGCCTGGGCCTTGCGGCCGAAGACGAACAGCACGACCTCCGACGGCAGCCCGCGCACCACGACGGTCGGCTCCCCGGCCTTGAGCACCGTGCTGCTGCCGGTCACGCTGTTCTCGATGCGCACCCCGACCGGGGCCTTCCGGGTCAGGCCCTTGCCGGCGGTGCCGATCATCCTCCACAGCAGACTCTGCTGCCGGTCGGTGAGCGTGCGCGGCGACCAGGACGGCTGCGCACGGCGGATGTCCTCGTGGTGGACGAAGTACTCCAGCGTGTTCAGCATGCCGTCGAGCCTCGGCACGGCGTACGGCGACCAGAGCGGCGGGCCGTTGCGGAGCCGCTCGACGAGCACCGCGAAGTCGCGGCGGGCGTAGCGCCGCGACTCGAGCTCGGTGAGCCTGGCCAGCGGGGGAACCACGATCCCGGCGGCGGCGGGGCTGCTCTCGCGCACCAGCAGGTGCACCACCAGGTCCTTGACCGTCCACCCCTCGCAGAGCGTCGGCTCGTCCTCGCCGAGCTGCAGCGCCACGTCGCACAGCTCGGTCCGCTCGGTCCTCGACATCCGGGTCATGCCCCGATCGTAGGGTGGTCCCCGGAGCGGGCGGACGGCAAGGGAGGTGGCGGGTGGCGAGCACCCTCGGCGTGACCGCGGCGGGCACCCTGCGGGAGGGCTTCGCCGTGCTCGGCGTCGCGATCCGGCGCGAGCCCCGGATCTTCACGCTGTCCACGGTGGGAAGCGTCGTGTTCGGCGCGCTCACGGTCGCGGACGCCTGGGTGCTCGGCTGGTCCACCGACCACGTGATCGTCCCCGCGTTCCGCACCGGCACGGTGCAGGCGAGCGGGCTGTGGGCGATCCTGGCGCTGTTCGTGGCGGTGGCGATCCTGCGCGCGGTCGGCATCGTCGCCCGCCGGCTCGGAGCCGGGGTGATGCAGTACCGGATGCAGGCGCACTACCGCCGCGCCGTCACCCGGCAGTACCTCCGGCTGCCCATGGCCTGGCACCAGCAGCACCCCACCGGGCAGCTGCTGTCCAACGCGAACTCCGACGTCGAGGCCGCCTGGGCGCCGATCGCGCCGCTGCCGATGGCGGTCGGGACGGTCGCCATGATGGTCATCGCGGTCGCCCAGATGCTGTTCACCGACCTGGTGATGGCGCTGGTCGGACTGCTGGTGTTCCCCCTGGTGATCGCCACCAACATCGTCTACCAGCGGCTGCAGTCGCCGCTGATGACCCGGGCCCAGGCGCTGCGCGCCGAGGTCAGCGAGGTCGCCCACGAGTCCTTCGACGGCGCGCAGGTGGTCAAGACCCTCGGCCGGGAGCGCGAGGAGACCGACCGGTTCGCGGTGAAGGTCCGGCAGCTGCGCGACACCAACGTCCGCGCGGGACGGGTCCGGGCCGCCTTCGACCCGGTCCTCGAGGCGCTGCCGAGCCTCGGGGTGCTCGCGGTGCTGTCGGTGGGCGTGGCCCGGGTGCTGCACGGGCAGGCGGACCCCGGCGACGTGGTGACGATCGGCTACCTGCTGACGATCGTGGCGTTCCCGATCCGCTCGCTGGGCTGGCTGGTCGGGGAGTTCCCGCGCAGCGTGGTCGGCTTCAACCGGGTCTCCGGCGTGCTGTCGGCCACCGGCGAGATGCGGTACGGCGACGGCGCGATCGCCCCGGCCACCACCGGTGCGCGTCTCGACGTACGCGGCCTGGCGTACCGCTATCCCGGCGGGCCCGCGCTGCTGGGTGACCTGTCGTTCACGGTCGAGCCCGGCCGGACCGTCGCGGTGGTGGGGCCGACCGCGAGCGGCAAGAGCACGCTGACGACGCTGCTGCTGCGCCTCGTCGACCCGGACGAGGGAGCGGTGCTGGTCGACGGTCACGACCTGCGCGAGCTCGCGCGGGGCCGCCTGGCCGAGCACGTGGCGCTGGTGCCGCAGCAGTCGTTCCTGTTCGACGACACCGTGCGCGGCAACGTCACGCTCGGCGTGGACGTCCCCGACGAGGAGGTGTGGGCGGCGCTGCGCACCGCGCAGGCGGACGGCTTCGTGGCCGCGCTGGCCTCCGGTCTCGACACCCGGCTGGGGGAGCGGGGCACCACGCTGTCCGGCGGGCAGCGGCAGCGGCTGAGCCTGGCCCGCGCGCTGGTGCGGCGTCCGCGGCTGCTGATCATGGACGACGCCACCTCGGCGGTGGACCCCGAGGTGGAGGGCCGCATCCTCGCGGCGCTGCGCGACGGCGGCGCCGGGCCGAGCGCCACGGTGCTGGTGGTGGCCTACCGCAAGGCGACCATCGCGCTGGCCGACGAGGTGGTCTACCTGCGCGACGGCCGGGTGGCCGACCAGGGCACCCACGCCGAGCTGCTGGCCCGCAACCGCGGCTACGCCGACCTGGTCAACGCCTACGAGGCCGAGCACCACGACGAGCCGGTCGACGAGGTGGCACCGTGAGCACGCTGGACACCGGCGAGTCGATCTCCGCCCGGCGCACCATCGCCCGCGGCGTCGAGCTGTCCCCGGAGCTCACCCACGGCCTGGTCGGGACGGTGCTGCTGGCGGCGGTCGCGACCGTCGGCCGGATCGTGATCCCGGTGACGGTGCAGCAGAGCCTCGACAAGGGCGTGAACGCCGCCGGAGGCCCCGACGTGGGATTCGTCGAGCTGGCCGCGACGATCGCCGCGGTCGCGGTGCTGGCGACCGGCGTCGCGTCGTACGCCATGACCTACCGGCTGTTCTCCAGCGCCGAGCGCGGCCTGGCCACGCTGCGGATCAAGGCGTTCCGGCACGTCCACGACCTGCCGTTGCTCACCCAGAGCACCGAGCGGCGAGGGGCGCTGGTCTCCCGGGTCACCTCGGACGTGGACCAGGTCAGCCAGTTCCTGATCTTCGGCGGCATCATCGCGATCGTCAGCGTGGGCCAGATCGTGGTCGCCACGGCCGTGATGGCGATCTACAGCTGGCAGCTGACGGTCGTGGTGTGGGTGTGCTTCCTGCCGCTGTTCCTCAGCCTGAGGTTCTTCCAGCGCAAGCTGTCCGATGCCTACGGGGTGGTACGCCGCCAGATCGGGGTCATGCTCAGCGCGGTCAGCGAACCCGTCGTGGGAGCGGCCGTGGTCCGTTCGTACGCCATCGAGGACCGCACCCAGGAGCGCATCGACACCGCGATCGACCGGTTCAAGCAGGCCAGCACCCGCGCCCAGGGGCTGACCGCGTTCTCGTTCTCCCTGGGTGGGGTCTCGGCGGGCCTGGCCAACGCGGGCGTGCTGATCTTCGGGGTCCTGATCGGGGTGCACGCCACCGGTGGTGGCGGCATGACGGTCGGCAAGGTCCTCGCGTTCGCGTTCTTGGTGACGCTGTTCGTCGGCCCGGTGCAGATGGGCACCCAGGTGCTCACCGATGCGCAGAACGCGATCGCCGGATGGCGGCGGGTGATCGGCATCCTCGACACTCCCGCGGACGTGGTGGACCCGGGCGACGCCGGGACGGTGCTGCCGCAGGGTGCGGTCGCCATCGAGTTCGACGACGTCTGCTTCGCCTACCCCGGTGGACCGCCGGTGCTGCGCGACATCGACCTGCGGATCGCGCCCAACACCCGGGTGGCGGTGGTGGGCGAGACCGGGTCGGGCAAGACCACGCTGGCCAAGCTGCTCACCCGGCTGATGGACCCGACCAGCGGGGCCGTGCGCCTCGACGGGGTCGACCTGAGGAGGGTGCCGTTCGCGTCACTGCGGGAGCGCGTGGTGATGGTGCCGCAGGAGGGGTTCCTCTTCGACTCGACGCTCCGGGCCAACGCGCTCTACGGCCGCCTCGACGCCCGCGACGAGGACATCCGGGCCGCCGCCGCCGAGCTGGGGCTGGCGGACTGGCTCGAGTCGCTCCCGCGGGGCCTGGACACCCGGGTCGGCCAGCGCGGCGAGTCGCTGTCCGCGGGGGAGCGGCAGCTGGTGGCGCTGATCCGTGCCCATCTCGCGGCGCCGGACCTGCTGGTGCTCGACGAGGCGACGAGCGCGGTGGACCCGGCGCTGGAGATGCGGATCGGCCGGGCGCTCGAACGGCTCCAGCGCGGCCGGACGTCGGTGACGATCGCGCACCGGATGTCGACGGCCGAGAACGCCGACGAGGTCGTGGTGGTCGACAGGGGCCGGATCGTGCAGCGCGGCTCGCACGCCGACCTGCTCGCCGAGGGTGGGGTCTACGGCCGGCTCCACGCCAGCTGGGTCGCCCAGCAGTCCCACTCCTGACTGACCACCCGGCTTGTTGAGTGTTGGCTTAATCAGCCTTGAGTGTTGGGTTGTTTCGGGTCGACCGTGGCCTCGTTCGCGAACAAGCCAGCACTCAACGGGGAACAAGCCAGCACTCAACGGGGAACAAGCCAGCACTCAACGGGGTGGGGAGGTCAGTCGAGCAGGTCGGTCTGGTGCGGCATCAGCATGGTGAGGGCGACGTACGTACGGCGCTGCTGGCCCTCGGGTGGCTCGGTCTTCTGGCCGTGGTCGAGCCACTTCAGCAGCACCTCGAGGATCTCCTCGCTGCAGGCGGCAGCCTCCGAGTCGGTGAGCAGCATCGGTGCGTCGTTGCTGGCCCAGACCTCGTCGGTCTCCTCGCGTGAGGAGAAGAACCGCGCGACCAGTGCCTGCCAGCGCCCGACGACGGTCTTCTTGAAGACCTCGAGGCTGGTCCGGCCCTCCGGCGTCTTCCCGAGCTCGCGGTCGGAGACCCGCAGGCCGGCGGTCATGGACGGGCGCCACCACCGCTCCCGGCCGTCGGCACCGGCCTCGGTCGCCTCCTCGATCAGCCCGTACTTCGCGAGCTGGCGCAGGTGGAAGCTGACCGAGTTCACCGGATGGCCCACCGCCTCGGCGAGCGTGGTGGCGTTGGCGGTGCCGCGCGCGAACAGCTCGTAGAGCAGCGTGGCACGGAGGGGGTGCGCGATCGCCCGCAGGATCCGTGGGTCCGCGTCGACGTACTTCTCGGCCATGACCACCATCGTAACCGACCCGCAAGAGAAATTGCGCAAAGATAATTGCGCAAGTGTTGTTGTCTATGTCAGGGTGTCGTCATGACGACAACGGGGACGACCACGACAGCAACCCGCCGCAGCCTGTGGCGCAACCGCGACTTCATGCTGCTGTGGACGGGGGAGACGGTCTCCACCATCGGCAGCTCGATGAGCTTCTTCGTGTTCCCGGTGGTCGGCTACGCGCTCACCCACTCGACGACCCAGGCCGCGCTCGCCGGGGGTGCCTTCTCGTTCGGCATGGTGGCCATGCGGCTGCCCGCGGGGGTGCTCGTCGACCGGTGGGACCGGAAGAAGGTGCTGCTGTCCTCCAACGTCGCCGGCGGCCTGCTCTACGCGAGCCTGGCCACGGCCCAGCTGCTGCACGCGCTCACCCTCGCCCACCTGGTGGTGGTGGCGCTGCTGACCGGCGTGGTGGCCTGCTTCTTCTCGCCCGCGGAGCAGGCGGCGGTCCGCACCGTCGTGCCCGCGGAGCAGCTGCCCACCGCCTTCAGCCAGAACCAGGCCCGCCAGCACGTCGCCGTCCTGGTCGGCCCCCCGGTCGGCGGGGTCCTGGTCGGCCTGCGCACCTGGGCGCCGTTCCTCGTCGACGCGGCGAGCTATCTGGTCTCGGCGGCGGCGCTGACCCGGCTGCGCACCCCGCTGCCGCCGCCGGAGCGCGAGGAGTCGGTGGGCGGTGCCTGGGCGGACACCGTCGAGGGCTTCCGGTTCCTGCTGTCGCGGGGCTTCCTTCGCGCGATCCTCGCGTTCGCCGCGCTGGCCAACTTCGCGGTCAACGGGATGTTCCTGGTGCTGACCCTCAAGCTGCTGCGTGCCGGCGTGCACCCGGCCGCGATCGGCCTCATCGACACCATCGGCGCTGCGGCCGGCCTGGTCGGCGCCGTGCTGGCGCCCGCCCTCATCCGACGCGTCCCGACCGGGCTGCTCTCGATCGCGACGGGACTGATGCTCACCGTCGCGGTGGTGCCGATGGCGTTCACGGACAACGTCGTCGTGATCGGCATCCTGCTCGCCGTGGCGCTGCTGGGCAACCCGGCCGGGAACGCCTGCATCTCCTCCTACATGGCCGCCACCACCCCGGACCGGCTCCAGGGTCGTGCCAACGCGGCTCTGATGTTCTCGGCGATGATCCTCACCCCGCTGGCTCCGGTCGTGGGCGGCGCCGTCCTCGCGGTGTGGGGAGGTCGCACCGCGATGCTGGCCGCTGCCGTGCTGACCGCCCTGTCCGCCGTACCGCTGCTGCTCAGCCGCGACGTGCGCACCCTGCCGACGCCCGACCGCTGGCCGTCCGCCGTCGACGCCTGACCCCACCGATTCGTCTGCGGTCGTTCGGGTGGTCGGCGTGAAGTGATCGCAGACGAATCGGTAATACTCGGGGCGTGACCACCGACCAGACGCCTCCGTCCAGCGGCCTCGACCCCGAGATCGCCGCCCGCCTCAAGCGCGACGACCACGGTCTCGTCCCGGCGGTCGTGCAGCAGCACGACACCGGTGAGGTGCTGATGCTGGGCTGGATGGACGACGAGGCGCTGCACCGCACGCTCACCACCGGCCGTACGACGTTCTGGAGCCGGTCGCGGCAGGAGTACTGGGTCAAGGGGGAGACGTCCGGCCACCGGCAGTGGGTCAGGGGGGTCCGCCTCGACTGCGACGGGGACACGCTGCTGGTCGCGGTGCGCCAGGAGGGCCCGGCCTGCCACACCGGTGAGCGCACCTGCTTCGACGCCGGGGCGCTGCCGGCGCTGGTCACCGATGCGTGACCGCAGCTACGCGCCCACGGTGCTCCTGGGCCTGGCGGGTGCGGCGGCGGCCGCGGTCGCCGGCACCAAGGACTGGGCGCGGGCGAGCGGGGACGCCGCGGGTGCCGCGGTGGTGGCCACCGCGAAGGGGTCGGAGGCAGCGCCGCTCGTGGTGGCGCTGGCCCTGGTCGCGCTCGCCGCCTGGGGGGTCGTGCTGGTGCTGCGCGGACGGGCCCGTCGCGTCGTGGCCGTCGCGGGGGCGCTGGCATGTCTCGGCGCGCTCGTCGCGGGCGTGGCCGCGTTCCAGGGCGCCCAGGACGACGCGCTGGCGGCCCTGACCGCCAAGGGCGTCACCGGGCACGCCGGCCGGGCAAGCCTGACCGCGTGGTACTTCGCGGCCGCCGCCGGCGCCCTCCTGGCCCTGGGCGCGTTCGTCGTCGCGGTCCGCCGTGCGCCCGCATGGCCCGCCATGGGCAGCAGGTACGACGCGCCCGGCGCTCGGGCCGCGGAGCCGGTGACCGACCAGGACCTGTGGCGCGCGCTGGACGAAGGGCACGACCCGACCGCCTGACCGGCCCCCGGTCGCGCCATAATGGGGGCGACCGCTTCTTCGGACCCACGAGGAGTTCTCCGCATGTCTGCTCACCACGGCAACACGCCCGCCGCCTGGACGGCCGTGTTCATCATCCTGATCGGGTTCGTCGTCGGCGGGATCGGCCTCGTGGTGGGCAGCTGGCCGACGTTCTGGGTCGGGGTGGCGCTGCTGCCGGTGGGCCTCATCGTCGGCAAGGTCATGCAGAAGATGGGCCTCGGCGCGGAGCCGGTCGGGAGCTGAGCGTGGCGACCGCGGTGACCCTGTCCGTGGACGCCGGATCCCGGTGGTCACGGGTCAAGGCGCCGACCCTGATCGCCGGCGCCGTCCTGGGGGCCAGTGTGCTGCTGCACCTGCGCGACCCGCACCAGACCGGGAGCTGGGGCTACTGCCCCTGGCTGGTGCTCACCGGCACCTACTGCCCGGGCTGCGGCGGCCTGCGCGCGGTCAACGACCTCACCGACGGCAACCTCGCCGCGGCCGCGTCCAGCAACCTGCTGTTCGTCGGCACGCTGCCGCTGGTGCTGCTGCTCTGGGGGCGCTGGCTCGCCGACCGCTGGCGCGGCATCCACCGCCACGTCGGCACCCGCGCCGCGTTCGTCTGGTCGGGACTGTTCCTGGCGGCCGCGATCGGGTTCGCGGTGGTCCGCAACCTCCCGGTCGGGGCCTGGATGGCCCCCTGACCCACCGGGAGGCCGCGGCCCCTCAGCGCGAGTAGCTGTTGAACGTGAAGTTCCCGTGGCCGCTGGACACCAGGACGATCGACACGATCAGCATGATCACGCCGAGCACGGTGCCGATGATCCCCATCACCCAGCCGGCCCTGGCCATCCCGGCTCCGGACTCGGCGCCACCGGACGCCGCGATCTCCTTCTCGGCGGCCCTGCCGAGCACGATCGCGGCGATCCCGACCAGACCGAAGATCGAGCAGCACGCCGCGAGCGGCAGCGAGAGGATGCCGGTGATCAGCGCCGCCGTCGCCTTGGTGTTGGTCCTCGGCGGCCCGTAGGCCGGTCCGGGCGGCGGGGGCCCGCCCCACCCGCCCTGGTCCGGCGGCGGTGGCGGCGGCGTGTCGCTCATCGAGGTCTCCCCACGTGTCGGCGGCCCGCTGACCGGGCCGAGGCGGGAGAGGCTACCGCGTCGGCCGGGCGCGCGGGGGCCGGTCAGTAGCGGTACTGGTAGCTGTGGTTGCCGCCGGACGCGATCGCGATCACGATGACCGCGATCGCGATGATCCCGATGAGCACGGCGAGGGCCCCGGTGATGATGCCGCCGAGCGCCATGCCGTCGCCGCCCTGCCGTCCGCCGGAGTCCCGGATCTCGTTGCGCGCCTTGACGCCGAGCACGATCGCGACCACGCCGAGCACCCCGGCGCCGCAGCACCACGACAGCACCAGGGTGGCGACCCCGGTGATCAACGAGGCGGTCGCCTTGCCGTTGTTGGGCACGGCGGGGGCGGCATACCCGTAGCCGGGCTGCTGGCCGTACGGCGCCTGGGCGTACTGCTGGCCGTAGGGCGGCTGGCCGTAGGGCGCCTGCCCGTACTGCCCCGGGGGCTGCTGGCCGTACGGCGGCTGCCCGTAGCCCGGCTGGCCCTGACCCGGCTGGGCCTGACCCGGCTGCCCCTGACCCGGCTGCCCCTGACCCGGCTGGCCGTAGCCCGGCTGGGCGTACGGCTGCTGGCCGTACGGCGGGGGACCCGGCTGTCCCGGCGGGGGCGGGGTCGGCTGCTGCCCAGTCCCCGGGTAGGGCCCGGTCGGCTCCGCTTCGCCGGGGGTCTCGGGCTGCGGGGCGCCCTCGTCCTGGCCGCCCTGGTCCGGCGGCGGTGGTGGGTAGCTCATGGCGCGGCTCCGTCGGGTGCTGTGGGTTCGTCGGTCCTGCGGTCGGCGGCGCGTCCGGGGCACGGACCTCCGTGCCGGGGTGCAACCGGTCACGTGAGAGTCTAGGTGCTGGCGGACGCGGCGCGGAGCAAGGTCACCCGCTCCGGCGGTCCGGCCCCGGCGGTCCGGCCCCGACGGCCCGGCCGGCGCGGGCGTGGAATCGGGCGGACGAGGAATTGGGGAGCGACAGGTGAGCGGGTCCGTTCTGGACGAGATCGTCGACGGCGTGCGGCTCGACCTGGCCGAACGCCAGGCCGTGACGCCCCTCGAGGAGCTCAAGCAGGCCGCCCGCCGCGCTCCCGAGGCGATCGACCCGATGCCGAGGTTCCGTGCCGACGGCATCAGCGTGATCGCCGAGGTGAAGCGGTCCAGCCCGAGCAAGGGCGCGCTCGCCCCGATCGCCGACCCGGCGGCGCTGGCCGCCGAGTACGAAGCCGGTGGCGCCGCGACGATCAGCGTGCTCACCGAGCAGCGCCGGTTCGGGGGCAGCCTCGCCGATCTCAGGGCGGTCCGGGCGGCGGTGGGCATCCCGGTGCTGCGCAAGGACTTCATCGTCACCTCCTACCAGCTGTGGGAGGCGCGCGCCGCGGGCGCGGACCTGGCCCTGCTGATCGTCGCGGCCCTCGAGCAGAACGCGCTGGAGTGCCTGGTGGACCGGGCCGCCTCCATCGGGCTGACCCCGCTGGTCGAGGTGCACGACGAGGAGGAGGTCGAGCGGGCGCTGCAGGCCGGCGCCGGGCTGCTCGGCGTCAACGCCCGCAACCTCAAGACGCTGGAGGTCGACCGGGACACGTTCGCCCGGTTGGCCCCGCGCATCCCGGACAGCGTGGTCCGGGTCGCCGAGTCCGGGGTCCGCGGCCCCCACGACGTGTTCGAGTACGCCAAGCAGGGGGCCGACGTGGTCCTGGTGGGGGAGGCCCTGGTCAAGGGCCCCGACGCCCGGGCCGCGGTCGCGGACCTGGTCGCCGCGGGGGCGCACCCCGCCCTGAAGCGTCGCGGCCCCGACTCTCACTGAAAGCCACCCCATGAGCGCTCAACCCGACCAGGCCGGCCGCTTCGGCCGCTTCGGCGGACGCATGATGCCCGAGGCCCTGATGGCCGCCCTCGACGAGCTGACCGAGGCCTGGCAGGACGCGATGGCCGACCCGGCGTTCACGGGCGAGTTCGACCGGATGCTGCGGGAGTACGCCGGCACCCCCAGCCTGCTCTACGACGCGACCCGGCTGTCCGAGCGGGCCGGCGCGCGGATCCTGCTCAAGCGCGAGGACCTCAACCACACCGGCGCGCACAAGATCCGCAACGTGCTCGGGCAGGCGCTGCTGACCAAGCGGATGGGCAAGACCCGGGTGATCGCGGAGACCGGCGCCGGCCAGCACGGCGTCGCGACCGCCACGGCCGCGGCCTACCTCGGCCTCGACTGCGTGGTCTACATGGGGGAGGTCGACACCGAGCGGCAGGCGCTCAACGTCGCCCGGATGCACCTGCTCGGTGCCGAGGTGGTGGCGGTGAAGTCCGGGTCGCGGACCCTCAAGGACGCGATCAACGAGGCGATCCGCGACTGGGTCGCCAGCGTCGACCACACGGCGTACCTCTTCGGGACCGCCGCGGGCCCGCACCCGTTCCCGTCGATGGTGCGGGACTTCTGCCGCGGGATCGGCGACGAGGCCAGGGCCCAGTGCCTGGAGCTGACCGGTGCGCTGCCCGACTCGGCGGTGGCCTGCGTGGGCGGCGGCTCGAACGCCATCGGGCTGTTCGCGGGCTTCCTGGACGACGACGAGGTCCAGCTGGTCGGCTGCGAGGCGGCCGGCGACGGCGTCGACACGATGCGGCACGCGGCGACGATCTACGCCCACGAGTTCGGTGTCCTGCACGGCGCGCGCACGTTCGTGCTCCAGGACGCGGACGGGCAGACCAGGGAGTCGCACTCCATCTCCGCCGGGCTCGACTACCCGGGCGTGGGACCGCAGCACGCCTACCTCGCCGAGACCGGGCGGGCCCGCTACCGGCCGATCACCGACGCCGAGGCGATGGACGCGTTCGCGCTGCTGTCCCGGACCGAGGGGATCATCCCGGCGATCGAGTCCGCGCACGCCGTCGCGGGGGCGATGCAGATCGCCGCGGAGCAGCCGGGGTCGACGATCCTGGTGAACCTGTCCGGCCGCGGCGACAAGGACATGGGCACCGCGATCGAGTGGTTCGGGCTCGGCGCCGCGGCAGCCGACGAGACCAGCGGGGAGGCGCAGCCGTGAGCGGCACCGCCAGGACGGCGTTCGACCGGGCGCGGGCGGAGGGCCGGGCCGCGCTCGTCGGCTACCTGCCGGCCGGCTTCCCCGACGTGCCGGGCGCGGTGGAGGCGCTGAAGGTGATGGTGGACTCCGGCTGCGACGTGATCGAGGTGGGCCTGCCCTACAGCGACCCGGTGATGGACGGGCCGACGATCCAGGCCGCCGCCCAGCAGGCGCTGGAGGCCGGCACCCGGACCGCCGACGTGATCCGGACCGTCGAGGCGGTCGCCGGCACCGGCGTCCCGGTGGTGGTGATGACCTACTGGAACCCGGTCGAGCGTTACGGGGTGGCGCGGTTCGCCGCCGACCTCGCGAACGCCGGCGGGTCCGGGCTGATCACCCCGGACCTCGTCCCCGACGAGGCCCACGACTGGGTGGCCGCCGCCGACGCCCACGACCTGGACAAGGTCTTCCTGGTCGCGCCGTCGTCCACCGACCGTCGGCTGAAGATGACCGTCGAGGCCTGCCGCGGCTTCGTCTACGCCACCGCGGTGATGGGCGTGACCGGGGCCCGCGACGCGACCAGCGACCTGGCCGAGCCGCTGGTGCGGCGCACCAAGGCGTTCACCGACCTGCCCGTCGGGGTCGGCCTCGGCGTGTCCGACGGGGCCCAGGCCGCCGAGGTCGCCCGCTACGCCGACGGCGTCATCGTGGGCTCCGCGTTCGTCCGTCGGCTGCTCGACGCCGGGGCGGACCGGGCCGCCGGGCTGCGGGCCCTGGCCGCCCTGACCGGCGAGCTCGCGGAGGGGGTCCGTGGTGCGTGACCGCGGGGCCCTGGCCGCGGTGGCGGCGGCCGCACTGGTCGTCGTGGCCGGCTGCGCCGCGCCGGCGCCGACGGGCCCGGTCGCCGACGTCCGCATCCACGACGACGGCCTCAACGGCATCGTCCTCCCCACGCCGTACGACGTGCCGCACGTCCGTCTCACCGACACCGGCGGCGCGCCGTACGCCCTGGACACGAGCGCCACGAAACCGCTGACGCTGGTGTTCTTCGGCTACACGCACTGCCCCGACATCTGCCAGGTCGTGATGGCCGACCTGGCCGGCGCGCTGACCCGCCTCGACGCCGCGCACCGCGACCAGGTCGGGATGCTGTTCGTGACCACCGACCCCGCCCGGGACGACCGGGGCACGCTGCGGTCCTACCTGGACCGCTTCGACCCGTCGTTCGAGGGGCTGACCGGCCCGCTGCCCACGATCGTGGCCGCCGGCAAGGCGCTCGGCGTCCCGGTCGAGCAGGGCACCCGGCTGCCCTCCGGCGGCTACGAGGTCGAGCACGGCACCCAGATCGTGGGCGTCCGGCCCGACGGGACCGCCCCGGTGGTGTGGACCGAGGGCACCTCGCCCGCGGCGGTCGCCGCCGACCTGGAGACGATCCTCGACCACGGGGTCCCCGGCACCGACGGGCCTTCACAGAAAGGGGCGCAGTGAACCTCGCCTTCATCCCCAGTCCCGGCCAGGGTGTCTGGCACCTCGGCCCGTTCCCGATCCGGGCCTACGCGCTGTGCATCATCGCCGGCGTCGTGGTGGCGATCTGGCTCGGCGAGCGGCGCTGGGTGGCCCGCGGCGGCAAGAAGGGACAGGTCGGCGACATCGCCATCTGGGCGGTGCCGTTCGGCCTCGTCGGCGGCCGGCTCTACCACGTGATCACCGACTACAGGCTCTACTTCGGCCCCGGCAAGGACCCGGTCGCGGCGCTCTACGTCTGGCAGGGCGGCCTGGGCATCTGGGGGGCGATCGCGCTCGGCGGCGTCGGCGCCTGGATCGGCTGCCGCCGGGCCGGCGATGCGGTTCCCGCCGCTGGCCGACGCGCTCGCGCCGGGCATCGTCATCGCGCAGGCGTTCGGCCGCTGGGGCAACTGGTTCAACCAGGAGCTCTTCGGCGGCCCGACCACGCTGCCGTGGGGCCTGAAGATCGACCCCGCGCACCGGCCCCCCGGCTACGAGCAGTACGCCACCTTCCACCCGACGTTCCTCTACGAGAGCATCTGGGACCTGGGCACGGCCGGCCTGGTCATCTGGGCCGACCGCCGGTTCCGGCTCGGGCACGGGCGCGCGTTCGCGCTCTACGTGATGGCCTACACCGTCGGCCGCGGCTGGATCGAGTACCTCCGCATCGACCCGGTGCAGGAGAGCAACGTGTTCGGCCTGCGCCTGAACGTCTGGACCTCGATCGTGGTGTTCCTCGGCGCCCTGGTGTTCTTCGTGGTCTCCGCGCGGCTGCGCCCCGGCCGCGACGCGACGGTGCTGCGCGAGCCGGCCGCCGCCGAGGAGCCGGCGCCGGTCGCGGAGGAGGACAGGTGAGCACTCGACCGGCCGCGGCGGACCGCCCACCGGATGAACCACGAGCACGCCGACGTCACGGGAGGCTGGCTGCGGCCGGCCGTCTTCGGGGCGATGGACGGGCTGGTCTCGAACGTCGCGCTGATCGCCGGCGTCGCCGGCGGCACCCGCGCGAGCGGCAGCTCCACCGCCGTGGTGCTGGCCGGCCTGGCCGGGCTGGCGGCCGGCGCGTTCTCGATGGCGGCGGGGGAGTACACCTCGGTCGCCAGCCAGTCCGAGGCCGCGATGCTCGAGGTCGCGAAGGAGCGCCACGAGATCGTCCACAACGAGGAGGCGGAGACCCGCGAGCTGGCGCAGATGTACGTCGAGAAGGGCATCGACGAGGATCTCGCCCACGAGGTCGCCCGCCAGATCCACCGTGACGTCGAGAACGCCGTCAGCGTGCACGCCCGCGAGGAGTTCGGCGTCGACCCGGAGGACCTGGCCTCGCCGATGCTGGCCGCGGTGTCGTCGTTCGTGGCGTTCGCCATCGGCGCGCTGGTGCCGGTGCTGCCCTACCTGCTCGGGGCCGACAGCCTGCTGCCCGGGCTCGCGGTCACGATGGTCGCGCTGTTCGTCTGCGGGGCGGTGGTCACCCAGATGACCAGCCGCTCCTGGTGGTACGGCGCGATCCGGCAGACGGTCCTCGGTGGGACGGCCGCCGGGCTGACGTACCTGTTCGGCTCGCTGGTCGGCACCGGTCTCGGCTGAGCCGGGGCCGCCCGCTTGCGTCCCGGCCCAAACCGGGCCAGAGTGTGACGTTCGCCGTCCGGACCGCACCGGCCGGGGGCGCCGGTGGTGAGGTAGGCTTTCACTTCCGCATGGGCCAATGTCGTCCCGCGCACGCATTCTTTTCACCACGCACGCCTGACTCGGTGAGTCGGTGCCACGACGACGGGAGGATGCCTCATGCAAGCGTTCCCGCCGCCCCAGGGGCTGTACGACGGACTTCACGAGCACGACGCCTGTGGGGTCGCCTTCGTCGCCACCCTGACCGGCGTCGCCAGCCATGACATCGTTGCCAAGGCGATCACCGCACTGCGCAACCTCGAGCACCGCGGGGCCACCGGCGCCGAACCGGACTCCGGCGACGGCGCGGGCATCCTGCTCGGCGTGCCGGACCGGTTCTTCCGCGAGGTCACCCGGGAGCTCGGCTTCGAGCTTCCCCAGCCGCGTGCGTACGCCGTGGGGACCGCGTTCCTGCCCGGAGACGAGGACGCGGTCACCAAGACCCGCCAGCGGATCGAGGAGATCGCCGCGGAGGAGGGCCTCACCGTCCTCGGCTGGCGCGACGTCCCCACGGACGCCTCGATGCTCGGCGCCACCGCGATCAGCGTGATGCCGACGTTCAGCCAGCTGTTCGTGACCGCGACCGGCGGCCGCCTCGTCGGCATGGGCCTGGAGCGGCTGGCGTTCTGCCTGCGCAAGCGCTCGGAGCGCGAGACCGACGTGTACTTCCCGTCGCTGTCGTCGCGGACCATCGCCTACAAGGGCATGCTGACCACCGACCAGCTCGACCACTTCTACCCCGACCTCGTCGACGAGCGCGTCGAGTCCGCGGTCGCGGTGGTGCACTCGCGGTTCTCCACGAACACGTTCCCGAGCTGGCCGCTGTCGCACCCGTTCCGCTTCATCGCCCACAACGGCGAGATCAACACCGTGATGGGCAACCGCAACTGGATGCGGGCCCGCGAGGCGCTGCTCGACAGCGAGCTGATCGGCGGCGACCTGAGCCGGCTGTACCCGATCTGCAGCCCCGGCGCGTCGGACTCCGCCTCCTTCGACGAGGTGCTGGAGCTGCTGCACATGGGCGGCCGGTCGTTGCCGCACTCGGTGCTGATGATGATCCCCGAGGCGTGGGAGAACCACGCCGAGATGGACCCCCGGCGCAAGGCGTTCTACGAGTTCCACGCCTCGCTGATGGAGCCGTGGGACGGCCCGGCCGCGGTGGTGTTCACCGACGGCACCCAGGTCGGGGCGGTGCTCGACCGCAACGGTCTGCGTCCCAGCCGCTACTGGGTCACCGACGACGGCCTGGTCGTGCTCGCGTCCGAGGTCGGCGTGCTCGACATCGACCCGGCGAGCGTGGTCCGCAAGGGCCGCCTGCAGCCCGGCCGGATGTTCCTGGTCGACACCGCCGAGCACCGGATCATCGAGGACGAGGAGATCAAGGGCGAGCTCGCCGCCGAGCACCCCTACGACGAGTGGCTGCACGCCGGGCTGATCCAGCTGGAGGACCTGCCCGACCGCGAGCACGTCGTGCACACGCACGCGTCCGTCACGCGGCGCCAGCAGATCTTCGGCTACTCCGAGGAGGAGAAGCGGGTCATCCTGACGCCGATGGCCAAGACCGGCGCGGAGCCGATCGGGTCGATGGGCACCGACACCCCCATCGCGGCGCTGTCGGACCGGCCGCGGCTGCTGTTCGACTACTTCACCCAGCTGTTCGCGCAGGTGACCAACCCGCCGCTGGACGCGATCCGCGAGGAGCTGGTGACCTCGCTGTGGGGCACCATCGGCCCGGAGGCGAACCTCCTCGACCCGACCCCCGCGTCGTGCCGTCAGGTGGTGCTGCCGTTCCCGGTGATCGACAACGACGACCTCGCCAAGATCCGGCACATCAACCGTGACGGCGACATGCCGGGCTTCATCACGCACGTCTCCCGCGGTCTCTACGAGGTCGAGGGCGGCGGCCGTGCGCTCGCCGCGCGCCTCGACGAGATCTGCGCCGAGGTCTCCGCCGCGATCGCCGACGGGGCGCGCATCATCGTGCTCTCCGACCGGCACTCCACCGCCGAGCTGGCGCCGATCCCGTCGCTGCTGCTGACCGGTGCGGTCCACCACCACCTCGTCCGCGAGAAGACCCGGACCCAGGTGGGTCTGGTCGATCGAGGCCGGCGACGTCCGCGAGGTGCACCACGTCGCCCTGCTGATCGGGTACGGCGCGGCCGCGGTGAACCCCTACCTGGCGATGGAGACCGTCGAGGACCTGGCCCGCGACGGCTACTACGTCCAGGTGCCGCCGGAGCAGGCCGTGAAGAACCTGGTGAAGTCGCTCGGCAAGGGCGTGCTGAAGGTGATGAGCAAGATGGGCGTCTCCACGGTCGCCTCCTACACCGGCGCCCAGATCTTCGAGGCGATCGGCCTCGCGCAGCCGCTGGTCGACCGCTACTTCACCGGCACCACCAGCAAGCTCGGCGGCGTCGACATCGACACGATCGCCGAGGAGGTGGCCCGCCGGCACCGCAAGGCCTACCCGGTCGACGGTCTGCCCCCGGCGCACCGCTCGCTCGAGATCGGCGGCGAGTACCAGTGGCGCCGCGAGGGCGAGCCGCACCTGTTCGACCCCGAGACCGTGTTCCGGCTGCAGCACTCCACCCGCGCGGGCCGCTACGACATCTTCAAGCAGTACACCGCCCGCGTGAACGAGCAGTCGGAGCGGCTGATGACGCTGCGCGGCCTGTTCAGGTTCAAGCAGGGCGAGCGTCAGCCGATCCCGATCGAGGAGGTCGAGCCGGTCTCGGAGATCGTCAAGCGGTTCTCCACCGGCGCGATGTCCTACGGCTCGATCAGCCAGGAGGCGCACGAGACCCTGGCCGTCGCGATGAACCGGCTGGGCGCGAAGTCCAACACCGGTGAGGGCGGCGAGGACGCCGACCGGCTGCACGACCCCGAGCGGCGCAGCTCGATCAAGCAGGTCGCGTCGGGCCGGTTCGGCGTCACCTCGGAGTACCTCACCAACTCCGACGACATCCAGATCAAGATGGCCCAGGGCGCGAAGCCCGGCGAGGGCGGCCAGCTGCCCGGCCACAAGGTCTACCCGTGGGTGGCCAAGACCCGCCACAGCACGCCCGGCGTGGGCCTGATCTCGCCGCCGCCGCACCACGACATCTACTCGATCGAGGACCTGGCGCAGCTGATCCACGACCTGAAGAACTCCAACCCGTCGGCGCGCGTGCACGTCAAGCTCGTCGCCGAGGTCGGGGTCGGCACGGTCGCGGCCGGCGTGTCGAAGGCGCACGCGGACGTCGTGCTCATCTCCGGGCACGACGGCGGCACGGGGGCCTCGCCGCTGACGTCGCTCAAGCACGCCGGCGGTCCCTGGGAGCTCGGCCTGGCGGAGACCCAGCAGACGCTGCTGCTCAACGGGCTGCGGGACCGGATCGTGGTGCAGACCGACGGCCAGCTGAAGACCGGCCGCGACGTGGTGATCGCCGCCCTGCTGGGGGCGGAGGAGTTCGGCTTCGCGACCGCCCCGCTGGTGGTGTCGGGCTGCGTCATGATGCGGGTCTGCCACCTCGACACCTGCCCGGTGGGCGTGGCGACGCAGAACCCGGTGCTGCGCGAGCGCTACACCGGCAAGGCGGAGCACGTGGTCAACTTCTTCACCTACATCGCCGAGGAGGTGCGCGAGCTGCTCGCCGAGCTGGGCTTCCGCACCCTCGAGGAGGCGATCGGCCGCGCGGAGGTGCTCGACGTGGAGCGGGCCGTGAACCACTGGAAGGCAGCGGGGCTCGACCTGACCCCGGTGCTGCACGTGCCCGCCCTCCCGGAGGGCGCCGCCCGGCACAACACCACCAGCCAGGACCACGGCCTGGACAAGGCCCTCGACGTGCAGCAGCTGGTGCCGCTGGCCAGGCCGGCGCTGGAGAACGGCGAGCCGGTCCGCGCCCAGGTGGAGATCCGCAACGTCAACCGCACCGTCGGCACCATCCTCGGCCACGAGGTGACCAAGCGCTACAAGGGCGAGGGGCTGCCCGACGGCACCATCGACATCACCTTCACCGGCTCCGCCGGGCAGTCGTTCGGCGCGTTCGTCCCGCGGGGCATCACGCTCCGGCTGGAGGGCGACGCCAACGACTACGTCGGCAAGGGCCTGTCCGGCGGCCGGATCGTCGTACGCCCGGACCGGTCGGCGGCCTTCGACGCGTCGACGCAGATCATCGCCGGCAACGTCATCGGGTACGGCGCGACGTCGGGCGAGATCTACCTGCGCGGTCAGGTGGGCGAGCGGTTCTGCGTGCGCAACTCCGGCGCGACCGCGGTGGTCGAGGGGGTCGGCGACCACGGCTGCGAGTACATGACGGGCGGTCGGGTGGTCGTGCTGGGTCGCACCGGGCGCAACTTCGCGGCCGGGATGTCCGGCGGCGTGGCGTTCGTGCTCGACCTCGACCGGCGCCGGGTCAACGAGGAGCTGGTCGAGCTGGCGGCGCTGACCGACGAGGTCGCCGGCGAGCTGGAGGTCCTGGTCCGCCGGCACCTGGAGGAGACCGAGTCGACGGTGGCGCAGGCGCTGCTGGCCGACTGGCCGGCCTCCGTCGAGCGGTTCACCGAGGTGATGCCCGCCGACTACAAGCGGGTGCTGGCGGCCAAGGCCGAGGCCGAGGAGGAAGGTCTGTCCGAGGACGAGACCGCGACCAAGATGATGGAGGCGCTCCATGGCTGACGCCGATCTGTACCCCGGCGGCGCCCTGGCGCGCCCCACCACGATGATGGAGGGCTCTGCCAATGGCTGACCCGAGGGGCTTTCTCAAGCACGGACGCGAGGTCGCCTCGCGACGCCCGGTCGAGGAGCGGGTGCACGACTGGTCCGAGGTCTACCCCGACGGGGCGGGCCGGTCCCTGCTGCCGATCATCAGCGAGCAGGCGAGCCGCTGCATGGACTGCGGCATCCCGTTCTGCCACCAGGGCTGCCCGCTGGGCAACATCATCCCGGAGTGGAACGACCTGGTCTGGCGTGACGACTGGGAGGGCGCGATCGAGCGCCTGCACGCGACCAACAACTTCCCGGAGTTCACCGGGCGGCTGTGCCCGGCCCCCTGCGAGACCGCGTGCGTGCTGGGCATCAACCAGGACCCGGTGACGATCAAGAACGTCGAGGTCGCGATCGCGGACAAGGCGTGGGACTCGGGCTTCGTGCGGCCGCAGCCGCCGGAGTGGCTGAGCGGGAAGACCGTCGCGGTGGTGGGCTCCGGTCCGGCCGGGCTGGCGGCCGCACAGCAGCTGACCCGGGCCGGCCACACGGTCGCCGTCTACGAGCGCGCCGACAGGGTCGGCGGGCTGCTCCGCTACGGCATCCCCGAGTTCAAGATGGAGAAGAAGTACCTCGACCGCCGGCTGGACCAGATGCGCCGCGAGGGCACCGTGTTCCGGGCCGGCGTGGACGTCGGTGCGGACCTGACCGGGCCCCAGCTCGTGGAGCGGTTCGACGCGGTCGTGCTCGCGGTCGGCGCCACCGCGCCCCGCGACCTGCCGGTCCCCGGCCGCGAGCTCGGCGGCATCCACCAGGCGATGGAGTTCCTGCCGCAGTCCAACCGGGCCTCGCTCGGCGAGCAGGTCCCCGACCAGGTCGTGGCCACGGACAAGCACGTGGTGATCATCGGCGGCGGCGACACCGGCGCCGACTGTCTCGGCACGTCGCACCGGCAGGGCGCCAGGTCGGTCACCCAGCTCGAGATCATGCCGCAGCCCGGCACCGAGCGGCCGGCCAACCAGCCGTGGCCGACGTACCCGATGACCTTCCGGGTCTCCTCGGCGCACGAGGAGGGAGGCGAGCGGGTCTACTCGGTCTCCACCAAGGAGTTCCTCGGCGACGAGCAGGGCAACGTCCGCGCGCTGCGGCTCGTCGAGGTGGGGATGAGGGACGGCAGGTTCGTCGAGGTCGAGGGGTCCGAGCACGAGATCCCGGCCGAGCTGGTGCTGTTCGCGATGGGCTTCACCGGCCCCGAGCAGGAAGGCCTGCTCGCCCAGCTCGGCGTCGAGCTCGACGAGCGCGGGAACGTCAAGCGGGACCGGGGCTACATGTCCTCGGAGCCGGGCGTGTTCGTGGCCGGCGACGCCGGTCGCGGCCAGTCGCTGATCGTCTGGGCGATCGCCGAGGGTCGGGCCGCGGCGGCCGCGGTGGACACCTTCCTCACCGGCGCGACGACGCTGCCCTCGCCGATCGCCCCGACCGAGCGCCCCCTCGTCGTCTGACCCCCCTGCCCGATTACCAGGGGATGCAGGCGATCTGTCGCATCCCCTGGTGAACTTGCCAGGGGAAGCAACAGATTTCCGGCATCCCCTGGTAAACATCCGGCCACATATTGGAACGATCCAGAGCCGGGTGCGGGTGACCGGTCAGTAGCCCAGTAGGGTCGGGCTCGTGCGTAGAGCGAAGATTGTCTGCACCCTCGGCCCGGCCACCGCTACACCGGCCCGGATCCGCCAGCTGGTCTCGGCCGGCATGGACGTGGCGCGGCTGAACCTCAGCCACGGCACGTACGCCGACCACGAGCGGGCCTACCGGATGGTGCGGGAGGCCTCCGACGAGAGCGGCCACGGCGTCGGCATCTTCGCCGACCTCCAGGGCCCCAAGATCCGGCTCGGCACCGTCGAGGGCGGCCCGATCCAGCTCGAGGAGGGGCAGCGCTTCACGATCACCACCCGCGACGTGGAGGGCGACGCCTCGGTCTGCTCGACGACGTACGACGGGCTGCCGGGCGACGTCGCCGAGGGCGACCCGATCCTGATCGACGACGGCAGGCTCCGGCTGGTCGTCGAGAGCGTGCAGGGCGGCGACGTGGTCACCCGGGTGGTGGTGCCGGGGCCGATCAGCGACCACAAGGGCATCAACCTCCCCGGCGTCGCGGTGTCGGTGCCGGCGCTGTCGGAGAAGGACAAGGCCGACCTGCGCTGGGCGCTGCACATGACCGTCGACTTCATCGCGCTGTCGTTCGTGCGCTCGGCCTCCGACGTCGACGACGTCCGCGAGGTGATGCGCGAGGAGAACATCTTCCTGCCGGTCATCGCCAAGATCGAGAAGCCGCAGGCGATCGAGAACATCGAGGAGATCGTCGACGCCTTCGACGGGTTCATGGTGGCGCGTGGCGACCTCGGCGTGGAGTGCCCCCTGGAGGACGTGCCGTTCCTGCAGAAGCAGGTCATCGACGTGGCCCGTCGCCACGCCAAGCCGGTCATCGTCGCCACCCAGATGCTCGAGTCGATGATCTCCGCCCCGCGGCCGACCCGCGCCGAGGCGTCCGACGTCGCCAACGCCGTCCTCGACGGCGCCGACGCGGTGATGCTGTCGGGGGAGACCAGCGTCGGTGACTTCCCGATCGAGGCCGTCGAGACGATGGCCCGAATCATCGAGTCCACGGAGGACCACGGCCTGGCCCGGATGACCGCGATCGACTGGCAGCCCCGGACCCGGGGCGGCGTGATCGCGAAGGCGGCGGCCGAGGTCGCCGAACGGGTCGGCGCGAAGTACCTGGTCGCCTTCACCCAGAGCGGTGACTCCGCCCGCCGGCTGGCGCGCTACCGCGGCCGGGTCCCGATGCTCGCCTTCACCCCGGTCGACGCGGTCCGCTCGCAGCTGTCACTGTCGTGGGGCGTGGAGACCTTCAAGGCACCCGAGGTCGAGCACACCGACGAGATGGTCCGCCAGGTCGACGAGGCGCTGCTGAAGATCGACCGGGTCTCCGAGGGCGACCTCGTGGTGCTGATCGCCGGCAGCCCGCCCGGGATCCCCGGGTCCACCAACGCGCTGCGCATCCACCGGATGGGAGACGCGATCAACGGGGTGGCCCCGGCCTACCGCCGGATGAGCTGACCGGGAAGCTGCTCGCTCGCACGTCCGGAGGCTGCGGAGCCCTCAGCCCTTGACCGCCCCCATGGTGAAGCCGGAGATGAACCTGGCCAGGAACAGGTTGAAGACGAAGGCGATCGGGACCGCCACCAGCACGGTGGCCGCCTGCAGCGACTGCCAGAAGAACACGTCGCCCCGGATGAGCTCGGTGGGCACGCCGGTGCTGACCACCTTCTGGGAGGTCGGGGAGATGAACGCGAGGGCGTAGATGAACTCGCTCGCCGTCAACGTGAAGGTGAACACCACGACGGCGACGATCCCGGGGAAGAGCAGCGGCACGACCGTCCGCAGCAGCGCGCCGACGCGGCTGTACCCGTCGACCATCGCCTGCTCCTCGATGTCCTTGGGCAGGGCCTTCAGGAAGCCGATCAGCAGCCAGGTCGACACCGGCAGCGTGATCGTGGGGTAGATGAGCACGAGGGACCAGGTCGAGTCCTGCAGGCCCAGCCACACCACGAGCCGCGACAGCGACAGGAACAGCAGGCTGGGCGGGATGAGGTAGACGAAGAAGATCGCGATGCCCATCGCTCCCGACCAGGGGCGGTCGAGGCGGGCGATGGAGTACGCGGCCGGGACGCCGAGGGCCAAGGTGATGAGCACGACGAGCAGCCCCACCCAGAAGGTGTTCCAGGCGAAGGTGGGGAAGTCCGTGCTGGTGAACAGGTAGGCCACGTGGTCGAAGGTGGGTGGCTGGTTGAAGATGAAGGGGTTGTTGTCGGCGTTGTAGAGGTCCCGGTTCAGCTTGAGCGCGGTGATCGTGCTCCACAGGAACGGACCGGCGCAGGACACCGCCGCGATGATCGCCAGTGCATACACCGCGATCCGGGACCAGACGTGCCGGCGCGCGTACACGCGGCGCAGCCGCTCGGCCTCCGCACTGTCGAGCATCGGGGCGAGCGCGCTGCTCATCAGAAGGTCTCCATCCGGCGTACGGCGCGCAGGATCAGGACCGCGGCGGCGAGCAGCATGGGGAACAGGAACAGCGCGATGACCGCACCCTGGCCGATGTCGCCGCCACCGATGCCGCGCAGGTACGACCAGCTGGCCAGCACCTGCGTCGAGTTCGTGGGCCCGCCGCGGGTGAGGATGTAGACCACGGCCATGTCGGTGAAGGTGAAGACCGCGCCGAACAAGGCGGCGACGGCGATCAGTGGAAAGGTCAGCGGGATGGTGATCTCGAACATCCGCCGCCAGAAGCCGGCGCCGTCGATGCGGGCGGCCTCGTCGAGGTCCTTGGGGATCGACAGCAGCCCGACCATCATGATCACGGCCGCGAGCGGCACCAGCCGCCACACGTGGACGGCGATCACCGAACCCATCGCGAGGACGGGTCTGCCGAGCCAGTACATGTTGCCGTTGATCAGCCCCAAGGTGCGCAGCACCCAGTCGATGGGGCTGTAGATGGAGTCCAGCAGCCACAGCCACGACACAGCAGACAGCGCAACGGGAGTCGTCCAGGGAAGCAGCACCAGGAATCGGACCAGCCACTTGCCGCGGAAGTCGGCCACCAGCACGTTGGCCAGGATCTTGCCGAGGACCACGATGAAGAACATCGAGATGCCGGTGAACACGAGCGTGTTCCTCAGCGACTGCCAGAACACCGGGTCGCGGAACGTCTGCCGGAAGTTGTCCAGTCCGGCCCAGTCGAACGACGGGTGACCGGTGGTGACACCGCTGAACGCGAAGGCGATGGCCATCAGGAACGGCACCCCGACCAGGGCGATCACGTAGACCACGGTCGGGACCAGGAACAGCCAGGCGAGGACGCCGTCGCGGTCCGCAATGCGCGACCTCGCCGACTGCAGCTGCGAGCGCGTGGAGTCCGTCACCACCTCACCCATGGGTGATCTCCAGCCGGACCGGCTCGGTGCTCCGCCCGCTGGCCTCGTCGAAGAACCGGATGCGCTCGACGCTGACTGCGAAGGCGACGGTCTCGCCGACCTGCAACGGGTCGCGGACGGTGGACGGGAGCCGGGCGATCACGCGGGTGTCCTCGCCCAGCCCGGTGACCGTGCCGTAGACGTGCCGGTCGCCCGAGAGGTACTCGATGCGGTCCACGGCGAAGGGCAGCCGGACCGCCTCGCCGTGCACATGGGCCACGGGCAGCAGGTGTTCCGGACGGAACCCCACGAGGGTGCCGTCTCGCTTCACCAGGTTCATCGGAGGAGAGCCGATGAACGTGGCCACGAAGGTGTCCGCCGGGTTGTCGTAGACCTCAGTCGGGTGGCCGATCTGTCGAACCTTGCCGTGGTCCATCACCACGATCCGGTCCCCGAGACCCATGGCCTCCGCCTGGTCGTGGGTGACGTAGATCGTGGTGGTGCCCAGCTGTTGCTGGAAGCGTTTGAGCTCGTCGCGCGCGATCGTGCGCAGCTTCGCGTCCAGGTTCGACAGCGGCTCGTCGAGCAGGAAGACCCGCGGGTCGCGCACGATGGCGCGCGCCAGTGCCACCCGCTGCCGCTCACCGCCGGAGAGCTGGCGCGGCTTCCTGTCGAGCAGGTGCCCGATGCCGAGCAGCTCGGCGGCCCATCGAGCCTTCTCGTGCCGCGCGGAGCGTTCGATCGACTCGGCCTTCAACGGGAACTCGATGTTGCCCAGGACCGTCTTGTGCGGGTAGAGGGCGTAGCTCTGGAAGACCATCGCGATCTTCCGCACCCGCGGCGGCAGCCCGTTCACCACGGCTCCGCCGATCAGGATCTGGCCGTCCGTCGGTTGCTCGAGTCCGGCGATGGTGCGCAGCAGGGTCGTCTTCCCGCATCCCGACGGGCCGAGAAGGACCAGGTACTCGCCCTCCTCCGTCATGAGGTTCACCCGGTCGATGGCGGGGGAGTGGGCACCGCTGTACACCTTCCTGAGGTCCTTGACCTCCACGGTGACCGGCACAGGTGACCCCTCGCCCTCAGCCTCCGACCAGGCCGCGTCGCCGCCACCTGTCGAAGACCCGCTCGCACTCCTGATGGGCGCGCTTGACCGACTCATCGGGAGTCATCTGTCCCCGCGCCGCACGGGCGTACATGTTCGGGATGACGTAGGTGCCGAGGATCTCGCCGATCGCCGGGCTCGACGGCCCGGGGTGGCCGATGCTGGCGCTCCACTGGGCCGCCTGGTCGACACCACCGAGGAAGGCGAGCTTGTCCGCGGGCTTGGCGCCGAACGGGTCGTTCGCCAGCCAGTCCCCCAGCTTGGGCGTGAGGCTGGACCAGGACGGGAAGTCGTAGAGCTTGGAGTAGTAGGAGACCAGGGGCCAGTTGGCGGTGTAGTGCAGCAGGAACTCCTTGGCCGCGTCGGGGTTCTTCGCGTACGTCGGGATGATGTAGTTGTAGAGGACGTGCTGCGCCGCCCGGGCGTCCTTCGGTCCCGCCAGCGCCTTGGTGAAGAACACGTCCTGCGCCACCTTGGGCGACACGTCCTGGGCGGTGCGCCAGGCCGAGATGGAGTTCAGGATGTAGCTCAGCTTGCCCGCGACGAGACCCTGGTTGTTGCTCGCGGCGTTCCAGGAGAAGACCTCGGGCGTCATCGCGTCCTTGTAGAGCTTCTGCATGAACTCCACCGCGGCCACCGTCTCTGGGGAGTTCAGCACCACCTTCTCGTTCGCGTCCTGCACCGAGCCCCCGTAGGACCACATCAGCGCGTGCCCGGCCATGTTCGAGTCGATCTCCTGCGACATCCCCAGGCCCAGCTGGACACCCTTGCTCTTCTTGATCTCCGCGCCGCCCTTGGCCAGGTCGTCCCAGGTGGCCGGGCCGTCGGCGAAGCCGGCCGGCTGCCAGAGGCTCTTGCGGTAGTCGCCGGGGTCCGGCACCCAGCCGGGGGCATAGGCGTAGAACTTGTTGGTGTTCGGGTTGAAGCTGGACTGGCGGCAGATCTCGAGCTGCTTGCCCCAGCGCTTGTTGGCCTCGTCGGTGAGGTCGGTCAGGTCGAGCACCGCCTGCTCGAACTGGGACAGCGTGGCGATGTACTGCATGACGTCGTGCCCCTGCCCGGCCTGGAGCTCCGAGGCGATCTGCGCGGGGATGTTGCCGACGTCGACGTGGTCGACCCGTACGTCGACCCCGACCTTCTTGCCCCAGTCCTGGGCGAACTTGTCGAACCAGGTGTCGTGGCTGGGCACGAAATGACTCCACATGAGCAGGGTCAGGGTGCCGGAGAGCTTCGTGGCCGGTTCGGTGAACGTGGGGCTCGGCGCCGCAGCCGCCGACGGGCCGCCGGTGGGTGACTTCGACTCGCTCGCGCAGGCACCGAGTGACGTTCCGACGACCGCTAGGCCGGCAACCTGAAGGAACTGCCTCCGGCTCCAGGGAGAAGATGCTGGCATGAGAGAACCTCCTCGCGTCAGTCGGGACGTTACCTGCATCACATCCCCGGGATCCACACGCCGGGGCGAGGGATTTCGACAGGTGCAGCGATCCAGAGGGGCATCTGTGCTGGATCGCGGCATTTGCGCCATCGTGGGGATGCGCCGCGGCCCGTCAGCCGTGCACGGGGGACCTCACGCCCCCGGGTGGCGGGTCGGTGGGGCAGCACAACGGTGCCCCGGGTGGGATTCGAACCCACACTGGATGGTGTTTGAGACCATTGCCTCTGCCGTTGGGCTACCGGGGCCGAGCGCGCCCACCGTATCCCGGTGCGGGACGGGGTCGTCGTCAGGGTGGTGGGGTGGCCGGACGTGGCCTATCCGACATGCGGACCGATGGTGCGCCGGCTCGGACCCGAACTAGAATACCGGCGAGTTGTGTCCACGGGTGGAATGCGAGTGTGACGTGCTGAGGTTCCTCGAGCTGTTGCTGCGACCGGACCGGGCCGTCGTCAACGCCCGGACGGCCGCCACCGAGCTGTCCCAGCGCCTGGTGGAGCGCCAGGAGGTCGAGATGTTCCTCGCCGAGCGCCGCGAGCGGTTCAGCCGCAGCGCCTGAGGCCGGCCCTCCGGCCGGGGGCGGCGCCGCCGGGTACGGCGGACCCCGATAGCCTTGTCGTCGTGAGCGCACCGCCCGATCTGCCGCCCCGCCGCGTGGTCATCGCCGAGGACGAGGCGCTGATCCGGCTCGACCTCGCCGAGATGCTCGCCGAGGAGGGCTACGAGGTCGTCGGGCAGGCGGCCGACGGCCTGACCGCCGTCGCGCTGGCCGAGAAGCACCGCCCGGATCTGGTCGTGCTGGACGTCAAGATGCCCGGCCTCGACGGGATCTCCGCGGCGCAGCGGATCGCCGAGCAACGGATCGCGCCGGTGGTGATCCTGACCGCGTTCAGCCAGCGGGAGCTGGTCGAGCGGGCCCGTGAGGCGGGGGCCATGGCCTACCTGGTCAAGCCGTTCAACAAGCACGACCTCGTCCCGGCGGTCGAGATGGCGGTGAGCCGTTTCGCGGAGCTTGCGCTGCTCGAGGCCGAGGTCGCCGACCTCACCGAGCGGTTGGAGACCCGCAAGGCCGTCGACCGGGCCAAGAGCGTGCTCCAGGAGCAGCTGCGGCTCAGCGAACCGGAGGCTTTCCGGTGGATCCAGAAGACCGCGATGGATCTTCGCCTGTCCATGCGGCAAGTGGCGGAAGGCGTCATCACCCACGGCCCGTCGGTCGCCGGAGACGCACCCGGATCGTGAGGCCCTGACGGGCGTCGCAAGGTCACGATAAGGCAACGACCGCCCCACTAATTGTGACCAGGTAGCCGACAATCCCGCGATTTGGCGCTAGGTTTCAAACCTCAAGCACATATGGCGCTCCGGGTCTCGGAGGGGGGACGCCATCACACTCCCATCACGGAGGCTCAATTGATCCGCCCAAATCGCACCTGGAGCACGGCTGTCGTGCTGGCGACCGCGTCGCTGGCGCTGACCGCCTGCGGCAACAACGGCAGCAACAACAACGCCGCCAACGACCAGAGTGCCTCGTCCTCCCCGAGCCAGAGCAGCTCCGCAGCTCCGAAGGGCAACGGGACCCTGACCGTCGGCACGCTGCTTCCGCAGACAGGCGACCTCGCCTTCCTCGGCCCGCCGGAGTTCGCCGGCGTGCAGACCGCGATCGACGACATCAACGCCGCCGGGGGCGTCTTGGGCAAGCCGGTCGTCCAGAAGAAGGCGGACTCCGGTGACGGGACGCCCGACATCGCGGGTGCCCAGGTGGACAAGCTGCTCTCGGCCAACGCCGACGTGATCATCGGCGCGGCCGCCTCCGGTGTGTCGCTCTCGGTCATCAACAAGATCACCGACGCCGGTGTCGCGGAGTTCTCCCCGGCCAACACCTCGCCGGCCTTCGACGACCCGAAGACCGACCCGCACAACCTCTACTTCCGCACCGCTCCCTCCGACGTCCTGCAGGGCGCCGTGCTCGCCAACACGGTCCTGGGCGACGGGCACACCAACGTGGCGATCCTGGCCCGCCAGGACTCCTACGGCGAGCTTCTCGCGGCGCAGGTGGCCAAGGGCATCAAGGCCGGTGGCGGCACCGTCGCGACCAAGCAGCTCTACTCCGCCGACGCGACCAACTTCACCGCAGAGGTCAACAAGGTGGCCGCGACCAAGCCCGACGCGGTCGTGCTGATCGCCTTCAACGAGACCACGAAGATCATCCCGACGATGATCGGCAAGGGGATCGGTCCCCAGCAGCAGCAGGTCTACTTCGTGGACGGCAACACCGCCGACTACTCGAAGGACTTCCCGAAGGGCACCCTGACCGGCGTCAAGGCGACCTACCCGGGCGCCCAGCTGACCAGCGACTTCAAGCAGCGGATGCTCAAGACCGACCCGAAGCTGAAGGACTTCACCTACGGTCCCGAGTCGTACGACGCGACGGTGATGACCGCGCTGGCCGCGATCGCCGCGAACTCGGACAACGCCGAGGCGTTCGGCCCGCAGATCATCAAGATCTCGAAGGACGGCACGCAGTGCTCGTCGTTCAAGGAGTGTGCCGACCTGCTCTCGAAGGGCGAGGACATCGACTACCAGGGCGTCTCCGGCCCCTGTGACCTCGGTCCGACCGGTAGCCCGACCAAGGCCACCATCGGCATCTTCCAGTACAGCGCCGACAACACCTACAAGAACCTGAAGTACGTCACCGGCGTGATCTGATCACTGCCCGACACGAGAAGGGGTCCGACCGTCAGGTCGGGCCCCTTCCTCGTTCCAGTCGCCCCGATCCGTCGCTCGACGGGTGCGGTCGCGGGTACGCTTCGGCCGTGACCGGCGGAACCCCACGCGGGGTGGCTGCGAGCGGTGAGGTCGTGATCTGGCTGCCGTTCGCGGGTCTGTGGCTGGCGCGGAACAGCCCCGCTCGGCGGGTCCCGAGCCACGGGACCGACCTTCTCGGTGAGCGTCACGCCATCGACTTCGTCGGGGTGGACGGTCGCGGCCGGAGTGCGGACCGCCGTGACTGGCGGACCCTGGTCGCAACCGAGCCGGCGGCGCGGTTCTTCGGCTACGGTCGGCCGATCCTGGCACCCGCCGACGGCGTCGTCGTGGCCGCGCACGACGGCGAGCCCGATCACGCGGGCCGGCGGTCGCAGCTGGCCCTGCTGCCGTACGCGTTGGGCCAGCAGGCCCGGCTGAGGAAGGGCGTGGGTGCGGTCGCCGGCAACCACGTGGTGATCGCGCTGCGCGACGGCGGCGCGTACGTCGCTCTCGCGCATCTGATGACCGGCTCGATCCGGGTCGCCGCCGGTGAGGCGGTGACGGTGGGGCAGCCGGTCGCGTCGTGTGGCAACTCCGGCAACTCGACGCAGCCGCACGTGCACGTGCAGGTCATGGACAGCGCGGACCCGTCCGTCGCCCGGGGCGTGCCGATGGCGTTTCGCGACTTCAGGGAACGGCGTCGCGGCGCGAACGAGTTCCGGGTCAGGGAGTCCGGCCTTCCGGCCGAGGGCGCGCTCGTCGAGCCGCTGCCGCCGACCGACGCGGACTCCTGAGCACCGGTCGGCGTCGCCCGCCGTCTCCGCGGGCTACTTCGCCAGGGTGCCGAGGTAGAGCTGGATCACCTTCGGGTCGTTGATCAGGTCCTTGCCGCTGGCCGTGTAGGCGTTGCGGCCCTGGTCGAGCACGTAGCCTCGGTCGGCGATCTGCAGGCAGCGGCGGGCGTTCTGCTCCACCATCACCACCGAGACGCCGGCCCGGTTGATCCGGCGGGTCTGCACGAACACCTCGTCCTGCATGACGGGGGAGAGCCCGGCCGACGGCTCGTCGAGCAGCAGCACCGACGGCTCCATCATCAGCGCCCGGCCCATCGCGACCATCTGCCGCTCGCCGCCCGAGAGCGAGCCGGCGCGCTGGGTGCGGCGGTCGAGCAGGGCCGGGAAGAGGTCGCCGACGAACTCGAAGCGCTTCTTGAACGACTTCGGGCGCTGGTAGACGCCCATCTCCAGGTTCTCCTGGATCGTCAGCGACGGGAACACGTTGTTCGACTGCGGGACGAAGCCGATGCCCTTGGTGACCAGGCTGTCGGCCCGCTGGTTGGTGATGTCCTCGCCGTTCAGCGTCACCGACCCGGAGCGGATCCGCACCAGGCCGAACAGCGCCTTGAGCAGCGTGGACTTGCCGGCGCCGTTGGGCCCGATGATCCCCACCAGCTCGTTCTGCTGGCAGTACAGGTCCGACCCGTTGAGGATGTTGACCCCGGGCAGGTAGCCGGCGATCAGGTTGTCGGCCCGCAGGACCGCGCCCTCGGCGGCCTCGAGGTGCGCGCTCCTGTCGACGGTGTCGTCGGCGGTCTCAGTCATGGTGCTCCTCCGCGCGGTGCGTGTGCTGCTGGTCGTGGATCTCCCGCTGGGCCTCGGCGAGGATCTGCTCCTCCATCTCGGTGCTGAGGTCCTGGTCGTGGTGCGACCCGAGGTAGGCGTCGATCACCCGCTGGTCGCTCATCACCGAGTCCGGGGGCCCCTCGGCGATCACCTTGCCCTGGGCCATCACGATGACCCAGTCCGAGATGTCGCGGACCATGTCCATGTCGTGCTCGACGAAGAGCACCGTGCGGCCCTCGTCCCGCAGCGACTTCACGTGGCCGAGCAGGGACTGCTTGAGCGCCGGGTTCACCCCCGCCATCGGCTCGTCGAGCATCACCAGCTCGGGGTCGGCCATCAGCGCGCGCGCCATCTCCAGCAGCTTGCGCTGACCCCCGGACAGGGTGCCGGCGAAGTCCTCCCGCTTGGCGGCCAGCAGGAACCGCTCGAGGAGGGCGTCGGCCTTCTCGGTGATCTTGCGCTCCTGGCTGCCCCAGACGTGGAACAGGCCCTGCAGGAAGCGCTCGCCGGTCTGGCCGGTCGCGCCCAGGCGCATGTTCTCCAGCACCGACAGCTTGGCGAGCACCTTGGTCAGCTGGAACGTCCGGATCATCCCCATCCGGGCGACCCGGTACGCCGGGACACCCGACAGGGACCGGCCGTTGAACGACCAGGTGCCCGACTGGGGCTTGTCGAAGCCGGTGAGCAGGTTGAAGAAGGTGGTCTTGCCGGCGCCGTTGGGGCCGATCAGCGCGGTGATCACGCCGCGCTGGATCTCGACGTGCTCCACGTCGACCGCGGTGAGGCCGCCGAACTGGCGGACCACGTGGTCGGCCACGACGATCGGGTCAGGCTTGGGCGCACCCGGCTCGTGCCGGACGTCGGCCAGCGCCGCGCGCGCGGCATTGGGCTCGACGGTCCGGGTCGCGGAGTCGCCCTCGCCGCTGGGGGTAGTGGTCTCAGCGGGCATCGATCGCCAGCTCCCTTCGGTCACCGAAGATTCCTTGTGGTCGGTAGATCATCAGCAGCATCAGCGCGAGACCCATGAAGATCAGCCGCATCAGGCTGGCCTGCTGGTTGTTCATCAGCCACTCCGGGAGGATCGGGTTGCTGCCGGAGGTCATCGCGTCGAAGACCAGGTCGAGCAGGCTGATCAGGAACCAGAAGAGGATCGAGCCCACCACCGGGCCGAGCACCCGCGCGGCCCCACCGAGCAGCAGCACGGTGTAGGCGAAGAACGTGGTGTCGGTGGCCACCCAGGTCGGGTTCATGTTGGTGTGCTGGAGGGCCACGAAGAAGCCGGCGATCGCCCCGAAGATGCCGCCGAGCACCAGCGACTGCATCTTGTAGGCGTAGACGTTCTTGCCGAGGCTGCGGACCGCGTCCTCGTCCTCCCGGATGCCCTTGAGGACCCGGCCCCAGGGGGCGCGCATGATCAGGTACACGACCACGCAGCCGATCGCCACGATGATCCAGCCGGTGAACAGCAGCCAGAAGTCGTAGGGCCGCCAGGCCACGATGCCGAGGTCCACCTTGTTGTGGAACGGGTTCGCGTTGGCGAAGGTGTTCTCGAAGTGGATCAGGCCGTCCTGGCCGCCGAACCACTTGAGCAGGGTGACCGACCCCAGCGTGAACCGGATGATCTCGGAGGCCGCGATGGTCACGATCGCCAGATAGTCCGCGCGCAGCCGCAGGGTCGGGATGCCGAGCAGGAACGCCAGCACCACGGTGAAGAACAGGCCGGCCAGCAGCGCCAGCCAGAAGGGCAGGTTCCAGGTCGCGATGAAGGCGGCCATCGTGTAGCCGCCGATCGCCATGAAGCCGGCCTCACCGAAGTTCAGCAGTCCGGTGTAGCCGAAGTTGATGTTCAGGCCGATCGCGGCGAGGCAGTAGACGACCGCGGTCGGGCCGAGGCCCTGCTGCAGGGCGCCGGTCAGGATGCCGTTCCAGTCCATGTCGATCTCCTCGTCTCAGCCGACCCGCTCGGCGCGGCCGAGCAGCCCTTGCGGTCGAACCAGCAGCACCAGGATGAGCACCACGAGCGCCCCCACGAACTTCAGCTCCGCGGGGATGAAAAGCGTCGAGACCTCGATGAAGATGCCGATGATGAAGGACCCGACCAGCGCGCCCCAGATGCTGCCGAGGCCGCCGAGCACGACCGCCGCGAAGACGAGCAGCAGGATCTTGAAGCCGACCTGGTAGTCGAAGCCCTGCGTCATGCCCAGCAGCACCCCCGAGAGGCCCGCCAGGCCCGCGCCGACCGACCACACCACCGAGATGACCCGGTCGACGTTGATCCCCGAGGACGAGGCCAGCGCGGGGTTGTCGGCGACCGCGCGGGTGGCCTTGCCGATCTTGGTCTTCTGCACGGCCAGCGAGATCAGCACCAGCACCGCGGCCGCGAACAGGATCACGCCCACGTCCTTGGGGGTGATCAGGATCGGGCCCCAGTGCCACGGTGCGGGGCTGGTCCACTGGGAGTAGTTGTGGTTCGCCGCTCCGGCGAAGTACTGGTAGACGTTGCGCAGGAAGATCGACAGGCCGATGCTGACGATCATCGCGGCGATCAGGCCGGTGCCACGCTTGCGCAGCGGCTTCCACAGGATCTTGTCCTGCAGCCAGCCGAAGAACGTCGAGGCGATCACGGCCACGATGATCGCGGTCACCATCGTGACGTTGGTGCCCCCGATGGTGATGTCGCCGGACAGCCGGTCGACCCCGAAGGCGACGATCGCCCCGAAGGTGATCAGCTCGCCGTGCGCGAAGTTCGTCAGGCCCGTCGTACCGAAGATCATCGACAGGCCCAGGGAGGCCATCGCCAGGAGCAGGGAGAAGACGATCCCCCCGACGGCGAGCTGGAGGCCCTGGACGAACGTGCTGGTGCCGGCGTTGGGCGCGTCACCGATGGGGAAGGTGACGAAGACGTCGGAGTCCAGCTGGAGGGTGACCTTCAACGACACCTGCTTGGGGTTGGCGAGCGCGGCCCCCTCGGGCAGGGAGTTCTTGTCGATGTTCACCTCGAACGTCTTGCCCAGGTTGTCGATGGCCTTGCCCGGCAGCGCGATGTCGAAGACGCCGGTCTGGTCGCTGGTGCCTTCGCCGACCACCTTCCCGGACTCGTCCTTGACCGAGATCTTCACGTCGGGGACGGCTTTCGGTGGTTGCTCGCGGCGGTCGGTGAGACAGCCCTGGATGTGGATGGTGTCGTCGTTGCGCGGGGCCGGCCTCTGGCAGGTGTCGGACGCGGCGAGCGGCACGGTGGCCGCCGATGCCGGGACGCTTCCTGCGGTGATGAGGAAGAAGGCCGCCATCGCGAGAAGTAGCGCGGCGATGCGGTTCGGGCGGGCGTGCATGGGACTCCTGTCGCCTCGTCGGGCAGTTTGGCTCGCGAAACCCTAGCGACCGTGAGCATGATGCGCCCAGGTCCGGCCCCCCCGAGTGTCGCTCACCAGGCGATCACCCTAGAACCATTCGGGTCGAAATGGCGATCCTTGCGGCGCAAACGTGTCCCGAGCGTGTTCTCCGGCGTCGGGTTCGGGCACCACGGCCTCAGCGCAGGGCGGCGACCAGGGCGGTGAGCAGCGGGGCGATCACCAGGCCGGGCAGCAGGTCGCCGACGGGCAGCTGCTTGATGCGCAGCAGCCGCAGGGCGACGCCCACCAGCATCAGCCCGCCGGTGGCGGTCAGGGCGGCGACCTCCGCCGCGGGCAGGACGTCGCCGAGGATCGCCCCCAGGAGCGTCAGCGACCCCTGTACGACGAGCAGGGCCAGCGCGCTCGCGGCCACGCCCCAGCCGAGCGACGCCGCGAACGCCACCGCGGCGAACCCGTCGAGCGCCGACTTCAGGTAGAGCTGGTCGGCGCCCTTGCCGAGCCCGTCGCTGATCGACCCGAGCACCGTGAGGGGTCCGACGCAGAACACCAGCGAGCTGGTCACGAAGCCCTCGATGAACCGCTGCCGGTCCGCGGTGCGCTCCCGGTCGTGACCGTCGTCGGTCAGCCGTGCCTGCAGCCAGCCGCCGAAGCCCTCGAGGCGGTCCTCGATGCGCAGCACGGACCCGGTGATGCCGCCCAGCAGCAGCGAGCCCAGCACGATCAGCATCGGCGCGCTGCTCCCGACGGCGGCCGACCAGTCGCCGTCGGAGATGCTGGCGGCGGCGGAGGCGGCGATCAGCAGCGTGACCAGCCCGAGACCGTCGGTCACCACGTCGCGGGTGCGCTGGGTCAGCCGGTGCCCGACCAGCACGCCGATCGCGGTGCCGGCCAGCACCGTGACGATGTTGACCAGGGTGCCGACTCCCGGGAACACGGGACCTCCTCCACCGAGGGACGGGTCGGGGTACCGATCCGCCTGTTGTAGGCGTAATCTCTCATTCCGGTCCGGCACGTGCGATCTCGGGGGCGCCCCCGCCGGGCTGCCCGCGACCTTCCGCGGGTCCCTCCTTTTGTCGGCAACTCGGCTGGAAAGGGGCAGTCCGTTGTCCCGTTACCCGGTGCTCGTCCGTGACTCCACCCCACAGGACGTGTCCGCGCTCCTCGAGATCTGGTCCGGAGTCCTCGCCCGGGGGTGCGAGCGCGAGGCGCCGAGCCCCGAGGCCGAGGCCGCCTCCGCGATCGCGCGGGTCGCCGCCGACCCGGACCAGCGGCTGGTGGTCGCGGTCATCGACGGCGAGGTGGTGGGCGCGGTCCACCTGCTGCGAGCGCCCCTGTCCCCGATCCACAGCGAGACCGCGGTGCACGTCGCGCACCTGCAGGTCCTCGACCGGTGGCGCCGGCGCGGCGTCGGCCGGGCGCTGATCGAGGCCGCGGTGTGCTGGGCGGAGGAGAAGGACACCGTGCACGTGCTCGCCGCGGCTGCCGGGGCCTCGCGGGACGCCAACCGGTTCATGGCCCGCCTCGGTCTCGGCCAGATCGCCGTGGTCCGCGGCGCGACGGTCGCCTCGCTGCGCACGAAGCTGCCCGTGGAGCCGCCGGCGGCGGCCCGGGTCGGCTCGCGCAGCCCCCGCAGCGTCGGTCAGGTGCTGGCCCAGCGGCGCTCCCAGCGCCGGTCGCAGACCCGCGTCGGCTGACCCGGGCGACCCTCACACCGGGTCCGGCCCGGGGGTGGCTGCTACTAGGGTGGGCGTCGTGCCAGAACCGACGTCGCCCACCGGCCTAGACCGCCCGCGCCTGCTCCTGCTCGACGGCCACTCGCTGGCCTACCGGGCCTTCTTCGCCCTGCCCGTGGAGAACTTCTCCACGACGACCGGGCAGCCGACCAACGCGGTCTACGGGTTCACCTCGATGCTGATCAACGTCCTCCGTGACGAGCAGCCCACCCACGTCGCGGTCGCCTTCGACAAGTCGCGGCAGACGTTCCGGCTCGCGGAGTACGCCGACTACAAGGCCGGGCGCAACAAGACCCCCGACGAGTTCAAGAGCCAGCTGCCGCTGATCCAGGAGGTGCTCGACGCGCTGCGGATCCAGCACCTCGAGGTCGAGGGCTACGAGGCCGACGACATCATCGCCACGCTCACCACCGAGGCCCTCGCGGAGGGCTTCGAGGTGCTGGTGCTCACCGGCGACCGTGACTCGATCCAGCTCGTCACCGACCACTCGACGGTGCTCTACCCGATGCGCGGCGTCTCCGACCTGGCCCGGATGACCCCGGCTGCGGTCGAGGAGAAGTACGGCGTCACGCCGGCCCGCTACCCCGAGCTGGCGGCGCTGGTGGGGGAGTCCTCGGACAACCTGCCGGGCGTGCCCGGGGTCGGCCCGAAGACCGCGGCCAAGTGGATCGCGCACTACGACGGCCTCGACAACGTGATCGCCCACGCCGACCAGATCACGGGCAAGGCCGGCGACTCGTTCCGCGAGCACCTCGGCGAGGTGATCCGCAACCGCCGGCTCAACGCGCTGGTGTGCGACATGGACCTGGCCACCACGCCGACCGACCTGGCCAAGCAGCCGTGGGACCGCCAGGAGGTGCACAAGCTGTTCGACGGCCTCGAGTTCCGGGTGCTGCGGGACCGGCTGTTCGCCACCCTGGAGTCCGAGGAGGAGATCGAGGAGGGCGGCTTCGAGCTCGACGCGACCAGGCTGGCCGAGGGCGAGCTGGCGGGCTGGCTCGCCGAGCACACCTCGGCCGGCACCCGCACCGGCCTGCAGGTGCAGGGCAGCTGGCGCTCCGGCAGCGGCGACGTCTACGCGGTGGCCTTCGCCGCTCCGGACGGCTCGGCCGCCTGGCTCGACGTCGAGCGGCTCGGCCCCGCCGACGACGAGGTCCTCGCCGGCTGGCTCGCGGACCCGTCGCGCGCCAAGGTCCTCCACGACGCCAAGGGCCCGATGCTGGCGCTGACGGCGCGGGGCTGGACGCTGGGCGGGCTGGAGCGCGACACCGCGCTGTCGGCCTACCTCGCCCGGCCCGACCAGCGGTCCTACGACCTGGCCGACCTGACCCTGCGCTACCTCAAGCGCGAGCTGAAGGCCGAGACCCACGAGGACGACGGCCAGCTCAGCTTCGACACCGTCGGCGACGACGTCGCCGGCGCCACCGCGATGCTCCAGGCGCGCGCGGTGCTCGACCTGGCCGAGGCCCTGGACACCGAGCTCGAGGAGCGCGGCGGCACCCGGCTGCTGGCCGAGGTCGAGCTGCCCCTGGTGCACGTGCTGGCCGAGCTGGAGCGGGTCGGCATCGCCGTCGACACCGACCAGCTCGAGGCGCTCGAGGCGGAGTTCGCCGGTGGGGTGAAGATGGCCGCCGACGAGGCCTTCGACGTGATCGGCAAGGAGATCAACCTGGGCTCGCCCAAGCAGCTTCAGGTGGTGCTGTTCGACGAGCTCGGGATGCCGAAGACCAAGCGCACCAAGACCGGCTACACCACCGACGCCGACGCGCTCCAGCAGCTCTACGTGAAGACCGAGCACCCGTTTCTGCTGGCCCTGCTGAGGCACCGCGACGTGTCGCGGCTGCGGCAGACGGTGGAGGGGCTGCTCAAGACGGTCGCCTCCGACGGGCGCATCCACACCACCTTCAACCAGATGATCGCCGCGACGGGCCGGCTGTCGTCGACCGACCCGAACCTGCAGAACATCCCGGTCCGCACCGAGGAGGGTCGCCGGATCCGGGAGGGCTTCGTGGTCGGTCCCGGCTACGAGTCGCTGATGACCGCCGACTACAGCCAGATCGAGATGCGGATCATGGCCCACCTCTCCGAGGACGCCCTGCTGATCGAGGCGTTCCGCTCCGGCCGCGACTTCCACTCGATGACCGCGGCCCGGGTGTTCGCGGTGGAGCCCGGCGCGGTCACCCCGGAGATGCGCGCCAAGATCAAGGCGATGAACTACGGCCTGGCCTACGGGCTGTCCGCGTTCGGCCTGTCCAACCAGCTCGGCATCGACACCGGCGAGGCCCGCGGCCTGATGGACGAGTACTTCGAGACCTTCGGCGGGGTCCGCGACTACCTGGCCGGTGTCGTCGACGAGGCCCGCCGCACCGGCTTCACCGAGACCATCCTGGGCCGCCGCCGCTACCTGCCCGACCTGACCAGCGACAACCGCCAGCGCCGGGAGATGGCCGAGCGGATGGCCCTCAACGCCCCGATCCAGGGCTCCGCGGCCGACATCATCAAGGTGGCGATGCTCAACGTCGACGCGGCGGTCCGCGAGCAGGGGCTGCGGTCGCGGATGCTGCTGCAGGTCCACGACGAGCTCGTGCTGGAGGTCGCCCCCGGCGAGGCCGAGGCCCTCGAGGCGCTGGTGCGGGCGCAGATGGGCAGCGCCGCGGAGCTCACCGTGCCGCTCGACGTCTCGGTCGGCACCGGCCGCAGCTGGCACGACGCCGCCCACTGAGCGGCGGCGGCCGGGTCAGCGCGGCGAGACCGCCTCGGCCGGTCGGGGTGCCGCACGCAGGCTCGACACCAGCAGCACGGCGAACAGCGCGGTGTCCACGCAGAGCACCCACGTGAGCAGCCGGTCCAGCGACCCGAGCACCGGGGCGGACGCGATCAGCAGCAGCAACGCAGCCCAGATCACGTAGACGGTCCGCTGGTGCTGGCGGGCCACCACGTTGTAGACCATGAGCTGCAGCATGGCCAGCAGCGTCCCGAGCATCGCGAACGCCCACAGCCGGCCCTGGAGCTCGGCGTACTCCGGGCCTCCGATGAACGTGACCGCCAGGCCCGAGAGCAGGGCGGTGCCGAGCACCGTCGCCGCGCCGATGGCCAGCACCATCCCGAGGCTGAGCAGGTGCATCCGGCGCGCCGAGGGCTGCTGAGACATCGAGGGGAACGCGATCACGACCACGAACTGGGGCAGGAACAGCACCGCCTTGGTGAGGATCAGGCCGCCGGCGTACAGGCCGGCAATGTGCTCGGGGAGGGTGGTGCGGGCGATGATCACGTCGGCGTTGGAGAGCGCGAAGAACGCCAGCAGCGCGTGGGAGTTGTGCATGGTCTCGTGGAGCACCCCGCCCCGCACCCACCGCGACCGCGGCTCGTCGTCGGCGGGCTCGGCGGGCTCCCGCACGCCCGGACGGCGGCGCAGGGCCCACCAGCCGACCAGGACGGGGACCACGGCCCCGAGCGTGACGCCGACCATCGCGCTGCCGGTGTCGGGGCGGATCACCAGGGCGATCGCCCCGAAGCCGAGCCGGCCGACGCCCACGCACAGGTAGACGGCCGCCAGCGGGTACCACCGCCGCTCGCCCTGGAGGATGCCCGCCTGGCCGCCCATGACCGTCAGCGGCACCGCGGTGACCGCGATGAGGGCCGCGGTGACCCACGAGTCGAGGTTCAGCGCGCTGGTGATGACGGGGGAGAGCACCAGCGCGAGCGCGCCCAGGCCGAGCGCCGACCGGTAGGTGGCGTGCATGACGTCCGCGTGCAGCTCGACGCTGTCCAGGGGGGAGGCCGAGACCCTCCGGGCCCCGGTCGCCTGCAGCCCCAGCGAGACCACGTTGACCACCAGCAGCAGCCCCATCACCGCGGCCAGTGCGCCGTACTCCGCGGGGCCCATCACCCGGGCGGCCAGGATCGTGAACCCGTACGTCGTCACGTTCATGACGGCCATCGCGAGCGCGATCACGCCACTGCCCAGCAGCCAGCTCGGCAGGCGGGACGTGAGCGGACGGGGCATCGGTGTCTCCTGGGTGCGCGTGGGCCGGTCCGCAGGAGGATAGGTTCTGCTCAGCTCCCGCGACCGAGAACGGATCAATCGTGACATCTGCCCAGCGCGTGCTCGTACGCGCCTGGCCGTGGGTGCTGGCGCTGCTCGTCCTGCTGCCGACGCTGAGACGTGGGTTCGTGCTCAGCTACGACATGGTCTTCGTCCCCGACCTGGCGCTGCGCCCGGACTTCCTGGGGCTCGGGTCTGGGCTGCCACGGGCGATCCCGTCCGACGCGGTCGTGGCGGTGCTGGACGAGGTCGTGCCCGGCATGCTGCTGCAGAAGCTGCTGCTGCTCGCCGCCCTGGTCCTGGCCGGGGCGGGGGCGCGCCACCTGGTCCCCGCGGACAGTGTCGTCGCCCAGCTGGCCGCGACCTCGCTGTACGTGTGGAACCCCTACGTCGCGGAGCGCCTGGTCATCGGCCACTGGCCCCTGCTGCTCGCCTACGGCGCGCTGCCCTGGGTTGTGGTTCTCGCCCGGCGCTACGCGCTTGGAGGGCGGACGCCCCCGGCCCTGGTCCTCGGGCTCGCCCTCGGGGCGCTCAGCGCGTCGGGAGGTGTGCTGACCCTGGTGGCCGCGCTCGCGTTCGGGGGAGGGGTCCGGACGTCGGCCGGCCGGCGTCGCACGCTGACGCTCGGTTTGTGGGGCCTTGCGGTCAACGCGCCGTGGCTGGTCGCCGGCCTCCTGCATGCCGCCGACGCGGTGACGGGACCGGCCGGCGTGCGGGACTTCGCCGCCGGCGGGGAGGGGTCCCTGCCCGCCCCGCTGGCCGTCCTCGGCCTCGGCGGGATCTGGAACGTCGAGACGGTGCCCGGGAGCCGGCTGGGGATTCTCGGCTGGCTGGCCCTGCCGGTCCTGCTCGGCATCTGCGCGCTCGGCTTCGGGCCCTGGCGACGGAGCGAGGGCCGCAGGGCCGTGGTCGGGGCCGCCGCGTGCGCCGGGTTCGCCCTGGTGGTCGCGCTGGCCGCGGTGGCCGTCCCGGACGCGGTCTCCTGGGCGATGTCACGGGTGCCGGGCCTCGCCCTGTTCAGGGACGGCGCCCGCTACCTGGGGCTGCTCGCGGTGGTGCTCGCACCGCTGTTCGGGCACGGCGCCGCCCGGATGGCGCGGTGGACCGGCGACCGTGTCGCGCGCCGGGCGCTGGCCGTGGGCGCCGTGCTGGTGCCGCTGGCGCTGCTCCCGGACCTCGCGTGGGGAGTGGGGGGCCGGCTGGTGCCGGTGACGTACCCGCCCTCCTACGCCTCCGCCCGGGCGGCGGTGGAGTCGTGGAGGCACGCCGACGGCGTCGGCGAGGTGCTCGTGCTGCCGTTCTCCTCCTACCGGGCACCGGCGTGGAACGGCGGGCGCAAGGTGCTCGACCCGCTCGGGCGCTACCTGCCCGCCGACTACCTCGCCAGCGACGTGCTGAGCGTCTCCGGAAGGGCTCTGGCGGGCGAGGACCCCCGGGCCCGGGAGGTCGGCCGTCTGCTCCGACAGGGGACGCCACAGACGCGCGCCCGGGCCTTGGGGCGGCTGGGGGTGGGGCTGGTCGTCGTCGACCGCACGGCGCCCGGAGGACCGGCGGCCGCGGGCTGAGGTGGCGGGCCGGGTGCGGCTGGCCGGGCCGCTCACGGTGCTGGCCCTGGACGTGCCCGTCACCGAACACCCTCCCGGCCGGGCACGCGTGACGGTCCTGGTGGCGGCCTGGGCGGCGCTGCTGGGGGCGGTCGGCTTCGCGCTCGCGGGCCTTCTCCGGGCGGGTCGGCGGAGAATTCCTACCGATCGGTAGACGTGCGCTAGAGTGGGCAACGGATTTGAGGGAGAGGGAGCACAATGGGTGGTTTCATCGGCGGTGCCGTCGCGCTCGTGGTGGGCGCTGCGCTCGCAACGGTCACGGTGCTGGGGGTCATCGACTCCCAGACGTCCGCCACCGACCAGCCCGTCTCCCGGACGATCGACTACGGCACGACTAACTAGCCGCCTCGACCCGGCCCTCGTCCGGGTCCTCGACGTCCAGCCGTGCACCGAACAGCACCTCGTGGACGACCTCGGCGAATGACCCCTGGGAGTGCCCCCAGGTGAACTGGTGCGCCACCATCCGGGCGCCCTCTCCGAGCCGGTCCCGCTCGCGGCGGTCGGCGAGCAGGGTCCGGATCGCTTCGGTGAGCCCGGCCGTGTCGGCGACCAGCAGGCCCGACCGGTTGTGCACGATCGACTCCCGCGTGCCGCCGGCGGACGCGTAGGCCACCGTGGGGGTCCCGTGCATGCCGGCCTCGCCGACCACCAGTCCCCACCCCTCCTTGAGCGAGGGCAGCGCCATCAGCCAGGACTCGGCGTAGATCTCGTGCTTGCGCTGCTCGCTGACGTGTCCCTCCATGACCACCAGGTCGGCCACGCCGGCCTCGGCGACGTACTTCTTGAGGTGGTCCTCCCACCAGCCGCTGCCGACGATGCGCAGCCGGATGTCGGGGAAGTCCGGGCGCAGCGCTCGTACGGCGTCCACGGCGTGCTCCACCTGCTTGTGCGGCACCAGCCGGGCGACCACGCACATCGAGGGTCCGGCCGAGCGCGAGGCGCGCACCGTCGGCGCCGGATCCGTCCCGTTGTGGACGATGGCGATCCGCTCGTGGTCGACTCCGAGCCGCACGAGCTCCTCGCGCGTGGCGTGCGAGACCGCGACGTACTGGCTGCGCCGGTACAGCCTCGGCGCCACCCGGCTCTCGATCCACCAGCCGACCCTGCCCATCAGGCCCGAGTAGACGACCGGCCACTGCTCCCGGTGCACGTGGTGCACAAGGACCACGACCGGCTTGCGGGTCGCGAGCCGGGTGAAGAAGGGGAGCCCGTTCTGGACGTCGACGACGATGTCGACCTTCCCGAAGGCGCGCTTGAGCAGGTGCAGGACCCCCTGGGCGTAGACGCCCATCTTGGTGCCCCGGCGGACGAACCGGATCCCGTCGACGATCTCGTCGGCGGGAGCGTTCTCGTGGGCAGCACAGAACACCGTGACCCGCGCGCCGCGCGCGACCAGCCCACGGGCCATGTTCTCTACGTACCGCTCTGAGCCGCCGCCCTCGGGGTTGGCGGTGTCGCGCCAGTTGAAGAAGACAACGTGACGACCCTCCACAGATGCGGGGCTCCCTCCCTGCACGCAAATATGTTACCAGCCGGTTGCGTTGGCATCTGGCGAGTCGATGGTCAGGTAGGGTCACGGCGTGCCGCGCCTGACCTCGACTGCCGGGCGCCAGTGGGCGCCGACGTGGCGGCGTTCGGTGGGGCTCTTCAGGGCGTTTCGTTCCGAGCAGCCGGACCCGCCGCGCTTCTACCGCGCGCTCGCTGAGGACTCGGCCAAACAGGTCGGCAGCTACGTCGACCTGGACGGCGCCCTGATGCTGGACGTCGGCGGCGGCCCCGGCTATTTCCGGGACGCGTTCGCGGCGGCCGGTGCGACCTACCTGTCCCTCGACGCGGACGTCGGTGAGCTGTCGGGTCTTGGGGAGATCGCGCCCGGGACCGTGATCGGCAGCGGGATGCAGCTGCCGTTCGGGGACGGCTCGGTGGACGTCTGCTACTCCTCGAACGTGCTCGAGCACGTCGCCGCCCCCTGGCGGATGGCCGACGAGATGCTGCGCGTGACCCGGTCAGGCGGACTGACCTTCCTGTCCTACACGCTGTGGTACGGACCGTGGGGCGGCCACGAGACGGCACCGTGGCACTACCTCGGTGGCAGCCGGGCCCGAGCCCGATACGCGCGGCGCCACGGGCACGAGCCGAAGAACAAGTACGGCGAGTCGCTCTTCCCGGTCACCATGAAGCAGGGAGTCGATTGGGCGCTTCGGCAGACAGCGGCCGACGTCCTCGACCTGGTTCCCCGCTACAACCCGCGCGCCACGTACTGGCTGAGCAGGATCCCCGGGGTGCGGGAGGTGGTGACGTGGAACCTCGTGATCGTGCTGAGGAAGCGTTGACCGAAGGTCCCACGAGCCGGCTGCGGATGGCGGGTTACTGCCTGGTGCTGACCGCGTTCGCCTTCATCCAGCAACCCGGCAAGATGGTCGGCGACACGAAGTTCGACCTCGTGGTGGCACCGGGGAGGTTCCTGGCGCGCGCGTTCGACCTGTGGGACCCCCAGGCCGCGTTCGGTCAAGTGCAGAACCAGGCTTACGGCTACTTCTGGCCGATGGGGCCGTTCTTCCTCGCCGGCCACGTGGTCGGGATGCCGGGCTGGCTGGTGCAGCGGCTGTGGTGGTCCCTGCTGCTCTGTCTCGCCTTCGCGGGGGTGGTGCTGCTGGCGCGCGCGCTGCGGATCGGCACTCCCGCGAGCCAGGTGCTGGCCGGCTTCGCCTACGCCCTCTCGCCGCACGTCTTGACCCTGCTCGGTCCGACGTCGGTCGAGGCATGGCCGTCAGCGCTGGCGGCATGGGTGCTGCTGCCGCTGGTGCGGGGCTCGCAGTACGGCTCTGCGCGCCGGGCCGCGGCGCTGTCGGCGCTCGCGGTGGCCATGTGCGGCGGCGTCAACGCGATCGCGGTCGCGGCCGTGCTGCCCGTCGGGATGATCTGGCTGCTCACCCGCGCCCGCGGGCCCCGACGTCGGTCCCTGCTGGTCTGGTGGCCGGCGCTGACCGTGCTCGCCACGCTCTGGTGGTCGCTGCCGCTGCTCCTGGTGGGCCGCTACAGCGCGCCCTTCCTCGACTACATCGAGAACGCCGCGATCACCACGATCACCACGAGCCTCCCCGATGTGCTCGCCGGCACCTCGGACTGGGTCGCCTACGCCTCTCCCAACGACTGGGTGGCGGGGTACCACCTGGGCACCACGCCGCTGCTGGTCCTCGACGCCGCCGTCGTGGCCGGCCTGGGACTTGCCGGGATAGCCCGCCGGGACAACCCCCATGGCCGGTTCCTGCTGCTGTCGGTCATCGCAGGGGTTGTGCTGGTGACCTTCGGTTACGACGGTCCGGTCCACGGGTGGTTCGCGGGGGACCGGCAGGCGCTGCTCGACGGGGTGCTGGCGCCGTTGCGGAACCTCCACAAGTTCGACACCGTGCTGCGGCTGCCACTGGTGCTGGGCCTGGCACACTTGGTCGGCGTCTTCGCCCGAGTGGCCGCGGTCGGGTGGGGACAACGCGCGGGGCGCGCCGGGATCCTGCTCGCGGCCGTCTCCCCGGTGATCGGCGTCGCCATGCCCGCGTACACCGGTCAGCTGGCTCCACCCGCCTCCGTCCAAGAAGTCCCCGGCTACTGGCGGCAGGCAGCGGACTACCTCGCCTCGCACTCTCGGGGTGGAACGGCGCTCGAGATCCCGGCGGCCGCGTTCGGCGACTATCGGTGGGGAAGCCCGCACGACGACATCCTCCAGACCCTGGCGGTGAGCCCCTGGGCCGTGCGGAACGTGGTCCCACTCGCCCAGCCCGGCAACGTCAGGATGCTCGATGCGATCACCAGGGAGACCGAGCTGGGCCGGCCATCCGCACGCCTTGCCGACTACCTGGCCTCCAACGGGGTGGGCTACCTCGTGGTCCGCAACGACCTCGCCCCGTTCCGCACGGACGCACCGGACCCGGTCGTGCTCCACCAGGCGCTGGACCGCTCACCGGGGCTCCACCGGGTTGCCGTGTTCGGGCCCCGGATCGGTGGCCGGGCCACCTTCCGCGCGCCGAACGGCGTGCGCGTGGCCAACAACCGTGGCCGCCAGTCCCGCTTCGCCGCGGTGGAGGTCTACCAGGTCGGATCGAGCGTGCGGCCGGTGACCGCCTGGCGGGCCCGCACAGTGCCGGTGGTGGTCGGTGGACCGGGCGCGCGACTGGTCACCGACGCGGCGGCGTCGCCGGCGATCCTCGCCGGTGACACCGCACCAGGCCGATTCGGGCGCGTGATCTTGACCGATGGCCTTCCGCGCCGCGAGATGGCGTTCACCTCGGTCCGCTACAACGAGTCGGCGACCATGACCGCCCGGGCACCCTGGCGGCTCCCCTCGGTGGAGCACAACCATCGGCTCTACGACGACATGCTGCGGTGGGAGACCGTCGAGCGGTGGCGAGGGATCCGGGCCGCGGACGCCTCCACCTCGCAGGCGTACGCAGACGCGCTCCCGCCCCTGGATCGCGGGCGGTCTCCTTCGGCTGCCCTCGACGGGGACCCGACGACCTCCTTCTCCAGTGACTCGGTGTCCGGCGCCCGGGGCCAGTGGTGGCGCGTCAGGTTCAGCCATCCGCGTTCGGTCCCCTGGGTCCGCGTCACGCTCGGTGAGTCACCACGTGGCGAGCTGCGGCGCCTGACCCTGGTCACGGCGGCGGGGAGGCGCGTTGTGCCGGCAGCGGCGCCGGGAACGCCTCGGCGCTACGCCCTGCCCCCGGGCGACACGTCCTACGTGGAAGTGCGAGCCTCCGGCGTGCGCAAGGACGGCCCCGGCGCTCAGCTCGTCCTCGACGAGGTGCACCCGGCAGGCCTGACCCCGGTCCGGACCCTCGCCACCCCCACGCCGTCGTCCGCCGCGCCTCCCGACGAGATCGTGCTCACCCGCGACCAGGTCCGGCCCGCCTGTGCCCAGGTCGATGCGACGACGACCTGCGACGACTCCTGGCTCACGACGAGCGAGGACGGCCCCGCCCTGAACCGCACGGTGACGCTGGACGGTGCCGCCGCGTACGACCCGGCCCTCGAGGTGCGCGCCAGGCCGGGTGTCAGCGCACAGCGATGGTTGACCTCATCGCTGCCGCTCCAGGTGACCAGCTCGACACCGCTGTCCACCGACCTCGCCGCCAGCGCCTTCGCCGCCGTCGACAAGGACACCGGCACCACGTGGGTGGCGAACGTGGGCGACCCCGAGCCCTATCTCGACCTGCGCTGGACCCAGCCGGCGTCGCTGCGGTCCGTCGACCTGGTCGTGGGCGCCCACGCCGCGGCGTCGAGGCCGACCACGATCCGGATCGTGGACGGGAACCGCAGCCGCCTGGTCGCCCTGGACCGGTCGGGACACGGCACGTTCAAGGAGCTGCGAACCGACCACGTGCGCATCGAGTTCCTCGACGTGGCCAAGTCGTACTCCTTCGAGCGGGGCGGGGCGGTCGAGCTCCCCGTCGGCGTTTCCGAGTTGCGCCTGCCGGGAGCGGGTGCGGTCGAGTCATTCTCGCCGTACGACGAGCTGGACCTCGGCTGCGGCAGTGGCCCCACCGTCACGGTCGGAGACCGGACCCTCCAAACCTCGGTCCGGACCAGCCTGCAAGCAGTGCTGGGGACGGGCACGATCCCGGCGGTCCTCTGCCCGCAGGCTCCTGTCGTCCTCGACAGCGGGCCGAATCTGATCACCGTCACCCCGTCGGTCGGCTTCCTGCCCGAGCGGATGACGTTGCGCGGCGCCCAGGCAGACCAGGGGAGGGGAGCCCAGCCGGTTGCGGTCACCGCGCGACGGTGGGGAACGACGGATCGTGCAGTCCGTCTGCCGGAGCGCTCCAGCAGGACCCTCCTGGTCGTCAACGAGAACATCAACCCAGGCTGGACGGCCACGCTCGACGGCCGTCGGTTGGCGACCCAACGGGTCGACGGGTGGCGCCAGGGTTGGATCGTCCCGGCCGGTCCCGCCGCGACCGTGCGGCTCAGCTACGGACCCAACGCCCTCTACCGTGGTGCCCTGCTGGCGGGTGGAGTCGGGCTGCTCCTCGTGGCCGCCGTGGCCCTGCTCGGCGGTGCCCGGCGGTCGCGTCCGCTTGTCCCCTCTCGCCGTGCCGGATGGGCCGACGGCCTGGCGCTGCTCGCTGCCGGAGGCCTCGTCGCCTCATGGGCCGGAGCGATAGCCGTCGCCGTGGTTCTGGTCGCGCGGAGGCTGCCGGCGGCTCGTTCCGTCGCCCCCTGGACGGCAGCGATCCTGGCCGGCGCCGCCGGAGGAGTGTTGGCCCTGCTGCGCGACGGGGGCTTCGCCGCCCACTCCACCGTGGCTCAGGTGCTGGCCGGCCTCGGCCTGGTCTTCGCCGTCCTCGGAGCGAACGGGCCGGCGTTCTTCAGCCGCAGGAACGGACGCTCGAGGACGTAGAAGCTGATCGCCGCCAGGCCGATGGTGCCGGCGACGGTGAGGATGAAGACCGTCTGGAAGCTCCCGCTGAAGACCCGGACGTCGAGGGCGTTCATCACCGCGCGGAGCACCAGCAGGTGCAGGCAGAAGATCCCGTAGGAGATCTCACCGAGCCAGGTCATGGCCGGGGAGGCCAGGAAGCGGCGCGCGACTCCGGCTCGCTCGGGTCCGAACACGAGAGGAAGCACCAGGAAGGCCGCCGACACCGTGTAGAGGGCGACCTTTGCGAACGCCTCCCATTGTGTCGGCGGGACCAGGAACCGCGGTCCGGCGACCGGCGTGCAGGCGATCGCGAAGGCGGCCAACCCGATCAGCCAGCTCCCGAAGAGGTCCGAGCCCCAACGCTCGAGCAGGTGCCACCGGGAGCCGGCCCCCGCCCGGGCGTGCTCGACGCTGGCGAACGCGAAGAGCATCCCGACCGCAAACCAGGGAAGGAACCCGGGCAGCCACTGGTGGTAGTGCTGGTGGGTGGGGTCGCTGACCGGAGCCACCAGGGTCTGCCAGACGATACCGCCGGCGGCGAGGAGCACGAGGCCGACAAGGGTTCTCCTGGGGGAGAGCGGTCCTCTCCTGCCGAGCAGCATCAGAGTGAGCAGTGGCAGGACGAGGTAGAAGAGCACCTCGGTGCAGAGGCTCCACATCTGGGTCAGCCCGAGCGACAGCAGTCCGTCGTGGTAGATCTGGGTCAGCGTCAGGTTCCTCACCCAGGTGCCGACCCCGGCCCCATGGTTGGAGAGGAGCACCAGCATCGCTGCGACGACCGTGACCCAGTACAACGGGAGGATGCGCAGGCCCCGCTTCCAGAGGTAGTGGCGGTACGACGGGGGAGCTGCTCCGACGATCCGTGCCAGGAAGTAGGGGCGGCTGAGCAAGAATCCGGAGAGCACGAAGAAGAGGGCGACCCCGAAGTCGAGCCGGGAGAGGAACGCGCCGTGGGCGCCGCGGAGGGCCTCGCCGGTGTCGAACGAGGTGTGGGTGGCGACCACGCCCAGGGCTCCCACGGCACGGACCGCGTTCAGCGTGGGGAAGGTCCTCTCGGGCAGCGGAGCGGTCGTCATGGGCGCTTGTACGGTTGCGGCATGCCCAGCGTCACGTCGTTCGTGCAGAGCGCGACGCCGTCGGCCAAGGCGGAGAACTTGATCGAGGAGTACTCCCCGTCGCCCTCCAAATAGAAGCTGTGCACCCCCTGCGTGACCCGAGTATGGAACCGGTGCTGCCCCACCGTGATGGTCACGGGGCTGTTCCCGGTGGCCACGTAGCCCACCCGGAGCCACCAGCCCGCGCCGATGACCGGACCGTCCAGAGGGATGGTCACGCGCGACTCCTGGGCCACCCGGTAGCCGCACCCCGGCAGCTTGCCTGGCACGTTTCGCCGCACCGTGTCGATGACGACGGGGGCCACGTGCCCGACGTCGTCGACCATGAAGAGCGAGTCTTGGGAGACCTGTGGGTATGCGAGCCGGTCCGCATAGGGCATGAACATCTTGCTGTACAGGTTGCCCGGAAAGGCGAAGCCGCTCCAGATCCTTTCGGGGACGGCCCGGTCCGCCATCGGCACCTTCCGCTCACCCTGCGGGAGGGACTGCGCGAAGTTGGTGAAGTAGGTCCTCGGGCTCCATTCCTCCAGGTGGAGAGCCATGAACTGGACCACCGTGTAGGTCGACACCGCCGCCACGGCGGCGATGGCGGTCGCGACGAAGCCCGGAGACTCGAGCAACGGATGCCGACGCTTGACGACCACGGTCTCGCGCGCTCCGAGCAGCGGCATGAAAGCCAGCCCGAGCGCAATGCTCGTGGCAGCGATCACCTCGGTCTGATAGCGGTACTCGAGCCCGATCGCTGCGCCGACGATGAACGCCCGTCCGGTCGCGACCAGGAGGATGTCGGTCCCGAGGATCGCGACCACCAGCAACCAGGCGCGTTTGGATCGCTCCCGCGTCGAGGCGCCTACGTAGACGACCCCCACGATCGCCAGCCAAGAGCCGAGCTGAAGCAGCTCGCTGGGCGCCGCGATCCCCGAGAAGACGTTGGCACTGGCCCACCGGACGGGGCCACCTATCACCCCCGTGGCGAAGGCCTTGCCCGCCATGTTGAACGCGAGATCGCCGAGCGGGTGGTCGTTGACCGTGCTCGCGTCGAAGTTGAGCGCCTTCACGTAGTAGTACGGCAGATACGCGACGACCAGCGCAGAGTAGGAGACCACCCCGAAGCGGTACTCGCGCCACACGGTGGTCAGTCTGTCCATCAGATGACCGGTGGCGAAGTAGCTGAGGGCGACCAGCCCGTACAACCAGTAGACGAGCACCGTCTTCTCGCAGAACGCCAGGCCGAACAGCGTCCAGAGCAGGGTGTAGACGGCGTGTCTCCGGGCCCCTGAGCGTAGGTAGCTCACATGGGAGTGCAGGCCGAAGAAGAACACGATCAGCACCGGAAGCTGGTTCACACCCGCAGCCCACCAGGAGAAGGCGGGGAAGGAGATCGGAGAGAGCAGCAGCAGCGCCAAGGGCGGCAGGACTCCCCAGCGCGCACCGAAGAGGTGGATCATAAGCCGGAGGCAACCGATCCCGATCATCGCCTCCATGGCGAGAAGCTCACCCGCAGGGATGGCGAAGTTCAGCGGGTCGATGGCGTTGTTGATCCACGACAGCAGGAAGCCTGCGGGCATCAGATGTCCGACATGTGGTGTCAGCAGGAAGGTCGGATCCAGGTTCGACGAGAGAGAGCGCTGCATGAACGCGAAGTCGTCCTGCTGGAACCAGGCCTTGGAGATCGCCCAGCCTCGGAACACGAGTTGAGCGAGGATCATCAGCGCACCAACGGCGACGACCTGTCGCTCGACTGGCCAGGCCCGTACGCCAGTCGGTCTGCGTCTGTGCACCTCGGGACTATTTCACAGGTGTGCCCTCCCCGCAGTCGTTGGCGAGCCAAGTGAAGCGCGTCACTGCCGACCGTGCTCGCCACGGGCGCACCAACCGGCCGAATGTGTGTTACTGACCAGTCAGTTGCGCTAGGTTTTCCGGCAGGGATCGCTTTTGGGTGGGAGACGGACAACGTGCGCAAGCTACTAGCTTCAGTTCTGGTGGGCCTCGGAGCCTTTCTGCTGGTCACCGCTGCCCTGGCGCAGTTCTGGTCACCGGGGAAGGTGGAGAAGACCCCCACCGACATCAACAGCACCACCCGGCTGAGCGGCCAGGCGCAGAAGCTGAACCTGACCACCGGGAAGACCGAGGACCTGCCCGTCAAGGTGACCGTCCGCACCAAGGCCGACCCGAAGCGGTCGACCGACAACGTCGTCGCGTGGGTCCAGACGACCTGTGTCGTCATCGACAAGGGGAACGTCCCGAACTGCGTGACCGACCAGGATCCGCAGGGCCGGCTCATCAACGCCTCGATCGACACCTTCGCCACCGACCGGCACACCGGCCTGGCCGTGGCCAACGCCGACAAGTACGTGCTCGGGCCCGCAGAGCCGCACGTCGGCCTGGTCAACAAGTTCCCGTTCGGGACGCAGAAGAAGACCTACCCGATGTGGGACAGCACGCTCAAGCAGTCGACGCCGGCCGAGTTCCAGGACGTGGAGACGCTGCAGGGTCTCGAGGTCTACAAGTTCCACGTCATGGTCGACCCGGTCAAGGCGCAGATCGCCGACGGGGTCGACGGCATCTACAGCCTCGACAAGTCGATCTGGGTGGAGCCGCGCACGGGCTCGATCGTCAACCAGACCCAGCACGACGTGCGCAAGCTTCCCGACGGCTCCACAGCGCTCGACCTCGACGTCGCCTTCACGCCCGACCAGGTGACCTCCGGCGTCAAGGACGGCAAGGCCGGTGTCAGCCAGCTGAAGCTGATCACCCAGACCGTGCCGCTCGTCGGACTCGTCGGCGGGCTGCTGCTCCTCGGGGCGGGCATCTTGATGTTCCTCCGGGGAGGTCGCAAGCCTCGCCCGACCGCGGGCGACCGCAGGGCGGCCAGGAACGACGACGTGGTGCCCGGCCTGAGCTGACGCGGTCGGAGCGGCCCGGCCAGCTGGCCCAATCCGGCCGGAAAGCCGGACAAAAGTCTTAGCCTGTCGGGGTGACGTTGACGAAAGAGGCGGCCGACCCGGGGTTCGCCCTGGCGGCGCTGAGGGCCGTGCGGCCACGGCAGTGGGTGAAGAACCTGCTGGTGGTGGCCGCGCCGCTGGCGGCCGGCCGGCTCGGCGAGCGCGACGTCGCCTGGGCAACGCTGCTCGCCGTCGTCTCGTTCAGCCTCGCGGCCAGCGCGGTCTACCTCGTCAACGACGCCGCCGACGTCGAGGCGGACCGGCTGCACCCGCGCAAGAAGCACCGGCCGATCGCCGCGGGCCACCTGTCGGTCGCCTCCGCGGTGACGCTGGCGGTGGTGCTGGCGGTCGGGTCGCTGGCGGTGGCAGCCCTGACCGGGTGGCCGCTCGTCGTACTCATCGCGGGCTACCTGGTGCTGCAGGCCGCCTACGCCCTGCGGCTCAAGCACATCTACGTCCTCGACATCACCGTGGTCGCCAGCGGTTTCCTGCTGCGGGCGGTGGCCGGCGGCCTCGCCTCCGGCATCTACATCAGCGAGTGGTTCCTGCTCGTCGCGGGGTTCGGGTCGCTGTTCATCGTGGCCGGCAAGCGCTACTCCGAGCTGCACAACCTGGGCAGCGAGGGGGGCACCCGCAGGGCCCTGACGATGTACACCCAGAGCTACCTGCGCTTCATCTGGGGGATCGCCGCCGGGACCACGATCATGTCCTACAGCCTGTGGGCGTTCCAGGAGCCCCGGACCCCGGGGGTGCAGTGGACGGCGCTGTCGATCGCGCCGTTCGTGGTGGGTCTGATGCGCTACGCGGTCGACATCGACGCCGGCCGCGCGGGCGAGCCGGAGGACATCATCTGGCACGACCGCATCCTGCAGGCCATCGGCGCGACCTGGCTGCTGCTGGTGTGCCTGGGCGTGTTCAATGCCTGAGCGGTCCGTGCTGACGGGGTGGGGCAGGACCGCGCCGTCGGCGGCCACCGTGCGCGAGGCCACGGCCGACGACGTCGCCGGGCTGGTCCGCGCGGCAGGGGAGCGGGGCGTGCTGGCCCGCGGGCTGGGCCGGTCCTACGGCGACGCCGCCCAGAACGCCGGCGGCGAGGTGCTGCGGCTCCCACCCGACGGCCCGATCCGCCTGGACGCCGAGCGCGGCGTCGTGGACGTCGGCGCCGGGGTCAGCCTGGACCGGCTGATCCGGGAGCTGCTGCCGCGCGGGTTCTTCGTCCCGGTCACCCCCGGGACCCGGCACGTCACCGTCGGAGGGGCGATCGCCAGCGACGTGCACGGCAAGAACCACCACGTCGACGGCACCTTCGGCGCCCACGTGCTCGAGATGGACCTGGTCACCGCCGACGGCCGGCTCCAGGTGCTGACGCCGGCCGGGACCCCGGAGCTGTTCTGGGCGACCGTGGGCGGGATGGGCCTGACCGGGGTGGTCCTCTCCGCCCGGGTGCGGCTGCGCCCGGTCGAGACCTCGTCGATGCGGGTCGACACCGACCGGGCGGCGAACCTCGACGAGCTGCTCGCGCTGATGGCCGGCGACGACGCCTACACCTACTCGGTCGCCTGGATCGACCTGCTCGCCCGAGGCCGGGCGCTGGGCCGGTCCGTGCTCACCCGCGGCGAGCACGCCCGCCTCGGCGAGCTGCCCCCCACGCGGGCGTCGTCCCCGCTGGAGTTCACCGCCCGGGAGCGGCTGCGGGCCCCCGCGCACGTGCCGGGCGGGCTGATGAACCGCTGGTCGGTGGCGGCGTTCAACGAGTTGTGGTTCCGCAAGGCGCCGCGGACCCGCCGCGACGAGATCCAGGACCTCGCGACGTTCTTCCACCCCCTCGACGGGGTCGGCGGGTGGAACACCCTCTACGGCCGGCGCGGGCTGACCCAGTACCAGTTCGTCGTACCCCTCGACGCGGTCGACGCCCTGCGGGAGTCGGTCGACCGGATCTCCGCGGGCGGGCACGCGTCCTTCCTCGCCGTCCTCAAGCGGTTCGGCCCGCACAACGACGGGCTGCTGTCCTTCCCGATGGAGGGCTGGACGCTGGCCCTGGACCTGCCGGTCAGCACCGGCCTCGCGGGGCTGTTCGACGGCCTCGACGCGCTGGTGGTCGCCGCCGGGGGCCGGGTCTACCTCGCCAAGGACGCGCGCACCTCGCCCGAGGCGCTGGCGCGGATGTACCCGCGGCTGGAGGAGTTCCGCAAGGTACGCCGGGAGGCCGACCCCGCCGGCACGTTCACGTCCGACCTCGCTCGCCGCCTCGACCTCTGACCACCCCGCACCGGAAGGCCACCATGCTCAACGCTCTCGGCACGCCGCAGTCCCTGCTCCTGCTCGGCGGCACCAGCGACATCGCCCTGGCGGTGGCGGAGGAGTACGCCCGGGCCGGCGGCCGCCCCCGGGTGATCCTGGCGGCCCGCCCCACGGAGCGGCGCGAGGCCGCGGTCGCCAGGCTGGAGGCGCTCGGGCTCGAGGTCGAGCCGCTGGACTTCGAGGCGCGCGCCACCGAGACCCACGCCGCGGTCGTCGAGCGCGCCGCGGCCGGCGGGGACATCGACGTGGCGGTCGTCGCGTTCGGGCTGCTCGGCGACGAGGAGCGGGCCTGGCAGGACCACCTGGCCGCGGTCGAGCTCGCCGAGGTGAACTATGTGGCGCCGATCAGCGTCGGGGTGTGCCTGGCCGACCAGATGCGCAAGCAGGGCCACGGCGCCATCGTCGCGCTGTCCTCGGTCGCGGGGGAGCGGGTGCGCCGGTCCAACTTCGCCTACGGCTCCACGAAGGCGGGGATGGACGGGTTCTACCTCGGCCTCGGTGAGGCGCTGCGCGGCGACGGCGTGCAGGTGCTCGTCGTACGCCCCGGGTTCGTGCGCACCAAGATGACCGCGGGCCGCGAGGCGGCGCCGCTGTCGGTGACCCCGGAGCAGGTGGCCGCCGCGATCGTCGAGGGCGTCACCGAGCGGCGCGAGCTGATCTGGGTGCCCAGGCCGATGCGCGCGGTGATGTCCGGGCTGCGCCACGTGCCCCGCCCGCTGTTCCGCAAGCTGCCGCTGTAGCCGTCGCAGGCCTGGGCTCCTTCCCGCGGCCGACGAGAGCAGGCCCGCCCGGTGTTCACCACACCCCACTCCGCCGGGCGCCGGCGCGCCGCGCCGCGGCTGGCTCAGCGCCCACCCTCCGCGGTGACCCGGGCCCCGGGCGCCCGCAGGTCCAGCTCGGCGCGGAAGATCGCGGTGCCGGGGATCAGCGCGCCGCGCTCGGGACCCCACCCGCCCCAGACGCGCTCGTGCCCCTCGGGCCACTCCGGCTCGAGCAGGTCGGTGAGCCGGAACCCGGTGCCGGCCAGGACCGCCACCCAGTCGCCCAGGGTGCGGTGGTGCTCGACGTAGGTCACCTGCCCGGCGTCGTCCTGCTCGACGTACGGCGTCCGGTCGAAGTAGGAGCTCGTCACCACCAGGCCCTCCCGGGTCGGGTCGTCGGGCAGGCTCCAGCGGACCGGGTGCGTGACCGAGAACGCGAACACGCCGCCGGGGCGCAGCACCCGGGCCACCTCACGCACCGCGCGTCCCGCGTCGGCGACGAACTGGAGCGCCCCGAACGCGGAGAACACCACGTCGAAGGCGTCGTCCGGGAACGGCAGGTCGGTGGCGGTGCCGCAGACCGCCGGGACCGGCACCCCGGTGTCCTGGTCGATGCGCCGGGCGTGCTGGAGCTGGCGGAGGGACAGGTCCAGCCCGACCGCCCGCGCGCCCCGGGTGACCAGCCACCGGGCGCACTGGCCGGCTCCGCAGCCGACCTCCAGGACGGCCCGGCCGGCGACGTCCCCCAGGACCCGCGCGTCGGCCTCGTCGACCCCCTCGGGGCACCACACGAAGCCGGCGTCGCGCAGGAAGGTGCCGTGGGTGGACTGGTACTCGTCGGAGTAGGCGTCCCAGTCGCGGCGGTTCGCCGCGCGGCTCGCCGCCTCCGACACGGTGCGCCGGACCGGGTGCACGCCGTCGGCGGCCACCGCCGGGTCAGCCCTCGACCAGGGTCTTGCGGCCCAGCGCCAGGGTGGTCCGGGCGGCGGCCACGGTGAGGCGCGCCGGCAGCGTCACGAGGTCCAGCAGCGGCATGGGCCGACTCTAGTGGAGCCGCCCGCGTGGCAGCATCGGGCCCATGGACGGCTTCGAGATGGTGCCGCTGGCCGGCGGGCACAGCGGCGAGACGTTCCTGGCCGAGTCCGCGGGGGAGCGGACGGTCGTGCGCATCTACGCCGAGCGCGGCGCCGCACGTGGCCCGCGGGCGGTCGAGGTGGACGCCGCGGTGCTGCGGCTGGTGCGCGGGCTGCTCCCGGTCCCGCGGGTGCTGGAGGTGCGCCGCGCCGACCCGGCGGTGGGCACCCCGGCCCTGCTGGTCACCGAGCTGCTGCCCGGGGAGCGGCTCGACCTGGTCCTTCCCGCGGCCGGCGAGGACCTGCGCCGGCGGCTGGGGGACGCGGTCGGGCAGGTCCTGGCCCGGCTGGCGCAGATGCCGATGCCGCGACCCGGCCTGTTCGCCGACGGTGAGCTGCGGCTGGAGCCGCTGCCCGCCGGCGACCTGCCCGAGTGGGTCGACGCGCACCGGCACCGCTTCGCGGCCTGGACCGGCCCCGAGTACGACGGCCTGGTGGCGGTCGCGGACAAGGCGCAGGTGCTGCTCGACGACGTCGACCGGGCCTGCCTGGTGCACAGCGACCTCAACCCGAAGAACCTGCTGGTGGACCCGGTCACCGGCGGGGTGAGCGGCGTGCTCGACTGGGAGTTCGCGCACAGCGGGAGCCCCTTCGAGGACCTGGGCAACCTGCTCCGCTTCGAGCGCGAGCCCGTGTTCGCCGGCGCCGTCCTCGCCGCCTACGCCGCGCGGGTGCCCGACGCCCCGGACGACCTCCTGGACCGGGCCCGCGCCGCCGACCTGTTCGCGCTGGTCGAGCTCGCCTCGCGCCGCACGCAGAACCCGGTCGCCGAGCGGGCCCACGAGCTGCTGCTGGCGATCGCCCGGACGGGCGACCTGCACGCCCGGCCCTGAGGCGTGAGGCGTGAGGCACCGGTTGGACTCGCCGCCGTGCGGCTGCGTATCCTGGGATATGCGCAGGAGTCTGCCTGAGTCTCAGACGTAGCAGATTCTCGCTCGCTATCTGCCCGGCCGGTTCGCCCGGCCACGGCGCCCACGCACCAAGGTAGTGAAACAGGGCTTCGCGCGCGCCCGCACAACTCCATCCATCCCAAGGAACTCATTCCCTTATGACGAGCAGCACTCCCACTCTTCCGGACGCCCCGCAGATCGCGGTCAACGACATCGGCTCCGAAGAGGACTTTCTCGCCGCCATCGACGAGACCATCAAGTACTTCAACGACGGCGACATCGTCGACGGCACCATCGTGAAGGTGGACCGCGACGAGGTCCTTCTCGACATCGGCTACAAGACCGAGGGTGTGATCCCCTCCCGTGAGCTTTCCATCAAGCACGATGTCGACCCGTCCGAGGTCGTCGAGGTCGGCGACAAGGTCGAGGCCCTTGTTCTCCAGAAGGAGGACAAGGAGGGCCGGCTGATCCTGTCCAAGAAGCGCGCCCAGTACGAGCGCGCCTGGGGCACCATCGAGCAGGTCAAGGAGGAGGACGGCGTCGTCACCGGCACCGTCATCGAGGTCGTCAAGGGCGGCCTGATCCTCGACATCGGCCTGCGCGGCTTCCTGCCCGCCTCGCTCGTCGAGATGCGCCGCGTGCGCGACCTGCAGCCCTACGTCGGCCAGGAGCTCGAGGCGAAGATCATCGAGCTCGACAAGAACCGCAACAACGTCGTGCTCTCGCGTCGTGCGTGGCTCGAGCAGACCCAGTCCGAGGTCCGCCAGGGCTTCCTCACCCAGCTGCAGAAGGGCCAGATCCGCAAGGGTGTCGTCTCCTCGATCGTGAACTTCGGTGCGTTCGTGGACCTCGGCGGCGTCGACGGTCTCGTGCACGTCTCCGAGCTCTCGTGGAAGCACATCGACCACCCGAGCGAGGTCGTCGCCGTCGGCGACGAGGTCACCGTCGAGGTGCTCGACGTGGACATGGACCGCGAGCGGGTCTCCCTGTCGCTGAAGGCGACGCAGGAGGACCCGTGGCAGCACTTCGCCCGCACCCACCAGATCGGCCAGATCGTGCCGGGCAAGGTCACCAAGCTGGTGCCGTTCGGTTCCTTCGTCCGCGTGGAGGAGGGCATCGAGGGCCTGGTGCACATCTCCGAGCTCGCCGAGCGCCACGTCGAGATCCCCGAGCAGGTCGTCCAGGTCAACGACGACGTGATGGTCAAGATCATCGACATCGACCTCGAGCGTCGCCGGATCTCGCTGTCGCTGAAGCAGGCCAACGAGACCGCCACGGCCTCCGAGGCCGAGGAGTTCGACCCGACGCTCTACGGCATGACCGCCTCCTACGACGAGCAGGGCAACTACATCTACCCCGAGGGCTTCGACCCGGAGACCGGCGAGTGGCTCGAGGGCTTCGACGAGCAGCGCGCCATCTGGGAGGAGCAGTACGCCAAGGCGCACGCCCGCTGGGAGGCCCACGTCAAGCAGCAGGCCGAGGCCGCCAAGGCCGAGGTCGAGGCCGGCGAGGCGACGTCGTACTCCTCCGAGCAGCCGGCCGGCGGCAACGCCGCCGCCGAGGGTGGCGGCTCGCTCGCGTCCGACGAGGCGCTGCAGGCGCTGCGGGAGAAGCTCACCGGCGGCCAGTGAGCCGTGGCCGGCCGGGCGATCCGCCCGGACCGGCCGTGCAGCACCGGAAGGGCCCGGTCACCAGCGATGGTGACCGGGCCCTTGCCGTGTGGGTCGGGGCAGCCGCGAGTCAGGCGAACCGCGGGTCGAACGGGTCGCGGGCGTGGCTGCGCGGCGGGGAGTGGTGGGCCTGCAGGCGGCCGTAGCCGTCGTTCTTGACGAACTCGTAGAGGTACAGGGCGCCCCAGGACACGGCCGTGAGGGCGACCACGGCGAGGATCAGCATCAACAGGTTCATGGCAGTAATCATGCTGCGTGGCTGATCCTGCCACGAGTGGCAGTAATGACATTGTGCATCGATTTACTGCCAAAGTTGTGCGATGATGGCCGACGTGATCAGCAACGTCGCCGTCATCGTCTACGACGGGGTCGCCCCGTTCGAGCTCGGCGTGCTCTGCGAGGCCTGGGGCGTGGACCGCACCGACGACGGCCTGCCGGCCCTCGACTTCGCGGTGTGCGGCACCCGGCCGGGCACCGTCGCGACCAGCGCCGGCTTCGGCCTCGCCGTCGAGCACGACCTGTCCCGGGTCGCGCAGGCCGACCTCGTGACGGTGCCGGCGATGCCCCGCGACCTGCCGGTGCCGGGGGAGGTCGTGGAGGCCCTCCGCGCCGCCCACGACCGCGGCGCCCGGGTGCTCTCGGTCTGCTCCGGCGCCTTCGCGCTCGGTGCGGCGGGGCTGCTCGACGACCGCGAGTGCACCACCCACTGGATGTACACCGCCGAGCTCGCCGAGCGGTTCCCGCGCGCGCACGTCGTACCCGAGGTCCTGTACGTCGACGCCGACCCGGTGCTCACCAGCGCCGGCACCGCCGCCGGTGTCGACGCCTGCCTGCACCTGTGGCGCAAGGAGTTCGGTGCCGCCGCGGCGACCAAGGTGGCCCGCCGGATGGTGGTGCCGCCCCAGCGCGACGGGGGGCAGGCCCAGTTCATCCGGTCCGCGGTCCCGGAGTGCGACGCGGAGACCCTGGGCCCGCTGCTGACCTGGATCACCGCGAACCTGCACGAGGAGCTGTCCGTGGACTTCCTGGCGCGGCACGCCCGGATGTCCCCGCGCACGTTCGCCCGCCGGTTCCGGGAGGAGACCGGCACCACCCCCCACTCGTGGGTGACCCGGCAGCGGGTGCTGCGCGCCGAGGAGCTCCTCGAGACCACCGACCGCGGCATCGACTGGATCGCCGGCGAGGTCGGCTTCGGCAACGCGGCCACCCTGCGGCACCACTTCACCCGGGCCCGCTCGGTGAGCCCGCAGCAGTACCGCCGGATGTTCTGCTCAGTCCCGCAGGCCGAGAAGACCGGGTAGCTCCAGGCGCCGGACCTTCCCCGTCGCGGTGTGCGGCAGCGCGTCGATCCGGTAGTAGTCCTTGGGCCGCTTCGGCGGGGAGAGCCGCTCCTCGGCGAGCTCCCGCAACGAGGCGACGTCCGCGTCGCCGACCACCACCGCGCACACCCGCTGCCCCCACCGGTCGTCGCCGACCCCGAAGACGGCGACCTCGACGACGCCGTCGTGCTCGCGCAGCACGTTCTCGACCTCCACCGGGTAGACGTTGACGCCGCCGGAGATCACCAGGTCCTCGCGCCGGCCGTCCAGGTACAGGTAGCCGTCGTCGTCGAGGCGGCCCAGGTCGCCGACGGTGAACGCCGGCCCGTGAGGCGTCTCGCGCCAGGCGGCGGCGGTCTTCTCCGGGTCGTTCCAGTAGCTGAACCGGGCGTGCTCGGGCACCACGCACCAGATCGTCCCGTCGTCGTCGACCAGGAGCCTCCGGCCGGGCCGGGCCCGCCCCACGGTGCCCGGGTGCTCGGCCCACTCCTCGCTGCGGCAGGCGGTGAACTGACCCTCGGTCGACCCGTAGAACTCCCACGTGGAGCCGGCCGGGAAGGTCTCCATGAGCCGGCGCTTGAGGTCCGGGGGGCAGGCCGCGCCGGCGTGCGCCACCAGGCGGAACGACGACAGGTCGGGGACGCCCACCTCGTCCCAGTGCGCGAACAGGCGCTGCAGGTGGGTGGGCACGCAGAACATCGAGGTGGGCCGCTCCTCGACGATCGCGCGGGTGACCGCGACGGGGTCGAACCCTTCGAGACGCTCACTGCGTTCGCTCCTCAGGGACCGCCCTTCGAGACGCTCACTGCGTTCGCTCCTCAGGGACCGCCCGCCGGGGACGACGATGCGGCCGCCGGCGAGCAGGGTGCCGCTCGCGAACCGCAGCGGCGCCGAGTGGTAGAGCGGGCTCAGCACCAGGTGCACGTCGTCCGCGGCGAAGCCCCACAGCTCGCGCTCCTCGTCGACCAGGGCCCGCGCCGCCGCCTCGTCGAGGGGCCCGGAGTACACGCCCTTGGGGCGGCCGGTGGTGCCGCTGGTGACGTGCATCGGGCGGCACCGCGGCAGCGCCCGGCGGAACCGTTCGGGGGTGTTCTCGAGCATGGAGGCGGCCAGCTCGGGGGTGTCCACGACCAGCCTCGGGGCGACGTCCTCGAGGATCAGGTCCCGCTCGGACCGGGTCAGCCGGGGGTCCAGCGGCACCGCGAACATCCCGGCGGCCAGCAGGCCCATCACCAGGTCGACGTACTCCGCGGAGCCGGGGACGAGCAGCGCGACCCGGTCGCCGGGCCTGATCTCGATGTGCGACACGGGAGGAATCCTGTCAGGCCGCGCCCGACCGCGGTGAGCCGGCGGCTCAGCGCAGGCTGTAGTGCAGGTGCACGAACGTGTGCGCGGGGGACGGGGTGGCCGAGAGCAGCCGCATCGGCCGCGTGCGCCGCCGCGGCAGCAGCGGGGCCCCCGCACCCAGCAGCACCGGGGTCACCGACACGATGATCTCGTCCAGCAGGTCCGCGTCGAGGAACCGGCCGACCAGCTCTCCGCCGCCGACCAGCCACACGTCGCGGCCGCCGGCCGCCTCGACCATCTGGGCGTGCACCTCGGCCACCGGCGCCCGCGTGAACCGGAGGTTCGCCCCCTCGACCGGGGGCAGGTCGCGATGGGTGAACACCCAGGTCGGGAGGTCGTCGTAGGCCCATGCGCCGGGTTGGTGGCGCCGGATCCACTCGTACGTCGTCGCGCCCATGGCGAGCGCGCCGACCCGCTCGATGAACGCGGGGTAGGGGTTGGCGTCGTCGTCCCCGCCGGGCATGCTGAGCAGCCAGTCGAGGTCGTCGTGCTCGTCGGCGATGAAGCCGTCGAGCGAGGAGGCCACGAGGTACCGGGTCAGCGCCATGTCCCGATCGTGCCACGTGGCACACTGCCGCTCATGCGGATAGGGCTGACCGGCGGCGTGGGGTCGGGCAAGAGCACGGTGTCGGCGATCCTGGCCGAGCTCGGCGCGGTGGTCATCGACGCCGACCGGCTCGCCCGGGAGGTGGTGGCCAGGGGCACCGACGGGCTGGCGGAGGTGGTGGCGGCGTTCGGGCCGCGGGTGCTCACCCCCGAGGGGGACCTGGACCGGCCGGCGGTCGCCGCGATCGTGTTCTCCGACGAGGCGGCGCGGCGGAGGCTGGAGGCGATCATCCACCCGCGGGTGCGGGCGCGCAGCGCCGAGCTGGAGGCGGCCGCGCCGCCCGGGGCGCTGGTCGTGCACGACATCCCGCTGCTGGCCGAGACGGGCCAGGCCGACGCCTTCGACGCGGTGATCGTGGTCGACGTGCCCGTGCAGACGCAGGTCGAGCGGCTCGTGGAGCTGCGGGGGAGCTCCGCGCGGACGCGGAGGCACGGGTCGCCGCCCAGGCGGACCGCGAGCGGCGGCGGGCGGTCGCGACGTACGTCATCGAGAACACCGGGACGCTCGAAGACCTCCGCGACAGGGTCGCGGAGGTCTTCGAGGATCTGGTCTCGGCGGGCCGGTCCGGCAGCTGAAGTGCCCGGCAGCCGGCCGACCACAGCAGGAGTTGGGGCCGGCCCGCCGAGCGGCTCAGGCGGCCAGGTCCGGGTCGGCGAGCGTGCGCAGCTTCTGCAGCGCCTCCCGCTCGAGCTGGCGGACCCGCTCGGCGGAGATGCCGTGCTTGGCGCCGATGTCGGCGAGCTTGTGCTGGCGGCCGTCCACGAGCCCGTAGCGCGAGCGGATGATGTCGGCCGCGCGCTCGTCGAGCAGCTCCACGAGCCTGCTCAGCCGGTCTCGCGCCTCGACGTCGAGGAACGTGCTGTCCGGCCCCGGAGAGGTCTCCTGGGCGATCAGGTCACCGAGCGAGGTGTCGCCGTCCTCGTCGACCGGGGTGTCGAGGCTGACGTGCTCACGGCCCCAGGCCAGCAGGTCCAGGACCCGCTCGAGGCCCATGTCGAGCTCGGTGGCGATCTCCTCCGGCTCCGGGTCACGGCCGAGCTGGCGCTCCAGCGTGCGGCGCGCGGCCCCGACCTGGTTGAGCTCCTCCACGACGTGGACGGGCAGGCGCACGACGCGCGCCTGCTGCGCGATGCCGCGGGTGATCGCCTGGCGCACCCACCAGGTGGCGTAGGTCGAGAACTTGTAGCCCTTGGCGTAGTCGAACTTCTCGACGGCACGGATCAGGCCGGTGTTGCCCTCCTGGACCAGGTCGAGCATCGGCATCTGGCTGCGGCCGTACTTGCGGGCGATGGACACCACCAGGCGCAGGTTGGCCTCGATGAACCGCTGGATGGCGCGCTGGCCCTCCTCGGCCATCCACTCGAGCTCCTCCTGGGTGGCCCACTTCGGTGCGCCGCCCTTCTTGCGCCCGACGCGGCCCTCCGCGAGGAGGTGCTCGGCGAGCAGGCCGGCCTCGATGGTCTTGCTCAGCTCGACCTCGGTGATAGCGTCGAGCAGCGGAGTACGTGCGATCTCGTCGAGGTACATCCCGACACCGTCGCGCCCCTCGATCTCGCGAGTGTGCGTGCGGCTGGTTACCACGTGTGCTCCCTTCCTTCTCCAGGTGCGTACCCACCGGTAAGCCCTGTAATCCCACAACGACCGACGTGCCGTGGGGATTCCCGATCCGACTCGTCTCATGCCGTTGTTCGTACTTGTTTGACGAGCGGACTGGTCGAGAAGTTGCAGGTGATCGCGGATCTCAGCGACTTCTCAGCCTCCGCCCCTGCGATATCGGTGGTCCGGGGGTGACCCCCGGGTGACGGTCGGGCTACCGATGTCGGGGGTGGGGGTCAGGCGCGGCCGAGGGCGTCGATGATCCAGGCGAGGGTGAAGGCCCGCTCCCGCCACGCCCGGTAGCGCCCGCTGACCCCGCCGTGGCCGGCCGACATCTCCGTCTTGAGCAGGATGTCCTCGGGGTTCAGCGCGGTGGCGCGCAGCCGGGCCACCCACTTCGCGGGCTCGACGTAGTGGACCCGGGTGTCGTGCAGGGAGGTCTCGGCGAGGATGGCCGGGTACCGCTTGGCCTCGACGTTCTCGTACGGCGAGTACGACTTCATGTAGCGGTACACCTCGGGGTCCTCGAGCGGGTTGCCCCACTCCTCCCACTCCACCACGGTCAGCGGCAGCGACGGGTCGAGGATCGTGGTGAGCGCGTCGACGAACGGGACGTCGGCCACGATCGCGGTGAACGCCTCCGGCGCCATGTTCGCGACCGCCCCCATCAGCAGCCCGCCGGCGCTGGCCCCCTCGGCCACCAGCCGGTCCTCGGAGGTCCAGGCCTCGGCGACCAGGTGCCGGGCACAGGCGATGAAGTCGGTGAACGTGTTGCGCTTGTGCAGCAGCTTGCCCTGGTCGTACCACGGCCGGCCCATCTCGCCGCCGCCCCGCACGTGCGCGATCGCGTAGCCGATGCCCCGGTCGAGCAGCGACAGCCGCGCGATCGAGAACGACGGGTCCATCGAGTCCTCGTAGGAGCCGTAGCCGTAGAGCAGCACCGGCATCGTGCCGTCGCGGGGGGCGCCCTTGGGGCAGACCAGCGAGACCGGCACCCGGGCCCCGTCCTCGGCCGTCGCCCAGGTCCGGTGCTGCTCGTAGCGGCCGGGGTCGAAGTCGCCGAGCACCGGCACCTGCTTGAGGAGGGTCAGCTCGCGGGTGGCCACGTCGAAGTCGAAGACGGACGGCGGAGTGGTCATCGTGGTGTAGCCGAGCCGCACCGTCGGCTGGTGGAACTCCGGGTTGCCCGAGGCGCCGACCGTGTAGACGGGCTCGTCGAACGGCACCAGGAAGTCCTCGCCGAGCCCGTCGGGCGCGTCGTCGTCCAGGAGGATGATCCGCAGCTGGGTGAGGCCCTCGCTGCGCTGGCTGACCACCAGATGGGTGGCGAAGGCCTCGACGTCCTCGAGCCGCACCGCGGGGTCGTGGTCGATCAAGCGGCTGCCACTGCTCGTGCGAGGTGGCGTCGACCGGCGCCTGCGCGAGCGCGTAGTTCACGGCGTCCTCGTTGTGCAGGACGAGCAGGCAGTCCTTCCCGGCGATCACCGCGTGCTCGACGCCGTACTCCACGCCCTGGCGGCGCGGCGCGACGACCCGGAACTCCCCGGTCGGGTCGTCCGCCTCGAGTACGGCGTACTCGCTGGTGGTCTTGGAGCCCGACGCGAGCACGAGGTACCGGTCGCTGCGGGTGCGCCCGATCGACGCCCAGAACCGCTCGTCGGTCTCGTGGTGGACGAGCACGTCGTCCTCGACGGGGCTGCCCAGGGTGTGCCGCCAGACCTTGTCGATGCGCCAGGTGTCGTCGACGGTGGTGTAGAAGAGCACGGTGCCGGCCAGGTCCCACACCGCGGCGCCGAGCGTGCCCGGGATCCGGTCCGGCAGCAGCTCGCCGGTCCGCAGGTCCTTGACCTGGAGCAGGAACCGCTCGTCGCCGACGGTGTCGGTGCTGATCGCCAGCAGGTTGCCGTCCGGGCTGATCGAGGCGGTGCCGAGGCTGAAGAAGTCGTGCCCCTCGGCGAGCTCGTTCAGGTCGAGGATGACCTGCTCGCCGGGCACGTCCGTGCCGACCTCCAGGCGCGGCGGGCTCCAGTCGCCCGGGTCGGCGACCGGGCAGCGGCAGCTGATGCCGTACTCCTTGCCCTCGAGTGAGCGGCCGTAGTACCACCAGTCGTGGATCCGGTAGGGCACCGAGAGGTCGGTCTCCTGGGTGCGCGTGCGGATCTCGGTGAAGATCTGCTCCCGGAGGTCGGCCAGGTGGGCGGTGCGGGCCTCGGTGTAGGCGTTCTCGGCCTCCAGGTAGGCCAGCGTCTCCGGCGCCTCGCGGTCGCGCAGCCACTCGTAGTCGTCGACGACGGTGTCCCCGTGGTGGGTGCGCTTGGACGGCACCCTCCGGGCGACGGGAGGCTGTGGCATGCAGCGACCCTAGCCTCCCTCCTGCGCGGGCTCGTCGTAGCGTCCGCGGGGCCGGGCCCGGAGCTCGGGGTCGTCGGCCCGGAAGGTGCGGACCGGGCCGGGTCCGGTCTCGGCGGTCTCGAAGCGGACCGTGACCCGGCCGATCCCCGAGCCCCACACCCACCCGGGCCCGTGGGTGGCGTGGACGACGTCCATGCCGGGGGCCCAGCGGCGGCCGCGGGTGATGGCGTCGATCGCCCCGTCGATGGTCCCGTCGATGGTCCCGTCGGGCAGCGGGTCGGCCGGGACGTCGGGGGAGTCGTCGTACTGCTCGAAGAGGTCCTCCTGGATCCAGTCGGCCAGCCCCGACACGCCGACCCCGAGCAGCCGGACGCCGCCGGAGGTGTCGACGTCCGCGAGCAGCCCACGCGCGACCCGGGCGACGACCCGGGTGGCGTCCGTGGGCGCGGCGAGCGTGGCCGAGCGGGTGTGGGTGCTGAAGTCGTGCAGGCGCACCTTGACGGTGATGGTCCGCCCCGAGAGCCGGGCCTTGCGCAGCCGGTCGGTGACCTTGGTCGACTGGCGGTCCAGCAGCCCCTCGAGCAGCCGGCGGTCCACGAGGTCGATGTCGTAGGTGTCCTCGACGCTGACCGACTTCGCCTCCCGTTCGGGGACCACCGGACGGTCGTCCTCGGCGCGGGCCAGGTGGTAGAGGTTGGTGCCGTGCGCCTGGCCGACCAGCCGCACCAGCTCGTCGACGGAGAGCCCCTCGAGGTCGGCGACGGTGTGCACGCCGACGCGGCGCAGCCGCTCGGCGGTGGCCGGGCCGACACCGGGGATCACCGAGACCTTCATCGGCCGCAGCAGGTCGCGCTCGGTGCCGGCCGGCACGACCACGAGCCCGTCGGGCTTCTCGAGGTCGCTGGCCACCTTGGCGACGAACTTCGAGGTGCCGATCCCCACCGAGCCGCACAGCCCTCCGGTGACCTCGCGGACGGTGTCCTTCAGCCGCCGCGCGGTCTCGGTCACACCGGCCACCGAGACGTCGTCGGGGCCGGCCGCGGCGAGGTCGACGAACGCCTCGTCCAGCGACAGCGGCTCCACCAGCGGCGAGAGCTCGCGCAGCACGGCCATCACCGCGCGGCTGGTCTCGCGGTAGGCGTCGAACCGTCCGGTCAGGAAGGCCGCGTGCGGGCACCGGGACCGGGCCTCGGCGGTGGACATCGCCGACCGGACGCCGTAGGCGCGCGCCTCGTACGACGCGGTGGCCACGACGCCGCGTCCACCCACCCCCCCGACGACCACCGGCCGGCCCCGCAGCGACGGCTTGTCGCGCTGCTCGACGGCGGCGAAGAACGCGTCCAGGTCGACGTGGAGGATCGTCGGGTCGGAGCGCACCCACTCATCATGCCTGCCGCCGGGACAGCCGCGCCGGGTGAGTGTCCGGCCAGATGCCGTCCACAGCGGGCCCGGGGCGCCGCCGCTCCCCAGGCGCGGCGCCGGCACTGCCGCCGGTCGCCGGGCGGCGGCAGCGTCGTGGCCATGACGGAGCCCAAGACACTCAGAGCCAAGACCCCCGGCGACCTGCTCGCGCTGGTGCCCTACTTCCTCGGCTTCCACCCCGAGGACTCGGTCGTCCTGCTGACGCTCGGCGACGCCGGCCGGCCGTTCCACGCGCGCACCGACCTGCCGTCGGCCCCCGACGACCTGCCCGGCCTGGTGGGCTACCTGGCCTCGGTCGCCGTCCACCACGGCCTGCGCACCGTCGCGGTCGTCGTCTACACCCGCGACGAGGCGCTGGGCCGGGCGGCGGGGCGCACCCTCGCCGAGCGCCTCGCCGGCGACGGCGTGCACGTCCCCGTGGTGCTCCGGGCCGACGGGGAGCGGTGGTTCTGCATCGGTGACTGCGACCAGGGCTGTCCGGCCGAGGGCACGCCGTACGACGTGAGCGCCCACCCGTTCACCGCGGAGGCGGTCGTCGACGGCCGGGTGACCTACGCGAGCCGGGGCGAGCTGCGTGACTCGCTGGTCGGGACCGACCCCGACGAGGTCGAGGAGGTGGGCCGCGCCGCGGAGGCCGCGTTCGAGCGGTTCCGGGCCGCGTCGAGGCACCCGCTCGGACCGCCGGCGCCGGAGCAGGCGCGCGCCCACCTGGTGGCCGAGGGGCACTGGCTGGCGCACCGGGTCCGGCAGTTCCTCGACGACGGGGTCCGGCCGAGCGGCGCCGACGTGGGCCGGATGCTGGTGGCCATGGTCGCCGTCGAGGTCCGCGACGTGGCCTGGGCGGAGATGACCCACGCCAACGCCTCCCGGCACGTCGACCTGTGGCGCGACGTGGTGCGCCGCGCCCCGCGGGACCTGCTCGCCGCCCCCGCGGCGCTGCTCGGCTTCGCCGCCTGGCTGTCCGGCAACGGCGCCCTGGCCTGGTGCGCGGTCGACCGCTGCCGGGAGGCGGAGCCGGGCTACAGCCTCGCCGCGCTGCTGGCCGACGCCCTGGCGGGGGCGGTGCCCCCGTCGTCGTGGCAGCCGTTCGGGCGCGAGAGCCTGCCGCTGTTCGCCGGCTGACGCGTCGCGCCTGGGCAGGGACATCCCCACCACCTAGGCTTTCGTGCATGGGCGAAGAGGTGGCGGCACAGGAGTTCACCCGCGAGGACCGCACGCGCTACCGCGAGAAGGTCCGACGCTGCCTCGACGTGTTCGAGCGGATGCTGCGCGAGTCCCGGTTCGACGCCGACTACCCGATGACCGGCCTGGAGATCGAGCTCAACCTCGTCGACGACGCCGGCGACCCCGCGCTGAAGAACGCCCAGGCGCTCGAGGCGATCGCCGACCCGCACTTCCAGACCGAGCTCGGGCAGTTCAACCTCGAGATCAACGTCCCGCCCAAGCAGCTCAAGGACCGCGGGTTCACCGAGTTCGAGCAGGACGTCCGGGCCAGCCTCAACGCCGCCGAGTCCAAGGCGGCCGAGGTGGGGGCGCACCTGGTGATGATCGGGATCCTGCCGACCCTGTCGGCCGGCCACATGGGGCCCTCGTCGCTCAGCTCCAACCCCCGCTACCAGCTGCTCAGCGACCAGATCCTGGCGGCCCGCGGCGAGGACATCGTCATCGACATCACCGGCCCCGAGCGGTTGCGGACCACCGCGGACTCGATCGTGCCGGAGGCGGCGTGCACGAGCACCCAGCTGCACATCCAGGTCAGCCCCGACGAGTTCCCGGCGTACTGGAACGCCTCCCAGGCGATCTCGGGCGTGCAGCTGGCCCTGGGCGCGAACTCGCCGTTCCTGCTGGGCCGCGAGCTGTGGCGGGAGACCCGGATCCCGCTCTTCGAGCAGGCCACCGACACCCGCAGCGAGGAGCTCAAGGCGCAGGGGGTGCGCCCCCGGGTGTGGTTCGGGGAGCGCTGGATCACCTCGATCTTCGACCTGTTCGAGGAGAACGTCCGCTACTTCCCGGCGCTGCTGCCGGTCCTCGAGGACGAGGACCCGATCGAGGTGCTCGAGGCGGGGGAGACGCCCAAGCTCGCCGAGCTGCGCCTGCACAACGGCACCATCTACCGCTGGAACCGGCCCGTGTACGACGTGGTCGAGGGGACCCCCCACCTGCGGGTGGAGAACCGGGTGCTGCCGGCCGGGCCGACGGTGGTCGACACCCTCGCCAACGCGGCGTTCTACTACGGGCTGGTCCGCACCCTCGCCGAGCACGACCGGCCGCTGTGGTCGCAGATGTCGTTCAGCGCGGCCGAGGAGAACTTCCACGTCGCCGCCCGGCACGGGATCGAGGCGAACCTGTACTGGCCGGGGCTCGGGCAGGTGCCGGCGACCGAGCTGGTGCTGCGCAGGCTGCTCCCGATGGCCCGGGCGGGGCTCGACGTGTGGGGGGTGCAGGCCGACGAGCGGGACCGGCTGATGGGGGTCATCGAGCAACGCTGCCTGACCGGACAGAACGGCGCCTCCTGGTTCGCGCGCAACTTCCACGACCGGCTCGCCGAGGGCGACGGCGAGCGGCTCGCGGCGCTGCGCGCCACGCTCAACGACTACCGCACGCACATGCACACCAACGAGCCGGTGCACACCTGGCAGTGAGCCTCACAGCCGCAGCCGTCTCCAGGTGCGGCCGTCCCCGGTGACGACGTCGCGCCACCCCGAGCGGGTCAGCACGTAGAAGCCCTCGAGGTCGCGCCCGTGGATGGCGAACGCTCTCCCGGCGGCCGAGAACCAGTCGAGGTCGAGGTCGTGCTGCTCGGGCGTCCCCGGGCGCAGCAGCCAGGCGTGCCGCCAGGCCGGGTCGCCCTGGTCGAGCAGCGAGCCGACCACGTCGACGCGGAGCGCGGCGTCCATCGCCGGCAGGTCCTGGGCGCGGACGACGAACGAGTCGTGCCGCTCGCCGAGCCGGCCCACCGCGACGGTGACGTCGAAGACCCGCCGGCTCTCGCGCTCGCGGAACCGGCCCACCTCCAGCCGCAGCGCCCGCTGCAGCTCGCTGGTCATCTGCATCGCCCCAGCCTGTCCCGGATCGCGGAATCCTGCGCCGGCTGGTCCACAGGTGAGGCGAGCGCGGGGCGGCTGCGATACGGTCACATCGGATCTGCAGCGGCAGGCCGGAGACAGAGCACAGGAGGGTCGATGAGGACCATCGTCGTTGGCTACGTACCCAAGCCCGAGGGGAAGGCCGCGCTTCGCCGCGCGGCGGAGGAGGCCCGGCTGCGCGACGCGCGGCTGGTGGTCATCAACTCCCACCGCGGCGGCCGCGAGTTCGACAGCGACGACGCCATCGAGTCCGAGGCGCAGCTGGAGGAGGTACGCAGCCTGCTCAACGAGGCCGACATCCAGCACGAGGTCCGGCAGCTGGTCCGGGGCATGGACCCGGCCGACGACCTGATCAACGTGGCCAAGGAGGTCGACGCCGAGTTCATCGTGATCGGCCTGCGCCGCCGCTCGCCGGTCGGCAAGCTGATCCTGGGCAGCAACGCCCAGCGGGTGCTGCTCGACGCGCCGTGCCCGGTCCTCGCGGTCAAGTCGGGCGAGTAGCCCGCACCGACGAGAACCGCGACGGCCACCGCGCCGCCGGAGCGGGACATGGAACCTGTCGACGAGCACTTCCTGGTCGCCGTCGAGCGGCTGCGCCCGGGGGAGCGGCACGGGTCCTCCCCGGCCGCCGGGCAGCCGGCCGCACGGCTCGAGGCGCTCTTCGAGGCCCAGGCGAGGAGTCGTCACCTCGACCTTGCCGCCCGTGTGCTGCAGCGGCAGGGGGAGGGGTTCTACACCATCGGGTCCTCCGGGCACGAGTCCAACGCGGCGGTCGGCCTCCTCTCGCGGGTGACCGACCCGGCGCTCCTGCACTACCGCTCCGGTGGCTTCTACGCCGCCCGGGCGCTGCTCGCCGGGACCGTTGACCCGGTCCGGGAGACGCTCAGGAGCCTCACCTGCTCGACGCGCGACCCCATCTCCGGCGGCCGGCACAAGGTGACCGGGCATCGCGGGCTGCACATCATCCCGCAGACTTCGACCATCGCCTCCCACCTGCCCCGCGCGGTCGGCCTCGCGTACTCCCTGGGCCTGGCGGCAGGGCTCGGGAGACAGACGCCGTGGCCGCACGACGCCCTGGTGGTCTGCAGCTTCGGGGACGCGTCGGTGAACCACTCGACGGCGGCCGGCGCGCTCAACACCGCCTCCTACCTGGCGCACCGGCACAAGCCCTGCCCCGTGCTGTTCGTCTGCGAGGACAACGGGATCGGGATCAGCACCCGGTCGCCGCGCGGCTGGACCGAGGCCGCGCTGAGCAGCCGCCCGGGCCTGCCGTACTTCCACGCCGAGGGCCACGAGCCGACCGACCTGCTCACCGTGACCGAGCAGGCGCTCACCACGGTGCGGGAGAGCCGGTCACCCGCGGTGCTGCACCTGCGCACGGTCCGGTTCATGGGCCACGCCGGCTCGGACGTCGAGATCGCGTACCGGTCGCAGCGCGCGATCGCGTCGGATCTCGACCTCGACCCCCTGCTCGCGACCGCCCGGACGCTCGTCGAGAGCGGTTCGTGGACCGTCGCGCGGGTGCGGGCGCGCTACGAGGAGATCCGGCGAGACGTCGCGGACACCGCGCGCAGCGTCGCCGCCGAGCCGCGCCTGTCCGACCGGGCCGACGTCGTCGCCCCGCTGTCCCTGCCGCCGCGCCGGCCGCGGGACGCGCGTCCCGGCCGGCCGGAGGCCGCCGGCTCGTCGACCGGGCGCCTCACCCTCGCCCAGGCCATCAACACGACGCTGACGCGGGAGATGGACCGGCACCCCGACGTGCTCGTGTTCGGCGAGGACGTCGCGGCCAAGGGCGGCGTGTACGGCCTCACCCGGGGCCTGTCCCACCGCTTCGGGCCGGCGCGCGTCTTCGACACGTTGCTCGACGAGCAGACCATCCTCGGGGTCGCGCTGGGAGCGGGTCTCGCCGGGTTCGTCCCGGTGCCCGAGATCCAGTACCTCGCCTACCTCCACAACGCCGAGGACCAGCTCCGTGGGGAGGGGGCGTCGCTGCGTTTCTTCTCCGCGGGCCAGTACCACAACGGCATGGTGGTCCGGGTCGCCGGCCTTGCCTACCAGAAGGGCTTCGGCGGTCACTTCCACAACGACAACTCCGTGGCCGTCCTCCGAGACGTCCCCGGCCTGGTGCTGGCGGTCCCCAGCCACCCGGCGGTCGCTCCGGGCCTGCTGCGCGGGTGCCTCGATCTTGCGCGCAAGGACGGTCGGGTCTGCGTCTACCTCGAGCCCATCGCGCGCTACCACACCAGCGACCTCGTCGACGGCGACCGCGAGTGGCTCGCGGAGTTCGACGAGTCGACCTCTCTCGCCCCCGGCGAGGTGACCACCTACGGCGACGGCGCCGACCTGCTGCTGGTGACGTTCGGGAACGGGGTCTTCCTGAGCAGGCGGGCAGCGGCGGCTCTGCGTGCCGACGGCATCGCCTGCACCGTCCTGGACCTGATGTGGCTGGCGCCGCTGCCCGTGGCCGCGCTCGCCGGAGCCGCACGCTCCGCGGCCGCGACACTCGTGGTCGACGAGACCAGGGCCACCGGTGGCGTCGGCGAGGCCGTCCTCACCGCCCTGGTGGAGGCGGGGATCGACACGCCGATCGCGCGGGTCGCGAGCGCCGACAGCTTCATCCCGCTCGGCCCGGCCGCCGACACCGTGCTGCTGCAGGAGCAGGAGGTCGTCGCCGCGGGCCGGCGCCTGGCGGCCGAGGCCACGGAGGGCCGGGTCACACGGTGAAGTCCACCCCCTGTGCCAGGGGCAGCCGGCCGGAGAAGTTCACCGTGTTGGTGGCCCGGCGCATGTAGGCGCGCCAGGCGTCGGATCCCGACTCGCGGCCGCCGCCGGTCTCCTTCTCGCCGCCGAAGGCGCCGCCGATCTCGGCACCCGAGGTGCCGATGTTGACGTTGACGATGCCGCAGTCGGATCCTTCCGCGGACACGAAGAGCTCCGCCTCGGCCTGGTCGCTGGTGAACACGCTCGAGGACAGTCCCTGGGGCACCGCGTTGTTGAGGGCGACGGCCTCCTCGAAGCCGTCGTACGGAAGGACGTAGAGGATCGGGGCGAAGGTCTCCTGCTCCACGATCGCGGTCTGCCCGGGCATCCGCACGATCGCGGGCCGGGCGTAGTAGGCGCCGGGCGCCTCCTCGCTCAGGACCCGGCCGCCGCCGGCCACGAGGGTGCCGCCCTCCTCCGCGGCCCGGTCGATCGCACGCTCCATCGCCTCGTAGGCCCCGCGGTGGATGAGTGGGCCGACCAGGGTGCCCTCGGTCATCGGATTGCCGATCGGCAGCCGCTCGAAGGCCGCGGCGAGCCGGTCGGTGAGCTCGTCGATCACGGAGGTGTGGGCGATGACGCGGCGCAGGGTGGTGCAGCGCTGACCGGCGGTGCCGGCGGCGGCGAAGACGATGCCCCGGACGGCGAGGTCGAGGTCGGCACTGCCGGTGACGACCGCTGCGTTGTTGCCACCGAGCTCGAGCAGCGACCGGCCGAAGCGGTCGGCGACACGGGGACCGACGGTCCTGCCCATGCGGGTCGAGCCGGTGGCACTGACCAGCGCGACCCCGGTGTGGTCGACCAGGTCCCGGCCGACGTCGGCGCCGCCGACGAGCACCTGCGAGAGCGCGGCGGGCGCGTCGTGCTCGGCGATCGCCTGCTGGAGGACCGCGTCGCACGCCAGCGAGGTCAGCGGGGTCAGCTCCGACGGCTTCCACACCACGGGGTCGCCGCACACGAGCGCGACGGCGGTGTTCCAGGACCAGACCGCGGCGGGGAAGTTGAAGGCCGAGATCACGCCGACCACGCCGAGGGGGTGCCAGGTCTCCATCAGCCGGTGGCCGGGGCGCTCGGAGGGCATGGTGCGGCCGTAGAGCTGCCGGGACAGGCCGACCGCGAAGTCGCAGATGTCGACCATCTCCTGGATCTCGCCGCGCGCCTCGGAGGTGATCTTCCCGACCTCGAGGCTGACCAGGGTCGCGAGGTCGTCCTTGTGCTCGGCGAGCAGCTCACCGAACCGCTTGACGAGGGCGCCTCGCGCGGGAGCGGGCACCGTGCGCCAGACCCGGAAGGCTTCGTGCGCGCGCCGTACCGCCGCGTCGACCGCGGCCGCGTCGGCCCAGGCGAGGGAGCCGAGCGCCCCGCCGTTGACCGGCGAGGTGACGGTCCGGGGGCCGGACACGGCGTCGAGGTCGACCCCGCACCGCGCCGCCGTGGTCGCGGCGAGCGTGGCCAGGTCGCTCTGCGTGGGGATGGTGTGGGTCGGCATGACGGGTCTCCTCCTGGGTCAGACGATAGTGAGCGTGCCCGGTTGCGGCGAGCCGGTCCGTGGGAGCATGCAGCCATGGGCTTGCAGATCACTGGCGACGAGGCGGCGGACAAGGTTCTCGACGAGCATCCATTCGCGCTGGTCGTGGGGATGATGCTGGACCAGCAGTTCCCGATGGAGCGCGCGTTCGCGGGGCCGGCCAAGGTGCTCGACCGGTTCGGGTCGCTCGAGCCGGCGGCGATCGCGGCCGCGGACCCCGAGGCGTTCGCGTCGCTGTGCAGCCGGCCGCCCGCGATCCACCGGTTCCCCGGCGCCATGGCCGCCCGCCTGCAGGAGCTCGCCGCGCTGGTCGAGTCACAGTACGACGGCGACGTGACCCGGCTGTGGACGGAGCCGACGACCGGCACGGAGCTGTTCAGGCGGGTGCAGGAGCTGCCCGGCTTCGGCGCGCAGAAGGCACGGATCTTCGTCGCCCTGCTCGCCAAGCGGCTGGGCGTGCGCCCGGACGGGTGGGGGAGCGTCGCCGGCGACTACGCGCTGGAGGGCTACCGGTCGGTCGCCGACGTGGTCGACGCCGACTCGCTGGCCAGGGTGCGCGCCTTCAAGAAGCAGCGCAAGGCGGCGGCCGGCTAGTCCGGCCGGTGCTGCCCGCCCCCGGGGACGGGCTCCGGCCGGGGCGGGGGCTTGGAATGGTGGGCTGCCGTGTCACAATGGGAACGCGGCTCTTGACGTGTACGGGCTTTGCCGCGCCCGACATCCGCTGTACGAGAGGTAGTTCGTGTCGACGAGCACGTCCCGCAAGCTCCCAGCCGTTGTCCTCGCCCACCCCGACGTCGTCGCCCTGGTCGATCGGGGAAGGTCGACCGGACAGGTGACCGCCGACGAGCTGCGGGCGGCCACCGACCGGGCGGACATCTCTCCCCAGCACTTCAAGGCCCTGGTGCGCTTCCTGAGTGAGGAGGGCGTCGCCGTGCACGTCGGCCCCGACGACTCCGGCCCCCGCAAGCGGGTCGCCGCGGCCGCCGGCTCGGGCCGCACCACCGTGAAGGCCAGCGCCAAGAAGGCAGCGAAGGCGCCCGCCAAGAAGGCCGCCGCCGAGCCGGAGAAGGCGCCCGCGAAGAAGGCTCCCGCCAAGAAGGCGGCCGCCAAGAAGGCCGCCGTCGCGGACGCCGACGCCAACGGCGCCCCGGCCGTCGGTCCCGACGGCAAGAAGGTGCTGCCGGACCTCCCCGACGAGGCGTTCGAGAAGGACCTCGCCGAGGACCCGACCCTGAAGGAGGAGGAGGACGAGAGCAAGGGCTTCGTCGTCTCCTCCGCCGACGACTCCGACGAGCCGGTCCAGCAGGTCATGGTGGCCGGTGCGACCGCCGACCCGGTCAAGGACTACCTCAAGCAGATCGGCAAGGTCCCGCTGCTCAACGCGGAGATGGAGGTCGAGCTCGCCAAGCGCATCGAGGCCGGGCTGTTCTCCGACGAGAAGCTCGCCAAGGGCGGCAAGCTCAGCGAGAAGTCGCGCGAGGAGCTCGAGTGGATCGCCGAGGACGGCCGCCGCGCGAAGAACCACCTGCTGGAGGCGAACCTCCGCCTCGTGGTGTCGCTGGCCAAGCGCTACACCGGCCGCGGCATGCTGTTCCTCGACCTGATCCAGGAGGGCAACCTCGGCCTGATCCGCGCGGTGGAGAAGTTCGACTACACCAAGGGCTACAAGTTCTCCACCTACGCGACCTGGTGGATCCGCCAGGCGATCACCCGCGCGATGGCCGACCAGGCCCGCACCATCCGGATCCCGGTGCACATGGTCGAGGTGATCAACAAGCTCGCCCGGGTGCAGCGGCAGATGCTGCAGGACCTCGGCCGCGAGCCCACCCCGGAGGAGCTCGCCAAGGAGCTCGACATGACCCCGGAGAAGGTCATCGAGGTGCAGAAGTACGGCCGCGAGCCGATCTCCCTGCACACCCCGCTCGGTGAGGACGGCGACTCCGAGTTCGGCGACCTGATCGAGGACTCCGAGGCGATCGTGCCCGCCGACGCGGTCTCGTTCACGCTGCTCCAGGAGCAGCTGCACGCCGTGCTCGACACGCTCTCGGAGCGCGAGGCGGGCGTGGTGTCGATGCGTTTCGGCCTCACCGACGGACAGCCCAAGACGCTCGACGAGATAGGGAAGGTCTACGGCGTGACCCGCGAGCGGATCCGCCAGATCGAGTCCAAGACGATGTCGAAGCTGCGTCACCCCTCCCGCTCGCAGGTGCTGCGCGACTACCTCGACTGAGGCCCGAGCCGTGCACGGAGGTGGGTCCCGGTCCTGACCGGGACCCACCTCCTTGTCATCTCCTCGCGCGTGCCGCCCGGGTCACGGGACCGGGTTCGTGCCGATGTCCACGCTCAGGGACTTGGTGCCCTTGTTCAGGTCCGGGAACGCCGCCCCGCCGAGGCTGCACAGCGTCGCCGCGTCCGGCGCGGTGCTGCTGCCCAGCGACGGCTTCGTCGCGGCGGGGTCGCTGCTCCCGGAGGGGAGGGTCACGTTGCTGGAGTAGAGGCTGTTGTCGGCCTGCTTGCACACCAGCACGATCACCTTGAACTTGCGCGGGTCGGTGAACGAGCGCGTGAGCGAGCTGCCGGCCGTGACCGTCAGGTGCTGGTCGGCGGCGGTGGCGTAGCCGTCCGGCGTCGTGGTCTCCACGACCCAGTAGTCACCGAGCGGGATGTCGGCGATCGAGCACTGCCCCGTGACCGCGGCCGTGGTGCAGGTCATGGTCGTCGCGGTGTCCTCGTCGCCGCGAGCGCCGCCCACGGGCGCGCTGTCGGTGTAGAGGGTGAAGACGGCACCGGCCAGTGGCACGGCCGGGTCGCTGTCGTCCAGCTTCGTGATCGTCAGCGAGCCCCGCTTGGTGTTGGTGAACGTGCAGGTGACGTCGTCACCCGGGTCGAGGGTCACGCTCACCGAGCGGTTGGCGAGGCTGGTCGTGGCCGTCTTGGCCGTGGTGGTCCCGGTCAGCACGCACCCGAGCGCGGTCAGGTCGTACGTCGGGGTCGGGTCGGACTCGTCGACGGCGTACGTCCCGGGAGCCAGGTCGGTGAAGGCCTTGGGGGTCGCGGTGTCGGTCAGCGAGAAGGTCCCCGCCGGCAGGCCGGTGCCCTGGTTGAAATCGAACGAGTCGGTCTGTCCCGACGGCACCGTGACCTTGTCGATGCGCAACGTCGCGCGCGCGATGTTGGTGTAGGTGCAGTCGAGCACGTCACTCTCGCTGTCGATCGCGAACGTGATCGTCTTCCCCAGGATGCTCGGAGTCACCCCCGAGGACGGGTGGCCGGCCACGTTGCAGTCGATGTTGTCGAAGGTCCAACCACTGGGCAGGTCCCCCTCGCTGACCGTGTAGCCGGTGCCGAACAGGACGCCTGCGAAGGTCTTCACGTTCGCGCCGCCGGTGGTCTGCCCGGTCAGGGAGAACGTGTCGGCGGTGGCCGGGTCGGTGCTGAACGACTTGCTGAAGCTGAAGGACTGGCTGGAGCCCGCCGGGTCGGTGACCTTGCGGATCACCACCTTGCCGCAGTTCGTCAGGTCGATCCCGACCGGACGGATGAAGTCCTTCAGCTGGGAGGTGAAGCTGGTCGAGGAGCGGCTCTTGAGCATCGCGCTGCCGAACGAGGAGCACTTGTTCGGCTGGAAGATCGTGCGCAGGTCGATCTGCGCCTCGCCGAAGGTCCGCGGGGACTTCTCCCCGGTGGCGATCAGCCCGTCGGACTCGGACGCGGGGATCGGCGAGGTGTTGATCGTGCCCACTGCGCACGGCTGCCCGTCGCAGGCGTCCGACGCTTGGCTGAGGTCGCTGCTGGGACCCCAGGCGGTGCCCGACCAGGTCCGCCCGGTGATGGTCGCGCGCGAGCCGCCCTGGTCGATGGCGTACTCGATGAGCAGGTCGCCGGCCTGGCGCTGCACGTTCGGGCCACCGGCGCAGGCGTCGGCCACCAGGTCACCCTGGTTGAACTCGAAGTCCATCAGCGTGGTCCCGCTCGGGTCGCTGACCCGGCTCCACGCGAGGTTGAGGAAGCCGGGGTGCGCGGCGTTTCCCGGCTCGGTGTAGACGTGGAAGGTGAGCAGGTCGCTCTTGTTGTTCGGGATGCTGCCGGTGGTCTCCCCGGGACAGTTGGTGTCCTCCTTGGTGCCGCCCTGGTAGGAGTCGTCGCCCTGCCCGGTGGGCTGGTCGACCGCCCGCTTCTCGGGGTTGTTCGGCGCGGCCGTGGTCGCCTCAGCCAAGGTGGCCCAGTCCTGCCAGCCGGTGTTGTTGTCCAGCTTCAGGTTGGCGTCGTGGTCGATCTCGAAAGTGCTCGGTGGCAGGCTGTCGATGCCGGTCGGGTTCGCGGCGAACGTTGCCACGGGTGCCACGGCCAGCGCGAGCGCCACGCCGCCCGCGGCGGCCAGTGCCAGCGACCGGCGGCGCACCGCCGGACTCGGGGTGCGCGCACGCAGGCGCGCTCGTAGTGAAGCAAACATGTCGATCCTCCTCGGCCGCCCCCACAGCGGCAACGGAGGGCTCCTGGGGAAGCCCCCACGGTCGGCGTCCCACTCCCAAGCGATCGGCTTCTTCCCGGCCTGGGCCACCTCGTAGACAACGCTTGTCGTTCGGCCGGGCCGCGGCAATAGCGTCGACAGGGGGCCCGCGGTCACCCGTGCAGGGGATCAGCCTCATGGGTGGAGGTGCCTAGTCACGGTGCTGCCCGGGCGAGCCCAGCCGGGCCACGGTCAGCCGGAGGCGACCAGCGCCACCGCCAGCGCGCAGAGCCCGAGACCCACGCCCTGGGCCCGGTGCACGCGCTCCCTGAGCACCAGCGCGGCCAGCAGCACCGTGCTGGCGGGGTAGAGCGAGGCGAGCACCCCGGCCACGGTCAGGTAGCCCCTTTGGGCGGCCAGCAGGAAGGCGGCGGTCGCGGTCGCGCCGAGCGGTCCGGTCAGCAGCGCCCAGCGGACCGGGCGCCCACGCGGGACCCAGTCCGACCGCAGCCCCACGGCCAGCAGGACGACGGCCGGCACCGAGACCGCCTGCGCGAGCGCCAGCGGCATCAGCCCGGCCGTGTCCGGGACCTGCCCGAGCGCCGCGAACAGGACGCCGAACCCGACGCCGGACAGCACCCCGTCCACGACGCCCTCCGCCAAGGACGCGCGCGGGCGGGGCCCGGGGCGGCTGTCGAGGTGCGCGAGGTCGTCCTGCGGCTCGCTGGAGACCAGCCAGATGCCGGGCAGCGCGAGCAGCACGCCGGACCAGACCGTCAGCGACAGCCGCTCGCCGGCGACGGCCCCGGCCAGCACGGGCACGACCGCGGCGCCGACCGCCGAGAGCGGGGACACCACCCCCATCCGTCCCGAGGCGAGGCCCCGGTAGAGGAAGCCCGTGCCCACGCCGCTGCCCACGCCGGCCAGGACCGCCCACCACAGGTCCGCTGCGTCCGGGCTGCCGTGGCGGGTCAGCGCGAACGCGAACGTGAAGACCGTCGAGGACAGCTGGCCGAGCACGGCGACCGGCCAGGCCGACGTACGCCGTGACACGATCCCCCCGACGAAGTCGGAGAGGCCGTAGGCGAGCGCGGAGACGAGGGCGAGCAGGACCGCCATGTCAGGTCAGGACCGCCCCGGTGAGCCACACGGCCGACGCCAGCAGGCCGGCGGCGAGCTCGATGAGCAGGGACAGCCCGGCCGCGGTCAGGGCGCCGCGCGTCGAGGGCCAGGCGCGCGTCGCGCCGAGCCGCTGCGCCTCCATCAGGTAGACGCCGGCCACGAAGCCCAGGACCAGGCCCACGACCGGGACCACGAAGAAGCCGACGATCCCGAGCAGGCCGCCCGCGACGAGGGTGCGCCTGGGCACCCCGCCGGACCGGAGCCGCCGCCCGGGGACCGTGTACTTGAGCACCGCGCCGGCGGCGAGCAGGACGGTCACGACCGCCAGGACCAGCCAGCCGGCGGCGGAGCGCTCGTCGACGGTCCAGACCAGCACCCCGACCAGGATCAGCGCAGATCCGGGCATAACGGGCACCACGATGCCGACGACTCCGGCGACCACCGCCAGCGCGGCGAGCAGGTCGACCGGGTCCACCTCGCCACCCTGTCACAGCGGTCGCCGGAAAGGGCGCAGGCCCCGGGCGTGACGCCCGGGGCCTGCGGTGGTCTCGTCGGTCGGGGTCAGCGCTCCGGGTCGGAGCCGGCCGCCGGGGTGTCCACGAGCTTGCCGGTCTCGTCGTGGAAGCTCACCGCGATCTCGCGGAGCCGGTCGCCGTGCTCGCGGGCGTGGTGGCCGCAGAAGAGCAGCTCGCCGCCTCCGGCGAGCTCGACCCGGAGGTAGGCCTGGGCACCGCATCGGTCGCAGCGGTCCACGGCGGTCAGGGGCGTGGTGGGGGCAACTGCAGTGGTCACGTGAGGCCTCATTTCCTTGCTTGGTGCCTGCTCAAACGTAACGCAGGTCCGTTCTCTTCCCGCGTCCCGCTTCACCGGACACAACATCCAATCACGCTACAGGCTTCCCGCCCGTGGTCGGTTTCGCCCGGTGAGACCGGGTGACCTCTCCCACATGCGCGCTGCTTCTCCGACGTTGTCTCGCCAGTGTGACCCCGGCGAGGACCTGAAAGTTGCCAATCCACAGATCTTGAAACGCTTCGTTCCCGGTTCGTGACGCGGCGGCGAGGATTCGCTGCGAGTCACCGAGGATGTGGCGTCCGTCACCGCCACATCGTGTCGCGAGGACGACCCGTTTGCCGGTAGGCGTGGCGATTCCGGGGCTTGGGCGTGTCGCGAGTAGATTTGCGCCAGCGCCGTACGGCGCCTCTCGACCCGCACCACGAGGAGCAACGTGCCTGCCCGCACCGCCGGAGGGACCAAGATCGACAACGCCTACAACGCCCAGCACCTCCTGGTCCTGGAGGGTCTCGAGGCGGTCCGGAAGCGGCCGGGGATGTACATCGGGTCCACCGACACCCGCGGCCTGATGCACTGCGTCTGGGAGATCATCGACAACGGGGTGGACGAGGCGCTGGCCGGCGCCGCCCAGCGCATCGAGGTCACCCTGCACGAGGACGGCTCGGTCGAGGTGCACGACGACGGCCGCGGGATCCCCGTCGACAAGGAGCCCAAGACCGGGCTGCCGGGCGTCGAGGTGATCTTCACCAAGCTGCACGCGGGCGGCAAGTTCGGCGGCGGCTCCTACGTGGCCACCGGCGGGCTCCACGGCGTCGGCGCGTCGGTGGTCAACGCGCTGTCGGCGCGGCTCGACGTCGACGTCGAGCGGGCCCCGACGATCCAGGGGATGTCCTTCCAGCGCGGCAACCCCGGGGTGTTCGCCGGGGACGGACCGGCCGCGACGTTCACCGAGCGGTCGGGGCTGACCCGCAAGGGCGCCCGGGTCAGGAAGGGGGTGACCGGCACCCGCATCCGGTTCTGGCCGGACCGGCAGATCTTCACCAAGGACGCGACGTTCAACTTCGACGAGCTGGTCACCCGGGCGCGGCAGACATCGTTCATCGTGCCCGGGCTCGAGCTGGTGATCCGCGACCACCGGGGCCCCGAACCGGTGGTGGAGAGCTTCCGGCACGACGGCGGCATCGCCGAGTTCTGCGACTTCCTGGCCACCGACGAGCCGGTCAGCGAGGTCCTCCGGCTCGAGGGCCACGACAAGTTCACCGAGACCGTGCCGCTGCTCGACGACGCGGGGCACATGACCCCGCAGGACGTCGAGCGCGACCTGGTCGTGGACGTGGCTCTGCGCTGGGGGACCGGCTACGACACCGAGCTGCGCTCGTTCGTGAACGTCATCGCGACGCCGAAGGGCGGCACCCACGTCTCGGGGTTCGAGCAGGCGGTCACCAAGACCTTCAACGAGGTGCTGCGCGCCTCCAAGCAGCTGAGGACCGCCGAGCCGGACGTCATCAAGGACGACGTGCTCGAAGGCCTGACCGCGGTCGTGACGGTCCGGCTGGCCGAGCCCCAGTTCGAGGGGCAGACCAAGGAGGTGCTGGGCACCCCGGCCGCGCGCAGCATCGTGCGCAAGGTGGTCTCCGCGGAGCTGAAGAAGTTCCTCACCTCCTCCAAGCGGGCGGAGAAGGCGCAGGCCAAGACGGTCCTGGAGAAGGTGGCCAACGCGTCCCGGACCCGGATCGCGGCCCGCCAGCACAAGGAGACCCAGCGTCGCAAGAACGCCCTGGAGTCGAGCGCGCTGCCCGCGAAGCTCGCCGACTGCCGGTCCAACGACGTCGAGCGGAGCGAGCTGTTCATCGTCGAGGGCGACTCGGCGCTCGGCACCGCCAAGCTGGCCCGCAACTCCGAGTTCCAGGCGCTGCTGCCGATCCGGGGCAAGATCCTCAACGTGCAGAAGGCCTCGGTGGCCGACATGCTCAAGAACGCCGAGTGCGCCTCGATCATCCAGGTGGTCGGGGCCGGGTCCGGGCGCACCTTCGACATCGACGCCCGGCGCTACGGCCGGATCATCTTCATGGCCGACGCGGACTCCGACGGGGCGCACATCCGCACGCTGCTGACCACGCTGTTCTTCAAGTACATGCGCGAGCTGATCATCGAGGGCCGGGTCTACACCGCGGTCCCGCCGCTGCACCGCATCGAGCTGTCCAACCCCAAGAAGGGCATGGACAAGTACCTCTACACCTACTCCGACGCGCAGCTGCAGCGGAAGCTGGCCGAGCTGGCGAAGAAGGGGGTCCGCTGGAAGGACCCCGTGCAGCGCTACAAGGGTCTGGGCGAGATGGACGCGGGACAGCTGGCGGAGACCACCATGGACCCGCGGCACCGGACACTGCGGCGGATCACCGTGGACGACGCCGACGCGGCGGCCGAGGTGTTCGACCTGCTGATGGGCTCCGACGTGGCGCCGCGCAAGGAGTTCATCGTGCAGGGCGCCTACGAGGTCGACGCGGACAGCATCGACACGTAGCGGCCGCCGGTCAGCCGACGGTGAGTGCGTCTCATGAGATAGGAGTGCAGGTCTGGAGTGGTTCTGCCAGACTCATGCCGTGAGAGTGTCGCCGCGGAAACTGAGCCTCGTCTCGTCTCTCGGAGAACTTGGGCTGGCAGTGGTCGGCGGACGCTTGGCTTTCAGCATGTTCCATCGTGGCGACGTGATCCCGAGCATCCTCATGGTGACTTTGTCCGCCGCGGCCGTGCTCTTCGCCGTCCGCCACCTGCGCGACCATCGGAATCTGCGGGCGACCGAATCGGAGGGGTGAAGGGCCCCAGCGCAATACCTGCGTCACCTGGTCGGGGACGGTTCGGACCGTCGGACTCACCGCGAACACGGGACAGGTTTCCGGACCCCGCGTCGCGTCATCGCGCGCGGCCGGTCCTCAGCCGACGGTGACGGTGACCGGCGGCGACGTGCGCCCGGTGGCCGGGTCGACCACCCGGAACCGGTTCCGGCCCGGGCGCCCGGAGGCCACCCAGGTGTGGAAGCCGCCGGAGCGGACGGTCACGTCGACCGGGAACGCGCTCCACCGGCCGCCCTCGAGGCGCTGCACCTGCAGCCGGCTGCCCCCGTGGCCGGGGTAGCGGCCGCGCAGGTCCACCCGCTGCATCGCCCGGACCCGGTGCGGACCGGCGGTCAGGGTCAGGCGGTGCCGGGTGTGCCTCGGGCGCTTGGCGCGGTGCGGGTGCGGGCTGCTGGTGTGGTCGCGCGCCGGCGACGGCGAGGTGGTCGGCTCCGGCGGGCGTGGTGCCCGACGAGCCCTCCCCGGGAGAGGCGGTCGAGGCGGGCGCGGCGGGCCGGCTCTGCGCGGCGGGGTCGCCGCCGAGGCCGGCGATGCGCACCGCGCCGTAGGCGACGGCGCCGGCGACGCCGCCGATCACCAGCGCCACCGCGATCACCGCGCCGAGCGCGCCGACGACCCGCTCGCGCCAGTCCTGAGGGTCTGTCACGTGCTGCTCCCGAGGTCGTGCTGCGGACGGTCAGACGCGCTGCGTGATCAGCCCCGTGTCGACGTCGTAGATGAAGCCGCCGACCTCCACCGAGGCCGGGATGAGCGGATGGGCCCGGACCTTGCGGACGTCGTCGAGGAGCGCGGCCTCCTGGTCCTCGACCACGCCGAACGCCTGCCAGGAGGCGTCCTGGCCCGCGGACTCGGTGACCCGGGCACGGAGCTCCTCCAGCGAGGAGCTCGCCATCGCGCAGCGCGTGTGCGGGATCACCAGGATGCGGCGCACGTTGAGCAGGTGCGCGCCCAGCACCAGCGCCTCGAGGGCCGCCTCGGTGACCCGGCCGCCCGGGTTGCGGAAGATCTTGGCGTCGCCGGGCGAGAGCCCGAGCATGCCCAGCGGGTCGATCCGGGAGTCCATGCAGGTCACCACCGCGACCCCTGCATGCGCGACCCCGTCGAACCCGCTCAGGGTGAACGTCCGGGCGAAGGCTTCGTTGGCTGCCAGCAGGTCGGCGAATGCGTCATTCACGCCCGCAAACCTACCCAACCGGTGGGAAGGCGACACCTCCGGCTCACCCGCGCTCCACCGCGGCTCGCCAGCGACGCAGCGGCAGCAGGTCCTTGCCGCAGGACTCCGCGCGGGCGACGTCGCTCGGAACCGACTCGACCCGCACCCGAAAGCGGCGCCCGTCCGCGGTGGCGAGCGTCACGGTCCACCGGTGCTCGCCCGGCTGCTCGGTCGACACCACCCCGACGGCGTCGAGGCCGGTCTCGCCGGTGGCGTCCCGGACCGCGAGCTCCGCCACCTGGGCCGGCGCCGGCCACGTGGACCGCCCGCGGGACCCGGCCAGCACCGTCTCTCCGCGCTCGGCGGCGGCCAGCAGCTCACCGGCCGAGGCCGGGTCGAGGCGGCCGTGCAGGGTGCCGGCGGGAAGCAGCACCGCCGTCGGCGCGAACCGGTGCCCGGAGGTGTGGGTGACCTCCCAGACCCGGCCGGGGTGCGCCTGCGCCACCCCCAGCGCCACCGGCCGCCCCTTGACCGCGCAGCACTCGTCGCGCCGCCCGTTGGTGCACACCAGCAGGCGCGGCCCGGGGGACGGTCGCAGCACCGGCAGCGAGCGCCGTACGGCGTCGAGGTCGCCGTCCCGGACGGCCTTCCAGTCCAGGTCGAGCACCTCGGCCGGGGAGGTGATCGTGCCCTCGAGCAGCCAGCTGTGCGACGGCACGGTGTGCGCCACCAGGAGCCGGCGGGACGAGCGCTCGGCCTGCTCGTCGGCGTGCCGCCCGGGCCGCCGGACCAGCGCCGGCCGGACGTCGTGGGCGGCGGCCGCGGCCTCGATCGCCCGGCCCAGCTCCGGGTCGAGGCGGCTGGAGGTGAACGCCTTGGCGCCCCAGGGCCCGCTCTGCTCCAGCGCGACCCAGCCGACGGCCGTTGGCGCGGACCCGGCGAGCTGCTCGTCGACCTGCCGGGAGCCGTCGCTGCAGCGGGTCATCCGGCCGGCCCCAGCATCGCCGAGGCGGGCACGGCGCGGGTGCGCGCGGACCGGAACACCACCAGCGCGACGAGCGCGGCCAGGCCCGCGCACACCGCGGCGCCCCAGAACACCGTCTGCAGCTGGGCCAGGCCGGCCTCCTTGAGCAGCGTGGTGTACGCGGCGCACTGGGTCCGCGCCCCGCACACCTCCGCCGGGGTGGGCAGGTCCGCCTGCACGGCGTAGTAGTGCCGCAGGCCCAGCGTGGTCAGCGCGCTGATCCCGACGAGCATCCCGACCATCCGGGCCACCACCAGCAGCGCGGAGGTGATGCCGTGGACGGAGTCCTCGGTGGCCGCCAGCAGGGCGGCGTTGACCGGCGCGAGAGCCAGCCCGAACCCGGCGCCGGCGGCGACCAGGGGCACGGTCGCCGACGGCGCGGCGAGGCTGGTCAGCCCCCACTGCGCCATCCACACGAAACCGGCGCAGGCCAGCGCCATGCCGAGCGCGGTCACCGCGCCCGCCGGCAGCCGTCGGGTCAGCAAGCCCCCGGCGAGGGCGCCGACCGGCAGCGCGACCAGCAGCCGCACCAGCACGAGTGCCGCGTCCAGCTGGGAGTCGGGGTAGACCGTCACCCGGGCGAAGATCGGGATGTCGACCAGCGCCGAGATCAGCGCCGCGCCGACCAGGAAGCTGACCAGGAGCGCCCCCCACGCCGGTTGCGCGGCGAGCGCCCGGGACGGCACCAGGGGGTGGGCGGTGCGCCGGTTGCGCCAGCCGAACAGCACGGCCGCGAGCGCCGAGCCGGCCAGCAGCCACGGGCCGGCCGGGGAGAACACCGACACCTGGGGGTCCGCGGTCGCGAACGCCAGGATCACCCCGGCCAGGACGACGCCCAGCAGGGTGGCCCCGACCAGGTCGGCGGCGCGACCCAGCCGGGCCCAGCCGCGCACGTCGACCAGCGGCCGTGGCGCCCGCCAGGACCGCAGCAGGAACCCCACGGCCAGCAGGACGGCGGCCAGGCCGACGGGGGAGGCCCACCGGGACGCGCCGGCCAGCGGCACGAACGCCAGACCCACGGTCACTCCGCTGGTGAGCGCCGGTGGCTGCACCATGGTGAGCAGCAGCGCTGCCAGCGTGAGCACGGCCAGCACGACGCCCGGCGGGTCGCGGCGCCCGGTGCGCTCCCGGGTCGCGGGGCGGGGCAGCGAGCGCAGCGCCACGACGAGCACCAGCGCCACGGCCAGGTTCAGCGCGAAGATGGCCCGCCAGCCGGCGACCGCGAGCACCAGGGCGCCGTACAACGGCCCGAGCACGCTGCCGAGCTCCTGCACCGCGCCGACCACACCGAGCGGGACGCCTCGCCGCGCCGGCGGGTACAGGTCGGCGACCAGCGCCAGCGTCGCCGGGACCAGCCCGCCACCGCCGACGCCCTGCAGGAACCTGCCGACCACCATGCTCGGCAGGTCGTAGGAGGCGGCGGTCACCAGCGAGCCCAGCGCGAACACCACCAGGGAGCCGACCAGGACCGGCAGCCGGCCCCGCAGGTCGGCGATCCGGCCGACGAGCGGAAGCACCGCGACGTAGCCGAGCAGGAAGCCGGAGACGATCGGCGCGGCCCGCTGGAGCTCGTCGATCGAGAGGCCGACCCCGGCCATCATGTCGGGCAGGGCGAGCACCACGACGTAGGTGTCGGCGGCTGCGAAGGCCACCGCGACCGAGGCCAGGCCCAGCAGCAGCCGGGACGCGGTGCTCACCGGGCCGCGCTCACGGTGCGGTGATGCTCGGGGCGGTGCCGTAGTCGTCGAAGGTGATCGTGTAGGTCACGTCGCCGCCGTGGGGGTAGAACGGCCCGGTCAGCACCGCCTCGCGGAGCGTGTGGGTGGCGTCCTTCGCCACCTGGAACGTGACGTCGAAGTCCTTGCTCGCGTCGGCGCTGGGGATGATCGCGGCGACCGTCTCCCCGGGGACGGTGCCGCTGTAGGTGCTGAGCACGTCGGCGCCGTCGCGCTGCTCCTTGCCGGCGGTCACGTCCTGCGCCGAGGTGAGAAGGGACGACAGGCCGCCCTCGGTGTTCATCAGCGCGGCCGGGTCCGGGGCGCCGTAGTCCTTGGGGTTGATCTGCACGTACTTCGTGGTGAACGGCAGCACCGCGTAGACCGAGCCCTGGACGGCGATCACCTTCGCGTCCGCGGTGATGCCGCTCGCCGCCACCTTGATGGTGCCCTTGAAGGCGGGGTCGTGGGTGCCCACGCCGTCCGCGCTGAGCAGCCCGCTGACGCCGGTGGGCAGCTTCTGCGTGGACAGCACGATGTGCACGCCCTTGGCCCCGTCCAGCGTCGCCTTGGCGCCGGCGAGCGCCTGCGTGGGGGTGACCTGGGTGCTGCCGCCCTTGCTGCAGGCCGACAGGCCGGGTGCGAGCAGGAGCAGCAGGGCGGTGGCCACGGCCGGGGTCCGGATGCCTCTGAGCGTCATGGGGCCAAGCCTGTCATGACCGGCTCACACGCCGTCGAGCAGCGTGGCCACCGGGCCCGCCGCGGCGTCGATGGGCAGCGAGCCGGGCACCCCGGAACCGTCCCGGCGGCCGGTGGGCTCGGGCAGCTCGACGGGAGCGCCGCTGGTGGCCGCCGCGTGCGCCGGACCGACGCCGGCCCACGCGAAGACCAGGGTGTCCTCGCCCTTGAGGAACCGGTGGCAGCGCACGCCGCCGGTGCCGCGTCCCTTGGTGGGGTACTCCGAGAACGGCGTCGCCTTGACCGCGCCCGGCTCGGTGCCGGGCAGGGCGGTGCTCGACCCGGACGACGTGACCACCACCGCCCGGTCGTCGGGCGTGAACGCGCCGAAGAACACCACCCGCTGGCCGGCGGCCAGCCGCACCCCGGCGACACCGCCGCCGGAGCGGCCCTGCGGGCGGACCAGCTCGGCGCCGAAGTGGAGCAGCTGGGCGTCGGAGGTGACGAAGCACAGCTCCTCCTCGCCGGTGCGCAGCTCGACGGCGCCGACCACCTCGTCGCCGTCGGCGAGCCGGACCACCTCCCAGGCGTCCCTGTTGCTCAGCAGCTCGGGGTGGACCCGCTTGACCACGCCGTCACGGGTGCCGAGGGCGAGCCCGGGGCTGTCGGCCTCGAACGAGGTGAGCGCGAGCACCCGCTCGCCGGCCTCCAGCGACAGGAACTCGCTGACCGGCGCCCCGCCCTGCAGGTGCGGGGCGTTCGCCGTGCCCGGCAGCGTGGGCAGGTCCAGCACGTCGAGCTTCACGACCCGCCCGGCGGTCGTCAGGGCGCCCACCTGGCCGCGCGCGGTGGAGCGTACGGCGGACACGAGCACGTCGTGCTTCGAGCGGCCACCGCCGGACCCGGGCGGGCTCGTGTCGGTGGTGCGGGCCAGCAGGCCGGCCGAGGACAGGAACACGAAGCACGGGTCGTCGGCCACCTCGAGCGGCACCGCCGACGTCACCGCCTGGCCCGCCGACTCCAGCAGCACCGTGCGACGCGGGGTGCCGTAGGTCTTGGCCACCTCACCCAGCTCGTCGGAGACCACCTTCCGCAGCAGCTTCTCGTCCTCGATGATCGCGTCGAGCTCCGCGATCGTCCGCTCCAGCTCCGACTTCTCCTTCTCCAGCTCGATGCGGGAGAACTTCGTCAGCCGGCGCAGCGGCATGTCGAGGATGTAGGTGGCCTGCACCTCGCTCAGGTCGAACACCGACATCAGCCGCTGACGGGCCTGCTCGGCGTTGTCGCAGGAGCGGATCAGCGCGATGACCTCGTCGATGTCGAGGATGGCGATCAGCAGGCCGTCGACGAGGTGCAGCCGGTCGGCGGCCTTGGCGCGGCGGAACAGCGACCGGCGCCGGACCACGTCGTAGCGGTGGCCGAGGAAGACCTCGAGCATCTCCTTGAGCCCGAGGGTGCGCGGCTGCCCGTCGACGAGGGCGACCGCGTTGATGCCGAAGGAGTCCTCCATCGGGGTGAGCTTGTAGAGCTGCTCGAGCAGCGCCTCGGGATGGAACCCGTTCTTCACCTCGATCACGAGCCGCAGGCCCTTCTCGCGGTCGGTGAGGTCCTTGACGTCGGAGATGCCCTGCAGCTTCTTGCCCTGCACCAGGCCCTTGATCCGCTCGATGACCTTCTCCGGCCCGACGCCGTAGGGCAGCTCGGTGACCACGATGCCCTTGCGGCGCGGTGTGACGCTCTCGACGCGGGCGGTGGCGCGCATCTTGAACGAGCCACGTCCGGTCTCGTAGGCGTCGCGGATGCCGTCGAGCCCGACGATCTTGCCGCCGGTGGGCAGGTCCGGCCCCGGGACGAAGCGCATCAACGCCTCGAGGTCGGCCTGCGGGTGCGTGATCAGGTGCCGCAGCGCCTGCACCACCTCCACCAGGTTGTGCGGCGCGATGTTGGTGGCCATGCCGACCGCGATGCCCGCCGCCCCGTTGACGATCAGGTTCGGGATCGCCGCGGGCAGGACGACCGGCTCGAACTCCCGGCTGTCGTAGTTGGGCTTGAAGTCGACGGTGTCCTCGTCGATCGAGGTGGTCATCGCCAGTGCCGGCGGCGCCATCCGGCACTCGGTGTAGCGCATCGCCGCCGGCGGGTCGTCCGGCGAGCCGAAGTTCCCGTGCCCGTCGACCATCGGCACCCGCAGCGACCAGGTCTGGACCATGCGGACCAGCGCGTCGTAGATCGCGCCGTCGCCGTGGGGGTGCAGCCGGCCCATCACCTCGCCGACGACGCGGGCGCTCTTGACGTGCCCGCGGTCGGGCCGCAGGTTCATGTCGGCCATCGTGTAGAGGATCCGCCGCTGGACCGGCTTGAGCCCGTCCTTGGCGTCCGGGAGCGCCCGGCTGTAGATCACCGAGTAGGCGTACTCCAGGAAGCTGGAGCGCATCTCGTCGCCGACGTCGGTGTCGACGATGTGCTCCTCGAAGTCCTCGGGCAGGGGAGGTTGCTTGGTGCTGCGGGCCATGAGGCCATTCTCACCCGTGGGTCGCCGCGGGCCGTGCAGGGGCACGCCGCAGCCGGGGAGAGGATAGATTCTGCCCCGTGGACGCCTTGGCGATCGAGCCCGACTACCCCAAGCACTGGGAAGCAGACGTCCTCCTGCGGGACGGCCAGGTGGCGCACCTGCGGCCGATCAGCGGGGACGACGAGCAGCTGCTGGTGGAGTTCTACGAGCAGGTCTCGGCGGAGTCGAAGTACCTGCGCTTCTTCGCGCCGATGCCTCGGCTCTCGGACAAGGACGTCAAGCGGTTCACCCACGTCGACCACCACGAGCGGGTCGCGTTCGTGCTCACCGTGGCCAACAAGATGATCGCGGTGGGTCGTTTCGACCGGCTGCCGGTGCACGAGACCAAGGACGGGCGGTCCGGACCGGTCGAGGCCGAGGTGGCCTTCCTGGTGCAGGACGCGCACCAGGGCCGCGGCATCGCCCAGCTGCTGCTCGAGCACCTGGCCCAGGCCGGACGGGAGCGCGGCATCGAGCGGTTCGTGGCCGAGGTGCTGCCCGAGAACCAGCGGATGATCCAGATCTTCCGGGAGGCCGGCTACCAGGTGGCCGGCGGCTTCGAGGAGGGCGTCATGCGCCTCGAGTTCCCGATCGACGCCACCGACACGTCGGTGTCGGTGATGCAGGCCCGCGAGCACCGGGCCGAGGCGGCCTCGATCAAGCTGTTCTTCGACGCCCGCAGCGTCGCGGTGATCGGGGCGTCGCGCCGGCAGGACACCATCGGCCAGACGCTGGTGCGCAACCTCGTGCTCGGCGACTACCAGGGCCGGGTCTACGTCGTGAACCCCGCCGCCGACGCCGTCGCCGGGATGCCGGCCTACGCGAGCGTCGCGGACATCCCCGACAGCGTCGACGTCGCGATCGTGGCGGTGCCGGCGGACGCCGTGCACGACGTCGTGCTCGACTGCGCGGCCAAGGGCGTGCACGGGCTGGTGGTGGTCTCCTCCGGCTTCGCGGAGACCGGCGAGGAGGGCCGGGCGCGGCAGCGCCGGCTGGTCGGCCTGGCCCGCAGCTACGGGCTGCGGCTGATCGGCCCCAACTGCCTGGGCATCATCAACACCGCGACGGACTGCTCGCTCAACGCGTCCCTGTCGACGGTGATGCCACCACGGGGCCGGGCCGGGTTCTTCTGCCAGTCGGGTGCGCTCGGCGTGGCGATCCTGGAGAAGGTGTCCAGGCGCGGCCTGGGCCTGTCGACGTTCGTCAGCGCCGGGAACCGTGCCGACGTGTCCGGCAACGACCTGCTGCAGTACTGGGAGGAGGACGACCGCACCGAGGTGGTGCTGCTCTACCTCGAGTCGATCGGCAACCCGCGCAAGTTCAGCCGGATCGCGCGCCGGGTGTCGCGCCGCAAGCCGGTCATCGCGGTGAAGTCGGGTCGCACCACCCAGGGGGTCCCGATGGGGCACGCGGTGCGCGCGATGCTGGCCCCGCAGGCCGCCGTGGACACGATGTTCCGTCAGGCCGGCGTGATCCAGGTGGACACCCTCGACGAGCTGTTCGACGTCGCCCAGCTGGTGGCCCACCAGCCGCTGCCGCGCGGGCCGCGGGTGGCGATCGTCGGCAACTCCGACGCGCTCGGCCTGCTCGCCGCGGACGCCGCGGCGGCGGTCGGGCTGGAGGTGCACGACACCGTTGCCCTCGGTGCCGAGGCCACGGCGGAGGACTTCGAGGAGGCCCTCGACGCGGCCATCGACGACCCGGAGGTCGACTCGGTCGTCGCGGTGTTCATCCCGCCGCTGAACACCACCGGGGTCGAGGTCGCCAACGTGCTGGCCGCGGTGGGGGAGCAGTCGGACAAGCCCCTGGTCTCGACGTTCCTCGCCACGGAGGGTGTCCCCGAGCTGCTGCGGGTGCCCGACGTCGCCGGGAGCACCGCGGGACGGGGGTCGGTCCCGTCGTACCCGGCGGTCGAGGCGGCGGTCCGCGCGCTGGCGCGGGTCGTGGAGTACGCCGCCTGGCTGGCCAAGCCCGAGGGTGAGCTGGTCGCGCACGGCGATGTCGACACCGACGCGGCGCGGCACCAGGTCAACGAGATCCTGATGCGCGACCCCGAGGGGCGGGAGCTGAGCTTCGGTGAGCTGCGCCGGCTGCTCGCGTCGTACGGCATCGACATGTGGGAACGGGTGCCCGTCGCCAACGAGAACGAGGCGGTCGCCGCCGCGGAGAAGCTCGGCTACGACGTGGTGCTGAAGGCGACGGCAGAGCACCTGCGGCAGCGGCCCGACCTCGCGCACGTGTGGCGCAACATCGACACCGAGGCGGAGATGCGCGACGCCTGGCGCACCATGCACTCGCTGATCGACCTGCCCGAGTCCGCGGGCTTCATCGTGCAGAGGGTCGCCGCCCCCGGGGTGCCGGTGACCATCGGCGGCGTGGAGGACCCGCTGTTCGGGCCGGTGGTGTCGTTCGGCGTCTCGGGCGCGACGACCGAGCTGCTCGGGGACCGCTCGTACCGGATCCCGCCGATGCACAGCGGTGAGGCCGCCGACATGGTCCGGGAGATCAAGGCGGCGCCGCTGCTGTTCGGCTACCGGGGCAGCGAGCGGGTCGACGTCGACGCGGTCGAGTCGCTGCTGCTGCGGGTGGCCCAGCTCAAGAACGACCTCCCCCAGGTGCGCTCCCTGGAGCTGAACCTGGTGCTGGTCGGTGCCCAGGGCGCGACGGTGCTCAACACCGTCGGCCGGGTCGAGCCCGTGGCCGACGCCCGCTCCGACTGGTTCGTGCGCCGGCTGTCGACCCAGGCGGGCGACACCCTGCACGGGTAGGACTTGACAACCACGTTCTGAGAGTTACTCTCAAATAAGAGAAACTCTCAGAATGGAGCGGCCATGTCCGACACCCTCGCGTCCACCCCGACCCGCGCGTCCGCCGTCCCGTGGGTGGTGTTCTCGGCGCTGGCGCTGGGCCAGCTGCTCGTCGACGTCGACGACGCGGTCCTCAACGTCGCGCTGCCCACGATCAGCCGCGAGCTGCATCTCTCGCTCGCGCTGCTTCCGTGGGTGGTCAACGCCTACGTGATCTGCTTCGGCGGGCTGCTCCTGCTCGGCGGCCGGCTGTGCGACCGGTTCGGCCACCGCCGGATCCTGCTCGTGGGCGTCGCGGTGTTCGTGGCGGCGTCGCTGGCCGGGTCGGGCGTGAGCGCGGCCGGGGGCCTGCTCGCGGCCCGGGCGGGCCAGGGACTGGCCGCGGCGCTGCTGGCGCCCGCCGCGATGAGCCTGCTGGTCTCGACCTTCTCGGACCCGGCCGAGCGGGCCCGCGCGCTCGGGCTGTGGGGCGCGGTGACCGGCGCGGGTGCGCTGGTGGGGCTGCTGGCCGGAGGGCTGGTCACCGAGACGCTGGGCTGGCGCTGGCTGTTCACCGGCAATGCCGTCGCCGCGGTGCTGGTCGGGGTGTCGGTGGCACGGCTGCTGCCCGAGGCGCGGGGTTCCCGGGCCGACCGGATCGAGCCGCTGGGTGCGCTGGCGACCACCGCCGCGCTGTTGCTGGGCGTGCACCTGCTCGACGCCGTGCGGGTGCACGGCTGGACCGCGCGCACGGTGCTGGTGGAGGCGCTGGTGGTGCTCGCGCTGGCGGCGGTGGCGGCGCGGGCGCACCGGTCGGCGGCGACCCCCTTCGTCCCGGCAGCGCTGCTGCGGGACCGGGCGGTGCTGGTGTCCGACGGGTGTGCGCTGCTCGCCGGCGCGGCGCTGCTGGCCACGTTCTTCTTCCTCTCCCTGCACCTGCAGCAGGCCCTTGGCTACCGCCCGCTGACGACCGCCTTCGCCTACCTGCCGATGATCGTCTCCCTCGCGCTGGCGGCCGGGCTCGCCTCGGCGGCGGTGAGCCGCGTGGGGGTGCGCCCGGTGCTGGTCGCGGGCATGGCGGTGAGCTCGGTGGGGCTGACGCTGCTGGGCCTGAGAGCCCTCGGCGACCCGCAGCCCGGCTACGCCGCAGGGGTGCTGCCCGGTCTCGTGGTCACCGGGGTCGGCCTCGGGCTGGCGTTCGTGGCACTGACGGTGGCGGCGGTCCCCGGCGGTGAGGGCGGCGAGGGGAGCGGCGCAGCCAGCGGCCTGTACAACACCGCCCTCCAGCTCGGCGGTGCCCTCGGCGTCGCCGCGCTGGCCACGGTGGCCCACGCCCGCACCGACACGCTGCTGGCGGGCGGAGCCGACCCGGCCGCCGCGGTCGCGGCGGGGCGTAGCCTGGCGCTGCTCACCGGCAGCGGCGTGCTGGCCGCCGCGGTGGCACTCGCCCTGCTGATGCCGGCGGCGGCGGGACGGACCCCATCGACGTCGGAGGTGGCATGACGGGCGGCCTGCGCGAGCAGAAGAAGGCGCGCACCCGGGCGGCGGTCCAGCGCGCGGCCCTGGACCTGATCGAGCGGCAGGGGTACGACGCCACCACGTGCGAGCAGATCGCGGCCGCGGCGCAGATCTCACCGGCCACGTTCTTCCGCTACTTCCCGACCAAGGAGGACGTGGTCCTCAGCGACGACTACGACCCCGTGATCGGGGAGCTGGTGCGGCTGCGGCCGCCCGAGGAGCCACCGCTGACCGCCATCCGGGAGGCCTTGGGACAGGCGCTGTCCGCGGTCGAGGGCGACCTGACCACGGTCCGCCAGCGCACCCGCCTGGTGCTCTCGGTGCCGGCCCTGCGGGCCCGCAGCCACGAGCAGACCGAGAGCCTGCGCGGCTACCTGGCCCAGGCGGTCGCCGGCCGCACCGGGTCGCCGGTGGACGCGGTGGCCGTGCAGGTGACGGCGGCGGCGGCCGCGGCGGCGCTCGCCGTCGGGGTGGAGACCTGGGCGGCACACGGGGGTCGCCTCGCCGACGCGGTCGACACGGCGCTCCAGGCCCTGGGGGAGGTCGGCGTGGCGGGGGTCACCGGCTGCTGATCGGCAACGGGCTGGTCGGCACCTGGGTCGGTCTCACCGTCGGTGGTTCCGCGCTCGCGTCGGTGCTGTTCCTGCGGCTGCGCCGGCACCTCACCCCCGCCCAGGACGGCGTGGCGACGCTCGAGGTCGAGCTCGCCGCGTGACCCGGTCCGGGCGTGACAGACTTGCGCGCATGACCGACCGCTCCGCCGACCTGTACGGCGCCATCGAACAGTCCGGGTACTACCCCGACGTGGTCAGCGACGCCGTGAGATCGGCCGTCGCGGGAGAGCAGGTCGTCTCCCACCTCGTGCACCACGAGCCGACCATCGACGAGCGCGACGAGGTGCGCCGGCACATCACCGTGCTGGTGCTGACCCCGAGCCGGCTGATCCTGGCGCACACCGACGAGCACGCCCCCGACGACCTGCTTCCCGCGCCGTACACGTCGAGCTCCACCGAGGCGGTCACGCTGTCCGCGGTGCGGTCGGTCGTGGTCACCCGGATGGTCGCCAACCCCGAGTCCTACGAGGGCAGGCCGATCCCGGCCCCGGGCGCCAACGAGGCCGTGCTCACCATCGGCTGGGGCGCCGTGGGCCGGATCGACCTCGAGCCGGCGGGCTGCTCCGACCCCAACTGCGACGCCGACCACGGCTACACGGGCGTGGTCGCCTCCGACGACTTCTCGCTGCGGGTCAGCTCCGCGGCCGAGGGCCCGGAGGCGGTCGCCGGTCTGCTCGCGTTCGCGGAGGCGCTGTCGGGACGTACGACGTCCTCGGCCCCGATGCGATGACGTTCGTCGACCCCGCCTACGGAGACCGCTCCATCGGCGACGTGCTCCCGGCGGTGGCCCGTGCGCTCGGGGCCGACGCCGGGTTCGCGGAGGTGGGGCTGGCGCTGCCGGAGGCCGGGAGCTACGTCGTGTTCCTCGTCGACGGGCTCGGCCACGAGCTGCTGCGCGACCACGAGGAGGACGCGCCGTTCCTGCACGCCCTGCTTCAGGAGCGTCCCGAGCCGGCGACCGTGGGGGTGCCCTCGACGACGGCGACCAGCCTCACCTCGCTCGGGACCGCGCTGACCCCCGGCAGCCACGGCGTGGTCGGGTTCACCTCCCGCATCCCCGGCACGAACGACCTTCTCAACGCCCTCGCCTGGAGCAAGGACGTCGATCCGTGCGCGTGGCAGCCGCACCCGACCGCCATGGCGCGCCTGGCCGCGGCGGGGGTGCACGTCACCGTGGTGAACAAGCGCGAGTTCGCGGGCTCCGGGCTGACCGTGGCCGGTCACCGCGGGGCGGAGTTCGTCGGCGCCGACCGGGTGGGGGAGCGGACGGCCGCCGTGCTCGCCGCGTCCTCGCAGCGGCCCTCGCTGACCTACATGTACGAAGGTGACCTCGACTGGACCGGTCACCGCTACGGGGTCGCCTCCCTGCAGTGGCGGCTGCAGCTGTCGATGATCGACGCCGCCGCCGAGCAGCTGCGCGAGACGCTGCCGTCGGACGTGCGGATCGTGGTGGTGGCCGACCACGGGATGGTCGACTCGCCCGCGACCGGCCGCGTCGACGTGGACCACGCACCCGACCTGCTCGACGGGGTGGCGCTGCTCGGCGGGGAGGCGCGTTTCCGGCACCTGTACTGCCGATCGGGTGCCGTCGACGACGTGCTCGCCACCTGGCGCGGGCTGGTCGGGGACCGGGCGGAGGTGCTGAGCCGGGACGACGCGATCGCCCGGGGCTGGTTCGGACCGCTGGAGGCGCAGGTCCGGCCGCGGCTGGGTGACGTGATGGTGGCCTGCCGGGGCGACTTCTCGGTGATGAGCAGCCGTGCCTTCCCCTACGAGACCCGGTTGGTCGGGCTGCACGGGTCCCTGACCCCGGCCGAGATGCTGGTGCCGGTCCTGCTCGCCTGATCGGGCGTGCCCCTGCCGGGATGCCCGCAGACGGCCTGGCATGATTCCGCTCCGTGGCTGAACTGCATTTCTACACAGGGACGATGGACTCGGGGAAGAGCACCCTCGCCCTCCAGACCAACCACAACCACGCCGCCCGGGGCCGCGTCGGCCGGATCTTCACCAGCCACGACCGGGCCGGGGCCGCCACGCTCTCCAGCAGGCTGGGGCTGCAGCACGAGGCCGTCGAGGTGCCGGCCGACTTCGACTTCTGGCACTACGTGGTGACCTCGCTGACCCATGGCGGCCGCGTCGACTACCTGGTCTGCGACGAGGCGCAGTTCTACACCCCGGCCCAGATCGAGCAGCTCGCCCGGGTCGTCGACGAGCTCCAGATCGACGTGTTCGCCTTCGGCATCCTCACCGACTTCCGCACCGAGCTGTTCCCCGGCTCGGCCCGCCTCGTCGAGCTCGCCGACCGGATGCACGTGCTGCAGGTCGAGGCGCTGTGCTGGTGCGGCAAGCGGGCCACGCACAACGCCCGCACCGAGAACGGCGAGATGGTCACCGAGGGCGAGGTCATCGTGGTCGGCGACGTGGAGGGCGACGGTGGGGATGCGCCGGACGTCGGCTACGAGGTGCTCTGCCGCCAGCACCACCGCCGCCGGCTCACCGCATCGCGGGCCCGGGCGGTGTCGCGGATCGGCGAGCCGCTGCCCTTCGCGTGAGCGGACGGGGCTGGCAGGATCACCGCATGAGCCATCCGTCGCTGGTCCACCCCGCTGACCTCCCCGGCCTGCTCGGCGGCGTCACCGTGCTCGACGTGCGCTGGGAGCTCGGCCGCGACGACGGCCACCAGCGGTACCTCGCCGGCCACGTGCCCGGTGCGTCGTACGTCGACCTGGTGAGCGACCTGGCCGACCCGCCGGGCGACGGCAGCCGGGGCCGGCACCCCCCGCCGGACCCGGAACGGTTCGCCGCCTCGATGCGCCGCTGCGGGGTGAGGCTCGACCGGCCGGTCGTGGTCTACGACGACGTGTCCGGCACGTCGGCGGCCCGGGCCTGGTGGCTGCTGCGCGACCACGGCCACCGCGACGTTCGGCTGCTCGACGGCGGGTGGACGGCCTACCTCCGGGCGGGCGGACCCGTCGAGACCGGGGCCGGGGCGCCGCAACGGACCGGGCCGGACGCGTTCCCCGCCGGCCCCGGCCATCTCGCGGTCGTCGACGCGCACGGCGCGGCGCGGCTGGCCGCCGAGGGGGTGCTGATCGACGCGCGGGCGGCGGAGCGCTACCGCGGCGAGGTGGAGCCGGTCGACCCGGTCGCGGGGCACATCCCCGGCGCGGTGAACGTCCCGACCGCGGAGAACCTCGCCGTGCCGGCCGACGGCGGTCCCGCGCGGTTCCGGCCGGTCGAGGAGCTCGCGGCGGTCTACGACCGCGTCGGCGCCGGCCGAGCGAGCCCGGGCGGCGCGGCCGCGGTGGGTGTCTACTGCGGGTCGGGCGTCACCGCCACCCACGACCTGTTCGCCCTGCACCTGCTGGGCGTCGACGCGGCGCTCTACCCCGGGTCCTGGAGCGGCTGGGTGGCCGAGGCGCGGCGTCCGGTGGCCACCGGCTGACGCTGACGCCTGCCCGGCCCGGGGTCTACCAGTGCACGCCCTTGAGCAGCTTCGCGAGCAGCAGCTGCTGCGGGGTCGTCTCGGACTCCGAGGTGCCCCTCGCCGCCGCGGAGTCCGGGAACACCTGGTAGGCCAGGTGCAGCACCCGGAAGGCGGTCTTGGGAGCCACCGTGTGCGCGACGGCGCCCAGGTTGCCGAGCGCGGTGTTGATCTCGTGCGGACGTTCGACGAGGGCCCGCACCACGATGTCGGCGGCCTGGGCGGGGGAGATGGCCGGGAACTTCCGGTAGATCTTCGTCGGCGCGATCATCGGCGTGCGCACCAGCGGCATGTGCACGGTCGTGAAGCTGACCCCGTCGCCGACGAGCTCGGAGCTGACCACGTTGCTCCACGAGTCGAGCGCGGCCTTGGAGGCGACGTAGGCACTGAACCGCGGCGGGTTGGTCTGCACGCCGATCGAGCTCACGTTCACGATGTGCCCGAAGTGCTGCTCGCGCATCGCCGGCAGCAGCCCCATCACCAGCTTGATCGCGCCGAAGTAGTTCAGCTGCATGGTGCGCTCGAAGTCGTGGAACCGGTCCTCGCTGAGACGCAGCGACCGCCGGATCGAGCGCCCGGCGTTGTTCACCACGTAGTCCACCGCGCCGTGCTCGGAGCGGATCTGCTCGCACAGCGACTCGATCGCGGCCATGTCCGACAGGTCGCAGCCGTAGACGAACGCGCGGCCGCCGCGCGCCTCGATCTCGGCCCGGGTCTCGTCGAGCTTGTCCTTGCCCCGGGCCACCAGGAGCGGCACCCCGCCGGCCCGCGCCACCTTGAGGGCGGTGACCTGGCCGATGCCCGACGAGGCCCCGGTGATCAGCACGGTCCTGCCGGCCAACGCGGCGACGACGTCGGGGTCGCGGCTCGTCTCGGCGTCGAGGTGCTCCTCCCAGTAGGTCCACAGCGTGCTCGCGTAGCTCTCCAGGTCCGGGCAGCTGATCCCGGACCCGGCCAGCGCCCGTTCGGTACGCCGCGAGGCGAACACGGTCGGGAACGACACGTGCTCGAGCACCTCGGGGGGGATGCCGAGGCGCCCGACCGTCTCGCGCAGGGCGACCTGGGCGGGTCCGGTGCGCAGCACGTTCTGGACCACGTTGCCGGGCCGCAGGGCCCGGGGGAGCAGGGTGGTGGGGAGCACGCCGGTGACCCGCCGGTCGACGGGGACCGTGAACCGCGGCGCCTTGGCCGCCGACGCGAACGCGTTGACCACCTCCACGGTCGGCTGCGGCTCGGGGTTGACCAGGTGGAAGGCCTGCCCGTCGAGCCCGGGCTTGTGGGCGAGGTGGTCCATCGCCTTGGCGACGTAGTCGACGGGGACCACGTTGGTGTCGCCGAGGTCGACGCCGAGCATCGGCAGCCACTGGGGCAGCGTGTCGCGCAGCCTCTTGAACAGCGGGAAGAAGTAGTAGGGCCCGTCGACCTTGTCCATGACACCGGTCTCGGAGTGCCCGAGCACGACCGCCGGCCGGTAGACGCGGAAGGGGACGGGGGACTCCTCGCGCACGATCCGCTCGGACTCGAACTTCGTGCGGTGGTACGACGAGGGCAGCGACTGGCCCGCGTCGAACATCGTCTCGTCGAACGTGCCCGCGTAGTCACCGGCGGCCGCGATCGACGACACCTGGTGGAACGTGCCGACCCCCAGCTCGCCGGCCAGGTCGAGGGCGGCCCGGGTGCCGCCGACGTTGAGCTGCTCGTTCAGCTCGTCCGGCGCGGTCATGTCGTACATCGCGGCGAGGTGGAAGAAGTGCTCGACCGACCCGGCGTGCTCGTCGATCCACCTGCGGGACACGCCGAGCCGGGGCCGGGTGAGGTCCCCGACCACGGGCGTCACCCGGTCGGGCTCGCTCCAGGACCGTTGCAGCAGCCGGCCCTGCGAGCTCTTCCGGACGAGGACGAAGATCTCCCCGTCGCGGTTGTCGAGGAGCTCGGCGACCAGGTGCCGGCCGATGAAGCCGGTCGCGCCGGTGACGAAGTAGGCCATGGGAACCGTCCGCGAGGTAGGGAGCGTGGAGGTCACGGAGCGGGCGGGTGCGCGCGCCCCGCGAACACATTACTGCTCAGTAACTTCGCCTGTAAAGACCCGCCCCCGGACCCGGGTGCCCGCGCACCGGGCTCACTCGCTGCGGCCGCCGCCGAACATGATCTCGTCCCAGCTCGGCACGGACGCCCGGCCCTTGGTCTTCTTCACCGCGCGCCGGCTCGGCTGCTGCGGCTCGTGAGCCTCGCGGGCGTCGGGGCCGTCGGGCTCCGAGGCCTCGTCGGCGTCCACGGCGATCTCGGCGTCCACGGCGTCCACGGCGTCCTCGGCGTCCACGGCGATCCCGGGGCCCTCGGCCTCCGGCACCGTCCGGGCCGGGCGGTCGGTGGCCTGCGTCGCGATCCAGTCGGCGTCGCCGGTCTCGGCGGCCGGGTCGGTCTCGCGCACCGCTCGTGCCGCGGCGCTGAGGTCGATCGTCGACTCCTCGGCCTCGGATCCCGCCTCGGCGACCATGCCGATCGCGTCCTCGCCGAGCGGCAGCTCGTCGTCGCCGCCCACCGCCGACAGCCGGCGCGGGGAGGCCCCGGTCCGCGGTCTGGCGGCCCTCGCCGTGGGGAGCTCGCCGACCAGCCGGCGGGCCTCGTCGTCCTCGGGCACGACGTAGCGTCCCGGTGCGTCGAACACGAACTCGGCCCGGGCCCGGCCGCTGTCGCCGGACCGGAAGTCGGCCACCAGGGTCCAGCGGCCGTCCTCACGTCGCCACGCGTCCCAGCTCACCGAGTCGGGGTCGACGTTGCGGGAGCGCAGCTGCTCGGCGACCGCGTCGCCGAGCAGCCGGGACGGGCCCTCCCCGGCCTTGCGCCGCACGGACGCCCGCTGGGCCCGGTCGGCGATGTGCGCGCGCTCCGCCAGCACCGGGGTGGCGTAGCCCATCACCCGGTCGAGCGTGGTCTGGGCTGCTGCGGCGACGCTCTCCGGGGTCTCCCCGGCGCGGATGCGTGCCTGGATGTCGCGGGGCCGCAGTGTGCTCTCCATCGTGATCTCCAACTGGCCGAGTCGGGTGGCCTCGCCTCGTAGGGCCGAGCGGAGCTTGCCGTCGACCGGAAGCGTGAACTCCTCGCCCGCGTCGCTGACCAGGACCAGCTTCTGGTTGTCCTTCGTCAGGCCCACGACCGTGAGGTCCTGCTGCTTCATCGGCGGCGACCGCTCCTCTGGTTTGGTTCCGTGGCCCGAGCCTACTTCAGCGGACCGGCCGCACCCGGGAGTCGACGGGCGGGTCGCCCGTGTCGGTCCGGCCCGGTGGCAGGCAACGGCGGCCGGCGGGGCCGGCGGGGTCGGCGCCCGCGGGCGCGCCCGGCATACTCGTGGGGTGACGGTCCCCGCCCTGGACGGCGTGCGCAGGCAGCTCGGCGACCGGCTCTTCGCCCGGGTCGCCGGGCCGGAGGGCCCGCGCCGGCGCGAACGGATCCACGGCCTGCCCGGCCCGCGCTGGTTCCCCGAGGGCAGCCCGATCCGGCAGGTGCACGGGGACGCCGCGATGTTCGTCGGGGGGATCCGCGCGCTGCTGTTGCAGTCCCTGCACCCGCTCGCGATGGCCGGGGTGGCCGCGCACTCCGGTTTCAAGGGCGACCCCTGGGGGCGGCTGCAGCGCACCAGCCACTTCCTGGCGGTCACCACGTTCGGACGGGCCGAGGACGCCGAGGCGATGGTGGCCGCGATCCGTCGGGTGCACGAGACCGTGGTCGGCACCGCCCCGGACGGTCGTGGGTACGCCGCCTCGGACCCGCACCTGCTCGGCTGGGTGCACGTCGCGGAGGTCGACAGCTTCCTCAGCGCCCACCAGCGCTACGGCTCCCGGCCGCTGGACCGGGAGGGCCGCGACCGCTACGTGGCGCAGACGGCCCGCGTCGCCCGGGCCCTGGGGGTCGAGGACCCACCGCGCAGCGAGGCCGAGCTCACGGCCCGGCTCGCCGCCTTCCGTCCCGAGCTGGCCGGCACGCCGGCGGCGCGCGAGACGGCCCGCTTCCTGCTGCTCAACCCGCCGTTGCCGCTGCTGGCCCGGGCGCCGTACGGCGCGCTCTCGGCTGCCGCGGTCGGACTGCTGCCGCGCTGGGCACGGCGCAAGCTGATGCTGCCGTACCTGCCGCTGACCGAGGCCGTGGTCGTGCGGGCCGGCGGCGAGGTGGTCACCCGGACGATCCGGTGGGCGATGGCCCCGCCGGGGTGACACCGGGCAGCAGCGTCGCGGCGAACGCCACCGCGGCCCCGGCGAGGCCCGCCGCGGCCGGCACCCAGAACGCCGCGGACGCCCCGGCCCGGTCGACCACGATGCCGACCACCGCAGCCCCGGGCGCGACCCCCGCGGCCAGCCCGGTGGTCACGATCGTGATCCCCTCGGTGATCCGGCCCGCCGGCACGGTCTCCTCGATCCAGGAGACGGTGGCGATCAGCGTCGGGGCGATCGCGAACCCGGCCAGGAAGAGGAACCCGGCCAGCGGCAGCAGCCCGGGCACGAACGGCAGCGGCACCATCAGCAGCGCCAGCCCCAGCAGCCCCCACCGGAACCGGACCGCGTTGGAGGCGGCGAGCCGCAGCGTCCCGGTGACCGCGCCGGACAGCAGGCTGCCGAGCGCCCAGACCGCCAGCAGGACGCCCGAGACCGGTTTGGCGCCGAGCTCGTCGGCGAACGCGACGGTCGCCACCTCGGCCCCGCCGAACAGGACGCCCATCGCGAACGCGCAGACGGTCAGCGGCCCGAGGACCGGCCAGCCCATCGGTCCGGCGCCGTGCGGGCGGTGCCGGCCGCCGTGCGGCGGCTCGGTGCGTCGCTGCGCGACCAGCGCGAAGGTGCCCCCGAGGCCGGCCACGACCGCGGTCGCCAGGCCGGCCAGCGGGTGGAGCGCCGCGGCCAGGAGGGTGACCAGCGACGGCCCGGTGACGAAGACCGCCTCGTCGACGACGGCCTCGAACGCGAACGCGGTCTGCAGCAGCCGCTTGTCGGGCACCAGCATCGACCAGCGGGCCCGCACGCACGACCCGACCTGGGGCAGCGCGGCACCGGAGACCGCCGCGAACAGGTGGGGCAGCGGGGAGGGCCAGCCGGCCTCGACCGCCAGCATCATCATCACCAGCCCGGCGGCGAAGACCGAGATCGCCCACGGCAGCACCCGGCCCTGCCCGCGCCGGTCGACCAGCCGCGCCTGGAGGACCGCGAAGGCCGCGTTCGCGATCAGGTACGACGCCGAGACCGTCCCGGCCAGGGAGTAGGACCCGGTCCGGGTGGACACCAGCACGACGATGCCCAGGCTCACCATGGAGATCGGCAGCCGCGCGACCAGACCGCTCATCGAGAACGCCAGCGCACCCGGCAGCGACAGCACGCGGCGGTAGGTCGAGATCACCAGTGGATCCTAGGGACCTGGCGGGACCGGCCGGGTCGCCTGCTTGGGGGTGCCTGCCTGGGGTTGCTACCTAGGATGTGGTCATGGCTCCCGACATCGCCCCGTACGACGCCTTGATGCTGGTCTCCTTCGGCGGTCCCGAGAAGCCTGAGGACGTGGTGCCGTTCCTGGAGAACGTCACCCGGGGACGGGGCATCTCGCGGGAGCGGCTCGAGGAGGTCGGCGAGCACTACTTCCTCTTCGGCGGCAAGAGCCCGATCAACGAGCAGAACCGGGCGTTCCTGGCCGCGGTCCGCGAGGACCTCGCCGGCAACGGCATCGACATCCCGGTCTACTGGGGGAACCGCAACTGGGACCCCTACCTGGTCGACACGTTGCGGCGGATGGCCGAGGACGGCGTGCACCGGGTGGCCTGCCTGGTCACCAGCGCCTACTCCTCCTACTCGGGCTGCCGCCAGTACCGCGAGAACCTGGCCGACGCGGCGGCCGAGGCCGGGGAGGGCGTGCCGACGCTGGACCGGCTGCGGCACTACTTCAACCACCCCGGGTTCGTGGAGCCGATGGTCGACGCGACCCTGGCGGCGCTGGCCGACCTCGGCGACCTGGGCCGGCGCGACGCCCACGTCCTGTTCGTCACGCACTCCATCCCGGTCGCGATGAACGACGCGAGCGGTCCCGACGGCGGTGCCTACGTCGCCCAGCACGCCGCGGTGACCGAGGAGATCTCCGAGCGGGTGCGCCAGGAGACCGGCCACCGCTACGGGGCCGACCTGGTGTTCTGCTCCCGCTCCGGACCTCCGCACGTGCCGTGGCTGGAGCCGGACGTCAACGACCGGATCGAGGAGCTCGCCGACGACGGCGCGACCGCGGTCGTGGTGGTGCCCATCGGCTTCGTCTCCGACCACATGGAGGTCGTCTACGACCTCGACACCGAGGCCCGGGCCACGGCGGAGAAGCGCGGCCTGGAGTTCTCCCGGGCCGCCACGGCCGGCCTGGACCCGCGCTTCGTCGCGATGGTGCGCGACCTGCTGGTCGAGCGTGCCGCGGCCGAGCGCGGGGTCGACGTCTCGCGCGCCGCGGTCGGGTCCCTGCCGCCGTCGTGGGACCGGTGCCCGCCCGGCTGCTGCGCGAACGCGCGCGGCCCGCGCCCGGCGCTGTGCGGGCAGGAGTGACCGTGGCCGAGCCCGCCGAGCTGCTCGAGCTCGCCCGCACGGTCGCGCTCGAGGCCGCGGACCTCGTCCGCACCCGCCGCCGCGCCGGGGTCGAGGTGGCCGCGACCAAGACGAGCGCCACCGACGTGGTCACCGAGATCGACCACGCCTCCGAGGAGCTGATCTACGCCCGGCTGCTGGACGCGCGGCCCGGCGACGGCTTCGTCGGCGAGGAGGGCGGCGCCGCGGCCTCCGAGAGCGGGGTGACCTGGGTCGTCGACCCGATCGACGGGACCGTGAACTTCCTCTACGGGATCCCTCAGTACTCCGTGTCGATCGCGGCCACGGTGGCCGGCGAGACGGTCGCCGGCGTGGTCGTCGACGTCGAGCGGGGCGAGTGCTTCACCGCCACCCGGGGCGGCGGGGCCTTCTGCGACGGCCGGCCGCTGAGGGTCCGGGGGCCGGTGCCGCTCGAGCAGCGGCTGGTGATCACCGGGTTCAGCTACGTGGTCGACGTACGCCGGCGGCAGGCCGGGGCGGTCGCCGCCCTGCTTCCCCGGGTGCGCGACGTCCGCCGGCTCGGGTCGGCGGCCCTGGACCTGTGCTACGTGGGCGCGGGCCGCGCCGACGCCTACGTCGAGGAGGGCCTCAACCCGTGGGACATGGCCGCCGGTGGGCTGGTCGCCACCGAGGCCGGGGCCCGGCTGGAGACCCGTGCGGGTGTCGGGGGAGGGGTCTGCGTGATCTGCACCCCGGTCGCCGGGTTCGACGACTTCGCGCAGCTGGTGGGCGCCGTGGGGTTCCTTCGGGAACAAACGGGGGCCGCGCCTCGTTGATGGCCTTGCTCGGGCAGCTCGGTGCGCCGGGCGCGCCGCGTGTGACTCCGGCGACAACATGCGGAATGGCCGTGCACGCAAGCCCGGTCATGGTGCACAATCCGCCACGCACCACACCACGACTTCGACAACGACATTCGGGCACGACGGGGGCAGGAGAGGCTACATGGCAACCGACTACGACGCTCCTCGCAAGAACGAGGAAGACCAGAGCGAGGAGAGTCTCGAAGAGCTCAAGGCGCGTCGGCACGACAAGAACTCGGGCAAGGTCGACGAGGACGAGGCGGAGGCCGCCGAGTCGTTCGAGCTGCCCGGGGCGGACCTGTCGCACGAGGAGCTCGCGGTGGAGGTGCGTCCCCGGCAGGAGGACGAGTTCACCTGCATGAGCTGCTTCCTGGTGCACCACCGCAGCCAGCTCGCGGACTCCAAGAAGATGATCTGCCGGGACTGCGCATAACCCGGGGTCGACACCCCCGGACGTGACAAGGGGACGGTGTGCCGCTCGGGCACGCCGTCCCCTTCTCCGTCGTCCCGGCGGTCAGACCGCGACGTCCTCGAGGTTGGGCGGCAGGTGGCCGGTGGACCGCCGGTAGTAGTTGGCGGCCCTGCGGGAGGCCAGCATCCGGGCCATCCCGACCGCCACGCCGCTCACCGTCGCCCACGCCGCCGCCTCCGCGATCGAGACGTCGGGGTGCGCGGGATTCTGCGGGGGGTTCTTGCCGGTGGCCAGCTTCCACGTGGCGGTGAGTGCCTTGCGGGCGAACATCGTCGCGCCCACGGTGGAGACCAGCCCCATCACCGACCACATCTTCGAACCCGATGCCATGCGTCCTACCTCCTGTCGGGGACCGGAGTCCCAGTCTGCCAGCAATCCGTGTCGCTGACCGTGCTGGCCGGTCACGAGGGGCACCATCGGGTGATGAGCCTCGACCTCGCCTGTCCTGGGTGTGGTACCCAGATGTACGCCGAGCAGGCGCACAACCGGTGCCCGAGCTGCCGCTACTACGAACCGTGCTGTGACGGCGCCCCGCTGCCCTACTGCCGGCCGTCGGCGGCCGCGGAGGACAGCGCCGCCACCAGCTGAGCGGGGCGCCGCGTGGACACCAGCCAGTACGGCGTCGGGTCGGCCGGGTCCACGAGCTCCACGCGCACCGCGCGGCGCAGGTAGGGGCGCAGCAGCAGGTACGCCCGGGCGTCGGCGTCGACCCCGGCCAGCCGGTGCCGGGCCTCCGCGTCCAAGGCGGTGACCTCGCCGAGCAGGCCGACCGGCACGTGCGCGCGTCCGGCCCGGAACACCCCGTCGTGCACCGAGACGCGCGCGGCGCCGTACCCGACGAACAGGGTCGCGACCATGGCCACGAGCACCCCGGTGGTGAGCAGCGCCACCCACAGCGGGGTCGCCACCAGGAACGCGAGCAGCACGGTCGCCAGGAACATGGTGGCCAGCGCCCACCACCGCACGGGCACGACGAGCCGCTCGTCGTACGACGGCGCCGGCGGCGAGGGCGGGGTGCTCACGGGGGCAATCCTGACAGCAGGCGTCGAGGCGGGGCCGATAGGGTCGGGGTCATGGTCGAGATCCTGGTCACGCGTCTGGACGACGGGGTGCCGCTGCCCTCCTACGCCCATCCCGGCGACGCCGGCGCGGACCTGTCCACGACCGTGGACGTGCGTCTCGAGCCGGGCCAGCGGGCCCTGGTCCCGACCGGGATCGGGATCGCCCTCCCCGACGGGTACGTCGCCCTGGTGCACCCGCGTTCGGGCCTGGCCGCTCGCCACGGGCTGTCGATCGTGAACGCGCCCGGCACCGTCGACGCCGGCTACCGGGGCGAGATCAAGGTGATGCTGGTCAACCTCGACCCCGCCGAACCGGTGACGCTGCGGCGCGGGGACCGGATCGCCCAGCTGGTCGTCCAGCAGGTGGAGCGCGCCCGCTTCGTCGAGGTGGAGCGACTCCCCGGTTCGGCGCGAGGAGCCGGCGGGTACGGTTCCACCGGCGGGTTCGGCACCGCCACCGACATCGAAGGCCGGCTGCCAGCAACGGCGGAGGAGACGCAGTGAGGTTCCGACGCAGGAAGCCCGACGACCCCGACGTCGCGGACGTCGACGCCGACGGACCGGACGCGCCGCCCGGGCCGCGGGGTCACGGCCCGTGGGACGTCTCGGAGGTGACCCTCGACGAGGACGACGAGAGCCGGATCGACCTCGGCGGCCTGATCCTCACCGGCCGGCCCGGCCTCGAGGTGCAGCTCCAGGTCGACCAGGCGTCCGGGCAGGTCATGGGCGTGGTGCTCGCCGGGCAGGAGGGCGCGGTGGAGCTGCGCGCGTTCGCCGCCCCGCGCAACGGCGACATCTGGGCCGACCTGCGGCGCTCCATCGCGGCCGACGTGGCCCAGCACGGCGGCACCGCGGACGAGACCGAGGGGCCGTGGGGTCCCGAGCTGCGGGTGGTGCTGCCGGTCACGATGCCCGACGGCGGCAAGGGCTCCCAGCCGTCGCGGGTGCTCGGCATCCCCGGGCCGCGCTGGCTGCTGCGGGCCACGCTCTTCGGCAAGCCCGCCCTCGAGCCGGCCGACGACGGCGAGGTCGAGTCCGCGCTGCGCGACGTGGTCGTGGTGCGCGGCGGCAACCCGCTGGCGCCGGGCGACCCGCTGCCGATGACGGTCCCGCAGAACCTCCAGCGTGTGGACCCCGACGAGTGAGCAGGGTCGCCGTCGGAGCCGCACCGGCCGGCCCGCGGGGCGGTTACCCTGGAGGCATGGTTGAGGTGAGGGACCGGCTCCGCAAGAGCCTGAGCCGGTGGGCCAGCATCGCTGACCAGGAGGCCCAGGAGCTCAAGGAGGGTGCCGCAAGGGCGGGCTGCTGCCCGATCGCCGAGGCCGACGACCGGCAGCGGGTGGAGCTGCAGGGCAGCCTGCGCACGGTGACGCTGCGTCCCCGTGGGGGCGTGCCGGCCCTGGAGGCCGAGCTGTACGACGGGACGGCGGTGATCACGCTGGTGTGGCTGGGGCGCCGCCGCATCGCGGGAGTCGAGCCGGGCCGGCAGATCAAGGTCGTCGGTCGGATCGGGGTGCAGGACTCGGTGCGGGTCATGTTCAACCCCCGCTACGAGCTGCGGTAGCCGGGTGACCTCCTCTGAGGCCGGCCAAGTGAGCCACGTAGGCACCGACACCGTCGAGTCGGTCGTCCGGGCCCAGCTGTCCAAGGCGCTCGGCGGCAAGCGCGGGATGCTCGAGGCCGCCGTGCCGACGATGGCGTTCACGGCCAGCTACATCGCGGCGAAGGACCTCCAGGTCGCGCTGGTCGTCAGCGTGTCCGCGGCCGCGGTGCTGCTCGTGCTCCGGATCCTGCACCGCAGCACGATCCAGTTCGTCCTCAACAGCCTGGTCGGCATCGGGATCGGCGCGCTGTTCGCCTACCGCAGCGCCCGCTCGGGCGGCGACGCCTCCGACAACGCGCTGGCCTACTTCCTGCCGGGGCTGATCTACAACGCCGGCTACGCCGCGGTGATGACACTGACGATCCTGGTGCGGTGGCCGCTGGTGGGCTTCATGGTGGGCAGCGTCACCGGGGACCCCACGGCGTGGCACCGGGACCCCCAGGTGGTCCGGCTGTGCCGCAACCTCACCTGGATGCTGGTGGCGCCGTGCGTGGTCCGGGTGGCCGTCCAGCTGCCGATCTACCTGGCCGGGCGCAACGCCGAGGACGCGGCGCCGATGGTGGCGGCCCTCGGCATCAGCAAGATCGCGATGGGCTGGCCGCTCCAGGTCGCCGCGCTCGGCGGGATGGTGTGGCTGCTCGCGCGCAACAGCATCCCGCTCGACCCCGACCAGCGGTCCGAGCCGGAGCCCGCCTGACCCTGCGCCGCCCCTGCGGCCCCGGTGTCAGCCCCGGTCTCAGCCGTGGTGCTCCTGCGGCGCGAGCAGCGACTGCAGCTCGGCCTCCGAGGCGGCCGCGGCCACGAACAGCAGCTCGTCCGCGGACTCGATCGGCTGCTCCGGGTCGGGGGTGTAGACCTGGCCGTCGCGCAGGATCGTGACCAGCGAGCAGTTCTCCGGGAACGGGATCAGCCCGACCGGCGTCCCGACGTACGGCGAGTCCGACGGCAGCGTCATCTCGACCAGGTTGGCGTTGCCCTTGCGGAAGGTGAACAGCCGCACCAGGTCGCCGACCGTGACCGCCTCCTCGACCAGGGCGGACATGATCCGCGGCGTGGAGACGTTGACGTCCACGCCCCAGGCCTCGGTGAACAGCCACTCGTTGTTCGGGTGGTTGACCCGGGCGACCGTGCGAGGCACCGCGAACTCGGTCTTCGCCAGCAGCGACGTGACCAGGTTGACCTTGTCGTCGCCGGTGGCCGCGATCACCACGTCGCAGCTGTCGAGCCGGGCCTCCTCGAGGGAGGACAGCTCACAGGAGTCGGCCAGCAGCCACTCCGCGTCCGGGACGCGCTCGGGCTTGAGCGACACCGGATCCTTGTCGATGAGCAGGACGCGGTGACCGTTGCCGATCAGCTCCCGGGCGATCGAGCGCCCCACCGCCCCCGCGCCCGCGATGGCCACCCGCATCAGTCGTCCTCCGGTCCTTGGTTGAACACCGCGTAGACGCGCTCGGCGTTCTCCTCGCGCATCACCAGGTGCAGCAGGTCGCCCTCCTGGATGACCGTCTCGCGCTTGGGGATCATGCCCTCGCCCAGCCGGTCGATCCAGGCGATCCGGCTTCCGGACTGCTCCTGGAACTTGACGGTCCGCTGCCCGATCCAGGGCTCGTTGACCGGGACCTGGTCGAGCCGGATCGTGCCCGACGGGTCCCGGTAGTCCGGCTCGGCCCCGGCCGGCAGGATCCGGCGCAGCACCTGGTCGGCGGTCCACTTCACCGTCGCCACCGTCGTGATCCCCAGCCGCTGGTAGACCTCGGCGCGCCCGGGGTCGTAGATCCGGGCGACGACCTGCTGGATGCCGAAGGACTCCCGCGCCACCCGCGCGGCGATGATGTTGGAGTTGTCACCGCTCGAGACCGCGGCGAAGGCGTCGGCGGTGTCGATGCCGGCCCGCGCCAGCACGTCCTGGTCGAACCCGATCCCGGTGACCTTGGTGCCACCGAACGACGGGCCCAGGCGCCGGAACGCGTCGGGGTTGCTGTCGATGATGGAAACGGTGTGGTTGCGGTCCTCGAGGCTGCGCGCGAGCGTCGAACCGACGCGGCCACAGCCCATGATCACGACATGCACGGGGGAGACGCTACTACGTGCCTGGCGGACCACCGCGACGGTGAGGCCGACCGGATGGCCTAGCCTTGCGACTCGTGGGTATCCGCGACGTCTCGAAACGCATTCTGATCGGCCGCAAGCTGCGGAGCACGCAGCTCGGCGAGACGCTGCTGCCCAAACGCATCGCGCTCCCGGTGTTCGCCAGCGACGCGCTCTCGTCGGTGGCCTACGCCCCGGACGAGATCTTCATCATGCTGTCCGTGGCCGGGGCCTCGGCCTACGCCTGGTCGTGGAAGATCGCCATCCTCGTCGCGCTGGTGATGCTCGCCGTGGTCGCGTCGTACCGGCAGAACGTGCACGCCTACCCCAGCGGCGGCGGGGACTACGAGGTCGCCACGGTGAACCTGGGGTCGACCGCGGGCGTCACCGTGGCCAGCGCGCTGCTCGTCGACTACGTGCTCACGGTGGCGGTGTCGATCTCGTCGGGAGCGCAGTACGCCGCGTCGGCGCTCGGCTTCCTCTCGGGGCACGAGGCGGTCTTCGCGGTCGGCATGGTGGTGCTGCTCACGGCGCTCAACCTCCGCGGGGTCCGGGAGTCCGGCACGTTCTTCGCGGTCCCCACCTATGCGTTCATGGCCGCGATCCTGGGGATGGCGGCGTGGGGGTTCATCCGGTTCACGGCCGGCGACCTGCCGCCGGCGGAGAGCGCGAAGTTCACGATCATCCAAGCGCCCGGCTACGAGGGATCGATCACCACCGTCGCGCTGGTGGTGCTGCTGGCCCGGGCGTTCTCGTCGGGGTCGGCGGCGCTCACGGGCGTGGAGGCCATCTCCAACGGGGTGCCCGCGTTCCGCAAGCCGAAGAGCAAGAACGCGGCGACCACGCTGCTGCTGCTCGGGACGATCGCGATCACGATGATGATGAGCGTCATCGTGCTGGCCCGGAAGGTCGACCTGAAGTACGTCGACCCGGCCGACATGGACCGGCTCCGCACGCCGTCGGGCGGCACCCTGCCCGACACCTACGACCAGCACACCGTGATCGCCCAGATCGCCAAGGCGGTGTTCGACAACTTCCCCTTCGGGTTCTACTTCGTGGTCGCCTGCACCGGCGTCATCCTGGTGCTGGCCGCCAACACCGCCTTCAACGGCTTCCCGGTGCTGGGCTCGATCCTCGCCCGGGACGGGTTCCTGCCGCGCCAGCTCGCCTCCCGCGGGGACCGGCTGGCCTACAGCAACGGCATCGTGATCCTGGCGCTGATGGCGGTGGTCCTGATCCTGGCGTTCAACGCCGAGGTCACCCGCCTCATCCAGCTCTACATCGTCGGGGTCTTCGTCTCGTTCAACCTCAGCCAGCTGGGCATGATCCGGCACTGGACCCGGCACCTGCGCACGGAGCAGGACCCCGGGGTCCGGCGCAGGATGATGCGCTCGCGGGCGATCAACACGTTCGGGCTGGTGATGACCGCGATCGTGTTCGTCATCGTGCTGGTCACCAAGTTCCTCGCCGGGGCCTGGATCGCGATCCTCGCCATGGGCACCTTCTTCATGATCATGAGGGGCATCCGCCGCCACTACGACAACGTCGGGGAGGAGCTCCTGGTCGAGGAGGACGACCAGGTCCTGCCGACCCGGGTGCACGCGGTGGTCGCCGTCTCCAAGATCCACAAGCCGACGATGCGCGCGCTGGCCTACGCGAAGGCGTCGCGGCCCAACGTCCTCGAGGCGGTGTTCGTCGACACCGACTCCGCGGTCACGGCCCGACTGCTCGAGGACTGGGACGCGCGCCGGATCGACGTACCCCTCAAGGTGCTGTACTCGCCCTACCGCGAGGTGATCAGGCCGATCGTCGAGTACACCCGCAGCATCCGCAACGCCAACCCGCGCGGGGTCGTGGCCGTCTACATCCCGGAGTACGTCGTGGGGCGCTGGTGGGAGCAGCTGCTGCACAACCAGACCGCGCTCCGGCTGAAGACCCGGCTGCTGTTCACGCCTGGGGTCATGGTCATCTCGGTGCCCTACCAGCTGCGCTCCTCGGCCTTCGCCAGGCAGCGGGTCGAGCGGCAGCGGGCGAAGGTGCAGGCCGGTGACGTCCGCCGCGGCCGGATGGTGACACCGCCGCCGCAGCACCCGCCGGACGACGAGGAGTGACCGGGCGGGCCCGGCCACGGGCCGAGCGCGGCCGGTCCCTCGTCGGGGAGAGGTACGTCGTCGAGGCCGGCCCCGTCGCCCACGGAGGCCACGTGGTCGCGCGGCACGAGGGGCGGGTGGTCTTCGTGCGGCACGCCATCCCCGGTGAGCGGGTGGTGGTGCGGATCACCGAGGGCGACGACCGCTCCAGGTTCCTGCGCGGCGACGCCGTCGAGGTGCTCGACGCCGCCCCGGAGCGGGTCCGGCCGCCCTGCCCGTTCGCGGGACCGGGGCGCTGCGGCGGCTGCGACTTCCAGCACGTCGCGCTGCCCGCGCAGCGCGAGCTCAAGGCGGCGGTGGTCCGCGAGCAGATGTCCCGGCTGGCCGGCGTCGACGTCCCGGTGACGGTCGAGCCCGTGCCCGGCGACGACGAGGGGCTGGGCTGGCGGACCAGGATCCAGTTCGCGGTCGACGCCCACGGCCGCGCCGGGCTGAGGCGGCATCGTTCGCACCAGGTGGTCGAGGTCGACCGCTGTCGGATCGGGCACCCGGACCTCCCCGACGTCCACGACGCCGTGTGGACCGACGCGGTGGCGGTGGAGGCGCTGGTCTCCGGCACCGGCGAGCGGCTGCGGCTGGTCACCACGCGCGACGGCGGCGTCTTCGCGGACGGGCCTCAGGTGCTGCACGAGCAGGCGCTGGGGCGCCGCTGGCAGGTCACCGCCTCCGGCTTCTGGCAGGTGCACCCGGGCGCAGCGGAGACCCTCGCCGGCGCGGTCCTCGAGGGCCTGGACCCGCGGCCGGGGGAGCGGGCGGCCGACCTCTACTCCGGCGTCGGACTGTTCGCGGCGGCGCTCGCGGAGCGCGTGGGGACGACCGGCCGGGTCCTGGCGGTGGAGTCCGACCGGGTGGCGGTCGAGGACGCGGCGGCCAACCTCGCCGACCTGGCGCAGGTCGAGCCGGTCGCCGACCGGGTGGACCGGGCGCTCCGCCGCGGCTCCCTGGGCGAGCGGGTGGACCTGGTGGTGCTGGACCCGCCGCGCACGGGTGCCAAGCGCCAGGTCGTCGAGGGCATCGTCGGCCTCGGGCCCCGGGCGGTGGCCTACGTCGCCTGCGACCCGGCCGCGCTGGCCCGCGACGTCGCGCTGTTCGCGGAGCACGGCTACGCGCTGCGGTCGCTGCGGGCGTTCGACCTGTTCCCGATGACGCACCACGTCGAATGCGTCGCGGTGCTGACGCGGTCCTGAGCGGCCCTCAGCGCGAGCCGTCCTCCAGGAGCTGCTTGAGCCCCACCCAGTTGCGGTGCTCCCAGCGGGGGCCGACCAGCCCCAGCACCGGCGCCGCCAGGCGCATCGCGCCGCGCAGTCGCATGTCCCAGGACCAGCGCAGCCGGGTGCCGCCGTCGACGCGCTCGAAGGTGAGGGTCCCGTCCACGTCCATGTACGACGAGCGGATCGAGGTCGCCAGCCGCGCCGGTCGGTCGTACTCCACGAGCTCGACGGTCATCACCCCGCGTGCGCCCATGCCCCGCGGCTCGGCGAGGAACCGGCTGCCGAGGCCGACGTCGCCGTCGGAGATCTTCTCGGCGCGGACGATCCGCGGGTTGTAGCGCGGCTCGTTCCGTTCGTCCGCAACCATGTCGAAGACCCGCTCCACCGGCGCGGCGATCGTGACCTCTCCGTCGATGCGTGTCATCGGTGGCCCTCTCGTCCGGCTCTCCGACCAACCTCGCACGGCCACGGATGCGCAGCCAGGGTCCTTCGTCGGCTTCCCCCGGTGCCGTAGGGGGGCGGGTTCAGGCGGTGCCGTCGATGAGGGTGTGGAGCTCGGTGGTGGTGAGGCGGCCGAGGGGGTGGGTGCCGGTGGTGTCGACGCGGTAGCAGTAGCCGTGGGGACTGCGCCAGTAGTGCACGCCGATGGCGGGGTTGTGCTGGGTCCAGCCGTGGGCGAACGTCTTGACGCGGTGGCTCTTGCGGTGCAGGGGTGCGAGGTTGTGCAGGCCGGTCTGGCCGGGTTCCCAACCGGGGTCGGGGCCCTGGTGGTGGTACGGCATGGGGTGGTCGAGGTCGACGTTGCTCGCGCGACTGGAGCTGGTGGCGTGCGGGAACACGCTGATCGGGTTGGCCAGCTGGACGGCCTCGCGGATCCGGTCGGTGGCCTGGTAGCAGTTGACCGGGTGGGTGTTGGGCAGGTCGATGACCGGGCGGAGGTCGACGTGGCTGTGGCCCAGCAGGTCGAAGAGCTGGCCGGGGGTGATCGGGCCGGTGCCGTGGTTGGTGAACCGGGCGGCGCCGGAGCGCTCGCGGACGAAGGAGTCCTCGGCCACGTGCACGTAGAGGATGGTGCGGGGGCGGAGCCTGGCGGGGTCGAGCCGGGTGATCGCGGTGTCGAGGAGGGTGATCAGGGCGCGGACGGTGCCGTCGCCGAGCCAGCCGCAGGCCGCGCAGGCCCCGGGCGTGCGGGCGGGTGGGTCGTCGGAGTCGTCGTGGGCCGGATCGAGGTCGCCGGTGTGCAGTCGGTCTTCGGGCGGGTCGACCGGGGGTGAGTCGGGCGGAGGTGCGTGCGCCGGCGGCGGGCCGGCGTCGTAGACGCCGCCTCGCGCCCCGGGATCCGGTGCCCCGGCCGCGCCTGCCGCACCGGGCCGGTTGCTGGTTGGGTCGTGCAGGTCGTGCAGGTCGTGCAGGTCGTGCAGGTCATGGTCGGCCAGCGCGCGTTGGTCGTCGCGCCGGGCGGACGGGCTGGAGCCGGTGCCGCCGCGGGTCGGAGGCAGAAGGTCGTCGGGTCCGAGGTCGGGTTCGCCGGGCCGGACCCCCCGGTGGCGGAACAGGTCCATCACCCCGGCCGGCTGTGGCGGGGAAGCGGCCGGACCGGAGCCGTCACCGTCACCGCCGCCGTCACCGGGGTCCCCCGGGTCGTCGCTGCGCTGGGGCAGGGCGTGGCGGAGCAGCAGCTGGAGGGCTTCGGCGGGGTTGGCCAGGATCCGGAGGGCTTTGGCGCGGCGGACGTCGGCGGGGTCGGCGTCGCCGTCGAGGTGCAGGCATTGGGCGATGCGGTCGCACATGGCGGCGAAGATGATCACGTCGCCGGCGGTGGCCTGCACGATCAGGGTCTTCAACCCGTGCTCGTTGGTGCGGCCGGTGGACACATAGCGTTTGAGCTCCGCCTCACGACGTCGGGCCTCGGCCGCGGCCGGGTCGGCCTCGATGATCTTGGCCCTGACCAGCTCCTCGAACGCGGACCAGGACATGGTGCCGAAAAGCGGGGTGGTCACCGCGTCCACCCAACCGGTCTGCAGCAGGCTCAGCCCGGCGGTGTGGCACAGCTGGGCGACCCGGCGGGCCTGCCACGCCCGGGGCAGGCCCGCAGCCGTCGCGGGGTCGCGGTCAGGGTCGTCGGCGTGCGCGCTGTCTCGGACCCTGGCCCACAGCCGGGGGTGCCGGTGCCGCAGGTCCAGGGTGTCGCGCAGCAGGTGGTCGGCGGTGACCTCGCTGATCCCGAGCAGCACCGCGAGCTCGCTGCTGGAGAACTCGGCCACCTTCGGGGTGCCGTCGCTGCCGTAGTCCTTCGCACGCTCGGTGCCGGGCAGCACCCGGCCGGCACCGTCGCGGCCCACGTCGATGGAGTCCTCGTTGTGCAGGTCGGCCCAGTGCGCGACCCGCAGGAGCTGCCGGGCCTCCTCGCCGACCACGACCGCGACCCCGGTCACCAGCGCGTCCGCGGTCTGCTGAGCGTCCAGCGCGTCGACCGGGACCGGGCCGAGCCCGGTGCCGCCGCTGCTGGTCAACTCCATGACAGCGACGCTATGCGGGCCCACCGACGGATCTCGCCGGCCGGGCCGCCCGACAGCCACGAGTGGGGGACAGTCATTTCGACGATCCTGCTGCGGGTGGCCAGCGACGGGGCCTGGTGCGACGTCCGACACGCGGAACCGGTTGGCACCTCTGGCTTGATGTCATGTATCTTGATGTCAAGAGAAATTGGTGCCCGCCTGTTCCGTCCCGGTGCACGTGGGCAAGATGGACCCGACGACAGATCCGAACCAGCACGAGGAGATGGCTGATGGCGAGCCCCAACAGCGTGGACAGCTTCGGTGCCAAGGGCACCCTGGACGTGGACGGCAAGTCCTACGAGATCTTCCGGCTGGGGGCGGTGACGGGCGAGGGCCTTCCCGAGGGCGCTGTCGAGAGCCTTCCCTACTCGTTGAAGGTGCTGCTGGAGAACCTGCTGCGCACCGAGGACGGCGCGAACATCACGGCCGAGCACATCGTGGCGCTCGCCGGCTGGGACGAGGACGCCGACCCGAGCCAGGAGATCCAGTTCACCCCCGCCCGGGTCATCATGCAGGACTTCACCGGCGTGCCGTGCGTGGTCGACCTGGCCACGATGCGCGAGGCGATGGCCGACCTCGGCGGCGACGCCACCAGGATCAACCCGCTCGCTCCCGCCGAGATGGTCATCGACCACTCCGTGATCGCCGACGTGTTCGGCACCCCGGAGGCGTTCGAGCGCAACGTCGAGATCGAGTACCAGCGCAACCGTGAGCGCTACCAGTTCCTGCGCTGGGGCCAGGGCGCGTTCGACGACTTCAAGGTCGTCCCACCCGGCACCGGCATCGTCCACCAGGTCAACATCGAGCACCTCGCCCGGGTGGTCTTCGCCCGCGAGGCGGACGACGGCACGACGGTCGCCTACCCGGACACGCTCGTGGGCACCGACTCCCACACCACCATGGTCAACGGCCTGGGCGTCGTCGGTTGGGGCGTCGGCGGCATCGAGGCCGAGGCCGCCATGCTCGGCCAGCCGGTGTCGATGCTGATCCCGCGGGTGGTCGGCTTCAAGCTCACCGGTGAGCTGCCCGAGGGCGCGACCGCGACGGACCTGGTGCTGACCATCACCGAGATGCTGCGCGAGCACAAGGTGGTCGGCAAGTTCGTGGAGTTCTACGGCTCCGGGGTCTCCGCGGTGCCGCTGGCCAACCGGGCCACCATCGGCAACATGTCGCCGGAGTACGGCTCCACGATCGCGGTGTTCCCGATCGACGAGGAGACCACCAAGTACATGAGGCTCACCGGCAGGTCCGAGGAGCAGATCGCCCTGGTCGAGGCCTACGCCAAGGAGCAGGGCCTGTGGCACGACGAGAGCCGGGAGCCCCGCTACTCCGAGCGGCTCGAGCTCGACCTGTCCACCGTCGTGCCCTCCTTGGCCGGTCCGAAGCGCCCGCAGGACCGGGTGTCGCTCTCCGACGCCAAGGACGCCTTCCGCACCGCGCTCGTGGACTACGTGCAGGCCGACGAGACCGGCGGCGAGCAGCGCAAGCCCGGTGTGCCCGGCCAGGAGAAGCCGTTCGGCGTGGTGAACGCGGCCGACGAGGCCTCCGCGGAGTCCTTCCCGGCCAGCGACTCGCCGGCGTACTCGAGGGACGGCAACGGCGGCGGCGAGCCGGTCGACTGGCACTCCGCTGCCCGTACGGCGGAGGGCAGGCCGTCCAACCCGGCCCAGGTGGAGCTGTCCGACGGGGTGAAGTTCGAGATCGACCACGGCGCCGTGACGATCGCTGCGATCACGTCGTGCACCAACACCTCGAACCCGTCGGTGATGATCGGCGCCGCGCTGCTCGCGAAGAAGGCCGTCGAGAAGGGCCTGCAGCGCAAGCCGTGGGTCAAGACGACGCTGGCCCCGGGGTCGAAGGTCGTGTCGGACTACTACGAGCGGGCCGGGCTGACGCCGTACCTCGACAAGCTCGGCTTCAACCTGGTCGGCTACGGCTGCACCACCTGCATCGGCAACTCCGGCCCGCTCATCCCCGAGGTCAGCCGGGCCGTGAACGACAACGACCTCGCGGTCGTGTCGGTGCTCTCCGGCAACCGGAACTTCGAGGGCCGGATCAACCCGGACATCAAGATGAACTACCTCGCGTCCCCGCCGCTGGTCGTCGCCTACGCACTGGCCGGCTCGATGGATGTCGACCTGTTCAACGACCCGCTGGGCAAGGACGGTGACGGCAACGACGTGTTCCTCAAGGACATCTGGCCCGCGCCGTCCGAGGTGGAGCAGGTGATCGGTGAGGCGATCACCTCGGACATGTTCACCAGTGACTACTCCGACGTGTTCGCGGGCGACGAGCGCTGGCGCTCGCTGCCGACCCCGGAGGGCAACACCTTCGCGTGGGACGCCGACTCCACCTACGTCCGCAAGGCGCCGTACTTCGACGGGATGCCGCAGGACCCGGCCCCGGTCGAGGACATCGAGGGCGCCCGGGTGCTGCTCAAGCTCGGCGACTCGGTCACCACCGACCACATCTCGCCGGCCGGGGCGATCAAGAAGGACTCGCCCGCGGGCAGGTACCTCGCCGAGCACGGCGTCGAGCAGCGGGACTTCAACTCCTACGGCTCGCGGCGCGGCAACCACGAGGTGATGATCCGAGGGACGTTCGCGAACATCCGGCTCCGCAACCAGCTCGCGCCGGGCACCGAGGGCGGCTTCACGCGTGACTTCACCGGCGACGGAGAGGTCACCACGGTGTTCGAGGCGTCGGAGAAGTACCTCGCCGCCGGCACCCCGCTCGTCGTGCTGGCCGGCAAGGAGTACGGCTCCGGGTCGTCGCGCGACTGGGCCGCCAAGGGCACCGCGCTGCTCGGGGTGCGGGCGGTCATCGCCGAGTCCTACGAGCGGATCCACCGGTCCAACCTGATCGGCATGGGTGTGCTGCCGCTGCAGTTCGCCGAGGGCGAGAGCGCGGAGTCGCTCGGCCTGACCGGCGAGGAGACGTTCTCGATCACCGGCGTCACCGCGCTGAACGACGGAGGCACGCCGCGCACGGTCAAGGTCGCGGCCGGGGACAAGGAGTTCGACGCGGTGCTGCGCATCGACACCCCCGGCGAGGCGGAGTACTACCGCCACGGCGGCATCATGCAGTACGTGCTGCGCTCGCTGCTCAAGGGCTGACCCGGCCCGGAACGCCGAACGGCCCGTCACCTCTCGAGGGTGGCGGGCCGCTCCGGATCCCCTCCCACGGCCCCGGCACGAACCCCTCCACCTCGGGCCGGCCGCGGGTGAGAACAGTGACTGTAGCCGGACCTCGGGGGCGGCAGGTGCGAACGCCTGCGCCGGGGATGCGAGGGTGGGGGGCATGAGAAGCGAGACCAGGAGCTACCGCACCGGCGACCGCGAGGCGGTGCACGACCTGACCCGCGACTGCGCGGCGTTCGTGGCCGACGAGCGGGACGGCCTGCTGCACGTCTTCGTGCCGCACGCCACCGCGGGCATCGCGATCATCGAGACCGGGGCGGGCAGTGACGAGGACCTGCTCGCCGCGCTCGCGGACCTGCTGCCGGCCGACGGCCGGTGGCGGCACCGGCACGGGTCACCCGGGCACGGCCGCTCCCACGTGATGCCCGCGCTCGTGCCGCCGTACGCGACGGTGCCGGTGCTCGGGGGACGGCTGGCGCTGGGCACCTGGCAGAGCGTGTGCCTGGTCGACCTCAACGTCGACAACCCCGACCGGGAGGTCCGGTTCTCCTTCCTCCCGGGGTGACGCCCGCCGGACCCCGGTTCGAGGAATACTTCTGCTTCGTCCTGCTTTGAACCAGGCATGACTTCGAAGACCTGGTTCATCACCGGCACGTCCCGTGGCTTCGGGCGGGAGTGGGCGCTGGCCGCGTTGGGCCGCGGCGACTCCGTGGTCGCCACCGCCCGCGACGTCGGCAGCCTCGACGACCTCGTCGCCGAGTACGGCGACGCGGTCCTCGCGCTCGCGCTCGACGTCACCGACCGCGAGGCGGTCTTCGAGACGGTGCGACGCGGGCACGAGCACTTCGGCCGGCTCGACGTCGTGGTGAACAACGCCGGCTACGGCCAGTTCGGCACCGTCGAGGAGCTCAGCGAGACCGAGGCCCGCGACCAGATCGAGACGAACCTCTTCGGGGCGCTCTGGGTCACCCAGGCGGCTCTGCCCTACCTGCGGGCCCAGGGCGGCGGCCACATCCTGCAGGTGTCCTCGGTCGGGGGCGTCTCGGCGTTCCCGACCGTGGGCATCTACCACGCGTCGAAGTGGGCGCTGGAGGGCCTCAGCCAGTCGCTGGCCCAGGAGGTCGCCGGGTTCGGGATCAAGGTGACGCTGATCGAGCCCGGTGGCTTCTCCACCGACTGGGGCGGCAGCTCGGCCCGGCACGCCACCGCGATGCCGGCCTACGACGCGGTCCGCGAGCGGGCCGCGAACCGGCCGAGCAGGCGCGCCACCCCCGGCGACCCGGTCGCGAGCAGGCAGGCCGTGCTCACGCTGGTCGACTCCGACGACCCGCCCCTGCGGGTGTTCTTCGGCTCGGCCCCGCTGGGCATCGTCACCGCGGACTACGAGTCCCGGCTCGCCACCTGGAACGAGTGGCAGCCGCTGGCGGTCTCCGCCGGCGGACACGGCTGAGCACGCCGTCGCGCCGGCGGCCGAATCAGGAGCGCAGCTCCCGGGGCAGCGGCAGCCGCGGCACCCCGCCGAGCCGGCGATGGAAGCGGACGTGCTCCGCGTAGGAGTCCAGGGTCCGCCACAGCACCTCGTGAGCGGCCCACGGCAGCGGCTCCTCGCCGTTGCGCCAGGAGGGTCCGAAGCCGATCCACAGCGGCGTCCAGGCCGCGGCGACGTCCCACTCGCCCCGGTGCTTCATCAGCAGCCGGTGCCGGATCTGGAAGGCCATGCGCGCGCCGTCGGTGCAGATCGGCGCGGTCCGCACCGGCCAGACCCGCAGGTCGAGCGCCATCAGCTCGAGCTCGAGGTCGGTGAGCACGCTCGGGGCCGCCAGCACCGTGGCGACGTTCTCGTGCGGGGCGCGTCTCACCCCGGCACGCTAACCCGGAGGTCGCCACTTCGTCAGCCCGTCGCGGCATACTGCGGACGTGGCGTACGACGAGACGCTCGCGGACCGGATCTGATGGTGCGCGTCGACCCGTCCCGGGCGGCGTCCCTGGTCGACGAGCAGCTCCGACGAATGATCGAACACGTGTTCGAGTGGTGACGTAGGATGGGGCCATGGTCCAACTCGTCGCCCCACCCGGCTGGCCGCGGCAGGTGCGCCCCCCGGGCGCGCCGGGCTGGGAGCGGACGGCGGTCAACTGGCTGCTGGACCTCTGCCCGCCGGAGTACCGCTCCTACCCGTCCCTGCGGCGCCACGACGTGGTGCTCGCCCGCTTCGCCGTGCTCCACGTCGAGGCGTGCCAGTTGGCGGTGCGGCGCGGGCTGAGCGAGGCGCGCACCGCGCTGCGTGACGTGGCCGACCCGGACACGGTGGAGGCTGCCGTCGAGACGTGGCAGGCCGAGTCCGCCCGGCTGCTCGCCGACCGGCGCGCGGTGGGGCTGGTCGAGGAGGCGCTGCGCGGTCGCCGGTTCGTCGCCCGGCTCTGACCCGATCGGGGGTCAGCTGGTGACGTCCTTGCCCGCGAACCGGGCCCAGCCGGCGAGCCAGAACACCGCGGTGTAGGCGGCCGCGGTGTACAGGCCGTGCTCGATGCCGGACCACGCGATCGGGGTCCGGAAGAGGTCGCCGAACGCGAGCCAGTGGTGGGTGATGAGGTACGGGTGCAGCCAGCTGACCTGCGGGATGCTGTCGAGGATGAAGCTGGCGGAGCTGAAGATCACGATCGCGATGGTCGCCCCGATCGGCTGCTCGGTGAGGGTGGAGATGAACAGCCCCACGGCCCCGAGCGAGGCGAAGCACAGCGCCAGGTAGAGCGTGGCGGCCAGCACGCGCAGCAGCCCGTCACCGAAGCCGATCTGCGTCCCGGACAGCAGCGTCATGCTGCCGCCGCCGAACAGGGCCAGGCCCATCACGATGCCGGTGACCGTGACGAGGAGGGTGGCCACCACGGAGGACACCACGATCGCGAGGTACTTCACCGCCAGCAGCCGGGTCCGTTGCACCGGCACGGTGAGCAGGTAGCGCAGCGTGCCGGTGTTGGCCTCGCCGGCCACCGCGTCACCGGAGATCGTGGCCACGGCCAGCGGGAGGAACAGCCCGAGCTCGAGGGTGAGCGAGGCCAGCGCGACGAAGAGACCGTTCTCGGTGATCGAGCTGAAGAAGTCCGGTCCGCCGTGGTCCCGGCCGGGGGCCGACACCTTGACCGCGACCGAGATCAGCACCGGGACCGCGGCGAGCACGAGGAGTCCGGCCAGGTTCCGGCGGCGCCGGAAGATCAGCCGGAGCTCGGAGCCCAGGAACCGGGCGGAGACCCGGGAGCGTGGCCGGGTCAGCAGGGGGTCAGCCACTGACATCGAAGCCCTCCCCGGTGAGCGAGACGAACACGTCCTCCAGCGACGGCCGGCTGACCTGGAAGCCGAGCACCGGCACCCCCTGGTGCACGCACGCGGCCACCACCTTCTCGGGGGCGACGTCGCCGAGCACGCCGGTGGCGGACGCGTGGCCGACGCGCACGTCTCGCAGCCCGAGCTCGCGCAGGATGCCGGCCGCGACCCGCGGCTGGTCGGTCTCGACGGTCGCCTCCGCCTCGGTGCCGGCGCGGAGCTCCGCGCTGGTGCCCTGCGCGACCAGCCGCCCGACGTGCATCACGCCGACGTGGGTGCACATCTGCTCGACCTCCGAGAGCAGGTGGCTGGAGATGAGCACGGTGGCCCCGTCCTCGGCCAGCGACCCGACCAGCGCCCGGACCTCCCGGGTGCCCTGCGGGTCGAGGCCGTTGGTCGGCTCGTCGAGCACCAGCAGCTCCCGGCGGCGCAGCAGCGCGCTCGCGATCGCCAGGCGCTGCCGCATGCCGAGCGAGTAGGCGCGGTATCTCTTCCCCGCGGCGGCCAGCAGGCCCACCCGGTCCAGCGCCTCGTCGATGCGGGCGCGGGCCGTGCGCGGGTCGGTGGTGCGGTCGGCGGCGTCGAGACGGAGCAGGTTGTCGCGGCCGGAGAGGTAGGGGTGGAACGCCGGACCCTCGACCAGGGCCCCCACCAGCGGGAGGACGTCGGCCGCGTGCCGCGGGATCGGCCGGCCCAGGACCGTCACCTCGCCCGCGGTCGGCGTGACCAGGCCGAGCAGCATCCGGATCGTGGTGGTCTTGCCCGACCCGTTCGGCCCGAGGAAGCCGTAGACCGCTCCGGTGGGCACCCGCAGGTCCACCGCGTCCACGGCGACCTGGTGGCCGAACCTCTTGGTCAGCCCGGACGTCGTGACGGCCTCTCCCGTCATCGGCCCGCCAGTGCGGTGTACAACGCGTCCGGTGACACCGCGCCCACGGCGACCCTGCCGTCGTCGGTCAGCACCGCCGAGAAGAGCGTGCCGCGCAACAGGTGGCCGGACCCCCACGAGCCGCTGACCCGGGGCAGGGCCTGCAGCAGGCTCTGCAAGGAGGCCGTCCCCGCCGGGCCGCCGGAACCCGCGGTGCCGCCCGAGCCCGACGTGGCGCCGGAAGGCAGGTGGGCGACCAGCACGGTCGTCCAGCCCGAGCCGACGACGGCCGGCTTCTGCCCGGCCGTCGGGGTCCCGGTCTGGCCGGACGGCTGGCCGGACCCGTGGCCGGTGGTCGGGTCCTGGCTCACCTTCGTGCCGGGCGGCGGGTTGAACCGGAAGACCGACGGGTCGGGGGTGGTCGGGTCGAAGGAGGTGAACCCGACCTCGAAGGCCGGCTTGCCGCCGTGCCGGGCGAAGACCTGGACGCGGGTGGGCACGTGGGTCTTGCCGTCGATGGCGATGCGCACCGACCCGACGAGCGTCCCCGGGTCCCGCGGCTCGAGCACCAGCTCGTACGCCGGGCGGCCGGCCACCTGGGCGGTGCCGTCGGTGTGCACCTTCGTGGAGGGCGTCAACGCCTTCAGCGCGGCGTCGGCCGCCTGCTGCGGCGTGAGCGGTGAGGCGGAGGCCAGGCTCTGCGGTCCGGCGTCCTTCGACGCGGCCGGGAGGGTGCGGTGCGTCGCCGACCTGGTCGAGCTCGACCACGTCCACAGGTCGGTGCCGTTGCGGATGACGTCCGACTCGCCCAGCGACCCCAGCAGCGCGAGCCGCGCGTGCGTCGGGCCGGCGTACCAGACCCGCAGCGTGTGCGAGCCGCTGACCAGCGACGTCAGGTCGGAGCTGCCGCTGCCGCCCGTGCCCGGCAGGCTCGGCAGGCCGAGGTTCGCGTTCTGCACCACCGTGCCGGAGAGGCCGGCCACCCGTGCGTTCTGGACGTCGACCAGGAGCTGGGCGGCGCTGCGGTGCGGAAGGCCGCCGCGCGCGGCGGCGCTGAGGACCCCCACGGTGGACCCGGCGCCGGCGAGCACCAGCGCGACGAGGAGGGGCAGCAGCCAGCGGAGCCGGGGACGGCGCTCGAAGGTGGTCATGGGACAAGTGTGCGCCGGGACCGCTGTGAGATCGCTGAGAACCTGTGAGCGGCCTCAGGGTGACGTGCCAGGCTGGGGCCATGCGGCTGCTCCTGATCGAGGACGAGGTACGCCTCGCGTCCGCGCTGCGCCGTGGCCTGGTCTCCGACGGTTTCGCGGTCGAGGTCGCCCACGACGGTGCGGCCGGTCTGGAGCTGGCCCGAGACGGGGAGTTCGACGCGGTGCTGCTCGACGTGATGCTCCCGCGGCTGTCGGGGTACGACGTGGTTCGGACCCTTCGCGCCGAGGACAACTGGGTGCCGGTGCTGATGCTCTCGGCCAAGGACGGGGAGTACGACCAGGCCGACGGACTGGACTACGGAGCCGACGACTACCTCACCAAGCCGTTCTCCTACGTGGTGCTGCTGGCCCGGTTGCGTGCGCTGCTGCGCCGCCCCCCGACCGCCCGGCCCGCGGTGCTGTCCGCCGGTGACGTGCGCCTGGACCCGGCCAGCCGCCGGGTCGACGTGGCGGGGGAGCCGGTGTCGCTGACCCCGAGGGAGTTCGGCGTCCTGGAGTACCTGCTGCGCCGGCCCGGCCGGGTGGTGACCAAGGTCGAGCTGCTCGACCACGTGTGGGACGAGGCGGCCGACGTGAACCCCAACGTCGTCGAGGTCTACGTCGGCTACCTGCGCCGCAAGCTGGGGCGGCACCTGGTGGAGACCGTCCGCGGCGCCGGCTACCGCCTCGAGTCATGAGGACGGCCTGGCAGCGGCTGAGTCTGCGCGCCCGGCTGCTGCTGATCGGTGTCGTCGGGGTCGCCACCGCGCTCGCGGTCGGAGGTGCCGCGCTGTACGGCGTCCTCTCGGTGCTCAGCTACCGCTACCTCGACGACGCCGCTGCCGCGACCGCTGCGGACGTGGTCGCCCTCGTGGAGGCGCACCGGCTGCCCGACCCGATCCCCGCCACCGGCAACCAGATCGTGCAGGTCGTCGACGCGCGGGGCCGGGTGGTCAGCGCCTCGGTGAACGGTGACCGGTTGACCACGCTCCTGCTGCCCGGCGAGATCCGCTCGGCGACGGAGTCCGGCTCGCCGGTGGAGGTGCCGGGGTCCCGGATGGGGCTGTCCTCGCCGCTGCGGGTCACCGTCGCGGCCGCCGGGTCGTCCACGGTCCTGGTCGCGCAGCAGCCGGCCGACGTCGTGCACAGCCGGCACCTGCTGGGCCTGACCCTGCTCGGGCTCTATCCCGTGCTGCTCGCCGTGCTCGCGCTGATCGCGTGGCGCGTCGTCGGGGCCGCGCTGCGCCCTGTGGAGTCCCTGCGCGCGTCGGCCGAGCGCATCTCCGGGGCCGGCCGGGAGGAGCGGCTGCCGGTGCCGAAGTCGCGGGACGAGATCAGGGCCCTCGCGGTGACCCTCAACTCGATGCTGGACCGGCTGGCGGACTCGCGGGCCCGGCAGCGCGCGTTCGTGGACGACGCCGCCCACGAGCTGCGCAGCCCGCTGTCGTCGATGCTGGCCCAGCTCGACGTCGCCGAGCGGCTCGGCGACGACGAGCTGGTCACCGCGGACCTGCGCGCCGAGGTGGTCCGGATGGCGGCCCTGGTGGAGGACCTGCTCACGCTGGCGCGGATGGACGCGGGCGGGGCGGTCCCCGGCGACGCGGACACCGTCGACCTGCGGGACCTGGTCGCGGAGGTGGCCGGGCGCTACGTCGGGCGAGCCGTCCCGGTCGTGGCGTGCGTGGACGGTCCGGTGCCCGCGTTGGTCCGCTACGACGAGCTGCGCCGCGCCCTGACCAACCTCGTCGACAACGCCCTCCGGTTCGCGCGGTCGGTGGTCGAGGTGACCGCCTCCGACGAGGGCGACGAGGTGGTGCTCGACGTCTCCGACGACGGCCCCGGGATCCCGCCCTCGGAACGAGAGCGGGTGTTCGAGCGGTTTGCCCGGCTGGACGACGCCCGGGCGAGGGACGCCGGCGGCACCGGCCTGGGGCTGGCGATCGTCAAGGAGCTGGTGGCCCGCAACGGCGGCACGGTGCGCGTCCGGGAGTCGGCGCTGGGCGGTGCGGGGTTCCAGCTGGTGCTCCCGCGGGCCGTCAGGGGAGCAGGGCCGGCTCGTTGACGGTCAGGGTCCGCGCGTCGGCGTCCAGGGTGGCCTCGACCCCGAGCGGCAGGGTGGCCAGGTAGTCCCCGTGGCCGAGCGGGAGGCCGTAGAGCGCGGGCACGCCGAGCGGCTCGACGTAGGTCTCGAGCACGTCCTCCAGCGACAGCGTCTGGGACCACTCGGGCTTGGCCTCGCGCCAGTCGCAGTCGACCATCTCGCCGACGACCACGCCGACGACGTCGCGCAGCATCCCGGCTTGGGTCATCTGGTTGAGCAGGCCGTCGAGGTACCACGGGGCCGCGTCGACGTCCTCGAAGAACAGGATCTTGCCGGCGAAGTCGGGCTGCCACGGGGTGCCGATGGTCTGGCCCAGCAGCCACAGGCAGCCGCCGACCAGCTCCGCGGTGATCGAGCCGCCGCCGAGCGGGCGCAGGTAGGAGTCGTCGGGGTTGCCGGGCACCTGGCCCAGCGGCTCGCTGCCGGTCAGCGCCCTGAGCAGGTTGTCCTGCGTGAACTTCTTGACCTTCGGGTGGTTCATCCCGGCCAGCGTGGGGCCGTAGAACGTCACCAGGTCGGCGTGGTGGCGCATCGCCACGTGCAGCGCGGTGATGTCGCTGTAGCCGACGAACGGCTTGGGGTTGGCGCGCACCACGTCCCAGTCCACGAGCGGGATGGTCTGCGCGGCGCCGTACCCGCCCTGGAACGCCTGCACCACGTCGACCTCGTCGTCGGCGAACATCGCGGTGAGGTCGTCGGCCCGGGTCCGCGCGTCGCCGGCGAGGTAGGCGTTGCGCTCGTGGATGCCCCTGCCCAGCTTGACCCGGTAGCCCTGCTTTTCCCACCACTCCACGCCCCGCAGCAGCTCGGAGCGGTTGGTGTAGGGCGAGGCGGGTGCCGGCACGCCGATGGTGGCGCCGGGCTTCATCACGTGTGCCTTGGTGGTCATGTGGGCTCCGCTGCGGTCGAAGGGACGGTGGCGAGCAGCTCCTCGGCCCGGATGCAGGCGACCTGCTGGCCCGGGGCCCCGGTGCTGGCCTCGAGACGCGGGTCGGTCTCCCGGCAGGCGTCGACGGCGGCGGGACAGCGGGGCGCGAACCGGCAGCCGGGCGGGACCTCCACCGGGTCCGGCGGCTCCCCGGTCAGGATCTGCGGCCGGGTGCGCCGGCGCGGGTCCCGCTGCGGTACGACGGACAGCAGCGCCTTCGTGTAGGGGTGCCGGGGGTCGCGCACCAGCTGGCGGGCGGGCCCGCTCTCGACGATGCGGCCGAAGTACATCACCGCGATCCGGTCGGCGAAGTGCGCCGCCGTGGACAGGTCGTGGGTGATCATCATGATGCCGGTCGAGGAGTCGCGCCGCAGCCCGTCGAGCAGGTCGAGGACGCCGGCGCGCACGGACACGTCGAGCATCGACACCGGCTCGTCGGCGACCAGCAGCTTGGGGCCGAGCACCAGGCTCGCCGCGATCGCGAGGCGCTGGCGCTGGCCGCCGGACATCTCGTGCGGGTAGCGGTCGGCGAACAGGTCGGCCGGGCTCAGTCCGACGCGCTCGAGGGCCTCGGTCACCAGGGCGCGCCGCTCAGCCCGGGACCCGCCGATGCCGTGCACCAGCAGCGGCTCCTCGATGGTCTGGCGGGCCCGGAAGCGCGGGTCGAGCGACTCGTAGGGGTCCTGGTAGACCATCTGCATCTCGCGGCGCAGCGGCCGCAGCGCCCGCTGTCCCAGGTGGGTGATGTCACGCCCGGACAGCGTCACCGAGCCGGCGCTCGGCTCCACCATCCGCAGCACCGACTGGGCGGTGGTGGTCTTGCCGCAGCCGGACTCGCCGACCAGGGCGACCATCTCCCCGGGGTGCACGTCGAAGCTGACCCCGTCGACCGCGTGCGCCCACCGGCGCCGGCGGCCGCGCAGCGCGTCGCCGAGCGAGCGGCGCACCGGGTAGCGGGTGACCAGGTCGCGCACCGACAGCAGCGGCTCGGCGGCGGGCTCGGTCGAGGTCATGCGCCCACCTCCGCGTGGTCGTTGAGGTGGCAGGCCGCGACGTGGCGCTCGCCGACCGCGGCGAGCGGCGGCCGCCGGGTGGCGCAGGGCTCGAACGCCTGCGGGCACCGGGGCGCGAACGCGCAGCCCTCGATGGTCCGGTCCAGCCGCGGGGGAGAGCCGGGGATCGAGACCACGTCCTCCTCGCCGAGGAGGTCCGGGGTGGCCGCGAACAGCAGCCGTGTGTACGGGTGCCGGGGCTCGTGGAACAGGGTGTCGACGCTGCCGCGCTCCACCACCCGGCCGGCGTACATCACGGTGGCCAGGTCGCAGGCCTGCGCGACCACGGGCAGGTCGTGGGTGACCAGCACCAGGGCCAGGCCCAGGTCGGCGGACAGGCCGACGAGCAGCTCGAGGATCTGCGCCTGCACCATCACGTCGAGCGCGGTGGTGGGCTCGTCGGCGAGCAGCACCTTCGGCTCGCAGGCCAGCGCCATCGCGAGCGCCGCGCGCTGCCGCATGCCGCCGGAGAACTCGTGCGGGAAGCGTTTGGCCGCGCGCCGCCGGGATGCCGACGGTCTCGAGGAGCTCGCCGGCCCGGCGGCGGGCCGCCGCCCCGGACGCGGTGCCGTGCAGCTCCATCGGCTCGACGATCTGCGCGCCGACCGGCTTGACCGGGTTGAACGCGTTCATCGCGCCCTGGAAGACCATCGCCAGGTCCACCCAGCGGTGCCGCATGATGCCGGCCTCGCCCTCGCGCAGGATGTCCTCGCCGTCGAGCAGGATCTCGCCGGAGACGGCCGCGTTCGGGGGCAGCAGCCCCATCAGCGCCATCATCGCGGTCGTCTTGCCGCAGCCGGACTCACCGACCAGGCCGAGCCGCTGGCCGCGGTCCACGGCGAAGCCGACGTCCTGCACGGCGTGCAGCCGGCCGCCCTCCGGCAGCTCGAACCACACGTTGAGCTCGGACACCTCGAGCAGGCTCATCGGCGGGTCACCCCCTCGGGCTCCCCGGCGCGCGAGCCGCTCGCGACCCGGAACCCGCGGATCGACAGGTGCGCGACCCTCAGCCGCGGGTTGACCGCGTCCTCGATGGTCTGGCCGACCAGGTAGCAGGACATGATCACGAACGCGACCGCGAGCCCGGGCGGCACGATCGCCCACCAGGCGCCGGTGCTGACCGCGGTGCGGTCGAAGGCGTGCTCGATCATCGTGCCCCAGGTGACCTTGGTCGGGTCGGACAGGCCGAGGAACGCCAGCGCGGTCTCGTCGAAGATCGCCACCGCGATGGTGAGCACGGTGTTGGCGACCAGCAGCGGGGCGACCTGGGGGAGCACGTGCCGCAGCACGATCCGGGTGTGCGAGGCGCCGAGCGACCTGGCCCGCCGGACGTAGACGCGCTCGCGCACGCTCATCACCTGGGCCCGGATGATCCGCGCGGTGCCGGTCCACAGCAGCAGGCCGATCACCAGGATGATGTGCGAGAGGCTCGGGCCCCAGACCGCGGCGATGATGATCATCAGCGGCACGTCGGGGATCACCAGGAAGTAGTCGGTGATCCGCATCAGCACCGTGTCGGTGGCCCCGCCGAGGTAGCCGGACAGGATCCCGATGCCGCCGCCGAGCACCATCGCGACGACGGTGGCCGCGAAGCCGACCACCATGGAGATCCGGCCGCCCTGCAGCACCAGGCTGAGCACGTCGTAGCCGCCGTCATCGAGGCCGAGCGGGTGCGCCGCGGACGGCGGCTCGAACACGCCGCCGACCTGCTGGTCCGCGGCGTACGGCATCAGCAGCGGCGCGAACAGCGCCAGCAGCACGAAGACCGTGAGCAAGGTGCCGCCCACGACGGCGGCCGGGCGCCGTCGCAGCGCCCGCAGCAGCCGGGCGGCGGTGCGTCCGGTCGGCGCGCCGGTGGTCTGGGTCGCGATCGCGGTCATTCGGTCACCCTCGGGTCGAGCCTGGCGTAGAGCAGGTCGGCGAGCAGGTTGAACGTCACGACCGACAGCGTGAGGACCAGGAACGCCCCCTGCAGCATGGGGTAGTCGCGCTGGGTCACCGCGAGGTAGACCGCCCGGCCGATGCCCGGCCACGTGAAGACCGTCTCGATCAGGATCGCGCCGCCCACCACGTAGCCGAGCGACAGCGCCACCATCGTCGTGGTCGGCAGCATCGCGTTGCGGAACGCGTGCCGGCGCACGATGGTCCGGTCCCGCAGCCCCTTCGCACGCGCGGTCAGGACGTAGTCCTCGGACAGCGTCTCGAGCATGGCCGAGCGGACCACGAGCGTGTACTGCCCGTAGAGCGTGAGCGCCATCGTCAACGCCGGCAGCGCCATGTGCCGGGCGACGTCGGCGACGTGCTGGCCGAACGTCGGGTCGATCAGGAACTCGTCGGTCATCCCGCTGCTCGGCAGCACCCCGGCGAACAGGATCAGCAGCATCAGCGCCAGCCACTGGGTCGGGAACGAGTAGAACAGGATCGCCAGGTTGGTGTTGAAGTGGTCGGTGAAGCCGCCGCGCCGCCAGGCGGCGAGGCTGCCGGTGAGCACCCCGATCAGGATCGCGATCAGGGTCCCCACGAGCACCATCGGGATGGTGTTGCCGAGCGCCTCCGCCAGGTTGTGCGACACCGGTTGCCGGTTGGCGAAGGAGACGCCGAGGTTCCCGTGCGCGAGCTCGCGCAGGTAGATCACGTACTGCTCCCACTTCGACTTGTCGAGGCCGAACTCCCGGGTCAGCTCCGCCCGCATCGCCGGCGTCGCGTGCGGCACCCGCGAGAGGTTGCTGACCGCGCTGCCGGGGGCGGCGCGGAACAGCACGAAGTTCAGGCTGATCGCGACGAAGACCGTGCCGAGAGCGAGCAGGACACGCTTGAGGAGGTAGGACGAGCCACGCACCGGCCCGCCCTCAGGAACGGTGGGCTGCGATGAACCCCTGCTTGGTCAGCGCGTTGAACATGCCCTGCGGGTTCGTGCCGAAGCCCGTCCACGACTTGTCCCACGCGTCGATCACGTCGTTGTAGCCGAGCACCACGTAGGGCTTGTCGCGGTAGAGCATCTGCTGCATCTGGTCGACGATCTGGTGCCGCTTGGCGGAGTCCATGGCCCGCGTCGACTCGTCGTACAGCTTGTCGTAGGCGGGGTTGCAGTAGCCGCTGTCGTTCCAGCCGTTGTAGGACCCGCAGGTCATCACCGACAGCATGAAGTCGGGGTCGATCAGCGGCACCCAGTCCCACATCGCGAGGTCGAAGTCGAGGTACTTCCCGTTCGGCGCGATGATCGCGTCCCAGGCCGCGGAGCTGTCCAGGTTGCGGGGCTTGACCTCCACGCCGATCTTGCGCAGGTCGGACTGGATGATCTCGAAGGTCCGCATGCTCGCGCCCTTGCCGGGCATGATCACCTGGTAGGACATCGGGTGGCCGTTGGCGACCCGGATCCCGTTGCCGCCCAACTTGTAGCCGAGCTGGTCGAGCAGCTGGTTGGCGTGTCCGAGGTCGAAGGGGATCGGCTTGACCGACTCGTCGGACCAACCGCCGCCGGCCGACGGCGGGATGATGCTGGCGCCCTTCTTGGCGTAGCCGAGGTTCGCGGTGGCGATGATCTTGTCGCGGTCGATCGCGGACTCGAACGCCTCGCGCACCTTCGGGTCGAGCAGCTCGCGGTTCTTCGGCTTCTTGGGGTTGGAGTTGAAGATCCAGTCGTGGAACTCCAGGCCGGGGGAGACGCTGACGGTCTTGCCGGCCTGCTTCAGCGTGTCGACCGCCGTCTCCGGGACGTCGGTGATCGCGTCGAGGCTGCCGCTCTTCATCGCGGTGACCATCGCGTCCTCGTTGGCGAAGTACTGGAGCCCGAAGCCGTCCATCTTCGGCTTCTCGCCGTACCAGTTCGGGTTCCGCTTGTAGAGCGCGATCTGGTCCTTCTTGTACGACACCAGCTCGAACGGGCCGCCGGAGACGACCGGCTTGCCGTTGGCGGGCATGTTGTCGAACGACTTGAGCTCCTTGCCCTTGCCGGTGGCGTACTGCGACCACACGTGCTCGGGCAGGATCGGCAGCTGCTGCAGGTTAGACAGCACGTTGGCGACCGGGGTCTTGTAGGTGAGCACCAAGGTGGTGTCGTCGGTGGCGGTGGCCGACTTCAGGTGGGTGAGCGTGGACGCCTGGTTGGCCGCCACGGTGTCGGCGTACTTCATGATCGTGGAGAACGTCCAGGCCGCGTCCTTGGCGGTCATCGGCTGCCCGTCGGACCACTTCGCGTTCTTCTGGGTGTTGAACGTCCACACCTTGCCGTCGGCCGAGGTGCTCCACTTCTCGGCGAAGTCGGGGGCGAACGACATGCCCGCGTCGTACTGCACGAGCTGCGGGTAGATCAGCTCGAACGTCGCGTAGCCGGGCTGGTTGATGGCCACGAAGGGGTTCAGCGAGTCGATGTCCGTGGACGTGCCCAGCCGCAGCGTGCCACCGGTGGCGCCGCCGCTGCCGTTGCCGTCGGAGGACCCGGACGAGCCGCAGCCCGCCAGCAGGGTGAGCGCCGCGAGCGCCGCCGCGCTCCGTGCCAACGTCGCCTTCATCCGAGCCGCCTTCCTGGTGGGGCCGACCGTGCCGAGGCACGGCAGGTCGAAGCCCCCGTGGGTCTGGGTCTGGTGTTGCTGACGACCTTGGCAGCGGTCGGCGGGAAACGCAATGGTTTCCGCCAGAACATCCAGACATTTGTGTAGATCCGTCTGTGCTAGCGTCCGAGCGCCGCTGATTTCGTTGCAGGAGTGTGTCGGACTGATGTCGACCGTGATGACCGTGCTCGGGCCCGTGGACGCCGCCGACCTCGGCGTGACCCTCCCGCACGAGCACGTGTTCCTCGACCTCGTCCGGGAGTACCGCGGCGACGGCCTGCTCAACGACCCGGTGCTGGCGGTCCGCGAGCTGACCGCGTACGTCGAGGCGGGCGGCCGGACGCTCGTCGACTGCACCAGCGTCGGGCTCTCCCGTGACCCGGTCGCGCTGCGCGAGGTGGCGCGGGAGACCGGGCTCAACATCGTGATGGGCTGCGGGTTCTACCGCGACCCCTACCTGCCCGCCGAGCTCGACCGGCTGAGCGTGGACGCGGCCGCCGACTGGATCGTGCACGACATCGAGGAGGGGGTCGACGGCACCGGCGTGCGGGCCGGTGTCATCGGCGAGATCGGGTCCGACCGGGGCCACCTGTCGGCGCTCGAGGAGCGGTCGTTCCGCGCGGCCGCCCGCGCGCACCTCCGCTCCGGTCTGACCATCACCACCCACGCGGCCCGCTGGCCGGTGGGGCTGCCGCAGCTCGACCTGCTCGCGGAGGAGGGCGTCGACCCGCGACGGGTGGTGGTCGGCCACTGCGACATGGTGCCGGACCCGGCGTACCACCTCGAGGTCGCCCGCCGGGGTGCCTTCGTGCAGTTCGACACCGTGCAGGGCGAGAGCGACTACGACACCCGCTGCCGGCTGGAGTGGATCCGGGCGCTCGCCGACCACGGCTTCCTGGAGCGGGTGCTGCTCAGCCAGGACGTGTGCCTGCGGTCGAACTACGCCGAGCTCGGCGGGCCGGGCTACGCCTACGTGCCCACGACGTTCGCCGCGCACCTGCGCGAGGCGGGGTTCTCCGCGTCCGACGTCGACACGCTGCTCGTGGACAACCCGCGCCGGGCCCTCACCGGGGACTGAGCCCGGCGCGGCGCGAGCCCGGGACGCCGTCGTTGAGCGGTCGCCCGGGCCGCAGATCAGGGTTCGAAGCGGTAGCCAAGTCCTGGCTCGGTGAGGAAGTGCTTCGGCTTCGAGGGATCCGGCTCGAGCTTGCGGCGGATGCCCGCGATGTAGACGCGCAGGTAGCCGCTCTGGGCGGAGTAGCTGGGTCCCCAGACCTCGCTGAGGAGCTGCCGGCGGCCGACGAGCTTGCCTGAGTTGCGGACGAGGAGCTCGACCAGGTGCCACTCGGTCGGGGTCAGGCGCACCTCGGTGTCGGCCTTCACGGCACGCTTGGCGGCGAGGTCGATGGTGAAGTCTGCGGTGGTGACGACGGGGGCGTCCCCTGCAGGATCGGCACGGCGCAGGGCGGCCCGGATGCGCGCCATGAGCTCGTCCATGCCGAACGGCTTGGTGAGGTAGTCGTCGGCTCCCGCGTCGAGAGCCTCGACCTTGTCCGGCTGCCCCTCTCTGGCGGAGAGCACGATGATGGGGACGTTGGTCCAGCCGCGGAGGCCGTGGATGACCTCGGTGCCGTCCATGTCGGGGAGGCCGAGGTCGAGGATGACGACGTCGGGGACGGCGCTGGCGGCCCGGCGCAGGGCGGACGTGCCGTCCGTGGCCAGCGTGACGTCGTACTTGCGGGCACGGAGGTTGATGCTCAGTGCTCGAAGCAGCTCGGGTTCGTCGTCGACGATGAGGATGCGGGTCATGTGGGGGCCACCGGGAGCCGGAGTCGCATGGTGAGCCCGCCTCCGGCCGTGTCGAGCGGGGTGAGGGTGGCGCTCATGGACCTGCTGAATCCTCGGGCGATGGCCAGGCCGAGGCCGACCCCGGTCTGGTTGTCATGGTCGCCCAGGCGCTGGAAGGGGGTGAACATCTCCTCGCGCTGGTGAGCCGGCACTCCGGGGCCATGATCGACGACGTCGAGCTCGACGCATCGTGCGTCGGGGGTGGTCCTGCCGCGCAGCACCACCGGAAGGCCCCGAGGCGAGAACCGGCACGCGTTCGCCAGGAGGTTGGCCACGATGCGTTCCAGCAGTCCCGCGTCGGCGAGAACCAGCGGGAGGTCTTCTGGGATCTCCAGCCACGCCCTCGCGGCGTCCACGTGCAGGACCGCCTGACCGACAACCTCCTCGAGGGCGACCGGCTCGAGGGTCACAGAGACGGCCCCCGCCTGGATGCGGCTCATGGCCAGCAGGTTGGAGATCAGGTCCGTCAGCTTGTCGGTGGAGTCCTCGATCGAGGTCAGCAGCTCGGCGGTCTCTTCCTCGGTCCAGGCCACGTCGTCCTGACGCAGCGTGGAGACGGCGGCCTTGATGCCGGCCAGAGGGGTCCGCAGGTCATGGCTGACGGCCGCCAGCAGGGCCGCGCGTACGCGGTCGGTCTCGGTGAGCTGCTCGGCGCGAGCGGCTTCCCGGGCGAGGCGCTGTTCCTCCCAGGACCGGGCCGCGGTCTCGGCGAGCGTGCGCAGCAGACGGCTGTCCTCGGCGAACCGCTGAGCACCGTAGCCGCGTACCACGAGGTTGCTGTCGGTGTGGACGGTCAACGCCGGCGCCATGGCGTTGCGCTCACCGACCACCACCAGAGCTGCGCCCGTCTCGCCGTGGGCGGGGTCCGCGAGCTCGACGGCGTCGAGCTCGAACAGGCTCCGGATCTGGTGCAGGACCGCCTCAGGTGAGGCGGCACCGATCTCGGAGGACGTGAGCCGGGCGAACAGCCGGGCTTCCATGCGGTTGCGTTCGGCACTGACCCGGTGGCGAGCGCCGATGTCGACGGTGATGGCGACCAGCACCGCGATGACCACGAAGACCAGCAGCTGCACGACCCGGTCCCGGCCTTCGACGTGGAAGGTGTAGTACGGCGGGGTCAGGAACCAGTTCGCCAGCGCGAAGGACGCCAACGCGCCGACCAGCGCCGCGCCGAGGCCGCCCACCACGGCGATGCCGACCACCGCCAGCAGGTAGATCAGCAGCACGCTGTCCAGGCCCAGTTGCCCGCGCGCGCCGAGCATGGCCGCCGTGAGCAGTGGAAGGCCCAGCAGGGAGATCAGCAGACCTGCGCGTCGCCGCTTGCGAGGAAGACCCCCCGCGTTGGGCGGGAGCCCTACCCTCCCGGGAGACTCGGAGTCGCGGCTCCGCCGCGGGAACTGCATGAGCTCAGCGTGCCACAACCCGGCCCGCGCCCGGCGGCGCAGCGGACTGCTCCTCGTCATCGCCGCGGCGGGCCGTGAGCGCCTCCGCGGAGCCGAGCTGCCACGGGACGGAGGTCACCATCACCCCGGGCTGGAACAGCAGTCGCGCCTTGAGCCGCAGTGCACTCTGGTTGTGCAGCAGGTGCTCCCACCAGTGCCCGACGACGTACTCGGGCACGAAGACGGAGATGACGTCACGGGGACGTCCCCGGTGGATCTCCCGGATGTACTGCACGACCGGCTGGGTGAGCTCCCGGTAGGGCGAGTCCAGCACGACCAGCGGCACCGGAATCTCACGCTCGGCCCACTCCTCCATCAGCCGGTCGGTCTCCTCGCCGGAGGTGCGCACGGTGAGGGCCACGATGCTGTGCGGCCGCAGCGCGCGGGCGAAGGCCAGTGCTCGAAGTGTCGGGGTGTGCAACTTCGAGACCGGCACCACCACCCGGACTCGGCTCGGCAGAGGGACACCGCCCGGTGGTGGGGCGAGCTCACGTGCCACCCGGTCGTAGTGCCTGCGGATTGCCAGCATCATCGCGAACACCAGCGGCATGGCGATCACCACGATCCAGGCCCCGTGCAGGAACTTGGTGAGCAGCACGATCACCAGGACCACCGCGGTCGTGGCCGCCCCGAGGCCGTTGATCAGCAGGGCGCGGTGCATCGTGCGCCGGCGGGCGCCGCGAGGCTCCCGGGGCAACAGGCGCCGCCAGTGCACCACCATGCCGGCCTGGCTCAGCGTGAACGAGATGAAGACTCCGATGATGTAGAGCTGGATCAGCCGGGTGGTGCTGGCGTGGAACGCCACGATCAGCGCGATGGCCAGTCCGGCGAGGATCACGATGCCGTTGGAGAAGACCAGCCGATCTCCGCGGCGGGCGAACTGGCGCGGTAGGAAGCCGTCTCCGGCCAGGATCGAGGCCAGGATCGGGAACCCGTTGAACGCCGTGTTCGCGGCCAGCACCAGGATCCCTGCGGTGAACACCTGCACCGCGAAGAACCCGAACGAGCCGGTCCCGAAGACCGCCCCCGCCAGCTGCGCGATCACGGTGCGCTGCACGTAGCCGTCCGGTGCGCCCACCACCCGTGCGGGGTCGTCGGCCACGTGCACCCGGCTGATCATCGCCAGCGCCGTGATCCCCACGAACATCGCAATCGTCAGGGTTCCCATGATCGCCAACGTCGCGGCCGCGTTGCGCGCCTTCGGCTTCCGGAAGTTCGGGACACCGTTGCTCACCGCCTCCACGCCGGTCAGTGCCGTGCAGCCGGAGGCGAACGCGCGCAGCAGCAGGATCAGGAAGAAGACTCCCGTGATGGGGTGGTCGGCACGGACCGCGTAGCCGGCCGACTCCGCGACCGGCGCAGCTCCGCGCCACGCATGCAGCAGCCCGACCACCAACATGGTGAACACGCACAGCACGAAGCCGTAGGTCGGGATTGCGAACACAGCACCAGACTCCTTGATGCCGCGCAGGTTCGTCAGCGCGAGCAGGACCACGCACAGCACCGAGATCGCGACCGCGTGCGGGGCGAGAGAGGGCATTGCGGAGACGATGTTCGACACTCCGGCCGCCACGGACACCGCGACCGTCAGCACATAGTCGACCAGCAGCGCACTCGCCGCCACCAACGACGCCGACCGTCCCAGGTTCGCCCGACTGACCGCGTAGGCGCCGCCACCGTTCGGGTAGGCGTGCACCGTCTGGCGGTATGAGGCGACCACGATCACCAACAGCCCGACCACGCCCAGCGCCACCCACGGCGCCAGGTGCAGGAGACCCAGTCCGCCCAGACTCAGCACCAGCAGGATCTCCTCGGTCGCGTAGGCGTTCGACGACAACGGGTCGCTGCAGAACACCGGCAGCGCCAGCTTCTTGGGCAACAACGTGTGGCCCATCCGCGTGCTGCTCAACGGACGACCCACCAGCAGCCGCTTCGACATCGACGTCACATTCGCCACGTCCCCAGCGAACAACCTCCAGGACCGGTCCCGGGTGGGTCTTGACGCCGTCCATACGGCGGACACCGGATTCTTAGCGGTTCCTTCACGGGCCCCTGCTCGGGCAGGGGTCCCCGCCGTAGAGTCTGGGCATGGCAGTCCTGCACCGGGCCGAGATCCGTCCACCGAAGAGCGAGCTGATCGCCGGCTGGCTGCCGGGCCGGCCCTGGTACGCCGGACCCACGCACCCCGACCTCGTGCTGCTGGGCTCCTACCGGTTCGACGATCCGCAGGGGGAGGTCGGCATCGAGACCCATCTGGTCCGCGTGGGTGACGGTCCTGTCCTCCAGGTGCCGCTCACCTACCGGGCGGCGCCGCTGGAGGGCGCGGAGCGCCGGCTCGTCGGGACCATGGAGCACTCGGTGCTCGGCCGGCGCTGGGCCTACGACGCCTGCGGCGACCCGGTCTACCTCACCGCGCTGGCGGCCACCGTCCTGGGAGGGGGTCGTGAGGCCGAGCAGTTCTTCGACGACGGTGAGCGTCGCGCGTCGACGGCCGCCGTCCAGGGCTCGGGTGCGCCGGGAGACGACCTGCCCGTCGTCGGGGGAGCCGCGGAGGTCGCCTGCTCCACCGACGGCGTGCGCACGGTCGTGGCCGCGGCCGGACTCGAGCTGACCATCCTGCGCGTGGTCGAGCCGACGGCCGCGGCCGCCCCGGGCGAGCACACCCTGACCGGCACCTGGCCGGGCCAGGTCGAGCCGCTGCTCCTCGCGACCGTCCGGCGCTCCTAGCGGCCGTACTTCGCCAGCGCCGCGAGCAGCCGGTCGTGCGGGAGGGCGTGCGCGGTCACGCCGTCGATCCCGGTCATCGTCTCCGCGGCCACGAGGGCGTTGAGGATCGCCTCCTCGGCGGCTTCCACGACCGCGTCGAACAGCGCGGTCAGGTGGCTGTTGGCGACGGTCCGGACCGTCGCGGTCGCCGGGGGGTCGTCCCCGAGGTGGCAGGGCGGCATCCCGCGGTTGCCGGTCGAGAACGCCAGGAACAGGTCGCCGCTGGAGTTCTCGCCGACGCCCCCGGTCCGGGCGACCCCGAACCCGGCGCGCTGCGCGAGCCGCCGGCACTGGATCGGCAGCAGCGGCGCGTCGGTGGCCACCAGCCCGATGATCGAGCCCGCGCCCGGCTCGTGCGCCGGCGGCGTGGCCGGCGCGGGCACCACGTCGGTGCCGACCTCCAGCCCCACCGGGACCCCGTTCACGGCGAGCCGCTCGCGCCGGCCGTGGTTGGCCTGCACCAGCACCCCGACGGTCCACTCGGCCGCGCCGTCGCCCACCCGCACCAGCCGGGACGACGTACCGATGCCGCCCTTGAACTCGTGGCAGACCATCCCGGTGCCGCCGCCGACCGCGCCCTCGGCGACCGGGCCCTCGGCGGCGGAGCGGTAGGCCGCGCGCGCGTGCTCGGCGGTGACGTGGAAGCCGTCGATGTCGTTGAGCAGGCCGTCCCAGGTCTCGGCGACGACCGGCAGCGCCCAGGCCTCCCGGCCGGCCGGGAGGTCGTCGACCTCCAGGCCCACCAGGGCGTCGCGGACGACGCCGACGCTGTGGGTGTTGGTGAGGCCGACGGGGGAGAGCAGCATGCCGGCCTCCTCCAGCCACGGCAGCCCGGTCATCTCCCCGTTGCCGTTGAGCCGGTGGAAGCCCGCGTACACCGGCTCGGTCCAGACGTTGCCGTCGTGGGGGACCACCATCGTGACGCCGGTGCGCACCGGCCCCCGGCCGCGGACCAGCGGCCCGTGCCCCTCGACGACCGTGGCGTGCCCGACCCGCACCCCGGCGACGTCGGTGATCGCGTTGTGCGGGCCGGTCGGCAGGGCGCCGACGACGACGCCGAGGTCACGCGCTCGCATCGTCACTCCCCAGGAGCCGCCGGGCCAGGTGCAGGTGGAAGCGCGTGGACAGCAGCAGGTCGTCGACGTGGATCCGCTCGTCGGCGTTGTGGTAGCCGGCCTCCAGCACCTGCGCGGGAGTGGCCAGGAACGGGCTGAAGCCGTACGCCGCGGTGCCGGCCGCGGCCCGCAGGTACACGGAGTCGGTGAACCCGGTGCCCAGCACCGGCAGCACCGCCGCGTCCACGCCCTCGTCGCGGAGGAAGGTGCGGACGGCGTCGACGACGGGTCCCTCGGCCGGCGAGCTGCTGCCGGCGACCAGCCGCTCGGGCCACGACAGCTCGTAGGGCACGTCGTCGCCCAGCCGGGAGCGGACCTCGCGCTCCACGTCGGCCTCGGTGGTGCCGGGCAGGATCCGGCAGTCGAGCTCCATCGACGCGCGGGCCGGCATCACGTTGCGCTTGTTGGACGCCGCCAGCACGGTCGGCGCCATCGTGGTGCCCACGAGCGCGGGCAGCACGGGGGCCAGCGCCGGGTGCAGTGCCGCCGCCTTCGCGAGGCGCGCCTCGAGGTCGCCCGTGCCGTCGCCGAGCAGCACCTCGAGCATCGCGTCCACCAGCTCCGACCGCTGCGGCACCGGCATCCCCAGCCCGACCCGGCGCAGCAGCTCGCCGAGCATCGGCACCGCGTTGCGGCCCACGCTCGGGGTGGACCCGTGGCCGGCCTCGCCCACCGCGGTGACCCGGGCCGGGAAGGTGCCCTTCTCGCCGACGCCGAGGGTCAGCACGCTGCGGCCGTCGGTGAGGTCGAGCCGCTCGCCGCCGCCCTCGTTGACCGACACGTCCGGGCGGATCTCCGGCCGCTCCTCGAGCAGCCAGCGCATCCCGACGTCGGCCGTGCCGTCCTCCTCGTCGGCGACCGCGAGGAACCACAGGTCCCCTCGCGGCCGGAAGCCGCGGCGGGCCAGCTCGGCCATCGCCACGGCGCGCGCCGCGACCTCGTTCTTCATGTCGATGGCGCCGCGACCGTAGAGCCACCCGTCGTCGTCGACGACGGCCTCGAACGGGGGGTGCGTCCAGTCCCGCGGGTCGACCGGTACGACGTCGGTGTGGCCGACGAACGCCAGCGACGGGGCGCCCGGGTCGGTCCCGGGGATCCGGGCGACCAGGTTCGCGCGGTCGGGGTCGCGGGCGACGAGGTCGCAGGCGACGCCGGCGTCCTGGAGGTAGCCGCGCAGGTGCTCGGCGGCGCGGGTCTCGTTGCCGGGGGCGTTGGTGGTGTCGAGGCGGATCAGGTCGCGGGTGAGCGCGACGACCTCGTCCCTCAGGGCGCTGTCACGGTGGTGGTCTGGCACGAGCGGAGACTATGCCAGCCGGACTAGGGTGGCGGCCATGACCGAGCTGAGCGTGATCCGGGTGCCCGGCACCGGCGCCGAGGACGTCGTGGTCGACGAGGAGGGCCGGGTCTACACCGGCACCGCCGAGGGGGCGGTCTTCCGCGTCCACCCCGACGGCCGCCGCATCGACCGGGTCGGCGACACCGGGGGCCGTCCGCTCGGCCTGGAGCTGCTGCCGGACGGCCGGCTGCTGGTCTGCGACGCGCGACGTGGCCTGCTGACGCTGGACCCGGCCGACGGGGCCGTGCAGGAGCTGGTCACGCTCGTGCACGGGCAGCGGATGGCCTTCTGCAACAACGCGGCGGTGCACTCCGACGGCCGGATCTACTTCACCGACTCCTCACGGGTCTACGGCATCGACCAGTGGAAGGCGGACCTGGTGGAGAACACCTGCTCCGGCCGGCTGCTGCGCCGCGGCCCCGACGGCTCGGTCACCGTGCTCCTCGACGGGCTGCGGTTCGCGAACGGCGTGGCCCTCTCCGCGGACGAGTCCTACGTCGCCGTGGCCGAGACCGCCGGTCGGTCCGTCGTACGACTGTGGCTGAGCGGCCCCCGGGCGGGGGAGCGCGAGGACCTCGTCGCCGACCTGCCCGGATACCCCGACAACATCGCCCGCGGCAGCGACGGCCTGGTCTGGGTGACGATCGCGTCGCCGACGGACCCGCTGGTCGAGCGGCTGATGACCGGGCCGATGCTGCTGCGCCGGCTGGCCTGGAGGCTGCCGGCCCCGCTGCAGCCGAAGCCGAAGCGCACCGTGCGGGTGATGGCGTTCGACGACGACGGCAGGGCCGTCCACGACTGCCGGATCGCGAGTGACGACTACCACATGGTCACCGGCGTCCGTGAGCACGGGGGCCGGGTGTGGCTGGGTAGCCTGGAGGAGCCGGCGGTCGCGGTCTTCGACGTGCCCGTGCCCGGATAGACTCGAACGTCAGCCCGCAACCGAGGAAGAGGAGAGGCCGCGTAGCAATGGGAGTGCTTTCGTCGATCACGGGGCCGCGCGACCTTCGAGGCCTCTCCGACGCCCAGCTCGACGACCTCGCCAGCGAGATCCGCGACTTCCTGGTCACGAAGGTCTCGCGCACCGGCGGGCACCTGGGTCCGAACCTCGGAGTCGTCGAGCTCACGATGGCCGTGCACCGGGTCTTCGAGTCGCCGCGCGACCGGGTGGTCTTCGACACCGGGCACCAGGCCTACGTGCACAAGCTGCTCACCGGCCGGGCCGCGGGCTTCGACCGGCTCCGCCAGGAGGGCGGGCTGTCGGGCTACCCGTCCCGCGCCGAGTCCGCCCACGACGTCGTCGAGAACTCCCACGCGTCCACCGCGCTGTCCTACGCCGACGGCCTGGCCAAGGCCTTCGCGATCCGCGGTGAGGACCGGCACGTCGTCGCGGTCATCGGCGACGGCGCGCTGACCGGTGGCATGGCCTGGGAGGCGCTGAACAACATCGCCGAGAACCACGACCGCAAGCTCGTGATCGTGGTCAACGACAACGGTCGCTCCTACACCCCGACCGTCGGGGGGCTGGCCAACCACCTCACCACCTTGCGCACCAACCCCCGCTACGAGCAGGTGCTCGACGGGGTCAAGCGCCGGCTCAACGGCGTCCCGGGCGTCGGACCGGCCGTCTACGACGCCCTGCACGCGATGAAGAAGGGCATGAAGGACGCTCTCGCCCCCCAGGGGCTCTTCGAGGACCTCGGCCTGAAGTACGTCGGACCGGTCGACGGTCACGACCGGGCCGCCGTCGAGCAGGCGCTCACCCAGGCGAAGCGGTTCGGCGGACCCGTCATCGTGCACGCCATGACCCGCAAGGGGTTCGGCTACTCCCCGGCGGAGCGGCACGAGGCCGACCAGTTCCACAGCCCCGGGTCGTTCAACGTCGAGACCGGCGAGGAGAACCCCAAGGGCCGGATCTGGACCGACGTGTTCGCCGACGAGATGGTCCGGCTCGGCGCCGAGCGCAAGGACCTCGTCGCGATCACCGCGGCGATGATGCACCCGGTGGGGCTGCACCTGTTCGCGGCGAAGTACCCGGAGCGGACCTTCGACGTCGGCATCGCCGAGCAGCACGCCGTGACCTCGGCCGCGGGGCTGGCGATGGGCGGCCTGCACCCGGTGGTGGCCGTCTACGCCACCTTCCTCAACCGCGCCTTCGACCAGGTGCTGATGGACGTCGCGCTCCACGGCTGCGGCGTGACGTTCGTGCTCGACCGGGCCGGGGTCACCGGCGACGACGGCGCCAGCCACAACGGCATGTGGGACATGTCCATCCTCCAGGTCGTGCCCGGGCTGCGGCTGGCCGCCCCGCGCGACGCCACCCGCCTGCGCGAGCTGCTCGGGGAGGCGGTCGCCGTCGATGACGCGCCGACCGTCGTACGCTTCCCGAAGGGGCCTCCGAACGCCGACGTCGACGCGGTCGGCAGGGCCGGCGGCTGCGACGTGCTGGTCCGCAACGGGGCCAAGGACGTGCTGATCGTCGGCGTCGGCTCGATGGCGTCGGTCTCCGTGGACGTCGCCGAGCGGCTGGCCGCGCAGGGCATCGGCGTCACCGTGGTCGACCCGCGCTGGGTCAAGCCGGTGGACCCCGCGATCCTGGACCTCGCCCGCGAGCACCGGCTCGTGGTCTCGGTCGAGGACAACGGGATCGTGGGCGGCTGCGGCTCGGTGCTGCTGCAGACCCTCAACGACGCCCGCATCGACACCCCGGTCCGGCTGTACGGCGTCCCGCAGCGGTTCCTGTCGCACGCCAAGCGCGCGAGGATCCTCGAGGACATCGGGCTCACCGCCCAGTCCATCGCCCGTGGCATCGTCGAGGACGTCACCGCCCTCGACAACGGCGAGCCGATCCTGGGCGCGGAGCGGCCCGGCTCGTCGTCGAACGTCTGAGGCCGCCGGGCCGGTCTCGCACGACCCCGGGGCTCGAGGCCGGGGGCGGGAGTCACGGCTGCGGCGGCGGCCCCACGAGCTCGATGCCGAACTCCGCCATCCCGGCCAGCAGCGCCGGCATGTCCGGCTCACCGGGCGGGGGAAGCGTCGGCGCTGTCGCGGGGTGGCCGGTGCGGCGGAAGAACTCCTCGCACGCGCCCGGCAGCACCAGGGTGGCGACCCGGGCGGTCTCCGTCCGGACCAGGAACGAGTGCACGCGGCCGCGGGGCCCGAAGACGTAGGTGCCGGTGCCGGCCAGGTGCTCCTCGCCGTCGAGGAAGAACGACACCTCGCCGTCGAGGACCACCCAGGCCTCGTCCTCGTGCGTGTGTCGGTGCATCGGCGGCGCCGAGCCCTTGGGCAGCAGCTGCTCCGCGAGCGAGAAGGCGCCCCCGGTGGTGGCTGCCGGGATCTTCCAGCTCCACAGGGTGTCGAGGTGCCAGAGCGTCTCTCCGGCGCCGGGGGGTACGACGAGGTCGGTGCTGTCGAGCGTGGTCACGGGGTGCTCCCTTCGGTAGGCCGGTCGGCCCTGATGCCGACGCGGCGCAGCTGTCCCGAGACGAGGTCGAAGACGAGGTGGGGGATCGCGTCGGCCGGCAGGCCGGCGCGGCGCAGCGAGTCCCAGAAGGGGAAGTCCACCAGCGCGGTGACGACGGCCCGGGTGGAGGCGTCGGCACCCGCGGGCGCGAGCAGGCCGGTCACGATGGCCGCGAGCGCCGCCTCCTCGCGGCTGACCGTCCGCTCGAAGGCGGGGAGGTGCCGTTCGCGGCGCTCGGCGGCCAGCCAGGCTCGGGCCGCTGTGTAGCAGTGGCAGCTGATCTCGATGAACCGCATCAGCTTGGCGCCCAGGGAACGCAGATCGGCGAACTGAGCCGCCGCGCGCTCCGGGGTGGGGATCTCGACGATGTTGAACGCGGTCTCGGCGCACGCCTCGGCCAGGCCGTCGAAGTCACGGAACTGGCGGTAGACCGTCGCCGGGGCCACACCGGCCGCCCCGGCGATGTCCTCCATGGTGGTCGCGGCCGCGGTCCGCTCGGCGAACAGGTCGATGGCCGCGCGGACGATCTCGTCGCGGCGTGCGGCCACCGCCGCTGCGCGCGTGGACATCGTGTACCGCCGGGGAGCCATCGCACCGCCCTAATTGGAGAAAGAGTGTCTCTCGCCAATATGGCACGCGCGTCGGTGGTTGTCACCGGGGCCGGGGCGGCGGTCCAGCCCGCCGCGGGCGTCGGGCGCCCGCGGCTCAGGCGTCGATGGTGGACATGTCGCCGTACCGCTCGCCGACGACCGCGTCGCGGGGGACCGCCTCGTCGATCGCCCGGAGGTCCTGCTCGGTCAGCCGTACGTCGGCGGCGGCCACGTTCTCCTCGAGGTAGCGCACCCGCTTCGTGCCGGGGATCGGGGCCACGTCCTCGCCCTGCGCCAGCACCCACGCGAGCGCCAGCTGACCCGGCGTGCACCCCTTCTGCTCACCCAGCTCCTTCACCTTCGCCACCAGCGCGAGGTTCGCCTCCAACGCCTCGTCGGTGAACCGCGGGAAGTACCCGCTGCGACGCGAGTCGCCCTCGGCGAGCGACTCCGGCCCGGTGATCGCTCCGGTGAGCAGGCCCCTGCCCAGCGGTGAGTACGGCACCAGCCCGATCCCGAGCTCGCGCAGCAGCGGCAGGATCTCGTCCTCGACGTGGCGGGTGAACAGGGAGTACTCGGTCTGCAGGGCGGTGATCGGGTGCGTGGCGTGCGCCCGGCGGATGGTGTCGGGTGAGGCCTCGGACAGCCCGAGGTGGCGCACCTTGCCGGCCGCCACCAGCTCCGACATCGCGCCGACGGTCTCCTCGATCGGGACCGTCTTGTCGACGCGGTGCTGGTAGTAGAGGTCGATGTGGTCGACGCCGAGCCGCTTCAGCGACGCGTCACAGGCTGTGCGCACGTAGTCCGGGCGGCCGTTGATCCCCAGCCGGCTCCCGTCCTCGCCGCGCTCGTTGCCGAACTTCGTGGCCAGCTGCACCTCGCCGCGACGCCCGGCGAGGGCGCGGCCGACGAGCTTCTCGTTGGTGAAGGGGCCGTACATGTCCGCGGTGTCGAGGAAGCTGACGCCAAGGTCGAGGGCGCGGTGGATGGTCTCCAACGCCTGGTCCTCGTCGCGGTTGCCGTAGAACTCCGACATCCCCATGCAGCCGAGTCCCATCGTGGAGACGGTCAGCGGGGAGGCCGTGCCGAGCGTGCGGTTGCCGAGCGGGTTCGTCGAGTCGGTCATGGCCCCCAGTCAAGCCCCCCGGCCCAAACCGGGGCCGGCCGGTCAGTGGAAGGTGTGGCCGGTGGCCCGCTCCGCGATCCCGGTCCGGTCCAGCAGCATGGTCAGGCCGCCGTTCCAGAACGAGAAGCCGGCCCCGGTGATCATCGCGAGATCCAGGTCCTCGGGAGCCGCCACGACGCCCTCGTCGAGCATCAGCCGGGCCTCCTCGGCCAGCGCCGACAGCACCCTCTCGCGGACCTGCGCACTCGTCAGCGCGACCCCGTCGGCGGGGGGCGCGAAGATCTCGGCCACCTCCGGGTCGACGGTGAAGTCGGGCAGGTAGACGCTCGTCTTCCCCGCGGCGACCAGCTTCTGCAGGTTCGGAGAGACGTAGAACCGCTCCGGGAACGCCCGGTGCAGGGTCTCGTTGTTGTGCAGCGCGATCGCCGGCCCCACCAGGGAGAGCAGGAAGAACGGCGGCATCGGGGCCACGCCCGCGAACGCGCCGTCAGCGACCTCGAGCGGGGTGCCCTCGTCGACGATCTTGCCGACCTCGCCCATGAACCGGCCGAGCAGCCGGTTCACGATGAACGACGGGCTGTCCTTGACCAGGATCGTGGTCTTCTTCAGCGCCTTGCCGGTGGCGAACGCGGTGGCCAGCGTCGCGTCGTCGGTCCGCTCGCCCCTGACGATCTCCAGCAGCGGCATCACCGCGACCGGGTTGAAGAAGTGGAAGCCGACGACCCGCTCGGGGTGCTGGAGATCGGCCGCCATCTCGGTGATCGACAGCGACGAGGTGTTGGTGGCGAGCACGCACTCCGGCGAGACCACCGCCTCCACGTCGGCGAAGACCTTCTTCTTGACGCCCATCTCCTCGAACACGGCCTCGATCACGAAGTCCGCGTCGGAGAATGCGGCCGCCTTCGCGGCATCGTCGGCCGCACCCGAGACCAGCGCCTTGAGCCGGTTGGCCTTGTCCTGGTTCACCCGGCCCTTCGCGAGCAGCTTGTCGACCTCGGCGTGCACGTAGCCCACCCCCTTGTCGACGCGCGCCTGGTCCAGGTCGGTGAGTACGACGGGCACCTGGAGCCGGCGGACGAACAGCAGCGCGAGCTGGCTGGCCATCAGCCCGGCCCCCACGATGCCGACCTTGGTGACCGGACGCGCCAGCGACCTGTCCGGCGCGCCGGCTGGCCGCTTGGCCCGCTTCTGCACCAGGTCGAACGCGTACAGGCCGGCCTTCAGCTCCGGGGTGAGGATCAGGTCGGCGAGCGCCTCGTCCTCGGCGGCGAAGCCCTCGTCGCGGGTGCTGGTCCTCGCCGCGGCGATCAGGTCGAGGGCCCGGTACGCCGCGGGCGACGCTCCACCGGTCTTGGCGTCCGCGACCGACCGGCCCTTCGCCACCGCCGCGTCCCATGCCTCGCCCCGGTCGACCTCGGGCCGCTCGACCTCGAGGTCGCCGCTGAGCACCCGGGCGGCCCAGAGCAGCGACTGCTCGAGGAAGTCGGCACCGCCGAACTCCGCGTCGGCCAGGCCGGCCTCGAACGCCGCGTGCCCGGTCAGCGTCTTGCCCTGGTTGAGCGGGTTCTCGACGATCAGCTTCACCGCGGCCGCCGCGCCCACCAGGTTCGGCACCAGGTAGGCGCCGCCCCAGCCGGGGACCAGCCCGAGCATGACCTCGGGGAGGCCGAGCGCCGGGGCGGAGTCCTGGACGGTTCGGTAGTCGCAGTGCAGCGCCACCTCGAGGCCACCGCCCAGGGCGAGGCCGTTGACGAAGCCGAACGTCGGCTTGCCACCGTCGCCCAGCTTGCGGAAGACGCCGTGGCCGAGCTGCGCGATCAGCTTGGCGTCGTCGTGGGAGGTGATCCCCGGGACGCCCGAGAGGTCGGCCCCGGCGGCGAGGATGAACGGCTTGCCGGTGACCCCGAGGGCCACCACGTCGTCGCGCTCGAGTGCCGCGTCGATCGCGGTGTTGAGCGAGGCCAGCGACCTCGGCCCGAACGTGTTCGGCCTGGTGTGGTCGAGGCCGTTGTCCAGGGTGATCAGGGCCATCGTGCCCGCGCCGTACGGGAGTGCGACGTCGCGGGAGCGGGCCACGGTGACCACCTCGTCGGTCGCCATCGCGGCGCCGCGGTCCAGCAGCGCCTGGAACTCGGGGGTGGTGCTCATCAGGCCTTCTCTCCGTTCCAGTTGGGGTTCTCCCAGATGACCGTGCCGCCCATGCCGATGCCGATGCACATGGTCGTGATCCCGTAGCGGATCTCCGGTCGCTCCTCGAACCGGCGGGCCAGCTGGGTCATCAGCCGCACGCCGGACGAGGCCAGCGGGTGGCCGACCGCGATGGCGCCGCCGTACGGGTTGACCCGCGGGTCGTCGTCGGCGATGCCGTAGTGCTCGAGGAAGGCGAGCACCTGCACGGCGAACGCCTCGTTGATCTCGAACGCGTCGATGTCGTCGATGCTCAGGCCGGCCCGCCGGAGCGCCTTCTCGGTCGACGGGATCGGGCCGGCGCCCATCACCTCCGGCTCGACGCCCGCGAACGAGTAGGAGACCAGTCGCATCTTGACCGGGAGGCCGAGCTCGCGGGCGGTGTCCTCGTCGGCGAGCAGGCAGGCGGTGGCGCCGTCGTTGATGCCGGCGGCGTTGCCCGCGGTGACCCGCCCGTGCGCCCGGAACGGGGTCTTCAGCCCGGCCAGGCTCTCCATGGTGGTGTCCGGTCGGGGCGGCTCGTCGACGGTGGCCAGACCCCAGCCCAGCTCGGCGCTGCGGACGGCCACCGGGACCAGGTCGGGCTGGATCTTCTCGTCCTGGTAGGCCCGGGCGGTCTTCTGCTGCGAGGCCACCGCGTAGGCGTCCGCGCGCTCCTTGGTGATGCTCGGGTAGCGGTCGTGCAGGTTCTCGGCGGTGCACCCCATCGAGAGCGCCTCCTGGTCGACGATCCGCTCCGAGACGATCCGCGGGTTGGGGTCGACCGCCTCACCCATCGGGTGCCGGCCCATGTGCTCGACGCCGCCGGCGATCACCACGTCGTAGGAGCCGAAGGCGATCCCGGACGCGCTGGTGGTCACGGCGGTCATCGCACCGGCGCACATGCGGTCGATCGCGTAGCCGGGCACCGTGTCCGGCAGCCCGGCCAGCAGCGCGGCGGTGCGGCCGATGGTCAGCCCCTGGTCGCCGATCTGGGTGGTGGCCGCGACGGCGACCTCGTCGACCCGCTCCGGGGGGAGCGACGGGTTGCGCCGCATGAGCTCGCGGATGCACTTGATCACCAGGTCGTCCGCACGCGTCTCGGCGTACTGGCCCTTGGCCTTGCCGAACGGCGTCCGCACGCCGTCGACGAAGACGACCTCTCGCAACTGTCGGGCCACGAAGGCTCCTCCACACACGTAGGGATAGGTGACTCGATGCTACTGGCTGGTAACAAGGGTCGGGTAGCCCGGCGGCTGTGGGAGTCGTCACGCCGCGCGACCGGCGGGGGCGTGCCCGCGGCCCGCCCCACGGACGGGATCGGGCCCGGATCGGGCATAGTGAGGGCCCGGTCCGTGTTGCACCGGGACCGACGAGACGAAACGGAGGGAAGGATGGCTGAGGCGTCGCGCTTCGTGCACATCGTCGACGACGTGCCGGAGCTGGAGGCACTGGGCGAGGGGCCGGTGCTCGTGCACGCGCTGGAGGGGTTCCTCGACGCGGGCAACGCCGCCGCCCTCGCGACCGCGCACCTGCTGGCGGAGTCGTCCGGCCCCGTCGTCGCGAGCTTCGACGTCGACGCGTTCTACGACTACCGCGCGCGTCGGCCCCCGATGACGTTCGTCGAGAACCGCTACGAGGACTACGAGGCACCGCGCCTGGTGGTCCGCCTCAACCACGACCGGCTCGGCACGCCGTACCTCCTCCTGCACGGGCCCGAGCCGGACACGCACTGGGAGACGTTCGCGGCGGCGGTGCGGACCGTCGTGGAGCACTTCGGCGTCCGGCTGACCGTGGCCCTCGGTGCGGTGCCGATGGCGGTGCCGCACACGCGTCCGGTGATGCTCACCAACCACGCCACGTCCCCGGACCTGGTCGTGCAGGAGAACGTCTGGAAGGGCCAGATCAGGATCCCCTCGAGCGCCCAGGCGCTGCTGGAGATCCGGCTCGGCGGGTGGGGGCACTCCGCGATGGGCTTCGTCGCGCACATCCCGCACTACGTGGCGCAGTTCGACTATCCGGCCGCCTCGGTCAAGATGCTGGAGGCGGTCGAGGTCGTCAGCGGCCTCGAGTGGGACCTCGAGCCGCTCGAGCGCGCAGGCGTGGCGAGGATGGCCGAGATCGCCGCGCAGATCGAGGACTCCGCGGAGGTCCGGGACGTCGTGGCCGGCCTCGAGCAGCAGTACGACGCCTTCCACCACCCCGAGCCCGACGACGCGCTGCCGCTCGCCGAGGAGCGGGACCTGCCGACCGGCGAGGAGCTCGGCGCCGAGTTCGAACGATTCCTCGCCGGCCTCGACCGGCCCGACAACGAGTAGGACCGCCGTGCCCAGCTCCGCCGAGGATCTCGTCGAGCTCCTCGACCTCGAGACCATCGACGTCAATCTCTTCCGCGGGACCCAGCCCGACACCCTGCTCCAGCGGGTGTTCGGCGGCCAGGTGGCCGCCCAGTCGCTGGTCGCCGCCGCGCGCACCGTCGAGGCGCCGCGGGTGGTGCACTCGCTGCACAGCTACTTCCTGCTGCCCGGCGACACCGCGGTGCCGATCGTGTACGACGTCGAGGCCATCCGCGACGGCAGGTCCTTCTCGACCCGCCGGGTGGTGGCGCGCCAGCACGGCCGGTCCATCTACTACCTGACCGCGAGCTTCCAGGTGCCGGAGGAGGGCTTCGAGCACCAGGACGTGATGCCGGACGTGCCGTCGCCGGCCGACTCGCCCGACCTCGCCGAGCTCTACAAGCGACGCTCGCCCGACAGCGGCGAGGAGTGGCTGAGGGAGTGGGCCGCCCTGGAGATCCGCTGGGTGGGGGACTCGCGGCCGGGGGGTCGGATCCCCAACGACGAGCGTCCCTCGCAGTCGCGGCTGTGGATCCGGGTCAACGGCCGCCTCGAGGACGACCAGCTGATCCACCGGGCCGCGTTCACCTACGCCAGCGACATGACGCTGCTGGGGTCCGCGTTGGTGCCGCACGGGGTGCACGTCTCGGCCCCCGGGATGCAGTCCGCGTCGCTGGACCACACGATCTGGTTCCACCGGCCGTTCCGCGCAGACGAGTGGCTGCTCTACGACCAGGCCTCGCCCTCGGCGTCGGGGGCGCGGGGGCTTGCCATCGGCCGGTTGTTCACCGAGGACGGCACGCTGGTGGCCACGGTCGCCCAGGAGGGCCTGATCCGCCACCGCGGCTGACCCGGCGGAAAGCCCGACGGTCAGCGGCGGACGGGGAGCACCAGCCGGCTGCGGTACGACGGGGAGTGGTGGACGGTGATCACGCCGCCGAGCTCGTCGGCCAGCTCGGGCGCGGTGGGCAGCAGGTGCGGGGTGTCGAACGACTGCACGCTGATCCGCAGCCGGTGGCCCTTGGCCAGCACCGCCCCGGTGGGGAACACCTCCACGTCGACCCGCATCACCTTCCCCGGCTCCACCGGCAGCTGCGCCGCCCTCGTGAACGGGTGCCACGGCTGCAGCACCTCACCGTCGCGGCGCACCTCGCGCGAGCGCACCTCGGCGCGGTGCGACAGCACCTGCCACCCGCCGGTGAGCCGGTCCACGCTGCCGTCGGGCGCGACGTCCTCGACGTGCACCGAGAGCATCCCGTCGCGGGCGGTCGTCGACACGAACAGCCGGGCGTCGATCGGGCCCATCAGGTGGAGCGGCCGGGCCAGCGGCGCGGTCTGGTACGACGTCGCGCTCGCGTCGTTGAGCCGGCTGTCGGTCTCGCAGCCCGGCACCGCCGCGACCCCGGCGGTCCACTGCGACGCGCTCCTGGTGCACAGCCCCGCGACGGGGACCGGGTAGACGGCGTCGGCGCCGCTCCCGCCGGGCGTGCGTCGCACCAGCCGCCCCGGGCTGCCCGGCGCGGCGGTCCCGTCGAGCTGCCAGGTCCGCGCCCGCACGCTGCGCGGCAGCCAGCGGGACGCCGTACGCCAGCGGCCGGAGCCGATCTCGTAGTAGCTCACCGGCTTGACGTCGCGGTCGATCGCCGCGTCGGGGCGGCCGCGGAGGTACCTGTCGAACCAGCGAAGCGACAGCACGTCGAGCGAGGGGATCCGGCCGGCCGGAAGCCCGGGGCCGGAGGCCGCCTGCAGGTGCGTCCAGGGGCCGATCAGGAGCCGGCTCGGCACACCGTTGGCCCGCAGGCGCTGGTAGAGCATCGGCTCGCCGCGCTGGAAGAGGTCGTACTCGCCGCCGACCACGAACGTGGGCACCCGCACCCGGTCCACGACGTGCAGAGGCGAGCGCAGCCGGTAGAAGCGGCCGTCGTACGCGGGATCGCCGCCGGCCAGCGCGTTGCCGATCGTCGGGCCCTGGAACGCCATCGCGCCCGCGGCGTGCTGGAGCAGCACGGTCAGGGCGCTCGCCGGGTCGACCGCGGTGTAGGCCGGCGGGACCAGGCCGGTCGCGGTGACCAGGCCGAGCCACAGCGGGATGAACCCCGCGTCGATCTGACCGCCGGAAGCCACCACGTCGCGGTAGACGTCGCCGGCCGGCACGATCGGGAACATCGCCTTGAGGCCGGCCGGGTGGCGTGCGGCGGTGAAGAACTGGTTGATGGCCGCGTAGGAGATGCCCCACAGCCCCACGTCGCCGTTGCTCCACGGACGGTGTCGCGAGTGGGCCCACCGGACGAGCTCGGCGCCGTCGCGCTGCTCGCGGGTGCCGAAGGAGTCCCAGGTGCCGGGCGAGGACCCGGTGCCGCGGACGTCGGCGACCACCTGCACGTAGCCGTGCTCCACGAGGTAGTCGTTGCGGAAGCCCACCTGCGGCGCCGACTTGTTGTACGGCGTCTGGGTGAGGATCACCGGGAAGCGGCGTCGCGCCGGCGAACCGTCCGGCCGCGCCGGGCGATACACGTTGACGCGGAGCACCACCCCGTCGGACATCGTGACCTTGACGTCCTGCGTGACGTGCACGCCGTACCGCGCGGGACGTGGCGTCCAGCCGGAGGCCGCCTGCCCTGCGGACGCGGTCACCGGGGCCGCCGTCCCGGGGGAAGAGACCGCGCCCAGGCCGAGCGGCACCGCGAGGGCGGCGAGCGCTGAGGTGATGACGGCCGGGACGAGTCGACGCACTGGGTTTCTCCCTCGCTGTGGGTTGCCAGGACCAACGAGGAAGATGTGAGCGGGGTTACTGCCCGCGGGGCGCCTGTGTCCCGCGTCACCGGAGGGGAGGGGTCAGAGGGCGGTCGTGCGACCCAGCAGGTGCGGCGCGCCGCTCCTCGGGCTGGTCAACGAGAACGCGTAGCCCTCGTCGCTGCGACGCGAGCCGAACGCCACCGTGCCGGGGAGCAGGATCGGCTTCTTGAACGCGACGTCGACCCGCACCGCATCGGGCAGCCGGCCCTCGAGCGCGGCGAGGCAGCGCGCCTTGCTCCACATCCCGTGCGCGATCTGGCGCGGGAACCCGAACGCCTTGGCGGTCACCCCGTACAGGTGGATCGGGTTGTGGTCGCCGGACACCGCAGCGTACCGCCGGCCCAGGTCGCCGGCGAGCCGCCACTCGACGCCCGACGGGGGCACGTCCTCGTAGGGACGGTCCGCGGCCGCCGCCTCCTTGTCGCCACGCCCGACCCGCAGCAGCGTCGAGGTCTCCTCCCACACGAGCTCGCCGGCGGAGTACGCAGTGGTGTGGATGTCGAAGACCCTGCCCTTGGCGTGCGGACGCAGGTCCGCGGGCCGGCAGGTCACCTGGAGCCTCTCGCTGGCCGAGATCGGCCGGTGCTGCGTGATCGAGTTCTCCAGGTGCACGGTGCCGATCGCCGGAAACGGGAACGACCCGTCGGTCATGATCGCCATGTGCAGGCCGAACGCCAGCAGGTGCGGGTAGGTGATCGGCACGGTCTCCTTCAGCGGGAAGCCGCACACCTGCGAGTACGCCGCGACGCGCGCCCGGTCGAACGGCACGTCGTAGCGGGTGAGGGCCAGGTCCGGCAGCGTCTCGCCGGACTTCTTGATGCCGGGCAGCTGGTTGACCCCGGGGATCGCCGGGAGCGCCGCGCGGAGCATCATCGGCAGCGCCGCCGGCTCGTGCTCGACCACGCGGGGGCCGGTCGGTTCAGCCACGTCAGGCCCCCAGCATCATCTGGCCGCAGACCCGCACGACGTTGCCGTTGACGGCGGTCGACGCCGGGTTGGCGTACCACGCGATCGTCTCGGCCACGTCGACGGGAAGGCCGCCCTGCGACATCGCGTTGAGCCGCCGGCCGACCTCACGGGTGGCGAAGGGCACCGCCGCGGTCATCTTGGTCTCGATGAACCCGGGGGCCACCGCGTTGACCGTGATGCCGTCCTCGAGCTCGTCGGCGAGGCTGTCCACGAGGCCGATCACGCCGGCCTTGGAGGCGGCGTAGTTGGTCTGGCCGACGTTCCCGGCGATCCCCGCGATCGAGGCCACGCCGACCACCCGGCCGTTCGGCCGGATCAGCTTCTGCTTCAGCAGCTCGGCGGTGATCCGCTCGGGCGCGGTGACGTTCACCCCGATCACGGACGCGAAGCCGTCCTCCTTCATGTTCGCGAGCTTCTTGTCACGGGTGATCCCCGCGTTGTGCACCACGATGTCCACGCCGCCGAACTTCTCCTTGACGTGCCGGGCGATCCGCTGCGGGGCGTCCTTGGTGGTGATGTCGAGCGTCAGGTGGTCACCGTCGAGCTCGTCGGTCACCGCCTGCAGCTCGCTGGCGGCCTGGGGGACGTCGACGCCGAGGACGGTGGCGCCGTCGCGGTGCAGCACCCGCGCGATCTGCTCTCCGATGCCCCGGCTGGCGCCGGTGACCAGCGCCACCTTCCCGGCCAGCGGCCGGGTCCAGTCGGTCACCGTCTCGGCGGGGCTCGTCGAGCCGTGCGCCCCGATCCGGACGACCTGCCCGGAGACGTAGGCGGACTTGGGGGAGAGCAGGAAGGCGAGCGTCGAGGCGAGCGCGGCGTCGGCAGCGGGCGCCACGTAGACCAGCTGCACCGTGCCGCCCTTCCCGATCTCCTTGCCGAGCGACCGGGTGAAGCCCTCGAGAGCGCGCTGGGCGACCCGCTCCTCGGGGGAGTTGGTGGACTCCGGCGGGGTGCCGAGCACGACCACCCGGGGACAGGTCTCGAGGCTGCGCATCAGCGGGGTGAAGAACCGCTGCAGCTCGACCAGCCGGTCCGAGCCGGTGATCGCGGTGGCGTCGAGGACCAGGCCCTTGTAGCGCACCCCCTCGACCTGCTCGGCGACGTTCGCGACGCCGAGGTCGTCGAGCGCGGAGACCACGACCTCGCGCAGGCGGCCGTCGCCGCCCACGAGCACGGTGCCGTCGACCAGCGGGTCGCCCTCGTGGTAGCGCTCGAGCGTCACCGGGTTGGGCAGGCCGAGGTTCTTGGCCAGCAGCTGCCCGACCGGGGTGTGGATCAGGGACTGGTAGCGGTCGCTCATCGGGTTCGTCCTCCTGTGTGCACTGCCTGTCGAGGGCTGCGTCCGTGCAGCCGGGCGGGCCCGTCGCCGGGTGCTCCGGTGTCCATGTAACAGCGGGTGTAACTGAGAGTCCATATTTCGTGACGTGGCCCTCACTCGGTTCCCTTCCCCTCGCGTGGGCGCGAGGATGGACGGGTACGTCGTACCCATGATCGCGACCCGCACGCGAACCGTCACGACCAGGAGCTGAACATGCAGGCCAACACCCGTCGCGTCGCCGTCGTCGGCGGCAACCGGATCCCGTTCGCACGGTCCAACACCGTCTACGCGCACGCATCGAACCAGGAGATGCTCACCGCGGCCATCGACGGGCTGGTGACGCGCTACGGCCTCCAGGGCGAGCGACTCGGCGAGGTGGTCGCCGGCGCGGTGCTCAAGCACTCCCGCGACTTCAACCTGACCCGCGAGTCCGTGCTCGGCTCGAAGCTGGCCCCGGAGACGCCCGCCTACGACCTCCAGCAGGCCTGTGACACCGGGATCCAGGCGACGATCGCGGTCGCCAACAAGATCGCCCTCGGCCAGATCGAGGTCGGCATCGCCGGCGGCACCGACACCACCTCCGACGCCCCGATCGCGGTGAACGAGAAGCTGCGCAAGATCCTGCTCGAGGCCAACCGGGCGAAGACCCTCCAGGGTCGGCTCGCCGCGCTCGCCAAGGTCCGTCCCGGTCACCTGGCCCCGGCGATCCCCGCGAACAAGGAGCCCCGGACCGGCCTGTCCATGGGCGAGTCGGCGGCCCTGACCGCGCTGGAGTGGGACATCGGCCGGGAGGAGCAGGACCGGCTCGCGGTGGCCTCGCACCAGAACCTGGCGGCGGCCTACGACCGCGGCTTCCTCGACGACCTGGTCAGCCCGTTCCAGGGCCTCGAGCGCGACCAGAACCTCCGCCCGGACTCGTCGGTGGAGAAGCTCGCGACGCTCCGGCCGGTGTTCGGCAAGGGCGAGGCGGCCACGATGACCGCCGGCAACTCGACCCCGCTCACCGACGGCGCCTCCGCGGTGCTGCTGTGCTCGGAGGAGTACGCCGAGGCCCGCGGGTGGGACGTGCTCGCGTTCCTCACCGCCCACGAGACCGCCGCGGTCGACTACGTGCACGGGGGTGAGGGGCTGCTGATGGCGCCCGCCTACGCGATGCCGCGGATGCTCGGGCGCGAGGGACTGACGTTGCAGGACTTCGACTTCTACGAGATCCACGAGGCGTTCGCCTCCCAGGTGCTCTCGACGCTGAAGGCCTGGGAGGACCCGATCTTCTGCAAGGAGCGCCTCGGCCTCGACGCGCCGCTGGGCTCGATCGACCGCGACCGGCTCAACGTCGCCGGCTCGTCGCTGGCCGCGGGGCACCCGTTCGCCGCGACCGGTGGCCGGATCGTGGCCACGCTGGCCAAGCTGCTCGCCGAGAAGGGCAGCGGCCGGGGCGTGATCTCCATCTGCGCCGCAGGCGGCCAGGGCGTCACCGCGGTCCTCGAGAGGTAGCCCGGCGTCAGGGGGCGCCGACGGCCATCGCGATGCTGGAGGCCACCAGGTGCTCCTTGACCTGCTCGGCGGAGAGCCGGGCGACCGTGGGCACCCCCGGGGCGGCCTCCTTCACCAGCATCCCGACGCGGGCGAGCTGCATCCCGCCGAGGCCGGCGGCGTAGAGGGTGTTCGCCAGCAGGTGGACGTCGTCGGTGTGGAAGTCGCCGGTCTCGACCCCGGCCGAGATCGCCGCGGCGACCCGGGCCAGGCAGGTGGAGATGCCGCGGCCGAGCCGGTACATGGCGCCCTCGCTGATCTCCTCGAGCAGCTCGGGCCCCGGCCGGCGCATCAGGGTCAGCGCGCAGTCGACGAAGGCGGGGTACTCCAGGCCGTAGTCGATGTAGGCCTCGGTGATCCGGCGCAGCCGCTCGAGCGGGGGCAGGCCGGGGTCGTCCGCGGCGGCGAGCCGCTCCTCGAGCTCCTCGAGGTAGCCGACCAGGGTCAGCGCGAACAGCTCCTCCTTGCCGGTGAAGTGCCGGTAGATGATCGCCCGGTTGATCCCCACCGACCGGGCGATGTCCTCGATCTGCGCGTCCCGCACGCCCCGAGCGTCGAACAGGGCGCGAGTGGCGGCGAGGATCTCCCTCTCGCGGCGCCGGCGCCGCGCCGCCGCCGCCGTGCGCCGCCCGTCCGGAGTGGCCTCGACGTGGGGGTCCGCGGTCATGCGGCCATGGTACGACGGCTGCAACGCGAAGTTGCACAGGTCGTACAGGGCGCGCCCGCCGGCTCAGCCGCCGTGCAGCGCGCGCACCATCTCCACGGTGTCGGCCTCCGCGGGCGTCTTGTCGTCGCGGTAGCGCAGCACCCGCGCGAAGCGCAGCGCCATGCCCGCCGGGTAGCGCGACGACGTCTGGATGCCGTCGAAGGCCACCTCCACGACCTGCTCCGGGCGCACGTGCACCACGTGGCCGCTCCGGGACGTCTCGAGGGCGAGGAACCGCTCGGTCTGCCACCTCAGCATCTCGTCGGTCATCCCCTTGAACGTCTTGCCCAGCATCGTGAAGCCGCCGGTGTCCGGGTCGCGCGCCCCGAGGTGGATGTTCGACAGCCAGCCCTTGCGCCGGCCGCTGCCCCACTCCACGGCCAGCACCACCAGGTCGAGTGTGTGCCGGGGCTTCACCTTCACCCACGCGGCGCCCCGCCTCCCCGCGTCGTACGGCGCGTCCAGCGACTTGACCACCACCCCCTCGTGCCCGGCCGCGACCAGCTCGGCGAACCAGGCCGCCGCCTGCTCGGGGTCCGCGGTGACGGTGCGCGGCACCAGCAGTCCGGCCGGCACCAGGTCCGCGAGCCGGGCCAGCCGCTCGTGCCCGGGCAGGTCCAGGACGTCCTCGCCGTCGACGTGCAGCACGTCGAAGAAGTACGTCGAGAGCGGCACCCGCTCGCGCAACGTCGCGACGTCGAGCCGGGACGCCGTGCGCGCGCCGGTCTCCTGGAACGGGCGCGGCCGGCCGCCGGGGCCCAGCGCGATCGCCTCGCCGTCGAGCACCAGCGACCCGGCGGGCAGCGCGGCGACCGCCTCGACCACCTCCGGGACGCGCGCGGTGATGTCGTCGAGGCTGCGGGTGAACACGCGGACCGCCGAGCCGTCCTTGTGCACCTGCACCCGGATGCCGTCGAGCTTGCAGTCGACGGCCAGAGGACCGCCCTGCGGGGCCGCCTTCGCGAAGGCCTCGGGCACCCCGGCCGCGCTCGCGGCCAGCATCGGCCGCAGCGGCCGCCCCACCTCGAGCCCGAACCTCGCGAGCCCCGCGACGCCGCCGGTGAGGGCGGCCACGGCGGCGTCGGTGGTGGAGCCGGCCATCATCGCGGCGCGCCGGACCGTCGCGGCCGGCACGCCCGCCGCCACGGCGACCGCCTCGATCACCAGCCCGTCGAGGGCGCCCTGGCGCAGCTCGCCGGTGACCAGCCCGCGCAGGTAGTCCTGCTCCCGGGCGGTCGCCCGGGCGAACAGGTCGTCGACGAGCGCGGACCGGCGGCCCTGCGAGCCGGTGCCGGCGACCTCGCCGACCGCCTCGAACCGGGCGTGCACCTCGGCGACGGTCAGGGTCGGCTCGGTGGCCGGCGTGGGCAGGTCGGCCAGCGACCGCCAGCCCAGGCCGGTGCGCCGCTGACGCAGGGCGCCGGAGAGGTAGGCGGTCGCGGTCTCGACGTCGCCGGGCCCCGCCGCCCGCAGCGCGTCCGCGAGCGCGGCGATCTTGGCGGTGCGCGACCGGGTCGCGCGGACCGCCAGCGACGCGGTCACCAGGTCGTCGAGCAGCACCGTCCCATTGTGGCCTCATCGTGACGCGGAGGACGTAGCCTGGCCCGGTGAGGGACGACCGAGCGCAGGGCCACGTGCGTGAGCGGGTCTGGCGGCCCGACTGGCCGTGCCCGGTCGGGCAGGTGCTCTCGGTGCTGCGCAAGGGCCCCGGTGACCCGACGTACCGCACCGACCCCGACGGGACGCTCTGGCGCGGCATCCGCACGCCCGAGGGCACCGCGACGCTGCGGCTGGAGAGCCGGCCGGGCGACGCCGAGGTGCACGCCGCCGCGTGGGGAGACGGTGCCGACTGGGCCCTCGAGGCGGTCCCGGCGATGTGCGGCGCGGACGACGACCCGGCCGGCTTCGCGCCGGAGCACCCGGTGCTGGCCGGCGCCCTCCGCAGGCACCCGCACTGGCGGGTGGGCCGCACCGGCCTGGTGATGGAGGCGCTGGTGCCGGTGATCATCGAGCAGAAGGTCACCGGCCAGGAGGCCTACGCGGGCTTCCGGAGCCTGGTGCGCCGGTTCGGCGAGCGGGCACCGGGGGAGGGGGCAGGCCGCGACGTGTGGGTGCAGCCGTCGCCGGACCGGGTGCGAGCGATCCCGTCCTGGGAGTGGCTGCGGATGCAGGTCGACCCCGCCCGCTCGCGCACGGTGGTGCACGCCGCACAGCGCGCCGCCGCGCTGGAGCGGACCGTCGACCTGCCCGGCGACGAGGTCGACCGGCGGCTGCGCAGCCTCCCCGGCATCGGGGTGTGGACGTCCGCCGAGGTGCGGTTCCGGGCGCACGGGGACGCCGACGCGGTGAGCTTCGGCGACTACCACGTGGCCAAGGACGTCGGCTGGGCGCTGACCGGCCGCGAGGTCGACGACGACGGTCTCGCCGAGCTGCTCGAGCCCTACCGACCGCACCGCTACCGCGTCCAGCGGCTGCTGGAGCTCGCCGGCATGCACCGTCCGCGCCGCGGCCCGCGGATGGCTCCGCGGACCCACCTGCCCGGCAGGTCGGGGCCGGCGAGGGCCGGCCGTTAGGGTGAGCCGCATGGCCTCCTCGCCGACCGCCCTGGTGCAGCTCGCCGACCTCCCGCCCGACGAGGTGGACCGGTTCTTCGGCAGCGAGGACCCGGCGCGCATCGTCTCGCTGGTCGATGCCGCCTCCGACCCGGAGCTGCGGTCGCTGGTCGGGCTGGTGCACGTGCGGGACGCGGTGGTGCACCACGTCCTGCACCGGTTGGGCGAGTACGCCATCCCGGAGCGGCTGGCCCGGGTGAACGGCGTGGTCGAGTTCGTGGTCGACGTGCCCAAGGGGGTGTCCGAGCGGCACGCCCTGGTGTTCGACGGTCACGGGGTCGGCGTCCTGGAGGGTGACACGGACCTGCCCGACGTGACCATCCGCACCGAGATCCTCGACTTCGTCCGGCTGGTCTCCGGCGGCACCAACGCCGCGCTGCTGCTGCTCGGCGGCCGGCTGCGGGTGGACGGCGACGAGCGGCTCGCGCTGGCCGTCGGCGGCGTCTTCCAGGTGCCCGGCCGGCCGGGGGTCGCGGTGGACCCCGCCGAGGTCGACCCGGAGAAGGTCGCGGCCGTCCTCAAGCACGTGAAGGACCGGCACCTCAGGCAGGTGATGAGCGGCGGCTTCCGCGACGTCGTGCTCGAGCAGGTCTTCACCCGGCTTCCCGAGTTCCTCGACGTGGCCCGGGCGGCCGGGCACACGCTCGACGTCGGGTTCGCGATCACCGGCCGGCCCGGCGGTGGCGCCGACCGGTACGTCGTACGCGTCTCCGACGGAGCCTGCGAGGTCGCCGCGGGCGACGAGGGCAGGGACGCCACGATCACCCTCGGGGGTGGAGACTTCCTGAAGCTCGTCACCGGCAACCTCAACCCGGTGACCGGCGTGATGCGGGGTGCGCTGAAGGTGCGTGGCGACCTCGGCAAGGCCCTGGCCCTGCAGAAGATCATGCGGATCCCCGGCGGCGGCTGACGCCGCGCGGCTCACCCGGCCGCGGACCCGGCACGGGCCGAGCGGGCCAGCCGGCGCGCCACGCGCAGCGGCTCGGGCGTGCGCGCGCGGCGGGCGGCTCGCGCGACCACCTCCACGGCCGTCTCCAGGTCGACCCGCCACCCCGGGTGCACCACCAGCGGCCGCACCCCCGGCCGGGTGCGCAGCCAGCAGGCGACGACCTCCTCGCCGATCCGCAGCGGGCTCGTGTCGCCGCGAAGGTCACCGGGCCCGTCGCCCTCGCCGACCAGCGGGCGGTGGGTGACGCCGACGGTCGGCAGGCCCAGCTCGGCCCCGAGCTGCAGCGCCAGGCCGGCCCCGCGGGGGTGGTCGCGTCCGGTGGCGTCGACCAGCAGCACGTCCGGGCGGGTCGCGAGGCCGCGCACGGCCGCGTCCATGAGCGCACCCATGCGCAGCGCGAGCAGTCCCGGCACATAGGCCGCGCCGGCCGAGCCCTCGACGACCCGGCGGGCGACCACCTCACCGGCGCGGGTCACGACCGCGGCGGCCCAGGCCGGGTCGCCGGCCTCCCCGGGGCCGGAGAGGCCGCGGGGGAAGCACACCCAGCACCCGCCGACGTACGGTTCCTGCGGGCCCGGCGCCCACGGCTCGGGCGCGGCGCCGGCCAGCACCCGCTGCGCGGCGGCCAGTCCGGCCGCGTCCGTGGGCCACATGAGGCCATCATCCCCGGGGGCCGGCCCGGCCCGGCGACGGTCGAGTCCGTCTCGCGGGCACCGAGAGACCCTGGACGTGTCCGCTCCGCCCCGGCAGGATCTGACCGACGGGCGGTCGACGACAGGAGCCAGCCATGCGCAGCACCATGCAGGACTTCCCCCTGAGCATCGGCGCGATCATGCGCCACGCTCTGGACGTGCACTCCGACGCCGAGGTGGTCACCGCCACCGCCGGCGGGATGCGCGGCCAGACCTACGCGCAGCTCGGCGCGCGCGCCGCCAGGCTGGCCAACGCCCTGCGCCGCCTCGGGATCAGCGGGGACCAGCGGGTGGCGACGTTCCAGTGGAACAACGCCGAGCACCTCGAGGCCTATCTGGCGGTGCCGGCCATGGGTGCGGTCCTGCACACGCTCAACATCCGGCTGTTCCCCGAGCAGCTGACCTACATCGCCAACCACGCCGAGGACCAGGTCGTGATCGTCGACGACTCGCTCGTCGACCTGCTCGCGAAGGTGCTGCCCACGTTCGAGACCGTGCGGCACGTCCTGGTCGCCGGCCCGGAGGCGGCGCAGGCGAACCTCGACGCGCTGCGGGCGTCGGGCAAGGAGGTGCTGCTGTACGACGACGTGCTGGCCGCCGAGCCGGACACCTTCGACTGGCCCGACGTGGACGAGCGCGACGCCGCCGCGATGTGCTACACGAGCGGCACCACCGGCAACCCGAAGGGAGTGGTCTACAGCCACCGCTCGGCGTACCTGCACTCGATGGCCGTGGGCATGGGGGTCACCGCCGGGCTGACCTGGGAGGACCGGGTGCTGCCGATCGTGCCGATGTTCCACGCCAACGCCTGGGGCCTGCCCTACGCCTCACTGATGGTCGGCGCCGCGCTGGTGATGCCCGACCGGTGGCTGCAGGCCGAGCCGCTGGTGCGGTTCATGCAGCAGGCCCGGCCGACCGTGTCGGGCGCGGTGCCGACGGTGTGGAACGACGTGCTCGTCCACCTCGATGCCAACCCCGGCACCAGCCTCTCCTCCCTGCGGCTGGTGCTGTGCGGGGGCTCCGCGGTGCCGGTCTCGCTGCAGCAGGCGCTCGAGGACCGGCACGGCATCCACATGGTCCAGGCCTGGGGGATGACCGAGACCTCTCCGGTCGCCTCGGCGGGGCTGCCGCCGCTCGGCGTGGAGGGCGAGGAGATGTGGCGCTACCGCGGCTCGCAGGGTCGGCTGCTGCCGGGGGTGGAGGGCCGGATCATGGGTGACTCCGGACCGCTTCCGCACGACGGCCAGGCGGTCGGCGAGCTCGAGGTGCGCGGACCGTGGGTCACCGGCAGCTACTACAAGGACGACGACCCGGCCAAGTTCCACGACGGCTGGCTGCGCACCGGCGACGTCGGCACCCTCGACGAGCGCGGCTACATCACCCTGACCGACCGGGCCAAGGACGTCATCAAGTCCGGCGGCGAGTGGATCTCCTCCGTCGACCTCGAGAACGCCCTGATGGGGCACCCGGACGTCCTGGAGGCGGCCGTGGTCGGCATCCCCGACGAGAAGTGGCAGGAGCGGCCGCTCGCCTCCGTGGTGCTCCGCGAGGGTGCGACCGTGACGCCCGCACAGCTGCGCGACTACCTGGCCGGGACGTTCGCCCGCTGGCAGCTCCCGGACGCGTGGACGTTCATCGAGGCGGTTCCCCGCACCTCGGTCGGGAAGTTCGACAAGAAGGTGATCCGCCGCTGGTACGGCGAGGGCGACCTGGACGTCGTGCAGGCCCGCGACTGAGCGGTCGGCCGGTCCCGCCGTCAGCGCTCGGCGGTCTCCGCCTTCAGCTCGTTGACGTTGAGGTCGAGCTGGTGCAGGAGGTTCGCGTCCCGCTCGGGGTCCACGTGCTTCGGCAGCGTGGTCTGCGCCAAGAGTGCGCGGTCGTGATCGCCCTCGGCTCTCAGCCGCGCGGCGACGTCTTCCTTGTCGAGGTGCATCGGTTTCCCTCCCGAGGTCGTGACGTGCTCCCGTGGAGGAGGCGTACCCGATCCGGGGGGACCCATGCCCGAATGCGGCCCGACGAGGGTCAGAGCAGCGGGCGCAGCGGCGCCAGGACCAGCTCGGTGAACTTCCGGTGCACGCCCCGGGCCGCCCACGTCTCGGCGGTGAGCTCGACCGACTCGGAGAGGTCGGTCTCGAAGATCCGCTCCATCTCGCGGGCGAACCCCGGGTCGACGAACTCCACGTTGATCTCGTAGTTGCCGGTCATCGACAGCCGGTCGATGTTGGCGGTGCCCACGGTCGCCCAGCGGCCGTCGATGGTGGAGGTCTTCGCGTGCACCATCGCGCCGGTGAACCGGAAGATCCGCACGCCGGCCGCCAGCAGCTCGCCGTAGTAGCCCCGCGAGAGCCAGTCGGCCACGACGTGGTTCGACACCGCGGGCACCAGCAGGCGCACGTCGACGCCGCGCCGGGCGGCGGCCATCAGCGCCTCGACGAAGTCCGAGTCCGGGATGAAGTAGGCATGGGTCATCCAGATGTGGCTCGAGGCCCGGTTGATCGCCTCGAGGTACATCGCCCGGATCGGGAACATCCACTGCCGGGGCAGGTTGCGGTGCACCCGGATCCGCGGCTCCCAGTCGGAGGCGGCCTTCAGCAGCAGCGGCCGGCCGGCGTGCCGGGCCGGCCGGTTCAGGTTCCAGAAGTCGGCGAATGCGCGGGCCAGGTCGGCGACCCCGGGACCGGTGATCCGCACGTGCGTGTCGCGCCACTCCGTCGCGTACGCCGTCCCCACGTTGTAGCCGCCCACGAAGGCCACGTCGTCGTCCACGACCAGGATCTTGCGGTGGTCACGGCCGTACCGCCGGATGTCGAAGAACCGCCAGCCGGCGGTGTAGACCGGGTAGGCGAGCACCCGGAGCCGGGGACCGAAACGCTTGAACCGCGGGTCCACCACGAGGTTCGCGAAGGCGTCGTAGATGGCGTAGACCTCGACGCCCCGGCCCGCCGCGCGCGACAGCGCCGCCTTGAACTGCTGGCCGACCTCGTCGCCCTTCCAGATGTAGGACTCGAAGAGGATCTGGTGCTGGGCCTCGTCGATGGCGGCCAGCATGTCGTCGTAGAGGTCCTGGCCGTAGGTGTAGGTCTTGACCGCGCTGTCACCGATGCTGACCTCGGACGGGGCCGTGGTGGCGAACGGCTTCGGCTTCTTGCCGCGCCGGCGGTACGAGTCCACCAGGGTGAGGCCGAGGGCGAGCAGGAGCTGGAACCCGAAGACCGCGAGCGCGACGCGGCGGACCACGCCGTAGACCCGCCCGGGGACCGGGGTGAACCGGCTGCGTCGATCACTCACGGGACGACTCTAGTCAGAAACCACAGCCACTCCTGGCACATCGGTCACGCGGACCGGCAGACGAGACCCGGTCCGCGCACCGGTTCGCCCCGGCCGGACTGTCGGAGCCGGGTCGTAGGCTGGCGGTCATGAGGCCAGTCACCGATCTCCAGCGAAGCGTGGCGCCGTTCGAGGTGGTCTCGGACTACCAGCCGTCCGGGGACCAGCCGACCGCGATCGCGGACATCGAGCGCCGGATCGGCGCGGGGGAGAGCGACGTCGTCCTGCTCGGCGCCACCGGCACCGGCAAGACCGCCACCATCGCCTGGGCGGTCGAGCGGCTGCAGCGTCCGACGCTGGTCATGCAGCCCAACAAGACCCTCGCCGCGCAGTTCGCCAACGAGCTGCGCCAGCTGCTGCCGAACAACGCCGTGGAGTACTTCGTCTCCTACTACGACTACTACCAGCCCGAGGCCTACGTCCCGCAGACCGACACCTACATCGAGAAGGACTCCTCGATCAACGAGGAGGTCGAGCGGCTGCGACACTCCGCGACCAACTCGCTGCTGACCCGCCGCGACGTGATCGTGGTGTCGACGGTCTCCTGCATCTACGGCCTCGGCACCCCCCAGGAGTACGTCGACCGGATGGTCCGGCTCGAGGTCGGCAAGGAGTGGGACCGCGACCAGCTGCTGCGCCGGCTGGTGGAGATCCAGTACACCCGCAACGACCTGGCGTTCACCCGAGGCACGTTCCGGGTCCGCGGGGACACGCTCGAGGTGTTCCCGGTCTACGAGGAGCTGGCGATCCGGGTCGAGTTCTTCGGCGACGAGATCGAGCGGCTGATGACGCTCCACCCGGTCACCGGTGAGGTGGTCACCGAGGACACCGAGCTGCACATCTTCCCGGCCACCCACTACGTCGCGGGGCCGGAGCGGATGGAGCGCGCGATCAAGGGCATCGAGCTCGAGCTCGAGGACCAGCTCGCCGTGTTCGAGCGGCAGGGCAAGCTGCTGGAGGCGCAGCGGCTGCGGATGCGCACGACGTACGACATCGAGATGATGCGCCAGGTCGGGTCCTGCTCGGGCATCGAGAACTACTCGATGCACATCGACGGCCGGCAGCGCGGCTCGGCGCCGAACTGCCTGCTGGACTACTTTCCCGAGGACTTCCTGCTCGTCGTCGACGAGTCGCACGTCACCGTCCCCCAGATCGGCGGCATGTACGAAGGCGACATGTCCCGCAAGCGCAACCTGGTCGACCACGGCTTCCGGCTGCCGAGCGCGATGGACAACCGGCCGCTGCGCTGGGAGGAGTTCCTCGACCGGATCGGGCAGACGATCTACCTGTCCGCGACCCCGGGCAACTACGAGCTGAGTCGGGTGAGCGGCCCCGACGGCGTCCCCCAGGTGGTCGAGCAGATCATCCGGCCCACCGGCCTGGTCGACCCCGAGGTGATCGTGAAGCCGACCAAGGGCCAGATCGACGACCTGATCCACGAGATCCGCGGCCGCGTCGAGCGCAACGAGCGGGTGCTGGTCACGACGCTGACCAAGAAGATGTCGGAGGACCTCACCGACTATCTGCTCGAGGCCGACGTCCGCACCCGCTACCTCCACTCCGAGGTCGACACGCTCCGCCGGATCGAGCTGCTGCGCGAGCTCCGGCTCGGCCAGTACGACGTGCTGGTCGGCATCAACCTGCTCCGGGAGGGGCTCGACCTGCCCGAGGTGTCGCTGGTGGCGATCCTGGACGCCGACAAGGAGGGCTTCCTGCGCTCGGACAAGTCGCTGATCCAGACCATCGGCCGCGCCGCCCGCAACGTGTCCGGCCAGGTGGTGATGTATGCCGACAAGATCACCCCGTCGATGGAGAAGGCCATCGACGAGACCAACCGGCGTCGGGAGAAGCAGGTCGCCTACAACGTGGCCAACGGGGTCGACCCGCAGCCGCTGCGCAAGAAGATCGCCGACATCACCGAGATGCTCGCCCGCGAGGACGAGGACACCGCCGAGCTGCTCGGCGGCGGCGGCCGGCAGCAGTCGCGAGGCAAGGCGCCGGTGCCCGGACTGAAGTCGAAGGACGTCGGCCGGCACGCCGCCGAGCTTGCCGGGATGCCCAGCCAGGACCTCGCCGAGCTGGTGCAGGCGCTCACCGACCAGATGCACACCGCCGCGGCCGAGCTCCAGTTCGAGCTCGCCGCGCGGCTGCGCGACGAGATCCAGGAGCTCAAGAAGGAGCTGCGGCAGATGGTCGAGGCCGGAGCCCGGTAGCCGCCCGATGACGCCCGAGGAGCTGCTCGCCCACTGCCTGGCCAAGCCCGGTGCCTGGGCCGACAACCCCTGGGACCACGAGCTCCCGGTGGTGAAGGTGCACGACAAGATCTTCGCGTTCCTCGGCGCGCGGGGCGTGGGCGTCAAGGCCGGCGCCGGCCGTGAGGAGGCCGACGAGTGGCTGGCCCGCTACCCCGAGGACGCGTCGGTGATGGCCTACATCGGGCGCTCCGGCTGGAACGACCTCGCCTTCGACGGCGCGATCCCCGACGGGGAGATCCTCGAGGCCGTCGACGAGTCCTACGCCCGCGTGGTCGGCAAGCTGCCGAGGAAGCACCGACCGGAGGGGTGGGAGGGCGCGTGAGCCGGGGGAGCTTCGTGCCGCCGGGGGAGTCCCTGGGTGACGCCGTAGATCTGTCCGCGTGACCGCGCCCGGGGTCAGGCGCTGGCGGCTGCCAGGCCGGCGGGGTCGAGGTCCTGGTCCCAGGCGACGTGTTCGGCGAGCTCGCGGGTGAGCTGGGTGAACTCTTCGTGGGTCATCTTGCCCAGGGGTGTGGTGCCGCCGGGGTCGCGTTGGAAGCAGTAGCCGTGGGGGGTGCGCCACAGGTGGACGCCGAAGAGGGGGTGCTGCGTGGTCCAGCCGTGGCCGTGGGTCTTGACCCGGTGGCTGCCGCGGTGCAGCGGGGCGAGGTTGTCCAGGCTGGTCTGGCCGGGCGGGCCGCCGGCGCTGCGGGGGAGGTAGGGCTGGGTGTGGTCGAGGTCGACGCCGGTGCTGCGGCTGCTGGTGGCGGAGAACGGGAACACGGTGGTCGGGTGGACCAGCCGGACCTGTTCGGCGAGCGGGTCGGGGATCTCGTAGGCGTCGACGGGCCGGTGGGCGTTGAGGTCGATGACCCGGGTGATCCGGACGTGGGCGTGGCCCAGGAGGTCGACGGCCTCGCGGTGGGTGAGCGCGGTGCCGTCGTTCTCGAAGCGGACCAGGCCGGTGCCGCCGCGGAACTGCGTCTCCGAGGCGTGCAGGTAGAGCACCACCGGCGGGCGGAGCTTGCCCGGGTCCAGGTCCGGCAGGTCGGCCTTGTTGAGGGCAGACCTCTCCCCCGACGCGAGGGTCGGGTCATGCCCGCAGGTCGGGCAGCACGGGTCGTGCTGGTTGGGATGGATCTGCGTCTCCGGAACCGGCTCTGCACTGGACGGGTCGGGCTGGGGGTCCGGCTGATCCGGTGGGTCGACCGGCGAGGGCCCGCCTTCCCACTCCTTGACCTGCCGGTCGTCGAACAGATGCGTGGGGTCGTCCGGATCGGGACCGCCGGCTCGCGGAGCCGGAGTTCGGGCCATCCTTGGTCGCGGCCTCGATGAGCTTGTGGACGGCTTCGGCCGGGTTGGTGCACAGCAGGAACGCGGCGTCGGCCTCCAGTTCGCCGAGCGGCGCGGTGGCTCCGTGGGCCCGGAGGATGAGGGCGATCTGGTGGATGCGGGCCATCATCACGATGATCTGGGCGGCCGGGAGCAGCACGGTCAGCGACTTCAGGCCCTCGTCGTTGGTGCGGGAGACGGTGACCCGCTTGGTGGCCTCCCGCTCCCGGCGGCGCTGCTCGGCCAGCACCGGGTCGGCGGCCTTGATCCGGGCATCGACGAGCTCCTGGAACCGCGACCAGGCCTGGTCGCCGAGGTGTTTGGTGGTGCGCTGGTCCACCCAGCGCGCGGCCTCGGCAGACAGCTTGGCGTGCCGGCAGCGACGGGCGACGTAGCGGGCCTGCCAGGCCTGCACCATCCCCGCGGCGAGTGCGGGGTCCCGACCGGGTGCGTCGCAGTCGGCGGTCTGCAGGACCCGGGCCCACAGCAGCGGGTGCCGGTGGGTCAGGTCCAGGACGTCGGCGAGCTCCCCGCGCGCGATCGGCTCGGGCAGCCCGAGCAGCAGCGCCAGCTCGTGGACCGCGAACTCCGCGACCTCCGGGGTGCCCTCGCCGCCGTAGGTCCGCGCCTGCTCGGTGCCCGGCAGCAGCCGGCCGGCGGAGTCGCGGCGCTGCTCGAGGCTGTCGCCGTTGTGGAGCACCGCCCACTGCGCGACCAGCACCAGCCGGCGGGCGCCGCAGGCCCGCTCGCGGGCGACCTCGGCGACCAGCGCGTCAGCACACCGCTGCCCGCTCATCGCCTCGATCCGCTCCGCCTCCATGACCACAAAGCTAGAGACGACCACCGACGGTTTTCCCTTGCAGGCAAGGCGAATCGCCCCCAACGGGGGACACGGTGACCCGACGTCTCCGAGCCTGCCGATGGGCGCCTCGAGCCGTTGCGCTCAGCGACCGGATGAGCGCCTCACGGTCCGCGGTGCGTCGCCACCGTCATCCGTCGTGGCGAGATCGGGCCGGTCGGCCGCGGCCACTTCCAGGCGTGCCAGACGATCAGCAGCACGACCAGGATCTGGACGACCCCGAGCAGAACGGTTCCAACGGGCGCTCCGCCGGCGGAGCGGGACAGCTCGGAGATGCCGTTCAGGGCGGCACCGGCGGCGAGGACCCCGTTCATCCAACGGTTGGCCGTGTCCTTCAGGACGAGCGTGAGATACGCGAACACCAGGGGGCCGACGAGGAACAGCACAGCGTTGACCTGGACCGACGCGCTGTGCAGGTCGGCCCCCGCCAGCTCGCCGGCCAGCATCCCGCGGACAGCCCCCGGCTCGAGCATCAGCAAGAACACCGCACCGGACTGGAGGACAGCAGCGGAGATCCACAGGACGGTGATCCGGATCTTCCAGGTGAGCATGGGAAACCACCTCCGAACGGATGGACGCTTCGACGGTCCCCAGCCGCGGCCCCGGGGAACCAGAGGCGAAGGGCCCCCTCAGTCGCTGTCGCGCCCGTCGGTCCCGCTCTCACGTCCCTCGATCTCGGGACGCTGCCAGCGCTCGATCTCCTTGCGCTGCCTCTTCTCCAGACGGCGCCTCTCGTCCTCCACGTGGCCGCTCCTGTCGACCAGCAGCCGCAGCAGGCGGACCGCGGGGAACAGCACCACCCACACCGGCCAGTAGTAGCCGCTCCCGGCGAGGAACCAGATCGCGCTGCTGATGGCGGCGACGACGACGACCGAGCTGACCGCGTTGCGGAGGGCGCGGCCGTGCTCCCGCACCGCCATCTCGCGCAGCGTCTCCGGGGACGCGACCGCCAGCTCGCTGCGCGGGCACGGGGCAGTGGGCGGCACGAGGTCGGCGATGATCGGCGCCAGCTCGCCGAAGGTCCTCGCCCCGGCGACCGCCTCGGCGCGCTCGTCGTACTCGGTGCGGTCCAGCCGGCCGTCGGCGAAGCCGTCGCCGAGCACGCGCAGCACCACCTCGCGGTCGCGGTCGGAGGCCCGGAGCTGGGCGGTCTCCGGTCGCCGCGGGTCGTGGCTGAACTCCGACCACGGGACGGGGGAGGAGGCGCTCATGCGCGGCAGTCTAGGCGCGGTCAGGCGCTCTCGCAGGCCTCCGCCCAGCGGCGCCGACGGGTGTCAGTGCAGGCGGACCCGCGGGTCCAGCACGGCGTACAGGATGTCGACGACGATGTTGGCGACCACGACCGCGGTCGAGGCGAACAGCACGATCCCGATGATCACCGGCAGGTCCTGCTGGTTGATCGCGTCGATCGACGTCTTGCCGAGCCCGGGCAGGCTGAAGACGGTCTCGGTGACGACCACGCCTCCGACCAGCTGCCCGAGGTCGATGCCGAACTGGGTCACCACGGGGGTCAGCGCGCTGCGCAGCGCGTGCCGGGTGACCACCCGGCTCTCGCTCAGACCCTTCGACCTCGCCGTGCGGATGTAGTCCTCGCCGAGCACGTCCAGCATCGAGGCGCGGGTCAGCCTGGTGTACGTCGCCGCCGAGAGCAGGGCCAACGAGACCCAGGGCAGGATCAGGTGGTTCGCCCACTGGCCCACGCCCGTGGCGAGGGGTGAGTAGCCGCCGGGCGGGAACCACGCGTGGCCCGCGGTGGTCAGGCGGAAGTAGAAGAAGTACAACAGCACCAGGGCCAGCAGGAACGAGGGCATCGAGTAGAAGAACAGCGCGAACACGGTCATCCCGCGGTCGGCGAGGGTGCGGGGGAAGACCGCGGAGATGACCCCGTTGAAGACGCCGAGCGAGATCCAGATGATCGACGCTCCGACGGCCAGCGACACCGTGATCGGCAGTGCCTGGCCGATGATCTGGGTGACCGGCACCTGGTGGTAGTAGTCGTAGCCCAGGTCGCCGTGCAGGGCGTTGCGGACGAAGTCGACGTACTGCTTCCAGATCGGCTGGTCCAGGCCCAGTCGGTGGTTGATCAGGGCGATCGTCTGGGGAGAGGCCTGCCGTCCGGCGAGCGTGCGCGCGACGTTGCTCGGCAGGACGAAGAACAGCGCGAACACGGCCATGCTGATCAGCCAGAGCACGATGAGGCCGTTGCCGATGCGCACGATGAGGAACCTCAGCATGGGCTCACTTCCTCATGAGCCGGTCGACCCGCGGGTCGACGGCGTCGCGGACACCGTCCCCGAACAGGTTGAAGGCCAGTGTCGTGATGAGCAGGGCGGCGCCGGGGGCGGCCAGGAACCACCAGGAGGTGCGGTAGTAGGCCTGCGCCTCGCTGAGCATCCCGCCCCAGTCCGCGGTCGGCGGCGCCAGGCCGAGCCCGAGGAACGACAGCGTCGCCTGGACGACGATCACCACGGGGATCAGCAGCGTCGTGTAGACGATCACGGAGGCGAGGACGTTGGGGAGGACGTCGACGAACATGATGCGCAGGTCCCCGGCACCCAGGGACCGGGCCGCCTCGACGTACTCGCGCTCCTTGATCGACAGCACCTGGCCGCGCACGATCCGGGCGACCGAGGCCCAGCTGAAGAACCCGATGACCAGCACGGTGACCAGCAGGCTCGGCCCGGTGAGCGAGACCAGCGCGATGGCGGCCAGCAGGAACGGCAGGGACAGCACCAGGTCGACCAGCCGCGCGAGCACGGTGTCGACCAGCCCGCCGAGGAAGCCCGCGGTGATGCCCACCACCACGCCGACGACCACGGTCAGCAGCGTGGCCACGACGCCGACGGCCAGCGAGACCCGGGCGCCGTAGGCGGTGCGGACGAGCAGGTCGCGGCCCAGGTCGTCGGTGCCGAACCAGAACCGCGAGCTCGGCGGGCGCGGCAGCCCGTCGGCGGTGAGCCCGTGCGGGTACTGCTTGTTCGGAGGGTGCCCGGTGAGGTGCACGAACACGGGCGCGAAGATCGCGACGAGGGCGATCAGCACGATCACCGCGAGGGTGACCATGGCGACCCGGTCGCGGCGCAGCCTTCGCCAGGCGAGCGCCCAGGGGCCCTTGCCGACGATGGCGACGGTGCCCGGTTCGTGGGGCGCCTCCACTGCGACGCTCATGGGCGGCTCTCCTCCGACTCGACGCCGTGGATCTCGGTGTCGGCGATCTGCGGCCGGGACGCGGCCAGGTCCTCGCCGACCTCGAGCGGGTGCAGGCAGGCGCTGCGGTGGTCGGCCGGGTCGCCGAGGACGGGTTCCAGCGGGGGCACGACCTCGACGCAGTCCGGCCGGGCCTTCGGGCACCGGGGGTGGAACCGGCAGCCCGACGGCGGGTCGACCGGGGAGGGGATGTCCCCGGCCAGCACGATGCGTTCGCGGCTGTCGGCGCTGTCGGGGTCCGCGGGCGGCAGCGCCGACAGCAGTGCGCGCGTGTAGGGATGCCGGGTGGTGTCGAAGATCCGATCCGCCGGCGCGGTCTCGACGATCCTCCCGAGGTACATCACCGCGATCCGGTCGCTGACGTGCCGCACCACCGACAGGTCGTGGGAGATGAACACGTACGTCAGGCCGAGCTCCTCCTGGAGCGTGATCAGCAGGTTGATGACCTGCGCCTGGATGGAGACGTCGAGCGCCGAGACCGGCTCGTCGCAGACGATCAGCTTGGGCTTCAGCGCCAGCGCCCGGGCCACGCCGATCCGCTGCCGCTGGCCGCCGGAGAAGTCGGCCGGGAACCGGTTGTAGTGCTCGGGGTTCAGACCGACCAGCTCCATCAGCTCCTGGACCCGGCGCTTGCGCCCGGAGCCGTCGTCGATCCCGTGGATCGCGAACGCGTCGCCGATGATGGACCCGACCCGTCGGCGTGGGTTCAGCGAGCCGTACGGGTCCTGGAAGATCATCTGCATCTCGCGGCGCAGCGGGCGCAGGTGCCGCCGGTTCAGCCGGCTGATGTCACGCCCCTGGAACCACACCTGACCCGAGGTGACGTCGTAGAGCCGGGTGAGGCAGCGCGCCAGCGTGGACTTCCCGCACCCGGTCTCCCCGACGAGTCCGAGCGTCTCTCCCGGGAAGACCTCGAGGGAGACACCGTCCACCGCCCGCAGCCGGTCGCGGCCCCGCCCGGTCAGGCCGCCGTGGCCCACCGGGAAGTGCTTGTGCAGGTCGTGTGCCGCCAGGAGCGGCTCGGTCTCGGTCATGCGGGCTCCTCGGCGGCCGTCAGCCGGCGACGGGCGTCCTCGCGCCCGGCGAGGTCGGTGGGCAGCCAGCACGCCGACTCCTGGTGGTCGTCGAGGACCGGCCGCAGCGGAGGGTCCTCGAAGCACTCGTCGAATGCGTAGGGGCAGCGCGGCCGAAAGGGGCAGCCCTGGGGCAGCTGGATCAGGCTGGGCGGGCTCCCGGGGATGGACTGCAGCCGGGACCGGGTCGGCTGCCGACCCGGAAGGGAGGCGAACAGCCCCTCGGTGTAGGGGTTGTGGTGCCGGTAGAAGATCTCCCGCCGGGAGGCGCGCTCCATGATCTTGCCGGCGTACATCACCACCACGTCGTCGGCCATCTCGGCCACCACCCCCAGGTCGTGGGTGATCAGCACGATCGCGGTGTCGAACTCCTCCTGGAGCCGGCGCATCACCGACAGGACCTGCGCCTGCACCGTCACGTCCAGGGCGGTGGTCGGCTCGTCGGCGATGAGCAGCGCCGGGTTGAGCGCCATCGCCATCGCGATCATCACGCGCTGCCGCATCCCCCCGGAGAACTGGTGCGGGTAGTCGTCCAGGCGCTCGGCCGCACGCGGGATGCCCACCAGTCCGAGCAGCTCCACGGCGCGGGCCCGGGCCTGACGCCGGGTCATCGAGGAGTCGTGCGCGTGCAGCATCTCGGTGATCTGCCAGCCGACGCGGTACGCCGGGTGCAGGCTCGAGAGCGGGTCCTGGAAGATCATCCCGATCCGCGCGCCCCGGATCTCCCGCAGCACGTGCCTGGGCGCGCTCAGCAGCTCGGTCCCGTCGAACCAGGCCTCGCCCGAGACCCGGGCGCCGCGGGTGAGCCCGGTGATCGTCTGCGTGCAGACGCTCTTCCCGGAGCCGGACTCACCCACGATGCCCAGCGTCCTGCCTCGTTCGAGCTCGAAGGACACCTCCCTGACCGCCTTCACGACACCGTCGTCGGTGGCGAAGGAGACGCTCAGGTCCTTCACCTCGAGCAGGGGCACGACCATCAGCCGCCCTGCATGCCCTTGCTCAGCCAGACGTTCGTGGGGTCGAAGTTCTGGATGGCGGGGACGTACACGGCGTTGTGCACCTGCTCGGCCCGGTAGTTGGCCTGGACCGGTTGGGTGATGGGGAAGAACGCCGCGTCCTGCATGACCTGGCGGTCGGCCTGGGCCCAGGCGCTGTTGGACTCGCTCTGGGTCTTGGCGGTGGACGCCTGCTGGATCAGCGCGTCCGTCTTCGGGCTGTTGTAGAACCCGTAGTTGCTGCCGATCGGCGGGAAGGACGGCTGGCCCGAGAACAGCGGCGCGAAGAAGGACAGCGCCGCGTTGCCGTACCAGTCGGACCCCCAGCCGGCCAGGGCGACGTCCCAGACGCCGCGCTTCGCGACGGACGGCACCTGGAGGTACTTCGTGTAGAAGTCCGCGCTCGGCGACGGCACGCCCTTGACGGTGATCCCGACGTCGGAGAGGTCCTGCTGGGCCGCCTGGAACGACTTGCGGCTGCCCTCGGAGTCCGGCCGGTAGAGGAACTTCAGCGTCAGGTGCGAGACGCCCGCCTGCTGGAGCAGCTGCTTGGCCTTGGCCACGCTGTGCGGGTACAGGTCGATGTTCTGGGACCCGTCGATGTTCGACGGCAGCACGTGGGTCAGCGGCGGGTTGACCTTCGGCCCGCCGAGGACCTGGATGATGTGGCTGCGGTTGAGCGCATACTCCAGCGCCTGGCGCACCTTGACCTGCTTGAGGGCACCGTTGTTGTTCGGGGAGACCGTGTTGAACACGATGTAGGGGTTCGACGACGCGGTCTCACCGAGGTTGAGGTGCGGGTCCTTGGCGGCGATCAGCCCGGGCAGCTGCGACGGCGGCGGGAAGTTGTTGAACTCCATGTCCGCCCCGGCGGTGCCGGTCTGCAGCTGCTGCTGGGTCGACTCCTGGCTGACCGTCTCGTTGATCAGGACCTTGTCGACGTACGCCTTGCGCACCGGGTCGGACGAGGCCTGCCACGCCGGGTTGCGGGTGAACACGATCTGCTTGGTCGGGTTCCACTGCTGGACCCGGTAGGGGCCGTCCGAGACCTGGTGCTGGCCGAGCTGCTGGCTGCCCGGGACGTAGTTCATCACCTCGACGGGAGCCGGGGAGAAGGCGGGCATGGTGAGCATGTCGACGAAGTACGTCGCCGGCTGGGTCAGGTGGAACTCCACGGTCCGCTGGTCCTTGGCCACGACGCCGGGAAGCGACGTGCTGTCGACGTACTTCTTGATCGCGCTCGGGTTGCCGGGCACCTTCTTGAAGCCGTCGCAGAACTTCTGGTAGCCCTGGATCAGGGTGGCGAAGTCCGGGATGCCGCCGAAGGGCTGCACCGGGTTGCAGGTGCGCTTCACGCCGCGGACCACGTCGGCCGCCGTGACCTGGCGGGCCGGCGAGGTGTCCCACTGGGCGCCCTTGCGGATCGTGATCGTGTAGGTCTTGCCGTCCGCGCTGATCCCGCCGTTCGTGGTCGAGGGGACCTGGGTGGCGAGGTCCGGCACGGCCGTGGTCGTCTGGCCGTCGACCGCCGGGTAGGTGAACAGCTGCCGGCTCCACATCCGCAGCGCCAGGTAGCCGATCGAGTAGTAGGACACGTTGGGGTCCATGTAGTCGATGTCCCCGGACCCCAGCATGTTGAGGGTCCCTCCGCGTACGGCGTTCGCCTGACCGCCGCCGGAGCCACCACCGCTGGCCCCGCTGCTCCCGTTGCCGGCGTTGCTGCTGCACGCCGCGGTGGTGATCAGCACTGCGGCCGAGAGCACGGCAACGCGGCTGAGCGGTCCTCCGTGGACCTTCATGGCGACCTCCCTTTCGAAGACCGGGGGCAGCCGCGTGACGCTGGGCGGCCGGCCCGTGCGCCACACGGCGCTCCCGCCAGCAACGCACCGCGGCACCGCGGGTCTCAAGGCCGCGGGCCCAACCGTCACCGGTTCGCAAGACGACGCCCTGCGATGTGACGACCGTGTGACGAAACGTCAACGTCTCGTCACGCCGGCTCGGCCGGGGCGGGGGAGCGAGCAATACTGGCCCGGTGAGGCGGTCTGTTCTCCTCGTGGAAGACGATCCGCGGGTTCGCCGTGTGCTCGGCCTGGCCCTGCGGGACGAGGGCTACTCCGTCGCGGAGGCGGCCACCGGGGAGGAGGGCCTCGACGGGCTCGGTGACGACCCCGACGTGGTGATCCTCGACCTGATGCTGCCGGACCTGGACGGGTTCGGCGTGTGCCGCCGGATCCGGGCGCGCAGCGACGTGCCGATCATCATCGTGTCCGCCCGGACCGACAGCCACGACATCGTGGCAGGCCTCGAGGCCGGCGCCGACGACTACGTCACCAAGCCGCTGGTGGCCAAGGAGCTGTCCGCACGGATCCGGGCGCTGCTGCGCCGCGTCGAGCCGGTGAGCGACCACGAGCCGAGGAGGGTCCGGGTCGGCGACCTCGAGATCCGCGTCGACGAGGGGGTCGTCTGCCGGGACGGCCGGCCGGTCCCGCTGACCAGGACGGAGTTCAAGCTGCTCGCCGAGCTGGCCGCCAGGCGGGGAGCGGTGTGCAGCCGCGAGGACCTCCTCGAGCAGGTGTGGGGCTACGGGTACTTCGGCGACAGCCGGTTGGTCGACGTGCACATCCGCAGGCTGCGGACGAAGGTCGAGCACGACCCGGGGAACCCGGCCCTCGTGGTGACCGCACGCGGCCTCGGCTACCGATTGGTGCCGTGAGCGGTGTCCCCCGCGGCCCGGTTCTCCCCGCTGAGCGGTCTCGGCCTGAGGGCCCGGGTGGCGCTCGGCTTCGCCCTGACCGGGCTGCTGCTCTCCGCGGTGCTGGCGGTCGGCGCGTCGATCGTGGCCACCGGCTACGTCAACCACCAGCGGGAGCGCATCGCGGTGTCGCAGGCGGTGGACAACGCATCGCTGCTCCACGTCCGGCTGATCACGCTCGACGAGGACCCCGGGACGATCATGAGCGAGCTGCAGTTCCCGTCGGGAGTCCAGGCCGTGCTCCTGTTCGCCGGGCAGCGCTACGTCAGCCTCCCGACGCCGTCGCTCCGGCTGCCGCCCGACCTCGTCCGCCGGGTCCGTGACGGCCACCGCGCGGACCGGAAGGTCCGGCTCGGAGGCAGCCCCTACCTCGTCGTCGGGGTGCCGCTGACCGCGCAGGGGGGTGACGCGTTCTTCGAGATCTCCTCCATGAGCGACCTCGAGAGCACGCTCCGCACGCTGTGGACGATCCTGCTGGCCGCGGCGGTCGCCACCTCGGTGCTGGGCCTCGTGCTCGGCCGGGTGGCCAGCCGCCGGCTGCTGCGGCCGCTGACCGAGGTCACCGCTGCCGCGGGGGCGATCGCCCACGGCGACCTGTCGGCGCGGCTGGGCCCGACGCGCGACCCGGACCTGGCCGAGCTGGCCGGCTCGTTCAACCGGACGGCCGAGCGCCTGGAGAACCGGGTCCGGGCGGACGCCCGGTTCGCCGGCGACGTGAGCCACGAGCTGCGGACCCCGCTGACGACCATGGTGAACTCGCTCGCGCTGCTGCAGAACCGCCGCGCCGCGATGCCGGCCGAGGTCGCCGAGCCGCTCGCGCTGCTCGAGGAGGACCTGATGCGGTTCCGCAGGCTCGTCGTCGACCTGCTCGAGATCTCGCGGGCGGACGGGGACCACGCCGGACCCAAGGAGCGGGTGGAGGTCGCGGACCTGGTGCGGCGGGCCGCCGACGCCGCGGCCGGCCGGCCCGTGACCCGGGTGGACCCGGCCGCGCGCAGGGTCTGGATGCACGCGGACAAGCGCCGGCTGGAACGGGTCGTGGCCAACCTGGTGGACAACGCCGAGTCCCATGGCGGCGGGTGCCGGCAGGTCTGCGTCACCAGCGGCCACCAGGCCGTGCGGGTGGTCGTGGACGACCGGGGGCCCGGAGTGCCCGCGGCCCGCCGGGAGCACATCTTCGACCGGTTCGTCCGCGACGGCACCTCGGCCCAGACCGGGACCGGCCTGGGGCTGGCGATCGTGGCCCGCCACGTCGCCTGGCACGGCGGGGAGGTGCGGGTCGAGGACGCTCCGGGCGGCGGGGCCCGGTTCGTGGTTGAGCTGCCCACGGGCCGGGGGCCGCGCGAGGAGCCCGCGGGACGTCGCGATTAGCCGTGCCCGGCCTTGTCTGAGAGACTGGGCGTGCGTGGAGGGGAGTATTCCTTCGCAGCGGTGTCGTCATCACGGCAACCGGTCTCGAGGGCCGGTCCCGGCGCCGCTGGTCCGCCTCGGTCCAACCCGGCGGACGGAAGAGACCTCCGGAGTCAGCAAGTAGCCATCGTGGCGGCGGCACGGTCCGCCGCTCGCCGAGCACACTCCGGAGGAGACGGTCCATGGACGTTCCGATGTGGGTCTGGTGGACGACCATCGTGGTCACCACCGTGATCCTGGTCTTCGACGTGTTCGTCATCGGACGTCGCCCCCACGAGCCCTCGGTGCGCGAGCTGTCGGTGGCCCTCGGCGGCTACGTCGGGATGGCGGTGGCCTTCGGGGCCGGCGTGTGGTGGCTGGCCGGCCACCAGTACGGCACCGAGTTCTTCGCCGGCTGGCTCACCGAGTACTCGCTGTCGGTGGACAACCTGTTCATCTTCATCATCATCATGGCCAAGTTCGCCGTACCCCGGCAGTTCCAGCAGACCGCGCTGCTGATCGGCATCGTGCTGGCCCTGGTGATGCGAGGCATCTTCATCGGCGTCGGCGCGGCGGCCATCAACGAGTTCAGCTGGATCTTCTACCTGTTCGGGATCTTCCTGGTCTACACCGCCGTCAAGCTCGCCAAGGGCGGGTCGACCGACGACGACGAGTACGAGGAGAACCGGCTGATCCGCTGGGTCGAGCGGGCGTTCCCGGCCACGAAGGAGTACGCCGGCGCCAAGCTGTGGATCAAGGAGAACGGCAAACGGCTGCTCACCCCGATGTTCATCGTGGTGCTGGCCCTCGGCACCACGGACCTGCTGTTCGCCCTGGACTCGATCCCCGCGATCTACGGGCTGACCGACGAGCCCTACCTGGTGCTGACCGCGAACATCTTCGCGCTTGATGGGGCTGCGCCAGCTCTACTTCCTCATCGGCGGCCTGCTGCGCCGGCTGATCTACCTCAGCTACGGGCTGGCGTTTCTGCTCGGGTTCATCGGCGTCAAGCTGGTGCTGCACGCGCTGCACGAGAACGAGCTGCCGTTCGTCAACGGCGGCGAGCACGTCACGTGGGCGCCGGACATCTCGATCCTGGTCTCGTTGGCGGTGATCGTGCTCACGCTCGCGGTCACCACGGTGACCAGCCTGGCGGTGTCGCGCAACCTGACCGGCGAGGAGCTCGAAGCCCGCACCGGCCTCTAACCGGCCGGGAGGACCCGCGCGGCCGAGACCAGCGTGCGCTCCCGGTGCGGCGCCAGGGGCGCGTCCTCGACGAGCCCGCCGCCTTCCGGCGCGTGCAGCATCCACCGGGTGCCGTCGGCGGCGACCGGCCGGGACACGAAGCCGACGTGGTAGATCTCCTCGCCCGGCCGGGCGAAGAAGTACAGGTCTCCGGGGCGGACCTCGTCCAGGGCCACGGGCTCCACCCGTGGGCTGCGGGCCTGGTCCGAGGCGTCGCGGGGCACCCGCACGCCCAGGGTGCGCAGGACCAGGTGCACGAGCCCCGAGCAGTCCAGTCCCCACGCGCTGGTGCCGCCCCACAGGTAGCGCAGGCCCAGGAACATCCCGGCCGAGGCCAGCGCCCTGGACGCGTCGTACGACGGCTCGCCGGACAGCCGCACGGCGGCGCGCGGCAGCGCACCGCGGCGCGTGCCGGGCAGCAGCACGTGGACGTCGTCGCCGGTGACCTCCTCCACGGCGAGCGTGGTCCCGAAGGACAGCCTCAGCTCCCCACCGCCGGCCACCGCGCAGCCGGCCGTCCGGCCGGTGACCGAGCACGACGGTCCCGCACCCGCGGGCGCCGGAGTCCCGAGGTGCCGGGCCCGCACCCAGCCCGGGTAGCCCGCGCCGGGGGTGGCGGAGTCCTGGGCGAGCGCGGCGACGCGCACCCAGTCGCCGCGGTCCTCGAGCACCCGCACCCGCTCGCCGAGCAGCAGCTGGGTGAGGGTCCGACCGTGCAGGCCGAGTCGGGCCCGCGGGTCCAGGGCCTCGGTCCACGCCGCGACGTCGGGCCGGTCGCGCACGGCCGCCGCGTCGACGTCGCGGGGCGCCTCGGGCGAGGTCCACATGGTGGCGACCGGGACCGCCACCTCGCGCTCGTCCCGGGTCACACCAGGTCCTCGATGCCGAGGCCCGGGGCCTCGGGCAGCACCACGTCCGCGCCGTCGTAGCGCATCCCGCCGCGCACCGGCGCGGCCTGCGTCCACCAGGCGGCGTCGAGGTCGGAGGTGAGCGTGCTGCCGTGGGCCGCGACCAGGCTCGCCGCGGCGCCGACCCCGATGTGGGTCTCCATCATCGAGCCGACCACGGTGCCGACCCCGTGCTCGCGGGCCAGCTCGAGCAGGGTCCGGGCGACCGAGAGGCCGCCGCACTTGGCCAGCTTGACGTTCACCAGGTCGGCGGCGCGGCGGCGGATGACCTCGAGCAGGTCCCGCACGCCGTAGACCGACTCGTCGGCCATCACCGGGGTCTGCACCCGGGCGGTCACCCAGACCATGCCGTCGAGGTCGGCGGCCGGCACCGGCTGCTCGACGAGCTCCACGCCCAGGCACGCGTCCTCGAGTGCCGAGACCACCCGGACCGCCTCGCGCGGCGTCCAGCCCTGGTTCGCGTCCAGCCTGATCCGCACCCGGTCACCGACGGCCGCCCGGACCGCCCGCACCCGCTCGACGTCGGTCGCGGCGTCCGTGCCCACCTTGACCTTCAGGACCGTGAAGCCCTCCAGGGTGCGCTCGAGGGCGGCGCCGGCGAGGGTGTCGGCGTCTCCGGCGGACAGCGTCACGTCGGTCGGCACCCGGTGCCCGGTCGCGCCGAGCAGCACCGGCAGGCTCACCCCGCGGCGGCGGGCGACCAGGTCGTGCAGCGCCACGTCGAGGGCGGCCTTGGCCCCGTGGTTGGCGGCGACGGCGCCGGCCACCGCGCGGCACGTCGCCACCAGGTCGTCGGGGTGCCGCCCGAGCACGACCGCGGCGAGCGGACCGGTCGCGCAGGCCTCGGCGCCGGCCAGCGACTCGCCGGTGACCTGCCAGACCTGCGGGGCCTCTCCCCAGCCGGTGTGCCCGTCACCGTCGCTCACCCGGACCACGACGGTGTCGACGGTCGTGGTGCGCCGGAGCGCGGTGCTGAACGGCGTGTGCAGTGGCGTGGTCAGCCGGGTGGCGGTGACGGTCTCGATGGCGCTCATCGCAGCCAAGCCTCCCAGACCAGCCGGCTGATGTCCGCGATCGCCGCGGACGCGACCGGCTCCGGCACCGGCACGGTCGTGCACACGGCCAGCACGTACGGCGGCCCGTCGTCGGGTCGCACCAGCGCCACGTCGTGGGTGGCGCCGTCGACCCAGCCGGTCTTGTTCGCCACCCGGGTGCCGGCAGGCAGGCCCGCCGGGATCTGGTCGCGGTGCTCCTGCGCGGCGAGCACCTCCTCGACCTCCGCGCACGTGCCCGGCGCGGCCAGCCTGCGGGTGGCCACCCCGCACATCACCCGGCCCAGGTCCGCGGCGGTGACGGTGTTGTCCAGCCCGGCCTCCCGGGCGGCGGCGTCACCGATCCCGCGGGGGAGCGCGGTGGCGGCCGAGCAGCCGGCGTCGGCGAGCACGGCGGCGACCGCGGCGGTCCCCACCCGCTCGAGCAGCAGGTTCGTGGCCAGGTTGCCGGACCTCACCGTGGCGTGCCGGGCCAGCACGCGCAGCGGGCACGTCGTACCGATGCGGGCCCAGGTCTCGTCGTCCTGGTCGTCGTCCTGCGCGAGGGAGAAGCGGCTGCCGTCCAGCGCGGAGCGGAAGTCGTTGTGCACCTCGACCTCGGCGTCGAGGTCGAGCCGCCCGCGTTCATGCGCCCGGTAGGCCGCCACCAGCAGCGGCAGCTTCATCGTGCTCGCCGCGTAGTGCGGGGCCTCGGCGTCGCGGGTCAGCAGCGGGACACCGTCGGAGGCGGCCAGCCACACCGACACGGTCGCGTCGGCGGGCCGGTCGAGTCCCTCGAGCAGGGCGCCGACGCGCTGCTCGATTCGGCCGGCGAGATCCGGTCGCGGCCGGGGTGCGGAATGCATGGATCCAGGCTAGTCGCGGGCGGATCGGTGCCAGGTGCTGGCCAGCGGCCCCGGCATCCCCTAAAGTAGAACACGTTCCAGTCGTCAGCGGAGGGTGGGCCGAGCTCGCCTCCGCCCGGGTCGAGAAGAGGGCGGGGTGACCGTGTCACGAGGCGGGCGCGCAGTGGTCCGGATGAGCGACGACGAGGTGGAGGCGTTCCTCGCCGGCCGGATGAAGGTGCAGGTGGCCACCGTCAACCCCGACGGCAGCCCGCACCTCACCACGCTGTTCTACGCGATGCTGGGCGGCCGGATCGCGTTCTGGACCTATGGCAGGTCGCAGAAGGTCAAGAACCTGGAGCGGGACCCCCGGATCAGCTGCCTCGTGGAGGACGGCGAGGACTACTTCGAGCTGCGCGGCGTCTCCCTCGCCGGCGAGGCGGAGCTGGTGCGGGACGAGCAGGGCATCCGCGAGATCGGCACGGCGGTCGCCACCCGGATGGTCGGCGGCGCCGACCTCGGGGAGATCGGCGCCGCCGAGGTGGAGCGCCAGGTCGCCAAGCGCGTGGCCGTGGTGGTGCGACCGGCCAGGGTGGCCAGCTGGGACCACCGCAAGATGACGACCGACCGGGCCTGAACCGGACAAGGAGAGCGACATGCGCGTCAAGGCCGACTTCGACCTGTGCGAGTCCAACGCCATCTGCGTGGGCCTCGTCCCCGAGACCTTCGAGCTGGACGACGACGACTACCTGAACATCCTCGACGACCGGGTCACCCCCGAGAACGAGGCCCGCATCAGGCAAGCGGTGGCGTCCTGCCCGAAGGCCGCCCTGAGCATCGAGAACGAGTGAGGCGCCCCGTGCAGAGCTCCGACCCCCTGTCCCTCGACGGCCGCGTCGCCGTGGTCACCGGCGCCGGCGCGGGCCTCGGCCGCGCCGAGGCGCTCGCGCTCGCGGCGGCCGGCGCGCACGTCGTACTCAACGACCTGCCGGGCGCGGCGGACGAGGCCGCCGAGGAGATCCGGGCCGCGGGCGGCGGCGCCACCGTGGTGGCCGGGGACGTGGGGGAGCGGACCACCGCCGACGCCCTGCTGAGGGCCAGCGCCGAGGACCGCGGCCGGCTCGACATCGTCGTGAACAACGCCGGCGTGCTGCGCGACAGGATGCTGTTCAACATGACCGACGAGGACTGGGACCTGGTCCTCAAGGTGCACCTGCGGGGGCACTTCCTGCTGTCCCGCAACGCCGCGTCGTACTGGCGCGGGCGCTACAAGGAGACCGGCGAGCGGGTCTACGGGCGGGTGGTGAACACGGCGTCGGAGGCGTTCTTGGTGGGCTCGCCGGGGCAGCCGAACTACGCGGCCGCCAAGGGCGGGATCACCGCGCTCACGTTGTCGACCGCGCGCGGGCTGGGCCGGATGGGGGTCCGCGCCAACGCGATCTGCCCGAGGGCCCGCACGGCGATGACCGCGGACGTGTTCGGCGCCGACGAGTCGGGTGCGGCCGTCGACCCGTACGCGCCGGAGCACGTCGCCCCGCTGGTGGCCTACCTCGCCTCCCCGGCCGCCGAGCGGGTCACCGGCCAGGTGTTCGTGGTGTACGGCGGGATGGTGGCGCTGCTCGCGGCGCCGGTGGTGGAGCAGCGCTTCGACGCGACCGGCGACGTCTTCGACCTGCAGGACCTCGACAAGCAGGTCGGGTCCTACTTCCTGGACCGCGACCCGGCGCGTGGCTTCGCCGCGGACGCCATCATGGACATGGCCGGCCGACCCCTCGGCTGACCCACATCTCGAACGGAGCAAGGACATCGACATGGGCCGACTCAGCGGCAAGGTAGCGATCATCACCGGTGGGGCGAACGGGCAGGGAGCCGCGCTCGCCCGCGGCTTCGTCGCCGAGGGCGCCAAGGTGGTGATCGCCGACATCGCGACCGAGCCCGGTGAGCTCCTCGCCAAGGAGCTCGGGGAGGCCGCCCTGTTCAGCCGGCTCGACGTGACCAGCGAGGAGGACTGGCTGGCGACGGTGGCCGCCGCCGAGGAGCGGTTCGGCCCCGTGAACGTCCTGGTCAACAACGCGGGCATCCTGCTGTTCTCCGAGCTCACGAAGACCTCGCTGGAGGACTACGAGCGGGTCATCCGGATCAACCAGATCGGCACCTTCCTCGGCATGAAGTCCGTGGTCGCGTCCATGGAGCGGGCGGGCGGCGGCTCGATCGTGAACTCCTCCTCGATCGAGGGACTGGGCGGGATGCCGCTGCTGGTGGCCTACTCGTCGAGCAAGTTCGCCATCCGCGGCATGACGAAGGCGGTCGCGATGGAGCTCGGGCCGAGGGGGATCCGGGTGAACTCCGTGCACCCCGGCATGATCGACACCGACATGACCCGGGTGCACGGTGGCGACGCGGCGATGGAGTGGGGTGGGCAGAAGGTCGCCCTGAAGCGGGTCGGCACCCCGCAGGACGTGGTCGGCATCTACACGTTCCTGGCCAGCGACGAGTCGGCCTACTGCACCGGCGGGGAGTACGCGGTCGACGGCGGCGCCACCGCGACGCACGCCTTCGGCGGCTGACCACCCGCCCCCGTCCCGTTCCCGTCCCCGTTGAGTGCTGGCTTGTTCCTCGTTGAGTGCTGGGTTGTTCGGCGGTGAGTGCTGGGTTGTTCGGCGGTGAGTGTCGGGTTGTTCGCGGGAATGCTTACGGCCGCGCCTGGTGCTGCGGTCTCGTCGTGCAGTGCTCTCGTCGTACGACGGGGTGGGCCGGGGCCGAGCCGGGCGCGGCCCACTCAACCGGAACAAGCCAGCACTCAACCGGAAACAAGCCAGCACTCAACCCGAAACAAGCCAGCACTCAACAGAAAATAAGCCAGCACTCAACGGAGGAGGAGGCGGACGGCGACGTCCATGGACTTCGAGACGTCGTTGGCCGAGGCGCGGCCGGTGACCCACTGGACGAGGCTGGCCAGCCAGACGTCGCCGATCACCTTGGCGATCGCGATGTCCTCCTCGGTGGGCTCCGGGGTCTCCGTCTGCGACGGGTCCTTCATCGCGCTCATCAGCATCCGGGTGACGTGCATCCCGACCACGTGGATCTCGTTGGCGACCGACGCGTCGGCGAACATGAACGCGCGGGTCAACGCCTCGGTGAGGTTGGGGTCGCGCTGCAGCGAGCGGGTGGTGCGGCCGAGGACGTACATCACCCGGTCGGCCGGGGTGTCGCCCGGGATCGGCTTGCGGTCGAACGTCTCGCGGGCGAGCTCGAACTGCTGCGCGAGCGCCGAGACGAGCAGGTGGATCTTCGACGGGAAGTAGCGGTAGAGCGTGCCCAGCGCCACGTCCGCCCGCTCGGCGACCGCGCGCATCTGCATCTGCTCGAAGCCTCCCTTCGAGGCCAGCGCGATGGCCGCGTCGAGGATCCGCTTGCGCCGCTCCCGTTGCGCCGCCGACCCCAGGTCTTCGTAGGTCAGCGAGTTCATGCTGCTCACGTAGGTGCTCCCATCCCTGTCCACCGCGGCCGTCTCGTCCCGGAACCGTGGGATCGAGGGGGGGTGATCCAGCCCGTAGGCTATCACCGCGATACTGCATAATAGAAACACGTTTCAGTCCTTCGGTGGGCTGTGTGAGTCACTCGGAGGTCTGTGTGCGCATCGCTCTGCTGTCGTACCGCAGCAAGCCGCACTGCGGCGGCCAGGGCGTCTACGTCCGCCACCTGAGCCGGGAGCTGGTGTCCCTCGGGCACGAGGTGGAGGTCTTCTCCGGCCAGCCCTATCCCGAGCTCGACGCCGGCGTGCGGCTCACCAAGGTCCCGAGCCTCGACCTCTACCGCGAGCCGGACCCGTTCCGTACGCCGCGCCCGCGCGAGTTCCGCGACGCCATCGACGTGCTCGAGGTCGCGACCATGTGGACCGCCGGTTTCCCCGAGCCGCGGACCTTCAGCCTGCGCGTGGCGCGGCTGCTGAAGGACCGGCTCGCCGACTTCGACATCGCGCACGACAACCAGACCCTCGGCTACGGCATGCTCGACATCGAGCGGGCCGGGCTGCCCCTGGTCACCACCGTGCACCACCCGATCACGTTCGACCGCCGGGTCGACCTGGCGGCGGCCAGGGGCCTGCGCGGCCTCCGGCGACAGGTGACGCTGCGGCGGTGGTACGGCTTCCTGCGCATGCAGGGCAAGGTGGCGCGGCAGCTCGGGAAGATCCTCACCGTCTCGGAGAGCTCCGCCCGCGACATCGCGACCGACTTCGGCGTCCGGCCCGAGCGCATCCAGGTGGTGCCGCTCGGCGTCGACGACGTGTTCCGGCCGCCGAGCGCCCCGCGGGTGCCCGGCCGCATCGTCGCGATGGCGAGCGCGGACACTCCCATGAAGGGGATCGCGACCCTGCTGGAGGCGTTCGCGAAGCTGCGCACCGAGCGCGACGTCGAGCTGCTCCTGATCAGCCGGCCCAAGCCCGGCGGCCGGACCGAGAGGCTCATCGAGAGGCTCGCGATCGGCGACTCCGTGCGCTTCGTCAACGGCATCAGCGACGCCGAGCTGGCCGCCACGGTGGGTTCCGCCGAGATCGCCTGCGTGCCCTCGCTCTACGAGGGCTTCTCGCTGCCGACCGTCGAGGCGATGGCCTGCGAGACGCCGCTGGTGGTCAGCCGGGCGGGAGCGATCCCCGAGGTCGTCGGTCCGGACGGCCTCTGCGCGGACCTGGTCACCCCCGGCGACGTGGGCGAGCTCGTGCACGCCCTCGAGGCGCTGCTCGACGACCCCGACCGTCGTACCCGCATGGGGCGGGCCGGCCGGCAGCGGGCGCTCGCGGAGTACAGCTGGCGCGCGGTGGCCGAGGCGACCGCCGCCGCCTACGCGAACGTCATCGCCGCCCGCCCGACCACCGAGAAGTGAGGACCCTTCGATGCTGACCGTTGACTTCGACCGCCTCGGCCTCGCCGCCGGGGACCGTGTCCTCGACATGGGCTGCGGCGCCGGCAGGCACGCCTTCGAGATGTTCCGGCGGGGCGGTGACGTGGTCGCCTTCGACCAGGACGGCGACGAGCTGGCCGGCGTGCTGGAGATCTTCGGTGCCATGCGCGAGAACGGCGAGGTGCCGGCCGGTGCGGACGCCGACATCAAGCAGGGCGACGCCCTGGCGCTGCCCTTCGCCGACGCGGAGTTCGACCGTGTGGTCGCCGCAGAGGTCCTCGAGCACATCCCCGCCGACGAGGAGGCGATCGCCGAGCTGGTGCGGGTGCTGCGCCCCGGCGGCACGATCGCGGTGACGGTCCCGCGCTGGCTGCCCGAGAAGGTCTGCTGGGCGCTCTCCGACGAGTACCACGAGGTCGAGGGCGGGCACGTGCGGATCTACACCGGTGACGAGCTCGTCGGCAAGCTCGAGCGGGCCGGTCTCGTCTACGAGGGCAAGGACCACGTCCACGGCCTGCACGCGCCCTACTGGTGGGTCAAGTGCGCGGTCGGGGTCACCAAGGACCGGCACCCGCTGGTGCGGGCCTACCACCGGGTGCTCGTCTGGGACATCATGCGCAAGCCGCTGGCGACCCGCCTCGCCGAGCGTGCGCTCAACCCGCTGATCGGCAAGAGCCTGGTGCTCTACCTGCGCAAGCCCGAGGTCGCCTGATGCGGCACGACATCCCGGCGATCCCGGGCCTGCTGACGTCGTACGACGTGGCGCGGACGGCCGCCTCCATCGCGGCGGTGCAGGCCGACGACGGCTCGATCCCGTGGGCGTCCGGCGACAAGACCGACGTCTGGAACCACGTCGAGGCCGCGATGGCGCTGCTCGTCGGCGGCGAGGTCGAGGCCGCGGAGCGTGCCTACGACTGGTGCCTGCGGACCCAGCGCGCGGACGGCTCCTGGCCGCTGAAGTTCGACGCGGGTCGCGTCGACGACCCGAGCGGCGAGACCAACATGTCCGCCTACCTCGCCGTGGGCGTCTGGCACCACTGGCTGGTACGACGCGACGAGGCGTTCCTGCGCCGCTTCTGGGACGCCGTCCGCCGCGGGCTGGACTTCGTGGTCGGCCTGCAGCTGCCGTTCGGCGGGATCGCCTGGTCGCAGGAGACCGGTGGCAAGGTCAACGAGGAGGCGCTGCTCGCGGGCAGCTCGAGCATCTACCAGGCGCTGCGGGCAGGGCTGGCGCTCTCCGAGCTGATGGACGACCCGCAGCCGGAGTGGGAGCTCGCGGCGGGCCGCCTCGGGCACGCCCTGCGGGAGCATCGCGACCTGTTCGCGGACAAGTCGACGTACTCGATGGACTGGTACTACCCGATCCTCGGGGGAGCGGTGCGCGGACCCGAGGCCCGGGCCCTGCTGGAGACCCGCTGGGACGACTTCGTGGTCCCGCCCCTGGGCATCCGGTGCGTGGACACCAACCCCTGGGTGACCGGCGCGGAGACCTGCGAGCTGGTGCTGGCGCTCGATGCGGTCGGCGACCGGGAGCGGGCGACGGGTCTGCTCCGCGACATGCAGCACCTGCGCCACGAGGACGGGTCCTACTGGACGGGCTACGTCTACCCCGACGACGAGTTCTGGCCGGTCGAGCAGACCACCTACACGTCCGCGGCGGTGATCCTCGCGGTGGACGCGCTCTCGATGACCACGCCCGGAGCGGACGTCTTCCGGGGCGGCGCGCTGCCCTCGGACTTCCCGGTCATCGGGCTCGAGTGCGGGTGCGCCGACCTGCGCGCCGCGGAGTCGGTCCGCTGAGCGGGCTCACCCGACCGGGTCGCCGGCGGCCCCGCCCACGCGGGTGAGCACGCGCATCGACCCCAGTGCCGCCGCCTCGACGAAGTCACCGCTGTCCAGGGCGCGCCGGTAGATGCGGTACGGCGCCTGGCCGCCGTCCGCCGGGTCGGGGAAGACGTCGTGGATCACCAGGGCGGCGCCGCGGTCGACCCACCGGCCCCACCCCGTGTAGTCGTTGCCGGCGTGCTCGTCGGTGTGTCCGCCGTCGACGAACAGCAGCGACAGGGGGGTGCGCCACAGTGCGGAGACCGTCGTCGACCGCCCGACGATCGCGACGACCTCCTCGGTGAGCCCCGCGTCCTTGATCGTGTGCCGGAACGTGGCCAGGGTGTCGAGCTGCCCGAACTCGGGGTCCGCGAGCGTGCTGTCGTGGTACTCCCATCCGGCCTGGTTCTCCTCCGAGCCGCGGTGGTGGTCGACGGTGAACACCGTCCCGCCGGTCTCCCTGGCCGCCGCCCCGAGGTAGATCGCGGACTTGCCGCAGTAGCTGCCGACCTCGAGCCCGGGGCCGTGGGGGAGCGCCGCCAGCGCGGTCGTGTACAGCAGCCGGCCCTCGTCCTCGGGCATGAAGCCCTTGGCGGCGATCGCCTTGCGGAGCAGGTCGTCGGGCATGCCGGTCATGGGTAGGGGGTCCTCTCGGGACGGTGGGCGGTGGCTGCGGAGATCGTATCCGTGGCATGATTGAAACACGTTCTAGATTTCGAGGAGACGTCGTGTCGCTTGGCATCACCGACGAGCAGCGCGCGCTGGCCCGGTCGCTCGCCGACTGGGGCCGGGACCAGGACACCACCGCGCTCGTGAAGGCCGCGGAGGGCGCCGGCCCGGGGGCGTTCGCCGACACCTGGAAGGGTCTCGGCCGGCTCGGGGTGGCCTCGATCGCGGTGCCGGAGCGGCTCGGCGGGTCCGGCGGCAGCGTCCTGGACCTGGCCTGCGCCCTCGAGGCGTGCGCGGCCGCGATGGTGCCCGGTCCGCTGCTGTCCACGGCGGTGGCGGCGACCGTGCTCGCCGAGCACGCCGACCTGCCCGCGGTCCGTGACCTGCTCCCGCGCCTGTGCGACGGGAGCGCCGCCGTCGCGCTCGCCCCCGAGCCCGCGGACCTCACGGTCACGGAGCAGGGCCTCCACGGCCCGGTGCGGCTGGTCGCCGACGCGGGTGCGACCTCGCACCTGCTCGTCGGCTCGACCGCCGGCCGGTGGTTCCTCTGCGAGACCGACGCCCCCGGTGTGACCGTCGAGCCGGCCGGTCCCGTCGACCTGTCCCGCTGCACCGGGACCGTCCGGCTGGACGCCGTACCGGCCGCCGAGGTGCCGCTGGACGCGGGACGGGTGCGCGCGGTGGCGCTGACCCTCGGCGCCGCGGAGGCCGCGGGCGTGGCCCGCTGGTCCCTGGAGTGCGCCGTCGGCCACGCCAAGGTGCGCGAGCAGTTCGGGAAGCCCATCGGGTCCTTCCAGGCCGTCAAGCACCTGTGCGCGGAGATGCTCGAGGTGTCCGAGTCCGCGACCGCGGTTGCCTGGGACGCCGCGGTCGCCTACGACGACACACCGGACCAGCTTGCCCTCGCCGCCGCCGTCGCCGGGTCGGTCGCGCTGGACGGCGCGGTGGCGAACGCGCAGGCCTGCATCCAGGTGCTCGGGGGGATCGGGTTCACCTGGGAGCACGACGCGCACCTGTACCTGCGCCGGGCGATGGTCACCCGGCTGCTGCTCGGCGGGACCGACCGGTGCCGGACCGAGCTGGCTCGGGCCGCGCTCGCCGGGGGCCGGCGGTCGACCCACGTGGACCTGCAGGGGCGGGGGGAGCGGGCCCGTCGGGAGATCCGCGAGCTGCTGGCCGGGGTCGCCGCGCGGCCGGTGTCCCAGCGGCGGCGAGCCCTCGCCGACGCCGGGCTGGTGGCCCCCCACTGGCCGGCGCCGCACGGCCGCGGTGCGGGGCCGGTGGAGCAGATCGTCATCGACGAGGAGCTGGCCGCGGCCGGCCTCGAGCGGCCCGAGCTCGGCATCGGGGCCTGGGCGCTGCCCACCATCGTCGAGCACGGTGACGACGCCCAGCGCGAGCGGTTCGTCGGCCCCACCCTGCGCGGCGAGATCACCTGGTGCCAGCTGTTCAGTGAGCCCGGAGCGGGCTCCGACCTGGCCTCGCTGAGGACCCGCGCGCTGCGCGTCGACGGCGGCTGGCGGCTGACCGGGCAGAAGGTGTGGACCTCGCTCGCCACGGAGGCCGGGTGGGCGATCTGCCTGGCGCGCACGAACCCCGACGCCCCGCAGCACAAGGGCATCACGTACTTCCTCGTCGACATGGCCGCGGACGGGATCGACGTACGCCCGCTGCGGGAGCTGACCGGCGAGGCGGTCTTCAACGAGGTCTTCCTCGACGACGTCTTCGTCCCCGACGACTGTGTGGTCGGGGAGGTCGACGGCGGGTGGCGGCTGGCCAGGACCACGCTGGCCAACGAGCGGGTGGCGATGGTGGGGCGCTCGCTGGGCGAGGGCGTCGAGCGCGCCCTGAGCACCGCCGCGGCGGCCGGTCCCGTGCCCGAGACGCTGCTGCTGCGGCTGGGCGCCGCGGTCGCCGAGGCGGCCACGGTCAAGGCCCTGGCGCTGCGCTCGACGCTGCGCTCGATCGCCGGCCAGGGGCCGGGGGCGGAGTCCAGCGTGCAGAAGCTGGTGGGGGTGCGTCAGCGGCAGGACGCCGCGGAGCTCGCGCTCGACGTCCTCGGCGACGCGGCGCTGCTGGGCGGCGCCGAGGCCGCGTCCGCCTGGCACGAGGCGCTGCTGACCCGGTGCCTCAGCATCGCCGGGGGTACGACGCAGGTGCTGCGCAACGTGGCAGCGGAGCGGATCCTGGGCCTACCCCGCGGCTGACCCGGCCTCGACCCACTGGTCGTAGGTGAACCGCAGGAACCGGTCGACCCCCCGCACCACGTGGGCGCTGCGGATCGACGGGAACACGTCGAACGCGTGCTGGGTGCCGGGGAGCTCGGCGTAGGCCACCGGCCGCCGGGAGACCCGGCGCAGGGCCTGGACGAACTGCCGCGCCTGGTCGACCTCCACGAGCGAGTCGTGCACACCGTGGATGACGAAGAAGGGGGGTGCGTCGGGGCCGACCCGGAGCAGCGGTGAGGCCCGCTCGAAGGCGTCCCGGTCACGCTCGGGATTGCGGAACAGCACCCGCGGCGCGAGGAAGGAGTCGCGCATCTGGACGGCCTTCCGCGTGCCCGTGGCGCCGGCGAAGTCGTAGACGCCGTAGTGGGGGACCGCCGCCTGCAGCGTGGTGTCGGCGTCCTCGAATCCGGGCTGGTACTCCGGGTCGTTCGGCGTGAGCGCCGCCAGCGCCGCGAGGTGGCCGCCGGCCGACCCGCCCGTGATCGCGACGAAGTCCGGGTCGCCGCCGTACTCCTCGATGTTCGCGCGGATCCAGGCGATCGCGCGCTTGACGTCCTCGAGGTGGGAGGGGAACGCGGCGCGCGGGCTGAGCCGGTAGTTGATGGCCACGCACACCCATCCGCGGGCCGCCATGTGCAGCATCAGCGGGATGCCCTGCTGGTCCTTGTTGCCGATGGTCCAGCCGCCGCCGTGCACCTGGAGCAGCACCGGCGCCTTCCGGAGGTCGGCGCCGCGCTGCCGGTAGACGTCGAGGAGGCCGCGGCGGCCGGCGTCGGCGTAGGGGATGTCCTTGAGGGTCTCCACCTCGGGGTTGTGCATCCGGAACGGCATCGCGAGCTGTCCGAGCGGGGTCGCGAGGTCCAGGTCGGTGTAGTTCGCGCTGAGCCGGTCGAGGTAGTCCGGGCCGAGCGCCTCGGCCAGTGCCCGGTCGACGTGCCGCTTGGCGCCCTCGGACTGCACGATCAGGGCGCTCAGGCCCACGGCGCTCGCCGCGGCCAGCGCGAGCCCGCCACGGCTCGGGCGCCCGCGCGTGAGCTCCCTGACCGCGTCCGCGGCGGTGACGGCCAGCAGGTGCGGCGCGAGCTCGCTGGTCAGCCAGCCGCCGAACATCGTGGGGATGCCCGTCCAGTAGCCCGGGAGCGGGCGCAGCGCGTTGGCGGTCAGAGCGGCGGTCACGACTTGGCGACGGAGGTAGCGGCCGGGCATGGGCCCAGGATAACCGGGGGGCTAGAACGTGTTGCAGGACACCCTCGAGGCAATAGAACACGTTTCAGAAACCGGATAGGATCCCGCCCATGGAGCGACTGAGTGGGCTCGACGCGAGCTTCCTCTACCTGGAGACGCCGGCGCAGCTGATGCATGTGTGCGGGATCGTCGTGGTCGACCCGGCGACGATGCCGTCGGGCTACTCGTTCGGCTTCATGCGCGACGCGCTCGCCCGGCGCGTCTCGGCCATCCCGAGCTTCCGGCGCACGCTGCGCCACGTCCCGCTGCACCTCGACCACCCGGTCTGGGTGGAGGCGGAGGACTTCGACATCGACCGGCACCTGCACCGGATCGCGCTGCCCGCGCCGGGTGGCGACGAGGAGCTCGCCGAGATCTGCGGGCACCTGGCCGGGATCCCCTTGGACCGGTCCCGCCCGCTGTGGGAGATGTGGGTGATCGAGGGGCTCGCCGGCGGCAAGGTGGCGGTCTTCTCGAAGATGCACCACGCCGCCGTCGACGGCGTCTCGGGTGCCAACATGATCTCTCACCTGTGCAGCCTGGAGCCCGACGCGCCGATGGTCGAGCCCGCCGACCAGGCGAGCGCGGGGCGGGACGTCGGCGAGGTCGAGCTCGTCGCGCGCGCCGTGCTCTCCGGCATCACCCGTCCCCTCGGGCTGGTGAAGCTGGTGGCCCCCTCGACGAGCCTGATCGCCAAGACCATCGGACGGGCCCGGGAGGGTACGGCGATGGCGGCCCCCTTCACGGCACCCCGGACGTCGTTCAACGGGACCATCACCGGGCACCGCTCGGTGGCCTTCGCCGACCTGTCGCTCGACGCCGTCAAGGACGTCAAGAACGCCACCGGCACCACCGTCAACGACGTGGTCCTCGCGGTCAGCGGGGGTGCCTTGCGGCGCTACCTCGAGGCGCGCGGCGAGCTGCCGCAGACCTCGCTGGTGGCGACCGTCCCGGTGTCCGTGCACGGCACGTCCAAGAGGTCGGGAGGCAGCAACAAGGTCTCGGCCCTGTTCTGCCGCCTCGGCACCGACACGGAGGACCCGCTCGAGCGGCTGCGTGCGATGGCATCGGCGAACCGGCACGCGAAGGAGCACCACAACGCGATCGACGCCGACACGCTGCAGGAGTGGGCCGAGTTCGCGGCGCCGCGCACCTTCGGCCTCGCGGTGCGCCTCTACTCCAGCTGGCGGCTGTCGGAACGGCACCCGGTCGTGCACAACCTGGTGATCTCCAACGTCCCGGGACCGCCGGTGCCGCTGTACTTCATGGGTGCACGGGTCGAGGCGCTCTACCCGCTGGGCCCGGTCTTCCACGGGGCCGGCCTCAACATCACCGTGATGTCGAACAACGGCCGCGTGCACGTCGGCGTGATCGCCTGCCGCGAGCTGCTTCCGAGGGTGGCCGAGCTGGCCGCGCTCTTCCCCGAGGAGCTCGAGACCCTGCACAAGGCCGCCCTGGCCTGAGCGCTCAGGCGGCCCGGTCCGCGGCCCGGGCGGCCGTGGCCGCGACGGCCTCGAGCAGCCCGGGGAGGAACGCGTCGTCCTGAAGCACGCAGGCCGCGTGGCCGGCGTCCACCTCGTGCACGGTCGTGGCCGGCATCCGCCTGGCCAGCGCCCGCTGGCGCGGCGCCGGGATCACCCGGTCCTTGCGTGTCACCACGACGGCCGTCGGCACGTCGACGCGCTTCAGCCAGGGTGTCGAGTGGTGCCGGCCGAGCGCGGCCACCGCCTGCGCCACCGCCCACGGCGAGGTGCTGCGGAACTGGGCGAGGGCCCAGTCGTGGAAGTCGCTCGGCTCGAGGTCGAGGGCCTGGGCGGTGGTCCGCGCCGCGGCGTGGAGGGTCCTCGACCGGGACACCTCGCGCAGCGCGCGCATCGACAGCTCCATGCCCTCGTGGAAGAGCCGCTCCGGCACGGAGGACCGGAACCGGTCCGTGCTCGCGCACAGCACCAGTCCGGCCACGATCTCGGGGTGCTGGCGCCAGACGCGCTGGGCGACGATCGAGCCCATCGAGTAGCCGGCCACGATGACCCGGCCGAGGTCGAGCTCGTCGACCAGGGCCGCCACGTCGTCCGCGCAGTCGTGGAGCGAGAATCGCTCGGACTGGATGCCCCGTCCGTGCCAGCGCTGGTCGAAGGTCACCACCCGGTAGCGCCGGGACAGCTGCTCGATCGCGGGATACCAGGTGAGCAGCCCCGTGCAGCCCACCGCGTGCAGCAGCAGCACCGTCGGCGCACCCGGCGGGCCCGGCACGTCGGTGACGTACGTCGACCCGCGACCGGGCAGCTCGAGGGTGTAGCCGGGAGGGATCGCGGCCTCCGGCAGGTGCACGACGCGGCGCAGGCAGCTGCGCGCGGACACGAACGGCATCGGACTCCTCGGGGTTGCTGCGGCCGGGCGCGGCGGCGGGGGGATGACCCCGACGGTAGAGTAGAACCGGTTTCAGTTCCAGTCTGCTGGCTGCGCCCGACGTCCCCCGTCCGGCCGACGGGACGGTTCGCGCGGCGGCCGGAGTGTCGGTGCGCGCCTCTAGGGTCGAACACATGTTCGAGTCGATGAGTCTGGAGGGCGCGGCGGCCGGCCGGCTTGCGGGGGCGCCGTCCGCGGGGGCCCTGCCCACGGCTCACCTGCGGGAGCTGGTGGCCGACCTCGCCCGACTCGACCGTGCCGTCGACGATGCCGAGCGCATCGACCAGATCCGCGCCCTCGGGGAGATCAAGGCCGCGGCCGCGGCCGCTCAGGCCCGTGCCGCCGCCGACCTGGACGCGTCGCAGCGGGCCGCGCAGGCCGACGCGCGGGTCCGAGCCGCCGACCGGGGCGGGGGCATCGCCGCGCAGGTCGCGCTCGCCCGTCGCGAGTCCCCGGTGCGGGGCCACCAGCACCTCGGACTCGCCAAGGCGCTGGTCCACGAGATGCCGCACACGTTGCAGGCGCTGACCCGCGGCCGGCTGAGCGAGTGGCGGGCCACCCTGCTGGTGCGTGAGACCGCGTGGCTGAGCCGGGAGGACCGCCGCACCGTCGACGAGCTCGTTGCCGCGGACACCAGGGTCATGGAGGGCTGGGGCGACCGGCGTCTGGTCGCGGAGGTCCGCAGGCTCGCCTACCGGATCGACGCGGAGTCCGTGGTCCGCCGCAGCCGCCGGGCGGTGAGTGAGCGCCGCGTGACCTGCCGCCCCGCGCCGGACGCGATGGCCTACCTCACCGCGCTGCTGCCCGTGCAGGAGGCCGTGGCGGCCTACGCCTCCCCCGGCCAGGCGGCCGACTCGGCCCGCAGCGCGGGGGACCCGCGCACCCGTGGCCAGGCCATGGCCGACGCCCTCGTCCAGCGGGTGACCGGCCGCGCCGCCGGCAGGCCCGCCACCGTCGAGGTGCAGCTGGTGATGACCGACCGGTCGTTGCTGGCCGGCGGCCAGGAGGCCGCGGACCTCACCGGCTTCGGCCCGGTGCCGGCCGGCTGGGCCCGTGACCTGGTCGCAGCCGCCGCGTCGGGGGCGGAGGCGCTCTGGCTGCGCCGACTGTTCACCGCTCCAGGGAGCGGGGAGCTGGTCGCCATGGAGTCCCGCCGACGGTTCTTTCCCGCTGGACTGAGGAGGTTCCTGGTCGCGCGGGACCGCACCTGCCGCACGCCGTGGTGCGACGCCCCCATCCGACACGCCGACCACCCGGTGCCGCACGAGGCCGGAGGCCCGACGTCGCAGGTCAACGGTCGGGGCCTCTGCGAGGCGTGCAACCAGGCCAAGCAGGCGCCCGGCTGGCGGGCCAGGGCGCGCCGGACCCACACCGGGCACACCGTCGAGGTGGTCACGCCGACCGGGCACGCCTACCGCTCGACCGCGCCGTCGCCGCCCGGGGCGGGGCCACCCGGCGCCCGGACCCCCGAGCCGGGCGTGAGCACGCAGTCGGCGAGCACCGGCGCGCCGTCGCGCTCGGCGACCTCGCTGGCGATGGTGGCCGCGGCCACGATCCGCTCGCCCTCGTCCCAGGCCCGCACCCGGATCGTCTCGCCCGGGAACACCACACCCGCGAACCTGGCCGCGAACCCGCGGACCCGCGCCGCGTCGGCGTCGAGCAGTCCGTCGACGACGAGACGGAGCACGATGCCGAAGGAGCACAGCCCGTGCAGGATCGGCGCCGGGAAGCCGGCCCGCTCCGCGAAGGCCGGGTCCGCGTGCAGCGGGTTGCGGTCGCCGCAGAGGCGGTAGAGCAGGGCCTGGTTCGGTGTCGTGGCGTACGACGTGTCGAGGTCCGGCGCACGCGCGGGCGGATCGACCCTGGTGGAGGGGCCGCGCTCGCCGCCCCACCCGCCCTCGCCGCGCACGAAGATGCTCGACCGGGTGGTGAACAGGGGCGCGCCGGCGTCGGTGAACGCCTCGGCCTCCTGGACGATCACCGCCGCCTTGCCCTTGTCCCACACGTCGCTGATCCGGGTCCGCACCGTCGCGGCCGCCGACGCCGGCAGCGGACCGTGCACCACGACCTCCTGGCTGCCGTGCAGCACCTGGGACAGGTCGATGTCACAGCCGGGGAGTTCGAGGCCCGGCGGGTCGGTGTCGTGGAGGGTCGGGGCGACGACGCCGAACGACGGCAGCACCTGCAGGTGCGCGTCGTCGAGGGTGTAGCGCAGCGCCCGGGGGTCGGTCTGGTCACCCGGGCGGGAGCCGGCGCCGAGCGCGAGGTGGTAGAGCAGCACGTCGGAGGGCGTCCACGAGAAGCTCCGCTGGGGAAGCACCGCGCCGACTGCCTTGGTGGGGTCGATGGGCATGTCTCAGCTCGCAATCTCGGAGTTGTCGGGTCCCGGGGCCGTGGTGGCCGGCCTCGTCCCCGCCGCGCGCGCGGCGATGTCGAGCGCCGCGACGTAGCCGAACGTCACCGCCGGGCCGATGGTCGCCCCCGCCCCGGCGTAGGTGTGCCCCATGACCGCCGCGCTGGCGTTGCCGGCGGCGTAGAGGCCCTCGATCACCGAGCCGTCTGCGCGGAGCGCGCGCGCCTTCGCGTCGGTGACGATGCCGCCCTTCGTGCCGAGGTCGCCCGGCACCATCTTCACCGCGTAGAACGGCGCCCGGTCGATCACCCCGAGCGACGGGTTCGGCCGGTTGGTCGGGTCGCCGTAGTACTTGTCGTAGGCGCTCTCGCCGCGGCGGAAGTCGGCGTCGACACCCGCACGAGCCATCTCGTTGAAGCGCTGGACCGTCCCGGCGAGCCCGGCCGGGTCCACCCCGATCGTCTCGGCGAGCTCCTCGACCGTGTCCGCCCTGGCGACCACGCCGGCCTTGTACCAGCGACCCGGGAACGGCTGCCGTGGGCCGAGCCCGGCGAACAGGTAGCGGTTGCGGTAGCGCTGGTCGAGCACCATCCACGAGGGGACGTGGCTGACGCCGGTCGCCGCCTCGCCGTCGTACATGTTGTGCACGGCGTCGACGTACGGCGCGGCCTCGTTGCCGTACCGCCGCCCGGCCTGGTTCACGATGATCGAGCCCGGGAGGTTGCGCTCGGCGAGGCAGAACCAGGGACCCGAGGGCAGCGGGATCGACGGGCCCCACCAGGCGTCGTCCATCAGCGCGACGTCGGCGCCGACCGCGACCGCGGCACTGATCCCGCCGCCGGTGTTCGTCGGGGCCCCGGTGGTCCAGTCGCTGCTGACGGGGGAGCGCTGGTACTTCTCGCGCATCTCCTGGTTCTTCTCGAACCCGCCGCTGGCGACCACGACCCCGTGCCGGGCCCGGATCGTGCGCTCGGACCCGCCCCGCGTCACCGTCACCCCGCTCACCCGGCCGTCGTCGGTGACCAGCCCGGTCAGCTCGGTCTCGTAGGCGATCGGGACGCCGGCGTCGAGCAGTCCCTTGCGCAGGCCGATCATCATCGCCTGCCCCATGCCGTACATCGGCCGGCGCAGCAGCATGTTCAGCAGCCGGCCGAGGGCCACCTTCGCCGCGGTCCGCGGTCCCCGCAACGTCCGGGTGGCCAGGCTCAGCCAGCGGTAGTCGGCCTGGGTGACCACCATCCCGACCGGCGCCTTGGTGTAGGCCGGGTGCAGCCGGGCGAGCTCGGGGCCGAGGATCCGGCCGTTCACCGGGACCGGTTCGACGCTGCGGCCGTGGGCCCGACCGCCGGGCGCCTCGGGGTAGTAGTCGGAGTAGTCGGGCACCCACACGAACCGGGCGGCGGAGTGGTCGCGCACGAACGCGAGCGCCTCGGGCCCGGTCTCGAGGAACGCGTCGATGCGCTCCCTCGGCACGTCGTCGCCGACGATCGCGTAGAGGTAGGCCTTCGACTCCTCGAGGGTGTTGGTCCGACCGGCCCTCTCGAGGGCGTAGTTGTTGGGGATCCACACCCCGCCGCCGGAGCGGGACGTCGAGCCGCCGAAGTAGGCGCTCTTCTCGACCACGAGCACGTCGAGCCCGTGATGGCGCGCGGCCAGGGCCGCGGTCATGCCGGCACCGCCGGTGCCCACGACGACGACGTCGACCTCAGCTCCGGGCTCGGTGTCGAGGGGTTGCATCGGACCTCCGCGGGGGCGTGCGAGGGGACCGGGCCGGGCCCGGTCGAAACACCAAAACTGTAACAGGTTCCAGATCGAGGGGACATCGTCCCGGTTGCGCCGCGGGACCACCGGCGGCATGATGGGCCGACGAAGTGAGAACGTGTTCTAGTCAACGACCGTCGGGCGAGGAGACTGTGATGCTGACCGTAGACCAGCGCCACGAAGCGGCCGAGATCCTGGCCCGCGCCGAGCGGGACCGCACGCCGGTCCGCCCGCTGGCCGAGGCCTACCCCGGCATGGACGTGGTGGACTCCTACGAGATCGCGCTGCTCAACATCCGCCGGCGCCTGGCGGAGGGCGCCACCGTGCTCGGCCACAAGGTCGGGCTGTCCTCGCCGGCCATGCAGCAGATGATGGGCGTGGACGAGCCGGACTACGGCCACCTGCTGTCCGACATGGAGGTGCCCGACGACCGGCCGGTGCGGGCGGACCGCTACTGCTACCCGCGCGTGGAGGTCGAGATCGGCTTCGTCCTCGGCTCCGCCCTCCCGGGCGAGGGGTGCACCGAGGAGGACGTCCTCGACGCCACCGAGGCGGTCGCCCCGGCGATCGAGCTGATCGACAGCAGGATCGTCGACTGGCGGATCGGCCTCGTCGACACCATCGCCGACAACGCGTCCTCCGCGGGGTTCGTCCTCGGCCCCGAGCGGGTGAAGCCGCGCGACCTCGACCTGCGGGGCGTCGACGCGACCCTCGTGCGCAACGGCGAGCTCGTCGCGCAGGGGCGGTCGGACGCCGTCCTGGGCAACCCGGTCACCGCCGTCGCCTGGCTGGCCCGCAAGGTGGCCGGCTTCGGGGTCCGGCTCGAGGCCGGCCACGTGATCCTGCCCGGCTCGTGCACGCGCGCGATCGACGTACGCCCCGGTGACGACTTCGTCGCGGAGTTCACCGGGCTGGGCACCGTGCATCTCTCGTTCGGCTGAGGAGACAACTGATGGGCAAGCGCACCGCCGCGATCGTCGGGTCCGGCAACATCGGCACCGACCTGCTCTACAAGCTGCGGCGCTCGGAGACGATCGAGCCGTGCTGGATGATCGGCATCGACCCCGACAGCGAGGGCCTGAGGCGTGCGGCGGACCTCGGCCTCGAGGCCAGCCACGAGGGGGTGGACTGGCTGCTCAAGCAGGACGTGCTGCCGGACCTGGTGTTCGAGGCGACGTCGGCCTCGGTCCACCGCGCCTACGCCCCGCGCTACGAGGAGGCCGGCATCCGCGCGGTGGACCTGACCCCGGCGGCCGTGGGGCCGGCGGTGATCCCTGCGGTGAACCTCGACCGGCTCGCGGACGCGGCGAACGTCAACATGATCACCTGCGGCGGCCAGGCCACGATCCCGATGGTGGCCGCGGTGTCGCGGGTGGCGAAGGTCGGCTACGCGGAGATCGTGGCGAGCGTGGCCTCGGTGTCGGCCGGCCCCGGCACCCGCGCGAACATCGACGAGTTCACCCGTACGACGGCCCGCGGCGTCGAGACCATCGGCGGCGCCGAGCAGGGCAAGGCGATCATCATCCTCAACCCGGCCGAGCCGCCGATGATCATGCGCGACACGATCTTCTGCGCCGTGCCTCCCGACACCGACGACGACGAGGTGACCAAATCGGTGCACGACATGGTGCGTGCGGTCCGGGACTACGTCCCCGGCTACCGGCTGCTCCAGGAGCCGCAGGTCGACGAGCCGTCGGCCGCGACCCGGGGCCAGAAGAAGATCAGCATCTTCGTCGAGGTCGAGGGTGCCGGCGACTTCCTGCCGCCCTACGCCGGGAACCTCGACATCATGACCGCCGCCGCGACCCGGGTCGGGGAGCGGATCGCCACCTCGATGACGGAGCGATGAGCCGATGACCGACACCCACGCCCTCACCCGCACCTGGTCCGACGACCTCGACCTGCGGCTGACCGACACCTGCCTGCGCGACGGGTCGCACCACAAGCGCCACCAGTTCACCTCCGAGGAGGTGCGCTCGGTGGTGTCCGCCCTCGACGACGCGGGGGTCCCGGTCATCGAGGTCACCCACGGCGACGGTCTCGGCGGCTCGTCGTTCAACTACGGCTTCTCGCGGACCCCCGAGCAGGAGCTGATCAAGATCGCGGCGGACACCGCCAGGCGGGCGCGCATCGCGTTCCTGATGCTGCCGGGCGTCGGCACCACGGACGACATCCTGGCCGCCCAGGACAACGGCGGGTCGATCTGCCGGATCGCCACGCACTGCACCGAGGCCGACGTGGCCGAGCAGCACTTCGCGCTCGCCCGCGAGCGCGGCCTGGAGACCGTCGGGTTCCTGATGATGTCGCACAGCCAGCCGCCGGAGGTGCTCGCCAGGCAGGCCCGGATCATGGTCGACTCCGGCTGCCAGTGCGTCTACGTCGTGGACTCCGCCGGCGCGCTGGTCATGGAGCAGACCGCCGACCGGGTGGCCGCGCTGGTCGCCGAGATCGGCCACGAGGCCGCGGTTGGTTTCCATGGCCACGAGAACCTCGGCCTCGGCGTCGCGAACACCGTGATCGCCGCCCGGGCGGGCGCCACCCAGATCGACGGCAGCGTGCGGAGGTTCGGGGCCGGCGCGGGCAACACGCCGCTCGAGGCGTTCGTGGGCGTCTGCGACAAGCTGGGCTGGGCGACCGGCGTGGACTTCCTGAGGATCGTCGACGCGTCGGAGGACGTGATCCGCCCGGTCATGCCGGAGGAGTGCCGGCTCGACCGGATGACGCTGATGATGGGCTACGCCGGCGTCTACTCCAGCTTCCTCAAGCACGCGGGCAACGCGGCCGAGAGGTACGGCGTCTCCGGCGCGAAGATCCTGCTGCGGGCGGGGGAGCGCAAGCTCATCGGCGGCCAGGAGGACCAGCTGATCGACATCGCGCTGGAGCTGCAGCGCGAGCAGCGGGGGTGACCCGTCGTACGGCACGGACACACCGGAACCGGCAGGGCCTCGCACAAAACGAGAACGTGTTCTAGTATTGGCCGCAGGGAACCCTGAACCCCTCGTTCCCCCGAACCTTCCGACCAGGAGTGAGCGATGACCACCAGCGTTCTCGACGGAGTCCGTGACCTGCTCCCGACGCTGCGCGAGCGTGCGGAGGAGGCCGAGCGGCTGCGCGTCGTGCCCGAGGCCTCGATCAAGGACCTGGAGTCGACCGGCTTCTTCCGGCTGCTGCAGCCCAGGCGGTTCGACGGCTTCGAGGCCGACCCGGTGGACTTCTACACCGCGGTCAAGGAGATCGCCTCGGCGTGCGGCTCGACCGGCTGGGTGTCCTCGGTGGTCGGCGTGCACCCCTGGCAGGTCGCGCTGTTCCCCGACGAGGCGCAGCAGGCGGTGTGGGGTGAGGACACCTCCACCCGGCTGTCGTCGTCGTACGCGCCGACCGGCAAGGCCCAGCTCACCGACGGCGGCTTCCGGCTCAGTGGCCGGTGGAGCTTCTCCTCGGGCTGCGACCACTGCTCCTGGGTGCTGCTCGGCGGGCTGGTGCTCGACGACGAGGGCAACGTCGTCGACTTCCGGACCTTCATGGTCCCGCGCTCGGACTACACCATCGAGGACGTCTGGAACGTGGTCGGGCTGCGCGGCACCGGCTCCAACGACATCGTCGTCGACGACGTGTTCGTGCCGGAGGCGTTCACGCTGAGCATGTCCGACACGGGCCGGTGCTCCGGCCCCGGCCAGGAGGTCAACACCAGCGACCTCTACAAGCTGCCGTTCCACTCGGTGTTCACCGCGACGATCTCCACCCCGCTGATCGGGATGGCCTACGGCGCCTACGAGGAGCACGTCGAGCTCCAGCGCAAGCGGGTGCGCGCCGCCTACCTCGCCGAGAGGACCGCCCACGACCCCTACGCGAGCGTGCGGGTGGCACGGGCGGCCAACGAGATCGACTCCGCCTGGGTGCTCCAGCTGCACAACATCCGCGAGCTCCAGGCGCACGTCGCGCGTGGCGAGCGGATCCCGCTGCGGCTGCGCCTGAAGGTACGCCGCGACCAGGTGATCGCCAGCGAGCGCGCGATCCGGGCCATCGACACGATGTTCGAGAGCTCGGGTGGCCGCGCCCTGGCCGAGGGGACCTACCTGCAGCGGGCCTGGCGCGACGCCCACGCCGGGCGCGTGCACGCCGCCAACGACCCCGAGCGGGCGCTGCAGATGTTCGGCGCGCTCGAGTTCGGGCAGAAGATCGACCCGGGGATGTACTGACGTGGCGCTGACCAAGGAGTCCACCGGTCGCTCGGCGAAGGCCGGGGAGATCACGCTGGGCTACCACGAGGCCGGGTCGCCCACCGAGGTCGGCGGCGGCCTGCCGCTGGTGATGCTGCACGGCGGCGGCCCGGGCGCGTCCGCGTGGTCGAACTTCGGCGCCGCGCTGCCGCACTTCGCCCCGTCGTTCCGCACCCTGCTGGTCGACCAGCCCGGCTTCGGCGCCTCGGACAAGCCCCCGGTGGTCGGCAACTACTACCGGTTCGCCGCCGACCACGTGGTCCGGCTGCTCGACGAGATCGGCGTCGAGCGGGTGCACCTGCTGGGCAACAGCCTGGGCGGCGGCACCGCGATGCGGCTGGCGCTGTCGCACCCCGACCGGGTCGGCCGGCTGGTGCTGATGGGTCCGGGCGGGCTGTCGCTGAACCTGTTCCACGCCGACCCGACCGAGGGCGTGCAGCGGCTGATGGACTTCGCCAAGGACCCGACCCGGGCGGCGCTGCGGGCGTTCATCTCCACGATGGTCGTCAACCAGGACCTGGTGACCGACGAGCTGGTCGAGGAGCGGTTCGCAGACGCGACCGCGCCCGGTGCGCGCGAGGCGATGGCCTCGATGGGGATGTCGTTCTGGAACCCCGAGACCGCCGAGGACGGCATGCTCTGGCGCGAGGCGCACCGGCTGCGCGCGCCCACCCTGCTCACCTGGGGTCGCGAGGACCGGGTCAACCCGCTCGACGGCGCGCTCGCCGCGCTCAAGCTGATCCCGAAGGCGTCGCTGCACGTCTTCCCCGGCTGCGGGCACTGGGCGCAGGTCGAGGCGGCGGAGGAGTTCGCCGCGGTCTCGACCGCCTTCCTGGCCCGCCATGTGGAAAGGTCACGCCGATGACGACGATGGACATCCGCTCCCTCGGCTACGTCCGGGTCGAGAGCACCGACCTCGACCGGTGGCGGCACTTCGGCGTCAAGGTTCTCGGCCTCGCCGAGGGTCGCGGGCCGAACCCGGACCACCTGTACTTCCGCATGGACGAGATGTCCGCGCGCATCGTGGTGGTCCCCGCGGAGCAAGACCGGCTCGGCTGCACCGGCTGGGAGGTCGCGGACCATCGCGCGCTCGCGGCGGCCGTCGACCACCTCAAGCACCACGGCGTGCACGTCGAGGAGGCCGGTCCCGGCGAGGTCGCCGAGCGGCGGGTCGAGGGGATGGTGCGCTTCGAGGACCCGTTCGGCAACGTCTTCGAGCTGTTCCACGGCGCCAGCTACGAGTCCCGGCCGGTGGTCACGCCGTACGCCAACACGTTCGTGACCGGCGAGCAGGGCCTCGGCCACATCGTGCTGCCGGTCACCGACGACGAGGAGGCGCTGCGGTTCTACGCAGACGTCCTCGGCTTCCGGCTGCGCGACTCGATGCGGATGCCGGGGGAGTTCGTGGGCAAGGAGCCGGGGTCGACGGCGTGGCTGCGGTTCCTCGGCTGCAACCCGCGCCACCACAGCCTGGCGTTCCTGCCGATGCCGAACCCGGCCCGGTGCGTGCACATCATGCTCGAGGTCGAGAGGCTCGACGACGTCGGCCGCGCGCTGGAGCGGGTCCGCCGGCACCAGGTCCCGCTGAGCGCGACGCTCGGGCGGCACATGAACGACGAGATGGTGTCGTTCTACGTGAAGTCGCCGGGCGGCTTCGACGTGGAGTACGGCACCGACGGCCTTCAGGTCGACGACCAGCGGTGGGTTGCCCGCGAGAGCACCGCCGTCAGCTACTGGGGACATGACTTCGGTGTCGGCGCCCAGTGACATCCCCGAGGGCATGAGCCCCGACGCCCGCGAGACCTGGCCGAGCCAGGACCTGATCGACTCGTTCCTCGGCCAGTTCCAGTTCGAGGTGACGGGCCCGGCGGCGCGAAGGGCCGGCGAGGAGTCCGGGTCCGAGGAGAGCGCGCGCCGGTTCCGCGACGTGCTCGGCCGGTTCTGCACCGGGGTCACGGTGGTGACCAGCGTGAGCGAGGGGCGGCCGGTGGGGATGACCTGCCAGTCGTTCAGCTCGGTGTCGCTCGACCCGCCGCTGGTGCTGTTCTGCCCGGCGAAGACGTCGCGGGCCTGGCCGCTGATCCAGCGGGCCGGGCACTTCTGCGTGAACCTGCTCTCCCACGACCAGCTCGAGCTGTCCGACGGGTTCGCCACCAAGGGCGCCGACAAGTTCGCCGGGGTGTCCTGGCGGGCGTCGGCCACCGGCGCGCCCCTGCTCGACGGCGTGCTCGGCTGGGTGGACTGCACGATCTACGCCGTGCACGAGGCCGGCGACCACTACGTGGTGATCGGCCGGGTGATGGACCTCGGTGTCGAGGAGGCGCCGCACCCGCTGCTGTTCTACCAGGGGCGCTACGCGCGCACGCAGGCCTGAGGCCCCCGTCGTCGCGGTCCGAGTGGTTTGGATAGATACCCCAGGGGGTATCGTGAGCGAGAACTCGACCCTCGGAGGTTCATGATGAGACGCGTCCTGATCGCCGCGGTGACCAGCATCGTCGCCGTCCCCGTCGCCGTGACCACCCTGGCCGCCCCGGCCGCGGCCATGCACGACAGCCCGTCGCCGATCGGCGAGATCGCCCCGGAGTGGAGCGGCCACTACACCACGCCGACCACGGGCCGGCACGGCGCCGCGCGCCCGTGGGAGGCCGGACCGGCCTGGAACCGCTGACCGGGACTGGTCCATCGCCTCCTCTTCGTCGCTCCCTGCGGGACGCGGGTGGCACATCGCGTCGCCAGAGGTCGAAGATGAAGCCATGGAGGGCAGTCGTCTCGTCCAGGACTTCGGACAGCTCGTGGGCACGCAGCCGGGCCCGTAGCACCTCATCACTGTCGCCTGAGTCCGGTCGCGCCGCCCAAGCCTGCTCATGGGCTTGACGAAGCCGCCTGCTCGCCTCGCTGTCCGCGCGCTGAGTTGGACCCAAGCCGGGCTGACATGGGTCACACCCAGTCAGAGCCAGGCGGACTCCAGCCGGTGCAGGTGCTCGTGGGGCTGCCCGAACAGCTGCGAGGTGGCGTGCGCCCGCTTGAGGTAGAGGTGCGCGTCGTGCTCCCAGGTGATCGCGATGCCGCCGTGCAGCTGCACGGTCTCGCCGGCGACTCGGGCGAACGCCTCGCTGCACCAGGCCTTGGCGAGCGCGGCCTTCTCGGCCAGGTCGGGGGCGTGGCGTGCCGCCGACCAGGCCGCCGCCCGGGAGACCGAGCGGGACGTCTCGACGTCGACGAGCATCCCGGCCATCCGGTGCTTGAGCGCCTGGAAGGAGCCGATCGGCCGGCCGAACTGCACCCGCTCCTTGGCGTAGCGCACCGTCATGTCCAGGCAGCGCTGCATCGCCCCGACCTGGAGGCCGGTGACCGCGACGGCCGCGACGTCTCGCAGCGCGGGCAGCCACCGCTGGACGCCGTCTGCCACGAGCTCGGCCTCGGCCCCGTCGAGGTCGATCCGGGCGAGGCGCAGCGTGGGGTCCATCGCCGGGGTGCGGGTGCGGCGGACGGCGGCCTGGTCCGGGTCGACGCGGAACAGCGAGACGTCCGCGCCCCGTCGTGCCGGCACCAGGAGCACGTCGGCGGTGTCGCCGTCGAGGACCAGGGCGGCGGAGCCGGTCAGCCCCGAGCCGCCCGCGCCGACCCGCGGCCAGGTGTCGGTGGGCTCGGTGGGCCAGCCGGCTCCCCAGGCGAGGGCGGCGACCGTCGTACCCGACGCGATCCCGGGCAGCAGCTCCGCGCAGGCCGAAGCACTGCCCGAGTGCAGCAGCGCGCCGGCGGCCAGGATGCCGGAGCCGAGCAGCGGCGAGGGCGTCAGCGCCGCGCCGAGCTCCTCCAGGACCAGGTGGGTCTCGAGCAGGGAGAACCCGGCGCCGCCGTACTCCTCGGGCACGGCCAGCGCCGCGGCGCCGACCTGCTCGCAGAGCACCGACCAGAGCGCCTCGTCGTGGCCGCGCGGTGCGTCCGCGGCGGCACGGGCGTCGGACCGCCGGGCCAGCAGCGAGCGCACCGTGGCGGCGAGCTCGGCCTGCTCCTCGGAGAGCGCGAACAGCATCAGGCCCCCTGCGTCAGTGCGGACAGGATCCGGGCGCGGTGCTCGGTGGCCGTCCCCCAGGCGCCGACCAGCGCACGGGCCTTGAGGATCCACAGGCCGAGGTCGTACTCCGCGGTGTAGCCGATCGCCCCGTGCACCTGCAGGGCGGTGCGCGCGGCCCGGTAGGCGGCCGACCCGGCGCGCACCTTCGCCGCGGACACGTCGCGCGCACCGGTGTCCCCGCCGACCGCGAGCGCGGCGCCGTGCACCAGGGGCCGCGCGAAGTCGAGGCCGACCCGGACGTCCGCGAGCGCGTGCTTGACCGCCTGGTAGGAGCCCACCGGGCGACCGAACTGGGTGCGCTGCTGCACGTAGGCCACGGCCGAGGCGAGCAGCCGCTCGCCGAGACCGAGCAGCTGCGCGCTGCAGGCCAGCGTGGCCAGGTCCTCGGCGGCGGCGACCGCGTCCGGCCCCGGGGTCGCGACGACGGCACCGGCGGCGAGGTCGAACAGCCGCCGGGCCGGGTCGACCGACGGGTGCAGGGCACCGACGACGGCCTCACGCAGTCCGGTGCCGTCGAGCACGAAGGTGCGGGCGGCGACGTCGGCGTCCAGGGCGTACGGCGTCCGGGGGGCGGTCGCGACGCTGACCAGCGACTCACCCGAGGCGACCGAGGTGAGCAGGTCGTGGTGGTCGCCGCCGTCGAGGAGCCGGGGGAGCAGCGCGACCGCCTCGACCCACGGGCCGGGGACGGCGTGACGGCCGAGCGCCTCGAACGCCACCACCAGGTCGGTGGCGGTCGCGCCCAGGCCGCCGGCGGCCTCGGGGACGAGCAGGCCGGTGACCCCGAGGTCGGCGAGCCGGGCCCAGAGCTTCAGGCCGGGGCCGGGGTCGCCGCCGGCCCAGGCCCGGACCACGGACGGGGTGTCGGCGCCGGCGAGCAGGTCGTCGAGGGAGCGGGCGAAGCCGCGCTGCTCGGGGGTGAGCTCGAAGTGCATCAGCGTGCGGCCCCCCTCGGCTCGCGCGGCAGGCCGAGCACGCGCTCGGCGACGATGTTGCGCTGGATCTCGTTGGTGCCCGCGTAGATCGGCCCGGACAGCGAGAACAGGTAGCCGTCGGACCACCCGCCGCGCAGCTCGGCGTCCGGCCCGAGCAGGTCCAGCGCGGTCTCGTGGAGCGCGATGTCCAGCTCGGACCAGAACACCTTGTTCACGCTGCCCGCCGCGCCCATCTCGCCGCCGGCGGCGAGCCGGGTGACCGTGCCCCAGGTGTAGAGGCGGTAGGCCTGGGCGTCCACCCAGGCGTCGACGACCCGGTCCGCGAGCCGCGGCTCGGGGTGCGCCCGGTAGAGCCCCACCAGCCGGTCCGCGGCGGCGCAGAACCGGCCGGGGGAGCGCAGCGACAGGCCGCGCTCGTTGCCGGCGGTGCTCATCGCGACCCGCCAGCCGTCGCCGGGGGCGCCGAGCACGTCGGCGTCCGGCACGAACACGTCCTCGAGGAACAGCTCGGCGAACCCGGGCTCGCCGTCGAGCTGGGGGACCGGACGGACGGTCAGGCCGGGGGCGTCGAGCGGGAACAGGAAGTAGGTCAGGCCGCGGTGCCGCTCGGCCCGGGGGTCGGAGCGGAACAGCCCGAACCCCCAGTCGGCGAAGGCCGCCCGCGAGCTCCAGGTCTTCTGGCCGTTGAGCACCCAGCCGCCGCGCCCCTCGTCACGGGTGGCGGTGCTGCGCAGCGAGGCGAGGTCGCTGCCGGCCTCCGGCTCGGACCACGCCTGCGCCCAGACCTTCTCGCCGGTCGCCATCGACGGCAGGAACCGCCGCTGCTGCTCGGGGGTGCCGTGCTCGAAGAGGATCGGGGCGAGCAGGAAGATGCCGTTCTGGCCGACCCGGCCCGGTGCCCCGGCGCGGTAGTACTCCTCCTCGAACAGCACCCACTCCACCAGCGAGGCGTCGCGGCCGTGCAACTCGCGCGGCCAGGAGACCACCGACCAGCGGGCCGCGGCGAGCCGTGCCTCCCACTCCCGGTGCGCGGCGAAGCCCTCGGCGGTGTCCATCGACGGCAGCGGCTCGGCCGGCACGTGCTCGGCCAGCCAGGCCCGCGCCGCGTCGCGGAACGCCAGCTCCTCGGCGGTGAGGTCGAGGTTCACCTGGCGTCCCTCATCGAGCGCGCGTCCATGCCGGCCAGGGAGTCCTTGCCGACCTCGGCGTTGTGCGCGTGCGCGGCGTGGTGCAGTCCGAACACCGAGTCCATGCCCGCGCGCATGCCCTGCAGGTCCTCGGCCTGGTTGACCGCCTTCTTGGTCAGGGCCAGCCCGAACCGAGGCATCGCGCCGATCCGCTCGGCCATCGCCATCACGGTCTCCTCGAGCCGCTCCCGGGGCACCACCTGGTTGACCATGCCGAGCTCGCGGGCCCGCTCGGCGGTGAACCGGTCACCGGTGAACAGGAACTCCTTGGCGGCGCGCGGGTTCATCACCCACGGGTGCGCGAAGTACTCCACGCCCGGGATGCCCATCTTCACCACCGGGTCGGAGAAGAACGCGTCGTCGGAGGCGACGATGAAGTCGCAGGACCAGGCGAGCATCAGCCCGCCGGCGATGCAGGCGCCGTGCACCATCGCGATCACCGGCTTGGGGATCTCCCGCCAGCGGCGGCACATGCCGAGGTAGACCTCCGACTCGCGGGCGAAGCGCAGGTCCACGCCCTCCTTGTCGGTGTGGTCCCACCAGATCACGGCCTTGCGGTCGAAGGTCTGGTCGACGTCGCGGCCCGGGGTGCCGATGTCGTGGCCGGCGCAGAAGTGCTTGCCGTTGCCCGACAGCACGACCACCTTCACCGCGTCGTCGTCGACCGCGCGGGTGAACGCCGCGTCGAGCGCGTAGGTCATCGCCGAGTTCTGCGCGTTGCGGTAGTCGGGGCGGTTCAGGGTCACCCGTGCGACGCTGCCGGTCACCTCGTAGGTGACGACGTCCTCTTCGCTCATGCGTTCCTCAGCTCCGTCTTGAGCACCTTGCCGGCGAGGTTGCGGGGGAGCACGTCGACGAACTCCACCTCGCGCGGCACCTTGAAGTTGGCCAGCCGTTCCTTCGCGAACGCGGTCACCCGCTCCGCGTCGAGCCTCGCCCCCGGCCGTCGTACGACGAAGGCCTTGCCGACCTCGCCCAGCCGCTCGTCGGGGACGCCGACGACCGCGGACTCGACCACGCCGTCGAGCCGGGCGAGCGCCTGCTCCACCTCGGCGGGGTAGACGTTGAAGCCGCCGCAGATGTACATGTCCTTGAGCCGGTCGGTGACGGTCAGGTAGCCCTGCTCGTCGACCCGGCCGACGTCGCCGGTGTGCAGCCAGCCGTCCGCGTCGATCGCCTCGGCGGTCGCCTCCGGGTCGTCGAGGTAGCCGAGCATCACGGTGTCGCCGCGGAGGAGCAGCTCGCCCTCCTCGCCGGGGGGAAGCGGCGCGTTCGTCCCCGGCCGCGCGATCCGCAGCTCCAGCCCGGGCACGACCCGGCCGCAGGTGCTCGCCACCAGCGCGTCGGGGTCGCCCGGCCGGCACATGGTGCCGACCACGCACTCGGTCATCCCGAAGGCGGTGAGCACGGTGTCGAAGGACAGCTCGGCCTGCATCCGCTCGACGAGCGCGACGGGCACCACCGCGGCCCCGGTGACCGCGAGCCGCAACGAGGACAGGTCCGCCTCGGCGCGCTCGGGCGCCTCCAGCAGCGAGTGGTAGATCGCCGGCGCGCCGGGCAGGACGGTGATCCGCTCGGTCTCGACCAGGCGCAGCATCTCGGCGACGTCGAACACCGCCTGCGGGACGAGGGTCGCGCCGGTCAGCAGGCAGACCACGATGCCGGCCTTGTAGCCGAAGGAGTGGAAGAACGGGTTGACCACCAGGTAGCGGTCATCGGCCGTGACCGCGCCCAGCTCGGCCCACACCCGCGCGACCGCGACTGTCTGACGGTGCGCGGTGCGGGCGCCCTTGCTGCGGCCGGTGGTGCCGGAGGTGAACAGGATGTCGGCGACGTCGTCGGGGCGTACGGCGTCCGCGCGCCGCTCCACCTCGGCGAGCGAGACGTCCCGCACCCACCCGATTCGTCTGCGATCCCTCGGGTGTCTCGCGCGGGGTGATCGCAGACGAATCGGGGGGAGGAGGGTCGTCGTGGGGACGGTGGTCCCGGCCTCCGCGGCTCCGGCGGCCAGCTCGTCGTACGGGGAGCGGCCGAGGAACCCGTCGGCGAGCACCACCAGGCGGGCGTCGACACGGGAGACGACGTCGGCCGCCTCGTGCCCGGTGTAGCGGGTGTTGAGCGGGACCAGGGTGGCGCCGGCGTAGGTGACGGCGAGCGCGGCGACCTCCCACTGCCAGGTGTTCGGCGCCCAGAGCACGACCCGGTCGCCGGGCTCGACCCCGAGGGCGACGTAGTCGCGTGCGGTCGCGCGCACCCGGTCGAGCAGCTCGGCGAAGGTGAGCCGGACGGCACCGTCGACCAGCGCGGTCCGCTCCCCGTGGGTGGCGGCTGCCGCTCGGAGCACCTCCGGCAGGGTCTGCTTCGGCAGGGTCTGCGGGCCCGGCATCGACGTCCTTCCTGGTGGACCAAACAAGTGCTTGGTAGGGTAGTCTACGGGTCGCGGATCCGCCAGACCCGCAACCGCCCTGGACCCCCGGAGGAGTCGACGTGGACCTCACCTACTCGGCCGAGGACGAGGCGTTCCGTGTCGAGGTGCGCGGCTGGCTCGAGGACAACCTGACCGGTGACTTCGCCGGCCTGCGGGGGCGCGGCGGCCCCGGCCGGGAGCACGAGGCGTTCGAGGACCGGGTGGCCTGGGACCGGCACCTCGCGGCGTCCGGGTGGACCTGCCTGGGCTGGCCGCAGGAGCACGGCGGACGTGGCCTCCCGCTGGTGCGGCAGGTGATCTTCCACGAGGAGTACGCCCGGGCCGACGCGCCCTCCCGGGTCAGCCACATCGGCGAGGAGCTCCTCGGGCCGACCCTGGTCGCGTTCGGCACCGACGAGCAGAGGAGCCGGTTCCTGCCCGGGATCCGCGACGTCACCGAGCTGTGGTGCCAGGGCTACTCCGAGCCTGGGGCCGGCTCCGACCTGGCGAACGTCTCGACGAAGGCGCGCCTGGACGGCGACGAGTGGGTGGTCGACGGGCAGAAGGTGTGGACCTCGCTCGCGCACGTCGCCGACTGGTGCTTCGTGGTCGCCCGCACCGACCCGGCATCGACCCGTCACCACGGCCTGTCCTACCTGCTGGTGCCGATGCACCAGGAGGGCGTCGAGGTGCGGCCGATCGAGCAGCTCACCGGCGGGTCGGAGTTCAACGAGGTCTTCTTCACCGGCGCGCGCACCGACGCCGACCTGGTGGTCGGCGCGCCCGGCGACGGCTGGCGGGTCGCGATGGGCACGCTCGGCTTCGAGCGCGGGGTGTCCACGATCGGCCAGCAGGTCGGGTTCGCCCGCGAGCTCGACGGCATCGTGGCGATGGCGCGCGCCAACGGCAGCCTCGACGACCCGATGGTGCGGGAGCGGCTGGTCCGGGCCCGGATGGGCCTCGAGGTGATGCGGCTGCACGCGCTGCGCACGCTTGCCGGCTACCAGACCGGGTCCACCGGCCCCGAGGCCTCGGTCTCCAAGCTGCTGTGGGCCGGCTGGCACCGCGACCTGGGCGAGCTCGCCATGACCGTCGCCGGGCCGGGCTCGCTCGTCGCGAGCGACACCGGCGACGGCTCGACGTACGACCTCGACGAGTGGCAGCGGCTGTTCCTGTTCAGCCGGGCCGACACCATCTACGGCGGGTCCGACGAGATCCAGCGCAACATCATCGCCGAGCGCGTGCTCGGCCTACCCCGGGAGGCGCGACCGTGACGGTCACCCGTGCAGAACAGCCCGCTCCGCCGTACGTCGAGGGCCACGGCCTGCTCGCCGGCAAGGTCGTGGTGGTGACCGCCGCCGCGGGCGCCGGCATCGGCGCGGCCACGGTGCGCCGCTGCCTCGAGGAGGGCGCGAAGGCGGTCGTCCTCGGCGACACCCACGAGCGCCGGCTCGCCGAGGCCGAGACCGGGCTGGCCAAGGAGTTCGGCGCCGACCGGGTGGGTTCGGTGCTCTGCGACGTCACCGACCAGGCACACGTCGACGCGCTGCTCGACGCGGCCGAGCCGTTCGGGGGCGTGGACGTGATGGTCAACAACGCCGGCCTCGGCGGGACCGCGAGCGTGCTGGAGATGACCGACGAGGAGTGGTCCCGGGTCCTCGACATCACGCTGACCGGGACGTTCCGGTGCGTCCGCGCCGCGTCGCGGCGCATGGTCGACGCCGGGCGAGGGGGCGTGATCGTCAACAACGCCTCGGTGATCGGCTGGCGGGCACAGGAGGGGCAGGCCCACTACGCGGCGGCCAAGGCGGGCGTGATGGCGCTGACCCGGTGCGCGGCGCTGGACGTGGCAGCGCACGGCATCCGCGTCAACGCGGTCTCGCCGAGCCTCGCCATGCACCCGTTCCTCGCCAAGGTCACCTCCGACGAGCTGCTCACCGAGCTCAAGCAGCGCGAGGCGTTCGGGCGTGCGGCGGAGCCGTGGGAGGTGGCCAACGTGATGGTGTTCCTGGCCAGTGACTACTCCTCCTACATGACCGGCGAGGTCGTCTCGGTGAGCAGCCGGCATGCCTAGCCCCGGGAGCCGGCGCGAGGAGCTGCTGACGATCGCCGCGGACCTGTTCGCCAAGCGCGGGTTCAAGAACACCACGGTCCGCGACATCGCGGACGCCGCCGGGATCCTGTCGGGCAGCCTCTACCACCACTTCGACTCCAAGGAGTCGATGGTCGACGAGATCCTCTCGTCCTTCCAGACCGAGCTGTTCAAGACGTACGACGGGATCGTCGGCTCCGACCTCGACGCGCGGGCGAAGGTCGAGGCGGTGGTGCGGGCGTCGTTCCGGGCGATCGACCAGCACCACGACGAGGTGGCGATCTTCCAGAACGACTCGTCCTACCTGCTGGAGTTCGAGCGGTTCGGCTACCTGCGCGAGCACAACGTCCGGTTCCGCGAGATGTGGCTGGACCTGCTGCGGTCCGGGGTCGACAGCGGCGCGCTGCGTCCCGACGTCGACGTCGACCTCGTGTTCCGGTTCATCCGCGACACGGTCTGGGTGGCGGTGCGGTGGTACCGCCCCGGGGGCGAGCTGTCCGCGGAGCAGGTCGCCGACCAGTACCTCTCGATCCTCCTCGACGGCATCGCCGCGCGCCGCCGTCCCGTCCGCAAGTCCTAGGAGACCCGATGCCCGAGGCCTACATCGTCGACGCCGTCCGCACCCCGGTCGGCCGTCGCGGCGGCGCCCTGTCCGGCGTCCACTCCGCCGACCTGGGCGCGCACGCGCTCGGTGCGCTGATGGACCGCTCGGGGGTGGACCCCGGCGCCGTCGACGACGTGGTCATGGGCTGCTGCGACACGATCGGGTCGCAGGCCGGCGACGTCGCCCGGACCGCCTGGCTGGTGGCCGGGCTGCCCGACCACGTCCCGGGCGTGACCATCGACCGGCAGTGCGGCTCCTCGCAGCAGGCCGTGCACTTCGCCGCCCAGGGGGTCATGTCGGGCACCCAGGACCTGGTCGTCGCCGGGGGAGTGCAGAACATGTCCGCGATCCCGATCAGCTCGGCGATGCTGGTCGGGCGGCAGTTCGGGTTCACCACCCCGTTCGCCGAGTCGCCCGGCTGGCTGAAGAGGTACGGCGACCAGGAGGTGTCGCAGTTCCGGTCCGCCGAGATGATCGCCGAGCGGTGGGACATCTCGCGCGAGGACATGGAGCGGTTCGCATTGGAGTCGCACCGGCGCGCGGTCACCGCGATCGACGAGGGCCGCTTCGAGCGGGAGATCTCCCCGGTCGGCGGGCTCACCACGGACGAGGGCCCCCGCCGCGACACCGGCCTGGAGAAGATGGCCGGGCTGAACCCGCTGGCGCCCGGCGGCCGGATCACCGCGGCGGTCGCCTCGCAGATCAGCGACGCCGCCTCCGCGATGCTGATCGCCTCCGAGCGGGCCCTCGCCGAGCACCAGCTCACGCCGCGTGCCCGCATCCACCACCTCTCCGTGCGCGGCGACGACCCGGTCTGGATGCTGACCGGTCCGATCCCGGCGACCCGCCACGCCCTGGAGCGGTCGGGCCTCACGGTCGACGACATCGACCTGTTCGAGGTGAACGAGGCGTTCGCGTCCGTCGTACTCGCGTGGGCGAGGGAGACCGGCGCCGACCTCGACCGCACCAACGTCAACGGCGGCGGGATCGCGCTCGGCCACCCGATCGGTGCGACCGGCACCCGGCTGATGACCACGCTGCTGCACGAGCTCGAACGCACCGGCGGCCGCTACGGCCTGCAGACCATGTGCGAGGGCGGCGGCCAGGCCAACGTCACCATCATCGAGCGCCTCTGACGGGACCCCCACCCCGTTGAGTGCTGGCTCGTTCCCCGTTGAGTGCTGGGTTGTTCGGCCTTGAGTGCTGGCTTGTTCGGCGACGAGCCAGCGCCCAACGCCCACCGGAAACCGGTCGCGTGCACCTCGGGCGCTGCGGCACGGCTGGGACGGCGACGGCACGCGGCGGTTCGCGGCCCGGCACGGCTTCGAGCGGAGGTCACAGCCCCTCCTCCGGCCGCCAGTACGTCGCGGACCCGGACCGGTCGCGGCTCGCCGAGCTGTATGGCGCGGCGGCGGCCGCGGCTTCGTCGTACGAGCTGGTGCGCAACGAGGGCCGGACGCCCGACGCCCTCCTCGCCCGGGTGGTGACGCTGTCCGAGGCGATCAACGACGCGCCGGTGGACGACCGCTCGCGCGACACCGGGACACCGGGGAGCTGGCGGGGCACACCGTCGTGGCGGTCGAGCGGGAGCGGCCCACGATCGCCCATCAGCACGACACCAGCGTCGTGCGCGCGCATCGCGGCCACCGGCTGGGCCTGCTGCTCAAGGCCGGGATGCTGGCGTGGCTCGCGGAGACGGAGCCCCGGCTGGAGAGCATCGACACGTGGAAGGCCGAGTCCAACGACCACATGATCGCCGTCAACGAGGCGCTCGGCTATCGGGTGATGGGCCGCGCGCTGCAGTTCCAGCGCTCGATCCGACCGAACAAGCCAGCACTCAAGGCCGAACAAGCCAGCACTCAACGGGGAACAAGCCAGCACTCAAGGCCGAACAAGCCAGCACTCAACGGGGGGCGGTGTAGCGGAGGAAGAGGAACTCGTCCTTCTCGAGCACGTGCGCGAGGCGCAGCCGGGCGGCGCTGGGGAGGGCCGGCCCGGCGGTGATCCGCAGCTCGGGGCCCGCGGTGACGACCGGTGCGACCGCGAGGCACAGCTCGTCGACGAGCCCGGCGGCGAACATCGCGGCCAGCACGTGCGGACCTCCCTCGGAGAGCACCTTGGGCAGCCCGCGGGCCGCGAGCTCCTCGAGCGCGACCGCCAGGTCCACGCTGTCGTCCCCGGCGACCAGCACGTCGGCCACGTCGGCGGCGGCGCGCACCCGTTCGGCGGGGGCCCGCTCGGTGGTGACCACCAGCGGCCGGGCGGTCGCCTTCGTGAACACCGGCCCGCTCAGGTCGAGGTCCAGGGTGCGGGTCAGCACCGCCATCCGGGGCACCTCCTGCTGGCCACGCTCGGCGCGGCGCCGCCGCTCCTCCTCACCGACCCGGATCGGGCCGTACCCCTCCGCCCGGACCGTCCCGGCCCCGACGAGCAGGACGTCGCACAGCGACCGCAGCTCGTGCAGCAGCGTGCCGTCCGCCGTACCGGTGAGGATGCCGACCCGGCCGTCGACGGCGGCCGCGCCGTCGACGCTCGAGACCATGTTCACGCGCAGGTGCGCCCGCCCGTCGGCGGGCAGCGCGTAGGCGTCGAGGGTGTCCACCTCGTCCGCGTCGGCGGGGTGCAGACGGTGCATCAACACGGCGCGCCCCGGTTCAGGCCGGGTGGCCGGGGTCGACGTCGCTCGCCTGCTGCACGCCCATCGCCGGGCCGCCGCCGTGGCCGGTCGCGGCGACCGGCTCGAGCAGGAACCCGGTGTGGTCGCCGAGGTCGAAGGTCTCGAGGATCGTGCCGACGAACCGGCGGGGGCAGTCGTCGACCAGCGGCACGCCACCGGGTCCCTCGGTCCAGCTCACCTGCTCGAACTTGTCCGTGTCGTCGCCGGTCTCCCCGCCGAACAGCTCGGCCAGCGGTCCGTCGTCGGGATCCAGCACGTGTACGGCGAGCAGGTCGGCGTGCCGGGCGACGCGGTGGGTGTGGTTCTTCACCGAGAGGCAGACGAGCATCCGGGGCGGCTCGATGCTGGTCTGCGTGGTGAAGCCGACCATGCAGCCCGCCAGGTGGTCGCCGTCGGTCGTGGTGACGACGAACATGGGGTAGTCGAGGTCCTTGATCACGGCGTCGAACTCTTCGGTGTCCACGCCCCGATCGTGGCACACCGGGTCACAGCAGCAGGTCGCGTGCACCCCGGAGCCGAGCGGCCGCCTCGGTGACGACGCGGTCCACGAGCTCCTCGCAGGTGGGCAGGTCGTCGATCAGCCCGACGACCTGGCCGGAGGCGAGCACCCCGGCGTCGGTGCGGCCCTCGACGAGGCCGGCCCTGAGCATCATCGGGGTGTTCGCCGCGAGCACCGTCTGTGCCCAGCTCCGGTCGCTGGCCCGCCTCATCGCCCGTCCGTCGGCGACCAGCTCGCGCCAGGTCATCCCGCTCATCCGCTTGAACCCCAGGGTGCGCCGCGCGGTCGGCACCAGCCGCCGGACCGCGCCGGCGTCCTCCAGCTCGTCGACCAGGTCGGTGCGCAGCATCCGGTGCGGCATCCCGTCGACCTTCGTGGTCACGACGGTGCCGTCGAGGCCGTAGCCGAGGTACTTGCGCTTGACCGCGTCCGGCACCGTGCTGTCCCTGGTCAGCAGGAAGCGGGTGCCCATGCCGATGCCGGCGGCCCCGTAGCCCAGCGCGGCGGCGAGCCCGCGGCCGTCGAAGAAGCCGCCGGCCGCCACGACCGGGATGTCCACCGCGTCGAGCACGGACGGCAGCAGCAGCGTGGTGGGCACCGGCCCGGTGTGGCCGCCGCCCTCCCCGCCCTGGACCAGCACCGCGTCGGCCCCCCATGACGCGACCTTCTCGGCGTGCCGGGCGGCGCCGACCGACGGCATCACCACGACGCCGTTGTCCTTCAGCTCGGCGATCAGCTCCCTCGTGGGCGCCAGCGCGAAGGAGGCCACCTTGACGCCGTACCGGATCAGCAGCCGGACCCGGTCGGCCGCGTCGCCGGCGTCGGCGCGCAGGTTCACGCCGAAGGGCGCCTCGGTGCGGCCCAGGACCTCGACGATCGCCTTCTCCAGCTCGTCGTGGGTCATCGTGGCACCGGCCAGGATGCCCAGGCCGCCGGCGTTGGCGGTGCCCGCCACCAGGCGGGGCCCCGCGACCCAGCCCATCCCGGTCTGCACGACCGGGTGGCGTACGCCGACCAGGTCGGTGAGCGCGGTGCGGAGCAGCTGCGGGGTCATGACGGGGGCACCTCACGGTCGCGGAGCCCGGTCGGGTCGAGCACCTCGCGGACCAGCACCAGCTCCTCCGTGGTCGGCTGCCGCGTCTCGGCGACGGTCTCCTCGACGTGCAGCGCGCACCCGGTCGCGGCCCGGACCTCGTCGACGGTGACCCCGGGGTGGGTCGAGAGCAGCCGCAGCGTGTGTCCGGGCCCCTCGAAGTCGAGGACCCCGAGGTTGCTGACCACCCGGTGCAGGTCGTGGAACCGGGCGGCGGCCGGGCCGGCCTCCTCGGCGCGCGTGCGGCCGACCCCCGAGACCACGTCGACCTGCTCGACGAACACCCGGCTGCTGTGCCGGGGCACCCAGTAGCTGGTGCGGTTGTTGACGGTGTTGCCGGGGGCGCCGCGCACGCCGAGCAGCTGGCGGCTGGGGTGGTCCCACGGTCCGATGCAGGAGATGTTCTGGTTGCCGTGCCGGTCGAGCTGGGTGGCGCCCATCATCACGTGCCGCTTGCCGTAGGCGACCATGTCGAAGACGGCCCGGAACGGGATCCAGCCCTCGACGACGTCCGTCCGGGCGCCCAGGGGAGGGGTCCCGGCGAGCAGCATCGCCTCGCCGTCCGACAGCAGCAGGTCCGGGTTGGAGGTGAGCCTGGCCAGCCGGGCGCCCAGCGTGGGCAGCAGCCCCATCGGGCTGCCGAAGATCTCGCCGTCGCCGGCGAAGCAGTCGGCGATCGCGGCCGCGCAGACCTCGGCGCGGGTGCTGTCCATCAGCTGGCTCCGTCGGTGTGGAAGGCGCGCACGGCGTCCTGGTAGGCCTGCTCGTCGCCGGCGAGGAACCGCCGCTCGAAGGCTGCCCACGACCCGGGGTCCCTCGCCGCGGTGGCGTAGGCGGTCTGGAACGCCTCGTCGCGCTCGTAGTCGGGCGTGCAGGTGGTGAAGTGCGCACCCCGCGGGGTCTCGACCACGCCGGTCACCATGGTCCGGTTGAGCAGCAGCCGCTGGACCGGGGTGTCCACGGTCAGGCCGGCGGTGTCGGTGACCTGCTCCACGGAGACGTAGGCCCGGTCTGCGGCCATGCAGAACAGGTCGTCGAAGTACGGGTCCGGCCCGAGGTAGGAGGCGTTGCCGTGCGCGTCGGCACGGTTCAGGTGCACGAGGGCGGCGTCGAGCCTCAGCGCCGGCACCGCGACCAGCTCCTCCCCGTCGTCGTACGGCGACCTGACGGTGCGCAGCGACCGGTCGTGCACGAGCACGTCGGACCCGAGACCGGCGCGCATCGGCAGGAACGGCAGGCGTTGCGCGGCGGCGCGCAGGCCGGTCTGGAACATCCCCTCGTCCCACTCGGTGAACTCGGCAGTGGCGTCCTGACGGGCCCGGGAGAACAGCGGCTCCAACGGGGTCGAGTCGAGCGACACGAAGGCGTAGACGACCCGCCTGACCTTCCCGGCGGCGCACAGCAGACCGACGTCGGGACCGCCGTAGGACACGATCGTGAGGTCCGAGAGGCCGGAGCGGAGGATGCCGCGGACCAGCGCCATCGGCTTGCGCCGCGAGCCCCAGCCGCCGATCCCGACGGTCATCCCGTCCTTCAGCTCGCCGACCACCTCGTCGACGGTCATCCGCTTGTCCCGCGGCTCCCCCCGGCTCATCGCGGCACCGCCTTGCCGGTGGCCACGAACTCGTCGCGGTGCTCGTCCGCGACCCCGGCCAGGTTGAGCTCCATCGTGAAGCCCTGCTCGAAGCGGTAGCTGCGGTTGACGTCGACGGGGTCGATGCCGTTGATCGCCTCCTTGGCCGCGCGGATCACCCGGGTGTCCTTGGCGGCGATCTCGCCGGCCACCGTGAGCGCCGCCTCGTCGAGCCGGTCGCCGGGCACCACCTCGAGCACCGAGCCGTGCGCGACCAGGTCGGCCGCCCTGATGTGGCGGCCGGTGAAGTAGAGCGTGCGCATCAGGTGCGGGGGCACCAGGCGGGCCAGGTGGGTCGCGGCGCCGAGCGCTCCCCGGTCGACCTCGGGGACGCCGAAGTACGCGTCGTCGGAGGCCACGACCGTGTCCGCGTTGCCGACCAGGCCCACGCCACCGCCGAGGCAGAAGCCGTTGACCGCCGCCACCACCGGCACCGCGCACTCGTAGACGGCCTTGAACGCCGCGAAGCAGCCCCGGTTCGCGCCGATCAGCGCGTCGAACCCGGCGGTGCGCTGCATCTCCTTGATGTCCACGCCGGCGTTGAAGCCCTTGCCCTCGGCGCGGAGCACCACGACGTGGGTGTCGAGGTCGCGGCCCGCCTCGTCGAGGGCGGCGGCCACCTCGAACCAGCCGGCCACGGGGAGCGCGTTGACCGGGGGATAGCACATCGTGACGACGCGGACGTGGTCGTCCCGCAGCTGTGAGGAGATACCCATTCCACGCCTTCCGGGTTCCAAACCTAGCATTTGCTTGGTAGCCTAACACTTGCTTGGTCCGGCCGGAAGCAGAGGAGCCCCGCGTGGTGAGTGCACTCGACCTGTCCGGGCGCGTGGCGGTGGTGACCGGCGGGGTGCGCGGGGTCGGCCTCGGGGTCGCCCAGGCGTTCCGGGAGGCCGGGGCCACGGTGGTGACGTGCTCCCGCACGCCGGTCGAGCCCGGGTCGGCGGGGGCGGCCGGCCACCTCGTCTGCGACGTCCGCGACCCCGAGGCGGTCGGCGCCCTGGTCGACCGGGTGGTCGACGAGCACGGTCGCCTCGACGTGCTCGTGAACAACGCCGGCGGCGCGCCGTACGCACTGGCGGCGGACGCCTCGCCGCGCTACCACGCGAAGGTCGTCGAGCTGAACCTGCTGGCCCCGCTGCTGCTCTCGCAGGCGGCGAACGCGGTGATGCAGGGCCAGCCCGACGGCGGTGCGATCGTGATGATCTCCAGCATCAGCGCGACGCGCCCCTCTCCGGGCACCGCGGCGTACGGCGCGGCCAAGGCCGGGATCGACAGCCTGGTGAGGAGCCTCGCGGTCGAGTGGGCCCCGAAGGTGCGGGTGAACTCGATCGACGTCGGCCTGGTGCGCACCGAGCAGACCGACCTGCACTACGGCGGCGAGGACGGCGTCGCCGCGATCGAGCGGACCATCCCGCTCGGCCGGCTGGCCGAGCCGGGCGAGATCGGCTCGGTCGCGGCCTTCCTGGCCTCGCCGCTGGCGTCCTACGTGAGCGGGGCGACCCTCGCCGCCCACGGCGGCGGCGAGCCGCCACCGTTCCTGGCCGCCGCCCGGACCCCCGACGAGAGGAACCCATGAGCAGGATCTGTGCAGGCCGCATCGCCGTCGTGACCGGCGCCGGCCGCGGCCTCGGACGCGAGCACGCCCTGGAGCTGGCCCGCCAGGGCGCGAAGGTCGTCGTGAACGACCTCGGCACGTCCGGCGCGGGCGAGGGAGCCTCCGGGGGCCCGGCCGCGGAGGTGGTCGCCGAGATCGAGGCGATGGGGGGGCAGGCCGTGGCCAACGGCTCCGACGTCGCGGACTTCGCGGGCGCCCGGGACCTGGTCCGGCAGGCCGTCGACGTCTTCGGCGGCCTGGACGTGCTGGTCAACAACGCGGGCTTCCTGCGGGACCGGATGCTGGTGAACACCTCCGAGGACGAGTGGGACGCCGTCGTCCGGGTGCACCTCAAGGGCCACTTCGCGACGCTGCGTCACGCCGCGTCGTACTGGCGCGACGAGGCCAAGGCCGGCCGGGCCCGCGACGCCCGCGTCATCAACACCTCGTCGGGCGCGGGCCTGCAGGGGTCGGTCGGCCAGGGTGCCTACTCCGCGGCCAAGGCCGGGATCGCCGGCCTGACCCTGGTCGCGGCGGCCGAGCTCGGCAGGTACGGCGTGACCGTCAACGCCCTGGCCCCGGCCGCGCGGACCCGGATGACCGAGGCGGCCTTCGCCGAGACGATGGCCGCGCCCGAGTCCGGGTTCGACGCCATGGACCCCGCGAACGTGTCGCCGGTGGTGGCCTGGCTGGCCTCGGCGGAGGCGGCCGACGTCACCGGCCGCGTGATCGAGGTCGAGGGGGGCCGGATCTGCGTCGAGGAGGCGTGGCGGCACGGCCCGGTCGCGGACATCGGCCGGCGCTGGCCGGCCGCCGAGGTCGGTCCGGCGCTGCGCAAGCTGCTCGCCGAGGCCGCCGTACCGGAGCCCGTCTACGGCGCGTGAGCCGTCCGCGGCTCAGAGCATGCGGTGCCGGGGGACCTCGCGGGGCTCACCACGGTCGAACGCGAGGTCGAGCTCGCGGTTCCAGGCCAGCGACTCGCTGCGCCGATGGGCGCCCCAGCCTCCCGCCGCCGCCAGCAGCGTGCCGCACAGCACCAGTACCACCGTCATGTCCCACCCCTCGACAGCTGGCGGCTCCACGAAGGAGCCGGTCCCCCCGGTTTCGACGGTAGGCGACCCGGGGCGTGGGCGAGGAGGTTTTTACCGAAGCGGCCGGGGAGGGGCCGACCGGACTAGATCCGCTCGAGGATGGTGCCGGTGGCCATCGCGCCACCGGCGCACATGGAGATCAGCGCGGACGAGGCGTCCCGGCGCTCGAGTTCGTGCAGGGCGGTGGTGATCAGCCGGGTGCCGGTCGAGCCGACCGGGTGGCCGAGCGCGATCGCACCGCCGTTGACGTTGACCCGCTCCGGGTCGGGCCGGTGCACCGAGGCCCACGACATCACGACCGCGGCGAACGCCTCGTTGACCTCGAACAGGTCGAAGTCGGCCATCGACCGCCCGCTGCGGGCGAGCAGCCGCTCCGTCGCCTGCACCGGGCCGTCGAGGTGGTAGTAGGGGTCGGACCCGACCAGGCACTGCCCGGCGATCCGGGCCCGGGGCGTCAGCCCGAGCTCACGCGCCCGCGACTCGTCCATGATCAGCACCGCGGACGCGCCGTCGGAGATCTGCGAGGAGGTGCCGGCGGTGTGCAGGCCGCCCTCCAGGACCGGCTTCAGCGCGGCCAGCCCCTCGATGGTGGTGTCGCGCAGCCCCTGGTCGGCGTCGACCAGACGCGTCTCGCCGCTGGGGGTGCCCTCGGCGTCGAGCACCGGGGCGCTCACCGCGGCGATCTCGCGCTTGAACCTGCCCTCGTCGACGGCGGCGCGCGCCTTCTGCTGCGAGGCGAGACCGAACGCGTCGACCTGCTCGCGGGTGAAGCCGCGGTCCCGGGCGATCCGGTCCGCGCCCTCGAACTGGTTCGGCAGGTCGATCGTCCAGCTCTCGGGCCTGGGCGAGCCGGTGCCCGGGGTGATGTTGGCGCCCAGGCCGACCCGGCTCATCGACTCGATGCCGCAGGCGATGCCCACGTCGATGGCATCCGCGGCGACCAGGGCCGCCACCAGGTGCGCCGACTGCTGTCCGGAGCCGCACTGGGCGTCGATGGTGGTCGCGCCGGTGTGCTGCGGGAAGCCGGCGTGCAGCCACGCCCGTCGGGCGATGTCGCCGGACTGCTCCCCAGCCTGGGTGACGCACCCACCGATCACCTGCTCGACCCGGGCGGGGTCGATGCCGGACCGCTCGACCAGGGCTCGCTGGGCCGCCCCGAGCAGCTCGGCCGCGTGCAGGCCCGCCAGCCAGCCGCCGCGCCGCCCCATCGGGGTGCGCACGGCCTCGACGATGACGGGGTTGCCCACGAGATCTCCTCTCGACCTGGTGCGGAGGTCACCGCACCTGGACCCAAACTAGAACAGGTTCTCATGCTGCGGCAAGGGGGGCGGGCAGACACCGGTGGGTCGCGGCACCTTCACAGGAGGGGTGGGATGTGCCACACTTTCTAGAACGTGTTCCAGAATTCGCGGAGGTTTCCCGTTGTCCACGACGGCCGTCCCCTCGGGCTTCGACCCGACAGACCCTGACATCTACACCGAGCGAGTGCCTCACGACGAGTTCCTGGCGCTGCGCCGGACGGCCCCGGTGCACTGGGTCGAGCAGCCCGAGGAGGCGCGGGCCGGCCAGCTCGGCGGCACCGGCTACTGGGCGGTGAGCAAGCACGCCGACGTGAGCGCGGTGTCGAAGAACAGCGAGGACTTCTCCACCGCGGAGAACGGCGCGATCATCCGGTTCGCCCCGGACATGACCCGCGAGCAGGTCGAGTTCCAGCGCGTGATGCTGATCAACCACGACGTGCCGGACCACACCAAGCTGCGCGGCATCATCTCGCGCGGGTTCACCCCGCGCGCGATCGGTGCCCTGCACGACAACCTGGCCACCCGCGCGGTGTCGATCGTCAAGGAGGCGGTGGAGCGCGGCTCGGGGAACTTCGTCGAGGACGTCGCCGCAGAGCTGCCCCTGCAGGCGATCGCCGACCTGCTCGGTGTGCCGCAGGAGGACCGCCGCAAGCTCTTCGCCTGGTCCAACGAGATGCTCGGGTACGACGACCCCGAGTACTCCGTCGACCCCGAGGCCGCATCGGTGGAGATCCTGACCTACGCGATGGCGATGGCCGAGGACCGCAAGGCCAACCCTCGCAACGACATCGTCACCAAGCTGGTCCAGGCGGACGTGGACGGGGAGGGGCTCACCGCGGACGAGTTCGGCTTCTTCGTGATCCTGCTGACGGTGGCCGGCAACGAGACCACCCGCAACGCGATCACGCACGGCATGAACGCGTTCTTCGAGCACCCCGAGCAGTGGGAGCTGTTCAAGGACAGCCGCCCGGAGACCGCCGTCGACGAGGTGATCCGCTGGGCCACGCCCGTCACGGTGTTCCAGCGGACCGCGCTCCACGACGTCAAGGTCGGCGACCGGCTCGTCGAGAAGGGCCAGCGCGTCGGGCTGTTCTACGCGTCGGCCAACCACGACACCGACGTGTTCACCGACCCGCACAGGTTCGACATCCTGCGCAGCCCCAACCCGCACCTGTCCTTCGGCGGGCACGGCGCGCACTACTGCATCGGCGCCAACCTGGCCCGGCTCGAGGTCAGCCTGATCCTCAACGCGATCGCCGACTTCGCGCCGGGCATCTCCAAGGCGGGGGAGCCGCGACGGCTCCGCTCCGGCTGGATCAACGGCATCAAGGAGCTCCAGGTCAGCTACAAGTAGGGCCGCTCACGTGGGGCCGAGCAGACCCCCGGACACGATCTCCGCGGCGCCGGCGAGGTCGGGGACCGGCCCGTCGAACCGACGGGCGTTGGCCTCGTCGAGCATCACCGCGACGAACGTGTGCGCCGCCTGGCGACGTCGTACCGGATCCAGCACCCGCTCGACCGCGGCGTCGAGCACCGCCTCGGTGAGCCCGATCAGCTCCTCGCGCAGCGCGGCGATGTGGCGGCGGACCTCCGGGTGCGTGCCCGCCTCGCGGAAGATGATCGTGCGCAGCACCACGGACTCGTGGTCGCCGAGGCGAAGCCGCCTCGCCAGCCGCAGCAGCGAGCCGGCCGGGTCGCCCCTGTGGGCGACGTCGGCCGGCTCGCACATCGGGTGGGCCGGCAGTCGCTCGGCGAGCAGCGTGCGGAGCATGTCGATCTTGCGCGGGAAGTAGTAGAAGACCAGCCCCTTCGGCACCGCGGCCTCGTCGGCGATCCGTGCGGTCGGGGTGGCGTCGAAGCCGCCCGCGGCGAACAGCCGCTCGGCGGCGTCGAGGATGCGGGCGCGGCGGCCCTCGGCGGGGTCCACGGGTACGGTCATGAGCTCCCCCGGTCGTCGGGCATGGTCATCCGGCCGGGGCGGCCCGTCGGGCCGGACGCCTGCACGTCCGGCCCGACCCCTCCGGTGGCCGGCGCGGTCAGTGCGAGGTCGCCATGTGGTGGAGCCGGTTGCTCTCCGGCACCGCCCAGACGCCCGCCGCGAACGCCACGACACCGACGACCCACGCCGTCCAGGCCATCGCGGCGATCCCGGAGAACCCCATCACCCAGGGGGAGATGAACAACAGCACTCCCAGCACCGCCACGGCGCCGTCGGAGACGACGTTGTCGGGCATCGCCAGCGACCACAGGCCCGCCAGGGCGGTGAGCGCGCCGAGCGCCACCATGGTCCAGGTCGCCCGCGTCGTGGTCGTCGTCCAGATGGGGGAGACGATCGCGTAGGCGCCCGCGAGCACCGCGACCCAGTCCTGCCATCGTGTCCACTTCTTCATGGTGATCCTCCTCGTGAGCAGGATCCGTCGTCCTCTGGCGGATCGGACAGCTCCACGCTAGGTCTGACTGACCGCCCGGTCAAGGGGCTCGTTGCGCTCCCGCGGACCGTCGTACGGCGCGCTCAGCCGCGGGCGGTGAGGACCAGCGGGCCCTCGGGGGTGATCGCGATCGTGTGCTCCATGTGCGCGCCCCGGGAGCCGTCGGCGCTGCGCAGGGTCCACCCGTCGGGGTCCATCACGAGCTCGTCGGTGGTCTGCAGGAACCACGGCTCGATGGCGATCACCAGGCCCGCCCGGAGCGGGTAGCCGCGCCCGGCCCGGCCGTCGTTCGGGACGTGCGGATCGCCGTGCATGGTGCGGCCCACGCCGTGGCCGCCGAAGTCGGTGTTGACCGCGTAGCCGCCCTCGTGGGCGACGGCGGCGATCGCCGCCGAGATGTCACCGATCCGGGAGTCGACCCGGGCCGCCGCGATGCCCGCGTCCAGGGCGCGCGTGGTGACCTCGATCAGCCGGAGGTCCTCCTCCCGCGGGGTGCCGACCACGACGCTGAGCGCCGAGTCGGCAACCCAGCCGTCCACCGAGGCCGCGAAGTCGACGCTGAGCAGGTCCCCGTCGCGCAGCCGGTAGTCGTGGGGGAGCCCGTGCAGCACCGCGTCGTTGACCGAGGTGCACAGCACCTTGCCGAACGGCATCGCCCCGAACGAGGGGTGGTAGTCGATGTAGCAGGACGTCGCGTCGCGCTCGCGGATCAGGTCGTGCGCGAGCGCGTCGAGGTCGAGGAGGTTCACGCCGACGTCGGCGGCCTCCTCGAGGCGGGTCAGCACCTCGGCGACGAAGCGGCCCGCGGGCCGCATCTGCTCGATCTCCTCGGGCGTCCTGAGTTCGATCACCCGCCGAGCCTAAGCGATTCGTCTGCGGTCGCCTCGCGGGGTAGACCCGAGCGAGCGCAGACGAATCACCTGGGGGGCTGGGAGCCGACCACCCACATCGCGAAGAACTGCGACCCCCCGCCGTAGGCGTGGCCGAGGGCCTTGCGGGCGCCGTCGACCTGGTGCTCGCCGGCCTCGCCCATGACCTGCAGCGCGGACTCGGCGAACCGGATCATGCCCGACGCGCCGATCGGGTTCGACGACAGCACGCCGCCGGACATGTTGATCGGCAGCCGGCCGCCGATCTCGGTGTCCCCGGCCTCCGTGAGCTTCCAGCCGTCGCCCTCGGGGGCGAAGCCGAGGTTCTCGATCCACATCGGCTCGAACCACGAGAACGGCACGTAGATCTCGGCGCAGTCGATCTCGGTGAGCGGGTCGGTGATGCCGGCCTGCCTCCACAGCTGCGCGGCGGCCTCGCGCCCGGCCTGCGGGTTGACCTGGTCGCGCTCGGCCGCGGTCGTCGGCTCGCTTCGCATCGCGGTGGCGTGGATCCAGGCCGGGTTGGGTACGGCGGCCGCAGCGGACTCGTCGCCGATCACCAGCGCGCAGGCGCCGTCGGAGGACGGACACGTCTCGTCGTAGCGGATCGGGTCCCACAGCATCTGCGAGGCCATCACCGACTCGACGGTGGTGTCGGGGTTCCGCAGGTGCGCGTAGGGGTTCTTGCAGGCGTTGCGGCGGTCCTTGGCGGCCACCATCGCGCCGACGTGCTCGGGCGCGCCGGAGCGGCGGATGTAGGAGCGCACGTGCGGCGCGAAGTAGCCGCCGGCGCCCGCGTGCACCGGCATCACGAACGGGACCGGCACGGACAGTGCCCACATCGCGTTGGACTCCGACTGCTTCTCGAAGGTCACCGCCAGCACCCGCCGGTGGATGCCGGCCTGGACCAGGCTGGTCGCGACGATCGCCGTCGACCCGCCGACCGAGCCCGCGGTGTGCACGCGCAGCAGCGGCTTGCCGACCGCTCCGAGCGCCTCGGCGAGGAACATCTCGGGCATCATCACGCCCTCGAAGAGGTCGGGTGCCTTGCCGACCACGACCGCGTCGATGTCGTCGAAGCCGACGCCGGCGTCCGCCAGCGCCCGGTCGACCGCCTCGCGGCAGAGGCCGGGCATCGACACGTCCTCCCGCTTGGCCCGGTAGTGGGTCTGTCCGACGCCGAGCACGGCGGCGAGCTGCTTGGTCATCGACGACCACCTTCCAGGGTGCAGAGCAGGTTCTGCTGGAGCGCCGGGCCCGACGTCGCGTGCGCCACCGCCTTGTCCGACGTACCGTCGAGGACGCGGCGGGCCGCCTCGCCGATCCGGACCAGCCCCGCGGAGAACATCGGGTTGCCGCAGAGCGCGCCGCCGGACGGGTTCACGAGCACCGAGTCGTCGAGTCCGAGCTCGCGGCGCAGGATCAGCTCCTGGTGGCTGAACGGGGCGTGCAGCTCGGCGGTGTCGACGCCGGCCAGGTCCAGGGCGGCCGCGGCGGCCGCGGTGGAGGGCGACCGGGTGAGGTCGCGCAGGCCGAGGACCTGGGTGTCGACCCGGTGCTCGATCCCGGTGATCCACGCCGGCCGCTGTGCCACCGACCGGGCCCGGTCGCCCGCCGCGAGCACGATCGCGGAGGCGCCGTCGGTCACCGGCGCGCAGTCCGACCTCCGGAGCGGATCGGCGAACAGCGGCTCGGCGAGCAGGTCCGCGACCGACACCTCCCCGGCGACCACGGCGCCCGGGTTCGCCGTCCCGGCGAGGAGGTTGCGGGCCACCACCTCGGCGAGCCGCTTCTCGTCCCACAGGCCCGCGTCCATACCGAGCCGGGCCTGCAGGGCGGCCAGCGACACCGTGTCGGGCCACAGCGGGCCGACGACGTACGGGTCGAGCTGGAGCGCGAGGATCCGGCGCAGCTGTCCGGCCGAGGACTTGCCGAACCCGTAGACCAGCGCGGTGTCGACCTCGCCGGTCTGGATCTTCACCCAGGCCTCGTACAGCGCCCAGGCGGGGTCCATCTCGACGTGCGACTCGTTGACCGGGGGCAGCGTGCCGATCGCGTCGATGGCCTGCACGAACGAGAACGAGCGACCGGCCAGGTAGTCCGAGGACCCGGAGCAGAAGAAGCCGATGTCGTTCTTCGTCCAGCCGGTCTGCTCCCACAGGTCGCCGAGGACCGGGACCAGCAGCTCCACCATCGTGGGGGAGCCGTCGAACTCGCGCATCTGTCGCTGGGCGAAGCCCACGACGGCAACGTCTCTCACAGCAGCCTCGTCTCTAGAGGTGGTTGGCGTACGACTCGTACGGCGCGTCGGGCTCGCCGGTCGGCCGGAAGTGGTCGATGTTCTCGATCGTGGTGGCCCACTCGTCGCGCGGCTTCCACACGGCCTCGACCCGCATGCCCATCCGCACCTCGGCGGCGTCGCAGCCGAGGATCAGGTGCAGGAACGCGATGTCGGCGCCCTCGAGCAGGACGTACGCCGAGACGTAGGGAGGCTGGATCCGCTGGCCGAGGAACGGCACGTTGACGATGCAGAACGTGGTGACGATGCCCCGGTCGGGCAGCTCCACCTCCTCGGTGGTGGGCACGCCGTCCACGGGGCACGCGCCGCGCGGGGGCACGTAGACCTTCCGGCAGCGCGGGCAGCGCTGGCCGAGGATCCGGCCCTCGGCGAGGCCGCGGTAGAAGCGCGACTCCTCGGCGGAGGCCGCGTAGGTGTAGGAGAGCCGGACCGGGGTGACGATCCCGGTGACGTCCTCGCCGGCGCGGGTGACCGCGCCGCGGTCGGCCACGCCGCTCGTCGCCGGGGCGGCGCCCCGGGCGGACTCCTCGGGCTCGAAGACGAGGTCACGGATGTGGCCCTGGGGGTCGTCACGCCAGCGGGCGGTGACCCGCATCCCCGTGCTCATCGCCTCGGCGGTGGGTGCGTCGACAGCGTGCAGCATCGGCACGTCGGCGCCGTCGAGCAGCACCAGCGCGAACGCGAACGGCCGGTCGAACGGCTGCCCGTCGACGGGCTCGCTCACCCAGGTCCAGGTGGTGACCGTGCCGCCGGGCCCGACCTCGACGAGGTCGGCCGTGGCGGCGTGCGTGAGCGGGTCGTACTCGGTCGGTGGGACCACCACTCGACCGTCGGAGCCGCGGGACCCGAGGATGGTCCGGTCACGCAGACCGGTCATGAACCTCGAGAGCACGGGCCCGAGCGACCGGGTGTAGGCGAACTCCACCTCGAGGGGTGCGCGCAGGGTGCCTGACATGGGTAAAGTGAAACAGGTTCTACTATTCGATTTCAAGACCGCACGACGAAGAAGGTGGACGCGCATGTTGCTCGGACTGCAGCTCGGTTACTGGGGAGCCCAGCCTCCGGAGGGGGTCGGGGAGCTCGTCGAGGAGGCCGAGCGCAGCGGCTTCGAGGCGGTCTTCGCGGCGGAGGCGTGGGGCTCGGACGCGTTCACGCCGCTGGCCTGGTGGGGCAACCGCACCAGCCGGGTCAAGCTCGGCACGTCGATCGTGCAGCTGTCCGCGCGCACGCCCGCCTCGTGCGCGATGCACACGCTCACGCTGGACCACCTCTCCGGCGGGCGGGTGATCCTCGGGCTCGGCGTCTCCGGCCCGCAGGTCGTGGAGGGGCTGGTACGGCCGGCCCTTCGCGAAGCCGCTGGCCCGGACCCGGGAGTACGTCTCGATCCTCCGCAAGGTGCTCGCCCGCGAGGAGCCGGTGGCCAACGACGGCCCGCACTACCCGCTGCCCTACGCGGGGCCGGGCGCGACCGGGCTCGGCAAGCCGCTCAAGCCCATCGTGCATCCGCTGCGCGCGGACGTGCCGATCTGGATGGGGGCCGAGGGCCCCAAGAACGTCGCGCTCGCGGCGGAGATCGCCGACGGCTGGCTGCCGATCTACTTCTCGCCGCGGGTCGCGGACATGTACCACGCCTGGCTCGACGAGGGTTTCGCACGTCCGGGCGCACGTCGTACGAGGGAGACGTTCACGATCGCGGCCACCACCCAGCTGATCCTCACCGACGACAAGGCCGCGACGTACGACGCGATGCGGCCGTGGATCGCGCTCTACATCGGCGGCATGGGCGCGAGGGACCAGAACTTCCACAAGTCGGTGTTCGAGCGGATGGGCTACGCCGAGGTGGCCGAGCAGATCCAGGAGCACTACCTGGCCGGCCGCAAGGACCAGGCCGCGGCACTGGTTCCCGACGAGCTGGTCTCCGAGATCACGATCATCGGCGACGCCGACGAGGTGCGCGCGGGCGTGCGGCGGTGGGAGCAGGCCGGCGTCGACATGCTGGTGCTCACGCTGCGCACCCCCGAGGAGGTGCGACGCGTGGCGGAGGTCGTCCTCGGCTGAGCACGCGACGTTGACCAGTTCTGAAACACGTTCTACTGTCGGGCCCATGACCGACCTGCACGCCGGACCCCACCTCGGCCACCTGATGGCGCACGCCCTGCGGAGGCATCGCGACGCGCCCGTCCTGCACATCGGCGACCAGGTGCTCACCGGCGGGGACCTCGCCGACGAGATGAGCCGCTACGTCGCCGCGTTCACCGAGCTCGGGATCGGCACCGGCAGCCCGGTCGGCCTGCTCGCGCTGAACCGGCCGGAGGTGCTGGTGATGATCGGCGCCGGCCAGATGCTCGGCATGAGGCGCACCGCTCTGCACCCGCTGGGGTCGCTCGACGACCACGCCTACATCCTCGACGACGCCGGGATCGAGACTCTGGTGATCGACCCGACGCCGGCCTTCACCGAGCGTGCGGCGGCGCTGCTGGAGCGGGTCCCCTCGCTGCGGACCGTGCTCACCTTCGGGCCCGCCGAGCTCGGCGAGGACCTGACCGCGCGGGCCGCCAAGCAGGCGGCGGGACCGCTGGAGGTCGCCGACCTCGCCCCCGACGCGGTGGTCAGCGTGACCTACACCGGCGGCACCACCGGCAAGCCCAAGGGCGTCGTGGGCACGTCGGCGTCGATGGCCGCCATGACCCAGGTCCAGCTCGCCGAGTGGGAGTGGCCGGAGCGGCCGCGGTTCCTGATGTGCACCCCGCTCAGCCACGCCGGCGCGGCGTTCTTCGTGCCGACCCTGATGGCCGGCGGGTCGATGGTGGTGCTCCCGCGCTTCGAGCCCGGTGAGGTGCTGCGTGCCATCGAGAGGCACCGGATCACCGCGACCATGCTCGTGCCCAGCATGCTCTACGCGCTGATGGACCACCCCGAGGCGGCGACCGCGGACCTGAGCAGCCTGGAGACCGTCTACTACGGCGCGTCGGCGATCAACCCGGTGCGGCTGGCCGAGGCGATCGGGCGCTGGGGGCCGATCTTCGCGCAGTACTTCGGGCAGTCGGAGTGCCCGATGGTGATCTCCTACCTCCGCAAGGGCGACCACGACCTGCAGCGGCCCGAGCGGCTGGCCAGCTGCGGGCGACCGAGCGCGTTCCTGCGCACGGCGCTGCTCGACGAGGCGGGCCGCGAGGTGCCGGTGGGGGAGCCGGGCGAGGTGTGCGTGGCCGGGCCGGTGCTCGCCGACGGCTACTGGAACCTGCCCGACGCCACCGCGGAGACCTTCCGCGACGGCTGGCTGCACACCGGCGACGTCGCCCGCGCGGACGAGGACGGGTTCTGGTACATCGTGGACCGCACCAAGGACATGATCGTCACCGGAGGCTTCAACGTGTTCCCCCGCGAGGTCGAGGACGTCGTCGCCGAGCACCCGTCGGTGGCCCAGGTGGGGGTGATCGGCGTGCCCGACGACAAGTGGGGCGAGGCGGTCACCGCGGTCGTGGTGCTCCGTGCCGACGCCGACCGCGACGAGGCGGCCGTCGCGAGGCTGACCGAGGAGATCCGGGCGGCGGTCAAGGAGCGCAAGGGCGCGGTGCAGGCCCCGAAGCAGGTGATCGTCGCCGACAGCCTCCCGCTGACCGGCCTGGGCAAGCCGGACAAGAAGGCGCTGCGCGCGCAGTTCTGGGGCGCCCGGGACCGCGCGGTCGGCTGAACCGGACCGCCCGCCCTCCCGATGTCGGAGGGGCGGGCGGGGTCGGGATCGGGGCGGTCAGCGGCCGGTGAACTCCGGCCTGCGCTTCTCGGCGAAGGCCCGGGGGCCCTCTTTCGCGTCGGCGCTGGAGAAGACCGGGGCGCCGACCTTCGCGTCGAGCCTGAACGCCTCCTGCTCGTGCATGCCCTCGGTGTCGCGGATGGTCCGCAGGATCGCCTGCACGGCCAGCGGGCCGTTGCCGGCGATCAGCCCGGCGAGCTCGCGGGCCTTGTCCAGCGCCGTGCCGTCCGGTACGACGTGCCCGATCAGCCCGATCTCCTTGGCCTCGGCCGCGGTGACGTGCCTGCCGGTCAGCAGCAGGTCCGCGGCGACGGTGTAGGGGATCTGGCGCGGCAGCCGCACCGCCGAGCCGCCGAGCGGGTACAGCCCCCAGCGCGGTTCGGACACGCCGAAGCGGGCGCTCTCCCCGGCGACCCGGATGTCGGTGGCCTGGAGGATCTCGGTGCCGCCCGCGATCGCCGGTCCCTCGACGGCGGCGATGAGGGGCTTGGTCAGCCGGAACCCCTTCAGCAGCGGCTTGATCACCGACAGGTCCCAGCCGCCGCCCTCGAACGAGTCGCCCGGGTGGGCGCTGGTCATCGCCTTGAGGTCGGCGCCCGCGCAGAAGGCCCCCCCGGCGCCGGTCAGGATCGCCACCCGGATCGAGTCGTCGGAGTTCACCCGGTCCCACGCCTCGCGCATCGTGTCCATCATCGGCCCGGAGAGGGCGTTCTTGGCCTCCGGTCGGTTCATCGTGACGATCAGCGTGTGCCCCTCCTGCTCGACGAGGCAGTGCGGCTGGTCGGCTGACGGGTCGGGCATGGGGAGGCCTCCGGGGACGGTAGGACGGGCTGGTCCCGCCACTCTAGCCAGAAACAAGAACGTGTTCTAGTCTGTGGCCGTGGCTATCAACATCGCAGATCTCTTCGAGCACGCCGTCGATGCCGTCCCCGACCGTCTCGCGCTCGTCGTCGGTGACCAGAGGCTCAGCTACGCCGAGCTCGAGACCCGGGCCAACCGGATCGCGCACCACCTCGCCGGCCACGGGGTCGGGCACGGGAGCCACGTCGGCATCTACGCGAAGAACTCCGTCGAGCACGTCGTCGCGCTCCTCGCGGTGACCAAGCTGCGGGCGGTGGCCATCAACATCAACTACCGGTACGTCGAGAACGAGCTCGACTACGTGTTCGACAACGCCGACCTCGTCGCGCTGGTGCACGAGCGGACCTACGCGCCGCTGGTCGCCAGGTGCGCGCCCAAGCACGACAAGCTGCGCCACATCCTCGTGATCGAGGACGGCACCGACGAGGACTGCTCGTCCTACGGCGGGGTCGCCTGGGCGGACGCGCTGGCCGACGGCAGGCCCGTGCGGGACTTCGAGCCGCGCAGCAACGACGACGTCTGGATCGTCTACACGGGCGGCACGACCGGCTACCCCAAGGGCGTGATGTGGCGGCACGAGGACATCTGGCGCACCCTCGGCGGCGGCATCGACTTCATGACCGGGGAGCGCCTCGAGGAGTACGACCAGTCGAAGAAGGCGGTCGAGTCCGAGCCGATGGTCTCCTTCCCGCTCAGCCCGATCATGCACGGCGGCGCCCAGTGGGGCATGCTCATGCACTTCTTCGCCGGCCACGTGGTGATCCTCGTGCCGAGGTTCGACGTCGACCAGATCTGGCGGACCATCGACGAGGAGAAGGCCCAGGTCGTCTTCATGACCGGCGACGCGATGGCCCGGCCGCTGATCGAGCGCTACGAGGAGGGCGGGTACGACGGGTCCAGCCTGGTCGCGGTCGCGAGCAGCGCGGCGATCTTCTCGACCGAGGTGAAGCTGCGCTGGATGCGCGCCTTCCCCAACACCTTCTTCACCGACTCGCTCGGCTCCACCGAGACCGGCTTCGCCGGCACCGGTCTGGTCGACAAGGACAACGCCGCCGCCGGGGCCATCGTGTCGATCGGGCCGGAGACCGTGATCCTCGACGACCTCAACCGGGTCCTCGACCCCGTGGCCGACGTCGGCGCGGTCGGCCGGCTGGCCAGGGCGAAGAGCGTGCCGCTCGGCTACTACAAGGACCCGGAGAAGTCCGCGAAGACCTTCCTCGAGATCGACGGCGTCCGCTACGCCGTCCCCGGGGACTTCGCGCGCATCGAGGAGGGCAACAAGATCACCCTGCTCGGCCGGGGGTCCAACTGCATCAACACCGGTGGCGAGAAGGTCTACCCGGAGGAGGTCGAGACCGCCCTCAAGTCCCACCCGGACGTGTTCGACGTGCTCGTGGTCGGCATCCCCGACGAGCGCTTCGGGCAGGCGGTGACCGCTGTGGTCCAGCCACGCGACGGGGTGCAGCCGACGCTGGACGACCTCAACTCCCACCTCCGCACACTGCTCTCGGGCTACAAGCTCCCGCGCTCGCTGACGCTGGTCCCCGAGATCCCCCGGCACGCGACCGGCAAGGCGAACTACCCGAAGGCCAAGGAGATCGCCACCGCCGCCAAGACCGCTTCCCCCGCCTGAATCGAGGAGCCCCATGCGCACCGCCCTGTGCGACGAGTTCGGCATCGACCACCCGATCTTCGCGTTCACCCCGTCCGAGCACGTCGCCGCGGCGGTCAGCCGGGCCGGCGGCCTCGGCGTCCTCGGCTGTGTCCGGTTCAACGACCCCGATGAGCTCGACAAGACGCTGACCTGGATGGACGAGAACACCGACGGCAGGCCGTACGGCGTCGACGTGGTGATGCCCATGAAGGTGCCCACCGAAGGCAGCGCGGTCGACCTGAAGGAGCTGATCCCCGAGGGGCACCGGAGCTTCGTCGACGAGACGCTGCGCAAGCTCGGGGTGCCGCCGCTGCCCGAGGGCGAGGGGCGCGAGGGCGTGCTCGGCTGGCTGCACTCGGTGGCCCGCTCGCACGTGGAGGTCGCGCTGAGCCACCGTCCGGTCCTGATCGCCAACGCGCTCGGCTCGCCGCCGACGGACGTCATCGACCAGGCGCACCAGCACGGCGTCAAGGTGGCGGCGCTCGCCGGAGCGGCCAAGCACGCGCTGTCCCACGTGCGGAACGGGGTGGACATCATCGTGGCCCAGGGCTACGAGGCCGGCGGGCACACCGGCGAGATCGCCAGCATGGTGCTGACCCCGGAGATCGTCGACGCGGTGGGCCCCGACGTGCCGGTGCTCGGTGCCGGGGGGATCGGTTCCGGCCGCCAGGTGGCGGCGTCGATCGCCCTCGGCGCGCAGGGGGTGTGGACCGGCTCGATCTGGCTCGGCACGGAGGAGTACCGCAACCTCCAGTCCAGCGCCGGCTGGACGGAGGCGTTCACCCGGGCCACCTCCGCGGACACGGTGCGGACCCGGATCTACACCGGCAAGCCGGCCCGCCTGCTGAAGACCAGGTGGACCGAGGCCTGGGCCGAGGAGGGGGCACCCGCGCCGCTCCCGATGCCCCTGCAGAACCTGCTGGTCTCCGAGGCGCACAGCAGGATCAACGCCTCGGGCGACCCCGACGTGATCTCGATGCCGATCGGGCAGATCGTGGGCCGGATGAACGCCGTCCGTCCGGTCGCGGACGTCGTCGCGGAGCTGGTCTCGGGCTTCGAGGAGGCCGTGGCCCGGCTCGAGAAGGTCCGGGGCTAGCGGGGCGGTCGCGCCCGGCCCGACCCGCCAAAGAGGGCCATCGACGCGAGGACCGCCGCGCACACGTGGTCGATCTGCAGGTCGCTCAGGCGTGGGTGCAGCGGCAGGCAGACGACCTGCTGGTGGAAGGCTTCGGCCCCGGGCAGCCCCCCGCGGGGGATCTCGCAGGCGTCGCGGTAGTAGCGCAGCCGGTGCAGGGGGGTGCCGTGCGTCGACGTCCCGACACCGGCCGCGTGCAGGGTGGCGTTGAGCTGGTCGCGGCCGATCCCCGACGCGGGCAGCAGCCGCATCGGGTACAGCAGCCAGGAGCGCCGCGACCCGGGGGCGGTCGGACGGTCCGGTACGGCGATCCCCGGGATCCCGGCCAGCGCGGCGTCGTAGCGCGCGGCGAGCTGGCGCCGCCGCAGCTGCCACCTCGGGAAGTGGGCCAGCTGCGCACGCCCGATGGCCGCGTGGAGGTCGTCGAGCTCGACCTCGAGGGCGGGCTCGTCGACGTCGTACGAGCGGCCGGTGGCCGCCCCTGCCGCGCCCACGCCGGAGATCACCCCGAGCCGGCGGGCCCGGCGCATCCACGCGGCGCGGTCGGCGTCGTCGGTCGTCACCATGCCGCCCTGCCCGACCGGGAGGTTCGCGGTGGCATGGAAGTCGAAGCACACCGTGCCACCGGCCCCCACCGGGCGGGCCCCGTTGTGGGCGCCGAGCGCGTGCAGGGCGTCCTCGACGACCCGGTCGCGGCACAGGCCGGCCGCCTCGGTCAGGGTCGCCACGTCGGCCGGGGCTCCGGCCCAGTGGCCGACCACCATCGCCGACGGGGTGCGCGCCCGGGCCGCCGCGGCGGCCACGGTGTCGACCGTCGGCAGCCCGGTGGCCGCGTCGACGTCGACGAGGACCGGCCGCAGGTCCGCGTGCAGGACTGCCTGCGCCACGCACGGCGCCGTGACGGCCGAGACCAGCACCGACGTCCCCGGGGCGGGTCGCAGCGAGCGCAGCGCCAGCTCGAGGGCGGCCGACCCGGACGACGCGGCGACGGCGCTGCTCGCCCCCACCAGGCCGCAGAGCTCGGACTCGAAGCCGGAGCACTCCGGGCCGGCCTCGAGCCGTCCGGAGGCCATCACCCGCGCCGCGGCGCGATGGGCGTCAGGTGCGAGGTAGGAGAGGGCGAACGGCACCTCCCCGACGGCGCGGTCGCCGGCCTCCCCGTCGATGCGTCGTCCCAGTGGTGCCACCCCCCGTGGCCGTGTCGGTGTGACCCGTCCCCCCGGACCGGCCCCTTGGTGAGCATCGTAGGGCGGCGCGCGTGCCCGCGCTCGCGTTAGCGACAAGCCGCCCGACGGTCAGGCCGGCTCGGCGGCCAGCAGCCGGCCGACCCGGCGGGCCTGCTCGGTGCCGCCGCCCAGGGTGAGCTCCAGGCGCTTGGCGGCGGTGAAGTAGCGGTGCGCGGGCCCGTCGAGGTCGATGCCGACGCCGCCGTGCACGTGCACGGTCGTGTGCGCGATCCGGTGCCCGACGTCGGCCGCCCACAGCTTGGCGCCGGCGACCTCGACGTCCGCGGGCAGGTCCTCGGCCAGCCGCCACGCCGCCTGCCAGAGGGTGAGCCGTGCGCCCTGCACGTCGATGTAGCCGTCGGCCAGCCGCTGGGACACGGCCTGGAAGGTGCCGATGGGACGCCCGAACTGCTCGCGGGTGCGGGCGTACGCCGCGGTGAGGTCGAGCGCGCCCTCGACCACGCCGAGCTGTTGCGCGCACAGCGCGACGAGGACCCGCTGGGTCAGCCAGTGCGCGACGCCGGTCCCGTGCTGTGCGCCGAGGACCCGGGAGTCGTCGAGCTCGACGGCGTCGAGCTCGACGCGCGCGACCGTGTCGCCGTCGTTGAGCGTCTGGGCCTGCACCGTCACCCCGTCGTCGTCGGGCCGGACCAGGAAGACCAGCACCCCGTCGGGGGTGTCCGCCGGCACCAGGAAGAGGTCCGCCACGGTGCCGGCCGGCACCGCGGTCTTGGTGCCGGAGAGCAGCCAGGTCCCGCCGGTGCGCTGGGCCGTGGTGGCGGGCCGGTCCGGCGCGAAGGCCCGGTCCTCGCTGATCGCGGGGGCCAGCACGCGCTCCCCGGCCGCCGCGCCGGGCAGCCACCGGTCGACCTCGGCCGGGTCGCCGAAGCGGGCGAGCGCCATCGCCGCCGGTCCGTGGCCCGCCAGCGGCACGGGAGCGACCGCGCGCCCGGTCTCCACGAGCACGCTGCAGAGCTCGAGCAGGCTCAGGCCGGCGCCTCCGGCGGCCTCGGGCAGGCTCAGGCCGAGGAGCCCCGCCGCGCCCAGCTCGGCCCAGAGCTCGGGGTCGAACCGGGTGCCGGTCGTCTCGACCGCGCGCAGGCGTGCCTGGGTGCAGCGGTCGGAGAGGATCCGGGCGGCCAGGGAGGCCGCCTCCTCCTGCTCGGGGGTCGTGGTGAAGTCCATCTGTCTCTCCTTGCGAGGTGGTCCCGGCCGGCGGTCGGTTTCAGCGTTTGGCCGCGGGCAGCCCGAGACCCACCGCGCCGATGATGTCGCGCTGGATCTCGTTGGTGCCACCGCCGAAGGTCATCACCAGCGCCGAGCGGTGGAACCGCTCGAGCCGGCCCATCAGCACGGCCGCGGGGGACCCGTCGCGCACGAGGGCGTTGGGCCCGACGATCTCCATCAGCGCGCGGTAGACCTCGACCGCGAGCTCGCTGCCGTAGACCTTCGTGGCCGACGCGTCGGCGGGGGACAGCGACGCTCCGCCGCTCCCTTCCCCCGACACGGCCGAGGCGATCTTCCAGTTCATCAGGCTGAGCACGTCGACCCGCGCGTGGGCCCGGCCCAGCAGGACCTGCACCCAGTCCGCGTCGATCACCCGGGAGCCGTCGGGGTTCTTGGTCTCCTGGGCCCAGCGGCGCACCTCGGCCACCGCGTGCACCAGGGGAGCGGACGAGGTCAGCGCCACCCGCTCGTGGTTGAGCTGGTTGGTCATCAGCGACCAGCCGCCGTTGAGCTCGCCGACCAGGTTCGTCACCGGGACCCGGACGTCGTCGTAGTACGTGGCGGAGGTGGAGACGCCGGCGACCGTGTGCACCGGGGTGTAGGAGAAGCCGGGTGCGTCCGTCGGCACCAGGATGATCGACAGGCCCTTGTGCCGCGGCAGGTCCGGGTCGGTGCGGCAGGCCAGCCACACGTAGTCGGCGTACTGGATCAGGCTGGTCCACATCTTCTGGCCGTCGATCACCCACTCGTCGCCCTCGCGGCGCGCCCGGGTCCTCAGGCTGGCGAGGTCGGTCCCGGACTCCGGTTCGGAGTAGCCGATCGAGAAGTGCATCTCGCCCTTCAGGATCGCCGGCAGGAGGGCCCGCTTCTGTGCCGGCGTCCCGAAGCGCATGATGGTGGGCCCGACGGTGTTCAGGGTCAGGTGCGGGATCGGGACCCCGGCGATCGCCGCCTCGTCGGAGAAGATCAGCTGCTCGAGCATCGAGCGGTCCTGCCCGCCGTACTCCGTCGGCCAGCCGATCCCGAGCCAGCCGTCGGCGCCGAGCCGGCGGATCAGCCCCTTGTAGGTCTCGGTGTCGCCGAACTCTCCGGTGGTGGCCGCCAGCGCGGTGCGCACGTCGGGAGTGACCAGCGCCGAGAAGTACGCGCGCAGCTCCCGGCGCAGCTCCTCGTGCTCGTCGGACAGGGCGATGTGCATCGGGTCTCCTGACTCGCCGGACGGGCGGGACCGTCCCGGTGAAAACTGTAACGTGTTTCAGAATGGAGGCTAGTCGGGCCGGTAATCTCTGTCGAGACGCTGGTCAACGAAAGCGCAAAACTGTAACCTGTTTCAGTATTGGCCGATCGTCTCCGTCTCCGGGAGGAAGCGCATGACCGCCGTCAGCACCCCCGACGCCCGTCTCATCGACGCGGGGGCACCGCCCACCCGTTTCGCGCGGGGCTGGCACTGCCTGGGGCTGGCGGACACCTTCCGCGACGGGAAGCCGCACGCGGTGCACGCGTTCGGCACCAAGCTGGTGGTGTTCGCGGACTCCGCGGGCAGGCTGAGCGTCCTCGACGGCTACTGTCGGCACATGGGCGGCGACCTGACCCAGGGCACGGTCAAGGGCGACGAGGTGGCCTGCCCGTTCCACGACTGGCGCTGGGGCGGCGACGGCAGGTGCAAGGCGATCCCGTACGCCAAGCGGATCCCACTGCGGGCGCGCACCCGCTCCTGGCTGGCGATGGAGCAGAACAGGCAGCTGTTCGTCTGGCACGACCCCGAGGGGAACCCACCGCCGGACGACGTGCACATCCCGCGCATCGACGCCGCCTTCGACGACCAGTGGACCGACTGGACCTGGGAGACGCTGGTCATCGACAACGCGAACTGTCGCGAGATCATCGACAACGTCGTGGACATGGCGCACTTCTTCTACATCCACTATGCGTTCCCGACGTACTTCAAGAACGTGTTCGAGGGTCACATCGCGACGCAGTTCATGCACTCGCGCGGCCGGCCCGACATGTCCGGAGGCGGGTACGCCGGGGAGGACATGCTGCTCCGGTCCGAGGCGTCGTACTTCGGGCCGTCGTACATGATCAACCCGCTGACCACGAGCTACAAGGGCATCGAGGTCGAGGTCATCCTGGTCAACTGCCACTATCCGACGAGCGCGACGTCGTTCGTGCTGCAGTACGGCCTGATCGTCAAGAAGCTCGAGGGGCTCGACGACGAGACCGCGAACAAGATCGCCAAGAAGTACTCCGACATGTTCGGTGAGGGCTTCCTGCAGGACGTGCAGATCTGGAAGAACAAGTCGCCGATCCAGAACCCGCTGCTGTGCGAGGAGGACGGCCCGGTCTACCAGCTGCGCCGGTGGTACGAGCAGTTCTACGTCGACGCCGCCGACGTGACCGAGGAGATGACCCAGCGCTTCGAGTTCGAGGTGGACACCACCCACGCGAACGAGAACTGGGAGAGGGAGGTCCAGGAGAACCTCGAGCGGCGGCTGGCCGAGGAGAGGCGGCTCACCGAGGGGGCCGGCACCTGATGGCGTCCTTCACGCCGCTCCGCGAGGAGACGCTCGCGGACCAGGAGCTCTACCTCGAGGGCCGGCTCGTCGAGGTGGCCTGCCTGGAGTGCGCGGCGCGGGTGCGGGTGCGGAAGAACAGCGAGTTCCACACCTCGATCCAGTGGTCCGCCGACGCGGTCCGCCGCTGCGCGGAGTTCGCCCGGCGCGACCACGACCGGCCCGCGCGGCCGGTCCACGAGTCGTGCTCCCGCCTCAAGGCCAGCATCGAGCACGCGGTGAAGACCGGGCGGCTGCGGATGGGGGAGCAGGATGGCTGAGACCCAGCGGGCCCACCAGGCCCGCGTGGTCGAGGTGATCCAGGAGACCGGCGACGCGCACTCGATCGTGCTCGAGGTCGACGAGGCCGCCCGCGCCGACTTCGCGTACAAGCCCGGGCAGTTCCTCACCGTGGCGGTGCCCAGCGACCGGACCGGCACCGTGGCCCGCTGCTACTCGCTGTCGAGCGCCCCGCACGAGACCGACCTGCTGAAGATCACCGTCAAGCGGACGGCCGACGGCTACGGGTCGAACTGGATCTGCGACCACGTGCGGACCGGCCACCGGCTCACCGTGCTGGCGCCGGGCGGCATCTTCACCCCGGCGTCGCTCGACGCCGACTTCCTGCTGTTCGCGGGGGGGAGCGGGATCACGCCGGTCATCTCGATCGCCAAGTCCGCGCTGGCCCGCGGCAACGGCAAGGTGGTGCTCCTCTACGCCAACCGCGACGAGTCCTCGGTGATCTTCGCGGGCGAGCTGTCCGAGCTCGCGCACAAGCACCCCGACCGGCTCGTCGTCGTGCACTGGCTGGAGAGCGTGCAGGGGCTGCCCTCGCCCGCGCACATGAAGGCCTTCGCCGCCCACTTCCCGACCTACGACGCCTTCGTCTGCGGTCCGGGTCCGTTCATGCAGGGGGTGGTGACCGCGCTCAAGGAGCTCGGGTTCCCCCGCGAGCGCCGGCACCAGGAGAAGTTCGTCTCGCTCGGCGGCAACCCCTTCGGCGACGAGGTGGAGGAGCTCGCGGTCGACGAGGACGACGACGAGGTGGTCGCCGCGCGGACGTCGTTGCGCGAGGCGCCGGCATCGCTCGCCGGTGACCTCGACGGTGCCGCGTTCGCGTTCGACGACTGGGCGCCCGGGACGAAGCTCCTCGACTTCCTGCTGGCGAAGGGGCTCGACGCGCCGTACTCGTGCCGGGAGGGCAACTGCAGCGCGTGCGCGATCCGGCTGGTGGAGGGCGAGGTCACCATGCTGCACAACGAGGTTCTCGACGCCGACGACCTGGCCGACGGGATCCGGCTGGCCTGCCAGTCGCTGCCGGTCAGCGACGAGGTGCGGATCAGCTACCAGTAGCCGGCGACCGGCGGCCAGGACCGGCAGCTCAGCGGACCACGCACACGGGCTTCTTGGTGAGGCTCATCTTCTGGTCCTTGATCGTCACGTCGGTGACCACGTCGACCGACGTCCCCACGCACCCCGTGGTGCCGAGGTTGGTCCGCTTGGCCGGTGCGGCGCGCGCGGCCTTGCCGGGCCTGCCGGGTGCTCCGGGCTCCCCGTCGGCGCCGTCCTGGCCGGGCGGGCCCTGCTCGCCGGGCGGTCCGGCCAGCCCGCTGACGCCCTGGGGCCCGCGCAGCTGGTCGGCGGAGACGTGCACCGCGGCGACCGCGCCCAGAAACCCGAAGACGGCCGCGACCGCAGCCGTGACGAGGAGCGAGACCCACTTGACCATGTCACGAAGGTAGATCGCGGCGGCCCCGCGGATCGGGCTTTCGCCGACAATCGGGACCCGGCGCGAATTACACACCTGTACTTCTCGGCAACCGCTGCCGGAGCGCTGTTGCTCGTGTGAAACTTGGGGGCAGTGTGACGGTTGCGGGTGGTCGGACCACGGCGGTCGTCGCGGCACGTACTCGAGGCCAAGCTGGCTGGCCGAACCGAAGGAGCTCGTCGTGAACCACCTCTTCACCCGCGTCCGCCGCAGCGCGGCCGTCGTGCTCGTCGCCGGGCTGGTGCTGGCCACGTTCGTGGTCACCGGCAGGTCGTCCGAGCCCCAGACGCGTCCCGCGGCCCAGCGGGTGGGCACCTACACCCCGGTCACCGGCGCCACCTTCAACCGGCCGGTCGGCAGCAAGGCGCAGCAGCTGCGGATCTTCCGGCACCTCGAGCGGACCATCAGGTCCACGCCGCGAGGCGCCACGATCCGGATCGCGGTCTTCTCCTTCGCCTGGACCCACACCGCGGACGTGCTGATCGGCGCCTACCGGCGGGGAGTGCACGTGCAGATGGTCTTCGACGACCACCACGTGTACGGGCAGGAGAGCCGGCTGAGGAGGGTGCTCGGCCACAACCCCAACCACCGGTCGTTCGTGACCCTGTGCCACCGGAGCTGCCGCGGCACCTCCGGCAACATGCACGACAAGATCTTCATGTTCAGCAAGGCCGGCTCGGCCTCCAACGTGGTGATGGTCGGCTCCAACAACATCACCGGGCACAACGCGCAGGACCAGTGGAGCGACCTCTACACGGTGGTGGGCAACGCACCGCTGTACTGGATGTACACCGGGGTGTTCGACCAGCTGAAGTACGACCAGGCGCAGTCGGCTCCGTTCATCGACTCCGAGCTCAACGGCTACGGCGCGCAGTTCTACCCCTACCCCGGCACCACGGAGGCGACCGACCCGCTCACGCAGATCCTGTCGAAGGTCGACTGCAACGCTCCCGACGCCGACAACAACCAGGTCCTCGACGCCAACGGCGTGCCCGTGGTGACCAGCCTGCGGATCTCCCAGCACGCCTGGAACGGGTCCCGCGGCAGGTACCTCGCCCACCAGGTCGCCGACCTGGAGGCGGCCGGCTGCGACGTCGCGGTGATCTACGGCGTCGGCATGGGCTCGGCGGTCAAGTCGATCCTGGGCGGAGCCGGCGTGCCGATGAGCGGCGGCACCGTCAAGGGGGTGCGCACCCACCAGAAGACGCTGCTGGTCTCGGGCATCTACGACGGAGACCCGGAGGCTCGGATCGTGTTCACCGGTTCGCACAACTGGTCGAACGGCGCCCTGCGTCGCGACGAGAACATCCTCAAGATCACCGGGCAGCAGGCCTACGACCAGTACCTCGCGAACTTCAACGACATCTGGACCAACGGCTGAACCAGCGGCTGAACCCAGCGGCTCGGCCTCACCAGCCCCGCGAGCGCCACTCCTCGAGATGGGGCCGCTCGGCGCCCAGCGTCGAGTCGTCCCCGTGCCCGGGGTAGAACCAGGTCTCGTCGGGCAGCCGGTCGAAGATCTTCGTCGACACGTCGTCGATCAGCGTCCGGAAGGCGTCCGGGTCGCCGAACGTGTTGCCGACGCCGCCGGGGAAGAGGGAGTCGCCGGTGAACAGGTGCGGCGTGCCCGTCGGGTCGTCGTACAGCAGCGCGATCGATCCCGGCGTGTGACCCACGAGGTGGATCACCTCGAGCCCGCAGTCACCGACGGCGACCACGTCGCCGTCGCCGACCCGCCGGTCGACCGGCACCGGGAGCGCGTCGGCGTCCTCGGCCCCCGCCACTGTCTCCGCGCCGGTGACGTTCACCACGTCGGCAAGGGCCCGGTGGTGGTCCCAGTGCTGATGGGTGGTGATCACCTTGGTCAGCCCGTCGGAGCCGATCAGCGACATGATCGCCTCCGGGTCGTCGGCGGCGTCGATGAGCACCTGGTCATCGGTCCTGCGGCAGCGCAGCAGGTAGACGTTGTTGGACATGTCGCTGACCGCGAGCTTGGTGATCACCAGCTCGGTCAGCTCGCGCACGTCCGGGGCGCCGCCCGGCTTCACCTTGCCGTGGTAGCCCATCAGCAGCTCATCTCCACTTCCCCAGGTCCGGCAGCTGTCCTGCCGAGGAGACTAGCCCGGCGCCCTCGCCGCGCCCGACCAGCCACCAGGCGAGCGCCCCCGCGGTGCCCTCGATCTCGGGGCCCTGTCCGGACCCCAGCCTCCAGAGGCCGTCGACGTCGGTGCCGGTGAGCACCATCGACGGACCCTCGAGGCCGAGCTCCTGCTGCCGCCGGCCGATCACGTGCACGGCGAACTCGACGGGCCAGTCCGCCGGCGTGTAGCCGATGTCGAGATCCGCGTGGTGGATCTCCACCTCGGCCCAGCGCCTGTCGGTGACCTCGCGCACCGTCAGGAACGCCGGCCCGCCGGGGAGCCGGGAGATGGGGGCGTCCAGGTGCGCGGGGTGCAGCTCGTTGAGCGCCTGCAGCAGCCGGCCCCAGGCCGCGGCGGAGTCCTCCTGCAGCTCGGCCGCACCGCGTCCGGCCCCCGCGTCGATCTGGGCATTTCGGGTGTCCTGGTCGGAATACATCCACGCGTCGTGCCCGTTGAGGACACCGTGCAACGCGTGCGTGAACGCGTCGGCGTGCCGGGCGACGTGGGTCACCACGTGCCCGCGGGTCCAGCCCGGAAGCAGCGACGGCGCCCGCATCTCCTCGTCGCCCAGAACTGTCAGCGCTCGCAGATAGCGTGTGGTGGCGAGGACCGTCTCGTCGAAGTGAGGAAGTGCAGTGGAGGTCTCCATGGAGCCATCCAACCGCGGAGTGTCGCGTTGGACCAAGCCGCTATCATGACGAACACTTGTTCGAACCCCACACTCGTGAGCCCGATTGACGACACCGCCGAGGGAAGTGCAGTGGCCGACCAGCTGATCATCCGGGGTGCCCGGGAGCACAACCTCAAGGACGTGTCCCTCGACCTGCCGCGCGACGCGCTGATCGTCTTCACGGGGCTGTCGGGGTCCGGCAAGTCGAGCCTCGCCTTCGACACCATCTTCGCCGAGGGCCAGCGCCGCTACGTCGAGTCGCTGTCGGCCTACGCGCGCCAGTTCCTCGGCCAGATGGACAAGCCCGACGTGGACTTCATCGAGGGGCTCTCGCCGGCCGTCTCGATCGACCAGAAGTCGACCTCGAAGAACCCCCGCTCCACCGTCGGCACGATCACCGAGGTCTACGACTACCTGAGGCTGCTCTACGCGCGCGCCGGCCGCCCGCACTGTCCCACCTGCGGGGCACCGATCTCGCGGCAGACCCCGCAGCAGATCGTGGACCGGGTCCTCGGGCTCGAGGAGGGTGCCCGCTTCCAGGTCCTCGCGCCCGTCGTGCGCGGCCGCAAGGGGGAGTACGTCGACCTGTTCCGGCAGCTGCAGACCCAGGGGTTCTCGCGGGCCCGCGTGGACGGGGAGACCCACCCGTTGAGCGAGCTCGCCCAGAGTCAGCAGAGACTGGACAAGCAGAAGAAGCACACCGTCGAGGTGGTCGTCGACCGGCTCGCGGTCAAGGAGTCGTCGAAGCGGCGGCTCACCGACTCCGTGGAGACCGCGCTCGGTCTCGCCGGTGGGCTCGTCGTCTTCGACTTCGTCGACCTCGCCGCCGACGACCCGGCGCGCGAGCTGAGGTTCTCCGAGAAGATGGCCTGCCCCAACGACCACCCGATCGACACCGACGACCTCGAGCCCCGGTCGTTCTCGTTCAACTCGCCGTTCGGCGCCTGCCCGGTCTGTCACGGCCTCGGCACCCGGATGGAGGTCGACCCCGAGCTGGTCGTCTCCGACCCGTCGCAGACACTGGGCGAAGGCGTCATCGCGCCGTGGTCGGGGGCGCACGTCGCGGAGTTCTTCACCCGCCTGCTGCACGCGCTGGGGGAGGAGCTCGGCTTCGACCTCGACACGCCCTGGGAGGACCTGCCGGCGAAGGCCCGCAAGTCGATCCTCGAGGGGCACTCCACCAAGGTCCACGTCCGGCACCGCAACCGCTACGGCCGCGAGCGCTCCTACTACACCAGCTTCGAGGGGGTGCGGCCCTACATCGAGCGCCGGCACCGCGAGGCCGAGTCCGACACCAGCCGCGAGCGCTTCGAGGGGTTCATGCGCGAGGTGCCGTGCCCCGAGTGCGAGGGGTCGCGGCTCAAGCCGGTGTCGATGGCGGTCACCATCGGCGACAAGAGCATCGCCGAGGTCTGCGCGCTGCCGATCAACGAGGCCGCGGAGTTCCTTCGCGGCCTGGAGCTCTCGCCGCGGGAGAAGCAGATCGCCGAGCGGGTGCTCAAGGAGATCCAGGAGCGGCTGCGGTTCCTGCTCGACGTGGGCCTCGACTACCTGTCCCTCGACCGGCCCTCGGGCTCGCTCTCGGGCGGGGAGGCGCAGCGGATCCGGCTGGCCACGCAGATCGGGGCGGGCCTGGTCGGCGTCCTCTACGTGCTCGACGAGCCGTCGATCGGCCTGCACCAGCGCGACAACCACCGGCTGATCGAGACGCTGGTCCGGCTGAAGGACCTCGGCAACACCTTGATCGTCGTCGAGCACGACGAGGACACCATCAAGGTCGCCGACTGGGTCGTCGACATCGGGCCCGGCGCCGGCGAGCACGGCGGCCAGGTCGTCGTCTCCGGCCCGGTCCCCGAGCTGATGGAGCACCACGACTCCCTGACCGGTCTCTACCTCTCCGGGCGGCGGGAGATCCCCCTCCCGGACGTACGCCGTCCGCGGACCCCCGGCCGGGAGCTCAAGGTGCTCGGCGCGAGGGAGCACAACCTGCGCGACGTCGACGTGACCTTCCCGCTGGGCATGTTCGTCGCGGTGACCGGGGTGTCCGGTTCCGGCAAGTCGACGCTGGTCAACGACATCCTCTACACGTCGCTGGCCAAGGAGATCTACAACGCGCGCACGGTGCCGGGCCGGCACAAGCGGATCCAGGGCCTGGAGCACGTCGACAAGGTCGTGCACGTCGACCAGTCGCCGATCGGCCGCACGCCCCGGTCGAACCCCGCGACGTACACCGGGGTCTTCGACCACGTGCGCAAGCTGTTCGCGAGCACGCCGGAGGCGAAGGTCCGCGGCTACCAGCAGGGCCGGTTCTCGTTCAACGTCAAGGGCGGGCGCTGCGAGGCGTGCGCCGGCGACGGCACGATCAAGATCGAGATGAACTTCCTCCCGGACGTCTACGTCCCCTGCGAGGTGTGCCACGGCGCGCGCTACAACCGCGAGACGCTCGAGGTGCACTACAAGGGCAAGACGATCGCCGAGATCCTCGACATGCCGATCGAGGAGGCCGTGGAGTTCTTCGAGGCGATCCCGGCGATCGCCCGGCACCTGCGCACGCTGGTCGACGTCGGTCTGGGCTACGTCCGGCTCGGGCAGCCGGCGCCGACCCTCTCCGGCGGGGAGGCGCAGCGGGTCAAGCTGGCCGCCGAGCTGCAGAAGCGTTCCACCGGCCGGACCGTCTACGTGCTCGACGAGCCGACCACCGGCCTGCACTTCGAGGACATCCGCAAGCTGCTGCTGGTCCTCGGCCGCCTCGTCGACCAGGGCAACACCGTGCTGGTGATCGAGCACAACCTCGACGTGATCAAGACCGCGGACTGGATCATCGACATGGGCCCCGAGGGCGGCAACCGGGGCGGTCTGGTGGTCGCAGAGGGGACGCCGGAGGAGGTGGCAGCGATCGACGGCAGCTACACCGGCGAGTTCCTGGCCCCGCTGCTGAAGGGTCGGGAGGCGGCCCGTCCGAAGCGCAAGAAGCCCGCCAAGGTGTCGGCGGCGAGGAAGACGCCGGCGAGAGGTCGCTCTAAGAATTCGGCAAGGTTCGCTGGTTAGAGTCGCTGCCGCACGTTGTCGGACGAACAGCAAGCAGGGAGCGGTCCATGTCGGGAGAGCAGTCCACGCCGGAGCCGGTGAGCAGGCGGGCCCTCGTGCGAGGGATCGCGGTCGGCGGGCTGAGCCTGCCGCTGCTGGCCGCCTGCGGCGCCGGCTCGAACTCGGCCGGTCCGCCCGCGGGCGGGCCCACGGCGACGCCCACCCCGAAGCACAGCCGGAGCGCGGCCACCGGCTCCAAGCCGGGGCGGCCGCCGTTGACCACCACGTCGAAGGTCCCCGTCGGCGGCGGGGAGATCATCGGCAATGCCCAGGTCGTGGTGACCCAGCCCAGCAAGGACGAGTTCAAGGCGTTCAGCTCGATCTGCACGCACCAGGGCTGCCCGGTCAGCGAGATCCAGAACGGCGCGATCCTCTGCCCCTGCCACGGCAGCGCGTTCTCGATCAAGGACGGCTCGGTGCTCGGCGGCCCGGCCCCCGCGCCGCTCCCGGAGTACCGGATCACCGTCAAGGGCACCCAGATCCGCCGCGCCTGACCGCGTTCCGGTCGGCGCGTCCACGTAGGGTTGGGGGGTGGCCGACCCGTCGACGTACCGCCCAGCCCCGGGGTCGATCCCTACCTCTCCGGGCGTCTACCGGTTCCGCGACGAGCACCGGCGCGTGGTCTACGTCGGCAAGGCGAAGAACCTCCGCGCCCGGCTGACGTCGTACTTCCAGGACCTCGCGAACCTGCACTCGCGCACCCGCACCATGGTGACCACCGCGGCCGCCGTGGAGTGGACCGTGGTCAACACCGAGGTCGAGGCGCTGCAGCTGGAGTACTCCTGGATCAAGGAGTACGACCCGCGCTTCAACGTGAAGTACCGCGACGACAAGTCCTACCCGTGGCTGGCCGTCACGCTCAACGAGGAGTTCCCGCGCGTGATGGTCGGCCGCGGCCCCAAGAAGCGCGGCGTGCGCTACTTCGGGCCGTACTCCCACGCCTGGGCGATCCGCGAGACCGTGGACCTGCTGCTGCGCGTCTTCCCGATGCGCTCGTGCAGCAACGGTGTCTTCACGCGCTCCGCGCAGATCGGCCGGCCGTGCCTGCTGGGCTACATCGGCAAGTGCTCCGCGCCGTGCGTCGGCCGGGTCAGCACCGAGGAGCACCGCCGGATCGTCGAGGACTTCTGCGACTTCATGGGCGGCCAGACGACCGCGTTCGTCAAGCGTCTCGAGAAGGAGATGTACGCCGCCTCGGACGAGATGGACTTCGAGCGTGCGGCCCGGCTGCGCGACGACATCGGCGCGCTCAACCGGGCCATGGAGAAGCAGGCGGTGGTGCTCGGCGACGGCACGGACGCCGACGTGGTGGCCTTCGCGGAGGACCCGTTGGAGGTGGCCGTGCAGATCTTCTACGTGCGCGGCGGCCGGATCCGCGGGCAGCGCGGCTGGGTGGCCGACAAGGTCGACGACGCCGGGACCGGCGACCTCGTGGAGCGGTTCCTGCTCCAGCTGTACGACGGGGAGGCCGGGGAGGCGATCCCGCGTGAGGTGCTGGTGCCCGCGCTGCCCGACGACCACGAGGCGATCGAGGAGTGGCTGTGCGGGCTGCGGGGCGGCCGCGTCTCGCTGAGGGTTCCGCAGCGGGGGGACAAGAAGGCGCTCCAGGAGACGGTGGCGCGCAACGCCCTGCAGGCTCTGGGGCTGCACAAGACCAAGCGGGCCAGCGACCTGACCACCCGCAACCGGGCGCTGGAGGAGATCGCGGCCGCTCTCGACCTGCCCGCGGTGCCGCTGCGGATCGAGTGCTACGACATCTCCAACCTGCAGGGCACCGAGGTCGTCGGCTCCATGGTGGTCTTCGAGGACGGCCTCGCCCGCAAGGGGGAGTACCGCCGCTTCGTCGTCCGATCCGTCGGCGGGCAGAGCGGCGCCAACGACGTGGCCTCCATGCACGAGGTGATCACCCGGCGGTTCAAGCGGCTGCTCGACGAGCGCGCCGAGTCCGGCGAGGTGGACCCGCTGAGCGGTGAGGGCGGCGAGGAGGACCGCGGGCCGATGCTGATCGACCCCGAGACCGGCCGGCCCAAGAAGTTCGCCTACGTCCCGGGGCTGGTGGTCGTCGACGGCGGTCCGCCGCAGGTCGCGGCTGCGCAGCGCGCGCTCGACGAGCTCGGCATCGACGACATCCCGGTGTGCGGTCTGGCGAAGCGGCTCGAGGAGGTGTGGCTGCCGAGCCAGGCGGACCCGGTGATCCTGCCGCGCACCAGCGAGGGTCTCTACCTCCTGCAGCGGGTCCGCGACGAGGCGCACCGGTTCGCGATCACCCACCACCGGAACCGACGCTCCAAGACGATGGTGGAGAGCCTGCTCGACGACGTGCCCGGCCTGGGGGAGGTGCGCCGCAAGAGCCTGCTCCGCAGGTTCGGCTCGCTGCGCAAGCTCCGGGCTGCGACAGTGGAGGAGATCGCGGAGGTGCCCGGGATCGGCCCGCGCACCGCGGAGGCGATCCGCTCCGCGCTGGCCGCAAATGCCGAGACGACCAGGAGCGTGAGCGTGAACACGGCCACCGGTGAGATCGAGGAGATCTGATGGCGACGACGGAAGAGGCCCCGGAGCACCGGCTCGGCGAGCTGGTGGTGGTCACCGGCATGACCGGTGCCGGGCGCAGCACCGCGGCCAAGGAGCTCGAGGACCTCGGCTTCTTCGTCGTGGACAACCTGCCGCCGATGCTGGTCCCCGACGTGGTCCGGCTCGTCGACGAGTCCCAGGGGTCGTTGCAGCCGATCGCGGTCGTGGTCGACGTACGGTCCGGGTCGTTCTTCGCGGGGCTGCAGGAGGTGCTGGCCCGCAGGACGACCGGGCGCCGGACCACGCTGCTGTTCCTGGAGGCCAACGAGGACGTGCTGGTGCGCCGCCAGGAGGCGGCCCGTCGGCCGCACCCGTTGCAGGCGGGTGGGCGGCTGCTGGACGGGCTCCGCCGCGAGCGGCTCGCGCTCGGGGACCTGCGCGCCGACGCCGACATCATCATCGACACCTCGAACCTCAACGTGCACCAGCTCACCGACAAGGTGGCCGAGGCGTTCGGCACCGCGCACACCACCGAGCTCAAGGCGACCGTGGTGAGCTTCGGCTTCAAGTACGGCATCCCGGTCGACGCGGACCTCGTCGCGGACATGCGCTTCCTGCCGAACCCGCACTGGGTGCCCGAGCTGCGACCGCTGTCGGGGCGCGACCCGGAGGTGGCCGACTACGTGAAGGGCCGGCCGGAGGCGCAGGAGTTCCTCGACGAGTACGTCAGCCTCATCGAGACGGTCGCGTCGGGCTACCTCCGTGAGGGCAAGCGGTTCCTCACCATCGCGATCGGGTGCACGGGCGGCAAGCACCGCAGCGTCGCGATGACCGAGGAGATCGCGCACCGGCTGCGCAGCCACGGGATCGAGGCCCGGCCCATGCACCGCGACCTCGGGCGCGAGTGAGATGACGCACGTGGACCCCGCGGACGATCGGGTGGACCTGCGCGTGGTCGCCCTGGGGGGCGGTCATGGCCTCGCCGCGTCGCTGGCCGCGCTCCGGCACCTGGTCCGGGAGCTGACCGCGGTGGTGACGGTCGCCGACAACGGTGGCTCGTCGGGCCGGCTGCGCCGTGAGTTCGGCGTGCTCCCGCCCGGGGACCTGCGGATGGCGCTGGCGGCTCTCTGCGGCGACGACGACTGGGGACAGACCTGGGCCCGGGTCCTGCAGCACCGGTTCAGCAGCCGCGGCGACATGGACCGGCACGCCGTCGGCAACCTGCTGATCGTGGCGCTGTGGGAGCTGCTCGGCGACCACGTCGACGGGCTGGACTGGGTGGGTCGGCTGCTGGGCGCCCAGGGGCGAGTGCTGCCGATGTCGGTGACCCCGCTCGACATCACGGCCGCGGTCGCCGGGCTGGACCCCGGGGACCGCGGTGCGCTGACCACCGTGCGCGGCCAGGTCGAGGTGGCCTCCACGGACGGGCAGGTGCTCGCCGTACGCCTGGACCCCGACGACCCGCCGGCCTGCCCGGAGGCGCTGGCCGCGGTCGAGGCGGCCGACTGGGTCGTGCTCGGGCCCGGGTCGTGGTTCACCAGCGTGATCCCGCACCTGCTGGTGCCGGAGCTGCGCGAGGCGCTGATCGGTTCCTCCGCCCGCAAGGTGGTGACCCTGAACCTGGAGCCCCAGAGCGGCGAGACCGACGGGTTCTCGCCGGAGAACCATCTCGACGTGCTGGTCGGGCACGCACCGGGTCTGAAGCTCGACGTGGTGCTCGTGGACCGCCGGTCGGTGGGTGACGAGCAGCAGCTGCGCTGGACCGCGTCCTCTCTCGGCGCGGAGCTGGTGATCGCCGACGTCGCGGCCGACGACGGCACCCCTCGTCACGATCCGTTGAAGTTGGCCAATGCGTATGCGGGGATCCTGTTGCGGGCATAGGGTGGCGCAGGCTCCGGCGCATTCCGGGCTTAAGGGTAGGGCTCCAGACGTGGCAGGATCGGACGCATGGCGATGACGGCACAGGTGAAGGCGGAGCTCGCGAGCACGACGGTGACCAAGGCCTGCTGCCGCAAGTCCGAGGTCTCCTCGATGCTCCGCTTCGCCGGCGGGCTGCACATCGTCAGCGGGCGCATCGTGGTCGAGGCCGAGCTGGACACGGGCGCCGCGGCACGCCGGCTGCGGCGCGACATCGCCGAGATCTACGGCCACACCGCCGACGTCGTGATGGTCTCCGGAAACGGCATCCGCAAGGGCAGCCGCTACGTCGTGCGCGTGGTCCGCGACGGTGAGCAGCTGGCTCGCCAGACCGGCCTGCTCGACTCCCGCGGCCGGCCGGTCCGCGGACTGCCTCCCCAGGTCGTCTCGGGCGCCGGCTGCGACGCGGTCGCGGCCTGGCGCGGCGCCTTCCTGGCGCACGGGTCGCTGACCGAGCCCGGCCGCTCGTCCGCGCTCGAGGTGACCTGCCCGGGGCCCGAGGCGGCGCTCGCGCTGGTCGGCGCCGCGCGGCGGCTCGGCATCCCGGCGAAGGCCCGCGAGGTCCGCGGCGTGGACCGGGTGGTCATCCGCGACGGCGACGCGATCGGCGCACTGCTCACCCGGCTCGGCGCGCACGAGTCGCTGATGGCCTGGGAGGAGCGCCGGATGCGCCGCGAGGTCAGGGCGACGGCCAACCGGCTGGCCAACTTCGACGACGCGAACCTGCGCCGCTCGGCGCGCGCGGCCGTGGCGGCGGGCGCCCGCGTGGAGCGGGCCCTCGAGATCCTGGGGGACGAGGTGCCCGACCACCTCAAGCTCGCCGGGCACCTGCGGCTCGAGCACAAGCAGGCCTCGCTCGAGGAGCTGGGCCAGCTGCACGAACCGGCGCTGACCAAGGACGCGATCGCGGGTCGGATCCGTCGGCTGCTCGCGATGGCCGACAAGCGCGCCCAGGACCTCGGCATCCCGGACACCGAGGCGAGCCTGACCCCGGAGATGATCGCCGAGGAGCAGTAGCCGCCGCGGGTCTTTGGTCCCGTCTCGATGGGCCGTTGGTGGTTACTCGCACGTACGTCGGACGATGTGTTCGTGCGCCGCCTGCCAGAAGGTAGGGTCTCGAAGGAGCCTCCTCACCAGGAGTCTGCCTGACCTGTGACCGCTAGCTAGGAGTGAGCGACCCGTGACTGTTCGCGTGGGTATCAATGGATTCGGCCGGATCGGCCGCAACTTCTTCCGGGCCGTCCAGGCGTCCGGCGCCGACATCGAGGTGGTCGCCGCCAACGACCTCGGCGACGTCGCGACGATGGCGCACCTGCTCAAGTACGACTCGATCCTCGGCCGCTACCCCGAGGCGGTCTCCGTCACCGACGAGGGCATCAAGGTGGGCGACCGCATCCTGAAGATCCTGGCCGAGAGGGACCCGGCCCAGCTGCCGTGGAAGGACCTCGGCGTCGACGTCGTGGTCGAGTCCACCGGCTTCTTCACCGACGCGACGAAGGCGAAGGCTCACGTCGACGCGGGCGCCAAGAAGGTGATCATCTCCGCTCCGGCCAAGAACGAGGACTTCACCGTCGTGCTCGGCGTCAACGACGGGGACTACGACCCGGCCGCGCACACGATCATCTCCAACGCGTCCTGCACCACGAACTGCCTGGCCCCGATGGCGAAGGCGCTCAACGACAGCGTCGGCATCGTCAAGGGCCTGATGACCACGATCCACGCCTACACGCAGGACCAGAACCTGCAGGACGCCCCCCACAAGGACCTGCGTCGTGCGCGCGCCGCCGCGCTCAACATGGTGCCGACGTCCACGGGCGCCGCGAAGGCGATCGGCCTGGTGCTCCCGGAGCTGAAGGGCAAGCTGGACGGGTTCGCGATGCGGGTGCCGCTGCCGACCGGGTCGGCGACCGACCTGACCTTCGAGGCGGGCCGGGAGACCACGGTGGAGGAGGTCAACGCCGCCATGAAGGCCGCCGCCGAGGGCCCGCTCAAGGGCTACCTGCTCTACACCGAGGACCCGATCGTCTCGACCGACATCGTGACCGACCCGCACTCGTGCATCTTCGACGCCGGCATGACCAAGGTCATCGGCAACCAGGTCAAGGTCATCGGCTGGTACGACAACGAGTGGGGCTACTCCAACCGGCTCGCGGACCTGGTGTCGTTCGTCGGCAAGAGCCTCTGACCCCGCACCCCACCCGATTCGTCTGCGCTCGCCTTGCGGGGAAACCCCGGGCCAGCGCAGACGAATCCGTCTGGAGAAGGACAGATGACGACCATCGACGACCTCGGTGACCTGCGCGGCAAGCGCGTCCTGGTCCGCTCGGACCTCAACGTCCCCCTCGAGGAGGGCAGGATCACCGACGACGGGCGGATCCGGGCCAGCGTGCCGACGATCAAGGCGCTGGCGGACGCCGGTGCCCGGGTCGTGGTGACCGCCCACCTGGGCCGGCCCAAGGGCTCCCCGGACCCGCGGTACTCGCTCGCCCCGGTCGCCGCGCGGCTCGGCGAGCTCCTCGGCTCCGACGTCGCGTTCGCCCCCGACACGGTCGGCGAGGGCGCGAGGGCGACCGTCGAGGGGCTCGCGGACGGGCGGGTGGCGCTGCTGGAGAACGTCCGCTTCAACGAGGGCGAGACCAGCAAGGACGACGCCGTCCGCGGCGCCTTCGCCGACCGGCTCGCCTCGCTGGCCGACGTCTTCGTGAGCGACGGCTTCGGCGTGGTGCACCGCAAGCAGGCGTCGGTGTACGACGTGGCGCAGCGGCTGCCGCACGCCATGGGCGGGCTGGTGGCCGCCGAGATCGCGGTGCTGCGCCGGCTCACCGAGAACCCGGAACGGCCCTACGTGGTCGTGCTCGGCGGCTCGAAGGTCTCCGACAAGCTCGGCGTGATCGACAACCTCCTGGGGAAGGCCGACCGGCTGCTGATCGGCGGCGGCATGGTGTTCACGTTCCTGAAGGCACAGGGGCACGAGGTCGGGCGGAGCCTGCTCGAGGAGGACCAGCTCGACACCTGCCGCGACTACCTCCGCCGGGCCGAGGAGTCCGGTGTCCGGATCCTGCTGCCCACCGACATCGTCGTGGCTCCGGAGTTCAGCGCCGACGCCCCTGCCACGGTCGTGCCCGCGGACGCCATCCCCGGCGACCAGCTCGGCCTGGACATCGGGCCGGAGTCCGGGGCGGCGTTCGCCGCCGCGCTCGCCGACGCCAAGACGGTGTTCTGGAACGGCCCCATGGGCGTCTTCGAGTTCGACGCCTTCGCCGGCGGCACCCGGGCGGTCGCGGAGGCGCTGACCAAGGTCGACGGCCTCTCCGTCGTCGGCGGTGGCGACTCGGCGGCGGCGGTCCGGACGCTCGGCTTCGACGAGTCCGCGTTCGGCCACATCTCCACCGGTGGCGGCGCCAGCCTCGAGTACCTCGAGGGCAAGAACCTTCCCGGCATCGACGTACTCTCCTGAGCACCGAAGGACACTCCTGATGGCGAAGAACACCCGCGTGCCGCTGATGGCCGGCAACTGGAAGATGAACCTCAACCACCAGGAAGCGGTGGTCCTGGTCCAGAAGCTGTCCTGGACGCTGGCGGACAAGAAGCACGACTACGCGAAGGTCGAGGTGGTCGTGCTGCCCCCGTTCACCGACCTGCGCAGCGTGCAGACGCTGGTCGACGGGGACCGGCTCGAGCTGAGGTACGGCGCCCAGGACGTGTCCACGCAGGACAACGGCGCCTACACAGGTGAGGTGTCGGCGTCGATGCTGGCCAAGCTCGGCTGCTCCTACGTCGTGGTCGGGCACTCCGAGCGCCGCGAGCACCACGCCGAGACCGACGAGGTCGTCAACGCCAAGGCGAAGAAGGCGATCGCGGCCGAGATCACCCCGATCGTCTGTGTCGGCGAGGGCCTGGACGTGCGCAAGGAGGGCCGGCAGGTCGAGCACACGCTGGCCCAGGTCGACGGGTCCCTCGCCGGGCTGACCGCCGAGCAGGTGGCGGACCTGGTGATCGCCTACGAGCCGGTGTGGGCCATCGGCACCGGCGAGGTGGCCACTCCCGACGACGCGCAGGAGGTGTGCGCGGCCATCCGGGGCCGGGTCGCCGAGGCCTTCTCCGCGGAGGCTGCCGCCGCCGTCCGCATCCTCTACGGGGGATCGGTCAAGGCGGCGAACGTGGCCGGCATCATGGAGAAGGCCGACGTGGACGGCGCCCTGGTCGGCGGCGCGAGCCTTCAGGCCGACGAGTTCGGCGGCATCTGCCGGTTTTACGACATGCCTGTCATCTGATCCCGAGATCGTGAGTTAGAGTTTCCCACCGTGGTTATCGCCTTCACCGTGCTGCTCATCTTGACCAGCCTGCTGTTGATCCTGCTGATCCTGCTCCACAAGGGCCGGGGCGGCGGGCTCTCCGACATGTTCGGGGGTGGCGTCTCGAGTGGCCTGGGTGGCTCCTCGGTCGCCGAGCGCAACCTGGACCGGATCACCATCGGTGCCGGCGTCATCTGGTTCGCGTGCATCATCGCCCTGGGACTGCTGCTGCGTGCCGGCAGCTAGAGCACTGACGAGGAGTTCGTAGCGTGGCAGGTGGAGGAAACGCCATCCGTGGCAGCCGTGTCGGCGCCGGACCGATGGGAGAGGCGGAGCGCGGCGAGGCCGCCCCGCGCCAGACCGTGGTCTACTTCTGTGCGCACGAGCACCAGTCGGTGATCACCTTCGCCGTCGAGGCGCAGATCCCCGACTCCTGGGACTGCCCGCGGTGCGGGCTGCCCGCCAGTCTGGACTCGGACAACCCGCCGCCGCCGCCGAAGATCGAGCCGTACAAGACGCACCTCGCCTACGTGAAGGAGCGGCGCTCCGACAAGGAGGCGGCGGACATCCTCGACGAGGCGATCCAGACGCTGCGCGACCGGCGCAAGCGCGGCGAGATCATCTTCTGACCCGCCGGGCGGTCAGCGCAGCCGGGAGGCCGCGTCCTCGTCCAGCAGCCACAGCGTGCGGTCCATGCCCTTCGGCCCGGCCGCCGGGACCCGGTCGACGTCGGCGCCCGCGAGCGCCTCGCTCACCGGCCCCGCCTTCGAGCTCCCCGAGGCGATGAACCACAGCTCGCGGGCCCGCATGAGCGGGCCCATGGTCAGCGAGATCCGGGTCGGCGGCGGCTTCGGGGAGTCGCGTACGGCGACCACCGGCCGGGTCTCGTGCAAGGCGGGGGAGCCCGGCATCAGCGAGGCGCAGTGCCCGTTCTCGCCGATCCCCAGCAGCAGGAGGTCGAAGACCGGCGTCTCGCCCGCGCCGGCCGGGGTGGCGCCGCGCAGCTCGGCGGCGTAGGCGTCCGCTGCCGCGTCGACGTCGTCGCCGTACGCACCGTCCGAGGCCGCCATCTCGTGGACGCGGTCCGGGTCGACCGCGACGTGGTCGAGCAGGGCCGCGCGCGCCTGTCGGCAGTTGCGCTGGTCGTCGGCGGCCGGGACGAACCTCTCGTCGCCCCACCAGAAGTCGACGCGGCGCCAGTCGACGGCCTCCCGGGCGGGCGACGCGGCGACGGCCCGGTAGAGGTCGATGGCCACGGTGCCGCCGGTCAGGACCACGGACGGGACCCCGCCCCCCGCCTGCAGGTCGACGAGCCGGGTGATCAGCCGGGCGGCGGTCGCCTCGACGAGCAGGTCCGCGCCGGCGTGGGTGACGACCTCCGGTGCCGCGGCCATCACGCCTTCCCCGCCTTCGCCGCGTCGTCGGTCATCTTCACCAGGCGCTCGACCGTCTGCTCGTAGACCTCGTCGGGGTCGAGCCGGCGCAGCTCCTCCGACAGCAGCTCGTCGAGGTCGCGGCGCCGCAGCGCGACCGGGCGGTCCGGCTGCCCCGGCGACGACAGGGTGGCCAGCCGGCCGTCGTAGCGCACGATCGAGATGTCGCCCTGCCGGGTGCTCAGCACCACGTCGGTGATGCCCGGGCCCGGCGAGGTGTGCCGGGCGACCGGCACCTTCAGGCGCTCGGTCAGCCACGCCGAGAGCAGGTCCGCGCTCGGGCTGATCCGCTCGGCGCTCACCGACGCCTCGGTGACCTTCGCGTGGCTCTGGTCGAGGGCCGCGGCCAGCAGCGCCCGCCAGTGCGTGATCCGGGTCCAGGCGAGGTCGGTGTTGCCGGGTGCGTAGGAGCGGCACTGGGTGAGCATCGCCTTGGCCCTGCCGGTCGGGACCGCGGCGGCGTCGGTGATCCGCCGGCGTGCGAGCCGTCCGAGCGGGTCGGCCGCCGGGTCCGCGGGCGCCCGGCCCGGCCACCAGACGACGACGGGGGAGTCGGGGAGCAGCAGCGGCAGCACCACCGACTCGGCGTGCTTGGTGGCCGCCCCGCTGAGCCGGATCAGCGCGCGCTCGCCGGAGGCCCCGGAGCCGATGCCGACCTCGGCGTCGACCCGGGCGCTGCCGCGGCCGTCGCCGATGACGACGCCGAGCAGCCGGGCCGGGTGCTCGCGCGAGGCCGCCCGGGCGACGGCCATCGACTCGACGGCGTCCTCCTCGTCGGCCACGATCACGAGCGTCATCACCATGCCCATGGCCGGGCTGCCCGCGCGCCGCCGGGCCCGCAGGAACTCGGCGGCGATGGCGCTGGAGCTGGTGTCGGTCAGGTCGATCATGCCGGGGCCTCCTCGGCGACGTGGGCCGGACGAGCGGTCCGGCGGGGTCGGGTCATGGTCGCCTCCAGGTGCGTCCGTCCCGGGTGAGCATCGCCTCCGCCGACGCGGGGCCCCAGGTGCCGGACTCGTAGGTGTCGGGCTTGCCGTGCTCGGCCCAGTACTCCACGATCGGGTCCAGGATCCTCCAGGACAGCTCGACCTCCTCGTGCTGGGGGAACAGCGGCGGCTCGCCGAGCAGCACGTCGAGGATCAGCCGCTCGTAGGCCTCGGGGCTGGACTCGGTGAACGAGCCGCCGTAGGCGAAGTCCATGTTCACGTCGCGGATCTCCATGGCGGTGCCGGGCACCTTGGACCCGAACCGGATCGTGATGCCCTCGTCGGGCTGGACCCGGATCACGAGCGCGTTGTGGGTCAGCTCCTCGGTCGAGGTCTCCGCGAACGGCAGGTGCGGTGCGCGCTTGAAGACCACGGCGACCTCGGTCACCCGCCGCCCGAGCCGTTTGCCGGTGCGGAGGTAGAACGGCACGCCGGCCCACCGGCGGGTGTCGATGTCGAGCTTGATCGCGGCGTACGTCTCGGTGGTGGAGGACTTCGGGATGTCCTGCTCCTGCGTGTAGCCGGGGACCTTGACGCCGCCCTGCCAGCCCTCGGTGTACTGCCCGCGCGCGGTGGTGAGGTCCAGCCGGCGGGGGAGTACGACGGACTCCAGCACCTTCTGCTTCTCCAGCCGCAGGCTCCGCGCGTCGAAGGAGGTCGGCTCCTCCATCGCGATCAGCGCCATCAGCTGGATCAGGTGGTTCTGGATCACGTCGCGGGCCGCGCCGATGCCGTCGTAGTAGCCGGCGCGTCCGCCGATCCCGATGTCCTCGGCCATCGTGATCTGCACGTGGTCGACGTAGTTGGCGTTCCAGATCGGCTCGAACATCGCGTTCGCGAAGCGCATCGCGAGGATGTTCTGCACCGTCTCCTTGCCGAGGTAGTGGTCGATGCGGAACACCGACTCCGGCGGGAACACCTCGGAGATGATCGCGTTGAGCCGGCGGGCGGAGGCGAGGTCGGAGCCGAACGGCTTCTCGACCACGACCCGGCGCCACGAGTCGCTGCTGGGGTCGGCCAGGCCGTGCTCCTTCAGCTGCCCGATCACGTCGGGGAAGAACCGCGGCGGGATCGACAGGTAGAACGCGTGGTTGCCGCCGGTGCCCCGGACGCGGTCCAGGTCGACGACGGTCTGCCGCAGGGTCTCGAAGGCGGTGTCGTCGGAGAAGTCGCCCGACACGAACCGGAAGCCCTCCGCGAGCTGCGACCAGACCTCCTCGCGGAACTCGGTGCGGGAGTGCTCCTTCACCGAGTCGTGGACGATCTGCGCGAAGTCCTGGTCGGCCCAGTCGCGGCGCGCGAACCCCACCAGGGAGAAGCCCGGCGGCAGCAGGCCGCGGCTGGCCAGGTCGTAGACGGCCGGCATCAGCTTCTTGCGGGCCAGGTCGCCGGTCACCCCGAAGATCACCAGGCTGCACGGCCCCGCGATCTGCGGGAGTCTCCGGTCGTGCGGGTCGCGCAGCGGGTTGACGTACCGGTCCCGGTCGTCGGGGTCGGCCTCGAGCCTCGGGGTCACCGCAGCGCCTCGGTGAGCGCGGCGAGCCCGGCGGCCTGGTCGGTCAGGTGCAGGCGCAGCACCGGGCGGCCGTGGTCGGCCAGCACCCGGGCGTCGCCGGCGGCCTGCGCGGAGATCAGCCGTCCGAAGGTGTAGTCGCGCCCCGGGACGTCGAGGTCCTGGACCGGGTCGCCGGTGACCTGCAGGTAGACCCCGTCGGCCGGACCGCCCTTGTGGAACTGGCCCGTCGAGTGCAGGAACCGCGGACCCCAGCCGAACGTCACCGGCCGTTTCGTGCGCACCGCCAGCGCGTGGCGTACGTCGGACAGGCCGGCGTGCTCGAGGCGGTCGAGGTAGGCCATCACCGCCAGGTAGCCGCGGTCGCCGTCGAGGTTCCCGAGCAGGGCGGTGACCGCCTCGCCCAGGGTGGCGGCGTCGCCGAGCCAGTCACCGCCGAGCGCGCGCACCTCGACGGGGCCGTCGACGAACGCGGGCGCCGTCGTGTCGGGGGTGCCCTCCAGCATCGAGCGCGCCGCCTTCTTGGCGCTCTCGACGTCGGGCTGGTCGAACGGGTTGATGCCGAGCAGCCGGCCGGCCACGGCGGTCGCGGCCTCCCACAACAGCAGCTGGGCGCCGAGCGGGCCCGACACGGTGACGTCGGAGCCGCCGGACTCCGGCTCGTGCTCGGTGTCGGGGTCGGTGTCGGAGCGCAGCCGGGCGACGGTGACGTCGTGCGGCGGCAGCGCGACCTCCGGGTCGGAGCTCTCGCCGACGACCACGGGCAGCACCCCGGTGCCCTGCTTGCCGGTGCTCTCGGCGATCAGCTGCTCGGCCCAGTCGGCGAACCCGACCAGCCCGGAACCCTCGTCGACGAGCACGAGCTTGTCACGCAGCGGGTCGGTGCCGGCCATCGCGGCGCCGAGCCGCAGGGCGGGGTTCGCCTCGTCGTCCTCGGCGAGCAGGTCCGCGACGGCGTCCGCCTGGTCGAGCAGCTCCTCGATGTCGGCCCCGGCGAGCCCGCTGGGGACCAGCCCGAAGGCGGTCAGCGCGGAGTAGCGTCCGCCGACCTCGGGGTCGGCGTTGAAGACGCGGTAGCCGGCGGCGCGGGACTCCTCCTCGAGCGGGGAGCCGGGGTCGGTGACCACGACGACGCGCCGGCTCGGGTCGATGCCGGCCGCGGTGAACGCGGCCACGAAGGCGCGGCGCTGCGAGTCGGTCTCGACCGTGGAGCCGGACTTGCTCGAGACCACCACCACGGTCCGGTCCAGGCGGTCGGCGAGGGCGGCCCGCACCTGGTCGGGGTCGCTGGAGTCGAGCACGGTCAGCTCGACGCCGGCGGTCGCGCAGATCACCTCGGGGGCCAACGAGGAGCCCCCCATGCCGCACAGGACGACGTGGTCCACACCCTCGTCCTTCAGCTCCTCGCGCAGCGCGGCGACCGCGCCGAGGAGGGGGCGCGAGGACCGGTGCAGCCCGGTCCACGACAGCCGCTTGCTCGCCTCCGGCTCGGCGTCGGGGCCCCACAGGGTCGGGTCCTTCGCGAACAGCCGGCCCGCGAAGCGGTCAGCGACCAGGGAGGGGACGTGGGACTGGACGGCGTCCGCCGCGGCTCCGGTGGCGGCCACCTCGAGTGCCTCGCTCACCGGGCGGAACCCTCCATCTGCGAGCGAACCGTCTCGACCAGCTCCTCCCAGGACTTCACGAACTTGTCCACGCCCTCCCGCTCGAGGGTCTCGATCACGTCGTCGTACTCGATGCCGAGACCGGCCAGGCCGTCCATCACCGCCCGCGCGTCGTCGTACATCGGCCGGACCCGGTCGCCGCCGTCGATCTCTCCGTGGTCGGCGAACGCCTCCATGGTCTTCTCGGGCATCGTGTTGACGGTGTGCGCGACGACGAGCTCGGTGACGTACATGGTGTCGGGGTAGTCCGGGTTCTTCACGCCGGTCGAGGCCCACAGCGGCCGCTGGGTGTTGGCGCCGGCGGCCCGGAGCGCGGCGAAGCGCTCGCCGCCGAACTTCTCCTCGTAGGCCCGGTAGGCGAGCCGGGCGTTGGCGATGCCCGCCTTGCCGCGCAGGGCGTCCGCCTCCGGCGCCTCGACGCCGTCGAGGCGCTTGTCGACCTCGGTGTCGACGCGGGAGACGAAGAACGACGCGACGGAGTGGATGTCGTGCAGGGAGCGGCCGTTGGCCTTCGCCTGCTCGAGGCCGGCGAGATAGGCGTCCATCACCGCGTCGTAGCGGCCGAGACCGAAGATCAGGGTGACGTTGACGCTGATCCCCTCCGCGAGGGCGGCGGTGATCGCCGGGAGCCCCTCGATCGTGGCGGGGATCTTGATGAACAGGTTCGGCCGGTCGACCGCGGCCCACAGCCTCCTGGCGGCGACGAGGGTGGCGTCGGTGTCGAACGCGAGCGTGGGCGCCACCTCGATCGAGACCCGGCCGTCGACCCCGTCGGTGGCCCGCCAGGTGTCGTGCAGGAGGTCGCAGGCGTTGCGCACGTCCGTGGTGGTGACCTCGAAGATCGCCTCGTCGACGTCCGTCCCGCTCTCGGTGAGCGTGCGCACCTGGTCGTCGTACCGCTCGCCCTCGGCGACCGCGGCCGCGAAGATGGTCGGGTTCGTGGTCACACCCACCACGGACCTGCTCTTGATCAGGTCCGCGAGGTTGCCGGACTCGATGCGTTCGCGGGACAGGTCGTCCAGCCAGATCGACACTCCCGCGTCCGCCAGAGCCTTGAGACGTTTCGACATCGCTTCCTCCCGGTTCGATATTCAGTTTCAGGTGCCGTCCCGCGCCGGGCGGGTACGGCGGTCACACGTTCGTCGCGGCGATGCTCTCCTCGGCAGCGAGCACGACGGCCTCGGCGGTGATGCCGAACTGGCGGTACAGGGTGGCGAAGTCCGCCGACGCCCCGAAGTGCTCGAGCGAGACGATGCGGCCCGCGTCGCCGACCACCTCACGCCACCCCTGCGCGACGCCGGCCTCGACGCTGACCCGCGCCCTCACCATCGGCGGCAGCACGGTGTCGCGGTAGGACTGCTCCTGGGCGTCGAACCACTCGCGGCAGGGCATCGACACGACCCGCGCGCGGACGCCCTTCGCGGCGAGCGCGGTGCGGGCCTCGACCGCGAGCTGGACCTCCGAGCCGGTGCCGACCAGGATCACGTCGGGCTGCCCGCCTTCGGCGTCGAGGAGCACGTAGCCGCCGCGGGCGACGTTGTCGGCGCCCGCCCAGTGCATCCCGTCGGCGTCGGTGCCGCGCGGGAACACCGGCACGTTCTGCCGGGTGAGCGCCAGGCCGGCGGGCCGGTCGGTGTGCTCGAGCACCGCCTTCCAGGCGGCCACCGTCTCGTTGGCGTCGGCCGGACGCACGACGTCCAGGCCGGGGATCGCGCGCAGGGCGGCGAGCTGCTCCACCGGCTGGTGGGTCGGGCCGTCCTCGCCGAGGCCGATCGAGTCGTGCGTCCACACGTAGGTGACCGGCAGGCCCATCAGCGCGGCCAGCCGCACCGCCGGGCGCATGTAGTCGGAGAACACCAGGAAGGTGCCGCCGTAGACGCGGGTCCCGCCGTGCAGCGCGATGCCGTTCATGATCGCGCCCATGGCGTGCTCGCGGATGCCGAAGTGCAGCACCCGGCCGTACTCGTTCCCGGAGAAGTCCTTGGTGGACAGCTCCTGGGGGATGAAGGACGGCTCGCCCTTGGGGGTGGTGTTGTTGGACTCCGCGAGGTCCGCCGAGCCGCCCCACAGCTCGGGGACGCGGGGGGCGACGGCGCTCAGCACCTCGCCGGACGCCTTGCGGGTGGCGACCCCCTTCGGGTCGGCGTCGAAGGTGGGGAGCGCGTCGTCCCAGCCGGCCGGGAGGGTGCGGGTGCGCATCCGCTCGTAGAGCTCGTGCCGCTGCCGGTAGCGCTTGGCCCAGGCGTCGAACCGCTCCTGCCAGGCGGCCTCGGCCTGCCGGCCGCGCTCGACGGCGGTGCGGGTGTGCGCGAGCACGTCCGGGTCGACCTCGAAGGTCCGGTCGGGGTCGAAGCCGAGGATCTTCTTGGTGGCCGCGACCTCCTCCTCGCCGAGCGCCGAGCCGTGCGACTTGCCGGTGCCCTGGGCGTGCGGGGCGGGCCAGGCGATGACGGTCCTCAGCGCGATGAAGCTCGGCCGGTCGGTGACCCGACGGGCCTCCTCGAGGGCGTCCCACAGCTGCTGGACGTCCTCGACGTACTCCTTGCCGCCGTTGGTCCAGTCGATGCGCTGCACGTGCCAGCCGTAGGCCTCGTAGCGCGCCGGGACGTCCTCGCTGAAGGCGATGTCGGTGTCGCCCTCGATGGAGATGTCGTTGTCGTCGTAGATCAGCGTCAGGTTGCCGAGCTGCTGGTGCCCCGCGAGGGACGAGGCCTCGCCGGAGACGCCCTCCTCCAGGTCCCCGTCGCTGCACAGCGCGTAGACGTGGTGGTCGAAGGGGCTCTCGCCGGGCTCCGCCTCGGGGTCCAGCAGGCCGCGCTCGCGCCGGGACGCCATCGCCATGCCGACCGCGTTCGCGACGCCCTGCCCGAGCGGTCCGGTGGTGGTCTCGACCCCCGCGGTGTGGCCGAACTCCGGGTGGCCGGGGGTCTTGCTGCCCCAGGTCCGCAGGCTCTCGAGGTCGGCGAGCTCGAGGCCGAAGCCGGCGAGGAACAGCTGCGTGTAGAGCGTGATGCTGCTGTGGCCGCAGGAGAGCACGAACCGGTCGCGTCCGGCCCAGTCGGGGTTGGCCGGGTTGTGCCGCATCGCCCTCTGGAAGAGCGTGTACGCGACCGGAGCCAGCGCCATCGCCGTGCCGGGGTGGCCGTTGCCGACCTTCTGGACCGCGTCCATCGCCAACACCCGGGCGGTGTCCACGGCACGCTGGTCCAGGTCGGTCCATTCGAGCTTGCTCACGAGCGCGCTTTCCTCTCGGCGTCTTCTGGGGCGGCGGGGCTGTGGAGGTAGTGCCACACCGACCCGGGTTCCAAACCCCGGGCGGTCCGGCGGAGGCCACCTCGGGTCCGAGCCTACTCAGCGCGGGCGAGCGGCTGCACACCCTCCCTTTCCTGCCCGAGGGGCAGCCGCCCCGGGCGGGAGATCAGCGGGCCATTACACTGGGCGAAGCCAGTCGGGCGTCCCTTCCCCGGTCGCCACTCCCGTCCGAATCCGAGGTTTGCGTGACCGCCGTCGATCCACACGTCCCGACGGAGACGTCGCCGACGGGATCCGCGACCACCCGTGACGTGCTGGCCGCCTACGTCGGCCTGACGAAGCCGCGGATCATCGAGCTGCTGCTGCTCACCACCGTGCCGGTGATGTTCCTGGCCCAGGGCGGGGTCCCGCCGCTGTGGCTCGTGGTGGCGACGGTCCTCGGCGGCACGCTGTCGGCGGGCAGCGCGAACTCGCTCAACTGCGTGTACGACGCCGACATCGACCAGCGGATGCGCCGCACCCGGCGCCGCGCGCTGCCCCGGCACGTGGTCAGCGCACGTGCGGCCCTGGTCTTCGGACTCGCCCTCGGGGTGGTCTCGACGCTGTGGCTGGGGCTGCTGGTGAACTGGCTGTCCGCGGCGCTCGCCCTGGCGGCGAACCTGTTCTACGTCGTGGGCTACACGATGATCCTCAAGCGCCGCACCTCCCAGAACATCGTCTGGGGCGGCGCGGCCGGCTGCTTCCCCGCGCTGATCGGGTGGACGGCGGTCACCGGTGAGCTGGCCTGGGCCCCGGTGGTGCTGTTCCTCGTCGTGTTCTTCTGGACGCCTCCGCACTTCTGGGCCCTGGCCATCCGCTACCGGGAGGACTACGCGGCGGCCGGCGTCCCGATGCTGCCGGTGGTCGCCGGAGCCAGGGTGGTCGCCCGGCAGATCGTCCTCTACGCCTACGTGATGGTCGCGACGTCGCTGCTGCTGTGGCCGGTCGCGTCCACCGGGTGGCTCTACCCGGTGGCCGCCGTGGTCCTGGGAGCGGCGTTCCTCGTCGAGGCGCACCGGCTGCAGCACCGGGCGGCGGCCAGCGACGACGTGGTGGCCCTCAAGCCGATGCGGCTGTTCCACTGGTCGAACATGTACCTGTCGCTGCTGTTCGTCGCGGTCGCGCTCGACCCGCTGCTCAAGCGTTGACCCGGACTCCGCTGCTCGGGGCCGGGCTCGGATGAGGCCGTCGCCGGCGGACCTCGAGGCGGCACGGGACGCCACCATCCCCGACGTCGTCGGACCCGGGCTGCGGGTGCTGTTCTGCGGCATCAACCCGGGCCTGTGGTCGGCGGCGACCGGCCTCCACTTCGCGCGACCCGGCAACCGGTTCTGGCCCGCGCTCCACGCCTCGGGGTTCACCCCCAGGCGGTTCGACCCGGGCGAGCAGGAGCTGCTGCTGGAGCTGGGGCTCGGCATCACCAACGTCGCCGCTCGCGCGACCGCCCGCGCGGACGAGCTGACCCGCGAGGAGCTCGTCGCCGGCGCGGGCGTGCTGACCGGCAAGGTGCTGCGGCTGAGGCCCCGGTGGCTCGCGGTCGTCGGCGTGACCGCCTACCGCACCGCCTTCGCCCGGCCGGCGGCGGTGATCGGCCCGCAGGACGAGTCGATCGCCGGAACCCGGGTGTGGGTGCTCCCGAACCCGAGCGGCCTCAACGCGCACTGGCCGGCGGCGGCGCTGGCCGCGGAGTTCGCCCGGCTCCGGTCGGCCGCCGCGTCGTAGTTGCGGATTCGGGGGGTCCGGCGGGCGGCGGCGCGCTACGGTTGGCCGACGCGGGGGGGAGCCCACGGGAGCAAGGATGCCCACTGCTGCAGAAGTACGCGAACGGTGGCTGGTCCACGACCTCCGGGATGCGCTGACCGGCGGCGACCAGCTCACCGTCGCATACATGCCGTCCGTCGACCTGGCCGACTCCGCCCTCGTGGGGCTCGAGGCGCTGGTGCGGTGGGACCACCCGGAGCTCGGCGCGGTCCAGCCCGGGGACTTCGTGGCCATGGCCGAGCGGCACGGCCTGGCCGCCGCCCTCGGCGAGCGGGTGCGGGACCTGGTGGTCGCCGACCTGGTGGCCGGCAGGCTGCCGACCCGGACCGTGGCGGTCAACGTCTCGGCCGCCGAGCTCGCCGACCCCGCGTTCAGCGACCGGGTGCTCGACCTGCTCGAGCACCGCGGAGCGGACCCGGCGCGTCTCACGATCGAGGTCACCGAGACGGCGCTCGCGGCGAACCTCGGGCGGGCCGCCGAGGCGTTGCGCCGGCTGCGTGCCGCGGGCTTCCTGGTCGCGATCGACGACTTCGGGACCGGGCACGCGTCGCTGGACTACCTGGCAACCCTGCCGTGCGACGTGGTCAAGATCGACCGTCGGTTCGTGTCCGGGCTCGGCGTGGACGAGCGGTGCACCGCGATCGTCCGCGGCGTGGTGGGGATGTCCCACGGCCTCGGCCTCACCGTGGTGGCCGAGGGCGTCGAGACCCCCTCCCAGCGTGACCTGCTGGTCGAGATGGGCTGCGACGAGGCCCAGGGCCACCTGTTCGGCCGGCCGGTCCCGGTCGGGGCACTGCCGCCCGCGGGCGCCACCCTGGGGCGGGCCGCCACCCGGCCGGCCCGCGAGCAGAGTCCCGCGCAGCGCCCGGCCGGCGCGTCGGGACAGGTGCTGCTCGACCTCGCGCTCGACCTCGACCAGTGCACGAGCCTGGAGGACGCGTTCGCGTGCACCCTGGAGGCGCTGCGCCCGCACGTGATGTTCACCGGCGGTTCGGTCCAGCTCGTCGGTCACGACGGGCTGAGGCTCACCGCCGCGCACCCGCCGCCGACGGAGGAGGCGCTCGCGGCGAGGCTGCCGCACGGACAGGGGGTCGGCTGGGGCGTGGTCACCAGCCGTCGGGTCCGCTACCTCTCGGACATCACCGCGCCGGCGGTGCCCGTGCCGAGCGGTCGGCGGCGCACCTCGACGACGAGGCACACCCGCAGCTACCTGGGGGTGCCGCTGATCGTCGGTCGCTCGGCCATCGGGCTGGTCCAGATCGACTCCGTCGAGGTCGACGCGTTCACCGACGCCGACCAGCTGCTCCTCGCCGGCTGCGCCTGCGTGCTCGCGGCGGCGATCGTGACCCACCACCTGCTGCCGTCCTGGATCGTGGCCGTCGACTGACGCGCGGCCGTCGCGGACGCGCGGGTCAGGCGCGTTCGCGCACGCCCAGCAGCAGCCAGGTCACCGCCGCCGACAGCAGCGCGGCGCCCAGCAGGTGCAGGGTGACCAGCACGACCGGCAGACCCGTGAAGTACTGCGCGAAGCCGATCGCCGCCTGGGCCACCTCCACCACCAGCAGCACCACGGCGGCCCGCTGCGCCCGGGCCGGGGCGCCGACCGCCCGCAGGACCATCACCGCGGCCAGGGTGAGCCCGACCAGGAGGAACACCACGTCGGTGTGCAGCTGGGACAGGGCGCGCGGGTCGAGCCCGTTGCGCACCGCCTTGATGTCGCCCGCGTGGGGGCCGCTGCCGGTGACCACGGTGCCGAGGTAGAGCACCGCCCACGCCGCCGCGAACGTGCTCCTGGCCAGCCAGACCACGCCCTGCGGGACCACCGGTCGCGGCGGTCCGTCGCCCTCGCCGAGCCGCTGCAGGAGCACGACGGAGACCCCGATCATCGCCAGCGAGACCAGCAGGTGGAAGGCGACGACCCACGGGTTCAGCTTTGTCAGCACGCTGATCCCGCCGATGACCGCCTGGGCCGGGACGCCCAGCGCCAGCACGACGGCGATCCGGGTGACCGCCGTGCGCCCGTAGCGCAGGGCGACCACGAAGGTGAGGATGGCGACCGCGGCGAGCAGGAACGTGACCATCCGGTTGCCGAACTCGATGGCGCCGTGGATGCCGAGCTCGCGGTGCGGCACGAACGAGCTGCCGGTGCAGCGCGGCCAGGTGGGGCAGCCCAGCCCCGACGCGGTCAGCCTGACCACACCGCCGGTGAGCACGATCAGGATGTTGACGGCCAGGGAGGCGACCGCGGCCGGCCACATCCACCGGGCCGCCCAGGCGGGACGGGTCGGCGTCAGGGCCGGAGGCTCGGTGAGGTTCACTCCCACTTGAACGTCCTCGCGGTCAGGACGGTGCCCACCGCGGCCCACGCCACCAGCACGGCGAGCTGCAGGCCGGGGAACGTCCCGTCGATGAGGGCGCTGCGCATTCCCTCCCCGAGGGCGCCCGAGGGCAGGAACGCCAGCACGTGGCCGAACCCGCCATAGGTCCCGGTGGGGAACACCACGCCGCCGCCGGCCATCAGCAGCAGGTAGATCAGGTTGGCGGCCGCCAGCGTGGCCTCCGCCCGCAGCACGCCGGCCACGAAGAGCCCGAGCGAGGCGAACGCCGCGGTCCCCAGGAGACCGGCGGCGAGCGCACCGAGGACCCCGGAGACGGTCACGGTGGGGGACCACCCGAAGAGGAACGCGGCGACGCCGAGGAGGACCACCTGCAGGACCTCGACGACGAGCAGCGCGCCGACCTTCCCGGCCAGCAGGCCGGCGCGGGGCAGCGGCGAGGAGCCGAGCCGCTTCAGGACGCCGTACCTGCGCTCGAACCCGGTCGTGATCGCCAGCGACGTGAAGCTGGTCGACATCACCGCCAGCGCCAGGATCCCGGGCGCCAGGGTGTCGACCGGCGAGTGCGTGAACTTCAGGTCGAAGTGCCGGGCCGCCTCGATGCCGCCGCCCAGCACCAGCAGGGGGATGACCACGGCCAGCAGCAGCTGCTCGCCGTTGCGCAGGATCAGCTTGGTCTCCATCCGCGCCTGCGCCAGGACCTGCCGGGCCAGGGGGGCGGCCCCGGGCCGCGGGGAGAAGGTACCGGTTCCGGTACTCATGTGGCCAGCTCCCGTCCGGTCAGCTGCAGGAACACGTCCTCGAGGGTGCGCTGCCCGAGCGTCAGGGTCTCGGGCAGCACGCCGTTCTCGTCGCACCAGGCCGAGACCTTGGCCAGCGTGGAGGCGTCCGCCGGGCCGGTCACCAGCAGGCTGTGGCCGTCGACGGCGCGCACCTCGGTCGGCTCGCCGAGCATCGCCTGCAGCGACCCGGGCGCCTCCGGCGGGAACGGCTTGGTGACCACCAGCCGGATCGTGGCGGTGCCGGCGCCGCGGGTCAGGTCGAGCGGGGAGCCGGAGGCGATCATCGCGCCGTTGTCGATCACGTGCACCTGGTCGGCGAGCCGCTCGGCCTCGTCCATGTAGTGCGTGGTCAGCACGATCGTGACGCCGTCGCCGCGCAGCTCCTCGAGAAGCTCCCAGGTGGTGCGGCGCGCCTGCGGGTCCATCCCGGCGGTCGGCTCGTCGACGAAGATCAGCTCGGGGCGGCCGACCACCGCCATCGCGAGCGCCAGGCGCTGCTGCTGGCCGCCGGAGAGCCGCCGGTACGGCGTGCGCCCGCACGACTCGAGGCCGAGCCGCTCGACCAGCATCGGCACGCTGAGCGGGTGCGCGTGCAGAGCCGCCACGTGACGGAGCATCTCGACGGCCCGGACCCCCGACCACGCGCCCCCGGACTGGAGCATCACCCCGATGCGGGGGAGCAGCTCGCGGCGCTGCGCCTGCGGGTCGAGCCCGAGCACCCGCACCGTCCCGGACTGCGGCCTGCGGTAGCCCTCGCAGGTCTCGAGGGTGGTGGTCTTGCCCGCGCCGTTGGGGCCGAGCACCGCGGTGATCGACCCGCGGGCGACGGTCAGGCTGAGCCCGTCGACGGCCACCTTGTCGCCGTACTGCATCCGGAGGTCCTCGATGACCACCGCGGGGGCGGCGGGGGAAGGGGCGTTGGGCACCCGCCCAGTGTAGGAACACCCGTGGGGGCGGCCCCCCGCGCACCCCCAACGCGGCCACGTGGGAGCGGCCACGGCGCTCGGCCGGACGGGCGGCCGGACGGGTCGGGGCACCCCCGGGGTTGAAGCCTCCGGGCAATAACGACACAATGGTGTTGTGCAATTCGACGAGACGCTGGAGGCCCCGACGCGCGAGCGGGTGGCCCGGTCGATCCTCGAGCTCGGTCCCACGACGGCGGCCGCGCTCGCCGAGCGGCTGGACCTGACGCCCGCGGCGGTCCGCCGCCACCTCGACCACCTGGTGGCCGAGGGCGCGGTCGAGGCACGCGAGCCTCGGGCCTACGGCACCCGCGGCCGGGGCCGCCCGGCGCGGCTGTTCGCGCTGACCGAGGGCGGCCGGGACCGCTTCGACCAGCAGTACGACGACCTGGCCCTCCAGGCGCTTCGGTTCCTGGCCGAGACCGGCGGCGAGGAGGCGGTGATGGCGTTCGCGCGCCGCCGGGTGGAGGACCTCGAGAGCCACTACCGCGACATCGTCTCCGCACAGCCCGACATCGCCCCCGCCGAGGCGCTCGCGCATGCGCTGACCCAGGGCGGGTACGCCGCGTCGGTGCGCACCGGGCCGGTGGGGGAGCAGCTGTGCCAGCAGCACTGCCCGGTCGCCCACGTGGCCCACGAGTTCCCGCAGCTGTGCGAGGCGGAGACCGAGGTGATCTCGAAGCTCCTGGGCCGACACGTCCAGCGGCTGGCCACCATCGCGCACGGCGACGGGGTCTGCACCACCTGCATTCCGGGTCCGAGCAGCACCGCAACCAGCTGCACCACGAAGGTTTTGTCCTCACACGAGAGGTTGAGCAACTGATGAGCACGATCGAGCAGATGAACCCCGAGCTCGCCGGGCTGGGCCGCTACGAGTACGGCTGGTCCGACAGCGACACCGCGGGCTCGAGCGCTCAGCGCGGCCTCAACGAGGCGGTCGTGCGCGACATCTCCGCCAAGAAGAGCGAGCCGCAGTGGATGCTCGACCTGCGGCTGAAGGGCCTGAAGCTCTTCGACCGCAAGCCGATGCCCAAGTGGGGCGCCGAGCTCGGCAACATCGACTTCGACAACATCAAGTACTTCGTCCGGTCGACCGAGAAGCAGGCGGCGACCTGGGACGACCTGCCCGAGGACATCCGCAACACCTACGACCGGCTCGGCATCCCCGAGGCGGAGAAGCAGCGGCTCGTCTCCGGCGTCGCCGCCCAGTACGAGTCCGAGGTGGTCTACCACAAGATCCGCGAGGACCTCGAGGAGCAGGGTGTCATCTTCGTCGACACCGACACCGCGCTGCGCGAGCACGAGGAGCTGTTCCGGGAGTACTTCACGACCGTGATCCCGGTCGGGGACAACAAGTTCTCCGCGCTGAACACGTCGGTGTGGTCGGGCGGCTCGTTCATCTACGTGCCCAAGGGCGTGCACGTCGACATCCCGCTGCAGGCCTACTTCCGGATCAACACCGAGAACATGGGCCAGTTCGAGCGGACGCTGATCATCGTCGACGAGGACGCCTACGTGCACTACGTCGAGGGCTGCACCGCGCCGATCTACTCGCTCCGACTCGCTGCACTCCGCGGTCGTCGAGATCATCGTGAAGAAGGGCGCGCGCTGCCGCTACACGACCATCCAGAACTGGTCGAACAACGTCTACAACCTGGTGACCAAGCGCGCCACCTGCGAGGCCGGCGCGACCATGGAGTGGGTCGACGGCAACATCGGCTCGAAGGTCACCATGAAGTACCCGGCCGTCTACCTCATGGGCGAGCACGCCCGCGGCGAGACGCTGTCGATCGCGTTCGCCGGCGAGGGCCAGCACCAGGACGCCGGCGCGAAGATGGTGCACGCCGCGCCGTACACCTCGAGCTCGATCATCTCCAAGTCGGTGGCCCGCGGCGGAGGCCGCACGTCCTACCGCGGCCTGACCCAGGTCAACGAGGGCGCCCACCACTCCGCCAGCGTGGTCAAGTGCGACGCGCTCCTGGTCGACCAGATCAGCCGCTCCGACACCTACCCCTACGTGGACGTCCGCGAGGACGACGTGTCGATGGCGCACGAGGCGACCGTCTCGAAGGTCTCCGACGACCAGCTCTTCTACCTGATGAGCCGCGGCATGGAGGAGGACGAGGCGATGGCGATGATCGTGCGCGGGTTCGTGGAGCCGATCGCCAAGGAGCTGCCCATGGAGTACGCCCTCGAGCTCAACCGCCTCATCGAGCTGCAGATGGAAGGCGCGGTCGGCTGACCGGACCAGGCCACCCCCACCGACCGAGAACGAAAGTGAACGCGAAGCTGTGACTGTGACTGACCTGCCCAACGTGGCCTCCGCGCTGGAGACGAAGGTCGCGAGCCATCTGCACCCCGAGGGCTCCTTCGACGTCGACTTCTTCGAGGTGCCGACCGGGCGCGAGGAGATCTGGCGCTTCACCCCGATGAAGCGGCTGCGCGGCCTGCACCAGGACGCCGACCTGTCCGGGCGCACCGTCGGGGCCGAGCACGACGCCCCCGAGGGCGTGCGCGTCGAGCGCCTCGAGCCGGACAGCCCGCTGAAGGGCACCAGCGGCTACGTGCCCAGCGACCGGGTCGCCGCCCGCGCCTGGGGCGCCGCCGCGGCGGGCTGGGCGGTCACCGTCGCCCGGGAGACCGAGCTGGACGCCCCGGTGCTGGTGACCCTCACCGGCAGCGCGACCGAGCCCGCCTCGGCCACCCACACCGTGATCACCGCCGAGCCGCACAGCAAGGCCACCGTGGTGCTGCGCTACGAGGGGTCGGCCACGCTGGCCGAGAACGTCGAGGTCGTCGTGGGCGACGGCGCCCACCTGACCGTGGTCGCGGTCGCCGACTGGGCCGACGACGCGGTGCACGTCACCCACCACCACGCGAAGGTCGGCCGCGACGCGACCCTGCGCCACGTCGCGGTCTCGTTCGGCGGGGACCTGGTCCGGATGGGCATCTCGGTCGGCTACGACGGACCCGGGGGCGAGGCCCAGCTGCTCGGCCTCTACTTCGCCGACGCCGGCCAGCACCTCGAGCACCGGTTGTTCGTCGACCACAACGCGCCCAGGACCCGCAGCAACGTCGACTACAAGGGCGCGCTGCAGGGGGAGGGCGCGCACGCGGTCTGGATCGGCGACGTGCTGATCCGCAAGGTCGCGGAGGGCATCGAGACCTACGAGTCCAACCGCAACCTGGTCCTCACCGACGGCTGCCGGGCGGACTCGGTGCCGAACCTCGAGATCGAGACCGGCGAGATCGAGGGTGCCGGCCACGCTTCGACGACCGGGCGCTTCGACGACCAGCAGCTGTTCTACCTGCAGTCGCGCGGGATCGCCGAGGACGAGGCCCGCCGGCTGGTCGTGCACGGGTTCTTCGCCGACATCGTCCGCAAGATCGGCGTGCCGGCGATCGAGGGCACGCTGCTCGAGACGGTCGAGGCCGAGCTGGAGAAGAACGTATGAGCTTCCAGCGGGCCTGCTCGGTCGGCGACGTCCCCGCCGACGCCGCGCTCGCCGTCAGCGTCGACGGGACGTCGATCGCGGTGGCGCGCGACGGCGACGACTGGTTCGCCATCTACGACGAGTGCTCGCACGCCGCGATCCCGCTCTCGGAGGGCGAGCTGGAGGGCACGGAGATCGAGTGCTGGCTGCACGGCTCGCGCTTCGACCTCCGGACCGGCAAGCCCACCAACCTGCCGGCCACCGAGCCGGTCGCGATCTACCCGGTGAGGGTGGAGGGCGACGACGTCCTGGTCGACGTGCACGCCCCCTACTGAAACGCCCCCAGACCACAGCGCACCGACAGACCTGATACGGAGAAAGACATGGCAACGCTCGAGATCCGCGACCTGCACGTCAGCGTGGAGACGCAGGACGGCCCCAAGGAGATCCTCAAGGGCGTCGACCTGACCATCAAGGACGGCGAGACCCACGCGATCATGGGCCCCAACGGGTCCGGCAAGTCGACGCTGGCCTACTCCATCGCCGGCCACCCGAAGTACAAGGTCACGTCGGGCAGCGTCACGCTCGACGGCGAGGACGTGCTGACGATGTCGGTGGACGAGCGGGCCCGCGCCGGCCTGTTCCTGGCCATGCAGTACCCCGTCGAGGTGCCCGGCGTCTCGGTGTCGAACTTCCTGCGCACCGCGAAGACCGCCGTGGACGGCCAGGCGCCGAAGCTGCGGACCTGGGTCAAGGACGTCAACGCCGCCATGGAGCGGGTCAAGATGGACACCGCGATGGCCCAGCGCTCGGTGAACGAGGGCTTCTCCGGCGGCGAGAAGAAGCGCCACGAGATCGTCCAGCTCGAGCTGCTGAACCCGAAGGTCGCGGTGCTCGACGAGACCGACTCCGGGCTCGACATCGACGCGCTGAAGATCGTCTCCGAGGGCGTGAACCGCTACCGCGAGCAGGGCGACCGCGGGGTGCTGCTGATCACCCACTACACCCGGATCCTGCGCTACATCACCCCCGACTTCGTGCACGTGTTCGTCGACGGCCGGATCGCCGAGGAGGGCGGGCCCGAGCTCGCCGAGCAGCTCGAGGCCGAGGGCTACGACCGCTTCGTCAACGCGCCGGCCTGACCGGCGTGCCCCCTCGAACCGCACGGAAGGAGGTCCGACGATGACGACGAGCACGACGCACGAGCTTCCCGGGCTGCTGCCCGGGCTCGACCTGATCCGGGCCGACTTCCCGATCCTGTCGCGCACGATGGCCGACGGGTTCCCGCTGGTCTACCTCGACAGCGCGAACACCTCGCAGAAGCCGCAGGTGGTGATCGACGCGATGGTCGACCACCTCGAGCGGCACAACGCCAACGTGGCGCGGGCCGTGCACCAGCTCGGTGCCGAGGCCACCGCCGCCTTCGAGGAGGCGCGGGACAAGGTCGCGGCCTTCATCGGCGCGCCCTCGCGGGACGAGGTGATCTTCACCAAGAACGCCTCCGAGGCGCTCAACCTGGTGGCGAACACCCTCGCCTGGGCCGAGGGGCCGCTGGCGATCGGCCCCGGCGACGAGGTCGTCATCACGGAGATGGAGCACCACTCCAACATCGTGCCGTGGCAGCTGCTCACCGAGCGCAAGGGCGCCACGCTGCGCTGGTTCGGGCTGACGGAGGACGGACGGCTCGACCTGTCCGGCATCGACGAGCTGATCAACGAGCGCACCAAGGTCGTCTCCGTGACCTGGGTGTCGAACATCCTCGGCACCGTCAACCCGGTCGCCGAGATCGCCCGCCGGGCCCACGAGGTCGGCGCGATCGTCGTGGTGGACGCGGCGCAGGCGGTCCCGCAGATGCCCGTGGACGTGCAGGCCGTCGGCGCGGACCTGCTCGCCTTCACCGGCCACAAGGTCACCGGCCCGACCGGCATCGGCGTGCTGTGGGGCCGGCGGGAGGTGCTCGACGCGCTGCCGCCGTTCCTCGGTGGGGGCGAGATGATCGCCACCGTGACCATGGCCCGGTCGACGTACGCCCCGATCCCGCACAAGTTCGAGGCCGGCACGCCGCCGATCGTCGAGGCGGTCGGCCTGGGCGCGGCCCTGGACTACCTGTCGGCGATCGGGATGGACAACGTCCGCGCGCACGAGCAGGCGATCACCGGCTACGCGCTGGAACGGCTGGCCGAGATCAAGGGGCTGCGGGTGCTCGGACCGACCACCGGCCCCGACCGCGGCGGGGCGATCTCCTTCCAGGTCGAGGGGATCCACCCGCACGACGTCAGCCAGGTGCTGGACAGCCGGGGGATCGCCGTACGCGCCGGGCACCACTGCGCGAAGCCGGCGCACGCGAGGTTCGGGGTGCAGAGCTCCACCCGTGCGTCGTCGTACCTGTACACGACGCCCGCGGAAATTGACACGCTGGTCGAGGGGTTGGAGTACACCAAGAAGTACTTCAGGGTGGACTGAGAGATGACGACCGAGAACCTCGACACGCTGTACCAGGAAATCATCCTCGACCACTACAAGAACCCGCACCACAAGGGTCTGCGGGAGCCCTACGAGGCCGAGGTCCACCACGTCAACCCGACGTGCGGCGACGAGATCACGATGCGCGTGCACCTGTCCGGCGCCGGCGCCGACCCGGTCGTCGAGGACGTCTCCTACGACGCGGAGGGCTGCTCGATCAGCCAGGCCGCGACGTCGGTGATGACCGACCTGGTGATCGGCAGGCCGCTGAGCGAGGCGATGGCCGTGCACGAGGAGTTCTTGACCCTGATGCAGGGCCGCGGCACCGTGGAGCCCGACGAGGACGTGCTCGAGGACGGCATCGCGTTCGCCGGGGTGGCCAAGTTCCCGGCCCGCGTCAAGTGCGCGCTGTTGTCGTGGATGGCGTTGAAGGACGCGACGTCGCGGATCGTCTCCGCCACGGCCCCGGAGACCGAGCCCGCCGAGATCACGAAGGAGCAGTCATGACCGACGCCCACACCGATCTGCCCGAGGTCGAGCTGGGGGGTGGCACGGCCACCGTGACCAAGGACGACGTCACCGAGGCGATGAAGGACGTCGTCGACCCCGAGCTCGGCATCAACGTCGTCGACCTCGGCCTCGTCTACGACGTGCACCTGGACGACTCGTCGAACGTCGTGCTGGACATGACGCTGACGTCGGCGGCCTGCCCGCTGACCGACGTGATCACCGACCAGACCGAGCAGGCGCTCGAGGGCCTGGTCAACGACGTCACGATCAACTGGGTCTGGATGCCGCCGTGGGGCCCGGACAAGATCACCGACGACGGCCGCGAGATGCTGCGTGCCCTCGGCTTCAACGTCTGACCCGCGTCTAGGGTGAGGCGTGGCCGCCCGCACCCTGCTCGTCCCGCCCGCGCGGGTGCCGCGCTGGTTCGACAACTTCGCGACGCGGCACGGTCGCACCGACCTGCGGGTCGGTGACGGCCGTCTGGTCGTCACCGCCGAGGACGGCGCGCTCGCGGTCGCGACGCTCCCGTTCGGGCGCCCGTACGCCGGGCCGGCCGACGCGCTCGCCTTCGCGGAGGCGGCGCGCGCGCCGTACGACTGGGGGGTGCTGCTCGTGCGCAAGGGTGGCTTCGCCGTGGCCGCCGTGCACGGCACGGAGGTGCTCGAGTCCAAGGTCGGCCGGCGCCACGTGCAGGGCCGCACGAAGGCGGGCGGCCAGAGCCAGCAGCGCTTCGCCCGGCGCCGCGACAACCAGGCGCGGCAGGCCTACGAGGCGGCCGCCGAGCATGCCCACCGGATCCTCGCGGACCGGGCGCCGCGGCTGGTGGCGCTGGTGTGCGGGGGGGACCACACGGCGGTGGAGCAGGTGCTGGCCGACCCCCGGATAGGCCCGCTGGCCGTGCTCCGGGTCGACCCCTGGCTGGCGGTGGCCGACCCCCGCCGCGACGTGCTCGAGCAGGCCGTGGTCGACGGCGCCTCCGCGGCGCTCCGGCTCACCGAGCCCTGAACCTCAGCCGGCCGCCCGGGTCACCGCCGACCGGGCGTCGCCCTGCTCGCCGAGGACGGTCCGAAGACCCATCGAGCCGAGGGTGCGGACCATGCCGGCCCCGATGTGCGAGGCGACCACGACCTCCACGCCGTGCTCCCGCAGGAACCGGACGATCCGGGCGTGGTGGGCGCCTTCGGTGCCCTCGTCGTGCAGCCGGTCCCAGCCGACCTCGACCTCGTCCCACGAGCCGATCTCCCCGTCGGAGACCGAGGCCACCGCCACGCGGGAGGCGCGGCCCAGGCCGCCGCCGACCGTCCCGTCCGGTCCCAAGGTCGCGCAGATGATCACTTCGGTCTCCTTCCCGGGTCGCCGCAGGCGCCCGACTCGTCGGGTCGGGTCCGACAGTAGCCCCGGCCGGTCAGTCCTCGACGCCCCGGGCGGCCAGCGCCTCGCCCATCGCGTCGGCGTGCCGCAGCGAGCGGACGATCAGCGGAACCGCGAACGCGCGCGGGCTCGCGGTGAGGCCGCGCGCCCGTTGGGCGTCGCGCACCTCCTCCGCCAGGCCCACCACGACGGGGACCGCCCGGACGCCCAGTGCGATCATCAGCCCGACGCGCTCCGGGTCGACGCCGACGCGGCGCAGCGGCCGGCACCCGCCCACCACGGCGTCGACCAGGTCCGTCGTACGCGTGGTGAGCGTGACCAGCGCGGCGAGCAGGACCAGGGCGGCCAGCACCCCGACGACCACGAACGCCCGCTGCCAGCCGCTGACCACGACGTGGAAGACCGCGGCGCCGCCGGCGACCCACAGCAGTGGGCGGACCTGGGCGACCGCGGTCCGCCACGGGACCCGCGCGACCGCGTAGCCGACGCCGACGAGCGCCAGCGCCGCGGCGACCTGCCAGGGTCGGTCCAAGAAGACCGACCCGACCCCGGCGAGCACCATGGCCGCGAGCTTGGCGCCGGCCGGGGCGCGGTGCACCGGCGAGGCCCCGGGCAGGTACAGCCCGAGGGCGGCGCCGCTCCGGCTGCTCACGCCATCAGCTTGCGGTAGTAGGGCACCGCCGCGGCCGGGACGTCGTCGTGGACGAGCCGGCCGCCGTCGAAGACCAGCACCCGGTCGAAGTCCTCGAGCAGGTCCAGGTGGTGGGTCACCAGCAGCACCTGCTGCGGGAGGCCGGCGACCACGGCCGCGATGCGGGTGGCGTTGCGCAGGTCGAGCAGCGTGGTGGGCTCGTCCATCACCAGCACGTCCGGCTCGGTGACCAGCACCGATGCCAGCGCCAGCAGCTGCTTCTGGCCACCGGACAGCAGGTGGGCGGGATGGTCGGCGTGGTCCTCGAGGCCGTACGCCGCGAGCGCGCCGGCCACCCGGTCGGCGACCTGCCGCCTGTCCAGGCCGCGCCGCCGCAGGCCGAACGCGACGTCCTCGGCGACCGTGGGCATCACGATCTGGGCGTCGGGGTCGGTGAAGCAGAAGCCGACCCGGCGGCGCACCTCCCGGCCGTTGCTGCGGGTGTCCAGCCCGTCCACGCGGACGGTGCCGGTGGTGGGGAGCACCAGGCCGTTCAGCAGCCGGGCGAAGGTGGACTTGCCGGAGCCGTTCGCGCCGATCACACCGACCCGCCGCTCGTCGAGACGGACGGTGACCCCGTCGAGCACCCGCCGGGCACGGGCCTGCTCGCCGTACACGTGGCCGACCCCGGCAACCTCGATCACGGGCATCGTTCCACCACCATCGCGACCCCCTGGCCGCCGCCGACCGCGATCGCGGCCAGGCCGTAGCGGCCGCTCGCGGCGCGGACGAGCTGGCTGAACAGCCGCACGGCCAGCACGGCGCCCGACGCCCCCCACGGGTGCCCGAGCGCGAGCGCCCCGCCCTCGGGGCAGACCCGCTCGGGGTCGATCCCCAGGGCGTCGCAGCACGCCAGCACCTGCCCCGCGAACGCCTCGTTGAGCTCCACCACGTCGACATCGTCCACCGAGCGTCCCGCGGCCGCGAGCGCGAGCCGGGCCGCCGGCACGAGGCCGAGCCCGGGCCGGTTCGGGTCGACCCCGGCGGTGGCGGTCGCCAGCACCCTCAGCCCGGGCACCCCGAGAGCGCGGTGGGTGGCGGCGTCGACCATCGCGACCGCGGCGGCCCCGTCGTTGACGCCGCACGAGTTGCCCGCGGTGACGGTCCCCTCCGGGCGGAAGGCCGGCCGCAGCCGGGCGAGCCGCTCCTGCGTGACCGGCCGGGGCCGCTCGTCACGGCGGACCGTGCCGACCGGCACCAGCTCGGCGTCGAACCCGCCCGCCTCGGCGGTCGCCACCGCACGGGCGTGGGACCGGGCCGCGTAGGCGTCCTGCCGGGCCCGGCCGATCCCGGCCTCCTCGGCCAGCAGGTCGGCGGCCAGGCCCATGTCGGGGTCCCCGGCCTCCGCGGGCGCGAAGGGCGCCCGCTCGTAGCGCTCGGGCTCGCCGCCTGCGCTCGGCGGCCAGAACCGCCACGGCGCCGTCGACGCCGACTCCACACCCCCGGCGAGCACCACCCCGCGGCGCCCGCCGCGCAGCATCGCGGCGGCCAGGTCCACCGCCGCCAGGCCGCTTCCGCACTGACGGTCCACCGTCAGCGCCGGCACGTCGACCGGCAGGCCGGCCCGCAGCGCCGCGACCCGGGCGACGTCGCCTCCCGGACCCATCGTGTTGCCCAGCACCACGTCGACGACGGGGAGGCCGGCGACGCCGGGGGCCTCGGCCAGGGCCCGGAGCACCGGTGCCGCCAGCTCCGCGGCGGTCACCCCCGAGAGGGCCCGGCCCGCGGTGCCGATCGGGGTGCGCAGGGCCGCGACGATCACCGGTGCGTCGTCGCCGGGCGGCACGACGCTCACGTGAGCCTGCGCACGGTCGCGGGCGGGTCGCCGAGCAGCGCCGCGAGCGCGGCCCGGTCGACCTTCCCGGCGTCGGTGCGCGGCAGGACGTCGACGTGGAACCACAGCGGCGGCCGCTCCGCCCGGTCCAGGACCCGCCGGGCCGTGGCCCGCAGCGGCGGGTGGTCGGAGGGCTCGGTCAGGGCGACGGCCAGGAGGGCGCCGAGCCGGTCGTGGGGGAGGGCGACCACCACCGCCTCCCCGGTGGCGGCGGGGGAGAGGGCCGCCTCGACCTCGGCGAGGTGCACGGTCCCGCCGGCGGTGGTGACCGAGCCCGGGCGGCCCAGCACCGTCAGCCTCCCGGCCTCGAGGCGGCCCCGGTCACCGACGCCCGCGAACCCGTCGGCGCTGCGCCGGAGCGGGCCGGGCGGTCCGTCGTACCCCTCGCAGAGGTAGGGCGAGCGGGCCCAGATCTGGCCGTCGCGGACGGCCACCTCCACGCCGGGGAACGGCCGCAGGGACGCGGCGTCGGCACCCCACGCGACGAAGGACAGCTCGGCGGCACCGTAGTAGTGGCTGACCGCGATGCCCGCCCGCGCGGCACGGGCCGCCAGACCGGGCGGGAGCCGGTCGCCGGCGACGACCACGCGCAGGCCCGGGGCCGCGGGCCCCTCGTCGAGCAGACGGTGCAAGGCGGCCGGGGTGAGGTGCGCGTGGGTGGCGGCGGAGGCGGAGCCGGCGGGCGCCGCCCCGGCCCAGCGGGTGTGCACGGCCGCGAACAGGTTCATGGTCGCGGTGAGCGGACCGGGGACCCACACCCTCGCGGAGGCGTCGATCCCGGTGAGCGCCGACACGTGGGGGAACGAGGCGACCCAGGACTCGGTGGTGCGCCGCACCTGGCGGCGCGGACCCGCCGAGCCGGAGGTCCCGAGGACCACGGGCACGCCCCGCTCGTGCGCGTCCTCGAAGGCGCGCACCGGGTCGGGCCGGTCGAGGACCCGCTCAGACGGGGCTGCGGTCCTGCTCACGGACCTGGGCTCGCCGGTTCAACAGGCCGGGGTAGGCCGCGTGCACGCCGCGGGCCACCACGGCGGCCACGACCACCTTCACCAGGTCGCCCGGGATGAAGATCCAGCACGCGAGGGCCGCCGCAGGCAGGGAGATGCCCAGCACCGCGGCCATCCCGGCGATGCCGAGCACGTAGAGCACGACCACGCCGCCGACCAGGTTGGCCACGATGCCCCAGTGCAGCCGGTACGTCGGACCGCCGCGCTCGGTGAGCCAGCCGATCACGCCGGCGGCCACCGGGTAGCCGAGCAGGAACCCGACCGACGGGCCGGCGAAGACCCCCAGGCCGCCTCGCCCGCCGGCCAGCAGCGGCAGCCCGACGGCCACCAGCACGAGCAGCAGCACCAGCGACAGCGCGCCCCGGCGCGCGCCGAGGACCGCCCCGGCGAGCATGACCCCCAGCGACTGGGCCGTGATCGGGACACTGAAGCCGGGAGGGGTGAACGCCGGGACGATGCCGAGCGCGGCCACGATGCCGGCGAAGGTCGCGATCAGGGCGAGGTCGCGCGAGGTGGTGCGGGAGCGGGGGTGGGACACGGGCTGCCTTTCTGCGGTCCCGGTCGGGGGCCCGGGAGACGACGCCCCGAAAGTGTAGGCGAGCCGGTCCGCCGGGCCCCCGGGCGTCCGGTCGGCGGAAACGCGTCTCACGGTGTCAGCGGCGCCACCTGCGGGCGGCGTCGGGCTGGAGGCGGCCGTCCGCGGGAGGCGTCACGGGCACTACGTCACGCAGGTCTCCGGACGAACGGCCCTGGCCCCTGCGGGCCGACGAGGGTGCAGTTCGAAGTGAGGCGCTGCGGGGGGAACCCACAGCGGGGGCGTGACCAGGGAGGAGAGATGAAGCGATTGACGGAGATCGTGCCGCTGGCGGCTGTGCTCCTCGTCGTGGCCGGCCTCGTCTGGTGGCTGCTGGCCCGCGGCAGCGCCGTGGGCCCGTGGCTGGTGGCGGCCATCCTCTTCGCGCACGGCTGGGTGCACCTGGTCTTCCTCCTTCCCGTCACCGGACGCGGTTCGGCCGACACCGGCGGTGAGAATCCGTTCGACATGAACCGTTCCTGGCTCATCGAACGGGGTGCGGACGGCCGCCTCGTGCACTCGGTGGGTGCCGTGCTCGCCGTCGTCACCTTCGTGGCGTTCGCCGCTGCTGCCCTTTCGGTGCTCGGATGGTTGGTGCCGAGCGGTTGGTGGACCGGTCTCGTGGCGACGGGCGTCGCGGGTTCGACGACGCTGCTGGTGCTGTTCTTCGCGCCCACCCTCGTCCTCGGCCTCGTCATCAACGCAGGTCTGGTTGCCTTGGCGATCCAAACCGCCTGGGAGGTCCCGAGGTGACGCCTGCCGCGCACAGCATCCATGTCGACGGCGCCCCCGAGGCCGTGTTCGACCGCCTCGTCGACCCGTCCGTCGTCCCCCCGGGAATCGTCATGGACACGGTCCACGAGCTCCCGGGACGAGTGGGCAACGTCTACGAGTGGACCTACCGGCTCTTGGGGATGCCCGTGCGAGGGGTCATGGTCTACACCGAGTGCGTGCCCCACCGGAGGTTCGCGTGCGTGCACCTGGGCAGGGTGGGCGCCACCGCGGTGTTCACAGTGGAGCCCGACGACGGCGGCACCAGACTGACCAGAGAGCTGGATTTCAGAGTCCGCATCCCCTTGCTCGGCAGGCTGCTGGAGGAGCTGATGGTCCAGGCCGCGGAACCGGACGCCGTACGCACGGTCGCGTGCCCGAAGCTCGTCGACTTCTTCCTGAGGCGCGGTGTTGAGCGTCGCTGCGGATGAGCGTGCCGCTGCACGAAGGGTGATCCACAAGTGCCGGCGCCCCGGCGAATCGATGTCCAGCGCGGCGTGCACCGGGGGCGCACCCCGTCAGAGGGACGTCGCCGAGAAGGTGTCGCAGGCCTGGAGGGAGCCCTTCCGCATCCCGATGGTGAACCACCGCATCCGTTCCTCGGCCGACCCGTGCGTCCACTGGTCGGGGTCGATGCGGCCCGACGAGCGCTGCTGGATCCGGTCGTCGCCGACCGCGCGGGCGGCATCGAGGGCCCGGTTGACGTCGTCCTTGGTGAGATCGAGGATGTAGGGCTGGCCGCCGGCGTCCGGGGCCTCGGTCGCGTGCTTGGTCCAGATGCCGGCGTAGCAGTCCGCCTGGAGCTCGAGCCGGACCGAGTCGCTGGTGGGACCCTGCTGGGTGCGCACCTTGGCCATCGTGCCGAGCAGGTCCTGGACGTGGTGGCCGTACTCGTGGGCGAGCACGTAGGCCTCCGAGAACGGGCCGCCCTGCGCCCCCAGGCGGCCCTGGAGCATGTCCCGGAAGAACGTCCGGTCGAGGTAGACGTGCTTGTCGGTGGGGCAGTAGAACGGGCCCACCGAGGCGGACGCCGCACCGCAGCCGGAGGTGGTCTGGCCGGTGAAGAAGACCGCCTGCGCCCGGGTGTAGTCCACCCCCGCCTGCTGGGGGAGCTCGGCCGCCCAGAACGCCTGGATCGAGTTCACGTCGGCGAGCAGCGCACAGCTCTCGTCGTTGTTGGCGTCGGCGCCGGTCCTGCAGCTGCCCAGGGCCTCGACGGCCTGGTCGGTGGCGCTGCCCTGCCCCGACCCGGAGCCGCCGCCGAGGACGCCGCTCTGCAGCAGCACCACGATCAGCACGATGATCAGCCCGCCCAGGCCGCCGCCGACCCGCATGCCGCCGCCACGCATGCCGCCACCGCCCGGAAGGCCGAACCCGCCGCCGGCGCCGCCGCCGCGCCGGACCTGGACCTGGCTCCGGTCGAGCCGTGCCCTGGGGTTGTAGCGCATTCCCGGCTCCTCTCGTCCCCCGCGTAGACTAGTGGCATGAGGCGTACCGCGGACTGACCGAGCACCCGCTACCCGATGCCCGTTTCTTCCGTCGTCATGCCGAGGTTCTTCCATGATCACCGCCCACCAGCTCGAGGTCCGCGCGGGCGCGCGCCTGCTGATGGAGAACGTCACCTTCCGGGTCGCCGCCGGCGACAAGGTGGGCCTGGTCGGCCGCAACGGCGCCGGCAAGACCACGCTCACCAAGATCCTCGCCGGTGAGGCGCTCCCGGCCGCCGGGACGGTGCAGTCCGGAGGCAGCGTGGGCTACCTCCCGCAGGACCCTCGCACCGGCGACCCCGAGATCAAGGCCATCGAGCGGATCCTGTCCGCGCGCGGTCTCGACGACGTCGTACGCCGGCTGCGCGAGGCCGAGCAGGAGATGGCCTCCGACGACCCGGCCCGCCGGGACAGGGGGATGCGCCGCTACGAGCGGGCCGACGCCGAGCTGCACGCCGGTGGGGGCTACGCGGCCGAGGCGGAGGCCAAGCAGATCGCCTCATCGCTCGGGATCGCCGAGCGGATCCTCGGTCAGCCTCTGCGCACCCTGTCCGGTGGCCAGCGCAGGCGCGTGGAGCTGGCCAGGATCCTGTTCTCGGGCGCCGAGACGCTGCTGCTCGACGAGCCGACCAACCATCTCGACGCGGACTCGATCGTGTGGCTGCGGGACTTCCTGAAGTCCCACAAGGGCGGGCTGATCGTGATCAGCCACGACGTGGGGCTGCTCGACGCCTGCGTGAACAAGGTGCTGCACCTCGACGCGAACCGTGCCGAGATCGACGTCTACAACATGGGCTGGAAGGCCTACCTCAGCCAGCGCGAGACCGACGAGAAGCGCCGCAAGCGCGAGCGGATGAACGCCGAGAACAAGGCGAAGACGCTCACCGACCAGGCCAACAAGATGCGCGCCAAGGCCACCAAGGCGCAGGCCGCGCAGTCGATGCTCAAGCGTGCCGAGCGGCTGATGGAGGGCGTGGAGGCCGAGCGCCGCAATGACCGGGTCGCCAGGATCAAGTTCCCGTCGCCGGCACCGTGCGGCAAGACCCCGCTCACCGCCGCGGAGCTGTCGAAGTCCTACGGGTCGCTGGAGGTGTTCACCGACGTCGACCTCGCCGTCGACCGTGGCAGCCGGGTGGTGATCCTGGGGCTCAACGGGGCCGGGAAGACCACGCTGCTGCGGATCCTGGCCGGCATCGACCGACCCGACACCGGCGCGGTCCATCCCGGTCACGGGCTGAAGCTGGGGTACTACGCGCAGGAGCACGAGACGCTCGACACCGGGCGCACGGTGCTGGAGAACCTGCGGACCGCGGCGCCGCACCTCACCGACACCGAGGCGCGGAGCGTGCTCGGCTCGTTCCTGTTCAGCGGGGACGACGCCACCAAGCCCGCGGGTGTGCTCTCCGGCGGCGAGAAGACCCGGCTGGCGCTGGCGACCCTGGTCGTCTCGAGCGCCAACGTGCTGCTGCTCGACGAGCCGACCAACAACCTCGACCCGGCGTCGCGCGAGGAGGTGCTGGGGGCGATCCGCAGCTACCAGGGGGCGATCGTGCTGGTCACCCACGACGAGGGGGCGGTCACCGCGCTCGAGCCGGACCGGGTGCTGATCCTGCCCGACGGGGTCGAGGACCTCTGGACCGCGGACTACGCCGACCTGGTCGCGCTCGCCTGACCCGGGGTGACCGGGGGGTCACGCGTCGCACACCGACATCGGGGGACACTAGGGTGCTCGGCATGAACAGCGCGCAGATCGACCCCGAGACCCTCGAGCGTGGTGGTGTCCGCTTCGAGGAGAACGGCCTGGTCGCCACGATCACGCTCAGCCGCCCCGCGACCAAGAACTCCCAGACCCCCGCCACCTGGCTGGCGCTGCGGCTCATCGGCGGCTCGCTCGACCCCGCCGTGCGGGTGGTCGTGGTCCGCGGCGACGGGGACACCTTCTCCTCCGGTCTCGACCGGAGGATGCTCGGCGCCGAGGGCATCCCCGGGGAGTCGTCGCTGATCAGCCTGCTGGACATGCCCGACGGCGAGATCGCGGAGACGATCGCGGGCTACCAGGAGGGCTTCACCTGGCTGCGACGCGACGACATCGTGAGCATCGCGGCGGTGCAGGGGTCCGCGGTGGGAGCCGGCTTCCAGCTGGCGCTCTCGTGCGACCTTCGGGTCCTGGCCGAGGACGCCCGCTTCTCGATGCGCGAGCCGGTCCTCGGGCTGGTGCCGGACCTGACGGGAACAAAACCGCTGGTGGAGCTTGTTGGCTACTCGCGAGCGCTCGAGATCTGTGCCACCACGCGCTGGGTCGAGGCCGAGGAGGCCGCGGCGATCGGCCTGGCAACCGCGGTGGTGCCCCGTGACGAGCTCGACGACGCCGTGGGGGACCTGGTCGCGGCGCTCACCGCTCCGCTGTACGGCGCAGTGACCGAGACCAAGGCGCTGCTCAAGAGCGCGTCGGTGCTCGGTCTCGAGGACCAGCGGCGCGCCGAGCGCGAGGCGCAGGTGCGCCGCTTCCGGGAGCTCGCAGCCCTGATGGGCAACTGACCGGCGCCCGGCGCCGAGAACGGAGACCGCTGCAGTGTCGATGGGCTCGGGGATGGGGCCGGCGTGGCGGCACATGCGGACCGACCGCAGTGTCACCGAGCAGAAGCTCGCCCGCGACACGGTGCGCCGCGTGGTCGGGTTCGCCCGGCCGCACCGCGCGCTGATCACCCTGTTCCTGGGCCTCACCGTCGTGGACGCCTCGATGGTGGTGGTCACGCCGCTGCTGGTGAAGAGGATCGTCGACGACGGCATCCTCAAGCACAACGGCGGACTGGTGACCGTCCTGGCGCTGGCCGTGGCCGGGGTCGCCCTGCTCAACGCGGCGCTGGCGCTGGGGCAGGGGTACCTCTCCTCCCGGATCGGGGAGGGGCTGATCTACGACCTCCGCACCAACGTGTTCGCGCACGTGCAGCGGATGTCGCTGGCGTTCTTCACCCGCACCCAGACCGGCGCCCTGGTCTCCCGCCTCAACAACGACGTGATCGGCGCCCAGCGCGCGTTCACCTCGACGCTGTCGAGCACGGTGTCCAACTCGATCAGCGTGGTCGTCGTGGGCGTGGCGATGGTGGCGCTGAGCTGGCAGGTCACGCTGCTGTGCGTGGCGCTGTTCCCGCTGCTGCTGTTCGCCTCGCGCTGGGTCGGCAACCGGCTGTCGGGACTGACCCGGCATCAGATGGACGGCAACGCCGACCTCGGCAACACCATGACGGAGCGGTTCAACGTCGGCGGCGCGATGCTGCTCAAGCTGTTCGGCCGGCGCGACGAGGAGGACGCGAACTTCGCGGTGAAGGCCGCCGTGGTCCGAGACCTCGGGGTGCGGATCTCGGTGATCACCCGGGTGTTCGGCGCCGCCCTGATGCTGATCCCGGCACTCGCCACCGCGCTCGTGTACGGCGTCGGCGGCCACCTCGCGATCAGCGGCGCGCTGACGGTCGGGACGCTGCTGGCCCTCGCCACGTTGCTGCTGAGGCTGCTCGGGCCGCTGCAGGGGCTGTCGAACGTGCGCGTCGACGTGATGACGGCGCTGGTCAGCTTCGAGCGGGTCTTCGAGGTGCTCGACCTGCCGTCGATGATCCAGGAGAGCCCGCACGCCGTCGCCCTCCCGCGCACCGCCGGACGCGTCGAGTTCGACCACGTCGCGTTCGGCTACCCCCGCGCCGACGAGGTCTCGCTCGCCAGCCTCGAGAAGGTGGCCCGTGGCGAGTCGCGGGACACCGGTGAGGTGCTCGCCGACATCACGTTCACCGCGGAGCCCGGGCAGATGGTGGCGCTGGTCGGCCCGTCCGGGGCGGGCAAGACCACGATCACCCACCTCGTGGCCCGGCTGTACGACGTGCGCGGGGGCGCCGTGCGCATCGACGGGCACGACGTGCGCGAGGTGACGCTGCAGTCGCTCGAGGACGCGGTGGGCTACGTGACCCAGGACGCCCACATGTTCCACGACACGATCCGCGCGAACCTGCAGTACGCCCGCCCCGAGGCGCACGACGACCAGATCTGGCAGGCGCTGCACGCGGCCCAGATCGGGACGCTCGTGGCCGGCCTGCCCGACGGTCTCGACACGGTCGTGGGGGACCGTGGCTACCGGCTCTCCGGCGGGGAGCGGCAGCGACTGGCGATCGCGCGCCTGCTGCTGAAGGCGCCCGGCATCGTCGTCCTCGACGAGGCGACCGCGCACCTGGACTCGGAGTCCGAGGTCGCGGTGCAACGGGCCCTCGACGAGGCTCTCGAGGGGAGGACCTCGCTGGTGATCGCGCACCGGCTCTCGACGGTGCGCAGCGCCGACCTGATCCTGGTCGTCGACCAGGGCCGGGTGGTGCAGTCGGGCACCCACGAGCAGCTGCTGGCCGAGGGCGGTCTCTACGCGGACCTCCACGAGACCCAGTTCTCGGTCCGCGGTCCCGCCGGGAGCCACCCCTAGGATGACCGGATGAACCTCGGACTGGACGGACGCACCTACCTCGTGACCGGCGGGGCCGGCGGCCTGGGACGCGCCACCGCGCGGGCGCTGGTGGCCGACGGCGCCGCGGTGGTGCTGTCCGGACGGCACGAGGACACGCTGCGGGACGCGGTCGCCGACCTCGGCGAGGACCGCGCGGCCCACGTGGTCGCCGACAACGCGGACCCGGCGACCCCCGGCCGGCTGCTGGCAGCCGCGCGGGACCGCTTCGGGCGCCTGGACGGGGCCCTGGTCTCGGTCGGCGGCCCGAAGGCAGGTCCGCTGATGGAGCTCACCGACGAGGACTGGACGGCCGCCTACGAGACGGTGTTCCTCGGTGCGGTCCGGCTCGGGCGGGAGATCGGCAGGGCGCTCGGCGACGGCGGCTCGATCGCGTTCGTGCTCTCGTCCTCGGTGAGGTCGCCGCTGGCGGGGCTGGCCCTCTCCAACGGGCTGCGACCGGGGCTGGCGATGGTCGCCAAGACCCTCGCCGACGAGCTCGGGCCGCGCGGCGTCCGGGTCAACGGGCTGATGCCGGGCCGCATCGAGACCGAGCGTGTCCGCTGGCTCGACGAGCGGACCGGAGACCCGGCGGCCGCGAAGGAGCGCGCCTGCGCGGGCATCCCGCTGCGCCGCTACGGCCGGCCCGAGGAGTTCGGCGCCGCCGCCGCGTTCCTGCTGTCCCCGGCCGCGTCGTTCGTGACCGGCGCGATGCTCCCCGTCGACGGGGGGATGCTGCCCACGGTCTGACCGGCCCCCGGGTCCGTCCCCGGCCCGGGTCCGGGCTCGCTGGGCGGTCGGTGCCGCTTGCGGTGCTCGTCCCAGGCCAGGTAGAAGAACCCGACCACCGCGAGCACGCCGAAGAACCACCACTGCAGCCCGTAGAAGAAGTGTGGCCCGTTCCCGAGGTCGGGGAGCTCGGCCGGGACCAGCCGCGTGCGCGGCGCCGGGGTCTCCTTCTCCGCGTCGACGAACCCGGCGTAGACGGGCACCGAGAGGGTGGGACCGATCGCGGTGCTCGACACCGCCCGGGTGGACCGGTCCTGCACCGTGGTCGCGTCGCCGGTGGCGTCGACCCGGACCCAGCCGACCACGACGACCCGTCCGGAGGGGGCCGCGGGGACGTCCGGGCGGGCGCCGGTGTTCGTGGTCTTCATCCACCCTCGGTCCACGAGCACGGCGGCCCCGGACGGCGTCTCGAGAGGGGTGACCACGTCGACGCCCGAGGCGCCGTCACGGGTCTGGTAGCGCACGATGACCGTCTCGTCCTCGAGGTAGCGACCGGTCACGCGGACCCGTCGCCACTCGTCGGCAGTGGTGGGCCCGTGGCCGACCCCCATCACGTCGTCGACGGGCGCCGGGGAGGCCTTCAGGTTCTGCGTGGTCTGGGCGTTGCGCGCCTCACGGTCGTGCAGCCGGTGGAACTGCCAGACGCCGAGCCACCAGCAGCCGTACGCCGCCGCGGCCACGGCCACGGCGAACACGATCCAGCGTCGGGTCAGCAGGAACCTCACGGGTCGACAGTAGTCGGCCGGCCCAGGGGCCCGGCGGCGTCCCCGGCCCCGGGGTGACCTGGGCCACGCGCGGTCGACCGGGGACGCCTTAGACTGTCCCGGTGAGCACTGGAGGAGCACTTGCCGACCGCTACGGCCGCGTCGCCACGGACCTGCGCGTATCCCTGACCGACCGGTGCAACCTGCGCTGCTCGTACTGCATGCCGCCGGAGGGCCTGGAGTGGCTGCCCAACGACGACGTGCTCACCGACGACGAGGTGGTGCGGCTCGTCGACATCGCGGTCAGCCACCTCGGGGTCCGCGAGGTGCGCTTCACCGGCGGCGAGCCGCTCGTCCGCCGCGGACTGGTCGACATCGTCCGACGCACCTCCGCGCTGCGGCCGCGGCCCGAGACCTCGGTGACCACCAACGCCCTCGGCCTGGCGCACACCGCGCGAGCGCTCGCGGACGCGGGCCTGGACCGGGTCAACGTCAGCCTGGACACCGTCCGCCCCGACACCTTCCTCGAGATCACCCGCCGCGACCGGCTCGGCGACGTCGTCGCCGGCCTGGCGGCCGCCGCCGAGGCCGGCCTGGGTCCGGTCAAGGTCAACGCCGTGCTGCTGCGCGGCGTCAACGACGACCAGGGGCCGGAGCTGCTGCGCTGGTGCCTGGAGCGCGGCTACCAGCTGCGCTTCATCGAGCAGATGCCGCTCGACGCCCAGCACGGCTGGCGGCGCGACACGATGGTGACCGCCGAGGAGATGCTCGAGTCGCTGCAGCGCGAGTTCGTGCTCGAGCCCGCCGAGGAACCGCGGGGGAGCGCCCCCGCGGAGCTGTTCACCGTCGACGGCGGGCCGCACACCGTCGGCGTCATCGCCTCGGTGACCCGGCCCTTCTGCGGCGACTGCGACCGGGTGCGGCTGACCGCGGACGGCCAGGTGCGCAACTGCCTGTTCGCGCGCGAGGAGTCGGACCTGCGGTCCGCGTTGCGGCGCGGGGCCGACGACGAGGAGATCGCCGACCGCTGGCGCGCCGCGATGATCACGAAGCGGCCCGGCCACGGCATCGACGACGTGGCGTTCCTGCAGCCGAGCCGGCCGATGTCGGCCATCGGCGGCTGACCGGAGGCCGTTCCCGCAGTCCCGCGGCGAGCCGCCCACGTCCAGGGCCGGGCGGGGGGCAGGATGTCGGTATGCGACTCCACTGCGCGCTCTTCCCGCCCGAGGAGGCGCTCGTCGAGCTGGCGGACGCGGTGAGGGCGGTGGCGCCGGGGACGCCCGAGCTGGAGCCGGTCCCGGTCGCGGAGATGCAGATCCCGGTGACCCGGTTCGGCAACGTCACCCAGTCCGACGCGCGCGCCCTGGGGGCCATGCTGCGGCGCGAGGCGGCCGGCTGGGCCCCGCCCAAGCTCTACTTCGCCGGCGCGACCGCGCTGGAGTGGCGCGGCGACGAGTCGGTGTGGGCCAGGCTCGACGGGGACGTGGACGGCCTGCTCGCCCTCGGCCGCGGCGTGTCGAGCGTCGTACGCCGGCTCGGCTTCCTCGTCGACCGCCGCCAGTTCCGGCCTCTGCTCGCGGTCGGCACCATCACCGACCACACCACCGCGCCGTACCTCGAGCGGCTCGTGGCCGCACTGGAGGCGTTCGCCGGGCAGCCGTGGCGGCTGGAGCACCTGGTCGTGCTGCGGCGGCTCCCGGTCCTGGACGACGGGTCGGACGGCGGGTCCGAGGTGGTCGAGCGCCTCCCGCTCGGGGACGGCTGACCCGCTCAGCGAACGGGCGCGACCTGCGCGTCCCGCTCCGCGTGGCCGCGGTTCTCGCGCAGCACCTCCAGCAGGTCCGCGAGCGGCATCGGCCGGTGCAGCAGGTAGCCCTGGGCGTACGGCGCGTGCACGTGGGCGCGCACGTGGTCGAGCTGGGAGGCTCGTTCGATGCCCTCCACGACGACGTCGAGACCGAGGGCCTGACCCATCATCGTGATCGAGCAGAGCAGGGCGCAGGACCGCTCGTCGTTGTCGATGTTCTCCGAGAAGGACGCGTCGGCCTTGATGATGCTGACCGGCATGTCCTGAAGGTAGCCGATCGAGGAGAAGCCCACCCCGAAGTCGTCGATGGCGAAGTGCACGCCGCTCCTGGAGAGCCGCGTCATCGCGTCCAGCGAGACGGGGTCGTTGTCGACGCAGTCCCGCTCGGTGATCTCGAGGATCAGCTTCGTCGGTCCCATCCGCTCGCGGGCCCGCAGGATCTTGGAGACGAAGTCCGGCTCGCGCAGCTGCTTGGCGGAGATGTTGACGGCGAGGTTCAGGTCCCCGCCGACCGTCTCACCGAGCAGGGCCGCGTCGCGTGCCGCCTGGTCGAGGACGACGTCGCCGAGCGCCACCACCAGGCCGCTCTCCTCCGCCACCCGGATGAAGACGTCGGGGGGGATGTCCACGCCGTTGGAGCGCCAGCGCGCCAGCGCCTCGACCCCGGTGATCCGCCCGGTGGCCGCGCGCACCACGGGCTGGTAGACCAGCGACAGGTCGCCGGCGGCGACCGAGGCGCGCAGCGACTCGACCAGCTCGAGGCGCTGCAGCCGGGACCGGCCGATCGCCCGCTCGTAGGGGACGTACTGGTTCTTCCCGCGCGCCTTGGCCTCGTACATCGCCAGGTCGGCGTTGCGGAGCATGCTCTCCGAGGTCTCGGTGTGGTCGCCGAACGCGACGCCGATGCTCGCGCTGAGCGAGAGCTGGTGGCCGGCCACGTGCGCCCCGCGGGACAGTGCGGTGAGGATCCGGTCGCAGGCCGAGTCCACCTCGGCCGGCTGGACGTCCTCGAGGAGCACGGCGAACTCGTCGCCGCCGAGCCGGGCGACCGTGTCGCTCTGCCGCACGCAGCCGTTGAGCCGCTGGGCCACGTCGATCAGCACCGCGTCTCCCGCGGCGTGGCCGAACCTGTCGTTCACCGGCTTGAACCCGTCGAGGTCGACGAAGAGCAGGGCGATGCGCGTGCCCCGGCGTCGGGCCAGCTGCAGCGCGTGCCCGACCCGGTCGAAGAGCAGCCCGCGGTTCGGCAGGTTGGTCAGCAGGTCGTGACGCGCCAGGTGGGTCATGTCGTCGGTGAGGCGCAGCCGCGCGAACGCGTCGGATGCGACCGCCACCAGCGCCTCGAGGGCCTGCCGGTCGGCCGTGGACGTGGAGCGTGCCCGGTGCCGTCCCGGGGCGACGATCCACCGGTCGCGCTGCCCGTCGCGCAGCTGCGCCCCGATCTCGTGCGGTCCCGGAGGGGTGGCCCGGATCTCCACCTGCTGGATGCGCAGCAGCCGCCGGGCGTCGTCGATCAGGGCGTCGACCACCTGACGGTTGTCGGACAGCGTCTGGGCGCGCACGGCCGCCTCGAACAGCCCGCTCAGCCGCCGGGCGTTCTCGCCGCCGCGGGTGACGGCCCTGGTGGAGACCAGCAGCACCACGAGCGGGACCGCCAGCAGGCTCAGCGTCCACCACTGGGTGTGCCGCACCACGACCGCGCCGAGATAGCCGAGGGAGTCGAACGGGACGAAGCAGGCGATGGCGATCAGCGTGCCGCGCTGCAGCAGGTGCTCCCGCAACGGGGTGCCGACCTCCAGGGAGACCGCCATCGCCGTCAGCACGAAGTCGCAGATGAAGTAGCAGACCGCCGCCAGCGCGACGGCGGTGAGCTCGCGCGGGGTGTCGAACGCGTCGCCGCGGACCCCGTGGATCACCGCACCGGCGACGGCGGCGCCGATCACCCCGATCCCGATGTTGAAGCACTTGTAGAGCGTGCGCTTGTCGGTGCTCAGCTGGGTCACCATGACACCGAGGAACCACAGCACGAGGGCCTCGTGCGGCCGCGGGAGCGTGCAGAGCAGGAACATCAGCACCGACGAGTCGAAGCCCACCTCGATGCCGCCGTCGCCGCGGTCGAGCAGGATCGGGAACTTCGCGATCACGACGATGAGCGGGATGGCCAGGAACTCGATGCCCGACAGGGTGATCCCGGACCGGAGCAGCGCGAGCACCGAGTACGCCGCGACCGCCATGCCCACCACGAAGATGGCGATGATGAAGCCCACGCTGCGCGGCGGCAGGGCGACGGGGGCGGGTCGGGCCATCAGGTCCTCCGGGTAGCGACGATCGGCCCAGTATCGACCAAGGTCGCCCTAAGGCGGGGGATTTTGGGACTAATCGGACGCGTCTGTCCCCGGGGCGGGCTCGATGTCGCGCAGGAACCCGCGGGCGCGCAGGAAGTCGCCGAGCGTCTCCCGGTGGGCGTCGCAGGCCAGCCAGGTCTTCCTGCGGTCCGGGGTGTGCAGCTTGGGGTTGTTCCACAGCAGCGCCCAGCCGGCGTCGGCCTGGCAGCCGCGTGCGGAGCAGGTCATCGGCATGGGGCCACCGTAGCCCGGGGGAGCGGTACGGCGCCCGATGGCCACGGGGGGAAGCCATCGGGCGCCGCGATGGCGCGGTCCCAGACGGGGGATGCTGGGCTCACGCCGCGGAGATTGTTGCACGAGCGAAGCGTTGCGGCCAGCATCGGTCGAGGTGTCTGGACCACTCACGCCGGACCGGTCACGCGGACCGGTCACGCGGACCGGTCACGCGGGGCGGTCCGAACCGCCCTCCAGTCCGCGGCTGCCGGCGGGGTCGACGAGGTCCGGGGCCCCCGGGTCCGCCGCCGAACCGGCGTTGGCCATCACCACCGCGACGTACGGCAGCACGAACGAGGCGACGATGAGCGCCCACATCAGGGGCTGCACCTGCCGGAACACCACCGCGAGCACGAAGCACGCCGTGCGGATGCCCATCGAGATCAGGTACCGACGCTGGCGCATGCCGATGTCCTCGCTGCGACTGCGCGTAGCGGTCGTGATCCGGATCGGCTCCGGGTCCCTGCGGGGCATGGCCACCACGGTACGCCGCGCTCGGGGCGCATCCCAGGCCGGTCCAGGGCCTACGATCGAACGTGACCGCATCGGCCCGAGGAGGACCATGTCCAACCGCATCTACCGCGTCACCGAGATCGTCGGCACGTCGCCGGACGGCATCGACCAGGCAATCCGCAACGGCATCGAGCGGGCCTCCCGCACCCTGCGCCACCTCGACTGGTTCGAGGTGACCCAGGTCCGCGGCCAGGTCAAGGACAACGGCGTCGAGCACTTCCAGGTGGGCCTCAAGCTCGGCTTCCGTCTCGAGGACGACTGACCGCGCGGCGCTCGGCGGGCGCCTGGCGGCGTTGTCGTCGCTCGACGGAGCCCGCTCCGCCTTCGCTCCTCCGCCTTGCCAGGCACTCCGCCGAGCGCCGCGCGGCGGGCGGGAGCGGGGAATTACGGGTACCCGCCGGTAATCGATAGCGTCGACCCCCGTGAGCAGATCAGTCCTCGTGACCGGCGGCAACCGGGGTATCGGCCGGGCGATCGCCGAGGCGTTCGTGGAGGCCGGCGACCAGGTCGCCGTGACGTACCGCAGCGGAGAGCCGCCGGCGGGCGTGCTGGGCGTGCGCTGCGACGTGACCGACGCCGAGGCGGTGGAGGCCGCGTTCACCGAGATCGAGGCCGCCCACGGCCCGGTCGAGGTGCTGGTGGCCAACGCCGGCATCACCCACGACACGCTGCTGCTGCGCATGGACGACGAGGCCTGGTCGTCGGTCATCGAGACCAACCTCACCGGGTCGTTCCGGGTGGCCAAGCGTGCGGCCAAGGGCATGCTGCGGCTGCGCCGCGGCCGGATCATCTTCATCTCCTCGGTGGTGGGGCTGCTCGGCTCGGCCGGGCAGGTGAACTACGCGGCGAGCAAGGCCGGGCTCGTGGGGATGGCCCGGTCGATCGCCCGGGAGCTGGGCAGCCGCTCGATCACCGCCAACGTGGTGGCCCCCGGGTTCGTCGAGACCGAGATGACCGCCGTGCTCCCGGAGGAGAAGAAGGCGGAGTACAAGGCCCAGATCCCGCTCGGCCGCTACGCCAGCACCGACGAGGTGGCCTCGGCGGTGCAGTGGCTGGCGTCGGACGGGGCCGGCTACGTGACCGGGGCGGTCGTCCCCGTCGACGGCGGCCTCGGCATGGGCCACTGAGCGCGGCTACCGAGCAGACGACAGAAGGAGCAGCATCGATGGGCATCCTCGAAGGCAAGCGGATCCTGGTCGCCGGAGTCACCATGGACACCTCGATCGGTTTCGCGGTCGCCCGGGTGGCGCAGGAGCAGGGCGCGACGGTGCTGGTCTCGAACTTCGGCCGCGCCCTCGGCATCACCCGGCGCATCGTGAACCGGCTGCCGCAGCCGGCACCGGTCCTCGAGCTCGACGTCACCGACCCCGACCACCTCGCCGGGCTGGCCGACCAGGTGCGTGAGCACGTCGACGGCCTCGACGGCGTGGTGCACTCGATCGCCTACGGCAACCCGGAGACGTTGCTGGGCGGGAAGTTCCTCGAGGGCCCGTGGAGCGACGTCGCGCAGGCCGTCCAGGTCTCGGCGTACTCCCTCGCGTCGCTGTCGGTGGCCTGCCTGCCGCTGATGCAGGGCGGCGGCTCGGTGGTCGGGATGACCTTCGACGCGACGGTCGCCTGGCCGGCGTACGACTGGATGGGCGTGGCGAAGGCGGGTCTCGAGTCGTGCGCGCGCTACCTGGCTCGCGACCTCGGCCCCCGGGGGGTCCGGGTCAACCTGGTGTCGGCGGGACCGTTGAAGACGCTCGCCGCCAAGGCGATCCCCGGGTTCGAGGACCTGGAGGCGATGTGGAGCGACCGGTCGCCCCTGGGCTGGGACGAGAAGGACTCCGAGCCCACCGCGCGGGCCGTGGTCGCGCTGATGTCGGACTTCTTCCCGGCCACCACGGGCGAGATCGTGCACGTCGACGGCGGCTACCACGCGATGGGCGCCTGAGCGCATCCGGAACGTGTGCTCATCTGGGGGGTTCGGTGTGCGCCGCCCACGGACGGGTGCCACAGTTCTCCCGTGAGCCAGCGGCGACTGATCGTGATGCGGCACGCCCGGGCGGAGCCCTTCGCGGCGACCGACCAGGACCGGGAGCTGACCCGGCGTGGCCGCGCACAGGCGAGCGCCGCGGGTGCCCATCTCGCCGCCTCCGGGCTGGTCCCGGACCATGTCGTGGTGTCCCCGGCCACCCGGGCCCGGCAGACGCTGGACGCCGTGCTGGCGGCCTCGGGGGGCGTGGCCGAGCCCGAGGTGACGCCCGCCGTCTACACCGGCGGCCCCGAGGTGGTCCTCGCGACGCTCCAGCAGGTCCCGGCCGAGGCGGCCACCGTCCTCTTCGTGGGGCACAACCCGGCCGCGTCGTTCCTGTGCCACCTGCTCGACGACGGCGACGGTGACCCGGCGGCGCTGCAGGGCCTGCTCCGGGGCTTCCCGGCCGGGGCGCTGGCGGTGTTCGAGGTCGAGGCGCCGTGGAGCGGGCTCGGTGCCGAGACCGGGCGCGTCGTGGACTTCTTCGTCGCCGACTGACCGGGGCCCCTCGCCGCTGCTCCACGGGCGGCGCTACTCCAGGGGCGGCGCGGGGGTGACGAAGCCGGCCTCCGCGTCGGCGGCCTCGACCTCCTCGCGGCTGATCCCGAGCAGGTACACGATCGCGTCCAGGTAGGGCACGTTCACTGCCGTGTCGGCCGCCTTCTGGACCACGGGCTTGGCGTTGAACGCGATGCCGAGACCGGCCGCGGCCAGCATGTCGAGGTCGTTGGCGCCGTCGCCGATGGCGACGGTCGCGGCCTGGGCGACCCCTGCCCGCGCCGCGAACCGGCGCAGCGCCTCGGCCTTGCCGGCCCGGTCCACCACCGGTCCGACGATCCGGCCGGTCAGCTTGCCGTCGACCACCTCGAGGTCGTTCGCGGCGGCGAAGTCGATGTCCAGGTCGGCCGCGATGCGGTCGGTGACCTGGGTGAAGCCCCCGGAGACGATCGCGAAGCGGTAGCCGAGCCGCTTGAGGGTGCGGACCAGCGTGCGCGCCCCCGGAGCGAGCACGATCCCCTCGTAGACCTTGTCGAGGGCCGAGGCGTCCAGGCCCTCGAGGAGCGCCACCCGCTGCCGCAGGGACTGCTCGAAGTCGAGCTCGCCGCGCATCGCCGCCTCGGTGACCTCGGCGACCTCGTCGAGACAGCCGGCGTGCCCGGCGAGCATCTCGATCACCTCTCCCTGGACCAGGGTCGAGTCGACGTCCATCACGATCAGCCGGACGCCGTGCCGCAGCAGGTTCGCCGGCTGGACCGCCACGTCGACGGACTGGACGGCGGCCTCCTCCGCCAGGGTGACCCGCAGCCGGCGCGGGTCGGCGCCGGAGACGTGCATCTCGATCGCGGTGACCGGGTAGCGGGCCATCCGCTCGATGCGGTCGATGTTGGCGCCGGTGTCCGCGATCCGCCCCGCGATCGCGGCCACCGCCGACGGGCGCAGCGGCATCCCGAGCACGGTCACGTGGCTGCGCCCCTCGGGGCGGGAGCGGTTGTCCCCGGTGCCGCGCTCGACCTCGACCTGCATGTCGAGGTCCGTGCCGACCCGCTCCATGGCGGTCCGCAGCGCCTTCCAGTCACGGGGCTGGGTGACCAGGACGCCGAGCACGAGGCGGCGGCGCAGCACGATCTGCTCGATGTCGAGCACCTCGACGCCGTACGCCGCGAGGGTGGAGAACACCGTCGACGTGACGCCGGGCCGGTCCTTCCCGGTCAACGTGATCAGCAGCGTCTTCGGTGGGTCGACGAGCGACCCGGTGTGTGCGGTTCCCATGACGGCCCGAGGCTATCCGTCCCAGGGGTACGCGCAGGCCGCCACCAGGCCGCGTCTCGCAGCCTGGTCAAGAGGCAGAAGCGCGGCCCGCCGTGCGTCCGCCTCGTGCGCCGTGACGCTGCCCCCGTCGTCCTCCAGCGCCAGGTCGACGATCACCCGGCACCGGCTCGCCAGCGACGCCAGCCGGACCGCCCGCGGCGCCATCCCCGAGGGCAGGGTCAGGTCGCCGGCGCGGCGCAGCGCGACCAGCTCGTCGGCGACCTCCGGGCGCCAGCGCGCCACCTCGAGGTCGGCGAGCCTCCTCGCGGCGGTCACCAGCGCCTGGCGCAGCGCCGCGTCGGCCTCGCCCGGGTCCGGGACCTGGCGACGCGAGACCGCGGCGTGGACCCGCCAGGAGACCCCGCGGCCGGCGCGGTGGGGGACCAGCCCGAGGTCGGCGCCGTCGAGCACCACGCCCTCGCCGGCCTCCAGCACGTCGGCGTTGAACCCGGTCGGACCGGCGAGACCGAGCGGGTCTCCCGGGGCCGGCAGGGCGATGCCGGCCCCGCTGGCCCCGGCGGACCTGAGCCGGCCCAGACCGACGATGAGCGGCACCGGCTCGGTCTCGCCGGGCAGGTCGAGCAGGTCGTGGGCGGTGTCGTCCCCGACGATCGCGTCCCGGGCCGCGTCGAGGCTGACCGCGCCTGCCACCCACGCGGAGAACCACAGCGCGAACCGTGCCGAGAGCGGCAGCGACGTCGAGGTGGTCACAGGGTCGAGGCTACGACCCCTGGGTGAGCGGCCCGTGGTGGAGGGTCGGCGGCCGTGCCGTAGGTTTGGACGGCGCAGATCCACCAGCAGGCGAGGGAGCCATGGACCCCGTTCTCGAGTTCGTTGACGTGACCGTCAAGCGCGGCCAGGCAACCCTGCTCGACGGCATCGACTGGACCGTGGAGGAGGACGAGCGCTGGGTGGTGCTCGGCCCCAACGGTGCGGGCAAGACCACGCTGCTCCAGGTGGCCTCTGCGCAGGTCCACCCGACCTCCGGGCTGGTGGGCATCCTCGGCGAGGTGCTCGGCACCGTCGACGTGTTCGAGCTGAGGCCCCGCATCGGCGTGACCAGCGCCGCGCTGGCCGAGCGGATCCCGCGCGACGAGCGCGTGCACGACGTGGTCGTGTCCGCGTCGTACGGCGTGATCGGGCGGTGGCGCGAGCACTACGACGAGCTCGACCACGCCCGGGCGGACGCGCTGCTGACCGAGGTCGGCGTGGCCCGCCTCACGGACCGCACCTTCGGCACGCTGTCCGAGGGCGAGCGCAAGCGGGTGCAGATCGCCCGGGCGCTGATGACCGACCCGGAGCTGCTGCTGCTGGACGAGCCCGCGGCGGGCCTCGACCTCGGCGGCCGCGAGGACCTCGTCTCGACGCTGTCGGTGCTGGCGATGGACGAGCTGTCTCCGGCGACCGTGCTGGTCTCCCACCATGTCGAGGAGATCCCGCCCGGGTTCACCCACGCGCTGCTGCTCCGTCGCGGCCGCGTGGTGGCGGCGGGCCCTCTCGAGCGGGTGCTGACCGAGCCGGTGCTGTCCGAGACGTTCGGGATGCCGCTCCAGCTGACCCACCAGGACGGCCGGTGGGCGGCGCGCCGTCGCTTCCGGCACCGCACGGGTTGAGTCGCGGATAGGCTGGCGGCGTGCAGCTTCCGGAGTGGTTCGCAGACTGGCAGGCCTGGTTGGCGCTGGCCATCGCCCTCGGCATGGCAGAGCTGTTCAGCCTCGACCTGGTGCTGCTCATGATGGCCACCGGTGCCCTGGTGGGCGTCGTGGTGGCACTGCTCGGGCTCCCGGTGGCCGTCCAGATCCTCGCCGCCGTCGCGGCGTCGGTCGGGATGCTCGCCCTGGTGCGTCCCAGCGTGGTCCGCCGGATGCACGCCGGCCCCGAGCTGACCCTCGGCCACGACGCCCTGGTGGGCAAGCAGGCGGTGGTGGTCAGCGAGGTCAGCTCCCAGGGCGGCCAGGTCCGGATCGCCGGCGAGCTGTGGACCGCTCGCCCCTACGACGACACCCTGGTGATCCCGGAGGGCGCCCGCGTCGACGTGCTCCAGATCAAGGGCGCCACCGCGCTGGTCCACGAGATCCCGGAGCTGGACGCCTGAGCGCAACGCGAACCGACCTGACCAGAGAACAGAAGGAAAAGAGGGGACACCATGCCAGCAGTGCTGGTCGTGCTCGTGCTACTCGCGGTCTTCGCCGTGGTGGTGCTGGCGAAGACGGTCCGGATCGTGCCGCAGGCGCGGGCCGGCGTCGTCGAGCGATTCGGGAAGTACAAGGCGACGCTGCCGGCCGGGCTCAACGTGGTCGTGCCGTTCGTCGACAAGGTGCGCTACATGATCGACCTGCGCGAGCAGGTGGTCTCGTTCCCACCACAGCCGGTGATCACCGAGGACAACCTGGTGGTCTCCATCGACACCGTCATCTACTTCCAGGTGACCGACCCGGTCGCCGCGACGTACGAGATCGCCAACTACATCCAGGCCGTCGAGCAGCTGACCATGACCACGCTGCGCAACATCGTCGGCGGCATGGACCTCGAGGAGACGCTGACCAGCCGTGACAACATCAACAGCCGGCTGCGCGGGGTCCTCGACGACGCCACCGGCAAGTGGGGGATCCGGGTGAACCGCGTCGAGCTCAAGGGCATCGACCCGCCGCCGTCGATCAAGGACTCGATGGAGAAGCAGATGCGGGCCGACCGGGAGAAGCGTGCGGTGATCCTCACCGCGGAGGGGCAGCGGCAGGCCGCCATCCTCACCGCCGAGGGCTCCAAGCAGTCCGCGATCCTCAACGCCGAGGGTGCCCGGGAGTCGCAGATCCTGCGGGCGCAGGCCGACCGGGAGTCGAAGATCCTGCAGGCACAGGGTGAGGGACAGGCGATCCAGACCGTCTTCCAGGCGATCCACGACGGCAACCCGGACCAGTCGCTGCTGGCCTACCAGTACCTGCAGATGATGCCGAAGATCGCCCAGGGCGACGCCAACAAGGTGTGGATCGTGCCGAGCGAGATCGGCAGGGCCCTCGAGGGGCTCGGGTCGACGATGAACAGCCTCAAGGGCATCCCCGACGAGGTCGAGGGACCCCGGACCCGCGTGGACATGGGGTCGTCCGTGCCCGACATCCCGGTCGACAGCACCCTGCAGAACACCCACGACGAGGTAGCGGCCGCGATCGCGGCGGCCGAGGCGTCGAGCGAGCCGACCCACGGCGCGCCCGAGCCCCCGGCGGACGAGGCCGGCCCGGCCGGGCCCGGGGAGCCTGCCGGCCAGTGAGCCTTGTGGAGATGACCGCGATCCTGCTCGCCGGGGTCGCGGCCGGCACCATCAACACCGTGGTGGGGTCGGGGACGTTGATCACGTTTCCGACCCTCCTCGCGTTCGGGGTCCCGCCGGTCACCGCCAACGTGTCCAACACGGTGGGGCTGGTCCCCGGGTCGCTCTCGGGTGCGATCGGCTACCGGCACGAGCTGGGCGGGCAGGGCACCCGGCTGGTCCGGTTCGGCACGGCGTCGCTGCTCGGCGGCATCACCGGGGCGGTGCTGCTGCTGGTGCTGCCCGAGGGCGCGTTCAACGCGATCGTCCCGGTCCTGATCGCGGTCGGCTGCGTGCTCGTCGTGCTGCAGCCGGCGATCAGCCGCCGGGTGGCCGCGCGTGCCGCCGCCCGCGGCCTCGAGCGGCCCGAGCACGGTGCCCTGTGGGTGTGGGTGCTGGTGTACCTCGCGGGCGTCTACGGCGGCTACTTCGGCGCGGCGCAGGGCGTGCTGCTGATGGCGATCCTCGGGGTCGGCCTCCAGGAGACGATGCAGCGCAACAACGCCACGAAGAACGTGCTGGCGCTGCTGGTGAACCTGGTGGCCGCCGTGGTGTTCGTCTTCGTCGCGCACGTCGACTGGCCGGTGGCCGGGCTGATCGCGGTCGGGTCGGTGATCGGCGGACAGATCGGTGCGCACGTGGGCCGGCGCCTGCACCCGACCGTCCTGCGGGTCGTGATCGTGCTCGTGGGCACCGTCGCCCTGGCGCGCCTCCTCACCTCCTGACTCCTCACCTCCCGAGAGGGGGGCGCGGGGAGGTCAGCGTTCCTCGTCGACGAAGGCGCCCAGCCAGCGGGTGATCTCCTGGAACGCACGCTTGCGCACCGGCTCACGGGAGAGCGTCACGTCGTGGATGGCGCCCTCGACGCGCACCACGGTCACGTGGTCGCCGAGCTTGTGCGCCCACTTCCTGATCTGCTCGACGTCGAGGACGATGTCGCTGCTCGAGCAGGACTCGTCCCACGCCTTGGGGTGGCCGCTGCGGTCGGAGGTGAGCACGAGCACGGGCGCGGAGACGGCCAGCCCCCGGTGCGCCCGGGCGTGGCCACGCCGGACCGCCCGCAGCCATCCGGCGTACACCGGCCAGCTCTGCAGCGGCTTCCAGGCCAGGTCGAAGTCCCACTCGCCGTCGTGCTCGTGGTGCAGGCTGCGCGCGTAGAGCCCGGACACCTCACGCGGGATCGCGAGGTAGGGGCGGCGGGCGCCGATCTGGTCGATGGCCTTGGTGCCGGCGGTGCGCAGCAGCAGGCTTCCGTGCAGGTCCAGCCAGGGCGAGTTCAGCACCATGCCCGCCAGCCGGGCCTCCCGGTCGTGGGCCCACAGGGACATCACCAGCCCGCCGGTGGAGTGCCCGGTGACCACCAGGTGGTCGTGCTGGTCCCGCTCGGTGACCCGGCGCACCGCCTCGTCGACCTCGGCGTAGTAGTCGCGCAGGTCGGTGGTGAAGTTCGGCGTCTGGTGGGGGAGCAGGGAGCGGCCGTACTTGCGCAGGTCGAGGGCGTAGAAGTCGTAGCCGCGGGCGGTCCAGTAGTCGGCGGCCGGCCGCTGGAAGAAGTAGTCCGCGAAGCCGTGCACGTGCAGGACCGCCCGCGCGGTCCGGCCTGCGGCCTTCCGGCTCACCAGCGTCGCGACGACCGCGCCCTCGTCGTCGTCGGCGAGCTCGATGGTCTCGGCGTGGTAGGGCTCCCCGAGGACGTCGACGCGTACGTCGACCCGCTCGCCGTTCCGGCTGCGCAAGGACATGCGCCGATTCTCCACCACCGGAGCAAGGACGGACCAAAGGCCGTCGAGCCGGGACCAAGGACCCTCACGGGTGCCGCCGCGCGGGTGCGAGTGTTGGTCGTGGCAGCAGAGCGGTGCGAGGAGGATGGCCGATGACCGAGGCGGGGGCAGGGCCCGTTGCTCGGTGCCCGATCCGGCCGGGAGATCCGTGCACCCTCTGTGTCCCGGGTGTGGCCGGTCCGCATGAGTGCGGTCTGGTCTACCTGGTGATGTCCGACCCCGAGCTGCGGGTGCGGCTGCACGAGCTGAGGCTCGAGGCGAGCTGACCATCCGGGGTGGACATGCCGATGGCCCGGCCCCGCCGAGAGGCGGGGGCCGGGCCATCGTGAGTCCCGGCGGGCCCGACGCCGGCCGATGACGCCCTCCGCGTCCGTCGGGTGCGGGGCGACGTCCCTCGCCCTGCCGGCGCTCACCCCTGCGAGTAGATCTCGCGGATCACGTCCTCGATGGCCGGCTCGTTGATCGACAGATCGGCGACGGCGTAGCGCTCGGCGACCGCGGCGACCACCGGCGCCGCGCTCGCGTCCGCCGGGAAGGACAGCCACTGCCGCGGCCCCTCCACCTTGCGCACCGTCGCCCCCGGTACGTCGATCGGGCCGGCCTCGTCGACGAGGTCGACCACCAGCGTGCGCGACGAGGACCCGCGGGCGTGCAGCCCGGCCAGGGTGCCGTCGTACACGAGCGAGCCGTGGTCGATGACCATCACCCGTGAGCAGAGCTGCTCGATGTCCTGCAGGTCGTGGGTGGTCAGCAGCAGGGTGACCTCGCGCTCGGTGTTCACCTGCCGCAGGAAGTCGCGCAGCCGGCCCTTGCTGACCACGTCGAGCCCGATCGTCGGCTCGTCGAGGTAGAGGATCTCGGGGTCGTGCAGCAGCGCGGCGGCGATGTCACCGCGCATCCGCTGGCCCAGCGAGAGCTGGCGCACCGGGGTGTCGAGCAGCTCGCCGAGGCCGAGCAGCTCGGTGAAGTCGGCGAGGTTGCGCCGGAAGCGGGCGTGGTCGACGCGGTAGATCTTGCGCAGCAGCTCGAACGAGTCGCGCAGCGGCAGGTCCCACCACAGCGTGGTGCGCTGGCCGAAGACCACGCCGATCCGGCGGGTCAGCGCCACCCGGTCGCGGGACGGGTCGATCCCGGCCACGGACAGCCGGCCCGCGGTCGGGACCAGGATGCCGGTGAGCATCTTGATCGTGGTGGACTTCCCGGCGCCGTTGGGGCCGATGTAGCCGACCATCTCGCCGCGCGCGACCGAGAACGACAGGTCGCGGACCGCCTGGACGGTGTGCCGGGCCCGCCGGAACCTGCCGTCCTTGCGCCGCACCTCGAACGTGCGGGAGAGCTCCTCGACCTCGATCAGCGCGGCGGTCGGGCTCGTCGAGACCATCTCAGCTCCCTGTCGATCGATAGCGGCGGACCCCGGCCCGCCAGGCGACCGCGGCCAGCATGACGAGGGCGAGCGCGGCGACCGGGGACGCGAACTGCATCGCGGTCGGCAGCCCGAGCGGGTCCGGGCGGTCCAGCACGTAGAGCGAGGGGTACCAGTTCACGAACGCCACCGGGACCAGGAAGGTCAGCGCCTTGACGGCCTCGGCGGGATAGATCGTGAGCGGGTACTGGGTGAGCGTGTTGCCCCCGTAGGTGAACGCGTTGGCGGCCTCGGAGCCGTCGGTGCTGACGAACTGGAACGCTCCTCCGAGCACGAACAGCGCGGTGAAGATCAGTGACCCGAACACCACGATCCACGGGACCAGCAGGACCCGGGCCACGGTCCAGTGGACGTCGACGACGGTGAACGACCAGGCGAACACCACCAACCCCTGCAGGATCCGGCCGATGCGGCGGAACGCGAACTGGTCCGCGCACACCTGCACGAACAGGCTGACCGGTCGGACCATCATCGCGTCGAGCGAGCCCATCCGGATCCGCGCGCCGAGCCGCTCGATGTTGCCGACGAGCAGGTCCGCGACGCCGAGGCAGAGCGAGGTCCCGCCGTACAGGAAGGCGATCTCGCCCAGACCGAAGCCACCCAGCGCGTCGACGTTGGCGAACATCACCATGATGCCGACGAAGTCGATGCCGGTGATCACGAGCGACGCCAGCGTCATCACCACGAACGACGTCCGGTAGGTCATGTCCACGCGCACCCACATCAGCGCGAGCAGCCGGAACGAGCGCAGGCTCTCAGCCACCCTGCACCACCACCTTCCGGTCCGCGAGCCGCAGGACGAGCGCGCAGCCCAGCAGGAGTACGACGGCCCAGCCGGCCTGGAACGCGAGGCCGGCGAGCACCTGTGCGCCGGCACGCTGCCCGAGCCAGATGTCCGCGGGCACCTGGATGAACGCGGCCCAGGGCAGGGCCATCACCACGTCGCGCAGGGACCCGGGGAACAGCACCAGTGGCACGGTGAGACCGGAGAAGAACGCGGCGAACACCACCATCAGCGCCCGCACCCCGGTCTGGTCGAGCAGCCAGAACGCCGACGTGGCCACCAGCATCCGGATCGTGAAGCACACCACCACCGCGAGCAGCACCGAGCCGAGGAAGCCGACCACCGCGACGGCCGAGGCGGGCGGGCGCAGGTCGAACAGCGCGAAGCCGATCGCGGTCGGCGCCAGCCCCCGGGTCAGGAGGTGGTAGCCGGAACGGCCCAGGTCGCTGGCCAGCCACCAGCCCAGATAGCTGACCGGGCGGTAGAGGTCGATCGCCACGTCGCCGGTGCGGATCCGGTCGGCGACGTCGTCGGTGACCCCCGACCCCCAGATCCCGACGGTCATGATCAGGGCCTGCGCGAGCCAGGCGTAGGTCAGCGCGTCGCTCACGTCGTAGCCGCCGGCGGTGGGGTTCTGCCTCCACACCGCGATGTAGGTGAAGGAGATGATCACCCCGAAGACGGAGTTGGTGAAGATCCCGGCCAGAGTCGCGGCCGTGTAGGTGGAGTAGCGGCGGAAGGCGCGCGCGGCTACCGCGACGTACAGCAACGCGGCCTCCCTCCGGACCGGGCGGCGCGCGCGGGCACCCCCTGACCACGCCGGGCCGGGGGGTCGTGCGGGCCGCTGTGAGATTGTGGGCAGTGAAGTCTGTAGGACGCCGCCGGGTGCGGGCAAGCCGATTGGGGAACCACGTGAGCCAGAGCAACTCCGGGGCCGGGACCGAGGGGCCGCTCGCGTGCGCCGAGCGCAACTGCCGGCTCGCGACGATGATCCTGGTGGACCCGCGCGGCTGGCTGCTGCTCCAGGAGCGCGACGAGCACGCGCCCGTCTCACCGAACCAGTGGGGCCTCGTCGGGGGTCACGTCGAGCCCGGGGAGGACTGGGACGCGGCGCTCGCGCGCGAGGTGGACGAGGAGACCGGGCTGCGGCCCGAGGGGCTCGAGCTGTGGTTCGACGAGGTGGTGCAGCACTCGCCGAAGGTGTCGACCCACCTCGCGGACCGGTGGCAGATCTGGGTCGGCGCCGCCGACCTCACCGACGACGACATCACCCTCGGTGAGGGCCGGCAGATCGTGTTCGTGAGCCCGGATCGGGTGCTCGACGGCTCACTGGACCTGTCGGTGGCGGCGCAGCACGTGCTGCCGAGGTTCCTGGAGTCGGAGACCTACGCGCGCCTGGCCGGCTCCGGCGGCTAGTGCTGGTAGGTGCCGTGGATGACCGCGCGGCCCAGCGTCTTGAACGCGAGGTTGAACGACACCACCGCCGGTGACGCGTCGGCGTCGACGCCCAGCGTCTCGTCCTTCACCGCGTGCACGACGAAGAAGTAGCGGTGCACCTGGTCGCCCGCCGGCGGTGCGGCGCCCATGAAGCCGAGGCCGCCGCCGTCGTTGCGGCAGTGGAAGGCGTTGCCGGGAAGGTCGCCCGACGCGGCGCCCGTGTCGAGCGACGTCACGTCGGCGGGTACGTCGACCAGCACCCAGTGCCAGAACCCCGACGGGGTCGGTGCGTCGGGGTCGAAGCAGGTCACCACGTAGCTCTTGGTGCCCGCGGGCGCACCCGACCAGCTCAGCTGCGGGGAGGTGTTGCCCTTGTCGGCGACCTGGGCGTCCTGGAGCGGCCGCCCGTCCTGGACGTCGGTGCTGGTCACGGTGAACGACGGGACCTGGGGGAGCAGGTCGTAGGGGTTGGGGCTGACCGGTCGGTCGAGGCTCATCGATCCTCCTGGAGCAGAAGTCGGGGTCGCCGCCCAACCTAGTCCGCACTCTGGTCGGCTGCCAGGACGCCCCGCTGCCCGGGAACAATGGCCGCCATGACCGACAACGACGGCTTCCCGCCCTACCCGGCCGGCCTCCGGCTGGCGGGGCGCCGGGTCCTGCTGGTGGGCGGCGGGCACGTCGCACAGCGGCGGGTGCCGGGCCTGCTGGCCGCCGGGGCGGAGGTGGTGCTGGTCTCGCCGGCCACCACCCCCGCCGTCGAGGGGTTCGTGGCGGCCGGGGACATCACCTGGCACCGGCGCGGGTTCGTGCCCTCGGACGTCGACGGGGCGTGGTACGTCATCGCGGCCACCGACGACCGGGCGGTGAACGAGGCGGTCGGCGCCGCCGCCGAGGCGAACCGGACCTTCTGCGTCCGCAGCGACGACGCCACCGAGGCGTCGGCCTGGACGCCCGCGGTCGGCCGGCACGCGGGAGTGACCGTCGCGGTCCTCGGCAACCGGGAGCCCCGTCGCTCCGCGGCGGTGCGCGACGCGATCGTGGCGGGGCTGCGGGACGGGGCGATCGCCGCGCCCCACGACCACGACCGGACCCCCGGCGTGGTGCTCGTCGGAGGCGGCCCCGGCGCCCCCGAGCTGGTCACCGTGGCCGCACGGCGGGCGCTGAGCGAGGCCGACGTGGTGGTGGCCGACCGGCTGGCCCCGCGTGCGCTGCTCGACGAGCTGTCGCCGGATGTCGAGCTCGTCGACGTCGCGAAGCTGCCCCGCGGCCGGTCCGCCTCCCAGGAGGAGATCAACCGGGTCATCGTCGACCGCGCGCTCGCGGGCAAGCGGGTGGTGCGGTTCAAGGGTGGTGACTCGTTCGTCTACGGCCGCGGCTTCGAGGAGGCGATCGCCTGCGAGGCCGCCGGCGTCCCCTGGACGGTCATCCCGGGCGTGACCAGCGCGATCTCCGTGCCGGCGGCGGTCGGGATCCCTGTGACGCACCGGGGCGTGGCCCACGACTTCACCGTGGTCTCGGGCCATCTCCCGCCCGACCACGAGGAGTCGCTGGTGGACTGGGACGCGGTGGCCCGGCTGCGGGGCACCGTGGTGCTGCTGATGGCGGTGCGGAACCTGCCGGCGATCGCCGAGCGGCTGATGGCGGGCGGCCGGTCCGGCGCCACCGCGGTCGCGGTGATCTCCGAGGGCACGATGCCGGGGGAGCGGACGCTGCTGTCCACCCTGGGCGCCGTCGCCGGCGACCTGGCCCGCGAGCAGGTGCGGCCGCCCGCGATCGTGGTGGTCGGCGACGTGGTCGCGGTGGCGCACCCGGAGCGGTACTCGTGGCCGCGTTGATCGAGGTGGCCGACCCGGCCGACCCGCGGCTCGCGGACTACCGGGACCTGCGCGACGTCGAGCTGCGCAAGCACCTCGAGGCCGAGCACGGCCTGTTCCTCGCGGAGGGGGAGAAGGTGGTCCGCCGGGCGGTCGAGGCGGGCTTCCGGGCGCGCTCGTTCCTGATGGCGCCGCGCTGGCTCGACGGGCTGGACGACGTGCTGGCCGCCTCCGACGCGCCGTGCTACGTGGTGACCGAGGCGCTGGCCGAGCAGGTGACCGGCTTCCACGTGCACCGCGGCGCCCTGGCGTCGCTGGAGAGGCGCCCGCTGCCGCCGGTGGCCGAGGTGCTGGCCGCGGCGCGCACGGTCGTGGTGCTCGAGGACATCGTCGACCACACCAACGTCGGGGCGATCTTCCGCAGCGCGGCCGCCCTCGGCGTGGACGCCGTGCTGCTGTCGCCGCGGTGCGCGGACCCGCTCTACCGGCGGGCGGTCAAGGTGGCCATGGGTGCGGTCTTCCGGCTGCCCTACGCGCGCCTCGACGACTGGTACGACGCGCTGCCGGCGATCTCGCGGGCCGGGTTCACGACCGTGGCTCTCACGCTGGCCGAGGACGCCCGACCGATCGAGGACGCGGTCGCTGGGCTGGACAAGGTGGCGCTGGTGCTCGGCACCGAGGGTCACGGCCTGTCGAGCCGCTGGGAGGGGACCGCCGACCGTCGCGCGGTCATCGCGATGCGCGAGGGCATCGACAGCCTCAACGTCGCCGCGGCGAGCGCCGTCGCGTGCTACCTGGCCGCCCGGCGCTGACCGAGGGCGGTCACGCCGGCCAGCCCGGTGGGTAGTCCTCGGCGTGCGCGTCGGCCTCGCGGAACAGCTTCTTGCGGCTGCGCTTGTTGAGCCGGTCGCCGAACACGGTCCCCTGGCAGTGGTCGGTCTCGTGCTGGAGACAGCGGGCGAGCAGCCCGCGCCCGGTGTAGCGCACCGGCCGCCCGTCGAGGTCCTGGCCCTCCACGGCGGCGAGGTCCGGCCGGGCACAGGCCACGTAGGCGCCGGGCAGGGAGAGGCAGCCCTCGTCGCCGTCGTCGAGCCTGCGGTCCTTGCCCTCGGGCAGCAGCAGCACCGGGTTGCACACCACGCCCTGGTGGGAGACCCCCTCGTCGTCGGGGCAGTCGAACACGAAGACGGCCCGGTCGACCCCGATCTGGCAGGCCGCGAGGCCGACGCCGTCCGCGGCGTACATGGTGGCCACCATGTCGGCGGCGAGGGCGCGCAGGTCCTCGTCGAAGGACTCGATCGGCTCCTGCACCCGGTGCATCACCGGCTCGCCCCAGCGGGTGATGGGCCGCACGGTGCCGCCCGGGGGCAGGGCGTCGCCCACGGCTGCGTCGGTCTCGGACATGCCGCTCATCGTAGAGAGCGCCGCCGGCCCGCCGCCGGGGGGCTGTGACCCTCGCCACGGCGGGCACCGGTTCCCGAAGGTGTAACTGAGAGTTACAGTTGCTCCATGTCCGCCCCCAGAGCCTCCAAGAACGGCCTGACCGCCCGCGAGAAGCCGGACCCGATCGGCCTCGCCGTGGCCGCCCTGAACAAGCTCGCCCAGTCCGGCGCGCTGGACCGCCTCGGGCTGCGCAAGCCGACCGAGCGGGTGGTCTTCGAGACCACGAAGACCGGGTTCCGCACCGTCGGCGCGGTCGGGCGCCGGTTCGCCCGCACCGGCAGGAAGGGCCGGACCGGGGCCCGCGTCCCGGCCGCCGCCCCCACCGGCGTCTTCGACCTCACCCCGACCGAGGACGAGCAGATGCTCGTCGACGTGGTGAGCGAGTTCGCGGCCGAGGTGGTCCGCCCCGCGGCCGCCGACGCCAACGAGGCGGCCGCACCGCCGCAGGACGTCTTGAAGGCCGGCCTGGAGATCGGCCTGCCGATCCTCGGCGTCCCCGAGGACCTCGGTGGCATCTCCACCGAGCGGTCCGCGGTCGCCGGCACGCTCGTCGCCGAGGCCCTCGCCAAGGGCGACCTGGGTCTCGCGGTCGCGGCGCTGGCCCCGGGCGCGGTGGCCACCGCCCTGTCGCTGTGGGGGAGCGAGCAGCAGCAGGCGACGTACCTGCCGGCGTTCACCGGGGACGACGTGCCCGCTGCCGCGCTGGCGCTGACCGAGCCGCGCCCGCTGTTCGACCCGCTCGCGCCCGAGGCCACCGCGGTGCGGGCCGGCGACGGCTACGTCCTCAACGGCGTGAAGTCGATGGTGCCGCGCGGCGCGGACGCCGAGCTCTTCGTCGTCGGGGCCGTCCTCGACGGGCAGCCGCGGCTGTTCCTGGTCGAGTCCGGCGCCGAGGGCCTCCAGATCGAGGCCGAGCCGTCGATGGGCCTGCGGGCCGCCGCCCTGACCCGGGTGGTGCTCGAGGACGTGCGGGTCCCGGACCTCGCCCCGCTGGGCACCGCCGCCGACTACGTGGAGTGCGTCCGGCTGTCCCGGCTGGCGTGGTGCGCGCTGTCGCTCGGCACCGCGCAGGCGGTCCTCGACTACGTGATCCCCTACGTCAACGAGCGCGAGGCGTTCGGCGAGCCGGTCAGCCACCGGCAGAGCGTGGCGTTCATGGTCGCCAACATCGGGATCGAGCTGCAGGGCATGCGGCTGGTGACCTACAAGGCCGCGTCGCGGGCCGCGCAGGGCAAGGACTTCGCCCGCGAGGTCGCGCTGGCCCGCCGGCTGTGCGCCGAGCGCGGCATGCAGATCGGCAACGACGGCGTGCAGCTGCTCGGCGGTCACGGCTTCGTCAAGGAGCACCCGGTCGAGCGCTGGTACCGCGACCTGCGGGCCATCGGCATCGTGGAAGGAGGCGTGCTCGTATGATCAACCTCGAAGCACCCAAGAAGTTCCGGCCGCTGGTCGGTCAGGCCCACCAGGTCGCGATGAACCTGCTGCGCCCCAACTCGCGCAAGTACGACCTCGCCGAGCACGAGTACCCCAAGGAGCTCGACATGCTCGCGGCGATGATCGACGGGCTGTCGGAGTCCGGTGCCGCCAGCGGCGCCGGCGCGTCCGGCGTACGTCGTGCCGAGGGCGCGCCCGGGGAGGACGGGACCGGGGTCAAGAACGGCTCCAACCTGGCCAGCGTGCTCTCGATCATGGAGATGTGCTGGGGCGACGTCGGGCTGCTGCTGTCGATGCCGCGCCAGGGGCTGGGCAACTCCGCGATCGCCTCGGTCGCCAACGACGAGCAGCACGAGCGCTTCGACGGGGTCTGGGCCTCGATGGCGATCACCGAGCCGGGCACCGGCTCGGACTCCGCCAACATCGCGACGACCGCGACGCTCGACGGCGACCACTACGTGCTCAACGGCGAGAAGATCTTCGTCACCGCCGGCGAGCGGTCCGACGCGGTCGTCGTGTGGGCGACCCTCGACAAGAGCCTCGGCCGGGCCGCGATCAAGTCGTTCGTGGTGCCCAAGGGCACGCCCGGCATGACCGTCGAGCGGCTCGAGCACAAGCTCGGGATCCGGGCGTCGGACACCGCGACGATCCGGTTCGAGGACTGCCGGGTGCCGAAGGAGAACCTCCTCGGGTCCCCCGATGTCGACACCTCGCAGGGCTTCGCGGGCGCGATGGCGACCTTCGACAACACCCGTCCGCTGGTCGCGGCGATGGCCGTGGGCTGCGCCCGGGCCTCCCTCGAGCTGACCAAGGAGCTGCTCGAGAACGCCGGAGTGGTGATCGACTACGACCTTCCGGCGTTCGCCCAGTCGGCCGCGGCGGCGACCTTCCTCCAGCTCGAGGCGGACTGGGAGGCGGCGTACCTGCTGACCCTCCAGGCCGCCTGGATGGCCGACAACCGCAGGCCGAACTCGCTGGAGGCCTCCATGGCCAAGGCGAAGGCGGGGCGATCGGGCAGCGACATCACGCTGCGCTGCGTCGAGCTCGCGGGGAGCCTCGGCTACAGCGAGCACGACCTGCTGGAGAAGTGGGCCCGCGACTCCAAGATCCTCGACATCTTCGAGGGCACCCAGCAGATCCAGCAGCTGATCGTGGCCCGCCGCCTGCTCGGGAAGACGTCGGCCGAGCTCAAGTGAGGCCGGGGCGCGACCACGGCGTCACCGGGCGGGGCACGGCGACGCCGTCGACGGTGAGGTCGGTGCGCTCGGCGAAGAAGCACACCAGGTCCCGCACCGGGAGTGCGTCGAGCAGGGGGTCGGGGTAGGTCCAGGCCACGTCGCGTCCCGCACCCGCGGCGCCCGCCACGGAGAAGTACGACGCGTGGCCCTTGTAGGCACACGTGGTCCGGTGGGCGCTGGGCTCGAGCAGGTCCATGCGTACGTCGGCCCGGGGGAGGTACCAGCGCAGCGGCAGGTGCGTCTCGAGCAGCGCGACCGGACGACTGCTGTCGGCGAGAACGACCCCGTCGAGGCCCACGACGACGTGCCGGGTGGAGCGCAGCGTGTCGATGCGCTTGAAGGGGTCGTGCGGATGCCCGACGGCGGGCTCGTCCTCCTCCACCCACGCGAAGGGGGCGAAGTCGAGGAGCACGTAGCCGGCGAGGTCCGGGTCGTCGAAACGGAACGCCGCCGACCCGACGACGTCCTCGTCGATGTGCACGTCGAGCGACTGCCCCGGGCAGGTGTGCGGCCCGAATCCGTCCGGGCCCATCGCGGGCGGCAGCCCCTCCGGCGGCGCGAGCACCGGCGGGCCGTCCGGGGCGAGGCCGGCCGCGAGGGCCTTCTCGGGCACGGCGTACAGCGGGACGAGCCGGCGCGGCTCCCAGACCAGCAGCGCGTCCGTGGTGTCGCAGATGGTCCGGTCACCGTGGCGGACCCGGACCCGCCGGGGCGTGCGTTCGAAACGGAGCCGCGGCAGGCTCGCCATCACGTAGCCGCGCATGTCCAGGGCCATGACCCGATGCTCCGCCGGTGCCTTCCGGCAGTCAACGGCGATGAGGGGTCGCCGCCGGCCGGGCCGGGTGTTCGGGGCGCCGGCGGATGGGGTATGCAGTTGCGCATGGCGGCTCCGAACCTGACGCTCAACAACGGCATCGAGATCCCCCAGCTCGGCTTCGGCGTGTGGCGGGTCCCGAGCGACGACACCGAGAGAGCGGTGGCCACCGCCCTGGAGGCGGGCTACCGGCACATCGACACCGCCACCCTCTACGGCAACGAGGAGGGCGTCGGCGCCGCCGTGCGCGCGTCCGGGCTCGAACGGGACGCCGTGTTCGTCACCACCAAGGTGTGGAACAGCGACCAGGGTTACGACGCCACGCTGCGCGCGTTCGACGCGAGCATGCAGCGGCTGGGGTTCGACGTGCTCGACCTGTACCTGATCCACTGGCCGGCTCCGGGCAGGGACGCCTACCTCGAGACCTGGCGCGCGATGGAGCGGCTCTATCTCGACGGCCGGGTCCGGGCCATCGGTGTCTCCAACTTCGAGCCGCACCACCTCAAGCGGCTGCTCGACAGGTGCGAGGTGGTCCCGGTCGTCAACCAGGTGGAGCTGCACCCCTACCTCCAGCAGCGGGAGGTACGGCGCGCCAACGAGGAGCTCGGGGTGGCCACGGAGGCGTGGAGCCCGCTGGCGAAGGGCGGCGAGCTGCTCGCCGACCCGCTGATCAGCGAGCTGGCCGACAAGCACGCGCGCACCCCGGCCCAGGTGGTGCTGCGCTGGCACGTCCAGCTCGGCGACATCGCGATCCCGAAGTCCGTCACGCCCAGCCGGGTCGCGGAGAACATCGACGTCTTCGGCTTCGAGCTCGACGACGAGGACATGGCGGCGATCGGCGGGCTCGACCGCGACGGGCGCACCGGCCCGCACCCCGACCGGACGAGCTGAGGGCTGGGTCAGGTCCTCGGCTTCTTGGTGCGCGGCTTCTTCCTGCCGGCCGCGGCCGCGGGCTCCGCCGGCCCCGATCCCTGCAGCTGCAGGTCGATCAGCTTGCCGGAGATCCGGGTGCGTCCCAGCGCCCGCCAGGTCTCGGGCGGGAGGTCCGCGGGGAGCTCGACGAGGGAGTGGTCGCCCCGGATGTCGATGTGGCCGAAGTCCGACCGCTCCAGGCCGCCCTCGTTGGCGATCGCGCCGACGATCTGGCGCGGCTCCACCTTGTGCCGCTTGCCGACCGCGATGGTGTACGTCGCCAGCGGCACGTCGGACCGGCCGCGGGCGGCCCGCGGCCTGCGCGCCGGACCGGCGTCGTCGCGGCGCCGGCCCTTCTCGTGGTCCCAGGCGCCCCGCTTCTCGCGCTTGCCGTCGAAGGCGCGCTGCGGCGCCGCCGGCTCCGGCTCCATGAGGAACGGCTTGTCGTCCTGCACGAGCACCGCGAGCGCGGCGGCGACGTCGGTGGCCGGGACGTCGTGCTCCTGCTCGTAGTCGGAGACCAGGTCGCGGAAGAACCCGAGCTGCTCGGAGCCCAGCGCCTCGGTGATCGACTCGGTGAAGCGCGCCACCCGGGTGAGGTTCACGTCCTCGACGCTGGGGAGGTGGATCTGGGTCAGCGGCTGGCGGGTGGCGCGCTCGATGGCCTTGAGCAGGTGCCGCTCGCGCGGGGTCACGAACGACAGCGCGTCCCCGGTGCGTCCGGCGCGCCCGGTGCGGCCGATGCGGTGCACGTAGGACTCGGTGTCGGTGGGGATGTCGTAGTTGAGGACGTGGCTGATCCGCTCCACGTCGAGACCGCGCGCGGCCACGTCGGTGGCGACCAGGATGTCGAGGCGCCCGTCGCGCAGCTGGTCGATGGTGCGCTCGCGCTGGACCTGGGCGACGTCGCCGTTGATCGCGGCGGCGGAGAAGCCGCGGGCCCGCAGCCGCTCCGCGAGGACCTCGGTGGCCTGCTTGGTGCGGACGAAGACGATCATGCCCTCGAAGTTCTCGACCTCGAGGATCCGGGTCAGCGCGTCGAGCTTCTGCTGGTGGGCGACCTGGAGGTAGCGCTGCGTCGTGTTGGCGGCGGTGACGGTCTTGCTCTTGACGGTGATCTCGGCCGGGTCGGTGAGGTACTTCTTCGAGATCCGGCGGATCTGGGCGGGCATGGTGGCCGAGAACAGCGCCACCTGCTTGTCGTCGGGGGTGCTCGCCAGGATGGTCTCGACGTCGTCGGCGAAGCCCATCTTGAGCATCTCGTCGGCCTCGTCGAGCACCAGGAAGCGCAGCTCGGACAGGTCGAGCGTGCCCTTGTCGAGGTGGTCCATGATGCGGCCGGGGGTGCCGACGACCACGTGCACGCCGCGGCGCAGGGCGGACAGCTGGACGCCGTACCCCTGACCGCCGTAGACGGGGAGCACGTGCACCCCGGACAGGTGCGCCGCGTAGCGCTCGAACGCCTCGGACACCTGGAGCGCGAGCTCGCGGGTGGGGGCCAGCACCAGCGCCTGCGGCGTCTTCTGCCTCAGCTCCAGCCGGGACAGGATCGGGACCGCGAAGGCGGCGGTCTTGCCGGTGCCGGTCTGCGCCAGGCCGACGACGTGCCGACCCTCGAGGAGCGCGGGGATGGTGGCGGCCTGGATGGGGGAGGGCGACTCGTAGCCGACGTCGCGCAGGGCCCGGAGCACGCGCTTGTCGATCCCCAGGTCCTCGAAGGTCGGCTGGTCGGAGTCCTGGCTGGCGTTCGGGTCCTCGGGCACCGCTCAAGGGTAGTGGCCCGCGGGTCCCGGGGACGAACCCGCCGGAGCGACAGAGGTTAGATTGACGGGCATGGCCAAGGCACAGAAGACGGGACGCCAGCAGCTCATCATCGACGTGCTGGAGGACGCGTTCGCCGACCTGATGGCCAGTGACCCGCGCGCGTTCCGCTCCAAGTTCCGCAAGATGGCCGCCGACCCGTTCGCGTTCTACCGCGGCTCGGCCTGCCTGTTCTACGCGGACCTGACGTCGCGGGACGACGACTGGGTGGACGAGCGGTCGTCGCGGATCTGGATCCACGGGGACCTGCACGTGGAGAACTTCGGCACCTACATGAACTCCGACGGCAGGCTGGTGTTCGACGTCAACGACTTCGACGAGGCGTACGTCGGCCACTACACCTGGGACCTGCGGCGGTTCGTGGCCAGCCTCGCGCTGATGGGCTGGCAGAAGGCGCTCCCGGAGGCGGTCGTGCGCGACCTGGTCGGCAAGTACCTGCGCGCATACCTGGCCCAGGTGAACCGGTACTCCGACGAGCCGGTGGACGAGGACTTCGCGCTGACCCTGGACAACACCGAGGGCCCGATCCGCGAGGCGCTGGTGGCCGCACGCGCCTCCAGCAGGGTGGCGCTGCTCGACTCGATGACCCGGATCGAGGACGAGGTACGCAGGTTCGACGACCACGCGACGGTCCGCCGGCTCGGCCGCGCCGAGAGGCGGAAGGTGGAGCGGGCGTTCGAGGAGTACCTGGCCACGATCCCGCCGTCGAAGCGTGTCGACCGGTCGCTGTTCTACGAGGTCCGTGACGTCGTGGGCAAGTCGGGGTTCGGCATCGGGAGTGCGGGGCTGCCGGCCTACAACGTGCTGGTGGAGGGCTACAGCCAGTCGCTGGACAACGACGTGGTGCTGTCGATGAAGCAGGCGAACGTGCCGGCGGTGAGCCGCTTCGTGGACTCCCGCGCGGTCGAGAGCTACTTCGAGCACGAGGGGCACCGGACCGCGGTCAGCCAGCGTGCCCTCCAGGTGCACACCGACCCGCTGCTCGGTCACACCAGCCTCGACGGTGTCGGCTACGTCGTGTCGGAGGTGTCGCCGTACGAGATGGACCTCGACTGGGACGAGCTCAACGAGCCCGACGAGATGGCGCAGGTGGTGACCGCCCTGGGTCGGGCCACCGCGAAGGTGCACTGCGCCTCGGACGAGGACAGCGACCAGAGCCTCGTGGACTTCCAGACCGAGGAGGCGATCTGCTCAGTGCTGGAGGGGCGACGGCGCGCGTTCGTGGCCGAGCTGGCCGACTTCGCCGTCGACTACGCGAGGACCGTCCGGGAGGACCACGCGCTGTTCGTGGACGCCTTCCGCGAGGGCCGGGTGGGCGGGGTGAGCGCGACCTGACGGGGTGCGGCGGTCGCGGTCAGGCCAGCCGGCGGCCGCCGTCCGAAGGGGTCGCGACGAGGAAGCCCGGCGCGCGCCAGGACCGGGCGCCGAAGGCCGCGGCGATCGCCGTCTCGACCGCATCGAGGCGGTCGCCGGGGACCAGCGCGACCGCGGACCCGCCGAAGCCGCCGCCGGTCATCCGGGCGCCGAGAGCACCGGCCCCGAGGGCGGTGTCGACGACGACGTCGAGCTCGGCGCAGGAGACCTCGAAGTCGTCCCGCAGCGACGCGTGCGAGGCCACGAACGTCGCGCCGAGGGCCTCGAGGTCGTCGGCCTCGATCTGCCGGACCGCGTCGTCGACCCGGTCCATCTCCGAGAACACGTGCCGCACCCGGCGGCGGACCACGTCGTCCTCGAGCCGAGCGAGCGCCGCGGGCCGGTCGCCGACGTCGCGCAGGAACTCGACACCGAGGACCTCGGCCGCCCGCTCGCAGTCCCGCCGGCGGGACTCGTAGCCGCCGTCGCTGAGGGTGTGGGAGGCCCGGGTGTCGACCACGAGGAGGTCGACGTGCTCGGTCCGCCACGGCACCTGGCGCAGGGACCAGTCGCGGGTGTCGAGCAGCAGGGCGTGGCCGGCGCGGCCGAACAGCGCGACCGTCTGGTCCATGCCGCCGGTCGCCGCTCCGGCGACCTCGTTCTCGGCGCGCATGCAGGCGCCGACGAGCCGCATACGCGCGTCGTCGTCCAGCTCGGCCCCGCACAGCTCGAGGACGCCCAGGGCGACCGAGCACTCGAGGGCGGCCGAGCTCGACAGCCCGGCGCCCAGCGGGACCCGGCTGTCCACGACCACGTCGAGCCCGGGGACCCGGTGGCCCTGCTCCTGGAGCGCCCAGACCACCCCCGCGGCGTAGGCAGCCCAGCCGGTCACGTCGCCGGGTCCGAGCCCGTCGAGCGTGCCGGCCCAGGGCTCGTCCTGCTGAAGGCTGGTGACCGTGACCGCGGCGTCGTCGCGGGCACCGACCGCGGCGTACGTCGCGGTCGGCAGGGCGATCGGCAGGCACCGACCGCCGTTGTAGTCCACGTGCTCTCCGATCAGGTTCACCCGCCCCGGTGCCGCGAACACGCCGGCGGGGGCGCGTCCGTGCAGGGCGCGGAACCGGTCCCCGAGCGCGGCGGCGATGGCTTCGGGATCTCCGGGTTCGATCCGGTCGAGAGGCATGCGCCGCACCCTAGTCGCCTCGGGGACCGGTGCCGAGGCCGGCGGTGGAGGGAGGATTGACCCATCCGGCGGCCCCGGTGCGACGAACCCACCGAGACGGACACCTCGTGAAAGGCATGCCATGACCCTGGCCCCCGACGTCGCCCCTCAGCAGCAGCCGACCGGCAGGACGGGTGTCGCGCATCAGCTTTCCGCGGTGGTGGCCCCGCTGTTCGGCGGGGAGCTGCCGGTCCGGCTGCGTGCCTGGGACGGCAGCGAGACCGGACCTGCCGACGCGCCGACCGTCGTCGTCGCGGACCCCGCCGCGCTGCGCCGGCTGGTCTACCGGCCGGGTGAGCTCGGGCTCGCGCAGGCCTACGTCACCAAGGAGATCGACGTCGAGGGCGACCTGCTCGACGGGTTCCGGCGGGTCTGGCGGGCGGTCCGCGAGCGGGACGCCTCCCCGCGGCTGAGGGCGGGGACGGCGAGGGACGGCCTGCGCGCGGCCGCCCGGCTCGGTGCGCTCGGTCGGCCCCCGGCGCCGCCCGCGACCCAGGCCCGGCTGCGCGGCCGCCTGCACTCGCTGACCCGCGACCGGTTGGCCATCGCGCACCACTACGACCTGTCCAACGACTTCTACTCGCTGATCCTCGACCCGCACATGGCGTACTCCTGCGCCTACTTCACCAGTGACGCCCCCGACTACACGATCGAGGACGCCCAACGCGACAAGCTCGACCTGGTTTGCCGCAAGCTCGGCATCGAGCCCGGCGGGAGGCACCTCGACATGGGCTGCGGCTGGGGCTCCCTGTCGCTGCACGCCGCCGAGCGGTACGGCGCGCGCGTCGTCGGCGTGACGATCTCCGCGGAGCAGAAGGAGTTCGTCGACGCGCGCGTGGCCGAGCGCGGCCTCGGCGACCGGGTCGAGATCCGGCTCCAGGACTACCGCGACGTCCCGGACGGGCCGTTCGACACCATCTCCTCGATCGAGATGGGCGAGCACGTCGGGGAGCGCGGCTACCCGGTGTACGCCGGCCGGATCCACCGGCTGCTGAGGCCGGGCGGCCGGGCGCTGGTGCAGCAGATGTCGCGCACCACCCGGCCCGGCGGCGGCCCGTTCATCGAGGCGTTCGTCGCGCCGGACATGCACATGCGGCCGGTCGGGGACACCGTCTCGCTGCTCGAACGCGCCGGGCTCGAGGTCCGCGACGTGCACTCGCTGCGGGAGCACTACGTGCGCACCGTCGACGCGTGGCACGCGACGTTCGAGGAGAACTGGTCGCGCGTCGTGGAGATGGTGGGCGAGGAGGTCGCCCGGGTCTGGCGGCTCTACCTGGTCGGCGGCGCCCTCGCGTTCGAGCAGGGCCGGATGGGCGTGGACCAGATCCTGCTGGTGCGGCCCACCCCCGACGGGCGCAGCGGGATGAGCCCGGTGCGCGCGGCGTGATGCCCGGCTTCCCGTGGGGCGCGTTCGCCGCGGCCCTCCCGTTCACCGCCCTGGCCGTGGCGGCGCTGCTGACCGTCACGTTCGTGGTCGCCCGACGGCTGGGCAGGCACGCCGTGGTCGACGTCGCCTGGGGGCTCGGGTTCGTCGCGGTCGCCGCGACGTCGTACGCCCTCTCGGCCGGCCACGGCGACCCCGGGCGGCGGGCGCTGGTGCTCGGGCTCACCGCGGTGTGGGGGATCCGGCTCGCGGTGCACATCGGCCGGCGCTCGCGTGGCCACGGGGAGGACCCGCGCTACGAGCAGCTGCTGTCGAAGGCCCGGGGGAGCCGCACCCTGTTCGCGCTGCGGAGCATCTACCTCACCCAGGGGCTGGTGATGTGGTTCGTCTCCCTCCCGCTGCAGGTGGCGGTGTTCGAGGCCTCGGCGCCCGGCCCGCTGACCTGGTTGGGGGTGCTGGTCTGGGCGGTCGGGCTGTTCTTCGAGGCGGTCGGCGACCACCAGCTGCAGCGGTTCCGCGACGACCCGGCGACGAAGGGCCGGGTGCTCGACACCGGGCTGTGGCGCTACACGCGGCACCCGAACTACTTCGGGGACGCCTGCGTGTGGTGGGGGCTGTCGCTGGTCGCCTTCAGCGCCTGGCCCGGGATCCTGACCGTCCTGTCCCCGGTCGTGATGACCTGGCTGCTGGCCCGCGGGACCGGCAAGCCGCTGCTGGAGAGCGGGATGGCGGCCCGCCGCCCCGGCTACGACGACTACGTCCGCAGGACCAGCGGCTTCGTCCCGCTGCCACCGAGGAGACCCGTCACCTGAACCCCCGCCCGTCGTTGCAGTTGCACGTGGCACACCCGTTGCGCACCCCGAGGAGACACCGGATGAAGACGATCGCCGAGGGCGCGACCGCGCCCGGGTTCGAGCTGCCCGACCAGGACGGCAAGCCGCTCCGCCTCTCCGACCTGCTGCTCGCGGGACCCGTGGTGCTGTTCTTCTACCCCGCCGCGATGACCCCCGGCTGCACCAAGGAGGGCTGCCACTTCCGGGACCTCGCGGCCGAGTTCGCCGCCCTGGGCGCCCAGCGGGTGGGCATCAGCGCCGACCCGGTGGAGCGGCAGCGCCGGTTCGCCGACCAGCACGGCTTCGACTACCCGCTGCTGTCCGACGTCACCGGCGAGGTCGCGACGGCGTACGGCGTGCGGCGCCGGCTGCTCACGCCCGTCAAGCGCGTGACGTTCGTGATCGACACCGCCGGCACCGTCCGCGCGGTGGTCGGCAGCGAGCTGAACATGAACGTGCACGCCGACCGGGCGCTCAGCGTGCTCGCAACGCTGTGACGCCGTGACGCCGTGACGCCGTGACGCCGTGACGCCGTGACGCCGTGACGCCTGTGACATCGTGGGTGGGTGCACTTCCTGAACGGCATCGTCCCGCCCTACGACCTGACCTACAACGACGTCTTCATGACCCCGCGACGCTCGGACGTCGCCTCGCGTGACGACGTCGACCTCGCGACCAGTGACGGGACGGGCACCACGATCCCGCTGGTGGTCGCGAACATGACCGCGGTGTCGGGCCGACGGATGGCCGAGACGGTGGCCCGGCGCGGGGGAGTGGCGGTCATCCCGCAGGACATCCCCCTGCCCGTCCTGCGCGACGTGGTGTCGTGGGTCAAGGACCGGCACCTGGTCTTCGACACGCCGATCACCCTGGCGCCCCGCCAGACCGTGGGGGAGGCCATTGCGCTGCTTCCGAAGCGCGCCCACCGGGCGGCGTTCGTCGTCGACGAGGGCATGCTGGTCGGTGTGCTCACCGAGGGGGACTGCCTCGAGGTGGACCGCTTCACCCAGGTGCACCAGGTGATGAGCACGAACCCGCTGACGCTTCCGGACACGGTGACGGCGCGCGAGGCGTTCGACCTGCTCGACCGGGCCCGCCGCCGGGTGGCGCCCGTCGTCGACGCCGACGGCCGGCTCCGCGGGGTGCTGACCCGGACGGCGGCGCTGCGCGCGGCACTCTACGACCCGGCGACGGACCGGCAGGGCCGGCTGCGGGTCGCCGCCGCCGTCGGGGTCGGCGGCGACGTGGCCGAGAGGGCCGCGGCGCTGCTCGACGCGGGCGTGGACTGCCTGGTCGTCGACACCGCGCACGGCCACCAGGACCGGATGATCGAGGCGCTGAAGGCGGTGCGCGGCCTCGACCCGGGCGTGCCGGTCGCGGCCGGCAACGTGGTCTCGGCGGAGGGGGTGCGCGAGCTGGTCGCCGCCGGCGCCGACATCGTCAAGGTCGGCGTCGGCCCCGGGGCGATGTGCACGACCCGGATGATGACCGGGGTGGGCCGCCCGCAGTTCTCGGCGGTGCTCGAGTGCGCGGCCGCCGCTCGCGAGCTGGGCGCCCACGTGTGGGCCGACGGCGGCGTGCGCTACCCGCGCGACGTGGCGCTGGCGCTCGCCGCGGGCGCCTCCGCGGTGATGGTCGGGTCCTGGTTCGCCGGCACCTACGAGTCGCCGGGCGACCTGCACGTGGATGCCGACGGGCGCGCGTTCAAGGAGAGCTTCGGGATGGCCAGCGCCCGCGCGGTGGCGAGCCGGACCACCGCGGACACGCCCTTCGACCGGGCCCGCAAGGGCCTCTACGAGGAGGGCATCTCCTCGAGCCGGATGTACCTCGAGCCCGAGCGCCCCGGCGTCGAGGACCTGATCGACCAGATCTGCGCGGGGGTCCGCTCGGCGTGCACGTACGCCGGGGCACGCAACCTCGAGGAGCTGCACGACCGGGCGGTCGTGGGGATCCAGTCCGCCGCCGGGTTCCACGAGGGCCGGCCGCTGCCCGCCGGCTGGTGAGCCGCCGGCCGGCCGGGGCGGCCGTCCCCGTGTGGCCTAGGCGTGCGGGTGCCGGGCGAAGTTCTGCACCACCAGCCAGACGCCCTGGTCCGGGTCCCAGCGCACACCGACCCCGCTGGCGGTCGGCCGCCGGCTGAGGATGTTGTGGCGGTGGGCCGGCGAGTGCATCCACAGCCGCACCACAGCGCGGGGGGTGTACCCGGGCGGGATCTCGGCGAGGTTCTCGGAGGCGTACGCCGCGCTGCACGACGAGAGCAACCGGTCCAGGTTGCTGTGCACCAGCACGTTGCGCCGGGCCAGCCGGCCGGCCCAGTGGTCGGAGAACCCGCTCACGCAGGTCTGCGCGCGCACCTTGCGGAGATGGTGGTGCTCGCGCTTGCGGTTGACGAGCGTGAGGATGCGGGCGGCGAACCGGTCCTCGCGCTGCGCGAGCGCCAGCGAGGTCATGGCCGCGGGGCGCAGGACGGGCTCCGGGGGCGCCGCCCCGGTCGTGGTCGGCGACGCGACGAGCATCGGTGCGGCCACGAAGGCGGTGGCCGCCACGGCCGCCAGGCGCACACGGCAACGTGAAATCAGTGCCATTTGACCCCTCCCAAGGTCACTGGACAGATGTCCGAAACGTAGCGGTTCGCCGGGAGCCTGGTGCGGGGTTGGCGAAAGTTTTGCCTGGGACCGGTGTGGCGGGCTTGACGACCGGTCGGTGGCGGGCCTAACTGCGCCGACGCCGCCGTCCCCCGGTGGGTGCCGACGGGGCGCTGCCCCGGGAGCTGCGCTCGGTGCGCCCGCGGACGATCCCGATGAAGGTCTCCAGCCTCGGGTCGTCGTCCTCGACCCGCCACGCCAGGCCCACCTGGGTCTCGGCGACGCCGGTCACCGGGACCGCGCGCACGTCCTTGCGGTGGTGCAGCCTGGCGACCGACATCGGCACCACCAGCACCCCCGCGTCCGCGGCGACGCTCTCCACGGCCTGGCGCAGGGTCAGGTCCGGTCCCGGGACGCGCGAGCCGTCGCGGACCTCGGTCGCGATCGCGCGCCACTCGGGCACGGCCGCCGGGTCCTGCAGCAGGTGCTCGTCGGCCAGGTCCTCGACGCCGATCTCGTCGTACGCCGCGACCGGGTGGTCGCTGCTGACCACCACCACGGGCCGCTCGCGGTACAACGGGATCAGGTGCAGGCCGGCACGGTCCACGGGCAGCCGCACGAACGCCATGTGCACCCGTCCGGCACGCAGCCCGCCGAGCTGGTCCGCCTCGTCGACGGGCACCAGCTCCAACGGGGCTCCCGGCAGCCGGCGGCGCCAGGCCGCGGCCCACTTGTCGGGGACCACCCCCGTGACGAAGGCCACCCGGAAGGGTCCCCGGGCGTCGGGGGCTGAGGGCCGGTCCACCGCTCGAGGCTACCTCCCGTCGGGAGGTCACAGCGGCAGTCGGCCGATGGCCCGGGCCTCGGCGTCCGCGCCGAGATGCTCGCCCCACTCCTCCGCGCGGGCCAGCTCCCCGTCGACCAGCGGGCCGGCGCTGTCCACGACGTAGAAGCTCTCCGGCTTCGCGGCGGGGTCGTAGCCGTGCTTGTGGGCGACGTGCGCGGCCTTGCGGGCCGCCGAACCGGGCAGGTGGCGGACGCGGTCGACCCGGGTGTCGAAGGTGGCCACCAGCTCGGAGTGGGGGCCCGCGTGCAGGTGCTCGAGCCACTCGCGGATGCCGACGGCGGTGCCGCCGTGCTTCGCGCCCTGCTTGACCGCCTCGTCCCGCGTCGAGGCCCGGGTCATGGAGAACGCGTGGGTGGGCCCGCCGACCACGATCAGGTCGAGCAGCTCGTGGATGTCGGGGGGTGCCTCGCCGACCTCACGCAGCTCGACCTCCAGGTGCCTGGCCAGCCCGGTGGCGACGGCACGGGCGACCTGCTCGGTGTTGCCGAACATCGACTCGTACACCACGAGTGCCTTCATGGGCGTCTCCTCGGTTGTCACGATCTGGGTGTCACGATCTGGGTGTCACGATCTGGATGTCACGATCTGGGTCACGACGCCGGGGTCACCGGCGCGGGGGGCGGGCCGGACGACCGTCGGGTGGCCACGGCGGCGACGACCAGCGCCAGCCCGAGCACGAGCAGAACGCCGCCGGCCACCAGTGCGGCCACGATGAGGCGGCCGGCCGCGGGAAGGGTGGCGCCGATGGAGGTGTCGGCCGCGACGGGTGCGGAGCCGTCGGCGTTCATCACCACCAGCGTCCAGTCGCCGGGCTCGGCGCTCCAGGTCAGCTCCCGCTCACCTGCGCCGCGCACCTGCGCGGTCCAGATGCCCGCCGCGTCGGGCGGCTGCGGCGGGCGCGTGCCCGCCGTGTCCCGGTAGCGGGGCGCCGTCCGCGTGCCCCCGACAGCGGTGACGGTGCTGTGGGCCACCCCGTCGAGGTAGCGGGCCACGTCGGTGGCGGCGCCCACCCCGATGAACAGGGGCCGGCCGTCGGTGGCCCGGGCGGTGATCTTGACCCGTCCCAGCAGCGACGACGGCACCCAGTCCGCGGCCGGTGAGCCGGGCAGCCGGACGGTCTCGGACACGATGGCGTAGCCGTCGCTGGAGAGGGACTGGTGCGGGGACATGTAGTAGCCCTGGGCGTCCCGCGCGGTCTGCCCGGCGATGGCCACCGCCGCACCGGTGGTGACCAGCGCGCCCCCGGCGAGCAGGGCGAGCGCGCCGGCGACCAGCGCGATCACCCGTCCCGCGCCCCAGCGCGTGGCCGGGGTGGCGGGAGCAGTCGTGGGGGTCGTTGTGGGCGCAGTCGTGGTGGTCGTCGGGGGCGGCTGCTCGGGGCCGCCCACCACCAGCCGCCCGGGAGAGGGCTCGTCGCCGCCCATGTCGAGGCGGAACGGCGGGTACGCGTCGGTCATCAGCGCGGCGTAGGCGGCCACCCGGAGCGCCCAGCGGTTCAGGCCGAGCACCAGGTCGAACAGCGGCCGCGGGTAGGACCCGGTGAACAGCAGCGTCACCGCCGCCACCAGGACGAGCAGACCGATCAGGCCGCCGCCGGCGCCCGGTCCCCAGTGCGCGTCGGCGGTGCGGTCGGCCGCGTAGGCCCCGCCGACGAGGAAGGCGAGCACGAGGTAGTGGGGGATCGCCAGCAGCCACCACTTGACCAGCACCAGCCCCCGGGACAGGTGCTCGGGGTAGCCGATGGTCAGGTGCGCGGGGTAGTCCGGCACCTCCTCGAGCGTGAACGGCGGGTAGTGGTCGGTGCCGAGCGCGCCGTAGGCGTAGTAGCCGACCCGCCAGGTCCAGCGCAGCACGCCGACGTTGAAGTCGAAGATCGCCCGCGGGTACCGGCCGGTGAACAGGATCGCGAAGAACGCGACGACGCTCAGCGCGACGAAGCACACCCACAGCACGGTGAGGATCAGCAGGTGCGGCACGACGAGCACCCACTTCACCAGCCACAGCCAACGGTTCAGGGACGGGTCCAGATCCGCGCTCACGCGGACCGGGTAAGGCGCAGTGGTCACGATGTCCTCCCAGGGCTGCCCTCCACGCTGCTCCGGGGCGGTCTAGACGCACAGGTGCGATGGTCAGCGGGGGACGGGACCAAGGTCCGGCGTCGTGCGGACACTCCCGACATACCGGTGCCCACCGCGCCGCGGTGGCCGGGCCCGGGGCTGCTCGGGACCTTCGCCCCTGCCGGATCGCGCCGTGCGGTGAGTCGATGGAGGTGTCGAGCCGGGGGCGGGCAGCAGGCCGTATCACGCATCGGCCCCGGCCCCCGCCCCCGGCTCAACGGCGAGAGCTTCCCCGCGACGCGACAGGAGAGGGACATGAGCGCGACCAAGACCTGGAAGGTCGAGATCTTCATCGGCGAGCGTGACCACAGGACGCACGCGGAGGCCCGTCTCATGCCGGGCGACGAGGTGACCGTCATCGGCTCGGGGGACGCGCGGCTCAACCCCGTCGACCGGGACGTCCCCGAGATCGGCGACGAGCTCGCGGTCGCCCGGGCACTGTCGGACCTGGCGCACCGGCTGATGGGCGTGGCCGCCGACGACATCGAGGGCATCACCCACGAGCACATCCACCTGGGCGGCTGACCCGGAGCGGGCCAGCCAGCGGGTCAGCCCTGGTCCGGCGCGTGCTCGACGGTCGCGTCCGGACCCGGGTACACCAACGCCTCGTGGTCGGTGTCGGTCCAGCGGACCAGGAACGGCGGGGTGCCGTCCTCGCCGCGGACCTCGAGGATCTCGGCGTACCTGTCCCTCTCGCCGACGTGGTGGTTGCGCACCACCAGACGGTCTCCTGCGACGGCATGCATGGCGGCCGGCTCCCTTCGGTCCGTGACTGCCGGGCGGGCCTCCCGCCCGGACTCACCAGCGTCGTCGACGGGGCCAGGGCTTCGTAGGGCCGAAGGTCCCCGTTGCCGGGGGAGGACCGGGGTGCCGGGCAACCGTGGGACCATCGGCACTTCGCCGCCGTCGCGACGTCGGTGATCCTGGGACCATGGAGCCGCGATGAGCACCGTGTCGATGCGCGTGTGGGAGGTCGCCGGCCCGGACCGGCCCGGGCTGCTGGTCGCCGCCGAACGGCCGGTGCCCGAGCCCGGCCCGGACGAGGTGCTCGTGCGCGTGAGCGCCTGCGGCGTGTGCCGCACCGACCTGCACCTCGCCGAGGGCGACCTGGCGGCCAAGGGGCCCGGCACCGTGCCCGGCCACGAGGCGGTCGGGGACGTGGTGCGGGCCGGGCCGGCCGCCACCGGGCTCGAGGTCGGCGACCGGGTCGGCGTCGCCTGGCTGCGCCGCACCTGCGGCCAGTGCCGGTGGTGCCGCAGCGGGGCGGAGAACCTCTGCCGGGCCTCGGAGTACACCGGCTGGGACCACGACGGCGGATTCGCGGAGTACGTCGTCGTGCCGGCCGCCTACGGCTACCGGCTGCCCGAGGGGTTCTCGGGCCCGGAGGCCGCGCCGCTGCTGTGCGCGGGCATCATCGGCTACCGGTCGCTGCGGCGGGCGCGGGTCCCCGCGGGCGGGCGGCTGGGCATCTACGGGTTCGGGGCGAGCGCGCACATCACCGCGCAGATCGCGATCGCGCAGGGCACCGAGGTGCACGTCCTCACCCGGGGCACGGGGGCACGCGCCCTGGCGCTCGAGCTGGGCGCGGCCTCGGCGGCGGGGCCGCGGGACCGGCCGCCGGTGCCGCTCGACGCGGCGATCGTGTTCGCCCCCGCGGGGGAGCTGGTGCCGGACGCGCTCGAGGCGCTCGACCAGAACGGCACCGTGGCGCTGGCCGGGATCCACATGAGCGAGATCCCCGCGCTCGACTACCAGCGTCACCTGTTCCGTGAGCGCACCCTCACCAGCGTGACCGCCAACACCCGGGCGGACGGCGAGGAGCTGCTGCGGCTCGCGGCGGCGCTGCACGTGCGGACCCACGTCGTCGGCTACCCCTTCGACGAGGCGGACCGGGCGCTCACCGACCTGCGTGAGGGCCGGGTCACCGGCGCGGCGGTGCTCACCTTGTCATGACCGGGTCGTCACCGACCGAGGTCAGACCGGTCGGGCTCACCAGCGACGAGGCCGCTCGGCGCCTCGAGCGGCACGGCGCCAACGACCTGCCGCTGCGGGCCACGCGAAGCGTCTGGTCCCGGATCCTCGGCCAGCTGCGGGACCCGATGATGATCCTGCTGATGGCGGCCGCCACCGTGACGGTCGCGGTCGGCGACGTCACCGACACGGTCGTGATCGGGCTCGTGGTCGTGCTCAACTCCACGATCGGGGTGGTGCAGGAGGTGCGCGCCGACCGGGCCATCGCCGAGCTCGGCAGGCTGGCCGCGCCGGTGGCCCGGGTGGTGCGCGACGGGGTGGTCGTGGTCGCACCCGGCCCGGACCTGGTGCCCGACGACGTGGTGCTGCTCGAGGCCGGCGACGTGGTGCCCGCCGACGCCGTGGTCACCGAGAGCCACGGGCTCCAGGTCGACGAGTCCGCGATGACCGGTGAGTCGCAGCCGGTGGACCGTTCGCTGGGCGAGGAGCTCTCCTCCGGGACGGTGGTCACCCGGGGGCGTGCGGTGGCCATGGTGCTGCGCACCGGTGCGGGCAGCGGTCTCGGCCAGATCGCCGAGCTGATCGCCACCGCCGGGATCGTGGCCACCCCGCTCCAGCAGCGGCTGCGGCGGCTGTCGCGTGAGCTGGTGGTCCTCGTCGTCGCCGCCTCCGCGGTGGTCTTCGCGCTCGGGCTGGGCCGCGGCCGGGGGCTGACGGAGATGCTGATCACCGCGGTGAGCCTCTCGGTCGCGGCGGTCCCGGAGTCCCTGCCCGCCGTGGTGTCGGTGTCGCTGGCATTGGGCGCGCACCGGATGGCCCGTCGCTCGGCGCTGGTCCGGCGACTGCCTGCGGTGGAGACCCTCGGCTCGGTGACCGTGCTGGCCTCCGACAAGACCGGCACCCTGACCGAGGGGAGGATGGTCGCCACCGGCGCCTGGACGCCTCCCGACCTGTCGTACGACGTGACCGGGAGCGGCTACTCGCCCACCGGTGACGTCGTGGCGCTGGGCGAGCCCGGGCCGCCCGGCGCGCTGGGCCGGCTGCTGCGCGACGCCGCCTTGTGCAACGACGCCCGGCTGCTGGAGCCCGGCGCGGACGACGGCGACTGGGAGCCGTCCGGTGACCCGCTGGAGGCCGCGCTGCTGGCGCTGGCCCGCAAGGGCGGGGTGCCGGTGGACCGGGTGGGGGAGGACTGGCCGCGGGTGGGCGAGTCCCCCTTCGAGGCCGAGCGTGGCTGGATGCGGACCACGCACCGGGGGGCGGACGGCCGCTGGCTCACCGTGGTCAAGGGGGCCCCCGAGGCCGTGCTCGCGATGGTGTCCGAGGACGGCGGTCGCCTGGCGGCGGCACGGGCGGCCACGCAGGGCCTGGCGGAGCGGGGCTGCCGGGTGCTGGCGCTGGCCGACGTCGCGGCCGCGCGGGTCGAGGACGGGCCCCTGGAGCTCGCCGGCCTGGTCGGGGTGACCGACCCACCACGGCTGGCCTCCCGCGCCGTGGTCCAGGCGTGCCGGGACGCCGGGATCAGGGTGGTGCTGGTGACCGGGGACCATCCCGTGACCGCGCGGGTGATCGCGTCCGAGGTGGGCATCTGCGAGCCGGGGACGCCGGTCCTGACCGGGGACGACGTGGCCGCGGGACGGCACGGCGACGACCTCGACGCCGTCGGGGTCTACGCCCGGATCCGGCCCGATCAGAAGGTGCGCATCGTCCAGGACCTCCAGGCGCGCGGTCACGTGGTGGCGATGACCGGCGACGGCGTCAACGACGCGCCCGCGCTGCGGATCGCCGACATCGGGGTGGCCATGGGCAAGGGCGGCACGGAGGTGGCCCGGCAGGCCGCGGACCTGGTGCTGGCCGACGACGACCTGCACACGATCGTCACCGCGGTGGAGGAGGGCCGCCGGGTCTACGCGAACATCCGCAACTTCCTGCGCTACGCGGTGTCGGGGGGACTGGCCGAGATCGTGGTGATGCTCGCCGGCCCCTTCCTGGGGGTGGCGCTGCCGCTGCTGCCGGCCCAGATCCTGTGGATCAACATGCTGACCCACGGTCTTCCCGGCGTCGCGTTCGGTGCGGAGCCGGCGGCCCCCTCGGTGATGCGGCTGCCGTCGCGCTCGCCGCGCGAGTCCGTGCTCGGCGAGGGGCTCGGCGGCCAGATCGCCCTGGTCGGCGCCGTGATCTCGGCGGTCTCGGTGAGCGCCGGCTTCTGGGCGGAGTCGCAGGGGCTGCACGTGCAGACCGCGATCTTCGTGGCGCTCGGCATGGCCCAGCTCGGCGTCGCGCTCGCGCTGCGGGCCCGGGTGCGCCGCACCTGGCGCCAGCGCGGGCTGGAGCTCGCCGTCGCCGGTGCCGGGGCGCTGCAGCTGGCGGCCGTCTACCTGGCGCCTCTGCAGGAGCTGCTCGGCACCCGGTCGCTGCCCGCGGACGCGCTGGCCACGCTGCTCGTGCTGGCCGCGGTGCCCGGCGTGCTGGTCGGGGTCGCCGCCCGGGTCGCCCCCCGGGTGGCCTCGTGGGCCCGACGACGCCGGGCGTGAGGACCTTCGGCACTGTGGGCCCGGGCGCACGACGGGTGTGATGGCTGTGTCAGGGAGGCACAGATGTCGAGAAGTCCCGCCCCGAGCTACGCCACGCTGCGGTTCCTGGGTGGTGCGGGGACCGTCACCGGCAGCAAGTTCCTGGTGGAGACACCCGGGGTCCGGCTGCTGGTCGACTGCGGGCTGTTCCAGGGGCAGCGCGAGTGGCGCCGCCGCAACTGGGACGAGCTCCCGGTGGACCCGGCCCGGATCGACGCGGTGGTGCTGACCCACGCGCACCTCGACCACTGCGGCTACCTGCCGCTGCTGGCCCGCAACGGCTTCTCGGGTCCGGCGGTGTGCACCCCGGCGACCGCCCGGCTCGCGGAGATCGTGCTGCGTGACGCCGCCCACCTGCAGGAGCACGAGGCGGAGTACGCCAACGAGGGCGGCTTCTCCAAGCACAGCCCGGCGCTGCCGCTGTTCGACAGCGCGGACGCCGAGAAGGCGATCTCGTTGCTGCGTCCGATCGAGCACGACGCGGGGACGACGCTGCCCGGGGACGTGGGGGTCGTCCTGCGGCGGTCCGGACACATCCTGGGCTCGGCGTTCGTCGAGCTCGACGTGCTCGGCACCCGGCTGCTGGTCTCCGGCGACCTGGGCCGCGACGAGCACCCGCTGCTCCGCCCCCCGCAGGCCCCGTCCCCTGCCGACGTGGTGGTCGTCGAGTCGACGTACGGCAACCGCACGCACGAGGCCGACGGGGACGCCGAGCTCGCCGGGATCATCCGCGCCACCGCCGGTCGCGGCGGTGTCTGCCTGCTCCCCGCGTTCGCGATCGACCGCACCCCGGTGCTGCTGATGGCGCTGGCCCGGCTCAAGCACGACGGCGCGATCCCCGACCTGCCCGTCTACGTCGACAGCCCGATGGCGCTGCACGCGCTGCAGGTCTACCGGGACGCCGTCGCCGGCGGCGACCCCGAGGTCCGCCCCGAGGTGGGCACCGTCGGCCACCTGCTCGAGCCGCCGGGGCTGCGGCTGGTGCCGAGCGCCGAGCAGTCGAAGCAGCTGAACCGTCCCGTGGGCCCGTGCATCATCGTGTCCGCGTCCGGCATGGCGACCGGGGGCCGGGTCCTGCACCACCTGGCGCACCAGCTGCCGGACCCGCGCAACACGGTGGTGCTCACCGGCTTCCAGGTGCCCGGCACCCGGGGACGGGCGCTGGCCGACGGGGCCCGGCAGCTGAAGATCCACGGCCGCTACGTGCGGGTGCGTGCGGAGGTCCGGTCGGTCACCAGCTACTCCGCGCACGCCGACGCCGACCAGCTGACGGCCTGGCTGTCGGCGATGCCCGAGCCCGACACGGCGTACGTCGTGCACGGTGAGCCGGACGCGGCCGCGACGCTTGCCGAGCGGCTCGACGTGGACCTCGGCTGGAACGCCGTCGTGCCCAGGTACCTGGAGAAGGTCGGCCTCACCAGAAAGGTCCAGCCATGAACGAGAAGCGCACCGGTGTCGTGGTCATCGCGGTCGACGGGACGGAGGAGGCCGACCGTGCGATCCGCTACGGCGTCGGCGAGGCCCGGCGCGAGGGCCGGGAGATCCGGCTGGTCCACGTCATCCACGAGGCGGTGCCGCTGGCTCCGATGCTGCCGCTGTTCGGCACCGACACCCTGCACGCGGTGGGCACCCGGGTGCTCGCGGAGGCGGAGGCCAGGGTCCGCGAGCTGGCCGATCCGGGCATCCGCGTCGAGGAGGTCCTCGCCCGCGGGGCGCGGGCCAACGCGATCCTCGCCCATGCCGCCGACGCCGCCTTGATCGTGCTCGGCACCCGGCGCTCCTCGATGCAGCGGCTGTGGACCGGATCGACCACCACCGGTGTCGCGGCCCGCGCGCAGTGCCCGGTCGTCGGGGTCCCCGCCGAGTGGACGCCGACCGAGCACAAGCGTGTGGTCGCGGGCATCGACGGCTCGCCCGCGTCGTCCGCGGTGCTGCACGCCGCCTTCGCGGCCGCCGCCGACCGGGGCGCCGACCTCGTGGTCCTGCACGCGTGGCGGCCCACCGGCCAGTACGACGCGGCGATCGGCGGGCGCGTGGGCGCCGAGGCCTGGGAGCGCCAGACCGAGCCGGCGGTGTGGGCCCTGGTGGCCGGCTGGCGCGCGGACTACCCGGATGTCGAGGTCCGGGTCGACCTGCGCTACCGCAACGTCGCGGTGGCGCTGGCGGAGGCGACAAGGGACGCCGACCTGCTCGTGATCGGGCGGCGCGGTGACCGGGCACCGTTCGGCCTGGCCCTGGGCTCGAAGGCGCGGACGATGCTCCGGGTCGGGGTCTGCCCGGTCGAGATCGTGCCCGCTCCGGCGGCCGACCGGCACGAGTTCCCCCGCCAGGCGGCGAGCCGTGACCTCTCCGAGCCGAGCCGTCCCGTCCGCTGAGCCCCAACGCGTGACCATCGGCACTGGTGCGGGCGTGCTCGGCGCGTGACGGTGGCGGTAGGGAGGCGGCCGAATCCGAATCCGGAGGTGGTCAGGATGGTCGTGTTCGAGGACCGGACGGACGCCGGGCGCCGGCTGGCGACGCGTCTGGAGCACCTGCGCGGCCGGGACGTGGTCGTCCTGGGACTGCCGCGCGGCGGCGTGCCGGTCGCGTTCGAGGTCGCGGAGGCACTCGAGGCGCCCCTCGACGTGATCGTGGTGCGCAAGCTCGGGGTGCCCTACCAGCCCGAGGTCGCGATGGGGGCGATCGGCGAGGACGGCGCCCGGGTGCTGGACGAGGACCTGGTCGAGCGCGCCGGGATCTCGGCCGACCAGGTGCGGGCCGTGGAGCGGCGTGAGCGTGAGGAGCTCCGCCGCAGGGTGCATCTGCTGCGCACCGGCCGGGCCCGCGTCGACGTGAGCGGCCGGACGGCCGTGGTGGTCGACGACGGCATCGCCACCGGCTCCACCGCACGGGTGGCCTGCAGGGTGGCCCGCCACCTGGGGGCCGCCCGGGTGGTGCTGGCCGTCCCGGTCGCCCCCGCCGACACGCTCGCGACGTTCACCGAGGCCGACGAGGTGGTCTGCCTCGAGACCCCACGGCACTTCATGGCCGTGGGTGCCCACTACCGCGACTTCGCGCCGACCAGCGACCAGGAGGTCGCCCGGCTGCTGGACGAGAGCGGCCACCGGCACCCGGACGCCGGGCCCGACCTCCCGGGCCACGAGGTGGACCGTGAGGTCGACATCCCTGCGGGTGGGGTCACCCTCGCCGGCGAGCTGCGGGTGCCGGCCGGCGCGAACGGCGTGGTCCTGTTCGCCCACGGCAGCGGCAGCAGCCGGATGAGCCCACGCAACCGGTACGTCGCCGACGTGCTGCACCGCGCCGGCGTGGGCACGCTGCTGTTCGACCTGCTCACCGACGAGGAGTCGCGGGACCGGACGAACGTCTTCGACATCGAGCTGCTCGCGAGCCGGCTGTCGGCCGCCGCCCGCTGGCTGTCGGAGTACCCCGACACGGCCCACCGCCGGGTCGGCTACTTCGGGGCCAGCACCGGCGCCGGGGCGGCGCTGTGGGCCGCCGCGGAGGAGGGGGCGGACGTCGACGCGGTGGTCTCCCGGGGCGGCCGGCCGGACCTGGCCGCGCCCCGGCTCGGGTTCGTGCGCGCGCCCACGCTGCTGATCGTCGGGGGCGCCGACCACCAGGTGCTGGCGCTCAACCGCGGCGCCCAGTCGATGCTGCGCTGCGAGAGCAGGCTGGACGTGGTCCCGGGTGCCACGCACCTGTTCGAGGAGCCGGGCGCCCTGACCGAGGTCGCCGAGCTGGCCGCGGACTGGTTCACCACCCACCTCGGCGTCGACGCCCCGCTGCGGCCGCAGGAGGCCCGTCGATGAGCACCGCGCCGAGGCTGAGCAGCCACGACGTGATCGAGGAGATCCGGGCCCTGGCCCGGCCGCTGGTCACCGACCGGGACCTCGACGCCCTGGTGGCGAGGGTGTCCACGGCCCGGTTCGTCTGCCTGGGGGAGGCCTCCCACGGCACCCACGAGTTCTACCGGTGGCGCGCGGCCCTGACCCGCCGCCTCGTCGAGGAGCAGGGCTGCACCTGGATCGGGGTGGAGGGCGACTGGCCGGACTGCTGGCGGCTGAACCGGTGGGTGCGCGGCTCGGAGCAGCAGCACCTGGACGCCCGCGGGGTGCTGGCCGGCTTCGAGCGCTGGCCGACGTGGATGTGGGCGAACACCGACGTGGCGGACTTCCTGGACTGGCTGCACGGCTGGAACCGCGCCCAGCCGGCGGAGCGGCGGGTCGGGTTCTACGGCCTCGACGTGTACTCGCTGTGGGACTCGCTTCGGCGCACCATCGACTGGCTGACGCTCAACGCGCCCGCGGCGGTCCCGGACGCGATGCGGGCCTGGCAGTGCCTGCTGCCGTTCCACGAGGACCCGCACAGCTACGCGTGGAGCACCCGGCTGGTGCCGGAGGGCTGCGAGGCCGACGTGGTCGGGATGCTCGCGGAGGTGCGCCGGCGCACCCGCGACCTCGCCGACGGCGGGGACGTGGAGGGTGCGTTCGACGCCGCGCAGAACGCCGAGGTGGCGGCCGGGGCGGAGCGGTACTACCGGACGATGGTGACCGGCGACCGGCGCTCCTGGAACGTCCGGGACCACCACATGGCCGACACCATCGACCGCATCGCCGACCATGTCGGCCCCGGGTCCCGGGGCGTGGTGTGGGAGCACAACACCCACGTCGGCGACGCCCGGGCCACCGACATGGCGCGGGAGGGGCTGGTGAACGTCGGCCAGCTGCTCCGGGAGCGGCACGGCGACCGGGACGTCGTCCTGGTCGGCTTCGGCTGCCACCGCGGCTCGGTGCTCGCGGCGAGCGCGTGGGGGACCCCCGAGCGGGTGCTCCGGGTGCCCGCCGCCAGGCGGCTGACCCACGAGGACTTCCTGCACCGGGCCCTGGGCCGCGCCGCCGTCCTGGTGTTCGGGCCAGACCGTTCCGGGCCCTGGCTCTCGTCGTGGTGGGGGCACCGGGCGGTCGGCGTCGTCTACGACCCCGCACGCGGGGCCGGCAACTACGTCCCGACCCGGATGGGCGCACGCTACGACGCGCTGGTGTGGCTGGAGGAGACCGGCCCGCTGCACCCGCTGCACCACGAGGGCCGTCCGGTCGAGGCGGAGCTGGAGACCGAGCCGACCGGCTTCTGAGCTCGGGCCCAACGGCCCTGGCCGGGGTCCGGCGCCGGGAACAGCGTGGTGTCACGGGGAGATGGGCCGAGGAGACGGTGATGACCGAGCGGGACCCCTGGGAAGAGGCACGCGCCCGGCTCGACGGGCTGCCCGGCGGCCGTGGGCTGAACATCGCCTACGAGGCCGTCGACCGGCACGTCGCGCACGGACGGGGCGACCGGACGGCGCTCCGCCTGGTGGCGCCCGACGAGTCGACGCTCGACGTCAGCTACGCCCGGCTGGCCGTGCTGACCAGCCGGTTCGCCAACGTGCTCGACCGGCTCGGGGTCTCGGCGGGCGAGGCGGTGTTCACGCTGCTCGGCCGGGGCCAGGAGACGTTCGTGACCGCCCTGGGCACCGTCAAGCACCGCAGCGTGTTCTGCCCGCTGTTCGCGGCGTTCGGCCCCGGCCCGGTGCGGGAGCGGCTGCGGCTGGGGCACGGGCGGGTGCTGGTCACCACCGCCGAGCTCTACCGCCGCCGGATCGCCGCGATCCGCGACGAGCTGCCCGACCTGCGGCACGTGCTGCTCGTCGACTCCGGTGAGGTCCCCGGCACCGAGTCGTACGTCGAGCTGATGGCGGCCGCGGCCGACGACTACGCGATCCTCCCGACCGACCCGGAGACACCCGCCCTGCTGCACTTCACCAGCGGCACGACCGGCCGCCCGAAGGGCGCGCTGCACGTGCACGAGGCCGTGGTCGCGCACTACGCGACCGCCGGCCACGCCCTCGGCCTCCGTGCCGGGGACGTGTTCTGGTGCACCGCCGACCCGGGCTGGGTCACCGGCACGTCGTACGGGATCATCGCGCCGCTCACCCACGGGGTGCTGGTGCTGTGCGACGCCGGGGAGTTCGACGCCCGGCGCTGGTACCGGATCCTCGAGCGGCAGCGGGTGAGCGTCTGGTACACCGCGCCGACCGCGCTGCGGATGCTGATGCGGGTCGGTCGCGACCTGACCGAGGAGTTCGACCTGTCCGCGCTGCGCCACGTGGCCAGCGTGGGGGAGCCGCTGAACCCGGAGGCCGTGGTCTGGGGGCAGGACGCCTTCGGCTGCCCGGTCCTCGACAACTGGTGGCAGACCGAGACCGGCGCGATCATGATCTGCAACCGGCCCGACGGGGAGGTCCGGCCCGGCTCGATGGGCCGGCCCGTCCCCGGGGTGGTGGCCACCGTCCTGGAGCGCGGCGACGACGGTCGTGCACGCGTCGTGGACGGCGCCGTGCGCGAGGTCGCCGAGCCGGGGGCGACCGGGGAGCTGGCGCTCCGGCCGGGCTGGCCCTCGATGTTCCGCGGCTACCTCGACGAGGAGGAGCGGTACCGCGGCTGCTTCGCCGGCGGCTGGTACCTCAGCGGCGACCTGGCCGCGGTCGACGAGGACGGCTACTTCTGGTTCGTCGGGCGCGCCGACGACGTGATCAAGTCCGCCGGCCACCTGATCGGGCCGTTCGAGGTGGAGAGCGCGCTGATGGAGCACCCGGCGGTGGCCGAGGCGGGCGTCATCGGCAAGCCGGACCCGGTCGCCGGGGAGGTCGTCAAGGCGTTCGTGACGCTGCGCGACGGGTTCGACCCGACCGACGACCTCCGGCTGGAGCTGGTGGCGTTCGGCCGTCGGCGGCTGGGGTCGGTGGCCCCCCGCGAGGTCGCCTTCGACCAGCACCTGCCGCACACCCGCAGCGGCAAGGTGATGCGCCGGCTGCTGAAGGCCCGCGAGCTCGGCCTTCCCGAGGGTGACCTGTCCACGTTGGAGCGTGTGTGATGAGCCGAGCCAAGACCAGCCGCACCCCCGGTGCCCACCCGGACGCCGCGGCCGAGCACCAGCGCGACCTGCTGCGGGCGATGATGAGGATCCGGCAGTTCGAGGAGCGGTGCGTCCAGCTCTACACCGCCACGAAGATCCGCGGGTTCCTGCACGTCGGGGTCGGCGAGGAGGCGGTGGCGGTCGGGGTGAGCGAGGCGCTCGAGGAGTCCGACGCCGTGGTCTCGACGTACCGCGAGCACGGGCACGCGCTCGCCCGCGGGCTGCCGATGGACGCGGTGATGGCGGAGATGTTCGGCAAGGCCACCGGCTGCTCCCGGGGCCGGGGCGGGTCCATGCACCTGTTCGACGCCTCGCGGCGGTTCTACGGCGGCAACGCGATCGTCGGCGGGGGCCTGCCGCTGGCCGTCGGGCTGGCGCTGGCCGACAAGATGACCGGGCGGCCGGGGGTCACCGCCTGCTTCTTCGGGGACGGCGCGGTCGCCGAGGGCGAGTTCCACGAGTCGATGAACCTGGCCGCGCTGTGGCGGCTGCCGGTGCTGTTCCTGTGCGAGAACAACCTCTACGCGATGGGCACCGCGCTGACCAAGACCCACGCCGCCACCGACCTGGCCCTGCGCGCCTCGTCGTACGGCATGGCCTCCTGGGCGGTCGACGGGATGGACGTGCTCGCGGTCGAGGCGGCCGCGCGCCGGGCGGTGGCACAGGTCCGGGGCGGGGGCGGTCCGTGCTTCCTGGAGCTGAAGACCTACCGGTTCCGGGCGCACTCCTCCTACGACCCCGAGCGCTACCGCGACAAGAGCGAGGTGGAGCAGTGGCGCCGGCGCGACCCCGTCGAGCTGCTCGCCTCGCGGCTGGTGGTCGCCGGGCACCTGACCGCGGCGGAGCGCTCCGCGCTGGAGAAGGAGATCGAGGCCGAGGTCGACCGGGCCGTGCAGGCGGCCGACGACGCCGCGCCGGAACCGGTCGAGGACCTGACCCGGTTCGTGCTGTCCGAGCAGGAGGCGTGAGATGACCGTGCAGGTGGTCGAGACGACCTACCGGGACGCGATGCGCGAGGCCCTGCGGGAGGTGCTCCGCAAGGACGACCGGACGTTCCTGATGGGGGAGGACGTCGGGAGCTACGGTGGCTGCTTCGCGGTCAGCCTGGGGCTGCTGGAGGAGTTCGGTCCCGAACGGGTCCGCGACACCCCGCTGTCGGAGTCCGGGTTCGTCGGGGCGGGCATCGGTGCGGCCCTCGCGGGCATGCGGCCGATCGTCGAGATCATGACGGTCAACTTCAGCCTGCTGGCGCTGGACCAGATCATGAACAACGCCGCCACGCTCTCCCACATGTCCGGCGGGCAGGTGCACGTGCCGCTGGTGATCCGGATGACCACCGGGGCCGGGCGCCAGCTGGCGGCCCAGCACTCGCACAGCCTCGAGGGCTGGTACGCCCACATCCCGGGCATCAAGGTGCTGGCGCCGGCCACCCTGGAGGACGCCCGCGGGATGCTGTGGACCGCGGTGCAGGACCCCGACCCGGTGCTCCTGTTCGAGCACGGCTCGCTGTACACGATGGCCGGGACGCTCGCCGAGGACGCGGGCCCGGTCGACATCGACCGCGCCGTCGTACGGCGTCCCGGGACCGACCTGACCATCCTCACCTACGGGGGCACGCTCCCGAAGGTGCTGGCGGCCGCCGAGGAGCTCGCCGGCGCCGGCGTGCAGGCCGAGGTGGTCGACCTCCGCTCGCTGCGGCCCCTCGACGACGCGACGATCATGGCGTCGGTGCGGCGCACCCACCGGGTGGTCGTGGTGGACGAGGGCTGGCGCACCGGTGGGCTGTCGGCCGAGCTGAGCGCCCGGGTCACCGAGCAGTGCTTCTACGACCTCGACGGCCCCGTCGAGCGGGTCTGCTCCGCCGAGGTCCCGATGCCCTACGCCAAGCACCTCGAGGAGGCGGCGCTGCCGCAGCCGGCGGACGTGGTCGCCGCGGCCCGGAGGCTGGTGGGCTGATGGGCGACCTGACGATGCCCTCGCTCGGGGCCGACATGGAGTCCGGGACCCTCCTGGAGTGGCTGGTGCGCCCGGGCGACGTGGTGCACCGCGGTGACCCGGTCGCGGTGGTCGACACCGACAAGGCCGCGATCGAGATCGAGACCTTCGAGGACGGCACGATGGGCACCCTGCTGGTGGAGCCCGGCACCCGGGTGGCGGTGGGCACCCCGCTCGCGGTCATCGGCAGTGCGGCCGGCCCGGCCCCGCCCGTGGCGCCGCCGCGCAGGCCGCCGCCCCCGCTGCGCCACCACGCCGCGGAGGCCGGCGTCGACCTGGCCGCCGTCCGCGGCACCGGCGCCGGTGGCGCCGTCACCCGCGCCGACGTGGACCGGGCCGGGCGGGCGGGCCCCGAGCCCGGGACCCGTCGGCCGGTCTCGCCGTACGCCCGCCGGCTGGCGGGCGAGCTCGGCGTCGACCTGGCCACCGTGACCGGGGGCGGCGCCGGCGGAGCGGTGCGCGCCGAGGACGTGACCGGCGCGGCGGCCGCACCGGTCGCCGCCGCACCGGCGGCCCCGGCACCGGTCGCTGCCGCGCCGGTCGGCGCGCGCCCCGGCCACCCGGGGCACGATCGCGGCCCTGATGAGCCGGGCCAACCGGGAGATCCCGCACTACTACGTGGCCACCACCGTGGACCTGGCCGCGGTGACCGGGTGGCTGCGCCGGGCCAACCGCGAGCGGTCCGTCCAGGAGCGGATCGTCCCCGCGGCGGCGATCCTGAAGGCGGCCGCGCTCGCCGCCCGCGCCCACCCGGAGCTCAACGGCTTCTGGGTCGACGACGGGTTCCGGGCCGCCGACGACGTGCACCTCGGCGTCGCGGTCTCCGTGCGCGGCGGCGCCCTCGTCGCCCCGGCGATCCACGGGGCAGCCGACCTCGATCTCGGCACGCTCATGCAGCGGCTGCGGGACCTGGTCGCCCGGGCGCGCACCGGCCGGCTGACCCGGGCCGAGGTGGTCGAGCCGACGCTGACCGTGACCGACCTCGGCGACCAGGGCGTCGAGGAGGTGCTGGGCGTGATCTACCCGCCCCAGGTGGCGCTGCTCGGGGTCGGCCGGGTGGTCGAGCGGCCGTGGGCGGTGGAGGGCATGCTCGCGGTGCGCCCCGTCGTCCGGCTGACCCTGTCCGGCGACCACCGGGCGACCGACGGCGCCACCGGCGCGCGTTTCCTCACCACGATGGACCTGCTGCTGCAGAGACCGGAGGAGCTATGAAGACCGACCAGGCCCGCGACATGGTGGTCTCGGCGGTCCGCCGGATCGTCCCCGACGCCGACTTCGCCGCGCTCGCACCCGACGCCGACCTGCGACAGGCGTTCGAGCTCGACTCGCTGGACTTCCTCGGCTTCGTCGAGCTGCTCAGCCAGCAGAGCGGGCTGCGGATCGACGAGGACGACTACCCCGACCTGCGGAGCCTGGCCTCCTGCGTGGAGCTCCTCGAGAGCCGCTCCGGCTGACCGACCGGCGGCCGCCGGCTCACTACGATGGGGCCCGTGCCTGCGATGAGGAGCTACCCCCGGGACTACGTGAACGGCTGCCGCGACCGGTTCCGGACCCAGCTGGAGGCCTACCGCAGGGCGGCCACCTCGGCGCGACAGCCGGGCGAGCGGAGACCGCCGCCCGACTCGCCCTTCGGCCGCCTCGAGCCGGTGTTCTTCAACAACATGCTGCTCGCGCTCGACGGCTGCTTCCGCGACCGCCACCGGACCGTCGAGAGACGGGACGGCAACCCGCTCCACGAGGTGCGGCTGCTGTGCTGGTCGATCATCCACAACGGCGAGACCCTGGGCACCGACGGCGGCCCCGGGCTCGACCCGGCCACCAGCGTTCTCGGGCACCGTGAGGGCGACCCGGTGCGGCTGACCGAGGAGCAGTTCGTGCTCCTCGCGGACGCCTTCTTCGACGAGCTCGAGCGCAGGTACGTCGACCCGGCCCGCTGAGGCGCGCGGTCACCGGTGGGCGCGGGTCTTGTAGACCTCGAACCACGCGACGCCGAGGACCCCCGCCGCGACGGCCACCAGCCCGTCGGTGGGGGAGACGGCCCCGAGGTCGAACGCCCGGCGCAGCGCCGGCACGGTCAGCAGCGCGAGCAGCAGGACGACGGCCGCCGGCAGGATCCACCTCAAGGTGCGGTTGGTCCGCTCGCGGAAGGTCCGCCAGGCCGACAGCCGCCAGGACCGGTTGACCACGATCAGCGCGAGGTTCCCGACCACCAGCGCCGCGAACGTGACCGACCGGGTCTCGGTGTCGGGCCGTCCGGAGAGCACGCACCACAGGTAGACACCGAGGACGGTGGCGAGCACCGAGAGGCCCTGGAGGACCGCGAGCGTGAGCACCCGCCTGCCCAGCACCGGCTCCCCGAGGCCGCGCGGGGCCCGGTCCATGATCTGCGGGTCGGTCTCCTCCGCCTCGAACACCACCGAGCAGGCCGGGTCGATGATCAGCTCGAGGAAGGCGATCTGCACCGGCAGCAGGACCAGGGGCCAGTCCGCCACGAACACCGGAACCAGCGACATGCCGACGATCGGCACGTGCACCGCGATGATGTAGGACATCGCCTTGCGCAGGTTGTCGAAGATCCCGCGGCCCTGGCGCACGCCCCCGGTGATCGAGGCGAAGTCGTCGTCGGTGATGACCAGCGCGGCCGACTCCCTGGCGACGTCGGTGCCGCGCCGCCCCATGGCGATACCGACGTCGGCCGCCCGCAGGGCGGGGGCGTCGTTCACGCCGTCGCCGGTCATCGCCACCACCTCGCCGTTGGCCCTGAGCGCCCGGATCAGGCGGAGCTTCTGCTCGGGGACCATCCGTGCGAAGACGCAGACCGAGCGGACCCGGTGGGCGAGCTCCTCGTCGGGCATCGCCGCGAGCTCCTGGCCGGTGATCACGCCCGAGCCGTGGTCGAGCCCGATCTCGCGGGCGATCGAGAGCGCGGTGCCCGGGTAGTCCCCGGTGACCATGACGGTGCGCACCCCGGCCCGCGTGCACTCCGCGACCGCGGCGGGCACCCCGGGCCGGACCGGGTCGTGCAGCCCGGCCAGGCCGACGTACTCGAACGCGAAGTCGTGCTGCCGCGTGGGCAGGTCGCCGCCGGCCCCGAAGGCCGCCCGGGCGACCCCGAGCACGCGCAGCCCCTCGGCGGTCGCACGGTCCACCTCGGCGGTGAGGGCGGCACGCCGGCCCGGGTCGAGGTGGCACAGGTCGGCGATCGCCTCGGGCGCCCCCTTGGCCGCGACCACGTAGTCGGTCCCGTCGGGCGACCGCCACACGTGCGACAGCGCCAGGAGCTCCTCCGACAACGGGTACTCGCGGACCAGCACCCAGTCCGCGTGCAGGTGCTCGGTGTCGGCGAGGTACCTGTCTCCCAGGACCTTGAACGCCTTGTCCATGGGGTCGAACGGGTCGACCGGCGAGGCGAGCACCGAGAACTCCGCGAGGGCGTGGAACGTCTCCGGGAGCGGCTCGTCGTCGAGGGTGAAGGTCCGGTCGCCGGCGACCAGCTGCCGCACGGTCATGGTGTTCGTGGTCAGCGTCCCGGTCTTGTCGACGCAGATGACCGTGGTCGAGCCGAGCGTCTCGATGACCGGGGGCCGCCTGGTCAGCACGTTCCTCTGGGACATCCGCCAGGCACCGAGCGCGAGGAACACGGTGAGCACGACCGGGAACTCCTCGGGCAGCATCGCCATCGCGGTCGCGATGCCGGCCAGGAAGCCCGGCAGCCAGGCGCCGCGGGACAGCCCGTAGAGCACCACCACGACCGCGGCGGCGACGACGCCGAGCACCGCGATGAGCCGCACCAGCCGGTCGACCTCGCGCTGGAGCGGCGTCGGCTCCTGCTCGATCGTGCGCAGCGCCGTCCCGATCCGGCCGAGCTCGGTGCCGGCCGCGGTCGCCCGGACCGTCGCCATGCCGTGCCCCTTGACGACCAACGTCCCGGAGAACACCCACGGCGTCCCGTCGCCGCCCGGCGGGCCCATGGCACCGGCCGCGTCCGGCGCCCGCGCGGCCTTGCGGACCGGGACGGACTCGCCGGTCAGCGCCGACTCGTCGACGGACAGGTTCACCGACTCGAGCAGGACGGCGTCGGCCGGGACCCGGTCACCCTCGGCGAGGAGCACGAGGTCCCCGCGCACCACGTCCCGTCCGGCGATCCGCACCTGGGCCCCGTCGCGGAGCACGAGCGCGCGGGGGGAGGAGAGGTCCCTGAGCGCCGCGAGGGCGTTCTCGGTCTTGTGCTCCTGGTAGACCGAGATGGCGATCACGACCACCACGAACGACATCAGCAGGGCCCCGTCGAGGGGCTCCGCGAGAAGGAAGTTGACCGTGCCGGCGCCGAGCAGCAGCAGAAGCATCGGCTGCCGCACGACCTGCCACGCCTCCTGCAGCAGGTTGCGTCGTTGCGCGGTCGGGAGCTCGTTGGGCCCGTCCTCGGCCAGCCGCCGGGCCGCCTCCGCGGCGGTGAGACCGGCCGGTGGCGCGTCCTGCTCGGTCCGCATCAGGCACCCCCTCGAGACCCGTCTCGGACTCTAGCGAAACGCGGGGCGGTCGGACGCCGTTCGGGCGGGGACCGGCACACTGATGCCCATGCTGCCGATGGGGAACACGGAGCCGGGCCGGATGTCGGCGTGGCGGTTCGTGGTCTGGTTCGGCATCGTGGCGATGCTGGCCGACATCGTCTACGAGGGGGCACGCTCGGTCACCGGGCCGCTCCTGGCCCACCTCGGCGCGACCGGGCTCGTGGTGGGCGTGGTGACCGGGGTCGGCGAGGCCGCGGCGCTCATGCTCCGGCTGGTGTCGGGGCCGCTGACGGAGCGGTCCGGCCGCTTCTGGGCCTGGACGATCGGCGGCTACGCCGTCACGGTCGTCAGCGTCCCGCTGCTGGGCCTGGCGAGCGTCCTGTGGGTGGCGGCCGCCCTGGTGGTCGCCGAGCGCGTCGGGAAGGCGGTCCGCTCGCCCGCGAAGGACACCCTGCTCTCCCACGCCACGGCGGTGACCGGCCGGGGCCGCGGCTTCGCCGTGCACGAGGCGCTGGACCAGGTGGGCGCGTTGACCGGCCCGCTGGTGGTGGCCGGGGTGCTGGCCCTGACCGGCGGGGACTACACCCCCGCCCTGCTCGCGCTGGCGCTGCCCGGGGTGCTGGTGCTGGCCCTGGTGGTCTGGCTGCGGCTGCGGGTCCCGGACCCCGTGGCCTACGAGGTCGTCGTCGACCCGGCGCCGAGCGCCGAGGCGCCGCGCGATCACCGGGACGCCGACCCGCCGACCCGGCTGCCCGGACGGTTCTGGGCCTACGCCGGCTTCGCGGGCCTCACGATGACCGGGTTCACCACGTTCGGGGTGCTCTCCTTCCACCTCGTCACCGCGCACCTGCTCACCGTCGCTGCGGTGCCCGTCCTCTACGCGGCCGCGATGGTCGTCGACGCGGTGGCCGCGGTGGCCACCGGCTGGGCCTACGACCGCTTCGGGGCCGGCGTGCTGCTGGCGCTGCCGGTGGTGGCCGGGACGGTCCCGGCGCTCGCGTTCTCGGCGTCGACGGCCCTCGCCGTGGCCGGTGCGCTGGCGTGGGGGCTCGCCCTCGGCGTGCAGGAGTCGACGCTGCGGGCCACGGTGGCCGACCTGGTCGCCCCGGGTCGACGGGCCACGGCGTACGGCGTCTTCGGTGCCGTCGTGGGGATCGCGGCAGCGGCGGGCGGCGCACTGGCGGGCGGCTTGTACGACGTCTCGGTGGCGCTGCTGGTCGCGGTCACGCTGGTGCTGCAGGCGCTCGCGGTGACGGTGCTCGTCGCGACGCTGAGGTGGGGCCGCGGCACCGGCTGAGGCATTCATTCCATCGTTCCATGGAATGATGGGCTAACCTGGTCCCGACGGGGAGCGGGGAGAGCCGAGGAGCAGCCGATGGACCCTGTGCGCGAGGCGGCCCCGGGCCGCCGGATCGAGCTGGGCCTGCGCCAGAACCTGGCGCAGTTCGCCCTGCTGGTGGCGGTCAACGCGCTGGTCGGGGGCATGCTCGGCCAGGAACGCACCGTGGTCCCGCTGCTGGGCGAGCGGGTGTTCGGGCTGCGGGGCTACACCGCCGGCCTGACGTTCATCCTGGTCTTCGGCCTGGCCAAGGCGGCGACCAACTACTTCGCCGGCACCTGGGCGGACCGCTTCGGCCGCAAGCCGGTGCTGGTGGCCGGATGGCTGGTCGCCGTACCGGTGCCGCTGCTGCTGATCTGGGCGCCGTCGTGGGGCTGGGTGGTCGCCGCGAACGTGCTGCTCGGCATCAGCCAGGGGCTGACCTGGTCGACGACCGTGATCATGAAGATCGACCTGGTCGGGCCCGCCCGCCGCGGGCTGGCGATGGGGCTCAACGAGGCCGCGGGGTACGCCGCGGTGGCGGTCACCGCGCTGGCGACGGGCTACCTGGCCCAGTCCTACGGGCTGCGGCCGGCGCCGTTCCTGCTGGGGATCGCGTTCGCCGCCCTGGGGCTCGGGCTCTCGGCGCTGGTGGTCCGGGAGACCCGCGAGCACGCTCGGCTCGAGGCGCGCAACCACGTGGCCCGCGCCGACGGCAGGCACGACCACCTGCACGGGGGTCTGACCAGTCGCGAGGTGCTCGTCCAGACCAGCTTCCGCGAGCCGGCGCTGTCGTCGGCGAGCCAGGCCGGCATGGTCAACAACCTCAACGACGGCCTCGCCTGGGGGCTGTTCCCGATCCTGTTCGCCGCCGCCGGGCTGTCGGTGGGGAGGATCGGCGTGCTCGCCGCCCTCTACCCGGCCGTCTGGGGCCTGGGTCAGCTGTTCACCGGCGCCCTCTCCGACCGGGTCGGCCGCAAGTGGATGATCGCGGCCGGGATGTGGCTGCAGGCCCTGGCCCTGGGCCTGGTCGCGACCGTCGACGTCGTTCGGCCTGTGGGCGCTCGCCGCGGTCCTGCTCGGTGCCGGCACCGCGATGGTCTACCCGACGCTGCTCGCGGCCATCGGGGACGTCGCGCACCCGACCTGGCGGGCCCGGTCGGTGGGCGTCTACCGGCTGTGGCGCGACGGCGGGTTCGCCGTCGGTGCGCTGCTGGCCGGGATCGTCGCCGACGCCCTGGGCGTGCGTGCGGCGGTGTGGACGGTGGCGGCGCTGACGGCCGTGTCCGGGCTGGTGGTCGCCGTACGCATGTACGAGACTCATCACCGGCCCGCCGGGCCGGACCGGGAGGGAGTCCTCGATGGCTGAGCGTCGCGCCAAGGACGCGCTGTTCGGCGAGTTCGCCGTGGTCGGCAAGGTGCTGGGCCACCCCAAGCGGCTCGAGCTGCTGGACCTGCTGGCCCAGGGCTCGCGCAGCGTCGAGGAGCTCGCGTCGGCGGCCGACGTCGGGGTGAGCACCTGCTCGGCGCACCTGCAGGTGCTCCGCGAGGCCGGCCTGGTGGAGACCCGGCGGCAGGGGAAGCGGGTCTTCTACTCCCTGACCGGGGACGACGTCGCCGGGCTCTGGGACCACCTGCGGCGAGTGGCCCAGCGACACCGGCCGCACACCGAGGTCGCCCGCCGGGCCTATCTCGGCCCCGAGGACACCACGGCAGTCGGCACCGAGGAGCTCCTCCGCCGGCTCGACGCGGGCGACACCGTCGTCCTCGACGTGCGCCCGGACCCGGAGTACGCCGGCGGCCACCTGCCGGGGGCCTGGCACATCCCGCTCGAGGAGCTCGCCTCACGGCTCGCGGAGCTGCCGAGGGACCGGGAGGTCGTCGCCTACTGCCGCGGCCAGTACTGCGTCCTCGCGCACGACGCGGTGCGGCTGCTCACCTCCCACGGGATCACCGCCCGCCGAGCCGCCGAGGGCGTGCTGGAGTGGCGGCTGGCGGGGCTGCCGGTCCGGACCGGCGCCACCTGACCTCCTGCGCCGGGGCCCGTGCTCACGCCCCTCGCGGTGCGGGCCTCCCGGCCCACCACGTGTCCATGCGGGGGACCGCCTCGGCCGCCGGCCCCTGCTCGAGGACGCGGCTCGCCCGGAAGAGGAACGCCGCGATCCCGGCGGCCCCCTGCATCCAGCCCACACCCGGCGGCAGCAGCGGCTCGGGCGCGTGATGCTCGACGAACCGCCAGTAGGCGTGGGACCCCGCGGGGACGGCACGCTCGACGAGGGTGTCGGCGAGCAGCAGCGCGAACTCCAGGTCCCGGTCGTCTCCTGCCCGCTGCCAGGAGTCCAGGAACACGTCGCCCACGCCGGCCGTGCCGCAGCAGCGCCCGTCGTTGTCCCAGAAGCCCGGGTGCAGCCGAGCCGGGAGGCCCGACGTGCGGACGCTGTGCAGGCACCTGCGGTGCCAGGCCAGCGGCGCCCGCCCCGCGACCTCGGGGACGCCGGCCCGGGCCAGCGCCAGGAACAGCAGCGACGTGCCGGTCCCGCCGTGGCACCAGGTGTGGGTGACCTCGTCCTGGTCGTTGAAGTCGCGGGGGAGGTAGCGGGGGACGACGAACCCGTCACCGCCGGCGTCGCCGAGGGACACCAGGTGCTCGGCACCGCTGCGGGCGGCCGCGGTCAGGTCGGGACGGTCGAGCTCGGCGCCGGCCACCGCCAGGGCCGCGGCGACACCCGCCACACCGTGGGACAGGTTGGGCATCTGGGCATTGCGCCGGTCGGCGCCGAAGCGGGGCGGCACCATCTGCCAGTTGGTGCCGGTCGGCTCGTGCTCTGCCTCGGCCAGCAGCACTCCGGCGGCGTGCTCGGCGACGTCCCCGGCTCCCGCCACACCGTGCCGGCGCGCCCAGATCGCGCCGAGCAGGACGCCCGCCGTGCCCAGTGTCAGGTCGTTGATGCGCGCGCCCGGGGCGTAGCTCGGGCCCTTGAGGACACTCTGCGGCCAGCCGTCGGGCTCGGCCAGCGCCGCCAGTCTGGCCACCGCGGCCTCGGATCCCGGGGCGTCCAGGGCGAGGAGCGCGCCGAGAGAGGCGACGAGTCCGTCGAAGAAGGTGCAGTCGGTCCGGGTCGGGATCTCGCCGCGTAGCCGCTCTGCGATCGCATCCGCCAGGTGCTGCTCCTCGGCCGTCCAGTCGCGGCCGAGGCGGATCTCGGCCAGCACGTGGGCGAGCCCGCCGATGCCGCTGTGCATCCCGTCGCGGTCCCATCCGGGTCCGGTGACCGGCGGCACGGTCACCGAGACGGGGATCCACGGACCGCGGTCCCAGCGCACCTGGTCCAGCACCCACCGCCACGCGGCCTCGGCGACCCCGCGGTAGGTCTGCCGGGCGGGTGGCGTCATCCGCCGATCATCCCATCCCCCCGGGCGCCCTCGACAGGACTACGCTGCCGCGGATGAGCAGGATCTTCGCGACCAGCTTCGCCTCGGTCTATCCGCACTACGTGACGAAGGTGGAGAAGAAGGGGCGCACGAGGGCCGAGCTCGATCGGGTGATCCAGTGGCTGACCGGCTATGACGAGTCCGCGTTGCGGGGGCATCTCGAAGCCGGCACGACGCTCGAGGACCTCTTCGCGAGCGCAACCCTCAACCCGCACGCGTCCCTGATCACCGGCGTGGTCTGCGGGGTGCGTGTGGAGAGCGTCGATGACCCGTTGATGCAGAAGATCCGCTATCTGGACAAGCTGGTCGACGAGCTCGCCAAGGGCAAGGCGATGGACAAGATCCTGAGGTCGTGATGTCCGACATCCCCGCCGGAGCTGCCGGCGGTCGGATGACGGGGGGCTGGTGAGTCTGTTCGAGTGAGACGTCAGGGTTGAAGGCGTCGTCGCATGACCCAACGCCATTTGGCGATCTTCCGGTCACGCTCGAAGCCGAACTCAGCGAACAGATCCTCGGGTCCGGTGTGGAAGTAGGCGCCTCGTTGAGGCTTGCGTCCCTCGACCTGCTCCGGGTACGCCTCGACAAGTCCACCACCTGCCTCCTTGATCGCGCCCAACGCGCCGGCCACGGCCGCTCGGGCGACGCCCTCCCCGCGGTGATGCTTGTCGGTGAAGACACAGCCGATCCGCCAGTCCGGAAGCTCGCTGAGTTCCTTCTCGTAAGCCTTCGGGTTCTTGATGTTCGGCAGTTCCGCGGGGGATCCGTACTGGCACCACCCGACACACTGATCACCGGCATAGACGAGAACCTGGTGAACCGTTCCGTTGCGAACGTGCGCCCGCTTCGCCTGATGGTTCTGGGCTGCTGTCCGGCCTTCCCCAACGCCCTCCGGGTGGAAGCCCATGCACCAGCACCCACCCCAGACGCCGTTGTTGGCTTCGACGAGCCGGGCGAAGTCGCCCCAGGTGTCAGCGTCGAGCAGTCGGGTCGTGTAGGCAGGCGTCACGGTGCTGGACATGCACTCATTCATGCCATGGACCGCCTTCGGGCGACAAGCGTCTGCCGGTCCTCAATCCACATTGGCTACCAACGCGTGACCAGTGGCAGATGTGGATGTGTGCGTTGGGGACCAGGGCAGGTGAGGGGAGCTGTCGAAGCCGCTACCTTCGCGCAGGTGGAGATCACGACGCGCATCAGATCCGGTCAAGGTGACTTCGTCCTCTTCGCGATCACCCCGCCGAGGCAGTCGACGCCCGCGGAGCGGCTCCCGGAGATCGCGCGCGCCACCGTCGAACGGCTGGACCACCTCGACCTCGACGGACTGGTCCTGTACGACATCGACGACGAGAGATCCCGCAACCCGGTCGAGCGCCCGTTCCCCTTCAGCCCGACCGTCGACCCGTCCGAGTACCGGGCGGAACACCTCCAGGCGTGGCGAACGCCGGCCATCGTCTACCGCGCGGTCGGCAAGTACCAGCGCGAGGAGCTGCGAGCCTGGCTCACCGAGCAGGATCCCCGCCGAACGTTGACCGTGCTGGTCGGCGCCGCCTCCAGCGGCACCACCCCGCCGGTGTCCCTCGCCGAGGCCCAGGCGCTGCGGACCGAGCTGAACCCGGAGCTGCTGCTCGGAGGAGTGGCGATCCCCGAGAGGCACAGCCGCCGCGAGAACGAGCACCTGCGCCTGATCGCGAAGCAGGAGGCGGGCTGCCGGTTCTTCGTCTCCCAGGTCGTCTACGACCTCAACGCCGCCAAGAACCTCGTCTCCGACTACCGCTACGAGTGCGAGTCCCGTGGACTGGCCCCGATCCCGATCGTGTTCACGTTCTCCGTGTGCGGCTCCATGAAGACCCTGGAGTTCCTTCGCTGGCTCGGCGTCGACGTCCCTCGGTGGATCGAGAACGACCTGCGGCACTCGACCAACCCGTTGGCGGCCTCCCTGGAGCAAGCGCAGGCGACGGCCCTCGAGCTCATCGACTTTTGCCGCCGCCTCGGAGTGCCCTTCGGCCTCAACGTGGAAAGTGTCTCCATCCGTCGTGAAGAGATCGAAGCCTCCGTGGACCTCGCTGCTCGACTGACGACCTACCTACGGGCCTAGTCGAGACCCGGACGGGTCCGGACATCGGCACGGCCGGGTTTCACTCTCTGCGGCTACATGAGCAGATGGCCGTGGCCCGCGATGATCGAAAAGGAGTCGCGGCGAGCAGCACGCGCCCCTACGGTTGGGGCCCATGTCATCAGTCAAGCAGGTTCAGGTCACCTTTGACTGCGCGGAGCCCGGGCGAGTTGCCCACTTCTGGGCGGAGACGCTGGGCTACCAGGCAGAGTACGACGACGAGGACGGGTCGGCGGCGGCCATGGACCCCACGGGCGCGGGGCCGCGCCTGTACTTCCAACGCGTGCCGGAGGGCAAGGTCGTCAAGAATCGTGTGCACCTCGACGTGCGGGTCGGCACCGGGCTCGTCGGCGAAGAGCGCCTGGCCGCACTGGAGGGGGAGTGCGCACGCCTCCTACCGCTCGGCGCAGAACGTGTGGAGCTGCTGTACGACGGCACCAACTCGTGCATCGTCATGCGGGACGTCGAGGGCAACGAGTTCTGTCTGGACTGAGGGAACGGCAACCTTCCCGGTTCTGCTCCGCCGAGTCAGGAGCGGCCGTCCGCTCGCCGGCATAACAAGCAGTTGCGTGCGTTTCGAGGTGCGCCGGCAGGCGGTATGGCGCACGTCTCCAACTCGCGCGACACGCGGGTCTGAGTAGCCGGCCTAGGAGAGCCGGGACGGCGCTTCAGCCAGACACGCGGTCCAGGGCGCGCCCCAGGGAACCGGCCAGGTCGGCGAGGCCCGCCTCGGACACGACGTAGACGCGCCGCCGCGGCGACTGGCCGAACTGGACGGAGACGTCGAACCGCTCCACGGGAGTCAGGATCGGCTGGCCGTCATGACCAAGCTCGCACTGGAACAAAGGCGCTTGGGTCACCACCGCGGGCATGACGCCGCCCAGGACCGTGTCGGTGTTGTCGCCAGCCATCGTCAGCGTCCCCTTGCCCGCGAGGGCCCGGGCGAAGCTCATCGACTGCATGATGGCGTCCTGAGCGCTGTTGATGGATTCCTTCCCCAGCGCTGACACTGCGTGCGAGGCAAGCCGGTCGGTGAGCAGGCCGTTCTCCCACTCGAACGCCCCGACGACTTTGGTGCGCAGTTCCTCGGTCCAGTCCTTTCCACACGGGAGCCACCAGTCGCTGAGCTTGGCGGGGTGGGTGGAGCGGCGCTGGTCGTAGAAAGCGATCCACGGCTTGTCGCTGCCGGACTTGCACTCAACGGCGAGCCCGAAGGAGGTGTTGAGCGTCCTTGACAGGTTAGGGCCTCCGAAAAGGGCCATCACGTCACCCTCACGCTGCTTCTTCGTCACCCCGTCCTCGTACTGGTAGGCGGGCAGGGCCAGCCTGCAGCCGGGCGTGCCCACCAGGGATCTCGCGGCGCGAAGTTCAAGGGCACGCCCGCTGTCCTCGAGCCACTTGTATAGCCTTTCGGTCAGATCGTTCACGCGAACAAGCATGCGCGAATTGTCCGGCCCGATCATCAGCGGCTCGCGAACGACCAGAACTAAAGGTAGTGGTGGCCAGCGATGAGCTGGCGTGATGACGTGCCCGGAGCAGCGCCCCCGTACCTGGCTGGTCCTCTCGCTGTCCGGGCACCGGCGGCGCTGAAAGGCCAGCCGGCGCTCCAAGGACAGTAGGACGTCTCGGAGGGCTGCCTCGAGGTCGACAGGTCGCGACTGTAGACACGACCTCGATCCAACTGATCGGCGAGCGGCGGAGAAAACCTGGCCATGCCCGACCGGATGGAAGGGCGGGCATCGGAACCGGTTGCACGACCGTCACCTTGACGACCTTCTCGACCTGGACGGTCTGCCGCATGACTCCGACCGCGGCCACGCCGGACCGGGCGGCATGGCGATGTCCCCCAGCCCGCTGTCGGCGGGACTGAGAACACCATTTGGGGAGGCGCCTGCGGGCAGGAATCGGGAACTCTCGTGAGCAGCAGGTGCACGCGATCGTCTGTCCCGAGACTCGAGTCGGCGTCCTTGGCATGGCGACATTTCTCCCCCGGTAGGCATGGTCCCGCCGTCATCATGGTGTGCGCGGAGCCCGCGGCATTTCGTCACGACGCTGTGGCACCTCGCAGGTCCGTTCTTCACGTCCGCCTCCTTGACCTGGGCGGCCGTGCGGTCGAACGGCCGGTAGGCACCCGCCGCGCCGGAGATCTGGGCCGAGGCGAGGGTGCCTGGGCGAGGTAGCGCTTGCGCCGACCGGGGGGGAGGTCGACGAGCTGGCGGACGTGCGCCTCACCGATCTCTGCCAGTGTCGGCGAATACCTCGGCCCGGCCCCCAGTCGCCATCGCGCGACCGCCGAGATGCCGCCATCGGAGCGCTGCCTCTGCTCGATCCACGCCATCGAGATCACCTCTGACGTCCCGGGGTTTCGAGGCTCGCTGCGCTCGCACCTCAACCGCCGGGAAGCTGGTTTCGAGACGCTCGCTGCGCTCGCTCCTCAACCACCGGGAAGCGGTTTCGAGGCTCGCTGCGCTCGCACCTCAACCGCCGGGCCGAGACAAAACCCCAGGTCATCCCTGGGGTGTCGTGGTGTCCGAGGGGGGACTTGAACCCCCACCCTCTATACGAGGACTAGCACCTCAAGCTAGCGCGTCTGCCTATTCCGCCACCCGGACGAGGTGTGCACCGGAAACTCTAGTCGAGCCCCCAGCGCGGCGGTAACTGTAGCAAAGCCGGAGGCGGAACTTCGCATCGGGGACGGCGCATGTTCTCCTGTCAGGATGAGCACCATGAGCACCCGCCGCGAGCAGCAGCCGTCCTACGACCCGGCCGCCGAGGTCGTCGAGATCTGCCGCGACCTGATCCGGATGGACACGACCAACTACGGGGACGGCTCGGGGCCGGGGGAGCGGAAGGCGGCCGAGCACGTGGCCGCGCTCCTCGAGGAGGTCGGCATCGAGGCCGAGCTCTTCGAGGGCGTGCCGGGCCGCACCAACGTGGTCGCCCGCTGGGGCGGTCGCGGCGGTACGACGCGTGACCCGCTGCTGCTGCACGGACACCTCGACGTCGTGCCGGCCAACGCCGACGACTGGGCGGTGCACCCGTTCTCCGGCGAGCTCAAGGACGGCTACCTGTGGGGCCGCGGAGCCGTCGACATGAAGGACTTCGACGCGATGCTCCTGTCGGTGGTCCGCGCCCGGGCCCGGGCCGGCGCGGAGCCGGAGCGTCCGACGGTGCTGTGCTTCACCGCCGACGAGGAGGCGGGCGGCCACCAGGGCGCCGAGCAGATCGTGCTGCAGCGACCCGACCTGATCGAGGGGTGCACCGAGGGTGTCGGCGAGGTCGGCGGGTTCAGCGCCACCGTCCGCGGCAGGCGCTTCTACCTCGTCGAGGCCGCCGAGAAGGGGATGGCCTGGATGCGGCTGACCGCCACCGGCAACGCCGGTCACGGCTCGATGCGGCACCCCGACAACGCGGTCACCCGGCTCGCCGCGGCGGTCGCCCGGATCGGCCGGCACGAGTGGCCGGTGCGGCTGACGCCCGCGATGCGGGTGCTGCTCTCGTCGGTGGGGGAGCTGGCCGGGACCGAGGCGACGCCGGAGAACGCGGAGGACCTGGTCGCCGAGTTCGGGTCGGCGACCCGGATGCTGGGTGCGGTGATCCGGCACACCACGAACCCCACGATGCTCCAGGCCGGCTACAAGGTGAACGTGGTGCCGGGCGAGGCCACGGCACACGTCGACGGCCGGTTCCTGCCCGGCTACGAGGACGAGTTCTTCGCCACGCTGGCCGAGCTGGTGGGGGAGGGCATCGAGGTCGACTACATCAGCAGGCAGCACGCCCTCGAGACCAGCTTCGACGGCGAGCTCGTCGACGCCATGACGGCCTCGATCCTCGACGAGGACCCGGACGGCGTCGTCGCGCCGTACCTGATGTCGGGCGGGACTGACGCCAAGCACTGGAAGAAGCTCGGCGTGCGGTGCTTCGGGTTCACCCCGCTGCGGCTGCCCGCCGACCTGGACTTCACCGCGCTCTTCCACGGGGTGGACGAACGGGTGCCGACCGACGCGCTCGAGTTCGGCGCCCGGGTCTTCGACCGGTTCCTGGACCGCGCCTAGAAGATCGGGAGCCACTCCGGGCGCTGCTGCCGGATGATCTTGCGGCGCAGGGTCACCTTCCGGGTGCCGTCGGGGAACAGCCGCAGCCGGTCGAGCTCCCAGCCGCCGTGCTCGGCCCGGTCGACGAGCATCCGGGTGACGAAGGTGCGGGAGAAGTCACGCGAGATCGTCAGCTTCTCGAACTCGTACTCGAGGCCGGGCCGCAGAGCGCGGCGGCCGGCGGCGGTCTGGAGTGGCGCACGAGACATGCACACATGGTGACATGACCGGCAAGGCGAGCCGGCGCACCCCGGTCAGCCCGGCGTGGACACGTCGTCGAGCGCGGCGACGATCTGCGCCGGCAGCTCGCACTCCTCGACGGTCAACGACCCCCGCAGCTGCGCGGCGGTGCGGGCGCCCACGATCGGCGCGACGACACCGGGCCGGTCGCGCACCCAGGTCAGTGCCACCTCCAGCGGTGACCACTCCAGCCCCTCCGCGGCGCGGGCCACCGCCTCGACGATCCGGGCGGCGCGCTCGTCGAGGTAGCTCCCGACGAAGTTCGCGAAGTGCGGCGAGGCGGCCCGCGAGTCCGCCGGCGTGCCGGTGCGGTACTTGCCGGTCAGCACCCCCCGCCCGAGCGGGGACCACGGCAGCACGCCGAGCCCGAGCGCCTCGGCGGCGGGGAGCACCTCGGTCTCGATCCGTCGGTTGAGCAGGGAGTACTCCACCTGGTTCGACGCCAGCGTGGCCCGCCCCGGGACGGCCCGCTGCCAGGTGGCCGCCTGGGCGCTCTGCCAGCCGGTGTAGTTCGACACCCCGACGTACGACGCGCGCCCGGAGGTCACCGCGAAGTCCAGGGCGCCGAGCGTCTCCTCGAGGGGAGTGTCGTCCACCCAGGTGTGCACCTGCCACAGGTCCACGTGGTCGACGCCGAGGCGGCGCAGCGACGCGTCGAGCGTGGAGATCAGGTATCCGCGCGAGGCGTTGGCCTCCCGGTGCCCACGCGCCCGGCTGATGCCGGCCTTGGTGGCGATCACGAGGTCGTCGCGGGCCACCACGTCGCCGATGAGCGACCCGAGCAGCTCCTCGGAGGCGCCGTCGCCGTAGCCGGCCGCGGTGTCCACCAGCGTGCCCCCGGCCTCGGTGAACGCGACGAGCTGGTCGCGGGCCTCGTGCTCGTCGGTGTCACGGCCCCAGGTCAGGGTGCCCAGACCCAGGCGGGAGACCTTCAGGCCGGTGCGACCCAGGTAGCGCTGCTGCATGGTCGAACGCTATCGACCCGCGGGCGTGGGGACGGCCACGGCTCGCCGTCGGAGGTTGCCGCGGCGACCCGGCACCGGGTTCATCGGGCTCTCAGCGGGCCTGCGTAGTCTGTGCGTCGGCCATGTCCACGCCGATTCCAGGATGCCCACATGAACTACCTCCAGGCGGTGATCCTCGGCATCGTCGAGGGCCTGACCGAGTTCCTGCCCGTGTCCAGCACGGGACACCTGACCATCACCGAGAAGCTGCTCGGCATGCCGATCGACGACCCGGCGGTGACCGCGTTCACCGCGGTGATCCAGGTGGGGGCCATCGCCGCGGTGGTGGTCTACTTCTGGGGTGACATCTGGCGGATCGCGCGGGCCTGGTCGCTCGGCCTGGTGAAGCCGGAGTACCGCGGCCAGTTCAACCACCGGATGGGCTGGTTCGTGATCGCCGGCTCGATCCCGATCGGGATCGTGGGCCTGCTCGCGAAGGACGTGATCACCGGCCCCCTGCGCTCGCTGTGGGTGGTGGCCTTCGGCCTGATCGGCTGGAGCGCGGTGATGATCTACGCCGAGAGGCGCGGACGGCAGGACCGCGAGGAGCGGTCCCTGACCATCGTCGACGCGGTCGTCGTGGGTGTCGTGCAGTGCGTCGCGCTCGTGCCCGGGGTGTCCCGCTCGGGCGCCACGATCTCCGCGGGACTGCTGCGCGGGCTCGACCGGGTCGCGGCGACCCGGCTGTCGTTCTTCCTGTCGATCCCGGCACTGGTCGCGGCGGGCCTGTTCGAGCTCAAGGACGCGCTCGGCGGGGACATCGGTCTCGGCCAGACCGTCGTCGGCACCGTGGTCAGCTTCGTGGTGGCCTACGCGTCGGTCGCCTGGCTGCTGCGCTTCGTCGCCCGCCACTCGATCGGGCGATTCGTGCCCTACCGCGTGCTGCTCGGTGTCGGGCTGGTCGTCGCCCTGGCCGCCGGCTGGATGTCGGCGACCTGACGCCCGGGGTGCCGGAGCGCTACAGCCAGCCGGACTTCTTGAAGAAGCGGTAGAGCACCAACGACGCCAGCACCATCAGCCCGAGCGCGTAGAAGTAGCCGTAGTGCCACCGGGTCTCCGGGATGTAGGCGAAGTTCATGCCGTAGACGCCCGCCACGAGCGTGCCGACGGCCGCGATCGCCACCCAGGCGGAGATCTTGCGCATGTCCTCGTTCTGCTCGACGCCGATCCGCGCCAGGTGGGCGTCGAAGGCGGTGGACAGCAGCGAGTCGAGCGTCTCGATGCTCTCCGAGACCCGGAGCAGGTGGTCGGCCACGTCCCGGAAGAACGGGGCCGCCTCCGGGCTCACCAGGGGCACGGTGCCGGTCGCGAAGCGCTTCATCGGCTCGCGCAGCGGGGCGACCGCCCGGCGCATCTCCGCGAGCTCGCGCTTGAGCACGTAGATCCGCTTGGAGTCCTCGGTGCGGATGGGGGAGAACACGGACTCCTCCACCTCGTCCACGTCGATCTCGAGCGAGCCGGCGACCGCCTCGTAGCTGTCCACGACCCGGTCGCAGATCGCGTAGACCACCGAGGACGGCCCGTGGCCCAGGACCGCGTGCCGCTGCTCGAGGTCGAGCCGCGCCGAGTGCAGCTCGGTGCCCTCGCCGTGGCGGACGCTGATCACGAAGTTGCGGCCGACGAACAGGTTGATCTCCCCGGTCTCGACGGCGTCCTCCTCATCGACGTACCAGAGGGTCTTGAGCACCAGGAACAGTGCGTCGTCGTAGCGCTCGAGCTTGGGGCGCTGGTGGGCGTGCACCGCGTCCTCGACGGCGAGCGGGTGGAGCGAGAAGATCTGCGCGACCCGGTCGAGCTCGCGGGCTCCGGGCTCGTGCAGGCCGACCCACACGAAGTCGTCCTCGGAGGTGGCCAGGTCGCGCAGCCCGGAGAGGTCGTCCTTGTCACAGTCGGCGTCCACCCGGACGCCGGCTCGGTACAACGCACTGTCGACGATCATGGCGCTCAGGGTACGGCCACTAGAGTCCGACCCATGGCAACAGTGATCCTGGCCCGGCACGGGCGGACCACCGCGAACGCGACCGGGGTGCTGGCCGGGCGCGGCAAGGGCGTGCACCTCGACGACCACGGGCTCGCGCAGGCACGCGCCGCCGCGGAGCGGCTCGCGGTGCTGCCGCTGGCCGCCGTCGTGAGCAGCCCTCTCGAGCGGTGCCGGGAGACGGCCCGCGAGATCGGCCGTGCCCAGCCCGGGCGGCTCACGCCGGTGACCGACCGCGGGTTCCTGGAGTGCGACTACGGGTCGTGGACCGGCCGGGAGCTCAAGACGCTGGCCAAGGAGGACCTCTGGAAGACCGTCCAGGCGCATCCCTCCGCCGCCGCGTTCCCCGAGGGGGAGTCGATGGCCGCGATGGCTCGCCGGGGGGTGGAGTCGGTCCGCCGCTGGGACGCGCGGCTCACCGAGGCGCACGGCCCCGACGTGCTCTGGGTGGCGGTGAGCCACGGCGACGTGATCAAGGCCATCCTCGCCGACGCCCTCGGCATGCACCTCGACTCGTTCCAGCGGATCGTCGTGGACCCCGCCTCACTGTCGGTGGTGCGCTACACCCCCTTGCGCCCGTTCGTGGTGGCGATGAACAGCACCGCCGGCGACCTGGCCCACCTGAGGCCCCCGACGCGCAGGTCCCGGCGGGGCAAGGTCAGCAGCGACGCGACGGTCGGCGGCGGACCCGGGGCCGCGAGCGCCCGGCGGGGTACGTCGTCACGGACGAACGCATAGGCTCGGGACATGGCATCGGTGATCCACAGCTTCGACCCGCCGGAGCGCTTCGTGGCGGGGACCGTCGGACCTCCCGGGCAGCGCGCGTTCTTCCTCCAGGCCCGCAGCGGGCCCCGCGTCACGACCGTGGCGCTGGAGAAGCAGCAGGTGGCGGTGCTCGCCGAGCGCATCGACGAGCTGCTCGACGAGCTGCTGCGCACCAGCCAGGGAGCCGGCACGATCCCGGCGGTCACGCCGGTGTCCCTCGAGGACACCGAGCCCCTCGAGCAGCCGATCGTCGAGGAGTTCCGGGCCGGCACCATGACGCTGTCCTGGGACGCCGGGGACGAGCGCCTGGTCCTCGAGGTGTTCCCCTACAGCGAGGAGAGCGTGGTGGAGCCGGGCACTCCCGAGGAGGAGATCGAGGAGCCCGAGCCCGAGGAGGTGCTGGTGGTGCGGCTGCCGGCCGGGCTGGCCCGGGCCTTCAGCAAGCGCGCCCAGGCCGTCGTGGGCGCGGGCCGTCCCTCGTGCGCCTTCTGCGGTGGCCCCATGGACCCGGCCGGCCACCTGTGCCCGCGCGCCAACGGGTTCCGGCGCTCGACGGTCGAGCCGGACTGACCGATGCCGGAGCCCGCCGGTCTCGCCCCCGCGTCCGCCGCTCCGGCGGACGAGACGACCGTGCTGCGTGAGGGCCGGATCGAGCTGCAGGGCCGGATCATGCCGGCCTCCAACGCCACCTTCTTCGGCACGGTCACGCTGGGGGAGTCCGCTCTCGGGTGCGTCTACAAGCCCGTCGCCGGGGAGCGGCCGCTGTGGGACTTCCCCGACGGCACGCTCGCCCGTCGGGAGGTCGCGGCGTACGCCGTCTCGGAGGCGCTCGGCTGGGACGTGGTCCCGCCGACCGTGCTGCGCGACGGTCCGGCCGGCCCGGGCATGGTGCAGGCCTGGCGCGAGCCCGACCCGGAGGACGCCGCCGTGGACATCGTCCCGGAGAGGGCGGTGCCGCGAGGGTTCCTGCACGTCCTCGACGCGTTCGACGGCGACGACCGGCCGGTCTCGCTGGTGCACGAGGAGTCCCCGGCGCTGCGCCGGATGGCGGTGTTCGACCTGGTCGTGAACAACGCCGACCGCAAGGGCGGCCACGTCCTCGCGATGCCGTCCGGCCACCGGCACGGCGTCGACCACGGGCTCAGCTTCCACGTGGACGACAAGCTGCGCACGGTCCTGTGGGGGTGGGCCGGGCGGCCCCTCGATCCCGCCGACGCGGCCGCGGTGACGGTCCTGGCGGAGCGGCTGGCCACCCGCGACAGCGAGCTGGACGCCGTACTCGCCGAGCTGCTCGCCGGGCACGAGCTGGCCGCCACGGTCGCCCGGTGCGAGGCCCTGCTCGACCGGGGCCGGATGCCGGTCCCGGCGCGGCACCGGCCGTCGATCCCCTGGCCGGCGTTCTGAACCGCCCCCGATAGGCTCGGCGCATGCATGCCTGGACGAGCCCCGAGGTGCCCGTGCTCGAGGACTTCGGTCGCGGACCGGCGGTCGGCCTGTTCGACACCGCCGCCGGCTCGGTGCGGGTCACCAGCCCCGAGGGTGCGGCCCGGATGTACGTCTGCGGCATCACGCCCTACGACGCCACCCACATCGGGCACGCCAACACCTACGTCGCCTTCGACCTGCTCAACCGGGCCTGGCGCGACGCGGGCCACGACGTCCGCTACGTCCAGAACGTCACCGACGTCGACGACCCCCTGCTCGAGCGGGCGAACGCCACCGGGGTGCCCTGGGAGGAGCTCGCGACGCGGGAGACCGACCTGTTCCGCGAGGACATGACGGCGCTGCGGGTGCTCGCCCCGGACGAGTACGTGGGCGCCGTGGAGTCGATCCCGCTGGTCGTCGACCTGGTCGAGAGGCTGCGGGCGCGCGGCACCGTCTACGAGGTCGACGGCGACCTGTACTTCTCGGTGCGCTCGGACCCGCGGTTCGGTCAGGTCTCCGGCCTGGACGAGAAGGCGATGCTGCGGATCTACCCCGAGCGCGGCGGCGACCCCGACCGGCCCGGCAAGAAGGACCCGCTGGACTGCCTGCTGTGGCAGGCCGAGCGACCCGGTGAGCCCGCCTGGGACACCGCGCTCGGCCGGGGACGTCCCGGCTGGCACGTGGAGTGCTCGTCGATCGCGCTGCGCTACCTGGGTGAGGCGTTCGACGTGCAGGGCGGCGGGTCCGACCTGGTCTTCCCGCACCACGAGATGAGCGCCTCCGAGGCGCAGGCGGCGTTCCCGGGGCTGACCTTCGCCAAGTCCTACGTGCACGCCGGGATGGTGGGCTACGAGGGCGAGAAGATGTCGAAGTCCAAGGGCAACCTCGTGCTGGTCTCCAGCCTGAGGGCCGCCGGCGTGGACCCGATGGTGATCAGGCTGGCGCTGCTGGCCCACCACTACCGCTCGGACTGGGAGTGGACCGACGCGGACGTCGCCGCGGCGCAGCAGCGCTACACCGAGTGGCGTGCGGTGGTCGGCCGCGCCTCGTCCGACCAGGCGGAGCAGCTGGTGTCCGCCGTACGCACCGCGCTCGCCGACGACCTCGACGCGCCGACCGCGCTGGGTGCGGTCGACGCCTGGGCCGCCGAGTCCGACAGCGGGGACGGCAGCGGCGCGAAGGCGATCCGGGCGCTCCTCGACGCCCGCCTCGGCCTCACCATCTGACGCCCCGACCCGCCCCACCCTCCGCTATCGGGGTTCGGCTATCGGGGTTCGGCTATCGGGGTTCAGTCGTCGTCGGTCTCGCGGCGCTTGAGGTAGCGCTCGAACTCGCGGGCGATGGCCTCGCCGCTGGCCTCGGGGAGGTCGGCGGTGTCTCGGGTCTCCTCGAGGGCGCGGACGTAGTCGCCGATCTCCTCGTCCTCCTCGGCGAGCTCGTCCACTCCGCGCTCCCACGCCCGGGACTCCTCGGGAAGGTCGTCGAGCGGGATGCTGATCTCGAGCAGGTCCTCGAGCTGCCCGACCAGCGCCAGCGTGGCCTTCGGGCACGGCGGCTGGGCGACGTAGTGCGGGACGGCGGCCCAGAACGACACCACCGGCATGTCGAGCTGCATGCAGGCGTCCTGGAACACCCCCACGATGCCGGTCGGCCCCTCGTAGTTGGACTGCTCGAGCTTGAGCCGGTCGGAGATGTCGGCCTCCGAGGCGGTGCCGGAGACCGGGATCGGCCGGGTGTGCGGGGTGTCCGCGAGCAGCGCGCCGAGCGTCACGACGAGCTCGGCACCGAGCTCGTCGCAGGCGGCGAGCAGCTCGGCGCAGAACTGCCGCCAGCGCATGTTCGGCTCGATGCCGCGCAGCAGGATCACGTCGCGCACCGCACCCGGGGGAGAGCAGACCGAGATCTGCGTCGACGGCCAGGTGATCCGGCGCATTCCCTCGTCGTTGGTGCCCACCACCGGGCGGTTCATCTGGAAGTCGTAGAAGTCCTCGGGGTCGATCGCCGCCACGACTCGGGCGTTCCAGACCTTCGCCAGGTGGTCGACGACCGACGAGGCCGCGTCAGCGGCGTCGTTCCAGCCCTCGAACGCGGCGATGAGGACGGGTGACCTCAGCTCCGGAACGTCTTCGATCTCGATCACGCGTCCAGCCTAGACCGCGCCGGGGCGTCGGCGCGGAGACTGCCGTGGGCGTGGTGGCCGGCGGTCTGCGAGAATTCGAGACGGGCGTGTCACCATCCGGGCGGCAGGCCCCACCGCGCCGGGCCGCGCCTACGCTGGCTGGAGCCCGTGCCACCGACCGGCCCGACCCCGAACCGAGGAAGATCCTTGCCCCAGATCGCGCTCACCCGTCCCGACCTCACCGCGGAGCTGACCGCCGCCATGCGTGAGCGGATCCTCGTGATGGACGGCGCGATGGGCACGATGATCCAGCGGCACGGCCTCGACGAGGCGGGCTACCGGGGGGAGCGCTTCGCGGACTGGGCACAGGACGTCAAGGGCAACAGCGACCTGCTCAGCCTGAGCCGCCCGGACCTCGTCCGGGGCATCCACCGCGAGTACCTCGAGGCCGGCGCCGACATCGTCGAGACCAACACGTTCAGCGCGCAGCTGATCTCCCAGGCCGACTACGGCATGCAGGACCTCGCCTACGAGATGAACTTCGAGTCCGCTCGGCTGGCGCGGCTCGAGTGCGACGCGATGACCGAGCACACCCCCGACCGGCCGCGTTACGTCGCGGGCGCGATGGGGCCCACGAACACGACCGCGTCGATCTCCCCGGACGTCAACGACCCCGGCAAGCGCAACATCACCTTCGACCGGCTCGTCGAGGCCTACCTGGAGCAGGCCAACGGTCTCGTCGACGGCGGCGCGGACCTGCTGCTGATCGAGACCATCTTCGACACCCTCAACGCGAAGGCCGCCATCTTCGCGCTCGAGACGCTGTTCGAGCAGCGCGAGCGACGCTGGCCCGTGGTGATCTCCGGCACGATCACCGACGCCTCCGGACGGACGCTCTCGGGGCAGGTCACCGAGGCGTTCTGGAACTCCGTGCGGCACGCCCGGCCGCTCGCGGTCGGGCTCAACTGTGCGCTCGGGGCGAAGGACATGCGGCCCTACGTCGCCGAGCTGGCGCGGGTGGCCGACTGCTTCGTCTCCTGCTACCCCAACGCCGGCCTCCCCAACGCCTTCGGGGAGTACGACGAGGCGCCGGAGGACACCGCGGGCGTGCTGGAGGAGTTCGCGGCGAGCGGCCTGGTCAACCTGCTGGGCGGGTGCTGCGGCACCACCCCGGCCCACGTGACGGCCATCGAGACGTCCACCAAGGGCAAGGCCCCCCGCGTCCCGGGGGAGGTCGCGCCGGCGTGCCGGCTGTCCGGTCTCGAGCCGTTGACGATCACCGCCGACTCGCTGTTCGTCAACGTCGGCGAGCGGACCAACATCACCGGCTCGGCCCGCTTCCGCCGGCTGATCAAGGAGGGCGACTACGCCAGCGCCCTCTCGGTGGCGCGCCAGCAGGTCGAGGCTGGCGCACAGATCATCGACATCAACATGGACGAGGGGATGATCGACGGCGTCGCCGCGATGGACCGCTTCGTCAAGCTGGTCGCGAGCGAGCCCGACATCTCCCGGGTCCCGCTGATGGTCGACTCGTCGAAGTTCGAGGTGATCGAGGCGGGTCTCAAGTGCGTCCAGGGCAAGCCGATCGTCAACTCCATCTCGATGAAGGAGGGGGAGGAGAAGTTCGCCGAGCAGGCGCGGCTGTGCCGGAAGTACGGCGCGGCGGTGGTGGTGATGGCCTTCGACGAGGACGGTCAGGCGGACAACCTCGAGCGCCGCAAGGCGATCTGTGCCCGGGCCTACGAGATCCTCACCGAGGAGGTCGGCTTCCCGGCGCACGACATCGTGTTCGACCCGAACATCTTCGCGGTCGCGACGGGCATCGAGGAGCACGCCAACTACGGGGTCGACTTCATCGAGGCGACCCGCTGGGTCAAGGCGAACCTTCCCGGCGCGCTGGTCTCGGGCGGCGTCTCCAACGTGTCCTTCTCGTTCCGCGGGAACAACCCGGTCCGCGAGGCGATCCACTCGGTGTTCCTCTTCCACGCCATCAAGGCCGGGATGGACATGGGCATCGTGAACGCCGGTGCGCTCGTGGTGTACGACGAGATCGACCCCGAGCTGCGCGAGGCGATCGAGGACGTCGTGCTCAACCGGCGCCCGGACAGCACCGAGCGGCTGCTCGAGCTGGCCCCGAGGTTCGCGGGTGACGGCGCCCAGCAGGAGGTGCAGGACGAGGCCTGGAGGTCCCTGCCCGTCGCCGAGCGGATCACCCACGCCCTGGTCAAGGGCATCGACGACCACGCCGAGACCGACACCGAGGAGCTGCGCGCCCTCATCGAGGAGCGCGGTGGGCGCCCGATCGAGGTGATCGAGGGGCCGCTGATGGACGGCATGAACGTCGTCGGTGACCTGTTCGGCGACGGCAAGATGTTCCTGCCCCAGGTGGTGAAGTCCGCGCGGGTCATGAAGAAGGCGGTCGCCTACCTGATCCCCTACATCGAGGCCGAGAAGCTCCAGTCGGCCGACCCGGCCTCGCAACGGCGCACCAAGGGCACGATCGTGATGGCCACCGTCAAGGGCGACGTCCACGACATCGGCAAGAACATCGTCGGCGTGGTCCTGCAGTGCAACAGCTACGAGGTCATCGACCTCGGGGTGATGGTGCCCCCGCAGAAGATCCTCGACGCAGCGCGCGAGGCGGACGCGGACATCATCGGCCTGTCCGGGCTGATCACCCCCTCCCTCGACGAGATGGTCAACCTGGCCTCGGAGATGGAGCGGCAGGGCTTCGAGATCCCGCTGCTGATCGGCGGCGCCACCACCTCCCGGGCGCACACCGCGGTCAAGGTGGACCCGAAGTACCACGGGCCGGTGGTGTGGGTGAAGGACGCCTCACGGTCGGTCCCGGTGGCCTCAACGCTGCTGTCCGACGAGCGGCGCGGCCGGCTCCTCGACGAGGTGCGGGCCGACTACGACTCGATCCGGGCCAGGCACGCCGCCAAGCTCAACGAGCGCCCGATGGTCTCGCTCGCGGCGGCGCGGGCCAACCGCACCCCGGTCGACTGGGAGGGCTACCAGCCGCCGCGGCCGCGCGCCCTCCAGCAGCAGGCGCGCGACGTCTGGTCGCACCGGCCGGGGGAGCGGCCGAGCGACACGGAGCCGCACTTCGTGCGCACCTTCGACGAGTACCCGCTCGACGAGCTGCGCGGCTACATCGACTGGCAGCCGTTCTTCAACGCCTGGGAGATGAAGGGCAAGTTCCCCGACATCCTGAACAACCCCGCGACCGGCGAGGCGGCACGCAAGCTCTGGGACGACGCGCAGCGGATGCTCGACCGGGTCGTCGAGGAGCGGTGGCTGCACGCGCACGGGGTGATCGGCCTGTTCCCGGCCAACCGGGTCGACGAGGACGACGTCGAGGTCTACGCCGACGAGGAGCGCACCGAGGTGCTCACCACGCTCTGCAACCTGCGCCAGCAGGGCCAGCACCGCGAAGGCATCCCGAACCGCTCGCTCGGCGACTTCGTGGCCCCGAAGGAGAGCGGGCTGCGCGACTACGTCGGCGCGTTCGCGGTCACGGCCGGTCTGGGCAGCCAGGAGAAGATCGCCGAGTTCAAGGCGGCCCTCGACGACTACAGCGCGATCCTGCTCGAGTCGCTCGCCGACCGGCTGGCCGAGGCTTTCGCCGAGCGGTTGCACGAGCGGGTGCGCAAGGAGTTCTGGGGGTACGCCGCGGACGAGCACCTCGACAACGACGCACTCGTGAAGGAGCGCTACGTCGGCATCCGGCCGGCCCCGGGCTACCCCGCGTGCCCGGACCACACCGAGAAGCAGAAGCTCTGGACGCTGCTGGACGTCACGGCGCGGACCGGCATCGAGCTCACCGACGGGATGGCGATGTGGCCGGGCGCGGCGGTCAGCGGCTGGTACTACTCCCACCCGCAGTCCCAGTACTTCGTGGTCGGCAGGATCGGCAAGGACCAGGTCGAGGACTACGCCCGCCGCAAGGGGATCGGCCTGCGCGAGGCGGAGCGGTGGCTCTCGCCGAACCTCGGCTACGAGCCGGAAGACTGAGCGTGCCGGCTCCCGCCGCGGTGCTCTGGGACATGGACGGCACCCTGGTCGACACCGAGCCCTACTGGATCGAGGCCGAGTTCGAGCTGGTCGAGAGCCACGGCGGCAGCTGGAGCCGCGCGCACGCCCTCAACCTCGTCGGCAACGACCTGCTGGACTCCGGCCGCTACATCCGCGAGCACGGTGGGATCGACCTCGAGCCCGCGGACATCGTCGAGCAGCTGCTGGACCGGGTCGTCGCGAGGATCGAGCAGCGGGTGCCCTTCCGGCCGGGTGCCCGGGAGCTGCTCGCCGACCTGCGCCACCACCGTGTGCGGTGCGCGCTGGTGACGATGTCCTACCGGAGGTTCGTGGCGCCGGTGCTCGACGTGCTGCCCGCCGGCACGTTCGAGGTGGTGGTCACCGGGGACGCCGTCACCCAGGGCAAGCCGCACCCGGAGCCCTACCAGAAGGCGGCGGCCCTGCTCGGGATCGAGCCGTGGGAGGCGGTCGCGATCGAGGACTCGAACACCGGCGCGCGCTCCGCCGAGCAGGCGGGTTGCACGGTGGTGGTGGTGCCGAACCACGTCCCGGTGCTCCCGGGCGAGCGGCGCGTGTTCGCCGAGTCGCTCGCAGGTTTGTCGGCACTCGACCTGATTTCCGGGCGGCTTCGCTGAATCGTTGCACGATTGCGACAGTTGCAGCGGGCGATGTCGGTGGCCCCCGGCTGGGGGCAGCGGTAGTCTCCGGCGAGTCTTCCCACATCCGTGGGCTCGAATATCCGTGAGGTGAATCTTGAACCGCAGACGAGGACTGCTGGCGCTCGCCAGCACTGGTGCGCTCATCGCGACGCTCGCCGCGTGCGGCGGAGGCAATTCGTCCGGTGGGGGCGGTGGCACCGGTGGCGCGTCCGGGCAGAGCTGGATCCTGGGCACGACCGAGACCGTGACGGCCATGGACCCGGCCGGCTCCTACGACTTCGGCTCCTGGAACATGCAGTACAACATCTTCCAGCAGCTGCTCAGCATCCCTCCGGGTGGTAGCGAGCCCCAGGGCGACGCCGCGCAGTCGTGCTCGTACACCGACCCCAAGACGGTCAGCTGCACGCTCAAGCCGGGGCTGAAGTTCTCCAACGGGCACGACCTCACCTCCTCGGACGTGAAGTTCTCCTTCGAGCGCAACGTCAAGATCGCCGACCCGAACGGCTCGTCGGTCCTGCTGGGGGCGCTCATGGTCCCGGACTCGAAGGTCCAGAAGCTGACGCCGGGCGCGATCGAGACCCCCGACGACACCACCGTGGTCTTCCACCTCAACAAGCCGGACCAGACCTTCATGAAGGTGCTGACCACGGCCACCACGTCGATCGTCGACGAGGAGACCTTCCCGGCCGACAAGCTGATGGCCGACGACCAGGTCGTCGGCTCCGGTCCCTACAAGCTGGCCCAGTACAAGGCCGGCGAGCAGGCGGTCCTGGAGGCCAACACCGCCTACACCGGCGACCACAAGCCGAAGGCCCCGAAGATCTTCGTCCAGTACTTCAGCGACCCCGCGCCGCTGAAGCAGGCGATCGCCAGCGGACAGGTCGACATCGCCTGGCGCACGCTGAGCCCCACCGACCTCAACGACCTCGCGTCCAACAGCAACGTCAGCGTCGTCAAGGGCCAGGGCTCCGAGTTCCGCTACTGGGTGTGGCAGTTCAGCACCGACGTGGGCAAGCAGAAGGCGATCCGCCAGGCGGCCGCCCAGCTGATCGACCGCGACGCGATCGCGAAGAACGCCTATGACGGCACCGTGACGCCGGCCTACTCCATCGTGCCGCCGGGCTTCACCGGCCAGAAGGACGCCTTCAAGACCAAGTACGGCGACCCGAGCGTGGAGAAGGCCAAGAAGATCCTCAGCGACGCGGGCATCAAGACCCCCGTGAAGATCAAGCTCGGCTACACGCCCACGCACTACGGCCCCAACGCCGTGGACGAGGCCAACGAGCTGGCCTCGCAGCTGAAGTCCAGCGGACTGTTCACCCCCACCACGGACGACGCGGAGTGGGAGCAGTACCAGACGCTGTACAAGCAGGGCGCCTACGACCTGTTCATCTTGGGCTGGTACCCCGACTTCCTGGACGCGGACAACTACCTGACCCCGTTCATCCGGGACGGCGGCTTCTACGCCAACGGGTACTCCAACAAGAAGGTCAACAGCCTGCTCGACCAGGAGCTGGCCGAGACCAACCAGACCAAGCGTGAGCAGGAGATCGGCCAGCTGCAGGACATCGTGGCCGAGGACGTGCCGCTGATCCCCTCGTGGAACGGCAAGAACGTCGCGGTGGCGACCAAGAAGATGCAAGGCGTCCAGGACACCCTGGACCCGACCTACATCTTCCGCTTCTGGATGATCAGCAAGCAGGGCTAGACCCCTGAGGGCGGGGAGGGTGCGCGTTCGCGTACCCTCCCCGTTGTCTGTGAGGAAGGAGACCGATGAGCGCGGGTTCGGGCTCTCTGCCCCGGTACATTGGCCAGCGTCTGCTGCTGATGATCCCCATGATCTGGCTGATCGTGACGATCGTCTTCCTGCTGCTGCGGGTGGCACCGGGTGACCCGGTGTCCGCGGCCGTGGGTGGCAAGCTCGACGAGGACGCTCTCAACGCGCGCCGGCACACGCTGGGTCTGGACCGGCCGCTGTACGTGCAGTACCTGGAGTACCTCGGCAGCGTCGCCCGCCTGGACTTCGGCAAGACCATCTCCGACAACCGGCCGCTGGTGGACGTGATCCGCGACAACGGCGGGGCCACGCTGACCCTGACCGTCGGGGCGTTCCTGATCGCACTGCTGATCGGGATCCCGCTGGGGCGGGTGGCCGCGCGCTACCGGGACTCCGCCGGTGACGTGGCGATCCGGATCTTCGGCATCGTGACCTACGCGGCCCCGATCTTCTGGACCGGGCTGCTCCTGGTGATCGTGGTCGCGCCGATGGGCTGGCCGACCTACGACATCGCCTCGCCGATCACCAAGTTCGAGGTCCCCCCGGTCACGCACATCTTGTTGGTGGACTCCCTGATCGCGGGGAACTGGGGCGCCTTCGGCGACGTCGTGAAGCACCACGTGCTGCCCTGCTTCGTGCTCGGCGTGTACCTGTCCGGCGTGTTCATCCGGCTGGTCCGGGTCAACCTGCTGCAGACGCTGAAGGGGGACTACGTGGAGGCGGCGCGGGCCCGCGGGATCCCCGAGCGCTACGTGATCCGCAGGCACGCCTTCCGCAACGCTCTCGTCCCGGTCATCACGGTGGCCGGGCTGCAGGTGGCCCTGACGCTCGCGGGCGCGGTGCTGACCGAGCGGACGTTCAACTGGCCGGGCTTGGGGAACCAGCTGGTGAAGTACATCTTCGCGCGCGACTACGCCGCCGTGCAGGGCCTCGTGACGTTCTTCGCGATCGTGGTCGTGGTGGTCAGCCTGCTCGTGGACATCATCAACGCCATCGTCGACCCGCGGGTCCGGTACTGAGGAGGGACGTCCGATGCTGAACAGGGTGATTGCCCCCTTCCGGAACACCACCGGCCTGGCCCGCTGGATCCTGGTCATCGGCCTGCTGATGACCACCGCCTTCGTGGTGCTCGCCGTCTTCGCGCCGTGGATCGCGCCGTACGACTTCAACCAGGTCGCCGTGAACGGCCAGCGGTTCCCGAAGATGGCCCCACCCGGCGGGGCGCACCTGCTGGGCACCAACGACCAGTTCTTCGACATCCTCTCCCGGGTGATCTGGGGCGCCCGCACCGCCATCGAGGTGGTGCTGCTGTCGCTGGTGATCTCGATCGCGATCGGGGTGCCGCTCGGGCTGCTGTCGGGCTTCGTGGGCGGCTGGACCGACCGGCTGCTGGTCTTCCTGGCCGACGCGATGTACGCCTTCCCGTCCCTGCTGCTGGCGATGGTGTTCGCCTTCCTGCTGAAGTCGGTGCTGGGCGGCGGCATCGTCGCGGCGGCGCTGTCCCTGACCGTCATCTACATCCCGCAGTACTTCCGGGTGGTGCGCAACACCGCGGTGAGTGCCCGGGAGGCCACCTACATCGAGGCGGCCCGCGCGATCGGGGCGAAGAACTCCACGATCATGGGCCGCTACCTGTTCGGCAACGTGATCCAGTCGGTGCCGGTCATCGGCACCCTCAACGCAGCCGACGCGATCAGCACCCTCGCCGCGCTGGGCTTCCTCGGCCTCGGCATCCAGCCCAACGAGGCCTCGGAGTGGGGGTACGACGTGAGCCGGGCGCTGGACGACGCGCAGGCCGGCATCTGGTGGACCACGCTGTTCCCGGGGCTGGCGATCGTGCTGCTGGTGGCCGGGCTGACCCTGGTGGGTGAGGGGCTCAACGAGACGGTGAACCCGGTGCTTCGCAAGCGGCGGATCCGCAAGGTCGAGATGCCGGCACGCGAGCCGAGCCCGGCCCTGGCGGAGGGAGAGGTCTGATGGCTGATCTGGTCGACGGTCCGGCGCACCCGGACACCGAGACGGGCCCGGTCATCTCGGCCCGGGACCTGCGGATCTGGTACGGCAGCGAGGGCGGCCCGGTGAAGGCGGTCGACGGCGTCGGCTTCGACCTGCGCAAGGGGGAGATCCTCGGCCTGGTCGGGGAGTCCGGCTGCGGCAAGTCGACCCTGGGCCGCGGCCTGCTCGGGCTGCTGCCCGAGGGCGCGAAGATGGACGGCCACCTGCGCTTCAACGGCGAGGACCTGCTGGCGCTCCCGCGCAAGCAGATGTATGCCAAGCGTGGCGCCGAGCTCGGGATGATCTTCCAGGAGCCGCTGACCCGGCTGAACCCGCTGATGCGGATCTCCGACCACTTCGCGGAGACGCTGCGGGCCCACGAGAAGGGGATCGGCAAGGCGGAGATCGAGCACCGCTCGCTGGAGGTGCTGCGGGTGATGGGCATCCCCCCGACGCGGTTCCGGTCCTACCCCCACGAGTTCTCCGGCGGCATGCGGCAGCGGCTGATGATCGCGCTGGCGCTGGTGCTCCGGCCGGCGTTCGTGGTCGCCGACGAGCCCACCACGGCACTCGACGTGCTCGTCGAGGCGCAGATCATCCGGATCCTGCACGACCTGCGCCGCGAGTTCGACACCTCGCTGCTGCTGATCACCCACAACCTCGGCATCATCGCCGAGGCCTGCGACCGGGTCGCGGTCATGTACGCCGGCGAGATCGTCGAGATCGGCGACGCACGGGCGGTGTTCACCGAGCCGCAGCACCCCTACACCCGGGAGCTGCTGCGCTCGACGATCTCGCTGTCGACGACCGGTCTCAACTACATCCCGGGGGCGCCGCCGGACCTGGTGCGGCCGCCGTCCGGCTGCCACTTCCACCCGCGCTGCCCCGACGCGATGAACGTCTGCGCGTCCCGGCACCCGGTCCTGCGGGAGATGCCGAACGGGTCACGGGCCCAGTGCTGGGCCTCCGACGTGCGGCACGGCCTCGCACCCGAGCTGAGCCCGTCCGACACCGAGCCGCTGCCCCGAGAGGAGATCTCCGTTGCCGACGAAGCATGAGGCGGCCACGAGCGCGACCGTCCTGGACATCAGGGACCTCGAGGTGCACTACCAGCTGCGCGGCGGGACGCTCTCGCGCCTGCTGGGGCTCGACACCGGCACCGTGAAGGCCGTCGACGGGGTCAACCTGTCCCTGAAGCGCGGCGAGGTCCTCGGCGTGGTGGGGGAGTCCGGCAGCGGCAAGACCACCCTCGGCCGCGCGCTGCTCGGCCTGGCGCCGGCCACGAGCGGCAGCATCACCTACCACGCGCAGCACGCCGGCCGCGCCGAGGACCAGGTCGTCTCGCAGATGTCGGGCCGCGAGCTGCGCTCCCTGCGCACCAACCTCCAGATGGTGTTCCAGGACCCGCACGCCGCGCTGAACCCGTCGATGGACATCGCGACCGCGGTCGGGCACCCGCTCAAGATCCACGGCGTGGCGTCCGGCGAGGACCTGCGGCGCCGGGTCGCTGCGGCCCTGGAACGGGTCGGCCTCTCTCCGGCCGGGCAGTTCATGAGCAAGTACCCCTCCGACCTGTCCGGTGGCCAGAAGCAGCGGGCGGTGATCGCCCGGGCGATCATCCTCGATCCCGAGGTGCTCGTCGCCGACGAACCGGTCTCGATGCTCGACATGAGCGTGCGGGCGAAGATCCTGCAGCTGATGCTGGACCTCAAGCGTGACCTGGGCCTGACCTACGTCTACATCACCCACGACCTGGCCTCGGCGAAGTTCTTCTGCGACCGGATCGCGATCATGTACCTGGGGCGGGTGGTCGAGATCGGGCCGGCCGAGGAGATCTTCGCCGACCCGAAGCACCCCTACACGAAGGCGCTGCTGAAGGCGATCCCCGAGCCGGACCCCAACAAGATGATGCCGCGGGACCTGCCCCGCGGGGAGATCCCCGACGCCGCGAACCCCCCGCTGGGCTGCGCCTTCCATCCGCGCTGCCCGCAGGCGGTCGCCGAGTGCGGCTGGGAGTCCCGCGACCTGCGGGTCGCGCTGGAGGACCACTGGACGCGTCAGCGGATCGAGGTGTTCGAGGAGGAGCGGGCCCTGGTCGGTGACCTGGACCGGCTGGACACGCCGGCGAAGCGGGTGCGGCTGGGCAACGCGGCGAGCGCGGCGAAGGTCAAGGACCTGCTCGAGCGGATCCGTGACGACGACCCGGACGAGCCGATGTGGCGCGGCGTCGAGGACATCACGGTGAGCGCGGACGGGGTGGACGTCACCTTCCACCCGGGCTACGACCCGCTGCTGCGCACGTCCGGCGAGGCCGAGGTGGCCTGCGTGCTGTACCCGGAGGCGGTCACCACGGAGCCCTCGCGCCCGGAGGACCACTCCGCGGTCCGGTGAGCCGCCAGGACCAGTCGGCTACGACCCGTCGGTGACCGGCAGCGGCGGGGGAGTGCCGCCCCACTCCGGACAGAGTGCCTGGTGCGCGCACCAGCCGCACAACGCGCTCCTGCGGGGGCGCCAGTCGCCGGTCTCCTGCGCCTTGCTGATCGCGGCCCAGATCGCCTGGACCTTGCGCTCGGTGGCGAGCAGGTCCCGCTCGTCGGGCCGGTAGCGCAGCAGCTCGCCGCTGCCGAGGTAGACCAGCTGCAGCATGGCGGGGACCGTGCCCCGGGTCCGCCACAGCACCAGCGCGTAGAACTTCATCTGGAACAGGGCCTTGGCCTCGAACGCCTCGCCGGGCGCCTTGCCGGTCTTGTAGTCGACCACGCGGACCTCCCCGGTCGGGGCGACGTCGAGCCGGTCGATGAAGCCGCGCAGCAGCAGCTTCGACTCCAGCAGCGTCTCGACGTAGAGCTCGCGCTCGGCCGGCTCGAGCCGGGTCGGGTCCTCGAGGGTGAAGTACTGGGCGAGCGACTCGCGGCAGGAGGTGAGCCACGCGCCGACCTCAGGGCCCTCGGGGCCGAACATCTCGGCGATCTCGGGCTCGGCCTCCAGCACCTTCTCCCAGGCCGGCTGGATCAGGTCGGCCGCGCGGGTGGGGGTGCGGTGCTCGGCGGGCAGGTCGAAGAGATCCTCCAGCACCTTGTGGACGACCGTGCCCCGGACGGCGTCCGGCGAGGAGGGCTCGGGAAGCCTGTCGACGGTGCGGAACCGGTAGAGCAGGGGGCAGGTCATGAAGTCTCCGGCCCGGCTCGGGGACAGGGAGCCGACCACGTCGGTCCCGTCCACGAGCGTGCGCTCGACCGCTTGCATGTCCATGGTCGAAACCCTAGGGGACCGCGCCGACAGTCCGCCGTCAACCGGGCCGCGATAGCGTGGGTGGCGTGGACGAACCCGCACCCGCGCCCGGCACCCCGCAGCCGCGACGCCGCCCGCCCGGCACGTGGCGCATCGGCCAGATCGGCGGCGTGGACGTGCTCGTCCGGTCGTCGTGGCTTCTGGTGGCGCTGGTCATCTCGGTGATGCTGGCCCCCGCGGTGGAGCAGCGGCAGGCCGGGCTCGGCGGCCTGAAGTACGTCGCGGGGCTGGCGTTCGCGGTCCTGCTGTACCTCTCGGTGCTGCTGCACGAGATGTCGCACGCGCTGATGGCGAAGCGCTTCGGGCTGCCGGTCAGGTCGATCACCCTGCACTTCCTGGGCGGGGTCACCGAGATCGAGGGCGAGCCGGACACCCCCCGTCGGGAGTTCTGGGTCTCGGTGGTGGGGCCGCTGACCTCGATCGCCGTGGGGCTGGTGTTCCTGGTCCTGCGGGCGACGAGCATCGGCGGCCTGCTGCTGCTCGCGGTGGAGATGCTCGCCGGCGCGAACCTGATCGTCGGCGTGCTCAACCTCGTCCCCGGGCTGCCCCTCGACGGCGGCCGGGTGCTGCGCGCGGCCGTCTGGAAGGTCACCGGCAACCCGCACAAGGCCACGATCGTGGCCGGCTGGGGAGGCCGCATCGCGGCGTTCGTGGCGCTGGCCTACCCGTCCGTGCGGTCGATGGCCACGGGGACGCCGAGCACGATCACCGACTACGTCTTCGCGGTGATCATCGCGTCCTTCCTGTGGAGCGGAGCCTCCGCGGCCATGATGTCGGCCCGGGTACGCCGCAAGCTGCCGGCGCTCAAGGCCCGCACGCTGGCCCGTCGTACCCTCAGCGTCCCGCACGACCTGCCGCTCGCCGAGGCCGTGCGCCGCGCCCAGGAGGAGGCCGCCGGCAGCATTGTCGTCCTCGACCCGAGCGGGCGGCCGTCGGGCGTCGTCAGCGAGGCCGCGGTGCTGGCCACCCCCGAGGACCGCCGGCCGTGGCTGCCGGTCAGCAGCGTCTCGCGCACGCTGGAGCCGGGCCTGACGCTGCCCGCCGACCTGACCGGTGAGGCGCTGGTGCTGGCCATGCAGCACACGCCCGCCAGCGAGTACCTCCTCGTGGAGACCGACGGCAGCGTCTTCGGGGTGCTGTCCGCCGAGGACGTCGACCGGGCGTTCGCGGCCGCGATGTGAGGCCTCCGGGCACCGGCCGGCGGGCGCCGGCTTATAGGCTGCGGCCATGCCCCCCCACGAGCCGCCGGAGCACGACCCTGCCTGGTCAGGGGTCCACCGCGGACCCCTGCGCGCCGGGGAGTGGGTGCGCCTCACCGACACCAAGGGCCGCAGGCACAACATCTGCCTGGAGGCCGGCCGCACCTTCTTCACCAACCGCGGGGCGATCGAGCACGACGAGCTGATCGGCCGGCCGGAGGGGCTGAGCATCACCTCGTCCGCCGGCGGGGACTACCTCGTGTTCCGCCCGCTGCTGAGCGAGTTCGTGGTGTCCATGCCGCGCGGGGCCGCGGTCGTCTACCCGAAGGACGCCGCCCAGATCGTCGCGATGGCCGACATCTTCCCCGGGGCCCGGGTCGTGGAGGCCGGGGTCGGCTCCGGAGCGCTCACCTGCTCGCTGCTGCGGGCAGTGGGACCGCAGGGGACGGTGTCGTCGTACGAGCGCCGCCAGGAGTTCGCCGACGTCGCGGAGAGGAACGTCACCCAGTTCTTCGGGGGCCGGCACCCGGCCTGGAGGCTCACCGTCGGCGACCTCGTCGAGGCGCTCGACGACACCGAGGTCGACCGCGTGGTCCTCGACATGCTCGCGCCCTGGGAGTGCGTGGACCGGGTCGCCGAGGCGCTCACCCCCGGCGGCCTGGTGTGCGCGTACGTCGCCACCACGACCCAGCTGGGGCGGACCGTGGAGACCCTCCGCGCGCACGGCGGCTTCACGGAGCCGCGGCCGTGGGAGACGCTGGTCCGGGACTGGCACGTCGAGGGCCTGGCGATCCGGCCCGGCCACAAGATGGTCGGCCACACCGGGTTCCTGGTGACCGCCCGCCGGATGGCTCCGGGGCAGACCGCGCCCGCCAAGAAGCGGCGCCCGGCGCCCGGCGCGTACGGCGTGGACTACGACGGCCCCCGACCGGCGGGCCTGCCTCCGGCGGTCGCCGACGAGCCGTTCGCCGAGTGACCCCGAACCGGCCCAAATCGTGACCGCCACATCGTGGTTTGGCCCTTCAAAATCGCCGGCACGAAGGTAGGGTCGAGTTCTCAGCACCAAAGCTGCGGAGGTGGCCGAGTTGCCAGCATCAGAGAGTGGTTCGGAGCGGCCGGGCTCGCGCACGCCCGAGGAGCTCGAGAGTCAGCTCGGGTTCCTGGAGGACGAGGTCAACGACCTGCGCCGTCGGCTGTCGGAGAGCCCGGTGCACTCGCGCGCGCTCGAGCAGCGCCTGGCGGAGACCCAGCGCTCGCTTGCGGCGGTCACCGCCCAGAACGAGCGCCTCGCCTCGACGCTGCGCGAGGCCCGTGACCAGATCATGACGCTGAAGGAGGAGGTCGACCGGCTGGCCCAGCCGCCGGCCGGCTTCGGCACCTTCCTCGCCCGCAACGACGACGACTCCATCGACGTGTTCACCGGCGGCCGCAAGCTGCGGGTCAACGTCAGCCCCTCGGTGGACCTCGACGCCCTGAGGAAGGGGCAGGAGGTCATGCTCAACGAGGCGCTCAACGTGGTGGCCGCGATGGACTTCGAGCAGGTCGGCGAGGTCGTCATGCTCAAGGAGTTCCTCGCCGACGGCGACCGGGTGCTCGTGATCGCCAACGCGGACGAGGAGCGGGTGGTCCGGGTGGCCGAGCCACTGCGGGAGGTGCCGCTGCGGGCCGGGGACTCGCTGCTGCTCGACGCGCGCTCCGGCTACGTCTACGAGCGGGTGCCGAAGTCCGAGGTCGAGGAGCTCGTCCTCGAGGAGGTCCCGGACATCGACTACGACAACATCGGCGGGCTGAAGGGGCAGATCGACGCGATCCGCGACGCCGTCGAGCTGCCCTACCTCCACCCGGACATGTTCAAGGAGCACGAGCTCAAGCCGCCCAAGGGCGTGCTGCTGTACGGCCCGCCCGGCTGCGGCAAGACGCTCATCGCCAAGGCGGTCGCCAACTCGCTGGCCAAGAAGGTGGCGGCCAAGACCGGTCAGGCCAACGGCACCGCGGGGAAGTCGTACTTCCTCAACATCAAGGGCCCCGAGCTGCTCAACAAGTACGTCGGCGAGACCGAGCGGCACATCCGGCTGGTGTTCCAGCGGGCCCGGGAGAAGGCCAACCAGGGCACCCCGGTCATCGTGTTCTTCGACGAGATGGACTCGCTGTTCCGCACCCGCGGCTCGGGGGTCTCCTCCGACGTCGAGAACACCATCGTCCCGCAGCTGCTCAGCGAGATCGACGGGGTCGAGGGGCTGGAGAACGTCATCGTGATCGGCGCCTCCAACCGCGAGGACATGATCGACCCCGCGATCCTCCGCCCGGGCCGGCTCGACGTGAAGATCAAGATCGAGCGGCCGGACGCGGAGTCCGCGCGCGACATCTTCTCCAAGTACCTCACCGCCCGGCTGCCGCTGCACGAGGAGGACCTCGCCGAGTTCGGGGGTGACCGGGAGGCCTGCGTCGCGGGCATGATCCGGGCCACCGTGGAGCGGATGTACACCGAGAGCGAGGACAACCGCTTCCTGGAGGTCACCTACGCCAACGGCGACAAGGAGGTCCTGTACTTCAAGGACTTCAACTCCGGGGCGATGATCCAGAACATCGTCGACCGGGCCAAGAAGATGGCGATCAAGGACCTGCTGGACAACAACCAGAAGGGCATCCGGGTCACCCACATGCTCCAGGCCTGCGTGGACGAGTTCAAGGAGAACGAGGACCTCCCGAACACCACCAACCCCGACGACTGGGCCCGCATCTCCGGCAAGAAGGGCGAGCGGATCGTGTTCATCCGCACCCTGATCACCGGCAAGCAGGGCACCGAGCCGGGGCGGTCGATCGACACCGTGTCCAACACCGGCCAGTACCTCTGAGGGGCCGCGGCCTAGGATCGCGGCATGTTCTTCTGGATCGGCCTGGCCGTGGTGTTCGTGGTGTTCGTCGCCGTCGTGGCGTGGGGGGTGCGCGGGATCGGCGGCCGGGCGCACAAGCCGGGGACGCAGCGGCTCCGCTAGTCACCCCACGGGGTCGGTGACGTCGGCGACGGTCGCGCCCAGCGCGGCGACGAGCTCGCCGGCGTCGACGGTCAGCGCGACGCCGTGGGCCCCGCCCCCGATCGAGACCGGCCCGGTCAGGGACGCGTCCGCGACCACCGGCCAGGCGGTCGAGCTGCCGAGCGGCGTGATCGTGCCGCGCACGTAGCCGGTGACGGCGAACGCGGTCTCCGCGCTCGGCATCGACAGCCGGTTGACGCCCAGCAGCGCTCGCAGCCTCGGCCAGGCGATCTCCCGGTCGCCGGGCACCAGCACGAAGCGGTAGTCGCCGTCGGTGACCCGCACCACGAGCGTCTTGACCACGGCCCGCGGCTCGAGGCCGCGGGCGGCGGCCGCCTCCGCGAGTGAGCGCACCGGCCCGTGCCGGGTCACGGTGTGCGCGAGTCCCAGGCCGTCGGCGGCGGCGACGACCCGGAGCGTGGCCAGCGCCGCGTAGTCGCGGGTGCCCGACGTCGCGAGCCTGGCGAGCAGCAGGCGCGTGTCCGGCACGAACGGCCACGACGGCTCGGAGAGCCGGGCGTCGAGCTCGGCGAGGGTCATCCAGTCACCCCAGACCACCTCGTGGTCGGCCCAGGTGATCGCTCCGGCCCACGTCGTCTCGAAGCAGTGCTCGATGCAGCGGGTGGTGTGGTCCTCGTAGCGCGAGATCCCCAGGGGCACCAGCGTCGCACCGGTGATGCCCAGCTCCTCCTCGAGCTCGCGCGCCGCGGAGGCCCCGGGCTCCTCGCCCAGCGTGATCACCCCACCCGCGGCGGCGTCGTGGTGGCTCGGCGCCCAGTCCTTGTCGGGCGCGCGCCGGTGCACGTAGATGCGGCCGGCGGGGTCGCGCACCAGGACGGCGGTGGCCGCGTGCAGCAGGTTGTCGCGTCGTACGACGGACCGCTCGGCGGAGCCCACCACGCGCCCGGAGGCGTCCACCAGGGCGACGATCTCGGACATGGGTCCATCCTGCCAGTCGGGCCGCGTAGGCTCGGGGACATGAGCGTTCGTCGCGTGATGGGCACCGAGACGGAGTTCGGGATCTCGGTGCAGGGCCAGCCCACGGCCAACCCGATGGTCGCCTCCTCGCAGGTGGTCAACGCCTACGCCGGCTCGACCCTGCGTGCCCGTCGGGCCCGATGGGACTTCGAGGAGGAGTCGCCGTTGCGGGACGCCCGCGGCTTCGACCTGTCCCGGGACGCGGCCGACCCCACGCAGCTCACCGACGAGGACCTCGGGCTCGCCAACGTCATCCTCACCAACGGCGCCCGCCTGTACGTCGACCACGCGCACCCGGAGTACTCCACGCCGGAGTGCACCAACCCCCGGGACATCGTGAAGTGGGACAAGGCCGGTGAGCAGGTGATGCTCGACGCGAGCCGGTTCGCCGAGCAGATCCCGGGCGCCGCGCCGATCCTGCTCTACAAGAACAACACCGACAACAAGGGTGCCTCCTACGGCGCGCACGAGAACTACCTGATGCGGCGCAGCACGCCCTTCGGGGAGATCGTCAGGCACCTCACCCCGTTCTTCGTCTCCCGGCAGGTGGTCACCGGCGCCGGCCGCGTCGGCATCGGCCAGGACGGCCGCGAGGACGGCTTCCAGGTCAGCCAGCGCGCCGACTACTTCGAGGTCGAGGTGGGCCTGGAGACCACGCTCAAGCGGCCGATCATCAACACCAGGGACGAGCCGCACGCCGACCCCGAGAAGTACCGCCGGCTGCACGTGATCATCGGGGACGCGAACCTCTCCGAGATCTCCACCTACCTCAAGGTCGGCACCACCGCGCTGGTGCTGGCGATGATCGAGGACCGGTTCATCACCGGCGACCTGGCCGTGGACCAGCCGGTGCGCTCGCTGCGAGCGGTCTCCCACGACCCGTCGTGCACGCACCTGCTCACCCTCGCGGACGGCCGGAAGCTGACCGCCGTCCAGCTCCAGATGGAGTACCTCGACCTCGCCCGCAAGTACGTCGAGGACCGGCAGGGGGCCGACGCCGACGAGCAGACCCTCGATGTGCTGGCACGGTGGGAGTCGGTGCTCGACCGGCTGGAGACCGACCCGATGCAGTGTGCCCGCGAGCTGGACTGGGTGGCCAAGCTGAAGCTGCTGAACTCCTACCGTGACCGCGACGGCCTCGGGTGGGACGACGCGAAGCTGCACCTCGTCGACCTGCAGTACGCCGACATCCGGCCGGGCAAGGGGCTCTACCACCGGCTGGTGAGCCTCGGCCGGATCGACCGGCTGCTCACCGACGACGAGATCGCCGACGCCATGCACCTTCCGCCGGTCGACACCCGCGCCTACTTCCGCGGCCGCTGCCTCGAGAAGTACTCCGACCGGATCGCGGCGGCCTCGTGGGACTCGGTGATCTTCGACCTGCCCGGCCGCGAGTCGCTGCAGCGGGTCCCCACGATCGACCCGTTGCGCGGCAGCAGGGCCCACGTCGGTGAGCTCTTGGACCGTTGCGACACGGCGGAGGCCTTGTTCGAGGCCCTGACTCGGTAGGGTCGACACGTACGGGAGCTCGCGTCCGTCGAGACCACCGGATCCTGCACACGAGGAGGCCGTCATGGCACAGGAGCAGAAGCAGCCCAAGAAGGGGTCGGAGGCCGAGGCCCAGCCCGAGGTCGCGCCCCAGGCCGACGTCAGCGAGCGCAAGGAGCAGCTCGACGAGGACATCGACGCGATCCTCGACGAGATCGACGACGTGCTCGAGACCAACGCCGAGGACTTCGTGAAGTCGTTCATCCAGAAGGGTGGAGAGTAAGCCCCCATGACGGATTCCCGCCTGCCCGCGTCGTTCCTGACACCGGGCTCGTCGTCGTTCGCCGACTTCCTCTCCCAGCAGGCTCCCGACCTGCTGCCGCACCGGCGCCCGCTGCCCGACGGCAGCGCCGCCGACCTGGCCCCGCACGGCACCACGATCGTGGCCGCGACGTTCCCCGGCGGCGTGGTGATGGCGGGGGACCGGCGCGCCACGATGGGCAACATCATCGCCCAGCGCGACATCGAGAAGGTCTTCCCCGCCGACGAGTTCTCGGCGCTGGGGATCGCCGGCGCGGCCGGGCTCGCGGTGGAGATGGTGCGGCTGTTCCAGACCGAGCTCGAGCACTACGAGAAGATCGAGGGCACCACGCTGTCGATGGACGGCAAGGCGAACCGGCTGGCCGCGCTGATCCGCGGCAACCTCGGGATGGCGATGCAGGGCCTGGCGGTGGTGCCGCTGTTCGCCGGCTACGACCTCGACCGCAGGCAGGGCCGGATCTTCTCCTACGACGTCACCGGCGGGCGCTACGAGGAGACGGCGTTCCACTCGGTGGGCTCCGGCTCGCTGTTCGCCCGGGGCTCGCTGAAGAAGCTCTACCGGGACGACCTCGACGCCGAGGGTTGCGTGACCGCCCTCGTGCAGGCGCTGTACGACGCGGCCGACGACGACTCGGCCACCGGGGGTCCCGACATGACCCGCCGGATCTTCCCGGTGGTCGGCGTGATCACCGACCGCGGCTACCAGCGGATCTCGGACTCGGACGTGGCCGAGGTGGCCGACCGGGTGATCGCGGCCCGGATGAACCGACCCGACGGCCCCGCCGCCGGACTGACCTGAGACCCGAGGAGAGCAACTCCCGATGAGCATGCCGTTCTACGTCTCGCCCGAGCAGCTGATGAAGGACCGGGCGGACTTCGCGCGCAAGGGCATCGCCCGGGGCCGCAGCGTCATCGTCGTGCAGTACGCCGACGGGGTCGTGTTCGTCTCGGAGAACCCGTCCGCCGCGCTGCACAAGATCAGCGAGATCTACGACCGGATCGCGTTCGCCGCGGTCGGCCGCTACAACGAGTTCGAGAACCTGCGGATCGCCGGGGTGCGGCTCGCCGACATGCGGGGCTACGCCTACGACCGCCGCGACGTGACCGGCCGCGGCCTCGCCAACGCCTACGCCCAGACGCTCGGCACGATCTTCTCCAGCGGCGGCGAGAAGCCCTACGAGGTGGAGATCTTCGTGGCCGAGGTCGGTGACGCCCCCGCCGACGACCAGGTCTACCGGCTCACCTACGACGGCCAGGTCGCCGACGAGCACGGCTTCTCCGCCATGGGCGGGTCCGCCGAGCAGGTCACGACGTACCTGAAGGACCACTACCGCGAGGGCCTGCCGCTCGCCGACGCGCTCCGGCTGGCGGTGGATGCGCTGGGCCACGGCGAGGGCGCGGCCCGGGTGATCCCGCTGGAGGACCTCGAGGCGGCGGTCCTGGACCGGACCCGCCCGCAGCAGCGCAAGTTCGCCCGGCTCAGCGCCGAGCGCCTGCGTGCCCTGGTCGGCGACCGCGCTCCGGCGGAGCCGGCGGCACCCGGCCCCGAGGTCCCGGGTGCCGGGGACGGGGACGGGGACGCACCCGTCGCCCCGCCGGTCGACCCGAGCTAGCCGACATCCGGTGTCGGCCGGGTCCCCTTGTGCGAGTCGGCTGCGCCGGGTTGCGTCGTGCGCCTAGGGTTGTGCCGTGGACCGCCGGATCTTCGGGATCGAGAACGAGTACGGCGTCACCTGCACGTTTCGCGGGCAGCGACGCCTCTCGCCGGACGAGGTTGCCCGCTACCTGTTCCGCAAGGTGGTCTCGTGGGGCCGCAGCAGCAACGTGTTCCTCCGCAACGGCGCGCGGCTCTACCTCGACGTCGGCAGCCACCCGGAGTACGCCACCCCCGAGTGCGACGACATCCTCGACCTGGTCGCCCACGACAAGGCGGGGGAGCGGGTCCTCGAGGGCCTCCTGGTGGACGCGGAGCGGCGTTTGCACGACGAGGGCATCGCCGGCGACGTCTACCTGTTCAAGAACAACACCGACTCGGCCGGGAACTCCTACGGCTGCCACGAGAACTACCTGGTCAGCCGGCACGGCGAGTTCTCCAAGCTCGCCGACGTGCTGATCCCGTTCCTGGTCACCCGCCAGGTCATCGTCGGCGCCGGCAAGGTGATCCAGACCCCGCGCGGGGCGATGTACTCCGTCAGCCAGCGGGCAGAGCACATCTGGGAGGGCGTCTCGTCGGCGACCACCCGCAGCCGCCCGATCATCAACACCCGGGACGAGCCGCACGCCGACGCCGAACGCTACCGGCGGCTGCACGTGATCGTCGGCGACTCCAACATGAGCGAGACCACCACGATGCTCAAGGTCGCCAGCTGCGACCTGGTGCTGCGGATGATCGAGGAGGGCGTGGTGATGCGCGACCTCACGATGGAGAACCCGATCCGGGCGATCCGGGAGATCTCGCACGACATGACCGGGCGGCGCAAGGTGCGCCTCGCCAACGGCCGCGAGGCCAGCGCCCTCGACATCCAGCAGGAGTACCTCTCGCGGGCCCGGGACTTCGTGGACCGCCGCGAGCTGCACACGCCCGTCATCGACCGCAGCCTGGACCTGTGGGAGCGCACCCTGAAGGCGGTCGAGTCCGAGGACTTCGGCCTGGTCGAGCGCGAGATCGACTGGGTCATCAAGTGGAAGCTGATCGACCGCTACCGCAGCCAGCACGGCCTGCCGCTGAGCCACCCCCGGGTCGCCCAGCTGGACCTGGCCTACCACGACATCCACCGCGGCCGCGGCCTCTACTACCTGCTCGAGCGCCGGGGGGCGGTGGCCCGCGCGGTCGACGACCTGCGCATCTTCGAGGCCAAGTCGGTGCCGCCGCAGACCACCCGGGCCCGGCTGCGCGGGGAGTTCATCAAGCGCGCGCAGGAGCGCCGCCGCGACTTCACCGTCGACTGGGTGCACCTCAAGCTCAACGACCAGGCGCAGCGGACGGTGCTGTGCAAGGACCCGTTCCGTTCGCAGGACGAGCGGGTGCACAAGCTGATCGAGGGGATGTAACACGCGTCACCCACCCTGGGCGAGGTGCCGGTGGCCCTCCGCGGCTATCGTGGACAGGCCCGCCCCCCGATCCTCTGAGGTGTTTGTTTCGTGCGTCGCCGACTTCTCGCGATGACCCTGGTGTCCTTGGTGTTCTTCGGCACCGCCGCGTGCGGCGACTCGGGGGCCGGGACGCCGACCGCGCCGACCAGCAAGGTCGACATGGGCCAGGACATCGCCGGCCTCACGGTGAGCGGCGACGTGGGCACCGAGCCGAAGGTGACGGTGTCCCAGCCGATCTCGGTCGACAAGCCGGAGACCCAGGTGATCACCGCCGGCAAGGGCAACCCGGTCCAGGCCGGCCAGGAGGCCCTGCTGCACATCTTCCTGGCCAACGGCAAGAACGGGAAGAAGGCCGCGGCGACCTACGACAGCGGCGCGCCGGTGGACCTGAAGATGGACGAGTCCCAGCTGTTCAAGGCCGTCATCGACGGCCTGGTCGGCAAGCCTCAGGGCAGCCGGGTGGCGATCGCGGCCCCGGTCAAGACGATCTACGGCCCGCAGGGCGCCAGCCAGATCGGCCTGAAGCCGACCGACTCGGTGGTCTTCGTCGTCGACATCATGTCGGTGCCGCCCACGAACCCGCTCAGCGCACCCAAGGGTGACCCGGTCACCCCGCCGGCCGACGCGCCCAAGGTGCTGACCAAGGGCGACAACGTCACCGGCTTCGACTGGTCGTCCGCGCCGAAGAAGCCCTCCAAGAAGCTCCAGGTCATCCCCCTGATCCAGGGCACCGGTCCGGCCGCGCGGGCCCAGAGCCTGGTGACGTTCGACTACTTCGGCGAGGTCTACGGCGGCAAGGCCCCGTTCGACGAGTCGTTCACCAAGCAGCCGGTGACCTTCGCCCTCGGGATGAACAAGCTGATCCAGGGCTGGGACAAGGGCCTCGTGGGGGTCAAGCAAGGCAGCCGGGTGATGCTGATCGTGCCGCCCGACCAGGGGTACGGCAGCCAGGCCCAGCAGAACATCCCCGCGAACTCGACCCTGGTCTTCGTCGTCGACATCCTCGGCGTGGACGGCTGAGGGAACGGCCGCGCGCTGAGGTAGGTTCGGCCCACGACGTCGAGGGCTGCGAAGGGCCGGCGAAGGGGGTCCTGTGACCGCACGCAAGAGTGAACGGCTGCTCAACCTGCTCATCACGCTGCTGGTGGCGCGCAGCTACGTGTCGAAGGAGCGGCTGCGGGGCGTGGTCGAGCAGTACCGCGACCTCGGCACCGAGGCCTTCGAGAAGATGTTCGAGCGGGACAAGGAGGAGCTGCGCTCGCTCGGGATCCCGGTGGAGGTCGGCTTCGTCGACCGCGCGTTCGAGGACGAGCCGGGCTACCGCATCGAGCGGTCGGCCTTCGAGCTGCCGGAGATCGACCTCGAGCCGGAGGAGGCGGCCGTGATCGGCCTCGCCGCCCGGGTCTGGCAGCACGCGGGCCTCGCCGCGGCCACCTCCGACGCGCTGGTCAAGCTGAAGGCCGCCGGCGTCAGCGTGGACCGCGAGGCGCTCAACGTGGCCCAGCCGCAGCTGGCCGCCGAGGAGCCCGCCTTCGAGGCGTTCTGGGACGCCACCCGAAGCCGGACGACCGTCGGCTTCGACTACCGGTCGTCCTCGGCCGCGACGGTCACGAGGCGCCACCTGCAGCCGTGGGGCGTGGTCTCCTACCGCGGCCGGTGGTACGCGGTCGGGCACGACACCGACCGGGACGCGCCCCGCCTGTTCCGGCTGTCGCGGGTGCAGGGCCCGGTCCGGCCCGAGTCGAAGCCGGGTGCCTACGACGTGCCGCCCGGCACCGACCTGCGGGCCCTCGCCACCTCGCTCGCGCCGGCCCCCGTGCAGCGGTCGGCCACCGTGCTGGCCCGCCCCGGCGCCGCGCATGGCCTGCGCCGGCACGCGCGGGTGCTCGACGCACCGGACGCCCCGGCCGGCTGGGAGCGGCTCGAGGTGGGCTACGGCCGCACCGACCAGCTGGTCGACGAGGTCCTCGCCTACGGCGCGGACGTGGTCGTCGAGGCCCCCGGGGACGTGCGGGAGGCGGTCGTGGACCGGCTGCGCGGGGCCGTGGAGGTGGCCCGGTGAGCGGCGCGCGCGAGCAGGTCGCGCGGCTGCTGGCCCTGGTGCCCTACATCCAGGCCCGCGACGAGGTCCCGCTCGAGCAGGCCGCCAAGGACTTCGGCGTCAAGCCGGCGCAGATCGTCAAGGACCTCAACGTGCTCTGGTTCTGCGGGCTGCCGGGCCTGGGCATGGGGGACCTGATCGACGTGGACATGGACGCCCTCGAGGAGGGCGGCGTGATCCGGCTGTCCAACGCCGACTACCTGACCCGGCCGCTGCGGCTGGACAGCACCGAGGCGTCGGCGCTGATCGTGGCGCTGCGGGCCCTGCGCGACGGCAGTGACGACGCGGTCCGGCCGGTGGTGGACCGGACCCTGGGCAAGCTGGAGGCCGCCGCCGGCGACGGCGCGGCCCTGGCCGCACAGGTCGACGTGCACCTGGCCCCGGAGGAGGTGGCGGTCGGTCAGCTGCGCGACCGGCTGGCCAGGGCGGTCGAGGAGCGGCGGCAGGTCCGCATCGACTACTACGTGCCCACCCGCGACGAGTCCACCGAACGCGTCGTGGACCCGATCCGGGTGGTGAGCGCCGAGGGGAACACCTACCTGGAGGCGTGGTGCCACCGGGCCGAGGACCGGCGGCTGTTCCGGCTGGACCGGATCTCGACGGCCGAGGTGCTGGACTCGCCGGTGCCCGCCCACGAGGACCTGGCCCCGCGGGACCTCTCCGAGGGGCTGTTCCGGCCCTCGCCCGACGACATCCTGGCCACGGTGCTGCTGCAGCCGGACGCCCGTTGGGTGGCCGAGTACTACCCGGTCGAGGACACCGCGGAGGCGGCCGGTGGCGCGCTCCGGGTCCGGCTGAGGGTGAGCGACCCGGCGTGGCTGACCCGGTTGATGCTGCGGCTGGGCGGTGCGGCCCGGGTGGAGGATCCCGCGGAGCTCGCGACCGGCGTGCGCGAGACCGCGGCCGCGGCGCTGGCGCACTACGGCTCGGGCTGACCCGGTCCACTCAGGCGCTTCTCAGGGGACCTTGCGTACGATGGTCCTGCAACCGACGAACTAAGAGGACAATCATGAGCGGCACGACGGCAGTTCCCCTCGCACTCGGTCTCGGCGCGCCCGAGATCGCGATCATCCTCGTCATCCTCGTGCTGCTCTTCGGTGCCAAGAAGCTGCCCGAGCTGGCCCGCGGCAGCGGCCGCGCCCTGCGGATCTTCAAGGCGGAGACCAAGGGTCTGCTCGACGACGAGGACGACGACAAGCTCAAGACCGAGGAGCAGCGCCAGATCGAGGCGCAGCAGCGCCGCGAGGCGGCGCAGCGGCCGGAGACCCCCTCCGAGCAGCCCCGCCCCGACTCCGAGCGCTGACCCCGACCCGTCCCCAGGCCGCCATGTCCGTCGTCGGAGTCCTCGGGCTGTTCCGCGCCAAGCCGCACAACCCCGTGGGCGCCGACGGGCAGATGGCCCTCGCCGACCACCTGCGGGAGCTGCGGGCCCGGATCATGCGGGTCGCGGTCTTCCTGGCCGTCGGCACGGCGGTGGCGTGGTTCTTCTACAACCAGCTGTTCGCCCTGATCCTCGACCCGTACAACCAGGCCCGGGCCATGCTCGGCAGCAGCGTCGACACCAAGCCGGTGATCACCGGCGCGGCCGCCCCGCTGATGCTGCAGCTGAAGATCAGCGGCCTCGCCGCGCTGGTCCTCGGCAGCCCCTACTGGCTCTACGAGATCTGGGCGTTCATCCTCCCCGGGCTGCACGCGCACGAGAAGAAGTGGACGCGGCTGTTCGCGGCCGTGGCCGGCCCGCTGTTCGTCGCCGGCGTCGGGATCGGCTACTACGTGCTGCCCAAGGGCCTGCAGGTGCTGCTCTCGTTCACGCCCGCCAACGTGCAGAACCTGCTCGAGTTCGGCGAGTACTTCACGTTCTTCACCCGGATGCTGCTCGTGTTCGGCATCGCGTTCGAGATCCCGCTGTTCGTCGTGCTGCTGAACCTGGCCGGTGTGGTCTCCGGCCGGGCACTGGGGAACTACCGCCCGTGGATCATCCTGGGCGTCTTCGTGTTCGCCGCGGTGGCGACCCCGTCGACGGACCCGTTCTCGATGCTGATGCTGGCGATCCCGATGACCGGGCTGTTCATGCTCTCCGAGCTCATCGCCCGGGTCGTGGACCGGCGGCGGGGCCGGGACCGGGCCGCGTTCGGCGACGTCGACGACGACGCGCCGTCCCCGCTCGACCACCGGCCCGGCCGCTACCATCCGTCCGGCCTGAGCGACGAGGACGACTGAGTGGGCCCGGGGCCGAAGGTCCGGGCCGTGGACCCGTTCGAGCTGCCCGACTGGCTCGGCGCCGGCGAGGTCACCTGGACGGCCCTGGCCAGCGTGCGTGAGGGGCACCGGGTCGAGGGCCGGCTCAGCGGGTCCGGCGCGTCGCTCGAGTGCGACCTGCTCGGGGCGGACGAGGCGTTCCCCCGGCCGGTGCTGGACGACGAGTGGCGCCGGCAGGTGCACCAGACCTGGACCCACGGCGAGGTGCTCCTGGTCGAGTACGACGGCCGGCTGACCCTCGCGGTGCCGGGCACGTCGTTCACCGCCGACCGGGCGCTCGAGGCGGTCGGCCGGCTGGCGAAGGCCGTGGGCGTCAAACCGGACCGGTTCGTCGTGGCGCTCCGGCCCTGAGCGGCCGCGGGGCTACAGCCCGGCCAGGTCCATGAGGTCGTCGAAGATCACGTCGAGCCGGCTCCACAGCGAGAGGTGCCCCTCGTCGTCGTAGAGGTGCACGCGGGCGCCGGACACGTTCCCGGCGAGCCACTGCCCGTGGGCGAACGGCACCATGCGGTCCTCGGCTCCCTGCCAGACCGACACGGGCACGGTGATCGCGCCGAGGTCGAAGCCCCAGTCCCGGGTGAAGGCGAGGTCGTCCTCGGCCCAGCCCTCGACGCCCCGCGCGCAACCGTGGGTGAAGGACGCCAGCATCCGGGCCGCGAAGTCGCCGGTGGCGTAGGCCCGGTCGACCGGGGACACCAGACCGCCCAGCGCCTCGGCGATCTCCTCGGCCGTCACCCCGGTCAGCTTGGCCGCCTCACGCCTCAGCAGCGGCTCGAGCGTCTCGCGGCCGGCCAGGGCAGCGCCGAACTCCTCGACGTTCTCGGGACCCATCCCGGCCAGGAAGTCGAGCCCGCCCCCGGTGTCGAAGGGGGCCACGCCGGCGCCGGTCGCCGCGGCGCGGCAGCGCTCCGGCAGCAGCGCGGCGCACGCCAGCGAGTGCGGGCCGCCGCCCGACCAGCCCAGGGACAGGAACTCCTCGCGGCCCAGCGAGTCCACCAGCGCCGCGATGTCGGCGGCCACGCCCGCCACGGCGCGGCCCGGGTCGGGGCTGGAACCGCCGTAGCCGGCGCGGGAGTACAGCACCAGTGCCAGGCCGCGCTCCCGGGCCGCCGCGGAGGCGGCGGGGAAGGTCACCGCGGAGCCGGGCGTGCCGTGGTGCAGCACCAGCGGGAGCCCGTCCGGGTCGCCCTCGACCAGGTACTCCAGCCGTCGGCCGTCCGGCAGTGTGAGGGTGCGGTAGGCGTCGTCCATGATGTCCTCTTGTTCGGGCTGGTGCGGGTGCGGGCAGCCTACGCCTGGCGCCGTCCCGGGCCGGAACCGTGTGGCGGCCCCTCGAGTGCGCGGTGCAGCCCGTATTCTCCGAACGTGGCCAGAGAGATCGCGCTCCTGACGAACCCGACCGCCGGGAAGGGCAGGGGGGCCCGCACCGCCGCGATCGCCCTGCCCCGGCTCCGCGAGGCGGGCTTCTCCGTCCGCGACCTCGCCGGCCGTGACGCCGACGAGGCGCGCGACCTGGCGCGCCGCAGCGTCGAGGAGGGCGTCGAGAGCCTCGTGGTGTGCGGCGGCGACGGCATGGTGCACCTGGCGGCCCAGGTGCTGGCCGGCACCGGCACCAGCCTCGGCATCATCCCGGCCGGCACCGGCAACGACGTCGCCCGCTACCTCGGCATCCCGCGCAGCGACCCGCAGCGGGCGGCCGACGTGGTGGTGGCCTCGCGCGTGCGGTCGATCGACCTGGCACGCACCGGGGCGACGTACTTCGTCACCGTGCTGGCGGCCGGCTTCGACTCGAAGGTCAACGAGCGCGCCAACGCGATGCGGTGGCCGCGCGGCCAGATGAGGTACAACGTGGCCACGCTTGCCGAGCTGAGGGTGTTCGAGCCGCTGCCCTACACGCTCGAGCTCGACGGGGAGGTCCGACGGCTCGACGCGATGCTGGTCGCGGTCGGCAACGGCCCGTCGTTCGGAGGCGGGCTCCGGATCACCGAGGGCGCCCTGATCGACGACGGCCGGCTGGACGTGGTCGTGATCAAGCCGATGAGCAAGGGCCGGCTGGTGCGCAGCTACCCCCGGCTCTACAACGGCACGATCACCGAGATCCCGGAGTACGAGCACTACCGGGTCCGTCAGGTGACCGTCGCGGCCCCGGGCATCGTCGCCTACGCCGACGGCGAGCGGGTGGGGTCGCTACCGTTGACGGTGGACGTCGCCCCGAACGCATTGCGAGTGCTGGCCCCCTGATGAGCTCCCCCTCCGAGAAGTACGCCCGGTTCGCGAAGAACAAGGGCGCACCGGTGTTCGCCGACTTCGCGGCGCTCTACGACTTCGAGCCCGACGGGTTCCAGGTGCGGGCGTGCCGGGAGCTCGAGGCCGGGAGGAGCGTGCTGGTCGCGGCCCCCACCGGCTCCGGCAAGACGCTGGTCGGCGAGTTCGCCGTGCACCTCGCCCTCGAGCAGGGCCGCAAGTGCTTCTACACCACGCCGATCAAGGCCCTGTCGAACCAGAAGTTCAACGACCTCACCCGGAGGTACGGCGCGGACAAGGTGGGCCTGCTGACCGGCGACAACACCATCAACGGCGAGGCGCCGATCGTGGTGATGACCACCGAGGTGCTGCGCAACATGCTCTACGCGGGCTCCCGCACGCTCACCGGGCTCGGCTTCGTGGTGATGGACGAGGTGCACTACCTGGCCGACCGGTTCCGTGGCGCGGTCTGGGAGGAGGTGATCATCCACCTCCCGGAGTCGGTGGCGATCGTGTCGCTGTCGGCCACGGTGTCCAACGCCGAGGAGTTCGGCGAGTGGCTGGCCACGGTGCGTGGGGAGACCACCACCATCGTCGAGGAGCGCCGTCCGGTGCCGCTCTACCAGCACGTGCTGGTCGGCCGCCGGATGGTCGACCTGTTCGCCGACGACGCCGGCACGGAGGCGAAGGTCAACCCCGAGCTGCTCCGCTACGCCCGCGACGACTGGCGCGCCGGGCGCACCAACGACCGCCGCGACAAGCGCGGCGCCCCGAGGGGCCGGGCCGGCGCCCGCGGCCAGGGCCGGGCCCGGCACTCGCCGCCGAGCCGGTTCGACGTGGTGGAGCGGCTCGACGCCCAGGGGCTGCTCCCGGCCATCGTCTTCATCTTCAGCCGGGTCGGCTGCGACGCCGCCGTCACCCAGTGCCTGAACGCCAACCTGCGGCTGACCACGCCGCAGGAGCGCGACGAGATCCACGCGTTCGTCGAGTCCCGGTGCCGCCACATCCCCGACGAGGACCTGCACGTCCTCGGCTACCACGACTTCCTCGAGGGGCTGACCCGCGGCGTCGCCGCGCACCACGCCGGGATGCTCCCCACGTTCAAGGAGTGCGTGGAGGAGCTCTTCGCCGCCGGACGCTGCAAGGTGGTCTTCGCCACCGAGACGCTCGCGCTGGGCATCAACATGCCGGCGCGCTCGGTGGTGATCGAGAAGCTCTCGAAGTGGAACGGCGAGACCCACGCGGACATCACGCCGGGGGAGTACACCCAGCTCACCGGCCGCGCCGGCCGCCGCGGCATCGACGTGGAGGGCCACGGGGTGGTGCTCTGGCAGCCCGGCCTCGACCCCAAGGCGGTCGCCGGGCTGGCCTCGACCCGCACCTACCCGCTCAGGTCGTCGTTCCGCCCGTCGTACAACATGGCGGTGAACCTGGTCCACCAGGTCGGCCGCCCCACCGCGCGGGAGCTGCTGGAGTCCTCGTTCGCGCAGTTCCAGGCGGACAAGGCCGTGGTCGGCCTGGCCCGGCAGCTGCGCAAGGCCGAGCAGGCGCTCGAGGGCTACGCCGACGCGGCGAGCTGCCACCTCGGCGACTTCATGGAGTACGCCGGCCTGCGTCGGAGGCTGTCCGAGGTCGAGGGGTCGATGGCCAAGGCCCGGCGCGCCGACCGGCGCGACGAGGTGATCGCCTCGCTCGAGGCGCTGCGGCCCGGCGACGTGATCGAGGTCCCGGCCGGACGGTTCTCCGGGATGGCGGTGGTGGTCGACCCGGGGACCGCGGCGGAACGGGAGGGGCCCCGCCCGTACGTCGTGACCGCCGACCGGCACGCGCGCCGGCTCTCCCTCGGCGACTTCCCGGTCCCGGTCCGGGCGTTCACCCGGATGCGGATCCCCAAGGGCTTCAACGGCCGCAACGCGCAGTCGCGGCGCGACCTGGCCTCGACGCTCCGGGCGAAGACCCACGGCCTGACCTCACCGCCCTCGGCCGCGGACCGGAGCGGCGCCGGGCGGGACTCCCGCACCGCGGGGCCGGAGCGGGAGATCACCCGGCTCCGCGCCGAGCTGCGGGCCCACCCCTGCCACGGCTGCTCCGAGCGCGAGGACCACGCCCGCTGGGCCGAGCGGCACCACAAGCTGCAGCGCGACGCCCGGACCCTCGAGCACCGCATCGAGCAGCGCACCAACACCATCGCCCGCCAGTTCGACCGGGTCTGCGACGTGCTGACCGCGCTCGGCTACCTCGAGGACGACAAGGTCACGACGACCGGTGCCCGGCTGATGCGGATCTACACCGACATGGACCTCGTGGCGGCCGAGGCGCTGCGGCACGGGCTGTGGGACGACCTGTCGCCCGCGGAGCTGGCCGCGGCACTGTCCGCGCTCGTGTTCGAGGCCCGACGCGCCGACGACGCGGTGGCGCCGCGGCTGCCCGGGGGCCGCGTGAAGCAGGTGCTCGCCGACACCGTGTCGTTGTGGGCCGACCTCGACTCCCTCGAGCGCGAGAACAAGCTCGACTTCCTCCGCGAGCCCGACCTCGGGTTCGCCTGGGCGGCCTACCGGTGGGCCGAGGGCGCCGACCTCGACGAGGTGCTGGACGAGACCGACCTGGCGGCCGGGGACTTCGTGCGCTGGATGAAGCAGCTGCTGGACCTGGCCGACCAGGTGGCCGACGCTGCGGGCGAGGGCGACCTGCGGGCCACCGCCCGGGCCGCCGCCGGCGCGTTGCGGCGCGGCGTGGTCGCCTACTCGTCGGTCACCGACTGACCCGCCCCACCGGGGCGACCGGCGATGCCCTACTCTCGGGGGCTGACCCCTGGATTCGCGGCCTCTGTGTCGTTTTCACGTTCTGAGGGAGGGCTCAGGTGGCAGCTCGGCGCGCATACGTGTCGTGGATCGACCAGTTCGTGCTGCGTGGAGACACCTTCAGCCCGTTCCGGCAGGTGGTCGACGCCGCCGAGCAGCTGGCCCAGGTGGCCGAGGACCGCAGCGGGCTGACCAGGTCGGCCTACGAGTCCGTGGGGTCCGTCGGCAGCCAGGCGCACGAGCTCGCCGAGAAGGCGCGGGTCCTGGAGCGGGAGATCCTGGAGCGGGCCCGCCGGGCGGACGCGGCGATCGCGGAGGACTCCGACCCGGCGGCGCGGGCGCGCGTGCTCACCGAGTCCTTCAGCGGGACCATCAAGGCCACCGCGCGGCTGCTCGACATCGCCGACACGCTGCTCGGCCTGGCCGAGCAGCTGCTGGTGATCCGGCGCACCAAGAGCCGCATCGAGCTGATCGCGGCGGTCGAGGCGGTCCGGGGGGCGGCCAGCATCGGGCACCTCACGGTGCTGGCGAACCTGCCGCGGATCACCGACGCGGGCCTCTACGACGAGCTCTCCGCCCGCCGGGAGGCGCTGGACCGCACCCTCGCGCTGGCCAACCGGCTGAGCGCCGCGATGCGCAGCGACACCCTCCAGGGGCCGGTGCTGCCCTCCCAGCGGCTCACGTTCGGTGGTGGCGGGCGGCTCTAGCCGACCGGACGGTTCTCGTAGGGCGTCGAGAGCACGATCGTGGTCCGCGTCGACACGTTGGCCACCGAGCGGATCCTGGCCAGCAGGTCCTCGAGGTCGGTGGGGGTGGCCACCCGCACCTTGAGGATGTAGGACTCGTCGCCGGCCACCGACCAGCAGCTCTCGATCTCGGCGGTGCCGCGCAGCCGCTCGGGGGAGTCGTCGGGCTGGGAGGGGTCGATGGGCCGGATCGAGATGAACGCCGTCAGCGGCAGCCCGACCTGGTCGTAGTCGACGGTCGCGCCGTAGCCCTTGATCATGCCGCGCTGCTCGAGGCGCTTGACCCGCTGGTGCACCGCCGAGGTGGACAGACCGGTGGCCTTGCCGAGGTCCGTGAAGGACATCCGTCCGTCGGTCGCGAGAAGCGAGAGGATGCGCTGGTCGAGGTCTTCCACGCTCGCCACACTAGCGCCCCCGCCGGGCCCCCGTCGGGCCCACCGGGCGATCTCAGCTCGCGACGGCGCTGTCCTCGACCAGCCTGGACTTGCCGAGCTCCCACCGGGGCCGACTGACGATCGCGTGGTAGTCACAGCCGGTGGCGGCCAGGACCTCGCGGAAGATCCGGTCCCCCTGCTCCCGGTCGGTGGTGCGCTTCGGGATCGCGCGGCTCGCGCGCGGGGCGTTCGGGTCGCTCATCGGGGCAGCCTTCTCGTCACGGTGGGTACCTTCCCCGTCCCCGTTCCCTGAGGGGGGAGGGGGTAAACGTGGGCATATGCTCCCCGCCATGACCTCGTCACCGCAGCGGCTGCTGCTGCTGGACACCGCCTCGTTGTACTTCCGCGCCTACTTCGGGGTGCCCGACTCGGTCACCGCCCCCGACGGCACGCCGGTGAACGCCGTACGCGGCCTGCTCGACTTCGTCTCCCGGCTGGTCGCGGACTACCGGCCCACGCACCTGGCCTGCTGCTGGGACAACGACTGGCGGCCGCAGTGGCGCGTGGACCTGATCCCCTCCTACAAGGCGCACCGGGTGGAGCGGGCGGTCCCCGGGGACGGCTACGTCGAGGAGGTGCCGGACCCGCTGGAGGCGCAGATCCCGGTCATCGTCGACGTGCTCGACGCGTTCGGGATCGCCGTCGTGGGGGCGGACCACTACGAGGCCGACGACGTCATCGGCACCCTGGCCACCGACGCCGGGATGCCGGTCGACGTGGTGACCGGCGACCGGGACCTGTTCCAGCTCGTCGACGACGAGGCCGAGGTGCGGGTGCTCTACACCGCCCGCGGCGTCGGTCGGCACGAGCGGGTCACCAACGCCGTCGTCCGCGAGAAGTACGGCATCGACGGGCGGCAGTACGCCGACTTCGCCGCGCTGCGCGGCGACCCGTCCGACGGGCTGCCCGGGGTGGCCGGGGTGGGGGAGAAGACCGCGGCGACGCTGCTGGCCAGGTTCGGGGACCTGCCGGCGCTGCTCGCCGCGGCCGACGACCCGGCCTCCGAGCTCGCTCCCGGCCCCCGCCGCAAGCTCAAGGACGCGGCCGACTACCTGGCGCGGGCGCCGCGGGTGGTGGCGGTGGCCCGCGACCTCGACCTCGGCCCGCTCGACCTGGCGTTGCCCCGGACCCCCCGGGACCCGGACGCGCTCGTCGGGCTCGCCGAACGGTGGGGCCTCAACAGCCCGGTAGCCCGCCTCGTCGACACCCTCACCACCCGTTGAGTGCTGGCTTGTTCCCCGTTGAGTGCTGGCTTGTTCAGGGTTGAGTGCCGGCTTCTTCAGGGTTGAGTGCTGGCTTGTTCCCGGTCCGCGGTGGCCTCAGCCGAGCGGCAGCAGCTTCTGGGACTCCGCGGCCTCCCGCGAGGCCGCGGCCTGACGCTCGGCCTCGGCGAGGGTGTCGCCGGCGTGCTCACGCCACCACGCCTGTCCGTCCTGCGGGAGGGTGTGGATCGGGTCGTAGTACTCGTAGGTGCGGCTCAGCGCCTCGGGGTCGGTCGACTCGATCGAGGTCCGGTAGTTCTTGGTCCAGTACGAGATGCCGCGCTCGCGGTCGTAGTCGGCGAGCTGGTGCACCCACCGCTTCCCGACGAACGGTACGTCGCACACGATGCGCGGCGTGGCGAAGCCCGGCAGGTAGCCCATGAGGTGGTGCTGCAGCCGCTGGGCCTGGGCCACCGAGACCCGCCAGTGCTCGCTGAACGGGATCATGTCGGCCATGTAGAAGTAGTAGGGCATGATCTGGGCGCCGTCGAGCAGCGCGAAGCTCAGGTCGAGCAGGGTGTGGGCGTCCGCGTTGACGCCGTTGAGCAGCACGCCCTGGTTGCGCACGTCGCGGATGCCGGTGTCGAGCATCGCGCGGGCGGCCTTCGCCACCATCGGCGTGACCGAGTTCGCGTGGTTGACGTGGGTGTGGATCGCGATCGAGACGCCGCGCTGCCGGGCCAGCGTGCCGAGGCGCTCCATGCCCGCGCGCACCTCGTCCTGCAGCCAGTGCTGGGGCAGGCCCATCAGCGCCTTGGTGGCGAGCCGGATGTCGCGGATGTTCTCGATCTCGAGCAGCGAGCTGACGAAGCTCTCCAGCCGCGGCCACGGCAGGTTGGCGACGTCGCCGCCGGAGACGACCACGTCACGCACCGACGAGCTGCCCCGCAGGTAGTCGAGCATCGCGGTGTGCCGGTCCGCCGGCTTGCCCAGGAACTTCAGCTTCTCCACGGAGGGGGTGGAGTTGCCCACCAGGTCCATGCGGGTGCAGTGGCCGCAGTACTGCGGGCAGGTCGGCAGCAGCTCGGCGAGCACCTTCGTCGGGTAGCGGTGGGTGAGCCCCTCGGCGACCCACATGTCGTGCTCGTGCAGCGAGTCGCGGGTCGCGTGCGGGTGCGAGGGCCAGTCGCTGCGCCGGTCGGAGAACACCGGCAGCATGTAGCGGCGAACCGGGTCGGCGTACATCGCCTCGGTCAGCGAGCCGGGTCCCGCGGGCTCGTCGCGCGGCATCATCGTGTTCATCATCTGCGGGGTGACCAGCATCGACATCGTGGCCCGCTCGCGCTGGTCGCGCTCGAGGTCGGCGTAGAAGCGCTCGTCGACGAGGTCGCCGAGGAGCGCGCGCAGCTGCTTGAGGTTCTTGACGCAGTGGGCGCGCTGCCACTGGACCGACTCCCAGTCCTCGGACGTGACGTCCCTCCAGGCGGGGAACCGGGTCCAGTCCGGCTCCACCAGCTCGGTCCGGCGGTAGGGGTAGGGCTGGCCTGACTCCGGGCCGGTCGCGGTCTCGATGCTCATGGCTGCTCCTCGGTGGCTCGGAGGCGGGCCGGCGGTCGGCCGGGTCTGCCTCACGGGCCGGTTGGTCTTGTGCAGGGGCGGCGGGTCGGTTTGTGTAAGCCATCCGCTGATGCCAGAGTACGCAAAGAATATCCGGCATGTCGAACAGCACGCCGTAAGATTTCCTTTGCACCAGCCCGAAACCAGGGAGGACGCGCCGTGAGCGATGTGAGGACCGGGGATTCGGTGGCCGACCCGGTGGGGCTGCACCGGGTCCTCGAGCCCCGGGGGGTGCTGCCGCAGGCGGCCACCCGGCTCGACACCCGCAAGGAGCTGTGGCCCGACGAGGTCCGGATCCGGGTCGAGCGGCTCAACCTCGACGCGGCGTCGTTCCGGCAGCTGGAGCGCAAGCACGGCGGTGACGGCGACGCCGTACGCCGCGAGGTGGTCGACATCGTCGCCGCCCGCGGCAAGATGCAGAACCCCGAGACCGGCTCGGGCGGGATGCTCGTGGGCACGGTCGAGGAGGTGGGGGAGGAGTCGCCGCTCGGGCTCCGGCCCGGCGACCGGGTCACCACGCTGGTCTCGCTCACGCTGACCCCCCTCGTGATCGAGGACGCGCTGGCCCGCTGGGACGGGCGCAGCGAGCAGGTGCCCGCGGACGGCTACGCGATCCTGTTCGGCCGCTCCATCGCCGCGGTCATCCCCGACGACCTGCCGCCGGAGCTGTCGCTGTCGGTCATGGACGTCTGCGGCGCCCCGGCGCTCACCGCCCGGGTGGTGCGGCAGTACGTCGAGCGGGGGCACGTGCCGGTCGTCGCGGTGGTCGGCGGCGCCGGCAAGTCCGGGTCGCTGTCGCTGGCGGCCGCGAAGCAGGCCGGCGCGGCACGCACCGTCGGCGTCGTGCCGCACCGCGCGGAGGCCGACCTGCTCGAGGGAGCGGGGATCGCCGACCTGGTGGCCGTGGCCGACGCCCGGGACCCGGTCGCGCTGTCGGGGGCGGTCGCCGCCGCGGGCGGCCCGGCCGACGTCACGGTCGTGTGCGTCGACGTACCCGGCTGCGAGGGCGGCGCGATCCTGGCCACCGCGCCCGGCGGCACCGTGGTGTTCTTCTCGATGGCGACGTCGTTCAGCGCCGCCGCGCTCGGGGCGGAGGGGCTCGCCGCGGACGTGACCATGCTGATCGGCAACGGCTACGTCCCCGGCCACGCCGACTACGCCATGTCCCTGCTGCGGGAGCACGCGGGCGTGCGGAGCCTCTTCGAACGCCGGCTCTGAGGCTGCGAGGATGACCCGGTGACGCGACTTCTCCTCCGCGGTGGCTACGTCCACACGCCCGCAGACCCCCACGCGACCGCCCTGTGCCTCGAGGACGGCCAGGTCGTCTGGACCGGGGACGACGACGCCTCGGTGCACTTCGAGGACAACGCGGACCGGATCGTCGACCTCGACGGCCGCCTGGTCACCCCCGCCTTCGTGGACTCCCACGCCCATCTCGCGCAGACCGGCTTCGCGCTCTCCGGCCTGGACCTCACCGGGTGCGCGAGCCTGCACGAGGCGCTCGACGCACTGGCCGCCTTCACCCGCACCGGCAGCGCGGCCGTCGTGGTCGGGCACGGCTGGGACGAGACCGGCTGGCCGGAGCAGCGCGCGTTCACCCGCGAGGAGCTCGACCGGGCCGGCGACGGACGACCCGTGCTGCTGTCGCGGGTCGACGAGCACTCGGCGGTGGTCTCCACCTCGTTCCTGGACGCCTGCCCGGACGTCGCCCACGCCGAGGGGTACGACGCGACGGGGCGGGTCGAGCGCGACGCGCACCACGCGGCCCGCGAGGGGCTGTTCCGGCTGCTGCCGACCTCGGCGCGCGAGGACGCCATCTCGGCGGCGCTGCGGCGGGCCGCCGCCACCGGGATCGGCATGGTGCACGAGCTGGGCGCACCCCACATCAGCCCGCCCGGCGACTTCACGATCGCCCGCGCCCTCTCCGGGCACGGCGGCCTGCCCGAGGTGGTCGGCTACTGGGGCGAGCTCGGCGCGGTCGCCCGGGCCGCCGAGCTGGGCTGCGTGGGCGTCGCCGGGGATCTGTGCGTGGACGGGTCGATCGGGTCCCGCACCTCGGCGCTGCACCGGCCCTACGCCGACGACGGCACGGCCGGGCACCTCTACCTCGACGCCGAGCAGATCGCCGAGCACGTGGTGGCCTGCACCCGCGCGGACCTGCAGGCCGGCTTCCACGTGATCGGCGACCGGGCGACCGCCGAGGTCGTCGCGGGGTTCGCCCGGGCCGCCGAGGTGGTGGGGGAGCAGGCGGTCGTGCGCGGCAGGCACCGGCTCGAGCACCTCGAGATGGTCGATGCCGAGCAGATGCGGGCCCTCGGCGCGCTCGGGGTGACCGCCAGCATGCAGCCGGTGTTCGACGAGCTGTGGGGCGGTGAGGACGCGCTGTACGCCCAGCGGCTCGGCGTCGACCGGTCCCGTCCCATGAACGCGTTCGCGTCCCTCAACCGCGCCGGGGTGGCGCTCGCGTTCGGGTCGGACTCCCCGGTCACCCCGTTCGGCCCGTGGGCCGCGGTCCGGGCCGCGGCGTGGCACCACAACGAGTCCGAGCGGATCACCGTCCGGGCCGCGTTCAACGCCCACACCCGCGGGGGCTGGCGCGCCGCGCGCCGCGACGAGGGCGGCGTGATCGCGCTCGGCGCACCCGCCTCGCTGGCCGTGTGGGACCTGTCCGGCGACCTCGTCGTGCAGACCCCCGACACCCGCGTCGCCGCCTGGTCGACCGACCCGCGCGCCGGCGTGCCCCACCTTCCCGATCTCCACCCTGACCTCGACCTGCCGCGCTGCGTGATGACGCTGGTGGCCGGCGAGGTCGCGTTCGAAGAACCAGGAGCACTGAGGTAATGGTCTCGACAGGCTCGACCCGCGCAGGACGCCCGGCCCGCGCCCCTGAGAAGAAGCTCGATCTCGACCCGGTGACCGTGCGCAAGGCCCGGTCGCTGGCCAGGAAGGCGGGGCGGCCCATCGTCGACCTCGCCAAGCAGCACACCACGGTCTCGGTCGAGCGCGCGACGCTGCGGCTGGCCGGGCTGCGCGGCGCCGACGCGGACGGGATCCCGTGGGTCAACCGGCTGATGGACGCCGTACGCGGGGACGTGGGCCTCGAGCACGGAGCGGCCCTGCCGGTGTGGGACGCGCTGGTCCGCGGCGAGGCCGACGACCTCGACGTGCTCGCCCAGAAGGCCTCGGCGGGGTCGGTGCGGTTCCGGCTCCCGGAGGGCCGCGACCTGACCCGGGCCCGGGCAGCCGCGAAGCGACAGGTCGGAGCCGGTCTCCGTCGGGTCGACGCCCGGCGCCGGGAGCGCGACCGCCTCGTCAAGAGGTACGGCGACCCGGACCACAAGCCCTGGATCTACCTGATCGTCGCCACCGGCGACATCTACGAGGACATCCCGCAGGCCCAGCAGGCCGCGCGTGAGGGCGCCGACGTGATCGCGGTGATCCGCTCGACGGGGCAGTCGCTGCTCGACTACGTGCCCGAGGGAGCCACCCGGGAGGGGTTCGCCGGCACCTACGCCACGCAGGAGAACTTCCGGCTGATGCGGGCGGCCCTCGACGACTCCAGCAGGGAGCTCGGCCGCTACGTCCGGCTGACGAACTACGCCTCGGGACTGTGCATGCCGGAGATCGCCGCGCTGGCCGGCCTCGAGCGGCTGGACATGATGCTCAACGACTCGATGTACGGCATCCTGTTCCGCGACATCAACCCGGTCCGGACGTTCGTCGACCAGCGGTTCAGCCGCCAGGTGCACGCGCGCGCCGGGATCATCATCAACACCGGCGAGGACAACTACCTGACCACCGCCGACGCGGTCGAGGCCGCGCACACGGTCACCACCAGCCAGCTGCTCAACGAGTACTTCGCCAAGGAGGCCGGGCTCGAGGACTGGCAGCTCGGGCTCGGGCACGCCTTCGAGATCAACCCGGACCTGCCGGACTCGTTCCGGATGGAGCTCGCGCACGCGCTGCTGGCCCGCGAGCTGTTCCCGAAGGCGCCGCTGAAGTGGATGCCGCCGACCCGGCACATGACCGGTGACGTGTTCCGCGGCTACATGCTCGACGCGTTCTTCAACCTGGTCGGATCGCTGACCGGGCAGGGGATCCTGCTGGTCGGCATGATGACCGAGGCCGTGGTGACCCCGTGGCTGTCCGACCGCGACCTGGCCCTGCAGAACGTCCGCTACGTGATGAGCGCGGCCGGCAACCTGCACGAGGACTTCCGGCCGGCACCCGACGGGTTCATCGCGCAGCGCGCCCGTCAGGTGCTCGCCGAGAGCATCGACCTGCTGGAGCGGATCCTGGCGCACGAGGGGAAGCACGGCCTGCTGGAGGCGATCGGGGACGGCACGTTCGGGCTGATGAAGCGCCCCGCCGACGCCGGTCGCGGACTCGACGGCGTGGCCGCGAAGGCCCCCGGCTACTACAACCCGGCCACCGAGATCCTGGAGGAGAAGTGACGATCATCCGGCCGTACGGCGACACCACGGGCGACGGCATGGTGCAGCTGTCGTTCACGCTGCCGATCCCGCACTCCAAGGTCGCCGAGGGCGCCGCGGCCCAGCTGGCGAACAAGATGGGCATGGAGCCCGCGATGGTCGTGCACGCGAAGGCGATGGGGCCCGACTTCACCTTCTTCGTGGTCTACGGCCGGGTGCACCACCTCGTCGACACCTCGAAGGTGCGGGTCGTCGAGCGCGACTACCCGCTGCTGACCCCCAAGGAGGTCAACACCGAGGTCCGGCGCGGGCTGCGGCGGCGGCTGACCGTCATCGGCGGCTGCATCGGCACCGACGCGCACACGGTCGGCATCGACGCGATCCTCAACATCAAGGGGTTCGCGGGGGAGAAGGGCCTGGAGTACTACCGCGAGATCAAGGTGGTCAACCTCGGCGCCCAGGTCTCCGTCCCGCAGCTGGTGGCCCGGGCCCAGGCGGAGAAGGCGGACGCCGTGCTGGTCTCCCAGGTGGTCACCCAGCGTGACGCGCACGTCCTCAACACCCGGGAGATGTCCGCGGCGTTCCGCGAGGCCTACCCCAGCGACCGGCGACCGCTGCTGATCGTCGGGGGGCCACGGTTCGACGAGGCGATGGCCGCCGAGCTCGGGGTGGACCGGGTGTTCGGCAGGGGCACCACCCCCGGCGAGGTCGCCTCCTTCCTGGTGCACCGGCTGGTCACCGGCCGCCCCGCCCCCACGAAGGCGAGGGCGTCATGAGCGACCCCCGTGTCGGGCTGGTCGTCAGCCACCGCCGCTACGTGTCCTACGCGGACGCCCACTACGCCGGCAACCTCGTCGACGGCGCCTACTCCCTTGGCCTGTTCGGCGACGTCGCGACCGAGGTGTGCATCCGCACCGACGGCGACGAGGGCCTGTTCGCGTCGTACTCCGACGTGCAGTTCCTGGCACCGGTGCGGGCCGGCGACGTCCTGGAGGTCACCGCCGAGGTGGTGGCCGTCGGGACCCGGTCGCGACGCCTCGAGTTCCGTGCCGTCGTGGTCGGCCGCGGCCGTCCCGACACGTCGGCCTCGGCGGCGCGGATGCTCGACGAACCGGTGGTCGCGACCACCGCGACCGGCACCGTCGTGGTGCCCGCCCGCGGCTGAGCGGCGTGTCGGGCCTCGACACGCCGGAGCCCCGGTGAAGTCTGGTCGATCCGGTTGACACCGCCCCAACGCGGACAACAATGGTCGGTGGTTCCACCAAGCAGGCCGATGCTGCGTGCTGACGTCCAGGTGGCCGCGTGACCGGGTCGGGTACCACGAACCCTGGTGCGACGCGGTTCCCGGAGGTCGGCTGCGCCGCACCGGGGTGGGACCCGGAAAGAGTCCGGTGCCCAGTAGACAACGGCCGTGACTCCCGCAGCCGGCGGGGGCACGGTCGGTCCGAAGGGCCTGGGCTCTTTTCGCGTGTCAGGCGCCTCTCAGACTTCGTCGGTAGGTTTGGGATGTCGCGCGACGCCGGGTTGCGCCCGCTCAGAGGAGGACCGGTGAGGTTGCTCGTCCGGACCCTCACCTGTGCGCTGGCCGGGCTGGCGGCGGCGTTGTCCTTCGAGCCCTACCACTGGGTGTTCCTGCTGCCCCTCGCCGTCGCCGCGACGACCGTGGCCTGCGTCGGGACCCGGCTGCGGACCGGCTTCCTGCTCGGCACCGTCTTCGGCGCGGTCTTCATGCTGGTCCTGCTGCCGTGGCTGCAGGTGATCGGCTGGTACGCCTGGCTGCCCCTCGCGCTCCTGGAGGGCCTCTTCTACGGCCTCGTGGGGCTGGCCACCGCGGCGGTCTCCCGGCTGCCCTGGTGGCCGTTGTGGGCGGCCTCGTCGTGGGTCCTGGTCGAGGCGCTGCGCGCCCGGGTGCCGTTCGGCGGGTTCCCCTGGGGTCGGCTGGCCTTCGCCACCGAGGACACCCCGGTGGCGCCCTGGTTCGCCTACGTCGGCCCGGCCGGGGTCACCTTCGCCGTCGCGCTCCTCGGTGCCACCACGGCCTGGGCGGTCCTCGCCGTACGACGGGCGGAGCAGAGCTCCTTCGCCGCGGTCGGGGCGGTCGCCGCGGTGCTGGCGCTCGCGGGGGCCGCCTCGGCGACACCGGTGAACGCGCCCGACCCGGCCGCGCACCTGCCCCACCTGCGGATCGCCACCGTGCAGGGCAACGTGCCGGGCAAGGGGCTCGAGGCGTTCGCGGAGAGGAGGGCGGTGCTGGACAACCACGTGTCGGCGACGCTCGCCCTGGCCGCCCGGGTCGACGCCGGGAAGCAGCCCCGGCCGGACCTGGTGGTGTGGCCGGAGAACTCCTCGGACATCGACCCCTACGCCGACCCGGCGGCCCGGGCGGCGATCGCCGACGCGGCCAGGGCCGTGCACGCACCGATCCTGATGGGCGCCGTCGTGGGCGGCGGCGCCGACGCGGGCTGGCACAACCGGGCGATGCTGTGGTCGGCGACCGGCCGGCCGGGCCGGTTCTACGACAAGATCCACCCGGTGCCGTTCGGGGAGTACATCCCGCTGCGCGGCTTCCTGGCCTCCCGGATCCCGGCGCTCGACCAGATCCCCTCCGACATGATCCCGGGCCGGCGCACCGGCGTGCTCGACGTGGGGGGCACCCGGGTGGGGGCGGTGATGTGCTTCGAGGTCGCCTACGACGACCTGGTGCACAACCTGGTGCGGGACGGCGCCGGCGTCGTGGTCGTGCCGACCAACAACGCCACCTACACCGGCACCGGCCAGGTGGAGCAGCAGTTCGCGATGTCGCGGCTGCGCGCGATCGAGACCGGGCGCTACGTCGTGGTGGCCTCGACGAACGGCATCTCCGGCGTGATCGCCCCGGACGGCACCGTGGTGGCGCAGGCACCGGCCCAGGTCCGGAAGGTGCTGGAGACGGTGGTCACGCCGCGCACCGGCCTCACCGCGGCCGTGCGCTACGGGCCCTGGGTGGAGGCGGGGCTGGCGGCGGTCTCGGTGATCTCCCTCACCGCCGGGGTGCTGCTCGGCTATCGTCGGCGGGCGCGCCACCAGCCCGCACCGCCATCGGACCGCGCACCGGAATCGGACTGAGAAGGGCAGGCATGGGCACAGCTGACCTCGGACGGGTCGTGATCGTGATCCCGACCTACAACGAGCGGGACAACCTCGGGTGGGTCGTCGCGCGGCTGCGCGCGGCGGTGCCCGACGCCGACGTGCTCGTGGTCGACGACGGATCCCCGGACGGGACCGGCGAGCTCGCCGACGAGCTGGCGGCCGCGGACCCCCAGGTCGCGGTGGTGCACCGCACCCGCAAGGCCGGGCTGGGCGCGGCGTACCTGCACGGCTTCGCCGTCGCCCTCGAGCGGGGCTACGACGTCATCGGCGAGATGGACGCCGACGGCTCCCACCAGCCCGAGCAGCTGCCGCTGCTGCTCGCGGCGCTGCGGGACGCCGACCTGGTCATCGGCTCCCGCTGGGTCCGCGGCGGGTCGGTGGTCAACTGGCCGCTCAGCCGCAAGGCCCTCTCGGTCGGCGGGAACCTCTACGTGCGGATGCTGCTCGGGATCCCGGTCCGCGACGTCACCGCCGGCTACCGGCTGTTCCGGCGGACCACCCTCGAGCGGATCGACCTGGGCAGCGTGGAGTCCGCGGGCTACATCTTCCAGACCGACCTGGCCTGGCGCACCCACCGCGCTGGCCTGCGGATCGCCGAGGTGCCGATCGAGTTCGTCGAGCGGGTCCGCGGGGAGTCGAAGATGACCGCCGACGTGGCCGGCGAGTCGCTGCGGCGGGTCACCGGCTGGGGCCTGCGCGAGCGTCGCCGTCAGGCTCGCGACGTACTCTCGAAGGTGAGGAGCCGGCGAGACGAGGTGACGCAATGAGGCGATGGCTGCCCTGGTGGGTCATGGCGCTGCTGTTCGTCGCGCTGCCGGTGCTCGAGATCTACCTGGTCATCCAGGTGGGCCAGGTGATCGGCGCCGGGTGGACGGTGCTGGTGCTGGTCGCCGACAGCCTGCTGGGCGCCTACCTGGTCAAGCACGAGGGCAGCCGTGCCTGGCGGGCGCTGCGCGACGCGCTCGCGCAGCAGCGGATGCCGGCCACCGAGCTGGCCGACGCGGCGCTGATCCTCGTCGGCGGCACGCTGCTGCTGACCCCGGGCTTCGTCACCGACGCGGTCGGGTTCTTCTTCGTGCTGCCGCCGACTCGTCCCCTGGCCCGCCGGGTGCTGGCCAGGTTCGTGGCCCGCCGGTTCCTCGAACGCCCCGGCGGCCCGTCCGGGCCCCGGACACGACAACGCCCCGGACCCGATTCGGTGGTCCAGGGCGAGGTCGTCGACTAGGGCGCGGGCGTCGCACCGCGTCTGCTCAGGCGGTCTTGGCCTTCTTCTTGCTCGGCCGGTGCAGGTGTGCGGGGCCGATCTCACCGCCGCGCAGCAGCTCGAGGCGCTCGGTCAGGATCTCCTCGAGCTCCGTGATCGACCGCCGCTCGAGCAGCATGTCCCAGTGCGTGCGCGCCGGCTTCTCGACCTTCGCGTCCGGGGTCTTGCCGTCGCGGCTCAGCGCCTCGGCGCCGCAGCGCGGGCACTCCCAGACGGCCGGCACCTCGGCCTCGACCGACATCGGGATCTCGAACTCGTGCCCCTGCGGGCAGACGTAGCCCACGTTCTGCCGGGCGGCGAACTCGATGCCGCGCTCGTCCTCGAAGCTCTGACCTCCGAGCCGGGCGCCGCGTAGTGTCCGCTCTCCCATGAGCCACCTCCATTGCTTGTTCCCCGTATGTCCAAGAGACGAGAGGTACGTCGGCTCATGACGTGGTCTCGCCTCCATGTGTCACAACGAACCGGACCGGTGAGAGATTCCCTCGGGCCCGGGACCGTTAAGTGCTCCACGACACGCCTTACCCGGTGCCCGGCCGTCTACACCTCCGCGCCGGTGTTGCCTGTGCCACCCCGCGCGGGGCCCCCGGCTCGTGAGCGTGCTCCTGCCCGGGTAGTCAGAGCACGCTCGGCGCGGTGTTCCCCGCCTCCCGGATCCCCTCCTCGGGGTCCACCCGGGAGAGCAGCACGAACCCGACCACGAAGAACAGGATCAGCGCGAAGATCGCCGGCCGGTAGGAGTCCGTCCACTGGTGCACGAGGCCGAACACGAGCGTGCCGAGCCAGCTGGTGCCGCGCTCGGCGGCCTGGTAGAGGCTGAAGTACTCCGCCTCCCGGCCACGTGGGATCAGCAGGCTGAAGAACGAGCGCGACAGCGCCTGGGTGCCGCCCATCACCAGGCCGATGCCCACCGCGAGCGCCAGGAACAGCGCGATCCGCTTCTCCGGGAGGAAGTAGGCCACGGCCACCACGAGCATCCAGATCAGCAGCCCGGCGAGGATCACCCGGCGGCTGCCGACCCGCTCGGCGATGCGGCCGAACAGCAGCGCCCCGCCGAACGCCACGAACTGCACCATGAGGATCGTCGCGATCAGGGTCGAGGTGCCGAAGCCGAGCTGCTTGTCGCCGTACGTCGACGCCGAGACGATCACCGTCTGGATGCCGTCGTTGTAGAACAGGTAGGCCAGCAGGAAGGTCAGCGTCACGGGGTAGTTGCGCAGGTCCCGCAGGGTCGTGAAGAGCTGCCCGAAGCTCTGCCGGACCAGGCCGCCGGACTCCGGCACGACCCCCACGGCCGGCCGGTTGCGGATGCCGAGGTAGGGGATCAGCGTGAAGCCGGCCCACCACAGTGCGGCCGACAGCAGGCTGAGCCGCACCGCCATCGCGGTCGACAGCCCGAGCCGGTCGTGCAGGGTGACCATGGCCAGGTTGACCGCGAGCAGCAGGCCGCCGCCGAGGTAGCCCAGCGCCCAGCCCCGCGAGGACACCCGGTCCCGCTCGTCGGGGGTGGCGATCTCGCAGAGGATCGCGTCGTAGACCACCAACGACGAGCCGAGACAGATGTTGGCGACGAACAGCAGCCCGGCCCCCAGCTGCCAGTCCGTCCCGGTGACGAGGAACATCAGCGCCGCCGCCAGGCTGCCGGCCCAGGCGAAGCCGGCCATCACGCCCTTCTTGTGCGACGAGCGGTCGGCCGCCGCGCCGACGACGGGCAGGACCAGGGCGGACACGATCGTCGCGATCGTGACCACGTAGGCCACCAGCGAGCCCGGCGACACCGCCACGCCCAGCACCTGGAGGTCGGTGCGGCAGGGGCGGTCGGTGGTGCCGACGAAGCCGCAGGCGGCCTGCTCGGCCACCGAGATCAGGTACGGCGCGAACAGCACCGTGGCGACAGTGGTGACGTAGGCGGAGTTCGCCCAGTCGTACCAGTACCAGGCGCGCTGCTCCCGCCGCCGAGCCAGCGGCTCGAGGTTCGCGATCCCGGCCGACGCTCCCGGCTGACCACTCATGAGGTTGCTCCCATCCACTGACCCCGTTCCTCGAGGACCTTGCGCAGCACGTCGGTGCGGTCGGTCATGATGCCGTCGACGCCGAGGTCGAGCAGGTGGTGCATCTCGTCGGCGTCGTCGACGGTCCACACGTGCACGGGCCGTCCCGTCGCGTGCGCCCGGGCGACGAACGACTCCGTCACCACCGTGAGCCGGCCGCGGCGGTGCGGCACCTGCAGCACGTCGCCCAGCCCCCGGGCCAGCACGTCGAGCGCGGACCGGGACGGCACCACGCGGGTGAGGGCGGCCGCGACCGGGCCGCAGGAGGTCGCCACCCGGGGACCGATCCGGCGCCGGAAGCGGGCCAGCCGGCGCTCGGAGAACGCCCCGACGCAGACCCGGTCGTGGCCCCCGTGCGCCTCGATCAGCCGGGCCAGCGGCTCGACGGCGGCGTCGGTCTTGACGTCGATGTTGAACCGGGCCCGCGGGAACGCCTCGAACAGCGCCGCCAGGGTGGGGACCTGCTCGCGCCCGCCCACCAGGGCGGAGGCCACCTCGTCGTACGTGAGGTCCGCTATGGTGCCGCTCCGGTCGGTGACCCGGTCGAGGACGTGGTCGTGGAAGGCGAGGAGCACGCCGTCGCGCGTGGCGTGCACGTCCGTCTCGAGGTAGGTGTAGCCCAGGTCCACGGCGTGCCGGAAGGCGGCCAGGGTGTTCTCGAGCCCCTCGATCGCCGGGTGGAACGCGCCACCGCGGTGGGCGAAGGCGAGCACGGAGCCGGGCCGGTCGAGACCCGTGTCCAGGAACGGGAATCCGGTCCGAGGTCGCGTCACGCGCCCCATACTGCACCACATGAGCCCACCCTGACGGCGAACCGCGCGGAGCGCATCCGTAGTCGTACTCAGGCGTTGCACCGCGGTGCCGAGGCCCGCCCGGGGTACCGTCGGAAGCATGGACGAGCTGACCTGCCCCACCTGCCGGTCCGCGATGACCGCCCGCATCGCCGGCGGGGTGAGCGTGCACCAGTGCCCGCAGTGCGAGGGCATCTTCCTCGAGCGGGCCGAGCTGGGCAACCTGATCGACGCCGAGACCGACTGGCACCAGGGCACGGGTCCCACGACCCAGCCGATGCCGCGGATCACCGAGGACATGGTGGCGCCCCCGCCGACCCCCCGCGCGAGCGCCCGCGCCTGGATCGAGACGCTCTTTCGGTGACCGCGGGCGGCGTCAGATGTCGCGGAACGTCTCGATGCTGGCGCCGAGGCCGTTCAGCCGCTCGGCGAGGTCCTCGTAGCCGCGGTTGATCACGTAGACCGAGCGCAGCACCGAGGTGCCCTTGCTGGCCATCATCGCCAGCAGGATCACCACGGCCGGCCGCAGGGCCGGAGGGCACACGATCTCCGCGCCACGCCAGCGGGTCGGGCCCTCGATCATCACCCGGTGGGGGTCGAGCAGCTTGACCGAGGCACCGAGCTTGGTGAGCTCGGTGAGGTAGATCGCGCGGTTCTCGTAGACCCAGTCGTGCAGCAGGGTCTGGCCCTGCGCGGTCGCGGCGATCACCGCGAAGAACGGCAGGTTGTCGATGTTCAGGCCCGGGAACGGCATCGGGTGGATCTTGTCGATGGGGGAGTGCAGCTGCGACACCTTCGTGGTGATGTCGACGAGCCGGGTGTGCTCGTTGGCCGCGAGGTACTCCTCGCCGCGGTGGTAGTCGAAGCCCATCTCCTCGAGCAGCGCGAGCTCGATCTCCAGGAACTCGATCGGCACCCGGCGGATGGTGATCTCCGAGCCGGTCACGATGGCCGCGGCCAGCAGCGACATCGCCTCGATCGGGTCCTCCGACGGCGCGTAGTCGACGTCCGCGTCGATGTCGCGGCAGCCGTGCACGGTCAGCGTGGTGGTGCCGATGCCGTCGATGCGCACGCCCAGCTTCTCCAGGAAGAAGCACAGGTCCTGCACCATGTAGTTGGGGCTGGCGTTGCGGATCACGGTGACCCCGTCGTGGCGCGCCGCGGCCAGCAGGGCGTTCTCGGTGACGGTGTCGCCGCGCTCGGTCAGCACGATCGGGCGGATCGGGGTGATCGCCCGGTTCACGGTGGCGTGGTAGCTGCCCTCGGTCGCCTTCACCTCCAGCCCGAACGGCCGCAGCGCGGCCATGTGCGGCTCGACGGTGCGGGTGCCGAGGTCGCAGCCGCCGGCGTACGGCAGCTCGAAGGTGTCCTCGCGGTGCATCAGCGGACCGAGGAACATGATGATCGAGCGGGTACGACGCGCCGCGTCGGCGTCGATGCGGGCCAGGTCGAGCTCGGCGGGCGGGACGATCTCGAGGTCGTTGTCGGCGTTGAGCCACCGGGTCTCGACGCCGATGCTGGCCAGCACCTCGAGCAGCCGGTTGACCTCCTCGATGCGGGCCACCCTGCGCAGCGTCGTGCGCCCGCGGTTGAGCAGGCTGGCGCACAGCAGCGCGACGCCGGCGTTCTTCGACGACTTCACGTCGATGCTGCCGGACAGCACCGTGGGCCCCTCGACCCGCAGGTGGGTGGGACCGGACCCGAGGGAGACGATCTCGGAGTCGAGCGCCTCGCCGATGCGGGCCAGCATCTCCAGGCTGAGGTTCTGGTTGCCCTTCTCGATGCGGTTCACCGCGCTCTGGCTCGTCGAGAGCACCTCGGCCAGCTGCAGCTGCGTCCAGCCCCGGTGCTTGCGTGCGTCCCGGATCAGGTTCCCGATCCGGGAGAGGTAGTCCTCGCTCATGGCACAGACCATATCTCAGATATGAGATACCGCAACGCCACGCGGCCGGGGCGCGCCCCGGGGGAGGGCGCCATCCTGCCGGACGGCCGGGGCGTGGACAAGCCGGGCACCCGCGGCCATAGTTCTCGCTGGTGGCTGCGACGACGGGAGTCACGCGCATGGTCCGACCGTTGGGCGGGTGGTCGACGCTGGTGCTCGGCCTGGCCGGGCTGCTGGGGTCGTGCACCTCGGCGCCGCCGGCCCCCGAACCCGGCGTCGGGTCCCGGCTGGTCGCCTCCGCGACCCAGTTCCGCCCCGACGAGGGCACCCGCAACCTGCACGCGGGGATCACCAACCGGGGTCCGGCCACCGTCACCGTCACCTCGGCGACCGTGGAGTGGCCGGGCTTCTCCTGGCCGACCGTGGCGATTCCGGCCCGTCCCGTCCCCGCCGGGCAGACCGCGGCCTTCGTGATCCGGTACGGCGCGCCGCACTGCGCCACCGACCCGGGCCCGCCGTACCTGCGCGCGACCGTCGACGGGCACGCCCTGCGGCTGCCGCTGCAGGTCTCGGACCGCGGCCTGCTCGAGCGGCTGCGCGCTCAGGCGTGCGCGGACCGGCGGCTGGCCCGCGCGGCCACGCTCTCGCTGCGGTGGGGCCGGCGGACGGTGGTGCGGCGCGGGACGGAGTACCTCCCGGCGACGGTCACGCTGCGGCGGCGCTCCGGGTCGTCCGGGGTCAGCGTGGTCGACCTCGGCGGCAGCGTGCTGTTCCACCTGGTGGCGGCCCGGCCGGGGGCGCTGCCCGCGCGGCTCGGGCCGTCGCGACCGGGGCTCGTGGTGCCGGTGCTGTTCGGCTCGGCCGGTCGCTGCGACGGGCACTCGCGGGGCCAGAGCTCCCAGACGTTCCTGTTCAGCGTCTACACCCGCCTCGACGGCGGACGGACCCATCGCTCCGTCTTCGTCCCCGGCAAGGTCGTCCAGCGGCGGCTCCTGGGCCTGCTCGACCGCGCCTGCCGCGGGGTGGCGCCGGCTGCCTAGGATGGCGGCCATGCGAGTGACCATGATCCACGCCCCTGGAGACGTCCGCCTCGAGGACCGGCCGATGCCGACGATCGACGCGCCGACCGACGCCGTGGTCAAGGTGGTGGCCGCCTGTGTCTGCGGCTCGGACCTGTGGCCCTACCGCGGCGCGAACGAGATCACCGAGCCGTCGCCGATCGGCCACGAGATCGTCGGCGTGGTCGAGGAGGTCGGGTCGGCGGTGCGCCGCTTCCGACCCGGTGACTTCGTGATCGCGCCGTTCGTGCACTGCGACAACACGTGTCCGCACTGCGTGGCCGGGGTCACCTCGGCGTGCGAGAACCAGGGGTTCACCAACGGCGGGCAGGGGGAGTACGCCAAGGTCTTCCAGGCCGACGGCAGCCTGGTCAAGACCGACGGGATGCCCGACGAGTCGCTGATCCCGTCGCTGCTCACGCTCTCCGACGTGATGGCGACCGGCTGGCACGCGGCGGTCGCGGCCGGGGTGCGGCCGGGCTCGACGGCGGTCGTCGTCGGCGACGGCGCCGTGGGGCTGTGCGGCGTGCTGGCGGCCTCCCAGCTCGGTGCCGAGAAGGTGATCGCGATGTCGCGACACGAGTCCCGGCAGCGACTGGCCAAGGAGTTCGGTGCCACCGACATCGTCCCGGAGCGCGGCGAGGAGGGGGAGCAGCGGATCCTCGAGCTGACGAAGGGAGTCGGTGCGGACGCCGTCCTCGAGTGCGTGGGCAACGACGCGGCCATGCAGACCGCGTTCAACATCGCCCGGCCGGGCTCGACGGTGGGCTTCGTGGGCGTGCCGCACGGCATCGAGCTGCCGATCCGCAGGATGTTCGGCAAGAACATCGGTCTGGCCGGCGGGATGGCGCCGGTGCGCAGCTACCTCCCGGACCTGCTCGAGCGGACGGTGTCCGGCGCGATCGACCCGGGGAAGGTGTTCGACCTGGTCCTGCCGCTGGACGAGGTGGCCGAGGCCTACCGGGCGATGGACGAGCGCCGGGCCGTCAAGGTGCTGCTGCGGCCCTGAGACGCGGACGCATGGCGATCGAGGCGGTGGTCTTCGACATCGGCGGGGTGCTCGAGCGCGTCGACGACCACAGCTGGCCGACGACCTGGGCGCGGGACTGGGCCGGCCGGGCCGGGCTGAGCCTCGATGAGCTCGAGCGGGCGCTCGCCGCCCGCCCGCCGATCGGGGACCTGCAGACCGGGGGCGCCAGCGAGCGGGACTTCCGCGAGCTCTATGCCGACGTGCTCGGGCTCGACGAGGCCGGTGCCGACCTGATGATGCGCCAGATGTGGGACGCCTACTGCGGTGAGCTCGACCGGGAGCTGTTCGACTGGTTCGCCTCGCTGCGCGGCGACTACCTGCTGGGGATCCTGAGCAACTCCAGCGACGGGGCCCGCCGCGAGGACGGCCGCCGGCACGGCATCCCGCAGGCCGCCGACGTGGTGGTCTACTCCCACGAGGTCGGGGTCGCCAAGCCCGACCCGGCGGTCTACGCGTTGACCACGCGGATGCTCGACGTCGCTCCCGACGCCGTGCTGTTCCTCGACGACAGCCCGTGGGCCGTCGAGGGCGCGCGCGCAGCCGGCTGGCACGCGGTCCTGCACGTCGACACGCCGTCGTCCATCGCGGCACTGGAGAGGCTGCTTGCCGAGCACCGCTGACGGGCCGGACGCGGCTGCTGGGCAACTCGGGCGGGCCGTGGCACGATTCGCAAGGTGAGCAGCGGACCGGCCGAAGCGCAGCGCCTGCGAGACCTCGCGCTGCTGCGCCGGGTGCGCGACCGGATCGACCGGGAGTACGCCCAGCCCCTCGACGTCGAGGCGCTCGCCCGGGGCGTGCACATGTCGGCGGGGCACCTCAGCCGCCAGTTCCGGCTCGCGTACGGCGAGTCGCCGTACGCCTACCTGATGACGCGTCGCATCGAGCGCGCGATGGCGATGCTGCGGCGTGGCGACCTGAGCGTGACCGAGGTCTGCTTCGCGGTCGGGTGCTCGTCGCTGGGGACGTTCAGCACCCGCTTCACCGAGCTGGTCGGCGTGCCGCCCAGCACCTACCGGCGCGACGCGGCGCGTCACCTGGCGGGGATGCCGCCCTGCGTCGCGAAACAGGTCGGCCGACCGGTCAGGAATCGAGAAGCGCGGGCCGCCCAGCCGCAACTAGCCTGACCGTCATGGACATCACCATTCACTCGAGCTTCCTTCCGCACGACGACCCGGACGCCTCCCTGGCCTTCTACCGCGACACCCTCGGCTTCGAGGTCCGCAACGACGTCGGCAAGGGCAAGATGCGCTGGATCACGGTCGGACCCGTCGGCCAGCCCGGCACCAACATCGTCCTGGACCCGCCCGGCGCCAACCCCGGCATCACCGACGACGAGCGCCGCACCATCGCGGAGATGATGGCCAAGGGCACCTACGCCATGCTCCTGCTGGCCACCGAGGACCTCGACGGCACCTTCGAGCGGCTGCAGGCCGGCGACACGGAGATCGTCCAGGAGCCGACCGAGCAGCCGTACGGCGTGCGCGACTGCGCCGTCCGCGACCCGGCGGGCAACCTGATCCGCATCCAGGAAGTCCGCTGAGCCCGTGGCCCACGTCGCCGACAGCCACGACCTGATCCGTGTGCACGGCGCGCGGGAGAACAACCTCAAGGACCTCGACGTCGAGATCCCGAAGCGGCGGCTGACGGCGTTCACCGGCGTCTCCGGCTCGGGCAAGAGCTCGCTGGTCTTCGGCACGATCGCGGCGGAGTCGCAGCGGCTGATCAACGAGACCTACAGCGCCTTCGTGCAGGGCTTCATGCCGACGCTGGCCCGGCCCGACGTCGACGTCCTCGACGGGCTGACGACCGCGATCATCGTCGACCAGGAGCGGATCGGCTCCAACCCGCGCTCCACGGTCGGCACGGTCACCGACGCGAACGCGATGCTGCGGATCCTGTTCAGCCGGCTCGGGACACCGCACGTCGGCCCGCCCAACGCCTACTCGTTCAACGTGCCCACCGTCCGGGCGAGCGGGGCGCTCACCGTCGAGCGGGGTGCCGGCCGGACCCGAGCCCAGAAGGCGACGTTCCACCGGCTGGGCGGCATGTGCCCGCGCTGCGAGGGACGCGGATCGGTCACCGACTTCGACCTGGCGGCGCTCTACGACGACAGCCTCTCGCTCAACGAGGGTGCGCTCAGGATCCCCGGCTACAGCATGGACGGCTGGTACGGGCGGATCTTCCGCGGCTGCGGCTTCTTCGACCCCGACAAGCCGATCGCCAAGTACACCAAGAGGCAGCTCTACGACCTGCTCTACAAGGAGCCGACGAAGATCAAGGTGGACGGCATCAACCTCACCTACGAGGGCCTGGTCCCCAGGATCCAGAAGTCGATGCTCTCCAAGGACGTCGACGCGTTGCAGCCGCACATCCGCACGTTCGTGGAGAGGGCGGTCACCTTCAGCGTCTGCCCCGACTGTGACGGCACCCGGCTCAGCGAGGAGGCGCGGTCGTCGAGGATCCGCGACGTCAACATCGCCGACGCCTGCGCGATGCAGATCAGCGACCTGGCGCAGTGGGTGCGCGACCTCGACGAGCCGTCGGTGGCGCCGCTGCTGACGGCGCTGGGGGAGACCCTCGACTCGTTCGCGGAGATCGGGCTGGGCTACCTCTCGCTCGACCGGCCCTCGAGCACACTGTCGGGCGGCGAGGCACAGCGCACCAAGATGATCCGTCACCTCGGGTCGTCGCTGACCGACGTCACCTACGTGTTCGACGAGCCGACCATCGGCCTGCACCCCCACGACATCGCCCGGATGAACACGCTGCTCCTGCGGCTGCGCGACAAGGGCAACACCGTGCTGGTCGTGGAGCACAAGCCGGAGGCGATCGCGATCGCCGACCACGTCGTCGACCTGGGACCGGGCGCCGGCACCGAGGGCGGCGAGGTGGTGTTCGAGGGCACCCTCGAGGGGCTGCGGGCCAGCGGCACGGTCACCGGGCGGCACCTCGACGACCGGGCCGGGCTGAAGTCCTCGGTGCGGGCGCCGTCGGGGGCGCTGGAGGTGCGCGGTGCCGCCCTGCACAACCTGCGGGACGTCGACGTGGACATCCCGCTCGGCGCGCTGGTCGTCCTGACCGGGGTCGCCGGCTCGGGCAAGAGCTCGCTGATCCAGGGGTCGGTGGCCGGGCGGGACGGCGTGGTCGCGATCGACCAGGCGGCGATCAAGGGCTCCCGGCGCAGCAACCCGGCGACGTACACCGGGCTGCTCGACCCGGTCCGCAAGGCGTTCGCGAAGGCGAACGGCGTGAGGCCGGCGCTGTTCAGCGCCAACTCCGAGGGTGCCTGCCCCACCTGCAACGGCGCCGGCGTCGTCTACACCGACCTGGCCATGATGGCCGGGGTCGCCTCCACCTGCGAGGAGTGCGAGGGCAGGCGGTTCCAGGCCCAGGTGCTGGAGTACACGCTCGGCGGCAAGGACATCAGCGAGGTCCTCGCGATGCCGGTCGCCGAGGCGACCGAGTTCTTCGGCGAGGGGGAGGCCGCGATCCCGGCGGCCGCGAGGATCCTGGCCAGGCTCGACGACGTGGGGCTGGGTTATGTCAGCCTGGGCCAGCCGCTGACCACCCTGTCCGGCGGGGAGCGGCAGCGGCTCAAGCTGGCCACCCACCTGGGCGAGAAGGGCGGGGTCTACATCCTCGACGAGCCCACCGCCGGGCTGCACCTCGCCGACGTCGAGCAGCTGCTCGGCCTGCTGGACCGGCTGGTCGACGGGGGCAAGTCGGTGATCGTCATCGAGCACCACCAGGCGGTCATGGCGCACGCCGACTGGATCATCGACCTGGGGCCCGGAGCCGGCCACGACGGCGGCCGGGTCGTCTTCGAGGGCACCCCGGCCGACCTGGTCGCCGCCCGGTCGACGCTGACCGGCGAGCACCTCGCCGGCTATGTCGGCGCCTGACCCGGGCCGTCGTCACCGGGAGAGGAACCCGTCGGCGGTTCCCTCGGCGTGGATGACCACCTCACCGACGCCCGGGATGTCCTCGAGCTCGGTCTGGGCGAAGGCGCAGTGCAGCGTGGCCACCTGGTCGCCGGAGCGGCCGTGGGCGACCTCCGGCGGCGCGACGATCTCGTCGAGCAGGTTGCCGGCGGTGTCGGTGACGGTGATGTAGAACTCGCCGAAGCCCGTCGGGATGAACACCGACCGGCTGTCGAGGACGTGCGCGGGCGACTGGCCCTCGTTGTCGACGACGGTAGCCCGGTAGGAGCCGCCGTCGTCACAGGACAGCAGCAGCTCGAAGGTGTGGTCGTTGACGGGCGCGGCCTGGGCAGGCACGCAGACCGCGGTCAGCGCCAGCAGGGCGACGGAGACGAGGCCGGGCTTGTGCAAAGACATGATGTGCTCCTGGGTTTCGGTCCCGGTCGGGACGACGACGAGAACACCGCCAGCCTCGGTCCAGCCGCCCTCCCGGCGGATCCGGGTGGTCGCGGAGATAGGTCTCCGTGCCAGCACGGAGACGTACGGCACCCTCCGGGAATACCGTTGTCCCCATGCCGCGCGCGCGGGTCGCGACCGTCGCGTTCTCCTGCCTCACGGTCCCCGTGGCGGGGCTGGGGGCCGCTGCTGCTGCCGTCGACGGGTCGGCCGCGGCGATCGGCTACGTCGGCTCGGGGCTGGCCCTGGCCGGCATCGCGTCCGTGTCGGCCCTGCTCGTCTCTCGACGCTCCCCGGCGAACGTCGTCGGAGCGCTGCTGGCAGCCGCCGGCCTGGTCGTCGCATCCACGGTGGCCTCCGACGGCTACCTCCGGGCCGCGGAGGACGGGCGGGTCCGGACCGTCGACGCCTTCGTGGCGTTCAGCCGCGGCAGCTGGATGCTGCTGTTCATCCCGTTCGCACTGCTGGTGCTGTACTTCCCGACCGGTCGGCTGCCCCGCCCACGCTGGCGGGTGGTCCCGATCGGCCTCGCGGCGGTCTTCGTCGTGTTCGAGCTGGGAGCCGCGCTCCAGGCCGGCCCCTACGACGAGCCCTGGCAGGGGGTCGCGCATCCGCAGTCACGGGTGCTCTCCGGCGCCGCCGTGGCGGTGCTGCCGTTGTTCCTCGTCCTCCTCGTCGCGTCGGCGGCGTCGGTCTTCCGCCGCTACCGTGATGCCGACGCCGTGGAGCGGCACCAGATCCGCTGGCTGCAGCTGGCCAGCACGACGGTGCCGCTGACGCTCCTGCTGTGCTGGCTCAGCTACCTGCTGCTCGGGGAGGCCGACCTCGTGGTCGTCGGCCTCGTCGCGATGTACGCGTCCATACCCGTCACGTCCGCGCTCGCGATCCTCCGCCACGACCGCTACGACGTGGACCAGGCGATCGTCACCACTGCGGTCTACGGAGTCATCGCCGCCGCGCTGCTCGCCGCGTTCACGGCCGTGTCGTCCGTGGCCGGGCTGCTCGCCGGCCGGACCTCGACGAGCGCGGCGGTGCTGGTCACCGCGGTGGTCGCCGTCGCCCTCGGGACGGTGCGCGGCCGGCTGGTGGCGGCGCTCGCGGGCCGGCTGCTGCCCGAGCGCGCCCGGGCGCTCGCCGCGGTGACCGACCTGCGCAGCCGGGTCCACGCCGGGGACGCGCTCCCCGAGCAGCTCGAGCCCGTGCTGCGCGCCGCGCTGCGCGACCCGCTGCTGCGGGTCGGCTACGTCGTGCCGGGCCGCGGCTCGTTCGTGGACCGCGACGGGCTCGATGTCGAGCCGGCCCCCGAGTCGGTCGAGGTCGAGATGGCCGGCCAGCGGGTCGGGGTGATCGTGCCGGGCCCGGGGACCCGGCGGTGGCTGCTGGCGGATCTGCGCGAGTCCGCTGCGCTGCTCATGGAGACCGCCCGGCTCCGCATCGAGCTCGCCCGTGCGCTGCAGGAGGCGGAGGGAAGCCGGAGCCGGCTGCTGCGCGCCGGCTATGAGGAACGGCGGCGGCTCGAGCGCGACCTGCACGACGGCGCCCAGCAAAGGCTGGTCTCCCTCGGCATGTCGCTGCGGCTCGCCCAGCGCCACCTCGGCGACGGAGGGACCGACCTCGAGCAGGTGCTGGACGGCGCGGTGGCCCACATCGGCACCGCGGTCAGCGAGCTGCGGCAGATCGCTCACGGCCTGCGCCCGAGCTGCCTGGACGACGGCCTGGCATCGGCCCTGGCCAGCCTGGTCAGCACCACGCCGCTGCCGGTCGGGCTGGAGCTCGACACCGACGACCTGCCCGACCACGTCAGCACCACCGCCTACTACGTCGCCTCCGAGGCGGTCGCCAACGTGGTCAAGCACGCGGAGGCCGAGTCGATCGCGATGTCGGTGTGCCGTCAGGACGACTCGGTGCGGGTCACCGTCCGAGACAACGGGCGCGGGGGAGCCGACATCAGGCCGGGTTCGGGGCTCGCGAGCCTCCGTGACCGGGTCGCGGCGCTGGGCGGCACCCTCGGCGTGCACAGCGAGACGGGCCTCGGCACCGTCGTCGAGGCGGTGCTGCCATGCGGATCGTGATCGGTGAGGACTCGGCGCTGTTCCGGGAGGGACTGTCCAGGCTGCTCGGCGACGCCGGCCACGAGGTGGTGGCGGCAGCGGCCGATGCCCCGAGCGCGGTGGCCCAGGTCCGACGTACGGTGCCCGATCTGGCGATCCTCGACATCCGGATGCCCCCGGACCACAGCGACGACGGGGCCCGCGCGGCGGCCACGGTGCGTGCGGAGTTCCCCGACCTCGGCATCGTGCTGCTGTCGCAGCACGTGGAGACCCGGCACTCGGTGGGACTCGTCGCGGCGGGACGGTTCGGTTACCTGCTCAAGGACCGGGTGCTCGACGTCGACGACTTCCTCGACGCGATCGACCGTGTCGGCGCGGGAGGCTCGGCGCTCGACCCCGAGGTCGTGGTCCGGTTGCTCGGCGCGCGACGCGGCCATCCCGGGCTGGAGCTGTTGACGCCGCGGGAGACGGAGGTGCTCGCGTTGATGGCCGAGGGGCGCACCAACCTCGGGATCGCCCGCCGGCTGTGGCTCACCCAGCGCACGGTCGAGACCCACGTCGGCAGCATCATGGCGAAGCTCGGCCTCGGCGAGGCCGGTGACGACGACCACCGGCGGGTGCTGGTCGTGCTGGCCTACCTGCGGGAGCGGGCCGCCCCCTGACCATCAATCGCCGATAAGCGACATTATGTCAACTAACGCGGAGAGCGTGGCCGAAAGGGGCCCCGCTCGGCCCGTCCCCCGAGGTGATCCCCCGAGGCGGTCCTCTCAGCGCTCGTCCTCGAACGCCACGTGGGCCACGTGCATCTCGGGTCCGTCGAAGCCGGCGCGGTCGACGTGCTCGATGATGCTGCGCACGTCTGCCCGGTCGTGCTCGTCCGGGCACTCGACCACCAGCAGCTCGCCGCCGCCCTTCAGGTCGGTCACCGACGTGTAGCCGGCGTGCCTGAGGGCCGCCATCAGCACGGCCGGGTCCTGGCCCGGGGGCACCGTGTAGGTGAGCGTCGGGGCGCCGGGGCGCCGCAGCCGGGCCTCGGTGCGGCTCTCGGCCAGGGTCCAGCTGCGCAGACCCAGCGCGAGGAACGCCCCCACCGCGAGGACGCCGATGAGCAACAATGCGAAGACGACCATGACCTTCTCCAACCGTGAGCTACCTCCGCTCCGGGAACGGCCTGGGCGCGTCCCGGAGACTCCGCCTGGTCGGGCACGTCCCTCGCCCGACGGTCCGAGTCTGGGGGTCGCGGGCACGGGCCACGAGAGGCTTCCGGCCTGTGACGGGGGTCACAAGTCCCGAGTCGGTCAGGAGGCGAGCACCTCGGTCAGGAGGCGAGCACCTCGGTCCGGAGGTAGGCGCCCGCGTCCTCCGGCGTCAGCGGCTGCGCGAACAGGTAGCCCTGCCCGATCGTGCAGCCCTGCTCCAGCAGCCACGATCGCTGTGCCTCGTCCTCGATCCGCTCCCCGAAGACCTGCACGTCCATGGCGTGGCCGAGCGCGATGACGCCACGCAGCAGGTCGTCGGCACGGGGCGCGTCGGGGTCTCCCACGACCGGGTGCTCCACCTTGAGGATGTCGATGGGCAGGGACTGGAGGTAGGACACCCCGGAGTGGCCGAGACCGAAGTCGTCCACGGCGATCCGCACGCCCAGGGCGCGCAGCGCGCGCAGCCGCTCGCGGGCCACGTCCAGGTCCCGGATGACCTCGGACTCGGTGAGCTCGAGCACCAGCTGCGGCGCACTCATCCCGCTGCCGGCCAGGGACTCGGCGACCATCTTGACGAAGCCGTCGGCGGCGAGGTCCTGCGCGGACACGTTCACGTGCACGGTCAGCGGCAGTCCCACCGCGGCGGCCCACTGCTGCACCTGCGCGGTGGCGGTCGACAGCACGACGCGACCCAGCTCGGTGATCAGCCCGAACTCCTCGGCGAGCGGGACGAACCGGTCCGGGGGCACCTGACCGTGCACCGGGTGCCGCCAGCGCACCAGCGCCTCGAAGCCGATCAGCGAGGCGTCGCGGATGTTCACCAGCGGCTGGTAGCACACGTCGAGCCCCTGCTCGGCGAGCGCCCGGCGGAGGTCCTGCCCGATCGCCAGCCGCTCGTCGGCCATCGCGATGAGCTCGGACGTGCAGTGCTCCACGCGGTTGCGGCCGGCGCGCCTGGCCTCGCGCATCGCGAGGTCCGCCGCGCGCAGCAGCTCGGAGGGCGTCGGCTCCCCCAGGGTCTCCGCCCTTGCCAGACCGCAGCTGACCCCGAGCGAGGCGCGGCGCTGGCTGGCCAGGAACACCGGCTTGGCGACCGTGGCGATCAGCCGTTGTGCCACCTCCACGGCGTCCCTGGTCTCGACCAGGTGCTCGAAGAGGACCGCGAACTCCTGGTCGCCGAGCCTCGCGACCGGTCGGTGCGGCCCGGCCACGGAGGTGAGGCGCTGGACGATGACGGCCAGCAGCTCGTCCCGTGCCTCCAGTCCCCCGGTCTCGCTGACCTCGTCGATCCCGTCGACGTACACGGCGAGCAGCGCGGGCCCGCCATCGTCGGAGGCACCGGCCAGAGCGAGGTGGCACGCGGCCGTCAGGCCCGCCTGCGTGACGAGACCCTTCTCCTCGACCAAGGCGCCCTCGTGCTCGAGCTCCTGCAGTCGGCGTCGTCTCATACCGTGCGGCCTCCTCGTGGCTGTCCGCGCCTGTCCGTCCCTGTCCACGCAGGCGGATCTGGGCCCATCGTGAGGCAAGCCGTAGGCAAATGTCCGCTTTTCTGGTGAATTACAGCCCGGATGGGAGCACCAGGTGACCCATCTGGGCCATCGGGCGGACCGATCGTCGGAGGGTCGTACGGTGGGTGGGTGAGCGTCAACGACCCCTTCTCCCCCAGCCGCAGGCGAGCGGATCTGGTCAACGCCCTGCCCGCGCTCGGACTGATCCTCGGCGCCGTGGTCGGGGTCGCCGTGGCCGCCGTCCCCGGAGCGGGGGCCGGCCTCGTCGCCGGGCTGCTGGTGGGGCTGGCCGCCCGGCTGTGGCTGCGGCGGGCCTGACCCGATGGACCCGCTGGCCACTCCCTGCCTGGTCGTGGACGAGGCCCGGCTCGACGCGAACGTCTCCGCGATGGCCGCGGCTGCCGAGCGGCTCGGTGTCGCGCTCCGGCCGCACGCCAAGACGCACAAGAGTCCGGAGATCGCACGTCGCCAGCTGGCCGCCGGCGCGGTCGGGCTGACCGTGGCCACCGTCTCCGAGGCGGAGGTGTTCGCCGGCCACGGTTTCGACGACCTGTTCGTGGCCTACCCGCTGTGGGTGGACCCCGACAAGGGTGCGCGGCTGCGCCGGCTGCGCGAGCGGGTCGCCCTCACGATCGGCGTGGACTCCCCCGAGGGTGCCCGGACCCTCGCCGCCCAGATGCCCGGCGCGCGGGTCCTGGTCGAGGTGGACAGCGGGCACCACCGCAGCGGCGTCTCCCCCGCCGAGTCCGGCACCCTGGCGGACGCGGCGGCGCACGCGGGGCTGGAGGTGGTCGGCGCGTTCACGTTCCCGGGCCACGGCTACGCGCCCGGCGGGTCGGGCCGGGCCGCCCGGGACGAGGCCGCCGCCCTCGAGACCGCGGCGGAGTCGCTGCGCAGCAGCGGCGCCATCCCCCGCGTGCTCAGTGGCGGGTCGACCCCCACCGCGGAGCACGTCGCGGGGGGCACCATGACCGAGATGCGCCCCGGCGTCTACGTGTTCGGCGACGCGCAGCAGTGGGAGCTCGGCACCACGACACCCGACCGCATCGCGTTGACCTGTCTCGCCACCGTGGTCAGCCACGCCCGCGGCAACGTCGTGCTCGACGCCGGCAGCAAGGTTCTCGGTGCCGACCGGGCCCCGTGGGCGAGCGGCTACGGCCGGCTGCTGGACCACCCCGACGCCAGGATCACGTTGCTGTCGGAGCACCACGCCGTGGTCGGCTGGCCCCACGGCGACGAGCGCCCCGAGCTGGGCAGCACGCTGCGCGTCGTACCCAACCACGTGTGCAACGCCGTCAACCTCGCCGACGTCCTCGAGGTGGTCCGCGACGGCACGGTCGTGGACCAGTGGCCCGTCGCTGCGCGCGGGGCGAACCGGTAGCGTCGCGACGTGCGCCCCGACCTGGTGATCTTCGACTGCGACGGCGTGCTCGTGGACAGCGAGCGGCTGGCCGTGGGGGTCGAGGCGCGGGTGCTGACCGAGCTCGGTTGGCCGCACACGGCAGCGGACGTGGTCGCGCGGTGGATGGGCCGGACGTCCGCGTTCCAGCTCGCGGAGGTCGAGGCCCGGCTCGGCACCGCCGCCATGCACCAGTACGACGAGCGCACCACCGCCGAGGTGCACGCCGCGTTCGAGCGGGAGCTCGCCGCGGTCCACGGGGTCGAGGCGCTCCTGGACCATCTCGACGCGACGGGCCTGCGCACCTGCGTGGCCTCGAGCGGCAGCCACGGCCGGATGCGCCGGACGTTGGGGCTGACCGGGCTGTACGGCCGGTTCGAGGGCCGGATCTTCAGCGCCACCGAGGTGGCGCACGGCAAGCCCGCCCCGGACCTGTTCCTCTTCGCCGCGGACCGGATGGGCGTGGAGCCGCGCGGCTGTGCGGTCGTCGAGGACAGCGTGCACGGCGTCCGGGCCGCCGTCACCGCCGGGATGGCCGCCTACGGCTACGGGGGCGGCCTCACGTCAGCGGACCGGCTCGCGGCCGCCGGCGCGACGGTGTTCGAGGGGATGAGCGACCTGGTCGGCGTGCTCACCCTCGGCGTCACCCCCGGCGGACCTCGATCGGCGTCCCGATCTCGACGGTCCGGCTGACCGTGCACAGCCGCTCGTGGGAGGCCTTCATGGCGCTCTCGACGACGCCCTCCGCCGCGGTGCCGCCCTCGTCGCCGGGGAACGCCACGTGGAAGGTCATCACCATGTTCGTGAGGTGGTTGCCGTGCTCGTCGCGGATCTTGTCCGCGCTCATCTCCACGTCGAAGCGCACGGGCTCCGAGCGTTTGGAGGTGATGAAGTCCACGTCGATCGCGCTGCACCCGGCGGCGGCCGCCAGCATCAGCTCGACGGGCTTGAACGACTCGTCCTCGTCGCTGCTCAGCACCAGCCGGCCGCCCCGGGGGTTGCGCACCTCGTAGCGGCCCTTGCCGATCCGGCTCATCTCGACGCTGCGATGGGTCTCTGTGCTCATGTCCCGAACTCTGCCACGGACCGCGCGCCTACGATCGGGGCATGCGCACCGAGTTCACCCCGAACCAGCCGGACGTCAACTTCTACAAGCTGATGACCGCGGTCGTGGTGCCCCGGCCGATCGCCTGGGTGAGCAGCCTGTCCGCGGAGGGCGTGGTGAACCTGGCCCCGCACTCGTTCTACACCGTGGTCTGCGCGCGGCCACCCATCGTGATGTTCTCCTCGGTCGGGAAGAAGGACACGCTGCGCAACGTGCGCGACACCGGCGAGTTCGTGGTGAGCCTCGCCAACGCACCGCTGATCCACCAGGTCAACGACTCCTCGGCGAGCTTCGACGCCGACCAGAGCGAGCCGGCGCAGCTCGGCATCACCATGGAGCCGAGCGTCACCGTCAAGCCGCCGCGGGTGCGCGACTCCCCCGTGTCGATCGAGTGCACGCTGCACAGCACCACCGAGCTCGGCGACTCCACGATGGTGCTCGGCGACGTCGTCCGGATCACCGTCGAGGAGTCGGTCCTGGTCGGCGGCCACCCCGAGTTCGACCGCCTCGACCCGCTGGCCAGGCTCGGCAAGGACGAGTGGGCGCTGCACGCGGAGGTGGTCTCGATCCGCCGGCCGCGCACGCCCGCCGACATCGACAGGCCGTAGCGACGCCTCAGGTCGCCTTCCGTCGCCGGAAGGCGAGGGGCCGTGGCCGGTGCGACAGCCGGTCGCGGATGCGCTCCAGCCGCGGCCGGATGCGCTCGTCGTACACCGTGTCGGGGAGCGCGTGGTCCACCGACACGGTGAGCTGCAGCACCGCGGCACCGACCACGAGGCCGGCGATCAGGTCGGCGAACCAGTGCCAGTCCAGCGTCAGCGAGGTGACCACCATCGTCAGCGACAGCAGCGCGACCAGCAACCAGAGCAGGGTGAGCACCCGCCGCCGCACCCCGGTGTAGCGGGCCAGCAGGTACACCGCCATGCCGTAGACCAGGACGATGTTCGAGGTGTGCCCGGACGGGTAGGCCATCCCGCCCACGAAGAAGGACGGGTTCGCCGACTCGGGCTGGCCCCTGCCGAGGCCGATCTTGAGGATGCCGACGACCAGGTTGAGCACGAACACGGAGGCCCCCGCGAGGACGGCGGGGCGCCAGGACTCGACCCGCCTGGAGGCCACGAAGGCGACCACCCCGAGCAGGGGCAGGTTGACCGCGCGTTGGCCTATCCGGTCGAGCACGTGCAGGAAGGGCACCCAGGCCGGCGGCGGCGGGGCCAGGTTGAAGTACGCGTCCAGCGACATCAGCGGCCCCATCGCCAGCAGCGTGAAGCCGACGAACACCAGCCCCAGGAAGCCGGCCAGCGCGAAACCAGAGGAGACCTCGGTGGTCCAGTCGTCGTGGGGCGTCGCGGCTCTGCGTCGCCTCCGCACTCCGCCCCTCCCCTCGCAACGTCGGTCCGGTCGACGACGGGCACACGAGGCCGAGCCGTCACTGGCTCAAATATAGGCTGAGGGGCGTGACCCGAGACCGACGCCCCGGCCCCTCCACCCGTGTGCGGGTGGACGAGTACGTCGAGGGGCGGGTCCGGCACCGGGAGGACCGCCTCGCCACGGAGGAGCCGCTGGAGATCCGCCTGGCCTCCCCCGCCGCCCCGGCGCGGCGGGTCGCGGTCACGATGCGCACCCCCGGCCACGACTTCGAGCTCGCCGCGGGCTTCCTGCACGCGGAGGGCGTCCTCGGCTCCGCAGAGGACGTGCATACGGTCGCGTATTGCACGGACAACACGTTGACGCCGGAGCAGGAGTTCAACGTGGTGACCGTGCAGCTGGCCCGCGCGCCCGTCCGAGAGCCCGCCGTCAGGTACGACGGACCGACCGCGGGAGCGTCCGCGTGCGGGGTCTGCGGTGCGGAGAGCATCGACGACGTGCTCGCCCTCGGCGAGGTCGCGCGGGCGAGCGACTGGCAGCAGCTGAAGGTCTCCCCCGACGTGGTCCGGGACCTGCCGGAGCGGATGCGCACCTCCCAGCGCGTCTTCGACGCCACCGGCGGCCTGCACGCCGCGGGCCTGTTCACCCCCGGCGGCGAGCTGCTCGTCGCCCGGGAGGACATCGGCCGCCACAACGCCGTCGACAAGGTGGTGGGCGCCCGCCTGCTCGGCGGTGAGCCCGCGGGCGCCGCCGTGCTGTGCGTGAGCGGCCGGGTCGGGTTCGAGATCGCGCAGAAGGCCGTCGCGGCGGGCATCGGGATGCTCGTCGCGGTGGGTGCGCCGTCGAGCCTGGCGGTGGCGCTGGCCGAGCGCGCGGGGCTGTGCACGGTCGGCTTCGCCGGCCCGGACCGCTTCGTGACCTACACCGTGCCCGACCGCATCGGCGTGTGAGCTCGGGAACTGTCGACGCAGCCGTCTAGCGTCTGGGGCGTGCGGATCCTTCACACCTCTGACTGGCACCTCGGCCGCTCGTTCCACCGGGTCGGCCTGCTCGATGCCCAGGCGGCCTTCGTGGACCACCTGCTCGCGACCATCGAGGAGGAGAAGGTCGACCTCGTCGTGGTGTCCGGCGACGTCTACGACCGGGCCCTCCCGCCGGTCGACGCCGTCGAGCTCGCCGACGACACGTTCGCCCGGCTCGCGGCCTCCCGCGCACGGGTCGTCGTGACCAGCGGCAACCACGACTCCCAGATCAGGCTGGGCTTCAACGCACGGCTCGCCGACGCGGCCGGCGTGTTCCTCCGCACCCGATGGCAGGACGTCGGCACGCCGGTGCTCCTCGAGGACGACCACGGCCCCGTCTCGGTCTACGGGCTGCCCTACCTCGAGCCCGACGCCGTCCGTGAGGCGTGGGCGCTGCCGGCGCGCACCCACGAGGCGGCGCTGACCGAGGCGATGCGACGCGTGCACGCGGACCGCGCCGACCGTCCCGGGGCGAGGTCGGTGGTGATGGCGCACGCGTTCGTGGCCGGCAGCGTCGAGGGCGCCCCGGGGATGGCCAGCGACAGCGAGCGCGACATCTCGGTGGGCGGGCTCCAGATCGCCCCGACCCACCTGTTCACCGGCGTCGACTACGCCGCGCTCGGGCACCTCCACGGCCGGCACACTCTGGCGGACACCGTCCGCTACAGCGGCTCGCCGCTGGCCTACTCGTTCTCGGAGGCCGACCACGTCAAGGGCTCGTGGCTGGTCGAGCTGGGCCGGCGTGGCGTCGAGCGCACGGACTTCGTCCCGGCGCCGGTCCCCCGGCGGCTGACCACGGTCCGGGGCCGGCTCGAGGACCTGCTCACCGACGTCCGGCACGCCGACGCGGAGGACGCGTGGGTGCAGGTCACCCTCACCGACCCGAGGAGGCCGCTGCACGCGATGGACCGGCTGCGCGAGCGGTTCCCGCACACGCTGATCCTGGCCTTCGACCCCGAGGGCGCCCCGCGCGACCGGGGTCCGGTGCTGCCCCGCGTCGACGGCCGCTCCGACTTCGACGTCGCGCTGGGCTTCGTGGCCGAGGTGCGCGAGCTCGAGGCCACGACCGAGGAGGCCCTGCTGCTGCAGCTGGCGTGCGACTCGTGCCGGATCAACGAGGAGGCCGACGCGCCGGTGCGGGTCGAGGCGGCCGGCTGATGCGGCTGCACGAGCTGACCGTGACCGCGTTCGGACCGTTCGCCGGGACCGAGCGGGTCGACTTCGACGACCTCAACGACGCGGGCCTGTTCCTGCTCACCGGACCGACCGGTGCCGGCAAGACCAGCATCCTCGACGCGGTCTGCTTCGCGCTCTACGGGTCGGTCCCGGGGGTGCGTGGCGTCAAGACGCTGAAGTCGCAGCACGCCGACGTCGACACCGCCCCGGAGGTGGTGCTCGACTTCAGCGTGCGCGAGCGCCGGTTCGTCGTACGCCGCAGCCCGGAGTGGGTCCGGCCGAAGAAGAAGGGCAGCGGACTGGTCGCCGAGAAGGCGTCCGCGACCCTGGTGGAGACCACCGACGGCACCGACCACTTCCTGAGCTCGCGCGCGCAGGAGGTGGGCCACCTGGTCGGCGAGGTGATGGGCATGAACGCCTCCCAGTTCGTGCAGGTGGCGATGCTGCCCCAGGGCGAGTTCCAGAGGTTCCTGCGGGCCGGGTCCGACGAGCGGCACGGTGTGCTCCAGCACCTGTTCAAGACCGACCGCTTCACCCGGATCGAGGACTGGGTCAACGAGCACAGCCGCGGCCTGCGCGAGGAGGCCGTGCAGGGCCGGTCGGCGGTGCTGCGGATCCTCGACACGATGGCCGACCGGTCCGGGGTCGCGCTGCCCGAGGAGCTGGCCGGCGACGGGCTGCCGTCCGCGGCGGCAGAGGGCCGGGTGCTGGGCTGGGCCGAGCAGGCCGTGGCCGACGCGGCGGACCGGCAGGTCGCCGGCACGGCCCTCCACGACCGGACCGCGTCCGCCCTGGCGGAGGCCCGCCGTGCCCACGACGGCGCCCGGCTGCTCGCCGCGACCCTGTCCCGCCGCGACCACGCGGTCGAGAGCCTCCGGCTGCTCGCCGAGGGCGACGCCGCGGACGCCGGGGCGCGCGCCGCGCTGGAGACCGACACCCGGGCCGCGCCGTGCCTGCCGGTCCTCCGCCTCCTCGACGAGGCCCGCCGCCAGCGGTCCGCGACCGAGGCCGCGCGCGAGGGTGAGCTGGCCCGGGCCCGCGCCCTGGCCCCGGACGATCTCCTGCCCGAGGACCTCTCCGGGGCCACGTCGGCCGAGCTCGACACCGCCGTGCAGGGGCTGCGGCGGAAGCTGACCCGGGTCGAGGCCCTGCTCCCCCGAGACCGGGAGCGTCGAGACGCCGAGACCGCGATCACCGACGCGGAGGCGGCTCTCGCCGACGCCCGCGAGCGGCGCCGCCACGAGGACGAGCGCCGGCGTGCGATCCCCGAGGAGCTCGCGGCACTGGCCACCCGGCTCGCTGCCGCCACCGACACCGCCGCCCGGAGCGAGGCGATCGCGCTCTCTCTCGACGCGGCCCGGGCCAGGCTCGACGCCGCGACCCGGCTGCCGGCCCTCGAGCACGAGCTGGTCAGTCTGCAGGACCTGGCCAGGACCGCGCGCGACCGGCTCGCCGACGCCCGCGAGCACGTGCAGGACCTCGCGGACCGGCGGCTGGCGGGCATCACCGCCGAGCTGGCCGGACTGCTCGAGGACGGCCAGGCGTGCCAGGTGTGCGGCAGCCTCGAGCACCCGCACCCGGCCCTGCCCGGGGCGGACGCGGTGACCGAGGCGGAGCAGGAGCAGGCCGCCGCCGACTACGACGCGCGCACCGAGGAGTTCGCCCGGGCCACCCGGGCCGTCGCCGAGGCCGAGCGCCGCCTCGACGGGCTGCGCCGGTCCGCGGAGGGGCTCGACGAAGCGACGGCCCGCACCCAGGTCGCCGGGCTCGAGACCGCCCGCGAGGAGGCCGAGCGGGCGGCCGGGGACCGCGCCGAGCTCGAGGTCCGGGTCGCCGCGCTGACGTCGGAGCACGAGACGGTGGCGCGCAGGGTCGCCGACCTCGCCACCACGATCGCCACCCTCGACCAGGCCCTCCTCGGCCACCGGGCCACCATCGCCCGCGTCGCCGAGGAGGTCCTCGCGGTCACCGGTGACCCGGACACGCCGCTCGGCGGCGGGATCGAGGCGCTGTCGGCGACGATCGAGCGCCTGGGCGCGCTCGCCGCGGCGGTCACCGCGGCCGAGAGTGCCGCCGAGCGGGTCGCGGAGCTGGCCGGCGAAGCCACCCGCACCGCCATGCAGCACGGGTTCGACGACGCGGAGACGGCCCGGTCCGCCGCCCTCCTCCCGGCCGAGCGGGCCCGGCTCGAGGCGCTGCTGGCCGAGCGCGCGGCCGCGGCCGCGGCCGCGCAGGCGGTGCTCGCCGACCCCGACGTCGCGCAGGCCGACGGACGGGAGCGACCCGACCTGGCCGAGCTGGCCGCCGCGCTGGAGGCGGCCGAGCTCGCCCACGCGGACGCCGCCCGCGGCCACCACCAGGGCGAGGAGCTGGTCACCTCGCTGCGGCAGAACCTCGACCGGCTCCGCCGCGCGCTCGACGACTGGGGCCCGGTCCGCGAGCGCTCCGACCGGGCCGAGTCGATGTCGAAGCTCGTCCGCGGCATGGGTCAGGACAACCAGCTCCAGATGCGGCTCTCCGCCTACGTGCTCGCCACCCGCCTGGACCAGGTGGTGGCCGCCGCCAACGAGCGGCTCGCGCACCTGCGCGACCAGCGCTACCTGCTCCAGCGGACCGGCCGGGCCGCGCGTCGCGGGTCCCAGGCCGGTCTCGGCCTGGAGGTGGTCGACCAGTGGACCGGCGATGTCCGCGAGCCGGCCACCCTGTCGGGCGGCGAGACGTTCGTGGTGTCGCTGTCGCTGGCCCTCGGGCTCGCCGACGTGGTGACCCAGGAGGCCGGCGGCACCGAGATCGACACGCTCTTCGTGGACGAGGGGTTCGGCACCCTCGACGCGGACACTCTCGACGACGTGATGGACCGTCTCGACGGGCTCCGGGCAGGTGGCCGGACGGTCGGCGTGGTCAGCCACGTCAGCGAGATGCGCAACCGGATCCCCACCCAGGTGCACGTCGAGAAGCACCGCACCGGGTCGACGGTGGCGGTGCGTACGCTGACCGGATGACGTCCTCCGAACGGTCCCACGAGGTCGTCGCGGCCGTCGACATCGACGGCGTGCTCGCCGACGTGCGGCATCGGCTGCACCACCTCGAGCGGTCCCCCAAGGACTGGGACGGGTTCTTCGCTGCCGCGGCGGACGACCCGCCGCTCGACGAGGGCCTGCGCGTGGTGCGCCGGCTCGCGGGCGTGTGCCGCATCGCCTACGTGTCCGGCCGGCCGGAGAGGTGCCGCGCCGACACCCTCGCCTGGCTCGCACGGCACGACCTCCCCGACGGCGACCTGCTGCTGCGTCCCCTCGGGGACTTCCGGGCCGCCCGGTTCTTGAAGGTCGACTTGCTCGACCGGCTCGCGGAGCAGGGACCGGTCACCGTGCTCGTCGACGACGACCCTCAGGTCTGCGAGGCGGCCCGGCGGGCCGGCTACGACGTGCTGCCCGCGACCTGGATGGCGGCGCAGCCGACCCTCACCGAGGCCCAGGAGTCCGACGGTGCCACCTGAGAGGGCCACCTGAGAGGGCCACCCGGCGGCGACCCCCGGGTGACGAACCGCAGAACATTGGGCCGGGCCCGCGCGTTTCGCACTGGGCGCTTGTGTGTTCGCCCCATAGATTCGGGCGCATGACGTCGTTGCACCCGATCGACCCGTCGTTCAAGGACCTCCCCTACCGGCGGATGGCCGACGCCGCGCTCGCGCGCGCCCGGGACTTCCACGTGACCCACGCCGACTTCCGCTTCGAACGGGTCCGCTCCCAGGACATCCGGGTCCGTGACGGCCGCCTGCAGGGCGCCTCGGACAGCGAGGACCTCGGGTTCGCGGTCCGCGTGATCGCGAACGGCGCCTGGGGCTTCGCGTCCGGGGTCGGTCTGAGCGCGGAGGCCGCCGTCCAGGTTGCCGAGAACGCCGTCAGGGCCGCCCAGGTCGCGGCGGCGATGACCAGCCGGCCCGTCGCGCTGGCTCCCGAGCCGGTGTATGACGACGTGGAGTGGGTCTCCTCCTACGAGATCGACCCGCTGTCGGTGCCGTTGGCGGAGAAGGTGGACCTGCTCACGGACTGGTCGGCCCGGCTGCAGGCGGCACCGGGAGTGAGCCACTCGACCGGCCTGCTCACGCAGGTGGTGGAGAACAAGTTCTACACCGACCTCGCCGGCACCTCGACCACCCAGCAGCGGGTCCGGCTGCAACCGGACTTCGAGGCCTTCGGCGTCGACGACGGCACCGGGGTGTTCGACTCCATGAGGACCCTCGCGCCGCCCGTCGGGCGGGGCTGGGAGTACCTCACGGGCGGCTACGACTGGGCGGCCGAGCTCGCCGAGCTGCCGGACCTGCTCGCCGCCAAGCTGGTCGCGCCCACCGTCGAGGCCGGGAGCTACGACCTGGTCGTGCACCCCTCGAACCTGTGGCTCACGATCCACGAGTCGGTCGGGCACGCCACCGAGCTCGACCGGGCCCTGGGCTACGAGGCGAACTACGCGGGGACCTCCTTCGCGACGTTCGACCGGCTGGGCACCCTGCGCTACGGCTCCCCGGTCATGCAGGTCACCGGCGACCGGACCGTCGAGCACGGCCTGGCCACGGTCGGGTTCGACGACGAGGGCGTCAAGGCCCAGCGCTGGGACCTGGTCAAGGACGGGGTGCTGGTCGGCTACCAGACCGACCGCTCCATGGCCCACACCATGGACCTGGGCCGCTCGAACGGCTGTGCCTACGCCGACTCCCCCGGTCACGTGCCGATCCAACGGATGGCCAACGTGTCGCTGCAGCCCGCCTCGGACGGTCCGAGCACCGACGAGCTGATCTCCGGGGTGGACCACGGCATCTACGTCGTCGGGGACAAGTCCTGGTCCATCGACATGCAGCGCTACAACTTCCAGTTCACCGGTCAGCGCTTCTACCGCATCGAGAACGGTCGGCTGGCCGGGCAGCTTCGCGACGTGGCCTACCAGGCGACCACCACGGACTTCTGGGGCTCGCTGGAGGCCGTGGGCGGGCCCGGCACCTGGGTCCTGGGCGGCGCGTTCAACTGCGGCAAGGCCCAGCCCGGGCAGGTCGCCTCCGTGTCCCACGGATGCCCCACCTCGCTGTTCCGCGACGTGCGGATCCTCAACACCAACGCCGAAGCCGGCCACTGAGACGAGCCCGAAGGAGCACCGATCAGCATGACCGCCCCCACCCCCCAGCAGCTCGTCGAGCACGCGCTGAAGGCCTCGACGTCGGACCAGTGCGTCGTGATCGTCCACGACTCGACCAGCGCGAACCTGCGCTGGGCCAACAACACGTTGACCACCAACGGCGTCATGCACCGGGTCTCGGTCACCGTCGTGGCCTTCCACGGCACCGGTGGCGGCGGCACCGCCACGGGCTCGGTCAGTGCCAGTGCCTCGTCGACGGACCAGGTCACCCGCATCGTCGAGGCCGCCGACGCCGCGGCCCGCGGCAGCGATCCCGCCGAGGACGCCGCCGAGCTGCGCAGCGGCGGGGCCGACGCCGACTGGGACGACCCGCCCGCCGAGACCTCCATCGAGGTCTACCGCGACCTCGCTCCCGCGCTCGGCTCGGCGTTCGGGCGGGCCTCGTCGAGCGGACGCGTCCTCTACGGCTTCGTCGACCACGACGTCACCACGACCTACCTGGGCAGCAGCACCGGCCTGCGGCTGCGGCACGTCCAGCCGACCGGCCACTACGGCTGCACCGGCAAGACCGCCGACCTGTCCACCAGCGCCTGGGTGGGCGGCGCCACCCGCGACTTCACCGACGTGAGCCCGCACGCGATGGAGGCCGAGCTGGCCCGCAGGCTCAGCTGGGCCGAGCGCCGCGTCGACCTCCCCGCCGGCCGCTACGACACCGTGCTGCCGCCCACGGCGGTGGCGGACCTGATGATCTACCTGTACTGGACGGCCTCCGCGCGGGAGGCGCACGACGGGCAGACGGTGTTCTCCAGGCGCGGCGGCGGCACCCGGATCGGCGAGCGGCTGTCCTCCCGGCCGGTCCGGATCTTCTCCGACCCGGCCTACCCCGGCCTCGAGGCTGCCCCGTTCGTGGCGGCCGCGTCGAGCAACAACATCGAGAGCGTCTTCGACAACGGTCTGCCGCTCGGGCGGACCGACTGGGTCGCCGACGGTGTGCTCACCGCGCTGCTGCAGAACCGCTTCACCGCGGCGATGACCGAGCAGCCGGTGACGCCGTACGTCGATAACCTGGTCGTCTCGGTCGACGGCGGCAGCGGCTCCACGCAGGACCTCGTCGCCGACGTCGAGCGGGGGCTGCTGGTGACCTGCCTGTGGTACATCCGCGAGGTCGACCCGCAGACGCTGCTGCTGACCGGCCTGACCCGCGACGGGGTCTACCTGGTGGAGAACGGGGAGGTCACCGGCGCGGTGAACAACTTCCGGTTCAACGAGAGCCCGGTCGACCTGCTCGGCCGGTTCACCGCCGCGTCGGCCACCGGCCCGAGCTTCTCGCGGGAGTGGGGCGACTACTTCCCGCGGACCGCGACCCCGGCCCTGAGGGTGCCCGACTTCAACATGTCCACGGTGTCGCAGGCCCAGTAGGAGGGTGCCCGCCGGGGATCGGTGCGCCCGGGTCGTAGGGCGTGCGCGTGTAGACGAACGTCGCGCAGCGCAGGTGGTTCACGCTGCCGTCGTCGTTGCGCACGACGTGCAGGCGCTCGCCGTGGTGGTAGCCGACCGTGCCCACCAGTCCGCCGTCCGCGTCCGGCGCGAACCGGTGGTTGACCACCCCGCTGCCGAGCGAGGAGACGACCACCTCCTCACCGTCCCAGGCGAAGCCGTAGGCGGTGTTGCCCCAGTGCCAGACCCCGAGCACGTCGGCGACCCCGCCCGGCACGCTCTCGTTGGGGACCCAGGCGGCGGGGACCGTCGGCTCGAGCTCCTCGAGGGCGTCGAGCAGGTCGACGGGCAGCCCCTCGCACCGCAGGCCGGTGGTGGCGTTGGCCAGACCCACCGCACCGGTGCCACGGTCCCGGTCAACGAACAGGAACGCCAGGAAGCCCGGCATGGAGCCGGTGTGTCCCGCGACCGTCCCCGACCCGGCGTGCAGCAGCCGCAGCCCGAGACCGTACCCACCCGCGGCCGCGCCCGCACGTGAGGCCGACTGCAGCGTGGCCATCTCGTCGATCGTGGACGAGGACAGCACCTCGTCGTGACCGCGCAGCAGGAACTCGGCGTAGCCGGCCAGGTCGGCGACGGTGCTCCAGACCTGCCCCGCGGGAGCCATCGCGCCCGCGTCGTGGGCCGGCTCCTCGGTCAGCGTGTTCGCGAAGTGGTGCACGCTGTAGCCGGTCGCGGCCGGCTCCACCGGCAGGTACGACGTCCGGCCCATGCCGAGCGGGCGCAGGATCCGCTGCTCGGCCTGCTGCCACCACCCGCCGCCACGAAGCCGCGACACCATCTCACCGAGCAGCCCGAAGGCGACGTTCGTGTAGTGGTAGGTGGAGCCCGGCGGGAACGGCGCCTCGACGTCCGCCAGGCCCGACGCCAGCTCCTCGAACGAGCGCCCGGGGCTGCGCTCCCACCACGAGCCGGCGGGCTCCGAGTGCATCCCGGAGGAGTGCGACAGCAGCGAGCGGATGGTCCGGTCGCCGTAGCCGACGCCGGGCAGGTGGACGTCCAGCCGGTCGTTGAGGTCCAGCCGGCCCTCGTCGCGCAGCTGCATCACGAGCACCGCGACCAGCGTCTTGGTCAGCGACCCGATCCGGTACTGCAGGTCCACCGTGGCGGGGCCGGCACCGGTCCGGCCCCCGCGTGCGCCCGACCACACGATCTCGCCGTCGCGGACCACGGCGGCCACCAGCGACGGCAGCCGCCCGCCGACCTGCTCGCGCGCCAGCAGCGCGTCGAGCCTGCGCCCGGTCAGGTCGGCGACGGCGCTCACGCGTGCGACTCCTCGGCGAACACCTCGGGAGCGGGGCACGCGCACACCAGGTGCCGGTCGCCGTAGGCCTGGTCGATGCGCGCCACCGGCGGCCAGTACTTGTCCGGGTCGACCCCGGTGGGGAACACCGCGACCTCGCGGGAGTAGCCGCGCTCCCACGGGCCGGTCAGCGCGCGTGCGGTGTGCGGGGCACCCCGCAGCGGGGAGTCGTCGGGGCTCCACTCCCCCGCCGCCACCGCGTCGATCTCGCCCTTGATCGCGATCATCGCCTCGCAGAACCGGTCCAGCTCGTCCAGGTCCTCGGACTCCGTCGGCTCCACCATCAGCGTGCCGGCGACGGGGAAGCTCATCGTCGGCGCGTGGAAGCCGTAGTCGATCAGCCGCTTGGCGACGTCGTCGACGGTGACACCGGTGGCCTTGGTCAGGTCCCGCAGGTCGAGGATGCACTCGTGGGCCACCAGCCCGCCGTGGCCCTTGTACAGCACCGGGAAGTGCCGCTCGAGCCGCTTGGCGACGTAGTTGGCCGACAGCACCGCCACCGCGGTCGCCCGGGTCAGCCCGGCACCGCCCATCATCCGCACGTAGGCCCAGGAGATCGGCAGGATGCCCGCCGAGCCGTAGGGTGCCGCGCTGATCGGCCCGATCCCGTCGCGCCGGTCCAGCTCCGGGTGCATCGGGTGGCTCGGCAGGTACGGCGCGAGGTGCTCGCGGACCGCGACGGGACCGACCCCCGGGCCGCCTCCACCGTGCGGGATGCAGAAGGTCTTGTGCAGGTTCAGGTGGGACACGTCGCCGCCGAACTCGCCGGGCCTGGCGAACCCGAGCAGCGCGTTGAGGTTGGCCCCGTCGACGTACACCTGGCCACCGTGCTCGTGGACGGTGCGACACAGGTCGCCGATACCGTCCTCGAAGGCGCCGTGCGTGGACGGGTAGGTCACCATGATCGCGGCCAGGTCCTCGGCGTGCTTCGCGCACTGGGCGCGCAGGTCGTCCATGTCCACCCGGCCGTCCGCGCCCGTCTTGACGACCACGACCCGCATCCCGGCCATCACCGCGGAGGCGGCGTTGGTGCCGTGCGCCGACGCCGGGATCAGGCAGACGTCGCGGCCGCTCTGGCCGTTGGCGACGTGGTAGCCGCGGATCGCCAGCAGGCCGGCGAGCTCGCCCTGGGAGCCGGCGTTGGGCTGGATCGAGACCCGGTGGTAGCCGGTCACCTCGGCCAGCCACGACTCGAGCTCGTCGATCAGCCGACGGTAGCCGGCGGCGTCCTCGGCCGGGGCGAACGGGTGCAGGTCGGCGAACCCGGGCAGGCTGATCGGCTCCATCTCGCTGGTCGCGTTGAGCTTCATCGTGCACGACCCGAGCGGGATCATGCCGCGGTCGAGCGCGTAGTCGCGGGCCGAGAGCCGCCGCAGGTAGCGCAGCATGGAGGTCTCGGAGCGGTGGGTGTTGAACACCTCGTGCGTGAGGAAGTCCGAACGGCGGACCAGGTCCGCGGGCAGCTCCTCCCCCACCCGGGCGTCGACGTCATCGAGGTCCACCTCCGAGGTCGAGACCCCGAAGGCCGCCAGCACCGTCTCGAGCACGGGGCGCCCGGTCGTCTCCGAGGTCGACACCCCCACCGTGTCGGCGTCCACCAGGCGCAGGTGGACACCGCGCTCGCGCGCCGCGTCGACGATCCGGGCGGCCCGGCCCGGCACGACCGCGGTCACGGTGTCGAAGAACCGATCGTGCCGCAGCTCCACGCCGGCCTGGCGCAGCGCGGCGGCGAGCACCGCGGCGTAGCGGTGCGTGCGGCGTGCGATCGTGCGCAGCCCGTCCGGCCCGTGGTAGACGGCGTACATCGAGGCGACCACGGCGAGCAGCACCTGCGCGGTGCAGATGTTCGAGGTGGCCTTGTCGCGGCGGATGTGCTGCTCGCGGGTCTGCAGGGCCAGCCGGTACGCCGGGCGGCCCTCCGCGTCGACGGAGACGCCGACGAGCCGGCCGGGCAGGTGCCGCTCGAGCCCGGGGCGCACCGACATGTAGCCCGCGTGCGGCCCGCCGTAGAACAGCGGGACCCCGAAGCGCTGGGTGGTGCCGACCGCCACGTCCGCGCCGAGCAGGCCGGGCGACTCGAGCAGGGTCAGCGCGAGCAGGTCGGCCGCGACCACGGCCATCGCGCCGCGCTGGTGCGCCGCCTCGATCACCGGCCGCGGGTCCGGGATGTGCCCGTCGGCGCCGGGGTACTGGACCAGCACGCCGCACAGGTCGCCCTCGGGCAGGCCCTCCGAGAGGTCGGCCACCCGCACCTCGATGCCCATGGCGCGGGCGCGGGTGCGGATCACCGCGACGGTCTGCGGGAGCGCGTTGGCGTCGACGACGAACGCGCCGGTGGCCTGCTTGTTGGCACGCCGGACCAGGGTCATCGCCTCGGCCGCTGCGGTGCCCTCGTCGAGCAGGGACGCGTTGGCGGTCGGCAGCCCGGTCAGGTCGCCGACCATCGTCTGGAAGTTCAGCAGCGCCTCGAGCCGCCCCTGGGAGATCTCCGGCTGGTACGGCGTGTACGCGGTGTACCAGCTCGGGTCCTCGAGGACGTTGCGCCGCACCACCGGCGGGGTCACGGTGCCGTAGTAGCCGAGGCCGATCATCGGCTCGAGGGGGTTGTTGGCCGCGGCGACCGCGCGCACCTCGCGGGCCGTCTCCTCCTCGGTGCCGGCGGCCGGCAGGTCGAGCTCGGCGGCGGCACGGATCCCGCCCGGCACCGCGGCGTCCATCAGCTTCTCGAGGCTGTCGAACCCCAGCAGCTCGAGCATCGAGGAGACCGCGGCCTCGTCGGGTCCGATGTGCCGGTCGCGGAACGGCTGTGCGGCGTCGAGCTGGGACAGGGTGAGGTGGTCGGACACAGAGGCTCCCGTGGCTGGTTCGTCGACAACGTGCCGACTCAGGTCGCCTCCCCCTCTGTCGGCCGTGGGACTTCCAGAGTTGCCTCGCCCGCGCGGTCCTGGCGCCTGAGAGGTTCCGGGGAGGATTTGCCCCTTCGGCGCTCCGTCACGACCGGTCGCCCGGTCCGCGGAGACTCTCCCGCACGGTGTCAGCGGCGGGTCCCACGCTACCAGCCGGGAACGCCGAGAGCCGCCCCCGACCGGGGGCGGCTCTCGGCGTCGTTGCGTGCGGTGGTCAGCCGGTCTTGCGGGCCCGCCGCCGGGCGGCCAGCTCGTCGCTGGCGAGCTCGGTCGTCTCGCTGGTCGCCCGCTCGCTCGGCAGCTCGGCGAGCGAGCCCTCGATCTCGCGCCAGACGCCGCCGATCGCGATGCCGAAGACCCCCTGGCCGCCCTGGAGCAGGTCGATGACCTCGTCGTTGCTGGTGCACTCGTAGACGCTCGCGCCGTCGCTCATCAGCGTCACCCGGGTGAGGTCGTCGGTGCCGCGCTTGCGCAGGTGCTGGACCGCGGTGCGGATCTGCTGCAACGAGATGCCGGCGTCGAGCAGCCGCTTGATCACCTTGAGCAGCAGGATGTCGCGGAAGGAGTAGAGCCGCTGGGTGCCGGAGCCGGTGGCGCCGCGGACGGTGGGCTCCACCAGCCCGGTGCGGGCCCAGTAGTCGAGCTGTCGGTAGGTGATGCCGGCCGCGCTGCACGCGGTCGGGCCGCGGTAGCCGGCGTCCGCCGGGAGCGGCGAGACGTCGTCGTCGAAGAGCAGCCCCTGCTGGTCGGCCGCCTCTGCCGCCTCCCGCGCGGCGGTGGCCTCCGCCGGGTTCGCCGCCTTGTCGCCGTTGCCTGTCACCGTGGACCTCCGTCGTCTGCTCCGCTCTGCCTGTCACTCCGAAGGAAGTTCCGCGGCGCTCGGGGAAGAGAACAACGGTGGAGTTACAGCGAAGACACTCCCAAGGTAGAGCGCCGACCAGGGGCGGTCAACGACGCGCGGCCCTTTGCCACCGGCGTGTCGCAAGTCTCAAGTAGAGGTTTAGGTTTACCCCTGGGTGCGGGCCCTCGGATCAGTGGCTCTCGAAGTCCTCGGGGGTCACGTGGTCGAGGAACTCGCGGAACTTCTCGACCTCGTCCTCCTGCTCGTCCGGCACGTCGAGGCCGGCCTCGTCGAGGACCTCGTCGGCGCACACGATCCGGCTGCCGGTGCGCAGCGCGATCGCGATCGAGTCCGAGGGCCGGGCGCTGACCTCCACCCCGGACGCGAAGACGAGCATCGCGTAGAAGATGCCGTCCTTCATCTCGGTGATGCGCACCTCGGACAGGTCGTTCCCGGTGGCCCCGATCAGGTCCTTGATCAGGTCGTGGGTCAGCGGGCGCGGCGGCACCACGCCCTGCTGCGCGAACGCGATCGCGGTGGCCTCGCCGGCCCCGATCCAGATCGGAAGGTAGCGGTCGCCGCCCACCTCGCGCAGCAGCACGATGGGCTGGTTGGAGGGCATCTCCACGCGGACACCGATCACATCAACTTCACGCACCCCATCAGCGTACCCCCGCCGGAAAGGCACCGACCGGCACCGATCAGGAACGCAGGCCGGCCTTCACGAGCGTGGCGTGCAACCGGACCGACAGTGCGGCGATCTGCGTGATCGCCTCCTCGGCGCGTGCGGCCGCGCCGGCGTCACGGCCGCGCTGCATCGGGGAGACCACCTGCTCGATCAGCCCGACCTCGCGGTCCGCGGCGGTCTTGAACGCGCGCAGGTGGCGCGGCTCGAACCCGAACGCCGCGAGCTCCCCCGCGGCCTTGGCGACCACCAGCGCGTCGCCGTCGTACGGCGCGGCCCCCTGCCGGGGCCGGATCAGGCCGAAGGTCTCGAGCTGCTCGAGCAGGCTCTCCTCGATCTCGGCCGAGGCGAGCAGCTCGGCGCGGGAGACGCGCAGCTCGGTGGAGTCCGGACCGAAGGAGTCGGGTGCCGGGTAGCCGTCCCCGGCGAGGACCACGCGCGGCACCTGCGGGCCGCCACCGGTCAGCTCGGGCGGCTCGAGCCCGCGGTCGATCGCGTCGAGGTGCTCGCGGATCACCTTCAGCGGCAGGTAGTGCTCACGCTGCGCGGTGAGGACGTAGCGCAGCCGCTCCACGTCCTGGTGGGAGAACTTGCGGTAGCCCGACGCGGTGCGCTCGGGCTCGATCAGGCCCTCGGCCTCGAGGAACCGGATCTTGGAGATGTTGAGTCCCGGGAAGTCCGGGCGCAGCTGGGCCAGCACCTCGCCGATGCTCATCCGGGCCCGGGCCGAGCGGTCGCCCAGCTGGGCTCTCACCGCTCGCTGCCTGCCCCGGTGTGGCTGGCGAAGTAGACCAGGCGGTACTTCCCGATCTGCACCTCGTCGCCGCCTTGCAGCGCGACCTCGTCGATGCGGTCGCGGTTGACGTAGGTGCCGTTGAGGCTGCCGACGTCGGCGACCCGGAAGCCGTCGGGTCCGCGCCGGAACTCTGCGTGCCGCCGGGAGACGGTCACGTCGTCGAGGAAGATCTCGCTGTCGGGGTGCCGGCCGGCCGAGACCACGTCGACGTCGAGCAGGAACCGGCTGCCCGCGCTCGGCCCGCGCTGGACGACCAGCAGCGCGCTGCCCGGCGGCAGGGCGTCGACCGCGGCCGCGTCCGCGTCGTTGAGCGACCGCTCGTCGCGGTGCTCGCCCTCCTTGCTGGGTGCGCCGAAGGTGATGGTGGCCGTGGTCTCCCCCGCCGACTCGCCCTGGCCCGGCCCGGCGGTGGCCGCAGCCATCCGGTGGCCGCACTGGGAGCAGAAGCGTGCATCATCAGGGTTCTGGTGTCCGCACTCGGTGCAGAACGGCATGTCGGCCTCCCGTGGGCAACGAACGGCTGTCGATCCGACAACCCTCAACCATCAGTCGAGGTTGACGGTTGCTCCGAACCTATCAGCCGTGCGGTCGCGATCAAGCCGAACGGCCGACAAGGTCGGACCGGCCACGTCGGGCGGGGCGCCACGCTCAGCTCTCGACGCTCGCCCGGTAGGAGGCGGCATCCATCAGCCCGTCGACCGCAGAGGCGTCGGAGGGGGCGACCTCGAACAGCCAGCCCTCCCCGTAGGGGTCGGAGTTGACCAGCTCCGGCGAGCCGTCCAGGGCCTCGTTGCGGGCCACCACCGTGCCGCTCAACGGGGCGTAGACGTCGCTCACGGACTTGGTCGACTCCAGCTCGCCGACCGCGGAGCCGCCCTCCACCTCCGAGCCGACCTCCGGCAACGAGACGTAGACGATGTCGCCGAGCGCGTCCTGCGCGAAGTCGGTGATGCCGACGCGGACCGACGACTCGGTCTCTCCGGGGCTGCGCACCCACTCGTGCTCGCTGGTGTACTTCAGGTCCTCGGGAAACACAGGCGCTCCTCGTTGGTCGACGCGATCAGTCGGCGGCCGTCCGCGCGGACGCGGTCGGTCGGCTGCAGGCTACTCCGCGGGCGCCGGCTGCGCGTACTTCGGCTGGAGCGGGGCGACCACGCTGCCGATCTCCACGCTGTCGAGCTCGGCGACGCTCACCTTGCCGCCGGCATCCTTGACCTCGGTGTTGAACCCGCCAGTGAAGGTGAGCGCGGTGGCCAGCGTGTGCGGGTCCCCGATCACGTCGATGACGTAGGGAGCCTTGACCTTGGTGCCGTCCACGATGACGCCACCGTCCGGAGCGTCGCGCAGGGACGTCTGGGCGACGACCCGGACCGTGTCGTTGATCTCCATCGCCTCCGCGCCGGCGTCACGCAGCTCCTCGAGCCCGTTGAGCAGCTGGTTGGTGCCGACCCCGCCCGTGGAGTCGGTGACGGTGATCCGGATGCCCGGACCGCTCGCGGGCACGGTGCCGGCCAGGATCCCGAGCGTGTCGGCCTGCTGGCGGGCCCGCTCCAGCGCGGTACGGCGCGCCTCGGTGTCGTTGAGCAGGGAGCTGCGGGTCTGCTCGAGCTTGTTGACCTCCTGCTGCGCGCGCTGGGAGGCCAGCGAGAGGTTGTTGATCAGCTGGATCAGCTCCCCCTGGCGCGCGCCGACGTACTTGTCGTCCTTGCCGTTGGCCTGCACCTGGACGACGGCGGCGAAGCCGAGGACACCCAGCAGGACCGCCACCACGATCTGGCCGCGGAAGCCGGTCCTCCTCATCGCGGCGAGGAGGCGTCGACGGCCGTTCGGCTGCTCGGTCATCTCGGGCTCAGGCATGGAATCAGGCATGGAATCAGGCATGGAAGATGTGCCGGCGGATGGCGGCGACGTTGGAGAAGATCCGGATCCCGAGCACCACGATCACGCCCGTGGACAGCTGCCCGCCGACCCCGAGCTTGTCGCCGAGGTAGACGATCACGGCGGCGATCAGGACGTTGCTGATGAACGAGACCACGAAGACCTTGTCGTCGAAGATGCCGTCGAGGAAGGCGCGAAGGGCACCGAAGACGGCGTCCAGCGCGGCGACGACCGCGATCGGGAGGTAGGGCTCCAGCCAGGCCGGCACGGTCGGCTGCAGCAGCAGGCCGAGCAGCAGGCCGAGCACCAGCCCGAGGCCCGCGATCATCGGGCCTTCTTCGTCGTCTCGGCGTGGCGCAGCGTGAGGCGCGGCGTGGCGGGCAGCTTCATGGACCCCTCGGAGCTGATGTCGAAGCGGAGGTTGATCGCCGACTTGAGCGCCAACCAGGTCTGGCCGCCGGCCGTGTCGAGGAACCGCGCTCCCAGCTGCTGGGGGTTGCCGATCGCGGACACGACGTACGGCCGGTTGATATGTCTGTAGTTTACGGTGATGCCTTCCGAGGCCCGGCGGATGGCGGTCAGGCTGGAGAGTCGCTGGCCGTTGATCGAGATCGCCTCGGCCCCCACCTGCCACAGCCCGTTGACCATCTTCTGGAGGTCCTTGTCCAGGACCTGCTGCCCGGCGCCGCCCCCGGGGGCGTCGTCGACGACGATCCGCACGCCGGGCCCGCGCACCGGCAACGAGCCCGCGGCCACGCCGAGCTGGGTGAGCCGGGCGTCCAGGGAGCGGGCCTCCGCCCTGGCCTGGAGGTCCTGGGTCTGGAGGCTGTGCACCTGCGCGCGCAGGGCGAGCGTGCGCTTGCGCAGCGACGACAGGTGCTGCTTGCCCTCGTTGATCTGGGCGACCAACGAGCTGTGGCTGTTCGCGTTGTCCACGGCGCTGCGGGAGGTCTGCACGAACGCGGTCGCGACCACAGCCCCGAACAGGGCCACCACCAGCAGCCCGATCGTGCCCGTCCGGCCCTGCTTCGGCTTGCCCTCCGCGGCGTGGCGTTGCGCGACCTCTGCGTAGTCCTCCTCGAGTGCGGTCGCGGTGATGTAGTTGATCAGGCCCATCACCGCGTGCGGGGGCGGTTCGGCGGGGGTGCGGGTCGACGTACCCGCCTTGTCAGCGACCATCGAACGCGGGTGCCCTTCGCTCGTGGTCCGCGAGGAGCTTGCGGACCTGCCAGGCGTAGAGCAGGCCGGCCCACCAGTACAGGCCGGTGCCCCAGATCGCGAAGGCCCAGCCGAAGACCTGGGCCAGCATGGCCAGCCCTCCGGTCCCGCCGCCGAGCAGCAGCAGCGGGAAGGCGTAGAGCAGGTTGGCGGTGGCCGCCTTGCCGAGGAAGTGCACCGGAAGCGCGCTGTAGCCGCGGGTGCGCAGGAAGGGCACCAGGCCCCACAGGAGGAGGTCGCGCGCGGGCAGCAGCACCGCCAGCCACCACGGGATGATGTCGCGCCACGCCAGCCCGACGACCGTGGACAGGATGTAGAGCCGGTCCGCGACGGGGTCGAGGATCTCACCGAGCTTCGAGGTCTGGTGCAGGCGCCGGGCCAGGTAGCCGTCGAGATAGTCGCTCAGGCCCGACAGCATCAGCACCGCGATCGCCCAGCCGTCGGCCCTCGGGACGAGGATCAGCCACAGGAAGAGCGGGACCCCGGCGAGCCGCACGATGCTGATCGCGTTGGGAAGCGTCAGGACCTGGCGACCGCGTGGGGCCGGGCCGTGCTTGCTGTCCACCCCAACCCCTTGCTGACCTCACGACACCGGATACCAGTACCTTAGCCGGTGGTGCGGCGAGCGACGGGTCAGCCGCGACCGAGCGTCCTGCCGCAGCGTGGGCAGTGCGCCCGGGCGCACACGTCGAGCTGCTGGCCACACCGGCAGCTGAGCGTGCGCTGGCCTCGGGCCCGGGTCATCTCCGGCCGCCGGTCGAGGCTCTTCTTGCTGTTCTTCCCGATCACGGGTCTCATCTCCCCTGTCCCTCGTCTCTCCAGGGAAACAGGGTCACCCGCGCGACATGACGGCGAAACGCCGTGAATGACCCGATTGGGTCATCAATCCGGCCTGTTCGGTCCAGGGCGTCGCGCCTGCTCGCCCCGCAGCCAGACCGCAGTCAGGACGCCGGCCGCCACGAGCACCAGGACCCCGGCACTGAGCCAGACCAGCAGCGGCAGCGTGCTCAGGGCGAAGAAGTCGCGCAGCGGGGGCAGCGCGAGGACGGCGCCGAAGGCTGCCGTCATCGCCACGAGCAGGAGCACCTCGGTCCGGGTCGGGGGGAGGGCGAGCAGCGCGACCACCGTGATGCCGAGCCCGAACAGGACGACCGTGGCGGTCGTCCGGGCGGCCGCCACGCCGAGGTCGGTCTCGAGCGTGGTCACGGCGTACGCCGCGAACGTGGCCGCCGCCGCCACGAAGCCGGCCGGCACCGCGAAGCGGAGCACCCGCCGCAGGAAGCCCGGACGGGCCCGCGTCTCGTTGGGTGCGAGCGCTAGGAAGAACGCCGGAACCCCGATGGTGAGCGTGCTCACCAGGGTCAGGTGGCGTGGGTAGAACGGGAACGGCAGCCGGGCCAGCCCGACGGCGAGGGCCAGCACCGTGACGTAGACGGTCTTCGTCAGGAACAGGTGGGCGACCCGTTCGATGTTCGCGATGACCCGCCGGCCCTCGCCGACCACGTCGGGCAGCGCCGCGAACTGGTCCTGGAGCAGGACCAGGTCGGCGACCGCGCGTGCGGCCGGGACACCCGTGCCCATGGCGACGCCGAGGTCGGCCTCCTTGAGCGCCAGGACGTCGTTCACCCCGTCGCCGGTCATGGCGACCACGTGGCCGCGCTCGCGCAGCGCACGCACCATCGACCGCTTCTGGTGCGGGGTGACCCGGCCGAACACCGCGCCCGAGTCCATCGCCTCACCGAGCCCCTCCCCCTCCTCGCTCAGCGAGCGTGCGTCGACGGAGCGCTCCGCGCCGGGCAGGTCCAGGGCACGCGCCACCGCGCCCGCGGTCCGGGGGCTGTCGCCCGAGATCACCTTGACGGTGACGCCCTCCTCGGCGAAGTAGCGAAGAGTGTCCCGGGCGTCGTGGCGCAGACGTTCGGCGAGCACGACGAGGGCGACCGGTGCCAGCGGCGGCAGCGGGTCCTCGGCCCGCACGCCGTCGTCGTGGCCGGCCAGCACCAGCACCCGCTGCCCCGCGGCCGCACGCCGCTCGGCCTCGCGCAGCGCCGGGTCCCCCGACGGCAGCAGCACCTCCGGGGCTCCCAGCACCCAGGTGCCGCGCCCGGAGAACGTCGCCGCGCTCCACTTGCGCTGCGACGAGAACGGCACCCGGTCGACGACCGACCAGCCGTCCGGCGGGGGGAACCGCGACGCCAGCGCCCCCATGCTGGCGTTGGGGTGCTCGTCCGCCCGGGCCAGGGCACCGAGCGCCTCGCCCGCCGCGACGAGGTCGCCGTGCAGCGGCACCAGCTCGGCCACCGTGATCGTGCCCTCGGTCAGCGTCCCGGTCTTGTCGATCCCCAGGACGTCGACCCGGGCCAGGCCCTCGAGCGCGGGCAGGTCCTGCACCAGCACGCCTCGCCTCCCGAGACGCACCACACCGACCGCGAACGCGACGCTGGCCAGGAGGACCAGCCCCTCCGGGACCATCCCCACGACCCCGGCGACGGAGCGTCGTACCGCCTCCGACAGCGACTGCTGCTCGACCAGCAGCTGGGTCGTGACCAGCAGCGTGGCGGTCGGGACCAGCACCCAGGTGATGACTCGGAGGAGACGGTTGAGGTCGTCGCGGATCTGGGAGCGGACCAGGGTGAAGCGACGGGCCTCGGCCGCGAGCGCAGCCGCGTAGGCCTCCTCCCCCACCGCGTCCACCCGGGCCCAGCCGTTGCCGGCGGCGACGAAGCTGCCGGAGAGCACCCGGTCCCCCGGTGACCTCGGCACCGGCTCGCTCTCCCCGGTCAGCACCGACTCGTCGACCTCGAGGCCGACGGCGTCGAGGACGGTCCCGTCGGCGACCACCTGGTCACCCGGCCCGAGGGCCACGACGTCGTCCAGCACCACGTCCCCGGCCGGCACCTGCCTCCTGGTGCCGTCACGGAGCACGGTGGCGGTGGGGGCGTTGAGCAGCGAGAGCCGGTCCAGGGTGTGCTTGGCCCGAAGCTCCTGGACGATCCCGACCGCACTGTTGGCGACGATCACCAGACCGAACAGCCCGTCCTGGGGCGGGCCGACGACGAGGATCGCGACCAGGAGGGCCCCGAGCAGCGCGTTGAACGGGGTCAGCACGTTGGCACGCAGGATCTCGGCAACCGTCCGGCTGGGGCGCGTGGCGGTGGCGTTCACCGAGCCCGACCGCACCCGCTGCTGCACCTCGGCGGCGGTCAGGCCTCGCACCGAGGCGACGGGCGGGTGACGTGTCTCGGTCATGACGTCCGCACCCTCTCCGCTCCGTACGCTGCCCGCTGCGCGACGGGCAGCCTGTCGGCCCACCGGTCCCAGCCCCAGCGTCGCCTGCTCCCCCACGGCGCGCCAGGGTCCATGGGCCTGGCACCGGGCGGGGACGGCGGCTAGGGTCCAGGACATGTCCGGGATCGTCCTGCGGGTCAGGCTCATCGGCGGCGACACGATCGACGTCACCTACGACGACCCGGGCGCGAGCAGCGAGGAGGAGGTCGTCGACCGGGTCCTCTCGGTGCTGGCCGACGACTCCGGCGTGCTCCGTTGCAGCCACGGCGGGCGGCTGCTGGTGGTGTGCGCGCGCGGCGTCGCGGCCGTGGAGGTCGGGCCTCGCGGCGCGGTCGTCTGAGGGCCGCGAATTTTTTACCGGTCGGTGGTGGGCAAATGCGGCACAAGACCTCAAGTCACCCCGGCCGGGGGCCGATCCTCACCTCGGTTCTCCCGAACCGTCGAGACGGCTGTCGCCGTCCCGGTAGTCCCCCTGCCGAGGAGCCCCCATGCGTGTCCGCACCATCGCCGCCGTCATCGCGCCGGCCGCGTTCGTCCTGGTCAGCCACCCGACGCTCGCCACCGCCGGCACGGCGCCGACCTGCATGGGCCACCGGGCCACGATCGTGGGCACGGCCGGGCACGACGTGATCCGCGGCACCCGGCACGCCGACGTGATCGTCGCGCGCGGCGGTGCCGACACCATCTACGGTCGTGGGGGCGGCGACATCATCTGTGCCGGCGGCGGCGCGGACCACGTCTACGGCGGGGGCGGCGCGGACCGTATCTCCGGCGGTCGTGGCGACGACGTCCTCAACGGTGGCGCGGGTGACGACACCGAGCACGGCAACGCCGGCAGCGACGTCGTCCGGGGCGCAGCCGGTGCGGACCGGCTCTCCGGCGGGGCCGATGACGACACCGTCGTCGGCGGCACCGGCGACGACACCGAGAGCGGCAACGGCGGCGACGACGTGCTGCGCGGCGGTGCGGACGACGACGTGCTGAACGGCGGCTACGGCAACGACGACCTGCAGGGCGACGACGGCAACGACGAGCTCCAGGGCGACCAGGGCGACGACTCCCTCGACGGCGGGGACGGCACCGACGTCGAGGACGGCGGCGACGGCGCCGACCAGTGCGACAGCACCGCGCCCGGCACCTGCGCCGACGACTGAGCCTTCGTCGCGCTCCCGGTTTCACCCCCGGTCCGCCGGGGGCACGATACCGGTGTGAGGAACCTGCGGACGGACACGAGGGTCGGGACGCTGTCACGGCTCGGGCTCGTCGCGGCGCTGTACGCCGTGCTGTTCGCCGTCCTCTACTACGCGACGGTCCGCACCGTCGACGGCCGGCGGCTCAGTGACGCCTCGCTGCGCGGGGCGGTGTCGACGAGCCCGGTGGTGGAGAGCACGGTCGACGCGGTCCTGAACGTCGTGTCGACAGCCTCCCTGGTGGGCGCGGTCGCGGTGGTCGCGGTGGTCGCCCTGGTCCGGCTGGCCCGCCTGGAGGGGCTGGCCGCGATCGGCATCCTGGTGGCGTCCAACCTGTCCACGCTGATGCTGAAGGACCATCTGCTGGCCCGACCCGACCTCGGGCTCCACGAGGTGGCCCCGGCCACCCTGAACAGCCTCCCCAGCGGACACAGCACGGCGGCGTTCTCCGCGGTGGCGGCCCTGGTCTTCGTGCTCCCGCACCGCGCCCGGCTGACCGCGGCGACCGTGGGCGCCGCCTTCGCGGCGCTCACGGGCGTGGCCACCATGGCGGCGGGGTGGCACCGGGCCGCGGACTCGATGGCGGCCTTCCTCGTCGTGGGCTTCTGGACCGCGGTCGCCGCGACGGTCGTCGTCGCCGTCGGCCCTCCCCCGGCGCGGGTCGACACCCCCGAGACCGGTGCGTCTCCGCGGCGCTGGCTGGCCGCGACGGCCGCGGGGTGCGCGACGTTGGCGGCGGTGATCCTGGTGCCCCTCTCCGTCACCCCGCCCGTCCGCGAGAGCACGATCGGGAGATGGGCGGCCTTTTTCGCCGCCGCCTTCCTGATCACCGGCACCGTGTCGGCCGTGCTGGTCGGGGTGCTGCGCTCGCTCGACCTGATGGACCGCGCGGGGTCGCACGGGCGTTGACGGACCTGCGACCATCCGTGAGCACGACCCCGAGGAGGGACGAGATGAGCGATGACGAGATCACCGTCGAGCTGACCGGACCGGAGTGCTGGGAGGCCCTGCGCGGCGAGGAGCTCGGCCGGCTTGCGTACCGGTTGGGCGACGAGATGGACATCGCGCCGGTCAACTACGCGGTGGACGGCCAGACGCTGCTGGTCAAGACGGCGGAGGGCAGCAAGCTCCTCGGCGTCGTGATGAACCCGGAGGTCGTCTTCGAGATCGACCGGTACGACGACCGGGCCGCCTTGAGCGTGGTCGTGCGCGGCCGGGCCCGGCTCCTCGAGGAGGACGAGGCGCACCGGGCCGACGACGTCCCGCTTCGGCCGTGGATCGACACCGCGAAGTACAACGTGATCGAGATCGTGCCCACGCGGGTCACCGGGCGGCGGTTCCTCCGGCGCGGGCTCGCGAGCGAGTGAGCCGGACGCTCACGTGTGCACCAGCCCGGTCTCGTAGGCGAAGATCACCGCCTGCACCCGGTCGCGCAGCCCGAGCTTCATGAGCACTCGCGCGACGTGGCTCTTGACCGTCGTCTCGGAGACGACGAGCTCCTCCGCGATCTCGGCGTTGGTGAGCCCGCGCGAGAGGAGGAGGAGAGTCTCCTGCTCCCTCGCGGTGAGGCTCTCGAGCCGCCTTCCCGCGTCGGGTCCGACGGTGCGCCGGCTCTGCACGTAGGACTCGATCATGCGGCGGGTGATCCTGGGCGCGAGGAGAGAGTCCCCGTGGTGGACCGCACGGATGCCGGCGATCAGGAGCTCGGGCTCGACGTCCTTGAGGAGGAACCCGCTGGCTCCTGCCTGCAGGGCCTCGTAGACGTACTCGTCCATGTCGAAGGTGGTCAGCATGATCACCCTGCTCCGCGCGTTCGCGTCGCCGGTCAGCCTTCGGGTGGCGGCGATCCCGTCGAGCCCCGGCATGCGGACGTCCATGAGCACGATGTCCGGTGCGAGCTCGTCGACCTTCGCCACGGCGTCGTCGCCGTCGACGGCCTCACCCACGACCTCGAGGTCGTCCTCGATCTCGAGGATCATCCGGAACCCGCGACGGACGAGCGCCTGGTCGTCGGCGATGAGCACGCCGATCATGGTCTCTCCCCCGAGTCGACCGAGTTGACCGAGTCGACGCGTTCGACGACCGAGCTGTCGTCGGCGGGCAGGGTGGCCGCCAGCTCGAAGCCGCCGGTGGGCCTCGGTCCGGCGTCGAGCCGTCCGCCGTACACCATCACGCGTTCGCGCATGCCGAGCAGCCCGTGCCCCGACTCGGACGGGGTGCCGGCTGCGCTGCCGTCGTCGCGCACGGTGAGGGCGATCTCGTGGTCGCGGAACTCGACGGAGACCTCGACCAGCGTCGGGGCGACGGCGTGGCGAAGGGCGTTGGTGAGCCCTTCCTGGATGAGCCGGTAGGCGGTGAGGTCCAGCCCGCCCACGAGCGCGCGCTCCGGGCCGGTGATCACCAGCCGGACCGGAAGCCCGCTGGCCCGGAACTTCTCGACCAGCTGAGCGAGCCGGCTCAGGCCCGGGGCCGGCTCGCGGTCGGTCACGTCACCCGGCTGGCGGAGCACCCCGACCATCCGCCGCATCTCGGTGAGCGCCTCGCGGCCGACGGCCTCGACGGTCTCGAGGGCCTCCCGCTCGAGAACCTGGTCGGTGGTCAGACGACGTCGTACGGCGGACGCCTGCACCGTCATCACGCTCACGCTGTGGCCGATGACGTCGTGCAGCTCGCGCGCGATGCGGTTGCGCTCCTCGGCGACCGCACGGGAGGCTCCCTGCTCGCGGGTGAGCCGTCGCTGGTCCGCCACCTGCCGGCTGGTGCGGACCAGCGCACCCACCAACCAGGCGATCACGTAGGGCGAGAGCCACACCAGGCTGAGCAGCCGGTTGGGCAGCCGCTCGTTCATCGGGTCGAAACCGGCCCAGCCGGCCCACAGCACGGCCACCAGGACCAGGCCCAGCCAGGATCGGCGGGAGGCGACCCGGCTGCCGACGGTGTAGGCCGCGACCATGCCGGGCAGGGCCACGCCCATGCCCTCCGGCGACCCGACGAGCGCGAACTCGGCGAGGCTCACCGCCACGATCGCCACCAGGCAGCCGAGCGGGTCGACGCGTCGGATCAGGAGCAGCAGCGCGGTCACGACGTACAGCAGTGCCTCGACCCAGTGCGGACCCTGCCGATGGGTGGCATCGATGCCCCAGATCGCCTCGAGCAGACCGAGGACCGCCACCACCAGCGCGATGGCACCGTCGAAGGCCCACATCCGGCGTGTCACAGGTCGAGAGTAGGGCAGCCTGCCCGCGAAACCGTCCTCCTTGCGGATGATCCGGCCCTCCTCCCTCGTGGGGTCAGCAGTTTCGTCACCCGGGAGGACGCCCCGGGACGGTGCCGGTTCATAGCCTCGACACGCCTCCGGGGTGGAGGCACCCCAGCACGAACGGAAGGACAATCATGCAGTCCAGGAAAGCAGCCGGAATCGCCCTTCTGGTCTACGGGCCGGTCACGTTCATCGCCTTCGCCGACAACGCCCCCGGAGGCGACTACAAGGACTCCGTCATCACGCGGTTCATCTCCCCGGGGCACATGTGGACGGCCTTCGGGTTCGCCTACCTCGGCGTCCTCGGGGCGCTCGGGCTGCTCGTCTTCGGCCTGCGCATGCGCGACGAGGCCGGCTCGGCCCGTGACCTCGTGTGGGGGCTCGCGGTCACCGGCACGGCGACCAGCCTCGTCGGCTGGTTCGTCACCGGAGGGTTGGCGGTCTCCGCGGCGGAGGGCGGCGCACCGGTCCGGGACCACCTCGCGCCGGCGATGGTCTACACGCTCAGCGAGACCGGGAACCTGCTTGCCGTGTGCAGTCCCGCGCTCTGCGCCGGGATCGCCGCCATCGTGCTCGCCGTCAAGGCGCCGATGCCGATGTGGCTGCGGGTGTTCTCCGTGGTCGCGGGCGGGTGCGGGATCCTCGCCCCGTTCTTCTTCACCTACTTCGTCTTCCTGCTCTGGACCGTCACCGCCGGCATCACCTTCGCCGTGACCCGGCGTCCGGTCCCGGCTCCCGGCTCGTTGTCGACGTCCCTGTCGCCGGACCTCGTCTAGCCGGTGCTAGCACCATCGGACGACTGGTGACCCGCACCTGACCGCGACGAGGCTCGTCTCCACCGTCCGAAGGAGGAGACATGACTCGCAAGCTCGTTTCAACTGTCGTCGCCGGCCTGGTGCTGGGCACGGCATCCGCCACCCTGCCTGCGGTCCCCGCGACCGCGGGCGGGGGCGACCGGGTCGTCCGCCACAGCGGCGACTGCACCGGCCGCGCCGACTGGAAGCTCAAGGTCAAGAGCGACGACGGGCGCCTCGAGGTCGAGGCCGAGGTGGACAGCAACCGCAGCGGCCAGACGTGGCGCTGGCGCCTGCGGCACAACGGCGGGTTGACGGCGCACGGCGTGCGCGTGACCGCCGGCCGCAGTGGCTCGTTCACCGTCGAACGTCGGGTGGTGAACCTGTCCGGCACCGACCGGATCGTGTTCCGCGCGGTCCGCGCAAACACCGGCGAAGTGTGCCGTGGTGTGGTGAACTTCTGACGAGACGACGGCTGGCCGGGAGGACACATGGGCTGGCTCCGCAACCCCCTCATCCAGTTCCTGGCCGTCATCGTCGCGATGCTTGCCGTCGTGGTCGTCGGCACCGGAGTGCTGAGCGGCCACGCCGCCGAGGAAGAGGCCGTCAACGACGCCCGCGCGGTCACGAAGGTCCTGTCAGGGTCGGTGGCCCAGCCGTCCATCCCGCGCGGGCTCGTCGACGGAGACCCGGCAGCGATCGACCGGTTGGACCGGCGCGTGCTCTCACGCCTGCTCGTGGACGACGTACGACGCATCAAGATCTGGGACTCCGGAGGCCGGATCCTCTACTCCGACGAGACCCGCCTGATCGGCAGCACCTACCGGCTCGGGCAAGGCGAACGGGCGGTGCTCAGGACCGGCAGCATCGAGGCGGAGGACTCCGACCTGGCCAAGCCGGAGAACCGGTTCGAGCGTGGCTCGGGGGGTCTCTTGGAGGTCTACACACGCATCCGGGCCCCGGAGGGTCAGCGGCTGCTCTTCGAGGCGTACTTCTCCCGAGCCGACATCGAGCGGGCGCGTGAGCGCGTCTTCGCCCGGTTCCGGCCCATCACCGTGGGCGCCCTGCTGGCCTTCGCGGCGTTGACCACTCCCCTGCTGCTCCTGCTGATGCGGCGCGTGCGCCGAACCGGTGCGGAGCGGGAGCGCCTTCTGCGCACCGCGATCACGGCCTCGGACGCCGAACGGCTACGGATCGCCCGCGACCTGCACGACGGCGTCGTGCAGGACCTGGCGGGCTCGTCGTTCGCGCTCTCCTCGGCGGCGAGGAACCCGGACCTGCCGGCGCCGCTCGCCGGCGAGCTCGAAGGCGTCAGCAGGTCACTGCGGACCAGCCTGCGCTCCTTGCGCTCGCTGCTCGTGGAGGTCTACCCGCCGGAGCTGCACACGGTGGGGCTCGAGGCAGCGTTGAGCGACCTGCTGGCGCCGCTGACGGCACAGGACATCACCGCCACGTTGTCGGTCGACAACCTCGTCGACGTGCCGCCGGACGCCGTCGCGCTGGTCTGGCGGGTCGCCCAGGAGTCGGTCCGCAACGCGCTGCGCCATGCGCGGGCCTCCCAGGTCTCCGTCGCCGTCGACCGGGTCGGTGCCGCTCTGAGGCTGCGGGTCGCCGACGACGGGGTCGGCCTCCCCGGCAGCGACGCCCCCCGTGGGCACTTCGGGCTGCGCGGCCTCGACACCTTGGCGAGGGAAGCCGGTGGCAGCCTGAGCGTCTCGTCGGCGCCGGGGACGGGTACGACGGTCGAGCTGACGGTGCCGGTCCGATGATCAGGGTGGTGATCGTCGACGATCATGCCGTGGTCCGGCAGGGGCTCGCCGGCCTCATCGAGACCGCGGAGGACATGAGCGTCGTGGCGACCGCCGCCGACGGCGTCGCAGCGCTGGAGCTCACCCGAGAGCACCGGCCGAGAGTCGTCCTGATGGACCTGCAGATGCCGACGATGGACGGCGTGGAGGCGACCAGGCTCATCACGGCGGAGTGCCCCGGCACGGAGGTCCTGGTGCTGACCTCCTTCTCCGACACCGAGCGCATCCTGGCGGCCCTGGATGCGGGGGCGGTCGGCTACCTGCTCAAGGACGCCGAGCCGCAGGAGGTCCTCGACGGTGTGCGTGCCGTCTCCCGGGGTGGGTCACCGATCCATCCACGTGCCGCGAGGCAGCTCCTCCTGGCCCGCGCCTCCAAGCCGCCGGTCGAGCTCTCGCCCCGGGAGAGGGAGGTGCTCCAGCTGGTGGTCGAAGGGCTGGCCAACAAGCAGATCGCACGACGCCTCGGCATCGCCGAACGGACCGTGAAGGCGCACCTCACCGCGATCTTCCAACGCATCGGTGTCGCCGACCGCACCCAAGCGGCCCTGTGGGCCCAGCAGCGTCGACTCTGAGCCGCGGCGCTCTCCATCCGGGCGTTGCCCACCACGATCCGGCAGGAGAACGTCCGGAACCATTCCTAGGGTGGTGGTCATGACGCCACCAGTCACCGCCTCCATCCCCCGGGGCGCTCACGTCGAGCACACCGACCTCCGCGCGATCTCCTTCCACCACGTCCGCTTCGTCGGCCTCGAGCTGGTCGACGTCGAGATCACCGGCGAGATCGAGGACGTCACGATCAACGGCGTCGCCATCGGCCCGCTGATCGAGGCCGAGCTCAACCGCCGCATGCCCGACCGGGCCAAGATGCACCCGACCACCGTGGAGGGGTTCCAGGAGGCGTGGGCAATCCTCGAGCGGCTGTGGGCCGGCACCGAGGACCGGGCGCGGACGCTCCCGCCCGCGCTGCTGCACGAGCAGGTCCGCGGGGAGTGGTCCTTCATCGAGACGCTGCGGCACCTCGGCTTCGCGAGCGCTGCCTGGGTCGGCCGGATGGTGCTCGGCGACCCGGTGCCCTGGCACCCGCTGGACCTCCCGTGGGACGAGGCGCCCGGCTGGGAGGGCATCCCTTGGGACCGACAGGCGCGTCCGTCACTGGACGAGGTCCTCGACGTACGCCGCAGACGCCAAGCCATGGTCGGCGACGTGATCGCAGCACTGACCCCCGGGCAGCTCGGCGAGAGTGTCACCCGCACCGAGCCGGGGTGGCCGCAGCTCGAGGACTTCCCTCTCGCCCAGTGCCTGTTCATCGTGATCAACGAGGAATGGCACCACCGGCTCTACGCCGAGCGCGACCTGGACGCGCTCGTGACGACGGTGCAGGAGAAGTGAGCGGCACGTCGTGCTGATCGCCGGCCTGTGGTGGGACGGCCCCAGGGCCCGGGTCAGGGCACCTCGATGAACCATTCGGTCCCGAGCGCCCGCCGCCCCAGCGCCGCGGGCAGCGCCAGCAGCAGGGCGACCGTGCGGATCCCGCCGCCGGTCTGCGAGGCGTGTGCGGCGAGAGCGGCGCGCTTGGCCGCGAGGTGGGCCGACACGTCGATCGTGTGCGTGATCTCCTCCCGCCGGCTGAAGACGTGGTCGCCAGGAACGGCGATTCCGGGCAGCAGACGGGCGAACGGTCGGGCCGCGCGCAGCAGCCACACCACCCAGGTCCGGTCCATCGTCACCTCGAGCAGCAGCGGACGCCGACGGGCGAGCTTCTGTGCGGCCCTGGCCACCCGGTGCACCTGCACGTGGTCGGGGTGGCCGTATCCCCCGCGCGCGTCGTACCCGGTCAGCACGTCGGCATCCTCGGCGTCGAGCAGGTCGGCGACGGCCCGCGCGGCCGCCTGCACCGACACCTCCGCGAACCGAGGCGCGGAAGCCTCAGCGCGGCCGTCCATCCCCGAGTCGCCCCAGCCCAGCCAGACCACCCGGGCCACTCCCAGCGCGTCGGCGGACGCCTGCGCCTCGGCCCGCCGTGTCCTGGCCAAGGTGCCGACGGCCCGGTCCGGGTCCGGTGTTCCGAGTCCGGCGTCGCCGTCGGTCGCGAAGGCGAGCACGATCCGGTCGCCGGCGCCTGCGCGGGAGGCGAGCCACCCCCCGCTGAGCAGTGCCTCGTCGTCGGGGTGGGCGTGCAGCGCCACGATCGTCCCCATCGGGTCTCACCCCTCCGCCAGCGTCGCGACCGGGGTGGCCGTCTGCCCCGCGCGCACGCGGACTCGCAGCCCCGCGACGCGGTAGAGCATGAGGGTCCGCTCGTGGACGTCGGACCAGTCGAGGGCCGGCGCCTGGCTCCGGTTGTGCGCGGTGATCCGGTGGCGCAGCGACTCGTCGCGCACCAGCTCGGCCAGCGCGGTGACCATGTCCGCGTCGTCGGCGACCAGGAGCCCGTCGACCCGATCACGGACGAACTCCACGATCCCGCTGCGGCGGTGCGCGACCACCGGGAGCCCCGCGCAGCGTGCCTCGAGCGCCGCGATCCCGAACGACTCCTTCGGCGCCGGGGCCACGAAGACGTCTGCCCCCAGCAGCACCCCGCGCAGCTCGGTGCGGGGAATCCGTCCGGTGACCCGCACGAGGTCGCCGAGCCTGTGGCGGGCGATGTAGCGGTCGACCCGGTGACGCTGCGGGCCGTCTCCGACGAGCACCAAGCGCGCATCGGACCCGGATTCCTGCTCCCGCAGCGCCCGGAACATCCGCAGCAGTGCCAGCGGACGCTTGCGCGGCATCAGGCGCATGACCGTCACGACCGTGACCGGGCCACCATGCCCCTTCGTCGACGGCACCGCGCCGACATCCCCGACCGCGGTTGGTCGCCAGTGGTCCACGTCGACCGCGTTGGGCAGCACCGCCACCGGGACGCCGCCGAGGGAGCGACGGAAGATGTCGGCCGCCGCGCCGCTCACCGCGGACCAGGCCACCGGCCAGCGCCGCAGGGCGGTGAGCGCCGCCAGCCGCACGATCCCACCGGCCCCGGCCCACATCGAGTGAATGGTCACCAGGGTCGGCACGCCGGCGCGCATCGCGGCCCGAGCCACGGTGATGCCGTACGGCGAGAACATGGACAGGTGCACGTGGAGCACGTCGTACTCGATGACTGCGCGGCGCGCCTCGCGGGCAGGTATCCGGTGGACCCAGGCAGCGTCGTCGCCCTGATCGAGCGTGGGCGTCAGAACGTGGGCGTCGAGGCCGCGTCTGCGCTGGCTGGCGACCAGGTCGCCGACGTGGGTCTCGATGCCGCCCAGACGCGGGAGGAAGACGTCAGTCACGTGTGCCACCCGGCGCGGCTCATGCACCCGGGCCACGCGCAACGCCGCGCGGCGGCTGACGAGATGGCGCCCGAGCAGCCACAGACCCAGTGCCCCGCCGCCGACCGGGATCTCCGCCGCGAAGACGAACACGCGGTAGAGCACCGCGGCCGCGGTCACACCGATCGGGTCACCACCGAGGGCGAGCAGCACGCCGACCAGGCCGAGGTCGGCCACGCCCACCCCGCCGGGAGTCACCGGCAGCACGGTGAGCAACCGCTCCACGGCGAACCCAGCCAGGACCTCAGGCCAGGTCATGTCGGCACCGACCAGGTGCAGACAGAGGCCGAGCAGCAGCGCCTGGAGAGCCAGGTAGCCGCTGATCCCCAGAGACATCCGCAGCCACCCGTTGGCGGCCAGATGCGCGCACTCGCGGCGCAGATCCAGCAGAGCACCGGTCACATCCGGCTCGCCACGACGCAGGATCGCCACGACGGGGCGAAGCATCCCTTCCGCGGCCGCGCCCAGCGCCCGGGCGACCCGCAGACTGCGCAGCAGACCGACGGCGAAGAGGGCGACCACCATGAAGGCGACTCCGCCCACCAGCGACGCCAAGCGCAACGTGGGGCCGACCGCGTAGCCGGCATACGCGAGCGCGAAGACCGCCACCACGGGAAGCAGCAGCTTCGCGGCAACGTCCCACAGGTTGGTCAACAGTGTGAAACCCGCGAAGCCGCGGTTGTCGATACCCCAGGTGCCCATCATCCGACGGTTCAGCTCTACGCCGGCAACCCCGCCGAGCGGGACGAGGTTGGACACCGCGCTTCCCGTGAGGTTGAGGGTGAGAGCGCGCCGGTGGCTCAGGCTCGGGGCCGCCCCGGTGAGCACGAAGGTGTGCACCAGCAGGCCGAGCAGCCACAGCCCCGTCGCCCCGAGGAGGGCCCGCCAGCTCAGCGAGGACAGCATCGGGAACACCTCGTGCCACGACGTGTCGAGCACGTGGGGGATGCCGACACCGACCAGACAGAGGGCCAGCGCCCACGAGGCAAGGAACCGCACCCGCGACCAACCCGGTGGGGTCGCGCGCATCGGACGCTCGCTCACCGGGCGAGCTCCGGCCGTCGCACCCCGACGGTGCGGGGTGCCAGCCACCAGGCCAGCGCGGCGATGCCCAGACCGGCCACGTCGTCGACGAAGAAGTGCCAGCCGAGGTAGACCGTGGCCACCACGGTGCCGGCGACAAACACCGTCAGCACGATCCTGGTACGCCGCCAACGGTTCCACCAGGCGATCCCGAGAATCACCGCGCTCACGCCGCAGTGCAGGCTCGCGAAGGCCGCGACCTGGGCGAAGGATCCGGCGGCGTGGGGGTGGTCCAGCAGCGCGGCCCGTTGCGCCATGTACCGCACCTGGGTGTCCTGGACCATTGTGTGGGCCAGCCCGGCGAACGCCTGCGGGTCCGCGTGGAAGGGGCCCAGCGAGGGGATGGCGTAGTAGGTAGCCGTGCCGAGGATCCACACCCAGACGAGGGCCGCGATCGCCACGACCGCGTCGGTGGAGCGGCGTGCCAGGGCCACCGCGCCGGGGAACGCCACCACCACCAACGTCCCGAAGGCCTCGTACCAACCGGTGAGCACCCACGAGGCGACGTGCTTGCCGAGCAGGTCGTGGAGCAGAACGGCCGGGGTATGCCCGGCGAACAACCATCGGTCCCACGTCATCAGCATCTGGTCCCGCACCGCGTTGAACGAGTTCCAGCTCTTCAGGTTGTGGTAGCAGAAGTACGTCGCGTGGTAGGCAAGCAATGCCGTCGCAGCCAACGCCACCCGCTCGCGGGTCCAGCGCTCCCGGATGCGGGCCAGCGTCCGACGTGGCGACGGCGGCCACCCAGCGCGCGCTGCACCCTCCACCAGCACCCACGCCGCAAAGATCGCGCATGTCAGGGCAACCCTGGTTCGCAGGAACTCGCCGTGCGGGTCGCGGAACGGGATGCCCACCTGCCAGGAGCGGACCGCACCGACGACGAGGAAGGCACCGACCACGAGCCACAGCCGGGTCACCGCCACCCACGCCCGCCGCATGTCCGCGGCAGGTGGTGCCTTGGACGTCGCGTCAAGGCTGAGACTCTTCACACCTCACCCTGACGCAGAAACCTGAACGCAACCTGACAAGGACCGGCCGTGAGCGTACCGAGTGGCCGGACGGCCTCGGTGCTCGGGCCCCACCACCTTCGCCGCGCAGTGGAGCTGTCTAGGCCTCACGCCGCTCAAGCACGATCTGGGCATCGGCCGCTGGACGCTGGGGCCGGGGTGGTGGAGCCTGTGAGCGTGGCTTCGGCGGAGGGGCTGGTGGGCCGGGGGGCCGAGCTGGGCGTGACCGCGGGCGCAGTCCGGCAGCTCACCGCGGGGCATGCCTCGGTGCTGGTGATCGAGGGGGAGGCCGGCATCGGGAAGACCCGCCTGGTCCAGAGCGTCGTCGAGGCTGCGCACACGCGTGGCCTGGCCGTCTTCTGCGGGCAGGCTCACCCCTTCGAGCACACCCGTCCCTTCGGCGTGGTGACGTCCGCCTTCGGTCTGAGCCGACGGTCACCGGACTCCCGTCGAGCCAAGATCGGCGCGCTCCTCGGCGGCGACGGCTCTGGATCACCGGCCGCCTCCGGCGACATCCGCTACCGGGTCGTGGAGGAGGTCGTCGACCTGGCGGAGAGCGAGTGTGCTGAGAGACCGGCGTTGCTGGTGCTCGAAGACGTGCACTGGGCCGACAGCGCGAGCCTGTTGACGATCCTGTCGCTGGCACGCCAGCTGCCGCTTGCGCCGTTGCTCGTCGTCCTCACCACCCGGCCGTCGCCGCTCTCGGCCGAAGTGGTCCGTCTGCTCGATGATCTGACGGACGCCGGCGCCACCACACTGCAGCTTCAGCCGCTCACCGCCGACGAGGTGGCCCTGCTGGCGGGCCGGCTTCTCGGGGCATCGCCGGGCCCGGCCTTGGTCGCCATGCTGGCCAAGGCCGGAGGAAACCCGCTGTGGGTGGTGGCGATGGTCCGGGCGCTGAGCGAGCAAGGAGTGCTGCGGCGCGCCGGGCAGAGCGTCGAGGTGACGACCTCCGAGCTTCCCGCGTCGCTGAGTGAGCTCGTGGTCCGCCGGCTGCGCCAGCTGCCGACATCGACGCTGGAGCTGCTGCAGATCTCGGCCGTGCTCGGAGACACCGTCACGCTCCGAGATGTAGCGGCGGTCGCACACCGGGCGCCGGCCGACGTGGTGGCGCAGCTCGGCCACGCGTTCGACGCTCACCTTCTCGACGAGGCGGGCGGACGGATGGCGTTCCGCCACCAGCTGGTGCACGACGCGATCTACCAGCACATCCCACAGTCCGCCCGCCGGTTGCTGCACCGCGAGGCCGCAGCCGCGCTGATGGCGGCCGGGGCGGATCCCCTGGACGTGGCCGATCATCTGATGCTCGGGGCGGAGCGGGGAGACGAGCAGGCGATCGCATGGTTGCGGGACGCCGCCCGCGAGGCCTCGGCGAAGGCCCCCATGGTCGCCGTAGAGCTCCTACGCCGTGCCGAGGCGCTGTTGCCCGGTGGTCACCGCGACGCGGACCTGCTGTCGTCGGAAGTCGTGCAGGCGCTGTTGCGCGCCGGGAAGATCGCAGAGGCATCGGGGCGCGCCGAGGCGGTGCTCGCCCGCCGGCACGCCGCCGAGGTGGACACCCCGTTGCGGCTTGCGCTGCTGGGCGCGCTGGCACTGCAGAACCGTGCCACCGAGCTGATCGCCGCCGCGCAGGCCGGCCTTTCGGCTTCGCCCGAGCTGCGGCCGTCCGAGCGGGTGCCCATGCTGGCTCAGCAGAGCTGGGCGCTGACGTACACGGGGGACCCCCGCGCGGGTGAGTCGGCCGCCGGTCGCGCCCTCCTCATCTCCGAGCAGGCCGACGACCCGGCCATGACGGTCTGGGCTCTGACCGCGTTGATGGTCGCGGTGGGGCGGCAGGGCCGCTTCGGTGAAGCGCTCGCGCACGCCCGACGGGCGGCGGCCCTCGCGGACGGGTGGCCCGACACCGGAGCACTGCCGCTGCAGCCGAAGTTCTTCCTCGGCCTCGCGTTGTTCGACTGCGACCTCGTCGACGAGGCAAGGCTCGCGTACCGGCAGGCCCTCGAGGACGAGTTCGGCGCCGGATGGTGGCTGTCCGACACATTGATGGCCGACGCCGAGGTGTCCTTCGTCCTCGGGGAGTGGGACGACGCAGTCCCCCGCCTCGTTGCCGGCGGCCAGGCGGCGCAGGAGAAGGGCAACCAGCTTCTGGTGTCGCAGGCCCTCGCCTACCGAGCGATGATCGCGACGGCCACGGGAGACTACCCCGCTGCAAGCGAGCTGACCGGCCGCTACGCCACCGCCTTGGACGGCGACCACTTGACCTACAACGCGGGAGTCCTGGCTTCCGCGGTCGCCGGGCTGAAGGCCGCCCAAGGCGACCATCAAGGCGCCTACGACGTCTTGCTGCGGTGCTGGCGGTACGACGCCGGACGGGAGAGCCGCTTCTACCACCGATGCCTCGCTCCGGGACTGGTCCACGCAGCACTGGCGCTGGGCAAGCGGGACGTTGCCACCGAAGTAGCCAGTGCCGTCGCGGCAGGAGTGCCCCTGGCACCGGACGTAGCGAGCGTGCGCAGCGTGGCGCTGCGCTGCCAGGGCCTGGTCGACGGCGACGCAGCGCCGGCGCTCGAAGCAGTTGCGCTCGCCCGCCGGGTGCCGCTCCTGCTCGAGCACACCGGCGCCTGCGAGGATGCAGCCAGCCTGCTCACCCGCGACGGGCGACGCGAGGAGGCGATCGAGCTGCTGGTCGAGGCGCTGGAACGCTATGAGCGAGCGGGCGCAGACGCCTGGGCGGGCAGAGTGCGGGCGCAGCTGCGGGCCCTCGGCGTCCGTCCCGGCTCCCGCGGGTCGAGACAGCGACCGACTGACGGCTGGGAGAGCCTCACCGCCACGGAGCGGAAGGTGTCGCTGCTGGTGGCCGAGGGACTGACCAACGGAGCCGTCGCCAGGCGGCTGTACATGTCACCGCACACCGTGAACAGCCACCTGAGGCACGTGTTCACCAAGCTCGACGTCCCGAACCGCGTCGCGCTCGCGGCCGCGGTCCCTCGCACGACCAAGTGATGTCTCTGTCGTCGGTCGTCAGCACGATGGGGACCATGCAGTTCCTCGCCTACGCCACTCCCCTGCTGTCGGACCAGACCGACACCAGCCGCATCGCGCTCACCTCCTGTCAGCTCGGAGCGCGACGAGAGGCCTACCAGGACTCCCGTCGCCGGGCAGGCATCATCCGCGAAGCGGTCTGGCTGCAGTCCGCACCAGCCGGGAGTCTGGCCGTGGTCTACCTGGAGGCCGACGACCTCGCCACCGCCCTCCGGATGCTCGCAACCTCACCCGAGCCGTTCGACCGGTGGTTCCGCGCCCACCTCCGCGACGTGCACGGCACCGCCTTGGACGAGGGATTCAGCGCGCCGGAGCTGGTGCTCGACTTCGACACCAACAGAGTCTGACCATCTCCCACGGACTGCACAGCGCCACCTCCACGGCCAAAGTCGATGCGTGGCCGGTGCTGCGTCCGTGACCGATCCGGAGCGCGGGCACGGACACGCCCTCACGAGGAGGGCCAGGGCAGCAGTCGGGCGCCCAGCACGGATGCCTGGAGGGTCAGACCCTCGACCGGGATTCTGGGGTCCAATCCGGTGAGGCTCTTGACCCGGGCCAGGCGGTAGGTGACGGTTCGAACCGAGACATGCAGCCTGCGAGCGGTCTCGGTGGCCACGGCGCGAGAGGCAAAGTACGCCTCGAGCGTGTCGACCAGTGGTGCGGCGCCGCCCCGGGCCTGCTGCAGCGGGACCAAGACGCTTTCGACGAGGTCGGTCAGGGCGGCGCGATCACGCCCGAGCACCCGGTAGATGAGCAGATCCCTCGTCGGAACGAGATCCGCGTCCGGGTGCAGTCGCTCGACCAGGGCCATGGCCTCTCGTGCTTCCTGGTAGGACCGGGCAACGCCATGTGCGCCGACGTAGGGGCGGCCCACGGCGACGCGCCAGGACATCCGTGGCGTGGAGCGATCGAGCACCTGGTGGAGCTGACGGCCCGGGGCGTCGACGTCCGGGCCCGCAGGCCCTGCCGGGATGAGGGTGACGAGCTGTCCATTCCGTCGGGTGACCAGCGTGTCACGATCGCCGTAGATCGCCGTGACCGAGCGGCCGAGAGCGGCTTCGTCGGGCGGGCGGGCCTCGGTGGCCTCCCGCGGCTCGGCGAGAACGATCTGGTGGCGGGCACCGAGGTCGAGCCCGAACGGCTCTGCGCGCTGCACCAGGTCGGCAATGTCGGCGTCGCCGCGGAGAAGGTCGTCCACGAGTTCCTGACGGGCAGTCTCCTCCTGACGGATGATGCGGCGGCCGGTGCTCTGGTAGCCCTCGATGAGCTCGGGCACCACGGCCCGGATCGCCGAGAACAGCGACTCCCCCGCGGCGGCGGGCCGCCGACTCGTCGTGGAGTCCCAGAGCCGCGCCGCGGTGGTCAGGTACAGGTCGACGACTTCCACGGCGGTGAGTCCATGCTCCGCGGCTGCCGATCCCGCGCCGCGGATCGCCTGCACGTCCCTCTCGGCCAGACTCGTCGAGCCGGCCACCAGGCGGGCCGTGACCTTCTCGACCGCCAGCATCATGGTGCTCGCCACGGGATCACCTTCAGGCGTCACACTCTGTGGCTGCGTGCGGTGGGCCATGAGTCATTCTCACTGACGCAGTCAAACCGACGGCCGTTGCCGGGTGTCGGCAACCAAAGCGCCACCGATCGTCCGAGCGTGCCCCTGGGGCGCTCGACCCTGGCGACGGACGATGGAAGCACCAGGGCGCTTCGGCGCTGATCCGCCGTAGCGCAGCCCCGTCCCCGCCGAGTACGCGAGGAGCATGACATGGCCACCTTCCCACGCCACCAGTCCAGGACCGCCCCGGGGCCCCTTGCGGTCGAGGGGCGAGGCGACCGGGAGCCGAGGTTGCGCGAGGCGCGTAGGTTCCGGCGTGAGCAGATCGCCGCCTTGCAGGAAGACCTGGGCGAAGATCCCCGCCGCGACACGGTGACGCGAGCCCTCCTGATCGCGGCAAGCACGGCCTTGGGCGAGATCGACGCGGCACTCGACCGGATGGCACGGGGTGCCTACGGGCGGTGTGTGACGTGTGCCAGGCCCATTCCCGGGGACCGGCTCGATGTGCTGCCGATGGCGGCCCAGTGCATGCCCTGCCACTTCAACGACCAGAACTGCAGGCAAAGCGCCTGAGTTCGCGGTAGCGGGGTGAAGGGAGCCACATGTGCCAGGTCACGCCTGACTCGTCTTGTGACCTGCCCGGCACGCTGCATGCCCCCGCCCTCGCACGCGACTTCGTGAAGGCCATGGCGTGCACCCAGCATGCCCACGCAGCCGAGGCCGTGCTGGCGCTGCTCGCGGACGAGCTCGTCACTCAGGCGATCATGTACGGCGCGCCGCCCGTCTCGCTCACCCTTCGCTGCGCCACGACGGAGGTGACCCTGGAGGTGGGCGACTCGTCCCAGCACGTCCACTCCACTCACGTCGCCGGCCACTCGCTGAGCATGCTCTTGATCGACAAGGTCGCGCGCAGTTGGGGGACTTACGAGACGCAGCGCGGCAAGATCGTGTGGTGCAAGGTGCCCAGCGGTGCAATGCCAGAGGGGCGCTCCCACCAGCCCTGGTCGCCCTCGTGCGAGCCCGCCCGAAACCCACGGGTATCTCCAGCGCGGGCGCTCGCAACACCGGAGTGAGGACAGGAGGAGCAGCCGTGCTGGCCTGGCAGGCTGGTGGCATCTGTTTCGTGCCGGGTGGGGAGGTCCCATGAGCCAGTTGCCGGTGGTCGTTGGCTACAACGGACGCGGGCACGCTGGGGAAGCACTCCAGTGGGCAGGTGACGAGGCGAGCCGTCAGGGTGCTGAGCTGATAGTGCTCTTTGCCGCCAACTACCCCGGCATGGTGGCGCCGGCCGGGCCGGGGCTGCTGGAGCTGGAGCCGGGCGCGCTCGATGCGGCCCGCGAGGTGACCGCCCGGGGGGTGTCCCAGGTGGCCCAGATGTTCCCCAGGCTCGCAGTGACAGGTAGGACCGAGGTCACGAGTCCGGCGAGGGCTCTGCTGGAGACATCCTCGCAGGCGTCCCTGCTGGTGCTGGGATCACGAGGGCGAGGCTCGGTCCTCGCTGGCCTCATGGGTTCGATCGCCTTCACCGTGGCTGGCAGCGCGCAGTGCCCGGTGGTGGTGGTCAAGGACGGAATGGCCCCGATGGTGGCCGGTCCGGAGAAGGGCGTCATCGTCGGAACGGACGGTTCACCGGTAGCAGCGGCCGCCGTCGAGTTCGCCGCAGAGCACGCCGACCGTTCCCGGGCCTGCCTTGAAGTCATTTGCTGCACCGGAGAGTTTCTGTGCCGGTGGTCACTGGGCAGATGCTGCGTGAATCAGCCGAAGGGGTTCTTCAGTCTGTGCGGGCCTCGTTGGAGCAGACGCATCCGCGGCTGTCCGTGAGGACCCGGGTCGTCGAGGGTGTTCCGGAACGGGCTCTCGTGAGCGCCTCGCCCGGCGCCGGGCTCATCGTCGTCGGGTCGCGCGGTCGTGGTGCCTTCAAGGCGATGGTGGCAGGGTCGACTGCGTGTGCAGTCATTCACGGATCCGCCTGCCCGGTGGCGGTTCTCGGTGCCGCGTGACCGTCGATACGGACGCAGCGCCGTCCCGGAAGGGTCAACGATGACCGTCTACCTGGGGCTTGACCGCTACCGAGCGGTCGTGTTCGACCTCGATGGCGTGATCACGGACACCGCGAGCGTCCATGCCGATGCGTGGAGGCAGGTCTTCGACGACTACCTGACCGGCCTGCCCGCGCGAGTGGGCGAGGATCACCGGCCCTTCGAGCAGGGTGACTACCTCCGTCACGTGGATGGCAGACCGCGGTACGCCGGGGTGGATGGCTTCCTGCGCTCCCGCGGGGTCGTCCTACCGTGGGGTGATCCCGCCGACCCGCCGGAACGGGAGACCGTCTGCGGTCTGGGCAACCGAAAGAACAAGGTGTTCCACGAGCGCCTCCGTCACCAGGGGGTCCGCAGTTTCGAGGACGGGGTGAGCCTGGTGCGCCGAGTCCGCGCTGCCGGGCTGGGGGCGGCGATCATCTCGGCCAGCACCAACGCCCGGGAGGTGCTCGAGGCGGTGGGGCTGGAGGACCTGTTCCCGGTCCGGGTGGACGGGGTGGTCGCCGCCGAGCTGGGCCTGCCCGGAAAGCCCGATCCCGCGGTGTTGATCGAGGCGGCGCGGAGGCTCGACGTCGCTCCCGAGGCAGCGGTGGTCGTGGAGGACGCCGAGGCCGGGGTGCGGGCCGGGCGACAGGGCGGTTTCGGGCTGGTCATCGGCGTCGCAAGGGACCGTCACGGTGAAGGTCTGCTGACCAAAGGTGCGGACGTGGTCGTGCAGCTCCTCGATGAGGTACAGGTGGGCAAGCGACCGTGAGGCCGTCGCGGGGCCCGCGAACGGTCCCACGGTCGCAGTCCCCCTGGGCCGGGACCTTGGTCCCGGGCACAGGGGGCCAAGGCGGATACCTTCCTCGGCCCGTCCGCGGCAGCGTGGTGGCATGGACCCGACCCTGTTCGTCGTCTTCGTCGTCGCCTGGCCGGTCGTCGGCCTGGTCATCGGCGTGTGGATGGTCCGCCGCGGGCATCACCCGCTGTGGCTGGTGGTTGCGGTGGCGCTGGGTCCGTTGTTCGTGCCCATCGCACTGGAGCGGGTCGAGCGGCGCCCCCGGCTGGCCGCGGTCGGGCCGGAGGGCGGACCGGGGCCGCGTCCGGAGACGCCGGACGGTCCGCGGGTGCTGGTGGGGGTGGACGGCTCGGAGCAGGCAGCGCGGGCCCTGACCCAGGCGGTGGAGCTGTTCGGCCCCCGCTGTCGGCTGCTGGTGCTGGCGGAGGTGGTCTGCTACGACGACGCCGAGCACGGCACCCAGGAGGCGGTGCGGGCCGCCAAGGAGCGCCTGGCCGCGACGGCTGCTGTCGCGCGTGGCGCAGGGGTGCCGGTGCGGACAGAGGTGCTCGCCGGGCCGCCCGGCGAGACGCTACGACGGTTCGCCGAGGACCAGCAGATGGACCTGCTCGTGGTCGGGCGGCGCGGCCGTGGCCTCTCGAGGCACCTGTTGGGCAGTGTGTCCGCCGACGTGGTCCACCACTCACCGGTCGCGGTGCTGGTCGTGGAGCCCGCGCCCGCCGCGCCGTCGACGGCCCCCGACCAGCACGCGGCGGCCCGGCCACCGGCGGACGATCCGCTCCCGCGCGGCTGAGGTGACTCAATGGGCACGTCGCTGTTCCCGTCGTCGACCGCCCACCATGGGCTGGCGGCCCACGAGGTGGTGCTGCTGCTCGAGAGCGACCCGCACCGTGGGTTGACCGGCGAGGAAGCCGCCGACCGGCTGGCGCGGTTCGGGCCGAACAGCCTCCCGACCGCCAAGGGCGCCGGGCTGCTGGTGCGGATCGTGCGCCAGTTCCACCACCCGCTGATCTACGTGCTGCTGGCCGCCGGGGCGATCACCGCTGCGTTGGGTGAGTACGTCGACTCGGCGGTGATCCTCGGCGTGGTCGTGATCAACGCGGTCGTCGGCTTCATCCAGGAGAGCAAGGCCGAGGCCGCGCTCGAAGGCCTGCGCTCGATGGTGCGCACCCACGCCAAGGTGGTCCGCGGGGGGCACGGACAGACCGTCCCGTCCGACGAGCTCGTCCCCGGCGACCTGGTGCTGCTCGAGGCAGGCGACAAGGTGCCGGCCGACGTGCGTCTGACCCGGCTGGCCGAGCTCCGGGTGAACGAGTCGGCGCTGACCGGGGAGTCGGTGCCGGTGACCAAGGACGAGGTGGTGCTGCCCGAGGCGATCCCGGTGGCCGACCGACGCAACATGGCCTACTCCGGCACCCTTGTCACCACCGGAAGCGGCGCCGGCATCGTGGTGGCCACCGGCGCCGAGACCGAGCTCGGTGAGATCCACCGGCTGGTCGGGGCCGCCGAGACCCTGGCGACCCCGCTGACGCAGAAGCTCACCGCGTTCAGCAAGGTCCTGACCGTCGGCATCCTCGCCTTGGCCACGCTCACCTTCGCGGTCGGGCTGCTGCGCGGGCAGGACGCGGTCGAAACGTTCACCGCGGCGATCGCGCTTGCGGTCGGTGCGATCCCCGAGGGACTACCGGCCGCCGTCACCATCACCCTGGCCATCGGCGTGGCCCGGATGGCGCGGCGCCGGGCGGTGATCCGCCGCCTGCCGGCAGTGGAGACCCTTGGCAGCACTACGGTCATCTGCTCGGACAAGACCGGCACGCTCACCGCGAACCAGATGACCGTGCGGGCGGTGTGGACCCCCGCCGCCCTGTTCGAGGTCACCGGCTCCGGCTACGCCCCCGACGGCGCCCTGCGCGACGGCCAAGGTGCGCCACCGGACCCGGACTCGCTCGTCCCGCTGCGCTGGTCGCTGCTGACCGGCGCGGCCTGCAACGACGCCGCTCTCACGGAGCGTGACGGCCGGTGGGGCGTGGTCGGCGACCCCACCGAAGGTGCGCTCCTGGTCGTCGCGGCGAAGGCCGGCCTGGACGCCGACCGGGTCGCGGCACTGCTTCCCCGCCTGGCGACGGTTCCGTTCAGCTCCGAGCGCCAGTACATGGCCACCCTTCACCAGGACACCGGCACGGAGGGCGGCCACGGGCGCGTCGTACTCGTCAAGGGCGCCGTCGAGCGGGTGCTCGACGTGTGCGACGCCCAGATGGACGCCGACGGCGGGCTCCGCTCGCTGGATCGCGACGCCGCCCTCGCGGCAGCGGGCGAGCTGGCCGGCCGGGGACTCCGGGTGCTGGCCACCGCCGTACGGCGCGCCGGAGCCGACGAGCTCGAACCGCACGAGTTCGGCGAGGACTCGCTGACCGGTGGACTGACGCTGACCGGGCTGCAGGCGATGCTGGACCCGCCCCGGGAGGCCGCGACTGCTGCGGTGGCCGCCTGCCGCAGCGCGGGAGTCGCGGTGAAGATGATCACCGGCGACCACGCCGCGACCGCCACCGCGATCGCCGGTCAGGTCGGTGTGCTTGACGGCCGTGAGGCCTGCCCGGGTGCGGTGCTGACCGGCACCGACCTGGCCGCGCTGTCCGCGGACGAGTTCCCTGAGGCGGTGGACCGGGCCCGCGTGTTCGCGAGGGTCTCGCCGGAGCAGAAGCTGCGGCTGGTCGAGGCCTTGCAGGCACGCGGGCACGTGGTCGCGATGACCGGCGACGGCGTCAACGACGCCCCCGCGCTGCGGCAGGCCGGAATCGGCGTGGCCATGGGCGAAACCGGCACCGAGGTGGCCAAGGACGCCGCCGACATGGTGCTGACCGACGACGACTTCGCCACCATCGAGGCAGCCGTGGAGGAGGGCCGCGGCGTGTTCGACAACCTCACCAAGTTCATCACCTGGACGCTGCCGACGAACATCGGTGAGGGCCTGGTCATCCTGGTCGCCATCGTGGTCGGCGCGGCGTTGCCGATCCTGCCCACGCAGATCCTCTGGATCAACATGACCACCGCAGTCGCGCTCGGCCTGATGCTGGCCTTCGAGCCCAAGGAAGCCGGGATCATGACCCGCCCTCCCCGCGACCCGGGCCAGCCGCTGCTCACCCGCGCGCTCGTGATGCGGATCCTCCTGGTGTCCACCCTGCTGGTCGCCGGGTCCTGGTGGCTGTTCGAGTGGGAGCAGGTCAACGGCGCGACGCTTGCGGAGGCCCGGACCGCCGCGCTGAACCTGTTCGTCGTCGTCGAGGCGTTCTACCTGTTCAGCTGCCGCTCGCTGACCCGGCCGGTGTGGCGGATCGGGCTCTTCTCCAACCCGTGGATCATCGTCGGAGTCACCACCCAGGCGATCGGCCAACTTGCCATCACCTACTTGCCGGCCATGAACACCATCTTCGGCACCGCCCCCATCGGCGTCGGTGCGTGGCTGCGGATCCTGGCCGTCGCCGTCGTCGCCAGCCTCGTGGTGGCCGCCGACAAGCGGCTGCGCCGAAGGCGTGCATGACCACGTGAACTGCTGCAGATCGTGTGGGTTGCCGAGCAGTGAGTGGATCCTCACCTAGCCCGGGCCAGGCGCAGCAGAAGGGCGTGAGCCCTCCGCAGGCCCGGGTTAAAGCAGAACGGGCCAGCGGCGTGGCTGACCACCTCGGCCCGCATCCCGCCCAAGGCCCAGAGACTCACACCCGGCCGAGGTGCGATGGTCCCGACGAATGACGACCTTCGGCCGTACCGGCGGTCTCCGGCACTCGCGACCATTTGTGGATGAGCGACAAGATTGCCCCCGGAAGCATCGTGGCCGCTGTGGATGGCTCGGAGCACGCCAAGCGTGCGGTCCACTGGGCAGCCGAGCAAGCGCGTCTGGAGAATCGGCAGCTCGTGGTCGTCGCGGTGGGCGACCACGCCCGGGACATCTCCGACCAGGCCGTCACGCTCGCCCGGCGGCTCCATCCCGGACTCGCCGTACAGGCGCTGGCTCGAGACGGGGAGCCGCGCGAGGTCCTGATCGACCTCTCCTCACAGGCCCGGCTGCTCGTCGTTGGATCTCGAGGCTGCGGCACTCTGAAGAGCCTGCTCCTCGGCTCGGTGAGTGCCGCGGTGAGCGCGCATGCGGCCTGCCCAGTGGTGGTGTGCCGGCCCACGGTCGGTCACGACCGCGGGCGCGGCGTCATCGTGGCGGCCGACGGAACCCAGGAGTCCTTGCCCGTCGTCGAGTTCGCCTTCCACCAGGCATCGCTGCGCGGACTCTGCCTCACGGTGCTGCACTGCTTCTGGGACGCAGCAGCGGCGATCGCCGAGTATCGATGGGCTCTCGGCCAGGAGGCTGCTGCCCCCGACCTGGAGGATCTGCGTGCCGTGCTCGCAACGTCACTTGCTGGGTTCGCGGAGACGTATCCGGACGTGCAGGTGACAATCGAGATCCAGCACGGGTTCGTCGATGAGGCGCTCCACCCACGCGACAGCGAATGGGACCTGATCGTCGTCGGCAGGCACCCGATGACGTCGATCACCAGGGCGCTGACCGGTTCGATCGCGACCTCCGTCCTCGAGCGAGCCCGCACGACCGTGGCCGTGGTGCCCCAGGCACCAGTTTCCTGAACGCGGACCACACCCGCGGCTTTCAGTGACCAGCCGGATCTCGGTCGGTGTCTGCCGGTTGGGGTCTGTGTCCCCGCAGGGATCCAGCGTGCGCCTTGGCGGTGGGCTCGCGTCGGGTCTTGACCAAGCTCGCCATGGTGACAACCGCGAGCACGGTGGCGATCACTACGAGGCTGACCAGCGTGGAGATCTCCGGCACGCGCGGGTCGATGTCAACGTGGGCCCAGTGCAGGACCAGCTTGACGCCGATGAACGCCAGGATCAGCGCCAGGCCGGTCGACAGGTACACCAAGCGATCGAGAAGTCCCCTGACGAGGAAGAACAACGCCCGCAGGCCCAGCAGCGCGAATGCGTTGGCGGCGAAGACGATGTAGGGCTCCTCGGTGACCCCGAACACGGCCGGGATGGAATCGAGCGCGAAGAGGAGGTCGATGCTGCCGATCGCGAGCAGCACGACAAACAGCGGGGTGACCATCCATCGGCCGCGCACTCGGGTGGTCAGCCGGCCACCGACGTACTCACCGGTGATCGGCAGCAGCCGGTGAGCGGCCCTGACAACCAGGTTGTCCTCGACGTCGGGGTCTTCGTCGCGGTGCCGGAACAGCTGGACCGCGGTGTAGATCAGCAGCAGGCCGAAGACGAGGAACATGAATGAGAACAACGCCAGGAGCGTGGCTCCGACGGCGATGAAGATCGCGCGCATGGCCAGGGCGAGGACGATGCCGAAGGTGAGCACCTTGTGCTGGTGCTCTTCGGGCACGGCGAAGCTGGTCATGATGATGACGAAGACGAACAGGTTGTCCACCGAGAGGCTCTTCTCCACCAAGTATCCGGCGAAGAACTCCGTCCCGAACTCACCGCCGTACTGGGCGCCGAACCAGACGCCGAAGCCGATCGCGACCAGGACATACAGCACCGACCAGGCCGCCGCCTCCCCGAAGCCGACCCGGTGCGGGCGCGCAGCGGCGACGGCGAGGTCGACTGCGAGCAGAGCGACAACCAGACCGATGGTGACGGCCCAAGTGGTGATGCTGAGGTCGAGCACTGGGCTCCGTTCAGTGTCGTGGTCCGTCCGCATCGACTCTCTCAGAATTCACGAGGCGCCGCAGCAACGCCGCTGAACCGCCCGGATCCGCCGGGCGAGGGCGCCGACGTGGCGGGCCGAGACGGCCCGCCACGCTGCCGGCAGATGCCGGCGTGACGAGTCCCGTTCACTCGCCGGGCGCCTCCGGGCCCGTGGAGATCTGGCGCAGGGTCGAGATCACGGTGACCTCGGGCCAGTGCTTCGCGTGCAGCTCGGCGAACTCCTGCTGATCGGCCGCGGCCTCCTCGAGGGTGTCGTACTGCAGGATGGCCCAGCCGCCGACGACCTCCTTGGCCTCGGCGTACGGTCCGTCGACCCGGCTGACCGCGCCCTGTCGGGCCACGAAGTTCACGGCGTCCTCGGTGCCGTACAGACCGCCGCCGTCGAGGAACACGCCCTTGGCGGCCCGTTCGCCGATGTAGGCGTCCATCGCGTCGAACAGTGCCTGCGGCGGCGTACCGACGCCCTCTTCCATCCTCACGAATCCCATGAAACGCGGCATCTCGATCACTCCTACTGGTTGCTGGGGAGTTGCTTCTCGCACGTACGTCGAACGGCCGCCAGACTGTTCGACATCGACGCTGAACTTTCTCCAACCTTGCAGGCCCTCCTGCGCGGCGGCACCAGGCCGGGCCAGGCGTCCTCGACACAAGCCGCGGGGTGAACCCCTCCCCCACCTGGACCACCGACTGCAGCCGATCCGACCATCGCCAAGTCACCGCCCTGCGCGGACTGAACCATATCCAGCCTCGCGCTCAGTTGAGCTCCCGGCGGCCTTGGTCGGCACCGTCACTTCGCCCACATGACGCACGTGATTGGGCCACGCTGGGACGGCCGAGCATCAGGAGATATCACAACACACGATTCTTCCGAGTACGAGATCGGGGCTTCCGCGTTCGATGCGCCCATCCGGCGGGCCATGGTCGTAGATGATCGTTGATGCCGCGCCCCGGCAGGTCGCGCTTGGCAATCCCGCCCCCTGAGTGCGCAAGATCCCTGCGAATCGCCGTGAGCAGGTCTCCATCATGAACTTGGATCGATTGGCGGGTGCTTATCGCCACAGGCGGAACCGGATGCTCGTCATCGGCATAGTGAACGTCAGGCATCAGCGGCGAACCGGTCGAATCGATCACGTTGAGTCGCTTCGCTGGGGACGTGGCTGCGTCGACTGTGCCGCGGTCCGGCTGCCCCATCGTCGGATCGGTCCCCGATGCGAACTCACAGCAGGCCCTCCAGAATCGGTGAAGATCGGCACCATCTGTTCGCGCAGTTCAAGGTCGATCTGGTGGCGCCGCTCCAAGAAGCGTCCCAGCGTCACACCGAGGACCGACACAAGCGTGGTTGCGGCTGGCGGCAAACAATGGCCGCCGACACCGTGGGGTTCACACCATCAACTGCCAGGTAAGACCCCAGCGTGCGCCGACCGCAAGTCCAACGACTCCGGCAATCAGCACCGCGAGGGCGATCACTCCGTTGACGAAGTCCTTCATGCTTAGAACCTTCCAGGCGCTCGGACAGCCTCGAGTGTGAGCGCTAGACGCGAATCTGCTGCCGGAGTCTGGCGGCCCCTCGTCCTCGTCCTCGTCTCCCGCGTCGTTGAGCAACCCGCGCGAACGGAGAAGTTGCGCGGGCATCTCGTACTCATGGCGAGTCAGATGCCTAACGAAGTCGCCGAGTTCGCGAGCCTCCGCCGCCTGACGTCGTCGTAGTCCTCGGGGTGGGCGCCCTCTTGCCCAATGATTGAGAAGTCGGCCCACTCAGCCCTGATCCACCGAAGGTGATTTTGTCGTTTCGTCAGTTCCGGGTTGCTTGATGAGGTGGGCGTCGGTGGAGCGTGCGCTGACCGCTGGCCTGCGCCAGCTTTTCCACTTCGAGGTCCTCGGTCGTGCCGTCGTCGGCGTGGTGGTCAGGTCGTGACCGGCACTGGCGGACCAGTGGCGGTCGACCACAGCGACTCCCAGGCCCTCGCCCATGGCCAGTGCACGGGCAGGTGCAGGACCAGGCGTCTGCTGGTGGAGGCGATCCGGGCGGGGATGGTGATGAGCTGGGTCCGAACGGTGGCCCAGCGGGCGGTGCGCATCGTTGCCGCGACGGCGGTGGCGCGGGCGATGTTGAACGCGATGACCGCATGGGCGACCCAGGCGGCGTTGGCCGCGTACTTGCCGGACGGCAAGTGCGCCAGCGGCCCGTCTTTGAGTTCGGCGATGACCTGCTCGACCAGGGCGTGGTCGCGGTGCTGCTGATCGGCCTCGACCAGGCTGCGGGTGCTGTTGGTGATGAAGGCGTGGTGGCGGTAGGCAGCGAACAGCTCGCGTTGCTCGGTGCCGTCGCTGGCCAGCGGCTGGAGCCGGCGGACCCGGCGCACGACCAGGCGGCAGGACACGTGTTCGGCCTTGCGGCGTCCGGTGAACGCGACGAAGGGGACTTCGGCGACCTCGGCATCGGAGATCCAGCGTTGCTCGGCCTCGTCGAAGACGGCGTTCGGGTAGTCGATGGCCTGCCAGGCCTCGGCGTCGATGCTGGTGATCGCCGCGGTCACCGTCGGCGTCATCCGCGCGGTCACGCTGAACCATGCCTGGTGCCGCAGGGCGGTGGCGACGAACGCGTGGCCGTAGGAGGCCGAGTCCGCACGGGCGAGGATCCGGCCGCTCACGCAGGCGGCCGGGAGGTCTGGATCGCCTGGGCCAGCAGCCGGCCGGTGCCGGTGGCCGAGGCGGTGTTTCCCTTGCGTAGGCGGGCACGGGCGAGCACCGGCGCCACGGACGGAGTCGAGACCGTGGCCAACTGCACGTTCAACCCACGCACACCGGTGTAGCCGAACGCGGCGCCCTGCTTGGCGTAGCCGTGGACCTCACGGACGGTGTCGTCGACGTCGAGGAAGGCGATCTCCTCGCCGCCGGCCAGCAGGCCAGGCACCCGGCGGGTGAGCCCGGCCAACACCCCGGCGCTGATCTTGTCCAGTTGCTGCGCGTGGCCGTGGGTGAACGAACGCGGAACGTGCCCAGCGTCGAGGGTGCCCGACCCGGCGAACAACCGACCCATCCCGCCGATGCGCAGCAGATGCAGATCGTCGATGGAGTCGGCGCCGGCAACGGCGCGCGGATGCGGAGCGTAAGGCCGAGATTCAGCGCGCTGATCTTCAGCGAGAGTTGGACAAGCAGCATGACGAACGCCAGCAAAGCCGAGAGCACGAGTTTCAGACACGGTCCGCTTTGCGGGAGACGTACGGACGCCTGCTAGTCGCTCAAAGGCGGTCGCGATCAAGGCGGTCGCGCCAAGCGTCTCTTACGCTGGCGACGGCTGACGCTGGGTCTCGTGAGGAGGCGGCGTCGAGGGCAAGCGATGCCCATGACGAGTTCATCGATCAATACCATCTTCTGGCCTTGGATGCCGATCGCGGGATGTGGCTTGAGCTCAGGGGCCTCCGGAACGTGCTTGATGACATGCTCAAACTGGCGGATTCTGGAGCGGTGCTGGAGTGCCAAGCGCTCACCAAGACGGCCAGAGACGCTCGCCAGAACCTCGAGCGCAGTTTTCGGGTGCGCCTCGGCCATGATCCACTCCAGTCGCGCAGATCGCTGGGCCACTACGACAAGACGTGACTACGCGCTCTCCCGCGGGACGCCGCTGGCCCGCCTATCCGTCCGCGTCTTTCCGCCGCCTGTCGGCGCCACTTTCATGGACATGCCGAGATTCGGTCGGAAACGATCCTCCGCCGCGCGCGCCAGGTCGCCGTCCCGGGATCCGGCCTAGGCAGCCGGGAACGAAACCGGGTCGAGAGTGCGACAGTGAGGTCATGGGCACCATCCCGGCCGCGACCGACGCGGCACTTGTCGCCGCTGTGGCGGACGGGGAAATGGGCGCCTTGCGGGAGTTGTACGAGCGGCACGGCGCCTGGCTGCACGCTCGGCTTCTCCGCCGCTGCAACGATTCCGAGATCGTCGTCGAGGTCGTGCAGGACACCTTCGTCGCGCTCTGGAAGGATGCGCGGCGATTCCGTCATGACGGCGAGGTTGGTGCGTGGCTGTGGGGCATCGCGTTCCGGCGGATGGTGTCGCGGCTGCGCTCCCGCAAGGACGTGGTGCTGATCCCCGAGTGGGACGTGCTGTCGGCGCCGCAGCAGGTGCTGCCGTCCGCCGAGGACCTGGTGCTCCTCGGCGTGGAGTACGGCGACCTGGCCGCGGCATTGCGGCGCCTGTCTCCGGAGTTCCGATCGGTGGTGCAGGCGGTCGTGCTCGACGGCCTGACCACGAAGGAGGCGGGGCGCATGCTCGGCGTCCGCGAGAACACCGTGAAGACGCGGCTCCACCGGGCAAAGGCGCAGCTGAGGACCGCGCTCACCGATCCGCAGGAGGGATGGCGATGACCACCGGGACCCAAGGCTGGCACGCCGGCCCGGAGCTGTTGGCGAGCTACCTCGCCGGCTCCCTCGACGCCGTCATGGGTGCCTCGGTGGAGCAGCACGTCAGCCGATGTGAGACCTGCCGGGCGGCGGTGGGGCCGCTGCTCGAGCCGCAGTTGGTGGAGTGCACGTGGGCGGGCATCCGCGACGCTGTCGAGCGCCCCCCCTTGCCTCACCCCCTCCGACTCGCCCGACGGTTCGGGCTCCCGGAGCCGACGGCGGTGCTGCTCGCCGCTGCGGCCTCCCTGCGCGGTGCCTGGTTGGTCGGGGCCTTCCTGTCGCTGTCCTTCGCCACCCTTGCGGCGTACGTGTCCGGTGGGACCGCGCTCGCCCCGTTCCTCCTCATCGCACCGCTGGCGCCGGTGCTCGGCGTCGCCGTCGCCTACGGACCGCGGCAGGACCCACTCGAGGCGCTGGTCGCCACCGCGCCGTACGGCCGCACCAGGCTGATCCTGCTCCGCACGCTCGCCGTCCTGGTCTCGGTGCTGCCGGTCACCGCATTGCTCGGTCTCGCCGTGCCCGGGCCGCCGTGGCTCGCCGCCGCGTGGCTCGGCCCCGCCCTGGCCCTGGTGCCGGTGCTGCTGGCGCTGGCCGGGTTCGTCGGCCCCCGGGGCGCGGCAACCGTCGTGCTGCTCGGCTGGTCCTCCGTCGTGGTCGCCTCGACGCGCGCCGGCCTGGACCCGACCTGGCCGGTCCAAGCCGGTCAACAGGGCGTCTACCTCGTGCTGGCCGTGGCCGCCTGCGCGGTCATCGCGGTCCGGTTCGGCATCGACCGGCAGCGGGGGGTGGCGCTGTGAACGTCCCCAGGAGCACCGTCGAGCTCACCGGCGTGGACAAGCGGTACGGCCGCAAGCACGCCCTCGCCGACGTCGACCTCACCTTCGACCACGGCGTGACGGGGCTGCTCGGCCCCAACGGCGCCGGCAAGACCACGCTGCTGCGCATCGTCGCCACCTCGATCGCCGCCGACGGCGGGCAGGTGCGGTTGCTCGGGCGCGACCCGCACCGTTCCCACGCCGAGGTGACCGCGGTGCGCAGGGGGCTGGGCTACCTGCCGCAGGAGCTCGGCTACCCCTCGGACATGACGGCCTTCGGGTTCGTCGAGTACGTCGCGGTCCTCAAGGAGTGGAACGACCGCGAGCGCCGCACCCAGGAGGTGCGACGGGTGCTCGACCTCGTCGACCTCACCGACCAGTCGACGGTCCGGGTGAGCCGGCTCTCCGGCGGACAGCGACGTCGGGTCGGGCTGGCACAAGCCCTGCTGGGTGAGCCACAGCTGATCGTGCTCGACGAGCCGACCACCGGCCTCGACCCCGCGCAGCGCGCCGACCTGCGGCGCACGCTCTCCACCCTCGGCCACCGCTCGACCGTGCTGCTGTCCACTCACCAGACCGAGGACGTCGCGGCCCTCTGCGAACGCGTGGTCGTGCTCGCGGGCGGGACGGTGCGCTTCGACGGCGCCGTCACCGACCTGGTCGCCACCGCCGTCGGTCGGGTCTGGCTGGCCGACGATCCCGGCGACGACGCGCTGGTCAGCTGGCGCACCGGCACCGGTCGCCACCACGTGGTCGGCGGTACGCCGCCAGCCGGCGCGGACCCCGCTGAGCCGACCCTCGAGGACGCCTACCTGCTGATGCTCGGGCCCGATGCGCAGCGGCTCCGCGCACCTGCCTGACCTGCCGGTCCCATTCATTCCAACCACACCTGGAGCGACCGTGAGCAGTCTTTCCGTGCCCGCGTCCGGCCTCGCCGGTCACCGTGCGATGGCCGTCATCGAGGCACGCCGGATGGCGCGTCACCCCGTCTTCCTGCTCGGCGTCGTCCTCGGCTTCGTCGTGCTGGGGTTGTACCTCGTCCTCGTCACCGATGACGGGGTGCCCGTCGTGCTCACCCTGCCGTTGCTGGGCGCGTTCTACATCGGTCTGACCAGTGTGATCGCCGCAGCACAGCTCACCCGGTCCACCGAGGTGGCCGTCGAGGCCGTCGCCACGGCCCCGGGCACCGAGGCTCGACGGACCCTCGCGCTCGCCGCGACCGGCATCCCGGCGTTCCTGGCCGGGCTGGTGTTCTCGGTCGTCCTGGTCGTCGCCGCGCAGGTGATCGGCGTGGCTCCGCAGGAGTGGTGGTTCGGCACGCTGCCCGACTGGCAGGTGTGGAGCATCCTGCTGATGTGCCCGACCGCATGTCTCGGCGGTGCGCTGCTGGGCGTGTTGACCGGCCGCTGGCTCCGCTTCCGGGGCGCCCCGGCCATGGTGGTGGTGGCCCTCATCGTGGTGAGCCTGCTCGGACAGGCCCCGCTCCTTTCGACCAGCAGCTCCGAGTGGCGGCTGTGGGTGCCGTGGGCGATCTTCCACACCGGGGACAACGCTGACGGTACCCAGACGCTGATCGCCGGCAACCCCGGCGCCTACCTGGGCTACATGCTGGCCCTCTGCGTCCTCGCCGTCCTAGGCGCGATGTGGCACGACCACACCGCCCGGACACCGCGGTTCCGCGCTCTCGTCGCGGCTGTCGCGGCGACCGCGCTCGTGCTCTTCGCCTTGGCAGCCACGACAGGCAACCACGACAACCGGGTCTCCGATCCGATCCCGTCGCGGGTGACGGGGTGAGCGCTCGGCTGTGGTACCTCCGTCACGGCGTCGCCTGGCTCCCCGTCCTCGCGTGTTGCGCAGCCGCCGCTACCACCGCACTGCTCGAGGTGCATTGGCCGGACGTGGCCGGAGTGCTCGCGCCCACCGTTCTCGCCTGCTGTGCCGGAGCGGCCGCGTTCGTCTACGACGAGGACGCCCTTCCGGTGGTGGCGGTGACGCCGCGTGGCGCGGGATGGCGACGGACCGCCCGGCTCGGCGTGACGCTGCTGCCGCTGTCGGTCTGGGTCGTGGTGGTGGCGCTGCGACCCGGCGACGTCCCGTTCGTGCGGCCGGGCTGGTGGCTGCTGGGCGGCGCCACCCTCCTGCTCGTAGCCGGCTCCGCGGCCCTGGCCTCGCGACGATTGGTGCCGACGCCCGGCGCGCTGCTCGCGCCGGTGGTCGCCCTGGCCGCAGTGGCGCCGGTGACGCTCGCGGGGATGTTCAGCTGGGGCACCCTCTACCCGATCGGCGACTTCCCGGACACCGTGCGGGCGGTGTGGCTGGGAATCGCGCTCAGCGGCGCCGTGGTGTGCGCCGTGGCGCTACGGCCGGGGCTACGCCCCTGAGCACCACTCGCCTCGCGGTCCGCGCTGATGCTCGGACCCTTCTGCACACCCACCGCGCGATTAGGCGATGACCCGAACTCGGTGTCGCGCGGGTCCTGGTCGGTGGTCTGTGCGGCCTGGCATGGGCGGCTGCCTGCGAGGCTTCATGGCACAGATCGGGCACGAGGACTCGAGCGTGAGCAGGTCGGGAACCTTCGGCTACATTCTTCTGCCCGGGCTGTGTATCGGCCTGCTCCTCGGTTGGGCAGAGCATCTGCGGCGTCTGGGCGGTCCTGGGTGTCGCGTGGTCACCCACAGCCGGATCGTTTGGCAAGCCACAACCGAGGTCTCGGTCATGGTCGACTAGGTTCAAGCGAGCCTGAGGAGCAGCGAATGGCCGTGATCGAGGACGTCCGGTCGCTCGGCTCCGAGCTGGAGCGCTCCTACGCGGTGTACGTACGCGGCCGACTGAAGTTCCGCGTCAAGCAGATCGTCTACGTGGCGTTCTCCCTCGACGAGACCGTCATGGAGTTCGCCTTCCCCAAGCACGAACGCGCGGCGCTCGTGGAGAGCGAACCTCACAAGTTCCAGATGCCGTCGACCTCGGACATGCGCTTCAACTGGGTCCGCGCCGACCTTGAATCCCTGGAACCGACCGAGGCCCGAGAGTTCGTCGTCGACGCGTGGCGCATGGTCGTCCCGAAGAAACTCTCCCGCGCGTACGACCTCGCCCATCCCAACGGTCCGAGTTGAGGGTCAGGACGTTGCCTTGGCCGCTACTCGATGCCGTGGCGGGAACTAGCGTCATTGCGCAGTAGCGAGCTTGCCCAGGGCGCTCTCGTACTGGCCTCGATCGAACCGGAACGGTCCGACCTCTATGTCCCAATCCGGCTTGGCGCTGCGAAAGTCCGCCCATGTCACATCGCGATCCCGCAGCGTCACCTTCGCGGTGAGGGGCCAACAGCCATCTTCACCGCACGTGCACCTGAGAAGCACCCTTGCCCTAATTGGCTGGCCGGTGATCGCCATGGTGACTGGCCGCCCGAGGAAGTGCCCGGACGCGACAGCGCTGGGATCCATGCCCATGTAGCCACCGGCGAGCTCAGGATCACCCGCGGCGGCTGCGAACGGCGCTTCCGCTTGGCGCACCATGTCCTGAAGCCGGACGCCGTTCACCAGGATGTCTACGACAGTCCACTCACCGACAGGCGGGTGGCGCTCACGCCGCAGCTTGAACTCCACGACGTCCACGTCGTCTACTCCTCTGGCGTTGGTCAGAACAAGACATTAGCCCAGCTGAACGTCCGGCATTTGCCGCGATCTCCGCGCTCTTTCGAGGTGGGTCCATTCACCGCGGGCCGGGCTGCACCTGCGGGCCGGTTTCAGAGGCCCCGAGTACAGGTGGCGCGGGAGGCGGTCAGCAGATGGAGGCGGTTGGAGCGGGACGTGCGTCAAGATGGTCCTGTGACAGCCGAGCGTCGGCGGGCAGCCTCCGCGAAACCGAGTTCGCCACGTGGTCCGCTGCGTCGGTGGGTCCGCGCCCGCCCGGCCGACGTCATCGACGTCTTCGTGTACGTGGTCGTCCTCAACCTGGCCATCGAGTACGTGCCCGCGGTCATCAGCGAAGGGTTCACGCTCTCGCTGCTGTCCGCGGTTCTCCTGAAGATCGCGCTGGAAGTGGTGATCGTCCTCAAGACCAAGGTCATCGACAGGTTCCGTGCCGCTACAACCAGGCGTGGCAAAGTCACCGCCGGCGGGTTGCTGTGGGTGGTCGCCGCCGGCAGCAAGCTGGTGGTCCTGGAGCTGGTCGATCTCGTCTTCGGTGACGCCGTGAGCCTGGGTGGATTCATCCCCGTGACGGCGCTCGTCGTCGCGCTCCTCGTCTCACGGGCCAGCGTAAGACGCTTGCTGTATGGCACCCCAGCAGCGGCTTGACAGGTCTTCAGCGAAGCGCCTCGACGAGGGCCCTCGCTCACCCGATGAGCCGGCCGAGCCGCTGGCGCGGGCGGTCTACCAGGACGGCTGGCGACCTGAGTACGCACCCGGTCCGACGCGCGACGAACTGGTGGAAGTCATCCTCGCGGGTGGTGTGCCCGCCGCCTGACCACGATCACGTAGGCGCGTCACACCGCCGCCTAACGGGGCCCAAGGAGGACGAGGTCGAGTCCGTGTCGGCGGTGATGGCGCTTCAGCATGCGGACTGGCTCGGTCTCGTGCTGGGCGTCGTACGCCGCGGACATGGCAGCGCCCTCGATCTCGAGCTCGTGCAAGCCGACATCGAACACCTCGAGGAAGTCGACGGCGAGATTGAAGACCCCGAAGGCCACCTGGCTGTGCTGCACATGGCCCTGCTCCACTTGACCCCTCGGTGGCAGGCCCTCGGTGTGATGGACGAGAACCAACGTCTTACAGAACGCGGCCCGTGGGGCTTGCCACGAGCCCTGCACCGGAGCTGGAGTGACAAAGGTTGAGCCGCAGGGTCGCGAAGCTTCTGCAGCAGCGTGATGCCCAGCCCCCCTGTCGCGACAGAGTTTCACGGACATGCGGAATTGCGTGCACCCCGGGGAGAGTTGTCCGCACGTCGCCGTGCTGCGGCGTCGCCAGAGCAGGCAGGCGCTCCTTGAAAGCATAGACTCGCGCCGTGCACCCCTCGATCCTCAATCGGGAATCGCTCCCCCGTGATGAACTCGTTGCCTTGGTTCTCGGCGGATACCTCGGATACACGGTCTGGCGGGCCCTCAAGGGCTTCCGCGAGGGCGTTCGTGGTCGGTGACTCTCCGTTCGGCATGTTTCGGCCAGGCGCGCGCTCATGCCGCCGAGAGGGAAGAGAACCACACCGCCCTACGGTCGCGTCAGGCCACGAACGCAACAGCGAACCCGACGGCTGCGACGATGTAGCAGATCAGCCAAGTCACCGTGTTGGTCGTGCACTTGGGCAGCTTGCCTCGCGGGCTGACCGCGTCGACGACGCCGCGAAGGATCGCCATGCTGCCCGGAACCGCTGTGATGAGCGCACTCACGGCACCAACGGTCCAGGCGGGCATTGCCAAACTGAGGAGAACGCATCCGGCACCCAGCACCACGGTGGCTGCCAACCACACACCGGCAAGAAACTGTCGCTTCGACTCGCTGACGGCTGCGTCAGCATGACATCCGTGTCTGAAGGTGCCGAGTCGTGTCAGCACCAATGAATCGAGGCGGGCAGGCACCGTCATCTTCGAGGTCTCCAAGACGCTCCCTTCACGTCGGCGCACAGTATCCGCACAGGCAACGAACGCACTCTCATGCCACTGGTCGCGCGTGCCCTGGAGCCACTCACTGGGCCGCATCCATTCGCCGCGTGCGAGTCCGAGCCCCCGGCAGGTACGCGCCGCCGGCGCGGCGTTGCGCTCCCCTTCACCCGTTCCGCGCTGCAATTGGTCGGCGCCCGTTCCGCTGCAAGGTCTCCGGCTGGTTCCTAGGCTCACAGCATGTCTGACTTCACCTGGCTCCCGGCCAACCGAGCAACGACTGAGGACGTCGAGGCGGTGTTCGCCACGGGGGGAGCCCACAAGTGCCGTTGCCAAGCGCTGAAGGTGCCCGGCTGGATCTGGCGTGACACCACTCAGGAGCAGCGAGACGCCGCGCTGCTGGAGCAAACCGCCTGCGGTACCGCCGGACCGACGTCTGGGCTGATCGGGTACGTCGACGGCGAAGCGGCCGGCTGGGTCGCGGTCGAGCCGCGGGAGAACTACCCCCGGCTGTGGAGCAGGAAGCAGGCGTGGATGCGGATGGACCCCGAACTGGAGGGCGTCTGGTCTGTCACCTGTTTCGTCGTGCGCAAGGGCCGGCGCCAGTCGGGGCTGACCTACGACCTCGCCGCCGCCACCGTCGAGTACGGCAAGCAGGTCGGCGCCCACGTCCTGGAGGGCTACCCGATCGAGCCGGCACCGGGCAAGACCGTGATCTGGGACGAGGCCTCGGTCGGGCTGGTCCAGGTCTTCGTCGAGGCGGGCTACGAGGTGGTGGCCTCGCCCACCTTGCGGCGGCGCGTAGTGCGTCGACGACTGAGCCGACCCTCATTACCTTCGCCAACCTAGTCAGCCGGGCACTCTCGTGCCGCGGAGAGGGTTCGATTCGACGCCGCGGGGTACTGGCCGAGCGCGTGCCCGTCGAGTCTTTCCTTCGGGCAAGACACGCTCATGCCCGTGGGTGCGAGCGCGGCGGGCACGCGCACTGTGGACGCCTCTCATGCCGCGGTTGGTGAAGCTGGGCCGTGCCGGTGACAGAGCATCCGATCTTCGGGGTTATGCACGTGATCGCCATGCCGATTTGCGCGCCTCCCAGTTTGGATCTGTCCCTGCCAACCGTGGGGTCATGGACTTGCTTCGAGCGGTGCGATCCTGACGGTGAGCGATGTCGACGCCGCGGTGCGGGAGTACTCCCAGTTGCTCGGTCTCGACGTGCTCGACCAGTCCGCACCATGCAATCCGGGGATGTCGGTTGAGGTGCCGGATGTCGACGAGGCCTATCGGCGGGCTCAGGACAGCGGTGCCGAGATCGTTCGCAACCCGTGAGGTTGTGCGCGGGCGACGCCTATCCTGACCCGATGAACGTGCCGTCGAGCTGGGGCAACACACCCCGCGAGAGCATCGAGCACGAATGTGCACGTCGCGGACAGGACGCTGTTGTCGCCGGCTGCATGGAGCTCATCGGCGGCGGCGACGCCGACGCCGAACTGATCCTCGCCCTGGGCGGCCCGCCCGCGCGTTGGGTCGTCACCGGGGAGACTCCCGGGCCGCCCTACTGGCTGCGGGTGTGGGCGACGCGAGGACTGCTCTGGGCCTGGGACGACGTGGCGCTGGAGTCGGTGCAGGCTGCCCTGAACGATGACGCCTGGCGGGTTCGCGAGATGGCGCTGAAGGTCGTGGCCCGGCACAGGCTCGACGACCTGCTCTTGACAGTTGTCGACCTTCAGGAAGACCCCGCTACCCGGGTGCGAGCGGCTGCTTCACGCGCATTGATGCGGATCTCCGCGTCGGGAGAATGACCAGCGTGGCTCCGCGCGGCTGCGCCGACGAGGGGTGTGTCTTGCGTGCCACGATGCTGTCCGTGACTGAACGACACCTACCGAGCCGGGAGGCTGAGCAGCTGCGCAGTGCCGACTTCACCTACAGCGAGGTCGGCTCCACACGCGGGGACACTCTGCCCATTGGCTACGGCAGCCTGCGACGCAGTCTCGAAATCGGGTCCGGGGCGGTCCGGTTCGAGCAGGCGGCCCGGGTCCTGCTCGGCTGGGACATGCATCGTCGGGCGGGTGTACGCGTACGGGCGTCGAGCGACTACGTGGTCGAGGGAGCGGTCGCCGTCCTACGGTTGGGCGTCGGCAGGCTGGGCGCGGACGCACCAGTGCGGGTGGCGTACCTCGTTGACGAGCCTCACCGCAAGGGTTTCGCCTACGGCACTCTTCCGGGGCACCCGGAAAGTGGCGAGGAAGCCTTTGTCGTCGAACTTCACGAAGGCGGTGCGGTGACCTTCACGATCTCGGCCTTCTCGCGGCCCACCACTTTGATCGCCCGCATCGGAGGTCCGATCAGTCGCGCCGTCCAGTCGTCGGTCACGAATCGGTATCTGCGGGCCGTCTGAACAGGATCCGCCTCTGGCCAACGTCCGCACACGCCGCGCTGAGGGAAGCCGCGGGCAGCCAGGAAGGCGCGTCACTCCGCCGCCTGTCGGCTCACGTTCGGAGGGTGGCGAGTTTCGCCTCTACGAGGCTTCGAACCAGGTCATCCGGCAGGGGTTCGTCGATTGGGAAGTGGAGAGAGCCTTTCGTGAATTCGTATCCGCTGAGGCGGTCGCCGAGACTTGCGAGCACTCTCCCGCTGTGAGGCAGGTATGCGAGATGGTTCTTGAACGCCGCGAACCCTGCGACCACCTTTCCCTCGACCCGAAATGCTGGCATGCCGTAGGAGATGCATTCCTCGGCGTCAGGGACAACGGCCAGGATGGATCGGCGCAACGTCTCGAGTGTGCCCCGCTTCGGCTCCTCGAGTTCAGCCAGGTAGGCATCCACCTCGTCAGCTGTCATGCAGCCAGTCTGCTCCTTGGCCGAATGTCGCCGTGGTCCGGCTCAGGATGCGTCACCCCGTCGCGAGGTACGCCGCCCGCGCAACCTTCGCCTTCTCTGACGTTGATGCGCTTCGCGAGATCGGCGGGCGAGGTTGTGCCGCGGCGGGCGGCAGTCATCGAAATCGGCTGGCAGCGTAGCCCTGGACTCAGGGAGCATGATCGCCATGAATGATCGCAGTTGGTTTCTCGCGGCGTACGACCAACAGCTGAGGACCGATGCGGAGACGCCGGGTGCACTTGCGGTGAGCGTCCTTGGCCCGTTGCGGCTGGTGACGTTCGCAGGGGGTCGCGGCTTCGTTACCTACCAGGACCTCGGCGGTGCCGATGCCGATGGGATCCGTCGACTGGTCGAGGCAGCGCTCGCGCACTACCAAGCAAACCCCGACATCACGCAGGTGGAGTGGAAGACCCGCGCGCACGACCACGCACCAGGACTGCACCAGAGCCTCCTCGCTCACGGGTTCGTCGCCGAGGAACCGGAATCGATCATGATCGGCGCCGCGCAGAGCCTGGCGGTCGACGTCGCATTGCCCGACGGCGTCACGGTGCGGCAGATCACTCAGGAGAGCGATGTCCGCGCGATGACGGCGATGAGCGCGCAGGTCTTCGGTGACTCCGTCCCCGAAGGGGCGGCCATGGCCGATGCCTTGCTGAGTCGGCTATCTCGCGATGACGGCATGGAGCTGTGGGTCGCCGAGGCCGACAGGAACGTCGTCTCCGCAGGCCGACTCGAACCGGTTCCTGGGACCGACTTCGCGGGCATCTGGGGGGGCTCAACGCTCAAGGAGTGGCGTGGCCGGGGCATCTATCGCGCATTGACCGCAGCGCGGGCACGCTCGGCGCTGCGCAGGGGCAAGACACTCATCAACAGCGACTCCACCGAGCACTCCCGACCAATCTTGGAAAGATACGGCTTCCTCAAGGTGTCCTCCACAACGCCGTACCTCTGGTATCGCTGACCACAGCTGCGATCCGCACGCTCGGAGGTGCGTCCTTTCGGTCCGACAGCGGCCGGGTCACACAGCGGCGGCAGACCGCCGGACGGCGTCATAGGTCGACTGGGCTGCCGACCTGCCAATCGTCGGCATTGGGGTCGGCGACGAATCCGGAGGCGCTGTTGAGTAGGCCCTGGCGTGTGAGCACCTGGCGGGCTGTTCGACGAAGCTCGTCCATACTGTTGCCGTCGAGGTAGTAACAGATGAATTCGTCGAAGTGGTCTGGGTCATCGACGTCTCCCCCGCCGGCCGCCTCCAGAGCCTCGGAGAACTCGACGAGAAGGTTCTCGTACCCGTCCTGCCATTCCTCGCCTGCGCCCCAGGCGGTGTACGGCACTCGGACTTGCAGTTCCGGCATTGTCATCCCTCTCCACGGCGACCGCTCTTGGCGAAGTATCGCCCGGACGCCTGCATATACCGCTGACCAGGCAGCCGAGACCTCAGTCTTTCCGGTCCCGATATCGCTGCCGGAACGCCGCGGGCCGCTTTCTGCATCGAGCCGATGAGCCCGCGTGGCTCGCAATCAATCGATAGGGTCACGACCATGACCCGACTGGTGCTGATCAACGGTGCGCCAGGGTCGGGGAAGTCGACCCTCGCAGATGGTCTCGCACAGGATCAGCCGATGACCTTGGCGCTCGACGTCGATGTCATCAAGCACTCTCTGGGTCGCTGGAGCGACGATCTCCTCGCGTCGGGACTGCACGCCCGACGCCTCAGCCTCGCTCTCGCACGCGAGCAACTGAGCGCGAGGTATGACGTGGTCCTCGGTCAGTACCTGGCCCGGACGCCATTCATTGAAGACCTCGCACACTTGGCTGCAGAACTCGATGTGGAGTTCTTCGAGTTCGTTCTCGACCTCGACGCCCCCGCGCTCGCCGAGCGCCTCCACTGTCGATCAACGGCCCCATCTCGTGCAGAGCACGCGACCAACAACAGCCTGGTCGGACCCGACGACGCCGAGCTTCTCGTGCAGTCGCTTGAATCGCTGCGCGAAACTCGACCACAGGCGGTCTGGATCGATGCGCGCGGCTCGCTGCCCTCGACTCTCCGCTTGCTCCGGGCCGCGCTGGACTAGCCGCTCCCCCACACAGCCCAGACCATGCCGGTCATCCGCTCAGACAGGGTCGCTGGCCCGCGGCCCCCGCCGGGAAGAGACTCCGCTGCTGATCTTGCCGACGTGGGGGTCAGGTGACCCGGCGATAGCGGACGTGGGTGGTCAGCGGTGAGTGAAGCACCTCGACGGGCTCGAAGCCGAAGGACTCGACCCCGTCGAAGATGCGCTCGCCCGAACCGAGCAGCACGGGCGCGATGTCAAGTGTGAGCTCGTCGATCACCCCGGCGATCAACGCCTGCCTGACGGTCGAGGCCCCGCCGGCGATGTCCACCCCGTCGTCCCCGGCCGCCTCACACGCTGCGGAGTAAGCCGCGTCGAACCCCCCGGTGACGAAGTGGAACACGGTCCCGCCCTCCATCTGGATCGGATCATGGCGGTGATGGGTCAGCACGAACACCGGCGCGTGGTACGGCGGTTCGGGACCCCACCAGCCCGACCAGTCCTCATCCCAGTCCCCCCGGATCGGGCCGAACATGTTCCGGCCCATCACATACGCACCCCGGCGACGCATCAGCCACTCGTTCGCAATCTTGTCAGCGTCGGTAGCCCGCGGATCGCCGATGTGCCAGCCGTGCAGCTCCTTCCCCCGCTTGCCCAGAGGGTCCTCCCGGCTCTGGTCCGGCCCGGCGACAAAGCCGTCCAACGAGATCGACATGTGGCACGTCGTGTCCGGCACCGCGAACCTCCTGAGTCATTTCACTTTGCAGGCGGGCGTACGGACGATAGTAGGCGCGGATGTGCCGCGACCGCTCGTCTGTGAAACGGCCCGGGTTGAGACCGTGTCCGCAAGGTCAGATCGTCAGCAAGCTCGCGAGGCAGTAGCGGCCGGCCTTGCGCTAGTTGGTCACTGCCTTCTGGGACAGGAACGCCCGGAGGGCTCGCATTACCTGTGCTGGCTGTTCGTCTTGGGGGTTGTGGCCGGCGTGGTCGACAATCACGAGCGCCGACCCGGGAATGCCGCCCGCGAGCTCGTGTTGGCACTCTGGCGGAAACACGAAGTCGTCGCGCCCGGCGATGACGAGGGTCGGCGCGGCGATCTCGCCGAGGCGGTCGACCACCGACCAGTTGACGCTCAGGTGGCGGCCGTTGAAGATCAGGGGCTCGGCGCGCATTCTCGTGCGCCATCCTCCGGTCGCCATCGCGCGTGCCAGCGGCGCCCAGCCGGAACCGGACATGTATGCGCCGCTGATCCTCATGAAGATGGGGAAGTACTCGCGTGGGGTGAACTCGCCGTGGAACCACCGGCGGACCAGCTCGACCTGGGCGGGCTTGTACCCGCGGTGCGCGAGGACCCGGGGAGCGTTCTCGCGGGCCCATCGGCTGTCGGCGCCGGTGTCGAGCAGCACGAGGCGGGACACCCGGTCGGGGTAGCGCAGCGCGTACTCGAGGGCGACCTGTCCTCCGAACGAGTGGCCGAGGACGGCCCACCTCTGGAATCCCAGCTGCCGGCGCAATGCGTCGGCGTCTGCCGTGAGGTTCTCCCAGGTCATCGATGACACCGGCGCACCGATCGACCGCCCGTTGCAGCGGTGGTCGTAGAACACGAGCGTGAACTGGTCGGCGCACTGCCGAAACGCGCCCATGGTCCAGAGGTCGGCGCTGGGTCCCCCGTGCATCAGCACCAGCGGATCACCGTGTCCGACCACGTCGACGTACAGGGACACGTCGCCCAACGGAACCCTCCGGGGCCAGGCACTTCTACGGCGTAGTCGCGCCTTCATCCTTGACCGCCTCCTGATGGGCTCTCGAGGTCACCGGTTGGCGACGTCGAGTCGAGATCGGCGGCGAAGTGCTCGGCGAAGCGCTTCACGCCGTCCCACTCGGTGTAGACGTAGTCGCGGGAGAGGTCGGTGCCGAGGTGCCCGGGTTTGTCGCCGGCGATCTTCTTCATCATGTGTCGTTTGACGAAGCCGTATTGCGTGTAGAGAAGGGCTCCTCCAAAGAGGGCGAGCCTGTCGGGCCGCCAGTCGGTGTCCTGTTCGAACTGCTCGACGTAGCCCTCCGCCTCGGCGGTGTCGCCGTGTGCGGCGAGGCTGACCGAGAAGAACGCCGACGGCATGCGGGCGAGGGCGTCCTTGTTCTTGCCGACGAGGTCGACGACGTGCTTGTCGTGCTTGCCCATGTGGATGGACGCCCCGACGATCACGGCGTCGTAGCCGTCAGGGATGGTCTCGGCTGCGTCCTTGACGTCGAGCGTGGTGACGTCGTGGCCGTGGTCGCGCAGCACGTCGGCGATGAAGTCGGCGATCTTCGCGGTCTGGCCTTCGCTTGTGCCGTAGGTGAGGAAGATCTTCTTCACGATGGCTCCCTTCAGAGATCTTCGTGGTTCAGAGGCTCGGGCCGATGTGATGGCGTCCACGACGTACGGCTGCCCCGATGGTCGCGGCGGCGCCCGCGACGAGGGCACTGGTGGTCAGGAGCCGTGGGTTGAGCGCGTCGGCTCGTCGGTGGAAGACCGTCTCGCCGAAGCACAGCCGCTGCGCCGACTGCCGACCCGGGGACCCCCCGGCGAAGACGACGGGCATTGGCGGTTGGGCCATGTCGGACATGTCGATCCGGAAGACGTTGGGGTCCTCGGGATCGTCGGGATGCAGGCGCATACCGCTTCTCATGGCGGGGACCGGGGTCAGCGGCTGCAGGAGCAGTTGCCGGTTCTTGACGCGCACCTCGACTCCGGCCCCCATAGGCAGTCGGAGGAAGAGGTTGGTCATCGGTCCCGGTGCGAGGTCATACCACCCGCAGAGGTCTGCCCAGACTTCCGGATGCGGCGCGAGGTCGGTGGGGATGGGGCTCGACGGCAGGTCGAGCAGGTGTCGCATGATCGCCAGCGCGAGTGGTGTGGGGGCGCCGCGGCCGTCCAGGCCACCGCTGTTCGACAGGACGACCACGCCGAAGTTGTCGTCGGGGGCCAGGGCGATCTCGGCAAGGAAGCCCGACACGACCCCGCCCTTGCCGGCGACGCGGTGACCGCCCTCCCTGCTGAGCTCGAAGGCCAGACCCATGCCGGGAGTCCGTGGGTCGGCTCGGAAGTGGGGGGCGAACAGGGAGGCGACCGTTTCGGGCCGGAGAACGGCGCGGTTTCCGTTGTGGCCTCCTGCGAGGAGCGCGGCCACGTAGACCGCCATGTCCTCGATCGTCGAGCAGACCGCGCCCCCGCCCGGGGTGGGTAGGTCGCGCCAGGGCACCGGTCGGAGTCCGCGACCGCCCAGGACGTAGCCGGTCGCCAGGCGTGCGCGCACTCGCTCGGAGAGGACGAGGTCGCTGTGGCCCATGCCGAGGGGGTCGAACACGCGCTCACGCAGGTACCGGTCGAACGGCTGGCCGGTGACGTCCTCGACCACCTGTCCGAGGGCCGCGAAGCCGTGGTTGCTGTACATCCACTTGGTGCCGGGCTCCACCTCGATCCGCAGCCCACTGCGGAGGTACTCGGCCAGGGGTCTCGCCGGTCGTCTCGTCTGGACTCCCGATCCCAGACCAGGCCGCAGCAGGTCGCGGGGGCGGGGCCAGTAGCCGATGCCCGCGGTGTGGGTCAGCAGGTGACGCAGCGTCACCGGCCCGAGCCTTGGACTGGCCGGGACGAGCCGGAAGGCCCGCAGGTAGTCGCTCACGGGCGCATCGAGGTCCACCAGGCCCTGCTCCCACAGCTGCATCACCGCGATGGCGGTGAGGGTCTTGGTGAGCGAACCGATACGGAAGACGGTGTCCTGGTCCACCGGCGCCCCGGAGCCCGTGTCGGCCACGCCGTGTGCGTGAAACGCGGCTAGGCAGCCGTCGCGGACCACGGCCACTGCGACACCGGCGGAAGGCCAGCGGTTGAGGACGTCGCTGGTGATGGCGTGGAGGTGGGAGTCGTCGACCGGCGGCGTCGGGGTCGCTGACCTCACCGGTCTTGCAGCTGTGACGTCGGTGCTCATCGACCTGCTCTCCTTCCACGGACCGAGGGAACGCGCTCCTACCGGGGGTCGATCGGCGTGATGATGCCGAGCCTTTCCTCGATCGCTGCCGCGGCGTCCAGACACAGGTCCTCGCGGTACCTGCCGCCGATCAGCTGCACGACCTGGGGCAGACCGTCCGCGACCCCGACCGGCAGGGCCACGGCAGGTAGACCGAGGGTGTTGGCCGCGAAGGTCATCCGCATGCCCTGGATGGTCTCGGCGACCCGTCCGTCGTCGAGGTCGGAGCCGGCCTCGAACGGGATGCCGGTGAAGATCGGCGCCAGGATCAGTGGGTAGGACTCCTGGAACTGCCCCCACGCGTGGAGCAGGGACTGGCGGGTGATGAAGCTCTGCATGGTGGTCACGGGATCGGAGTCGCCGGCGGCGGCGTAGAAGGCAGCGAAGAACCGCTGCGTGTCGGCCGGCAGTGTCGACGCCATGGTGGTCCAGGTGGCGCGGATCTCGGGGGTGTTGAGCATGTCGAGGAGCGTCCTCGCTGCCACCTCGATCGACGGCGGCTCGATCTTCTCGAGGACGTAGCCGGCGTCGTCGAGCGCGGCGGCTGCCTTGGCAATGCCGTCGCGGACCTGTCGTGCGGTACCGCCACCGCACGGATCGGTGACGAGGGCCACCCGGATGGGCCGGGCCGGTTCCGGGCCGTGGAGCGGGGCGGCGACCGACCATGGGTCGCGCCAGTCAGGGCCGGCCATGATCTCGACGGCGGCTCTCAGGTCGGTGATCCGTCGGGCCATCGGGCCGTCCACGGCCGTCAGCTGGATCCCGATAGGTGCCACGACGGGCTCGATGGTGCTGGCATGGGGGATGCGGCCGAGGGTGGGTTTGAGGGTGCAGACACCGCAGCACTGGGCCGGCCAGCGCAGGGATCCCAGACCGTCGTTGCCGAGCCCGATCGGGCTCATGCCGGTGGCGAGCGCGGCTGCCTCGCCGCCGCTTGAGGCGCCCGGTGTGCGAGTGCGGTCCCACGGGTTCAGGGTCGCTCCCCACAGCTCACTGTCGGTGTGCCAGCGCACCGCCAGGGTGGGGCAGTTCGTGTGGCCGATCGGGATTGCGCCGGCGGCGCGCATGCGCGCGACCGTGGGCGCGTCCGACGTCGGGTAGGCGCCGGCCAGCATCTTGAGTCCTGCGGTCGTCGGCGTGCCGACGAGGTCGATGTTGGCCTTGACGGTGAAGGGCACGCCGTGCAGCCGGGGCAGCTCGGTGCCGTGGGCGGTGGCCTGGTCGGCCGCGGCCGCTGCCGCCAGGGCCTCATCGGCGAGGAGGACCGTGACCGCGTTGATGGCGGGGTTGACCTCCCAGATGCGCTGCAGGTGGGCCGCGACCACTTCGCGGCTCGAGACCTGGCTCGACCTGATGGCTTCGGCCAGCTCGGACGCGCTCAAGCACCACAGGCGCGCATCCGTCGCGAGGCTCATGTCGATGCCTCCTCGGAGTGCTCCCTACAACGACACTGCTCCGCCCACGACGCGGGCACAGGAGGCAACTGGCCTCGACGGGCGGGCCCAACGACCCGTCCTCCCGGCCGCAGGCGGGCAGCAGAGCGAGCGCTCCGGCCGCTGGCCCGGTCAACCAGCGGTCAGCTCGGCGCTGAGCAAGGGGTTGTCGACCTCCCCGATGAGCACCGAGGCCAGTTCCGCGGCCCCCGGCTGTCCGAGTGTGGCCCGGTGGAGAGCCGCCCGGGCGAGGAGCTCGCGCAACCCCCGACGCGCGGCGAAGTCCTCGAGCTCATCGACCCACGATGCGGCTTCGGCAAGCCTGGCTGCCGCGGCGAAGCCGCACAGGGCGTCCAGGCAGTAGCCCTGGACCCAGTCGTGGGCATCCCTGGCCCTGCGGCACGCCGCCGGCGCGGCGGTGAGCAGGTCGAGAGCGAGGCTGTCCTGGCCCCGCGCCGCTGCCAGAAGTCCCTGGCCGCGCAGCGAGTAGCTCTCCCAGCAGGGGTCGCCCACCTGACAGGCGGCGGCGTAGGCGTGGTCGAAGGCTGCGCTCGCTGCATCCAGGTCGCCCGCCGCCAGCCACACCTCAGCCAACAGGGCTCTCGGGAACGGGAGGAAGGATGTCCACCCGATCTCGGCTGCCGTCGAGCATGCGGCCTCCAGGGTCGGGCCGGCGGCGCTCTCGCCATGGAGCAGCTGCAGTCGCCCAAGCGCTGTGAGTGCGTAGGCGCGGGCACGGGAGTCTCCGGACGCGGCGGCCAGCTCAACCGCCTTGTCCAGCATCGGGCGTGCGCTTCGGTAGTCGCCCTGGTCGGTGCGGCCCATCCCGACGAAGAGGTGCACCCACGCCAGCACGGATGGGTCACCGGCAGCCAGGTTCGTGGCCTCCCTGAGCCACATCTCTGCTCGGGGGTAGTGGGCGCGCAGCGTCTCGACGTGGCCGAGCTCGAGGGCAGCCCGTGCGGCAACCTCGTCCGGTCCGGCGTCCCCGGTCAAGGCGAACGCCTCGTGGAGCATCGAGACCGCCTCCTCGTCGCTGCCCCGGACGCCTTGGACCAACACCGACCCCAGCTCGCACAGCGAGCGTGCGAGACGGACCGGGTCGTCCAAGGCCCGGGCGCCGTCCACAGCGGATCGTAGGAGCTCCACGGCACGGTCGTAGGCACCCACGTGTGCGGCTCCGGCGCCTCCCTCGAGTGCCGCATCCACCGCCGCGCTCGTCCGCGCGGTCGGAGCCCTCGGCCCTGTGAGGGCAGCCGAGAGCTGCGGTGACGGCTCGACTCCCAGCTCGCGGAGGAACAGCGACCGGCACTCGGTCACCTGCTGGGCGGCTGCCAAGCTGTTGCCTGCGGCGGCGTGGGCGCGGACCAGCAGTTCGTGACTTGACTCGGTGAGCGGTTCTGCCGCGACGAGACGCACGGCCAGATCGACCGCCGAGGCCGCCTCGCCGCGTGCCAGCCGGCTGTGTGCGGCTTCTCGGAGGACGGCCGCGGTCTGACCGGCCAGCCGCCGCCGCTCGTGGGAGAGCCAGAGGTCGAAGGAGGCGCCGACCCGGGGCGACACGCCCTCGAGGAGGCCCCCACCGAGGCCCGGTAGGCGCAGGGCCTCCGCCCAGGAGCCCCGCGCCACGACGTCGACATCAAGCCTGGTCGCCGGGTGGAGCCGAAGGTGGACCGGGTCGCCGTCGACGTCGGCCACACCGGCCAGGGCACCGCGGAGCTGGGACAGGCTCCAGCGCAGGGCGGCCGCCGGGTCGGCCGCTTCCTCGAACAGCAGATCCGACAGCCGCGAGCGTGGGACCGGGCCGTCGGTCAGGGCCAGGTAGGCGAGCAGTGCCCACGCCTTGCTGCCCCGGGGTGGTGGAAGGACCGCGCCGTTTCGTTCGACGTACGGCGGTCCCAGCAGGTTGACGCGCGCGGTCACCGCCTCATCCTCGCACCTTCGCCGGGTCACCGTCCGTGCCATGTGACGTCACACGAAAGCGCACACGCCGCCGCGCCAAGGTCGGTCCCGAACAACACCCACCGCTCTCGGCGCAGGTCCAGTCACAGCGGCCCGCACCCGAAGCGCACGATCTCCGGAGGTTCCCATGACCAACCCCTCTCCCGCGCGGGCAGGCTTGCGAGACGGCATGTCGGTGGTCCTCGGCTACATCCCGTTTGCCCTCGCCCTCGGGGCCGCCCTCGGCTCCTCGGGGGTCCACCCTCTCACTGCCTGGCTGAGTTCACCGCTGATGATCGCCGGCGCAGCTCAGCTCGTCACCGTGCAGATGCTCGGGACTGGCGCAGGAGCCGCCGTCGTCGTCGTCACGGCGCTTGTCGTCAACTCCAGGCACGTGCTCTACAGCGCAACGATGGCCTCCCTGGTGCCCTCCTGGGGGCGTAGAGACCGCTCGGTGGCGGCGTACCTCCTCGCCGACCCCATGTTCGCCTTGGCCTCGGCCCGCTTCGGTGTGGAGGACCCGCCGGAGGTGCAGGCCACCCATCGCGCCTACTTCTTCGCCGCGTCCTGGACCTGCTGGGCGGGCTGGCTCCTGCTCACCGGAGGCGGTGTGCTGCTCGGTGAGGCGCTGCCCTCGGCGCTCCCACTCGATGCCGCGACAGCACTGACGTTCTTGTTGCTGCTGCTGCCCACGCTCGAGGGCGCCGCAGCCAGGACCTCGGCGGTGGTCGGAGGGGTCCTTGCGGCGCTCACAACCGGACTACCCCTCGGCCTCGGCCTGCTCGTCGCCACCGCGGCAGGCATCACCGCCGGCGCCTGCGTCGTGCGCTTCAACACAACCGCACCATCGCCTCGAAAGGATGCGTCTCATGTCTGATCTGCTGGTCATCGCCGCCGTCGGCATCGGCACCTATGCCATGCGGGCCGTGTTCCTCCTCCGACGTGGAAGGAGTGTCCGCGAGCGGAGCAACCCCATGCTCCAACTGGTCGCGCCAGCGGTGCTCGCCGCCATCATGCTGCCCGCCCTCCTCGCCCCGCGAGGCGCGGTCTCGCTCCCGGACACCACCGCGTCGCTGGCGGCGGCCGCCGCGTGCTTCCTGGTCTGGAGGCGCACCCGCAGGTTCCCGCACGCGCTCGTCACCGGGCTCGTCGCGTGGTGGCTCGCGCTCGCCCTACTCCCCGGTTCCTGAACGGGCCCGCGTCACACGTCGCGTCACACGCCGAGCCTCGAGGATCGACATGTCCATGAAGCACAAGCAGAAAGGAACGGCTCCCATGCCCTTCATCAACGTCAAGGTCATCGAGAACGTCTTCACCGACGAGCAGAAGCAGCAGCTGCTCACCCGCGTCACCGACGCGGTGGTGTCCGTCGAGGGCGAAGCCATGCGCGGCGTCACCTGGGTCGCCATCGAGGAGGTCAAGAGCGGCGACTGGGCGATCGGTGGGCAGCCCCTCAGCACGCAGGCCGTCCACGAACTCGCGGGCGTGACTGTCGGCTGACGCACGTTTCGTCAGACGAAGCCACAGGGTCCTGCCTCGATCGAGGCAGGACCCTGAGGGCTGTCGCGGGTCCCGCGCCTCCCCGGTGACGCCGCACCGTCGTCGGGAACGGACACCCCGGGTGGACGAACTCGGCCCTCAGCGCCGGGACTATGGTCGAGTACGTGCACGAACACAAGCGATTCGACGAGGCAGCAGCGACGTGGGACGACGACCCCGGCCACGAGAAGCGGCAAGTGGCGGTGGCCCGGGCCATCCAGGAGGCGGTGAACCTCAGCCCTCGAATGAGGGCTGTTGAGGTCGGGGGTGGCACCGGCCGGCTGAGCATCTTGCTCGCCGAGTCGGTCGGCTCCGTAGTAGTGACCGACCCCTCTGTCGGAATGGTGCAGGTCGCACGGGAGCGGATCGAGGCGGCCGGCCTCAGTGACCGACTGCGCGCCGTCCAGGCAGACTTGACGAAAGATCCCCTCGATGGGCCCTTCGACGTGATGTGGAGCTCCATGGCGTTGCACCACGTTCTTGACCTGGAGGGACTGTTGCGGTCCGTGGCGGGGCTCCTGGTCGACGGTGGCCGACTGGCCATCGCGGACCTGGATGAGGATCCCGACGGCGCCTTCCACGCCGACAAGGTCGACTTCGACGGACACCACGGCTTTGACCGGCAACGCCTTGCCGAGCAGCTGGCCAGCGCTGGATTCTCCGACGTCAGCTTCGTCGACGCCACCACCATCCTCAAGGGCGACCGCGAGTTCGGCGTCTTTCTGTGCACGGCCACCAAGGCGCCTGAGACCAGCGGAAGTCGCTGAGCAGGACGAGGCGTTCCAGGCGTGCGCAGCCCCGATCCCGGGCCGCAGCGCGACGCGAAATTGAGATGCGGGACGCGCGCCCGCGACGTACGGTCAACGCGATGTCGCAGGCCACGCTTCGAACTGACCGGCTCGAACTCGTCCCGTTGTCCGAGCAGCACTTGCCCTTCCTGGTCGACCTGAACTCCGACCCGGTGGTGCAGCGCTTCCTCTTCCACCGGGGCCTGACCCCGGAGGAGACCGAAGAGCGGTTGTGGAGGGCACTGGCTGCGGCGGAAGGCGGCGCCGGGCTCGGTCACTGGATCGGTTGTGAGGGAGGCGAACCGATCGGGTTGTGGATGCTGCAGCCGCCGCACGGGCCGAGCCAACTGCCGGCCCCTGGTGAAGCGGATCTCGGCTATCGACTGCCGCAGCGCAACTGGCGGCAGGGATACGCATCCGAGGGTGCCCGCGAGCTCGTGCGTCACGGGTTCGAGGATCTCGGCCTCACCCGGATCTTCGCCCAGACGATGGCGGTCAACAGGCCCTCCCGCGCCACGATGGCGTCAGTCGGGCTGAAGTTCGTCCGGACCTTCGTCGAGGAGTACGACGTGCCCATCCCCGGTCACGAGCAGGGCGAGGTCGAGTACGACATCACCCGGCAGCGCCACCGTTGCGCCGTGCGCGACCTCGACGCCATCGAGGCGAAGGCCAGCGAATGAGCCTGTGCGTCCTAGCATGGCCCCGGGTGTTCAGGCACATCCACCAACCGCGCGCGAACCTGGGGGCACCTTGAAACTCCTGCTCACGTCAGGGGGCGTCACGAACCCAAGCATCCACTCTGCGCTCGTGCAGCTTCTGGGCATGCCGGTCGCGGAGTGCCACGCGCTGGTCGTCCCCACCGCCCAGTGGGGACACCCGATGTGCGGGCCGGCATCGGTGCGGGGCCTGGTGGCCGCCGAGCCCGCCTTCCGGCACTTCTCCGGCCTGGGCTGGGCGTCACTCGGTGTGCTCGAGCTCACCGCGCTGCCCACCATCGGCGCGGAGCGGTGGGTGCCGTGGGTCCGTGAGGCCGACGTGCTCCTGGTCGACGGCGGCGACGCGACGTACCTGTGCCACTGGATGCGGGAGTCCGGGCTGGCCGACCTGCTGCCTTCGCTGCCCGAGACGGTCTGGGTGGGAGTGAGTGCCGGGAGCATGGTGATGACGCCCCGGATCGGGGAGCGCTTCGTCGAGTGGCCGTCCGCACCCGACGACCGCACCCTGGGCGTCGTCGACTTCTCGATCTTCCCGCACCTGGACGCGTTCCCGACCAACACCCTGCCTGACGCCGAGCGGTGGGCCGCGGACATCGGCGTCCCGTCTTACGCCATCGACGAGCAGACGGCCATCAAGGTCGTCGACGGCTCCGTCGAGGTGATCTCCGAAGGGCAGTGGACGAAGCTCGGGTGATGGACGGCCGGCGCGCGGCAGCGATGCGGACCTGCTCGCCCGTCGCCGAGCACTCGCCGTCCCGCCGTCAAACAGGGTTCTCGCAACTAGCAGAATTTGCCCACGCCGGGTCGGGTCGTTGGTCCTAAACCGTCGGTCAGCGCATCACCCGGGCCACGAACGTGTCCAAGTTCGCCACCAGGCGCTCGATCTTCTGCTCGACGGTGAGCCGCTCCTCCATGATGACGGTGCCGTTGCTCCGGATGTTGCGGACGACGAGGGAGCAGTCGAGCGCGGCGCAGACATAGGTCCCGACGGAGTCGCCTCGCTGGCCTGCCTTGCCCGCCCGTGGCGCCACCATCAGGTCCACCGATCCGACGGTCATGCACAGATCGCACATTGTCTTGCGCTTCCTCCCGACGCCGCCCTCCGACATGCGCAGCGCGATCGCTCGGACCCGGCCACCGCGGTCGGTGACCAGGTAGCTCCGCCCCGGGGCCTTCGGATCCTGCCAGCCCAGGTAGTCCAGGTCTCCCCAGGGCCGCTCGCCCAGGTCCGGCGGAAGGTTGACCCGCCCGGCCGCGCCCTTGCTCAGGTTCACGAAGGCTGCACGGATCTGCTGATCGGACAACGGGTTCACGAGAGAAGATGCTAGGTTTCCTACAGGTATTAGGCAAACGCCTAAAGGAGTGAGGTTTGCGACGAGGTCTCACCGTCGATGTGGTTGTCCGAGCGGGGGCGGACCTGGCCGACGAGATCGGCTTCGACCGCGTGACGGTCTCCGAACTTGCCCGTCGACTGGGCGTCCGTACCCCCAGTCTCTACGCCCACGTCGAAAGCTCGACAGATCTCTCGGTCCGCATCTGCGCGCTGGCACTCGATGAACTGGCCGACCTGGTGACTGACGCGATCTCCGGCTCCTCGGGGCGATCGGCCGTCCTGGCGCTGCTGAAGACCTACGGTGACTACGCCCGCCGCCATCCAGGGCGGTACGCCGCCATGCGGGTGCGCCTGCCGACGACGCCCCTGACCGCCGACGAAGGTGTCTTCATCGCGATGGCCGCCGGCCGACGCCATGCCGCCCTCCTCCGGGCGACGCTGCGGGACTACGACCTGTCCGGGGACACCGAGGTTCACGCCATGCGATTGCTGGGAAGCGTTGTGCGCGGTTTCGCCAGCCTGGATCTCGCCGACGGCTTCGAACACAGCGGACCACCCAGCGAAGAGTCGCGTGCTTACATCGCCGATGCACTCGACGCCATGCTGCGGGCACGCAGGCCGGCGTGATGACCTACCACTTGGCGCGAGGGGTGGATGCTCCACGGACTGACCAGCGGCTCGATCTCGAGGTTGCTGGTCATGGGGTGCGACTTCGGAGGTGAGTCACAGCCCCCAAGCGCACGGTCCGCCGCTGAGCAGGATGCCTTCACCACGTCCGAGGCAGCATGTCTGCCGCCGCGGCCCGGGTGTTCACGCCGAGCTTCTCGTAGATGTGCTCGAGGTGCTTACTGGCGGTGCGGCGCTGGATGCACAGCTCGGCGGCGATCTGCTTATCCGTCCGGCCAGCGGCCACGAGGCGCAGCACCTCAAGCTCACGTGGGGTCAGCGGTCCCGCAGCTACCGCCCGCCACGCCCCCGCCAGGTGGGGCCGGACCAGGTCGAGCACGGCGCGGTCACGGTCGCCGAAGCGTTGCCAGCGGTCGGAGAGCGCCACGCCGACGAGGCCGCCCAGCCCGGGGAACGAGATCGCGACCGTGTCCTCCAGTCCCAGCCGCCCGTAGACCGACTCAGCGGAGTCCTGGCGCAGGAACCCCAGCCGGGTCGTGAAGTCGGAGATCGTCCTGGCCCGCCCGTCGCGGGAACGGAGCTGGTGGCGCATCAGCGGGTGACGGTCCGCGTGCCGCAAGAGCGCTTGCACGTAGCCGTCGAACACCGCCTCCGGCGGGTCTCCGCTCACGCGCCAGTCGCCGTTGCGCAGGTCCACCTCGTTCAAGGTCGCCACCGCGCACGGCACGAGGCGCCTGACCCCGTCGAGCGCGCGCTGACGATACGCAGCGGCGTTCGGTGCCTCCGCACAGTCTCGAACGACGTCAAGCACTGCGTCGAGGTCCGCTGCGGTCACGCTCACCTTGACCGGAGCCATCCCAAAGCGTACCGCGCATGCGGATCTTTCCGTATGGCTGCAGGAGGCCGGCGGCTGCTTGCCTGGCTGTGGTCATTCCGTCGTTCGTCGCCGTCGCGATCGTGGCCTCTCCGAGCCGGACCGCGGCAGCGCCCACCTTGGAGGCGCATCATGCAAGCCACAGCCTGTCCCGAGTGCGGCCGGCCGGCCGAGGTCGTCGACCGCTTCCTTCTCGAGAGCACCGACGGCCCGGTTGAACACGTCCAGGTCCGCTGCATCGCCAAGCACTGGTTCATGCTCCCCACGAGCGACCTCCAGCGAGCACAGCCCCCGCGTCCGCCGGAAACCACCCGCACGAGGCGGACTGCCACGAGGCGACCCGGTTAGGCAGGTCCGTGGGTCAGCAGAGACATCAACGGTGCGTCACATCGCCCAGGACGATGTGCGTGTCCTTCGAACAGGGTCTGTCCGCACAAGCTTCGCTCGAGGAGGAGCCGGTGGCCGGCCGAGGTGCTCGCCCGTGGGGGGCTCGCCCGAGCGGTCACTGGTTGCTGGCCACCCACCACGCGGCGATCTGCGTCCGGGAGCGCACACCGAGGCGGGCGCGGATGCGCTCAAGGTGGCCTTCGGCCGATCGCTCCTCGATCCCGAGCCGGCTGCCGATCTCGCGGTTGGTCAGCCCCTCTGCGACCAGGGCGGCGACCTCCCGTTGTCGGGCGGTGAGTGCCGGCGACGCGGCGTCGGGAAGGGCGGACAGCCCGAGAAAGCCTCGGATCGCCGCGACCAGCGGGCGGGTGTCGCCGATGTGGGGCATGTGCGAGCGCCCCGGGAGCACCTGGAGGTGCGCTCGGGGCAGCGTCGCGGCGATCAACCGCGCCTGCTCCAGCGGCGCCGCGCGGTCGTGCTCGCGGTGCAGCACGAGGCTGGGCGCGCGGACCTGGGCCAAGGACGCGGTGACGTCGATCCGGTAGCAGAGCCGGAGCAGCGCGGCGGCGGTCTCGGCCGAGGATGCCTGACGTTGGTAGGCGCTCAGTGCGGCCCGGGTCCCGGCGGAGGCGTCGGGGGCGAAGATGTCGGTCAAGACGTCAGTGCCCAGCCCCCAGTGTCCGGCGACCAGGCCGACGACGTGCTCCTGCACGTCGGGCGGTGCGACGTCCGCGCCGCGGGCCCATCCTCCGTACAGCACCAGCCTGTCGACGCTCCCGGGGTGCCGTGCCGCCCAGGCGAGCAGGACCGGGGCGCCGAGCGAGCTGCCCATCATGTCCGCGTGGTCGACGCCGACGGCGGCGAGGACAGCCGCGATCACGTCCAGCTCGCTCTCCAGCGAGGGGGCGACCGGCGTCCGCTCCGAGAGGCCGCAGCCGAGCCGGTCGAAGCGCAGCAACGTGCGTCCCTGCGCCAAGTCCTCGAACAGCCGCCGCTCGGCCGGCAGTGCCCAGCTCAGTTCGAGGTGACTGAGCCAACCACCCACGAACAGCAGCGGCGGTCCGTGACCGGCGGACGCGTAGGCCACGAGTCCACCGGGCGTCGGCGTGGTGCCCACCCTCTGATCCACGGCACCACTCCCTTCGGACGCACCGCCCCAGGTTCCTGCACCCGAGGGCGGCGCGCCACCCCCGCGCGAGGCCGACCCCGAAGTGGGGTAGTTCCACGCCTGACATCTGCGTTCGCAAGCGGCAGGATCAACGAGGTTCCCCGGTGGCAGGAGGCGACATGATGCGAACGGCAGCAGCCCAGCAAGCGGGCCCCGCTCCGGGTGGGGCGGTGAGGTCCACGCTGACCCTGGTCTACGGCCTCTGCTGCTACTTCGGGTTTGTGCTCGCGTCCCTCTACGCGGTCGCGTTCCTCGCCGACACCGCGATCGCGCGCACGGTCGACCACGGCGGCCCACCCGCTCCCGCAGCCGTGGCCGTGGGGGTCGATGTCCTGCTGCTCCTGCTGTTCGCCGTCCAGCACAGCGTGATGGCACGGCCCGGGTTCAAGCGTCGCTGGACGCGGCTGGTGCCGCGCCACCTCGAGCGGGCGACGTTCGTGTTCGCTGCCTCCGCGTGCCTGGCGCTGCTGTTCTGGCAGTGGCGGCCCCTCCCGACCGTGGTGTGGGACGTGACGGCGCCGGCCGGGCGCATGACGATCTGGGGGCTGTTCGTGGTCGGCTGGGTCTGGGTCTTCGCCTCCACCTTCGCCATCGACCACCTCGGCATGTTCGGCCTGCGCCAGATCGCCCGGCACCTGCGCGGGCTGGCCGAGGCCGGGTCGACGTTCGCGCTGCCGTTGCCCTACCGGCTGGTGCGGCACCCGATGATGGCCGGCTTCTTCGTGGCCTTCCTGGCCGCACCCACGATGACCGTGGGCCACCTGCTCTTCGCCGGCGCCGCCTGTGGCTACATCCTGCTCGGGGTCCGGCTGGAGGAGCGCGACCTTGCCGCGGAGCTTCCGCAGTACCGGGAGTACGCGGCCACCACGCCGCGCTTCGTCCCGGCGCCGCGGGGGCTGGCGGCCCGGCGAACGTGACCCAGCGCCGCGGCCCCGGTTGCCGCCACGAACCCCAACCGGTTTCGGCTTCGCGGCACCTTCAGGGTGAGGAGGCGAGGTGGCAGGGATGACAGCCCAGAGCGTCTGCGTGCACGGGCATCGGATCCGTGGACGACGTAGTGCGGCGCGGGCGCGGGGGAGCACTTCGTGGGTCCTGTGCTCGCCGTCCTTGCTTGCCACGAGCGAGGGCGGGTTCGCTGTCTGATGAGGAGGGGTCCCGCCGACCCAAGCGAGGTCCGCGCCGCGGTCGCCGCGGCGGTCGACCAGTTCGTCGCCGCCACAGCCGCCGCGCGCACACCGGACCGGGTGGTGCCCGCCACCCCGTCCTGGACGGTCTGTGATGTCACCGCACATCTGCTGACCGCCGTCGATCGTTATGCAGCCGGTCCGGTCACCGGCATGCGCCGCGTGGCGGATCCCACCGAGCTGCCTGCGCTGAACGGCGCGCTGCTCGCCGAGAGGAGCTGGCCGCCGCTACCGGAGCTACTCGCCGAGCTGCGCACCCGTGTCGCCGCCCTGCTCGACCAGATCGAGGGGTACGACGACCAACAGCCCAGCTATCTGTTCAACGGGGACCGGACCGTCCGCGCAGACCGGGCGTTGGGCATCCTCCTTGCTGAGCTCCTCGTCCACGGATCCGACGTCGCCGCGATCGCCGGGCGACGTGTGCGGGTGACCGCCAGCGACCTGGAGATCGTCCTCGACGGCCTCCAGCAGGTGCTGCCCGGCTGGGTGAACGCCGCTCGGTGTCGCAACCACACCGCGGCCTACGACATCCGGGTGCGCGGCGGCGCCCGCTACAACTGGCGATTCACCGAGGGGACTCTGTCCTTCGAGCCGCCCGATGACCACGGGTACAGCTGTCACATCTCAGCCCAGCCCGCAGCCCTGCTGCAGGTGATGTACCGGCGCCGATCACCGTGGAGCGCAGCGGCCACTGGCAAGGTGATCGCCTGGGGAGTCCGACCCTGGCTCGCGCTGTCCCTGGCCAGTCGCTTCCATCCGGCGTAGCCCTCCGCCGAGCGTCCTCCGCCAGTGCCTCGACAATCGGTGTCGGGTAGGACGCCCACGGGGCTCGGCATCCCGCCCATGGCGCGCGAGCACTGCCCACGGCGAGCAGAACCGGCGCAACGGCGCAGTCCACGCCCGGACCCTCGACGGAGCACCCAAAGAAGGGCCACCATGCAAGGGTGAGGCTTCTTGAACGCGCTGGCTCGCTCGACGCGCTGGTCGAGTACGCCCAGGAGGCCGCCGGCGGCGCGAGCCGACTCGTGCTGGTCGCCGGCGAGGCGGGCATCGGCAAGTCGGCGCTGGTGGAGGCATTGCGCGAGAACCTGACCGGAGTGCGCTGGGTCGCCGGTGCCAGTGACGGGGCCTTCACGCCGCTGCCTCTCGGGCCGCTGTTCGACGTGGCCAGGGAGGTAGGCGGTGAGCTGGACCGGCTGTGCCGCGAGGGCGCTGCGCGCCCACGCCTGTTCGTGGCGCTACTGGACGAGCTGGTCGCCTACGACGGTCCGACGGTCCTGGTCCTCGAGGACGCGCACTGGGCGGACGAGGCGACACTGGACCTGGTCCGGTTCCTGGCGCGCCGGCTTCGCGATGCGCCGGTGATGGTCGTGGTGACCTATCGCGACGACGGCTTGTCCCTCGACCACCCGCTCAGGGCCGTGCTCGGCGAGCTGGCCACGAACCGGTCCGTGCGCAGGGTCAACGTGCCTGCCCTCACACCGGCTGCGGTGCGCCTGCTCACCGGCGGGTCCGGGATGGACGCCGACAGCCTGCATGCCCTCACCGCAGGCAACCCGTTCTTGGTGACCGAGGTGCTCGCCTCCGGAGCCGAGGAGGTGCCGCCCTCGGCGCGGGAAGCGGTGCTCGCGCGGGTGGGGCGCCTGTCCAGGGCCGCCCGTCAGGTGCTCGAGGCGGCGGCGGTGATCGGCATGCGCGTCGAGGTGGAGGTGCTGCACCAGCTGTGCTGTGCCGACATCGAGGTCATCGAGGAGTGCCTCACCTCGGGTGCGCTGATCTCCGAGGAGCGGGGGTTCCGGTTCCGTCACGAGCTGGCGCGTCGTGCTGTGGAGGAGTCCATCCCGGTTCACCGGGCGATCGACCTGCACCGGCGGGCGTTGGCCACCCTGCTCGACCGCGGCGGCGAGGACGCGGCCATTGCGCACCACGCCGACCACGCGGGAGACGACCGGGCGGTGCTCGAATACGCACCGCGAGCCGCTGTGCGCGCATCCTCCCTCGGGGCACACACCGAGGCAGTGGCGCACTACCAGTGCGCGCTGCGCCACGCAGACGACGCTCCGGCGGACGAACGGGCCGCGCTGTTCTCCGCGCTGGCCGACGAAGCGGCCTTCGTCGACCGTTGGCCGGAGGCGGCCTCAGCCCGTCGCAGCGCGATCCAGCTGTTCGCGGAGACCGAGGACCGGTACGCCCTCGGCACCCAGTGGCGCCGGATGGCGACCGCGCAGTGGCGGCTCTGCCACGGCGACGCGTGCGCGGCGGCGGCGCTCAGCGCAGTGGAGGTGCTCGAGCCCCTCGGGGCGTCACCGCAACTCGCGGGCGCCTACGCGACGCTGGCCTCTGTCCTGGCCACCCACGACCCTAGCGCGGCCCTCGACTTCGCGCAGAAGGCGATGCTCCTGGCCGACCGCCTCGACCAGCCTGCGTTCGCCTGCACGGCGCTGCAGATCCGGGCGGCCCTGCGGACCGCCGCCGGCGAGGACGGCTTCGAGGACTACACGCGCGCCCGCGAGCTGGCTGTGCGCACCCAGGACGCCAGCCTGATCGGCAGCGTGTTCGCCAACGCCCATGAGTCCGCGGTGCGCTCCCACCGGTTCGGGCTCGCGCAGCGGCACTTAGAGGAGGGCCTGGAGTTCACCCAGGACCACGAGATCGACACCTTCACCTCGTGTCTGTACGGCTGGCACGCCGCAGCGCTGGCCAAGCTCGGCTGCTACGAGGAGGCGCTGTCGATCCTGTGCGACGTGCTGGCCCGCCGCCACGTCTCCCCCGCCAACCGGCTCTACACGATGCCGACCTTGGCGGTGCTGCGCGGCCGCCGCGGCGAGGCGGGGGCGACGGCGGCGCTGGAGGAGGCCTCCGCGCTCGTGGCCGGCAACGGCGAGCCACCCCTGCTGCTGACGGTCGCGCTGACCCGCGCAGAGCTGGCCTGGCTCGACGGGCGTCCCGGCGAGGCGGTCGACGCCGTACGGCAGGCGCTCCCCCAGCTGCCGGCTGTGGACGGATGGGACCGGGGGCTGGCGCTGACCTGGGCGCGCAGGCTCGGGCTGTCCCATCCCGAGGATGTCGAGGTCGCCGGCCCCTACGCCCTCCATCTCGCCGGTCAGTACCGTGCCGCCGCCGGCGCCTGGCTCGCAATCGGATGCCCGTACGACGCGGCACTCGCGCTCTACGACCAAGGCGAGGAAGCCGCGCTGCGCGAGGCGGCCCAGATCCTCGACCGACTGGGAGCGCCGGCCACGCTGCACGTCGTACGCGCCCGGATGCGCGAGCTCGGGATCACCCAGGTCCCGCGCGGGATGCGCGCCGAGACCCGCGCCGACGCCTTCGGTCTCACCCGGCGAGAACGCGAGGTGCTCAACCTGCTGTGCACCGGACGGACCAACGCCGAGATCGCCACCGCGCTGGTGCTCTCGCAGAAGACGATCGACCACCACGTCTCCGCCGTGCTCGCCAAGATGGGCGTGTCCTCGCGGCGGGACGCCGCCCGCAAGGCTCGCGGCAACCTCGACCTTGCCGACTCCGCAACATAGGGACCCGCCGCACCCAAACCGGGTGGAGGCTCCCCTGACGTCGTGGCCGGCTCCGCTCCTACGGTCGGGATCAACAACCTCCACACCGAAGGAGCAACCGATGCCGCTCTACATGGACGTGCACGACATCGACGGCGAGGTCACCGTCGAGGGCGTCGCGAAGGCGCACCTCGCGGACCTGCAGACCCAAGACGCCTACGACGTGCACTACCGCCGTTACTGGGTCAACGAGGAGCAGGGCAAGATCTTCTGCCTGGTCGAGGCACCATCACCGCAGGCCGCGGCCACCGTGCACCGTGAGGCGCACGGGCTGGTCGCAGACCGGATCTACCTGGTCCAGGAGGGTTCGTGACCCGCGAGGCGACGCTGCGGACACCGAAGCCTGACGGGACCCCAGCCGGGGGCCTGCCCCGTGTCTTCGCGCGGCTCCAGAAGTCGCCTCCCGCAATGGGCCATGGACATTTTCTCTGACCAGAGGGGACGAAGATATGAGAACACCCCGGATTGCCGCTGTGCTCGCGGTGCTGGCCGCAACCACCGCCATCGCGGGCGCAGCCTCGGTGCCGCAGGTCCCCGTCGACGGGGACCTGCGGCACCGAGACCCTCAGCGGGGACCACACGTACACCAGCCTCCACGTCACGGGCACCTGCGCCGTGGACGCCGGTGCCGACATCACCGTCACGCACAACCTGACCGTCGCCCCGGGCGCAGTCTTCGACGCGCAAGGCGCGCCTTCCACGGTTCACATCGGCGGCAACGTCATCGCTGAGCAGGGCGCCATGTTCGGGCTCGGCTGCACACCCGCGCATGGGTGCGAGAACGGCGGGCCGTACTCGGTGACCTCCGTGGACGGCAACATCATCTTGAACCAGGTCTACGACGCCGCCATCAACGGCGTGACCGTCGGCGGCAACATCGTCTCGCACGGCGGCGGCGCGGGCTTCGTGATGACGACAGACAGCCCGGAAACCTCCGACGCCTTCGTCCCCTTCTCAATGAAGGACGACACGATCCACGGCAACGTCGTTGTCCAGGGACTGACCACGTCATGGTTCGGGCTGATCCGCTCCACCGTCGCGGGCACCGTGGTCCTGCGCGACATCCACCTCGACGACCCCGACGGCAACGAGGTCGTGGCCGACAGCATCGGCGGCAATCTCGTCTGCTTCGGCAACGACCCCGCTCCCCAGCTCGGTGACGCCGTCACCGGCGCCCCCCCAGGTTACGGGCCCACCTCCGTGGACGGACGGGCAGTCGGCCAGTGCCGCTCCATCAACTGAGAGCACACTCGGGCAACGACCCAGCCGTCCAGCGACGGCGACACACCCGACGGCACGGATGGAGCGATGCGTCGTCGGCTCACCCCTGGCGGGGGATGACCGTCTGTCTGGCCGACCGCACCGTAGGAACCGTCAGCAAGGGACGCGGGTATCGTCCATCGATACCCTGATGGTGCGGAGCCTCCGAGTGAAAGGAGGCATGCGGTGAAGAAGATCTTCGCGGTCGCTGCCGCGGTCGTTCTGGCCGTGGTGGCGGTAGTCACGTTGGTGCGCCACAACCGCCAGGCCTGAGCCGGCCGGACCAGGAACGATGCCGCCGATCTCATCGGCGGCATCGTTCCGCGCCACGCCCCCTCTCCTCGCCGCTCGATCGGGGAGCGCGGTCCGGCAGCGTTCACTCTGACTCTGCGCGGTCGATGGTGGTCCCGACGACGGGGAGGCGTCGGACCTCAACGACATCGAGACCATACGCACGCAGACGATGAAGGAAGCCATGCAGGTCCGCCTGGTCGGCAAACCGACCTCTGAGCACTGTGCGGACCTCGTGCTCGGCGACCTCCACCTCACCGACTTGGTCGAGGAGAGCCTCGGTCGGCACGAATCCGCTCAGTCGGATGGAGTACGTACGCTCATTCATCGGTCGCATCACCCAAGAACGCGGATGGGTCACGCCACAATCAGACCGGACTCGACGCCCGTGGTGCCCCATCCCCACAGGATGATCATGCTGATTCTCTGATCATGCCGAGCTCGCGTGCACGCCGGATGGCGGCATTCCGGCGGTTGACGCCAAGCTTGCGCAGAACGCTGCGAACGTGGCTCCTCACCGTGTTCACGGACACGAACATCTCGGAGGCGATCTCCTCCGTTGTGAGGAGGCGCTCGAGGTGAACGAGAACGTCCAGCTCTCTCGGGGTGAGAGGCTCGATCAGGACTGGCTGCGGTTCGCTGAGCTGGACCGGGACGGCTGCCCGTGGCGCGGTCGCCTCGGGAGGCTGCGCCGTGGGATCTGTCAGCCATGCGTGCTCGAGGAGCAGGTCGACGTTGTCCTTCAGGAACTGCTCGAGCAGAGGACCAACCTGCCGGAAGGGCCTGCGCAGGCCTTCCGGAGCGGCAAGCTCTAGCGCGTCTTCGAGGAACCTGCGGGCACGCATGACCGACGTCGAGCGCGACGCCATCAGCGCCTCGACAAGAAGCTTCGACACGCGGGCGTGGATGGGCAGCTCTCCCTCGCGGAGGGACACAACCAGCTCAGAGACCAGAGAGTCCTCTCCCAGCTCCACGTGGGCCGCCGCAGCGCCGATCGCCGAATTGGGACTGAAGTCGTCGCCCAGCATTTCGGGCACCAGCCGCGCATCACCGCCCGCAACCGCGACGCGGGCCGCTGACGCCCGCAGCACGTCCGACAGCCACCGCTCGGCACGGGAGAAGCCCTCAGCCGTGCCCAGGAGCGCTGCGCCGGCCTCTTCGCGCTGCCCGGTCATCCATGCGAGACCGGCCCGGGCACTCACGACGACGCTCCTGTGGATAGGGTCCGCCCCGGGGGGAGGAAGCTCCGTCACGTACCCGAGATGCTGCTGTCCCGTCGCCGAGTCGTATCGCTCGACCGCCACCAGAGCCAGAGCCGCGTGGGCCGTCTCGACGGCCCCGCGCGCGTTGGGACCCCCCTCCGCAGCGGCGACGAGGGCTTGGGCCGATGCCCTCTCCGCGGCCGAGAGCTCGCCTTGCATGGCGTGGGCCGCGCCGAGGTAGCTGCTACACCGGGCGCGGAACTGCGGGTATCCCACTACCCCGTCGGCCGACACAGCTCGGGTGAGCGTCTCACACGCTTCCTCGAACCGACCGCATCGGAGCAGTGCGACTCCCCGAGCCATGTCTTGCACCGCATCAACCTCGCCGGGCAGTCTCCGCCCCAGGTCTGCCGGAGCCTCCCCGTTCACCAGCCAACGCTCCGCGATGTCGGTCAGGCGGTTTGCGCTTGCCGGGTCGGCGGACCCACATGCCCGTACGGCGTCTACGAGGTTCGCGGCGACTGCCCACGCTCGCCCCTTCTCCTGGTCCGCGGCACGGCTTCGAGCCCGGCTGAGCTCCGTCGCACAAGCACCGCGATCGCCGGCAGACAGCGCCAGCGCTGCCTTCACGAGGGATGACTCAGCCGTCGATGCGTCCTCGGGCAGCCGCGCGACTGCGGCTCGGAGGCCTCCCGAGGTGCCCTCCAACAGCAGCCGAGCGATGAGACCGTCTTCCACCAGTTCCTCACACATGTCCTGCCATGCCTCGGCTCTGACCAGGTACTGCACTGAAAGCTCGACAGATCCCTCCTGTCGATACCACTGAGCCGCCCTGCGCTGCAGCTCTCGCAGTCGCGCTGGAGCCTCGTACGAAAGACGGCCGCGCAGGAGGTCTCTGAAGAACGGGTAGTAGCGGTAGCTGCCGGCCTGATGAGGGGCGGCCTCGAGGAAGAGGTTCCGCCGGACTGCCGCCGAGAGCAGGGGGACGGCCTCGGGCCCCAGCAGCTCCTCGACGAGTCCAGGCTCCACGACGTCGACGACCGACGCAGCGAGCAGGAACTCGCGCATCTGCGAGCTCTGTACGTCCAGTACTTCCCCGACAAGGTACTCGTTGATGTCGCTCGCCTGCTCCAGCACGGCCGCGACTGCATTCTCTGCCGACGGCGCGGTCGGGAGCGCCCGGGCAGCGAAGACAAGACCCGCTGCCCATCCGCTGACCGCCCCGTTGAGCTCGTGGAGGGAGACCGCCGACAGGGTTACCCCGAGGCGTGTCAGAAGACGCGCCGCCTCCACGTCGGTGAACGCGAGATCGGCACCGCGGACCTCCGCGACATCGCCCTTCAGCCGGTAGCGATACAGGGGTAGCACAGGATCCACGCGCCCGACGAGAACCAGCCGCAGATGTCCCGTCGTGTGCTCGATCAGGAGGTCGACCTCGTGTGCAAGTGGCAACGAGGCGAGCTCGTACGCGTCGAGCACGAGGGTCCACCTCGTGCCGCTGTCGACCAGAGCGGCTGCGACGGCCAGCACGTTGCGTCGGCCCACCAGCAGGTCGTCCGACTCAACGCCACGGACCGTCGGCATGGGAAGTCCCAATCGCCGAAGGCACTCGAGCACGTGCGGCCAGAACGCCGAGTCGCCATCCTCGAAGGTCACCCAGCCAGTGGCCGGGTCAGCGGACAGCCGCACCCACTCCGCGACGAGACTGCTCTTTCCCGAGCCCGCAGGTCCGCTCACCAGAACGATCGGCACGTCACCTTTGGCCGACAAGGCACCCACCAGGCGTTTCCTGGAGACGTAGGAACGGTCGAGCACAGGAACACCGAAGCGTGCGTCTGCGCGGGTCTCCCCTGGCACACCGGCTCGCGACGAAGGCCGCGCGATGGCAGTCATGACATGACCGTCCCTTCCGCAGGCCCGGCGATTGGAGGCCAGGCGATTGTCGCGCCCAACGGGTTACCTTCGTCACGAAGTTATGCGACGCCTCCACCCTCTGCCATGGGCCTCCTGGTGTACTTCCGCCGGGCCATCAGACCCGAATGCCATGTAAACGGTCAGTCGCCGCTTCGAAAGCGCCCCATATCTCCCGTTTCGGAACCGAACCCTGCTCGTCAAGTGTCTGCACAGAACGGCTCTCGCTGGCGAGCACCACCGCTCAGGGCGCTGGTCGGCTTCCTTCCCAGCCTCACGGCCGGACAGGAACAGGGCCCGCGGTGCTCTTCACCGAGTCGCCGGCTCGAACTCCTTGATCTCGATGCTCCCCCCGCGCACGACGACGCACGTGGACTCCGGCACCTCACGCCAGGCACCCTGCAGGTCGCCGAGCGGTTCGGACACGACGAGTCGGGCATCCGCCGAAAGCTGGTGGAGCACCGGGTTGTCGGGATACTGGTCCCGCAGCGTCGAGACGTCGGCGCTGTGGAACAACGACCGGGACTTGCCCAGGCTGGAGTAGCGGAACGCCCAGGTTGTCTCGCCATCGGTGGTTGCGACGGTCATCTGGATCGGGTAGTCGATGCCGTGCCGCCGTCCGGCGGTCTCGATGAGCCCGACCGCGCGTGCCACCGCAGCTGGCGGGTCGTCGACCAGCCCCTGCGTGAGGGCTAGGAAGAAGAACAGTTCCGAATCCGTCGACCCCTCGATCTCGGGAAAGAGGTCGGCCTCGACCGCGAGCGTCAACTCACGCTTGATGCTCGGGAAATCGGTGATGACACCGTTGTGCATCCACAGCCACTGGCCGTGCCGGAACGGATGGCAGTTCGTCTGCTGTACCGCGGAGCCGGTCGAGGCCCGGATGTGCGCGAAGACCCGCTCCGAGCGGGCCAGCGCCGAGAGCTCGCGAAGGTTCCGGTCGTTCCACGCGGGGGCGATACTGTGGAACAGCCCCGGCCTGGCGGACGGCCCGTACCACCCGACGCCGAACCCGTCCCCGTTCGTCGTCTCGGCGCCCAGCCGGGAGTGCTTGCTCTGCACCACCAAGGAGTTCTGGGGCTTGAAGAGTAGGTCCTCGAGGAGGACCGGTGACCCTGAGTACGCCAACCATCGACACATTGCGCTGCTATTCCCTTCGCTGTCATGACGGTCTCCTCGACCGCAGCCACCAGGACGCGGCCGATCACGCCGACGGGGACCAGCCCGTTGACATCTCGAGCGGGGCGACCGCGCCGGTTGCCGGTGGCGGCCCGCGCGCCGCGCCCCACGAAGTCTTTGAGTGTCGATCTGGCGTGTCTCATGCGCCTCCCCTGCGGAGGGTGAGACGCACCGAGGCGATCCCCGGCCACCTCGTCGGCCGAGGATCATCCGGCACGGGTGACGCAGGCTGGCGCCCGGCGGCGTTAGACAGTCAGGTACAGGTCACACCACGCCGCCCAAGCGGGCATGCACTACGCGGACGGAGCTCAACATGGCAACCAGCACTCCCCACCGCACCGGCACCGGTCGGCAGGCGAGCTACAGCAGCGCGGCCGCCGGGCTCACCGCCTTCGCCGCCATCCTGATGTTCCTGACCGGCGTGCTCCACGCCCTCCAGGGGATCACCGCCCTGGTGAACGACCAGTTCTTCGTCTACCGAGGCGACTATGTCTTCGCGTTCGACGTCACGACGTGGGGCTGGGCGCACCTGATCCTCGGCGCTCTCGTGGCCGGCGCGGGACTCGCCCTCCTCCAGGCAGCTACCTGGGCGCGAGCGGTGGCCGTGGTCATGGCTTGCGTGAGCATCGTCGTCAGCTTCCTGTGGATGCCGTTCTACCCCTTCTGGAGCCTGTTGCTGGTGGCGTTCAACGTCTTCGTGATCTGGGCCGTGACCGCGCACGGGCGCGACATCACCAGGACCTGATCACATCACTCCTTGCCATGGAGGCGCCTGAAGCCCTTGAAGTCCTGCAACAACCTGAAGGAGATCAGCCATGCCCGGACTACTGAGAGGTGTTGCCCGCACGGCCGTCGTGGCCGGCACGGCCAGTGCGGTGAGCGGTCGCGTCCAACGCCGCCAGGCGGAACGTTTCGCCGAGCGCGACGCCCAGATCGTTGCCGATCGCGAGCAGGCATACGAACAGCAGACCGCTCCGCCACCTGCGGGGCCGTCGGCCGCCGGCAGCAGCGCGGACACGATCGAGCAGCTCAAGCAACTCGCCGAGCTGAAGGCGCAGGGCATCCTGACCGACGAGGAGTTCGCCGCCCAGAAGGCGAGGGTTCTGGGCGGGTGAGTCTTCAAGGAGATCCCGCCGGATCCTCAGCCGTTGCTGCCGCCGTAGCTCTGGAGCAGGTCGCGGAGATCATCCTGGGAGGATGAAGGGACAGGCCACGCCGGCCACGTGTCCGTGAGACCGCAGGGCGGCGTCGAGCGATTCAAGCGGCTACCGGCGCGGCGAGTGCCTACAGAGGCCGCTGACGTGGCGAGCCGAGCACACAGGCTCACCCGCCGAGGGTGACGCGCCGGGTGGGCTGTCGACCGACAGTGCAAACGTCCTTGTCGGTTTCTGCCACGGAAGGGGACGTCTCCATGAACGACACGACCGAGGTGGAGCGCCTACGTGCGCGGCTGGCCGAGCTCGAAGCCGAACGGGATCTCGCGGGTGCTCCTCGCCGGGACAAACAAAGGAGCTCCCTGGGCTGGGCGGTGGGCTCGGCGCTCCTCATCATCGTGGCCTGCGTGCTGACACCGCTCTCGGTCGCGTCCGTGTGGGCCAGTTCGCAGCTCTCCGACACCGAGCGATACGTGGAGACGGTGGCACCACTCGCCGAAGACCCTGCCGTCCAGGACGCGCTGGCCAACGAGGTGACCGCCGCGGTCTTCGAGAACCTCGACATCAAGGGCTTCACGACCGAGGCGCTGAACACGCTCGCGGAGCAGCCGAACGTTCCGCCCCGGGTCGCCGCGCTCCTGCCTGCCCTGGCCGTTCCCATCACCGACGGTGTCGAGGGGTTCACCCGCGACCAGGTGAACGCATTCTTCGCCAGTCCGCAGTTCGTCCAGCTATGGGCTGAGGCGAACCGGGTCGCCCACGAGCAGGTCGTGCGGCTCCTGGAAGGCAACCAGGGTGGCGCGGTGAGCGCCCAGGGCGACCAGATCACCCTCAACCTGGCTCCGATCGTCGCGGCGGTCCAAGCTCGGCTGGTCGAGCGGGGCTTCGAGCTCGCAGCCAACATCCCCAAGGTGGATCGCACCTTCGTTCTCGCCGAGTCCGACGCCATCACGCAGGCACAGAGCACCTACAGCACACTCAACACGCTGGGTATGTGGCTGCCCATCATCACGCTCGTCATGTTCGCTGTCGGGGTCCTGCTCGCGCGGGATCGACGTCGCGCCCTGATGAAGGGCACCCTGGGCATCGCCGCGGCCATGCTGGCCCTCGGCGTGGCTCTGACGCTCGCGAGGATGTGGTACGTCGACACGACGCCGGCCGACATCCTGAGCGCCCAGGCGGCGGGTGGGGTCTTCGACACCCTCGTGCGCTTCCTGCGCACCTCGCTGCGGGCCCTCGGTGTGGCCGCGCTGGTCATCGCGCTCGCCGCCTTCCTGGCCGGACCATCGGCCGCCGCCGTGAGGACCAGGGCGACCTTCGAGCGGGGCATCGGCTCGGCCCGCGGGGGTGCCGAGCAGGCGGGCTGGGACACCGGCCGCTTCGGTGCCTGGATCTTCCTCCACAGGCGTGCGCTCCAAGCCGGCATCTTGATCGTCGGCGGACTGCTCCTCATGTTCTGGACGCAGCCCACCGCGTGGGTGGTCGTGTGGACCGCCGTAGCCGTCGTACTCACGTTCGCTCTGCTCGAGTTCCTCGGCACGCCGCCAGCTCGACCCGGATCTGTCCTCGAGGACGGAACGCCTGCACCCATGGTGCCACGGCAGGTCCCCCCCACGACGGAGCAGGAAGCCCAGCCCGCGACCACGGTGCCGATTCACGGCACCGACCGAGCACCCAAACCCTGATCAGGAGGGACACTTCATGACCACGCCAACGACCGAAGTCCACGGACCGGTGGACTTCATCCTGCTGGAGTTCCCGCGCGACGGGCTGACCGGGAAGGCCGCGGAGGCCCTCATGGACCTGGTCGAACACGGAATCGTCCGCATCTACGATCTCGTGGTGATCAGCAAGCACGCTGAGGGCGCCGTCGAGGTCGTCGAGCTCACGGATCCCGGCTCATCTGCCGGCACTTTCGGCTACTTCGCGGGTGCGCGCTCCGGCCTGCTCAAGGATGAGGACATGCAGGAGGCGGCCGGGGCCATGAAGCCCAACACCGTCGCCGCGCTGATCGTCTACGAGAACAGCTGGGCCATCCCGTTCGTCGCTGCAGCCCGCAACAGCGGAGGGGAGCTCATCGCCAGCGCCCGGATCCCCGCGCCCGATGTCATGGCCGCCGTCGAAGCGCTCGAGCAGACCACTGCCTGAGGACTGGCGCCAATCCCCTGCCCCAAGCAGCTCAAGTCCTCGCCGAGGAGGAGTTCGCCGCCGACCGGTCATCCTCTACGGGTGATGCGAGGACAGCGGGGTTAGACGAACGCTAGGGAGAGAAGTCCCCAACCCAGGAGGGTTCCATGACTGACATTCAGCAGAAGGCCCCTTCGGCCGGAACGGCCAGGCTCCCACAGCAGCGCGGGCATGCGGCCCCAACCGAGCAGACCGGATGGGTCGGCTGGGTCGTCTTCGGCGCGTGCATGATGGTCATGCTGGGCGTGTTCCACGCCATCGCCGGACTCGTGGCGCTGTTCAACGAGTCCTACTTCCTCGTTCCGTCCCAGAACCTCGTGGTGTCGATCAACTACGACAGCTGGGGCTGGGCCCACATCATTGGCGGCCTGATCGTCCTGGCCGTCGGCGTGGGTCTGTTCACCGGTGCCACGTGGGCACGGGTGCTCGGAGTGGGCGTCGCGATGCTCAGTGCATTCGTGAATCTCGTCTTCCTCGCCGCCTACCCGGTGTGGTCGATCATGATGATCACCCTCGCGGTCCTCGTCATCTACGCCATCACCGCGCACGGAGCCGAGATCAAGAACGAGCCTCGGCAGCAGGCCACCTAGGAATCGGGCACCTGGCCGGGCAGGTGCCCGATCGCACTTCATCGACTTGCGCGCGCGATCGTATCGCCGACGGACCCATCCCGGTGCCAGTTCAGCCGGACGACATCCACCACCGGGAAGGCGAGAGTGACCATGGAGGACTTCGACTCACGGTTTCGCCTGGTCAGGGCTCGAGCGGCGGGACAGCCGGGGGCCCGAGTGCCGCACACCGTGGTCATCCTGCCCTCCTACAGCATGAGCGACTCACTACTCGCCCACTATGCGCACCGCATCCCCGCCCTGGAACATCGCCAGTTGCTCTGGCTGCTGTCACTTTCACGCACACCCGCTCTGGACATCATCTTCGTCACCTCCGTCGTGCCGGAGAGCAGTGTGCTCGGCTACTACCTGTCCCTGGTTCCCCCCGAGCACCGGCGCGACATGCGAGCGCGCACCACGATCATCGAGGTGCCGGACACGACCCAGCGTTCGGTCAGCGCCAAGCTCCTGGATCGCCCGGACCTGATCGGAGTCATCAGGTCGATGACCGCCGGCAAGCTCGCCTACATCGACCCATGGAACGTCACCCCGCTCGAGATGGAGGTAGCGCGTCGGCTGGATCTACCGCTCAACGGAACAGCTGCCGAGCTGTGGCCGCTCGGGTTCAAGAGCAACGGCCGGCGGGTCATGCGCAGCGCCGGGGTGCCACTGCCGCTCGGGCGCGAAGACGTGTGCTCGGTGGAGGAGGTGGTCCACGCGGCCGAGACCGTCAGGCGTGAGCTCCCCGATGCGGCCGGAGTGGTCATCAAGACCGACAACAGCGGGACCGGTGACGGCAACCGCATCGTCGAATTCGCTGAAGCAAGGACTGCGGAGGACCTTCGCAGAGCCGTCGAGGCGCTCGAACCGTGGTACCTGTCGGAACTCCGCCTCGGAGCGGTGGTGGAGGAGCTGGTGGTCGGGCGGGGCTTCGGCAGCCCGTCGGTGCAGGTCGACATCGCACCGGATGGACGCGTCGACCTGCTTTCGACCCACGACCAGATCTTGGAGGGCTGCCACGGCCAGAGGTACGCGGGGTGTCGCTTCCCGGCGGACCCCGGCTACCGCGGCGAACTGGCGGCGTACGGCGCGGCAGTCGGTGAGGTCCTCGCCGGCCGTGGTGCCCTCGGCCGGTTCTCCCTGGACTTCGCAGCCGTGCATTCGGCGGACGGGGAATGGCGGCTCTACGGCCTGGAGATCAACCTGCGCAAGACCGGCACGACGCATCCGATGTCGGTGCTCCACAACTTGGTGCCCGGTCGCTACGACGTCAGCACTGGGGGCTGGCTCACCGACAACGGCTCCGAACGCTGCTACCGCTCGACGGACAACCTCGTCCAACCCGGCTGGCGCGGGCGCGACGTCGGCGCCACGATCACGGCGGTTCGCTCGGCGGGACTGGAGTTCGACCGACGGTCACGGACGGGGGTCGTGCTGCACATGTTCAGCGGCCTCGAGATCGACGGCCGGCTCGGTCTCACTGCTGTGGGGGTGTCGCCGGCGCACGCGGAGGAGCTGTACCAAGCTGCCGAGGAAGCACTTTGCCGGACTGTCGCTGACGGAATTCCCGCCTGACGGCGTTCAGAGGAGGCGTGAGAACAGCCGACACACCTGGTTCCGCAGTGTCGCAGCCACACCGACGCTGTCGAGGTCTGGGACCGTCAGCTCCACGCACCGGTCGAGGTCGTGCTCGTACTGCTCGGCGCAGATCCTGGCGACCGCTTCGTCGTAGAAGACAGCGACCACCTCGTCGTGGAGGATCAGGCTGCGGATGTCCCAGTTGCAGGTCCCGATCACCGCAAGCTCCTCGTCCACGGTCACCGTCTTGGCGTGCAGGAATCCGGCACGGTAGGCGAAGACGCGTACACCGGAGGCGAGAGCGGTGCTGATGTACGTCTGGGCCGCATAGAAGGGGATCTTCTTGTCCGGATGCCCGGTCATCATGAACCGCACGTCAACACCGCTGGAGGCAGCGACGCACATGGCGGTCAACAACGACTCGTCGGGGACGAAGTAGGGCGACTGGATCCAGACCCGCGAGCGGGCCGTGGTGAGCGCGACCAGGTAAGCGTCACGAATCGCTGGGAACCTCGTGGAGACGCTTGAGTGGAGGACTTGGACCGGGGTGCTCCCCGCCGCGGCGGCCACCCCCACGGCATCAGGGCAGTCGCCGTCGGGCAGCTCGCCGTTGCCGTCCTCCAGCCAGACCGACCCGAAGAGCGAAAGGTACGGCGCAACGACGGGGCCGGTGAGCCGGAAGTGCGTGTCCCGCCACGTGGGGAAGCGGGGCCCGCCGTCGATGTACTCCTGGCCCATGTTCATGCCACCGGAGTAGACGACACGGCGGTCCACGATCGCCATCTTCATGTGGTTGCGGTAGTTGAGCCGGCTCAGGCGCCGGTAGCAGGGCACCACCCGAGCGCCTGCACGGGAGAGTGCTCGCAGTTCGCTCTTGCGGTACGGCAGCGAGCTCAGCCAGTCGTACATCACGTGGACATCCACGCCTGCCGAAAGACGGTCCAGGAGGATCTCGGTCACCTCTGCGGTGAGCTCGTCGCGTTCCCAGATGAGGTACATCAGGTGGATGGACTCCCGAGCTGCCCGGAGGTCCTCGAAGAGGTCACGGAACTTCTCCGCACCGGTGAAGTACAGCCGTGTGCTCGTGGCCGGGGTCACCGCCATGCCGGACTCGACGCGGCCGACCGCCTCGAGCCTTCGGGAGGGGGACGACCGGTCGCGCCTGACGTCCGCCGGCTGCGCGGAGGCGCCGTGGGCCACCCACCGGTCACGGTGGCGTGAGCCGCGCCGGTGGTTGCGCCCCAGGAGGAAGTAGGCAACGACACCGAGGATCGGCACGAGGAGGATGACCAGCAGCCAGGCCAGCACGATGCTCGGGTCACGGTCATCGCTGACCAGTGCGACCACCACGACCACCACTGCAACGAACCCGAGAAGCGCCAGGACGCTCGGGAGAATCGCATCAGTCATGACTCTTCGGTGTCGTCCGCCGCCTCGTCCTGCACGTCGCCCGACTCTGCCTCCGTGGACGACACCCTCGCGGCGTCGCCTCGGTCGATGGACCAGGTCAGCTCTACCTCGATCTGCACCTCGGCGCCGTCCACCTCGACCTCGAACTCTGCCTCGACCTCCTCGGGTAGCCGCAGGCTGATCGTGGTACCCCCCTCAGCCGATCCGAGCGGCAGTGCCACGTCTCCTCCCTTGTGGAGGGCACGTGAAAGCGCATGCAACCACGTGGCCGCCTGTTCCCTCGACAACTTCTCCTTGTGCTCCACGTTGACGTCCGACATGGCGGCTCCTCTCTGATGGCGACCGCGCAGCTGTCGAACGCCGGCGGCAGGACACCACTCAGCGTCGCTCCGGGACCCCAGGCGATACATCACCCCGGCGGGATGAACGACAGGTCAGCCGGCATTCGTCGCAGTGATCCGGCCCGACGCCACCGCATCCGCCAGCACCGCATGGTCACTGGCGTTCTGGTTCGCGTAGGCCCGGGCGAAGACCGCGAGGGCACGGTCGAACGTGTCGCTGGTCCCCAGGTAACCTGCGATCGCGAAGCGGTCCCCCGATCTCGCGTGAGCCCGGGCCAGTGTCCGGCCGCACGCCTCGCCGTAACGAAGCAGGCTGTCCGACCCGAGGCCTTCGACGTCGACGCCTCCCTTCCAGTCGGCGAGCTGGCGCACGTAGAAGTCCCGACTGATGCCGTCGAGGCCCTCGGTCCGCTGCCAGCCCAGAAGGATGTCTGTCACGGCCTGCATCTGACGCTGTCCTTCGACGACACGGCGGCCGTCGTGCTCCGCTGGGTCGTGCCCGAGGTGCGGCGCAAGGACCGACTGGTTGGCCTCCTTCAACTGGAGCACGAGGAGATCGTCGTCGTCACGGCCCACCAGCAGTGCCACCCAACAACGGGTTCCGACGCTGCCGATGCCTACCGCTTTGCGCGCCAGGTCGACGCACCTGAACTGCTGCAGGAGCCAGCGTCGATCCGGTTGGAGGCTCTCGAGGTATCCGGCGAAGATGCCCGACAGGCGGTCCTCGTGGTCGGCACGGTCGGCTTGGGAGAGGATGTCCCTCAGTGGCTCGAGCAGCGGCGGCGCGGAGACGAACACCCTTGTGCCGTCATGCACCTCGGTGAGCTTCCCGGCGAGCCGGTCGCTGTCACGCGACCGCGCCTTCTGCGTCTCGCGAAGCAGCTGGGAACGTGTCTTCTTGTCCAGTGTCGAGGACGAGCGGTCTGTCACGTCGTCGACGTTCCGATGTTCGTACCAGACCTCGAGGTGACGCATGCGGGCGTAGCTGCGCATCGCCTGCCGGTAGGCACCGACTGTGGACCTGACCGCCTCGTCCCGTGCCGACTCGGCCAGAGCTCTGTCTCGGCCGGCGATCTCGACGCTCGCGGCCAGTCTCTTCACGTCCCACTCCCAAGGGCCCGGAGCGGTCTCGTCGAAGTCGTTGAGGTCGAAGACAAGGTGGCGCTCTGGGGATGCGTAGAGTCCGAAATTGAGCAGATGGGCGTCACCGCAGAGCTGCGCGACGAGTCCCGAGACGGGTGTTCCCGCCAGGTCGGCGGCCATGATCGCGGCGGCTCCTCGGAAGAAGGCGAACGGCGAGTCCAACATTCGCCCAAAGCGGACCGGGTTGAGGCTCGGCAGCCTTCTGGCGGCCTGCGCCTCGAGCTCGATGAGGAAGTCCTCCCGACCCGTGACGGTCGTGAACTCGGCGTGAGCCGACCGCGGTGTCCGCTGCCGAGCCGACCGACCCGACAGCCTTCGCTCCTCTGCGTGTGGCGGCGGTGTCCAGCCCAGACCGGTGACCGGTTGACTCGACATGGCGCCTCCGTTGTGGTTGACCTGGCTGCATCCTCCGGCCTCCGTCGTACCGCTCACATCCCCTCGCCCGCGTGAGACCGCGCGTGCCGGGCCCCACGCCGCTTCCGGCGTTCATCCGTCGAGGACGAGGCAACATCTCACCCCCCGGAGATGAGGCGGAACGCGCGCCCCGCTTCCACACTCGAGGGGTATCCAAACGGAACACATGAAAGGAACTCGAAATGTCGTTCTGGGACGTTGTGTGGTTCATCTTCATTTCCTTCGCTTTCGTCGCCTACCTGATGGTGATGTTCCAGATCATCGGCGACCTCTTCCGCGATCGTGACACCTCAGGATTCGTCAAGGCCGTCTGGCTCATCGCCCTGATCTTCCTGCCCCTCCTCACGGCGCTCGTGTACCTGATCGCGCGTGGACGCTCCATGACCGAGAGGTCTCTGCAGAGCGCCGCCGAGGTGAGGCAGTCACAGGATGCCTACATCCGCGAGGTCGCCGGAAAGAGCAGTCCGGCCGACCAGATCGCCCAGGCGAAGGCCATGTTCGACGCTGGAGTCATCTCCCAGCCGGAGTACGACCGGCTCAAGGAGAAGGCACTCGTCTGACAGCCCTGACCCCGTAGCGGTCCTCGCGTCACCCTCCGAGGATGACGCGCGGATCCTCTGGCCGGTGTGACGCTTCACGTATGAACGCACGGCACATGTCTGCAACCCTCGTCTCCCTCGTCCTGACCGCGTCTCTCCTCACGAGCTGTGGTGGAGAGGAGCAGTCCGCAGTCTGCGACGACGTCGCTTCGCTGCGCACGTCGCTCACATCGCTACAGGCGTTCGACATCTACGACACCAACGTTCTCTCCGATCTCTCTGTCGCCCTGGACCAGATCAGGACCGAGGTCCGCCAGCTCGCCGACGACGCGTCCTCGGAGTACGCCGAGGAGATCAAGGTCGTCCAGGCCAGCACCGACGACCTCCAGGCGAGCAGTGAGGCGGCGGTGGACGCACCCACGGCCGCCAACCTGTCGACGCTGGCTGAGGCCGTCGAGGGCTTCAGGGTGGCATTCCAGGAGCTCTGGGCAGCGGTGGGAGACACCTGCTGAGTCGCCGGGGGCGGAGTGGAACTGCCCAGGTCAGGAGCGACCGACCGCCCATGTCGCAGGCACGTCGGCACCGCCCTCTCGGGACACGCGCTGCCCCATGCGCACGTAGGTGGCCTCGGGCACCACCTTGCCGGCGACGAGCGCCTCCCCCATGGAGAACGACCGTGCGCCGCCCAGCAGCCCCGCGGGAACGAACGAGAACAGCCGGGACAGGTCGGCCACGTCCCCGTCGGAGTTCATCCGCATGAGCAGCAGGTTGTCGCACTGCGACACGACGTTCTCCTGCACCTTGTGCGGACGCTGGGTCGAGACCAGCAGGTAGAGGCCGTACTTGCGTCCCTCGGCCGCTATCTGTACAGCCCGGTCCGTCGAGATCCGGGTGACCTCGTCGGAGGGCTCACCAGGACAGATGTTGTGCGCCTCGTCGATGACGACGAGGCATGGCCGCCGCGAGCGTCGCGTCGACCACAGCGTCGACAGCACCGCCGCTGCAACCAGACGCTGCTCCTCGACAGTGGACAGGGAGCCGATGTCGACGACGGTGCAGCGGGATGTCGGGTCGCGCAGCTCCTGGACCAGGGAGGGAAGCACCGGGCTCCACAACGCCCAGTCGAGCACGCCCAGGTTCGAGGCCCTCCGGCCCAGCTCGCGCGCGCCGGGTGTCTCGGCCCCGAGCAGCTGGTCGGCACCCGTGATCAGCGGGCTCCCGTCCCGCTGAGCACGCAGCAGGTCGACCAGGACGCCGTACTCGTCCCGGTCCCGGACGGGGTCCAGGCCCAGGGCTGCCGCCTGCACCGCGGGCTCCAGGTCCGCGAAGCGCAGGCGCAGGGGGTGCTGCGCGTCCGGGGCGTCGCGCCACACCGCGATGTCCCCCGCCACCGCGGCGTAGCGGGCGGCCAACGCCGGGTCGGCGTCGTCTCTCGTTTGAGGCAGCCCGATGTAGTCGGAGTTCGGGTCCAGGACAACGACCCGCAGCGTCGTCTCCGCGAGGACGCGTTCCAGGAGCAGCCCCAGGGAGTAGGTCTTGCCGGATCCCGACTGGCCGCACATGAACGTGTGGCGGTTGAGCCCGCCGCTGTCCAGGGTCGCTGGAACCTCCGGTGCGAGCAGCAGGTCGCCCACGGTCAGCTGCGCACGTCGCCGCGGCCTCTGGCCGACCAGCCAGCTCTCGACCGCGGTTGAGCTCGCTGGTCGGACGGCGGCGTCGTGGAAGGGCACGCCCTCGGAGTCCAGCACGGTCCCGACCCCCTGTGCGAAACGGACCAGCACCGCGTGCTCGATCCCGGCCGCACCCGTTCGGGCCGCCGTCTGCCGGGCCACCGTCAGATCCGTGATCTGTCCGAGCCGGGGGCCGTCCTCGGTCTCGAGGGTCACGTAGCCACCGAGCCTGAGGGCGAGCCGGTAGAGGGAGACCTGGAACTGGAACGACCTTCCATCCAGCGAGGTCGCCAGCGGTAGCACTGCTCGTTCGATCTCTTCGCGCACCGACCGGTAGCTGTCCATCTGCCCCACCAGGGGCGGGACCTCCTCGGTGGGCGCTTGCGCAGGTGTCTGGCCCATGGCCTTCTCCAGTGGTCTCGTCGTTCTGGTGCTAGTGGACGTCGAGGGCGCGCTCGCCCTCCGATGGTTCTCTCGCCCCCGGTTGCCGCACGGGGATCCCCTTGGAGACGAACAGGGCCAGGAGGGCGATCAACGCCAGGACGGCGAGCGATGCCCGCAACCCCTCGAGACGCGCCTCCTCGTTCTCCGTGATGATCGCCTCCGCGGTCGCACCGGTCACACCTGCCTCTGCGAGCGAGCTGCTCAGCTCGTCGTCCGGGATGAAGGGAACGCCGCTGGCGAGGTCTACCTGGGCCTGGGAGGCGAGGTTGTCGGGCACCTGGGGGTTCGCGTCGATGCCGGAGAAGAACGAGCTCGTCAGCCCCGAGACGAGCACGGCGCCGGCCAGCGCCGTACCGATGGCAGCGCCGAGGAAGGTGACGGTGTTCTGCACACCGCCGATCTCGGCGCTCTCCTCGTCGGGCACCGAAGACACCGTCACGCTGCCCAGCTGCGAGGCGAGGGCGCCGATACCGACTCCGGCCAACAGCATGGGCACGGTGACCACCTCGGGACCGACCCCCAGCTCGAGAGCGCCCGCGAGCACCGTGAGACCCGCGAACAGGGCGGCGAACCCCACCCGCACGACAGCGCGCGGGGAGGCGTCGGGGAACAGCTTCGGTATGCCCAGGGCGGTGACCAGGAGGGAGAGCGAGAGCGGGAGGAGCCGGATGCCGGTCTCGATCGCCGATAGGCCGAGGGCGACGGAGAGGAACAGCGGTACGGCGAAGAACAGCCCGGCCTGGAGGAGGTACTGCAGGAAGAAGGAGGTGAGCCCACCCCGGAGCAGCCTGTTCTCCAGCATGGCCGGGTCGATCAGCACCGACGAGCCGGCGACCAGACGGCGGCGCTCCCAGCCGAGGAACGCCCTCAGCACCAGCCCCCCGGCCAGGACGAGCCAGACCACCGGTGAGAGACCCAGCCACTGCGGTGCCTCCGCCTTCGGGGTGATGAAGCCCCAGACGCCCCCCCGGAGGACGCCGAAGACGACGAGCCCCAGGCCGAGCCCGGACATGGCCGTGCCGACCAGGTCGAGCCGCACACCCGGCTCGGTCGGCAAGTCGGCCATCCGGCGCGCGAAGAGCAGGATGACCGCGACGAGGACCACCTCGCCGACGAAGACCCACCGCCAGGACGAGTAGGTGGTCATGAACCCCCCGATGAGCGGACCGGCGGCGACCGCGACGGCACCGAAGGCGGCGATCGCTCCATACGCACGGGGCCGGTCGGCAGGTCCGAAGTTCGACGCCACGAGCGCGACGATCGCGGGCATGATGAGCGCGGCGCCCATGCCCTCGAGGAAGGACCAGCCGATCAGGAGCACGGTGAGGTTCGGCGCCAGTGCCGTGGTCAAGGACCCCGCCGCGTAGATCGCGCACCCGAGTGAGAATGCGCGCTTGCGGCCGAGGATCTGCCCGAGCTTCCCGCCGGTGATCATCAGCGACGCCATGACCAGCATGTACAGCGTGATCGCGGTCTGGATACCGGTCACCGTGGTCCCCACGTCCTCGGCCACCGTGGCGATGGACACGTTCATGACCGAGCTGTCGAGGGCCATGAGGAACTGGCCCGACGCCAGCGTGACCAAGACCGTCCCCGATGCGGCTGCCGTGCCCGCTGCCGACGTACGCGAGGTCACCACCGCACCCGGTCCGCGCTCATCGGGGCCGCCTCGCCGCCAGGTCATCGATCACCATGATGCCGGCGACCGTCGCCCCACGGGCGTGCAACTGCTCCGCGACGTCGAGGAGGTCGACCTCGGGACGGGCTCGCGCACGGACGATCGTCTGCGCCTGGACTGGCTCGGCCCTGCACGGCTTCAGCGCCTGACGAAGCACCGGGCCGATCGGCCCGACCACTGTGACCTCGTACCAGCCCGGTTGCGACCGGTGGGCATCGCCGTTCATCCAGGCTCCTCGGCTTCGTCGATCCTGCCGACTACGGGCAGCCGCCGCACTTCCACGACGTCGAGTCCGTAGGAGCGCAGACGGTGCAGGAAGCCCTGCAGCTCTCCCTGGTCGGCGAAGCGGCTGCTGAGCACCGTCCGGAACTCGTGCTCGACGACCTCGACCTCGCCAATCTGGTCAAGCAGCTCCTCGGTAGGCACAAGCCCGTTCAGGCGGATCTCGTACGTGCGCTCAGACACCGGCCGTATCCTCCACGATGGGAAAGGGTGACCTGACAAGGAGACGCCACGGTCGCCACCGATGCCTCATCCCAGGCGGATGATCATGTCTTTGCGCCGACGAGACCGGCGTGGGAGCTCGTGATCATGGCCCGCGGCTTCGTGCCAGGTGTGCTCATGCCTGCCAGTCGTAGACGACCGCCGTCCTGAGCACCACGTCCTGCAGCGACCGGTTCTCACTGCTCACCGCCACCCAGAGCAGCCCCACCGGGAGAATCACGCAGAACAGGGCCCTGAGCAACACGACCCCCAAGGGCAACCGCTGCCCATGGCGGTCGACCACGCGGAGGCCCATGAGCCGGTCGCCGTACGTCCTCCCGTCGAGCCACCAGGAGACACCGAGGTACAGCACGGTCAGGGCGGCGGCAGCCGTCAGACTCAGGATGAGTCGGCCCCCGGGGAACTCAAACCCCCTCGGGCTGAGCACGAAGAGGACTCCGGCCACCGTGGCATAGAGCAGAAGCAGGCCGAGGAGCACGACGATGCCGTCGACGACGGCGGCCACACTTCTCGTGACGATGCCGGCCGTCCGGCCTTGGTACGCGTGTGCCTCGCGCGGGACAGGCGAGGGTCTCTGTTCGACCATCGCTACCTCGTCGGCTCACGTCGCTCCTGCTGTGGAACGCTCACCTCTGCGGGGTTGGACGCCGGCTCGGCGATGGTCTCCGCCGGGACTCTCCGGCTCCGCCGGAGCAGCAGGCGGTCGACCGCCCGGCCGACCGCCTCGTCCGCCGCGATCCCCTGCATGCGAGCTCCCCGCACGGTGTCCGAGGCCATCGTGCCGGTGGACTCCCGGATGATCCCGGGCAGGTCGACACCGTCGATGACCTGCTCGGCGAGTGCCACCAGGTCCAGGTGCTCGAGGCAAGCCGCGACCAAGACGTCGAGGTCGACATGGCCCAGGACCAGCGCCGTGAGGTCTCTCCGGGCGAGGAAGGTGTCGAGGTCGAGCCGCTGGGCCACGACGTCTACGTCCACCCGGCGTACAACCTCGTCCACGTCGACACGGTCCAGGACGCGACCGACGTCGAGACGGGCGGCCGCCTCGTCGAGGTCGGCCGCGGTGACGATTTGGTCCACGTCGAGGTGCCGCAGGACCAGCTCGGTCACGTCGACTCGACGGAGCACCTCGGTGAGGACCATCGGCACCAGTGCGTCGAGCCAGCCGGAGGCGGACCTGGTGAGTGCGCGCCGCTCCGCCGCGCCACGCTCGGCCAGCGGGGCCAGGAACCGCGCGGGATGGAGCTGTCGGGGCAGCAAGGGGGGACGGAGCATCGCGCTGCCCAGCGCGCCCGCGAGCGGCCGCGCTGAACGTCCCACCGCGCCGGCGCCCTCGAAGACGAGGGTCGACAGGCCCGCGACCACGTCGACCGCGGACACGCTTCCTCCGCGAGCCGACGGCTCGCTGGACGCGGCACGAGGCTGGTCTGGCGTGGTCACAGGACAGATCGTCGTGCCTGGTGAGCGCATGGACATCCTCCATGGCGGGTGACCTTCGACCGCGCGTGCGACCGCCCTCGGGGGTTCCTCCGCGAGGCCACAGGTGCGGCTGCTATTCCTTTCGTTGCCGGCGGCGGCTCTCCTCGACCGCTCCCATCAGGATGCGGGCGATCACGCCGACGAGGACCAGCCCGCTGACCATCTGCAACGTGACCGCCGCGCGGGCCGCCTGGGACAGCGCATGGATGTCACCGAAGCCGACCGTGCCGAAGACGGTGACGCTGAAGTAGACCGCGTCCAGCTTCGTCAGCGGTTCGGAGAAGCTGCCGGGGTCCTGCACGCCCATCACGTAGTAGAGGCTCGCGAAGAGCAGCAGGAAGAGCGGTACCGAGACGATCAGGCCACCCAGCGCTGTCACCGCCGGATACGGCGATCGGAGGATGTCGCGCACCTGCCACACCATCAGCGAGCTGACCACGGCCAGTCCCCCGACGAGCCAGGCGGCGCTGCCCGAGCCGCGTTCTCCGGACATCGGTAGGAAGAAGTACGCCACGATGACGGCCGCGGAGACCAGTGCGGACCGGACGATCTTGCCCAGCATCAACCGGCGCCGGTGTCCCAGCGACAGAGAGTGCCACGTCGGGCCGGTGACTGAGCGCACGTTCGCCACCTCAGCGAAGTTCGGCGGTCATTCAGACCAGCGACTTTTCCTTCAGCCGCGTGTACTCGGCCTCGGTGATCACCCCGGCGTCGAGCATGTCCCGGGCCTGGGCGATCTCGTCGGCGGGCGAGGCCTTGCCGGCCACGTCCCTGATGTAGGAGTCCTGCGCCAGCCTCATCGCCTCGGCACGCTGCGCCGACCTCTGGGCCATCCCCGAGCCCCGCACGACGAGGTACACCAGCGCGGTGATGATCGGCAAGAAGACCAGGGCGATGATCCACATCGCCTTCACCCATCCCGACAGCTCCTTGTCGCGGAACAGGTCCGAGAAGATCGAGAACAACATCATCAGCACCGCGATGAACACGTAGGTGATGAGGATGAACCACACAACATCCCAGAACGACATCTGAGTTCCTTTCGGTCGACCGGGGCTCGAGGCTCAGCGTGTTGCCGGGCGTACCGGTCCGCCTCACCTGCAGAGGATGAGTCCTGGGCCGGGGAACCGTTACCACTCCCCCACCCGGGCGGCGGTCCATCCTCGGCGGATGACGCCGGCGGGTTTGGGTTACTTCGCCGGGCCCGCTCTGGCCCGCTCCGTGACGACGACCGTCGCCCGGACGGCCACCGTGACCTGCACAGCGAGTGCCGCCAGCGGCCGGGCCCAGCGACGCCGGGCGGAAAGGTTCCGACCTGATTGCCCGCCGGCTGTCGGATCGGAGAAGTCCTGGCACTGCGCTGGTCCGACATCTCGCTTGAGGGGACCCGTCCCAACGCTCACGGTGAGAGGAACGATCAAGACGGAGCGCGGAAAGGGCCTTTACCTCAAGCCGACCCCGAAGTCCGACGCAAGCGTCCGGACCATCGTCCTTCCGGGGTTCGCAGTGACTGTGCAGGGGCCCCAACCCACACGAAACCGCGAGAGTCAACGACCAGCAAACGTCCCACAAGTCAAGAAGAGCCAGAAAGCCCAACCGGCCCTGACCCAGCGTTTCCGCAGGTCAGGGCCGGTTCATTTTGTCGGGCTGACAGGATTTGAACCTGCGACCCCTTGTCCATCGGCACGGGCAGCGACGAACATGTCGTCGTTTGCGGATACATGCGCCGACCTGCGCAAACACCTCGTCGCGGCGATTCTCAAGTGCTCGAGCTTGACCTTGAGAGCGGGCTTCTGACCGAATACTTGGGGATTAAGTGCGGCACGCTCGCTTCATCGCGCACGAAGTCAAACGACGACCCATGCCGACAAGAGTTGCAGCCGAGCTAGGTGCAGCGCCGCACCGGTTAGACGATCAAATCTCGCGGAAGGGCGGAGAATGCGTTCGCGATGGTGGCAAGCAGATCGTCATCGACTGGGACGACGTTGCTGTCTACGAGTCGGATAGCTCGTGCGGGCGTGTTGGCGTTTGAAGCCAGCGTGAGGTCCGCATCTAACAGCTCTGCGAGGCTCAAAGGGCGAGTTCGGAAGCGCCAGCCGAGCTCTTCGGCGAGGCGTCCAAGGCGCCACGCCGTGATACTTGCAAGGACGTGGTCCCGAGGGGTTGTGACCTGTCCGTCCCTCCAGCACAACACCGTCCAGGTTGCTCCTTCGAGTACTTCATCGCCCCGCCGAAACAACACATCATCGAAGCCAGCCAGCTGGGCCTCGCGCCTCAATCGAATCTGCGAGAACAGGGCCGTGGACTTCACTTCGGCTAACTCTCGCTGATACTCGAAGGTGCGGACGGTGAAGTTGCTCTGCGGTACGAACGGGAACTGCATGGACTTGGACGAAACCAGAATCCGGCACCCACGCGCGTCCGCAGGTGAGGTCATGGTCAGGCCTTCCGGATATAGCGTGATCCTCATCGTTGCCGGACCGCGCAGCCGTTCGAGGTGGCGCTGCACGACCCGTTGCAGCCGTGCACCATCGAGCTCGTGACCCCAGACTCTCCGTGCATCGCGGGCAAGTCGCCCGACATGCTCCGCCCAGGCCAGCACTCTGCCTTCGGCAACCACGAAGGTCGTGAAGACGCCGAACGGGTATAGGGCGAACTCGGCCGGAACCGCGTCGACAACGGTTCCGTCGAGCGAGTGTATGTCGAGCAACTATCGAGCCCAGCGCTTGTCCGGAGCCGGCACGTTGCGAGCGAAGACGTTGCGCATCCCATAATCGGTCGAGACGGTGTCGACTCGGGAGTACCCGAGAAGCTTGAATAGGGATTCGCTGGGCGTGTTCTTCGGATGGATCGTGCACATGATCTCGGCCTTGCCCAATTCGCATGCCTCCTTCTCAAGTAGTTCCACGAGCGTACGGCTGAGCCCCTTCTCCCGATGCTCACGGAGTGTTAGGACCAACTTGAGGTTGATCGACTGATTCAGCCTGGCGGGTTCGTCAGTGAAGTAGCGCCGGATGCTTTCGCTGGACGCGCCACCGTCGTACAGCACCGCCGCCGCGACCAACTGACCATTGCAGCGAGCGCCGAGCGTGATATGGCTGACCAGGCATTCCTTCAACATGACATCGCTGTTCGCCCGCAACCACGTGTCGTCGTCGAGCGTCCTCAGAACCTCTTCCTGAAGGTCCTCGAGATCAGTCAGGTCCTCCTCGCCCAGACGAACGATTTCGTAGCCTTTCGCCTCGGCCATGGCGTGGATGTAGCCGAAGTAGCCAGCATGCATCGGAATCTCGTTGACCAAGAGGTACCCGTGCCAGGCGGCAATTAGATCGTGGATGTTCGCGAACGATCCGGGTTCCTTGGCTAGGGCAGTCTCAAGCACGCCCTTGTTCCCGATGGCCTTGAAGAATCGGTTTCGGAACAGGTCATCGGTCAACTCAAGCTCAAGGGCGCCCTTGTCGACGAGGATATGCAGTGTCTCGAAGAAGGTCAGATAGCTACTTACCTTCGCGCGTTCGGCAGACGTGATCTCTTCCTCGAGCAGCAACTTACGCCAGAGCTCGCTGATGTTCCCGTCCGAAGAGAAACTCGTCTGGAGATCGCGAATGAACTCTGCTTGCGCAAGTCGTTTCGTGAGCTTGACTTCGTAGACAACCATCAACGCACCGACAGTACCGCCGATTGCGATGAACACGCCGAACGCTGCTGGCCAAAGCATGTTGACCGCGATCAGGCCGAGCGCGAAGAGCCCAGCCCCGAGAGCGATGACGAGGCTATCCCTGCGGAGTGCGCGCAACTTCACGCGCAGAACGCTACCTACCAGAAACGCCCTTTGGTGGACTAATGGATAAAAATCAGGCGCGTCGTGAGCAGGGTCATGACCGCCTCTCGATCGGGTACTAGATCGTGCCCATCCAGGGAGTCGAGAACTGTAACCGCCCCAGTGCCCGAGATGAATGCAACCGCCCTGCTATCTCGAAGGACGTCTACCGTGATTGCCTCGGGCATGGCCGAAAGCGTCGACGCGATGTTGAAGAAGGCCCAGCTGGACACGATCCCTGCGCTGCGATCCGGGAACACCCAAGAACGGCGTCCGGTATGAATGAGGGGAACCCCGGCGGTGGATCCGGTCAAGTGTCTAGCGCTGTTCCACCAGAGTCCGATGTCGGCGGCCACCTCCTGCAGGTGGCGGGCAGCTTGGTCATCCTCAAGCCTGGACAAGGTTGGCAGGTTCACCAGAGGCGATGCCGAGTTGAACGCCCACGGCAGGGAGACGCCCGCTGCATGGGCCGCATCATGTGCGGCCGGCTCGATAGCTGCGATGGCAGACCAGGGCGTGTGGCCAGCAGCTTCACCAAATGCCACTCCCGGGCTTGGCCAGCCGCCGATGACTTCGAGTGCGGACCCAGCCGGGAAGTTGCCTGCCTCGATGAAGTCCCACGGCGCGCGATCTAATGGCCGACCCAGGGCGGATGCCAGCTTCTCGACCAGGCCTCGATGGAACTTGACCGGACTGGCGATGTCTTCGACGACGGGGAGGGTGGTGCGGTACCCCATCCCGAAAAAAGTCTCGGCGACCTTGCCCCAGGCCGCTTCTTCCATGGGTTGGCGGACTCCATCGACCCACACAAACTCCATCATTCAACCTGTCCCTGGGTCGGATTGCTGGAGGCGGCGGCACGGAACGCCGCGGAGCGTCCTTCGTAACTGGTGAACTCATCGAAGCTCGGCGCCCCAGGCGATAGGAGCACCACGTCAGAGTGGGAGTCGTCCCGCAGCCACCCCATGGCATCAGCGAAGCTGTTCGCAAGCCTCGAGTGGATGGTGGCCGAGCCACCCTCGCGCATCCATCGCGCGCCCGCGGGCCCAACGGCGATGACCTCCACCCGGGCATCCGAACGCCTGCTCAGGTAGTCGCGGAGCGGCTCAAAGGAGAGCCCTCGGTCGGCCCCGCCCAAGAGCAGCGTGACCCGCTCGCGCGGGAAAGTCTCCAGCGCTGCGACGACGGCCTCGGGGGCCGTAGCAAGGCTGTCGTCGACCCACCGTCGGCCGTCGTTGGAGGGAACCGTCTCGAGTCGGTGCGCGAGCGGAACGAAGGTTCCTACCGCCGCCAGTAGCCGATCACGCCTATCGTCCACGTCGAACCCGGCGGTAACGGCGGTGAGAGCAAGTGTGACGTTGACGAAGTTGTGCCGTCCATGAACCGTGATGTCAGGGGCAGCGAGCCGGCCGACGCCCTCCCAGTGGATCCCCGCCTCGGACGAGGTGATCCCGAGAGCGTCGGGGTCGACCAGACAGGCGCTGCCGCTGCGAGGACGGACAAGACCGGCCACATCTCCATCCAGGGCGGGCACGACGACCACCTCGCACCCATGGGAAATGAGGTTGAGCTTGTCCGCGACGTACTGCTCGAACCCCCCGTGCCACGGGAGGTGCTCGGGGTAGAGCGACGTGACCACCGCGACGCGGGGCGAGACAGACAGGTCCGCGGCTTGATAGCTGGATACTTCGGTGACCGCGACCTCGGCATCGGTGGTATCGCCAGCGGTAACCGGCGTGCCGCCGTTGCCCACAAGTGAGGCGGAGATTCCCACGCTGGTCAACAGGTGCCAAACCAACGACGACGTGGTGCTCTTACCCTTGGTGCCCGTTACGGCCAGCACGCGTCCGGCATTCGTCGAAAGCCAGAGGTCGGTCAGCGATGTAATCGAGATTCCGAGCTCGCGAACGCGGAGGAACTCGGCGGGCGGCATGGGGCACCCCGGGTGACTTGATGACGACGTCAGCGGACATCAGTCGGTCCAAAGCCGCAGTTCCGGTCGCCGCTCTCGATGTGAGGTCCTCGGGGGCGTCACCATCACCGGTGAGGGCGAACGACGCAAGGATGCCGCGCCGTTCCAGCTCGGCGTATGCGGCCCGTCCCTCGCGGCCCGCCCCCCAGATAACTACCTTGCGCCCGATGAGATCTTCAAACCGCACGGGCGACCGCTTCGAGCTGGGGTGGCAGGCAGTGCTCGCCCTCACGGAACGCGAACACGCTCTCGCGCTCCACCGCGGAGGCAAAGAGGGACGCCACCTCAGGGGCATGGACGAAGGGGTGGTCCTTCCAGTCGGGGTGCTCCTTGAGCAACGACAAAGCAACCCGGCACTCGTCGGGCTCGCCTACGCACTCAAAGGGCTTCAACAGCCCGTCGGCCCCGAGCAGTTCGAGGAAGCCCTCGGTCTGCTTCGGGTCAGCGAACATGTCGCGGCCGCCGAAGACTGCCAGCAACTCGCTACTCGGCATGAACGGCGCGAGGCAAAGGAACACGAACCGACACTTCGGGCAGTCGGCGCACCAGGAAGTTCGCTCGCTCTCCTGCAGCTTGAAGGCGCGATTGCAACTGGTGAAAACCTGATGGTACCGGCGGTAGGAAGCGAACCTGCGCGCAATTCGCAGTTCGGTAAGCGGCCGCAACAGCGACACGTAGGTCGGCGCACCGGCAGGCAGGCTGGCTCGCAGGAGGCGCTCGAACTCAAGTCCCTTCGACCACTGGTGGTTGACGGTACGGCCGTGCCAGACGACGTTGCCGTACGAGGAACTCGCTTCGTTACTAAAGGCGACGGTGTCGTAGCCGAGCGCCAAGGCGGTCAGGACTGCGATCACCGAGTTCACGGCGGTTACCGGGACGTGCCCATTTGGGGCCCCCTCGGCGTTGAGGCGGAAGAGCTCAGGGTCCAGCCTGCGGCGCGCCGTCTGCAGCGGGATGCCAGCAGCAACCGCCGTGTCCTCGATCGGCTTGTAGCCGTTAACCGAGAAAAGTCCGACCTCGTAACCGGCCGTTTTGAGGGCCTCGATGGAGACAATCGAGTCCTTGCCACCGCCGACCGCGACCAGGACCCGTTGCGGAACAGGCGACTCCCCCGCCGAGGTCGGTTCTTCGCGCAGTGTCGGCCCAGCGATGCGCGTCTGGAATACCTCAGGCAGTTCGTTCAAGTAGGCAAACTCGCCCAGCCCATTCTTCGTGAGCTCGTCGAGGAACTGACGCTCCCTTGTGGTCAGGCCCCCTGCCACCTCGATCCTGCCCGGCGCGAAGGCCTTGAAGTAGCTCAGCGACGCGGCGAGCGAAAGCAGCCGGAGCAAGGGGCCGCGCGTCTCGGGGGCGACCTGGTCGAGCGCCGCGGGGAGTTCGATGACCTCGGTGAACTCAGCGGAGGAGCCATCGTGGCCCGTGCCACGGTAGCCCAGTTCGATGCTCCCACCATTCAGCCGCGGGGGGAGGCAATGCAGCACGCCCACGGTCTCTTGTTCCGCCAAAGTCACCACACGCATGAGTCTACGAGGCGCCGACCCCCCGATCCATCGGCGGTGGAGTCGAACTCGGCCAACTTCCCGTTGGTGTCGCTGGCCTCGACTCCGCGGACCTGGCAGTCGTGGTCGCGGAAACAGAGGCGTGCGCGAACGGTTGCCGTTCGGCATGTTGGTGAACTCGATCGCGCCGAAGCTTCCGATCGAGGTACGAGGTCTAGCTTGCCACGGCAGGTCACCGCTACTCCGCCGAGCGACCCGGCGCAGACCCGCGCTGGTCCCCGATCCAGTTGCGCACGTCGGAGACGGCGAACTCCAGGTGGCGACCATCCGGATGCCGACCGGACCACGTCCGGTCTGGCGCCACTCGTAGACCGTCTTGATCGGCACGTCGAGGTACTCGGCGAGTTCGTCGATGCTCAGGAGCGGGTGGAGCCCACTCAGCGGGTGGTGTCGGCCTCATGCACGTCAGGTGCACGCTCCGCACCGGACGGCTCGGCCATCAGCGGAACCAGTAGAAGCAGCATGAGCGCGGGCGCCCGGGACATCTACGGGATGGCCAAACGGTGGGTTTCCCCGAGGGAGGTTCAAGTCTCAAATGCTTTCTGGTCCGGGATGCGCACGCAATCCGGACCAGATTGATAGCGGGGGCAGGATTAGAACCTTCGACCTCTGGAGTCACACAGGGCGATTCCAAGTGCTACCGAACATTGCGGGAAACAGCCGAATCGCTTGTGTTGACGCGGTCTTCGCTGTCTCGAACGATTCCGATCGTACCCGATCCGCACCGGCTCAGGCCGACAGATTCCGGAGGGTAAAGGGAGGGCCATCAAGTCCAGCTGCGGCCCGCAGCATCCGCGTCGCTTCGCCGCGACCATCGATCCCTATCCCACACGGCCGGGAGACCGTCTCTCCTTTCTGACCCAGCTCGGAGATCGACTCTTCGACTTCGAGGTCAGGTGCCAGGCTTTGCAGAAGCCGCACCAGTAGGACCCCGTCGGAGCCTTCCGACCGCGTGACCGGCAGGACTCCTGAATCGCCTGCAAGGCGCGTTCCGCGGCCCAGTGGCTTGGATAGGACTTCTTCGAGCAGTCGAGCACCGCGACCATTCCTCAGGGCGCGTGCTCAGCTGGCTCACATCCAGCCCGGCACGATGGATTCGCGGCTGAAGCCGCTCGGCCCGGTTCGGAGCGTGTGTGTCTCCGATTGACGAGAGGAGATTACAGAGCAACGCCTTTCGATGGCCAGCTTCCACCGTGCACAGTCGCTGTGCGTGCCGCCGCTGTCAGCGCCCGGCGACCGATGAGAGTGCGTGGCAGTCAGAGCCCCCGCGAAGTCTGCGTAGCGGAGTAGCGTCTATCGAATGGAGCTCTTCGCGGTGTCCAACGAATGTTTGCATGGGCAGCGCGGTTATCGCCGCGCTGACGACGGTCGTCTATTTGGTCGTCATACGGCAGGAAGGCAACAATCCGTTCTGGGACGTGTTCCGTAGTACGATCATGCTGATGGGCACACTCGCCGCCTCGACATCGGCTTTGGCGCCGGGGCACGAGTCGGCCGGGTCTCCGCCATTGTGGCAACCGTCATCTGGGAGTCCTCGGAGTGGTCGCGATGTTCAGCGTCGTGTCGGCTTCATCCTGGCTGCGGCCTGGCAGGCCTCGCAGCCGTTTCGTTTCCATGCCAGCACGGACTTCCTAGCGTCACCACGACCGCATAGTGTGCGCGACACGGCGCGGATCTAGCCGCATTCTGGACGATGCGCAACAACTCGGGGAGCCCCTAGGTCGTGCGCAGGTTTGCAGCCGAAGCCGCGCGACGTAACCACGGTCGGGTGATCGTGGTCGCGAGGAGGACAGCCAACAGCGCGCACCCCGCAGTTGCCAGGTTCGCGGCCACCGGAATCCACGCGTAAGCGCCAGCAATGGCTCCGTCGCACTGAGGGCGACCAGCGCCGGGACGGTACCGAGCACCAGCCCTGCGACGGTCACCGGGACGGCGACGAGACCGACCTCCCACCGTTGCGCGCGAACGAGGTCGAGTTCGGTGGCGCCGCGGCAGCCAGGGAGGCGATGGCGCGCTTGCGGTCCATGAGTGTCTCGGCGCCATGCACGGCCAGGCTGAACACAATGAGGGCGAGCGAGAGCACTAGGACAACGCGACGAGCACGCTGGGGACCGTGTAGAACGGTTCGACTCCGCGGAAGCCTTGACCCATGCCCGACGAGCTCGGCAGGTCGGTGACGATGACACTGCCGAAGCCGGCGACCAGACCGATGACGCCGATGGCGGCTGCAGCGCGCCCGGCGGGGCGTGGGTCGGTGACGAGCCGACGCCCGGCGAGCAGCACATGCGCGGTGGAGGCCCGGGCGACCACGAAGCGTCCGGCGATGTACGCGAGCCACGGAGTGAGCAACAGCAGGCCCGTGACCACGAAGACCACCGTCGCGATACCCACCAGCGTGCTGCTACCTGAGCGAGCGCCCAGGGCGGTTCGCCGAGTCCGGCGAGACCGAGGAGGAACAGCCCCAGCGCGGCCCAGGGGCGTGGCGGGCGCCCCGGCTCTCGGCTGCTCACCCCGAGCGGGGTGACCTGCACCCTCCGCGTAGCCGCACCTCCGGCGAACGCGCCCCGAGGCCCACGGCCAGCGCGACCAGGACGACGTGCCACCACGCCGGCGAGACGGTCGTCGGGATGAGACGCAATTCGTTGAAGATCGGGTCGTAATCGGCGAAGACGACGTCGTCACGGGGCACGCCGCCGAACACCGCACGCAAGCCCAGGAAGAGAGGGTAACCGGCGAGCGCTCCAACGAACGCGGGGAGTCCGACCTCCATCCGCGCCAGCCGCCGCACGTCGGCGGGTGTGGCCCCGGCGAGCCGGAGACCAGCCAACCGCTGCTCTCGGGCTGCAGTGCCCAGTCGGAGAACCTGTCTCAGCAGGGTCAGGGGCGCCAGCGTAATGAGCAGGACTCCGGTTAGGTATCCCGCCCGGACGTTGGTGTCGTTGATGAGGCCGCCGAGGATCTCTGCGTTGCGTTCGCTGCCGCCGAACGTGGCGGATGTTGCGGCCGTGTACAGGAACACCACGAGCGCCACGAACAGGAGCCCCGAAACCATCGCCGTACAGCATGCGACGAGAATGGCTCTGCCGATGCCGCCGTTGCGCAGGAACGCGCCAGCCAGGACGAGGTCGGTCCTGGTCCGTCGTCTCCACGAGCGTCGGCTCGGCGGGGCTCCCGGGTGGGTGTTTGCGGCCACGTCAGGCTCCGACCGTGGCTGCGGCCAGGCGGCCGTCCTGAAGGATGATCTCGCGGTCGGCGCGTGCGGCGACTCGGTTGTCGTGCGTGACCATCACCAAGGCCGCGTCAGTGTCACGGACGGCGCCGAGCAGCTCGGCCAGTACCCCCTCGCCAGCCACGGTGTCGAGGGCCCCCGTGGGCTCGTCGGCGAAGATGACCTTCGGTCCCGTGACGAGAGCGCGGGCCACCGCGACGCGCTGTTGCTCCCCGCCCGACAGCTCGCCCGGTGTCGCTTCGGCGTCACCGAGGACGCCGAGACGTTCGAGCCACCCTCGAGCCGCCTGTTCGCAGGCTCGCCGTTCATGACCCTCGAGCAGCAGCGGCAGCGCGACATTCTGGACCGCGGTGAGCTCTGGGAGCAGCTGACCGAACTGCAGCACGATTCCGAAGTCGCGGCGTCGGAGCAGGCTCCGTGCGGTCTCGTCCAGGGTGTCGATCCGACGACCGTCGAAGACGACCTCGCCGGCCTCGGGCCGCAGGATGCCGGCCAGGCAGTGCAGAAGCGTGGACTTGCCGCTGCCGGACGGGCCGGTGACCGCAACGACCTCGCCGGCCGCCACCTCGAGGCCCACCCCGCGTAGGGCCTCGGTGCGAGCGAACGACTTGCGGAGGGCCTGCCCAGCGAGCAGCGCGGACCCGTTGACTGTCGCGGTCATCTGACCACCTTCCGGTTCGAGGATTCGTGGGCGTTGCCCTCAAGCTCAGGTGCGGACTCGTTGGGCCGGCCCGTTGGTCGACCCGCTGTCCGGACGCGGACGGCGGCGGTGCTCAGCCAGCGCAGATCGGCGTCGAGGTGCTCCACGGCGTGGTCGATCACCACCCGCGCCTCCACCTCGTCGGTCGACTCCTGCAGCGCGACCAGCCGGCGCATCTCTGCTAAGTGCGCCTCCCGCTGCCGAGCCAGATAGTCGGCCGCGTCGCGTCCCAGCCGCAACGCGGTAACCGTCTTGCGGACCAGCTCATCGGCGGCGTAGGGCCCCGCTGGCTCGACCTCGGCCAGCCACGACCCCAGCGCAGCCTTGCCTGCTGGGGTGAGCGCGTACGTCGTCCGATCAGGCCCGGACCCACGCGTCGTCTCGATCACCTCGACGAAGCCGTCCTTCTCGAGCTTCGCTAGCGCGGCGTACACCTGCCCGAACGCGAGCTGCTTCGCGCCTGGGTAGCGCTCATCGTGCGCATGCTTCAGGTCGTAGCCGTGCGCGGGGCCTTCCGCAAGAACTCCCAGGAGCACGTGACCAACGGACATGTGCTCACCATACACACTGTGAATACATATTGTGAATAGTTGGATCTCGTGGTCTGCTCCGGAGCGGACGCGGCAGCGCATCCGCGGGAGAACGGCCGGACGGTCCGGAGTGCGATGCTGGGGTCATGGCCCTCACGGATGCCGCGCCCACTTCACTCCCACGTACCTTGGCCCGCTGGGTGCTCGGCGCCACCCTCGTCGGCGCAGGGGCCAGCCATCTCACCTTCGCCCGCGACGACTTCCGCGCCCAGGTCCCGGCCTGGTTCCCCGTCGACGACGACCCTGTCGTGCTCGTCTCTGGTCTCGTGGAGATCGGCCTGGGAGCCGCGCTTTTGGCCTGGGGGCGTGGCCGCGTCACCGTGGGATTCGTGGTCGCGGCCTTCTTCGTCGCAATCTTCCCCGGGAACATCGCGCAGTACGTCGAGGGCAACGACGCGTTCGGCCTCGACACGGACCAGAAGCGGCTCATACGGCTCTTCTTCCAGCCGATGCTGGTTGCCTGGGCGCTGTGGGCCACGGCGGCCTGGCGGGACCGCCCGCGCCGTAGGTGACCGGGCCGGGCAGGGACGACGAGGATGCGGGCTGCGCGACCAGCGGCATGAGGGTGCACTTGCTCACACCCACGACGACTGGGCCCAGCCCCTACCTGACCCGCCAGCCGGGGCAGGGATCGTCTTCAACCAGAGGCATCAGCCGATCTCGGCTTCCTGCGAAGGTGAAGTTGTACTCCACGGAGTACGCCGGTCCTAGTTCGCTCTGTAGCTCGCGGCTCAGCAGCAGGCCCTCTTCGTCGAAGTCGGACATGTCGATGCTGCGGTCGCCGCCGTCGTACCGGTAGTGCTGCTCCGCCCAGGCGAGGAGCCGCGACTGCAGGTCCTCCGAGATTGGGAGTTTGTGCTCCAGGTCTTCGGCGTCCTCCTCACCGTTCGTTGGCAGGGGCTGACGGGGGTCGCCCCATAGCGCGAAGTCGCAGCCAATCTCGGCGAACATCCGGATGCGGTAGGGCTTCACGCTTCCATTGTCGTGGAACGTTCGACAGACTGCCGCTCACTCGCATGCTGAAAGTCACGGCTGGCGGCGCGACCGATCGCTGGCAGCGCATGAAGGCGTCGCGCCACACTGACAGCGTGAACGAGATCCAGCCGGCTGCAGATGCGAGCGCGGCACGATGGCTACTCGAGGCTGGCGTCCCTTGGCAGGACCTCGTCACCTTCGGTCCGCCTGGCTTTGCCGCCTACGTGCGCATCGCCCTGTCTCAGACGGATGTCCACAACACGTCGGACGAGAGGCCGGTCGACACCGTTCGCGCAGCCCTTGCAGTTCTTGCCTCGTACACAGCCACCGCTGACCGCGGGTACGCGGCAGTATGGGAAGGCTGGGGCGGTGGGCCACCTTCGCCTCAGGCGCCACGCGTCGCGATCCCCCATCGAGAAATGCTGCTCTTTGCCGGCTGTGTGGAGTCCTTGAGCGACGCTCCGGCACTGGCTTGGTACGGCTCCGCCGAAGGCGTTCATCAACAACCACATCTCGTGTGGCCGGATGATCGCGCTTGGTGTTTGGCCTGCGAGGTCGACGAGGAGATCGAGTTCACCGTGGGATGTTCCAACGACGCCGCGGGAGCACTATCCAGTGCGCTTCCAGGCGCCGTTCGACGAGTGGCCTATGGAGAAGCGGTTCCCACCTACGGCGACGAGCGGTACGCGCCTCGCCAACGCGCTTAATTCAAGCAGATCCGGTAAACGCGCCTGCCCGTGCCCGGCGGCCAATGGGGCACCCGTTTGGAGCGCAAGGCTCTTCAGAGTCCGAGGTTGCGGCTGGTCGTATGCGCCAGTGCCTCCGCCGGTCGGATGTAGTGGTTGAGGAGAGTGCCGAGGTCACGGTGCCGGGTCTGCGCGGCGATCCGGTCGATCGGGGCACCGTTGACAGCGGCGGTCGTGGCGTGGCCGGCACGCAGCGAGTGACCGGTGACCGGGATGCCGTCGAAACCGGCGGCGTTGGCCCGCTGCTGGACGAGCCTGCTGACTGCTCGGGGCCCGATGCGCACCGTGGTGAGGGACCCGGGATAGACCACGCGCGTGAAGAGCGCGCCCCGGCCCGTTGGGCGGATCATGAGCCAGGCGTCGAGTGCCCGGATCGGGTCGGTGAGAGGGTTGTCGCCGCGAGCGACGCCGACGAGCTGGCCGTGGGCGTCCTGGTCGGTCTTGGATCGGCGGACCGAGATGAGGATGCCGGTGGGCTTGGTGATGATGTCTTCGACGTCGAGGGCCGAGATTTCCCCGGGTCTCATCGCGGAGGCGTAGCCGAGCAGGATGACGGCCCGGTCGCGGATGTCGATCGCGCGATCGGTGTTGATGCGGGACACGATCTGGGCGAGTTCGGGGACGGTGAGTGGGTGGGCTTGCCGGCGGGGCGCGACACCCATGATCCGGCGCAGGCCACGGCGCACACGTCGGACGACGACGTCGGCGGTCGGGTCGGACAGGCCCTCCTGGTGGTGCCGATGTGCGATGCCGGAGCAGTAGCCGTCGAGGGTCCCGAAGGTGAGCCCGGCCGCGGCCCGCTCGGTCAGGTACGCGGCCAACGCCTCGGGCGCGGCCGGCATCGCATCGAGGCCTCTCCCCCGGCACCAGCGCTCCCATTGACGCCAGGCGCCGGCGTACATGGCGCGGGTGGATGGGGCCAGTTCCGCTTCGATGGCGGTGGCGATCCGCGCGGCGTCGGCTTCGGTCAGCAGGGCTCGCGGCGGGGCATCAGGAATGGTCGGGATGAGAAGTGGGTTCGTCATGACCGACTGTGGTCGCCGCGTCCGGGTCCGCGCGAACGGCGGCTGCGGCCAGGATGACGTGCCCTCCGCAAAGGAGGGTTTCCGGAGGGAGGTTCAAGTCTCAAATGCTTTCTGGCCCGGGATTCGCACTGAATCCCGGGCCAGATTGGTAGCGGGGGCAGGATTTGAACCTGCGACCTCTGGCTACGAGATCAAGCCACAGCAAGCGAGATCACAGTGAGGTCAACCGCGGTCACGTCATCAGCAAGGTGCACACGCTCCCATCCCGATCGACCCAGTTGAGCGTGAGCCTCCATGGCATCGTATTCCGGCACCGATTCTCCACAGGCAAGGCCGGTTGCCGCTGCACACCTTCTGTCACGAGGGCAAACCTGTTCTCGTCACGACGAAGGAGCACATCATGAGCACGACGATCGACAACAACGTGGAGGGCGGCATCCTCACCATCGACCAGGCAGCGGCGTACCTCTCGATCCCGAAGGCGACGCTGTACACCTGGCGGACCCGGCGAGCGGGCTTCGGGCCGCGAGCCGTGAAGCTCGGGGGCTGCCTGCGCTACCGCCGATCCGACCTGGACGCCTGGGTCGCTGAGCACGTGGAGACGCTTCGACGACACTCCGGCATCCCGGAGCAGCGAGCGGGAGACGGCGTCTCGCTGTCCCGAGCGAGCCGGCCGCGCTGAGGGGAGTGGCGAGCATGGGACGCGGACGACCACCGACATCGCTGGGCACTTGGGGAACGATCCGAACCGACGCGGGTCCGCGAGGGTGCGTACAGGGCGCGCACCCGGATCCGGGACAAGGACGGCGTGACCCGCGAGGTCACGGCCACAGGCACCACGATCGCTGCCGCAGAGCGTGCGTTGCGCGAGAAGCTCGTCGACCGGGCGACGCCGACGCAACAGGCGATCACCGCCGACACCACTATCGCGACCCTCGCCGCCCTGTGGCTCGACGTTCCTGCGCGACGAGGGCCGGATCGAGGCCACCACCATCAACGAGTACGAGCGCGTGCTCAACAAGGTCGTCATCCCTGAGCTGGGTGGCCTCCGCCTTCGGGAGGTGACGACCAGTCGACTGGATCTGTTCCTCGTCCGACTCCGGGCGACGAGCGTGAGCCGTCAGCGGAAGACGAAGGTGGTGATGGGCGCGATGCTGGGGATGGCTGTGCGTCACGACGCGCTCGCCGTGAACCCGGTCCAGCAGACCTCACGCATCCACCGCGAGAAGGTCCGAGACCCGGTCGCTGACCCTCGAGGACCTCACCACCGTCCGCGAAGCTCTGCGCGCGTGGACGGCCAAGCAGCGGCCCGGGCCGAAGGCGTACCAGCGACATGGCCGACATCATCGACCTGATGCTGGCAACCGGCGCGCGGATCGGCGAGATCCTTGCGCTGCGCTGGGTCGACGTCGACACTCGACGCCACCCGTCCGAGCCTCACCATCAACGGAACGATCAAGACCGAGCCGGGCAAAGGCACGTACCGCAAGCCCAGCCCCAAGTCGGACGCCAGCGTGAGGACGGTCGTCCTTCCGGATTTCGCCATCGCAGTGCTCAAGCGCCGTCAGGCTGCGGCGCGGGAGAACCCGAACGACGCGGTGTTCCCGACACGCAACGGCACCTGGCAACAGGTCAACAACGTCGAGCGCCGCTGGCGGCAGATCCGCAAGGACACCGGCCTCGACTGGGTCACGCCCCACACGTTCCGCAAGACGGTGGCGACGCTGATCTCGGAGCGGGTCGACGCCGAGACCGCCTCCCAGCAGCTCGGCCACTCCTCCCCCGCTATCACCCGCGAGTTCTACATCTCCAAGCCGGCGATCGCCGCTGACGTCGCGCACGTCCTGGAGGAGCTGGCCGCAGGCAGATCCGGAGCGGACGGCCCGAATACTTCGGGAATAAGTGGGGAATAGCGCCTTCGGGTTCAAATGCAGAACCGGCCTCTGATCCAGCGTTTCCGCAGGTCAGAGGCGGTTATTCGGTCGGGCTGACAGGATTTGAACCTGCGACCCCTTGACCCCCAGTCAAGTGCGCTACCAAGCTGCGCCACAGCCCGATGCCCGCGACCAACAGCCGATCAGCGGGCGAACTGAACCCTACCGTAGCCGTCGGCCAACTCAGAATCGGCCCGCGGGCGGGGCCGCCCGGAGGCGGGTCAGCGCCTCTCCCGCTTCGCGCGGGGCCGCTGCTCGAGGTGGATCGGCGTGCCCACGAAACCGAACTCCTCACGGAGCCGGCGCTCGATGTAGCGCAGGTAGGACGCCTCGAGCTTGCCGCTGGTGAACAGCACGAACGTGGGCGGCTCGGTGGACACCTGCGTGCCGAAGAGCACCTTGGGCTGCTTGCCGCCCCGCACCGGGTGTGGGTGCTCGGCGACCAGGCGCCCCAGGAACGAGTTCAGCGCTCCGGTGCCGACGCGGGTCTGCCAGCCCTCGAGCGCCGCGTCGAGCGCGGGGACAAGCTTGTCCACGTGCCAGCCGGTGCGGGCGGTGATGTTCACCCGCGGCGCCCACGGGACCCGGACCAGGTCGCGCTCCACCTCGCGATCGAGGTAGTAGCGGCGCTCCTCGTCGACGAGGTCCCACTTGTTGAAGGCGATCACAAGGGCCCGGCCCGCGTCGGCCACCGAGGTGATGATCCGCAGATCCTGCTCGGAGATCGGCTCGGAACCGTCGACGACCACCACGCAGACCTCGGCGCGCTCGACCGCGCTGTGCGTGCGGAGGCTGGCGTAGTACTCGTGGCCCGAGGCCTCCTTGACCCGCTTGCGGATCCCCGCCGTGTCGATGAAGCGCCACTGCCGGCCGCCGAGGGTGATCAGCTCGTCGACGGGGTCGACGGTGGTGCCGGCGACGTTGTCGACGACGACCCGGTCCTCCTTGGCAAGCCTGTTCAGCAGCGAGGACTTCCCGACGTTGGGCCGACCGACGATGGCCACCCGGCGCGGGCCGCCCACCTCGCCGTACGGCTCCTCGGGGGCCTCCGGCAGCGCGGCCAGTACGGCGTCCAGCAGGTCGCCCGACCCACGTCCGTGCAGCGCGGAGACCGGGTACGGCTCGCCGAGACCGAGGTTCCACAGGCCGTAGGCCTCGGTCTCGGTGCGCTGGTCGTCGACCTTGTTGGCGGCGAGCACGACCGGCTTGCCGGACCGGCGCAGGATCTTCACCACGGCCTCGTCGGCGTCGGTGATGCCGACCGTGGCGTCGACCACGAAGAGCACGGCGTCGGCGATCGTCGCCGCGATCTCGGCCTGGGCGGCGATCCGCTCGGCGAGCCCGCGGGCGTCGGGGTCCCAGCCGCCGGTGTCGACGACGGTGAAGGCGCGACCGTTCCAGGTGGCGTCGTAGGAGACCCGGTCGCGGGTCACCCCGGGGACGTCCTGGACGACGGCCTCACGGCGACCGATGATCCGGTTGACCAGGGTCGACTTGCCCACGTTGGGGCGGCCGACCACGGCCAGCACGGGGACCGCCGCGGGCGGGGCACCCGCGGCGTCCTGGGGTTCGAACTCGGTCGTCATGACTTCTTCCTTCGTGCGGCGCTGTGCGCCTGGAGCACATCGTCCTTGCTGATCCCCGGGATGGGTCCGGGGAGGCTGCGCCCGGTGAGCGCCTTGGCGTGAACAAGATGGTCGGCGAGTATCTTCCGCAGCTCGAGCGCGGTCCGACGTACCTCTGCCTGGGTCCGGGGCCAGGGTTGCTGCCCCAAGTACACCGGAGCGCCGTACACGAAGTCGAATCGGGCGCCGCGCGCGGGCACCGAGTCGGTGTGTCCGCCGCGGTCACGGGTGCCGAACACGGCCAGCGGTACGACAGGCGCCCCGGTGACCAGGGCGAGGTAGGCCGCCCCGCTGTGGAAGCGGCCGAGCTCCCCGTCCCCGCGGGTGCCCTCCGGGTACACACCGACCACTCCCCCGTCCCGGAGCACCCTGAGGCAGTCCTTGACCGCCCCGGGGTCGACGTCGTGGCGGGCCAGCGGGATCTGGCCGACCTGCCGCAGGAACCACCCGAGGTGACCCTCGAACATCTCCCTCTTGGTCAGCACGTGCACCGGGCGCGGCGCGAACGCGGCCATCAGCGGGCCGTCGATGAGGCCGATGTGGTTGGAGGCGAGCACGAAGGGGCCCCGGTCGGGCAGCAGGTGCTGGTCGTGGAGCCGGATGTCGTAACGGCCGCGAAGCACGGCCCGCGCCGCGGGTCGCAGCGTCCGCAGCAGGCGGTGCGGCGGATGGACCGCGTCGTGGGTGCGCGGCAGGTCCCAGTGGTCCGCGCACAGGCCCCCGCCCGGCTTCACGGCCCCTCCGCCACACCCGTCCCACGCGTCTGTCCGACCAGGGCCACCACCTGGTCGACGACCTCCTCGAGGGTGAACGGGGTCGTGTCGATGTGGTGCGCGTCGACCGCCATGGTCAGGGGGGCCGCGGTCCGCCCGGAGTCCGCCGTGTCCCTGCGGATCAGGTCGGCGCGGGTCGCGTGCACGTCCACGCCCACGTTGAGCTCGGCGTGCCGCCGCATCGCCCGCGCCTCGGCGTCGGCGGTCAGGTAGACCTTCACCGCGGCGTCAGGAGCCACGACCGTGCCGATGTCGCGCCCCTCGACCACGATGTCTCCGTGACCGATGATGTCGCGCTGCTCACGCAGCAGGCGGGCCCTGACCGCGGGCACGGCGCTCACCGCGCTGACCGCCGAGGTGACCTCCTGGCTCCGGATCGGCCCGGCGACGTCGACCCCGTCGACGGTGATCGTCGGCGTCTGCGGGTCGGTGCCTGAGACCAGCAGCGGCGCGTCGGCGTGCGCGGCGACCGCGTCCGCGTCGGTCACGTCGACGTCGTGCTCGAGCATCCACCAGGTCATCGCGCGGAACATCGCGCCGGTGTCGAGGTAGCGAAGCCCCAGCCGGGTCGCCACGCCGCGCGACGTGCTCGACTTCCCGGATCCCGACGGCCCGTCCATCGCCACGACCACGCCCACGTGCTGCCTCGCTCCCGCTTCTCCGCTGTCCGACGCAGCGAAGCCTACCGGTGGCCGGTCCAGCCCCGTGCCTCGAGCGAGGTGAGCAGGTGGTCGGCCCGGTCGGCGGCGACGGTCAGCTCCACCTGGCCGACCGGTCGGCCCGGGTCGTGGTCGATGCGCACGTCCTCGATGTTCACCCCGATGTCGGTGGCGTCCGCGAACAGCCGCGCGAGCTCGCCCGGGTGGTCCGGCACCGCGACGAACAGCACGGCCTCCGCCGCCGGCGGGCCCCCGTGCTTGCCGGGGATCACGGCGGTGCCGGCCACCCCCCGGTCCAGCAGCCGCCCGAGCGTGCCCCGGTCGCCCTCCCCGAGCGCGCCGAGGAGCACGTCCACGTCGTCGCGTACGTCGCGCAGCAGCACCGTCAGCGCCTCGGTGTTCGCGGCCACGATCTGCTGCCACAGCGCCGGGTCGCCGGCCGCGATCCGGGTGACGTCGCGCACCCCCTGCCCCGACAGCGCGAGGTGCTCCCGGGGTGCGTCGGCGAGCCGGCCGGCGACGAGAGCGGCGAGCAGGTGCGGCAGGTGGGAGGTGCGCGCCACCGCCTGGTCGTGCTCGGTGGGGGTGAAGCGCACCGGGGTGGCGCCGCAGCACCGGGCCAGGTCCATCACCACCTCGGTCGCCTCCGGGGAGGAGCCGTCGTGCGGCGTGACCGCCCACGGCCGGCCGTCGAACAGCGCCGCGGAGGCCGCCAGCGGCCCGGAGCGCTCGCTGCCGGCCATCGGGTGGCTGCCCACGTAGCGGGCCAGCCGCGCCCCGTCGACAAGCCCGCGCACCTGCGCCAGCGGGGCGCTCTTGACGCTCCCGACATCGGTCACCACCGACGCGGCGGTCTCCTCGAGCGCGGCGGCGATCCGGTCGGCCAGATGGTCCGGGGGCACCGCCACCACGACGAGCTGCGGCTCGATGTCGGCCGGGCGCCGGTTTGCCGCGCCGAGACCGGTCGCGATCCTCAGGTTCTCCTCGCTGAGGTCGCTCAGCGCGACGTCCACGCCGCGCTTGCGCAGCGCCAGCCCGATCGACGTACCGAGGAGGCCGGCGCCGACGACCAGGACGGGCCCGTCAAGACTCATCGGGGACCTCGCGGACGCGGGTCAGGTCCCTGCGCAGGCCGGCGGCGCCGTGGAGGTAGACGTGGGTGATGTCCGCGCGCGGCAGGTCGGTCTCGACGTGCGCCATCATCCGCACCACGCGCGGCATCGCGCCCTCGATCTGGAGCTCCGCCGCGCAGATCAGCGGCACCTCGCCGAAGCCCAGCCTCCGCGCGGCGTACGCCGGGAACTCGGAGACCAGGTCGGCGGTGGCGGTGAAGATCACGCTGATGAAGTCGTCGACGTCGAGGCCGTTGGCCGCCATCACGTCGCCGACCATCTCCGCGACCCGCTCGAGCATGTGCTCGCGATCGTCCCGCTCGAGCTGGGTCGCCCCTCGCACGGCTCGTACCGCCACCGCAAACCTCGCTTCCGTCGTGCCCCGCGTGACGGGACCACCCTAGACGGCGCCCCCGCTCAGAGCCGGGCGGCGTCGAGGAGCGTGCCGAGCTCGTCACGGGTCAGCTCGCGCAGGTCGCCGCGCCTGAGCCCGCGCAGCAGCACCGGCCCGATCGCGGTCCGGGTCAGCCGGACCACCGGGTGGCCGACCTCGTCGAGCAGCCGGCGCACGATCCGGTTGCGGCCCTCGTGGATGACCAGCTCCACGATGGACCGGTCGGCGGTCTGCGACACGACCTTGAACGAGGTGACCTCGACCGGTCCGTCCTCGAGCCGCACCCCGTCGAGGACCCGCCTGACGGTGGCCTTGGAGACCACCCCCGAGACCTCCGCGACGTAGGTCTTGTCGAGCTCGTACGACGGGTGCGCGACCCGCTGGGCGAAGTCACCGTCGTTGGTGAGCAGGATCAGCCCCTCGGTGTCGGTGTCGAGCCGCCCGACGTGGAAGAGCCGCTCGGGCCGCTCGGCGACGAAGTCGGCGAGGGTGCGGCGGCCCTCGGGGTCGGACATCGTCGACACCACGCCGCGGGGCTTGTTCAGCACCAGGTAGACGTGGGGGCTCACCGGGGGCAGCCGTCTGCCGGCCACCCGGATGACCGCGGTGCGCGGGTCCACCTTGGTGCCGAGCCGGGTGACCACCTCCCCGTCGACCTCGACGAGCCCGTCGAGCATCAGCTCCTCGCACTTGCGCCGGCTGGCCACGCCCGACTGCGCCAGCAGCTTCTGCAGCCGCACCAGCCCGTCGGCGTCCGGGGGCCCGCCGGGAATGTCCGGTCCCTCGTGCGCGGTCACGCCGGACCGGCCGCCCGGGACTCGTCGAGCCCGGCCACGTCACCCAGGTCGCCCAGGTCGCCCATCTCGGGAAGGAACGGCGCGAGCTCGGGCAGCTCCTCGATCGACGTGACCCCGATCCGCTCGAGGAAGTAGCTGGTCGTGCGGTACAGCGTCGCGGTCGTCTCCTGGTCGTGCCCGGCCTCCTCGACCAGCCCGCGAGACACCAGCGTGCGCATCACCCCGTCGACGTTCACGCCCCGGATCGCCGACACCCGGGCGCGGCTGACCGGCTGCTTGTAGGCCACCACGGCGAGCGTCTCGAGCGCGGCCTGGGTGAGCCGGGCCTGCTGCCCCTCGAGCACGAACCGCTCGACCACCGGGGCGTACTCCTCACGGGTGTAGTAGCGCCAGCCGCCGGCGACGTTGCGCAGGTCGAAGCCGCGTCCCTGCTCGGCGTACTCCTCGGCGAGGCCGTGCAGCGCGGCCACCACCTGGTCCGGCGGGTAGCCGACCGCGGACGCCAGCGAGACGTGGTCCAGCGGCTGGTCGGCGACCATCAGCACCGCCTCCAGGGCCGGGCGCAGCTCGGCCATCGGCACGTCGAGGGTCTCGACCTCCTCGGCGGTCGGGCCCGTCGGCACCTGCTCCTGCTCGGTCATCGCCCTGCCCCTGTCTCTGTGTCGTCTGCGTCGTCTGTGCCTGTGTCGTCTGTGCCTGTGTCTTGTGTCGTCCGGGTCGTCGGCCAGGTCCTTCGGGGGGTCCTCGTCGTCGCCGCCCCCGGTGTGGTCGAACTCGTCGGTGATCTCGAAGTCGCCGTCGTCCCCCCCGGTCCAGCGGACGGTGAGCTCGCCGAGCGGCGACACCTGGTCGAAGGAGACCGCGCCGTCCCGGAACAGCTCGAGCAGCGCGAGGAACCGGGCGACCTTGGTCAGCGTGTCCGGGCTGTCCCCGGCCAGGGCCCGGAAGGTCATCGTCCCGGCCCGGCGCAGCCGGTCGACGACCACCGTCGCCTGCTCCCGGACGCTGACGGTGGGTGCGTGGATGTGCGCCAGCGACAGCTCCGGCACCGGCTTGGGCTGCATGGCCCGGGCCGCCAGGGCCGCGAACTCGTCGAGCCCGAGGCCGATGAGCACCTCCGGCAGCAGCGTGGCGAAGCGCTCCTCGAGGCCCACGGCCCGCGGGAACCGCCGGCCCTCGTCCGCCATCCGCCGCTCCAGCACGGAGGCCACCTGCTTGAACGCGCGATACTGCAGCAGCCGCGCGAACAGCAGGTCCCGCGCCTCCAGGAGCGCCAGGTCCTCCTCGTCCTCCACGTCCCCCTGCGGCAGCAGCCGGGCGGCCTTGAGGTCCAGCAGGGTGGAGGCGACCAGCAGGAACGACGAGGTCTGCTCCAGGTCCCACAGCGGCCCGGCCGCCTTGATGAACGCGATGAACTCGTCGGTGACCTTGGAGAGCGCGACCTCGGTGATGTCGAGCTTGTGCTTGGCGATCAGGCTCAGCAGCAGGTCGAAGGGGCCTTCGAAGTTGTCCAGGCGCACGGCGAACGCCGCCGCCACGTCGTGGGCCTCCGGAGCAGCGTCGGGCGGAACGGTCACGTCCGTCGTCATGACCGGTTCAGGCGCTGCACGAGGACACTGTCCTCGCCGTTGGCCTCGAGGTCGGCGAGCGCGATCGCGATCGCCTCCCGGACCAACCGCCCCCGGTCCACCGCCAGCCCCTGGTTGCGCCGCAGCGACAGCCGGGCGTGCTCGAGGTCCAGCAGCTCCTCGGAGGTGATGTAGACCGTCATCTTCTCGTCGTGGCGGACCCGGCCGCTCGGCGTCCGGGGCGGCGCCTCCGGGGGCTCGGCGTCCTCGTGCGGCTGCTCGGCCGCGACCGCGTCCTGCCCGGCCTCGGCCGGGTCGGGTACGACGGTCGGGCGGAACAGGTCGTCAGCCGCGGGCAGGCTCACCCGTCTCGACACGCGCCAGCACCTCCTTGGCCAGCTGCCGGTAGCTCTCCGCACCCGCGGAGGTCGCGGCGTACGTCGTGATCGGCTCCCCGGCCACCGTCGAGTCCGAGAACTTCACGGTCCGCCGGATCACGGTGTGGAAGACCGTGTCGCCCCAGGCCTGCACCAGCCGCTCCATGACCTCCCGGCCGTGCAGCGTGCGTCCGTCGAACATGGTGCCGAGCACGCCGTCGATGTGCAGCTTGGGGTTGAGCCGCTCGGTGACCTTGTCGATCGTGGTCTTGAGCAGCGCCACCCCGCGCAGCGCGAAGTACTCGCACTCCAGCGGCACGATCACGCCGTCCGACGCGGTCAGCGCGTTGACGGTGAGCAGGCCGAGCGAGGGCTGGCAGTCGATCAGGATGACGTCGTAGTCGGCGATCGCCGGGGCGATGACCCGGGCGAGCGTCTGCTCGCGGGCGACCTCGTGCACGAGCTGGACCTCCGCCGCCGACAGGTCGATGTTGCTCGGCAGCAGGTCCATCCCCGGCACGTTGGTCTTGACGATGACCTCGTCCAGGGTGACGTCGCGCTGCATGAGCAGGTTGTAGATCGACAGCTCCATCTCGTGGGGGTTGAGCCCGAGCCCGACCGAGAGCGACCCCTGCGGGTCGAAGTCGACCAGGAGCACCCGGCGGCCGTACTCCGCGAGCGCCGCCCCCAGGTTGATGGTGGTGGTGGTCTTGCCGACCCCGCCCTTCTGGTTGCACATCGAGATGACCCGGGCGTTGCCGTGCACGCCGACCCGGCGCGGCTCCGGCAGGTCGGGCATCGGCCGGCCGGTCGGGCCCAGCTTGGTGGTCGCCTCGTCGACGGGGGGCGGTTCGTCCGCGGCCGCGCTGGAGTCGGGAAGCCGGAACGGGATCGGGTCGCTCACGCGCGCGTGATCTCCTGTGACGTCGAGGGTTGGGGTGCCGGGGGCGGCCGCCATGACCATGGGCGGGACGGCGGGGGCGCCGGTGCCTGATCCGAAGTCGTTCACGCTGCTGCCTCTCGTTGCCCGGCCGCGCTGCGCGAGATGTCGACTGACCGACACGTCGGTTTGTCGCAGCGAACGCGGCGACTCTATGTGTTCCCCGTCGCGACCGACAACAAGATCGGTCAACGGCTCTGTCACACCAGTAAATCCGGCGGCGGCCTGTGCATGGGCCAGGCGCGCCGTCAACATGTCGACATTTCCCTGGGGACAAACCTGGGGACAAAACGGTCCCCCGGGGACGGACCTCGGCCTCAGCGGGTCCAGCCGATCGGCAGCCGTTTGACCCCGCGCTGGAAGTTCGACCGCAGCCACGCCGGCTCCCCCGCCGGCTCGATCCAGGTCGTGCGCGCGAGCACCTCGGTGAACATCCGGCGCATCTGGGTCCGGGCCAGGTGCGCCCCGAGGCAGAAGTGCGGTCCGTGCCCGAACGCGAGGTGCGCTCGCCGGCCGCGGCGTACGTCGAACACCTCGGCGTGGTCGAACGCCGCCGGGTCGCGGTTGGCCGAGGCGAAGGACACCACGACCTTGGACCCGCGGTCGAGGTCCACCCCGCCGAGCCGCACCGGCCGGGACACGGTGCGGCGGAACGTCATCACCGGCGTCCACCACCGCAGCATCTCCTCGACCGCCCCGTCCACGAGGGAGGGGTCCTCGCGCAGCGCCCGCTGGGCTGCCGGGTCGAGCAGCAGGGCCCGCATGCCCCCGGGGATCCCGTTGCGCAGCGTCTCGTTGCCCGCGACCGCGAACAGCCAGAACAGGTTCTCGAACTCCTCCACGCTCACCGACCCGCCGGTGTCGTCTCGCTGGCCCATCAGGATCGACATCACGTCCTCGCCGGGATCGCGCCGCTTGGCCGCGCCGAGCGCGTTGGCGTAGGCGTAGAGGTCGGGCATCCCCTCGCGGGAGCGCGGGTCCGGCATCAGGCCGTCGGGGCCCGGTCCGGGCCGCAGCGCCAGCGCCTCGCGGGCGATGGCGGTGCCCCCGGACCCGTCGAAGGCGGTGCTGGTCGCGTAGTCCGGGTCCTGCCAGCCGATCACCCGGTTGGACCAGTCGAACATCAGCCACCGGTCCTCGCTCGGGACCCCGAGCACGTCGGACAGCGTGAGCAGCGGCAGGTCGGCGGCCACGTCCTTCGCGAAGTCGCACTCCCCCGACGACGCGTCGCCGAGCATCCGGTCCACGATGCCGCGCACGTGCTCACCGACCCGCTCCTCGAGCCGGGCGACCGCGCGCGGCGTGAACGACCGGGCCAGCATCCTGCGCAGCCGCGAGTGCTCGGGCGGGTCCATGTTGAGCATCATCCGGCGCACGTAGCGCAGGTCCTCCTCGCTGGCCGGGTCCCGGATCTGGGTCCCACCCAGGGCAGAGGAGAAGGTCGCCGGGTCGGTGAGCACGCTCTGCACGTCCTCGTGGTGCAGCACCAGCCAGTAGCCGCCGCCCTCCGGCCACCCGGGCAGCCCCGGCTCCGCGACGGGCACCACCCGGTGCCGGGCGCGGAGCGCGGCCAGGTCGCCGTACGGCACCCCAGCGGTGTAGGTCCCGGGGTCGTGGACCACCCGGGTCGACTCCCGCTCCGCCGGGCCGAGGCGCTCGTACGCCGAGGCGAGCGCGCCGCGCATCCGCTCGCTCATCGCGTGCTCAGGCGGACAGGAACCGCTCGACCACCGTGGCCAGGGCGATCGGGGTCTCGAACATGGCGTAGTGACCCGCGTTGGCGAACACCTCGAGCCCGGACGACGGGTGGTGCTCCATCCAGGTCGCCCTGATGGTGGCCTCACCGAGGGCCGGGTCGTGCTCGCCGACGACGGCCAGCGTGGGCACGTCGAGCCGGGCCGCCTCCCCGGAGAAGTCCGTCCTCGCCCACGCCTCCAGGTAGGCGCCGAACGCCTCCCGGTCGGACTGCTCGACCGAGAAGCGCACCATGGCGTCGATCCACCGCTGCGCGAGCCGGTTCCCGGTCGTGAAGTCGATGATCGCCGCCCGGTTCCCGTCCTGCTCGGCGGCGCCGGAGAACAGCGCCCACCCGTCGTCGTCGAAGGGCACGCCGGAGGCCGGCACCGGGCTGACCCCGACCAGCCGGCGCACCCGCTCGGGGGCCAGCACGGCCACCCGCTGCACGGCGCTGCCGCCCATGGAGTGGCCGATCAGCGAGAAGCTCGCCACCCCGAGCTCGTCGGCCAGCGCCAGGGTGTCCCTGGCGATCTCGTCGAGGGAGTGCTCGCCCGCGACGTCCTTGCGGTCGCCGTAGCCGCGGTAGTCCACGAAGTGGTAGCTGAACCGGTCACCGTCGAGGGCGTCGACGAAGTCCCGGCCCCAGCCCGTCGAGGAGCCGAACCAGCCGTGCAGGCAGAAGACGTGGTGGGGCCCGGAGCCCACGGAGCGATGTGGAGTGGTCATGAGCCGGATGCTAGGCGAAACCGCGCCCGAGGTGTGAGCGATCTCTCCCGCGCCTAGCCGAGCGCGCGGGGGTGGGCGGTGGCGTAGACCTCGCGCAGGCTGTCGACGGTGACGAGCGTGTAGATCTGGGTGGTGGTCACCGAGGCGTGCCCCAGCAGCTCCTGCACCACCCGCACGTCGGCACCGCCGTCGAGCAGGTGGGTCGCGAACGAGTGCCGGAGCGTGTGCGGGGAGACCTCGGCCCGGACGCCGGCCCGCTCCGCCGCCCGGACCAGGACCGTCCAGGCGCTCTGCCGGGACAGCCGGCCGCCGCGGGCGTTGAGGAACAGCGCGGGCAGGCCCCTGCCGGCCGCGGCCAGGGCCGGCCGGCCACGGACCAGGTAGACCTCGACGGCCTCCCGGGCGTAGGAGCCGACCGGCACCAGCCGCTCCTTGCCGCCCTTGCCGCGCAGCAGCACGGTGGCCTGCTCGGGGTCGAGGTCGTCGAGGTCCAGCCCGACCGCCTCGGAGATCCGGGCCCCGGTCCCGTAGAGCAGCTCGAGCAGTGCGCGGTCGCGCAGCGCGAGCGCCGTGCCCGGCGCCCCCGCCGCGTCGAGGATCCGCTCGATGTCGGCGAGCGGCAGCGCCTTCGGCAGCCGCTTGGCGGGCGCGGGCGGTCGCACGGCCGCCGAGGGGTCGGTGGCGGCCAGGCCCTCGCGGACCGCGAACCTGTGGAAGCCGCGCACCGCGACGACCGTGCGGCCCGCGGACCCCGCCGACAGCGGCGGGTGCTCGGCGTCGCCCTCCCGCAGCATCATCAGGAAGCCGGTGACGGTCTCCTCGCTCACGCCGGCCAGGTCGTCGATGCCCTGGCCGGCCAGGTAGCCGAGGTAGCGCCGCAGGTCGCGGCGGTAGGACTTCAGCGTGTTGTCGGCCAGCCCCCTCTCGACCACGAGGTGGTCGAGGTAGGTGCCGACCGCCCGCTGCAGCGGGCTCAGGCGAGCACCTCGGCGACCGACACGCTCTCGAGGCCGTGCGCCTCCGCGACCGGCGCGTAGGTCAGCCGCCCGGCGTGGGTGTTCAGGCCCAGCGCGAGCGAGCGGTCGTCGCGCAGCGCCTGCTGCCAGCCCTTGTTGGCCACCGCGACCGCGTAGGGCAGCGTCGCGTTGGTGAGCGCGTAGGTCGAGGTGTTCGGCACCGCGCCGGGCATGTTGGCCACGCAGTAGAAGACCGAGTCGTGCACCATGAACGTCGGGTCGGCGTGCGTGGTGGGACGGGTGTCCTCGAAGCAGCCACCCTGGTCCACGGCGATGTCGACGAGGACGGAGCCCGGCTTCATCTGCGCGACGAGGTCGTTGCTGACCAGCTTGGGCGCCTTCGCGCCGGGGATCAGCACCGCGCCGATCACCAGGTCGGCCTCCCGCACCTGCTGCGCGATGGCCAGCTTCGACGAGGCCAGCCCGTGCACCCGGTTGTTGTAGCGCCAGAACGACAGCCGCAGCTTGTCCAGGTCGGTGTCGAGCAGGGTCACGTCCGCGCCCATGCCCAGCGCGATGTTGGCGGCGTTCTGGCCCGCCACGCCGGCACCGATCACCACGACCTTGGCGTTGGCCACGCCGCCGACGCCGCCGAGCAGCACGCCCCGGCCGCCCTGGGCCTTCATCAGCGCGTGCGCGCCCACCTGCGGGGCGAGGCAGCCGGCCACCTCGGACATCGGGTAGAGCAGCGGCAGCGAGCCCGAGGGCAGCTGGACCGTCTCGTAGGCGATCGCGGTGACCCGGCGCGCGATCAGCTCCTCGGTGAGCCTCTTGTCGGCGGCCAGGTGCAGGTAGGTGAACAGCGTCTGGCCCTCGCGCATGCGCGCGTACTCCTCGGCGACGGGCTCCTTGACCTTGAGCACCATCTCGGCGGCGCCCCACACGTCGTCGGCGGTGTCGAGCATCGTCGCCCCCTCGGCGACGTACTCCGCGTCGGGGATCAGCGACCCGGCACCCGCCCCCTTCTCGACGTACACGTCGTGACCGTGCTGCGTGAGCTCGTGCACGCCCACCGGGGTGAGCGCCACCCGGTACTCGTTGTTCTTGACTTCCTTCGGAACGCCGACCTTCATCGACCCAGACTCCCTCTCGGTGTGAGCGTCGCCACGTCCTCGGGGCGACGACGTGAGTGTATTGCGCCGCCGCCGTCCCCGGGCAGCGGGCCGCTCAGCAGCGAACGAGCGTGTAGGTCATGACCGCCTGGGCGAGGGGGCCGTCGGCCAGGCTGCCGTCGAGCACCCCGGCGAGCAGCGCGTCGACCGGCGCCCACCGCAGCGTCATGTCGGCCTCCTCGTGCCGCGGCTCGAACCCGCCGCGGTCGGGCGCCGGGGAGAGCCCCTCGGCCAGGAAGTAGGTGATCCGCTCGCTGCTCAGGCCCGGGGAGGAGTACGTCGACAGCAGCCTGGTCCAGCGCTCCGCGAGCAGCAGGCCCTCCTCGCGCAGCTCGCGCTCGGCCGCCTCGCGGGGGTCCTCCCCCGGCTCGTCCAGCAGGCCGGCGGGCAGCTCGACCAGCCGCCGGCCCACGGGGTGGCGGTACTGCTCGAGCACCAGCGCCCGGTCCCGCTCGTCGACGGCGAGCACCACGACCGCCCCGGGGTGCTCGAGCACCAGCCGGCCGAACCGCTCGTCCTGGTCGCCCGGGGTGGAGACGAGGTCGCGTCGCACGGAGAACGGGGCGGCACCGTCCCAGATGGCCTCGACCCGGTGGACGGGCCAGGACTCGGGGGTGTCGCGCAGCGGCTCCATGGTGCGCCCGCCGCCCGTCAGACCGGCTCGTCGGCCGTCGGCCGGCGCAGCGTCGACTCGTCGATCTCGAGGCGCAGCTCACGCTGGCGCCGCAGCGCCGCCCCGACCAGTCCCGCGAACAGCGGGTGCGGCCGGGTCGGCCGCGAGCGCAGCTCGGGGTGGGCCTGGGTGCCGACGTAGAACGGGTGCTTCTCGCGCGAGAGCTCCACGAACTCCACCAGGTTGTTGTCCGGGGAGGTCCCGGAGAACACCAGGCCGGCCTTCTCGAGACGGTCCCGGTAGTGGTTGTTGACCTCGTAGCGGTGCCGGTGGCGCTCCTCGACCTTGGCCTCGCCGTAGAGCCCGCGGACCACGGTGCCGTCCTTGAGCTCCGCCGGGTAGAGGCCCAGCCGCATGGTGCCGCCCATGTCGCCCTCGCCGGAGACGATCTCCTGCTGCTCGGCCATCGTGGCGATCACCGGCTGGTCGCAGTCGGGGTGGAACTCCGTGGAGTCGGCGTCGGGCAGGTCGGCGAGGTGGCGCGCGCACTCGATCACCATGCACTGCAGCCCGAGGCACAGCCCGAGGGTCGGGATGCCGTGTGTGCGGGTGTACTCGAGTGCCCCGACCTTGCCCTCGATGCCCCGGATCCCGAAGCCGCCCGGGACGCAGACCGCGTCGACGTCGGCGAGCAGGCGGGCCGCCCCCTCCTTGGTCTCGCAGTCGTCGGAGGGCACCCACACGAGGTTCACCTTCGCCTCGTGGGCGAAGCCGCCGGCGCGCAGCGCCTCGGCCACCGAGAGGTAGGCGTCCGGCAGGTCGACGTACTTGCCGACCAGGGCGACCGTGACCTCCTCGGCCGGGTGGTGCACCCGGCGCAGCAGGTCGTCCCACTCGGTCCAGTCGACGTCGCGGAACGGCAGGTTCAGCCGGCGTACGACGTAGGCGTCGAGGCCCTCGCTGTGCAGCACCTTCGGGATGTCGTAGATCGACGGGGCGTCCGCGGCGTTGACCACCGCCTCCTCGTCGACGTCGCACATCAGCGAGATCTTGCGCTTCATCGACTCGGGGATCGCCCGGTCCGAGCGCGCCACGATCGCGTCGGGCTGGATGCCGATCGAGCGCAGCGCGGCGACCGAGTGCTGGGTCGGCTTGGTCTTGAGCTCGCCGGAGGGACCGATGTAGGGCACCAGCGAGACGTGCAGGAAGAAGCAGTTGTCGCGGCCGACGTCGTGGCGCACCTGCCGGGCCGCCTCGAGGAACGGCAGCGACTCGATGTCGCCGACGGTGCCGCCGATCTCGGTGATCACCACGTCCACGTCGGGGCCCGCCATCGCGCGCACCCGCTCCTTGATCTCGTTGGTGATGTGCGGGATCACCTGGACCGTGTCGCCGAGGTAGTCGCCGCGCCGCTCCTTGGCGATGACCTGCGAGTACACCTGTCCGGTGGTGACGTTGGCGATCCCCGAGAGGTCGGTGTCCAAGAAGCGCTCGTAGTGGCCGACGTCGAGGTCGGTCTCCGCGCCGTCGTTGGTGACGAAGACCTCGCCGTGCTGGAACGGGTTCATCGTCCCGGGGTCGACGTTGAGGTAGGGGTCGAGCTTCTGCATCGTGACCCGCAGCCCCCGGGACCGCAGCAGCCGGCCCAGCGAGGAGGCGGTCAGTCCCTTCCCCAGCGAGGAGGCGACTCCACCGGTGACGAAGACGTGCTTGGTGGGCTGCGATGCGGCCAAGTGAACTCCCGCGGCTCGATAGGTGTGCGATGAGAGAAACTCACCCGTCCACGGGGTTCTAGCCTACCGCACCCGGCATCGGGTCACGGCACGCCACACCACGCGGCCGCGGGCGCGTCCGCGGTTTCAGTCCGTGGCGAGGTCGGCGCCCGGCATCGGGCCGTTGGCGGCGTCGACACCGCCGTAGTGCCCCGTCTTGCCCGCGGCCTGGCCGGCCAGCGCCATCACCGCGACGACCTGGCCCGCGGTCCGGCCCAGCGTGTCCACGGTCGAGACGTCCCGGGCGGCGATCACGTCGTCGCGGACCGCCTTGATCACGCCGCCCTCGCGGGCCGCCGGGATCGGCCCGGCGATGACCACGCCCGCGGTGTCCGCGTCGACCGCCTTGACCAGCGTGGTCACGATCGAGTTGGACCCCTGCTTCTGCTCGCTGCTGCCCGCCCCGGCCCCGGCGATGAACAGCACCAGGTCCGCGCGTTTGCTGAGCTGGCCCTCCTGGGACATCATCCCGGCGGTGCTGAGCCCGGCGAGGATGCTCTGGGCGGGCCCGTCGAGCGGCGCTCCCCCGGGCTTGTCGGTCCCGATCGCGCGGGCGATCAGGGTGCCCATGCGCTCGTAGGGGCTCGCGTCGGCGGGGACGTCGACGCCGGAGGCGCCGTCGAGCAGCTGGCTGCCGAGTTCGTCGACGAGCTGCTTGTTGCCGGCGTCCACCAGCCCGTCGCCGACGTGGAGGGTGCCCCCGACGGTGCCGCCGGCGACGCTGACCAGGTCGGACACGGCGGTGACGTCGGCCTGGGCGGCGGTGGGCAGCACGACCAGGTTCACCGCACGGCCCTTGAGCGAGCCGGCGAGCAGGGTGGGGGCGACCTGGGCGGCGAACTGGTTGGTGAAGGAGTTGCCGGACTTGAGGTTGGCGATCTGCCCACTCAGGTCGGCCTTGGTGGCCCGGTCCGCCTTGACCTGGTCGACCAGGGTGCTGTCGACCTTGCCCTTGAGGGGACCACCCCCGAGCGCGATCCCGACGGCGAGCGCCAGGAACACCGAGACGATCGAGACGATGTGGTAGCGGAAAGAGATCACGAGAAGAGTCCTTGGATCCAGTCGAGGAGGTCGGTGAGCGCGCGTCCGATCGCCGACCACCAGTCCGCGCCGACCGGGGTCGCGGCGATGGCCACGCCCAGGGCCACCAGGCCGGCCAGCATCACCAGCGCCAGGTGCCAGGTCCGCACCCGGCCGGAGTACAGGTCCGGGACGCGCTTGGCGTCGACCAGCTTCGGGCCCACCCGGAGCCGGGTCAGGAACGTGCTGGCCAGCCCGGACCGTTGCCGGTCGAGGAACTCGTCGAGGGTGGCGTGGGAGCCCACCGGGACGATCACCGAGGCCCCGGCCAGGTCGGCGAGCAGCAGCGCCACGTCCTCGCTGGTGCCGGCGGCGGACACGGTCTGGGTGCGCACCCCGAGCCGGTCGAGCCGGTCCGAGCCGATCGCGCGCCCGGAGCGGTCGGTGTGCAGCAGCACGTCGCGCGCGTCGCGCAGCGCCCGGTCGGAGACCGCCTGCCCCCGGTCCCCGTCCCCGGGGCCCTGGGCCAGGCCGGCCTCGCCGACGACCACGATGTCCGCCCGGTGCCCCGCCGCGACGAGCGCGTCCGCGCCGGCGTCCACGCCGACCAGGACCGGCCGCTGCTCCCGGATGAACCGGCGCAGCCGGCGCAGGTCCTGCTGGTAGTCGTAGCCGCGCACCACGATCACCACCGGGCGGCCGTTCACCCGGGTGCGGGTGCGCGGTGCCCCCTGGCCGTGCAGCAGCAGGTCCTGCTCCCGGCGCAGGAACTCCGTGGTGTTGTGGGTGAAGCTCTGCAGCTGGGTGGAGAGCCCGGCCCTGGCGTCCTCCATCCGGCCCTCGACCTCGCCGAGGTCGAGCTCCTTGCCGGTGCCGACCGACTCCTCGCCGACGAGGACCTCGCCGTCGTGGATCCGCACCGACTGGCCGTCGTGGAGCGTGCGGAAGATCTCGGGCCCGACGTCGTCGACCAGGACCACGCCGGCCCGGGCCAGCACCTCCGGGCCGAGGTTCGGGTAGCGGCCGGAGATGAACGGCGCCGCGTTGACCACCGCCACGACCCGGGCCTCGAGGAGCGCCTCGGCGGTGGCCCGGTCCAGGTCGAGGTGGTCGATCACGGCGACGTCACCGGGACGCAGCCGCCGCAGCAGCGAGCTGGTGCGGCGGCCCAGGCGGGCGGTGCCGACGGTGCCCGGCTTGCCCTCGTCGACGGGGTGGCGGGTAGGGAACTTCATGGCGCCGCCATCCTCGCACGCGACACCGGGGGTTCCCGGGAGGTCCCCGGCGTGTGGGCCGGTGGGTGAGCCGGTGGGTGAGCGGGCGTGTGACCGGCGACTCAGCCGGTGCGCGCCTGCTGGGCGGTGGCCAGCAGCTCCTGGGCATGGGCGAGCGCGGTCTCGGAGTCCTCCAGTCCGGCCAGCATCCGGGACAGCTCCTTGACCCGGGACTCGTCGTCGAGCACGGTCAGGCCGGAGGTGGTGACGGTGCCGTCGTCGCTCTTCACCACCACCACGTGCCGGTCCGCGAACGCGGCCACCTGCGGCAGGTGGGTGACCACGAGGACCTGGGCGTGGCGCGCGAGCAGGGCGAGCCGGCGGCCCACCTCCACCGCCGCCTTGCCGCCGACGCCGGCGTCGACCTCGTCGAACACGAAGGTCGGGACCGGGTCGGTCGCGGCCAGCGCCACCTCGACGCCGAGCATCACCCGGGACAGCTCACCGCCGGATGCTCCCTTGCCCAGGGGGCGGGGGTCGGCGCCCTTGTTGGCCGCGAGCAGCAGCTCCACCTCGTCGAGCCCGGAGGAGGTGAACCGCAGCACCCGGTCCCCGACGGTGAGCCCGTGCTCGGGGTCGTCGGCCTGCCGGACGGCGACGACGAGCTCTGCGTGCGGCATCGCCAGCGACGCGAGCTCGGCGGTCACCACCCGGCCCAGGCGGGTCGCGGCCTTGGCGCGCTCGGCGCTCAGCCCCGCGCCGACCTCGGCCAGGTCCGCGCGCAGGGCGTCGCGGGTCTCGCGCAGCTGCGCGATCCGTCCGTCGGTGCCCTCGAGCTCCAGCAGCCGCTGTGAGGACGTCTGCGCCCACGCCAGCACCTCGTCGACGGTCTCGCCGTACTTGCGGGTCAGCGCGACCAGCGCGGCCCGCCGTTCCGAGACGGCCGCGAGGCGGGCCGGGTCGGTGTCCACCGAGGAGGCGTACGACGAGAGGTCGGCCGCGGTGTCGGACAACAGGTAGCTGACCTCGGCCAGCCGGTCGGCCAGGCCGGCCGCCTCCGGGTCGTGGTCGCGGACCCCGTCGAGCAGCTTGCGGGCCGTCGAGACCAGGCCCAACGCGTCGGGGCCGCCGTCCTCGGCGGACAGGCACTCGCGCGCCTGGCCGGCGGCCGTGCGCAGCGTGTCGGCGAACCCCAGCCGGCTCTCCTCGGCCGCGAGGCCGGCGTCCTCTCCGGGCTGGGGGTCGACCGCCTCGACCTCGGCGAGGCCGAACCGGAGCAGGTCGGCCTCGCGGGCCCGCTCCCGGGCGGTCTCCACGACCGCGGCGAGCTCGGTCTCGGTCTCGCGCAGCCGGCGGTAGCACGCGGCGTAGCGCTCGCGGAGCCTCAGCGTCTTGGCGCCGGCGAAGCTGTCGAGCGCGTCGCGCTGCGCGGCCGACTGCAGCAGCCGGTGCTGGTCGGACTGGCCGTGGACGGCCACGAGCGGGTCGGCGAGCGTGGCCAGCGCGGACACCGGGACCGAGGCGCCGCCGGCGAAGGCCCGCGAGCGACCCTCCGCCGAGATCTGCCGGGCCAGCACGACCCGGTCGTCCTCGACCTCTCCCCCGGCGTCCTCGACACGGGACACGAGTGCGGCGCCCGCGGCCCCGTCGGGGACCCGCACGAGCCCCTCGACGCGGGCGGACCGGGCACCGGTGCGCACCGCGCCGGAGTCGGCGCGGCCGCCGAGCAGGAGGCCCAGGGCGGTCACGACCATCGTCTTGCCCGCACCCGTCTCACCGGTGATCGCGGTGAAGCCGGGCCCCAGCTCGAGCACGGACTCCTCGATCACCCCGAGCGAGCCGATCCGCAGCTCCTCAAGCACCGGGCGCCTCCCCGTTGCGGCGCCGGCGCTCGGCCGCCGCGCCCCGCCAGCCGGTCACCGGCAGCCCGAACTTGGCGACCAGCCGGTCGGTGAAGGGCGCCTGGTGCAGCCTCACCAGCCGCACCGGCGCGGCCGCCCGGCGCACCTCGATGCGAGCACCGACCGGCAGGTCCACCGTCCGGCGGCCGTCGCACCACAAGACGCCGGCCCCGTTGGTGCGGGCGATCAGCTCGACGGCGAGGACCGAGGTGGGGGCGACGACCAGCGGGCGGGCGAACAGCGCGTGGGCGCTGATCGGCACCATCAGCAGGGCCTGGACGCCCGGCCAGACGATCGGGCCGCCGGCGCTGAAGTTGTAGGCCGTGGAGCCGGTCGGGGTCGCGCAGACCACGCCGTCACAGCCCCAGCGGGACAGCGGCCGCCCGTCCACCTCGACGACCACCTCGATCATCCGCTCCCGGGCGGCCTTCTCGATGCTCGCCTCGTTGAGCGCCCAGGTGAAGCAGACCAGCTCCTTGTCACGGAACACGGAGACGTCGATGGTGAGACGCTCCTCGAGGGTGTAGCGCCGGTGCACGATCGCGTCGATGGTGAAGTCGAGGTCCTCGTGCTCGGCCTCGGCCAGGAAGCCGACGTGGCCCAGGTTGACGCCCAGCAGCGGGGTGCCCGCGTCGCGGGTCAGCTCGGCGGCCCGCAGGATGGTGCCGTCGCCGCCGATCACGACCGCCAGCTCGCAGCCCGCCGCGGCTCCGTCGCCCGCCGCCACCGCCTCGACCGGGATGTCGAGGTCCAAGACCTCGGCCTCCTCCGCGAGCATCCGCACGGTCAGGTCGTGCTTGTGCAGCGACCGGCACACCTGGCCCGCGACGTCGCGCGCCTCCCGGCGTCCGGTGTGCGCGATCACGAAGACCGCGCGGCTCTCGTTGCTGGTCACCGGCCCACCTTCTCACCCGCAGCCCCCAGGTGCGCGGTGCGACGGACCTCGGCGGCGATCTCCGCGGGCCCGACCCGGGGTTCGCCCCTGCGCAGCCACAAGAAGAACTCGACGTTGCCCGACGGTCCCGGCAGCGGGCTGGTCGTGACCGCCCGCGCGCCCCAGCCGCGCCGGGCGGCGGCCTCGGCGACCGAGGCCACCGCGTCGGCCCGCAGTCCCAGGTCGCGCACCACGCCGCCCTTGCCGACCCGGTCCTTGCCGACCTCGAACTGCGGCTTGACCATCAGCGCCAGGTCGCCGTCGTCGACGGTCACGCCCACGAGCGCGTCGAGCACCAGCTCCAGGGAGATGAAGGACAGGTCCCCGACGACCAGGTCGACCTTGCCGCCGACGAGGTCGGGGGTCAGGTCGCGGATGTTGGTGCGGTCGTGCACCTGCACCCGCTCGTCCTGCCGCAGCGGCCAGGCCAGCTGGCCGTAGCCGACGTCGACCGCGACCACCTCCCGCGCCCCCGCCCGCAGCAGCACGTCGGTGAACCCGCCGGTCGAGGCGCCCGCGTCGAGGCAGCGACGCCCCGCAACGCGCAGGCCCATCGGCTCGAACGCCGCCAGCGCCCCCGCCAGCTTGTGACCGCCGCGGGAGACGAAGTCGGGGTGGTCGGGGTCCTCGGCGACCACCAGCGCGACGTCGGTGCTCACCCCCGTCGCCGGCTTGGTGGCGACCGCGCCGGCCACCTTCACCCGCCTGGCCGCGATCAGCTCGGCGGCGTGCTCGCGGGAGCGGGCCAGCCCGCGGCGCACCAGCTCCGCGTCGAGGCGCAGGCGGCGGGGCATCGTCCGCTCAGGCGCCCGTCGGGTTGCGCCCGGCGTCCGCGAGCGCACCGCGGAGGGCGTCGTGCGCGGCCTCGAAGACCGCGACGTGCTCGTCGACGGGACGGTCCTCGAGCCCCTCGAGGGAGGCCAGGACCGCGTCGACGGTGTCGTTGCCGGTGGTGCTGCCGGTGTCGTTGCCGGTGTCGCTGTCGGGGTCGCTGTCGGGGGCCTCGGGCTGATGTGCGCTCACGTCGGTGTCTCCAGGTTCGAACGTGCCGGTGGTCGCCGTCGTCACTGCTCAGCGGCCAGGGGCCACGCTACTCGGGACCTCGACCCCGTCCACGGCGACGGGCCGGTCGGCCACGTCCAGGTGCCGCCAGGCGGCGACCGCCACCACCCGCCACCAGTCGTCGGGGTCCCCCGCGCCGTCGACCCGGAGGGCCCCGTCGGTCACGCTCGCCGACCAGCCGCCGAGCACGACCGCGCCCTCCCGGGCCTGCGGCGCCCGCTGCGGCCTGCCGAGGGCGGCCAGGTCGGTCCCGACGTACGACGGCCGCTCGGCGGGCCGGGCCCGGACGAGCTCGTCCAGCCCGGTCACCCCGGTCATCACCAGCAGGCTGTCGTAGCCGGTGCCCACCGCGCCGGCGATGTCGGTGTCGAGGCGGTCCCCGACCACCAGGGGCCGCCGGCCGCCGACCCGGCGCAGGGTCTCCTCGAACAGCGGCTGCTGCGGCTTCCCGGCGACCAGCGGGTCGCGTCCGGAGAACCGGGCCACGACGTCGACCAGGACGCCGTTGCCGGGGCCGGGCCCCTCCGCGGTCGGCACGGTCATGTCGGTGTTGGTCGCCACCCACGGCAGCCCCCGCCGGACGAGGATGGCCCCGTCGATCACGGTGCGCCAGGCGAGGTCCGGGTGGTAGCCCGACACCACCGCGACCGGCTCGTCGGCGATGGCCTGGACCGGGCGCAGCGACTCCTCCGCCAGCGCCTCGAACAGGCCGGCACCGCCGATCACGAACACGGGCGCGTCGGCCGGCAGCCGCTCCGCGAGCATCCGGGCCGCCGCCTGGGCGGAGGTGACGACGTCGCCGTCCTCGACCGGGACGCCCAGCCTCGTCAGGTGCGCGGCGACGGCGTGCGGCGGCCGGGAGGCGTTGTTGGTGATGTAGGCCAGGTGCATGCCCGCCGCGGCCGCCTTGCCGAGGTGCTCGGGCGCCCCGGGGACCGCGTCGCGGCCGATGTAGACGACCCCGTCGAGGTCGAGCATCGCCAGGTCGTAGTCGTCCCACAGCGGGGAGTCGCAGGCCTTGAGCACGTCTTGCTCCTGTCGGTCTCTCGCGGTCTCGTACGATGCCCTGATGGACGCCCGGCCCTTCACGCTCGCACCGTTTCGGGGCCTGCGCTTCGACGCCGACGTCGTCGGCGACCTCGGCACCGTCATCTCGCCGCCGTACGACGTCCTGGACGCCGACACGGTGCGCGACCTGGAGGCCGCCAACCGCCGCAACATCGTCCGGCTGATTCTTTCACGCCGGTTCGTGCGGCCCTACGTGGCGGTCCGCGACCGGCTCCAGGCCTGGCGCGACAAGGGCTACCTGCGCGCCGACGAGGAGGCCGGGCTGTACCTCTACGAGTACCGGGTCGACCAGGTGACCGTGCGCGGCCTGATCGGGCTGGTCGGCCTGCGCGAGGAGCACGAGCGGGTGATCCTGCCTCACGAGGAGGTGATGCCGGGACCGGTCGACGACCGGGTCGTGCTGATGCGCACGACCGAGACGAACCTGGAGCCGATCCTGCTGGTGCACGAGGGCTCGGCCCGGCTGGGCGGGATCGTGGAGGAGGCGGCCCGGGACCGTCCGGTCGCCGACTTCGTGGCGGTCGACGGGAGCGAGCACCGGCTGTGGGCACTCACCGACGAGACCGCGCTGGCCGCGGTCGCCGAGGAGCTCGCCGGGACCCGGGCGCTGATCGCCGACGGGCACCACCGGTACGCCGCCTACCGAAGGCTCCAGCGCGAGCTGCGCGACCCGTCGGCACCGGACGGCACCTCCCCTTGGGACTACGGCCTCGCGATGCTCGTCGACCAGCACGACCACCCGTTGAGGGTCGGGCCGATCCACCGCTCGGTCGCCGCGTTGACCATGTCGGACGTGCAGGAGCTGTCCGCGGACCGCGGCGACGAGCTGGCCACGATGCCGGACCGCGAGACCGCGTTCGCCGCGCTGGCGGCGGCCCGGGACGGGTCCCGGGCCGGCTTTGTGCTGTCCGACGGGCGGACCTGGGCGCTGCTGACCACGGACCGCACCCGGCCGGTCGACGCGGCGGTGCTGCACGAGGTGCTGCTGCCGGCCTGGCACATCGCCGAGGAGCAGGTCGGCTACCACCACAGCCTCGACCAGGCCCTGCACACCACCGCCCGCCAGCCGGGCGTCGTGGTCGCGGTGCGGCCGCCGAGCCTCGGCGAGGTGATGGAGGCCGCGGCCCATGGGATCCGGATGCCGCGCAAGTCCACGTCGTTCGCGCCCAAGCCGCGGATGGGCGTGGTGATGCGCGACCTTCGCGACAGCTGAGACCGCTACGGGCGCCGGTCGAGCCTGACCAGCACCTCCGAGTGGTCGGTGTTGGGGAACATGTCGAACAGCCGGCCACGGGACGCGGAGAACGACGGCATCTCCTCGAGGTCGCGCACCAGCGAGCGGACGTTGCAGCTGGAGTAGACGACGTGCCGCACCCCGGAGGTCTCCAGCCACCGGGCGAGCTCGGGGCCGATGCCCCGGCGCGGCGGGTTCACGACCACCAGATCCGGCGGCCGGCCCGCACCCAGCGCGAAGGTGGTGGCGTCCTCGGCGACGAACAGCACGTCCCGGAGGCCGGCCTCGTCCCGGCTCTGCTCGGCCCCGGCCACCGCCTCGGCGCTGACCTCGACCCCGACCACGCTGCGTCCGGGCCGGGCCAGGTGCAGGGCAAACCCGCCGACCCCGCAGTAGAGGTCCCAGACGGACGCGGGCCCGAGCTCGTCGACCCAGCCGGCGGCCTCCCGGTAGAGCGCGGCGGCCATCGGGGTGTTGGTCTGGAAGAAGCCCTGCGGCCGCAGCCGCAGGTCGATGCCGTTGACCCGCATCCGCAGGGCGGTCGCGTCGGTCAGCACGATCTCCCGCTCGCCCTCGAGGACCGCCTTGTGCTCGGGCTGCAGGTTGACCGACACGACCCGCACCGCGGGGAGCGTCTCGCGCAGCCACGGCAGGTGCTTGCGGATCCGGGCCACCGGCTCCTGCGAGCGCAGCACGAAGCGCACCATCAGCCCCCCGTCCGGGGCCTCGGTGACGAGCAGGTGCTTCAGCTCGCCGCGCCGGGCGGGCACGTCGTACGGCGTGAGCCGGGCCAGGGTGACCAGCTCGGCCAGCACCGGCAGCGCCGCGTGCAGGCCCGGCGTGTGCAGGGGGCAGTCGCGCAGGTCCACCCCGGTCCGGTCCGGCGCGAGGATCCCCAGCGTGGGCGCCGCCACGGTGCCGGCGACCACCATCTTGGCCTTGTTGCGGAACCCCTGCTGGGGGCCGGTCACCGGCGGCAGCCAGGCCAGGCCCGGGTGCCGGGCGAGCAGCGCCTCGGCGGCCCTGGCCTTGCCGGCCACCTGGGCCGCGTAGGGCGTCTCGAGCAGGGTGCAGGACCGGCAGCGGCCCGCCTCGAAGTGGTGGCAGCGCAACCGCTACGCCACGACCTCGACGCCGGCGAGGTTCTTCTTGCCGCGCCGCAGCACCAGCCAGGACCCTCCGAGCAGGTCGGCCTCGCCGGGCACGAGGTCGGGGTCCTCCACCCGGAGGTTGTTGAGGTAGGCACCGCCCTCCGCGACGGTCCGCCGGGCCTCGCCCTTGCTCTTGGACAGACCCGCCTCCACCAGCAGGTCCACGACGGTCGGCACGCCCTCGGCGCGCTTGACCTGGACGGCTCCGGCCTCACGCAGGGCGGCGCCCAGCGTCGAGGGATCCAGCTCGGCGAGCTCACCGGTGCCGAACAAGGCCGCGGAGGCGGCCTTGATCCGCTCGGTCTCCTCGGCACCGTGCACCAGGGTCGTCACGTGCTCGGCGAGCGCCTTCTGCCCGGCGCGAAGGAACGGCTTGTCCGCGGTCTGCGCCTCGAGCTCCTCGATCTCGGTGCGCCCGAGGAAGGTGAACGCGCGCAGCAGCTCGCCGACCTTCTCGTCCTCCACGTTGAGCCAGAACTGGTAGAAGGCGTAGGGCGACATCATCTCGGGGTCGAGCCACAGCGCGCCGTCCTCGGTCTTGCCGTACTTCGTGCCGTCCGCGCGGGTGATCAGCGGGGTCGCGAAGGCATGCACGTGCGCCTGCTCCACGCGCCGGACGAGCTCCACCCCGCCGGTCAGGTTGCCCCACTGGTCGCTGCCACCGAACTGCAGGGTGACCCGGTGGTCGCGGTGGAGGTTCAAGAAGTCCATCGACTGCAGCAGCACGTAGCTGAACTCGGTGTAGCTGATGCCCGCGTCGAGGCGGCGCTTGACCACCTCGCGACCGAGCATCCGGTTCACCGGGAAGTGCTTGCCGATGTCGCGCAGGAAGTCGATCACCGACAGGCTCGCGGTCCAGTCGTAGTTGTTCACCATCGTCGCGGCGTTCGGGCCCTCGAAGGACACGAACGGCTCGATCTGCCGGCGCACCCGCTGCACCCAGTCCTTGACCACGTCGAGCGAGTTCAGGGTCCGCTCCCCCGTCTCCTTGGGGTCGCCGATCATCCCGGTGGCCCCGCCGACCAGCAGGTAGGGGACGTGACCGGCGTCCTGGAGCCGCCGCGCGGTGAGGATCTGCAGCAGGTTGCCCATGTGCAGGCTCGGCGCGGTGGGGTCGAAGCCCACGTAGAACCTGACCGGTCCCGCGGCCATCTCGGCGCGCAGGGCGTCGAGGTCCGTCGAGTGCGCGATGAGGCCGCGCCACTCGAGGTCGTCGAGGACGGAGTCGTGGACGGTCACGGGTCGTGCCTTTCCGTGTGCGTGTGGTTGCCGGCCCAGTCTCCCGTATCGGACCGCCGGGGCGGAAACGGGTTAGCGGGCGAGGTGCTCGCCGAAGGCCAGCGGCTCGCGGGTGCAGAGGTACGTCGCCCAGTGCATCCGCGTCGCGGCACCGTGCTCGTCACGCGTCACCCGCAGCAGCTCGCCGGTCTCCCGGCCCTGCACGGTCCGGTAGAGGTCGTCGTCGACCCGCTCGAACACCGAGGAGGGCTTGTGCTCGGGGAGGCCCTGCATCCGGGCCTCGAGGCGGCCCTGGCGGACCGTGAACACGTAGGGGGTGCCCTCGGAGAACCAGACTCCGAGCAGCCCCGCGAGCTCGTCGGGGACCTCGGTCCCGGGTCGCCACACGTCGGGTTCCACCGGGTCGTGCTCGACGACGTGGTCGGCCAGCTCGACCGCGAAGGCGGCCGGGTCCGGGGCGGAGGTGGTGTTCATGAACGCCAGCCCCCCGGTGCCGCTCTCCCGGTGCGTGAACACCGCGGTGATGTGCCCGGGCATGCCGCCGGTGTGGCCGACGTAGAGGCGGGTGCCGTGACGCAGCACCATGAACCCGAGCCCGAAGCCGAGGGTCCAGCGCTGCCGGTCGACCATGGTCCGCGGCTCGCACATCTCCTCCAGGGTGTCGGCGCCCAGCACCTCGCTCGGGGGCGCGGCGACGAACGCGGACCACCGGGCCATGTCCGACGGCGTGCTCGCCAGGCCGGTGCACGCGTCCAGCGCGCGCACGTCCCACTCGGGCTCGACAGCGGGCACGTCGGTCCACGGCCGCACGTAGTAGCCGGTGACCCGGGGCCCGCCGTCGAAACCGCGGGTGGTGCGGGTCATCTCGAGCGGGTCGAGGACCCGCGCGCGCAGCGCGTCGTACCAGGACCGGCCGTCGAGGCGGGCGACCACCTCTCCGAGGATCGAGTAGACGAGGTTGGAGTAGTGCCACAGGTGGTGCGGTGCGCCGACCCGTTCCGCCTCCTCGAGCCCGGCGACCAGGCCGGCGCGGTCGGGGCTCTCGAGCGTGGCCCACACGTCGCCCGCGGGCTCGCGCTGCAGCCCGCTGACGTGCGAGAGGCACTGGCGGACGGTCACGTCGCCGTGCCGGGTCCCGGGCAGGAAGGAGCCCAGCGTGTCGTCGAGCCGCAGCTTCCCCTCGTCACGCAGCTGCATCACCAGCACCGCCGTGAACGTCTTGCTGTTCGATGCCACCAGGAACTGGTCGTCCGGGCCCGGGGCGACCTCGGGACGGCCGGTGTCGGCCGCGCCGATGCCCTCCTGCCACACGAAGCCGCCGCCGCGGACCACCCCCGCGTAGAGGCCGGGCACCCGGTGCTTGGTCTGGCGGCCCAGGGCGATGCGGTGCAGCGCACGGGTCGTCGTGTCGGTGAGCGTTGGCATGTCGGCGACGATATCCCGCCCCCGGCGGCGTCCGCGGAGGGACAATCGGGGCATGGGCTACGTCGCCACGGTGCGGCACCTCGCGGAGAGCACCCCGCCGCAGCGCAACCGCGTGGTCGACCTGTTCCGTGCCGGCTCCATCGCGGCCGTGGTGCTCGGGCACTGGACCCTCGCCGCCGTCACGGTCCGCGACGGCGACCTGGTCCCCGGGCACCTGCTGGCGCTGGCCACCTGGACCCACCCGCTGACCTGGCTCTTCCAGGTGATGCCGGTGTTCTTCCTGGTCGGCGGCTACGCCAACGCGCTGTCGTGGCGCTCGGCGCTGCGCCGCGGCGACGCCTACGGCGGCTGGCTGCGGTCCCGGGCGCGGCGGCTGCTGCTGCCGGTGCTCCCGGTGCTGCTGTTCTGGCTGGCCGCGTGCTGGCTGGCGCTGAGCCTCGGCGTGGGCGTCGCGACGCTGCGGCTGGCCTCGTCGGTGGCCCTCGTGCCGACCTGGTTCCTGGCCGCCTACATCGTCGTGACCGCGGTCGCTCCGGGAGCCCTGTGGCTCTGGGAGCGGTGGCGGCTCGGCTCGGTGCTCGCCGGTGTCGTGCTCGCGGGCGGCGTGGACGTGCTGTCGCTGGCAACGGGCAGCGTCCTCGTCGGCTTCGTCAACTACCTGCTGGTGTGGGCGACCGTCCACCAGCTGGGCTTCGCCTGGCTCGACGGCGACCTGGACGGCGTACGGCGGCGGCTGGCGCTGTGCCTGCTCGGGCTCGGCGCGGCCGTCGGGCTGGTCGTCCTCGGCCCCTACCCGGTCAGCATGGTCGGGGTCGACACCGCGACGGTCACCAACACGTACCCTCCCCGGGTCACCCTGCTGTTCCTGGGGATGTTCCAGGCCGGGCTGCTGCTGCTGCTCGAGCGGCGGGCGGCGGCTGCCATGCGCCGCCCCGGTGTCTGGGCGGTCGTGGTGGGGGTGAACACCCGGATCATGACCGTCTACCTCTGGCACGTCACGGCCATGGTCGCGGTCATCGGCGCCTCGCTGGCCGCCGGCGGGCTCGGGCTGCGGCTGGTCCCGCTCGGCGCGGGGTGGTGGCTGTCCCGGCCGGTGTGGTACGCCGTCCTCGCGGTCGTCACCGCCGGCTTCGTCGCCGTCCTGGGCAGGCTCGAGACCGCAGCCCCGGACCCCCGGCCGGCGCCGCCGTGGTGGCGGCCGTTGCTGAGCGTGGCGACCGTCTGCGGGGGGCTCGCCGCGCTCGCTGTCGACGGTGCGGTGAACGACGGCGGCGTGCAGGTGCTGTGGTTCGTCGTACCGGTCCTGGGGGTCTACGCCGGTGGGGTCGCGCGGGTGCCGGGCCGCCGCTGACCGGTGCGGACGGGCCGCGGACTCAGTCCGGCTTGCGCCAGACCGAGACGTGGCTCTCGCTGTCGCCGGTGAAGGGGCTGCCGTTCCAGTCGGCGGCCCGGCGCTCGAGGTCCATCCCGGCGAGCCGGGCCATCAGGTCGCACTCGGCCGGCCAGATGTAGCGGAAGTTGCCGGCGCCGTAGGACACCGTGCCGTCGGGGTGGCGTCGATAGTGGTGGGAGGTGCCCTGCTGGGTGGCCAGGTCGTAGGTGTCGAAGCCGACGTGGTGCCGGCCGACGTGGAAGGGCGCGGCGACCTGACCGGGCGGGAGGCGCCGGATCCCGGGAACCCACAGCTCGATCACGAACCGTCCGCCCGGCGCCAGGTGGCGCGCCGCGTTGCGGAAGCAGGCGACCTGCTCGTCCTGGGTCCGCAGGTTCCCGATCCCGTTCCACACCAGGAACACCAGCGAGAACCGGCCGGGCACGGTGGTGGTCGCCATGTCGCCGACCACGACCGGGATGTCGGACCGCTTCTTGCGGAGCTGGTCGGCCATCGGCTGCGAGAGCTCGATGCCGCTCACCGGCACGCCGCGCTCCACCAGGGGGATGGCCACCCGCCCGGTGCCGATCGCGAGCTCCAGCGCGGGACCGTCGCCTGCCAGGTCCGCCAGGAAGGCGACCGCCGGCTCCAGTACCTCCGGGGCCCACATGAACGCGGAGGTCTGGTCATAGGTCTCGGCCGTCTCTGCATCCCACAGGTCGCTGCTCGTCATCCAGGCAGCCTCGCCCATGAGGGGCTGTGCCGGACAGTGGTTTTCCGGTCGGCGGGTGTCGGAGCCCCCCAGTGGGGAATGGATCAAAGAAGAATGAGTTCCTAACTGGAGTCAAGCCACTTGGCGGCTCGTAGGCTTGTTTGTGGCGGGCCGGGATGTTGGAGCGCTCAGCGACTCCTGTGACTCCTGGTCCGCCGCCTGCTTGCGCCGGTCGCGCATGCGCTTGTGTCGGACGTTGTCGCGACGGCGGGGTTCGAGCTGGTAGCGCTCCTTGACGATCGTGCGGCCCTCGGCTTCGGTGATCGGGGTGCCGTCGACGTCGCGCAGTGCGTAGGGCTGGTCGTTGCGCATGCAGGTTGCGATGCGGGTAACCAGCAGGGTGGCGAGGTGGCAGATCGCGGAGTCGTGGTGGCGGTCGCCGGCCATGAGCCGCTGGTACTTCGCTGCGATCTGCGGGTCGACCTTGCGGGCTTGGTCAGCGGCGGTGCAGAGCATCTCGCGCAGCAGTGGGTCGCCGGCTTTGGTGATCGAGGACTCGACCTTGCTGACCCCGGACTGGCTCACCTTCGGGACCAGACCGGTGTAGGCGCGGATCGCGGCCAACGAGGTGAAGCGGTGCGGGTCGCCGATCCGACCGGCGATGACCGCGCTGATCACCGGTCCGACGCCCGGCGCTGAGGCGACGATGCCGTCGGGGTCGGCGTCGGCGTAGAGGTTCGCGACCCGCTCGTCGATCTGCTTGATCTGCCGGGTCAGGAACAACGCCTGCTCGGCCTCATGAGCGATGTCTTCGGCGAGCTCGGCGAAGTCCATCCCGTCCGGCCCCCACAGCGCGAGCGTCTCCTTAGCGGCCGCGAGCAGCCCGGCGGCGTGGTCCTCACGCCACGCACCACGAGAGCGGGCGATCAAGAACCTGCTCAGGCGGGCCTGGCCGAGCCGGATCACCGCGTTCGGGTCGGCGTAGCGACCCAGGAACTCCAATGCGGCAATGCCGTAGTTCGAGCCCAGTACCGCGTACCAAGCGGGGCCGAGGAGCTCCACCAGCGCGTCGAGCCGGGCATAGACCGCAGTGCGGCGCTTGACCATCGTGGAGCGCTGCTTGACCAGGCGACGCAGCGCGTCCGCCGGTCCCTGTCCGGAGTACTCCCGCAGCCCTTCGGGATGCAGCAGGGGAAGCCGGGCCAGCAGCTCGGAGTCGATCCGGTCGTTCTTGGTGTGCTTGGAGTAGTACTTACGCAAGTCTGCCGACTGCGTCGTCGGGACCATCACTACCCGCGCGCCGCGCCGACGGAACCACTCCGCAAGCACGATCCAGGCGTTCCGGGTCGGCTCGACCACCACCGTCAGCTCGCTCGGATCAGTGAGATCCAGATCGGTCCACAGCCGATCCAGATCGGCAGGCCGCGTGAAGAACTTTCGGCCACGCCACACCGTGACGCCGTCGCGGGCCAGCGTCGCTTGATGCGCTGCCCGGACGGCCACGTCGACTCCCAACGTCAACGCCATGCTCGTTGCTCCTGTCAGTCGGAATCCTGATCACCAGGTGACTGACCATCGCGGCTACGGCCCAGACATTCTCTAAGCAGGAGTCCCGCACGCAGGCTGGCTCCAAGTTCCCGAACAAGGACACCGCTCGACCAGACACCGGGCCCGCGGACGACCACTCAGAACTCAGGGATCACCACGTGTCCCGGTCGGTTGTTCGGCCCGCCCGCGGACCCACTCAGAGGCTAAATGTCGGTGGCCGGCGCTAGCGTTTCTCCATGGTGGCAAGGGCGATCGAGGACCGAGACGTCGAGGAGACGTTGGACTCGGTCGACGCGCTCTGGGTCGCGAAGGTCGACGCGGACGCCGAGATGTTCGAGCTCGCCGCGCACTTCGCCGACCTGCACTCCGCCGAGTCCCTCCCCCGCGGCCGGCGGGTGCTGCCGGGCATGGAGCGGGCGGTGCGGCTGGGCGGCGACGGCACCCCCCTGGTCGCGGAGTTCGCCGCGGCCGAGTTCGGTGCCCGGATGCGGATGGGATCGTGGGGCGCCCGCAGCTACATCGCCGACGCCCTCGACGTCCGCCACCGCCTCCCGCTGCTGTGGGCCAAGGTCTGCTCCCGTGAGGCGCGCATCGGACACGTCCGGCTGGTCGCGGCCAGGACCCGCCACCTCGGCGTCGACGCGGCGGCCTACGTCGACGCGGCGATGGCCGACCATGCCGACGGCTCCGTGCCCTGGGCCCGCTTCGAGGCCCGCCTGACCGGCAAGATCGTCGCGGCAGACCCCGAGCTGGCGGCCGAGCGCGAGGCCGCCAGCGCCGCGGAGCAGTTCGCCAGGCGCACGCGCTCCAGCGAGGACGGGACCGCCGGCTTCTACGTCCGCTCCACCATCGGCGTGATCGCCCGGATCGAGGCGACCGTGGCCTACGTCGCCGACGCACTCGCGGCGTTCGGCGACCTCGACGACCTGGACCGGCGCCGGGTCAAGGCGGTGGCGCTGCTGAGCAACCCGACCAAGGCGGTCGAGCTGCTGGCCGCGTTCGCCGCGATGCGGTCGCGGGCCCCGTCGGGCGGCGACGACCCGGGCGCCGACACCGACGACGAGCTGCCGCTCGAGCGGCCGGACGACGCGATGCCCTCCGGCAACGGGCCCGCCAGCGCGCTCGACCGCATGGACGCCTTCGCGCGGCGGGTGGGCTTCCGGCCCGCTCACCTGCCGTCATGGCTGAGGGCCGACCGGCCGGGCTTCCGCTTCGACTGGTCCGGGCTGCTGCCGCCACTGACCCTCAACCTGCACCTGTCGGCCGACAGCCTGCGCACGGGCCCCGACGCCCGAGGCAGCGTGGTCCGCTGGGAGCGAGAGGGACCGGTCACGCTGCGGCACCTCCGCGAGGTCCTGGGGCCGTTGCACGCCCTCGTCGTCCAGCCGGTGATCGACCTCGCCCACCTCGCACCGGTCGACGGCTACGAGATCCCCGACCGACATCGCAGGGCCGTGCATCTGCGGACGCCGGCCGACATCTCCCCCTACTCCTCCAGCGTGAGCCGCGACGTGGACATCGACCACACCGAGGCCTGGCGGCCCGCGCCCGAGGCCGGGAGGGCGGAGCCGCTCTCGGCGATGGCGAACTACGGGCCGCTCGGCCGGTTCGGGCACCGGGTCAAGACCCACGGGCGGTGGATCCTCAAGCAGCCGTTCCACGGCATCTACCTCTGGCGTGACCCGCACGGCCAGGTCTACCTCGTGGACCACACCGGCACGCACAAGGTCACCCGGCCGTCGGCCCCGGCCGGGCCCGCGCGGTCCTTCGACCCCGACGTCGAGCTCTACCCCGCCGACGTCGTCCTCGAGGTCGAGCCGGCCCGCTGAATCGACCCGTTGATCACGCCGCCGTGATCAGGCCGCCGTGATCAGGCCGTAGTGCCCGTCGTAGCGCAGGTAGAGGACGCGGCCCCGACCCGACTCCCGGTCGAGGTAGAACACGAACGGCTCGCCGGCGAGGTCGAGGTGGGCCCGGGCCTCCTGGTCGTCCATCACCGGCGCCGGCCCTTCGTAGTCCACCGCGACCGCGCTCTGGCGTCCCGCGGGGACGTCCCCTCGTACGGCGTACCCGCCACCGGCGACCCGGTGCACGACCGCGTCGCGGCCCGAGTCGAGGTCGGCGAAGAGGTAGAAGTCGTAGTCCATCTCCTCCATGTCGAAGGCGGCCTCGTCGAGCGTCATCGGCTCCAGCGCGAACGACTTGCGGCGGACCAGCTCGCGCTCGGCCACCGGCCGGCGGAAGTGGTCGAGGCGCCCGGTCGGGATCATGCCGTGCCGCCACTCGTCCTCGGACGGCGTGGCGAGCCAGCGGTGCCGGGTCTGCTCGCGCCGCTGGTGGTGCACGACGGCCCGCTGCAGCCGGCCGGCGGCCAGGTCGATGGCGGCGTCCATCTCGCTCGCCGACGCCTGGGCCCGGACCTGGGTGCGGTCGTAGTCGAGCCGCGCCTCCGCCACGGCCGGGCGCTCCCGCGCCGGGTCCATGGACTGGGTCAGCACGACGCGCGCGGACAGGATCGGCTCGGTCGTGTAGTGGTACACCTGCGCGACCTTGCTCTCGGCGTACTCCGCCATCGCGGGCGGCACCTCGCCGCGGGTGGTGACCTGGACCGCTGCGGGTCCCGTGGTGGTCCTAGGCGCGGACATCGTGGACCTCCCGCACCGGGTCGACGAAGTCGGCGATGTCACGTGGCAGCACCAGCCGCACCTTGGCCACCTCGTGCACCCCGACGTGCCGGGCCAGGACGCGCACGGCCGCCTCGGCGGCGTAGGCGGCCTCGGTCTCGCCGGCCAGCCGGGCCTCGGTGGCGATCCGCTCGAGGAAGGTGTCCAGGTCGTGGTAGGGGTGCGGCACCCCCGTGGGCCGCCAGCCCTCGTAGTAGACGCCGCGCAGCAGCTCAGGGAGCTGGGCCGCCAGCTGCGCGGTCTCGACGACCGGAAGCCGGTCGCGGAGCACGTGCAGGAAGCTGCGCAGGACCCGGTAGGCGTACTGCGGGTCGTCGGGACGCCCCAACTCGCTCGCCAGGTCGTGGACCCACTCGCGTGTCTTCTGGACGCTGCTCTCGAAGACGGCAGGCTCGGTGATGGACATGGTGGACCTCCTCTTCCTCCGCGCCTCCACGCTAGTGACGTGGGCCCTGCCGCGGAGGGGGCGATGGTCCCGGGCTCACGGGGCCGTCAGCCTCAGCGCACCGTCCTCGTCCAGCCCGGTCCGGGTGCCCAGCGCGGCCCCTCGCGCGGCGAGCGTGTCCGCCAGCCAGCCCGCGTCCTCGGTGGTCGCGCACTCCAGCCGCATCCGCCGGGCCTGGAACGGCCAGGCGCGTACGTCGACCGGGCGGCCGCGCTCGGGGTCGAGGCGCACGTCGTAGAGCAGCCGCAGGTCGTCGCGGTAGCGCTCGTAGCCGGTGATGCCCTCGTAGTCGTCGACCAGGTCACCGCAGCCGTAGAGCACCAGCCCGCCGCCGTACAGCTCCGCCGGCTTGGGGTGGTGCGACGAGTGCCCGTGGACCACGTGCACGCCGCCGTCGACCAGGCGGTGCGCGAACCGGCGCTGCTCGGCCGGCACGTCGTAGCCCCAGTTGCCGCCCCAGTGCACCGAGACCACGACGAGGTCACCGGGCCGGGCGGCCGCGCGGACCCGGCCGACGAGACCGTCCGCGGTGCGGTGGCCGAGGTCGGGCAGCAGCGCGACCCCGGGCCTGCTCGCGGTCGCGGCCCAGCCCGCGGGGATCCCGCTGGAGCGGTGCCCGACCGACCACACCAGGAGCCGCCGGGCACCGGACTCCACGATCGCGGGGCGCCACGCCTCGAGGGCGTCCCGGCCCGCACCGGCGGTCCGCAGCCCGGCGGCCCGCAGCGTGTCGAGCGTCTCGACGAGCCCCTCCACACCGAAGTCGAGCACATGGTTGTTGGCCAGCGTCCACACGTGCGCACCGGCCTCGCGCAGGCAGCCGACGTTGGCCGGGCTCATCCGGTAGTGCACGGCCTTGGCGGGCGCCCAGTCGTCGCTGCCGGTCACGCTGGTCTCGAGGTTCAGCACCCGCCACGCCCCCGGGGGCACGGCGTCCAGGGCGACGCCCCACGGCCAGCGGTCCGGCACCGGCGCCGGGATCGGCCCGTTGGCCCGCTCCGCCAGCTCGACGTACGTGCGGGCGTCGCAGACGTTTGACTCGCGCAGCTCGGGCGGTCCCGGGTGGGCGAGCACCTGGTCGACACCGCGGCCGGTCATCACGTCGCCGCCGAGCACGACCCCGGCCCCGTCGATCCCGGCCCCGCCGTCCATGCATCCGACGGTAGCGGGCTACGGCGTGGCCCGCGGGCTCCGCTTGTAGGCGCTCACGGTGGGGTCCCCCGTGACCCAGAACCGCCACGGCACGTCGTGCGCCAGCCGGACCCCGACCCGGTGGCCCGACGCGACGCGGGCGGGGTCCACCGGCTCGCCGGGACGCAGCCCGAGGGCGCCACCCGAGAGCAGGTCCGCGCCGTTGTGCCCGCGGCCGAGGCCGAGCGCCTGCCCGAGGCAGCCGGGCCCGCGGGCGAGGGAGTCGTCCTTCACCCGCTCGCCGCGTCGCCGCCGGGCGAGGTCCACGCCCTCGACGACCCGCCCGGCCCGGAGGAGGACCGCGGAGGCGTGCCCGTCGGGACCGGTGACCACGTTGCAGCACCAGTGCATGCCGTAGGAGAGGTAGGTGTAGAGGTGGCCCGCCTTGCCGAACATCACCACGTTGCGCGGGGTCGGCCCCCGGTAGGCGTGGCTGGCCGGGTCGTCCTCGCCGAGGTAGGCCTCCACCTCGGTCAGTGCGACCGTGACGGTCCCCTCGTCCGTGGTGTGGCTCAGCGTCCAGCCGAGGAGCTCGGGCGCGACCTCCGCGGCGGGGCGGGCGAGCAGCTCACGCCAGCCAGGCACGGTGATCCGCGACCACGGCGCGCAGCTCCTCCACCTGCTCGGCGACCCGTTGCCGTGCGGTGCCCCCGCGGGCGTCGCGGGAGGCCACCGAGCCCTCGACGGAGAGCACGTCGCGCACTCCGGGGGTGAGGTGCTCCGAGATCTGCGCGAACTGCTCGTCGGTGAGGTCGGGCAGGTCGACGCCCAGCTCCTCGCAGCGGCGCACGCACTCGCCGGCGACCTCGTGGGCCACCCGGAACGGCACGCCCCCGCGGACCAGCCACTCGGCGACGTCGGTGGCCAGCGAGAAGCCCTGCGGGGCCAGCTCGGCCATCCGCTCGGTGTTGAAGGTCAGGGTGGCCACCATGCCGGTGAACGCCGGCAGCAGCACCTCGAGGGTGTCCACCGAGTCGAAGACCGGCTCCTTGTCCTCCTGGAGGTCGCGGTTGTACGCCAGGGGCAGCGCCTTCAACGTGGCGAGAAGCCCGGTCAGGTTGCCGATCACCCGGCCCGCCTTGCCCCGGGCGAGCTCGGCGATGTCGGGGTTCTTCTTCTGCGGCATGATGCTCGACCCGGTCGAGAAGCCGTCGTCGAGCCGGACGAAGTCGAACTCCTTCGTGGCCCAGAGGATGACCTCCTCGGCCTGCCGGCTCACGTCGACGCCGATCATCGCGGTCACGAACGCGAGCTCCGCGACGAAGTCCCGCGCGGCCGTGCCGTCGATGGAGTTGGGGCTCGAGTCCTCGAAGCCGAGCTCGCGGGCCACCTGCTGCGGGTCCAGGCCGAGGCTCGAGCCGGCCAGCGCCCCGGCGCCGTACGGCGAGTCGACGGCCACCCGCCGGTCCCAGTCGCGCAGCCGGGCCACGTCGCGGACCAACGGCCACGCGTGCGCCAGCAGGTGGTGGGACAGCAGGACCGGCTGCGCGTGCTGGAGGTGCGTGCGGCCGGGCATCACGGCGCCGAGGTGCCGCTCCGCCTGCCCGGTGATCGCCTCCACGAGGTCGAGCACCCGGCCGGCGACGATCCTGGCGTGCTCGCGCAGGAACACCTTGAACAGCGTGGCGATCTGGTCGTTGCGGGACCGCCCGGCCCGCAGCCGCCCGCCGAGGTCGTCGCCGACCTCGAGCAGCAGCAGCCGCTCCAGCGCGCCGTGCACGTCCTCGTCCGCCTCGTCCGCGACCAACTCGCCGGAGGCCACCTTGGCCGCCAGCGAGTCCAGGCCCGCGAGCAGGGCGTCGCGCTGCTCGTCGCTCAGCAGCCCGGCGCGGTGCAGCACCCGGGCGTGCGCCTTCGACCCGGCCAGGTCGTACGGCGCCAGCCGCCAGTCGAAGTGCGTGCTCTTCGACAGCGCGGCCAGCTCGGGGCTCGGCCCCCCGGCGAACCGTCCGCCCCACAGGGCTCCCGTGTTGGTGGCCATCAGTCGGTCCCGAACTCCATGGCGGCGTGGTCGAGGGCCTCGGCGTCCTCGTCGCCCGCGCCCGGGTTGGAGGCGATCCGGTCCGCACCTCCGGCGGGAAGCTCCCCGAACAAGGTCCCGTTCTCGACGAGCACCTGGCCCTGGTCGAGGGGCTGCGCCGCGTAGAGCTCGAGCTTCGAGCGCGAGTCGGCGATGTCGAGGTTGCGCATGGTGAGCTGACCGATCCGGTCGGTCGGGCCGAACGCCGCGTTGTCGGTCCGCTCCATCGACAGCTTGTCCGGGTGGTAGGAGAACGCCGGGCCCTCGGTCCGCAGGATCGTGTAGTCCTCGCCGCGCCGCAGCCGCAGGGTCACCTCGCCGGTCACCAGCGAGGCGATCCAGCGCTGGATCGCCTCCCGCAGCATCAGCGCCTGCGGGTCGAGCCAGCGGCCCTCGTAGAGCAGCCGGCCGAGGCGGCGGCCCTCCGCGTGGTAGTTGGCGATGGTGTCCTCGTTGTGGACGGCGTTGAGCAGGCGCTCGTAGGCGATCCACAGCAGCGCCAGCGCGGGGGCCTCGTAGATGCCGCGCGACTTGGCCTCGATGATGCGGTTCTCGATCTGGTCGGACATGCCCAGACCGTGGCGGCCGCCGATCAGGTTGGCCTCGTGGACCAGCGCGACGGCGTCGTCGTAGTGCTTGCCGTTGATCGCGACCGGCCGGCCGGCCTCGAACCGGATGCTCACGTCCTCGGGGAGGATCTCGACGGCCGGGTCCCAGAACTTCACGCCCATGATCGGCTCGACCGACTCCAGCGAGACGTCGAGGTGCTCGAGGGTCTTGGCCTCGTGGGTGGCCCCCCAGATGTTGGCGTCGGTGGAGTAGGCCTTCTCCTGGCTGTCGCGGTAGGGCAGCCCGCGCTCGGTGAGCCACTGGCTCATCTCGGTGCGGCCGCCGAGCTCGTGCACGAACTCGGCGTCCAGCCAGGGCTTGTAGATGCGCAGGTCGGGGTTGGCCAGCAGCCCGTAGCGGTAGAACCGCTCGATGTCGTTGCCCTTGAACGTCGAGCCGTCGCCCCAGATGTCGACCCCGTCCTCGTGCATGGCGCGCACCAGCATGGTGCCGGTGACCGCGCGGCCGAGCGGCGTGGTGTTGAAGTAGGCCCGGCCGGCGGAGCGGATGTGGAAGGCGCCGCAGGCCAGCGCGGCAAGACCCTCCTCGACGAGCATCGCGCGGCAGTCGACCGCGCGGGCGAGCTCGGCGCCGTACTGCGTGGCGCGGGCGGGGACGCCCTCGATGTCGGTCTCGTCGTACTGGCCGATGTCGGCGGTGTAGGTGCACGGTACGGCGCCACGCTCGCGCATCCAGGCCACCGCCACCGAGGTGTCGAGGCCGCCGGAGAAGGCGATGCCGACGCGTTCGCCGACGGGCAGGGAGGTCAGGACCTTGCTCACGAGAGTTCCTTCGGGGTGGGTTGGTCAGGCGTCGGGGTGGGTGTCGCCCCGGGTGGGGGTGTGCGGCTGGTTGGCCAGCGCCACCAGCTTCTGGGCGAGGGCCTGGCCGCCGTCCGGGCTCCGGCTGATCACCAGCACGGTGTCGTCACCGGCGACGGTGCCGACGATCTCGCCGACCCCGGCCCGGTCGAAGGCCGACGCGAGGTACTGCGCGGCGCCGGGAGGCGTGCGCAGCAGTGCCAGGTTCGCCGAGGCGTCGGCCGAGACGAGCAGCTCGGACAGCATCCGGGCCAGCCGCCCCTCCGAGACCGCGGACTCGACCGCGGGCCGCGGGGTCCGGTCCCCGCCCTCGGCCGGCACGGCATAGACCAGCGACCCGGAGGCGACCCGGATCTTCACGGCGTCGAGCTCGAGCAGGTCGCGCGACAACGTCGCCTGGGTGACGTGCACGCCCGCTGCCGCGAGCAGCTCGGCGAGCTCGGTCTGCGAGCGCACCTCGTGCTTGGCGAGCAGGTCCACGATGGTCTGCTGCCGGGCACCCTTGGTCGTGGGGATCGCGGGGCTCATCGGCCGCCCTCCTGCCGGGCCAGCAGCCAGGTCATCAGGGCCTTCTGGGCGTGCAGCCGGTTCTCGGCCTCGTCCCAGACCACGCTGCGCGGCCCGTCGAGGACGTCCGCGGAGATCTCCTTGCCGCGGTAGGCAGGCAGGCAGTGCAGCACGATCGCGTCGGCCGCGGCCCCGGCCAGCAGCTCGTCGGTGACCGAGTACGGCCGGAACGGCGCCTGCCGGTCCCCGGCCTCGTCCTCCTTGCCCATCGACACCCAGGTGTCGGTGACCACGACGTCGGCACCCTCGACCGCGGCGGCCGGGTCCTCGACGTAGGCGACCGAGCCGCCGGTCGTGGCGGCGATCGCGCCGGCCCTCTCCAGGACCGCGTCGTCCGGCGCGTAGCCCGCCGGGCCGCTGACCCGCACGTGCAGGCCCGCGGTGGCGCCGGCCAGCAGGTAGGAGTGCGCCATGTTGCACGCCGAGTCGCCCAGGAACGCGACGGTCAGCCCCGCGAGCGCGCCCTTGTGCTCCTCGATCGTCTGCAGGTCGGCGAGCAGCTGGCAGGGGTGGAACTGGTCGGTGAGCGCGTTGACCACCGGCACGCCGGCGTGAGCGGCCATCTCGTCGAGGCGGGACTGGTCGTAGGTGCGCCAGACCACCATCGCGACCTGCCGGCCCAGCACCCGGGCGGTGTCGGCGACCGACTCCCGGACCCCGACCTGGGCGAGCTTGCCGTCGACGAGCAGCGGGTAGCCGCCCAGCTCGGCGACGCCGACGGTGAACGACACCTGGGTGCGAAGGGTCGGCTTGTCGAAGAGCACGGCCACGGCGCGCGGACCGGCCAGCGGCTTGGCCGACTGCGGCTCGGCCTTCAGCCTCCTGGCGAGCGCGAGGACCTCGGCCTGCTCCGCGGGCGTCAGGTCGTCGTCGCGGAGAAAGTGGCGGGTCACGACCGGTCCCCTGCCTGGTAGGCGTCGTCGAGGATCCGTGGCCAGGCCGCGACGAAGCTGCCGGCCTGCTCCTCGCTGAGCACCAGCGGCGGGGCGAGCCGGACGCGGTTCGCGCTGCAGGCGTTGATGATGAACCCCCGGGCCTGGGCGGCGGAGACGACGTGCGCGGCCACGTCCCGGTCGAGGTCGAGGCCGATCAGCAGCCCGCGGCCGCGGATCTCGCTCACCCGGGGGTCGGCGAGGCCGGTGCGCAGCACCTCCCCCACCCGGGTGGCGTGGTCGAGCAGGTGCTCCTTCTCGATGGTGTCGATCACGGCGAGGGCGGCCGCGGCCGCGACCGGGTTGCCGCCGAACGTGGTCCCGTGGTTGCCGGGCTGGAGCAGGTCGCCGCTCTCCCCGACCGCGATGCACGCGCCGATCGGGATGCCGCCGGCCAGCCCCTTGGCCAGCGTGACCACGTCGGGCGTGACCCCGCTCTCCGTGTGGGCGAACCAGGCGCCGGTGCGGCCCATCCCGGTCTGCACCTCGTCGAACCACAGCAGCGCGCCGTGCTCGCGGGTGATCTCGCGCGCCCTGGCCAGGAAGCCGGCCGGCGGGAACAGCACGCCGGCCTCCCCCTGGACGGGCTCGACGACCACGGCCGCGGTCGCGTCGGTGACGGCCGCGGCAAGGGCGTCCGCGTCGCCGTACGGGACGAACGTGACCTCGCCGGGCAGCGGCTCGAACGGCTCCCGGTAGGCGGCCTTGGACGTCAGCGCCAGCGCCCCCATGGTGCGGCCGTGGAAGCTGCCCTCCATCGCCACCACGTGGGTGCGGCCGGTGCGCCGCGTCAGCTTGAACGCGGCCTCGTTGGCCTCGGTGCCGGAGTTGGCGAAGAACACCTTGCCGGGGGCGCCGAGCAGCCCGAGCAGCCGCTCGGCCAGCACGACCTGGGGCTCGGTGGCGAAGAAGTTCGAGACGTGGCCGAGCGTCTTCAGCTGGTCGGTGACCGCGGAGACGAGGGCGGGATGCGCCTGGCCGAGCGCGTTGACCGCGATCCCTGCGAGCAGGTCGAGGTAGCGGTTGCCCTCGGCGTCCCAGACGTAGCAGCCCTCCCCCTTGGTCAGCACCAGCTTGGGTGCGCCGAAGGTGTTCATCAGGGCGCCGGCGTAGCGCTGCTGGAGGTCCTCGGAGCCAGTGCTCCGCGGTGCCGGGTGGTTCATCAGCGCCTCACTTGTCCGTCGAGGTGGTGTACATGGCGGTCCGGATCTTCGTGGGGACGCCGGGCAGCACCTGGGTGCCGACGCCCTCGTCGGTGAAGATCTCCAGCAGCACCGCGTGCGGCTCGCGCCCGTCGACCACGGTCGCGCGGGGCACGCCGTTGCTGACCGCGTGCAGGCAGGCCCCCATCTTCGGGACCATCCCGCTGGCCAGCGTGGGCATCAGCTTCGCGAGCTCCTCGGGGCTGATCTCGCCGATCACGTCGTCGCTGTCGGGCCAGTCACGGTAGAGGCCCTCCACGTCGGTCAGCACCAGCAGCTTGTCGGCCCCGAGCGCCACCGCGAGCGCGGAGGCCGCCGTGTCGGCGTTGACGTTGTGCACGACGCCGTCGACGTCCGGGGCGACCGAGGAGATCACCGGGATCCGGCCGGCCTCGACGAGGTCGCGCACCGCCTCGGGGCGCACCTTGGCCACCTCGCCGACGAGCCCGAGGTCGACCTCCTCCCCGTCCACCACGGTGTTGGTGCGCTCGGCCGTGAACAGTCCGGCGTCCTCGCCCGAGAGCCCCACGGCCAGGGGGCCGTGCTCGTTGATCAGCCCGACCAGCTCCCGCTGGACCTGGCCGACGAGCACCATCCGGACGACGTCCATGGTCTCGGCCGTGGTGACCCGCAGGCCGCCCTTGAACTCGCTCTCGATGCCGAGGCGGTCCAGCATGGCCGAGATCTGCGGCCCTCCCCCGTGCACGACCACGGGCCGGAAGCCGGCCATCCGCAGGAACACGATGTCCTCGGCGAACGCGCGCTTGAGCGTCTCGTCGGTCATCGCGTTGCCGCCGTACTTCACCACGATCGTCTTGCCGTGGTACCGCTTCAGCCAGGGCAGCGCCCCGGCCAGCGTGCGGGCCTTGGCGGTGGCCCGCTCCCAGGCGGCGTCGTCGACGGGGTGGGCGGGTGTCTGCGCGGTCATCGGGGTCCTCGGCTCTCTGTCGTGGGGTCAGCTCGAGTAGGCCGAGTTCTCGTGAACATAGGCGTGGGTGAGGTCGTTGGTCCAGACCGTGGCGCGCTCGGTGCCGGCCTTCAGGTCGATCGTGACGGTGACCTCGCGACCGGTCATGTCCACCCGGTCCGGCGACTCGTCCGGCTCCGACCCCCGGCAGACCCACACGCCGTTCATCGCGACGTCGAGGTCGGCGGGGTCGAACCGCGCCGAGGTGGTGCCGATCGAGGCGAGCACCCGGCCCCAGTTCGGGTCGTTGCCGAACACCGCGGCCTTGAAGAGGTTGCTGCGTGCTACGGAGCGGCCCACCTCGACCGCCTCGTCCTCCGACGCGGCGTTCAGCACGGTGATCGCGATCTCGTGGTCGGCGCCCTCCGCGTCGGCGAGCAGCTGCATGGCCAGGTCGGTGCACGCACGGGCCAGCGCCTCGGCGAAGTCCTCCTCGGTCGGGGTGATCCCCGACGCGCCGTTGGCCAGCAGCGTGACGGTGTCGTTGGTGGACATGCACCCGTCGGAGTCCAGCCGGTCGAAGCTGACCCGGGTGGCCGCACGCAGCGCCCGGTCGGCGGTGGCCGCGTCGACCTTCGCGTCGGTGGTCAGCACGACCAGCATCGTGGCCAGCTGGGGCGCCAGCATCCCGGCGCCCTTGGCCATCCCGCCGATGCTCCAGCCGCTGCCCTCGACGACCACGTTCTTGCTCACCGAGTCGGTGGTCATGATCGCCTCCGCGGCGGCGGCCCCGCCGTCGTACGACAGCGACCCGAGCGCGGCGTCGACACCGGTCAGCAGCGTGCCGCGGTCGTTCTTGAGGCCGATCAGGCCGGTGGAGCAGACCAGCACGTCGATCGCGCCGACACCGAGCCCGGCGGCCACCCGCTCGGCCACCGCGTGCGTGGTCTGGAAGCCGTCGGCGCCGGTGTAGCAGTTCGCGCCGCCGGAGTTCAGCACCACCGCGCGCACGACCCCGTCCTTGACCACCTCCTGGCTCCACAGGACCGGGTTGGCCTTGCAGCGGTTGGAGGTGAACACGCTGGCCGACGCGTAGTCGGGGCCGTCGCTGACGACCAGCGCCAGGTCCTTGCCGCCGGAGTCCTTCAGCCCGGCGGTGACGCCGGCGGCCCGGAAGCCCTTCGGGGTGGTGACGCTCATGCGGGGTGGTCCTTCGTGGGGGCGAGGGGTGGGTGGACGGTGTGGCCGGCCGCGGTCAACGCGGCCTCGGCCCGGTCGGCATCGGCGGCGTGGACGAGGATCCAGTCGGTGTCGTACGTCGAGACGGTGAACACGCCGATCCCGGCCTCCGCGAGGGGCCCGAGCAGCGTGTGCAGCACGCCCGTGAGCTTGAGGTCGAGCGGACCGCCGACCTCGAAGGCGACGAACGGTCCCTGCCGCTTCGCGGTGGTCGGCACGGACGAGGCGTGGCAGACCACCGACGTCTCGTCGTTGGTCGCGGTGACCGAGAACAGCGTGGATGCCGACGCCCAGGCCGGGATCTTGGCCCCGCGACCGAGCCGGACGACGGCGAGCGCGTCCCGGTGCCGGGTCAGGTCGAAGGTCCGCCCGGTCACGGTGCGAGCCCGATCGTGGTCAGGCCGGTGGTCTCCGGCAGGCCGAGGGCGAGGTTCATGCACTGGACCGCGGCACCACCGGTGCCCTTGGCGAGGTTGTCCACGGCGGCCACCGCCACCAGCCGGCCGGCCACGGAGTCGACGGCCACCTGGACGTGCACGGCGTTGGACCCGACCACCGCCTTGGTCTGCGGCCACCGGCCCTCGGGGAGCAGGTGCACGAACGGCTCGTCCGCGTAGGCCTTCCGGTAGGTCTCGTAGGCCTCCTCGACGCTCACGGAGGTCGGCGCCGAGCAGGTGGCGAGGATCCCCCGCGGCATCGGCACCAGCACGGGCGTGAACGAGACCTTCACGTCCTGGTCGGTGAGCAGGCGAAGGTTCTGGATGATCTCGGGGGTGTGCCGGTGGACGCCGCCGACGCCGTACGCGGCGGCCGACCCCATCACCTCGGCCCCGAGCAGGTGCGGCTTGGGCGCCTTGCCCGCGCCGGACGTGCCGGACGCCGCCACCACGACCACCCCGGAGGGGTCGACGATCCCGGCGGCCACCGCGGGGGCGAGCGCGAGCGTGGAGACCGTCGGGTAGCAGCCGGGCACCGCGATCCGCGTCGAGGCCGCGATGCGGCCACGCTGGTCGGCGAGCTCGGGCAGGCCGTAGGGCCAGGAGCCCGCGTGGCTGCCGCCGTAGAACCGCTCCCACAGGGCAGGGTCGGTGAGCCGGAAGTCGGCGCCGCAGTCGATCACGAGCACGTCGTCGGGCAGCTGCTTGGCGATCTCGCCGGACTGCCCGTGCGGCAGCGCGAGGAACACCACGTCGTGGCCGGCGAGGACCTCGACCGTGGTCTGCTCGAGCACCCGGTCGGCCAGCGGCAGCAGGTGCGGCTGGAGCCCGCCGAGCCGCTCCCCCGCGTTGGAGCCTGCGGTCAGCGCGCCGATCTCGACGTCGGGGTGGCCCAGCAGCAGCCGCAGCACCTCACCCCCGGCGTACCCGCTCGCACCGGCGACCGCCACTCTCCGCTTCGTCATGTGCATGACTATACACGGATCTGCATGCCCTCGCGAAAAGGGGTCCGCGCCGCTCAGGTGCGCTGGGTGGCTCCGTGCCGGGCGGCGGCGAGGGCCACCGCCGCGTCGCGCGCCGCCCCGGTCTCCGCCTCGGTCAGCGTCCGGTCCGGGGCCCGGAAGCGCAGCGCGAACGCCAGCGACTTCTTGCCCCTCTCCACCTGGTCGCCGGTGAAGACGTCGAACAGCCGGACGGACTCGCACAGCTCGCCCGCGCCCTCGCGCAGGGTGGCCGTGAGGGCGCCGGCGGGCACCCCCGCGTCGACGACGAGCGCGACGTCCTCCTTCGCCACCGGGTAGGTGGAGAAGCTCGGCGCCGGCACGATCACCCTGGCCCGCTCCAGCAGCGCGTCGAGGTCCACCTCGGCGGCGGCGGTGCGGGCCGGGACGCCGTACGACGTGCAGACCCGCGGGTGCAGCTCGCCGGCGAACCCGAGCGAGACGTCACCGGACAGGAACTCGGCGCAGCGACCCGGGTGCCACGGGGCGCGAGCCGCGGCCCGCACCTCCACCTCGACCCCGAGCGCGTCGGCGACCCCGCGGACCGCCTCGACGGCGTCGGCCCAGGAGCCGGGCCGCCCCGGCCCCCACCAGCCGGGGGCCTCGCGGTTGCCGGAGACGGTGAGCGCGAGGTGCAGCGGCTGGTCCGGCAGGGCCTTCTGCAGGTCGTCCCACTCGCCGTCCGTGGGCGGCCGGTCCACCGGCAGGATCGGCGCCGCCACGCTGCCGCGCGGCAGCGTCACCGTGGCGGCCTCGAACAGCGCGACGTCCGACTGGCCGCGGCCGGCGTTGCGGGCCACCGCCTTGAGCAGGCCGGGCAGCAGCGTGGTCGTCATCAACGGCTCTTCGGCGCTCATCGGGTTGGCGATGCGCATCGCGGTGCGCCGCTCGTCGTCGTCGGCCAGGCCGAGCCGGTCCAGGTCGGCGCCGCCCACGAACGGGAAGTTCACCACCTCGACGAACCCGGCGCCGGCCAACGTCCGTCCGACCCTGCGCCGCAGCGACTGCGCGGGGGTCAGCCCCCGGCCCGCGGGCGCGGTCGGCAGCACCGAGGGGATGTCCTCGTAGCCGACGATCCTGGCGACCTCCTCGACGAGGTCGAACGGGTCGCTGACGTCCGGCCGCCAGCTCGGCACGACCGCGGTGAGCGAGTCGCCCTCCACGCTCACCTCGCAGCCGACGTCGCGCAGGTGCGCGACCGTTGTCTCGCCGGAGATGTCCATCCCGGTGACCCTGGCCGGCAGGTCCAGGGGCATGCTCACCGTGCGCGGCGCGGGCGCCTGCCCGACCCGGGTGACGCCGTCGGCGACCGCGCCGCCGCCGTAGCGCACCAGCAGCTCGGCGACCCGGTCCGCGGCCGCGTCCGCCAGCCGCGGGTCCACCCCGCGCTCGAACCGCTTGGACGCCTCGGAGGGCAGCTTGTGCCGCCGCTGGGTGCGGAACACCGACACCGGGTCGAAGTAGGCAGCCTCGATCACCACGTGCGAGGTGGTCGACGACAGCTCCGTGGTCTGCCCGCCCATCACGCCGGCCATCCCGATCGGGCCGGTGTCGTCGGTGATCAGCAGGTCCTCCTCGCTCAGCGTCCGGTCGACGCCGTCGAGGGTGGTCAGCCGCTCCCCCGGTGCCGCCCGGCGGACCCGGATCGGACCGCTGAGCCGGTCGCCGTCGTAGCCGTGGATCGGCTGGCCGAGCTCGAGCATGACGTAGTTGGTGACGTCGACCGCCAGCGAGATCGGCCGCATCCCGGCCAGCTGCACCCGGCGGGCCAGCCACGCCGGGGTCGGCGCCGCCGGGTCGAAGCCGGTGACGGTCCGGGCCACGAACACCGGGCAGCCCTGCGGGTCGTCGACGACGACCGGGTAGCCGGCGTCGTTCGGCGCCGGCACCGGCCGGTCGGCAGGGTCGTGGAAGGCCGCGCCGAAGCCGAGCGCCGCCTCGCGGGCCACCCCGCGCAGCGACAGGGCGTAGGCCCGGTCGGGGTTGATCTCGAACTCGATCACGTCGTCACGCAGCGGCAGCACCTCGAACGCGTCGTCACCGGGCTTGCCGGCGTCGGCGGGGAGGACGATGATCCCGTGCCTGGTCCTGGGGTCCTCCAGGCCGAGCTCGGTGGCCGAGCAGATCATGCCCGCGGACACGTGCCCGTAGGTCTTGCGGGCGCTGATCTCGACGGGGCCCGTTCCCGGCGGGCCGGGCAGGGCCCCGCCGGGCAGGATCACCACCACCAGGTCGCCGGGCTCGAAGTTGTGCGCGCCGCAGAGGATCCCCTGCGGCTCGCCGGTGCCGTTGGCGTCGCCGACGTCGACGGTGCACCAGTTGACGGTCTTCCCGTTCTTCTGGGGCTCGCCCTCCCTCGTGAGGACGCGGCCGACCACCAGCGGCCCCGAGATGTCGCTCCCGGGGTGCTCGAGCGCCTCGAGCTTGAGCCCCAGCGCGGTCAGCCGCGCCGCGAGGTCCTCGGCGGAGAGGTCCCGCGGCAGGTCGACGTAGTCGCGGATCCACGAAACCGGCGCCCGCATCAGATCTCCGTCCCGAAAGCGGTGGTGAACCGCACGTCGCCCTCGAACATGTCGCGCATGTCCTCGGCGCCGTGCCGGAACATCAGCGTCCGGTCGATGCCCATGCCGAACGCGAACCCGGTGTAGCGCTCGTGGTCGATGCCGCAGGCGGTGAGCACCCGCGGGTTCACCACGCCGCAGCCGCCCCACTCGATCCAGCCCTCGCCGCGGCAGGTGCGGCAGTCGACGCCGGCGTCGTCGCGTCCGGCGCCCCGGCACACGAAGCACTCGAGGTCGACCTCGGCCGACGGCTCCGTGAACGGGAAGTACGACGGCCGGAAGCGGGTGGAGATGCCCTCGCCGAACATGGACTCCGCGAAGTGGTCGAGCGCGCCCTTGAGGTGGGCCATCGTGATGCCCTCGTCGACGACGAGCCCCTCCACCTGGTGGAAGACGGGGCTGTGCGTCGCGTCGTACTCGTCGGTGCGGAAGACCCGGCCGGGGCAGACGACGTAGATCGGGGGCCTGCGGCTGAGCATGGTCCGCGCCTGCACCGGCGAGGTGTGGGTGCGCAGCACCACGTTGTTCTCGGCCGGCTCCATCCAGAAGGTGTCCTGCATGGTGCGTGCGGGATGGTCGGGCCCGAGGTTCAGCGCGTCGAAGTTCAGCCACTCCGCCTCGACGACGGGGCCCTCGGCGACCTCCCAGCCCATCGCGACGAACACGTCGGCGACCCGCTCGGACAGCGTGGTGATCGGGTGCCGGGCGCCGCGGGGGGCGCGGTCCCACGGCAGCGTCACGTCGACAGCCTCCTCGACCAGGATCCTGGCCTCGTGCTCCGCGTCCAGCTCGGCCTGGCGGGCGGCGAGCGCCCGACCCACCGCGGCCCGGGCCTGGCCCACCCGCAGCCCGGCCTCCTTGCGTGCCTGCGGCGGCAGCGAGCCGATCTCGCGGTTGGCCAGGGCCAGCGGCGAGCGCTCGCCGGTGTGCTCGATCCGGGCCCGCTTGAGCGCGTCGGGGTCCGTCGCGGCCTCGATCGCCGCCAGGGCCGCCTCGCGCATCGCGTCGACCTCGTCGGCCTTCAAGGGCGTGACCTCGACGGGGTCGTAGTCGGTGTTGGGGCCGGACATCGCTGCCTTTCGGAGGTCGACGAGGGGGCGGCGTACCCCCGAAGTCTAGGAAGTCTCCGGGTCGCGGCGCGAACCGGTTACTCGGCGGCCGGCCACATGATCGTGATCCGGGCACCGCCGCCGGGCGCGTCGGCGATCTCCACGGTGCCGCCGTGGGCGCGGGTGAGGCCGTGGATGATGTACATCCCCAGCCCGCTGCCGCCTCGGGTGCCGTGCTTCCAGAACTTCGTGAACACCCGGCTCCGGATCGTCGGGCTGATCCCCTCGCCCTCGTCGTCGACGTGCATCACCACCCCCGCGAAGGGGTCGCTGCCCTCGATCGGGGCCACCGTGATCGTGACGTGGCCCTCGCCGTGCCGGACCGCGTTGTCGACGAGGTTGGTGACCACCTGCGCCAGCTTGTCGGGGTCCGCGCTCACCGTGGGCAGCTCCCCCAGGACGGCGAGGCTGATCTCCCGCCCGGTCCCGGCCCGCACCGACGCCAGCACGCGTTCGACCACGGTAGTGATGTCGAGCGGGTGCGGATAGAGCGACAGCCGGCCGGTGTCGATGCGCGCCACGTCGAGCAGCTCGGCGATCAGCCGGGTCAGCCGGTCGGCGTCCACGTTGACGGTCTCGAGCATCAGCTTCTTCTGGTCGTCGTTGAGCTTGTCCCACTTGGACAGCAGCGTCGCGACGAACCCCTTCACCCCCGTCAGCGGCGACCGGAGCTCGTGGGCGACGGTGGCGACCAGGTCCGAGCGCTCGCGGTCCAGGCGCGCGCGGGCGCGCGCCGAGCGCAGCGAGACGACGACCTGCCGGACGGGGCTGCGCGAGTCGTCCCGGACGATCCGCGCGGTCACCAGCAGCTCGGTGCCGTCCGCGAGGTACCAGGCCTGCTCGGTGAGGTGGGTGCGCGTGGCCAGGCCGTCGTAGGGCCGCAGGCAGCCGTACCAGTCGTTGCCGGCCCGGTCCTGCAGGGAGACCACGTCCGTGAGGTGCTTGCCCACCCCGTCACCGACGTGCAGCAGCGCGGCGGCCACGGGGTTCATCAGCGTCACCAGGCCGCTCTCGTCCGCGACGACCACGCCGTCGGGCAGCACGTCGACGAGCGACGCGGCGACCTCCTCCACACCCACGCGGACAGGCTACCGTTTCGCGCGCGCCTCGGCGCGGGCCGAGGCGTACAGGCACACCGCCGATGCGGTCGCCAGATTCAGGCTCTCCGCGCGGCCGTGGATGGGGATGCGGACCCGGTGGTCGGCCAGTGCCGCCAGCTCCGGCGGCAGTCCCCAGGCCTCGTTGCCGAACAGCCAGGCGGTCCTGCCGTCGAGCAGGCCCCGTTCCTCCGCGTCGTACAGGTCGACCTCTCCGGCTCCGTCGGCGGCGAGCACGCTCACGCCCGACGCCCGGAGTGCCGAGACCACGGCGCGGGTGTCGGGGTCGAGCGCGAGCGGGAGGTGGAACAGGGATCCGGCCGACGCCCGCACGGCCTTGCCGTTGTAGGGGTCGACGGAGCTCCCGGTGAGCAGCACGCCGCCGGCGCCGGCCGCGTCAGCGCACCGGATGACGGTGCCGGCGTTGCCCGGGTCGCGGACGTCCGCGCAGACCGCGAGCAGCCCCGGTGCCGTGGCCAGCACCTCCTCGACGGGCACGTCGACGAAGCGGCAGACCGCGACCAGGCCCTGCGGGTGCACCGTCTCGGTGAGGGACGCGAGCGCCGGCTCGTCCACGAGCTGCCAGGGCAGGCCCGCGGCCACGGCCGCGTCGTGGAGGTCGGGGTGGGCCTCGGCGGCGGTGGTCGCCGCGAAGACCTCCCGCACGCAACCGGGGACCCGCAGCGCCTCCCGCACCGCCTGCGGTCCCTCGGCCAGGAACAGCCGCGTCTCGGCCCGGGAGACACGTCGGGCGAGCCTCCGCGCCGTCTTCACCCGCCCGCTCCTCACCGTGAGCGGGGGGCCGTCGGCCGGGAGGCTCGCCCTCGACGTACCGGTCAGGCCGTCGCCTCTTCCTTCGGAGCGTTGACGTCCTCGGGAAGGTTGGCCTTAGCGGTCTCGACGAGCGAGGCGAAGGTGGCGGCGTCGTTGACGGCCAGGTCGGCCAGGATCTTGCGGTCGACCTCGACACCGGCGGCCTTCAGGCCCTGGATGAAGCGGTTGTAGGTGAGGCCGTTCGCGCGGGCCGCAGCGTTGATGCGCTGGATCCAGAGCTTGCGGAAGTCGCCCTTCTTGGCCTTGCGGTCTCGGTAGCTGTAGACCAGCGAGTGGGTGACCTGCTCCTTGGCCTTGCGGTAGAGGCGCGAGCGCTGACCGCGGTAACCGGATGCGCGCTCGAGGGTCACCCGGCGCTTCTTGTGGGCGTTCACTGCCCGCTTGACGCGTGCCACTTGTTACTCCTTGCTGCTTTCGAAGATTCGGGGGATGCCGTTGCCGGCGTGGTCGGCAGGGCCGGCTCAGCGACCGAGGAGCTTGCGGACCTTCTTGTTGTCGGCCTTGGCGACCTCGGTGGTGCCCGTCATCCGGCGGGTGACCTTCGAGGCCTTGTGCTCCAGGTTGTGGCGCAGTCCGGTCTTCTGGCGACGGATCTTGCCCGAACCGGTGACCCGGAAGCGCTTGCTCGCTCCGGAGTGCGTCTTGTTCTTCGGCATCTTCGGTGTCCTTCTTCGGTTTCGATGAGCCGGTGCCGAGATCTCCCTGGCACCGGCCCGCTGTCACATGTCGGGGTCGAGGTTCTCGGACCTGCGGCGCGGCTTCTTGTCCTCCGGCGCGGTGGGTGCGGTGGCGGTGCGCTCGGCGTGCTCGGCCTCGCGCTCGGCGGCGCGCTCGGCGGCCCGCTCCTGCTTCGCGGCCTTCACCTCGGCCTTGGCCTCGGCCTTCTTCTTGTGCGGGCCGAGGACCATCACCATGTTGCGGCCGTCCTGCTTCGGGGCGGACTCGACGAACCCCAGCTCGTCGACGTCCTCGGCGAGGCGCTGGAGGAGGCGGAAGCCGAGCTCGGGCCGGTGCTGCTCACGACCGCGGAACATGATCGTGATCTTCACCTTGTCGCCCTGCTTGAGGAACCGCACCACGTGACCCTTCTTGGTCTCGTAGTCGTGGGCGTCGATCTTGGGACGAAGCTTCATCTCCTTGATCACCACGTTGGTCTGGTTCCGGCGCGCCTCACGGGCCTTCTGGGCGTTCTCGTACTTGAACTTGCCGTAGTCCATGAGCTTGCAGACCGGGGGACGCGCCGTCGGGGCCACCTCGACCAGGTCGAGGTCGGCCTCCTGCGCGAGCCTGAGGGCGTCGTCGATGCGGACGATGCCGACGGTCTCGCCGTTGGGTCCAACGAGACGGACCTCGGGCACCCGGATCCGGTCGTTGATTCGCAGCTCAGTGCTGATGGGTCCTCCTGGGTTGAGTTCTGGTGTGCGACGTGGTCCGCATCGGCCCGAAAACGAAAAAAGGCCTCCGCATCACACACAAGCGGAAGCCAGCCCCGGTGAGGACACACGTCACCCTCACCTGACGAGGACCCGGGGGCCCTCGTGACCGGACCCGACGACCTGTGGCGGTCGATGCGGGTGGGAGACTCGTCTCCGCTTGTCAGATCGCGTTGGTGTCAACCTGCGGCACGTCCCGGGTGTTCCCCGGGGCGCACTGACGGCCGACCCAACCGATCGGTCCCCACGAGGATAGCAAGCCCGGGGCCCCGGACGCACATCGCGACCCTGCTGGCACCCTGGTGGCATGACCCACGCCCCTGCCCCGGACGGCTCCGCGCGCGACATCGCCGAGGTCCCGGCCCTCGAGATCGTGTCCACCGCGGCCCTGCACCTGATGAGCGCCGCCGCGGTGAACCTCGGGCTGGCCGAGGACCTGCCCGACCACCAGGACCTCGACGAGGCCAGGACGCTGATCGAGGCGCTCGCGGGGCTGGTCACCGCGGCGGCGCCGCGCCTGGGCCACCACCACGCCGCCCCGCTGCGCGACGGCCTGCGCACGCTGCAGCTGGCCTTCCGCGAGGCCTCCGAGGTGCCCGACGCACCGGGCGAGGGCCCGGGCGAGAGGCTCACCGGGCCGGTCTCACCCACCCGTAGCGCCCGCTGACCTCGACGAGGGTGTGGCCGGCGGCCAGCGACCTCAGGTCGTCCTCCTCCACCACGAACATGGTCGGCCCGGCCACGTCCACGACGATCGCCGATGCCTGGTCCTGCACGGCCGCCTCCGCCGCCTTGGCGGCGTCCACCGGCACCGGCCTGGCCTGCGGGTCCCAGCGGCGCAGCGCAGCGGTGCCGGTGAACGCCAGCAGCGCGGTGCGCCCGTCGCGGCCGCGCATCAGGACCGCGGCCATGTCGGAGGTCTTGTCGTGGGCCAGCCCCTGCTCGTCGTGCTCGACCTCGCCGAGGACGGCGACCACGGGCACCAGCAGCCGGGCGTGCTGCAGCACCGTGAGGGTGGCGGAGTGCCGGGTGTCGGGGTCGCGGGCGTACGCCGCCAGCGCGGCCTCCACCTCGGGTGGGGCGGAGCCGTCGTCGCCCGCGAAACCGGGGTCGGGGATCGATCGCACGTCCCGATCCTGCCAGGCCGGGGCGCGGCCGCGTCTAGGCTGGGGGCATGGGCACGATCGACAACGCGACCTGGCAGGCCCTCGGGCTGACGATCACCGTGCTCGGCCTGGCGCTCAGCGCGCTGGTGTGGCGCCGCCGCGGTCTCGCCGCGGGCCTGCGTGCCGCCGCCTGGTCGCTGCTGCCGCTGGCCGCCGGCCTCACCGGGACGCTGCGGCTGCTGTGGGAGATCGCCGACTCGATCGCCACCTGGGCGCTGCGGCTCGTCTTCAGCCCCGTCGTCTGGCTCGGGATCGCCCTCGCGACGGTGTCCGTGGTCCTCTTCGTGCTGTCCGGTGTGCTGCGCCGGCGTAGCCCCGGCCGCACGGCGGCTCCGCAACTGACCGGCGGCACCGGCGGCACCGGCGGCACCGACGACCTCGCCGAGATCGAGGACATCTTGAAGCGGCGCGGCATCTCGTGAGCCGGCCCGGCCCGGGCACCGGACACGACGTCGTCCACCGCACGCTGGCCGCCCCCGCCCGCCTGGGGCCTGCCCGGCTGCTGTGCATCGACGGCCCCGCCGGCTCCGGCAAGACCACCCTGGCCGCGGCCGTTCTCTCCGCGGTCCCGCCGGGCACCTCGGTCGCGGTGGTGCACCTCGACGACGTCTACCCCGGCTGGCGCGGGCTGGCCGAGGGGGTGCGGAGGGCGGACCGGGACCTGCTCGCCCCGCTCGCGCGGGGGGAGCCCGGCCGCTACCGGCGCTACGACTGGGTCGTCGGGGCCGAGGACGGATGGTGCGAGGTCGACCCGGTCGACCTGCTGGTGCTCGAGGGCGTCGGGGCCGGGTCGGTCCAGACCGCGCACATCTCCCTGCTGGTGTGGGTGGAGGCGCCGCCCGAGGTCCGCACCGAGCGCGGGATCGCCCGGGACGTGGCGCTGCTCGGCCTGCACGACGACCCGCAGCTGAGGTCACGATGGCGGCAGTGGACCGACGACGAGGCGGCCCTCTACGCACGCGACCGCACCCGCGACCGTGCGGACGTGGTCGTGGAGGTCGAGTGAGCCCGGCGCGGGTGGTGTGCGCCCCTCAGCCGGCCAGGGCGGGACGGGCCAGCAGGTAGTCGGTCCAGCGGCTCTCCACCGCGAAGCCGGCCCGCTCGTAGACGCCGAGCGCGCCGGTCGGGTTCTGCGAGTCGACGTCGAGCGCCGCCTCGTCGTACCCCGCGGCGTGGTAGGCCGCCAACGCGTGTCGCAGCAGCGTGCCGGCGAGCCCACGGCCGCGGAACTCGCGCAGGGTGCCGACCTTGCCGACGTAGGCCTCCCGCCGGCCGGTTGCGGCGTGGTGGGCGTCGAACTCGGCGCTCTGCAGGTAGGCGACGACCCGTTTCGGCGCCGCGCGCTCGACGACCACGAAGCTGAGCTCGGGACGGAAGCTGCGGCTCCCGGTCACCCACTGCCTCCACATCACGTCGGTCCACGGCGTGAAGTTCGGGTGGTCGAGGAACGCCTCGTTGTGCGCGGCCTGCATCGCGGCAGCGAGGCTGTCGTCGTACCGGCGCAGCTCGAGTCCCTCCGGGAGCGCGGGCGGCACGTCGCCGGCGCCCAGGGTGGCGCGCATCGCGAAGGTCCAGCGATCGGTCGTGAAGCCGGCGTCGGTGAGCAGCCGTTCCTGGGTGGCGTTGCTCGAGATCCCGCTGGTCACCACCTTCGCGGGCAGGCCGGGATGCCGCTCGGCGTGCACCTCGTCCACGCGCGCCAGCATGGCCGTCACCAGGGTGGTGCCGATGCCTTGGCCGCGCCGGGCCGGCGTGACGGTGCCGCCCACGTTCAGCTTCTGGTGGCTGCCGTCGGTGGAGCGCGGGTAGACCGAGAAGTACCCGACGAGACGGTCGTCCTCGTAGGCGCCGACGAAGTCCTTGCCGACCTCGATGTCGGGGTTGGCGAACTCCTCCTCGAGGTCGGCCACGCTGTAGTGCTCCGAGGTCCGGTCCGCCTCCTCGGCCTCGGCCATCAACCGGGCCAGGTCCGAGATGTCGGTGGTTGCCAGCGGGCGCAGCGTCACGGTCACGACCGCGAGCGTAGGTGCGTCGCATGGTGGACCGCACCCGATTTCTGGGAGGGTGGGGCCGTGGTCGCACTGAGTGGGGAGCAGCTGGTCATCGGAGCCGGCGGGTACCGCGCCGTCGTCACGGAGTGCGGCGCCGGGCTGCGGGAGCTCGAGCACCGCGGACGGCGGCTGCTGGCCGGCTATCCCGTCGACGAGCACGCCTCCGCCGGCCGCGGGCAGCTGCTGCTCCCCTGGCCCAACCGGATCGCCGACGGGCGCTACCGGTTCCGCGGGCGAGACCTGCAGCTGCCGCTCACCGAGGTCGCCCGGGGCCACGCGAGCCACGGCCTGGTCCGCTGGACCGCCTGGCGGGTGCTGGCGCACACGCAGGAGAGCGTCGAGCTCGGCTACCGGCTGATGGCGCAGCCCGGCTACCCGTGGGCCCTCGACCTCGCCGTGCGGTACGCCCTGTCCGACGACGGTCTCGCGGTCTCGGTGACCGCGGCCAACCTCGCCCCGGAACCGGCACCGTTCGCCGCCGGCGCGCACCCCTACCTGAGCGTCGGCTCCGGGCCGGTCGACTCCTGGGAGCTGCAGCTGCCTGCCGCGACGGCGCTCAGGGTCGACGATCGGAAGATCCCGGTCGGGCGCGAGCCGGTCGGCGGCGACCTCGACTTCCGCGCGGCACGGCGGCTGGCCGGGACCTCGCTGGACACGGCGTACACCGACCTCGAGCGGGACGGTGCCGGACGCGCGACCGTCACCCTGCGGGGCCCGGACGGCGCCGTGCAGCTGTGGCTGGACGGTGCGCACCGGTGGGTGCAGGTCTACACCGCCGACGACCTGCCCGACCCGCGCTCCGCGCTCGCGGTCGAGCCGATGACCGCGCCGCCGGACGCGTTCAACTCCGGCGACGACCTGACCGTGCTCTCCCCGGCCGGCTCCGCCGGCGACACGGTGACCGTGCACTGGGGAGTCCGCGCCCCCGGCTGACCGGCGGCACCGCTCGCGGGTCAGGCGGGCGGCACGTAGCCGGTCGGGTCCGCGCCCAGGTCGACGATCGCCGCGACCGGGCCACCGCCGTCCGGCCCCTGGTGGGCCGCGGACACCGACACGAAGGCCGCCGGGTCACCGGTGACCGCGGCGGTGACGCCCCCCACGCAGGCCTTGATCTGCCGGTGCCAGTGCACGTCGGAGTCGTCCAGCATCGCGTTGCGACGCCCGTGCACCATCCCGTCCTGGCTGGCCTCGCACTTGAGGAACACGTTGACCAGCCGGCCCCGCAGGTCGCTGGGGTGCGGCCGTTCCGGCAGGTCCAGGCCGGCGTCCCTGACCGCCGCCCAGATCCCGTCCGCGTCGAGCGCGTCGCGCATCACCGAGTGCCCGATCCGGTAGCGGCCACCCACGCCGCGCGCGTTGCCGACCACGACCACCTGCGCCTGGTCGAGCTCGACCCCGCTGCTGCACGAGGCGACGCTGGAGTACAGCCCGCGGTCGTGCATCACGTCGGCGTCGGTGGGCATGTCGATCTCGCCGAGCGCCACCGCGATGCCGAGCGCCGTGCAGCCGTTGGACAGGTCCATCGACTCGTGGGTGTGCTCGGTCCACACCGTCTCGCCGCGGCTCTTGGCGTCGCGGATCGTGTGGATCGTCAGCAGCGGCGTCTTCGTCTGGACGTAGTGCACGTCGCCGGGGTCGTCGATCCCGGCCCGCTGCGTCGCCACCCTCACCGCATCGGCGACCTTGTTGATCATCGCCACCCGGCCGATGTCCTCGGGCAGCAGCCGTTCGCTCATGGCGAACCCGACCGTCAGCCGCGGCTCGTCGGTCGGCTCGGCCTCGTCCTCCGGCACGGTGGCGAAGATCGTCGCGTGCGGGCTGAGCACCCCGTCGGTGCCGCCGGACCACACGATGGGGACCTGCCTGACCTCCTCGGCGCTGCGGGTGCCCTTGGCGACGAGGACCTCGCGGAACGCCCGGTCGGCGATGATCCGGGTGTAGTCGTTGACCCCGCCGTTGCCTTCGGTCTTGCCGATCACGGCCACCACGCGGTCGGCGTCCAGCACCCCGTCGTCGATCAGGCGCTCGAGACCGCTTGCGTCGGACACGTTCAGGATCGGGACCTTGCGGACCTCGATGGGCTGGGGCATCAGTTCTCCTTCTGTTGGTCGGGCACGACGACGGTGCCGGCGTCACCGGCCACCGCCTCGATGATGTGGTCGAGGTCGCTGATCACGGCGTAGCGGCCGCTCTGCTCGACGTACCGGCAGGCGGCGTCCACCTTGGGGCCCATCGAGCCGCTCGCGAAGTGCCCCTCGGCAGCGAGCGCGCGCATCTCGCCGACGGTGACGCGACCCACCGGCTCTGCCTGCGGGGTGCCGAAGCGGAGCACGGCGTTCGGCACGTCGGTGGCGACCACGAGCACGTCCGCGGCGACCGTGCGGGCGAGCAGCGCGGCACCTAGGTCCTTGTCGATCACCGCCTCGACACCGCGCAGTGCGCCGTCCTCGCGGACCACCGGGATGCCACCGCCGCCGTTGGCCACGACCACGAACCCGGCGTCGACCAGCGCCCTCACCGCGGCGGCGTCGAGGATCTCCAGCGGCTCGGGGCTGGCCACCACCCGCCGCCAGCCCCTGTCGCCGCGGTCCTCCCACGTCTCCCCGTGCTCGACGAGCAGGGCGGCCTCCTGGGCGGGCAGGAACCGCCCGATCGGCTTGGTCGGCCTGGTGAAGCCGGGGTCGGCCGCGTCCACGAGCGTGCGCGTCACCAGGGCCGCCGAGCGCCGCGGTGAGCCACGCAGCGCCAGTGCCTCGTCGAGCGCGTTCATCAGCACGAAGCCGAGCGTGGCCTGGGTCTGCGCGCCGCACCAGTCCAGCGGCACCGGCGGCACGACGGACGCGGCGAGCTCGTTCTTGACCAGCAGGTTGCCGACCTGCGGCCCGTTGCCGTGGGTGACCACCACGTCCACGTCGCGCGCGACCAGCTCGGCGACGCCGGCCATCGCGGTGCGTGCGGCGGCGATCTGGTCCTCCGGCCGGGCCGAGCCGTCGGGGGCGGTCATGGCGTTGCCGCCCAGCGCCAGCAGCACCCTCATCCGCGCGGCGCTCCCCTGCTGCCCCCGCATCGTCCGCCCCGATGGTGGGTAGGGGATGGATGTCGACCCCGCATCACCGAGGAGGAGCGCCGATGGACATCACCGAGGTCATCTTGCACCAGCACGCCGAGCAGCGACGGATGTTCGCGATGCTCGACGAGGTGCCCCGGTCCGACGGGCAGGCCTTGGGGGCGCTCTGGCAGCGGCTCGAGATCCTGCTGGAGACCCACGCCGAGGCCGAGGAGCGGTTCGTCTACCCCGAGCTGCTCAGGCTCGGACAGGGCGCCGCCGACGCGGACGACGCCCGGGAGGAGGTCGAGGACGCGGTCAAGGACCACAACGACATCCGCGACGCGATCCGCAAGGTCGCCGCGCATCCGACCGGCAGCGACGGCTGGTGGGACGCGGTGACCGAGTGCCGGGTCGCCAACAGCGACCACATGGCCGAGGAGGAGCGCCAGGACCTCGCGGACCTCCGCCGGCACGCGAGCCTCCAGCTCCGGCACGACATCGCCGTGGAGTTCCTGCGGTTCGAGTCCGCGCGGGCGGCCGAGGGCATCGAGCCGGAGAAGAAGGACCCCGAGCGGTACGTCGAGACCGCGCAGCGGTAGGTCGCGCGTCATCGGCCACCGGCCATGCGCAGCGTGGCCCCGGTGGCGTAGTCCGGGGCGGCGGTGAGGAACCAGGCCACCGCCGCGGCCACCTCGTCCGGCTCGCCGGCGCGACCGAGGGGCACGCTCTCCGCGACCCGGTCGGGCCGGTCGGGGTCGCCGGCGTCGGCGTGGATGCCGGTGCGGACCACCCCGGGAGCCACCCCGTACACCCGGATCCTCGGGGCGACCTCCTGGGCCAGGCCGGTGGTGAGCGCGTCGACGCCGGCCTTCGCCGCCGCGTAGTGGACGTACTCGTGCGGGGCGCCGCGGGTGGCCGCCGCCGAGCTCACGTTCACGATCACGCCCCCCTCCGCGAGGTCTCGGACCGCCCGCCGCGCGCACAGGACCGCGCCGGTCAGGTTCACGTCGATGACCCGGCGGATCACGTCGACGGGGGTGTCGAGGAGGTCGCCGAGGTGCAGCGTCGCGCCGGCGTTGTTCACCAGCCCGGTGATCGTCCCCCACTCGGCGGCGGCGTCGAAGAGTGCGTCCACCTCGTCGGGGTCGCTGACGTCGGCGCGGAAGGTCCGGCAGGAGGCGCCGGCGGCCCGCACCCGTTCCGCGGTCGCCTCCGCCGCGTCGCGGTCGCGGGCGTAGTTGAGCAGCAGGTCGTGCTCCTCGGCGGCGAGCCGAACGGCGACCGCGGCACCGATGCCCCGTCCCCCGCCGGTCACGACCGTGAACCGGTCACCTCTGGCCATCGGACGTCCTCCAGTCCACGTCGGCTGCGCTCGCACCCGCGGCGAGCGTCGCGTACCCCGGTCCACGGTCGAAGAACGGCTCCTCGCCGCGCCGACCGCGGATCTCCTCGCGCAAGGCGTCGCTGGCGGCCCCGTCGACCGTCGGGGCGTCGGCCGGGCCGGTGACCACCACGCCGTAGTCGGCGCGCGCCCCCTCGACCGACACCTTGCCCCAGAGCACGTCCCGGACGACCTCGTCGTAGGGCCGCTCGAGCGGGTCGCCCCAGCCGCCGCCGCCGGTCGTCCTGATCCGGATCACCTCGCCGGCGCGCACCGGCTCCGCGTCGGCGAGCGCGTCGACCTCCCGCTCGTGCGGCCCCCCGGGGTCGATGGTGACGGAGAACGACCTGCCCGCCTTGCCGCCCTTCACGCCCCAGCAGGCCAGGATCGAGCGGTCCGCGATCGACATGAAGTGCGCGTCCACGAGCATGCGGATCTGCTTGTCGTACCCGAGCCCGCCCCGGTGCCGGCCCGCTCCCCCGCTGTCGACCGCGAGCCCGAGCCGCTCGACCACGAAGGGGAATCGGGACTCGGAGAACTCGCTGGGCAGGTTCCGCGAGTCCGGCACGACGTGGATGGTGTCCTCGCCGTCGGCGTAGTAGCGGCCCCCGGAGCCCCCGCCGAGCACCTCCCGCATCAGGTACGGCGCACCCTCGAGGTCCTCGCCGTACACCCCGGTGTAGCGGATCGTCTCCTGGTCCGCGGGCATCAGCCCGTCGACGGCCTTGGCGAGGACCCCGGCGAGCACGCCGAGCAGCCGCAGGATCACGAACGTGCGCGCGTTGGTGGGCGCCGGGAACACCGGCGTGAGCAGCGTGCCGGGTGGCGGGAAGCGCATCTCGATCAGCGGCACCACGCCCTCGTTGACGTCGAGCTCGGCCATCCGCTCCGGGGTGTCGGCGAGGTTGCGCAGGATCGGTGCCAGCCACTTCTTCAGGAAGTTCCCGTCGGCGTAGTCCCCGCAGTGGTTGATCGGGCCCCTGGCCTGCGGGCCGGTCCCGTGGAAGTCCAGCACCAGCCGCTCGCCGCCGGGGTCGTCGGGCTCGGTCTTGGTCAGGGTGATCCGCTGCGCGTGCAGCCGGGGCTCGTCGACGCCGTCGTGCTCGGCGTAGTCCTCCCAGACGTACTGCCCGACCGGGATCTTCGCCAGGATCTCCCGGCGGAAGGTGGCCGTGGTGTTCTGCAGGATCGCCTCGAAGCAGGCCTCGACGGTCTCCGTGCCGTAGCGGGCGAACAGCTCGCCCATCCGGCGCGCCCCCATCAGGCAGGCCGAGCACTCGGCGTCGAGGTCGGCGGCCAGGGACTCGGGCATCCGTGAGTTGCGGGTCATGATCTTCAGCGCCTGCTCGCAGGGCACGCCCCGGTCCCACAGCCGGATCGGGGGCACCATCAGGCCCTCCTCGAACACGCTGGTCGCGTGGCTGGGCATCGACCCCGGGACGGCGCCTCCGATGTCGTCGTGGTGCCCGAATGCCTGCACGAACGCCACCACCTCCGGCCCGTTGCCGTTGTCGTGGAACACGGGGGCGGTCACGCACAGGTCGGGCAGGTGGCCGATCCCGCCCTCGGAGAGGTAGACGTCGTTGTGGAAGAACACGTCCCCGGGTCGCATGGTCTCGATCGGGTAGTCGCGCACCACCGGGTGCACCAGCGCCGAGTAGGACCGGCCGGTGAGCTTGCGCAGCTGCCGGTCGTGGATGCCGGCCCGGTAGTCGTGGGCGTCGCGGATCATCGGCGATCTCGACGTACGCCCGATCGCGGTCTCGACCTCCATCTCCACCGACGCGAGGTAGCCCTCGACGATCTCGACGAGGATCGGGTCGACCGGCTCGGAGGCGCTCACCTCGCCCGCCCCCCACCCGACGGGCTCCTGGTGATCACGAGGTTGCCGTGGCGGTCCACGCGGGCGGCGAAGCCCGGGTGCAGCGGCACCGTCGAGCTGAACTCCTCCAGCACCGCCGGGCCCTCGACCACGTCGCCGGCACCGAGCCGGGCCCGGTCGTAGACCCCGGTCTCCACCCAGTCGTCGAAGAAGACCCGGCGGCTGCCGGTGCGGGCGCCGGCCGCCCCGGAGCCGGGCGCGACCTCGCGCACCGACGGCTTGCGGATCGGTCCCACACCGGTGACCCGCAGGTTGACCCACTCGACCTCCTGGCGGGGGTCGTCGCGGAAGTCGTAGTCGTAGAGCGCCTTGTGCTCGGCGTGGAACCGGTCCGCGACGGTGGCGACGAGGGCGGCGTCGGCCGGCCCGGACGGCACGTCGACACGGACCTCGTAGGCCTGCCCGTAGTAGCGCAGGTCCGCGGTGCGGACCATGACCCGCTCGTCCTCGGCGAACCCCTCGCGGGCCAGCGCCCCGTCGGCCTTGCCGGCCAGGTCGTCGAAGACCGCCTGGACGCGGGCCGGCTCAAGGACGGACTGGCGGGCGACGGCCGTCTGCACGTAGTCGTTGCGTACGTCGACCGTGAGCAGCCCGTAGGCCGACAGGTTGCCGGGGTTCAGGGGCACCAGCACTCCCTCGAGGCCGAGGATGTCGACGAGCCGGCAGGCCTGGAGCGGCCCGGACCCGCCGAACGCCACCATCGTGAAGTCACGCACGTCGAGCCCCCGGTTGACGGTCACCCGACGCAGCGCGTTGGCCTGGTTCCACGCGGAGATCTCCAGCACGCCGGTGGCGCAGGCCTCGACGCCGAGGCCGAGCCGCTCGGCCAGGGCCCCGACGCCCTTCGCGGCGAGGTCGACGTCAAGCGGCACCTCGCCGCCGAGCAGGTGCGGAGGGATCCGGCCCAGCACCGCGTGCGCGTCGGTGATCGTGGGCTGCTCTCCCCCGGCCCGGTAGCACATCGGGCCCGGCGCGGCGCCCGCCGACTGCGGACCGACCTTCAGCGTGCCCTCCGGGGAGATCCAGGCGATCGAACCGCCGCCCGCCCCCACGGTCACCACGTCGATCATCGGGATCTTGCTCGGGAAGGCGCCGACGTGGCCCTCCGTGGTCAGCGCGGGGCGGCCGTCGATCACGACGGTCACGTCGGTCGACGTACCCCCGCCGTCGAGGGTGACCACCTGCGGGAACCCGGCCTTCTCGGCCACCACGGCCGCGCCCAGCGCACCGGCAGCGGGGCCGGACAGGACGGTGGTGATCGGCTGGTGCACGACCTCCTCGGCGCTGAGCACGCCCCCGTTGGACTTCATCACGTAGAACCCCACCCCCCGATTCGTCTGCGATCCCTCGGGTGTTTGCCTCGCAGCGACCGCAGACGAATCGGTGGAAGGTCGGCGAGGTGCGAGGCAATGTTGGCGACGTAGCTGCGGATGTTCGGCTTCACGGCGGCGTCGACCAACGTGGTCACCGCGCGTTCGTACTCGCGGTACTCGCGCAGCACCTCGCTGGAGATCGAGACGGTGGCCTCCGGGTGCTCACGCTCGAGCACGGCGCGCATCGCGACCTCGTGGGCGTCGTCGGCGTAGGAGTGCAGGAAGCAGACGCCGATCGTGCGGATGCCCCGGTCCCGGAAGAAGCGGGCCGCGCGTACGGCGCCCTCCTCGTCGAACGGCCGGATCTCGCTGCCGTCGACCGCCAGCCGGCCGCCGACCGTCCTGACCCGGTGCACCGGCACGATCCGGTCCGGCTTCACCCAGAAGTAGGAGTTGCCGTAGCCGTCGGGGACGGACTGCCGGGCGATCTCGAGCATGAACTCGTAGCCCTCGGTGGTGATGAAGCCGAGGTTCTCGACCTTGCCCTCGAGGAGCTTGTTCGTGGCGACCGTGGTGCCGTGGCTGACCGCGCTGACCGAGTCGCCGGCCAGGCCGAGCCGGTCCAGCACCTTGTGCACCCCGGTCATGAACCCGACCGCCGGGTCGTGCGGCGTCGAGGGCGTCTTGGTGGCCGCGAGCTCGCCGGTCCGCTCGTCCACGGCCACCACGTCGGTGAACGTCCCGCCGGTGTCGATGCCGATGCGGATCCTGCGCGGGGCGGTCATGGTGAGTCCTCGAGGTCGGGTCGTCGGCCACCGGCACCCGCGGCCTGCTCGAACGCGTGGGCGATCTCCAGGAGCCGTCGCTCCCGGCGCGGCGCCGCGACCAGCTGCAGACCGACCGGCCAGCCCTCGGCCGTGAAGCCGGCCGGCACCGAGATCGCGGGGCAGCCGGTGACCGTGATCAGGTAGGCCGAGCGCATCCAGTCCAGGTACGTCGACTGCGGCCGGCCGTTGATGCTGGCCGGGAACTCCTCGTCGGCGCTGAACGGCGGCACCTGGCTGACCGGCAGGGCGAGCACGTCGTACGTCTCGAAGAAGTCCCGGACCCGCTCGGCGATCGCCGTCAGCTGCTGGTAGGCGCGGGCGACGTCGGCACCGGACAGGTCGGCGCCGAGGGCGATGTTGTCGCGCAGCGACGGCTTGAACGCCTCCGGCCGCTTCTCGAGCAGTGCGCCGAACCGGTGCTGGAACAGCCAGGCACGCAGCGTCCGGAACGCCGCGTCCGCGCTGTGCAGCACCGGGTGCGCCTCCTCGACGACGGCACCCGCCGACTCCAGCACCGCGGCCTGCGCGCGTACGACGTCGGCGACCGCCTCGTCGACCTCGAAGGCGCCGCCGAGGTCGACGCTCAGCGCGACCCGCACCCCGCTCAGGTCGCCGACCAGCGGCGGGGCGAAGGCGCTGCCCGGCGTCTCCAGCGACAGCGGGCTGCGGGTGCTCGGTCCGGCGATCACCGACAGCAGCAGGGCGAGGTCCTCGACGTTGCGCGCCATCGGCCCGCCGACCGAGGTCAGCTCCCAGGCGTTCGTGGTCGGCCAGCTCGGCACCCGGCCGACGCTCGGCCTCAGTCCGACCACGTTGCAGAACGACGCCGGGTTGCGCAGCGAGCCGCCCATGTCGCTGCCGTCGGCGAGCGGCACCATGCCGGCCGCCAGGGCCGCCGCCGCCCCGCCGCTCGAACCGCCGGCCGAGCGGGAGAGGTCGTAGGGGTTGCGGGTGGTGCCGAAGATCGGGTTGAAGGTGTGCGAGCCCGCCGCCCACTCCGGCACGTTGGTCTTGCCGATCGGGACCGCACCCGCGCCACGGATCCGCTCCACGATGAGCTCGTCGCGCCGCGGCACGTAGTCCGCCCGCAGCGGTGACCCGAAGGTGGTCCGCCAGCCGGCCACCTCATGGGTGTCCTTGAACGCGAACGGCAGCCCGTGCAGCGGACCCAGCGTGACGCCCGACGCGGTCACCTCGTCGGCCCGGGCGGCCCCCTCGCGGGCCCGGTCGACGTCGAGGCTGACGACCGCGTTGACGGAGGGGTTCACCGCCTCGATCCGGGCCAGGTGCAGGTCGAGCAGCTCGCGCGCGGAGATCTGCCGCGTGGCCACGGCGGCGGCCATCTCCCGCGCGGTGCGGTACACGTCGATCTCGCTCATCCCCTCACTCCTCGGCTCCGATACCGGCATGCGAACCGTGGTCTCCGGGTCACGTCTCGCCACCGTCATCGGAGGCTGGGAGGGAGGCGGCGGGTGGCGATCCAGCCGCCGACCAGCGCCCCCACGAGCGCGGCAGCCGCCCCCGCGGCCACCCCGAGGGCGAACCCGGGGCCGGCCTTGGCGGCGGCGCCGGGCGCGGTGAACACGGCCCCGGGAGCGGGGGGCGCGGACGGCGGCGGTGCGGCCTGGGGCGGCAGCGCCGCGGCCGGGGCGGCGCGGCACCGCCGGCCAGCACCGTGTCGACGTTGGCGAAGAACTCCTCGGCCATCTTGCGCGAGACGCCGGTCAGCATCCGCTGGCCGACGCCGCCGATCATCCCGCCGACGACCGCGTCCGCCTCGTAGGACAGCGCGGTGCCGCCCCCGGGGGCGTCCGCGAGCCGCACCGAGACCTGCGCGCCGATCGTGCCGGGCGCGCCCGCCCCCTGGCAGTGCATCCGGAACGACCCCGGCTCCTGCTGGTCGGTGAGCCGCACCTCCCCGTCGTAGACCCCCTTGATCGCGCCGACGCCCGCGGCGACCGTCATCTTGTAGGCGTCCTCGCCGAACGCCTCGAGCCGCTGGCAGCCCGGGATCGAGGCGACCAGCACGGCCGGGTCGTTGAGCGCGCGCCACACGGTCGCGCGGTCGGCGGACAGGGTGGTGCTGCCGGTGATGTTCATGGTCGGTCCCTTCGGAGGTGGAAGAGCTCGCTCGGGGAGATCGGCATCCGCCGGATCGTGATCCCCTCGGCGTCCTCGATCGCCGAGGCGATGGCGGCCGAGCCGGGGATCACGCCGGCCTCCCCGGCGCCCTTGACCCCGAGCGGGTTCAGCGGCGAGGGGGTCACGAGGTGGTCGATCTCGACGGTCGGGACCTCGGAGGCGTAGGGCATCAGGAAGTCCATGAACGACGCGTTGAGCAGCTGCCCGTCGGGGGCGTACTCCATCCGCTCGTAGAGCGCCCCGCCGACGCCCTGCGCGACCCCGCCGTGGATCTGCCCCTCGACGATCATCGGGTTGATCAGCGTCCCGCAGTCGTGGACGACGCAGTAGCGCAGGATCTTGATGTCGGCGGTCTGGGGATCGGTCTCCACCACCACCGCGTGCATGCCGTTGGCGAACGTCGACCGGGCCGGCGAGTAGTAGGCGGTGCCCTCGAGCCCGGGCTCCTCTCCCGCCGCGACCGGCGGCGCGTCGGGGTCCGCGGGCGAGGCGAACTGGGTCGCGCGCGCGGCGGCCTCGTCGAAGGCGTAGCGCAGCGGGTTGGACAGCACCGCCACCGCACCGAGGTCGATGTGGGCGTCGGGCGAGCCCTTCACCCGGACGTGCCCGTCGACGATCTCGAGGTCGTCGACGTCGGCCTCCAGCGCCTGCGACGCGATCCGCAGGGCCTTCGCCCGGACCTGACGTGCCGTGACCGCGACCGCGCTGCCGCTCATCACCGCGGTCCGCGAGGCGAACGTGCCCACGGCGTACTTGAACCGCCGGGTGTCGCCGGTGCTGACCTTGACCCGGTCGAAGGGCACGCCGAGCTCGTCGGCGACGATCTGGGCCAGCATGGTCTGGTGGCCCTGCCCCTGGGTGGTCAGGCCGGTGGACACCACCACCGTCCCGTCGCTCTCGACCCGGATGTGCCCGCCCTCGTAGGGCCCGACGCCGGTGCCCTCGACGTAGCAGGCGATCCCGATCCCGACCCGCCGGCCCTCCGCGCGCGCCTGGTCGCGGTACGCCGCGAACCCGTCCCAGCCGACCAGCTCCTTGAGCCTGGCCAACGACGCCGGGAAGTCGCCGGAGTCGTAGAGCAGCTGCCGGCCGTCCTGGAAGATCAGCCCCTGGTCGTAGGGCATCTCTGCAGGCGAGATGAAGTTGCGCTCCCGCACCACCGTGCGGTCCAGGCCCAGGTCCGCGGCGATCGCGTCCATGGTCCGCTCCATCACGAAGCAGCCCTGCGGCCTCCCGGCCCCCCGGTACGGCGTGACGATCACCGTGTTGGTGTAGAGGCTGGTGAACTCCACCCGGTAGACGCCCGGCTTGTAGGGGCCGAGCAGCTGGGTCGCGGTGATGATCGGCACGATCAGGCCGTAGGGGATGTAGGCGCCGTTGTCGTGCCAGAACCGCACCGACAGGCCGAGCAGCTTGCCCTCGTCGTCGTAGCCCACCCGGACCCGGTGCAGCTGGCCCCGCTCGTGGGCGCTGGACACGAAGTGCTCGCGCCGGTCCTCGGTCCACTTGACCGGCCGGCCGAGCCGGACCGCCGCCCAGGGCACCAGCACCTCCTCGGGCCACGGGTGCACGATCTTGACCCCGAACCCGCCCCCGACGTCCGGGGTGACCACCTCCACCCGGTCCACGGGCAGCGCCAGCTTCGCGGCGATCGCCTGCCGGACGCTGGTCGAGGTCTGCGTCGAGGTGTGCACGAGCAGCGAGTGGTCGTCGGCGTCCCAGCGGGCCAGCACGCCCTTGCCCTCCAGCGGCGTCGAGGCGCTGCGTTCGATCGCCAGGTCGAGCTCGAGGACGTGCGGTGCGGAGTCGATGGCCGCGTCCGCGTCCCCGGTCTGCTGCACCATTACCGCGGCCACGTTGCCGGGCACGTCCTCGTGCACCAGGTGCTCCGCGGCCCGCGCGGCCTCCACCCCCACGACCGCCGGCAGCGGCTCGTAGTCCACCCGGATCCGCGCGGCGGCGTCCTCGGCCAGGTAGCGGTTCGCCGCGACCACCATCACGACCGCCTCGCCGACGTGGTTCACCTCGTCCTTGGCCAACGCGTGCTGCGTCCTGCCGTGGGTCAGCGCCGGGTGCGGGATCAGCAGCGGCAGCGGCTCGGCGACCCGCGAGGAACGGTCCGCGGCAAGGTCCTCGTAGGTGTAGATCGCCACCAGCCCGTCGACGTCGAGCGCGTCGGTGACGTCGACGTCGACGACCCGGGCGTGCGCGTGCGGGGACCGGACGAACGCCGCCTCCAAGGCGTCGTGGCCGAGGTCATCGAGGAACCGGCCGTTCCCGGTGAGCAGCCGCGGGTCCTCCGACCGCTTGACCGGCTGCCCGAAGAGCTTGGTGGTCATGCCCGCTCCTGCAGCTCGGCGGCGCGCAGGACGGCGGCGGCGATGTTCTGGTAGCCGGTGCAGCGGCACAGGTTCCCGGTGATCGCCTCCCTGGCCTCCTCGGCCGTCGGCGAGCGGTGCTCCCGGAGGTAGGCGGTGAGCGTCGTGACGAAGCCAGGCGTGCAGAAGCCGCACTGGAGGGCGTGGCAGTCCTGGAACGCCTGCTGCACCGCGCCCATCCCGCCGTCGTCCGTGCAGCACCCCTCCACGGTCGTGATCGCCGCGCCCTCGAGGCTCACCGCGAAGACCAGGCACGCGCGCATCGGCGCGCCGTCCACGAGCACCGTGCACGCCCCGCAGACGCCGTGCTCGCAGCCGACGTGCGTGCCGGTCAGCCGCAGGTCGTGGCGCAGGGCGTCCGACAGCAGCCGGCGCGCCGGCAGCTCCAGGGAGTACGGCGTGTCGTTGACCGTGAACGAGACCGGGACGAGGGGCTCGGTCATGCCGCTCTCCCGTCGCGTCCCGCCGCGGCGGCCTGCGCCTCGCCCAGGGCCCGCTCGGTCAGCACGTGCGCGAGGTGGCGCCGGTAGTCCGCGCTCGCGTGGATGTCGCCCTCGGGGGCGATCCGGTCGTCGACCAGGTCCCGGACGCGGGCCGGGTCGAAGCCGCCACCGCTGCCGGTGATCGCCGCCGCCAGGTCCACCAGCACCGGGACGGGGCCGACGCTGACCAGCGCCACCCGCGCCGCGGTCACGGCCCGATCGGCGTCCGTGGTGACCAGCGCTGCAACGCCGGCCACGGCGTAGTCGCCTCGTCGACGGGCCAGCTCGACGAACGCCGACCCGGTGCCCGCCGGCGGCCGGGCGAACCGGGCCGCGACCGCGAGCTCGTCCGGGCGCAGCGCCGACTCCATCGGCCCCAGGAACAGCTCCGCGGCGGGCAGCTCCCGGCTCCCGGCCGCGCTGCGGACCTCCAGAACGCCGTCGAGCGCCGCCAGCACGGCGGGCATCTCGGCTGCCGGGTCCGCGTGCACCAGGCTGCCGACCGTCGTACCCCGGTTGCGGATCGCCGGGTGCGCGACGTGCCGCAGTGCCTGCCGGAGCAGGGGTACGGCGTCGTGGGCGGCGTCGTCCCTCTCGATGCGGGCATGCCGGGCCAGTGCGCCGACCCGCACGTGCTCGCGGGTCACCTCGACGGTGTCGAGCCCGGGCAGGTGGTTGACGTCGACGAGGTGGGCGGGCGCGGCCAACCTCATCGACATCAGCGGCACCAGGCTCTGGCCGCCCGCGAGCACCTTGCCCCGCTCGCCGAGCGCAGCCAGCAGGTCGACCGCCTCCTCGACGGTGCGCGGACGGTGGTAGCTGAACGGGGGTGGCTTCACGCGTTTCCTTCGAGGTCGGCTAGGTGCGGGGCTCGTCGCGTCCGTGACCCAGGATCTCCTCATCCTCCTGCACCCCGGGCCGCTCCACCACGATCAGGCTGGTGTCCTCCCGCAGGTTCGGAGGGGCGACCCATCGGGCCAGGTGGTATCCCGCCAGGGTCACGATCGTGCCGAGCGCGATCCCCGACAGCTGGAAGCTGTTGGTGATCTTCAGCGACGTGTCGCCGATCGCGATGATGATCCCGGCGGCCACCGGCACCAGGTTGACGGGGTTGGCGAAGTCGACCCGGTTCTCCTTCCAGATCTTCGCTCCCAGCAGCCCGATCATCCCGTAGAGCACCACGGTGATGCCGCCGAGCACGCCGCCCGGCGTCGCCGAGACCAGCGCGCCGAACTTCGGCGAGAGGCCGAAGACGATCGCCACCACGGCGGCCACGAAGTAGGCGGCCGTGGAGTAGACCCGGGTCGCCGCCATCACGCCGATGTTCTCTGCGTACGTCGTGGTGGGCGAGCCACCGACGGCCGACGCGATCACGGTGCCGACGCCGTCGGCGGCGATCGCCCGGCCCATGACCGGGTCGAGGTCGCGGTCGGTCATCTCGGCGACCGCCTTCACGTGGCCGGTGTTCTCGGCGATCAGCGCGATGACGGCCGGCAGCACCAGCAGCACGAAGGCGATGTTGAAGCTCGGCAGGTGCCAGCCGACGAGGTCCAGATGACCGAGGTTGGTCTGGTTGCCCACGAGACCGTCGGCGGTGTGCCGCGGGAAGCCGAACCAGTCGGCCGACTTGACGTTGCCCCAGTTGACCCGCCAGTGGGTGGTCACCTTGCCGGCGGCCGCGTCGAAGGAGCTGATCTGGCCGAAGGCCCGGTCGAACAGCCACGACAGTGCGTAGCCGAAGAGCAGGCCGAGGAAGATCGCGATGCGGCCGAGGAACCCGCGCACGCCCACCGCGACCAGGATCACGAAGATCATCACCAGCAGGGCCACCCACTGGTCCTGCGGCCAGTAGATGTTGGCCACCACCGGCGCCAGGTTGAACCCGATCAGCATGACGACGGCCCCGGTGACGACCGGCGGCAGCACGGCGTGCAGTATGCGGGTGCCGGCGAAGTGGATGAGCACCCCCACCAGCGCGAGCACCACACCGGCGATGAGGATCGCGCCGGTGACGTCTGCCGGCCCGCCCGGATCGCCCTTCTGCGTGTAGATGGCGGTCGCGCCACCGACGAACGCGGCGGAGGTGCCCAGGTAGCTGGGCACCTTGCCCTGGACGATCAGCAGGAAGCAGATCGTGGCGATGCCGCTCATCATGATGGCTAGCTGTGGGTTCAGCCCCATGATGATCGGGAACACGAACGTGGCGCCGAACATGGCCACCACGTGCTGCGCACCGAGACCGACGGTCCTCCCCCAGGACAGCCGCTCGTCGGGCGCTACCGCCGCGCCGGGGGGCGGCGTCCTGCCGTCGTAGACGACTTTCCAGCTCATTGCCATTGTGGGCCTCCCTGGCACCTGAGTGATCCACGTCACGGTGGGTCAGGGGTCACTGTGCACCAAACCCCGCGGAGGCCCCAGAGGGACACGGGGAGAAGAGTTGCCGAATCGGCCCCTCGATCGTTGTGCACTTGTGCCAAGCAGCGGGCGCGTACGTCGGGTCTGGCGAGCGGCACCGGGGCGCGACCCGCTATCCTCTGTCTCTGCGAATTGATACGAAACCGCTGAGAACTAGGTGAATACATCATGAGGAGGTGGCGCGCGTGGGCGGACTCTCCTTCGGCGAGTACCTGTCAGAGCACGGCCGCAAGATCATCTTCGACACCGAGCAGCACGCGCTCCTCTCGCTCTACAGCATCCTGATCGCGACGTTCCTCGGGCTGCTCATCGCGGTGGCGACGTACCGGTGGAAGTCGATCGGGAACCTCACGATCTCGGCCACCGCCGTCGGCTTCACGCTGCCGTCGGTGGCGCTGTTCGGGTTCCTGGTCTCGCTGGTGGGTGCGAACCTGCTCGCGGTCTTCCCGCCGCTGGTGCTCTACGCCCTGCTGCCGATCGTCCGCAACGGGATCGTCGGCCTGCAGTCGGTTGATCCCAACGTGCTCGACGCGGCGCGCGGGATGGGGGTGGGCCGATTCCGGATGCTCTGGCAGATCGAGCTGCCCAGCGCCTGGCCGGTGATCCTGGCCGGCGTCCGTGTCTCCGCGCAGCTGACCGTCGGCATCGTGGCCATCGCCGCCTTCGTCTACCAGATCGGTCTGGGCCAGTACGGCTACGCCGCCCTGGACAACCTGGGGTCGGTGAACACGAGGAACGAGGCGCTCGTCTGCGTGCTGTTCGTCACCGCCATCGCCTTGCTCTTCGACGCCGTCTTCATCGTGATCCGTCGCCTGACCACCCCGAGGGGGACCCGTGCCTGAGACCCGGACGACCACCGACGCCGCCGAGCGCTCCGGCGGCGTGCCCATCGAGCTCGAGAACCTGACCAAGCGCTACCCGCACACCGAGCGGCCGGCGGTCGACGCGATCAACCTGCACATCCCCGCCGGGGAGATCGTCGTCCTGGTGGGCCCGTCCGGGTGCGGGAAGACCACCACGATGCGCATGATCAACCGGCTCATCGAGCCCACCTCGGGCCGGATCATGATCGGCGGCGAGGACGCGATGAGCCTCGACGACGTGCACCTGCGCCGCAAGATCGGCTACGTCATCCAGCAGATCGGGCTGATCCCGCACTTGACCATCGCGCAGAACGTGGCGCTCGTCCCGAAGCTCCTCAAGTGGGACAAGAAGCGCATCGCCTCCCGCGTGGACGAGATGCTCACCGTGGTCGGGCTGGACCCGGGCGAGTACCGCAAGCGCTACCCTCGCCAGCTGTCGGGCGGGCAGCAGCAGCGCGTCGGCGTGGCCCGCGCGCTCGCGGCCGACCCCCCGATCATGCTGATGGACGAGCCGTTCGGTGCGGTGGACCCGATCACCCGCTCCCACTTGCAGGACGAGTTCCTCTCGCTGCAGGAGACCCTGGGCAAGACCATCGTGTTCGTCACCCACGACTTCGACGAGGCACTGAAGCTCGGCGACCGGATCGCCGTGCTGCGGGTCGGCTCGCAGATCGCGCAGTACGACACGCCCGAGCAGATCCTGGCCCATCCCGCGGACGACTTCGTGTCCGGGTTCATCGGTGAGGGCGCCGCGCTCAAGCGGCTGCACTTCGAGCGGGTGGACTCCCTCCCGCTCCGTTCGCAGCCGGGGCCCGGTGAGTCCCGCGAGGTCGTCGACGTCTCCTCGACCCTGCACGCGGCGCTTGACCTGATGGTCGGCAAGGGCCTGCGCTCGGTGCGCGTGGCCCGCGACGGCCGCCCGGTCGGCACGGTCGGTGTCGAGGACATCCTCGACCGGGTCAAGGCAGAGGACCCGAGCGACCAGGTGGCGGCCGAGTGAGCACGGACACCGCGCAGGCACCGCCCCAGCCCGAGACCGCAGGGCCGTCCCCTTCCCGCGGGGGCGGCGGCTCCGCGAGCGAGGCCGTCTTCCGGCTGCGCGACCTGCTCACCCCTGTGGTGTGCGGCCTGGCCCTGCTCGCGCTGTACGTCGACCTGCGCGGACGCGACCTCGACACCATCGAGAGCAACGTGCTCAACCGGAACACGCTCGGGCACGCGACCCTCCAGCACGTCTACGTCAGCGTCACGATCGCGCTGCTGGTGCTGCTGATCGCGGTGCCCGTCGGGGTGCTGGTGACGCGTCGCCGCACCCGCCGCCTGGCCCCGTTCTTCCTCGCCGTCGGGAACGTCGGCCAGTCCGCGCCGAGCCTCGGGCTGCTCGCCCTGGTGGGCTTCTACTGGATCGGCTTCTGGGCGGTGGTGCTGATCCTCACCGCCTACACGGCGCTTTCGGTGCTGCGCAACACCATCGTCGGCCTGCAGCAGGTCGACGAGGGCGTGCTCGACGCCGCCCGCGGGATGGGCATGTCCCCGGCCCGGGTGCTGCTGACCGTCGAGCTGCCGCTGGCCGTGCCCGTGATCGGCGCCGGCGCACGCACCGCCCTGGTGCTGGCCGTCGGTACGGTCCCCCTCGGCTACGCGCTGAACAGCGGGGGGCTGGGCCAGCCGCTGTTCGGCGCCATCAAGACCAACCGACCGGTGGCCGTGTTCACGGTCGCCGCGATGATCGCGGTCCTGGCGCTGCTCATGGACTGGGCCGCCGCGGTCGTTCAGCGTGCACTCACCCCGCGCGGCATCCGCTGACACCGGGACGCTCTCGAGGCGTGCACGACCGATGAAGCAGGACGGAAGGGAACGTATGAGGAAGCCAGCAAGATTCTGGAGCGCGGGTGTCGTCGGGGTGGTCGTGGGAGCCCTCTCGCTCAGCGGGTGCGGCCTCGGCGGCGCGTCGTCCGCGAGCGGCCCCTGCAAGGGGGTCGAGGCGGGCTCGGTGGACGCCAACGCACTCAAGGGCGTCGACGTGAAGGTCGGATCCAAGGAGTTCGACGAGCAGCTCCTGCTCGGGCAGCTGACGTTGAAGATGATGTGCGCCGCCGGCGCGAACGCCGTGGACGAGACCGACACCAAGGGCAGCACGCAGACCCGCAAGAAGCTGCTCCGCGGCGGCAGCGACGTCTACTGGGACTACACCGGCACCGGGTGGATCACCTACCTCGGCCATGACAAGCCGATCGCGGACGCGCAGAAGATGTACGACGCGGTGAAGCAGGAGGACCTGGCCAAGAACAACCTGGTCTGGGGCCAGATGGCACCGTTCAACAACACCTACGCGTTCGCGGTCAGCAGCGAGTTCGCGAACAAGAACGGGGTCAAGAACGACTCCGACATGGCCGCCTACCTCAACAAGAACCCGGACGCCACGGTGTGCGTGGAGTCGGAGTTCGCCGCCCGGCCGGACGGCTACCCGGGCTTCAAGAAGGCCTACGGCATCACGAAGGGCAAGATCAAGAGCCTGGGGACGGGCGTCGTCTACACCCAGACCGCCAAGGGCGGGTGCGACTTCGGCGAGGTGTTCACCACCGACGGTCGGATCAAGGCGCTCAACCTCACCGTGCTGGACGACGACAAGACCTTCTTCCCGCTCTACAACGGTGTGCCGATCGTGCGCAAGGAGACCAACCAGAAGCACCCGGAGATCCTCCAGGTGCTCAAGCCGCTGGCGGACACCCTCACCACCGACGTGATGGCCCAGCTCAACGCAAAGGTCAGCGCCGAGGGCCAGGATCCCTCGAAGGTGGCCGAGGACTACCTGAAGGAGCAGGGCTTCTTGAAGTAGCCCCGCGGTCCAGTCTCGGTGCGGGCGCTCACAGCGCCCGCATCGAGACGATCCGCAGCGCCAGCGCGAGGTCGAGGCGCAGGTTCGGGTCGGTGGTGAACGGCCCGACCAACCGCTCGATCTTGCCGATCCGGTAGCGCAGCGTGTTGTAGTGGAAGTGCAGCGTCCGGGCCGTCTCCGCGACGTTGAGGTTGCTGTCCAGAAGCGCCTGGAGCGTCTCACGCAGCGTCGCGGCCTCGTCCGACGTACCGTCGGCCAGGCCCCGCAGCGTCTCGGCCACGAAGCGGTCCAGCTCGCCGGGATCGTCGATCAGGCTCAGCAGCCGGAACACGCCGAGGTCGTCGAAGTGCATGACCGCCGTCGGTCCGTGCAGCCGGCGGCCGGCCTGGAGCGCCTTGCGGGCCTGCTCGTAGGCGTCGGGCAGCTCGGTGACCGTGAGCACCGGACGGCTCACCCCCGCCGCGAAGGGGCGGCGACCGCCGCCGCCGTCCCCCCGTACCCCGGCCACCGCCTCCGCGACCGTCGACCGGTCCGCCGGGTCCGGACCCGCCGGGAGCAGCGCCACCACCTCCGCGGCGAAGCCGACCACCGGGATGGTCGGGTCCCTCCGGTTCACCACGGTCGACCAGGCGGCTGCGAAGCGCTCCAGCTCGATCGGCCCCTGGTAGCCGTGGGACAGCGGCGGCGCGTTCTCGGTCTCCAACGCGGCCACCACGACCACCAGCGGCCGATCCAGGTCCCAGCCGAGCGTGCGGGCATGGGCGCGTACGTCGTCCGGGGTGCCCGCGCGTGCGCTGAGCACGTCGCGCAGGAAGTCGCCGCGGTACTTGCTCTCCACCGCGGACACGGCCAGCTCCTTCGTCAGGCACAGCGCGGCGACCTCGGCGGCCCGCTCGAGGACGGTGAGGTCACCGGGCGTCAGCCGCCGGGTGTCGGCGAACAGCACCAGCCGGCCGTGGTCGACCCGCCCGCCGCGCACCGCGGCGACCGCGTGCGAGCCCGGCACGTCCGGGACCTCGTGCAGCCCGGGGGTGGACCGCTCGGTGCGGAACCGGCCACTGGGGTGGAAGGCCGACGAGCCGCGCACCGCCGCGCGCTGGTCCTCCGGCCCCACCTCGCTCAGCACCCGGCCGTCGACGGTGGTCACCATCGCCAGGCCGGACAACAGCCGGCCGATGCCGGCCACCACCTCGGCCAGCCCGCCGCCGGCCAGCACCACGTTGACGAGCCGGCGGTGCGCGTCGTCACGACGCTCGAGCAGCGTCGCCCGCTCGCCGGCCACCCGGGTGAAGATCTCGGTGAGCACCTCGTCGAACCCCACGTGGTCGGGGACCAGGACCAGCGGCAGCCCGCAGCGGTCCGCCTCCTCCAGCATCGGCGCCGGCAGTGCGTCGAGGTAGCGGTGGAGCTTCACGGCCAGCGCCGACACGCCCCGCCCGTTGAGCTGGGTCACCAGCGCCGGCAGGTCGGTGCCCGGCTCGCGGAGCGGGTAGCCGGTGGTCAGCAGCACCCCCTCGGGACGCACCCACGAGACGATGTCGGGGACCTCCATCACGTTCGCCCGGCGCACCACCCGGTCGAGCCCGACCGCACCGGCGACCACCCGGGCACCGGTCAGCGACGGCAGCCTCAGCATGGCGGCCACGGTCATCGCCGGGTCCTGAAGGTCCGCTGTCAGATCGGGCCGAGCATCCCCGGGATCGTTGGCAACTTTTCGCATGCGACCGACGGTACCGGCGCCGTAGGGTCGGCAGGGTGACATCGACGACCCGAGACGTGCACCCGTGCGCCTCGTCGGTGCTGCTCGCTCCCCTGATCGACGGGCCGTGCACGACACTCGTGGAGGTGGCGCGGACCCGGCTAAGCGTCCACTACGAGACCGGGAGCGTCCGGGTCCCGGTGCTCGCGGTGAGCCTGCCGTCCGCCGTCCGGCTGCCCGCCACCGTCGTCTCGCGGGTGCTCCCGGGCCCAGGGGACCTCACCGCCGGGCGCCGGCCAGCTGGCCGGCCGCGACGGGTGCTGGCGGACCGCCCGATGGTGGACCCCGCCACGGCCCACCGGGCTGACCGCGCCCGCCGGCGTGCTCCGCCTGCCGGGGCTCCCGCAGGTCCCGCCGTCGTACGACGGGCTGTCGCCGGGCGCGCTGGTCGGCGCGGGCCCGGGCCTGACGCCCAGCGGGGACGACGTGCTGGCCGGGGCGCTCGTCACCGCCCACGCCACCGCGGACCCGCGCCTCGACCGCTGGCGGCACGCGACCCGCCGGGCCCTCGCACGGCGGCGCACCACCGCGGTGTCCCGGGCCCTGCTGCACCACGCCCTCGACGGGCACGCCACGCCCGAGCTCGCCGACGCCGTCGTCGCGCTGTGCCGCGACGCCGACCCCGGCCCCGCGGTGCGGCGGCTGCTGGCGGTCGGGCACTCGTCCGGTGCCGCGCTGCTCGGAGGCGTCCTGCACACCCTGACCACCCGCACCCTGCGAGGAGCCGCATGACCAGGACGGTGCGGACCAGGACCGGCGCCTACGTCGACTCGGTGACGCTGATGCAGGTCAGCAAGAGGGTCAACGCCGTCGACGGCGTCCGGTCGGCGCTCGTGGCGATGGCCACCGACCTGAACCTGGAGCTGGCCACCGGGATGGGCTTCGACCTGCCCGGCGGGCTGACCCCCCACCACATGCTGCTCGCGCTCGAGGCCGACTCCGAGGCCGCCCTGGCCGGCGGGCTGGCGGAGGCGGACGCGGCGCTGGCGGAGACCGCGCGGCCGGTCGCCGCGGGCTTCGGGTCGGCGCCGCCGCCGGTGACGCTCGCAGCGGCGGCCCGCTCCGGCGACGCGACCGTCGCGCTGATCTCGACACCGGGACGGTTCGCCTTCGCGGACGCCGTCGACGCGGTCGACGCCGGCCTGCTCACCATGGTGTTCAGCGACAACGTGCCGCTCGAGCAGGAGGTGGCGCTCAAGGAGTACGCCGACCGTGCCGGCGTGCTGGTGATGGGACCCGACTGCGGCACCGCGGTCGTCGGCGGGGTCGGGCTCGGGTTCGCCAACGTGGTCCGGCCGGGGCCGGTCGGGCTCGTGGCGGCCTCCGGCACGGGGGCCCAGCAGCTGATGTCGCTGCTCGACGGTGCCGGGATCGGCGTCTCCCACTGCCTCGGTGTGGGCGGGCGCGACCTGTCCGAGGCGGTCGCCGGCCGCTCCACGCTGCGGGCCCTCGACCTGCTCGACGCGGACGAGCGACACCCGGCTCGTCGTGGTGGTGTCCAAGCCCCCGGCGCCGCGGGTCGCGGACGCGGTCCGCGCGCGCGCCGAGGGGCTGGACACCCCGGTGCTGTTCTGCCTGCTCGGCCCCGGCCTGCCCGACCTCACCGAGACCGCCGAGCAGGTGGCGGCCGTGCTCGGCACGCCGTGGACCGCCCCCGAGCACTGGCCCGCCGCCGTCCCCGCCGGTCGGCCGGGCGGCTCGCTGCGGGGACTCTTCGCCGGGGGCACGCTGTGCGACGAGGCGATGGTCATCGCGGCCGGCCGGCTCGGGCCGATCTCCTCCAACATCCCCCTGGACCCGGCCTGGGCGCTCGACGACGACCTGGCCTCCCGGGGCCACACGATGATCGACTTCGGCGACGACCGGCTCACCGAGGGCCGACCGCACCCGATGATCGACGGTAGCGCGCGGGTCGAACGGCTGCTCCGCGAGGCCGACGACCCGGGCACCGGGGTCATCCTGCTCGACGTGGTCCTCGGGCTGGCCGCGGCCCCGGACCCGGCGAGCGAGCTCGTGGAGCCGGTGCGGCACGCCACCGCGTTCGGCGTCCCGGTCGTGGTCACCGTCGTCGGCACCCGCGACGACCCCCAGGGCACCCGGCGCCAGGCCGCGCTCCTCAACGACGCCGGCGCCGGGGTGTACCTGTCCAACGCGGCCGCCACGCGAGCCGCGCTCGACCTGCTGGCGCTCGAGCCGGCCCCCGGAGGCACCGCATGACCTCTCCCCTGTCCGCCCCCACCACCGTCGTCACCGCCGGCGCGAGCCTGTTCGCCGAGGCGATCGAGCACCAGGCGGTCACCGCGAGGCAGGTGCGGTGGCAGCCCCCCGCGGGAGACCCGGACCTGCTCGCAGCCGTGATGGCCGACCCTCGCCGCCGCGCCGCGAACGCCGCCGCGCTGGCGGCGATGCTGGGTGCGCGGGCCGAGCTGGTCGACGTGCTGCCGGCATCCGACGCGCTGGGTCTCGAGCCGGGGCAGTTCCTGCACGCCGGTCCTCCGGTGGACTGGGAGCGGGCCTCCGGGCCCATGCGCGGCGCCCTGGTCGGCGCGATGCTGTTCGAGGGGCTGGCGGGCACGCCGGAGGAGGCCGAGCGCCGGCTCGCCGCAGGGGACGGCGTCTCCTGGGAGCCGTGCCACCACCGCGGCGCGGTCGGCCCGATGGCCGGCGTGGTGTCGCCGTCGATGTGGGTCTTCGTGCTGCGCGACGAGGCGCACGGGAACACGTCGTGGTGCACGCTCAACGAGGGCCTCGGGAAGGTGCTGCGGTACGGCGCCTACGGCCCCGAGGTCATCGAGCGGCTGCACTGGATGACCGACGTCCTCGGGCCGCTGCTCCAGCACGCCGTCCGCGCGGGCGACCCGGTCGACGTGAAGGCGATCATCGGCCAGATGGTGCAGATGGGAGACGAGGGCCACAACCGCAACCGCGCCGGCACGCTGATGCTGCTGCGCGAGCTGCTGCCGGCGATGATCGACTCCGGGCGGCCGGCCGCGGACGTCGCCGCAGCGGTGCGCTTCGTGTCCGGCAACGACCACTTCTTCCTCAACCTGGTCATGCCGGCCTGCAAGCTGGCGTCACGCGCGGGCGCGGGCATCCCCGGCTCCACCGTGGTCACCGTGATGGCCCGCAACGGCACCGACTTCGGCATCCAGACCTCCGGCACCGGGGACACCTGGTTCACCGCGCCCGCGGACACCCCCGAGGGGCTGTTCCTCGGTGCCTACGGCCCCGACGACGCCAACCCCGACATCGGGGACTCCGCGATCACCGAGACGGCCGGGATCGGCGGGTTCGCGATGGCCACTGCGCCCGCGATCGTGCGCCTCGTCGGTGGGTCGGTGCCGTTCGCCCTCGAGACCTCGCAGCGGATGTACGACATCACGGTCGGGGAGAACCCTGCGTTCGCGATCCCGATCCTGGAGTTCCGGGGCGCGCCCACGGGCATCGACGTGACCGCGGTGGTCCGCAGCGGCGTGCTGCCGCAGATCAACACCGGGATGGCCGGGCGGGTCGCCGGCACCGGCCAGGTGGGCGCCGGCCTGGTGAACCCGCCGATGGCGTGCTTCACCGGGGCGCTGGACGCCCTGGGCGCCGCCGCGGACGGCGCCTCGCGCGGTCGCTAGTCGTCGCGCGCGGTCCGGGTGAGCACCTCGACCAGCTCGCGCAGCTCGCGCACCTGCCGGATGGCCCGGGCGCCGTCCGACCCCTGGATGCCCATCGCCGCCGTCGACGTGCCGTCGCTCAGGTCGAGGACCGCCCACGGGCTGCCCGGCCGCAGCGTCACCCCGAGCACCTGGTTCCAGTCGAAGTGCCGGACGCGGTAGCCGTTGACCACGGTGAGCCCCTCGCGCCGGGCCACCAGCCGGCTCCGGGCCAGGGCGTAGCCGCCCGCCCCGAACATCAGCCCGAGCACGATGAGGGTGAGCCGCTCGACGAGCGTGAACTGGGCACGGATCTCGGGCGGGAACGCGTACCAGGTGACCACGCAGACCACCAGCAGCATCGCGCCGAGCACGTAGATCGCGAGCCGCACGCCGAGCGGCCGGAAGGTCCGCGGCAGCGTCGGGTCGAGGTCGTCAGAGCCGGCAGGCATGGATGTCCGTCGAGAGGATCCCCCGGGCCCCGAGGTCGTACAGGTCGTCCATGATCTTCTGGGCGTCGTCGCGGCGCACCATCGACCGGACCGCGAACCACCCTTCGCGATGCAGGGGCGACACGGTCGGGCTCTCGATCCCGGGGGTGAGCGCCACCGCCGCCTCCACCCGCTCGGCACGGATGTCGTAGTCCATCATCACGTAGGTGCGGGCGACCAGCACGCCCTGCAGCCGGCGCTGGAAGACCTCGAAGCCGGCCGGCAGCGCCGCGCCGGTGCGGGTGATCAGCACCGCCTCGGACTCGAGGATGGTGTCGCCGACGATCTCCAGACCCGCGCTGCGCAGCGTGCTGCCGGTCTCCACGACGTCGGCGATCACGTCGGCCACGCCGAGCTGCACGCTGGTCTCGACGGCTCCGTCGAGCCGGGTGACGGTGGCGTCGACGCCGCGCTCCTCGAGGAAGCGGCGCACGACCCCGGCGTACGACGTGGCGATCCGCTTCCCGGCCAGGTCCTCGACGCCGGTGATCGTGCCCGGGACGGCGGCGAAGCGGAACCGCGAGCGGCCGAAGCCGAGCCGCAGCACCTCCTCGGCCTTCGCTCCCGAGTCGAGCAGCAGGTCCCGTCCGGTGATCCCGAGGTCGAGGGTGCCCTCGCCGACGTACAACGCGATGTCGCGCGGGCGCAGGTAGAAGAACTCCACCCGGTTGTCCGGGTCGGTGAGGTTCAGCTGCTTGGCGTCGGTGCGCTGCTTGTAGCCGGCCTCCCGCAGGATGTCGGACGCGGCCTGGGACAGGGACCCCTTGTTGGGGATCGCCACGCGCAGCAGGTTGTTGCCGGAGTCGCTCATGGGCTCTGCTCCCGGGTCAGAGGTGGGCATAGACGTCGTCGAGCGTCAGACCGCTCGCGATCATCAGGACCTGGGCGTGGTAGAGCAGCTGGCTGAGCTCCTCGGCGGCCCGTTCGGGGCCCTCGTGCTCGGCGGCCATCCAGGACTCGGCGGCCTCCTCGACCAGCTTCTTGCCGATCGCGTGGACGCCGGCGTCGAGCGCCCGCACGGTGCCGGACCCCTCGGGTCGGTTGTCCGCCTTCTCGTTGAGCTCGGTCCAGAGCTCCTCGAACGTCTTCATCGGCACGCTTTCTCGTCCACTGGTCGGGCCCTCGTGGTGTCCGTCCGGCCCGGGTGACAGCCTACGGCGTACGGCGCGCCGGCCCCGGCTGCCCACCCCGCCCCCCGAGACGTCACTGGTCGAACTCGAGGCCGCGGCGGACCCGGCGCAGCGTCATCGCCGTGCTCAGCGCGGCCGCCGCGGCCTCGTAGCCCTTGTCCTCGGAGGACCCGTCCAGGCCGGCGCGGTCGAGCGCCTGCTGCTCGGTGTCGCAGGTGAGCAGCCCGAAGCCGACGGCGACGCCGGTGTCGAGGGCCACCCGGGACAGTCCGTCGGTGGCGGCCGAGCAGACGTACTCGAAGTGCGGGGTCCCGCCGCGGATCACCACGCCGAGCGCGACGACCGCCTCGTAGCCGGTCTCCGCCAGCGCCTTCGCGGCCACCGCCAGCTCGAACGACCCGGGCACGCGGACCACGCTCGGCGCCTCCACCTGGAAGTCCGACATCGCCCGCCGGGCGCCGTCGAGCAGCCCGTCCATCACGGTCTCGTGCCAGCTCGCGGCGACGACCGCGACCCGCAGGTCGTGGCAGTCGATCGGCTCCGTGGCCGCCGCGCCCTCGCCGCTCATCCCCTCGTCCCTTCCATCAGGTCGGGCAGATCGTGCCCCATCCGGTCGCGTTTGGTCATCAGGTAGCCGATGTTGTGGTCGTTGGGGTGCGGGGTCAGCCGGACCCGCTCGGTCACCGGGACGCCGTACTCCTCCAGGCTGGTCGCCTTGGCGGGGTTGTTGGTCAGCAGCCGCACCGACCGGACGCCGAGGTCGCGCAGGATCTGCGTCGCGGCGCCGTAGTGGCGCGCGTCCGCGGGCAGCCCCAGGTCGAGGTTGGCGTCCACCGTGTCGCGGCCACCGTCCTGCAGCTGGTAGGCCTGCAGCTTGGCGACCAGGCCGATCCCGCGGCCCTCGTGCCCGCGCAGGTAGACCACCACGCCGCGGCCCTCGGCGACCACCCGCGCCAGCGCCTCGTCGAGCTGCTGGCCGCAGTCGCAGCGGCGCGAGCCGAACACGTCGCCGGTCAGGCACTCCGAGTGCACCCGGGTGAGCACGTCGACCCCGTCGCCGATGTCGCCGTGGACCAGGGCGATGTGCTCGCTGTCGTCGATCGTGATCCGGTAGCCGTAGGCGGTGAACGAGCCGTGGGCGGTGGGCAGCCGGGTCTGGGCGACCCGTTCGACGTGCGTCTCGTGGCGGCGCCGGTAGTGGATCAGGTCGTCGATCGAGATCATCAGCAGGCCGTGGGCGTCGGCGAACTCCCGCAGCTCCCGGCCACGCTTCATGGTGCCGTCGTCGTTCACGATCTCCGAGATCACGCCGGCCGGCTCGAGCCCGGCCAGCCGGGCCAGGTCGACCGCGGCCTCGGTGTGGCCCGGGCGCACGAGCACCCCGCCCTCGGCGTAGCGCAGCGGGAACACGTGGCCGGGCTGCACGAGCTCGAAGGCCTCGGTCGCGGAGTCGATCAGCGTGCGCACGGTGTGGGAGCGGTCCGCGGCAGAGATGCCGGTGCTGATGCCGTCACGCGCGTCGACCGAGACCGTGTAGGCGGTGCGCATCCGCTCCCGGTTGTGCGGGGTCATCAACGGGATGCCGAGCCGGTCCAGGGTCGGGGCGGTGACCGGCACGCAGATCACCCCCGAGGAGTAGCGGATCGTGAACGCCATCAGCTCCGGCGTGGACCGGCTGGCGGCGAAGATCAGGTCGCCCTCGTTCTCGCGGTCCTCGTCGTCGACGACGACGACCGCCTTGCCCGCGGCGATCGCCGCGATCGCATCCTCGACGGAGTCGAGCCGTACCTTGGGCGCGCTCATGACTTGTCCTTCGCTATCAGTCGTTCCACGTACTTCGCGATCACGTCGACCTCGAGGTTCACCGGGTCCCCCGGCCGCCGGAACCCCAGCGTGGTGCGGGCCAGGGTCTCGGGGATCAGGGAGACCGTGAAGGTGCCGGTGCGGTCGTCCACGTCGACCACGGTCAGCGACACCCCGTCGACGGTGACCGACCCCTTCGCGACCAGGTAGTGCGCCAGCGGCTCCGGCACGGTGATCTCCACGACCTCCCAGTGCTCCGACGGCGTCCGTCGTACGACGGAGCCGGTGCCGTCGACGTGCCCCTGCACGACGTGGCCGCCGAGCCGGGTCGTCGGGGTGACCGCGCGCTCGAGGTTCACCCGGGCACCGGGCTCGAGGACGCCGAGGGAGGTCTTGTCGAGCGTCTCGCGCATCACGTCGGCGGTGAACGTCTCGTGGTCGCGCGCGGCGACCGTGAGGCAGCAGCCGTTGACGGCGATCGAGTCGCCGAGCGTCGCGTCGCCGACGACGTGCGGGGCGCGCACCGTCAGCCGTTGCGCGTCCCCCTGGTCCTCGACCGCCTCCACGACGCCGAGCTCCTCCACGATTCCGGTGAACACCTCACTCCTCCCGGTCGGGCCGCATGGTGAGCCTGACGTTGGTCTCGGTGCCGGCGCCGAGCACGCAGACGTCCGTGACGTCGAGGTGCCAGGCGTCCGCGATGGTGCGCACGCCCAGGTCGCCGACCGCGCTGCGACCGGCGCCGAGCAGCATGGGTGCCACGTAGGCGACGACCTCGTCGACCAGGCAGGCGCGCAGGAACGCGGCCGCCAACGTCGGACCGCCCTCCAGGAACACGTGCTGCCGGTCGCGTGCGTAGAGCTCGGCGAGCGCCTGCCGGGGGTTCCGGGTCCCCAGCACCACGGTCCCCGCGGCGTCGTTGCGCACCCGCCGGTCTTCCGGCACCCCCCGCAGCCCCATCACCGCGCGGAGCGGCTGGCGCTCCCTGGGCAGCGGACGGTCCTCGTCGTCACGGACGGTGAGCTCGGGGTCGTCGACGAGCACGGTCCCGGTCCCGACCAGGATCGCGTCGCAGAGCCCCCGGAGCCGGTGCGTGTCGCGGCGGGCGGCCGGCGAGCTCACCCACCGCGAGGTGCCGTCCGCGGCTGCGCTGCGCCCGTCGAGGGTGGTCGCGAACTTCCAGGTCACGAACGGCCGCTCGTGCTCCACCGCGAAGGTCCAGACCCGGTTGACCCGCCGCGCCTCCTCGGCCAGCAGCCCGGACGCCACCTCGACCCCCGCAGCACGAAGGGTCGCGGCTCCCCCGGCCGCGACCGGGTTGGGGTCGGACTGGGCGTGCACCACCCGGGCCACCCCGGCGTCGACCAGCGCCCGCGCGCAGGGGCCGGTGCGGCCGGTGTGGTTGCACGGCTCCAGCGTCACGACCGCGGTGGCGCCGCGCGCCGCCTCGCCGGCCCGGGTCAGCGCGTCGACCTCGGCGTGCGGGGTCCCGGCGCCCCGGTGGAAGCCCTCGGCGACCGTCGTACCGTCCGGGGCCAGCAGCACGCACCCGACCCGCGGGTTGGGGCCCAGCGGCACCCCCGGCGTCTCGGCGAGCACGAGGGCACGCGCCATCGCTGCGTGCTCGTCGGCGCTGAAGCCGCCGGCCGGGCCGCCGATGGTCACGGGGTGCCCCTCTCGTCCGTGCGCGGACCCCGGGGCTCGGAAGACGTGTCGGTCGTCGCCAGGCACCGTGCCGGAGCCGCGTCCGCGGACCGGACGGCGACCGATGACTGCGTGCGCTTCCCATCCGGACTCTCACCGTCGGTCCAGGAGTTCCACCTGGTCAACCGGCTGCTGGCTGCAGCCGGGTCGCGGACTTTCACCGCCGGTTCGGAATTGCACCGACCCCAGAGCACGCGAGCTCGTTCACTCGTCGGGACAAGCCTGCCACATCGGCCAAGATGGCGGTATGTGAGGCCGCCCACGCGGGGGCGGACCGGTCAGTCGTCCGACGCGTCGGGAGCCGCCGTGGCGCTCGCGATGTAGGCCCTCCCGACCAGCGCGGTCGGGCTGACCAGGACGGTGGCGCTCCCGCACCGGCCGGGCAGGTCCAGCGAGGTCCGGAACCGGGCGTCGCCACCGGGCACGCTCAGCGCCCGCGGCCCACTCGTGCCGGCGGCCACGCCGTCGCAGTAGACCACCGCGGTGATCGACCCGACCGGGTTGTCGCGGCTCCCGTCGGGCCGGATGACCTGGAGGCCGTCGAGGTGCACGTCCAGGCGGCCGTCGCCGCGCAGGTGCGCCTCACCCTCGGTGAGCACCCACGGAAGGGCGCCGGGGCTCACCCCGGCGATCGCCGGGCTCTCCGGGGCGGGCCGGCTCGGGACGAAGTCGGCCTCGAGCAGCGGCCGGTGCCCGACGGCCCCGGCCCCGGCGCCGGTGAAGGCGCCAGGGCGCCGGTGAGGACCACGGCCAGGGCGCACAGCGCCCCGGCCCGGGTCAGGTCCTGGTGCTGATGCTGGTGCTGCGCAGGGACGTCATGGCTCCTCCTGAAGGGACGGTGTCCTCGAAGGGGCTACGACGGGAGCGGCGGGGCGGTTCACGCGGCGTGCGCGGTGCCGTCGTACTCGAGCACCGCATGGGCCGGGTGGACGTGCACGCCGACGTCGTGCGGCACCGGCTCGGGCGGGCCGGCCCGTGGTCCCGGCGGGGTGACCTTGTGGGTGCCGGTGTGGTCGACGAGGTAGAGGTGCCCGTGCGGGTCCCGCCAGACGTAGACCCCGGCGAACGGCTGCTTGACCAGCCACCGTCCGTGGGTCTTGATCCGGTGGTGGAACCGGCCGAGCGGGGTGTAGTTGTCCGGCCGCGACTGGCCCGGTTCCGGTGCCCGGTAGGGCTCGGTGTGGTCGATGTCGACCCGGCGCGAGGTGTTGGAGGAGTAGGGGAAGCTGTCGGCCGGCGTCCGCAGGTGCACGGCCCGACGATGTCGGTCCGGGATCTCGTAGGCGTCCACCGGCGCCTGGTCGGCGAGGTCGAGCACCGGGGTCAGCTTCACGTCGTGGAACGGAGCGATCCGGTCCCGGACGTAGGCCCACGAGACCGGGCCCTCACCCTCCCAGCGCACCACTCCGCCCCGGTCCCGCTCGACGGTCTCCCGCGCGACGTGCAGGTAGAGCCAGACCGCGGGCAGCAGCTTCGTCCAGGAGAGCGCGAACCGGTGGGGCCCGGTCGGCGGGGCGGCGGGGCGGTCCTGATGCCGCAGCCAGGCGGGCAGGTCCACCGGGCGGAACGGCTGCGGGACGAGCAGCGGGTCGTCGGCCGGCAGCGGGTCGTCCTCCCGGCCCGCGCCGGACCGGTGGCCGGCCACGGCCGCCAGCACCTCCACGGCCTGGGTGGGGTTGGCCAGGATCAGGCAGGCCTTGACCCGGCGTCGGTCCTCGTCGTCGCGGTCACCGAGCTCCTTCAGCGCCGCGGCCAGGTAGGCGACGGTGGCGTCGAGGCGGACCACCCACGCGGTCGGTGCGCGCAGGTAGAACCCCTTCATCCCGTCCGCCGACGAGCGCGTCGCCCGGGCGACCTCGCGGGCCGCCTCCTCGGCCTCGCGCCGGGCCGCCTGCTCGGGGTCGGCGGCCACGATCCGGCCCTCGAGCCGGTCGCAGAACCGCGACCACGGGAGGCTGCCGTCCGCGACCGGGGCCATCGACGCATCCACCCTCGCGGCCGCCTCGGGCGACAGGTGACGGGTCTGCTTGGCGACCTGCCGGGCGTAGGAGACCTTGACCTCGCCGGCGTCGACGCGGGCGGCGAGCAGCGGCAGCCGGTGGTAGACGTCGAGCGCGTCGGCCAGGTAGTAGCGCGCGGCCACCGAGCCCATCTGCATCCGCGCGCCGAGCTCGGCCGCGGCGAACTCCATCACCGCCGGGGTCCCGGCACCGCCCAGGCGGACCGCGCGCTCCGTCCCGGGCAGCACGCGGGCCGTGGCGTCCGCGGCGGCGCCCGCGTGGATGCGGGCGAACTTCGCCGCGCAACGGAAGATCGTCGAGCTGCCCTCGACCTGCTCCCGGTGGATCGACTCCACGGCGTCGAGGATCTCCTCGCCGCTGTGGTCCTCGATCGGCTTGCTCAGCATGACCTCACCGCACCAGCGAGGTCCGACACTTTCGGTGGCTCAGCCGGCGGCGGTCCCGGCCGCGGTCTCGGCGGCGGTGCGCAGCTGCTCGATCATCTTGTTGGGGTCGTCGGCCCGGTAGACGGCCGACCCGGCCACGAAGACGTCCGCGCCCGCCTCGGCGCAGCGCTCGATGGTCTCCAGCGACACCCCACCGTCGATCTGCAGCCACAGGTCCAGGCCGTGCTTGTCGATGAGCTGCCGGGCGCGCCGGATCTTGGGCACGACCACGTCCAGGAAGGACTGGCCGCCGAACCCGGGCTCAACGGTCATGACCAGCAGCATGTCGAGCTCGGGCAGCAGGTCCTCGTAGGGCTCGACGGGGGTGGCCGGCTTGAGGCCCATCCCGGCGCGGGCTCCCTTGGCGCGCAGCTCGCGGGCCAGCCGGATCGGCGCCGCGGCCGCCTCGACGTGGAACGTCACCGACCGCGCCCCCGCCTCGACGTACGCCGGCGCCCACCGGTCGGGGTCCTCGATCATCAGGTGGCAGTCCATCGGCGTGGAGGTGGCCTTGCCGAGCGCCTCCACGACCGGGACACCCAGGGTCAGGTTCGGCACGAAGTGGTTGTCCATGACGTCGACGTGGAGCCAGTCCGCGTTCGAGACGCGGGCCGCCTCGTCGGCAAGGTGCGCGAAGTCGCAGGCGAGCAGGCTCGGAGAGATCTGGATTCCCATGGTGACCCGATCCTAGTGGACGCTCCGCGGCCGGTCCTCCCCCGCGGGGGTGAGGCCTGGGGTCGGACGGCAGCCCAACTACCTGCGCCGCAGCAGCGCGAAGAACATCGCGTCGGTGCCGTGCCGGTGCGGCCACAGCTGCACGGTTCCCGCCAGCGGACCGGCGCTGTCCGCGACGTCGAACAGCGCGGCGGCGTCCTCCAGCTCGACGTCCGGGCGCGCGGCGAGCACGTCGGACACCACCCCGGAGGTCTCGGCCAGGACCGGGGAGCAGGTCGCGTAGCCGACCACGCCACCCGGGCGCACCGAGTCGATCGCGGAGCCCAGCAACGCCTCCTGCAGCGGCACCAGGTCGGCCACGTCCGAGGCGGAGCGTCGCCACCGCGCCTCGGGCCGCCGCCGCAGCGCGCCGAGGCCGGTGCAGGGCGCGTCGACCAGCACCCGGTCGAAGGCGCCCTCGCGCCAGGCCGGCCGGGTGCCGTCGGCGGCCAGCACCCCCAGCAGCCCGTGCCCCCGCGTGGCCGCGGTCGCCTTCCCGACCAGCTGTGCCCGGTGCGGCTGACGCTCCGCGGCGACCAGCGCGGCCGCCCGGCGGCCGGCGATCGCGGCGAGCAGCGCGGCCTTCCCGCCCGGTCCGGCGCACAGGTCGAGCCAGCGCGCGTCCCGGCCCTCGACACCGGCGCGGGCCACGGCGAGCGCCACGAGCTGCGACCCCTCGTCCTGCACGCCCGCGCGGCCCTCCGCCACGGCCGCGATCTCGCCGGGGTCGCCTCCGGCCAGCTGCACGGCGTAGGGCGACAGCGCGCACGCCGTACCGCCGGCCGCAACGAGCTCCTCGACCGTGGCCAGCCCGGGCCGGGCGACCAGGGTCACCTTCGGCGGCGCGTTGTCGGCGGCCAGCAAGGCGTCCAGCTCGCCGGCGGCCGGGCCGAGGGCCGCCGCGAGCGCCTCCACGACCCAGCGGGGGTGGGAGTGCGCGACCGAGGAGAACCCGACCGGGTCGGTGGCCGGGTCCGGCGCCACCCGGCGCACCCAGCCGGAGAGGTCGTGGCCGGCGACCCGGCGCAGCACGGCGTTGACGAAGCCAGCCGGGCCCTGGCCGACCTTCGCGCGGACCAGGTCCACCGAGGTGCCGACCGCGGCATGGGTGGGCACCCGCATCGACAGGATCTGGTGCGCCCCGAGCCGGAGCACGTCGAGCACCGCCGGCTGCACCTTCGCCAGCGGACGGTCCAGGTTCGCGGCCAGCACCGCGTCGTAGGTGCCCCTCCGCCGGATCGCGCCGGAGGCCAGCTCGGTCGCGAACGCGGCGTCGCGTCCGCTCACGCCGCGTCCGCGCAGCACCTGCGGGAGCACCAGGTTGGTGTAGGCGTCCTGCTCCCGCACCGCTGCCAGCACGTCGAAGGCGGCCGCCCGCGCGGGGTCGGCCCGGACCCGGCCCGGTCGCCGGCTGCGGGGGTCGCTCACGCGAACCGGGCGCCCGACGCCACGCGCGCACCCCGCGCCCAGTCCGCGGCGGCCATCTGCCTGCGGCCGTGGGGCCCGACCTCGCCGAGCTCCACCGGCTCCCCGCCGGTGCCGACGAACACCGCCCTCTTGGTGACCTCGAGGACCCCAGGAGCGAGCGTCTCCCGGTCGCCGCAGACGCTCACCGGCCCGATCTTGATCCGCTGCCCGTCGTACGTCGTCCAGGCGCCGGGTGCGGGGGTGCAGGCCCGGACCCGGCGGTCGACGGCCCCGGCGGGCGCCGACCAGTCGACCCTTGCGTCCTCGACGGTGATCTTCGGCGCGTAGCTGATCCCGTCCTGCGGCTGCTCGCGCGCCTCGAGCTCGCCGGACTCGATGCCGTCCAGGGTGCGCACCAGCAGCTCGGCGCCGCCCGTCGCGAGGCGTTCGAGCAGCTCGCCGGCGGTGTCGGTGGGACGGACCACCTCCGTCATCAGCCCGAACGTCGGGCCGGCGTCGAGCTCCTTGACGATGCGGAACGTGGTGGCCCCGGTGATCTCGTCGCCGGCCCACAGCGCGTGCTGCACGGGAGCCGCGCCCCGCCAGGCGGGGAGCAGGGAGAAGTGCAGGTTGACCCAGCCGTGGCGCGGGATGTCGAGGGCGCTCTGCGGCAGCAGCGCGCCGTAGGCGACGACCGGGCAGCAGTCCGGGTGGAGACCCTCGAGCCGCTGCTGGAAGTCGGGGTCCCTCGGGTGCGCGGGCTTCAGCACCGGCACACCGAGCTCCTCGGCGCGGCGGGCGACCGGGGAGGCGACGAGCCGGCGGCCCCGGCCGGCGGGCGCGTCGGGGCGGGTGACCACGGCGACCAGCTCGTGGGTGGAGCGGGCGACCGCGTCGAGCGCGGGGACCGCCACCTCGGGGGTGCCGGCGAACACGACCCGCATCAGAGGCCCAGCCCGTTCGTCGGGTGCGGGGAGAACCTCACCGTGGGCGGGGCCCCGAACCACTCGGACTCGCGGATCGCGCGCATCGCGAGCTTGCGGGTCTCCTTGTCCAGCCGGTCGATGAACAAGATCCCGTCGAGGTGGTCGGTCTCGTGCTGGATCGCGCGGGCGAGCAGCTCGCTGCCCTCGACTGTCACCGGGTCGCCGTGCATGTTCCAGCCCTTGGCCACCACCCGGAGCGCCCGCTTGCAGTCGAAGGTGAGGTCCGGCAGCGACAGGCAGCCCTCCGGTCCGTCCTGCTGGTCCTCGGAGAGGTCCAGGCTCGGGTTGACCAGGTGACCGAGCTCGCCGTCGACGTACCACGTGAACACGCGAAGTCCCACCCCGATCTGCGGCGCGGCCAGGCCGGCGCCGGGCGCGTCGAGCATCGTGTCGGTGAGGTCGGCGACGAGCCGGCGCAGCTCCTTGTCGAAGTCGACGACCGGCGTCGCCGGGCTGCGCAGCACCGGGTCTCCGAACAGTCGGATCGGCTGGATGGGCACGGCGCTCCTCGAGGACGTACGACGGGGGACGCCGGCCAGTCTACGAACCCCGACGGCCTACTCCAGCCCGACGGGGTCCACCTGCACCCGAACCGCGGGCAGCTTCTTGGCGTCCCGGACGCCCTGCATCTCCACGAGTGTCCGGGACAGGGCCGCCCCGGCGGCGCGGGGCACCCGCAGCACCGCGCGCACCTGGTCCGGCTCGCCGTCGGTCGGGGAGCCGGTGCGCGCGACCGGCACGGGGCCGAGCACCTCCGCGCCGTCGGGCAGGTCCAGCGCGTCGAGCGCGGCGCTCACGTCGTCCGCGCCGCCGCTCACGGTGGCCAGCCGGGACGCCGGCGGCAGGTGGGCGGACTGCCGCTCGGTCATCTCCCGGAACGCGAAGCCGGCCGGGTCCCAGCGGACCAGTGCCTGGAGGGCGGCGCCGGACGGGTCCCCCACCGCCACCACCCGGCCGCCCTGGTCGGCGGGGCGGGCCAGGGCGGCGGCGCCCAGCCAGCGGCGCAGGGACTCCTCCGCGGTGCGCAGGTCCGTGCGGGAGAGCATCAGCCACGTGTCGAGCAGCACGACGCACGCATAGCCCCCCTCGACGATCGGCTCGGCCCCCGGCGTCGCCACGACCACGCTCGGTCGCGGCTCCACCGAGGCCAGCACCCGGTCACCGCCCGAGCTGCGGACGGGCACCTTCGGGAAGGCGCGCCCGATCTCCTCGGCCGTGCGCCGCTCCCCCAGCACCGGCGCACGCAGGCCGCGGCCGCCGCACTCGGGGCACGCCCACGCGTGCTCCTCGAGCCCGCACCAGCGGCAGACCGGGGGCAGCTGCGGCGCCGGCAGGTGCATCGGGCCGGCGCACGCGCGGCACCGCGCCGGCGTGCGGCAGGTCTCGCAGGACAGGCTGGTGACGTAGCCCTGGCGGGGGGTCTGGAGCAGCACCGGTCCCCGCTCCAGGCCGGCCCGGATCGCGTCGTACGCCGTGCGGGGCAGCCGCGTGGACCGCGCCAGCGGATCCCGCTCGAGCTCGCGGTCGGTGGCTCCGGTGATGCCGACCTGGGGGGCCGCGGCACGGAGCGCGGCCCGGTCGCCCGCGAGCTCGTGCGCCCAGCCGGTGCGGAGGAGGTACTCCCCCTCCACGGTCCTCGCGAAGCCACCCACCAGCAACGCGCTGGACTGTTCGGCCGCGCGCAGCAGCAACACCTCCCGGGTGTGCGGGTAGGGGGCTCTCGGCTCGGCGTACAGGTCGTCGCCATCGTCCCAGATCGCCACCATCCCGAGGTCCGCGACCGGAGCGAACGCTGCCGCCCGGGTGCCGACCACGACCCGCACCGCGCCCCGCGAGACCGCGAGGAACGCGCGGTAGCGCTCCGCCGGCCCGAGATCCGCGGTCAGCACGACGTGCCGCCCCTGGCCGAGGACGCGGGCCAGCGCCGCGTCGACCCGGGCCACGTCCTTGTGGTCAGGGACGCACAGCAGCGCGCCTCGCCCCGAGGCGTAGGTCGCGGCCGCGGCCCGGGCCAGCAGGTCCGGCCAGTCGCAGCCCGGCAGCGCCGTCCAGACCGACCGGGGGGACTCGCCGGCGGCGAGGTGGGAGACGAACGCCGTGCCGCCGTCGTAGGCGGCCCACACACGGGCGGCGTCCGCCACGTCGACCTCGGCCCGGGTCGGGACCGGTGACTCCTGCCTCTCCACGGTGGCGTGCCGGTGGGGCACGGCGAGGCGCAGCACGTCGGAGCGGGTGCCGGCGTAGCGGGCGGCGACCAGCTCCGAGAGCCGGGCGACCTCGGGGGCGAGCACCGGCTCCGGGCTGACCGCCCGCTGCAGCGGGGCGAGCCGGCCCTCGTGGTCGCTGCGCTCCACCCGCTCGAGCACGAAGCCGTCCACGACCTGGCCGGCGAACCGCACCTTGACCCGGGACCCGGCGCGGACCTGGTCGTGCATCTTGGTCGGCACCAGGTAGTCGAACGGCCGGTCGAGGTGGGCCAGCGGCACGTCGACCAGGACCCGGGCGACGGGAGCCTCGGGCGCGGGGTCCACCGGCCGGGGCCCCTTCGCCTGCTCGGCCGCCCGCTGCTTGGCCGCCCGGGCACGGGACCGCGCGAGGTCCGGCATCAGTGCCGGCTGGTCCTCGTCCTCGCGTCCCGTGGTCATGGGCGGCAGTCTTGCAGCCGCCGCCGACGCCCCCCGCTGGGGTGGGGACGGTTTACCAGGGTATGTAGGCAAGCTGTCGCTTCCCATGGTGAACTTCCCACGGGGAGCGGTAGATCTCCAAGGGCAGCAGGCAGCGGGCAGCGGGCAGCGGGCAGCGGGCAGCGGGCAGCTGGTCTGCTCGAACACCCTGGTCGAACCCGGCAACCGCCGCTAACGGGCGCCCGGGGGCCCCCGCGTGAGCCGGGTGACCGGCCGGGCCGCTCGGGGCGCGGCTTCACCCGACTTCGTCGTACCCCCCTCGGAGAACTGTCGCTCCCCGTGGGAAGTTCACCATGGGAAGCGACAGATTCTCGGCATACCTTGGTAATCGGGCCGCCGGGCGGGTTCAGACGCCGGCGGCGGACCTCAGCGCGTCGACGCGGTCGGTGCGCTCCCAGGTGAAGTCGGGCAGCTCCCGGCCGAAGTGGCCGTAGGCGGCGGTCTGGGCGTAGATCGGCCGCAGCAGGTCGAGGTCGCGGATGATCGCGGCCGGGCGCAGGTCGAACACCTCGAGCACCGCCTTCTGGATGGTCGCGACCGGGACCGTCTCGGTGCCGAAACAGTCGACGTAGAAGCCGACCGGCTGCGCCTTGCCGATCGCGTAGGCCACCTGCACCTCGCAGCGGCGGGCCAGGCCCGCGGCGACGACGTTCTTGGCCACCCAGCGCATGGCGTACGCCGCGGAGCGGTCGACCTTCGACGGGTCCTTGCCGGAGAACGCACCACCGCCGTGGCGGGCCATCCCGCCGTAGGTGTCGATGATGATCTTGCGGCCGGTCAGCCCGGCGTCCCCCATCGGGCCACCGACCTCGAAGCGACCGGTCGGGTTGACCAGCAGCCGGTAGCCGTCGAACGGGATGTCGAGGCCGGACAGGACGTGGTCGACCACGTGCTTGCGGATGTCGGGGGTGAGCATCGCGTCGAGGTCGATGTCGCCGGCGTGCTGGGTGGAGACCACGACCGTGTCGACGCGGACCGGGCGGTCCTCGTCGTCGTACTCGATGGTGACCTGGGTCTTGCCGTCGGGCCGCAGGTAGGACAGCGTCCCGTTCTTGCGCACCTCGGAGAGCCGCTCGGCGAGCCGGTGCGCGATCGTGATCGGCAGCGGCATCAGCTCGGGGGTGTCGTCGCAGGCGTAGCCGAACATCAGGCCCTGGTCGCCGGCGCCCTGCCGGTCCAGCGGGTCGGCCGAGGACTCGCTGCGGTGCTCGTGGCCGGTGTCCACACCCTGGGCGATGTCTCCGGACTGGCCGCCGATGGCGACCATCACGCCGCAGGAGTGGCCGTCGAAGCCCTTGAGGGACGAGTCGTAGCCGATCTTCAGGATCCGCGAGCGGACCAGCTCCTTGATGTCCGCGTAGGCCTTGGTGGTGACCTCACCCGCGACCACGACGAGCCCGGTGGTCAGCAGCGTCTCGACGGCCACCCGGCTGGAGGGGTCCTGCCGCAGCAGCTCGTCGAGGACGGTGTCGCTGATCTGGTCGGCGATCTTGTCCGGGTGACCCTCGGTCACGGACTCCGAGGTGAAAAGTCGTCCAGCCACTTGCGCTAACCCCTGTCGTCGTCTGCGGTGCCGTTGCCTGTCCTGGTCTGCGGTGCGGTCCTGCGCACAACGGTCGACTGACACAATAACCTGTGCGCTCCGGAGCGCTCAGGGTGTCTCGAAGCGGGCCAGCACCCGGTCCCAGATCACCTGGGCCAGAGCCGCCTTGGACCCCCTCGGCACCGGCGTCACCGTGCCCCCGGCGTCGAGGATCACCGCCTCGTTGTGCTCGCTGCCGAACACCGCTCCCCCGGTCACGTCGTTGACCACCAGCAGGTCGCAGCCCTTGCGGGCGAGCTTGGCCCGGGCGTGCTCGAGGACGCTGCCGGACTCGTCGCCGGTCTCGGCCGCGAAGCCGACGATGACCGAGCCGGCCCGCGGCCGGTTGCGGCAGATCTCGGCGAGCACGTCGGGGTTCTGCTCCAGGGCCACGACCGGGGCGGACCCGTCCGCGGCCTTCTTGATCTTCGACTCGCTGACGGTGGCGGGGCGGAAGTCCGCGGGTGCGGCGGCCATCACCACCGCGTCGGCGGTCGCGGCCGCGGCGAGTACGGCGTCCCGCAGCTGCGCGGTGCTCTCCACCCGGACCACCTTCGCCCCGGCCGGGTCCGGCAGCGCCGTGTTGGCCGCCACCAGGGTGACCTCGGCCCCCCGGGCGACCGCCGTGCGAGCCAGCGCGTAGCCCTGCCGGCCCGAGGAGCGGTTGCCGAGGTAGCGGACCGGGTCGAGGTGCTCACGCGTGCCCCCCGCGGTCACCACCACGTGGCGCCCGGCGAGGTCGAGCAGGTTCGGGGCCCCGGCCCGGCCGAGCAGCGCGCGCGCCACCTCGAAGATCTCGGCCGGCTCCGGGAAGCGGCCCTTGCCGGTGTCGGCGCCGGTGAGCCGGCCCTCCGCGGGCTCGATCACCAGCGCGCCGCGCTGCCGCAACGTCGCGACGTTGGCCTGGGTCGCGGGGTGCTCCCACATCTCGGTGTGCATCGCGGGGGCGAAGACCACCGGGCAGCGTGCGGTCAGCAGCGTGTTGGTGAGCAGGTCGTCGGCGAGGCCGTGCGCGGCCTTGGCCAGCAGGTCCGCGGTGGCCGGGGCCACCACGACCAGGTCGGCGGTCTGGCCGATCCGCACATGTGGCACCTCGTGGACGGTGTCCCAGACGTCCGCGGCCACCGGCTTGCCCGACAGTGCCGCCCAGGTGGGGGCGCCGACGAAACGGAGCGCCGCCGTGGTGGGGACCACGGTGACGTCGTGACCGGACTCGGTGAAGCGGCGCAGCAGCTCGCAGGCCTTGTAGGCGGCGATCCCGCCGCTGACGCCCAGGACCACCCGGCTGGCGGCGCCGCTCAAGGCCGGGCCTCAGACTCCAGCGTCGGCGGCGGCCGCGGCGGCCGCCTCGGCCTCGGGGTCGATGTCCTCGCAGGTGAGCAGGTCCGCGTTGATCTCGCGCAGCGCGATCGACAGGGGCTTCTCCTGCACGTGGGTGTCCACGAGCGGTCCGACGTACTCCAGCAGACCCTCGCCGAGCTGGGAGTAGTAGGCGTTGATCTGCCGCGCGCGCTTGGCGCTGTAGAGGACCAGCTTGTACTTCGAATCGGTCTTGGTCAGCAGCTCGTCGATGGAGGGGTTGGTGATGCCCTCCGGGGCAGGCACGGTTCCGGACACGCTGTTACAGCCTCACAAAGGTCAGGGGTGGGTTCGCGAACTCTTCATCAAGGCTACCAACTCCTCGCTGGCAACGTGAATTTCGGTGTTCACCACCGTCACATCGAACTCCGGCTCGGCCGCCAGCTCCTCGCGCGCCGTCTCCAGCCGCCGCTCGCGTTCCTCCTCGGACTCGGTGCCGCGGCCGACGAGCCGGCGCACCAGCTCGTCCCAGGACGGCGGCTTGAGGAAGACGAACAGCGCGTCCGGCATCGTACGGCGCACCTGGCGCGCGCCCTGCAGGTCGATCTCCAGCAGCGCCGGCCGGCCCGCGGCGAGTGCCTCCTCGACCGGCTTGCGGGGCGTGCCGTAGCGCGCGGACCGGTGCACCACGGCCCACTCGAGCAGCTCGCCCTCGGCGACGAGGCGGTCGAACTCCTCGTCGGTGACGAACCAGTAGTGGCGGCCGTGGACCTCGCCGGGACGGGGCGCACGGGTGGTCACCGACACCGAGATCCAGATCTCGGGGTGGCTCCTGCGGATCTCCGCGGCCACGCTGCCCTTGCCGACCGCCGTCGGGCCGGCCAGCACGACGAGCCGGCTGCGGTCAGTCACCGGCGCCGAACTCGCGGTGCAGGGCGGCGATCTGGTTGGCGCCGAGGCCGCGCACCCGACGGCTCTCGGAGATGTTCAGCCGCTCCATCATCTGGCGGGCCCGCACCTTGCCGAGACCGGGCATCGACTGGAGGAGGTCGAGCACCCGCATCTTCCCGATGACCTCGTTCTGCTGGCCCTGCTCCAACACGTCGACGATGGAGGCCCCGGAGTGCTTCAGCCGGTTCTTGACCGCGGCCCGCTCACGACGGGAGGCGGCGGCCTTCTCGAGGTTCGCCTGGCGTTGTTCGGGGGTGAGTCGCGGCAGAGCCACTGTGGAGTCCTCGTCTGGGTCGGTCGGTCTCGGGTCGGTCGGTCTGACGCTTGCGCGGTCGGTCGGTCTGACGCGTGCGCGGTTGGTCGAAATCTAGTCACCGGTGCGAGCGGGCCGCAACGCGGGTGGGACGCCGTCGGCCCGGGTCACAGCCCACCCCCGCCCCCGAGCCCGGACCGGCCGAGCTCCACCTTGCAGACGGTCCGGGCGTGGTCCTCGATGCGGGCCGCCGCGGCCCTGACCTTCTGCGAGCCCAGCTCAGCGGCGGCCTGCTTGATCGCCTGGAACTGGCCGGTGCTGACCCCGGGAGGCCGCCGGGAGGGGTCGAAGCGGGCCGGGTCGACGCCCGCCGCGGCGAAGGCGTCCACGACGGTCTTCCAGGCGTAGACGAAGTCGTTCCAGTCCGGCGCGACGTCGGGCGGTGCCGCGGACCGCAGCTCGGTGAAGATCGCGAGACTGCGCTGCAGCACCTCGCCCCCGGGCTTGCCGGACTCCGCGGACAGCTTCTTCAGCGCGGCGCTGTCGTCCTTCAGCGTGGAGCAGTACCGCTCGGTGTGGCTGGCACAGCCGGACAGCCCGGCGGCCACCAGCACTACGGCGCCCACCCCGGCCCGGACCCGCACCGGCTCAGTCCTTCAGGCCGCGCCGGCGCAGCAGCGCGTCGGTGCTCGGCGCGCGTCCCCGGATCGCCGCGAAGGCCTCGAGCGGGTCGACGGTGCCGCCGCGGGAGAGCAGCTCGGCGCGGAACAGGTCGCCGTTGTCGCGGCGCAGCCCGCCGTTGTCGGTGAACCAGTCCACCAGGTCGGCGTCGAGCACCTCGCTCCACAGGTAGGAGTAGTAGCCCGCGTCGTACCCGCCGGCGAAGATGTGCGCGAAGTAGCCGCTGCGGTAGCGCGGCGGCACCAGCGGCGACCGGACGCCGTGGCGGGTGAGTGCCTCGGCCTCGAACTTCTCCACCTCGCCCGGCGCGACCGCCGCGGCGGCGGGCGAGAGCCGGTGCCACTCCTGGTCGAGCAGGGAGGCGCCGAGCATCGAGACGGTGTCGAACCCCTGTCCCTCGTTCTGGGCGGCGATCAGCCGGTCGACCAGCTCCTGGGCGAGCGGCTCGCCGGTCCGGTGGTGGCGGGCGTAGTTGGCGAGCACCTCCGGCCACCACGCCCACATCTCGTTGACCTGCGACGGGAACTCCACGAAGTCGCGGGGCACCTCGGTGCCGGAGAGCCGGGGGTACGTCGCGTCGGAGAAGAACCCGTGCAGGGCGTGCCCGAACTCGTGGAACCCGGTGCGCACCTCGTCGGTGGTCATCAGGGCCGGCTGTCCCGCGGGCGGCTCCGGCACGTTGAGGCACACCACGACCACCGGCCGGGTGCCGTGCAGGTGGGACTGGACGACGAACTCCGACATCCACGCGCCGCCGCGCTTGGTCGGCCGCGCGAACCAGTCGCACACGAACAGGGCCAGGCTCTCGCCGTCCTGCGGGTCGCCGTCGAACACCTCGAAGACCCGCACCCCGTCGGCGTAGACGGGCAGGTCCGTGCGCTCGACGAACGAGACGCCGTAGAGCTTCCCGGCGGCGAAGAAGATCCCGTCGTGCAGGACCCGGTCGAGCTCGAACCAGGGACGCAGGGCCACCGGGTCGATGTGGTGCGTGGCGGCCTTCACGCGCTCGGCGTAGTAGGTCCAGTCCCACGGCTCCACCGGGCCCTCCAGCCCGTCCTCGCGCATCGAGGACTCGATGCGCTCGCGCTCGCTCGCGAGGTTGCGCATCGCCGGCTCGGCCATGGCGTCCAGCATGTCGAGGACGGCCTTGGTGGTGCCCGCCGTCTGGTCGGCGGCCACGTAGCCGGCGTGGTCGTCGTAGCCGAGCAGCGTCGCCCGCTCGGAGCGCAGCCGCACCAGGGTGGTCAGCAGGTCACGCGTGTCGTGGTCCCCGCCGCGCATGCCGCGGGTGGTCGCGGCCTCGAACAGCCGGCGTCGCAGGTCGCGGTTGCGGAGCGCCGCCATGGCCGGCTGGATGGTGGGCGACGACAGCGTCAGCAGGTAGCCCTCGAGGCCGCGCGAGGCCGCGGCAGCCGCCGCCGCTGCGACGGCGTCCTCGGCGAGCCCGTCGAGCTCGGACCGGTCGGTGACGTGCACCGCCGCCGCGTTGGTCTCGGCCAGCAGCCGGTTGCCGAACTCCGTGGTCGCGGTGCTGATCTGCTCGTTGAGGGCGCGCAGCCGGTCGCGCTCCTCCGGGCCCAGGGCGGCGCCCGCCCGGACGAAGTCGAGGTGGTAGCGCTCGACGAGCCTGCGCTGCTCCTGCGTGAGGCCGAGGTCGTGCCGCCGCTCGTGGACCGCGTCGATGCGGGCGAACAGCCGCGGGTCGAGCCGGATGGCGTCCTGGTGGGCCGAGTAGCGGGGGTTGAGCTCGCTCTCGAGGGCCTGCATCGGCTCGTCCGCCATCGAGCTGGTCAGGTTCCACACCACCAGCAGCACCCGCTCCAGCAGCCGGCCGGAGCGCTCGAGCGCCTCCAGGGTGTTCTCGAACGTGGGTGGGTCGGGGTTCTCGGCGATCGCCTCGATCTCGGCCAGGTGCTCCGCGACCCCCGCGTCGAAGGCGGGGCGGTAGTGCTCCGGCCGGATCGCGTCGAACGGGGGGAACCCGAACGGCAGGGTGCTGGGGGCGGCGAAAGGGTTGCTCGGGTCCAGTGCCATGCCCCAGTTCTACACGGTGGCGAGGCCTACCCGGCGCCGAGGTCGGCGAACGAGGCGGCGGCGCGGACGGCCGCCTGGTGCAGCGCCGCCTTGTCGGGGCCGGCCGCCAGGATCTCCCGCGAGATGCTCGGGAGCACGTTGCCCGCCGCGGCGCCGAAGATCCGTCGTACGTCGGCCAGCGTCCCGCCCTGCGCGCCGATCCCGGGGACCAGCAGCGGGCCGTTGACGTCGAGGTTCTCGCCGGTCTCGCCGATGGTCGCGCCGACGACCGCGCCGACCGAGCCGAGCCCCTCCACCCCGGCGTTGCGCGCGGCCACCGCGTCGAGCACGGTCCCGGCGACGGTCCGGCCGTCGGCGGTGGTCGCGTGCTGGAACTGGGGGCCCTCCGGGTTGGAGGTCAGGGCCAGCACGAACACGCCGCGGTCGTGCCGCAGCGCGGTGTCGACGATCGGGTCCAGCGACCCGATGCCGAGGTAGGGGCTGACCGTGATGGCGTCGGCCGCCAGCGGCGACGCCGGGTCCAGGTAGGCGTCGGCGTAGGCCTGGGCCGTGGAGCCGATGTCGCCGCGCTTCACGTCGAGGACGACCAGGGCCCCGCGCTCACGGCAGCCCTCGATCACCTTCTCGAGGACCGCGATGCCCTTGGCGCCGTGCCGTTCGAAGAACGCCGACTGCGGCTTGACGGCGGCGGCGGCGCCGGCCAGCGCCTCCACGGCCGTCATCGCGAACCGTTCGAGGCCGAACGCGCTGTCGGTGAGCCCCCAGGCGTCCAGCAGTCCCGGGTGCGGGTCGATGCCGGCGCACAGCCGGCCGCGACCCTCCATCGCGTCGCGCAGCCTGCTCCCGAACGTCATCCCGGCTCTCCTGTCTCCTGGGGACCGCGGTCCCGGTGGGCGATGCCGACCACGTCGGCGACGCGGGTGACCCCGCGGGCCGCCAGCTCCGTGCGCAGCTCCTCGGTGACCCGGGCGGGCGCGGAGGGGTCGCGGAGGAGCACGCTGCCGAGCTGGACGGCGGTCGCGCCGGCCAGCAGCATCTCCAGCGCGTCGTACCCGGTGGCGATGCCGCCCACGCCCACGAGCGGCACGTCCGGCAGCGCGGCGTGCACGTCCCAGACCCGGCGCACCGCGAGGGGGTGCACCGCGGGGCCGCTCAGCTCGCCGGGGCCGGCCCCGAGAGCCGGGCGCCAGGTGAGGGGGTCCACCGCCATCCCGGCGAAGCCGTGCGCGAGCACGAGCGCGTCGGCGCCGTTCTCCACCGCGGCCGCGGCGACGTCCACGACCGCGGACTCCGGGACCAGCTTGGCCAGCACCGGGACGCCGCGCGGCACCTCGCGACGCACGACGCTGAGCACCTTGCCCGTCTGGTAGGGGTCGCCGCCGTAGGGACGGCCCCGGGCCTCGCGGTTCGCGGAGGCGAGGTTGACCTCGACGGCGGCGACCCCGGGGCCGGTGCCGACGCGCCGGGCCAGCTCCGCGAGCTCGGCCAGCGTGGTGCCGGCGACGGAGACCACCGTGCGCACCCGGCGCTGGGCCAGCCACGGCAGCTCGGTGGCCAAGAAGCCCTGCAGACCCGGGTTCTGGTGGCCGACGGCGTGCAGCAGGCCGCTGCTGGTCTCCACCAGCCGCGGGGGCGGCCAGCCGGACCGGGGGTCGAGGGTGACGCTGCGGGTGACGAACGCGCCCAGCTCGCCCAGGTCGCCGAAGCGCGCCAGCTCCCGACCGGTGACGGCACAGCCGGCGGCGGTCATCACCGGCGTCGGCATCGACAGCCCGGCGAGCACGGTGGCGAGGTCCACGCCGGTCATGGCTGCTCCCCCATGGCCGCCGCCCCGGCGGCGTCGGCGGGCAGCGTGCCCAGGTCACGCCAGCGGACCCGGTCGCCACGGAACACGGGTCCCTCGGTGCACGCACGCACCATCCGGGTGACCCCGTCCTCGCCGACCACCGGCAGCACGCAGGCCAGGCAGAGGCCGGTGCCGCACGGCATCGGCACGTCCACGGCGGTCTGGCTCCAGGCGCCGTGCGCCTCGGCCGCGGCGGCCGCCGCGTGCAGGGTGGCGGCCGGGCCGGCGGCGTAGACGACGTCGGCGCCGGTGCGCGCCAGCAGGTCCGGGAGCAGGTCGACCACGGAGCCGGCCGTGCCGACCGACCCGTCGGCGGTGGCCACGGTGACCCCGCGGGTGGCGCGGCGGGCCTCGAGCACCCCGAACAGCCGTTGCTCGGTGGCGCCGCCGAGCAGCATGTGCACCGCGCAGCCGCGCTCGCGCAGCCGCTCGGCCAGGGAGAACAGCGGGGCGCTCGCGCAGCCCTCCCCCACCAGCAGGCAGGTCACCGGCTCCTTGGGCAGCGCGTAGGGCCGGCCGAGGGGGCCCACCAGGTCGACCGGCGTCCCCGCCGGGGCCGCGGCGAGCCAGCCGCTCGCCTCGTCGGCGGCCTCGAACACCACCTCGACGGTCCCGCCGTACGCCCCGGTCGGACGCACCCGGTGGATCGGGAGGGAGCGACGCAGCAGCCGGCGCGACAGCGGGCCGCCGACGGCCAGGCTGACGAACGTGCCCGGCCGGAACCGCTCGGCGACACCGGGGGCGACCAGGGTCAGGTGGTGGAAGCCGCCGACGCGCTTGACGCTGAGCACCTCACCGGTCACCTGCACCGGCCCCCGACGAGGCCCTTCGGCGCCCTCCCCCGGTGTGCTCATCCGACGCGTGCGCCGGCCAGCTCGCGCCGCACCCGCGCGGGCCAGCGGGCGCCCTCGTAGATGAACGCCGTGTAGGCCTGGAGCAGGGTCGCCCCGGCCTCGAGCCGGGCCCGCGCGTCGTCGGCGTCCCCGATCCCGCCGACGCCGATGATCGTCATGTCCTCGCCGACCCGGGAGCGCAGCAGTCGCAGCACCTCGGTCGCCCGGGCCCGCAGCGGCCGGCCGGACAGCCCGCCGGCGCCCGCGCGGGCGATCTCGTCGGCGCTCGAGCGCAGGCCGTCGCGGCCGATCGTGGTGTTGGTGGCGACGATCCCGTCCAGCCCCAGCTCGACGGCCAGGTCGGCGACCTCCAGCACGTCGTCGTCGGAGAGGTCGGGGGCGATCTTCACCAGCAGCGGCACCCGCCGCGACGGGCCGGTGGCGGAGTCCGCCTCGCGTCGTACCGTCTCCAGCAGCGGTCGCAGCTTCTCGACCGCCTGGAGGTCGCGCAGCCCGGGGGTGTTCGGGGAGGAGACGTTGACCACGAGGTAGTCGGCGTACGGCGCCAGCAGCCGGGCGGACTTCGCGTAGTCCTCGGCCGCGCGCTCCTCGGGGACCGCCTTGGTCTTGCCGATGTTGACGCCGAGCACGACGTCGCGGTGCCGTCCCGCCGCCCGCCGGGCCAGCCGCCGGGCGACCGCCTCCGCGCCGTCGTTGTTGAAGCCCATCCGGTTGACCACCGCGCGGTCGGCGGGGAGCCGGAACAGCCGCGGGGTGGGATTGCCCGGCTGGGGCTCCCCGGTCACCGTGCCGACCTCCACGAACGCGAAGCCCAGGGCGGCGAGGGCGTCGATGCCCTCGGCGTTCTTGTCGAAGCCGGCGGCGAGGCCCAGCACCCCCGGGAAATCGATGCCCATCGCTCGGACCCCGATTCGTCTGCGATCACCCCCCGTGGAAGTCCCGCTATCCCGCAGACGAATCGGGTTGAGGCGGAGGGCGGCGAAGCCGAGCCTGTGGGCGCGCTCGGCGTCGAGGTGGACGGCGACGTGGTCGAACAGCCAGCGGTAGGGCCTCACCGCGTCTCCGCGTCGCGCTGCTCGGCCGCCGCACCCGTCCAGTCCTGCAGCGACCGCACCCCGATGTCCCCGGCGCGGACCGCCTCGATGCCCTGGACCGCCGCGGCCAGCCCCTGGACGGTCGTGATGCACGGGATGTTGGTCAGGATCGCAGCGGTGCGGATCTCGTAGCCGTCGAGGCGCGGTGAGCCGCCCTTGGTGGTGCCGTGCGGCGTGTTCACGACCAGCCTGACCTCGCCGGCGCGGATCCTCCCGACGATCGTCGGCTCCCCGTCGGGCCCGGCGCCCTCGCTGTGCTTGCGCACCACCTCGCACTCCACCCCGTTGCGGCGCAGCACCTCGGCGGTGCCGGCGGTGGCGAGGATGTCGTAGCCGAGGTCGGCCAGCCGCTTGATCGGGAAGACCATGTGCCGCTTGTCGACGTTGGCCACGCTGACGAAGATCTTGCCCTCGGTGGGCAACGAGCCGAACGCCGCGGTCTGGGCCTTGGCGAACGCGGTGCCGAAGATCGCGTCGAAGCCCATCACCTCGCCCGTCGACCGCATCTCGGGGCCGAGCACGGCGTCGACCGTCTTGCCGTCCGGCGTCTTGAACCGGTTGAACGGCATCACCGCCTCCTTCACCGCGATCGGCGCCCGGGACGGCAGGTGCCCGCCGTCCCCGGTGGCCGGCAGGATGCCCTCCTCGCGGAGCGAGGCGATGCTCGCGCCCATCATCACCCGGGCCGCCGCCTTCGCCAGCGACGTGCCCGTCGCCTTGGAGACGAACGGGACCGTGCGCGAGGCCCGCGGGTTCGCCTCGAGGACGTAGAGCACGTCGGAGGCCATCGCGTACTGCACGTTGAGCAGGCCGCGCACCCCCACCCCCGAGGCGATCGCCTCGGTCGAGGCCCGGATCCGGTCGACGATCTCGCGGCCCAGGGTGATCGGCGGCAGCGCGCACGAGGAGTCCCCGGAGTGGATCCCGGCCTCCTCGATGTGCTCCATCACCCCGCCGAGGAACAGCTCCTCGCCGTCGTACAGGGCGTCGACGTCGATCTCGACCGCGTCGTCGAGGAACCGGTCCACCAGCACCGGGTGCTCGGGGCTGATCTCGGTGGCCCGCTGGATGTAGCCGCGCAGGGCGTCGTCGTCGTACACGATCTCCATGCCGCGCCCGCCCAGCACGTACGACGGCCGGACCAGCACCGGGTAGGTGATCTCCTCGGCGATCGCGCGGGCCTCCTCGAAGGACGTGGCCATCCCGTGCTTCGGGGCGGGCAGGCCGGCCCGGGCCAGCACCCGGCCGAACGCGCCGCGCTCCTCGGCGAGGTGGATCGCCTCGGGCGTGGTGCCGACGATCGGCACACCGGCGTCCTCCAGCGCCTGCGCCAGCCCGAGGGGGGTCTGGCCGCCGAGCTGGCAGATCACGCCCGCGACCGGACCGGCCGCGCGCTCGGCGTGCACGATCTCGAGCACGTCCTCCAGGGTCAGCGGCTCGAAGTACAGCCGGTCGGAGGTGTCGTAGTCGGTGGAGACCGTCTCGGGGTTGCAGTTGACCATGACCGTCTCGTAGCCGGCCGCGGACAGCGCGAGGCTCGCGTGCACGCACGAGTAGTCGAACTCGATGCCCTGACCGATCCGGTTCGGGCCGGAGCCGAGGATGATCACCGCCGGCTTCTCGCGCGGCCGGACCTCGGTCTCCTCGTCGTAGGACGAGTAGTGGTACGGCGTCCGGGCGGCGAACTCCGCCGCGCAGGTGTCGACGGTCTTGAACACCGGCCGGATGCCGAGCGCGTGCCGCACCCCGCGCACCACGTCGGGGCTCAGGTCGCGCAGCTTGCCGATCTGCCCGTCGGAGAAGCCGTGCCGCTTGGCCAGGCGCAACAGCTCCGGGGTCAGCTCGGGGGCCTCCAGGACCTCCATCGCGATCTCGTTGATCAGCAGCAGCTGGTCGACGAACCACGGGTCGATCGCGGTGGCCTCGAAGACCTCCTCCGGCGTCGCGCCGGCCCGCAGCGCGTCCATCACCTTCTTGAGCCGGCCGTCGTGCGGCACCGCGATCTCCGCGAGCAGGGCGTCCTTGTCGAGGTCGACCCAGCGGTGGCTCCAGTCGAAGACGGCGTCCTTCTTCTCCAGCGAGCGCAGCGCCTTCTGCAGCGCCTCGGTGAAGTTGCGGCCGATCGCCATCGCCTCGCCCACGGACTTCATGTGCGTGGTGAGCGTCGGGTCGGCGGCCGGGAACTTCTCGAACGCGAACCGCGGCACCTTCACGACCACGTAGTCCAGGCTCGGCTCGAAGCTGGCCGGCGTCTCCTGGGTGATGTCGTTCGGGATCTCGTCAAGGGTGTAGCCGATCGCGACCTTCGCGGCGATCTTGGCGATCGGGAAGCCGGTGGCCTTCGACGCGAGCGCGCTTGAGCGCGAGACCCGGGGGTTCATCTCGATCACGACGACCCGGCCGTCCTCGGGGTTCACCGCGAACTGGATGTTGCAGCCGCCGGTGTCGACGCCGACCGAGCGGATGATCCCGATCGAGAGGTCGCGCAGGTGCTGGTACTCACGGTCGGTCAGCGTCATCGCCGGTGCGACGGTGATCGAGTCGCCGGTGTGCACGCCCATCGGGTCGAGGTTCTCGATGCTGCACACGATCACGACGTTGTCCGCCTGGTCGCGCATCACCTCGAGCTCGTACTCCTTCCAGCCGATGATCGACTCCTCGAGGAGCACCTCGGTGGTCGGGCTCGCGGCGAGCCCCGCCCCGGCGATCCGGTGCAGGTCCTCCTCGTCGTAGGCCATCCCCGAGCCGGTCCCGCCCATGGTGTACGACGGCCGCACCACCATCGGGTAGCCGAGCTGGTCGGCGGCGGCGAGGCAGTCCTCCATGGAGTGGCAGATCACGGACTTCGCCGACTCCGCGCCGAGCTCCTCGACGATCCGCTTGAACGACTCGCGGTTCTCCCCGCGCTCGATGGCGTCGATGCTCGCGCCGATCAGCTCGACGCCGTACTTCTCGAGCACGCCGGCCTTGTCGAGCGCCATCGCGGCGTTGAGCGCGGTCTGGCCGCCCAGGGTGGCGAGCAGCGCGTCGGGGCGCTCCTTCTCGATCACCTTCTCGACGAACTCGGGCGTGATCGGCTCGATGTAGGTCGCGTCGGCGAACTCCGGGTCGGTCATGATCGTCGCCGGGTTGGAGTTGACCAGGATCACCCGCAGGCCCTCGGCCTTCAGCACCCGGCACGCCTGGGTGCCCGAGTAGTCGAACTCGCACGCCTGCCCGATGATGATCGGCCCGGAGCCGATCACGAGGACGCTGTGGATGTCGGTGCGCTTCGGCATCAGGCGTCTCCTCCATGAGTGCTGTCCTGGATTGTCGCTTCGGTCGCTCGGCTCGTTCCTCGCCTCGACTCCATCAGCGACGAGAACCGGTCGAACAGGTACGCCGCGTCGTGCGGCCCGGCGGCGGCCTCGGGGTGGTACTGCACCGAGAACGCGGTGAGGTTGCCGTCGGCGTCGTGCAGCTCGAGGCCCTCGACCACGTCGTCGTTGAGGCACACGTGCGACACGCTCGCCCGGCCGTACGGCGTGCCGACCGGCTCGGACACCGAGACACCGTCGGGCCAGCGCACCGCGAAGCCGTGGTTGTGCGCGGTCACCTCGACCTTGTGGGTGGTGCGGTCCATCACCGGCTGGTTGATGCCGCGGTGGCCGTACTTGAGCTTGAACGTGCCCAGGCCCAGCGCCCGGCCGAACAGCTGGTTGCCGAAGCAGATGCCGAAGTAGGGCAGGCCACGCTCCAGCAGTCCCTGCAGCAGCGCCACCTGGTGGGTGGTGGCGGCCGGGTCGCCCGGGCCGTTGGAGAAGAACACGCCGTCGGGGCCGACCGCGAGCACCTCCTCCAGCGTGGACGTCGCCGGCATCACGTGCACCTCGATACCGCGCTCGGCCATCCGCTTCGGCGTCATCGTCTTGATGCCGAGGTCGACCGCGGCGACCGTGAAGCGCCGCTCGCCCTCCGCGGGGACGACGTAGGGCCGCGCCGTGGAGACCTCGCCGGCGAGCTCGGAGCCGGCCATCTGCGCCGACTCCAGGACCCGGGCGCGAAGCGCGTCCGGGTCGGTCTCGGTGGTGGAGATGCCCACGCGCATCGCGCCGCGCTCGCGCAGGTGCCGGGTCAGCGCCCGGGTGTCGACTCCCGAGATCCCGACCACGCCCTGCTCGCGCAGCGCGTCGTCCAGGCTCCGCTGGGAGCGCCAGCTCGACGGGATCCGGGCGGGGTCGCGCACGACGTAGCCGCTCACCCAGATCCGCTGCGACTCCGGATCCTCGTCGTTCATCCCGGTGTTGCCCACGTGCGGCGCGGTCATCACCACGATCTGCCGGTGGTACGACGGGTCGGTCAGCGTCTCCTGGTAGCCGGTCATGCCGGTGGAGAACACCGCCTCGCCGAAGGTCTCGCCCTCCGCGCCGAACGCCTCGCCGCGGAACGTGCGGCCGTCCTCGAGCACCAGCAGGGCCTGCTTTCTCATGCAGCGTTCTCCTTCGCGATCTTGCCGATCGTTCGAACCCAGGTGTTGTGCGCCTCCGTCACCGAGGCCTCGTCGAGCCGGAAGCCCGTGTCGAGCAGCAGGTCGCCGTGCTGCCAGGTGACGACCAGGACGCCGTGCGGCGGCACCACCTTGCCCGCGATCCCCTGGTCGTGCCGGGCTCCCCTCAGGGCGGCGGCCGGGATCCGGAACGACCCGGCCAGGCGCACCACGTCGAGGCCCTCCGCGGACAGGTTCAGCCGGCAGCTGCTGCGCGCGCCGAGACCGCGGGCGACGACCCGGTCGAGCCAGTCGTCGTGGACCGTCGTGCCGAAGTAGCGCGCACCCGCCTGCAGCGTGGCATCCGGGAGCTGCGAGACCGCCGGGACCGGCACCAGGGCCGGCAGGTCGTGCCGGCGGCCCCGGTTGCGCCAGCCCCGCCACATCGCCAGGTAGGCCAGCACCAGCACCGCGAACAGGATCAGCACCGGGAGCCAGACGTCTCCGAGCCCGGAGGTGGAGGCGTCGACAGCCCCGGTCACGCCGGCTTCCCGTCGAGGACGGTGGGCCGGCCGCGGAGGAACGTCGCGACCACCCGGCCGGGCAGCTCGCGCCCGGCGTAGGGCGTGTTGCGCGACAGCGACGCGAGCTCGGTGGGGTCCACCGTCCGCGTCACCGCCGGGTCGTAGAGCACCAGGTTGGCCGGCTCGCCCTCGGCGAGGGGGCGGCCGTGGCCGTCGAGGCGCCCGATCCGCGCCGGCACGTAGGACATCCGCTCGGCGACGCCGGCCCAGTCGACCAGCCCGGTGTCGACCATGGTGGCCTGCACGATCGACAGGGCGGTCTCGAGGCCGAGCATGCCGAACGCGGCCGCCTGCCACTCGCAGTCCTTGTCCTCGTGCGGGTGCGGAGCATGGTCGGTGGCGACGACGTCGATGGTGCCGTCGGCCAGCCCGGCCCGGAGCGCAGCGACGTCGGCGGCCGAGCGCAGCGGCGGGTTGACCTTGTAGATCGGGTCGTACGTCGCGGCGAGCTCGTCGGTCAGCAGCAGGTGGTGGGGGCAGACCTCGGCGGTGACCGGCCAGCCCTTGCCCTTCGCCCAGCGGACGATCTCCACCGACCCGGCGGTCGAGACGTGGCACACGTGCAGCCGCGACCCGACGTGGGCGGCGAGCAGGCAGTCGCGGGCGATGACCGCCTCCTCGGCGACCGCCGGCCAGCCGCGCAGCCCGAGCCGTCCGGAGAGCTCGCCCTCGTTCATCTGGGCGTCCTCGGTCAGCCGGGGCTCCTGGGCGTGCTGGGCGACGACTCCGTCGAAGGCCTTGACGTACTCGAGAGCGCGCCGCATCACCACCGGGTCCGCGACGCACCTGCCGTCGTCGGAGAAGACCCGCACCCGGGCGGCGGAGTCGGCCATCGCGCCCAGCTCGGCGAGCTGCTCGCCCTTGAGCCCGACGGTGACGGCGCCGACCGGGAACACGTCGCAGTGGCCGGCCTCGCGGCCGAGCCGCCACACCTGCTCGACCACGCCCGCGGTGTCGGCGACCGGGTCGGTGTTGGCCATCGCGTGGACCGCGGTGAAGCCGCCGAGCGCCGCGGCCAGGGTGCCGGTCTCGACGGTCTCGGCGTCCTCGCGCCCCGGCTCGCGCAGGTGCGTGTGCAGGTCCACCAGGCCCGGCAGCGCCACCAGGCCGTCCGCGGCGACCACCTCCGCGTCGTCGGCGGCGAGTCCGGTGCCCACCGCGGCGATCACGCCGTCCCTCAGCAGCAGGTCGGTCGGCTCGGCGCCCAGGATCCGGGCGCCCTTGATCAGGTAGGTGCTCACTCGCTCGCTCCGTCGGGGATGGCATCGGTGGACAGGGCCGGCTCGCTGCCGCCGAGGAGCAGGTACAGCACCGCCATCCGCACCGCGACGCCGTTGGTGACCTGCTCGACGATCACCGAGCGCTTGGAGTCGGCGACGTCCGCGGTGATCTCCATGCCGCGGATCATCGGGCCGGGGTGCATGACCAGGGTGTGGTCCTGCAGGGTCGCCATCCGGCGCCCGTCGAGGCCGTAGCGGCGGCTGTACTCCCGCACGGTCGGGAAGAACGACGCGTTCATCCGCTCCCGCTGGACCCGCAGCATCATCACCACGTCGGCCTTCGGCAGCACCGCGTCGAGGTCGTAGGCGGTCTCCACGTCCCAGCCCTCGATCCCGAACGGGAGCAGGGTCGGCGGCCCGACCAGGGTCACCTCGGCGCCCAGCGTCTTCAGAAGCAGCGCGTTGGAGCGGGCCACCCGGCTGTGCAGCACGTCGCCGACGATCGCCACCTTGCGCCCGTCGAGGTCTCCGAGGTGGCGCCACATCGTGAACGCGTCCAGGAGCGCCTGCGTCGGGTGCTCGTGGGTGCCGTCGCCGGCGTTGACCACGCTCGAGCGCGCCCACCCCGCGTTGGCCAGCAGGTGCGGCGCGCCGGACGCCCAATGGCGGACGACGACCGCGTCGGCGCCCATCGCCTCCAGGGTGAGCGCGGTGTCCTTGAGGCTCTCCCCCTTGCTCAGGCTGGACCCCTTGGCCGAGAAGTTGATCACGTCCGCGCTCAGCCGCTTGGCCGCCGCCTCGAAGGAGATCCGGGTGCGGGTGGAGTCCTCGAAGAACAGGTTCACGATCGTGCGACCGCGCAGGGCCGGCAGCTTCTTGATCGGCCGGTCCGCCAGGGAGCGCAGCTCCTCGGCGGTCTGCAGGATCAGCTCGGCGTCGGCCCTGGTCAGGTCGCCGGCGCTCAGCAGGTGCCGCTTCACCGGGCCACCTCCTCGTCCGCGCCGGCCGAGTCCGCGGGCGCCAGCCCCGAGATCGTGACCGAGTCCTCGTCGTCGAACTCCCCGACGCGCACGGCGACCTTCTCCACCAGCGACGTGGGCAAGTTCTTGCCGACGAAGTCCGCCCGGATCGGCAGCTCCCGGTGGCCGCGGTCGACCAGCACCGCCAGCCGCACCGCCCGGGGCCGGCCCACGTCGTTCATCGCGTCGAGCGCCGCGCGGATCGTGCGGCCCGAGAACAGCACGTCGTCGACCAGCACGACGGTCTTGTCGTCGATGCCGCCGGGCGGGATCTCGGTGGGCAGCAGCGTGCGGGCCGGACGCAGCCTCAGGTCGTCGCGGTACATCGTCACGTCGAGGGACCCGACCGGCACGTCGACCCCTTCGACCGCAGTGATCTTCTCGGCGATGCGCCGGGCGAGCGGTACGCCGCGCGTGGGGATGCCGAGCAGCACCAGGTCGGCGGCTCCCTTGTTGCGCTCGAGGATCTCGTGCGCGATGCGGGTCAGGGCGCGGGAGATGTCACGCGCGTCGAGAACCACGCGGCTCTCGGAGAGATGGGCAGCCATCAGCGGCCGGACCTCCTTCTCCGCCTCACGGGACGGCTCGTTAAAGGATGTCGATCAAGGTGAACCCTACCAGCCGGCGACCACCCCGTGGCGACCCCGGCCCCCGCGGGGAGGCGTGCCGTGCGTCACTGCGAGCGCTGCGGAGCCTGCCGCTACCCGGGGATCGGCGGACCGACCACCTCGAGCCCGTAGCGAGGGCCGATCTCGCCCCACCGGCCGATCTCCTCGGCGATCGGGATGCCGTCGTCCCCGGGCAGCCGACGCTCGCCGGCGGGCATCCCCACCTCGTCGTAGAGGTGCAGCAGCCGGCCCGGCACGGTCAGGGCGAGGATCCGCGCGGGACGGTCGCCGGTGATCCGGAAGGCGTGCGGCAGCCCCTTGGGCAGGTAGATGAACGAACCGGTGACGAGGTCGAAGTGGTCGTCGCCGGCACGGTAGGTCATGGCGCCGTCGAGCAGGTAGAACGCCTCGGCCTCGCGGGTGTGCCGGTGCAGCGGCGTGGCGACCCCGGGCGGCTGGGTCACGACCGCCATGCCGAGCAGCTCCTCGGTCTGCTCCGCGCCCACCAGGTGCTCGAAGAGCGAGCCCATCGCCCAGGTCATCGGACCGGTGCCGGCGGGCCGGTGGACCACGCCGGTGCCGGAGATCTGTTCCGTGGTCATCGCGACCTCCTCGAGCACTTCGTCCGAAGGTGCTTCGGACGAATACTGGTAACGTACGTGCCGTGTCCGAGCAGGTCAAGACCCGCACGTACAAATCCGCCGTGCGCGCGCGCCGCGCGGTGGCCACCCGGCGCGCCGTGCTCGCCGCCGCCCGCGACCTGTTCCACGCCCACGGCTACACCGGCACCTCGGTGGTCGACGTCGCGGCCGAGGCGGGGGTGGCCGTGGACACCGTCTACGCCAGCGTGGGCCGCAAGCCGCAGCTGCTGCTGGCCGTGCTCGACATGGAGCTCGCCCGCGCCGACGAGCCGGTGCCCGCCGAGGAGCGCGACTACGTCCGCGCCCTCCGCGACGCACCCACGGCCGAGCAGAAGATCTCGACCTACGCCCGTGCCCTCGGACGGCTGCTCCCCCGCACCGCACCGCTGCTCCTGGCGCTGCGGGAGGCGGCACGGACCGAGGCCGAGTGCGCGGCGGCGTGGCGGCAGGTCAACGACCGCCGGGCCGCCAACATGCTGCTGCTCGCCGGCGAGCTGCGCGCCACCGGCCGGCTCCGGGAGGACCTGAGCGACCGTGAGGTCGCCGACCTCGTCTGGGCCACCAACGCCGTGGAGTACTACGAGCTGCTGCGGTCGCGCGGGTGGGAGGCCGCGCGGTTCGCCGCTCACCTGGAGGACCTGTGGAACCGGCTGCTGCTCGGCTGACCCGCGGACTCAGCGCGTCGGCGGCGGCAGCAGCTTGCTCTCCAGCGTGTCGCGCAGCCAGGCGGCGTACTGCTCAAGGGTCCAGCCGAGGTCGTCGACAAGGAGCCGCTGCACGTCGGGGCTCGTGAGCGTCCAGACCGTGGCCGCGGCCTGGTCGACGTCCACCCCGGCACGAAGCGGACCGCGGTCGGCCACCCAGCCGACGAAGACCGTCAGGTTGCGGAGCCGGGCCCGCTGCATGCGCTCGCGCATCCGCGCGACCTGCGGGTCCACCGCGGCGGCGCTGCGCATGACGTCGTCCACGGGCCGCGCACGGGCCACCCGCGCGCTGACGTCCTCGGCGAACATCGCGATCTTCCGGCGCTGGTCCGGCTCGTCGCGCACGGCGCGGGGTCCCTCCTGCTCGAGCACGACCGCGCCGTCGACCTCGCCGGTCACCGCGAAGCTGAGCACCTCGGTCAGCAGGCCGCGCTTGGACTTGAACAGGTGGAACACCAGGTCGTCGCTGACGCCCGCCTCCCGAGCGATCGCGGCGACGGTGGTGCGCGCGTAGCCGTCGGCCAGGAACAGCTCCCGGGCCGACTCCAGGATCCTGCGCCGGTTGCGTGCGGCCCGGGCGTCGCGCACCGGCGAGCGGTAGGGACGGGGGGTCTTGACAGGCTCGGACATCGGGATCACTCTAGGCGCATATTCGTTCGGGTGCCACCCGAACCAATCGGAGGAGGATGCGGACATGAGCGCTGGATATGCCCTGGCCTACCGGGTCGGGGTGACCCCGTGGGAGCGCGCCGGCGAGTCGGGCGCCGCGCAGCTCGGCAGGCTCCTCGACCGGGAGGAGCAGGACCGGCCGCGGCCGCTGGGGCGGGCCCTCGACCTCGGCTGCGGGACCGGGCAGCACACCCTCGAACTCGCCGAGCGCGGCTGGACCGCGGTGGGGGTCGACAACATCGAGCGGGCCCTCGACCGGGCCCGCGGTCGCGCCGCGACGGGCGGGGCCCGGTTCGTGCTCGGCGACGTGACGGACCTCGCCGCGTCCGGGGTGGGCGACGGGTTCGGCTTCCTGCTCGACGTCGGGTGCTTCCACGGCCTCGGCGACGACCAGCGGCGACGCTACGGGCAGGGCGTCACGGCGGCGTCGACGCCCGAGGCGACCCTGCTGATGCTCTGCTTCGCGCCGGGACGGCGCATCGGCCTGCCGCGTGGAGCGGACCGCTCCGACGTCGAGGCGGCCCTGCCCGCCTGGACGGTGGTCGCCGAGGAACCCGCCGACACCACGGGCCTGCCGGGGCCGCTGAAGAGGACCGCCCCCCGGTGGCTGCGGCTGCGGCGGCGGTGAGTCAGCCCAGGTCGGCCAGGGCGCTCTCGACCCCGCGGTGGAAGGTCGGGTACGCGTAGATCATCGACCGCAGGGTCGCGGTCGGCACCTCGGCGTGGACCGCGGTGGTGAGCATCGAAAGCACCTCTCCCCCGGTCGGCCCGGCCGAGGTGGCCCCGACCAGCACCCCCCGGTCCGCGTCCTCGACGAGCTTGACCAGGCCGTCGTTGCCGGCCTTGTGGATCCACCCGCGTGAGGACTCGGGGACCTTCGTGATCCCCACGCGGACGTCCAGGCCGGCGGCGCGCGCCTGCTGCTCGGTCATCCCGACCGACCCGACCTCGGGGTCGGTGAACGTCACCCGCGGCACGGCCCGGTAGTCCGCGGGCGGCCCCTCCTCGCCGAGGATGTCGCGCGCGGCGATCGCCGACTGGTACATCGACAGGTGCGTGAACGCGCCCTTGCCGGTGATGTCGCCGATCGCCCACAGCCCCTCACCGGCCCGCATCCGCTCGTCGACGGCGACGGCTCGTGCCCCCGGGTCGAGGCCGACGCTGTCCAGCCCCAGGTCGCCCAGGTTCGGGCGCCGGCCGGCGGCGACCAGCAACCTGTCGACGCTCAGCGCCCGGTCGCCCGCCCGCACCGCGAAGCCGTCCTCGTCGTGGGCGACGGAGGCGATCTCGACGCCGGTCAGGACCTGGATGCCTTCGCGGCCGAAGACCTCGGCGACCAGCGCGCTTGCCTCCGGCTCCTCGGGGGCGAGCAGCCGCGGGGCCACCTCGAGCACCGTGACCCGGACACCGAAGCGCGCGAACGCCTGCGCCAGCTCGGCCCCGATGGCACCCCCGCCGATCACCGCGAGGGAGACGGGCAGGCTCTCGGCGCGTACGGCGTCCCGGTTGGTCCAGTACGGCGTGCCGGCGAGCCCGGGGACCGGTGGGACCGCGGGCGCCGTGCCGGTGTTGAGCACGACGCCGCGCCGAGCCGTGAACCGCCGTCCGCCCACCTCGACCGTGCGCTCGCCGGCCAGCCGGGCGTGCCCGCGCACGAACGTCACACCGGCCCGCTCCAGGCGCTCGACCGCGACCCGGTCGTCCCAGTCGTCGGTGGCCTCGTCACGGATCCGCCGTGCGACCGGGGACCAGTCGGGCCCGACCTCGGCCGTGCCGGCCATCCCCGGCACCCGCCGCGCCTCCGCCAGCAGGTTCGCGGCACGGATCATCATCTTGCTCGGCACGCAGCCGAAGTACGGGCACTCCCCGCCCACGAGCCGCTCGTCCACGCCGACCACCTGCAGGCCGGCCCCGGCGAGCGTGGTCGCGAGGGCCTCACCCCCGGGACCGAGACCGACCACCACCACGTCCACGTCCGTCATCGCGCCAGCCAAGCACATCGGGCCGGACCGTGACAGTCACCCGACCAGCCGGACGGCCTGCGGTCAGCCGGAGAGTGCGGGCTTGTTGCGGATGATGTTGCCGAGCACGCCGTTGACGAACGCCGGGGAGTCGTCGGTGGACAGGTCGCGGACCAGGCTCATCGCCTCGCTCACCGCGACCGCGTCCGGCACCTCGTCGACGTAGAGGATCTCGTAGATGCCGAGCCGCAGCGCGTTGCGGTCCACCGTCGGCATCCGCTCCAGCGACCAGCCCTGGGCGTAGGTGGTCAGCAGCTCGTCGATGCGGGACTGGTGCTCGACCACGCCCCGGATCAGCCGGACGGTGTAGTCGTTGACCGGCGGCTCCCCCGCGATCACCCGCTCGTCGAGCGTCTCGCCGAGCGGCAGCCCACGGACCTCGCACTCGAAGAGCACGTCGAGGGCCCGCTTGCGGGCCTTGCTTCTGGCGGCCATCAGGCGGTCCCGCCCGGGGTGCCGCTCACTGGGAGACGCGACCCAGGTAGCTGCTGTCGCGGGTGTCGACCTTGATCTTCTCGCCGGTGGTGATGAACAGCGGGACCGCGATCTCGTGCCCGGTCTCGAGCCTCGCCGGCTTCGTGCCGCCGGTGGACCGGTCGCCCTGCAGGCCCGGCTCGGTGTACTCGACGGTCAGCTCCACCGACGCGGGCAGCTCGATGTAGAGGACCCGGCCGTCGTTGGTGGCGACGATCGCCTCCTGGTTCTCGAGCATGAAGTTCGCGGCGTCGCCGACGATCTCCGGCGGCACCTCGAGCTGCTCGTAGGTGCTGGTGTCCATGAAGACGTAGGAGGTGCCGTCGTTGTAGAGGTACTGCATCGTGCGCTTGTCGACGTTGGCGACCTCGACCTTGACGTCGGCGTTGAAGGTCTTGTCGACGGTCTTGCCCGACTCGATGTTCTTCAGCTTGGTCCGCACCACCGCGCCACCCTTGCCGGGCTTGTGGTGCTGGAACCAGGTGACGGACCACAGCTGGCCGTCGAGGTTGAGCACCATGCCGTTCTTGAGGTCGTTGGTCGTTGCCATGCGCAGTGTTCGCCTTGTCTGTTCAGGTGGGGTCGGCCTCGTCGCAGTCGCCGGAGGCAGCAGCGGACCAGTCTAGCCGCCGGCGCGCGCCGCCAAGAAATCCGCAGGTGCCGGTCAGGCGGAGATCTCGGCGTACGCCGCGGTGAGCAGTGCCGGGTCGGGCGCCGCCAAGATGGTGGGTCTCGCGAGCCCCTCGAGCACCACGAAACGCAGCTGGTCGCCGCGCGACTTCTTGTCGAGCCTCATCGCCTCGTGCAGCTGCGTCCACACCCCGCCGCGGTAGGACGTGGGCAGGCCGACCAGCTCCAGGACCGACCGGTGCCGCTCGGCGGTGGCCTCGTCCAGCCGCCCGGCGAGGCGGGCCAGCTCGGCGACGTACATCATCCCGATCGCGACCGCGGCTCCGTGCCGGAACTTGTAGCGCTCGGCCTTCTCGATCGCGTGGCCGAGCGTGTGCCCGTAGTTGAGCACCTCGCGGCCGGGGTGGCCGGCACCCGCCGCCGCGCCCGCGGTCTCGCGCAGGTCGTCCACCACCACGTCGATCTTGACCCGGATGGCCCGCTCGACGAGCTCGCGGAGCACGTCGGTGCCGGGGGTGACGGCACCCGCCGGGTCGCCCTCGACGAGCTCGAGGATCCGCGGGTCGGCGATGAAGCCGCACTTGACCACCTCGGCGAGGCCGCTGACCAGCTCGTTCCTCGGCAGCGAGTCGAGCGTCGCCAGGTCGCACAGCACCCCGGCCGGCTCGTGGAAGGCACCGACGAGGTTCTTGCCCTCGGAGGTGTTCATGCCGGTCTTGCCGCCGACCGCGGCGTCGACCATCGCCAGCAGCGTGGTGGGCATGTGCACGACCCGCACCCCCCGCAGCCAGGTCGCGGCCACGAACCCGCCCATGTCGGTGGTCGAACCGCCGCCGACGGTGACCACGGCGTCGGAGCGGGTGAAGCCGGTCTGCCCGAGCACCTGCCAGCAGAAGGAGGCCACCGGGGCCAGCTTGGCCTCCTCACCGTCGGGGATCTCGATGCCGTGCGCGTCGTAGCCCTGGCGGGCGAGGTCCTCCCGGACCGCCTCCCCGGTCGCGGCCAGCGCCCGTGGGTGGATGACCGCGACGCGTCGCACGCCCTCCCCGAGCATCCCGGCCAGCTCCCCGAGAAGGCCGTTGCCGACCACGACGTCGTACGGCGCCGCGCTGCCCACGTGCAGCACCGACTGATCACTCATGGCACTCTCCCGCTTCCTCCACCCGGGCCGCCACCTCGTCGGCGACATCCTCGGGGGTCCGCCCATCGGTGTCCACCTCGAACGTAGCGACCTCCCGGTAGACGGGGGTGCGCTCGTCGAGCAGCGCCTTGATCCGGCCGCGCACGTTCCCGAGCAGCAGCGGCCGGCCGACGCCGAGGCCGACCCGCTTGACGGCGTCGGAGAGGCCGACCCGCAAGAACACCACGACGTGGCCCCGCAGGGCGGCCCTGGTGCCCGGGTCGAGGACGGCACCGCCACCGAGCGCGAGCACCCCGTGGTGCGTCCCCAGCGCCTCGGCGACCGCCGCGCGCTCCAGGTCGCGGAAGTACTGCTCACCGTCGTCGACGAAGATCTCGGAGATCTCCCGCCCCTGCGCGGCCTCGATGTCGTGGTCGGTGTCGCGGACCCCGACGCCCCACCGGGAGGCCAGCAGGTGCGCCACCGTGGTCTTGCCCGCCCCCATCGGGCCGACCAGCACCACCCTGGGGCCGTCGGTCACGAGATCCTCAGCGCGCTGAGGTAGCCCTGCACGTTGCGCCGGGTCTCGCCCACCGAGTCGCCGCCGAACTTCTCCAGGGCCACGTCGGCGAGCACCAGGGCGACCATGGCCTCGGCGACGATGCCGGCGGCGGGGACCGCGCAGACGTCGGAGCGCTGGTGGTGCGCGACGGCAGCCTCGCCGGTGGCCACGTCGACCGTGCGCAGGGCGCGGGGCACGGTGGCGATCGGCTTCATCGCCGCGCGGACCCGGAGCGTCTCCCCCGTCGACATGCCGCCCTCGGTGCCTCCCGACCGGCCGGACGTGCGCCTGATGCCGTCGTCGGTCCCGACGATCTCGTCGTGCGCCCTCGAGCCCGGCTCCGCCGCCAGCGCGAAGCCGTCGCCGACCTCGACGCCCTTGATCGCCTGGATGCCCATCAGGGCGCCCGCGAGCCGGGCGTCTAGACGCCGGTCCCAGTGCACGTGCGAACCCAGTCCCGGCGGCAGCCCGTGGACCACCACCTCCACCACCCCGCCGAGGGTGTCCCCGTCCTGGTGGGCCCGGTCGATCGCGGCCACCATCGCCCTGCTCGCGTCGGGGTCGAGGCAGCGCACCGGGTCCTCGTCGAGGTGGGGCACGTCCGCGGCGGCCGGGACCGAGCCGGCCGGCGCGGCCGCCGTGCCGATGGCGACCACGTGCGAGACCACGTCGGCCCCGAGCGCCTGCTCCAAGAACGCGGCCGCGACCGCGCCGAGTGCCACCCGGGCCGCGGTCTCCCGGGCCGAGGCGCGCTCCAGGACCGGGCGGGCCTCCTCGAAGTCGTACTTCTGCATGCCGACCAGGTCGGCGTGCCCGGGCCGCGGGCGGGTCAGCGCGGCGTTGCGCGCCAGCGCCTCGAGCTCGACCGGGTCGACCGGGTCGGGGGCCATCACCTTGTCCCACTTGGGCCACTCGGTGTTGCCCACGCGGATCGCGATCGGGCTGCCCAGCGTGCGGCCGTGCCGGAGACCCCCGAGGAACTCGACCTCGTCCTGCTCGAACTTCATCCGGGCGCCCCGGCCGTAGCCCAGCCGGCGGCGCGCGAGCGCGGCGGCGACGTCGCCGGAGGTGACCTCGACGTGGGCCGGCAGACCCTCCAGTACGGCGACCAGGGCAGGGCCGTGGGACTCGCCCGCAGTGAGCCAACGCAGCATGCCGCCCAGTGTTTCACGCTCGCCTCAGGCGACTCTCACGCGTACCACCCAGCGACATAGGGCCCGGCCAGCACGCCGACCACCGCCCCGACCAGCAGGAACGGCCCGAACGGGTAGGCCTTGCGGTCCACGAGCCGCAGCAACGAGAGCAGCAGGCCGCCGACCCCGCCCACGAGGAAGGCCGCGTAGACACCGGTGAGCAGCTCGGCCCAGCCGAGGTAGCCCAGCGCGATGCCGAGCAGCCCGGAGAGCCGGACGTCGCCGTAGCCCATGCCGCGCGGGTAGACGAACCACAGCACGAAGAAGGAGCCGCCCGCGACCAGCCAGCCCCAGCCGGCGGTGACCAGGGCGTGCGGGTCGCGGTCGAGGGCGGCCGCGAGCAGCACCAGCGCGACGACCACGGCGTAGGACGGCGCGATCAGCCTGGTGGGCAGCAGCCGGGTGCGCCAGTCGACCACCGCCAGCGCGACCCCCACCGGGGCCAGGTAGAGCAGGAAGATCAGCTCCGGCGCCCAACCGGTCCGGGCGCCGAGCAGGGCGGCGACCACCCCGGTCGCGACCGCGCTCCCGGCCCGCAGCCCCGGGCGCCGCGCGAGGTCGGCGTAGAGCTCCTTGCGGTCCTCGGGCTCCGGCTCCGGCTCGAGCTCCGGTTCGAGGTCCGGTTCGAGGTCCGGCTCGGGCTCCGGCTCGGGCTCGGGCAACCGGGCGATCAGCCTCGGCACCAGCAGCCCGGCGAGCAGACCGTACCCGCCGGCGGCCACCGCGGTGTCGACGTACCAGGTCACGGTGGCGACCCTAGCGGCTGCGCGACGCCAGCTCCCGCTCCCCCGCGGCCCGCATCGCGGCGACCGGCACCTCGTCGCACCCGGTCATCAGCCGCACCTGCAGGACGGCCTGCTGCACGAGCAGGTCCAGGCCGCTCACCAGGGTCCGCCCGGCCCCGAGGGCGTACGACGCGAGCGGCGTCGGCCACGGGTCGTAGAGCACCTCGAAGACGACCGTGGCGCCCGCCACGGACGCGACCACCTCGGGGGTCTGTGCCGCCGCCGGGATCGTCGAGACCACGATGTCGCACTCGGGGACCGACGACCCGAGACGGTGCACCTCCACCACCGGCCGCCGGGGGTGTCGGCCCGCGACGGCGAGCGTCTCCGCGGTCCGGCCCTCGTCGCGCACCAGCAGCGTGAACCGGCGGCAGCCGAGGTCGGCGAGGGCGAGCAGGGTGGAGCTCGCGGTGGCCCCTCCGCCCAGGATCACCGCGCCGTCCAGCGGCCCGTCGTACCGCTCGCGGACCGCCGCGGCCGCCCCCGGGACGTCGGTGTTGTGACCGGTCCGCCGGCCCCCGTCGAGCAGCACGGTGTTGGCCGCCCCCGCCTGCCGGGCCCGCTCGGACGCCTCGTCGAGCAGCGGCATCACCGCGCGCTTGAGGGGCATCGTCAGGGACAGCCCCCGCCACGACCCGTCGAGACCGTCGAGGAACCGCGCCAGGCCGTCCTCGGCGACCTCGACGGCCTCGTAGGTCCAGTCGAGCCCCAGCTCGGCGTACGCGGCACGGTGCAGCACCGGCGAGAGCGAGTGCTCGACCGGGCTGCCGAGCACGGCGCAGCGGCGCTGTCGTCCGGACGTCATCGGGTCAGCAGTGGTCGGACTGGGCACACCAGCGGTCGAACTCCGCCTTGTTCTTCAGGTGCTCGGCGTAGCTGGTGGCGAACTTCGTGACACCGGTGTCGGGGTTGGTGGTGACGAAGTAGAGCCAGGACCCGTCGGCCGGCGCGAGCGCGGCCTTGATCGCCTTGTCGCCGGGCGCCGCGATCGGAGTCGGCGGCAGGCCGGTCACCTTGTAGGTGTTGTAGGGCGAGGTCGAGGCGCGGTCGGTGTTGCTGGTGCCGACGCTGCCGTCCTTGCCGACCGCGTAGTGCACGGTGGAGTCGAACTGCAGCGGCATCCCCGCGCGCAGCCGGTTGTAGATGACGCGCGCGACCTTCGGGAAGTCCTTGTCGAAGCGCGCCTCGGCCTGCACGAGGCTCGCCACCGTCATCACGTCGTGGGGGCTGTAGCCGAGCTGCTGGGCCTTGGCCTCCAGGTGCAGGCTCGCGGCCGCCGCCCGGTAGCGGCCGACCATCTCGGCGAGGATCGACTTCGGGCTGGCGTTCGGCGGGATCATGTAGGTCGCCGGGAACAGGAAGCCCTCGGGGTTGCCCTTGGCGTAGCCGGGCAGCCCGATCGAGGAGGGCCGCTTGAGCACCTTCCGGAAGTCCGCCGCCGAGAAGTCGGTCTTCTTCGCCAGCAGGGCCACGATCTGCTTGACCGTCCAGCCCTCCGGGAACGTCACCGCGCTCTGCATCAGGTTGTGCGGGTCGACCAGCACCGCCAGGGCCGCCTTCGCCGACATCTTGTGCTTGAGCTGGTAGAACCCGACCTGGATGCCGACCGACGACGGGTCGTTGCGGGCGGCGTCGGTGAACGCCTCCTGGCTCTTCACCACGTCCTTCTTCTCCAGGGTCGCGGCGATGTCGGAGGCGGCGTCGCCCTTCTTCACCTCGACGACCACCGACCCGGTCCCGGTGCCGCTGTAGTCGGGCGGCGGGCTGAGCCGCTTCTGCAGGGCGGTGAAGCCCACGGAGTAGGCGAAGTACCCGCCCGCCAGGAGGACGAGGAGCGACACCAGTACGGCGAGGCACCCGCGGCCCCTGCGCGGCCGGTGCTTCCTGTGGTGCCCGAAGTCAAGTCCCACGTCGCTCAACTGCTGACTCACACCTAACCCTGATCGCCCCGTGCGGACTGTTCCCTGACCGTGACGACCTCGCCCGGCGCCGTACCCGTGCTGCGCTCGGTGTCCAGCGCGTGCTGCAAGATCACCACCGCCGCGGCCTGGTCGACCACGGCGCGCCGCTTCCGGCCCTTCTTGCCCTGGCCCCGGAGAACCGCCTCGGCGGTCACCGTGGACAGCCGCTCGTCGGACAGCCGGACCGGGACCGGCGCGACGGCCGCGGCGAGCCGTCCTGCGAACTCGCGAACCTTAGCCGCCGAGGGCCCCTCACCGCCAGACAGCGAGCGCGGGAGGCCGACGACGAGCTCCACCGCCTCCTCCTCGTGCACCAGCGCCTGCAGCCTGGCCAGGTCCCCCGCCCCACGGGCGACGGTCTCCACGGGCGTGGCGATCATCCCCGCGGGGTCGCAGCGCGAAACCCCGATCCGCACGTCCCCGACGTCGACGCCGATCCTGACTCCCCGCCTCAACGGCTCGGCCTCACCGGGTGGTGGCCATCCGGCCGACCTCGTGCTCGACGTCGCGCAGCGCCTGGTCGGCGTGGGTGGCGTCCGCGCCGCCGCCCTGCGCCACGTCGTCCTTGCCGCCTCCGCTGCCGCCGAGGGCGGACGCCGCGACCTTCACCAACGCGTTCGCCGAGACCCCCCACGCACGCGCCTCGTCGTTGACCGCCACCACGACCGACGGCTTGCCGTCGCTCGAGCCGATGACCGCGACCACCCCCGGCCTGCCGGCCGGCATCCGGCCGCGGACGTCGAGGGCGAGCCTGCGCACGTCGCCGGCGCCGGCGCCGTCCACGCGGTGGCCGACGAACGCGACCCCGTAGACGTCGCGGGCAGCACTGGCCAGCTCACCGGCCGCGGCCAGCAGCTGCTGCACGCGCACCCGTTCGATCTCCTTCTCGGCGGTGCGCAGTCGTTCGACGAGGTCGTGGACGCGCTCGGGCAGCTCCTCGGCCCGCACCTTGAGCACCTCGCTCAGCTGGGACACCAGGACGTGCTCGCGGGCGAGGAACCGGTAGGCGTCGGCACCGACGAGCGCCTCCACGCGCCGGACCCCGGAGCCGATCGAGGCCTCGCCGAGCAGCTTGATGACGCCGAGCTGGCCCGAGCGGCCGGCGTGCGTGCCGCCGCAGAGCTCGCGGGCCCAGTCGCCGACGGAGATCACTCGCACCTCGTCGCCGTACTTCTCACCGAACAGCGCCATCGCGCCGGACCGGCGGGCCTCCTCCTGGCTCATGATCTCCGCGTGCACCGCGAGGTCGGCGAGCACGAGGTCGTTGACCCGCGCCTCGACATCGGCCATCGCGGATGCCGGGACCGCGCCCGACGCCGAGAAGTCGAACCGGAAGCGGCCCGGCGCGTTCTCGGAGCCGGCCTGCGTCGCGGTCTCCCCCAGCGCCTCGCGGAACGCCTTGTGCACCATGTGGGTCGCGGTGTGCGCGCGGCTGATCGACCTCCGTCGTTCGAGGTTCACCAACGCCTGGGCCTGCGCCCCGACGGTCACCTCCCCGGAGAGCACCTTGGCCTGGTGCACGATCAGGCCGCTGATCGGCGACTGCACGTCGAGCACCTGGACGGTCGCACCGTTCGCGAGCTCGATGACGCCCTGGTCGGCGAGCTGGCCGCCGCCCTCGGCGTAGAACGGCGTCCGGTCCAGCACCAGCTCGACCTCGTCCCCCTCGCGCGCCGCCGCCGTCGAGCCGGCGCCGGCGACGATGCCACGCACGGTCGCCTCGGACACCACCTCGTCGTAGCCGGTGAACTCCACCGCCCGGCCGATGCTGTCGGCCACCTCGCGGTAGGCCCCGGCGTCGGCGTGCCGGCCCTTCTTGGCCTTCGCGTCGGCCTTGGCCCGGTCGCGCTGCTCGGTCATCAGCCGGCGGAAGCCCTCCTCGTCCACCGCGAGCCCCTGCTCGGCCGCCATCTCCAGCGTCAGGTCGATCGGGAACCCGTAGGTGTCGTGCAGCGCGAACGCCTTGGCGCCCGACAGCTGCGTGCGGCCCGACGCCTTCGCCTCCGTGGCCGCGACGTCGAAGATCGTGGTGCCGGTGCGCAGTGTCTGCCGGAACGCGTCCTCCTCGGCGTAGGCGATCGCCGAGATCCGCTCCCAGTCGGTCGTCAGCTCCGGGTAGGAGAGCGTCATCTTGTCCCGGCTGACCGGCAGCAGCTCGGGCAGGGTGCGGTCCTCCACGCCCAGAAGGCGCATGGACCGCACCGCCCGACGCAGCAGCCGGCGCAGCACGTAGCCGCGCGCCTCGTTGCCCGGCGTGACGCCGTCGGCGATCAGCATCATGCCGCTGCGGACGTGGTCGGCCACCACCCGGAAGCGCACGTCGTCCTGCGGGTCGGCCCCGTAGCGCCTGCCCGAGAGCTCCGCGGCCCGCTCGATCACCGGGAAGATCTCGTCGATCTCGTACATGTTGTCCTTGCCCTGGAGCAGGTAGGCCACCCGCTCCAGGCCCATGCCGGTGTCGATGTTCTTGCTCGGCAGCGGCCCGAGGACGTCGAAGTCCTCCTTGCTGCGGACGTCGCTGAGCTCCTCCTGCATGAACACCAGGTTCCAGAACTCCAGGTAGCGGTCGCCCGCCTCCCAGTCGCGCTCCGCGCCGAACTGCGGCCCGCGGTCGATGAGGATCTCGCTGCACGGGCCCCCGGGCCCCGGCACCCCCATGTTCCAGTAGTTGTCCTTCTTGCCCAGCCGGACGATCCGGTCGTCGGGAAGGCCGGCGACCTTCTTCCACAGCGCAGTCGCCTCGTCGTCGTCCTGGTAGACGCTGGCGTAGAGGCTGCTCTCGGGCAGGCCGAAGCCGCCGTCGCTCTGCGGCTTGGTGACCAGCTCCCAGGCGAACTCGATCGCGCCCTCCTTGAAGTAGTCACCGAAGGAGAAGTTGCCGCTCATCTGGAAGAACGTGCCGTGCCGGGTGGTCTTCCCGACCTCCTCGATGTCCAACGTGCGCACACACTTCTGCACGCTCACCGCGCGCTTGAACTTCGGCGTCTCCTGCCCGAGGAAGTAGGGCTTGAACGGCACCATGCCCGCGTTGACGAACAGCAGGTTCGGGTCGTCGAGCAGCAACGATGCCGACGGCACCACCTGGTGGCCACGCGCCTCGAAGTGCGCAATGAACCGTCGGCGGATCTCCGCGGTCTCCATCAGTCGTTGCCCTTCCTGTTCGCGGACCGGTCAGCGTGTCTCCCGGCGATCTCCTCGTGACCGGCGGGGAGCTCGGGGACTCCATGAGGCGTGAGGCCGAGCCGCTCACGCAAGTCGTTTTCCTTGTCCGCCATCCCGGCGCGCACCTCCTGGCCGAACAGGTGCGCCCCCAGCGAGAGGCCGGCCAGCCGGTCGGCGAGCCCGTCGGGGGTGAACGCCTCCGCAGCACGGCGGGCCTTGGTCATCGCGTAGACGCCCGCGCCGGCCCCGGCGGCGAACCAGATCGCCCGCTTCACGCCGCGTCCTCGGCCTGGTCGGCGCGCAGGGTCCGGCGCGCGTCCTTCAGGTCGCGTCGACGCTGCTTGCGCGCGCGTCGCACCTCGCGGCGGATCTCGAACCCGATCCGGTTGCGGTTCTCCGCGGACAGCGCGCGGCGCACGCCGTACCCGAAGGACAACACCCGCACCAGCGACTCCCCCAGTGCGACGGAGGCGAACTGCCCGGCCGACATCGGCGCGATCTCGGCAGCCGGTGCGGCGGCGTCGGCCTGCTCGCCGACCGTGGTGATGAGGTACTCCCGGTCGGTCGCCGCCGGCGGCCGCGGCGTGGCCGCGCGAGCGGTCTCGACCTGGCGCGCCAGCGCCTCGAGCCGGGCCCGGGACTCCTCGAGCTCGGCCTCGAGCCGTCGGCGTCCGGAGAGCACCCAGAGCAGCACGGACACCGCGACCAGCAGCGCCGCCGAGGCCGCCACGAGGGTCACCACGAGAGCCGGATCCATAGGACGTGACCCTACCGTGGGCCCTCGTCGGCGGAGCCGTCCCCTCGGACCATCCGGCGGATCCTCTCCCAGCGCTCCTTGACCGCGGCCTCGGCCCCGAGCGAGGTCGGCCGGTAGTACGCGGCGTCGGCGACCACGTCGGGTGCGTACTGCTGCCGTGCGACGCCGAACGGCTCGTCGTGCGCGTAGCGGTAGCCGGCGCCGTGGCCGAGCTTCTTCGAGCCCGAGTAGTGCGCGTCTCGCAGATGGCCCGGGACCGGGCCGATCTTGCCCGCCCGCACGTCCGCGCTCGCCGCGTCGATGGCCATGATCACCGCGTTGGACTTGGGGGCCAGCGCCAGCGAGATCGTCGCCTGGGCGAGGTTGAGCCGGGCCTCGGGCATCCCGATCAGCTGGACGGCCTGGGCCGCCGCGATCGCGGTCGTCAGCGCGGACGGGGCGGCCAGCCCGATGTCCTCGCTGGCCAGGATCACCAGCCGGCGGGCGATGAACCGGGGGTCCTCCCCCGCCTCGACCATCCGGGCCAGGTAGTGCAGCGCGGCGTCCGCGTCCGAGCCGCGCACGGACTTGATGAACGCGCTGATGACGTCGTAGTGCTGGTCGCCCTGCCGGTCGTAGCGCACCGCGGCCCGGTCGACCGCCGTCTCCGTGGTCGCGAGGTCGACCTCCTCGAGGCCCTTCGCGAGCGCCGCCCCGGCCGCGGCCTCCAGGTAGGTCAGCGCCCGGCGGGCGTCGCCCCCGGCCAGCCGCACCAGGTGGTCGCGGGCGTCGTCGGTGAGCGTGACCTGACCGCCCAGCCCCCGCTCATCGGCGAGCGCGTCGGCGATGACACCCCGGATGTCGTCGTCGGTGAGCGGCTCCAGGGTCAGCAGCAGCGACCGGGACAGCAGCGGCGAGATCACCGAGAAGAACGGGTTCTCCGTGGTGGCGGCGACCAGCGTCACCCAGCGGTTCTCCACGCCCGGCAGCAGGGCGTCCTGCTGGGCCTTGGTGAACCGGTGCACCTCGTCGACGAACAGCACGGTCTCGGCGCCGCCGCGGGACAGCCGGCTGCGGGCCCCGTCGATGGCCGCGCGCACCTCCTTGACGCCGGCGGCGACCGCGGACACCTCCACGAACCGGCGGTTGGTCTGCCGGCTCACGATCGAGGCGATCGTGGTCTTCCCGGTGCCGGGCGGTCCCCACAGCAGCAGCGACATCGGCTGGTCGCCCTCGACGAGGCGGCGCAGCGGCGCGCCGGGGGCGAGCAGGTGCCCCTGGCCGACCAGCTCGTCCAGCCGACGTGGCCGCATCCGCACCGCCAGCGGCGCGGACGCGTGCGTGTTGCCCTCGAGGGTTCCCCCGGACCCGCCGTGGCCCGCGGCCACGTCGTCCGTCGTACCGATGTCGAAGAGCCCGTCCACGCCCGCCACCCTATCCGGCGGACGGTCACCGGCCGGGACCAGCGGAGAGGACCGGCGGATGGTGTCAGCGGATGGTGCCGCCCTCGCCCCGCTCCTCGTCGGTCATGCCCTCTCCGATGCCGCCCTCGCCCAGCATCGTCGCCGACGCCTTCCGGTGCTCCTCGACCGTGGTCCAGGAATGGGCGTAGCCCGGCTTGTTCAGGTCCTCGCTGGTCGTCGAGGCACCCGGGACCGGCGTGCCGTGGCCGTCCGTGCCGAGCGCGTGCAGGGTCACCGGGGTGGTGGGCATCTCGCCGAACTCGCCGGCGAAGTGGCAGGCCACCTTGTGCGTCCTGTCGATCTGCAGCAGCGGCGGCTCCTGCTTGGCGCAGATCTCCTGCGCCATCCAGCAGCGGGTGCGGAACCGGCAGCCCGACGGCGGGTTGATCGGGCTGGGGACGTCACCCTCGAGACGGATCCGCTCGCGCCGACCGCCCACGGCGGCCTGCCGGACGTCCGGGACCGCGGAGAGCAGCGCCTGGGTGTAGGGGTGGTGGGGGCGCTCGTAGAGCGTCTCCCGGTCCCCGATCTCCACGATCTTGCCCAGGTACATGACCGCGACCTCGGGGCAGAAGTGCCGCACCACGGCCAGGTCGTGCGCGATGAACAAGAACGCGATGTCGAACTCCTTCTGCACGTCCTGCAGAAGGTTCACCACCTGCGCCTGGATCGACACGTCGAGCGCCGAGACCGGCTCGTCGGCCACCAGCAGCTTCGGCTGCAGTGCCAGCGCCCGCGCGATCCCGATCCGCTGCCGCTGCCCGCCGGAGAACTCGTTGGGGTAGCGGTTGTAGTGCTCGGGGTTCAGGCCCACGAACTCCAGCAGCTCCTGGACGCGGGGCAGCACCTGCTTCTCCGGCACCATCTTGTGCACCCGCAGCGGGGTCCCGACGATGGTGCCGACGGTGTGCCGCGGGTTCAGCGAGCTGTAGGGGTCCTGGAAGATCATCTGGATCTCGGAGCGCAGCGGCAGCATCTGCTTCGAGGACAGGTTCGCGATCTCCCTGCCGTCGAAGCGCATCGACCCCGACGTCGGGTCGTAGAGACGGGTGATCAGCCGACCGGTCGTGGACTTGCCACAGCCGGACTCGCCGACGAGCCCGAGCGAGCTGCCCCTGCGGACCTGGAACGACACGCCGTCGACGGCCTGCACCTGACCGATCGTGCGCCGGATGAGACCGGACGACTTGACCGGGAAGTACTTCCGGAGGTTGGTCACCTCCAGGATCGCGTCGCTGCCGGTGGGCTCGGTATCGGGCGCAGGCGTGACGTCGGTTTGGGTCATGGCAGTCATTGTTCCTCAATCCCGGGTCTCGGACGCAAGAGTGGGGTCTCCACCCGGCGCGTCGTCGGTGCCGGCGTCGGCGACGGGTCCGTCGGTGACGCCGACGGCGTCCCCCGCCTCGACCGCCCGTGCGTAGATCTGGTCGGGGTCGGCGAGATGGCATCGCTTGAGGTGGATCGCGCCCCGGCTCCCGGGCACCAGCTCGGGGAGCTCGGTGCGGCACAGGTCACCGGGCACCTTCTCCCGGTGGGCGCAGCGCGGGTGGAACGGGCACCCGGTGGGCGGGTCGAGCAGGCTCGGCGGGTTGCCCGGGATCGGGATCAGCCGCGCCGACGCGTCCGACCCCACCTCGGGCACGCTGGAGAGCAGGCCCCACGTGTAGGGCATCTCCGGATGAGTCAGCAGCTCCCGGGTCGGACCGTGCTCGACCGCCCGTCCGGCGTACATCACCAGCACGTCGTCGGCCATCTCCGCCACCACGCCCAGGTCGTGGGTGATGATGATGATCGCCGAGTTGAAATCCCGCTGGAGCTCTTGGAGCAGATCCAGGATCTGCGCCTGGACGGTCACGTCGAGGGCGGTGGTCGGCTCGTCGGCGATCAACAGCTTCGGGTCGTTGACCAGCGCCATCGCGATCATCGCGCGCTGGCGCATCCCGCCGGAGAACTGGTGCGGGTAGTCGTCGACGCGGTTGCGCGCCTGCGGGATGCCGACCCGGTCCAGCATCTCGATGGCCTTGGCGCGCGCCTTGGACTTCGAGACGTCGCTGTGCGCGCGGTAGGCCTCCGAGATCTGGAAGCCGATGCTGTAGAACGGGTGCAGCGAGCTCAGCGGGTCCTGGAAGATCATCGCCACGTCGGCGCCGCGGATCGCCTGCATCCGGTTGTTCGAGAGACCGACGATCTCCTGGCCGCCGACCCGGATGGACCCGGTCATCTGGGTGCGCTTGTAGTCGTGCAGGCCCATGATCGCCATCGACGAGACGCTCTTGCCCGAGCCCGACTCGCCGACGATGCCCAGGGTCTTGCCCTGAGCGAGGGTGTAGCTGAGCCCGGTCACGGCCTGGACGACGCCGTCGGCGGTCGGGAAGCGCACGGTCAGGTCGTCGACGACGAGGTACGGCTCGGAGCCGGCCCCGTGGCCGGACGCCGAGGCCTGGTCCTGGAGGTGTGAAGCGGTCTGGGTCATGTCAGGCGCACCCTCGGGTCGATGACGCTGTAGATGATGTCCACGACGATGTTGGCGGTGACCACGAACGCGGCGGCGATGAGCACCGTGGCGGAGATCATCGGCAGGTCACGCTGACGGATCGCGTCGAGCGCGGTCAGGCCGATCCCCTGGATGTCGAAGATCCGTTCGGTGAAGACCGTCCCGGCGAGCAGGAACGCGAAGTCGAGACCGAAGATCGTCACCACCGGCACGATGGCCGCCCGCAGTGCGTGCTTCATCGTGACCCGCCGGTCGGTCAGGCCCTTTGCCCTGGCGGTCCGGACGTAGTCCTCGTTGAGGGCCTCGATCATCGCTCCTCGGCTGAACCGGGCGTATGCCGTGGACGACCAGATGCCGACCACCAGCCAGGCCAGCAGCAGGCCCTTGACCCAGGCCACCGGGCCGTCCTTGAGGATCGGGTAGTAGCCGCTGTCCGGGAAGATGCCCCACTGGCTGATCAGCATCAGGAAGGCGAGCAGGGCCAGCAGGTAGTAGGGGATCGAGTTGACCAGCAGGCTCGCGGTCACCACCAGCTTGTCGGTCGTGGTGCCGCGTACCCGGGCCGCGAAGACGCCCAGGGAGGTCCCGAGCGTGAGGAAGATGAGGGCGCCGCCGATGGCGAGCGACAAGGTCGCCGGGAACCGTTGCCAGAGGTAGTGGCTGACGTTGAGGCGCTGCTTGAAGGACACCCCGAGGCAGGGCGCGTCGCACTTGATGCTGATCGCTCCGGCCTGGAAGTCGTTGCCGACGAAGATGCCCTTCATGTAGTCGCCGTACTGGGCCAGCACGGGGCGGTCCAGCCCCAGGCTGTGGGTGATGTTCTCCAGCCGCTGCGGCGTGCACCGGGTCTCGGGGCAGTACGCGAGTGCTGGGTTCGAGGGCCCGTAGAAGAACAGCGCGAAGACCGCCATCGACACCACCAGCAGGACCAGCAGCCCGGAGATGACTCGGCGAACGATGTAGCCGAACATGGAGGTTGGCTCCCTTGGGTTCCGATCGGCTCGATGGGGGCGGGTGGTGACCCGCCCCCATCGAGGTTGACTCTCTCAGCTGGCTGCTGAGATTTCCACGCAGGATGCGATCACTGGGTGATGTACATCCGGGCGAGGGTCGGCATTCCGCGGACGTTGTCGTTGGCCATGCCGCCGACCTTCGAACCGTGGATCATCGCCGTGCCGGAGTAGCCGGTGACGACGGCCGGGTAGTACTTCTCCTCCATGGTCTTGTCGAACTGGCCCCAGGCCTTGGTGGCCTCCTCCGGGGTCAGCGTGTCGAGGATGCGGTTCTGCTCGTCGTCCATCGCCTTGACCTTGAAGTTGGCGATGTTCGGCATGCCCTCGAGCCCGACCAGGTTGCCCGCCCACTGGGCCGGGAACCACGAGCCGCCGGACGGCCAGTCCGAGCACCAACCGCTCGACCGGACGTTGATCGGCGAGTTGTAGTCGGTGCGGTCGGTGCGGATCGTCGCCGTGGTCGACGCGATCGGCGTGGCCTTGAAGCCACCGGCCTGCAGACCCTTGACGATCTCGTTCTTCGCCGCAACCGACTGGTCGTCATCGGTGGCGAACAGGAACTTGATCTCGTACTGGCCCGGCTTGTAGCCCGCCTTCTTCAGCAGGTCCTTGGCCTTGGCCGGGTCGGTGTTCTTGCCCTGGATGCCCAGCGCGTCGTACTCGACACGACCGGCCGTGCCCGGGGGCAGGATCGACGTGCCCGGGACCCGGGTGACGCCGATGATGTTGCCGCCGGCCTTCCAGGCAGCCTCGTACGGGTACGCGTAACCGATCGCCTTGCGGACGTTGACGTCCTTGATCTTGGTCATGTCGATGTACCACATGTACGTGCACGGGCTGGTGCCCGTGACCAGACGCTGCTTGTCCGACGAGATCTGCCGGTACGACGAGGCGCTGACGTTGTCGTAGGTCAGCGTGGTCTGGGCGGACCCGTTGTCGTTGATGATGATGTTCTCGAGCTTGGCCGTGTCCTGGCCGAACTTGAAGTCCCACCCGTCGACCATCTGCAGCCGGCCCGGGTCGGTGTTCGGGTCCCACTGGTCGTTCTTGACCAGCGTCAGCTCCTGCTGGGGCTTGTAGGAGGCGAACTTGTACGGACCGGTGGCCATCGGGTGACGGCCGTAGCTCTGCGGGTTGTCCTTCGCCTGCGGGATCGCGGTGAAGGCCGGGAACGAGGCGTAGTAGTCCATGTCCGTGAACGGCCGGCGCATCTTGATCGTCACCGTGTTGCCGCTCACCGAGACGCCCTTGTACTGGCCCTTGTCCTTGAACGGGCCCTTGTACTTGTCGCCGTCGAGGAAGAACGTGGTCTGGTAGGTCGGGCCGTCGGGCAGCTCGGCGATCGCGAACGACCGCTTCACCGCGTAGGCGACGTCCTCGGCCTTGACCGGGGTGCCGTCCTCGTACTTCAGCCCGTCACGCAGCGTGAACTTCCACTCGGTGTTGTCCGCGTTGGGCTGCCCCAGGTCGGTCGCCATGTCCGGGATCAACTGCATATCGTTGGTGTCCGGGTTGTAGGCGTACTGGGTCAGGCCACGGGTGACCAGGTCCGAGAGGATCGCGGTCGAGTCCGTGTAGTAGGCCTGCGTCGGGTCGAAGGTCGAGGGCGCGTTGGCGGTCAGCACCGTCAGCGTCCCGCCCTTCTGGGCTCCGTCCGGCACGGCCAACGGGGCCTTGGCGTCGGGGTTCTTGAACGCACCCGCGTTTCCGCCGGCCCCGAGTGAGGCGTCGGCCCCCGGGGTGTTCTTGGTGCCACCACCGCCGTTACCACCACAAGCAGCGAGGGTGAGGAGTGCAGCGGTAGCGAGAACCACCGCTGGTTTCTTTATGCGCATCTAGGTGTACCCACCTTTCTTGGCTGGTCGATGCAGTTCCCGACCGGTGAGAGATTCACCGGCGAGTCTTGGGGTCGAAGGCGTCGCGGACGGCGTCTCCGAGCAGGTTGAGCGCGACCACGAGCAGGGTGATGCCCAGGACCGGCGCGTAGAGGTAGAGCGGGTAGGTGTCGAAGAACGACACGGCCTTGTTCACCGTCTGACCCCACGACGGGATGCCCACCACGCCGATGCCGAGGTAGGCCAGGCCGGCCTCCGCGGTGACGAAGGCGGGCAGCCCCAGCGAGATCGAGACGATGATCGGCGCGATGAGGTTCGGCAGCAGCTCCTTGAACAGGATCCGGCGGGTCGGCACGCCGATCACCCGGGCGGCCTGGACGAACTCCTGCTCCCGCAGCGACAGCACCGAGCCGCGGACCAGGCGCGCCAGCGTCATCCAGCCGAACAACGAGAGCGCGGTGAGCAGCGCCACGAACTGCCAGAACACCAGCTGGTTGGGCTTGTCGCCGAAGCGGCTCACGATGATCGGCGCCAGCGCCAGCGCCACGATCAGGAACGGCAGCGAGAGGAAGACGTCGATGATGAAGGTGACGACCTTGTCGAGCCAGCCGGTGCTGAAGCCGGCGACCAGGCCGACCACGATCCCGATGAACGTCGAGATGAGGGTCGCGGTCGTGGCGACCGCCAGCGAGGTGCGGGCTCCGTAGAACCACTCAGCGAGCAGGTCGTCACCGGTGTTGGGCGCCAGCCCCAGCGGCGCCTTCCAGGTGAAGCCGTGGTCGGGCGGCCCGATGATCGGGAAGTTGAACTGGTCGGTGTCGGCGGGGCTGCCGCCACGGAGCTTGACGCCGAACAGATGGGTGAGCACGGGGGCGAAGATCGCGATCAGCACGAAGACGGCCACCACGACCAGGCAGGTCATCGCGATCTTGTCCTTGCGGAGCCGGTCCAGGGCGATCTGGGTCGGGGACCGGCCGGCGATGGCTCTCGGAGCCAGCGTCGCGTCCTCGACGGCTTCGCTCTGCTCCAGCTCCGTGGGCGAGATACCCATGGTCACCTTTCTCTCGAGACCGCTCAGCGGGCTCGCGATGCGCCGGCGTCGACGTGACGCGCACCACGGTTTTTCCCCCTGAGCCGAACAGACTCTAAACGACGGACGAGCAAACTTTGGGGCACGTGAGGTAACGAATTGATACCAGGATGGAGCGGACGAACCACCCAACGCCGGGGCCCTGCGGCACGACGGCGGCGCGGCTCGCCCGTCGGCTCAGGCCGGGGCGCCCTTCGCGGGGTCCGGCCTGGCGTCCACGCCGGCCTCCTTGCGCTGGGCGGCCGTGATGGGGGCGGGCGCGCCGGTCAGCGGGTCGTAGCCGGCTCCGGTCTTGGGGAAGGCGATCACGTCCCGGATCGAGTCGGTCCCGGAGAGCAGCGCGCAGATCCGGTCCCACCCGAACGCGATCCCGCCGTGCGGCGGCGCGCCGTACTTGAACGCCTCGAGCAGGAAGCCGAACTTCTCCTCGGCCTCCTCCTCGCTCAGCCCCATCACCGCGAAGACGCGCTTCTGCACGTCCTCACGGTGGATACGGATCGACCCGCCGCCGATCTCGTTGCCGTTGCAGACGATGTCGTAGGCGTAGGCCAGCGCCGACCCGGGGTCGGCGTCGAAGGTGTCCAGGGACTCCGGCTTCGGCGAGGTGAACGCGTGGTGGACGGCGGTCCACGCCCCGCTGCCGACCGCGACGTCACCGGCCGCCGTCGCCTCGTCGGCCGGCTCGAACAGCGGCGCGTCCACGACCCACACGAAGCTCCAGGCGGACTCGTCGATCAGGCCGCCGCGGCGGCCGATCTCCAGTCGCGCAGCACCCAGCAGGGCACGGGAGTGCTTGGGCGGCCCGGCCGCGAAGAACACGCAGTCCCCGGGCTCGGCCCCCACGTGCACGGCCAGCCCGGCCTTCTCCTCCTCGCTGAGGTTCTTCGCCACCGGGCCGCCGAGCTCCCCGTCCTCACCGACCAGGACGTAGGCCAGGCCCTTGGCCCCGCGCTGCTTCGCCCACTCCTGCCAGGCGTCGAGCTGCTTGCGCGGCTGGCCCGCACCACCGGGCATCACGACGGCGCCGACGTAGGGGGCCTGGAACACCCGGAACGGGGTGTCCTTGAAGTACTCGGTGCACTCGACGAGCTCGAGCCCCATCCGCAGGTCCGGCTTGTCCGTGCCGTAGCGGCGCATCGCGTCGGCGTAGGTGATCCGCTCGATCGGCGTCTCGAGGTCGTGCCCGACCAGGTTCCAGACCGCGGCCAGGACCTCCTCGGCGACCGCGATCACGTCGTCCTGGTCGACGAAGCTCATCTCCACGTCGAGCTGGGTGAACTCCGGCTGCCGGTCGGCCCGGAAGTCCTCGTCCCGGTAGCACCGGGCGATCTGGTAGTAGCGCTCCATCCCCGCCACCATCAGCAGCTGCTTGAACAGCTGTGGGCTCTGCGGGAGGGCGTACCAGCTCCCCGGCTGGAGCCGGGCCGGGACCACGAAGTCACGGGCACCCTCGGGGGTGGACCGGGTCAGCGTGGGGGTCTCGACCTCCACGAACCCCTGCGCGCCGAGCACGTCGCGAGCCGCGCGGTTGACGTCGGAGCGCAGCCGGAGCGCCTCCGCGGGGCCGGTCCGGCGCAGGTCGAGGTAGCGGTACCTGAGCCGGGCCTCCTCCCCCACGTCGACGTGCTCGTCGATGGGGAACGGCAGCGGGGCAGCCGCGCTGAGCACCTCGACGTCCTCGGCGATCAGCTCGACCTCGCCGGTCGGCAGGTTCGGGTTCTGGTTGCCCTCGGGCCGGGCGGAGACCGTGCCGGTGACCTTGATGCAGTACTCGGCGCGCAGGTGGTGGGCCACCGCCTCGTCACGGATCACCACCTGGACGACGCCGGAGGCCTCACGCAGGTCGATGAAGGCCACGCCACCGTGGTCGCGGCGCCGGGCGACCCAGCCGGCGACGGTCACGGTCTCTCCGACGTGGGCGGCCCGGAGGCCGCCGGCGTCATGGGTGCGGATCACTGTTCCATCTCCTTGCGAGGCTCGTCACCGAGCCGGTTGTCGACGTGGGTCAGGACCTGAGGCGTCAGGTCCTCCTCGGGGGGCGTCCAGCTCGCCGGGTCCGCGTCGTACTGCTCGCCGCTGCGGATGTCCTTGACCTGGTGCGCGCCGGGAGAGCCCGACTCGTCGACCTGGAAGAACCAGACGTAGGGGATGCCGCGCCGCTCGGCGTAGCGGATCTGCTTGCCGAACTTCTGGGGGGTGGCGGCCACCTCGGTGGGCACGCCGTGGGCGCGCAGCTGCTGCGCGACGGCGTCGCTGGCCGGCCGCGAGCCCTCGTCGGGGAGCGAGACCAGCACGGCGGAGGGCACCGCGCGGCTTCCGGCCAGCAGGCCCCGGCTCAGCAGCGGCACGAGCGTGCGGGAGATCCCGAAGGAGATGCCGACACCGGGGTAGGTCGTCCTCCCGTCCGAGGCAAGCGCGTCGTAGCGCCCGCCGCCACCGACCGACTTCAAGAACTCGAAGCCGTCCATGAAGATCTCGAAAACCGTGCCGGTGTAGTAGTCCAGCCCCCGGGCCAGGCTCAGGCTGGCCTGCACCCGGAACCGCTCCCCGCGCACCTCGGAGCAGCCGTCGATGACGGCCGCGAGCTCCTCGAGGCCGACGCTCAGCAGCTCGTGCTCCACGCCGAGCGCGCGGACCCGCTCCACGAACGACCCGTCCTCGGCGCTGATCTCGGCGAGCGCGAGGCATTGGTCGGCCTGGCCCTCGCTCAGCCCGGCCTCGCTGACCAGCAGCTCCGCCACGGCCTCGGCCGGCAGCTTGTCGAGCTTGTCCACGACCCTGATCGCCTCGGCCGGGTCGGGCGCACCGATCCCGCGGTAGAACCCCTCGATCAGCTTGCGGTTGTTCACCCGCAGCGTCAGCGGAGGCAGCGGCAGCGCGGCGAGCGCCTCCGCCATCACGCGGGCCACCTCGACGTCGAAGTGGAACGGCAGCTCGTCCTTGGCGACCACGTCGATGTCGGCCTGGGTGAACTCGCGGAAGCGCCCCTCCTGGGGGCGCTCGCCGCGCCAGACCTTCTGGATCTGGTAGCGCCGGAACGGGAACTCGAGCTTCCCGGCGTTCTCCAGCACGTAGCGCGCGAACGGCACGGTCAGGTCGAAGTGCAGCCCGATGCCGGCGTCGGTGTCGGCCTGCTCGGGGTCGGCCTGGAGCCGGCGCAGCACGTAGACCTCCTTGGAGGTCTCGCCCTTGCGCAGCAGCTGGTCGAGCGGCTCCACGGCACGGGTCTCGACGGGGGCGAACCCGTGCAGCTCGAAGGTGCGCCGGAGACGGTCGGTCACGTGCAGCTCGACGTAGCGCTGTCCGGGCAGGAACTCGGGGAACCCGCTCAGCGGGGTTGGCTTGCTCATCTGGGTGTCTACAGGCCTCGGTTGGGGGCACCGGTCGGAGCGCCGCCCCGGTCGGTGCGGATCAGGTCCAGGAGGAACGGGTTGGTGGCGCGCTCGCGTCCGATGCTGGTCTGCTCCCCGTGCCCGGGGAGGACGGCGATGTCGTCGTCGAGGGGCAGCACCTTCTCGACGAGGCTGCGCAGCATCGTCGGATGGTCACCACCGGGCAGGTCGGTGCGCCCGATCGACCCCGCGAACAGCAGGTCCCCGGAGAACATCACCTGCGAGACCCCCTGGTCGGCGTAGGGCGTCCGGAAGGTGACCGAGCCGGCGGTGTGACCCGGCGCGTGGTCGACGGCGAACGACAGGCCCGCGAGCTCGAGGGTCTGGAGGTCGGCCAGCTCGGCGACGTCGTCCGGCTCGGCGAACTCGTACTTCCCGCCGAGCAGCATCCCGGCGGTCTCCGGCGACATGCCGGCCATCGGGTCCGACAGCAGGTGCCGGTCGGCGGGATGGATGTAGGCCGTCGCGTCGTACGTGCCGGCCACCGGGGCGACGCACCACATGTGGTCGATGTGGCCGTGGGTCACCAGCACGGACACCGGCTTCAGCCGGTGCTCGCGCACCACCTCGGCGACACCGTCGGCGGCGTCCTTCCCCGGGTCGACCACGACGCACTCCGTGCCGGGCCCGGACGCCACGACGTAGCAGTTGGTGCCCCACGGACCTGCCGGGAAGCCGGCGATAAGCACGCGTGCTCCTGTTCGTTGCTCGGGGATCGACCGTTGCAGCCTACCGAGGCGCGGTCGGCTGCCGCTAACCGTGGTCGGTGCCCCCGTGACGGTCTCGTGCCCGGAACTGCGTGGTCGCGGGCGCGTCCGGACTCTAGACTTCCCGTCCGTGGCCCACATCACGCAGAGCCCCGCGGGGCCCGGCGCGCCCGGCACCACGAACCGGCCCGGAACCGCGGGCGTCCCGACCGGCGTTTACTACGATGCTGTACCCGTGCCCGACCACCCGACCGCGACCGCAAAGGCAGCCCCGTGAGCACCCCCGAGAACCAGCAGCCCAGCGACGAGTGGGGGCGGGTGGCCGACGACGGCACCGTCTTCGTCCGGACCGCTGACGGTGAGCGCCAGGTCGGACAGATGCCCGACGCGAGCCCGGCGGAGGCGCTCGCCTACTTCAAGAAGAAGTTCGACGACCTTGCGTTCGAGGTGGACCTGCTCGAGCAGCGGGTCAAGGCGGGCACGCTCGCCCCCGACGAGGCCACCGCCTCGGTCAAGCAGGTCCGGGCCACCATCGCCGACGCACCGGGGGTGGGTGACCTCTCCGCCCTCGGCGACCGCCTGGCCGGGCTCACCGCCACGATCGCCGAGCAGCGCGAGAAGCGGCGCGAGGAGCGGGCCCGCAAGCTGGTCGCGGCGCAGGAGCAGAAGGGCAGGATCGCGGCCGAGGCGGAGCGGCTGGCCGAGGGGTCGGACTGGCGCAACGGCGCGAACCGGATGCGCGACCTGCTCGAGGAGTGGAAGGCCCTGCCGCGGCTCGAGAAGTCCGTGGACGACGCGCTGTGGCGGCGGTTCTCGACCGCCCGTACGACGTACACCCGCCGGCGCAAGGTGCACTTCGCCGAGGTCAGCGAGAAGCGGGACGCGGCCCGGGAGGTCAAGGAGAAGCTGGTCGCCGAGGCGGAGGCGCTCGCGGACTCCACCGAGTGGGGCCCCACCGCGGGCAGGTACCGCGAGCTGATGCGGCAGTGGAAGGCGGCCGGACCGGCGCCCAAGGGCGTCGACGACCAGCTGTGGAAGCGGTTCCGCGGCGCCCAGGACACCTTCTTCGGCAACCGCGACGCCAGCAACGCCGAGCTCGACCGCGAGTTCGCGGCCAACGCGGAGAGGAAGGAGGCACTGCTCGTCGAGGCCGAGGCGCTGCTGCCGGTCACCGACCTGAAGGCGGCCAAGGAGGCCTTCCGCGGCATCGCCGAGCGCTGGGACGCGGCCGGCAAGGTGCCCCGCAACCGGATGAAGGATCTCGAGGCTCGCATCCGCAAGGTGGAGCAGGCCATCCGCGGCGTCGAGGACGACGCGTGGCGGCGCTCCAACCCGGAGGCCCGCGCGCGGGCCGCCGACACGGTCGCCCAGCTCGAGTCGTCCATCGCCGACCTCCGGGCGCGGCAGGAGCGGGCCGTCGCGGACGGCAACACCCGCAAGGCCGAGGAGCACGCCGCCGCCATCGAGGCACGTCAGTCCTGGCTCACCGAGGCCCGCAGGGCGCTGGAGGACTTCTCCGGCTGACCTGCCGGGGCCGGCGCGGCAGGGCTACTGGGTGACCCGGTAGGCGTCGAAGACGCCGTCGACGGAGCGGACCGCCTTCAGGACGTGACCGAGATGCTTGGGGTCGGCCATCTCGAAGGTGAACCTGCTCTTGGCGACGCGGTTGCGCGAGGTCTGCAGGGTCGCGGCGAGGATGTTCACGTGGACGTCCGAGAGCGCCTTGGTGATGTCGGACAGGAGCCGGGCCCGGTCGAGTGCCTCGACCTGGATGTTGACCAGGAACATGGACTTGGCCGTCGGCGCCCACTCGACCTCGACGATCCGCTCGGGCTGGGCGGTCAGGCTGGCTGCGTTGGTGCAGTCGGCGCGGTGCACCGAGACCCCCGCGCCGCGGGTGACGAAGCCGATGATCTTGTCGCCGGGCACCGGCGTGCAGCACTTCGCGAGCTTGACCCAGACGTCCGAGATGCCCTTGATGATCACTCCGGCGTCGCCGCCTGCGGCGGGTTTGCCGAACCCGTGCCGCTCGGTGATCTGGACTCCCTCGGAGAGGTCCTCGACCGCGCCCTCGATGCCCCCGAACAGGTCGATGACCCGGCGCACGACGGTCTGCGCGCCCAGGTTGCCCTCGCCGACGGCTGCGTAGAGGGCGGACACGTCCGCCAGCCGCATCTCCGCGGCCACCGTGGACAGCGTCTCGTGGGTGAGCACGCGCTTGAGCGGCATGCCCTCCTTGCGCATCAGCCGGGCGATCTGCTCCTTGCCCTGCTCGATGGCCTCCTCGCGGCGCTCCTTGGTGAACCACTGCCGGATCTTGTTGCGCGCGCGGGGGGACTTGACGAAGCCGAGCCAGTCACGGCTCGGACCGGCGTTGGGTGCCTTGGAGGTGAACACCTCGACCACGTCCCCGTTGTCGAGCGTGGACTCGAGGGGGACGAGCCGACCGTTGACCCGGGCCCCGATGGTGCGGTGCCCGACCTCGGTGTGGATCGCGTAGGCGAAGTCGATGGGGCTGGAGCCGGTCGGCAGCGCGATCACGTCGCCCCGCGGCGTGAACACGTAGACCTCGGCGGAGTTGATCTCGAACCGCAGCGACTCGAGGAACTCCCCCGGGTCCTCGGTCTCCTGCTGCCAGTCCAGCAGCTGCCGGACCCACGCCATGTCGCTGCTCACCCGGCCGGCAGGACCGGCGTCGCCGCCCTCGGTGCCGGCGCGCACGTCCTCCTTGTACTTCCAGTGCGCCGCGACGCCGTACTCCGCGCGCCGGTGCATCGCGAACGTGCGGATCTGCAGCTCGACCGGCTTCCCCTGCTGCCCGATCACCGTCGTGTGCAGCGACTGGTACATGTTGAACTTCGGCATCGCCACGAAGTCCTTGAACCGTCCCGGGACCGGGTTCCAGCGGGAGTGCAGCACCCCGAGGACGGCGTAGCAGTCGCGGTCGGACTCGACCAGGATCCGGATGCCGACCAGGTCGTAGATGTCGGAGAAGTCGCGGCCGCGCACGATCATCTTCTGGTAGATCGAGTAGTAGTGCTTGGGTCGGCCGGTCACGACGGCCTTGATCCTGGCCTCCCGCAGGTCCTTCTCGACCTGGGAGATCACGTCGGCCAGCACCTGGTCGCGCGACGGCGCCCGCTCGGCCACCAGGCGCACGATCTCGTCGTACATCTTGGGGTGCAAGGTGGCGAACGCCAGGTCCTCCAGCTCCCACTTGAGCGTGTTCATGCCGAGCCGGTGGGCCAGCGGCGCGAAGATCTCGAGCGTCTCGCGAGCGATCCGCTCCTGCTTCTCCTGCTTGAGGTAGCGAAGCGTGCGCATGTTGTGCAGCCGGTCGGCGAGCTTGATGACGAGGACCCGGATGTCGCGGCTCATCGCCACGATCATCTTGCGGATCGTCTCGGCCTGCGCGGTGTCGCCGTACTTCACCTTGTCGAGCTTGGTGACGCCGTCGACGAGCTGGGCCACCTCCTCACCGAAGTCGGCGCGGAGCTCCTCGAGGGTGTACGGCGTGTCCTCGACGGTGTCGTGCAGCAGGGCGGCGACCAGCGTGGGCTCGGTCATGCCGATGTCGGCGAGGATCGTGGTGACCGCGAGCGGGTGGGTGATGTAGGGGTCGCCGCTCTTGCGCGACTGCCCGGTGTGCAGCCGGCCGGCGGTGACGTAGGCCCGCTCGAGCAGCGCCAGGTCGGCCTTCGGGTGGTTGGCGCGCACCGCGCGGAACAGCGGCTCCAGCTCGGGGTTGCCGGGCTGGCTCTTCGTGGTCATCCTGGCCAGCCTGGCCCGCATCCGGCGGCCTGCCGGACCCCCGCCCTGCCCGGGCGGTCGAACGCGGTCCTCGCCGGGCCCGGGACCGGCGTCGCCCGGCTGCTCCACGGGCGGCGGCTGCGTGGGGGCAGGAGGGGCCGGAGGTGCGTTCACCACCCGCTCCTCAGCCACGCGCACTCCCGCCTGTCGATCCTGCTGCCAGTCTACGCAGGGGCGCCAGAGGCGTCAGACGGTCTTGAGCGCGTGCAGGGGCAGGCCGGCGAGGTGGTCGCGTCCGTGCAGGAAGCCGAGCTCCATCAGCACCGCGAGACCGCTGACCGTGCCCCCGCACGTCTCCACCAGTCGCCGGGTCGCGTCGGCGGTGCCCCCGGTGGCGAGCACGTCGTCGACGAGCAGCACCCGCTCCCCCGGTCGTACGGCGTCCCGGTGCATCTCCAGCGTGGCCTTGCCGTACTCCAGCGAGTAGGAGACCGCGTGCGTCGCGCCGGGCAGCTTGCCCTTCTTGCGCACGGGCACGAAGCCGGCCCCGAGTGCCAGGGCCACCGGGGCGGCCAGGATGAACCCGCGGGCCTCCATGCCGACCACCTTGTCGACCACGACACCGCCGTCGTCGTCTCGGCCCGCCGCGGCGAGCGCCCCGATCACCGCCGAGAACCCGTCGTGGTCCGCGAGCAGCGGGGTGATGTCCTTGAACATCACCCCCGGCTCCGGGAAGTCCGGCACGTCACGGATGAGCTCCTCGAGCCGCCGGTCGAGCAGCGCGAGGTCGACGGAGGTCACTTCCTGCCGCGCTGCGACCGGGGCTTGCGCTCCGGCTGCGCGCGCTTCGCGGAGGCGGACGGCCGCACGGACCGGCCGGCCGGCCGCTCACCGGCGGTGTAGCGGGGCTCCCGCACGGGCCGGGCCGGGGTGGCGTCGGCGGGGAGCGGTTCGTCGACCTCGTCGAGGTCGGACCCGATCGGCGCGTCGTGCACCGGCATGTCCTCGGTGAACGCGGGAACGGACGCGTAGCGGTCCGCCTCCTGGCGCTTGCGGTGCCGCATCGCCCGCGCGTCGCCGGACTTGATCCCGGGCTCCAGCTCCTTGAGCTGCACCACCAGGGGCGTGGCGATGAAGATCGAGGAGTAGGCACCGGCCGCCATCCCGACGAACAGCGCCAGGGCCAGGTCCTTCAGCGCGCCGGAGCCGAGCACGAACGCTCCGACGTACAGCAGCGCCCCGACGGGGAGCAGTGCCACCACCGAGGTGTTGATCGACCGGACCAGCGTCTGGTTCACGGCCAGGTTCGCCGCCTCCCCGTAGGTCTGGCGGGTGCGGGCGAGGTTCTTGGTGTTCTCCCTGACCTTGTCGAAGACCACGACCGTGTCGTAGAGGGAGAAACCGAGGATGGTCAGCACACCGGTGACCGTCGCGGGGGTGACCTCGAAGCCGGAGAGGGCGTAGACGCCGATGGTGATCACGAGGTCGTGCGCCAGGGCCACGATCGCGGCCACCGACATCTTCCACTCGCGGAAGTAGGCCCAGATGAACAGGACGACGAGCACCGTGAACACGATCAGCCCGATCAGGGCCCGGTTGGCGACCTGGGCTCCCCAGGTGGCACCGATGGCGTTCTGGCTGACGTCGTTGGAGGTGACGCCGGCCGCGTCCTGGATCGCCTTCGAGATGACGTCCGACTCGTCGTTGGTCAGCGGCTCGGTCTGGACCCGGATCGTGTCGGCGCCGGAGGTGTTGACGATCGGCGACCTGGCGTCGGGGATGGCGTTGCTGTTCGCGGCGTCGGTGACCGCGGCGCTGATCTTGTCCGCGTTGGCCTGGGTCACCTGCCCGGCCGGCATCGAGACGCGGTACTCGACGCCGCCCTTGAACTCGATGCCGTAGTTGAGGCCGCGGCCCACCAGCCCGGCGACGGCCACGAGCACGATCAGCCCGGACATGGCGTACCACAGCCACTTGCGGCCGACGAAGTCGACGGAGACCTCGCCCGCGTAGAGCGCGTGACCGACTCGGGTGAGCTTGCTCATCAGGCGTTCCCTCCTGCGGGGGTCGGGCGGGACGACGCGGTGATGTGTGCCACCCCGACGTGGTCCGCCGAGAGTCCGGACAGCTTGTGCCCGGAGTTGAAGAACCGGAACGTCGCCAGCCAGGACACCATCGGCTTGGTGAACCAGAAGAACACCGCGAGGTCGATCAGCGTGCTGATGCCGAGGGCGAACGCGAACCCCTTCACCACCCCGATCGAGAAGATGTAGAGCACCACGGCGGCGAGCAGCGACACCGTGTCGGCGGCCAGACAGGTCGCCCGGGCCCGGATCCAGCCGGCCTCCACCGCCACCCGCATCGACTTGCCGGTGCGCATCTCGTCGCGGATCCGCTCGAAGTAGACGATGAACGAGTCCGCGGTGATGCCGACCGCGACGATCAGGCCGGCGATGCCGGGCAGGGTCAGCGTGAAGCCCACCGCCTGGCTCATCACCAGCACCACCGCGTAGGTGATCACGGCCGCGATCCCCAGCGAGGCCATCACGACCAGGCCGAGACCGCGGTAGTACAGCAGCGAGTAGACCAGCACCAGCAGCAGCCCGAACGCTCCGGCCCACAGCCCGGCGGACAGCTGGTTGCCCGCGAGCGTCGGGCCCTCCTCGACGATCACCGGGGCGTTGAACTTCAGCGGGAGCGCGCCGTACTTGAGGCTGTTGGCCAGCGTCTGGGCCTCGGTCTGGGTGAAGTTGCCGCTGATCTGCGCCTGCCCGTTGGGGATCGGCTCGTTGACCACGGGCGCGGAGATCACCTTGCCGTCGAGCACGATCGCGAACTGCTTCTGCTGCTGGGTCAGCGGGCTGGTGGCGTTGGCGATCGCCGTGGTCACCGTCGCGAAGGTCTTGCGGGCCTGGCTGTTGAACGTCAGGTCGACGACCCACTGCACCTGGTTCTGCGGGATGCCGGCGCTCGCCCGGGTCAGCTGCGTGCCCTCGATCATCGAGGCGGACAGCAGGTACTTGTTCCCGGAGTCGTCACAGGTCACCAGCGGCTTGGTCTTGTCGTCGACGATCGGGGGCGCCTTCTGGCCCTTGACGGGGCAGCTGTAGGCCGCGAACTTCTTCAACCAGGTGTTGCCCGGGTCGTCGACCCACTTCAGCGGCTGGTCCACCGGGGCACCCTTGGCGGTGGTCTGCGGGGCGGCCGGAGCCGTCGGCAGCGGGGTGGCCGACGGCGCCGGGGAGGCCGAGGCCTTGGGCGACTTGGAGGGCTTGGCGACCGGCTTGTTCTTGTCCGCGGCCACCAGGCCACCGGAGAGCGCGCGGCCCTTGGGGGTGGCGCTCGCCGACGGCTGGGCGCTGGTCTTCGCCGTCGGGGAGGCCGACGGCGACGCGCCGGCCGAGGGCGAGGCGCTCGCCGAGGGGCTCGGCTGGGGAGTCCCGGGAGCCATCGCGGCGACGAGCCGGAAGCGCAGCTGGGCGGTCTGCTTCACCGTGTCGACGAGGTCGCGGCGGTTCTGGCCGGGGATCTCCACCACGATGTTGCGGTTGCCCTGGGTCGCCACCTCCGCCTCGGTCACGCCGCTGCCGTTCACCCGCTGGTCGATGATGCCGCGCGCCTCGGCCAGCTTGTCCGGGGACGGCGCCTGCCCGTTCGGGGTGGTCGCCTCGAGGGTGATGCTGGTGCCGCCCTGCAGGTCGAGACCCAGCTTGGGTGTCCAGTCGCCGCCGAGCGCCACACCGCCGTACAGCGCCGCGATCACGATGCCGAACGCGATGAGCCGGCGCCCGGGGCGGGACGCTTTATTCGCCACTGCTTTTCGCTCCTCACGGTCCGGGCCGCTGGCCCGGAGGGGTCTACTGGTCCTGCTCGTCCGGCAGGTCGTCGGACACGGCGGGGTCGGCGTCGTGCTCCCCCGGCTCGTCGCTCGCGATCACCCGGACCACCGCCTGCTTGGCCACCTTCACGGTGGTGCCGGGCGCGACCTCGAGCCGCACGGTCTCCAGGTCCAACGACACAACCGTGCCGAAGATCCCCGATCCGAGCATCACCTGGGTCCCGGGAGCCAGGCTCGCCTGGGTGTTGCTCATCTCCTGCTGGCGTCGACGCTGCGGCCGGACGATCAGCAGCCAGAACACCAGCGCAATCAGTATGAACGGGAGGAAAGATCCCAATTCCTTCACGAAGAAACAGCTCCTGGCCATCGACACATGGGCACCACTGAGGGCCGGGACGCGCCCGGCCAACCGGTTGAGTCTAACGGTCGCCGGTCGGTGTCACCGACCATCGGCCCCCGAGTGTGTCACGATCCGGTCTCGAGCCGGTCGCTCAGTCGTCCTCGGCGTCGAAGAGGCTCGCCTCGGGACCACCGAACGGCGCACCCGCGGGCGCGGTCAGGCCCAGGTGCGACCAGGCGGCGGGCGTGGCCACCCGGCCGCGGGGCGTGCGGGCCAGGAAGCCGGAGCGGACCAGGAACGGCTCGGCCACCTCCTCGACGGTCTCGCGCTCCTCCCCCACCGCGACCGCCAAGGTGCTCACCCCCACCGGCCCGCCGCCGAACCGGCGGCACAGCACGTCGATCACGGCCCGGTCGAGCCGGTCCAGGCCCGACTGGTCCACCTCGTAGAGGTCCAGCGCACGGTGGGCGACGTCGAGCGTCACCACCCCGTCGGCCCGCACCTGGGCGTAGTCGCGGACCCGGCGCAGCAGCCGGTTGGCGATCCGGGGCGTCCCGCGTGAGCGGGAGGCGATCTCGGCGGCTCCCTCGTCGGTGAGGTCGACGCCGAGCAGCCCCGCGGAGCGGTGCACGATCAGGTCGAGCTCGGCCGGCTCGTAGAACTCCAGGTGCGCGGTGAACCCGAACCGGTCGCGCAGCGGGCCCGGGAGCAGGCCGGCCCGGGTGGTCGCGCCGACCAGCGTGAACGGCGGGATCTCCAGCGGGATCGCGGTCGCACCCGGCCCCTTGCCGATGACGACGTCGACCCGGAAGTCCTCCATGGCCATGTAGAGCATCTCCTCGGCCGGGCGCGACATCCGGTGGATCTCGTCGACGAAGAGCACGTCACCGTCGTTCATCCCCGACAGGATCGCGGCGAGGTCACCGGCGTGGGTGATGGCCGGTCCCGAGGTGAGCCGCAGCGGGCTCGACATCTCGGCCGCGATGATCATCGCCAGCGTGGTCTTGCCCAGGCCGGGGGGGCCGGAGAGCAGCACGTGGTCGGGCGCACGGTCGCGCCCGCGCGCGGCCTGGAGGACCAGCGAGAGCTGCTCGCGCACCCGCTCCTGGCCGATCACCTCGTCGAGGCTGCGAGGTCGCAGCGCCGCCTCGACCGCGCGCTCGTCGCCCTCGGCGTCCGCGGTCACCAGCGACCGGCTCCCGGTCAGCCGGCTCTCGGCGTAGGCGGTCTCCGCGGCCGCGAGCTCGTCGTCGGTGGCCCGTTCGTCGAAGCGGCTCACCGGGTCACGCCTTGCTCAGCGTCCGCAGCGCCGCACGCAGCAGCGCGGCCACGTCGGGCTCGCCCGCGGCCCGGTCCGCCTCGGGTGCCACCGCGTCGACGGCCGCGTCGGCCTCCCTCGCCGACCAGCCGAGGCCGACCAGCCCGGCGTGGACCTGCCCCCGCCAGGCCTCGACGCCGGGGCTGAGGGCCGGCCCCGCGCCCGCCCCGCCGGTCGGCGGGCCGATCCGGTCCTTGAGCTCGAGGATGATCCGCTGGGCGCCCTTCTGCCCGATGCCGGGGACGGCGGTCAACGAGCGCACGTCCTCCTGCGTCACCGCTCGGCGGAGCTCGTCGGGACCGTGCACCGCCAGCATCGCCTGGGCGAGCTTGGGGCCGACGCCGCTGGCCGTCTGCAGCAGCTCGAACAGCGACTTCTCGTCGTCGTCGGCGAAGCCGAACAGCGTCAGCGACTCCTCGCGCACCACCATGCTGGTGGGCAGCACCGCGTGGGCGCCGATGCGCAGGGTGGCGAGGGTGTTGGGGGTGCAGTTGACCTCGAGGCCGACCCCGCCCACCTCGAGCACCGCCGAGCCGAGCGAGACCGCGGCGACCGTGCCGCTGACGAAGGCGATCATCGGGGGTTCCTTCCCGCGGCCGCGAGCGCCGCGTCGATGCGAGCCTGGGCGCCACCGCGCCAGATGTGCGTGATCGCCAGCGCCAGCGCGTCCGCGGCGTCGGCGGGCTTGGGCGGTGCGTCCAGCCGCAGGATCCGGGTCACCATCGCGCCGACCTGCGCCTTGTCGGCGCGGCCGCTGCCGGAGACCGCGGCCTTGACCTCGCTGGGGGTGTGCAGCGCCACCGGGAGCCCCCGCCGCGCGGCACACACCATCGCGATGCCACTGGCCTGGGCGGTGCCCATCACCGTGCTGACGTCGGAGCGCGCGAACACCCGCTCGACCGCCACGGCGTCGGGGCGGTACTCGTCGAGCCAGGCGTCGACGCCCCTCTCGATGGTCACCAGCCGCACGGCCACCGGCTCGGAGGCCGAGGTGCGCAGCACGTTGACGTCCACCAGCGTCAACGGGCGGCCGACGTCCCCGTCGACCACGCCCATCCCGCAGCGGGTGAGCCCCGGGTCGATCCCCAGCACGCGCATCGGAAGCCTTCCTGGTCGAACACATGTTCGCAGGCAACGCTAGCCGACCGCGGCCCCGGTTCCGTCGTACGACACTCGGGACTCAGGCGTCGAGGGACTCCATGACCTCGTCGGGGACGTCGAAGTTGCCGAAGACGTTCTGCACGTCGTCGAGGTCCTCGAGGGCCTCGACGAGCCTGAGCACGGCACCGGCGGACTTCTCGTCGTCGAGCTCGACGCTCATCGAGGGCACGAAGGACGCCTCGGCGGAGTCGTAGTCCAGGCCGCCGGCCTGCAGCGCGGTGCGCACGGCGACCAGGTCGGTCGCCTCGCTGATCACCTCGAAGGAGTCACCGAGGTCGTTGACCTCCTCGGCGCCGGCGTCGAGGGTGGCCTCGAGCACGTCGTCCTCGCCGGCGTCCTTGCCCTCCTGGGACTTGGGGACGATGACGACGCCCTTGCGGTTGAACAGGTAGGACACCGACCCGGGGTCGGCCAGCGAGCCGCCGTTGCGCGAGACCGCCGTGCGGACCTCCATCGCGGCCCGGTTCTTGTTGTCGGTGAGGCACTCGATCAGCAGCGCGACCCCGTTGGGGCCGTAGCCCTCGTACATGATCGTCTGGTAGTCGGCGCCGCCGGCCTCGGCACCGGAGCCACGCTTGACCGCGCGGTCGATGTTGTCGTTGGGGACCGAGGACTTCTTCGCCTTCTGGATGGCGTCGAACAGGGTCGGGTTGCCGGCGGGGTCGCCACCGCCCATCCGGGCCGCGACCTCGATGTTCTTGATGAGCTTGGCGAACATCTTGCCGCGCCGGGCGTCGATGACCGCCTTCTTGTGCTTGGTGGTCGCCCATTTGGAGTGGCCAGACATGAGGGGTGTCCCTCTCCTCCCGCTGTTGCTTGACTCGTCAGTGGCCCGGTCGGCGCCGGGCGGCGGCACGCACCTGCTCCACGAACAGCGCGTGGATCCGGTGGTCGCCGGTGATCTCGGGGTGGAACGACGTCGCGAGCAGGTCGCCCTGCCGAACCGCGACGATCCTACCCACAGCCTCGCCCGAGGCCACCCGCGCGACGACCTCGACGTCCCGGCCCACCTTCTCCACCCAGGGGGCCCGGATGAACATCGCGTGGAAGGTGCCGTCGAGGCCGGTCACGTCGAGGTCGGCCTCGAAGGAGTCGACCTGGCGGCCGAACGCGTTGCGTCGTACCACCACGTCGAGGCCGCCGATGGTCTCCTGGCCCGCGGCGCCGCCCTCGATGGTGTCGGCGAGCAGGATCATCCCGGCGCAGGTGCCGAAGGCGGGCAGCCCGTCGCGGATCCGTGCGCGCAGCGGGTCGAGGAGGTCGAAGATCCGGGCCAGCTTGGACACCGTGGTCGACTCCCCACCGGGGATCACGATGCCGTCGACGCGCTCGAGCTCGCCCGGGCGGCGGACGGCGAGGGTGTGCGCGCCGGCCCGCTCGAGCATGGCGAGGTGCTCCCGCACGTCGCCCTGCAGGGCGAGCACGCCGATCGTCGGGGTCTTCGTCACGTCTCCCAATCTAGTTTCCCTCCCGATTCGTCTGCGCCAGCCCGGGTGTTTTGCTGGGGATGACCGCAGACGAATCCGTCAGATGCGGCGCTGCCAGTGCGCAGCGACCTCGATGCGGCCCTCGTCGAAGTGGGCGGCGAGCCCGTGCGCGGCCAGCACGCCGACCACCTCGGCGAGCAGCGCGTCGCCGGGTGCCGCGTTGGCCGTGTCGCCGTGCCAGAGGTTCACCTCGAGCATGCCCTCGTCGACCGCGTGCCAGACGTCGGGCGGGGTGAACCAGGCGATCCCGCGCGGAGGGCTCCCCGCAGCGTCGCGCCCGTCGAGCAGCGCCTTCGCCACCCAGTGGTCGTCGCACCCTTGGAGCACGACCACGTCGCTCGCCTCGAGGTCGGCGAAGGCGGCCTGGAGCCGGTCGTAGTCGGTCACCTCGGGCCAGCCGGCCTGCTCGGCGCGCAGCTCGGCGGTGAACTCCGCGATCCACGCACGCGCCAGCTGGTCGGCCTCGCCCCCGCGGCCGGGCAGGTCGCTGCCGATCGCGAGCACCACCTCGTCGTACAGGGCCCGCTCGTCGAGCAGGCCGGCACGGACGCCGGAGCGCACGAACTCGCGGACGTGCTCCTCCGCCTGCGACGGGGACACGTGCGTTACCAGCCGCGCTCGGCCAGGCGGTGCGGCTGCGGGATCTCGTCGACGTTGATGCCGACCATGGCCTCGCCGAGCCCGCGCGACACCTTCGCCAGGACGTCCGGGTCGTCGAAGAACGTGGTCGCCTTGACGATCGCCGCGGCCCGCTGGGCGGGGTTGCCCGACTTGAAGATGCCGGAGCCGACGAACACGCCCTCGGCGCCCAGCTGCATCATCATCGCCGCGTCGGCCGGCGTCGCGATCCCGCCGGCGGTGAACAGCACGACCGGCAGCTTCCCGGCCTCGGCGACCTCCTTGACCAGCGGGTACGGCGCCTGGAGCTCCTTCGCCGCGACGTACAGCTCGTCGGCGGACAGGCCCTGGAGGCGACGCAGCTCGGCACGGATGGTGCGCATGTGGGTGACCGCGTTCGACACGTCGCCGGTGCCGGCCTCACCCTTGGAGCGGATCATCGCCGCGCCCTCGGTGATCCGGCGCAGCGCCTCGCCGAGGTTGGTCGCGCCGCAGACGAAGGGCACCGCGAACGCCCACTTGTCGATGTGGTTGGCGTAGTCGGCGGGGGTGAGCACCTCGGACTCGTCGACGTAGTCCACGCCGAGGCTCTGCAGCACCTGCGCCTCCACGAAGTGCCCGATCCGGGCCTTGGCCATCACCGGGATCGACACCGCCTCGATGATGCCGTCGATCATGTCGGGATCGCTCATCCTCGACACGCCGCCCTGGGCCCGGATGTCGGCGGGGACCCGCTCGAGGGCCATCACCGCGACCGCGCCGGCGTCCTCGGCGATCTTCGCCTGCTCGGGGGTGACCACGTCCATGATCACGCCCCCCTTGAGCATCTCGGCCATGCCGCGCTTCACGCCGGACGTGCCGGTGGCCGGGGCGCTGCCCGTGACCGTTGTCGGGGACTCGGTGTTCGTCACTGCTGACCTTCTGGGGTGTGCGCCGGGCATGCGTGACCCGGCTGAGGTACGTGGATGAGTCAAGAGTAGCGCCGAACCGGTGAACCGCCCGAACCAGGTTCAGTCCGCGACGAGCGCCGGCGGGGGTACGTCGTCGAGGTCGACCGCCTGCACCTCGCCCGCGCGACCGGTCAGCCGCAGCCAGCGGACCCGGCGGCTGGACCGCAGCCCCCGGGCCGAGGCGGCCACGTCGTTGTGGAACCGGCGGGCCAGCTCGACCTTCCGGCAGTCGCCGGCGAGCTCGCTCACCAGCGGCCCGACGAGCTCGTCGTCCTTGAGCCGGCGCGCCTCCTCCTCGTCGTCGAAGACCGCCCGGAGCACGGCGGACAGCTCGGACTCCGCCCGCTCGAACTCGCCGGGGTCCGCCGCACGAGCGGCGTGCGCGGCCTCCAGCAGCAGCACCGACCGCGCCGGGTCGAGGACCTCCGCGCCGGCCAGCTCCAGCGCGCTCCCCGACCGGTGCAACAGCTGGGTGTCCAGCGAGACCCGCGCCACCTCGATCCGGTGGTGCATCCGGTCGAGCCGGCTCGCCGTCCAGTAGAGCCACGCAGCGACCAGCGCAACGGCCAGCAGCGCGAGCAGGACCCACCACGTCATGGCCGTCACGGCGCCACCCCCACCCTTCGGTCTCCCACGACGGTCTCGTACACCTGCAGCACCCGCTTGGCCACCGTCGACCAGTCGTACTGGCGGACCGCCGCGTCGGCCAACGTGCGCCTCCGGTCCCGCTCGGCCGGGTCGGCCAGCAGCCCGCTGACCTCCTCGGCGAGCGCCTGGCTGTCACCGTTGGGGAACAGCAGCCCGCACCGGCCGCCGTCGAGGACCCGCTCGAACGCCGGCAGGTCGGTGGCCACCACCACGGCGCCCGCGGCCATCGCCTCGACGAGGATGATGCCGAAGCTCTCTCCGCCGGTGTTCGGCGCGACGTACACGTCCGCGGTCCGCAGCGCCCGCGCCTTCTCGACGTCGTCGACGGGCCCCAGGAACGTCACCTGGCCGCGGAGCTCGCGCGGCAGCCGCGACAGGGCCCCGTCGACGTCCCCCCGGCCGACCACGAGCAGCCGCACCCCGGGGGTGTCGCGGGCGATGGCCGGGAACGCGTCGAGCAGGACGCCGAGGCCCTTGCGGGGCTCGTCGAGCCGCCCGACGAACGCGACGGTGCCGCCCTCGCCGCGCCACTCCGGCCTCGGTTCGGCGCTGCGGAACCGGTCCACGTACACCCCGTTGGGGATGACGACCGGCTCCCCGCCGACGTGCTGGACCAGGGTGTCGCGGGCGTACTCCGAGACCGCGATGCGGGCGCGGATCTTCTCCATCGACGGCCGGAGGATGGCCAGCCCGGCGGCCAGCGAGCGGGAGTGGCCCGACGAGCGGTGGTAGGTCGCCACCACCGGGCCGTCGGAGGCCCAGAGGCTGAGCAGCGACAGCGACGGCGCCGCGGGCTCGTGGATGTGGAGCACGTCGAAGTCGCCCTCGCGCAGCCACCTGCGCGTGCGTGCGTTCGACAGCGGCCCGAAGGTCAGCCGGGCCACGGACCCGTTGGCCGGGACCGGCACCGCACGGCCGGCCGGCACGACGTACGGCGGCAGCGCGTCCCCCTCCTCCTCGCTGGGCGCGAGCACCGACACCTCGTGGCCGAGCCCGATCAGCGCCTCGGCGAGGTCCTTGACGTGGTTCTGCACTCCCCCCGGCACGTCGAGGGAGTAGGGGCAGACCATGCCGATCCGCATCGTCAGGCCCGCCTGGCGTCGAGGTCCTCGACGAACACCCGCTGCATCATGTGCCAGTCCTGCGGGTGCGCCCGGAACGCGGAGGTGAAGACGTCGGCGACGTCCTGCATCATGGCGACCGGGCCCTCGTCGCCGTCGCGGTGGGGCACCGCCGGGTGGAAGGTCACCACCATCTCCTCGCCCTCGTAGTGCAGCGTGGCCGGCAGCAGCGTCGCCCCGGTGCGACGGGCCAGCACCGCGGGCCCGCCGGGCATCCGGGCCGGGCGGCCGCACAGCCGCACCTCGACGCCGGAGCGCGACAGGTCCCGGTCCGCGAGCAGGCACACCAGTCCGCCGGCCCGCGTCCAGCCCTCCAGCCGCGGCAGCACCGGCTCGCCCCCGGTCAGCGGCAGGATCTCCATGCCCAGCGTCTCGCGGTAGGCCACGAACCGGTCGTAGAGACGCTCCGGCCGCAGCCGCTCGGCGACGGTCACCAACGGCATGCCGGTGGCGCAGGCCCAGGCCCCGGCCCAGTCCCAGTTGGCCATGTGCGGGAGCGCGACGACGACGCCGTGCCCGGATGCGTACGCGTCGCGGATCCGGTGCTCGCCCTCGACCCGGGTGCGCCGGACCAGGTCGTCGACCGGCCACGACGGCAGCCGGAACGACTCGCACCAGTAGCGCAGGTAGGACCGCACACCCTCCCGGGTCAGCGCGTCGAGTGGCTCGCCCTCCAGGTCCGGCCGGACGTGGGCCAGGTTCGCGCGCAGCCGCTGCACGGACCGGCCGTCGCGACGGTGCACCTCGTCGGCGATGCGCTCGAAGACCCGCCGCGCGGTCGACTCGGGCAGCAGCCGGACCAGGCGCCAGCCGCTGAGGTAGCCGGCCGCGGTGGCACTGTCCGCGGCCGCGCCGGCGGCACGCCGCACCCCCCGCAGCCCCGGACGCATGTCGCTAGACCACGGCCTTGGCCTGGCTGCGCACGGCGAGGATCCGCTGCACCACGGTGATCGTGCTCGCGACCGCGAGGAACCCGAGCGTGATCGGCACCAGCACCGGCACGTCGAAGATGGCGGAGAGCCCGGTCATCGCCAGGATCGCGACCAGCCGGTCGGCCCGCTCGGCGAGACCGCCCTGGGCCTGCATCCCCAGCGACTCCGCGCGCGCCCGGGCGTAGGAGGTCACCGACCCCATCACCAGGCAGTAGATCGCGAGCGCCGCGAAGGCCCGGGATTCGCCGGGCCCGACGTAGTACATCGCCAGGCCCCCGAAGATCGCCGCGTCGGCCAGCCGGTCGAGCGTCGAGTCGAGGAAGGCCCCCCACTTCGAGGACTGCCCGGACAGCCGGGCCATGTGCCCGTCGAGGAGGTCGGAGAACACGAACGCGGTGATCACCAGCACCCCGGCCAGCAGCTGGCCGCGGGGGAAGAACACGAGGGCGCCGGTGCAGACCCCCAGGGTGCCGACCAGGGTCACCGCGTCCGGGCTGATGCCCAGCCTGAGGAACAGGCGGGCTACGGGAGAGAAGACCTTCGTCCAGAAGGCGCGGAATCTGTTCAGCATCGCGGCCAAAGGCTAGCGGGTCAGCCCGGCCAGGCGTCTGCCAGGAGCGCCCGGGTGTCGGAGAGCAGCTCGGGCAGCGCCCGCGTGTGGCCGATGATCGGCATGAAGTTCTGGTCGCCGGCCCAGCGTGGTACGACGTGCTGGTGCAGGTGGTGCGCGACGCCGGCGCCGCCGACCGCGCCCTGGTTCATGCCGAGGTTGAAGCCGTGCGCGCCGCTGACCGCGCGGATCGTGCGCATCGCGGCCTTGGTGAGCTCGGCGACCTCGGCGGTCTCGGCGTCGTCGAGGTCGGTGTAGTCGGCGACGTGCCGGTAGGGGCAGACCATCAGGTGGCCGGGGCTGTAGGGGTAGAGGTTCAGCACCGCGTAGCTGACCGATCCACGGTGCACCACCAGCCCGCTCGCGTCGTCGAGACCGGGGATGCGGCAGAACGGGCAGCCCTCGCCCGCGGCTGAGTCCAGGGGCTTGTTCTCGCCGCGGATGTAGGCCATCCGGTGCGGGGCCCACAGCCGGTCGAGGTCGTCGGGCGTGCCCACCCCGTCCTGGTGCAGGACGTCGTCGCTCATCGGCCGCTCACACCTGGACCCGGTCGCGGACGGCGTCGACGACCCGCGCGATGGCGTCGCTCACCGTGACCCCGTTGTCCTGGTCGCCGTTGCGGTAGCGGAAGGACACCGCCCCCTCCTCGACGTCGCGGTCACCGGCGATCAGCATGAACGGCACCTTCTGCAGCTGCGCGTTGCGGATCTTCTTCTGCATCCGGTCGTCGGAGTCGTCCACCTCGACGCGGATCCCTTGCGCCCGCAGGTCCTCGGCCACCTTGCGCAGGTAGTCGTTGTGCCGCTCGGCGATCGGGATCGCCACCACCTGCACCGGTGCCAGCCAGGGCGGGAAAGCGCCGGCGTAGTGCTCGGTGAGCACCCCCAGGAACCGCTCGATCGACCCGAACAGCGCGCGGTGGATCATCACCGGCCGCTGCCGCGACCCGTCGGGGGCGGTGTACTCGAGTCCGAACAGCTCCGGCTCGTTGAAGTCGAGCTGGATGGTGGACATCTGCCAGGTCCGTCCGATCGCGTCCTTGACCTGGACGGAGATCTTCGGGCCGTAGAACGCCGCGCCGCCCGGGTCGGGCACCAGCTCGAGCCCGGAGGCCTTGGCGACCTCCTCCAGGGTGGCGGTCGCCTCCTCCCAGACCTCGTCGCTGCCGACGTACTTGTCGGGGTCCTTCGTGGACAGCTCGAGGTAGAAGTCCTCGAGCCCGTAGTCCTTGAGCAGGTCGAGCACGAAGGTCAGCAGGCTCCCGAGCTCGTCGCGCATCTGCTCGCGGCCGCAGAAGATGTGCGCGTCGTCCTGGGTCATGCCCCGGACCCGGGTGAGGCCGTGCACCACGCCGGACTTCTCGTAGCGGTAGACGCTGCCGAACTCGAAGAGCCGCAGCGGCAGCTCCCGGTAGGACCGCCCGCGGGAGCGGTAGATCAGGCAGTGGAACGGGCAGTTCATGGGCTTGAGGTAGTAGTCCTGTCCGGGCTTGACCACGTTGCCCTGCAGGTCGTGGGTGGCGTCGAGCTGCATGGGCGGGTACATGCCGTCGGCGTACCAGTCGAGATGTCCCGAGGTCTCGAAGAGCTGGCCCTTGGTGATGTGCGGGGTGTAGACGAACTCGTAGCCGGACTGCTCGTGCCTGACCCGCGAGTAGTCCTCCATGGTCTTGCGGAGCACGCCGCCCTTGGGGTGGAAGACCGCGAGACCGGAGCCGATCTCGTCGGGGAAGCTGAACAGGTCCAGCTCCTTGCCGAGCCGCCGGTGGTCGCGACGCTCGGCCTCCTCGATCCGTGCGAGGTGCGCCTCCAGCGCCTCCTTGGACTCCCAGGCGGTGCCGTAGATGCGCTGGAGCTGCTTGTTCCTCTCGTCGCCGCGCCAGTACGCCGCCGCGGACCGCATCAGCTTGAACGCCGGGATGCGCTTGGTGGTGGGCAGGTGCGGGCCGCGGCACAGGTCCTTCCAGGCGGGCGACCCGTCGCGCTTGAGGTTGTCGTAGATGGTGAGCTCGCCGGCGCCCACCTCCACGCTGGCACCCTCGGCTGCCTCCTGGGAGGAGCCCTTCAACCCGATCAGCTCGAGCTTGTAGGGCTCCGCGGAGAGCTCCGCACGGGCGTCGTCGTCGGAGACCGCCCGGCGAGAGAACTTCTGGCCCTCCTTGATGATCTTGCGCATCCGGGACTCGATCTTGTCGAGGTCCTCGGGCTTGAACGGCTCGACGACGTCGAAGTCGTAGTAGAAGCCGTTCTCGATCGGCGGACCGATGCCGAGCTTGGCCTCCGGGAAGACCTCCTGGACGGCCTGGGCCAGCACGTGGGCGGTGGAGTGCCGCAGGATGTCCCGTCCGTCGGCGGAGTCGATCTCGACGCCTTCGACGGCGTCACCGGCGGTGAGCTCGTAGGACAGGTCCTTGAGGGTGTCGCCGACCCGGGCCGCGATGACGGCGGGCTCCTCGGCGAAGAGCTCCCAGGCCTTCGTGCCGGTCGTCACCGTGCGCTCGGCGGGCTCGCCTGCGTTCACGACGGTGACGTTGATCTCGGGCACGGGACCCACTCCTCGGTGCTAGAGGGTGCCGCCGGCGGGTGCGGGCGGTCAGGCGTCGATCGTATCCGCCGCAGCGACCGCCCCGCGCCCGGGTTTCCCGGCGCGGAGGGGGCATCGGGCGACCTGGCGTGCCGGACTGAGGGGTGGGCGATACTGGGTTCGAACCAGTGACCTCTTCGGTGTGAACGAAGCGCGCTACCACTGCGCCAATCGCCCCCGCGGGACCCGTGGTGCCCACGGGACCGGTGCGCGCAGAACATTAGCGCATCGAGCCGTCGTACTCACATCCCGGGCAGCTCCGGGGCCCATCCGACCAGGCTCTGGACCGCGTCCCAGCCGGCGACGGCGAAGGCCGGCCAGTCGTACGCCGCGACGTAGCCGCCCACGCCGCCGACGAGCGCCACGGCTCCGACCGTCGCGAGGGCCAGCCGGCGACGGCGCACCTTCGGGTCGACCGCCGCAGCCCGGAGCCGCGCCTGATGCGCCTTCGCGCGGGCCTTCTCGAGCCACCGGTGCGCCCAGTCGAACTCCGTGGCCAAGATCGCCAGGCCGAGCGGGATCAGCACGAACGCGGGCCCGGGCGTGACCAGCATCACCACGCCGACCGCCAGGACCACCGCGCCGACCAGGCCGACCACGACCTTGGTCGTCACCGACAGGGCGGGATGCGCGTGCAGACGCCGGTGCAGCGGCCCGCGCTCACGAACGTCTCGTCCCGGTGCGTCCGGGGATGCGATGTTCGTGGACTTGTCCTTCACGGCCACCCTCAGCGAGCCTCCCGGCGGATTTACCGCCAGGATAGCCGGATCCCGGCTGGATTCCTGCCGGGCAGATCGGGCAAATGCCGACACACCACCGCACCGGCGGCCCCGCGGCGAAAAATTCTTGGGAATCCTCGTTTCAATCGCCGTCATAGCGCCAACCCCTGAGCGTCTCCTCCACGAAGGCCGGAGGGGCCGACTTGGGAGGAAAGGCAAGACCATGGACTTCTCGATGAACACAGCGCCGGTGACGGTCACCCAGTCCGTCACGCTGGAGCTGATCGACGCGACGGGGGCCGCAACGCCGATCGACGCCGAGCTGCGCTACGACGCTCGCGACCCGTACGCCGTCACCACGGTCTTCATGACGGGCACCAGCCAGGTCCGCTGGACCTTCGGCCGCGAGCTGCTCACCGACGGCCTCTACGAGCCCGCCGGAGACGGCGACGTCCACGTCTGGCCGTGCCTGGACTCCGAGGGACACGCGGTCGTGATCATCGAGCTGTGCTCCCCCGACGGCGAGGCTCTCGTCCAGGCGAGGACCGGCGACCTGTGCGGCTTCGTGGAGCGGATGAGCAAGGCGGTGGCCCCGGGCACCGAGTCCGAGCACGTCGACATCGACGCCGCGATCGACGCGATCCTCGCCGCCGAGGCGGCCTGACGCACGGTGCCGCGCCCCCGGGCGACGCTAGGGTTGGCTGGGAGGATCAACCCGAGCTCGTCAGGGGGCGCCCGTGCTGTTCAGCCACGACGTCGAGAACGCGCTGGCCTGCGCGGTCGACCTGGTCAACTCCGTCGAGGGTGACGGCACCGGCGCCGACCTCGACGACCTCGAGTCGCTCGCGGCCTTCGTCGCCCGGCACCGGATCAGCGAGGTCGAGACGCTGACCGAGCGTGACCTCGAGTCCGTCCGCGACCTGGCCACCGCCATCCGCCCGGTGTTCGACTGCGCGGACGACGCCGAGGCCGCACGGGCGGTCAACGGGCTGATCTCCGGGTCCCGGGTGACCCCGCGGCTGACCGACCACGACGGCTACGACCTCCACCTGCACTACTTCTCCCCCGGCGCGTCCCTCGCCGAGCACCTGGCCGCCGACTGCGGCATGGCGCTGGCGCAGGTCGTCGCCGCCGGTGAGCGCGAGCGGCTGCGCCCCTGCGACGCCCCCGACTGCGGCCAGGTGCTGGTCGACCTCTCCCGCAACCGCTCCAAGCGCTACTGCGACGCCCGCACCTGCGGCAACCGGCTGCACGTTGCGGCCTACCGCGAGCGTCGCCGCGCCGCCGGGGCCTGAGCCGCCCTCAGGGGTCGACGTCCTGCGGCTCCCGCGTGGCCCACACCTCGAGGCAGGCCTGCGTCACCGGCCCCACGGCGCCGAGCTCCCGTCCGTCGCAGCGTTCCACCGGCTGGACGTCGCGGGTCGTGGAGACCAGCAAGATCTCGTCGGCGTGCGCCAGTACGTCGACCGGCTCGTCGACCTCGCGTCCGCCGTACCACTCCAGAAGCAGCGCCCTGGTCACCCCGGCCAGGCAGCCGGAGGCCAGCGTCGGCGTGCGCAGCTCGCCGTCCACGACGTAGAAGACGTTCGACCCGGTGCCCTCGCACAGGTCGCCGGCGGTGTTGGCGAACACCGCCTCGTCTGCCCCGCGCTCCCTGGCGTAGGCCAGCGCGACCACGTTCTCGGCGTACGACGTCGTCTTCAGGCCGGCCAGCGCGCCGCGCTCGTTGCGCGGCCAGGGGACCGTCACGACCGAGACCGCGTCCGGCCGCGGCGCCAGGCTGTCGGCCACCACCACCAGGGTCGGGGGGTGCTCGCCGCGGCCCGAGCCGAGCGGTGCGACCCCGCCGGTGTAGGTGATCCGGACCCGGCCGAGCGCGAGGTTCTCACCCTCCAGCACGGCGGCCACCCCGCGTCGTACCTCCGCGGCGTCGAGCGCCGGGAGCCCGAGGCCGGCGGCCGACGACCCCAGCCGATCCAGGTGCCGGGTCAGCGCGAACGGCTGCCCCGCGACCACCTTGACCGACTCGAAGACCCCGTCCCCCACGGTGAACCCGTGGTCGCTCACCGTGAGCGCCGGAGCGGTCGGGTCCTCCAGCATTCGGCCGTTCATCCATGCGCGCACGACAGCGAGCCTAGGGGTCCCGCCTGTCGGGAGACGCCCCGCACGGCCCGAACACGCCTGGCAGCATCCGAATTTGTCATTCGTGCGTTCTCGGCTAAAGTTCTCACGCACCGCCGGTACGGGGAAGCCCGCACGGCAGTGACAAGCGGACGTAGCTCAGTTGGTAGAGCGCAACCTTGCCAAGGTTGAGGTCGCGAGTTCGAGCCTCGTCGTCCGCTCGGAGAAGGGTCGCAGGTCCCCTCCTTGGTGGAGTGGCCGAGAGGCGAGGCAACGGACTGCAAATCCGTCTACACGGGTTCAAATCCCGTCTCCACCTCGATTGCTCGAAACTCCCCGGTATGGGATCTTCGAGTCGTCACGGGCGATTGGCGCAGTGGTAGCGCGCTTCCTTGACACGGAAGAGGTCACTGGTTCAAACCCAGTATCGCCCACCAGGTAAACAGCAGGTCAGAGGCCCTTTCGAGGGTCTCTTTCCGTTTTCGGGAACATACGGGGAACAAGGAGCGGCCACATTTGGCCGCTCCTGTCCTTGTTTCTCGGGTCAGACATCGAGCAGCGACTCGTCGGTCCAGATGCCTTCGTAGCCCGGTGCGATGAGGAATCGCGAGCCGGCCGGAAGGTCCAGGTACGTCGTGACTTCAGGGCACCGTTCGATCAGGTGGGCTGCGTGCAACGGCTTGAAGAAGTCGTCGGCGTCGGAGAACTCCCCCGTCCAGACGTACCAACCGCTCGTGCCCTTCTCGGGCGGGTGCCGAAGGCCGTGGACCGGCCAGTCCCAGTCGCCCGCAATCAGCGACGCGGAGACCCCAACGATCTCATCCGACGTCACCGGAGGGCTCCCTCGATGACGCCCAGGGCACGCAGCGCGGGATAGGTCTCCACCCGCAGGAAGTCGAGCCGGTAGTACTCGGCCCAGTAGCTCACCGCTCGCGCGCGGGTCAGCTCCATGAAGGCGGGGTTCGAATCTGCGAACTGCCCAAGACCTCGTGCGGTCTCGGGATAGCCGTCGAGTCGGTCGCGAAGGAAGCGCTCAATGTTGACGCAGATATCGACGACGTACTCCCCGAGCAGCGCCACGACGAAGGGCGCCGACCAGGCAGCATCGTGGCTCAGTACGAGCTCAAGGGCGCGCTGTCGTATGTGGCCGTCGTGGTGGCGGGTGTAGATGCAGCCAGCGGCAGCGCGGCTTCCTGGCGAGAGCCTCTCGACTTCGCGGCTCGGGAATCCGTTGTAGATCCGGTCCGGGATCGCCAGGGTCTCGCCTTCGAAGTTGATGCTCGGCCACGAACGGTTGTTGCTCTCCTGCACGAGGCCCACTGATGGGAAGTCAGCGGGAGGCACGAGGTCTATGGCCGGCGACGCCGCCGCGAACGCAACAGTCGGGAAGGCGTCGCGCAATCGGGCGCGGAAGTCATCCCGCACCGTTCCCCCCGATTCACCCATGCGCACATCTTGGCGTACATCACCTGTGTGGATCAGTGCTCGCAGGACCTCGACGGCTCAGCGCCAGTTGCCAACCGGCTTGGCATCGATGAACCGCTCGACAGAGTCGGCCTTGATCCGCAGGGTCTTGCGGCCGAGGCGAACCGCCTCGAGCTGGCCGTCGGCGATGTAGCGACGTACAGTCCGCGTCGAAACGGCGAGCGCATCGGCGGCGTCGCCAATCGAGACGAGGCGGCGGGTGATCGTGGCAACCATGGTGATCTCCTGGGTTGGTGGCGCGCCCCCGTTGGGTGCCCTCACTCCTCAAGGCCCGTGGTCGGCGGCGAGTGGCCAAACGTGATCAGCAGCCGCCGTCAACCCCCGGTCCATAGCCGCGGATCCGTCCTACTACCCGACGGAATCGGTGGGTTTCGAGTAGACACGGAAAAGTCTTCGCGCCACTCCGGCAGACTGTGCCAGTGCTCCTGACCGTTTCAACCACCCACAAGCCGGCGACCGACCTTGGCTTCCTCCTGCACAAACACCCCGATCGGGTCCAGGAGTTCAAGCAGTCGTTCGGCACCGCGACGGTCTTCTACCCCGAGGCCACCGAGGAGCGGTGCACCGTCGCGCTGATGTTGACCGTGGACCCAGTAAGGCTGGCGCGGTCGCGGGCGAAGAATGCGCCTGACTTCAGCCTCGCCCAGTACGTCAACGACCGCTCGTACGCTGCGTCCTCACTGCTGGGCGTCGCTATGGCTGACGTCTTCAGCACCGCTCGGAGCGGCCGCTGCAACGCGAACCAGGAGCTTGCCGACTCGGCCATCCCGTTGGAGATCAAGATTCCGGTGTTGCCGTGCCGCGGAGGCGCCGCGATCGCACATCGCGTATTCGAACCGTTGGGCTGGGCCGTTGAGGCCGAGCCGATCGCGCTCGATCATGCGTTTGCCGAGTGGGGCGACTCGCGCTACATCCGGCTCCGCCTGACCGGTGTCGCCCGCCTCGCTGACGCACTCAGCCAGTTGCACGTGCTCCTGCCGGTCCTGGATGAGTCAAAGCACTACTGGCAAGGTCCCGACGAGGTCGACAAACTCCTGCGCTCCGGCGAGGGCTGGCTCGCAAGCCACCCAGACAAGGACCTGATCACCCGCCGCTACCTCGCTCGCACGGCCGGCCTGACTCGCGTAGCGCTCGCACGCCTGGCCGAACTCGGAGATGAGGTCGAGACCGCGATTGAGCCGGCCGACGATGAGGAAGTCCTCCAGCCCGAGGAGAAACGGATCCCGCTCAACGCGCAGCGCCACCAGGCTGTCCACGAGGTGCTGCTCGAACTCGGGGCGCGAAGTGTCATCGACCTTGGGTGTGGGCCTGGTCAATTCATGGAACGCCTGATGAAGACCCCGTCCTTCACCCGCCTTGTTGGAAGCGACGTTTCCACGCGATCGCTTCAGTACGCCGCCCGGCGGCTGTATGTCGACCGGATGAGCGAGCGTCAGTCCGAGCGCGTCGAACTCTTCCAAGGGGCCCTCACCTACGAGGACGAGCGCTACGCAGGCTTTGACGCTGCGGTTCTAATGGAGGTCATCGAGCACGTCGATCCGTCGCGCTTGGAAGCGCTTGAACACGTTGTATTCGGCGCCGCGAAGCCAGGGGCTGTCATCGTGACGACCCCGAACTGTGAGTACAACGTGCTCTACGAAACCCTCGTCGGCAGTCGCCACCCAGACCACCGTTTCGAGTGGACGCGTGAGCAATTCGCGGAATGGTCCGACCGGGTCGCCCAGACACATGGCTACTCAGTTGAACGGCGCGGGATCGGCGACCTAGACGAAACCTTCGGCACGCCCACCCAGATGGCGATCTTCACGAAGGCCGGAGGCAGTGATGACTGAGGGACTCGAGAAGGGCCAAGTTAGCGTTCCAGCGATGGGACTGATTGTCCTGGTCGGCGTCTCCGGAAGCGGCAAGTCGACCTTCGCGCGGACTCACTTCAAGCCGACAGAGGTAGTGTCCAGCGACTTTTGCCGCGGACTCGTGGCTGATGACGAGAACGACCAGTCCGCCACCCCGGATGCGTTCGACGTCCTCAACTACATCGTCGGAACACGGCTGCGCCGGGGCCTGCTGACGGTCGTCGACGCCACCAACGTCCAGCAGGCCTCCAGAGCCTCGCTCATCAAACTGGCCAAGAGCCATGATGTGCTCGTCGACGCCATCGTGATCGACGTCCCGGAATCGTGGCCGTCGAGCGCAACAGGCAGCGCCCCGACCGCGACTTCGGCAGCCATGTGGTGTCTCGTCAGCACCGCGACCTGAAGCGGTCACTCAAGCGACTGAACAAAGAAGGCTTCCGTCGGGTGCACGTCCTTCGCGGAACCGAGCAGCTCGAGTCGGTCGAGATCGTCCGCGAGCGGCCGTGGAACGACCGCACCGATGTCCATGGTCCGTTCGACATCTTCGGCGACATCCACGGCTGCGCATCCGAGCTTCGTACCTTGCTCACCACACTCGGTTGGGAGATCCACTACGACGGCGACAGCGCCGTCGGTGCCTCGCACCCTGACGGACGCCAGGCCGTATTCGTGGGCGACCTCGTCGACCGCGGCCCGGACACACCCGGCGTGCTCCGACTGGTCATGGGCATGGTCGGGGCGGGGAACGCGCTGTGCGTCTCCGGAAACCACGAGGCGAAGCTCGTCCGCGCACTGCGGGGTTCGAAGGTGACCGTCTCGCATGGGCTGGCTGAATCCCTGGCCCAGATGGAGACCGAATCAGGCGAGTTCCGCCAGAGCGTGCTCGACTTCATGGACGGGCTGATCAGCCACTTCGTCCTGGACGACGGAAAGCTCGTCGTGGCCCACGCCGGCCTCAAGGAGTCGTACCACGGTCGATCCTCCGGTCGGGTGCGTTCCTTCGCGCTCTACGGCGACACATCCGGCGAGACCGATGAATACGGTTTCCCGGTCCGCTACCCGTGGGCGCAGGAGTACCGCGGCCAGGCGATGGTGGTCTACGGGCACACGCCCGTACCCACGGCGGAGTGGATCAACAACACGATCTGCCTCGACACCGGTGTCGTCTTCGGTGGCTCATTGACAGCCCTGCGTTACCCGGAACGCGAGCTCGTGTCTGTCCCGGCTGAGCAGGAGTGGTACGAGCCAGTCCGACCTCTCGCCTCCTCGATCGCCGATCGTCAGCCGTCAGTGTTCAAGATCGATGACGTCGCCGGCACCCGTTGGCTGGAAACCACTCACGCCGGCAAGGTGAAGGTCCCCGAGGAGAACGCGGCCGCGGCGCTTGAAGTGATGAGTCGCTTTGCGGTCGACCCGCGTTGGCTCATCTACCTGCCGCCGACGATGTCACCTGTCGCGACCTCCAAGCTCGACGGCTTCCTGGAGCGCCCTGAGCAGGCGTTCGACGAATACGCCAAGTGGGGCGTCACCCGGGTCGTCTGCGAAGAAAAGCACATGGGCTCCCGAGCCATCGCCATCATTGCCAAGGACATCGACGCTGCTGAGCGCCGATTCGGGGTCAGCGACGGAATGACCGGTGTCGTCTACACGCGCACGGGCCGACCCTTCTTCGCGGACACGACGGCCTTGGTCGATGAGCTTCGGGACACGGCCGCTCCGCTGTTCGAGTCCCTCGACACCGACTGGCTGACTCTCGACTGCGAACTCTTGCCCTGGTCGGCGAAGGCGACTGATCTCATCAAATCGCAGTACGCCTCAGTCGGTGCAGCCGCCCGTCAGGTCCTCCCCGAAGCTCTGGCGGTCCTGGAGCAGGCAGCGAAGCGCGGACTTGACGTGGGCGACCTGGCAGCGAACACGAAGGTCCGGCTCGCCAACGCTGAAGCGTTCCGTGACGCCTACGCGGCGTACGTCCGTCCAACCAACGGGCTTGAAGGGGTGACACTGGCGCCGTTCCAGATCCTCGCGTCCGAAGGCCGCACTCTGGCGCTCACCGAATCGCACGAGTGGCACCTCGCCGAGCTCACCAAGCTGGAGGGCGACCTCATCACCCCCACGCGTCACCGCTTCGTCGATCTCGCGTCACGGGAAGAGCGAGACGCGGCAACGCAGTGGTGGCTCGACATGACTGCCAGCGGCGGCGAGGGCATGGTCGTTAAGCCTGCTCACCTGACCGAGGGGCGGATTCAGCCCGGCATCAAGGTGCGTGGCCGGGAGTACCTCAGAATCATCTACGGACCCGACTACACCGACTCGCTCGACGTACTGCGCGACAGGAACTTGGGCAAGAAGCGCCAACTCGCGCAGCGAGAACATGGGCTGGGACTCGAGGCACTCACCGCCTTCGTCGACCACGAGCCGCTGTGGAAGGTGCACCAGTCGGTGTTCGCAGTTCTTGCCTTGGAGTCGGAGCCCGTCGACCCGAGGCTCTGAGGCGCGATCTGGGCGAAGACCACCCGGAGGAAGGGGCTCCATTTCCTCGCCTTCTTTCCACGTCCTAACCCTCTCCCTCCTTCCTCCTGCCTCCTGCCCCTTCTCTTCTCCTCTCCTCTCCTTCCTTCCCCTTCCTATTCCTCCTGCCCCCCTTCTCCCTTCTCCCTTCCGTCCCTCTCCTTCACCACACACCTATTTCATCCGAGGTTTCCCCTTGGCCACTCGCGGTCGGCCCGCGGCCTTGAGGGGCGTGACGATGACGCTGCAGAAGCTGTCGGCCGGGTCTGGGTACGAGTACCTGACTCGGCAGGTGGCGGCGCTTGACTCGACGGAGAAGCGCAACATCCCGCTCGCCGACTATTACGCGGCGAAGGGTGAGGCACCGGGCCGTTGGATCGGCTCGGGGCTCGGCGGCATCGATGCACTGGCGATCCGCGACATCGTCACGGCGGAGCAGATGAAGAACCTGTTCGGAAGCGGCTGCGATCCGATCACCGGCCGACCCCTTGGCGCGGCGTACAAGGTCTACGCCAACGAGACGGCGGACGCATTCAACGCCCGGGTCGATGAGCTGCTCGTGCACGCGCTCTTTCCAACGCCGGCCGAGCGGGCGACTGCTCGCTCGACCGCAGCGCGCGAGTTCTTCGTCGCGGAGCACGGACGTGAGCCCGCGACGGCGCGCGAGCTGTCGGCAGCGCTGGCGCGGTACTCGCGTCCGCGGCAGACCGCTGTCGCCGGGTTCGACCTGACGTTCAGCCCGGTGAAGTCGGTCTCCGCGCTCTGGGCCATTTCGCCGCCTGAGGTCGCGGCGAAGATCGAAGAGGCTCACCGGGCAGCTGTGGCGGACGCGCTGACCTTCGTCGAGCAGCACGCCCTGTTCACCCGCGAGGGCAAGGACGGCGCCCGCCAGGTCGAGACCCGTGGGCTCATCGCCGCCGCATTCACCCACCGCGACTCCCGTGCCGGCGATCCGGACCTGCACACGCACGTGGCGGTCGCGAACAAGGTGCAGACCAAGCAGGGCAAGTGGCTTTCGATCTACGGGCGCGTCCTGCACCAGCACGTAGTCGCCGCATCGGAGACCTACAACACCGCTCTGGAGGGGCATCTCGCCGAGGCGCTCGGGGTGCAGTTCGCCGAGCGGCCGGGTGCCGATCGCGAGAAGCGACCCATCCGCGAGATCGTCGGCGTCGATCGCGAACTCTGCGACGCGTGGTCCCGCAGGCGAGCCGACATCGTGGCCCGGCAACGAGAGTTGACTCGCACGTTCCGCAACGCCCACGGCCGTACGCCGACGCCCGTCGAAGCCGTTGCGCTGGCCCAGCAGGCGAACCTGGAGACGCGAGAGACCAAGCACGAGCCGCGCTCGTTGGCCGAGCAGCGGACGACCTGGCGGAGCCAGGCCGTCGACGTACTCGGATCCCCCGACGCCGTCGAGCGGATGGTGCAAGCGACCGTCCACCCGACCGGCGTGCCTTCGGAGGCCAACGTGTCGACCTGGTGGGTCCGGGAGCTGGCCGAGCGCGTGCTCGGCGAACTCGAGGCGCACCGGGCGACCTGGCAGTCCTGGCACGTACACGCCGAGGTACATCGTCAGATCCGCGCCACGGGGCTATCTGCCAAACTGGTCGCCGAGGCCGTCGGCTGGGTCATCGACGAGGTCACGGCTCTGTCGGTCAACCTCACGCCGGACCGCGACCCGATCAGCGAACCAGCCGGCCTGTGTCGCTCGGACGGGACGAGCGTCTACCGCCACACCGGACGCGACCATTTCACTACTACCCGCGTCATCGACGCCGAGGCGCGCATCATCGCCGCGGCCGCGAACACCGAGGCAATGACATGGTCGACTGACGATGTCGAGCTGGCCATCCTGGCTGCCCGCCTCGACGGCACCGAGTTGAATGCCGGCCAAGCGCAGTTAGTCCGCGCGATGGCTACCAGCGGCCGACGCGTGCAGCTCGCCCTCGCGCCAGCGGGAGCCGGCAAGACGACTGTGATGCGGGTACTCGCCGGCGTGTGGACCGAGGCAGGTGCCGACGTACTCGGCCTCGCGCCGTCGGCAGCCGCCGCGGCCGCGCTGCGCGACGCCACCGGCATGCCGTGCGAGACGCTCGCCAAGCTCGTCCACGACCTCGACAGCCAGTCCGACTCGCCGCTTGCAGCTGCCGTCGGGCCGGGCACCTTGCTCGTCATCGACGAGGCAGGCATGGCCGACACGATCACCCTGGACTGGGTGATCGGCTTCGCGGTCGAACGCGGCGCCAGCGTGCGGCTGATCGGCGACGACCAGCAACTCGCCGCCATCGGTGCAGGCGGCGTCCTCCGCGACATGGCCCGCACGCACGGTGCCGTACGCCTCGGCGAGCTCGTCAGGTTCGACGACCCGATCGAGGCCGAGGCGTCACTGGCGCTTCGCGACGGCGACCGCGCGGCCCTCGGCTACTACCTCGACCACGAGCGTATCCATGCCGGCGACCAGGAGATCGTCGTCGACGAAGTGTTCGATGCTTGGCGACGCGAGCAGGATGCGGGCCGCGACTGCCTGATGCTGGCGCCGACCCACGAGCTGGTGACGGAGCTCAACGAGCGAGCTCGATCCGCCCGGCTCAGGGACACCGCCGCTGGCGACGAGGTCCTGCTATGGGATGGCACCCACGCGTCAGTCGGCGACGTCGTACTCACTCGTCGCAACGACCGCCGGCTCGGCGTGAGCGGCACGGACTGGGTCAAGAACGGCGACCGCTGGACCGTCACCGGCATCCACAGCGGCAACCTGACCGTGCGACACCGCGACTCCAGGCTCACCACGGTCCTGCCCATGGAGTACGTCGCCGCCCACGTCGAGCTCGGCTACGCCTCCACCGTCCACACCGCCCAAGGCCTGACCGCCGACGTCATGCACGGCGTCGTCACCGGCGAGGAGACCCGGCAACTGCTCTACACGATGCTGACCCGCGGTCGCGCCCATAACCACGTCCACGTCATCACCGACGACCTGAGCAACGACCGGGAGTTCGAACTGCCCGGCATCACCGAGCAGCTCACCGCCACCGAGATTCTCGAGCGCGTGCTCGCCCGTGACGGTGCCGCCGTGTCGGCGACTTCGACCGGCGACCTGGCCACCACGCCCGAGGCTCGTCTCCACGACGCTTCAACGCGGTACGCCGACGCGCTGGAGTACGCGACCCACAAGCTGCTCGGCAACGAGGATGGACCGCTCACCCCAGGGCCGCTCCCGTGGTTGCCCGACATCCCGGGCGATGTGGCCGAAGACCCGCGGTGGGGGCCGTACCTGTCCGCGCGTGCCCGCCTCGTGCACAGCCTCGCGGCCGAGGTCCGCGATCGAGCAGCCATGACTCTCCCGGCCTGGCTCACCGACTACGACGACGTCCTGACCGCAGAGTTGCGCGCGGACATCGCCGTCTGGCGCGCGGCCCAGGGCATCACGCCCGACGAACGCACCATCGCCGGCCCCGCACCGGACGACGACCGCGCCGCCGCTTTCCGCCGGGGACTCATCCGCACCGTCAACAGCCGCCACGACGACGCCGTCCATGTGTGGGAACGCCGGGTGGTCGCGTACGTCGGCCAGGCGGACGAGCACACGCTAGACCTGGCACGCGATCTCGACAGACTCCAACGCAAGGGACGCGATCCCGACCGACTGCTCAGAAATGCGATGGTCGGCCCACTGCCAGACGAACATCCGACTGCGGCGCTCGCGTACCGAATCCGCAGGCAACTCGCTCCGAAGCGACGCGGCCACGACGTGGCCAGCGTCGAGCAACGTCGACCGGCGCCAACGATTCCAGCACCGGGCATCGGGATGTGAGTGCCTCCCAGTGACTCGCAGCTGATGGGCTGGGAGTGAGCATCGACGTCATCCGAGTTCCGATCCGCACCGCCGCAGCGCACGCTATCTGCGGAGTCGGACGCTACGCGCCGACAGCGGCAGAGCCGGAGCCCGGTCTCGCCTACGGGAGTTCGCCCCGTTTGGGCCTGGGACCCGTGCCTTCGGCGTAGGCGGTGAACGCCTCGGCCTCGGCCCTCCGCTCCTCGGCGAGCTCTTCATAGAAGACAGCATCACCGCGAAGGATTCGTGGGTCCGAGACCATCTTCTCCACCGCCAACTCGAGCAGTCGCTTGACCGAGGCTCTTCCAACCATCCCGCTGTACGACCAGCCGACCCAATCCGGACTGGCTTTGGGACCGACACTCACGTCCAGTTCGCCACGGGGACTGAGGACGGCGCGAGAGCGAAGTCGCGGCGATTCGAGCACCACCTCATGGACGTCCGCACCGACCAGGACGAAGCCGTGCTCGGTCAGGAGCAGTTCGAACGCTTCGCGCACGAGGTCCGAGAACGATGCATCCACGGTGTCATCGAACCACGTTCCCGGCGTCCCCAAGTAGCAGCCCCACTCGGCAAGATCGCGCCATGAGCGCGCGGTTCCACCTGAATCCTTGGGTCCGCCTATCCGTCCCCAGCCGAGGTGTCCTCCGGGTAGTGAACTCTGCTCGTGCGACGGCCAAGTGCCCATTCCTTGCCGTTGACCGTGGTGACTAGAACCGGTGTTGTGCGGAACAATCCCCGCTTCCGTTCGATGTGGCTCGCTCCACGCAGGTAGGCATCCGCCACGAGCGCGAGCTCGCGAAGTAGGGCTTCCATGTAGAACTCGTCGTCGTACTCAAAGAGCGTCGCGGACACGTCGAGGTCGAGGATGGCGACCTCGAAAAACCCGGTGCTGGCGGCGCGAAGGCCAGCCGTGCGTCGGTCCGCCCCACTCCCAGCACCGAGCCTGGCTCGGCTGATGTGTGGCGCATCCGGCTGAGCGTCAAACGTTATGTCGACTTCCTGGTCGAACACGTCAAGCGCAACCCGCCGAAGCATGCCTTCGATGTCTGGCCCCACGAACTGAAGTCTCCCATCCCAGCCCGACTGCGGTGACTGAATGGCTGGCCCTGCATCGCCCGCTCATCAAGCAGATCCGGGCACAGGGCGCGAGCAGCGTCCACCGCGCGACCAAGCCCAGTGCATCGTTGGCGTGAGGTCAGGCGGACTCTTCAAGCTCGTGGTGGATCCCGTCGACGTACTCCTCGATGTGCTGCCACAGGTACTCCTCGAGGACTTCGTCGAGGCTCATCGGCGGCAACTCGTGCGCCAAGACGAAGTCACGCAGGTCGTCGATGAGTCGCTCTTCGTTCGCGTAGCGACTGAGCCGGTCCATGAGCATCGAGGCGCGGCGCCTTACTGATCGGGCGGACATGTGGCGGTAGCGGGTTACGAGCTCGACGACCGCCGGTGAGGTGAGGCCGGCACGCCCCCTCCGCGCCGGGGCGGACTGCTCATCGGCCGCCGCAGCGAGCGCCTGCAAGAGAGAGGCGTCAGCCAGGTTCAGCACACCACCGAGTAGTGCGCGCTGAACGAGGTGGCTCGACTCGAACACCGCGTCGGCGTGAAGCTCGGGAAGCCCGACAAGGAGGTCGAGGTCCTCAGCGTTGTCACACAGTGTCGTGTTCGCCCAGGTGCGATCGCGTCGCTGCGCTGCGTCGGCGTGCCCCAGCTCGGCGAGCAGCGAACGACGTACGGCGCGGAGGACCGTTGCGGCAACGCACCGATCCGCCGGCCGGGTCCGGATCTGGAGCCAGAGCTCGCCGGCCGTCATCGAGTCGATGTCCGGTGAGAGATCCCGCAGGCTGTCGGCCAGCCGCGTGGCGCCCGGGAGCAGCAGCCAGGCCAGGACTACTGCTGCCTCGGCATCCTCCTGAGCCAGCCGATGCAGACGGAAGAGCAGACCGTCCTTGGTCGCTGTCGAGGCGCAACGTGTCCAGTCGGGTAGGTCTAGTAGATCGTCAACGACCGCCAGTTCCGGATCCTGGTGGCACCAGCGCTGCCACGCCACACCGGCGGCCACCATCGCTGGACCGTCGATTTCGTCGAGGCCCAGACACTTCGCAACGCTCATTGTGATCACCCCTTTCGGTGCCAGGGCAGACCCCTGTCAAGAGGTAGGTGTGCAAGGCATGTCCGCATTTGGCATGGACACGCCGCGCCACCTGACCGCGGTTGTCCTTGCCGGACGGCATTTGTGCAGGTGGGAGGCCGAATCGGACGATCCGGCCGAGCAGATCCGGTCGGATATGCTCGGAACGTGTCCGGGCACTCCCTGCTCGCGTACGCCCGCCGCGCGGCCGGGCTGACCCAGGACGCCCTCGCCCGGCTCGCCGGTACGTCACAGCCCACCCTCTCGGCGTACGAGCGCGGCACGAAGTCGCCCTCGCTGGCCATTGCCGAACGGATCGTCGCTGCTGCTGGCCATCGGCTGGAGGTCGTGCCGAACCTGGAGTTCGTGGAGGTGCCCGGCCAGCACGGCTTGCACCCGTTCTGGCTCGCCAACCAGCTGTGGCGCCTGGATCCGGAGCGCGCGTTCAGCACAATCCTGCTTCCCGGACCCGACCACGACTGGCCGGCGCCGCGGCAGCAGTACTACCTACGAGAGCGCACCGATCGGGCGCGCGCCTACGAGCTGATCCTCCGGGAGGGCAGCCCACGCGACCTGCTCGACTACGTCGACGGTGCGCTGCTCGTCGACATCTGGAAGGAGCTCGACCTGCCCGACCCGATCCGCCGCGCCTGGCTGCCGCTCATCCGTAAGACCCTGCCAACGCACCGCCGGCGGCGACTGACCGAACCGGAAGGCACAGGACCACCCGGGGCGCTCATCCAACTGCGACCGAGCCAGAGGGCCCAGTACCTGCGGTCAGGGCCGGAGACGCAGGACGATCACCCCAGCAGCTGAATCGATCAGCCGGCGACAGGGACGCGAAGGCTGATCGACTCAGCCGGCGCGGTGCCGGGCTCGGCGAGCACGAACTGGATCTCGACTCCCAGGGCGGCCGTGAGTTTGAGAAGCGTCTGAGTGGTCGGCGCAACCTGGGCACGCTCGATCCGACTGATGTCGGCCTGGGTCACGCCGGAGAGCTCCGCCAGATCGGTCTGCCGGAGGTTGCGGGCCTTGCGAGCGCCGTAGATCACCTGACCGAACGCAGCGGCCTGGTCGAAAGCGTGCAGGACCTCCAGCTCAGGGGCGGTCATCGTCGCCTCGCGCTCACGCGCGTACTCGGCAAAGGTCTTCGCCATCACCGCTCCTCTCAAAGGTCGAACGCCCACAGCGTATGTCGAAAAGCACATACGCTCAACACCTACCGTCTCTTGCGCTGCTCCTTGGCACGCTTGGCCTCGGCAGCCTTCCAGTGCGCCAGGCGCTTGCGAGCTTCCTGGATCTCCTTGTTCTGCTTGCGAGAGCTGTCGTCGCCACCCTTGTCGTACCCGTGGAGCAGGAGGATCACCTTGTCGCCGTGGAAGTGTACGAACAAGCGGAGCAAGATCTTCCGCTGCGTCGGCTGCTCGGCGTTCGACGTAGCCCCGTACAGGGCTTCGATCGTCGCGGCATCATGACGGACCCGGAACTCGAAAATTCCCTCACCGAGAGCTTTCAACCATGGAGTCGACCCCAACTCGATCCCACGAACCTCGAGCACCCGGAGGATCCCAGCGCGCAGAGCAGCGAACTCGGCGACAGTGAGCGAGTCCATCCAGAGCTCAACCGGACGACGGCCGGCATCGTCCTCGTAGAACTCGGTGGTCCAGCTCGCTCATGGATCCACCCTCCCAGCCGGGTCCGACACCTCGACGAGCGCGGACAGCCGTCGCGATCTCTGCGTCACGGTCGGCGGCGGCGTGCTGGTAGCGCATGGCCGCGCCGGGAGTGGAGTGGCCGAGACGGCCCATGAGCTCGGCAAGCGTCGCGCCGGTCTGGGCGGCGAGGACGGCGCCGGTGTGGCGGAGGTCGTGCCAGCGGAGGTCCTCGCGTCCGGCGGCCTTCCGGGCCGGGTAGTAGACCTTGTAGAGGGTCGACGGGGCCATGTGTGCGTTGCTGTCGGCGGCGGCCGGGAAGAGCAGCGCTTCCTTGCCCCTGCCCGTGTGGTTCTTCAGGTGCGACTTCACGACGGGGATCAGGTGCGGCGGGATCGCGACGTCGCGGACTCCGGCGTCGGACTTCGGTGAGCCGACGACGAACTTGCCGCCGACGCGGACGACGCCGCGCGTGATCGACACCCGGTTGGTGCGCAGGTCGATGTCGCCGCGGCGCAACTCGGCCAGCTCGCCGAAGCGCATCGCGCACCAAGCGGCAAGGAGTGCCATCAGCTTGTACCGGTCGGGGAGCGCCTCGACGATCGTCTCCAGCTCCTGGAGCGAAGCGGGTCGGACTTTGTGGGCGCGCTTCACGTTCCCGGCGCCGCGGATGTGCGCGGGGTTGTACGGGATCAGCGGCTTCGGTCGAGCCGAGGCCGCCGACCCGAGGATGGTGCGGAGCAGGCTGTAGGCCTGCGACCGGATCGTCTCCTTGCCGGGCGCCAGGGCGTCATACCACTCCGTGACGTCGTCGGCGGTGATCCGGTCGAGCCGCTCGTCGCCGAAGGTCGGGTAGATGTAGGTGTCGAGCAGCATCCGGTACTGCTGGCGGGTCGTCGGGCGCAACTCGCGGCCGCGGGTCTTGCGGCCCTCGAGCCACTGGTCGCCGTACGCCCCCAGCGTCGGCACCGATGACGCGGGGCGCCCCGCGCGGCCGCATCGGGCGCCCAGACCTCCATCTGGATCTCGGCCCGGCGGTTGGCCAGCCAGGCGACGGCGTCCTCCTTGGCGTCGAACGTCGTCGGAGCGCGGTACAGCCGGCCGTCGGGTCCTGTGTATGCCGCGCGGTAGCGGCCGGACTCGCGCCGCTCGATCCGGCCGAAGCCCCGGCGGGCGATAGAGGCTTCCCGAGCCATCTTTTGTCCCTCCAGTGTCGCCTTTCGGGGAACATACGGGGAACATAGACGTCAGAACGTGTCCGAAGATGACTTGGTGTGTCAGGCGTCAGAAGATCCCGAAAGTGCCCTCTGACCTGCGAGTTTACCTCTGAGCCAGTGTCGCCAGCGAGACCACCGAGGACCCGGCTCTCAAAAGTTCAAACCCAGTATCGCCCACAGAGAAACCGCAGGTCAGAGGTCCCTTCGAGGGTCTCGGTCTGTTCCCGAGGAACGTACGGGGACAGTTCGACGGCGCACTCCAGGTCCACGCCACCGTCGGTCCCGGTACTTCACCGAAGGCCATGGAGCGCGGCCGACGTCGATGCCCTGCAGGCTCGACACCACGATCAGTGGCTAATCGTCGTCTGCTGGTAGAGGGCGAGGCGCGGCTCGCCATCGATCATCCGGTAGACGCTGGACATCAACGCGACGAACGGTTCCGCCTGCCCGTCGCGCGACGCGGTGGCCTTGTACACCAAGGCCGCGGCATCACTGCCTACCGCCACGAGTCGTTCCTCGGTCAGTTCGTACGACGCCCACGGCGGGGAACCGTTGAGCGAGCTCGCAATGGTGTCACGGTCCAGGACCATCCCATTGACGAGGACCATCACCGAGTCCGGGGCCATCAGTTGCCCGTAGAAGTCGCCGCCCATGGACCGGCAGAGCGAATCCCATCCCTGGCGCTCAAGATCGATGAGCCGTGTCAGGTCGAGTCCATCCATGCTGCTACACGCTACTGCTCTCCGACCACGTCAGTGTGGCGCTCGGCTCGGCCTCGAGGGTGTGCCCTGTTCGCCGGACTCGGGTCTCGGCGAGGGAGGGTGCCGGTCCAGCCACGCGTGTGTGGCCAGCTTGACGCGGTCTTCGACGAGGAACCAGAGGAGCGCGTAGCCCCAGACTGCCGCGGCCCAGGTCCAGGGAAGCGGGGTCATCAGTACTCCGAGGATGGCGATCGTGGTGGCGAGGAGCTGGGTGCCGAGCACGGCACCGAGGAGCACCCGAGACGGTGCCGGCCGGGTCCAGAAGGGGCCGCGGGTCCGGGTGACGAAGATCGTGAGGTGTCCCGAGACCGAGAGCTTGAGGTAGATCAGGGTGCGGACGACGTCGCGGTCGAGACCGAAGAGCTGGTCGGCGAGCCCGAAGAGGAGGAACGTCTCGGCCACGCCCAGGACACCGATGGCCGTGGCAACGCTCAGCACGGTGCGCATGTCCCAGGTGACCGGTCGTGCCGACCCGCGCGCATGGTCATAGGCGATGGTGAGGATGGCCGCGTCATTGAGGATCGCGAGCAGGACGATCATGGTTGCCGTGACGGGGAAGAAGTTGAAGATCACGACCGCGAGGGCGACCAGCAGCAGGACGCGGATCGTCTCTGCGATGCGATAGGTGGCGTAGCTGGTCATCCGGGCGAAGATCTCCCGGGCGAGCCGGACCGCGTCGAGGATGACCGACAGCCCGGGGCTGAGCAGCACGACGTCGGCTGCCGCACGGGCCGCGTCGGTGGAGCCTGCGACCGCGATCCCGACGTCGGCCTGCTTCAGGGCCGGAGCGTCGTTGACGCCGTCGCCGGTCATGGCCACGATGTGGTTGCGCTGCTGGAGGGCCCGCACGATCTCGTACTTGTGCTCGGGGAAGACCTGGGCGAAGCCGCTGGCGTGCTCTACGAGCTCGGCGCGTTCGGATCCGTCCTGCGGCATGAGGTCGGCTTCGAGGATGTCCCCGTCGAGCCCGACCTGCCGCGCGACCTCGACCGCGATGGGCACCTGGTCGCCGGTCACCATCTTCACCGCGAGGCCCAGCTTGCGGGCGGCGGCTATGGTCGCTGCCGAGTCTGCACGTGGCGGGTCCGAGAGTGGCAGTACGCCGAGCAGTTGCCATCCTGAGTCACTCTCTGCGCGCGCGGCGGACAGGGATCGGAACCCGCGGTCGGCGAACGACTGGACCTGCTGGTCTGCGGCCGCCGTGGTGGGGTCGTCGCCGCACAGCTCCGCCACCACCTGCGGGGCGCCCTTGGTGACCCGCACCTGACTGCCGTCGGCACGTCGCACGGTGGCTTCGGTGCGCTTGGTGACCGGGTCGAACGGGGTGAACGCCAGCACCTGCTCGCCCTCGCGTGAGATCGTCTCGGCCGCGGCCAGGACGGCAAGGTCGATCGGGTCGCGGTCCTCGGCCCGTGACGCCTGGGCCGCCGCGGCGACCAGCTCCTCCGGTGACACGTCGGGGGCACACCACGGGTCACCGACGGCGAGACGATTCTGCGTCAGCGTGCCGGTCTTGTCCGAGCACAACACATCGGCGCCGCCGAGCTCCTCCACCGCGGGCAAGTGGCTGACGACCGCGTCTCGGTGTGCGAGCTGCCGGGCGCCGACCGCCATGGTCACCGAGAGCACCGCGGGCAGGGCGACCGGCACCGACGCAATGGTCACCACGAGCGCGAACTCCAGCGTCGCCAGCAGCGCGTTGCCGCGGGCGATCGAGACAGCCAGGGTGACGGTCACCAGGGCCAGCGCCAGCAGGATCAGGTAGTGGCCGATGCGCAGCACAGCACGCTGGAAGTGGCTGACCGTGCCGGCCGACCTCACCAGCGTGGTGGTGCGGCCGAAGTAGCTGGCGGCGCCCGTCGCGTAGACGAGGGCATCGGCCTCCCCGCGCCTGACCACCGCGCCGGAGAACAGCACGGCGCCCCGTCCCAGCGAGACCGGGAGCGACTCCCCGGTCAGCGCCGACTGGTCGACCTCCAGTGTGGTGTCCTGCAGCAGCCGGGCGTCGGCCGGGATCATGTCGCCGAGGCGGACCCTGATCACGTCACCCGGGACGAGCGCACGGGTCGCCACCTCGGCCCACTGTCCGTCTCGCAACACCCGGGCGGTGCCCGTCAGCCGCTGCTTGAGCGCGTCGATCGCGGCCGCGGCCTGGTGCTCCTCGCTGAACGCCACCACGCCGTTCATCAACAGCAAGACCCCGATCACCGCAGCATCCGTCCAGTGCGCCAGCAGCAGGGAGAGGACCAGGGCGACCTCGATCATCCACGGGATCGGCGCCCAGAAGTAGCCGGCAAGCACCAGCAACGGATGCCGCCGGCCCTCCACCACCTCGTTGGGACCGAAGCGGGCCAGGCGCCGCGCAGCCTCCAGACCCGACAGGCCACCGGTCTCGGCCCCGATCTCCCGCTCGAGAGCCTCCAGGGGCAGCTCGGACAGCCTCCCCGAAGCGGGGCCAGGGTCACCAGGGGGCATGACATCCCTCCCGCGCGGGACGCAGGCGAGGGCATCCAGCGCTCTTCCACCCTCGCCGCCCCCAGGCAAGGCAGGAAGGGACGAACGGCCCGACCATCGCGCCCAGGCACTGATGCGCGAAGCTACCGAGACAGCGGCTCCGGCGACCGGTGATCACCAACGGCGACTTGTTCGCCTGCGCGTTCACGATGCCGCCCACCGCGTTGCCCACACCTGGGGCGGTGTGCAGGTTCACCAGCGTCGGACGGCCCGTCGCCTGCGCATACCCGTCCGCGATGCCCACGACGACCAGCTCCTGGAGTCCGAGGACGTAGGTGAAATCGCTCGGGAACATCGACAGCATCGGCAGCTCGGTGGACCCTGGGTTGCCGAAGATCGTGGTCATCCCGTGCGACCGCAACAGGTCGAACGTCGCCTCCCGGACCGTCACCACCTCACACGCCCCCTTCCCGCTGCAACGATCGTCGCCCGTCCGGCGTCCCGCCAGAGCCGAAGGCCCCTTGCCGTCCTTCGGCGTCAGTTCGACCGCACCGGCGTGTAGCCCTCGGCCGCCAACCAGCTGCGGGCCCTCCCCCGCTGTCGGTCGCCGGAGAACGCGTGCCACCGGGTCATCAGCTCAGGACGCTCGGACAGCCGGTCCTTGAACCGACGGAAGGCACCGCGTCCGGAGATGGCGTGGGCCAACCTGTCGGCGAACACCTTGTCGTCGAGGTCCGCGATGAACCACTCCATGTCCCGGTAGCCCCCGTGCGACCCCATGCAGTCCACCCACAGCCACCGATCGGGATCATCATCGTCCTCGTCGATCTCGCCGACCTCCTCGGCGTACTCGATCGCGGACTGAGGCCACACCTCGCCGGTACGAAGGTCGATCCGGCCGCCGCCGTGGACCGGGTCGCCCTCCAGGATCATGGCGAGCTCCTCGAGGTCCACCGGCAACGGCCGCAGCATCGGAGTCGGGCCGTCGCCGAGAGCCGCTTCCAAGCCCACCGCCAGCTCGCGGTCGCCTTCCCAGCTCCGCTCCGCCAGCGCGTTGACGCACGTGTGCGCCACCTCGGGAGCACCGCCGATGCCCTCGGAGACCGCTGCGAGCAGACCGTCGCCGATCAGCTGCAGCGAGCCAGCCGGCCACGGCTCCTCGCTCAAGACCCTCACGAGTCCGGGGCCGTCTCCCTGGACCACGAGTGAGCGCAGCCGCTTCAGTGCCTCTCTGTCGTCCATGTCGGTCAGCCCTGCGCCAGGGTCCGATCACGTTCTTCGACGAGCTCGCGGCGACGTCGGGCGACCAGGAGCGCTGGATCACCGACCCGGAGCGAGCCATAGGTCAGCCGGACGTCGACCCCGGCCGCCCGGATCAGCGACTGGGCCCGGTCCGAGACCGACCCGGTGATGCCGAAGTGGGCGAGCAGGTCCTTGCCGGTCATCGGTGATCGGTAGGAGCCGATGGTGCGGTTCGCGGTGGCAATCACCCAGGCGACCGCCGCGGCGCCGCGCACCGGTGAGCCCTTGCGCCGGAAGAGGCCAGCGTCATTTCTCGCGGCTTTGCGGAGGAAGCGACGCATCGCGGTGCGGTGCTCGGTGTCGAGGATCGCGTCGGCGCAGGCGTCGCACCCCTCGAGGATCGCCTGCACCGTCGGCCGGACCTCCTCAGGGATGCCGCTCCAGTCGAACTCCTCGTCCGCGAGCGGCTCGGCGTCGAGCCTCATCAGCGTCTCGACGCCGCCGACCTCGTTGGCGATGTAGTCCAGGTGGATCTCCTCGTCGGTGAGGTGCTCGACCCGCTCGGCTTCGAGGAGCGCCTCAGCGAGTCCGGCCATGGCCTGCTGGCGGTCGCTTCGGATCAGCTCCAGGTACTCCGGTTCGTAGTGATCGACCGCGGCGAGGGTCTCGGCGGTCAGGTCCTCCCGGATGCCGTTGCGCTGGTGGCAGTAGCGGATGTAGGCACGCACCAGGTCGGGCAGCTCGACCAGGTACGCCGGCTCGGCGATCACCTTGCGCGGGAACCAGTCGGCCAGCAGCATCTCGACCGTCACCGGACTCCACCGCCACGGGTCACCGGTCGCGTATCCGGTGCAGAACCACAGCACGCTCTCCAGCAGGCTGCGACGGTCGTCATCGTCGAGGGCAGCGCCGAACGGGGAAGCGAAGAACTCGGCCGCCACCGCGGCCGTCTCCTCCTGCGACCACTCCTTCCGGTCCGGGGCCATGCCTCCGGCCGGCATCAGCCGAAGCATCCACTCCACCAGGGGCCGGCACATCGGCCAGCTGTCCGACGTCAGCGGCGGGTGCAGCCGGGACCCGGAGTCGATCGCCGCCTCGATCACCGCCCGCGCCGTGGCCGGATCAGTCCGCGTCAGCGACTGGTCCGCGTCGTCGATCAGCGTCCCCATCTTGATCGCCAGATCCTCCAGCGGCTCCGGGACCACGAACGCGTCCTTCACCACCGTGCCCATGTTGTGATCGACGTAGACCAAGGCCGACAACGCCTCCCCGGACGGCAGGGTCACACCCAGCAGGTAGTCGTCCCCGTCGCCCAGCACATGGGTCATCAACCACACGTTCGGGTCGAGCTGGGCTTGGCGCAGCCCGGTCAGCCAGTCCGGTAGCGGGTGTCGACGATCCTCGAGCTCGCGGCCGATCCGGGCAGCGAGCACCTCGTCGGTCGCGAGCGCCTTGATGGCAGTCAGCGCGGCCGTGGTCTCGGCGTACGGCGTCCCGGCGAACGACTCGACCAGGTCAGCGAGTCCGGCTCGCTGCTCGTCCGGCGCGAACGGATCCCGGCTCCGCGGGTCGGTGACCTCGAGGAACCCGCTGACGATGGCCAGCAGATCCAGCGGCTCACCCGACCGCAGCGCCGCACGCAGGCTCTGGAACAGCTGCTGTTCCTGCGCGCCGTGCGGCTGGCGCGCCGGCTGCGAGGTGGGGCGTCGCTGCGGCTGGCGTCCCCGGCCGCGGCCATGCTTCTTCTTCTTCGGCACAGCCAGACCCTACGAGCCAAAGCACAGGATCGAGGGTGTCAGGCCGGGCTCGGCGAGTCCGACCAGCAAGGCGGCGCTCCAGGCTCTGGCGCCTGGAGCAGCCCCGGCCTTCCGCGTCCGGACCCGCCCGATGTCCTGCGACAGGTGACCGCCCTCAGGGGATCTGGCCGACCGTGGACTCTGGCACCGGCGTGTCGGTGCTGATGAGCGAGGGCGGCCCGGCCGCGAGGCCCTCTTCGGGGTCGGGCATGGAGGCGCGGGCGTCGGCAAGCACGTCGGCGGGGACGTGCTGCTCGAGGAACCGGCGCGCCATCCGCGCGGACGGGTGCACACCGATGGTGGCCACCACGATGATGCCGGCGATCACCAGCCATCCGGCCGCGCCCCAGTTCATCGCCAGGAACGTGAACACCGCGGGCGCCCACACCTTGCCGAGGGTGCCGCTGAGCCCGGCAGCGCCCTGGTAGGCGCCGCGCTGACGCGGGTCCATCAGCTCGGCCTCGAACGTCCAGCTGGCCGCCGAGAGGTAGAGCTCGGCGCCGGTCACCGTGACGTGACCGAGCCAGACCAGCGCGATCGTGAGCCAACCGACGGTGTCATGGGTCGCCAACGTGATCAGACAGGAGAGCACGAAGAACGTGGAGGACACCCGGATCGCCCTCAGCGCGGTCGGCTCGTCGTGGACGCCACGGGCAGCGGCCATCGGCAGGAAGATGCACATCACCGTGTTGGTGCCGAACAGGAAGGCCAGCAGCACTCGCGGGGCGTCGGTCTGCTCCACCAGCCACAGCGGGATCACCACGTTGAGCAGCACCTGGTTGGTCCAGAACACGCCGACGAAGAAGGTCGTCAGCAACCAGCCGCGGTTGCGCAGCGGTCCGGGCCCGGCGACCTTGTGCCTCCGGTCCTCCGGGGTGCGCTCGTCGTGCGAGGCACGCGGCAGCCTGGTGATGGCGACGGCGTTGACCAGGAACGCCAGGGCGGTGAACCAGGGCACCGCGTGCAGGACGTGGTTGGAGTGAAACGCCAGCGCGATGCCACCGGTCATCGAGCCCAGGGTGAAGCCGACGTTGAGCGCGGAGTACATGTAGGCCCGCGACTTCACCCGCTCGTCGGGCGGCAGCACGTCGATCGTGTACGCGCCGTACGCGGTCCCACCGAGCGCGCCGATGACCTCCATGCCGACCGCCATCATGAGGTAGCCGGGGAAGCCCTCGATGAACGGCCACAGGCAGAACATCGCGGCCTGCCCGGTCGCGCTGACCGCCCACATTCTTCTCGGCCCGAAGCGGTCCACCAGCTTGCCCATCGGCAGCGCCGCCATGAAGGAGGCCGCGCCCGCGCAGGTCAGGCCGAGCCCGACCTGGGCGGCGCTCAGCCCGACGATCTGGGTGAAGAACACCGCCGAACCGGTCATGAACGTGCCCTCACCGAGGGCGAAGAGCAGTGACTGGACGGCGAGCCGCCCGGCAAGAGGCGACGGGGGACGCGCATGGCGAAGGATGGCGGTGGACATCACCGGGGATTCTCCGGGTCTCGGTGGCATTTGTCGTGCGATTTTCCCGGTATGGGGGAATCGTTCGGGAACTCGATTGCCGGCCGCGCCCTGGTCAGCAAGGGTGGCGCAGTGACCGACCGACCCGTGGCTCTGAGGTTCCCGGATGGGCTGTCGTCCGAGCGCCGCCGCCTGCTCTCCGAACTGGCGCGTCGCAACGACGCACGTCACGGCACCGATCTGTTGGGACTGGTCCTCTCGGGCTCGGCCGGGAGGGGCGTGGCCACGGAGCGATCCGATCTCGACGTCTACGTCGTGTTGGCGGACACCGGCGTCGGCCGACGCGATACGACGCGCTCTGCCGCCGTCGACGAGAACCCGGTCACGCTCACGCAGCTGGAGCAGATTCCGCGGTTCGGGAGCGGGGGCTGGTGGTTCCGCTGGTCATTCGCATGGGCGCCGGTGCTCCTCGACCGCACGGGTGGGCGATTGAGCTCAGCGCTTGTTCACCAGGCGACGCTCACGCCTGACGAGGCGGAGTCGATCCTCGTCGAGCATGATCGGCTCGACGGCTGGCTCAACTATGCCTATCGAGCGCTCAAGAACGACCGTGACGGACGTCCACTCGAGCGGCGACTCGACGCCGCGGAGTCGATGCCCTGGCTGCTGGACGTCATCTTCGCGCTGGCGGGGCGGGTTCGTCCCTACCACAAGTACCTCCCGTGGGAGCTCCGTGAGCACCCGCTCCAGGACTGGCCTGCCGAGGAGCTCCTCGCCATCCTCGAAGCCACTCTGGACGGCGACCCGACAGCAATCCGGACCACCTTCGAGAAGGTCGAGGCGCTCTGCGCCACGTTCGACAGGCACCGCACCCGGCCGGTGCTCACCAGCATCGTCGACCGCTGGGGCGACGAACTGCAGTTGGTGAGGCGCTGACCGGGGGACCTTCGGCTCTGTCGCGGCGAACCAGACGGGTGTGCTCCTCCTGCAGCGTGTCCCGCGACTCGAGCGCTGAGGGCTCCCTCCGTCAGCTCCAGGCGCCGTACACCCGGACCCGGAGCGTCCTCGTGGAGGTCAGGTTCCAGAGCTGGCGAGCGTCCTCGACCCAGAAGTTCACGCAACCGTGACTGTGGCCGACGAACGGGTTCATCATCAGCCGGGACCCGTGCAGTGCCTGACCACCGTGGAAGAACTGCGAGTACGGCATCGGCGCGGAGTCGAACAGCGAGCTGACGTGGTCGATGTCGCGGTAGTAGACGACGTAGGAGCCCCTCTGGGTCGGGGTGTCGTAGGCGCCGCCACGGACCAGCCAGGAGTTCAGCAGCGTCCCGTTGCGGTAGAGGTTCACCTGGTGCCGCCAGCGGTCGTAGCAGGCGTGCCACCCGTCCGCCTTGCAGCCGCGGGGAACGGCGGCCCGTCCCCGGACCGTCTTCTTGATGAGCGGCTTCCACGTCGTGTAGCCCACGACGCCGGTCTGCGGCAGGTCGTTGCGGCGCTGGAACTTGATCACCGCGGCCTTCGTGACCGGGCCGAAGTGACCGTTGGGCGTCGCGTCGAAGAGCCCGAGCCACTTGAGGCGGTACTGCAGCTCGTAGACGTGCTCGATGTGGTAGGGATCCGCGTCCACGTCCCCGGGACGGACGACCTCGCGGCTGAACCGGTCCTTGAGCGTCCACGCGGCGGCGGGTCCGACCGGCTCGACCACCACGACGACGAGCCCGAGCGCCAACGCCAGAAGGATGAGAACGACCCGATGGACCAGCCCGGCTGTGGGCATCTTCCGCACCCTTCCTCCGAGGACCTCCACCGTCAGTGTCCCCCGCCGTGGGCTCCGGGCGAAGTGACCAAGGACCCGCGTGGGGACAAGGCCCTCACACCAGCCCTCCACGGACGGGTGGCAGGCCGGCCGGGGCCCCGCGCTCGACGAGTCCGACGACGCGGTCCAGGTCCAGGTGCTCCTCGACCGCGTCGGCGAGGGCGTCGAGCCGCCGCTCCCGCGCAGCACCGAAGCTCGCCGTACCGGGCTCGAACCCGGACCGGCCGCACAGCGCGGCGGCCTCGGACAGCCAGGCACGGCGGAGGTCGTCGCCCTCGAGGCTCCCGTGCCACATCGTGCCGAAGACCGAGCCCGAGCGAGCGCCGCCCAGGAACGGGGCCGCCTCCCCCACCGTCACCCGGCCGTGGTGGATCTCGTAGCCGGACGCCGCGGCGCCGAGCGCCGTTCCCCGGGACAGCCGGAGCACCTTGTCCCGCCCGAAGCGGGTGTGTACGTCGAGCAGGCCCAGCCCGTCGACGCGGGCGCCGGGAGGTCCCTCGACCCCGTCGGGGTCGTGCACGGACCGGCCCAGCATCTGGAAGCCTCCGCAGATGCCGAGCACCACGCCACCGCGCGACGCGTGCGCGACGACGGCCTCGGCCAGCCCGCACTCGCGCAGCCACCGCAGGTCGGACAGGGTGGCGCGGGTCCCGGGCAGCACGACGACGTCGGTGCCGGCGAGGGCGCGCGGGTCGCGCACGAAGCTGACCTCCACGCCGGGTTCGAGGCTCAGCGCGTCGACGTCGGTGAAGTTGCTGACCCGCGGCAGCAGCACCACCGCCACCCGGAGCGCCACCCGGAGCGGCGGCCGGGTCGCCGGCGGGTCGAGCCGTGGCCGGGACTCCAGCGCCAGGGAGTCCTCCGAGTCCAGCCAGAGGTCGGGCAGCCACGGCAGGACGCCGAGGACCGGCCGCCCGGTCAGCTCCTCGAGGGTGACCAGCCCCGGACGGAGCAGGCCGAGGTCGCCGCGGAACTTGTTCACCACGAAACCGGCGACCAGCGCCTGGTCCTCCGCGTCGAGCAGCGCCATCGTCCCGTGCAGGGCCGCGAACAGCCCGCCGCGGTCGATGTCCCCCACCAGGACCGTGGGGATCCGCCCGTGCCGGGCCAGCCCCATGTTGACGTAGTCGTGGGCGCGCAGGTTGATCTCAGCCGGGCTGCCCGCGCCCTCGCAGACCACGACGTCGAAGCGCGCGGCCAGGTCGTCGAAGGCGGCGAACGCCGCGCGGGCGAGCCCCGCCCGGCCGTCCGCGAACTCCCCCGCGTCGAGCTCGCCGGCCGGCTGCCCCATCACCACCACGTGGCTGCGCCGGTCGCTGCCCGGCTTGAGCAGCACCGGGTTCATCGCCGGCTCCGGGTCGGCCCCCGCGGCCACCGCCTGCACCCACTGGGCCCGCCCGATCTCGGCGCCGGTGGCGGTCACCATCGAGTTGTTCGACATGTTCTGCGCCTTGAAAGGGGCCACCCGCAGGCCCCGCCGGCGCAGCGCCCGGCACAGCCCGGTGGTGACCACGCTCTTGCCCGCGTCCGACGTGGTCCCCGCCACCAGCAGGGCACGGGGCCGGCCGTCCGGGTGTCCTCCGCGGTCGACCGACATGCCGGACCCCACCGCCTTCCTGGGCATCAGGTGTCAACGAGCGGCCGGTCTCCGAGGCACCGCTGCCGCAGCACGGGCCGAGGACGCTACCAGGGGTCAGGCTTCACGGTCGCGCGGGTTGCGCGTGGGCCGGGACTCCCTCTTGTCGGGGACGAACGAGCCATGACTGTCGACGTAGCTGTGGCCCCCGGGGTGACCGAGCTCCCCGGTGCAGCACAGGCCGGTCGGGTCGTCCCACAGATGGTGCGTGCACGGCATGCTCGGTCCTCTCCCCCCGGCGCCGTCCGAGACGGGCGTGCGTCGAGGTGTGCAGTCGCCTTCATGCTGGCGCGGCGGAACACGACATGGCAGCGGAAACGCCGCCGAACCCTCGAACGACACCCGAACCGTGACCTGTTGCCGGCGCCGGACCGTGGAACCCGGGCATGGAATTGGCCCGGTGAGACGGGGGACAACTCACCGGGCCAACACGAGAAACTATACACCCGGGGGTATTCACGAAAGCAAAGGAGTGTGGCGCACCTCACACCCTGCCCCGTGGGTGGGAGACAGCCCCGAACCAGCTCCGGGTCCGGGGCTGCCCCCGCTGAGCGCGTCGGCCGGGCCAGCTGCTTGACCCCGCCGCCGCACCTGGGGCCGAGTGCCCAGCCGGTCCGCGTCCATGCACCCGGCGAAGCAACTGGGGGTTCAACTGCCTTTGCCGGACGTTTACTGGCAGGATTCAAGGCGTGCAGAGCGACCCGACGAGCGACCGCCCGTGGTTTCCCGACGCCCGACTCCTCGACGGGCTCGACCACGGCGTTGTGGTGACCGACCGCGCTCTACGGGTCCTGTACGCCAACGACTCGTCGCTGATCGAGCTCGGCTTCCGGCGGGAGGCGCTGCTCGGTTCCGACGCGATGTCGGTCCTGATCTCGCCCTCGGACCACGAGACGGTCCGGACCGTCCTGGACCGGGTCCTCGGCGACGACCGCTGGCGGGGTGACCTGCCGGTCCAGCACGCCGACGGCTCGGTGCACTCCAAGCCCACCGTGGTCCTTCCGGTGTGGGCGGGCGGTGCGGTCGCGGGCCTGATGCTGGTGCTGCCGGGTCTCTCGCGCACCGCGGCGACCGAGATCGCGGCACGCCGGGTCGCCGAGCAGCTGACCCGGCTGGCGAAGGTCACCAACGAGCTCATGCTCGCCGAGACCGTCACCGACGTCACGAAGGTGGTCACCGAGCACGCGTCGTTCGCCTCCGGCGCCACCCGCGCCGCCCTGTCGGTGCTCGAGGACGACGAGACCGTCGCCCTGCTCGGCCTGCACGGCGGCGACCAGGAGCTGGCCAGCATCTACAGCACGTTCCCCCTGTCGGCGGCGCTGCCACCGAGCGAGTGCATCCGCTCCGGCCGGCGGATCATCGTGACCGGCCGCGACGAGATCGTCGCCCGCTTTCCCGAGCTCGAGCCCTACGAGGACAGCGACCGCACCACGGTCAACCTGCCGCTACGGGTCGGCGGTCGGACGATCGGGTCGGCCGGGCTCTCCTTCCCCGGGAAGCGCACGTTCGACTCCCAGGAGCTGGAGTACTTCACCGTGCTCGGGGACACCATCGCCCAGGCGCTGGACCGGGTGAACGCGCTGGCCGAGGCGGCGGACCAGCGGACCAAGCTGCGGTTCCTGGCCGACGCCTCGGCGGAGCTGGCCAAGAACCTGGACTACCAGAGCACGCTCACCCGGGTCGTCTACCTGGCGGTGCCCGACTACGCCGACTGGTGCAGCATCCAGCTCCTCGAGGAGGGCGAGCTGCGCACCCTGGCGGTCGCGCACACCGACCCCGCGAAGGTGAAGCTCGCGCTCGACATGCAGCGCCGGTTCCCGACCCCCAAGGACTCCGCCCAGGGTGCCTACCACGTGCTGCGGACCGGCAAGAGCGAGCTGCTGCCCGAGATCCCGGACGAGCTGATCGACGCCCTCCCCGACGCCGAGCAGCGGCGTTTGGCGCGCGAGCTCAACCTGCGGAGCGCGCTGACGGTGCCGCTCAAGACCCGCGACCGGGTGCTCGGTGTGATGACCTGGGTCGCCGGCGACGGCGGCCGCAGGTTCGGGCCGACCGACGTCAGCTTCGGTGAGGACCTCGCCCGTCGGGCGGCCGTCGCGATCGACAACGCGCAGCTGCACAGCGAGATCCGCGAGGCCGCCGTACGCCTCCAGCGGGCCGTGCTGCCCGACAAGACCACCCAGGTGCCCGGCTGGGACATCGCCGCGCTCTACCTGCCGGCCGGGCGGACCGAGGTCGGCGGTGACTTCTACGACATCATCGCGCTCGAGGACGGGCGGGTGGTGATGTTCGTGGGCGACGTGATGGGCAGAGGCGTCAAGGCGGCCGCCGCGATGGCGCAGATGCGCTCCGCGGTGCGCGCCTACCTCGCCATCGACCCGGACCCGGCCGTGGTGCTCGGCAAGCTCGACGTGCTCTTCTCGCAGTTCGACATGGCCCAGCTGGTCACGCTCGTGTACGCCGTCATCGACAGCGCCCACGACGAGATCCAAGTCGGAAACGCCGGCCACCCGCCACCGGTGATCCTGCGGGCGGACGGCACCCGGGAGCAGCTGCCCGACCCGGACGGCGTGCCGTTGGGCGTCGGCGGCGGGCCGCGCAACCCGGTGCGGATCCCGTTCGCGGCCGGGGACACCGTCGTCGCGTTCACCGACGGGCTCATCGAACGGCGCACCGAGGACATCGACACGGGCCAGGACAGGCTGCTCGACGCGCTGCCCGGTCTCGGCGAGCTTGCGGGAGAGGCCCTCCCCGTCGCGCTCGAGCGGCTGGTCGACGCCGTGCGCGACCACACCCGCGACGACGACGTGGCCGTCGTCGCACTGCGCCGGGGCTGAGCGGGACCCGGAGGGCTCAGTCCTCCTCGGTCGTCGACGTCTCGCCGTGCGTGCCTGGGCGAGGCGCCCACGGCAGCTCCTCGGCCGGGCGGACCACGATCAGCCGGTCACCGCGCACGAGCTGGGTGACTGCCGGGTCGAAGTAGCGGTGCACGGTGCCGTCGCGGACCACGGCGATCACCTGGTCCGGCAGTGACTGCGGCTGCTTGCCGACCTCGGGCACGAGCAGCTCCCGCTCCGCGACCTCGAGCCCCTCGCCGTAGGTCAGCAGGTCCTCCATGACCGACCCCAGCGTGGGGCTCAGCGACGACAGCCCCAGCAGTCGGCCCACCGCGTCCGAGGACGTCACCACCGAGTCGGCACCGCTCTGCCGCACCAGCTGGACGTTGTCGGACTCCCGCACGGCCGCGACCACGTAGGCATCGGGGTTGAGCTGGCGGACGTTGAGGGTCGCGAGCACCGTCGAGTCGTCGCGGTCGGTGGTGATGATCACCTGCTTGGCCTCCGCGACCCCGGACCGGCGGAGCACCTCGCGGCGGGTGGCGTCCCCCGTCACCACGGCCAGGCCGTCGGCGTGCGCCTCACCCAGTGCGGTGCTGCTGGGGTCGACCACGACGATGTGGTCCTTGCCGACCCCGTTGTTCAGCAGCGTCTCGACGGCGCTGCGTCCCTTGGTGCCGTAGCCGATCACCACGACGTGCTCTTTCATGGTCCTCCTCCAGCGGGCGATCCGGAACATCTCGCGGCCCTGGGTGGCGAGCACCTCGAGCGTGGTGCCGATCAGCAGCACCAGGAAGGCGATGCGAAGCGGCGTGATGACGAAGGCGTTGATCAGCCGTGAGTGCGGCGCGTACGGCGCGATGTCGCCGTACCCGGTGGTGCTCAGCGTGACCGTCGTGTAGTACACCGAGTCGACGAAGTCGACCTTGTGCGAGGGGTCCGCGTTGTCCTGGTAGCCCGCGCGGTCGAAGTAGACCAGCGCGACCGTGAACCCGAGGATCGCCACTGCGAGGACCACCCTGCGCGAGAGCTCCCAGAACGGCGATCGCACGATCGCCGGGAGTCGGACCCGGCCACGGTTGGTGTCGTCCTCCACGATGTCAGCGTCTGGCACGTGCCGAACCTACCGGGTCGGCGACGCGACGTCGCCATAGATCCAGGTGACCGGCCGGTGCCCGTCGCCACTGTCCGGGCTCAGCGACACGAACGTGAAGCGGTCCCCCGCCTCCGGGCTGACGGCGCCGTCCGTGCGGCGCCAGCTCCCGCAGAGCACCCCGTTGTCCACCGTGCCCTGCTGCTTCGACACACCGTCCCCCTCCAGGCAGAGCCGGTTCGTGTCCGGCTGGTAGCTCACCACGGTCGCCGTGGTCTGCTCCGCCCCGTCGGGGCCGGCCAGGACGCCGAGCAGGTAGCCCCCGAGCACGCACATGGCGCCGCCCGCGAGCGCGACCGGGGTGGGCAGGTTCACGTTTCCCATGCGGACAAAATACGGGGACGCCGAGCGGCGCCCGTGCTCAGGGGCGCACCCCGGCGGCGCCGTGCGCCCGAGTCGGACCGGCCACGTCGACCAGCGCCCCACCGCCGGGCAGCGGCACGAGCCAGGTCGGCGCGGCCCGGCCGGCGAGCACCTCGGCCCCCGCCAGGGCACGCACCAGCGCGGCCTTGTCCCGCCCGTCGGGTCCGATCACCGCCACGGTGAGCCCTCCGGAGACCCGGGCCCGCAGCCGGGCGGCCTGCTCGTCCGTGCCGTCCCACGGCACCACCTCGACGCCGGGCGTGACGACGGCCCTCGCGGGCCGCACGGTTCCCGGGCCGACGAGGACGGCGACGTCGACGTTGGCGCACGCCACCGGCGCCCCCTGCGCGGGCGGCCAGGCGACCGACGTACGCCGCGGGAGCACGGCCTCGAGCGTCGTGCGCCGGTCCGGCCAGCGGCGCAGCACGACCCAGTCACCCGGGCACGGCGCTGCGGAGGGGTCGCCGGCCGCCTCGCCCAGCAGGGCGCCCCCGAGCCCGACGCGGTGCGTCCCGTCCTCGGCGAGCACCGTCACGACCCCCGCGTCGGTGTGCAGGACACGACCGACGGACGCGTCGCTGCAGGCAGCCCAGCGCGCGTAGCCCTCGGCCACGTGCGGGCCGTATCCGATCTTCTCGAGCACACCGGGAATCTAGGCCGTCGTACGCACCGGGGCACCCGAATATCGGCACCTGCGGCTCAGCCCCCGTCGCGTCGGGCCTTGTCGTCGTAGCGGCCGAGCACCACCGTCTCGCTCGCACTGTCGGGGAAGCGCGCCTGCTCCTCCTCGTCACGGCGCAGCCGCGGCACGATCGACATCAGCCGCAGCCGCCGGACCACCTCCATCCGGGCCCGGGCGGTCTCCTTCTCCGGCCACAGCCGGTCGAAGGCCGCGTTGACCGCGGCACCGATCAGCACCGCGATGGAGAGCAGGTACAGCCACAGCATCACCACGATGGGGGCGGCGAGCGGGCCGTAGATGGACGTCGAGCCCCGGGCGGTGTGGGTGAGCACCCAGCGGAGCAGGAACGAGCCGACGATCCAGAGCGCCATCGTGAGGGTCGCGCCGGGGACGTTGAACCGCCACGACGTGCGCACCGGCACCGACACGTGGTAGAGCGTGGCCAGGAAGCAGATGCACAGCACCAGCACGACCGGCCAGTAGAGCGCGTTGAGGAAGTCCAGCCGGGCCGGGAGCAGCCGGTCGACCACGTCGGGCCCCGCGACCACGAGCGGGATCGTCACCACGCCGGTGACCAGGCCCATGACGTAGAGCGCGAACGACAGCACCCGGGTGCGCACCACACCCCGGTGGCCGCCGAGCCCGTACATGATCGTGATGGTGTCCACGAAGACGTTGAGCGCCCGCGAGCCGGACCACAGCGCCAGCACGAACCCGACGGAGATCACGTCGAAGCGGCCGCCCTTGAACACGTCGTCGAGCGTCGGCCGGATCACCACGTTGACGGTCTGCTCGGTCAGCGCGCGCGACGCCAGCTCCAGGATCGAGTCGCGGATCTGGTCGACCTGTGAGCGGCTGAAGCTCGAGAACACGTAGCCGATGGAGCCGGCCAGCCCGAAGATCAACGGGGGCATGGAGAGCAGCGCGAAGAAGGCGGCCTCGGCGGCCAGTCCGGTGACCCGGTTCCGGAAGCAGGTGCCCACCGTCGACACCAGCAGCCGCCACGACGTGTCGCGGGCGACCCGCCAGCGGGAAAGTTCGGAGGCCCCTGGGCTCTCCGCGCGCCCTGACATGGATCTACGGTATCGACATGACCGCAGATATCCGGGAGGCCGGCAACCAGGCACCTCCGCTCGTGGACCACAACACCGTCACCTCCGACCTCGCGCTCGTCGACGCGGTCACCCGGCACGCCTCGGCGGCGGTCGTCGAAGACCTCCGCGAGCTGGGCGCGGCCGCCGGCACCGCCGAGGCCCGCGAGCACGGCATGCTCGCGAACCGGTACGAGCCCGAGCTCGCGGCGTACGACCGCTACGGGAACCGCGTCGACGAGGTCCGGTTCCACCCTTCGTGGCACTGGCTCATGGAGCGCGCGGTCGGCTACGGCCTGCAGGCCGCCCCCTGGGTCTCCGACTCGCCGCACGCGCACGTCCGACGGGCCGCTGGCTTCTTCGCCTGGTCCCAGACCGAGCCGGGTCACGCCTGCCCGATCTCCATGACGTACGCCGCGATCCCGGCCCTGCGCGCCGACGACGCGATCTCGAAGGAGTGGACGCCCCGGCTCGCCGCGACGTCCTACGACTTCGGGCTGCGCCCGGTCGCGGAGAAGCGGGGTGCGCTGGCCGGCATGGGGATGACCGAGAAGCAGGGCGGGTCCGACGTGCGCACGAACGTCACCGAGGCCCGGCCGACCGCCGCGGACGGCGAGTACACGCTGCACGGCCACAAGTGGTTCACCTCGGCGCCGATGAACGACGTGTTCCTGATGCTCGCGCAGGCCCCCGGCGGGCTGACCTGCTTCGTGGTGCCGCGGGTGCTGCCGGACGGCACGCGCAACCAGCTGGACGTCGTACGGCTCAAGGACAAGCTCGGGAACCGCTCGAACGCCTCCTCGGAGCTGGAGTTCCGCGGCACCTGGGCGCAGCGGCTCGGGGACGAGGGTCGGGGGGTGCGCACGATCATCGAGATGGTGGCCGCGACCCGCCTCGACACCGTGCTGGGCTCCGCGTCGCTGATGCGGCGCGCGCTGGCCGAGGCCTCCTGGCACGTGGCCCACCGGTCGGCGTTCGGGTCGCTGCTCTCGGAGAAGCCGCTGATGCGCAACGTGGTCGCCGACCTGGCGGTCGAGTCCGAGGCGGCCACCGCCCTCGCCATCCGGCTCGCCGCCGCCGTCGACAACCTGCACGATCCGCACGAGGCCGCCCTGCGCCGGATCGCCCTGCCGCTGGCGAAGTACTGGGTCTGCAAGCGGACACCGATGATGGTGGCGGAGGCGCTCGAGTGCCTCGGCGGCAACGGCTACGTGGAGGAGTCGGGGATGCCGCTGCTGTTCCGCGAGTCTCCGCTGAACTCGATCTGGGAGGGCTCGGGCAACGTCAACGCCCTCGACGTGCTGCGGGCGCTCTCCCGCGAGCCGGAGGTGCTGCAGGCCTGGATCGTCGAGGTGGGCCGGGCCCGCGGCGCCGACCCGCGCCTGGACCGGGCGATCGACGTGGTGCTGGAGAGCCTCGCCGACACCTCCGAGCCCGAGGTCGGAGCCCGCCGGCTGGCCGGCCGGATGGCCGCCTGCCTGCAGGGCGCGCTGCTGGTGCAGCACGCGCCGGACGCGGTCGCCGACGCGTTCTGCGCGACCCGCCTCGGGACGCAGTACGGCGGGACGCTGGGCACCTTGCCCCGCGGCACCGACCTGGCCTCGATCGTGGACCGCGCCACCCCCACCGTCGGTGGTTGAGGAGCGAGCGCAGCGAACGTCTCGAAACCACCCGCCCTACCGGTGGTTGAGGAGCGAGCGCAGCAAGCGTCTCGAAACCACCCACCCCACCGGTGGTTGAGGAGCGAGCGCAGCAAGCGTCTCGAAACCACCCACCCCACCGGTGGTTGAGGAGCGAGCGCAGCGAACGTCTCGAAACCACCTCGTCCACCGGCCCTAGCAACCCTCTCCTCGCGTGGCCCGCGCCCTCCGGCTCCGACTCGCGAGGGTCGGTAACGCGTCCAGCTCACCCGCGATGAGCGCCTCTCGCTTGCGCCGGCTCCAGCCCTGCACCTGCTTCTCGAGGGCAAAGGCCTCGTCGACGCGCTCGAACTCGGCTGACCACACGAGCACTACGGGTCGTCGATGACGGGTGTAGGAAGCCCCCAGCCCCAGGTTGTGCTCGCTCAGGCGGCGTTCTAGGTCGACGGTGCTGCCGACGTAGTACGTGTCGTCGACACAGCGGACGATGTAGGTCCAAGCCATCCCGCGATCGTCCGACCGTGACCCTCGTCGTGCAAGCCGGGTCTGCGCGTCTGTGGATAGTGGTTTCGAGACGCTCGCTTCGCTCGCTCCTCAACCACCGGAACCGGGCGCTCGCTCTCCAACCACCAGAGTGGTTTCGAGACGCTCGCTTCGCTCGCTCCTCAACCACCGGAACCGGGCGCTCGCTCTCCAACCACCAGAGTGGTTTCGAGACGCTCGCTTCGCTCGCTCCTCAACCACCGGAACCGGGCGCTCGCTCTCCAACCACCAGAGTGGTTTCGAGACGCTCGCTTCGCTCGCTCCTCAACCACCGGAACCGGGCGCTCGCTCTCCAACCACCAGAGTGGTTTCGAGACGCTCGCTTCGCTCGCTCCTCAACCACCGGAACCGGGCGCTCGCTCTCCAACCACCGGGGTGGTTTCGAGACGCTCGCTTCGCTCGCTCCTCAACCACCGGAGCCGGGCGCTCGCTCCTCAACCACCGGAACCGCGGCGCTCGCTCCTCAACCACCGATGAGGTCAGGTGAGCTCGAGCCCGGGGTAGAGCGGGTGCTTGTCGAGCAGCTCGGCGCTGGCGGCGTGGATCCGGTCCGCGACGCCGTCGGCGAGGGTGTAGGTCGCCTTGGACGGCGCCCCGGCCTTCGTGGTGCCCGGCGTGGTGCTCGACAGCACGTCGACGATCAGCCCGGCCACCCGGTCGAACTCGTCGTGGCCGAAGCCGCGGGTGGTCAGCGCGGGCGTGCCGAGGCGGATGCCGGAGGTGTACCAGGCGCCGTTCGGGTCGGCCGGGACCGAGTTGCGGTTGGTGACCACACCGGCGTCGAGCAGCGCGGACTCGGCCTGGCGGCCGGTGAGGCCGAACGACGACACGTCGAGCAGCACGATGTGGTTGTCGGTGCCACCGGTGACCAGGTTGGCGCCGCGGGACAGGAAGCCCTCCGCGAGCGACTTGGCGTTGTCGGCGATGCGCTGCGCGTAGTCCTGGAACGACGGTTGCCGCGCCTCGGCCAGGGCCACGGCCTTGGCGGCCATCACGTGCGACAGCGGCCCGCCGAGCACCATCGGGCAGCCCCGGTCCACGGAGTCGGCGTACTCCTCCTGGGCCAGGACCAGGCCACCGCGCGGCCCGCGCAGCGACTTGTGGGTCGTCGTGGTGGTGATGTGGGCGAACGGCACCGGGTTCTCGTCGCCGGTGAACACCTTGCCGGCCACCAGGCCGGCGAAGTGCGCCATGTCGACCATCAGCGTCGCGCCGACCTCGTCGGCGATCTCGCGCATCTTGGCGAAGTCCACCCGGCGCGGGTAGGCGGAGTAGCCGGCGATCAGCACCAGCGGCCTGAACTCGCGGGCCGCCGCGGCCACCCGGTCGTAGTCGAGCAGCCCGGTCTCCGGGTCGGTGCCGTAGGAGCGCTGGTGGAACATCTTGCCGGAGATGTTCGGGCGGAAGCCGTGGGTGAGGTGCCCGCCGGCGTCGAGCGACATGCCCAGCATCCGCTGGTTGCCGAACTCGTGGCGCAGCGTCTCCCAGTCGGCCTCGGAGAGGTCGTTGACGGACTTGGCACCGAGCCTCTCCAGCGCCGGTGACTCCACGCGGTGCGCCAGGATCGACCAGAACGCGACCAGGTTCGCGTCGATGCCGGAGTGCGGCTGGACATAGGCGTACGGCGCGTCGAACAGCTCTCGTGCGTGCTCGGCGGCGATCGACTCGACCGTGTCGACGTTCTGGCAGCCGGCGTAGAAGCGGTGGCCGATGGTGCCCTCGGCGTACTTGTCGGACAGCCAGGTGCCCATCGTCAGCAGGACCGCCGGCGACGCGTAGTTCTCGCTGGCGATCAGCTTCAGCGACGCGCGCTGGTCGGCGAGCTCGGCGCGTGTGGCCTGGGCCACACGGGGCTCGACCGCGGCGATGACCTCGAGTGCTGCGTTGTAGGCCGCGCTGGCCTGCTGGGCGACGTCGTTCACGCGGGGACCTCCAGGGCTGCGGGCTGCTGCACGGGCATGCCCGACAGCCTAGTGAGGCGCCCTCCGGAGGGTCGTGGGCAGGGTCGACGTACCGAATCCTGGACACCTATCTCACACCATGAGATTGGGGTTTGTCGGGACGCTGTCCGACACGTGAGACTCCTCGCATGACCGCTGCAACGACGACGTACCTCGTGGCCCGCCGCCACGTGGACCTCGGTCGCACCCGCAGCATGGTCTGTATGTCGGCCTGAACGCCCGCCCTGTCCCACGACTGACCAGCCGGGCGCGCGGTCGCCGACGTACAACCGACAACGATGTCGGGTGGTCCCTCGCGATTCGTGCGTCTCTCGTCCCCAGGAACGCATCCATGACGCCCCACCAGCACTCGGCACCGAGCAAGCCCACCCCCAGCGGACCCGGCCGCGAGCGGCCCGCCGCACGACGCGCCCGTCCCAAGCGCGGCGAGGGCCAGTGGGCGCTGGGCTACCGCGAGCCCCTCAACGCCAACGAGCAGTCCAAGAAGGACGACAACCCGCTGAACGTGCGCGCGCGCATCGAGAACATCTACGCGCACCGCGGCTTCTCCTCCATCGACGGCGCCGACCTGCGCGGCCGGTTCCGCTGGTGGGGCCTGTACACCCAGCGCAAGCCGGGCCTCGACGGGGGCAGGACCGGCGCCCTGGCACCGGAGCAGCTCGACGACGAGCTGTTCATGCTCCGCGTCCGCAGCGACGGCGCCGTCCTCGGCCCCGCCCAGCTGCGAACCCTGGGCGAGGTCTCCACCACCTACGCGCGCGACACCGCCGACCTCACCGACCGGCAGAACATCCAGTACCACTGGGTCCGGATCGAGGACGTCCCGGCGATCTGGCAGCGCCTCGAGGCGGTCGGGCTGCAGACGCAGGAGGCCTGCGGCGACTCGCCCCGCGGGTTCCTCGGCTCCCCCGTCGCCGGGATCGCCGCGGACGAGATCATCGACGGGACAACGGCGCTGGAGGAGATCAAGCGCCGCTACATCGGCGACCCCGCGTTCTCGAACCTCCCGCGGAAGTTCAAGACCGCGCTGACCGGCCACCCCAGCCAGGACGTCGCCCCCGAGGTCAACGACGTGTCGTTCGTCGGCACCGTCCACCCCGAGCACGGACCCGGCTTCGACCTGTGGGTCGGCGGCGGCCTGTCGACGAACCCGATGCTGGCGCAGAAGCTCGGTGTGTGGGTCCCGCTCGCGGAGGTCCCCGACGCCTGGGAGGCGGTGATCTCGGTCTTCCGCGAATACGGCTACCGGCGGCTGCGCTCGCGGGCCCGGTTGAAGTTCCTCGTCGCCGACTGGGGGGTGCAGAGGTTCCGCGAGGTGCTCGAGACCGAGTACCTCGGGCGCCGGCTGGTCGACTGCCCCTCCCCGCCCGTGCCCACGTCCACCGGCGACCACATCGGCGTGCACCGGCAGCGGGACGGCCGGTTCTACGTCGGCCTGGCGCCCACGGTCGGCCGGATCTCGGGCACCCTGCTGTCCCGACTCGGCGACCTCGTCGAGGAGTACGGCGCGCTGGGCGTGCGGCTCACCGCCTACCAGAAGCTCGTCGTGCTCGGCGTCGAGGCGGACCGGGTCGAGGGGCTCGTCGCCGCGCTCGAGGAGATCGGGCTGTCGGCGCGGCCGTCGAACTGGCGCCGGTCCACGATGGCCTGCACCGGCATCGAGTTCTGCAAGCTCGCGATCGTCGACACCAAGCAGCGCGCCACCGCCCTGGTCGCCGAGCTCGAGCGTCGCTTCCCCGACCTCGACACGCCGATCACCGTCAACGTCAACGGCTGCCCCAACGCCTGCGCACGCACCCAGGTCGCGGACATCGGCCTCAAGGGCCAGCTGGTGACGGACCCCGACGGCCGGCAGGTCGAGGGCTTCCAGGTGCACCTCGGCGGCGGGCTCGGCCTGGACCCGACGTTCGGCAGGAAGCTGCGCGCGCACAAGGTCGCGAGCGTGGACCTCGACGACTACGTCACCCGCGTCGTGGCCGCCTACCTCGCGGGCCGCGAGGACGGTGAGCGGTTCGCCACCTGGGCGGCCCGCGCCGACGAGGCGCTGCTGCGCGGCGAGGGCCAGGACCACCGAGAGCCGGCACGCCGATGAGCGGCCGCGCCGTACCGTTCCACTGCCCGTACTGCGGCGACGAGGACCTGCGCCCCCACGAGCCCGCCGAGGGCTCCGGCCACGGCCAGTGGGAGTGCCGCGCCTGCCTGCGGGCCTTCTCCCTGCGGATGCTCGGGATGATCACACGCCCGGAGGTGGCTCGATGAGCACCGCGACGACGATGGCCGCACGGTCCTTCCGCGGCACCGCAACCGCCGGCCGCAGCCAGGACGAGCTCAAGGACCTGGTGCGCCACGCCGGCGCCGAGCTCGAGCTGGCGCCGGCCGAGGTGATCCTCGAGTGGGCGGTGGCCACCTTCGGCGAGCGCTTCGCGGTGACCTCCTCCATGGGCGACGCCGTGCTGGCGCACCTCGCGTCGGTGGTCGCGCCCGGGATCGACGTGGTGTTCCTCGACACCGGCTACCACTTCCCGGAGACCATCGGCACCCGGGACGCCGTCGAGGCGACCCTCCCGGTGAACCTGGTCACCATCACCCCGCGGCAGACCGTCGCCGAGCAGGACGCGGCGTACGGCCGGGACCTGTTCGCCCGCGACCCCGACCTGTGCTGCGCGCTGCGCAAGGTCCGCCCGCTCGACGAGGCGCTCGGCCGCTACGACGCGTGGGCGACCGGCCTGCGCCGGGACGAGACCCGCAACCGGGTGATCGCCCCCGTGATCGGCTGGGACGAGAGGAAGCGCAAGGTCAAGGTCTCGCCGCTGGCCCGCTGGACCGGCGACGACGTGGACCGCTACGTCGCCGAGCACGGCGTGCTGGTGAACCCGTTGGCCTACGACGGCTACCCGTCGATCGGCTGCCGGCCCTGCACGCGCCGGGTCGTCCCGGGGCAGGACCCGCGGAGCGGCCGGTGGTCGGGGACCGGCAAGACCGAGTGCGGGATCCACCTATGAGCCACGCCACGCCTCCACGCAGCAACCCGGACGACAACGGTGTCGGCCGGAGCCAGAACACGAAGGGAGACCGAGCCCGATGACCGCTCCAGCCCTGGTGGCGCTTGCCCACGGCAGCCGTGACCCCCGCTCCGCCGAGACGATCAGGTCCCTCGTCGCCGAGGTCCGTGCGATGCGGCCCGACCTGCGCATCGAGACGGCGTTCCTCGGCCACTCCAAGCCCGCGTTCGCCACCGTCGTGGACAGGCTCGTGCGCGCCGGCTACGACGAGATCGTCGTGGTGCCGCTGCTGCTGACCGAGGCCCACCACGCGAAGGTCGACGTGCCCGAGGCGATCGCGCTCGCGACCGCCAAGCACGAGGGGCTGAGGATCAGGGGGACCCGGATCCTCGGCCTGGAGGCGGTGTTCCTCGAGGTGCTCGACCGGCAGCTCCGGGCGGCGCTCAAGCAGGCCCGGGTCCGAGAGCTCGACGCGCTCGTCCTCGCCGCGGCCGGGTCCTCCGACCGGCTCGCCAACCAGTCCGTGGCGCGGCTCGCCCGGCTGTGGGGGGCCCGGCACAAGCTGCCGACGGTCGCGGCGTACGCCTCGGCCGCGCCGCCCGCGACCGGGGAGGCGGTGCGCCAGTTCCGCGTGGAGGGCCGCCGGCACATCGCGGTCGGCTCGCTGTTCCTGGCCCCCGGCACGCTCCCGGACCGGGCCGCCGAGCTCGCGGTGGAGGCGGGCGCGGTCGCGGTGTCGCAGCCGTTGGGTGCCGACCCGGAGGTGGCCCGGACGATCCTGGCCCGCTACGCGGTCGGCGCCGTGGAGCTCGTCCCGGTCTGACCCCCCACCCCGATTCGTCTGCGGCTTCTCGGGTCCGCCCCGCGGGGCGATCGCTGACGAATCGGGGTGCGGTGGTGGGGACGCCTGCTTCTCGACCGACCCAATAAGGTGGGGCCCATGAGCCAACACTTCGACGTTGTCGTCCTCGGCGCGGGCCCCGGTGGCTACGTCGCCGCCATCCGCGCGGCCCAGCTCGGCAAGTCCGTCGCCGTGGTCGAGGAGAAGTACTGGGGCGGGGTCTGCCTCAACGTCGGGTGCATCCCGTCGAAGGCGCTGCTGCGCAACGCGGAGCTGTCCCACATCCTGACCCACGAGAAGGACAAGTTCGGGATCAGCGGCGACGCCTCGATGGACTTCAAGCCGACCCACGCGCGCAGCCGCGAGGTCTCGGACTCCATCGTCAAGGGCGTCCACTTCTTGATGAAGAAGAACAAGATCACCGAGATCCACGGGTGGGGCACGTTCAAGGACGCCAGGACCATCGAGGTCAAGGACTCCGACGGCAACACCTCCGAGGTCACCGGCGACAACATCATCATCGCCGCCGGCGCCACCACCCGGCTCGTGCCCGGCACGTCGCTGTCGGACCGGGTGGTCACCTACGAGGAGCAGATCCTCACCGACCAGCTGCCCGGCTCGGTCGTGATCGCCGGCTCCGGCGCGATCGGCGTGGAGTTCGCCTACGTGATGAAGAACTTCGGCGTCGACGTCACGATCGTGGAGTTCCTCGACCGGATGGTGCCGACCGAGGACGCCGAGGTGTCCAAGGAGCTGCTCAAGCACTACAAGAAGCTCGGCGTCAACGTGATGCTCTCCACCAAGGTCGAGTCGATCGACGACTCCGGCGAGAAGGTGAAGGTCACGGTCTCCCCCGCCAACGGCGGCGACCAGCAGGTGATCGAGACCGACAAGGTGCTCCAGGCGATCGGCTTCGCGCCGCGGCTCGAGGGCTACGGCCTGGAGAACACCGGTGTGCAGACCACCGAGCGCGGCGCGATCGCGGTCGACGCGCGTGGCCGCACGAACGTCGACGGCGTCTGGGCGATCGGCGACGTCACCGGCAAGCTCATGCTCGCCCACACCGCCGAGGCGATGGGCATCGTGACCGCCGAGACGATCGCCGGCGCGGAGACGATGGAGATCGAGTTCGACATGATCCCGCGGGCGACGTACTGCCAGCCGCAGATCGCCTCCTTCGGCTACAGCGAGGAGCAGGCGAAGGAGAAGGGGTACGACGTCAAGGTCGCGAAGTTCCCGTTCTCGGCCAACGGCAAGGCCAAGGGTCTCGGGGACACCACCGGCTTCGTGAAGCTGGTCGCCGACGCGAAGTACAACGAGATCATCGGCGCGCACCTGATCGGCCCCGACGTGACCGAGCTGCTGCCGGCGCTCACGTTGGCGCAGCGGTGGGACCTGACCGCCGACGAGGTGGCCCGCAACGTGTTCGCGCACCCGACGCTGTCCGAGGCGGTCAAGGAGGCCGTCGAGGGGCTCGCCGGGCACATGATCCACCTCTGAGCCACCTGAGCCACCCGGTCCGCCGCCGAGGAGGAGCGGTCACCGCCTCATCCCCTGTCCGAGGCGAAGACCGCTCGCTCCCAGCGCGCCCCCCGAGAGGGCGTGATGGGCCGGAAGCGCGCGCTGCGTGAGGCGCTGTCCCGACGGAGCACGCGTGCCGAGCCTGGGCCGTGGAGGGGTGGCCCTCGGCCAGGAGCGTCGGGGATCGGGAGTGGGGTGACGCTCCTGCACCGTCTCGCAGCGTGCTCCTCGGTCCCATGGTCGCCGCGGCCGCGCACCGACCGTGAGCGTTTGGGCGCTGCAGGTTTCTGCATTGCAGGTTCCTGCAAAAGCTGCGGCCGGGCACCCGGACCGCGGCCCCGGGGTCAGCGGACGAGCCGGTCGAGCAGGTGCTCGAGCTCTCGGGCCGGGTCCTCGGTGCTTCCGCCGTGCACCGGACCCGGCTGGACCACGGTGCTGCGCGGCGCCTTCACGAAGCCGAACCGGGTCCCCATCGGAGCCCGGCCGGCCGCACCCGCGGCCTCGTCGCCCCGGCACACCGACTCGATGGCCCGCAGCGCCGAGCGCACCGCGTCGACGTCCACGTCGGCGCTGAGCGCGGTGAGCCGGTCCCGGTCCACGTGGCAGCGGGCCTCGAGGAAGTCGGCCTGCTGGCAGTAGAGCACCACGCCCACGTTGACGAACTCCTCGCGGTCCACCCGCGGCACGCACCGGAGGACGACGTACTGGAAGCCCGCGCGCCTCATGCCGCACCCTCGACCGGCAGCCAGGACCGCTGCCCCGCCACCCGGGCGTGCAGGAACTCGACGTACGCCCGGCGCAGCGCGTCGGGCGTCTCGGCCCCCGGCGCCGGCTCCAGCCACTCGTCGGGCACCTGCGCGGCCACCTCGGCCAGCAGCTCGGGGGTGACCAGCGGAGCCAGCGCGGCGTCGACCGCCGCGACGCCCGGGAGGTACGCCGCGAGCACGTGGTCGGAGGCGTCGTAGGGCTGGGCAGCGAACCGCTGCGGCGACCCGACACCGGCCGACCAGCCGTGGTGGAAGTACAGGCAGGCGCCGTGGTCGATGGCCCACAGCCGGTGGTGCCAGACCAGCAGGTTCGGGTTGCGCCAGCTGCGGTCCACGTTGGCGCACAGCGCGTCGAGCCACAGGATGCGTGCGGCCTCCTCCGGGTCCGGCGCGCACTGGGAGTCGAAGCCGAACGACCCGGGCAGGAAGTCGACGCCGAGGTTCAGCCCGATGCTCGCGGTGAGCAGGTCCTGCACCTCCTCGTCGGCCTCGTACCTGCCGATCTCGGCGTCGAGCTGCACCGCCACGAGCTCGGGGGTGCTGATCCCGAGGCGGCGGGCCAGCTCCCCGACGACGGTCTCGGCCACCAGCACCTTCAGGCCCTGTCCCGCGCCCCGGAACTTGCAGACGTAGGTGCCGAGGTCGTCGGCCTCGACGATCCCCGGCAGGGAGCCGCCCTCGCGCAGCGGCGCGACGTAGCGGGTCGCGGTGACGGTCGCGATCACGTGACGGCCAGCCGCTTCCGCTCGGTGGCCACGTCGTAGTCGGTCTCGGGCCACGACAGGTCCATCCCGCGCAGGGTCTCGAGCAGGAGCGCGCCGACCGCCCAGTTGCGGTACCACTTGCGGTCGCTGGGCACGACGTACCAGGGCGCGGCCTCGGTGTTGCACCGCTCGAGCGCGGTCTCGTAGGCCTCCTGGTAGGCGAACCACCTGGTGCGCTCGTCGACGTCGCCGGGCTGGTACTTCCACTGCTTGGTCGGGTCGTCCAGCCTGGCCAGCAGGCGCTCCTTCTGGCGGTCGGCGGAGATGTGCAGCATGCACTTGAGGATCGTGGTGCCCTCGGCGGCGAGGCGCTCCTCGAACGCGTTGATCGCGGCGTAGCGACGCTCGATCTCCTCGGCCGGGGCCAGCTCGTGGACCCGCGCCACCAGGACGTCCTCGTAGTGCGAGCGGTCGAAGATGCCGATGAGACCGGGCCCGGGCACCGCCCTGTCCACCCGCCACAGGAAGTCGTGGGCGAGCTCCTCCTCGGTGGGCTTCTTGAACGACGTCGTCTCGATGGCGCCGGGGTCGAACAGGCCGACGCAGTGCTTGACCACGCCGCCCTTGCCGGAGGTGTCCATCCCCTGCAGCACCAGCAGGATCCGCCGGTCGCCGTCGGTGTAGCCACCCGCGAACAGCATCTCCTGCAGGTCGGCCAGCTCCTCGCCCATCGCGCGCAGCCGCTTCTTGGCGTCCTTCTTGCCGCCGTCGAACCCGGGCGTGGCCCGCGGGTCGTACGACGTCAGGTGGACCGGGCCGGGCGGGACACGCAGCGCGTCGCCGATCGGTGTCTTCGACTTCCCCATGCGCGCAGTATGCCGGGTCAGCCGCCCTCCTCGAGCCCGGCACCCTCGCGGGCGAGGGCCACCAGGCGGCTGATCGCCCGGTAGTACTTCTTGCGATAGCCGCCCTCGAGCAGGGGCGGGGCGAACAGCTCGTCGAACGTCCGGCCACTCGCGACCACGGGAAGGTCGCGGTCGTACATCCGGTCGGCGAGGACCACCAGGCGCAGCGCGACCGCCTGGTCCTCGACGGTGCGCACGTCCTCCAGGCAGACCACCTCGACGCCGTCGAGAAGGGCGCCGTACTTCGACGGGTGCACGTCCGCGAGGTGCCGGCTCAGGTCGACGAAGTGGTCGAAGCTGGCGCCCGGCTGGTCCGCCCGCCTCTTCACGGTGTCGAGGTCGGCCGCCTCGGGCGCGTGCGGGAGCCCGCGGTGCCGGTAGTCGTCGCCGTCGATGCGGACCGAGTCGAACGACGCCGAGAGCCCCTGGATCTCGCGCATGAAGTCCTCGGTGGCGAACCGTCCCTCCCCCAGCCTTCCGGGCAGCGTGTTGGAGGTCGCGGCGAGGCGTACGCCGGCCTCGCGCAGGTTCCGCAGCAGGGTGGAGACCAGCACCGTGTCACCGGGGTCGTCGAGCTCGAACTCGTCGACGCACACCAGGGTGTGGTCCGACAGCGCCGCCACCGCGTCGTGGAACCCGAGGGCGCCGACGAGGTGGGTCAGCTCGACGAACGTCGCGAAGAGCTTCGGTCCGGGCGCGGCGTGCCAGGCGGCCGCCAGCAGGTGGGTCTTGCCGACGCCGTACCCGCCGTCGAGGTAGATCCCTCCGGGGCCCTCCGGGTCGACGGGCCGGCGGAAGATGCCCTTCCTGCGCACCGGCGCGTGCAGGTGGCCGACGAAGGACCGCAGCGTCTCCACGGCCGCGCCCTGAGACGGCTGCGCGGGGTCCGGTCGGTAGGAGTCGAAGCTGACCTCGGCGAACCGCGGCGGCGGGACGAGCTGGCCGAGCAGCCGGCCCTGTGCGACCACCGGGTTGCGTTCGGACAGACGGATCGGCACCCGGCCAGCCTACGATGCAGCCATGCGTTTGCCCGTGATGCCCCCGGTCCAGCCGATGCTCGCGAAGTCGGTGAAGGGCGTCCCGGACCCGGCCAGGCACGGCGGGCTCGCCTTCGAGCCGAAGTGGGACGGCTTCCGCTGCATCGTGTTCCGCGACGGCGACGAGGTCGAGCTCACCAGCCGCAACACCCGGCCGCTCTCGCGCTACTTCCCGGAGGTCGTCGAGGCGCTGCGGCGCTCGCTCCCCGGGCGCTGCGTGCTGGACGGCGAGATCTTCGTGGCGATCGGGGACCGGCTGGACTTCGAGCGGCTGCAGGAGCGGCTGCACCCGGCCGACTCGCGGGTGCGGATGCTGGCCGAGCGGACGCCGGCGTCGTTCGTCGCCTTCGACCTGCTCGCCCTCGGCGACGAGGACCTGACGGGGTCGCCCTTCGCGGAGCGACGGGCCCGCCTCGAGGAGGCTCTCGCGCACGCCGTACCCCCGGTGTACCTGACCCGCACCACCACCGACCCGGCGACCGCCGAGGAGTGGTTCCACCGGTTCGAGGGTGCCGGTCTCGACGGCGTCGTCGCCAAGCCGCTCGGTGCGCCGTATCAGCAGAACGCCCGCACGATGCTCAAGATCAAGCACGAGCGCACCGCCGACGTGGTCGTCGCCGGCTACCGGCTGCACAAGACCTCGACACCCGAGAAGCCGCTGCTCGGGTCGCTGCTGCTCGGGCTGTACGACGGGAGCGGCCGCCTCCAGCACGTCGGCGTGGCCGCGTCGTTCACGGCCAAGCGTCGCGCCGAGCTGGTCGAGGAGCTGGCGCCGCTGGTGGTCGACGACCTCTCCGAGCACCCCTGGGGCGAGTGGTTTCGAGACGCGGACTCCGCAAGCTCCGCCCGCTCCTCAACCCAAGGGTCGGGATGGGCGATCGCCAACCCCGACAGGGTTCCCGGCACGCAGAGCCGGTGGAGCGCCGGCAAGGACCTGTCGTTCACCCCGCTGCGGCCCGAGCGGGTGCTCGAGGTCGGCTACGACCACATGGAGGGGAGCCGCTTCCGGCACACCGCGCAGTTCAAGCGATGGCGTCCCGACCGGGACCCGGAGTCCTGCGGCTACGAGCAGCTGGAGGAGCCGGTCGGCTACGACCTCGCCGAGGTGCTAGGGCGGGGCGGGCCCGAAGACTAGGCTTCGAGCATGAGCGAGGAACCAACCACCTACGACGTGGTGCTGCTGGTCGAGCAGCCGCTGTCGATCCAGGACGCACGCCAGGTCCGCGGTCTCCACGAGGACGTCGAGGAGCCGGTGCGCTACCACGTGCTGCTGCCCGTCGAGGACGCCGCGGCGCGGGTCGAGTCGGCGATGGGCTCCATCGCCGGCAGCGAGGTGCTGGCCTCCCCCGCCCTGGTCATCGACAGCGAGAACATCCAGGAGGTGCAGCGCGAGCTCCTCGACGAGGCGCGCGGCTCGGTCTCCGACTGCATCGCGCGGCTGACCGAGTGCGGTGCCGACGCGGTCGGCGAGGTGGTCAGCGCCGACCCGATCGAGGCACTGGCCGCCAAGGTGGCCGAGGTGCAGGCCGCGGAGGCGATCATCCTCACCCGACCGCACGTGGTGTCGGAGTTCTTCCACCTGGACTGGACCTCGCGGGCGCGCCGCAAGCTCGGGGTCCCGGTCCTGCACCTGCTCGAGCGCGAGACCTTCGACGAGCAGGCCGGCGGCGGCGAGGGCGTCTCCGGACTCTGATCCCGGCTACTCGCCGGTGGGGCCACCGGCGAGCTCCACGACGATGTCGAGGTGCCCGACATGGCGGGCGTACTCCTGGAGCACGTGGAAGCAGATCCAGGCCAACGTCGGCGGGTTCTCGCCGAAGCGTCCGCCGGGCGCGCCGCTCTCCTCCAGCGCATGGCCGGCGAGGATCTCGGTGGTGCGACGGCCGGTGTCCTCCAGCGTCTCGGTGACCCCGTCGAGGGTGACCCCGGGGTCGACGTGCCAGCGGTGATCCTCGGAGTCCCCCCAGGGCTCGCTCACCTCCTCGCCGAGGAAGCCCCACACGAACCACCTGCGTTCCATGAAGGCGAGGTGGTTGAGCAGCTCGAGCGGCGTCCAGCCCGACGGGACCCGGGCCGTGCGCCTGTCCTCCTCGGACAGTGCCCCGACCTTGGTGATCGCCGTCTCGCGGTAGTACGTCAGGTAGCGCCCGAACAAGTCCGTGGGATCGGCCGTGTCCGCGGCGGGCTCGATGAAGCTGGGCATGTCCCTCCCTCTCCGGGTCTGAACCAGATGGTGCCGTAGCCCGTACTCCTGTTACCAGTTGGGAGGCACACCATGCACAAGACCCTGCTCCTCGCCGCGGCCCTCGCGTCGGCCCTGACCGCCTGCAGCACCGCGACGAGCCCCGTCTCCTCCTCCGGCACGGGCTCCCCGTCGCAGGGCTCGGGCGGCCCCGCCCACATGGGGACGTCGGTGGTGCGGGTCGCCACCACGTCGATCGGTCGGGTCCTGGTCGACGCCCGTGGACGCACGCTCTACCTGCTCACCGCGGACTCTCCCGGGCACGCCACCTGCAACGCCCAGTGCCTGGCCTACTGGCCGCCGGTGCCCGTCCCGGGATCGCTTCCCGCCCGGCTCGCCGGCGTCCCGGCCCGGATCGGCAGCACCGCGCTGCCGACCGGCGGCCGGACCGTCACCGCCGGAGGCTGGCCGCTGTACACGTTCGTCAAGGACACCGCGCCCGGCGACGTCACCGGCCAGGGCGTCGCGAGCTTCGGCGGGGTCTGGTACGCCGTGTCGCCGGCCGGGCGCGCGGTCCGGGCCGCGCCGGCCGCCACGAGCACGCCCCGCGGGTCCGGCTACTGATCCGAACTCGCTCGACGGGCCCCGGACCCGGGGCTAGCGTGCAACGCATGACCGACGAGGACGTGGCCGGGGCGGCCGCCGGCCGACGACGGCGGCTGGCCGCGCTGGTGGCGGCTCACCTCACGGTCACGCTGGGGCTGGCCGTCCTGGCCAACCTGGCCCTCGACGAGTCGCTGGCCCGTGGCCAGGGCGCGAACCTCTGGGACGACGGCTACGACCGCTCGACCGGCCTGTTCGTGCTCGGCACCGCGGTGCTGTGGATGGTGGTGCTCGGCGTCGACGCGCTCGTCGCCAACCTGGCCGCCACCGCGGCACTGGCGGGGGCCGCCACCGCGATCGCGGCCTTCGCGAACTACGAGAAGCTGACCTTCCGCCACGAGCCGCTCTACCCCGGCGACCTGCGGTTCGCCGCCGACCCCGCCTTCCTCACCGAGATGGTGGGCGCCAGGGTGCTGGTGCTGCTCGCAGTCGGCCTCCTGGTCACCGCCGGGGCCTGCGTCGTGGGCTATCGGCTCTACCGCAGCCGGGTGCCACGGGCACCCAGGGTGCGGGACAGGGACACCCGACGAGCCGTCCTGGGCGTCCGGCTGGTCACCGCGGTCGGCTGCCTGCTCGCGCTCGACTACCTCGGCCACTTCAACGCCCCCGGCAACGTCGTGCACCAGGGGTTCGAGGATGCCGGGGCGACCTGGAGCATCTGGAACCAGGAGGTCAACTACGACCTCAACGGCTTCGTCGGCGGCTTCCTGTTCAACATGCCGGTCCCGGCGATGGCCGCCCCTCCGGGCTACGGCCGCGCCGAGATGGCCCGCCTGGTGAGCAAGTACGCCGCGGTCGCCGACCGGGTCAACCGCGGCCGTGACCCCCACGCCCTCGACGACGTCAACGTGGTGATGGTGCTGAGCGAGTCGTTCAGCGACCCGACCCTGCTCGAGGGCCTGGCCCCGGTCAGGGACCCGATCCCGTTCACCCGGCACCTCATGCGGACCAGCACGTCGGGGCGGATGCTGGCCCGCGGCATCGGGGGCGGGACGTCCGACATGGAGTTCGAGCTCCTCACGGGCATGTCGATGAGCCAGTTCGCCCCGCAGCTGTCCAACGCCTACCAGATGCTCGTGCCGCGCTACGCGCACTTCCCGTCGGCGGTCGGCTACTTCAAGGGCCTCGGCCACGACACGGTAGCCATCCACCCCTACGAGCCCAGCATGTACCGCCGGACGGAGGTCTACGCCAGCTTCGGGTTCGACAGGTTCCTCCACGCGGGCACGATGCGCCACCGGGACGAGATCGAGCACAACCCGCGGATCTCCGACGACGCAGCGTTCCGCGAGGTCACCGACCAGATCGAGCAGGACCCCACCCCGCTGCTGGTCCACCTGGTGACGGTGCAGAACCACATGCCCTACCGGGGCCAGTACGCCCACCCGGAGAGGCCCCGGGGTCTCACCGGCTCCGACCGGGAGAACGCCGGGCAGTACCTGCGAGGACTGACCTACTCGGACCGGGCGCTGAGGTCCTTCATCGGCCGGCTGCGGCAGTCGGACGAGAAGACCGTCGTGCTGTTCTACGGCGACCACCTGCCGAGCGCCTACCCTCCGTCCCTGCTGGCCCGGAACACGCCGCGGCGCACCCACGAGACCCCGTTCTTCGTCTGGTCGAACTTCGCCTCGCCGCGGCACCAGGAGCCGACGACGAGCCCGTGGGGCTTCATGGACCTCGTCCTCGAGCGAGCCGGCGCACCCGTCCCGCCGTACTTCGCACTGCTCGAGCGGCTGCACCAGCAGGTGCCGGCGATGGAGGGCGACACCGTGGTCGACGGCGGTGACCGGACCACCACGCCGGCCGGGCTGGGCCGCCGCGCCCGGGCGGTGCTGCGCGACTACCGGATGGTCCAGTACGACCTGTCGGTCGGGCACCGGTACGCGCAGGCAGGGCTGTTCTACCCCGAGGCGAAGCCCGCCTCGGCGCCCGGGGAGTAGCGCGGGGAGTAGCGCGGGGAGTAGCGCGGGGAGCAGCCCGTTGACGGGGCCGGTGACTGGCCCACCCCGCGCGAGGGTTTCGCGGCTGCTCCGCCGAGGCGCATACTGGAGGTGATGAAGCCACGATCCGCCGGCCAACGGCGACACCTCTCCACCAGTCCCTTCAAGCCCGACCCGGTGCAGGAGGTCGAGCGGTTCGCCGTCTCCGACCGGGTGACCCACGACAAGTACGGCCTCGGCCGGGTCACGGCGGCGGACGAGGACGCGGTGACCGTCGACTTCGGCTCGCAGCGGGTCCGCATCGCCACCCCCTTCTCCAAGCTCACCAAGCTGTAGGCGCCCGGGTCCGGGCCTGCTACGTTGACGCGTGTGGGCCTTGCCGCCGACCTCTCCTACGAGCACCCCCGCCCGAACGCGCTGCAGCGCTGCGTGCAGGCACTCGCCTCGACGCGCCCGGGAGCGTGGTTCTTCTCCAAGACCATGGCCCGGATGGACCGGCTCGCCGCCCGGCTGACCCACGGACGCCTCAGCCTGCCCCAGACGCTGGCCGGGCTCTCCGTCCTCGTGCTGACCAGCACCGGCCGCAGGTCCGGGCAGCCCCGCCGGACCCACCTGATCTCGGTGCCGGTCGACGGCACCCTGGCGCTCCTCGGCACCAACTTCGGGCAGCGCGACACCCCGGCGTGGGTGCTCAACCTCGAGGCCGACCCGCGGTGCACCGTGACCTACCGCGGGAGCGGCGTGGACGTCGTGGCACGCCCGGCCACCGAGGACGAGCGTCGAAGGATCCTGGACGCGTCGACCGGCGTCTACGGCGGCTACGTGAAGTACCAGGAGCGCATCACCGGACGCCGGCTGCGCATGTTCGTGCTCGAGCCGGCTGCCGGCTGAGCAGGCCTCAGCCACCCTCCCAGTTGCGCGGGTTCATCCGGCTCGGCTGCACCCGGGGCGGCTCACCGGGCATCTTCGGGTAGTCCGGCGGGTACGGCAGGTCGCCGAGGTCCTGCTCGTCGTACAGCTCGAGGAGGCGCTCCAGGGAGCCGGGCCGCTCGTCGATGGCCGCGTGCAGGTCGCCGAGCTCGGCGAACCGGGCCGGCACCGTGTGCAGGGTGAGGTCGCGCGGGTCGACGTCGGGCAGCTCGTCCCAGGTCACCGGGGTGGACACCGGAGCGCCCGGGATCGGCCGCAGGCTGTAGGCGCTCGCGATGGTCCGGTCCCGCGCGTTCTGGTTGTAGTCGACGAACACGTTGCGGCCGCGCTCCTCCTTCCACCAGGCCGTGGTGACCCCGTCGGTACGGCGTTCGAGCTCGCGGCCGAACGCGATGGCCGCACGGCGCACGTCGGTGAACTCCCAGCGCGGCTCGATGCGCACGTAGACGTGCACGCCGCGGTTGCCGCTGGTCTTCGGGAAGCCCACCAGGCCGACGTCCGCCAGCAGCTCGCGGGCGACCAGCGCGACCCGGGCGGCGTCGGCGAACGTCGTGCCCGGCTGCGGGTCGAGGTCGATGCGCAGCTCGTCGGGGTGGTCCACGTCGGCGCGGCGTACCGGCCACGGGTGGAAGGTCAGGGTGCCCATCTGCGCGGCCCAGGCCGGAACCGCCACCTCGGTCGGGCACATCTCCTCGGCTGTGCGGCCCGACGGGAACCTCACCCCGACCGACTCGACGTAGTCGGGGGCGCCGCGCATCATCCGCTTCTGGTAGAACGCGTCGCCGTGCTCGCCGGTTCGCGTCGCCAGCGTGATCCCGGGCTGGACCCCCTTCGGCCAGCGCTCCAGGGCGGTGGGCCGCTCCCGCAGCGCGCGCATGATCCCGTCGGAGACCGAGAGGTAGTACTCGACGACCTCGAGCTTGGTCACCGCGGGCGCGGACTCGGTCGCGGGGTAGATCACCCGGTCGGGGTTGGACACCCGCAGCGCCCGACCCCCCGCGTCGACCTCGGTCGCTGGGCTCGCCATGGCCGCCAGCCTAGGCCCAGCCCGATTCGTCTGCGGTCAGCCACCGCGAAACACCCGAGGGATCGCAGACGAATCGGGGGGGTCGGACGTCGACGCGCCGGTCCTCGGTGACCGAGTTCGGCCGGAACGTCACCCGGCCGCCTCGTTCGGTCGGCCGTTCGAGCTCGAAGCCCCCGGTGACCACCAGCGCCCAGACCGTGCTCCGCTGCGCGTGGCCGAGCACGGGCCCGGGCAGCGGCGGGTAGAGCACCAGCGCGGCCTCCGCGCACCCGCGGTGCAGGGGCGGCAGCCGGAAGGCGTTGCGGTCCGCGTCCGCCTCGGTGCCCACGAACGCCACCGGGTTGTCCAGCGACCGCCCGCACATCCCGCAGATCCGGCTCAGCGCGCACTGGATGACCCGCTTGCGGTTCAGCGTCGCGAGGCTGTAGGGACCGTCGTCGCGCTCGCAGGCGAACGGCACCGGGACGCCGTACGTCGCGTCCGTCGGCCGATCGGCGACGGCGGCGGGCAGGTGAGCGGCGGTCATGACGGGCTCACGCCGACCGGCCGCGCGACCAGGCACCCGTCTCCAGGCGCCGTGAGGGCCGCTCGTCGTCGGTGCGGCGCCTGCGGTCCCGCGCCGGCGTCGGCGGCTCCGGCTCGTCGCTGCTGGTCGCCCTGTTGGGCAGCGCGAGCTTCCAGATCGTGCGCAGCGCCTGGCCGTACTGCCGGTGCAGCGGCCCGGTGGTGTAGGGCAGGTCGTACTTGTCGCAGAGCTCGCGGACCCGCACCGAGATCTGCGCGTAGCGGTTGCTCGGCAGGTCGGGGAACAGGTGGTGCTCGATCTGGAACCCGAGGTTGCCGCTCATCACGTGGAGCAGGGGCCCGCCCTCGAAGTTCGCGGCGCCGAGGATCTGCCGGAGGTACCACTCCGCGCGGGTCTCGTCCTCGATCTCCTCCTCGGTGAAGTGCAGCGCCCCGTCGGGGAAGTGGCCGCAGAAGATGATCATGTAGGACCACACGTTGCGCATCAGGTTCGCGAGGGCGTCGGCCTTCATCGTCGAGATCGCGTTGGGCCCGGAGAGCAGCGGGTAGATCACGTAGTCCTTGCCGACCTGGCGGCGGACCTTCCTGCCGATCTGCCTCAGCTGCCGCTTCATCTCCTTCGGGTCCTTGCGGCCCTTGCGGATCGCCTCGATGTCGAGGTCGTGCAGCGCCACGCCCCACTGGAACAGCAGCGCGAGCAGCGTGTTGTAGACCGGCTGGCCGAGGTTGGCCGGGTGCCACTTCTGCTCGCGGGCCATCCGCAGGACGCCGTAGCCGATGTCGTTGTCGTAGCCGAGGACGTTGGTGAACTGGTGGTGGACGTAGTTGTGCGAGTGCTTCCACTGCTCGGCCGGCTGGGCGGTGTCCCACTCCCAGGTGCTGGAGTGGATCTCCGGGTCGTTCATCCAGTCCCACTGGCCGTGCATGACGTTGTGCCCGATCTCCATGTTCTCCAGGATCTTGGCGACCCCGAGCATGGCGGCGCCGGCGAAGAAGGCGGGCTTGTACCTGCTGGCGAAGAGCGTCACGCGACCGGCCGCTGCGAGCCGCCGCTGGATCTTGATCAGCCGGCGGATGTACGCCGCGTCGGCGGCGCCGCGCGACTCCTCGACCTCGGCGCGGATCGCGTCCAGCTCGCGGCCGAGCGCCTCCACGTCGGCCTCGGACAGGTGGGTGTACTCCTTGACGTCGGAGATCGCCATCTCGTCGTACTCCTTAGATGTTGAGGACACAGTCGCCCACGGCGACCGAGATGCAGGTCTGGATCGGTTCGTTGGGCTCGGCGTGCTCCTCGCCGCTGCGCAGGTCGCGCGCCCGGCCGGAGATCATCGTCAGCGTGCAGGTGTGGCAGATGCCCATCCGGCAGCCGTAGGGCATCCCGACGCCGGCCCGCTCCCCCGCCTCGAGCAGCGTGGTGGCGCCGTCGGCGTCGATGTGCCTGCCGGAGTTCTGGAAGGTGACCGAGCCGCCGGCCTCGCCGTCGGCGGCCAGCTCCAGGGTGAACCGCTCGACGTGCAGGCGGTCGGACAGCCCGGCGTCCTCCCAGTGCTCCTCGGCGGAGTCCAGCATCGGCGCCGGCCCGCACGCCCAGGTCTCGCGGTCGCGCCAGTCCGGGCACACCTCGTCGAGCTGGGCCAGCGAGAACATCCCGTGCAGGTCGGTGTGCTGCTCGTGCAGGTGCAGGCCCACGTGGCGCTCGGCCATCTCCTGCAGCTCGCCGCGGAAGATCATCCGGTCCGGGGTGGGCGAGGAGTAGACGAGCACGGTGTCCGGCATGGTGCCGCGCCGGTCGAGGGTGCGCAGCATCGCCATCACCGGGGTGATCCCGCTGCCGCCGACGAGGAACAGCGTCCTGGGCGGCGGGGGCTCCGGCAGCACGAAGTCGCCCGCGGGCGCGGCCAGCCGCACGATCGTGCCGGGCACCAGCCCCACCAGGTGCCGGGACAAGAACCCCTCGGGCATGGCGCGCACCGTGATCGTGAGGTCTCGGCCGTCGCGTCGCGGCGGCGAGCTCAGCGAGTAGGACCGCCAGTGGAACCGGCCGTCCACGTCGACCCCGATGCCGACGTACTGGCCGGGCCTGGGCTCGAAGTGCCAGCCCCACCCCGGCCTGATGACCAGGGTGGCGGCGTCGTCGGTCTCCCGGACCACCCGTTCGATCCGCCCGCGCAGCTCGCGCGAGGACCACAGCGGGTTGATCAGCGACAGGTAGTCGTCGGCGTGCAGCGGGGTGGTGAGCTTGGAGCCCAGGTCGCGCACGCGCTGCCAGTCGACGCCTCTGGTCACTGCCGACATGCATCTCACCCCCGAGGAAGCGGGCCGGGCCCGCGATGATTCCAGTGAACGCCTGTGCACTGATCCTGCGTCGGACGCCGACGGCGGCGCCACCGCCGTCTCACCTTCTGGGACTACCCGGCAGATCCCGCCCCAAACCCGGCCGTACGACGTGCGGCGGACGCCCTCCCCCTCCCGGGTAGTCTCGGGCGCATGGGCTACCAGGTCAGCAAGAGCGACGGCGAGTGGCGCGAGCAGCTCACCCCCGAGGAGTACCACGTGCTGCGCCAGGCGGGCACCGAGCGGCCGTTCACCGGCGAGTACACCGACACCGAGACCACCGGCGTCTACCGCTGCCGGGCGTGCCGGGCCGAGCTGTTCCGCTCCGACACCAAGTTCGCGTCGCACTGCGGCTGGCCGTCGTTCTACGCGCCGCTCGCGGAGGACCGGGTCGAGTACATCGAGGACCACTCCCTGGGGATGAAGCGCGTCGAGGTCCGCTGCGGCACCTGCGGCTCGCACCTCGGGCACGTGTTCGAGGGCGAGGGCTACGCCACCCCGACCGACCAGAGATACTGCATCAACAGCATCAGCCTGACCCTGGAGCCGACCGAGTAGCCGGACCGGGCCGGTTGCCGGTTCAGGGCAGGTCGGCGACCAGCTCGGTGGGGGTGCGCCGCCGGCCGGTGTAGAACGGCACCTCGAGCCGCACGTGCCGCCGGGTCTCGGAGCCGCGCAGGTGCCGCATCAGGTCCACGATGCGGTGCAGCTCGTCGGCCTCGAAGGCGAGCATCCACTCGTAGTCGCCGAGGGCGAACGACGACACCGTGTTGGCGCGCACGTCCGGGTAGTCGCGCGCCATCATGCCGTGCTCGGCGAGCAGCCGGCGCCGCTCGGCGTCCTCGAGGAGGTACCACTCGTAGGACCGCACGAACGGGTACACGCACACGTAGGCGCGCGGCTCCTCGTCGGCCAGGAACGCCGGGACGTGGCTCTTGTTGAACTCCGCGGGCCGGTGCAGCGCCATCTGCGACCACACCGGGTCCAGGCGCGCGCCGAAGGCCGTGCGACGGAAGCGGTGGTAGGCGTCCTGCAGCTCGTCGGCGGTCGAGGCGTGCCACCAGATCATCAGGTCGGCGTCGGCGCGCAGCCCGGCGACGTCGTACAGGCCGCGCACCGTCACGTCGGCGCCGCCGAGCTCGGCGAAGAGCTTCTCGACCTCGTGCGCCTCGGCGGCGCGGTCGCCCTCGCCGATCACGTCGCGCAGCGAGAAGACCGACCACATCGTGTAGCGGACCATGTCGTTGAGGTCCTTCGCCAGCTTGCCCTTGTTCGGCCGCTTGTCGTTCATGGGGTCATTCTCGCAACCGTCCCAAGGCCTCCAGGACCTGGGTGGCGGCCAGCTCGGCGGAGGCGATGCAGGCGGGGATGCCGAGCCCGTCGTACGGTGCGCCGCAGACCGCCAGGCCCGGCACCCGCGCGACCGACGACCGGATCCGCCGGACCCGCTCGGCGTGCCCGACGGAGTACTGGGGCAGGGCGCCGCCCCAGCGCTGCACGTGCCAGTCGACGGGCCGGACCGAGAGCCCGATCGCGTCCGCGAGGTCCTCGAGGGCGATCGTGACGAGCTCCTCGTCGGAGACCTGGAGCACCTCCTCCTCGCGGTGCCGGCCGATCGAGCAGCGCATCAGCAGCAGGTCGTCGCCGCCGGCCCCCTTGCCCTCCCCCGCCTCGCGGACCCACGCCCACTTGGCGAAGGAGTAGGTCGCCGCCTTGACCCGCCGCTCGTCGACCGGCGGCACCAGGAACCCCGAGCCGCTCGTGCGCGGGAAGTCGCGGCGGCTGAAGGCCAGCGTGATGACCGCCATCGAGGCGTACTCGACGCGGGCCAGCTCCAGCGCAGCGTCGGGGACCACGTCGGCCAGCAGCCGGGCGGTCGGCCGCGCCGGGGTGGCGAGCACGACCGCGTCGGCGTGCAGGATCTCCGCGTCCGCGGTGGGACCGGCGACCAGGTGCCAGCCGCCGTCCGCGGCCCGGGCCAGGTCACGCACGGTGACCCCGGTGCGCACCTCGAGGCCGGCGGCCTCGACCAGCGCCCCGGGCAGCCGGCCGAGGCCGCCCTCGATGCCGGCGAAGACGGGCACGTCGGACGTCACGGCGGTCGCGGCCGCCGCCGCGCGCATCATCGACTTGTCCCGGTCGAGCAGGGCCACGACCTGGGGGACGGCGGCGCGCGCCGAGATCTCGCGGGCGTGGCCCGCGTAGACGCCCCCGAGCAGCGGCTCGACGAGCCGGTCGAGCACCTCGCGCCCGAACCGTTCCTCGATCAGCCAGCCCACGCTCACGTCCTGGTCGCCGAGCCGGGTCGCCGGGAGCACCGCGTCGAGGGTGACCCGGGCCAGCCCGGCCTTGGAGATCACGCCGCTCTCCGCCAGCCCCCGGGCGTCGGTGGGGACCCCCATCAGGGTGCGCGGCATCGGGCGCATCTGCCCGCGCGACCACAGGTTCGCCGAGGTCGTCTCCGGGTGGACGAGGCGGTCGCCCAGCCCCGCGGAGCGAGCCAGCCGCACGGCCTCCGGCCGGCGGTTGAGCATCGACTCGGCGCCCACGTCGACCGTGACGCCCGCGACCGTGGCCAGCCGGAGCTTCCCCCCGACCGACGGCGAGGCCTCGAGCACCAGCACGCGCACCTCCGGGTCGGTGCGACGTACGGCGGCCGCGGCCGCGAGCCCCGCGATGCCGCCGCCGACCACCACCACCGTGGGTGCGGAGGCTGCACTGTCGGGGTTGGCGGTCCTCGAGCCGGGGCGACGGGTCACGGGTAACAGATTGGCAAAGACCTGGTCACGACCGCCACTTTGCCGGAACCGGGCGCCGATGGGGTGCGTCACACCCGCACGGGGACCCGACGAAAGCAGGTGCGAGATGAGCAGCTCGGTGAAGCGATACCTGGCCGGCGCGGTGGCCGTCGCGGCCGTCTCGGTGCTGGCCGCGTGCGGCGGTTCGGGTGGGGGCGCGGGTGGCGGCACGAGTGGCGTGGCCTCCGACAGCGCGGTCGGCTCCCGGGGGGTGGCCGACGGCGGGTTCGCGGGCTCCGCGCCGGCACCCGCCGAGAAGGCCCCCTCGGGGGGCAACCGGACGCCGGTCCAGACCAGGGCCGTCATCAGCACCGGCACGGTGACGCTGACCAGCGGCACGCCCGACCGGGCCCGCGCCGAGATCGGCCGGCTGCTCACCGGCTTCGGCGGCTTCCTCGCGAACGAGCACTCCGTGCACGCCGAGGACGGCACCCTCGAGCACGCGACGCTGGTCCTGCGGGTGCCGGCGGCCAAGTTCCGGGCGGCGATGGGCGCCCTCGAGCGGATCGGCACGCTCAAGAGCTCCGACAGCAGCTCCGACGACGTGACCACGCAGGTCATCGACGTGGAGGAGCGGGTGCGGACGCTGCAGAACAGCCTCGCCAGGCTGCACAAGTTCCAGAAGGATGCCGCCAACATCGACGACCTGATCCGGTTCGAGCAGCAGATCACCGACCGTGAGTCGCAGCTGCAGTCGCTGACCGCGCAGCGTGACTACCTCGCCGGCCAGGCCTCGATGGCCACCATCACCGTGGAGCTGTCCACCCCGGTGGCGTACACCCCGCCGCGGGGCACCGGCTTCCTGGCGGGCCTGCGGGCCGGGTGGCACGCCCTGATCAGCACCGTGCTCGTGGCGCTGACGGTCGTCGGCGCGCTGCTCCCGTTCGGCGTGCTCGCCGCGCTGCTGGGGGTCCCGGCGTGGGTGCTGGTGCGGCGCGCGCGCCGGCACCGTCGGACCGCCGCGGGCGCGGCCGCCGCGTCCGACGGCTGAGGGCGGGGTCCGGCCCGGTGGCCGAATCAGCGGGCGGAGCGCTCGTGCACGAAGTCGGTGAGCCGAGCCAGCTGGTCGGGGTCGGTCGACGGCATCACGCCGTGCCCGAGGTTGAAGATGTGGCCCGGTGCGGCCCGGCCGGCCTCGAGGACCTCGGCGGCGCGGGCCAGCATCAGCTCGGTCGGCGCGAACACCAGCGACGGGTCCAGGTTGCCCTGGACGACCCGGCCGCCCACCCGGCGTACGCCCTCGGCCAGCGGGACCCGCCAGTCCACTCCCACCACGTCGGCGCCGGCCTCTCCCATCAGCCCGAGCAGCTCCCCGGTGCCCACCCCGAAGTGGATCCGGGGCACGCCCAGCGCACCGGCGCGCTCGAGCACCGCGGCGGAGTGGGGCATGACGTAGCGGCGGTAGTCGTCGGGGCACAGCGCGCCCGCCCACGAGTCGAACAGCTGCACCGCGGAGGCCCCGGCCGCCACCTGCACCTCGAGGTAGGCCGCCGAGATGCCGGCGATCTTGCGCAGCAGCGCGTCCCACACGTCGGGGGCACCGAACATCATCGCCTTGGTCCGGGCGTGCTCCTTGGAGGGCCCGCCCTCGACCAGGTACGACGCGACCGTGAACGGCGCGCCGGCGAAGCCGATCAGCGGGGTCGCGCCGAGCTCGCCGACAAGGGTCCGCACCGACTCGGTGACGTAGGGGACGTGGGAGGGGTCGAGGTCGGGGATCGCCGCCACGTCGGCCAGCGTGCGCACGGGCGAGGCCACCACCGGGCCCACCCCCGGCTTGATGTCCAGGTCGACGCCGACCGCCTTCATGGGCAGGACGATGTCGGAGAAGAAGATGGCCGCGTCGACGCCGTACCGGCGCACCGGCTGCAGGGTGATCTCGACGACCAGGTCGGGCCGCATGCACGACTCCAGCATCGGCACCCCCTCCCGAAGTGTCCGGTACTCCGGCAGCGACCGGCCGGCCTGCCGCATGAACCAGATCGGGGTGTGCGGGACGGGCTCGCCGCGAGCGGCGCGCAGGAACGCGGAGTCGGCAACGGGAGGGGTCACGGCCCGATCCTCCCAGGCGAGGCGCACCCGCGACCAATCCCCGGGCGGACCGGAGCCGCGTGTCGGATGCCTCACATCCCGATTCCGGCCTAGGGTGAGGACATGGCCGCACGTCAAGAACCTCGTGTGGACCCCTCAGCCGTCCCCGAGGAGTTCCAGGTCGCAGTCGCGCAGATGCGCGCGGCACGGCTGCGTCCCGAGGTGTTCTGCGAGGAGATGCCCGCCCCCCAGCGGATCGCTCCCCACGCCTTCGCGCTCTCCGCCGACGTGACCATCGAGGGTGACGACGTCGGCACCGGCCGGCTGGTGCTGCTGCACGACCCCGCGGGCAACGACGCCTGGGCGGGCACCTTCCGCTGCGTGGCCTACGCCCGCGCCGAGATCGACCCCGAGATGGCCAACGACCCGCTGCTCGGCGAGGTGGGCTGGTCCTGGCTGACCGAGGCCCTCGACGCGCACGGCGCGCTCTACGCCGCCCCGTCGGGCACCGTCACCAAGGTGTCCTCGGAGAGCTTCGGGTCGATGGCCGAGGAGGACACCACCGCACAGCTCGAGATCCGCGCCTCCTGGACCCCGGTCGGCGACCCGCGTCTCGACCTCGGTCCGCACGTCGAGGCCTGGGGCGAGCTGCTGTGCACGGCCTCCGGGCTGCCCCCCGTACCCGAGGGGGTGGCGCCCCTCCCCAGCCGCCGTGGACAGCGTGGCCGCGACTGATGTCCGACGCCTCGACGCCCGAGCACGACACTGAGGGCGCCCCGCCGGAGGAGGCCCCGGCACCCCCGGCACCCCCGGTGCCGCTGCTCGAGCTGCGGGAGGGACTGCCCCCGGTGGTGGACACCCCCGACGCGCTCGAGGAGGCGCTGGACGCGTTCGCCGCCGGCACCGGTCCGGTGGCCATCGACGCCGAGCGGGCTTCGGGCTACCGCTACTCCGCCCGGGCGTACCTGATCCAGCTGCGCCGCGAGGGCTCCGGGTCGGCACTGATCGACCCGATCCCGTTCACGGACCTCACCGCGCTGGGGCAGGCCCTCGGCGACGCGGAGTGGATCCTGCACGCGGCCACCCAGGACCTGCCGTGCCTGCTGGAGCTGGGGCTGGCGCCCACCTCCCTGTTCGACACCGAGCTGGCCGGCCGGCTGCTCGGCTACCCCCGGGTGGGTCTGGCCACGCTGGTGGAGACCATCGTGGGCCGCCGGCTGCGCAAGGAGCACTCGGCGGTGGACTGGTCGACCCGGCCCCTTCCGGAGCCCTGGCTGGAGTACGCGGCGCTCGACGTGGAGGCCCTGCTCGAGCTCCGGGACGCGCTCGCCACCGAGCTGGACGAGACCGGCAAGGCCGAGTGGGCCCGCCAGGAGTTCGCGCACCTGGTCACCGCGGCACCGAGCGGTCCGCGCCAGGAGCCGTGGCGGCGCACCTCGGGCCTGCACCGTGCGCGCGGCCGCCGCGCCCTGGCCGCCGTACGCGCCCTGTGGGAGGTGCGCGACGCCATCGCCTCGCAGCGTGACGTCACCCCGGGGCGGATCATCCCCGACTCGGCGATCGTGGAGGCCGCCAACGCACTGCCGCGCGACCGGGCCGCGCTGCTGGCGCTCAAGGGCTTCCGGGGCCGGGGGGCCGAGCGGTACTCGCCGCAGTGGGTCGCGGCGCTGCGGGAGGCCCGGGCGCTCCCCGAGACCGAGCTGCCGGCGGTCAGCGCCCGCTACGACGGACCGCCGCCGCCGCGGACCTGGGCGGACCGAGACCCGGTGGCGGCGGCGCGGCTGACGACGGCGCGGGCCGCGCTCAAGGAGCTCGCCGAGCGACTGGACCTGCCGGTGGAGAACCTGGTCACCCCCGACTACGTGCGTCGGCTGCTGTGGCAGCCGCCCGAGGGGGACGCCGGACAGATGCCGGACCTGGTCGCCGCCCGGCTCCGCGAGCTCGGCGCCCGCGAGTGGCAGGTCGAGCTGGCCACCGACGTGCTGACCCGGGCGATCCTCGAAGCGACGACCGCCTGAGGCTCGCCCCCGCTCCGGGTCAGGGGGACGCGGACGGCGACGGTGCCGGTGCCAGCACCCGTTCGGAGCGGCGGGTCATCCGGGGCAGCAGCCGGTCGAGGTCGACCACCGGCGCGTAGAACAGCTGGTCGAGCAGCGGCTGCAGCTGCGCCTCGAGCACCGGCCAGCCCGCGACGAACGGCGGGGCGTCCGCCCGACGCAGCGCGTCGGCGAACACCTCGGCGTGGCCGGGCCGGCTGCCCGGCTGCAGGAACTCCCGCGAGTGCAGCGCCGGCAGGTTCGCCGGCACGATCCCACCCACGCCGGCGGTGATCTTCGCCCCGGCCGGACCGGTGGCGTAGGCGACGAAGTCGGCGGCCTGCGCGACGTGGGCGGTGTGCGCGGACACGCAGTAGCCGCTCATGTCGGTGATCGTGCGCGGCTTGCCGAGGTTGGGCAGCGGGTAGACGTCGAAGTGCAGCCCGGTCGCCTCGCGCAGCTTGGGCACCAGGCTGCGGGTGCCGAACATCATCGCGATCCGGCCGTCCTCGAACCTGCTGAGCGCGTCCTGCTGCGCGAGGTCCTGCGCCGAGGGGCTCAGCTGGGGGTCCCGCACGACCTCGAGGATCCGCTCCAGGGCCGCCCGGGTGGCGTCGTCACCCACCGCGAGCGTGCTCGGTGACCGGTCGTCGTCGAGGAGGTCGGCGCCCGCGGACCGCACCAGCGGCAGCAGCGACTGCAGCCTGGGCGCGATGTAGAACCCCTTGACGTCGCCGTGCGAGGCGCCCCGGGCGGCCTGGGCGAACTGCTCCCAGGTCCAGCCGTTCTCCCGCGAGGGCAGGTCCTGCCCGGGGACGACGGTCCGGTGCGGGTGGACCAGCCGCTTGTTGTAGAAGACCACCAGCGGCGACACGTCGGCCGGCATGCACTGCAGGGCGCTGTCGGCGCTGAACGCCTCCAGCCCGAGCCGCGAGAAGTTGTCGCCGAACAGCACGCCCCGCTCCTCGAGCAGCTGGTCGAGCGGGTGGACCCGGTCCTGGGCCACCAGCTCGGGAAGCTGGTCGTGGTCGACCAGGAACACGTCGGGCGCCCGGCCCGCGGCGAACTGCCGGTCCCGGCGCTGCGCCGCGGTCCGCGCGTCGGGTGCCTGCTCCAACGTCACGCCGACCCCCGGGTGGTCCTCGACGAAGGCGTCGGCCAGCCGTTGGTACGCCGCGACCGTCTGCTGGTCGCCGTACACGGCCACCCGGAGCGTGACCGGGCCCGCGGGCGTGGCCGGCGCGGTCACCGAGGGACTCGAGGCCGTGGGCGTCGTCGGGCCGGACGTCGCCGTCGTGGTGCACCCGGCCGCGCACAGCGACAGGGCCGCGACGGCTCCGAGCAGAGCACGACGTAGCGGCACATCTCCCCCTTCCTGGGAACAGGGGACACCGTATCGGGAGCCGCTCCGCGTTTCGTCGCCGGACTCGTCGCCCACGACCCTAGGCTGGAGGCCCGCCACCCCGGACAGACAAGGTCCTCGATGCCCGCTCACACCCTGGCCCGCCTGGGCGCCGTCACGGCCGCGCTGGTCGCGTTCGCCTCGCTGTCCGGCTGCGGGCCGGACGACGGCGGGCAGGCGGCGCCCGGCCCCCGGCGGTCCGCGGCGTCGTCGCCCACCGGCGCCTCGGGCCCGGCGAGCACCGGCCCCTCGCCGGCCGCGACCGACACCGCCACGGCGAGCTCCTCTCCCCCGCAGCCGGTGACCCTGCGGGACCGCCTGCTGGCCGGCGCCGACCTGCCCGGGTTCGCCGGTGCCACCGGCTGGACCGACGGCGCGACCCGCGGGCAGGAGATGGCGACCCCGCTCAGCCCGTGCCAGCGGTTCGCGATGACCTCCATCGGGGCGATGCGCGCGGTCCAGCGCGAGTACCTCCCCGAGCCCGCGCAGACCCGGTCCACCGCGGCCGAGCTGGTCGCCGCGTTCGCGGACCCCAGCACCGCCGCCCGGGCGTTCGCGGTGCTCGAGTCCTGGCACGCCAAGTGCGACCAGCAGCTGGCCGACTACGACGAGCACCGGGTCGGCGACCTCAGGGACGTGCCGGTCGACGGCGGCGTCGGGCACTGGTACGTCCTCACCTACACGAAGGCCGGGTCCGCCTCGTTCGACGCCGAGGGCATGGTCCGGGTCGGCAACCGGATCGCCCTGGTCTCGATGGTGAAGGCCGCCGAGGGCTCCGACGACGCGACGAAGGCCCAACCGGTCGCCGACGCCGTGCGCGCCGCCGCGCTGCGCCTGTCCTGAGCGGCCCGTCCCGAGCGGCCCGTCCCGGGTGCGTGGGCCGGTAGGTTCACCCAGGTGAGCGACGCCAGCCCCCTGGACCGGATGTGGGACCGCGGCCGCCTGTCGACGCGGGCCCGGGTGGCCCGGCTCCGCTCGAAGTCCTGGCACGTCGGACAGGCCTCGCTCGCCGCGGGCCTCGCCTGGTGGCTGGCCAAGGACGTCGTCGGCCACCCGCAGCCCTTCTTCGCCCCCATCGTCGCGGTGGTCTGCCTGGGCACCTCCTACGGCCAGCGGCTGCGCCGGGTCGCGGAGGTCACCGTGGGCGTGGCGATCGGCGTGCTGCTCGCCGATGTGCTGGTGGCGCTGCTGGGCACCGGTCCCTGGCAGCTGACCGTCGTGGTGGCGCTGGCCATGGCGACCGCCCTGGTGATCAACGCCGGCGCCCTGCTCGTCACCCAGGCGGCCGTGCAGTCGATCGTGGTGGTCACGCTGGCCCCTACCCCCGGCTACGCGCTGACCCGGTGGATCGACGCCCTCGTCGGCGGCGGCGTGGCGCTGGTCGCCGCCGCGGTGGTCCCGCGGGCGCCGCTGCGCCGGCCCCGCGAGCAGGCCGCGGTGGTGGTACGACGGATCGCCGAGCTGTTGCGGGCCGCCGCGCAGAGCTCCCTGGACGGCGACGCCGACCGGGCGGTCTCGGTGCTCGCCGCCGCCCGGCAGACCGAGCCGCTGATCCGTGAGCTGCAGGCCGCTGCCGACGAGGGGCTCTCCGTGCTCGCCTCCTCGCCGTTCCGTCGCCGGCAGACCGGGAAGGTCCGGTGGATGTCCGAGCTGGTCGACCCGCTCGACCGGGCGATGCGCAACACCCGGGTGCTGGTCCGCCAGGTCGCGGTCGCGGCGTACCGGGGCCGACGCCTGCCCGGGTCCTACTCGCGGCTGTGCCAGGACCTCGCCGACGCGGCGGACCGGATGGCCGAGCAGCTTTCCCGCGGCGAGCTGGCCTCGGCGGTCCGGCCGTCGCTGCTGGCCATCGGCAGGGGCACCGCCGAGGTCGAGCGCGGCGGGGACCTGTCCGCCGACGCGGTCCTCGCCCAGGTCCGCTCGATCGTCGTCGACCTGCTCCAGATCACCGGGCTCGACACCGACGAGGCCACCGACGCGCTCCCGCCACGGTCCTGAGGCCCCCCACCCGGCGTAGATTGATGCCGATGTCCGACACACCACGCCACCACCGGCCCGCGCTGCCCGGTGCCCAGCACTTCGAGGCGCTCACCGGCGACGCCGACCCCGCCGACCGCAGCGAGGCCGCGGACCGGGCCGCGACGCTGCTGGTGCGCGGCGCGCGCGACGTCGACGACGAGGCGGTGGTCAGCCGCGTGGTCGGGCTCGCGGAGTCCGAGGGGCTCGACACGCTGGCGGACCTGTGGGCCGGCTCCCCGGCCGACTCTCTCGCCGGCTGCCTCTGGCGGCTCTACCTGCTCCGCTCCTGGGTGTACGTCGACCCGGTGGCCGCCGCACGCGAGTTCGACGCCGGGCGGCGGCACACCCCCGTCCACGAGGTCGTGGCCGGCGTGGTCGACCCGCCGGGGCCCGACGAGGTGCGCCACCTCGTCGACCTGGTCCTGCGCGGGGTGGCCCGCGGTGACTTCGCCGACACCTTGTACCGGGCCGCCGCGTTCGCGCGGGTGGTGGCCGCCGGGCGCGCGCACGCGGGGTCGGGCGTCGCCGCGACGCCGTACCAGTCCGACCTGTCGGCGGCGCGGCTGCTCACGATGGCCGAGCAGCTCGAGCAGGCGGCCCGGCTCGAGTCCGACGGGCTGCTGGCCTGAACCGGGTCCGCGGGTCAAATCGCCGCGAATGACTTGGCTCGGCGGTCACGGCTTGTAGCATGGGGGTGCGCCGGACCGCGGCAGCCCCGGGTCCCAAAACAAGCCGCTACGAGCGGCCACGCGCCGTGAGGCGCTCCCGGTCCGGCGCGCCAACCTCTCCGGCTCACCCGCCCCGCGCGGCGGCCGCCGCGATCCGCGCCGCGAGCGCGGCGTTCGAGAGCACCAGGGCGATGTTGGCGGCCAGGCTGGCCCCGCCGGTGTTCTCGTGGAAGTACGCCAGCAGGAACGGGGTCACGTCCTTGCCGGAGACCCCCGCCGCGGCCGCCGCGGCCAGCGCGCCGGCGAGCGTGGCCTCGTGCAGCGCGGGGTCCATCTCGTCGTCGGCGGCGACCGGGTTCGCGACCACGAGGCCCTGGGGCAGGCCCAGCGCGTCACGCGCGCGCATCAGCGCCGCCACCTCGTCGGGCCGGTCGACGCGCCACGGGACCGGCAGGCCGCTGTCTCGGACGTAGAAGCCCGGGAAGGTGTCGGTGCGGTAGCCGACCACGCCCACCGACAGCGACTCCAGCCGCTCCAGGGTGGCGGCCACGTCGAGCAGCGACTTCACGCCCGCGCAGACCACGGTCACCGGCACCGCCGCCAGCGCGGCCAGGTCGGCGGACTCGTCGAACGTCTCCCGGGCGCCGCGGTGCACGCCGCCGAGCCCGCCGGTCGCGAAGACCCGGATCCCGGCCCGGTGCGCGAGGTGGGAGGTGGCGGCCACGGTGGTGGCCCCGGTCAGCCCGCGGGCGACCACCACCGCGAGGTCGCGGATGCTGGCCTTGACCACCTGCTCCCCCTCGGCCACACGCAGCAGCGCGTCGTCGTCCAGCCCGACGCGCACCACCCCGTCGACGACGGCGATCGTCGCCGGCACGGCCCCGGCGCGCCGTACGGCGTCCTCGACCCGCCGCGCGGTCGCCGCGGCCGTGCTGGTGGGCAGGCCGTGGCTGATCAGCGTGGACTCGAGCGCGACGACCCCGGCACCTGATGCAATAGCGTCGGACACCTCGTCGGTGAGCTCGAGCGGCAACTGGTCCACCCGGCGCATTCTGCCGGTCATCGTGCCGGACAAGAAGGAGGCAGACGGTGCTGGTCGCGTGTCTCGGCGACGTCATGCTCGACGTGATCGTGGACGCCCCCGACGGGCTGGTGCCCGACGACGACACGCCGGCGCGGATCACGTTCGCGGCGGGCGGGCAGGCGGCGAACGTCGCGACGTGGGTGAGCGCCCTCGGCGGCCGCTCCCGCGTGTTCGGTCCCCGCTCCGACTCGGCCCCCGGCCGGCTCGTGGAGGAGGCGCTGGCCGCGCGCGGGGTGGAGGTGTGGACCACCACGTCCGGCCGGGTCGGCACCGCGGTGTCGATCAGCACCCGGACCGGCCGGTCGCTGGCGTCGGACCCGGGCGACCTGCGGTGGCTGGACGCGCTCGAGCCGGGTCCGTGGCTCGACGGGGCGGACTGGCTGTTCGTGTCCGGCTATGCCCTGCTGCGGGCCCCGGACCCGCTGCGCATCGTGCAGACGGCCGCGGCCGCCCGCGCGCACGGCGCCCGCGTCGCGCTGGACCTCGCGTCGGCGGCGATGGTCCGTCGGTTCGGGCCCGCGGTGTTCGCCGACCTGTGCCAGGACCTGCGGCCCTCCGTGGTGTTCGCCAACGACGCCGAGTGGGCCACCAGCCCGAGCTCGTTCGGCGCCGGCGGGCTGGCGGTGCTGGTGCTCAAGCACGGCCCCAAGGGTGCGACGTTCGTGATCGACGGGGTCCCCGACGACCGGCCGCCCGAGCCGGGTCCGGTCGTCGACGTGACGGGCGCCGGAGACGCGATGACGGCCGGGTTCCTCGTCGGCGGCGCCGACCTGGCGATGCGGACCGCGGCGCGCTGCATCGCCCAGGTCGGCGCGCAGCCGCCACGGCGGGCCCCGTGAACGGCCCGCTCTCGGTCCGCGGGGTGAGCATCCCGGCCGACGAGCTGTCGTGGCGGTTCAGCAGGTCCGGTGGGCCGGGCGGCCAGTCGGTGAACACCGCCGACTCGCGGGTCGAGCTGAGCTTCGACGTGCGCCGGTCGCCGTCGCTGCCCGACCATCTCCGGGAGCGGCTGCTCGCCCGGCTGCGGGACCGGCTCGTGGACGGCGTGCTGACCGTGGCGGCCTCGGAGTACCGCTCGCAGCACCGCAACCGGGTCGCGGCGCGCGCCCGCCTCGTCGAGATCCTGACCCGGGCCGGGACGCCTCCCCCGCCGCCGCGACGGCCCACCAAGCCGACCCGCGGCTCCCGGGAGCGGCGGCTGGCGGGCAAGAAGCGGCGCGCCGAGACCAAGGCCCTGCGTCGGCGGCCCACCGACTGACCGCCTCAGAGCTCGAGGTCGGCCACCACGCCGGCGTGGTCGGAGGGCCAGAGCCGGTGCGGCTCGGTGCGGTCGCCGGGCTCGGCGCCCACCACCCGGCAGGCCGCGACCCGCGCACCGCGCGCCCAGACGTAGTCGATCCGCTCGCCCAGCCGGCTCTCCGGGTTCGCCAGGTCCGCGTCCTGCCCGCAGGTCGCTCCCCCGGCGGGGTCTCCCCCGGCGGCGGTCCACGCGTCGACGTACGCCGGGGGCATCCCGACCTCGTCGGGGGTGGCGTTGAAGTCACCGACCAGGACGACGGGCGTGGCGCAGCCGCGCAGAGCCTCGAGCACCTCGTCGCGCTGCGCGTCGCGGGCGCTCGCGTCGTACGCCTCGGTGTGCGTGTTGGCGAAGACCAGCGGCCGACCCTCCGCGACGACGTCGAGGGCGCTCCAGCCGCGTGCGATCGGGAAGGTGACGCCGGGGATCCCGGTCGCCACCTGGTGCCGGTGGTCGAAGTCGGTGACGCGTTCGGCGACCACCCGCAGCCGCCGGTCGGCCCGCACCAGCGTGGCGTTGGTGCCCTCCAGGCCCATCCAGGTGCCGTCCTCGACGGGCAGCCCGCCGGCGAAGCTGGGGCTCACCGCATGCACGTCGTAGCGGCACCCGCGCTCCTCCAGGGCGTCGAGCAGCGCCGGCAGAAAGTCCACGAGCACCCTCTCGGTGCCCGGCGAGCCGTCGTCGCGCACCTCCGCCGTGGTCCAGCGGGCCACCTCCTGCAGGCCGATCAGGTCCGGCCGCTCCCGGCCGAGCACCGAGGCGATCGCCTCGGCCCGCTCCTCGAAGCGGGTGGCGTCGAGCTCGGCGCGGGCCCGCACGACCGCTCGCGCCAGGTCGTCGGCGTCGGTCACGTCGAACAGCCGCGCCAGGTCGGCGCCCAGGTAGAGGTTGTACGTCGCCACGCGGATCACCGGCACATCATGCCGGACCCCGGACCGCCGAGAGGCTCCGGCGCATGGGGTCCGGGCGCCTGGGTACGAGCAGGCTCCCAAACGCGACACGCTCTCAGGGGGAGACATGAGTGGCTTCGTCCGGGAGATGCGCGCGAGCGGCAACGGCTTGCTCGTCCGGATCTCGGTGATCGCCGCCATCGGCGGCCTGCTGTTCGGCTACGACACCGGAGTCATCTCCGGTGCCCTGCTCTACATCAAGAAGGACCTGCACGCCGGCACGTTCGAGCAGCAGGCCATCGTCGCGGTGCTGCTGCTCGGCGCCATGGTGGGGGCGCTGGTCTCCGGCTACCTCGCCGACCGGATCAGCCGCAAGTGGACCAAGGTGATCTCCGGCAGCCTGTACGTCGTCGGGGCCATCGGCTGCGCGCTGTCGGTCAACGCCGGGATGCTCATCGGGTTCCGCTTCCTGCTCGGCATCTCGGTCGGCACGGCGTCGTTCGTGTCGCCGCTCTACATCTCGGAGGTCGCCCCGCCGAAGGTCCGTGGTGGGCTGGTGAGCTTCAACCAGCTCGCGATCGTGTCCGGCATCCTGCTGGCCTACGTCGTCAACTTCACGTTCAAGGACCTGACGGACCAGTGGCGGTGGATGCTGGGCGTGGCGGCGCTGCCCGGCGCCGCGCTCGCGGTCGGCATGCTCACCGTGCCGCGGACCCCCCGCTGGCTGATGATGCACGGCCAGGACGACCGGGCGCGCGACGTGCTCGCGCGGCTCCGCGACGGCGACGAGGACGCCGACATCGACGGCGAGATGCGCGACATCGACGAGGCGAACCGGAAGGAGCGCGGCGCCACCGTCAAGAGCCTGCTCCGCCCGGAGCTGCGGCCGGTGTTCGCCGTCGGCATCGCGCTCGCGGTTGCCCAGCAGTTCGTCGGCGTCAACACCGTCATCTACTACGCCCCGACGATCCTGTCCGACACCGGCATGGGCAACAGCGCGGCACTGGCCTCGACGATGGTCGTCGGCGTCACCAACCTGGTGTTCACCATCGTCGCGGTGCTGCTGCTCGACCGGGTCGGGCGGCGTGCGCTGCTGGTGACCGGCACGTTCGGCCTGCTCGCGGCGCTGACGCTGCTCGGGGTGTACTTCAGCTCCAGCACCCTCCAGCACGACTACGGCTGGATCGCGCTGGCCGGGCTGGTGCTGTTCATGGCCGCGTTCGCGATCGGGCTCGGCCCGGTGTTCTGGCTGATGATCAGCGAGATCTTCCCGGTGGGCGCCCGGGGCAAGGCGATGGCGGTGTGCACGATCGCCAACTGGGGCGCGAACTTCCTCGTCGCCCAGACCTTCCTGAGCCTGAGCCACGCGATCACCCGGCAGGGGGTGTTCTTCCTGTACGCCGGGCTCGCCGTGCTGTCGGTGATCTTCTTCCTCGCGAAGGTCCCCGAGACCCGGGGCCGCTCGCTGGAGGAGATCCAGGAGGACCTGGTCGGCACCTCCTCCTGACCGACGTGGGTCCTCAGAGGGCGTCGAGGGCCTTGCGGACCCGGGCCTCGGAGACCGGGTACGCCGTGCCCAGCGACTGGGCCCACAGGCTGACCCTGAGCTCCTCGAGCATCCAGCGCACCCGCACCAGCCCCGCACCCGGGGGCCGTCCCTCCGGCAACGCCTCGACCCGGTGCAGGTACGCCTCCTGCAGGTGCCCGACCCGGTCCATCAGCAGCCGGTCGCGGCCCACGTCGGCCGCCAGCCTCTCGCGCCGCGCGGTCACCGCGGCCAGGTAGCGCGGCAGCTGGCGCAGCTGTGCGGCGCCCACGTCGGCGACGAACCCCCGGAAGACCAGCCGGCCCACCTGGGCCCGCATGTCGGCGAGCGCGGGCAGCAGGGGCAGGTCCACGGAGCCGCCGAGCAGCCGGTCCACCTCGCGCCACGCGGCGAGCACCCGCACCGCGTCGTGCATCACCGCGCGGGTGGCCTCGGGCAGGTCGCGGGCCACCTCGGCGCTCAGCGTGGCGAACCCGTCCTCGTCCCACACCGGGCCCCCGTGCCGCTCGACCAGGTCGTCGACCGCCGCGGCGACGCAGTCCTCGAGCAGCTCGGCCGTGGACGGGTACGGCGACCCGGCCAGCCCGAGCTTGTCGGTGTTGGACAGCCCGGCGGCGATGGCCTTGGCGGGAGAGGGCACCGCAAGCATCAGCAGCCGGCGCAGCCCGCGTCGGTGGGCGGCGTCCTGCTCCGCCTCGGAGCCGAAGACCTGCAGGCCGACGGTCGCGCCCTCGTCGACCAGTGCCGGGAACCCGCGCACGTCATGGCCGGCGCGCGCCTGGGTGAAGCTGCGCTCGATGGTCCCGAAGGCCCAGGTGGTCCGTCCCGTCACGGTCACCCCGGACTGCGCGGCCGCCTCGGCGATCGTCGCCGCGAGGCTCGGCCGCAGCGGCTCCTTCAGCCGGTCCAGGTCCTTGCCCTCGCCGACGACCTTCCCGTGCTCGTCGAGGACGCGGAACGTCGGCCGCAGGTGGGCGGGCACCTTCTTCCAGGACCACGCGTCGCGGGGTACGACGACCCCGGTGGTGGCCCGCAGGAAGCGCTCGAGCGCGTCGAGCAGTGGCTCCTCGCCGGGCGAGGTCGCGGCGAGGAAGTCCCGGGCGACGTTCGGGGCCGGGACGAAGCTCACCCGCAGGTTCTTGGGCAGCGACCGGATCAGGGCCACCACGAGGTCCTCGCGCAGGCCCGGCACCTGCCAGGTGAACCCCGCCGGGTCGACCCGGTTGAGCACGCCCACCGGGATGTCGACACTGACCCCGTCGGCGGCCGCGCCGGGCTCGAACTGGTAGCTCAGCGGCAGCGCCAGGTCCCCCTCGTGCCAGGCGTCGGGGTAGTCGTGCTCGGTGACCGCGCCGGCCGTCTCGTTGACCAGCATGGCGGGGTCGAAGGTCAGCAGGTCCGGGGTGTGCTGCCGGGTCCGCTTCCACCACGTGTCGAAGTGCGCCCCCGACACCACCTCCTCGCCGACCCGCGCGTCGTAGAAGTCGAACAGGGTGTGCTCGTCGACCATGATGTCGCGGCGCCGGGCCCGGTGCTCGAGCTCCTCGACCCCCTCGAGCAGCTCGCGGTTGTGCGCGAAGAACCGGTGCCGGGTGTGCCACTCGCCGTAGACCAGCGCGTGCCGGATGAACAGCTCGCGCGCCACGCCTGCGTCGACCGCGCCGTAGGACACCAGCCGTTCGACGACCAGCGGGACGCCGTACAGGGTGACCCGCTCGTAGGCCAGCACCGCGGCACGCTTCTTCGACCAGTGCGGCTCCGAGTAGCTGCGCTTGACCAGGTGCGCGCCGAGCCGCTCGGCCCACTCGGGCCTGATCGCGGCGTTGACGCGCGCGTACAGCTTCGAGGTCTCGACCAGCTCGGCCGCCATCACGAGCTGGGGCTGCTTCTTGAACAGGCCCGACCCGGGGAAGATCGAGAACCTGGCGTTGCGGGCGCCGAGGTAGCGGCCTGCGGCCTGTCCTGAGCCTGTCGAAGGGTCGGGGTCGCGCAGGCCGATGTGCGACAGCAGCCCGGACAGCAGCGCCTGGTGGATGCCGTCCTCGTCGGGAGGGTCCGCCGGCTGCCCGACGCTCAGCTTCAGCTGCTTGGCGACCTGCCGCAGCTGGGACTCGAGCTCCTGCCACTCGCGGATCCGCAGGTAGTTGAGGTAGTCCGCCCTGCACATCCGCCGGAACGCGCTGGACGACAGCTCCTTCTGCTGGGTGCGCACGTGCCGCCACAGGTTCAGCAGCGTCATGAAGTCGGACTTGTCGTCGCGGAACCGCGCGTGCTTCTGGTCCGCCTGCGCCTGCTGCTCGACCGGCCGCTCCCGTGGGTCCTGCACCGACAGTGCCGCCGCGACGACGAGCACCTCGCGCAGGCAGCCGAGCCGGTCGGCCTCGACCACCATCCGCGCGAGCCGCGGGTCGACCGGGAGCACGACGAGCTGGCGACCGAGCCTCGTCAGCCGCCGGCGCGGGTCCTTCTGCGTCGGGTCGAGCGCGCCGAGCTCCTCGAGCAGCTGCACCCCGGCCTTGACGTTGCGCTGGTCGGGCGGGTCCACGAACGGGAAGCGCGCGACGTCGCCGAGCCCGAGCGCGGTCATCTGCAGGATCACCGAGGCCAGGTTGGTGCGCAGGATCTCCGGGTCGGTGAACTCCGGCCGCGACTCGAAGTCGGCTTGCGAGTAGAGCCGGATGCAGATGCCGGCCTCGACCCGGCCGCAGCGCCCCTTCCGCTGGTTCGCCGACGCCTGGCTGATCGGCTCGATCGGCAGCCGCTGCACCTTGGTGCGGTAGGAGTACCTGCTGATCCGCGCGAACCCGGCGTCGACGACGTAGCGGATGCCCGGGACCGTCAACGACGTCTCCGCGACGTTGGTGGCCAGGACCACCCGGCGCCCGGTGTGCGGCGCGAACACCTTGTGCTGCTCGGCGCTGGACAGGCGCGCGTAGAGCGGCACCACGTCGAACTGGCCCCGGACACCGGTCGAGCCCGTCGAGACCTTCGACAGCACGTCGGCGGTGTCGCGGATCTCACGCTCGCCGGGCAGGAACACCAAGATGTCGCCCGGCCCTTCGGCGACCAGCTCCTGGACCGCGTCGACGATCGCCTCGGTCTGGTCCCTGATGACGAGCTCACCCTCGGCGTCGATGCCCGGGTCGTCGTAGGTCTCCTCCACGAGCGGCCGGTAGCGCACCTCGACCGGGTAGGTCCGCCCGGAGACCTCCACGATCGGCGCCGGCCGGCCCTGCGCGTCGGCGAAGTGGGCGGCGAACCGCTCCGGGTCGATGGTCGCCGAGGTGATGATCACCTTCAGGTCCGGCCGCTTGGGCAGCAGCTCGCGCAGGTAGCCGAGGATGAAGTCGATGTTGAGGCTGCGCTCGTGCGCCTCGTCGATGATCAGGGTGTCGTAGGCCGACAGCATCCGGTCGCGCTGCAGCTCGGCGAGCAGGATCCCGTCGGTCATCAGCTTGACCAGCGTGTCCTTGCTCGACCGGTCGGTGAACCGGACCTGGTAGCCGACGACCTCCCCCAGCGGCGTGTCGATCTCCTCGGCGATCCGCTCGGCGACGCTGCGCGCCGCGATGCGGCGCGGCTGGGTGTGCCCGATCATGCCGTGCACCCCGCGGCCGAGCTCGAGGCAGATCTTCGGCAGCTGCGTGGTCTTGCCCGACCCGGTCTCGCCGGCGACGACCACGACCTGGTGGTCCGCGATCGCCTGCGCGATGTCCGCACGCCGCTGGCTGACCGGCAGCTCGTCCGGGTAGCGGACCGCCGGCACCAGCGCGCGGCGCCGCTCCACCTCGGCGGGGCTGCGGACGGGCCCGCGCGGGCCGGGGCGGTTCTGCGGTCGGCGCCGGCGTGGCGTACGACGCTCCCGGCGGTCGACCTCAGACATGACCCGACGAGTCTATGAGAGGCCCGCAACCGGGTTGCCGACACGCCCGGGCCGACCCCGGGCCGACACGCCCGGGCCGCGCGGGCGGCCTTGAACGAGGCCACCCCGGCCAGGCAGGGTGGGGAGGGTCAGCACAGCGACACCGTGCCATGCACAGCAATCGACGAAGGAGAAAGCACCTCGTGCTCACCCTCACCGAGAACGCCAGCACCGTGGTCAAGACGCTGGTCGACCAGACCGGCGGCAACGAGGCGGGCCTGCGCATCAGCCAGGACGCCCCCGACTCCCCTGCCCTGCACGTGATTCCCACCGAGGCCCCCCAGCCGGGCGACCAGGTCCTCGAGGAGGACGGCGCCCGGGTGTTCCTGGAGGAGACCGCCGCGCAGACCCTCGACGACAAGATCCTCGACGCCCAGGTCGACGACGGCGGCGGGGTGCAGTTCACGATCGCCGTGCAGGCGCCCTGAGCCGGCCGGCACGTCGCACGGCCCTCGGCCCGGCCCGGAGATCGGGCCTGGGCCGGGGCCGCCCGCTCCGGGCGCCCTCGCCGATCACAGGCACTTCACAGGAAGCGCCCAGGGAATCCGTGGCCGGGTCCGTCATGCTGGAGGCATGCCGGTCGCGAACTCCCCCACCCTGACCCGCCCCGACGGGTCGCCCCTGCGCGTGCTCGTGGTCGACGACGAGGTGAACATCGCCGAGCTGATCAGCATGGCGGTGCGCTTCGAGGGCTGGGAGCCGGCGGTGGCGCACACCGGCAGCAAGGCGGTGGCCGCGGCCAAGGAGAACCGCCCCGACGCCGTCGTGCTCGACGTGATGCTGCCCGACTTCGACGGGATGGAGGTGCTGCGCCGGATGCGCAGCCACCACCCCGACGTGCCGATCCTGTTCCTCACCGCCCGCGACTCGGTCGAGGACCGGGTGTCCGGCCTGACCGTGGGCGGTGACGACTACGTCACGAAGCCGTTCAGCCTCGAGGAGGTCATCGCCCGGCTGCGCGCGCTGATGCGCCGGGCCGGCGCGGCCGACCGCCGCGAGTCGTCGGTGCTGACCGTCGGCGACCTCCGCCTCGACGAGGACAGCCACGAGGTGTTCCGCGGCGAGGACGAGCTGCGGCTGACCGCCACCGAGTTCGAGCTGCTCCGGTTCCTCATGCGCAACCCCCGCCGGGTGCTCTCGAAGGCGCAGATCCTCGACCGGGTGTGGAACTACGACTTCGGCGGCCAGGCGAACGTGGTGGAGCTCTACATCTCCTACCTGCGCAAGAAGATCGACGCCGGGCGCGAGCCGATGATCCACACCATGCGCGGCGCGGGGTACGTCCTCAAGCCGGCCGAGTGAGCGTGGCCCGCCTCTGGCCCGACACCCTCACCGGCCGCCTCGTCGCCACGCTGGTGAGCGTGCTCGTGGTCTCCACCGCCCTGGTGGCACTGGTCACGACGTACGCCATGCGCGGCTACCTCGTCGACCGGCTCGACCAGCAGCTCGGCGACAGTCTCTCCCGCAGCACCGAGATCGGCCTGCACCGTCTGCTCTCGACGCCGACGCCCGACAGCGACGCCGGGCAGGAGCGCCTCGACGGCGACGACCCGCCGGTCCGTTTCGCCCGCGGCCAGGCCCCGGGCACGCTCACGGTGGTGTACGACGCGAACGCGTCCGTGGCCGGCGTCGTGGGCGCCGACGGCCTTCCCCGCCGCGCGCCCACCAGCGTGCAGGAGGCGGTGCGCTCGGTCCCCGCCGACGGGCGGGTGCACGCGCTCGAGCTGCCCGAGCTCGGCCGCTACCGGCTGGTGGCCGCCGACGTGCAGGGCGGCGTCGTCGTCGCCGGGCTGCCCACCAGCGAGGTCAACGGCACCGTGGCCAAGCTGGTCGCCTGGGAGCTGCTGCTGGGGCTGGCGGCGGTCGCCGTCGCCGCGACCGTCGGCCTGCTGCTGGTGCGACGACAGCTGCGGCCGCTGCGCAAGGTCGCCGCGACCGCCCACGAGGTGGCCGGCCTGCCGCTGGAGTCCGGCGAGATCGGTGAGACCGTGCGCGTCCCCGACGACCTCACCGACCCGCGGACCGAGGTCGGACAGGTCGGGGCGGCGCTCAACACCCTGCTCGCCCACATGGAGTCGGCCCTCGACGCCCGTCACCGCAGCGAGCAGCAGGTCCGCCAGTTCGTCGCCGACGCCTCGCACGAGCTGCGCACGCCGCTGTCCACGATCCAGGGGTACGCCGAGCTCAGCCGCCGCCGCTCCACGCCCGCCGACGCCGAGCAGCTCGGCCAGGCGATGACCAAGGTGGAGTCGGAGGCCCAGCGGATGGCGCACCTGGTCGAGGACCTGCTGCTCCTCGCCCGCCTGGACGCGGGGCGCCCCCTCGAGCGCACGGACGTCGATCTGACCAAGCTGGTGCTGGAGGCCGTCGACGACGCGCGGGTCGTCGGCCCCGGGCACCGCTGGCTGCTCGACCTGCCCGACGAGCCGGTGCTCGTGCCCGGGGACGAGCAGCGGCTGCACCAGGTGCTCACCAACCTGCTCAACAACGCCCGTCGGCACACCCCCGCGGGCACCACGGTCACGGTCTCGGCACGCGTCGAGCCGACCACGGTGAGGCTCACCGTCCACGACGACGGCCCCGGGCTGCCCCCGGACCTGGTGGGCTCCGCCTTCGAGCGCTTCGCCCGCGGCGACTCCTCCCGCACCCGCGCGTCCGGCGGTGTGGGTCTCGGCCTGTCGCTCGTGCACGCGATCACCACCGCCCACTCGGGGGGAGTGTCGGTCACCTCGCGCCCGGGCGACACCACGTTCACGGTGCGCCTGCCCCGCTGACCGGCGGAGCCCTGCGCGTCGCGGCCGGCCCGGCGGACCCGTTTGAGGTGCTCCGGCGACGGGCACAGTGTGCGCGGGAAGGAGGGACCATGCATTTCATTCTGTGGCTCATCGCCGTCATCCTCGTGATCGCCGGCATCGTCAACCTGGTCCGAGGGGGCATCCTCTGGGGCATCGTGCTCATCGTGCTCGGCCTCTTGGTCGGCCCCGGTGGCGTCAGCATCTTCACGTAGCCGGCGCGTCCGAACGCGTCGACCGGACGGCCGGTCCCAGCTCCCTGGGGCCGGCCGTCCGTCGTGCACGAGCCGACATCAGGCCCCGGCCAGAACCCCCGGGAGCGCGGTGGCCAGCATCGCCAGCAGCTGCCGTTTGGCCACGCCGCGGGCCTCGACGACCCAGGCCAGCACGACCTCCTCGACCATCGCGCTCCAGCCCCGCACCATCATCCGCACGGACGGAGTGTCCGCGACGCCCAGGAGGCCGAGCACCCCGCCGTCGTAGTCGCGGTCGGCCACGTCGAAGATCCGGTCGGTGAGCGCGGCCCGCGCCTCCTCGTAGATCCGGCGCAGGTCCTCGTTGCCGCTGGCGGCTCCCCGGACCAGCGACGCGTAGCCCTCGTAGTTCGCGGCCACGTAGTCGACGTACGCCTCCAGGGACCGCTCCAGGCGCTCGAGCGGCGTGCCACCCGGCACCGGCGCGGTGACCCGGATCAGGTCGTCGGCCGCCCGGCGCACGACCGCCCGGCGGAAGTCCTGGAGGTTGGCGAAGTAGTGGTAGAGCAGGCCGCGCGAGATCCCGGCCTCCTCCGCGAGCACGTCGACCGACAGCTCGTCGAGCGACCGGGTGGCGAGCAGGTGCACGCCCAGGTCGAGCAGCTGCCCGCGCCGGTCGTCGGGCGCCATCCGGATCCTGGTGCTGGTCACCCGCCCAGACTACTGAACTCTTTTCAACAACGCTATTGACGTTCGTTCAATACCGCCGGTATGTTGCCGTCCATGCCCCCCACGACCCAGTCGGCACCGCTCCCCGCCCACGTCGGCGTCTTCGTCATCGGCGCCGGTTTCGGCGGTCTCGGCCTGGCCATCAAGCTCGCCGAGCGCGGCATCGCGGACTTCCTCGTCGCCGAGCGCGGCGACGACGTCGGGGGCACCTGGCGCGACAACACCTACCCCGGCGCGGCCTGCGACGTGCCCTCGCAGCTGTACTCGTTCTCGTTCGCGCCCAACCCGGACTGGTCCCGGTCCTTCTCCCCCCAGCCGGAGATCCAGGCCTACATCCGCCGGGTCGCCGAGGGGTCCGGAGTGCTCGACCGGTTCCGGTTCCGCACCGAGGTCGAGGACGCCCGCTGGGACGAGGACGCACGCGTGTGGCGGGTCCGCACGTCCGCGGGGTCGCTGACCGCCGACGTCGTCGTCTCCGCCGCCGGGGCACTGTCGGACCCCAAGCTGCCGGACATCGACGGCATCGACTCCTTCCAGGGCGAGGTCTTCCACTCCGCACGGTGGGACCACACCTACGACCTGACCGGAAAGCGGGTGGCGGTCATCGGCACCGGCGCGTCCGCGATCCAGATCATCCCCGAGATCGCCTCGAAGGTGGCCCACCTCGACGTCTACCAGCGCACGGCGCCCTGGGTGATGCCCCGGCACGACCGCGCGTACACCCCCCTCGAGCGGTTCGCCTTCAAGCGGCTGCCCGCGGTGCAGAAGCTCTACCGCACCGCGATCTACTGGGGCCGGGAGTGCTTCGTGCCGGGCTTCACGGTGAGCCCGAGGCTCGCGCTGCCCGCCAAGAAGGCGGCGCTGGCCAACATCGCCAAGGGCATCACCGACCCCGCGCTGCGGGACAAGGTGACCCCGACCTTCGAGATCGGCTGCAAGCGGATCCTGATCTCCAACGACTACTACCCCGCGCTCGACCGCGACAACGTCGACCTGGTCACCGACCGCATCACGAAGGTCACCGCCGACGCCGTGGTCACCGCCGACGGCACCGAGCGTGAGGTCGACGCGCTGGTCGTCGCGACCGGTTTCCACACCACCGACCTGCCCATCGCCGGGCACATCACCGGCCGGCACGGCGTGACGCTCGCCGAGCACTTCCGCGCCCACGGCATGCAGGCCTACAAGGGCTCGACGGTGGCCGGCTTCCCCAACCTGTTCTTCATCGTCGGGCCCAACACCGGCCTCGGCCACTCGAGCATGGTCTTCATGATCGAGTCGCAGATCGCCTACACCGTCGACGCGCTCACGAAGATGCGGGCCGGCGGGATCGCCGCGGTCGAGCCCTCGCCCCGGGCCCAGCAGCGGTGGAACGACGAGGTGCAGCGGCGGATGCGCCGCACCGTGTGGAGCGTCGGCGGATGCTCGAGCTGGTACCTCGACGAGCACGGCCGCAACGTCACGCTCTGGCCGCGGACCACGTTCGCCTTCCGCCGGCTGACCTCCCGCTTCGACAGCGCGGCGTACGTCGCGACACCCCGGGCCACGACGACGTCGCCGGCCGGCACCCACCCCGAAGGAGCACGCGCATGAGGACGCTGGACGGCAAGGTCGTCGCGATCACGGGGGCCGGGTCGGGCATCGGGCGGGCCCTGGCGGTGAACGCCGCCGGCAAGGGCGCCGTACTCGCCCTGAGCGACTGGGACGAGGTGGGCCTGGTCGAGACCGCCCAGCAGGCCCAGCGGCTCACGCACCGGGAGATCCGCACCGACAAGCTCGACGTCCGCGACCGGGACGCCATGCGGGCCTACGCGGCCTCGGTCGCCGGGGAGTTCGGCCGCGTCAACATGATCGTCAACAACGCCGGAGTGGCGCTGCACGGCGACTTCGAGGAGGTCACCTACGAGGACTTCGAGTGGGTGATGGACGTCGACTTCTGGGGCGTCATGCAGGGCACGAAGGAGTTCCTGCCCCACCTGATCGCCTCCGGGGACGGCCACGTGGTCAACATCTCCAGCCTGTTCGGGCTCGTCGGCATGCCGGGCCAGACCGCCTACAACGCCGCCAAGTTCGCGGTCCGCGGGTTCAGCGAGGCGCTGCGCCAGGAGCTGCTGATCGCCCGGCACCCGGTGCAGGTCACCGTGGTGCATCCCGGCGGGATCAAGACCGGCATCGCCCGCAACGCCCGGACCACCGCGAGCCACGACCGGGCCGAGGTGGCCAGCCACTTCGACTCCAAGCTCGCCCGGATGACCCCGGAGCGAGCGGCCGAGATCATCATCGACGGAGCCCTCGCCCACAGGCCGCGGGTCATCGTCGGCGGCGACGCCAAGGCGCTCGACTGGCTCCAGCGGGTCGTCGGCGCCCGCTACCAGCGGATGGTCGTGCTCGGCGCCAAGCGGCTCGCCCCCTGACCGGCCCTCACTCCGTCCTCGGACCGGTGGCCACCGTCCGGAGCACGCACGCGGCGGCCACCCGGCCGAAGTCGCTCAGCCGCAGCTCGAGCATCCGGCGCCGGTCCTGCCACCAGCCCAGCGCGAGACCGAGCCGGAACCAGTCCGTCTCCATCACCCACACGTCGTCGTCGATCGGGCCGCCGTCGCTCGGCCACCACTTGGTCCCCAGCACGGCGGTCATCCGCGCGCGCACCTGGTCGTCGGTGGCCCGGTCGGCGCCGAGCAGCGTGGCCGCGAGCACGGCGAGCGCGTCGTGCTCGAAACCCGGCCGCCACCGCGGTCCTGGGGCCACGACGGCCGCCCACAGCCTCGCCGGGTCCGCCATCGCCGCCCGCCCGGCGGCGGACACGGTGAGGCGCCGGCCGCGGCGGGTGAGCAGCCGCTGGGCGCGCAGGTGCTCGTCCAGAAACCGGAGCTGGGCCACGTCCGCCTCGCCGCGCGGTCGACGCAGCGCGTAGTCCTGCGACCACCCGAAACGCTCGTCGAGCGCGAGCGCCAGCCTCGTCGGGAGGTAGCCCGCGCCGGTGAGCGCCACCCCGTCGCCGACCGCCTCCATCAGCGCGAGCACGGGCGCCAGCGAGAGCTCGGGAGCCTTCGGCACGGCGGGCTCGGACTCGACCGCGGGCATCGCCCGCTCCCAGAAGTCGTCCGGGACCTCCCGGAACGACGACCGCCAGTCGTCGATCCGCTCACGCCGCACCGCCTCCAGCGGGGTCCTCCCGCCGAAGCCGGCCGAGGCGGTGCGCAGGTAGCGGTCCACCCGCCGCCGCGCCGCCGTGCGGAACCCGCGCAGCGCCGGGTCGAGAGCGCCGGTGCCGATCCCCTCCTCGAGACAGCGACTGGCCTCGCGGTACGCCGCGGCCTCGTCGGGCCCCATCAGCTCACCGAACGCGAGGGCCTCGGTGTCCGGCGGCAGGACGCCCGAGTCGAGCCGGGCCCGGTCCGCCCGCCGACGGCCCTCCTCGTCGTCGCGGTGCCAGGCCGCGAGGATCTCGTGGGTGCGCCGGCCCCGGCACAGCTCGGCGTAGCGCCGCCGCCCGGCCGCCTCGAAGAAGTCCCCGAGCCCCCAGGCGATCTCGTGGTGCTCCGCGTCGCCGGTGGGCCAGCGGGTGGGCAGCTCCTCCCACAGCAGGTGCTGGAGGTCGAGCTCGGCGAGCGAGTCCAGCGGGTGCCGCTCACCCTCGGGGCCGAGCAGCCGGGCGACGGCGGCCCGGATCCGCTCGGCGGTGTCCGCGTCGAGCCGGGCGAGCAGGATGTCGACCTCGTGCACGAGCCCATTCTCGTCGTACGACCACGGTCGTGGGCAGAACCGGGTCCCGCCCGCGCGCGCCGCCCGGGCCTAGGATCGGGCCCATGGCGGCGGTGCGGGTGGTCAACCGGAAGTGGCCGGACCGGCCGCACTGGGAGTCCGACGCCGTCCGGCTGGGCGCCGACCGCCACGGCACCTGGCTGGGGCAGCCGCCCGGCACGTTGATGACCCGGCCCGGGAGCCGCTACCGCACGGACTGGTCCCAGGTCACCCTGGTCCCGGTGGGGCGCCCGTTCCTGGCCACGTTCTACGCCGGCCCGAACGCCCCGGTCGAGGTGTACGTCGACGTCACCACCCACGCCACGTGGGGCGAGGGCTCGGTCACCGTCGTCGACCTCGACCTCGACGTGGTGCGCGGGCGCACCGGCCGGGTCTGGGTGGACGACGAGGAGGAGTTCGCCGCGCATCGGGTCTCCCTCGGCTACCCCGACGAGCTGGTGCGGCTCGCGGCCCGCTCCTGCGAGGAGGTCCGGTCCTCGGTGGAGCACGGGCACCCGCCGTACGACGGGACGACGGCCCGGCGCTGGCTGGGCCGGCTCGATGCCCTCATGATGGAGCGATGAGCGACACGGAGCGGACCGCCCGCGAGGTCGTCGTGCGGGGCCTGGTGCAGGGGGTGTTCTTCCGCGACTCCTGCCGGCGCGAGGCACAGCGACTCGGGGCGTGCGGATGGGTCGGCAACGAGCCCGACGGCAGCGTGCGCGCCCACGTCGAGGGCCCGGCCCCGGCCGTCGAGCGGGTGGTGGCCTGGATGCACGAGGGGCCCCGCAACGCGGTGGTGGAGGACGTGGAGGTGCGCGACGCGGCGCCGACGGGTGCGCCCGGCTTCACGGTGCGGTGAGCGCCGCCGGTCACGCGTCGCGGCCTCGAACCGAGCGGGCCCGCAGCGGGCCGACCAACCGCGGCCCGGCCAGCCGGGTCTCGAGGCGGCGCGCCTCCCGGCGCAGCGGCTGGGCGACGTACTCACCGAGGATCACTCCCGAGGCGAGCGCGATCGCGGTCGCGGCGGCGGCCGCGATGGACAGGATGCCGTTGCCGCCGGTGGCCATCAGCGTCAACCCGCGGTAGATCGCGAGGCCGGGCAGCAGCGGCACGATCGCGGACACCACGATCACCAGAGGCGGCACCTTGACCCGGCTGGCCACCGAGTAGCTGACCACGCCGATCACCACCGCGGCGATGGCCGAGCTCCAGGCCGGACCCAGGTGCCGGTCCTGGGACAGGTAGAACACCACCTCGGCCAGGGCCCCGATCGCGGCGATCGGCACCAGCGAGCGCACCGGGGCGTAGGAGGCGAACGCGAACGCAGCGGCGCACACGGCCGCACCGACCGTCATCATCGGCAGGTCGACCCAGGTCGCGGCACCGGGGTTGAGGTGGCCGAGGTCGACCCCGAGCACCCGGCCCACCGTGAGGCCGCCGCTGACGCCCGCGATCACCCCCGCGGTGGCCAGGAGCGCCTCGAGGATCCGGGCCCCCGCCGTCAGCGGGAACCCGGTCAGCGCGTCCTGCACCGCCCCCATGAAGCCGATCCCCGCGAGCAGCATGATGATCCCGGCGGTCACCACCCGGGACGGCTCGATCTGCACGTTCGTCGCGGCGGTCGCGACCGCGATCAGCGTCGCCAGCAAGCCCCCCGCGACCTGCTGGTAGAAGCTGGGCAGACGGCGTCGCGACATCGCGCGCTGGATCAGGTCCACGCCCACGGCGGCCACCGCGGCGATCATCACCACGAGCCAGCCACCGCCCAGCAGCAGCCCCACCCCGGCCCCGACTCCCCCGAAGCCGATGGTGGCGCCCCAGCGCGGGAGCCGGTGCCCGGAGGAGACGATCCGGGCCAGCTGCGCGCGGGCCTCGTCGCGGTCGACCCGCCCCGCGAGCAGCGCGCGGACCAGGTGGTCGACCTGGGTCAGGTCCTCGTAGTCGATCTCCCGGTGGGTGACCTGTCGCATCTGGATCATCGCGGGCTCGTCGACGCTGGACTGGTAGGACATCGAGAGCGCGGTGAACGTCACGTCCGCGGTCACCCCGCGCAGCCCGCATCCCCGGGCCACGGACAGCATCGTGGCGCTGACGTCGGCCGCGCCGGCCCCGGAGGAGAGCAGCAGCTCCCCGACGCGCAGGGCCAGGTCCAGGGTCTTGTAGATCTCACGCGTCTCGGGCATCGCGCCCATCTTCGCCAACGGGCGCCCCGATGAGAAACCCGGACCGCCGCGCACCCGGGGTGAGTCTGCTCACCCCCGGATCCGGACCGCCGGATCCGGCCGTCGGCTCAGGCCTCGCGGCGCAGCCCGGTGCCGCGGACCAGCTCCGCCGCGATGTCACGGACCTTGATGTTGGCCTGCTGGGAGGACCGGAGCAGGTACTGGAAGGCCCGGTCCTCGTCGAGACGGTAGCGCTCCATCAGGATGCCGACCGCCTGGCCGATGGTCTTGCGGGTGCTCAGCGCCTCGTGCAGCCCGTCGACCTCGCGGGCCCGCCCCAGCGCCACGGCGGCGTGCACGGCGAACAGCTCGGCGATCCGGGGCGCCTGGTCGTCGATGGTGTCGCGCTCCAGGGAGTAGAAGTTCAGCGCCCCGGTCATCGACCGGTCGGTGAACAGGTGCAGGGACAGCTGGGAACGCAGCCCCAGCCTGACGGCCCCGGCCAGGTAGCCGGGCCACCGCTGCTCGTGGCGGGCGCCCTCGACCCGGACCATCGGCTCGCGGGTCAGCGCGTCCAGGCACGGACCCTCCCCGGCGTCGTACTGCAGCCTGTCGAGCTCCCGGACGATCGGCGCGGTGGCTGCCAGGGTGCCGACCACGCCCTTGGGGCGGGTGACCGAGATGCCGGCGTGGCAGAAGCCCGGCACGGCACTGACCGCGATGCGGACGATGCCCTCCAGGGTCTCCTCCAGCGTGCGCTGCGCATCGAGGGTGCGGGCCACCTCGGCCAGCGCGGCGGCGACCCCGGTGCCGGACCGCCGGCCCCCGTTCCTTGTGCTCCGCTCCCGGCCGTCGGCCGTGGCGCGCAGGCGCGTCGGCTCGGCGGCAGGAGCGATCGTGCGATCGTGCTCCCTCACGAGCCGATGCATACCCCCGGTTCGTGAGCCCGAAACCCCACCGACTTGCGCCGTTCGCGAATCCGCGACACGGCCCCGGTGACCGCCCTACAGTCGAGGCATGTCGTATCCGGAGCCGATCTACCTCGGCGACAGGGGCGAGACCAGCGCACGGCTGCGGCGCGCCGACACCCCCGCCGAGCTGCGCACCCGCAACGGGTTCTGCCACTACCTCGCGACGGGCTCGTCGACCGGCGGGCGCTTCGGTCTGTACCGCTGGGACATGGACCCTGGCCTCTCGGGGCCGCCGGCGCACTTCCACCGCACCATGTCGGAGTCGTTCTTCGTGCTGTCCGGCACGGTGCGGCTCTACGACGGGACGGCGTGGCGCGACGGCCGCCCCGGCGACTTCTGCTTCGTCCCCGAGGGCGGCATCCACGCGTTCCGCAACGAGTCGGGCGCCGACGCGTCGATGCTGATCCTGTTCGCCCCCGGCGCGCCCCGCGAGGACTACTTCGAGGGGCTGGTCGAGCTCGGTCGGCGCGACCAGCAGCCGTCGCCCGACGAGATGGCGGAGTTCTACCTGCGGCACGACAACCACTGGGTCTAGCCCGCGGCGGGTCCCGGTGGGCTCCCGTCCCAGCCGGTGAGGTCGACCACCCGGTCGGCCCCGGCACGGGTGGCCGCGACCAGCCGGGCGTTGGGCTCGTCGACGCGCCGCACCCACGCCCGAGCCTCCCCGGGCGACTTCCCGAACGCGACGTGCCGGCGCACCAGCCGCTCGACCCGGGTCGCCTCGTCCACCTCCACGAACCAGACCTCGTCGAGCCGGGCGCGCACCGCGCGCCACTCGGGCCGGTCCAGCAGCAGGTAGTTGCCCTCGGTGACCACGAGGTCCGCGGTCGGCGGCACCGCCACCGCGCCGGCGACCGGCTGCTCGAGCTTCCGCTCGAAACCGGGCGCGTAGACGGTCTCGGCGGGCCGCTGCCGCAGCCGGTCGAGCAGGGCGGCGTAGCCCCAGGCGTCGAACGTCTCCGGCGCGCCCTTGCGGTCCAGCAGCCGGAGCCTGGCCAGGGTCACGTCCGCGAGGTGGAAGCCGTCCATCGGCAGGTGCACGGCGCCCGGGCCCACGTGTGCGACGTACGCCGCGGCGAGGCTGGTCTTGCCGGCGCCCGGGGCGCCGGTGATGCCGAGGATCCGCCTGCCGCTGCCGCCGGTCGAGCTCGTCGAGACCACGGGCCGAGCCTACGGCCACGAACGAGGCCGCACTCAACCCTGAACAAGCCAGCACTCAACCCCGAACAAGCCAGCACTCAACGGGGGGGTGGGGGCTCCATCTCGAGGCGGACGCCGAGCAGCCGCACCGCCCGGGACCGGTCGAGGCGGCCGAGCAGCTCCAGCGCCGCCTCCTCGAGCACCACCGGGTCGAGCGTGGGCCCGGGCAGCGTCAGGCTGCGGGTGCGGGTCTCGAACGGGGCGTAGCGCAGCTTCACCCCGACCCGCACCGCCCGGCGGCCCTCGGCCTCGACGTCGGCGAGCACCGCCCGCGCGAGCCGCCGGGCCTCCGCCTCGACCAGCGACCAGTCGGTCAGGTTCTCCTGGAAGGTGCTCTCCCTGCCGTGGCCGACCGGGACGTACGGCGTCGGGTCGACCGGCGAGGTGTCCACGCCCCGGCCGAGCCGGCGGTACCACGGGCCCATGGTCGGGCCGAGCCGGTCGGCCAGGAACCGGGCGTCGGTGCCGGCGAGCTGCCGCACGGTGTGGACGTCGAGCCCGGCGAGCCGCCGCGCGGTCTTGCGGCCGATCCCCCACAGCGCGTCCGTGGGCCGGTCCCCCATCACCTCGAACCAGTTCTCCTCGGTGAGCCGGAAGCTGCCGCGCGGCTTGCCGAAGTCGGTGGCGATCTTGGCGCGCAGCTTGTTGTCGCCGATCCCCACCGAGCAGTGCAGCCCGGTGCGCTCGAGCACCGCGGCGCGGACCCGTTCGGCGTAGCCCTCCGGGTCGTCGGTGCGCACCGACAGGAACGCCTCGTCCCAGCCGAGCACCTGCACCGGCACCCCGAAGGACCGCAGCGTCTCCATCACCACCGCCGACGCCTCCTCGTAGGCCGGCGCGTCGACCGGCAGGAACACCGCCTCCGGGCACTTGCGGGCGGCCGTGCGCAGCGGCATCGCCGATCCGACGCCGTACGCCCGGGCCTCGTAGGACGCGGTCGCGACGACGCCGCGCTCGGTGGGGTCGCCCCGGCCGCCGACCACGACCGGCAGGCCGGCCAGCTCCGGACGCCGCAGCACCTCGACGGCGGCGATGAACTGGTCGAGGTCCACGTGCAGGACCCAGTCGCGGCTCACCCGCGGTTCAGCCGCGCCGGGACCGTTTCGGCAGCGTGGAGCTGCCCCCGTGGAGCATCGTGATCAGCTGCGTCATCCTGGTGTCGGTCTTCGCGTCCCGGCTGAAGGAGGTCAGCAGCATCGGCGGCTTGAACCGCTGCCGCGCGATCGACTTCGCGTAGGTGAACTCCCGCAGCCCGTCGGCGCCGTGGATCCGTCCGAAGCCGGAGTCGCCGACCCCGCCGAACGGCAGCGCCGGGATCGCGGCGAACGAGATGACCGAGTTCACCGCGGTCATCCCCGACCGGATCCGGCGGGCGAGCTCGGTGCCGCGCCGGCCGGAGAAGACGGTCGCCCCGAGCCCGTAGCGGGTGGCGTTGGTGAGTGCCACCGCCTCGTCCATCGACGCCACCTTCTTGACCGTCACGGTGGGCCCGAACGTCTCCTCGGTGACCGCCGTCGAGTCCTCCGGCACGTCGACGAGCACGGTCGGCTGGACGTAGCGGTCGCCGACCGCCTCCACGCCGCCGAGCACGGCGCGGCCTCCGCGGGCCAGCGCGTCCTGGATGTGGGAGCGGACCACCTCGAGCTGGGAGGGCATCGTCATCGGCCCGATCTTGGCCTCCACGTCGCCGTGGGCGCGCAGGTCCTTGGCGCCGTCGAGCAGCCGAGCCAGGAACGCGTCGTAGACCCGCTCGTGGACGTAGACCCGCTCCACACCGATGCAGGTCTGTCCGGCGTTGGACATCGCCCCCCACAGCGCGGCGTCCGCGGCGGCGTCCACGTCGGCGTCCTCGTCGACGAGCAGTGCGTCCTTGCCACCGGCCTCGATCACCACCGGGGTCAGCGTCTCGGCGCAGGCGGCCATGACCCGCTTGCCGGTGCCGGTGGAGCCCGTGAACGCCAGCTTGTCGACCCCCGAGCGGCAGAGCGCCGCACCGGTCTCGCCGAGCCCGGTGACCACCTGGAGCACCGGGTGCTCGGGGCACACCTCCGCGAACGAGTCGGCCAGCCAGGCGCCGACACCGGGGGCGTACTCGCTCGGCTTGAACACCACCGCGTTGCCGGCGGCCAGCGCGTAGATGATCGAGCCCATCGGGGTGAACACCGGGTAGTTCCAGGGCCCGATCACGCCGATCACGCCGAGGGGGTGGTACTCCAGCGTGGCCGCCTGGTTGGCCATCAGCATCCCGGAGCCGACCCGGCGCGGCCCCAGCACCTTGCGGGCGTGCGAGGTCGCCCAGGCGATGTGGTCGATGGCGATCGCGATCTCGAGCACCGCGTCGGAGTGCGGCTTGCCCATCTCCCGGTGCACGACGTCGGCGAGCTGGCCGATCCGCCGGGTGATCACGCCCTTCCACCGCGTCATCACGTCCCGGCGCTCGTCGTACGTCAGCGCCGACCACCACGCCGCGGCCTCACGCGCGCGGGCGACCGCCGCCCGCACGTCCGCCTCGGTGTGGACCGGGTAGACCCCGGCGACGTCGCCGGTGGCCGGGTCCAGCGACTCGAACGTGCGCTGCTCGGTGCCGGGATCGGTGAGGGTCATCGGGCGCTCCTGATCTCCTCGGCGGCCTTCTCGGCCACCATGATGGTGGGGGCGTTGGTGTTGCCGCGGGGTACGACGGGCATCACCGAGGCGTCCACGACCCGCAGGCCCTCGACGCCGCGCACCCGCAGCTGCGGGTCGACCACGGCGTGCTCGCCGCTGCCCATCGCGCAGGTCCCGACCGGGTGGTAGAGCGTCTGGGTGCTGCGGCGCAGGTGCTCGGTGATCTCCTCGTCGGTCGGGGACGGTCCCGGCATCCACGCGAGCCGAAGGAACCTGGCCAGCGGCGCCTGGGAGGCGATGTCGAGGATCCGCCGGCAGCCCTCCACCATCGCGTCGAGGTCGGCCGGGTCGTCGTAGTAGCCGGCGTCGATCTCCGGGTGCCACGCCGGGTCCGCCGAGCGCAGCCGCAGGCTGCCGCGGCTGCGGACCGACACCAGCGTCGGCCCCGCGGTGAACATCCGCGCGGTCGGCTCGCGCAGGCCGTTGTCGTAGAAGCCCGCCGGCGCGACGTGCACCTGCAGGTCGGGGGCCGGCAGGTCGTCGCGGGTGGCGAAGAAGGCGCCGCCCTCGCCGATGTTGGACGCCAGCGGCCCGGTGCCGCGGGCCTTCCAGCGCACCAGGTTCGCCAGCGTGCTCGCCTCCGCGATGTCGGTGGTGCCCCGGGTGTGCCAGAGCATCGGGGCGGCGGGGTGGTCGTGCAGGTTCTGGCCGACCCCCGGCAGGTCCGCGACCACGTCGACGCCGTGCTCCCGCAGGTGCGAGGCCGGCCCGATGCCGGAGAGCATCAGCAGGTGCGGGCTGTTCACCGCGCCGCCGCACACCAGCACCTCGACGTCGGCCCGCGCCTCGGTCGCCGCGCCGCCGCGCCGGTAGGCCACCCCCACCGCCCGGCCGTTCTCGACCAGCACCTTCGTGGCGAACGACTGGGTGCGCACGGTGAGGTTGGGCCGGCCCAGCGCCGGCCGCAGGTAGGCGTCGGCCACCGACCAGCGCCGGCCGCGCCGGCAGGTGACCTGGTACAGCCCGGCGCCCTCCTGCTCGGCGCCGTTGAAGTCGTCGTTGCGCTTCAGGCCGGCGGCCACGGCCGCGTCCACCCAGGCGTGGGTGAGCTCGTGGGTGTAGCGCCGGTCCTCCACGTGCAGCGGCCCGCCCTGCCCGTGGAAGGGCGCGCCGAGGCGGGTGTTGTCCTCCGCCTTGACGAAGTACGGCAGCACGTCGTCGTAGCCCCAACCGGTCGCGCCGTGCCCGTCGCGCCAGCCGTCGTAGTCGGCCCGGTTGCCGCGGATGTAGATCATCGCGTTCATCGACGAACAGCCGCCGAGCGCCTTCATCCGCGGCCAGTAGGCCCGTCGCCCGTGCAGCTGCTTCTGCTCGGTGGTGGTGTAGTTCCAGTCCCACTTGGTCTTGAACATCGTGGAGAACGCGGCCGGGATCTTGATCTCGTCGCCCTCGTCCTCGCCGCCCGCCTCGAGCAGCAGCACCCGCACCGCCGGGTCCTCGGTCAACCGGGAGGCCAGGACCGCGCCGGCGCTGCCGGCCCCCACCACGACGTAGTCGAACGACTCACTCATCCGCGACCTCCTCCGTGTCCTGGTCGCAACGTATCCCCTCGCGCGTCGAACCGGCACCCGCCGGCGCCGAACCCGGGTAGTTTCTCGGTCATGAGCAACCCGGTGATCGTGGTCGTGGGCGCAGGCCCCGGTGTCGGCGCGTCGGTGGCGCGGAGGTTCGGCCGTGAGGGGTACGACGTCGCGCTGATCGCGCGCACGGCGCCGGCGCTCGACGCCTTGGGCAAGGACCTGCAGGCCGAAGGCATCACCACCGGCTGGACCCGACTCGACGTCGCCGACGCCGACGAGCTGACCGAGGCGGTGACCCGGTTCGGCCGGCAGTCCGGGCGGATCGACGTGCTGCACTTCAACCTCAGCACGTTCCGTCGGCAGGACCCGCTGCACCTGAGCGCGGACGAGCTCCTCGACGACGTGCGCCGGGGGGTGGCCAGCCTGCTCACCGCGGTCCAGGCGGCCCGGCCGTTCATGACGGCGGGCGCCCGGGTGACCGCCACCGGCAGCATGGCGGCCGACCGGCCCTGGCACGAGGCGGCGAGCCTGGGGGTGCAGAAGGCCGGGTTGCGCAACCTGGTGCGCAGCCTCGACGCGACCCTGCGCCCCGACGGGATCCGGGCGGTCACGGTGACGGTCAACGGCACCCTGGCGGTGGGCACCGCGTTCGACCCGGACCGGGTCGCCGAGGCGATCCACGCCGCCGCCGTACGCTCCGACGACGCCTGGACCGACGAGGTCGACCACGACGGCTGACCGGGCGCGCCGGGTGCCGCGATCAGGTGCGCGCGGGCTGGTCGGAGTCGTCGGTCAGGTTCGCCACCGCGCACACCCGCGCGTCCGCGAGCCGGCACACCTGCTCGATCAGCCACACCAGCCGGCTCCGCATGTCGGCACTCCCTCTCCGGGCTCGTCGTCGGGGAGAGAGTTGCCCCGCAGTGCTCGGGTGAAACAGGCGTCGGCGCCTCGTGTCCGGCATCGTGAAGCTAGCCGCTCGGCGCCGGGGCCTGCCCGCCGGACGGAACCTCCGCGGCGAGCTCGTCGAGGTTGACGGCGGCGGCGAGCCGGGCCAGGTCGGGCTCGTGCTCGAGGTCGAGCGGCTGCAGCTCCCGCGCGGTGCCGCGCTCCTTCACCACCGTCTCCGTCCCGGTCTGCTCGACGACGTCCCAGGAGGTCGCCGCCTCCCAGCGGACGTCGGCCAGGCCCGCGCGGGAGAGCCGGGTGGCCAGCACCGGCCGGGCCCGGGGACTGCCGTGCACGTCGGGGCCCTCGTCGCGCAGCGCGACGATCCGGGCGGAGTCCAGCGCCGGGCACACCGCGAACGCCTCCTTCGCCGAGACCACCACGTGACCGGCGACGAGCTGGCGGTACCAGCCGGCGGCCAGCGAGTGCGTGGTGCGGCGCAGCGAGAGGTTCCCGGCCTCGGTGGTGGTCGGGTAGTGGTCGGGCAGCACCTCGGGTCCGGGCACCAGCACCACCAGGCTCACCTCGGCCCCGGCGACGCCGACGGCGGCCACCGGCGCCTCGTTGTCCTCGAAGGCGTCCGCCAGTCCGGACAGCACCACGGCGGGGTCGTTGGCCAGCAGCGCCTGCCACCGCTCGTCGAGCCGTTCCTGGGCGGCGCGCTGCTGCGCCCGCGCCTCCTCCCGCAGCCGGGCGGCCTCCCGTGCGGCGTCGGCCCGGGCCCTCCGCGCGGCCGCCGCCCGCTCGGTGAGCCGCCACCACCGGATCCCGGCGCGCTCGGCACGGCGGGCGTCGGGCAGCAGCGAGCCGGCGGCGGGCGAGGCGGGCAGGTCCGCCTCGGGACGGGTCGCGTCCGCGAACTCGTGCCGGTGCAGGTCGCCGATCGCGACCAGCGCCTCGCCGATCAGGGCCGCCCGCTGGGCCTTGTCGGCCCGGGCGATCTCCGCGGCCGACGGGCCGGTGTGGTGCGGGCGGCTCGCGGCACGCCGTCCGCGGCCGCCGTCCACGGACTGGTAGAAGGTGAACGGCCCGGTCCCCGTGGAGACCCCGCTCCGGCCTCCGCCCACGTGCAGCCGGGCACCCCGTGGGCCGACGTGGGCACGCAGGCCCCGCGACGACGCCGACACGCGCACCCCGGGCGCGAGCCGGACGCTGAAGAAGCCGGCCATCTCAGTGGTCGCAACCGCGCATCAGGTCCCCCGACCGGTTCTAGCTCCGTGTGATCATCCCTATTGTCCCGTTTTCCGGGCCCGCCTGTCCGACGAATCCGGCAACCCGCGACCCACCGCGACGATCCACCGGGACGAGCCGTCGTCTCACCGGGCCGCCGGACGGGCCCGGCCCCCGGCACCGAGGTTGCGGACGAACCCGACGACCGCGACCACGATCCCGAGCACGCTGCCGGCGATCCCGACGCCGAGCAGCACGCGCGCGACCACGGACCAGTCGAAGCCACCGGTCCCGAAGTCCAGCGGGAACACCTGCCAGACCCGGAGCAGCGCGACCAGGCCGACGGCGATGGTGGCGAGGTCGCCGAGGGACCTCAGCCACGGGTCGTCCCGCACGAGGTAGACGACGTTGACGCCGAGGTTGGTCACGATCGACGCGTTCACCGCGCCCATCACCAGGGCGGTGTCCGCGGTGAGGAACGGCAGGACGTCCCAGCCGGGCCAGCCGTTGGCGGCGTACAGCAGCACGCCGTTCACCACGACCGCGACCAGGTAGCCGACGCGTCGTGCGGCGACGGAGGGTCGCCTCGGGGATCCGCTGGTGGTCATCGGCACCTCCCGACTCCACGCTAGGCCGCGGCCCCTCCGCAGGGCAGGGACGAAGGTCACCGGTCGCCGGCCCGAAACGCAGGTCACCGGCCCAGGTCATCGGCGCAGGTCATCGGCGCAGGTCACCGGCGCAGGGCGACCCTGCCGCTCCTGGCGCGGAGGTAGTCGACCTGGCCGCGGTAGACCCAGCGGTAGGACGTCCTGCGGTGCGGCCGGACCCGGACCCGGACGTGGCCGCGTCCGTGGGCGTCCGTGCGCAGGCGCCTGACCACCCGCCAGCGCGAGCCGGGCCGCTGCCGCTCCTGGAGGACGAGCCGGGCCCGCGGCAGCGTCCTCCCGTCCACGGTGGTGAGCCGGCCCACGACCAGGTGCCGCGCCGGCCGGGCCCTCATCGCCAGCCGGGTCGGCACCTTCAGGTACCTCGACGACGACACGCTCGGTGCGTGCTCGGCGTCCCCGGCATAGGTGAAGCGGAAGCTGCCGGCCCGGGTGGCGTCCGCCGTCGTGACCACGTGTCCGGCCGCATCCGTGACCAGGTCGGCCGTCACCGGGACGTAGCGGTCGGCGCCGCGCCACCTCGCCTCGAGGTGCACCGGGCGTCCGGCGAGCCCGGCCCCGGACCCGGCGTCGCGCAGGGTCGCCGAGAGCCGGACCGGCCGGCCGGGCTCACGGGCCGGTCCGGACCAGGCCGAGGCCGCCGGAGCGGCGTCGCTCGGCGGGTCCGTTGCCGGCATCTCCTCGAGGAAGCCGGAGCTCGCCGTGTCCCAGTGCGTCGCCAGGTAGCTCGACGCCGCCGGGTGGGTGTTGAAGTAGTCGTCGTCGCCGCAGTCCAGCAGGGCGGCCTGGTCCTGGGCGCAGACCGACCGCATCGGGATGCCCGACCCGTCGTCGTAGCACATCAGGTCCCACTCGTCGTAGCAGTGGCCGTAGGAGGTGTGGTGCGGCGCGCTCGCCAGCACCCCGCCGAGGTTGTGGGTCAGCTCGTGCGCCGCCACCGACTCGCTGGTCGACCAGCAGTTCGTGTCGATCCGTGAGTACGACGCGGCGTAGCCGTCGTTGTCGTTCGACGTGGGCGCGTCGTCCTCGTAGTAGGTCCCGATCCCGCAGAGCTGGTCGGCGTCCGCGAACGCGACGTACTTGCGGCTGCGCCGGTGGTAGCCCAGAGCGTCCAACGCGCTGATCGTCGCGTCGAAGTCCGGGCCCAGGCTGCCGTCGGGGACGGTCACGTCGAGGATGACCGGTGCGCAGCTCGCGTCGTGCACCCAGCGCACCCGCAGGTCCCCTCCGGTCTTGCGGGCCGAGACCGCGAACGTGTCGTCGACGTTGGCGATCTCGTTCCGCAGCAGTGGGAGCACCTGTTCGTAGCGAGACGGCGTGGACCTCTCGTGGACGTACATCGCCTGCACGCGCTTGCCGTCGGTGCCGGTGCCGGTGCACGACGGCGTGACGTGGGCGTCGAGTCCGGGGACCACCGAGGCTCCCGCGGGGGTGCCCGACGCCGCGGTCGTGCCGTCGCCGGCCGTCCGGACCGCCCCACTGCGGGCGTACAGCGACCGCGTGTCGCTGGGCGAGGCGAGGCTGACCCCGCGAGGCATCGGGTCCAGGTGCACGTGGCCGAGCGGCACCCGGCCGGGGACCACACGGTCGAGCGTCGTGGTGTCGACCGGCCCGCCCCGCTCGGGATCCACCGGCCCGTGCGGCCCGACCGGGGTGCCCTGTGCCCGCAGCGCGAGCGGGGCGCCCGGCGCCGGCGCGTCGGGGGCGACACCGCCCACCAGGACGAGACCCAGGCTCAGCCCCGCGACGAGCGACGCGGCCGGGCGGAAGCGGATCCGACGCGCGGCATGGCGGTGCCGCTCGGGCGGGGCTGCGAACATGCGGGGGTACCTCCGGGGGCGCGGTGCGCCTGGAGAATCGGCCGGGACCCGGGGGGCCTGAGGAGTCTCCGACCGGAAGAGTGCAGATCGGTGCGCCGATCAGCGGCGCAGGTACACCTTGACCCGGCTCGAGGTGGCGCCCTGGTACTTGACCCCGCCCCAGAACACCGCCTTGTAGGCGGTGCCGTGCCACTGCCGCGCGCTCACCTGCCACCACCCGGTCGGCGCGATGGACGTGCCGGCGCGCAGCTTGCGCCACCCGGACGTGCCGAGCTGCCGCTTGAACACCACCACCCGCTTCCCGGCCAGTGCGGTGCCGTCGGCGAGGGTGAGGTGGCCATAGAGGGTGAAGCGTGCCCCCTTGCGGACCCGCGGCACCGTCGACGCAAGGGTGACCGCGGTCTCCAGTCGGGGCGTCAGCGCCACGTCGACCGGTGTCGAAAACGACGACTTGTAGGTGGTGTCCCCGACCAGCCGGGTGCGGTAGGAGGCGGCCTGGTCCACGACGGCGGTCAGGTCGACGTGCCCGGCGGTGTCGGTGGTGCCGGTGGTCACCCGCACCCACGAGGTCGTGCCGGGGAGCCGTCGGGCGAGCGCCACCGTGCGGCCCACGACCGGGACGCCGGCCGTGGTGGTCGTGCCATCCGTGCTGCCGGTGGTCGTGCCGTCCGTGGTGCCGGTCGTGGTGCCGGTTGTGCCCGTCATGGTCGTCGTGGTGTCGGCGGTGACCACGTCGGTGGCGAACCGGACGCTCTGGCCGGCGTAGACCGATGCCCGGCTCGCGGTGACGGTGGTCGTCGTCGGCGTCGGCGAGGGGGCCGGAGTGGGCGTCGGTGTCGGGGTCGGTGTCGGGGTCGGGGTCGACGTCGGCACCTGGGCCAGCTTCTTGAGCTGGTCGAGGGAGCCGTTGAAGCGGTCCTTGTCGACGTTGCCGCTGATGCCGTTCACGCGTCCGCTGCTGGTGTTCTGCCAGAAGGTCCAGGTCGACCAGCCGCCGGGGATCCGGGGCTGCGAGGCGGTGGTGTAGTGCGCGATCCACAGCGGGTAGTGGGTGAAGTCCTTGTTGTTGCCGAGGTAGGTCTCCCAGAACGACGGCGAGCAGTACACGATCGGCGCCCGGCCGGTCAGGCTCTCGACGGTCTTGAGGAAGTTCCGCGTCCAGGTGGTCAGCGCGGTGACGCCGAGACCACCGGAGGTCTCGAGGTCGAGCACCGGGGGCAGGTCCCCGACCCCACCGGCGAGCCCGGCCACCTTCACGAAGTAGCTCGCCTGCGCTGCCGCGGTCCCCTTGCTGGGCCGGGCGAAGTGGTAGGCCCCGCGGTAGATGCCCAGCGTGGTGGTCGCCGCCCAGTCGGGGGCGAAGTAGGGGTTGACGTAGCTGCTTCCCTCGGTGGCCTTGATGAACGCGAACTCGACCCCGTCCGCCTTGACCTTGGCCCAGTCCAGGGAGGTGGCGTGCTGGTAGCGGGACACGTCGATGCCCTGCTCGTAGCCGAGCGCCCCGGCGGCGGTGACCGCCACCGTCGTCAGCGCGATCACCGCGACGGCCGCGGGCCTCAGGCACCGGGCCAGACGTCGCCGCACCGACGTGAACATCCGAAGGTCCTCCGTCCAGCCGAGGGGCGGTCGAGACCTCGCCGCAAATGACCCTCTTCGTCCGTCCTCAGGCTAGCCGCGGGACACGCCGTAGACTGCCGAACACGGAAAATCGAGCGGGCGCGAGCGGCTTCGTCGCGCCTTCGGGACCGACGCTGGGAGGGCGCTGTGTTCGGGTTCGACCAGCTGTCGCTGCGCGATCTCGCCGCCCTCTGCACCGAGATCAGCGGCTCCGCCAGGGACTCGGGCACCATGCAGGAGGCCGCCGACTCGGTGGTCGGCTGCCTGCGCCACGTCTTCGGGACCCACCGGCACGGCCGCTCCGACATCGTCTTGGCCCGTGCGTTCCAGACGGTCCGCTACGACGCGCTGCCGGCCGACCTCAAGGGGTACGTCGACCGGCGAGCGCCCGGGACCGAACCACCGGAACGCTGCCTGGTGCTGCTCGGCACCGACGGCGACCTGCCCGAGTGGCGCGACCGGCGGCTGTCGGTGGACCACCGGGCGATCCCGCTGTCGAGCCCCGAGGCGATCGGCGCGATGCCGATGATCTCCTCGTTGGTCGACGAGCTGGGCGTGAGCATGAGCACGCTGCTCGGCGAGGGGCTCGACGTGCAGCGCGTCGACGACGACTTCGGGGTGTTCTTCGTCCCCGAGGCGCGCGGCAGCCGCGAGGTGCCGGCGCAGGACTTCGTCAGGGAGCACGGCGTCGAGTCCGTGGTCGGGTTCGGCGGCCTCCTGCCCGGCGGGGACCTGTTCAGCATCATCTTGTTCACGCGCACCCCGACCGCGCCGGACGTGGCCCACCTGTTCCGCACCGTCGCGGTCGCAGCGAAGCTCGCACTGCTCAGCGCGGCGACCGCCCCGATGTTCGAGGGACAAGAACCCAGGCCCGTCGACCCGGCCGCCCTGGACGCCGCACGCATCCGGGCGCTCGAGCAGATGCTGGACGTGCAGCAGCAGACCGTCACCTACCAGGCGGACCACCTCGAGCGGGCGCTCGACGACGCGCTGCGCTCACGCGGCGAGGCGCAGCGCGAGGCGGCCGCCAACGAGGTGCTCCGCCAGGTGACCAGCACGCTCTCGGCCGAGCTCGACTGGGACCGCCTCGTGCAGGCGTCCGTCGACGCGGCCACCCGGATCTCGGGGGCCCGCTTCGGCGCGTTCTGCCGCACCGACCGACGCGGCGCGCCCCGCGAGTGCACGGTCGCGGGCGCCACCGCCGACTGGTTCGGCGACCTGCTCGAGCGTCCGGACTGCCAGGCGTTCCACCCGACCTTCGCGGGTCTCCGGCTCGCGGGCGGGACCGACCTCCCGCACCTGGGGGACGACGGCCCGACGGTGCGCAGCTACCTCGAGGTGCCGGTGCACTCGAGCACGGGCGACCTGCACGGCGCGTTCCTGCTCGGGCACGAGGACGTGGACGCCTTCGACGAGCGGTCGCAGCGCCTGGTGCTCGGGATCGCGGCCCAGACCGCCATCGCGCTGGACAACGCCCGGCTCTTCGCGGCCCAGCGGGCGACCGCGATCACCCTGCAGCGGAGCCTGCTGCCGCAGGCGGTCGCGGTCCCCGAGGGCCTGGAGATCGGGCACGAGTATCTCGCCGGCGGCCAGGGCGTGGACGTGGGCGGCGACTGGTACGACGTGATCCCGATCTCGGGCGGCCGCACCGCGTTCGTGATCGGCGACGTGATGGGCAAGGGCGTGCAGGCGGCCGCGGTCATGGGCCAGCTGCGCACCGCGATCCGCGCCTACACGGTCAGCGACATGCCGCCCGGGGCGCTGATGACCCAGCTCAACCGGCTCGTCGTCGACCTGGCCGACGACCTCATCGCGACCTGCGTCTATGCGGTCCTCGACCAGACCGACGGCTCGCTGGTGGTCGCCAGCTCGGGGCACATGCCACCGGCTCTCGTGCACCCCGACGGGACCGCGAAGCTCTCCACGACGGTGCTCGGGCCGCCCCTGGGGATCGAGGGCGCCGTGCACACCGAGCAGCGGCTGGACTTCCCGGTCGGGGGCCGGCTGCTGCTCTACACCGACGGCCTCGTCGAGCACCGCGAGCGTGACCTCACCGACGGCCTGGCCAGCCTCGTCGACCGGCTCGGCGCGACCACCGGACCGTCCGCGGTCGTCTGCAAGGACCTGATCGCGGCGCTCCTCGAGGACCGCGAGCAGGACGACGACATCACCCTGCTGCTGGTCACGAACCTCGGGCTGGCCCGACAGGACCACGCGAGCCGCGAGTTCGCGCCGTACCCCGAGCGGGCGTCCGACGTGCGGGCCTTCGTCGAGGGCGCACTCGCCACCTGGGGCGACCGGGCGATGGCCGTGCAGGTGACCTCGGTGGTCAACGAGCTCTACATCAACGCCGTCACCCACGCCGGCACGCACGTCACGGTGCACCTGCGCCGGCTCCCGCACCTGCTGATCGCGGAGGTGGAGGACCTCGACGGGCACGAGCCACGACGCAGCCTGGCCACCCCCGACGACGAGCACCATCGGGGGCTTCAGATCGTCGAGGAGCTCTCCACCCGCTGGGGCACCCGCCGCACGGCGACCGGCAAGGTGGTCTGGGCGGAGTTCGCGACCCCACGCTGACGGTCAGGAGTGGGCGGACAGCCAGTCCGGGAACGGCACCGGCTCGGCCCGGTGAACCGTCTGGGCGACGAACGCCTCCTCCATCCAGTCGCGCAGCCGCTGCACGGCCGCCGGCACCGGAAGGGTCATCAGCACGCCCTCGTCGGCCAACCGCTCGGCGGTGGTCAGCGCGCGGCGCAGGCGGGCGACCTCGTCGGCGGCCCTGCCCGAGGACAGCACCGCGATGTCGACGTGCTCCGCGCCCGACTGCAGGGCCCCGCGGGCCTCGAGCCGGGCGGCGTCCCACGTCACCGCGTTGCGGGCGACCACGCCCGTGATGTCCTCGCGCGCGGACTGCGCGGCCGGGCCGGCCGCGCGGCCCATCAGCTGGAGCTCGCGCACGATGTCGGCCAGGTTCTCGTCGTGCGCGAGCAACAGGCCGGGCGGGCACCGCAGGAGGCGCACGACGCTCCAGTCCTCGGGAGGCAGCGGCGCCTCGGGCACGGCCGACTCCACCTGGGGGTGGCTGCGGCCGGTCGCCGCACCGTCCACCGCGAAGTCTGCCCACACCTCGGTGCCGAGCTCGGTGTCCTCGATCCCCCACGCGCTGGCCAGGGCGGAGACGATGAACAGCCCGCGGCCGGTCATCCCGTCGACGTCGAGGTCGGGCGCACCCAGCACCAGCTCGTCGACGTAGCTGCCCGCGCGGGTCGCGATCGTCCGGGCAGGCGTGCGTCCGGAGTCGACCACGACCAGCCGCACCCCGTCGTCGTGGTTGCGCAGCTCCACGTCGAAGTAGCCGCCGGAGCCGTGCAGGGTGGCGTTGGTGGAGAGCTCGGAGACACAGAGGGCCACGTCGTCGACCAGCGCGGACCGGCCCCACCGGCTCAGGCCCTCCTCCACGAACCGGCGGCACGTCGGCACGCTCGAGGGCTCGGCCACCATCCGAACATGGAAACGACCGGACGCGGCCTCTCGCATCGTCTCCACGGGGCTCATTATCGACACCATGGCCCCGATCGGCCCGCAAATACCAGGATTCGGCGACAATTGCCCCGATGAAGGCATTGATGCGCGCCGTGGTCTATCCCGGCTACGGGGTCGCCCCCGAGCTCACCACCGTCCCGGTTCCCCGCTGCCCCCCGGACGGGGTGCTGGTGCGGGTCGAGGCCACCGGCGTGTGCCGCTCGGACTGGCACGCGTGGCGCGGGCACGAGCCGGTGCCGCTGCCGCACGTCCCCGGCCACGAGCTCGCCGGGACGGTCGCGACCACCGGGGAGCTGGTGACCCGCTGGCACGCCGGCGACCGGGTCACGGTGCCGTTCGTGTGCGGCTGCGGTCGCTGCGAGTACTGCCGCGCCGGGGACGCGCAGGTCTGCCCGCACCAGACTCAGCCGGGCTTCACCGGGCCCGGCTCGTTCGCCGACCTGGTCGCGATCCATGCGGCCGAGACCAACCTGGTCGCCCTTCCCGACGACGTCGACTTCGTCACCGCGGCCTCGCTCGGCTGCCGCTTCGCGACGGCGTACCGGGCCCTGACCGCGCACGGCAGGGTGCGCCCGGATGACTGGCTGGCGGTCCACGGGTGCGGCGGGGTGGGACTGTCCGCGGTGATGATCGGGGTGGCCCTCGGTGCGCGCGTGCTGGCGGTGGACGTCTCCTCGGCCGCCCTGCAGAAGGCCGCCTCGCTCGGGGCGGAAGCGGTGGTCGACGCGTCCGCGGGCGACGCGACGGAGCGGGTAAGCGAGCTGTCCCGAGGCGGCGTGCACGTCTCCGTCGACGCGCTCGGCTCCGCCGAGACCGCGGCGGCCTCCGTCCGCTGCCTGCGCCCGCGCGGACGGCACCTCCAGGTCGGGCTGCTGCTCGGCGAGCACTCCGCTCCCCCGCTGCCGATGGACCTCGTCGTCGCCCGGGAGCTCGAGATCCACGGCACCCACGGGATGGCCGCCCGGGACTACCCCGAGATGCTGGCCCTCGTCGCGGACGGCACGCTGCGGCCGGACCTCCTGGTGGGCAGGGTGATCGGGCTGGACCAGGCCGGCCCGGCGCTCGCGGCGATGGGCCGGCCCGCCGAGGGGGCCGGCCTCACCGTGGTGCGGGTCCCCTGACAGGTCCCGCGGAACTGGGGACCTCCCGCCCCTGCCGACGGGACCTATGTCCCTGGATGAGGCCTACGTACCGGTCCGATAGTTGAACCGTCAAAGACAGCTGCACCGCATCCGGGCGGTCAGCTCACAAGGAGGCAGAACATCATGCGACGCAGGACTTTCGACGCTTTGCTGGCGACCGGCGGTCTGATCATCGCGGCGGTACTCGTCGCGGCCGGGGGTCTGCTGACCTGGGCACACAGCTTCGTCTCCGACCAGGTGACGACGCAGCTCAGCTCGCAGCAGATCTTCTTCCCGCCCAAGGACCAGCTCACCGACGCGAAGATCAAGCCCTACCTCGAGCAGTACGCCGGCCAGCAGCTGACCACGGGCACGCAGGCCCGGGCCTACGCCGACCACTACATCGCCGTGCACATCGAGGAGATGTCGGGCGGCAAGACCTACGCACAGCTGAGCACCGAAGCGCGCGCCAACCCCGACAACCAGGAGCTCGCGGGTCTGGTGGCGACGGTCTTCAAGGGCGAGACCCTCCGCGGCCTGCTGCTGAACAGCTACGCGTTCTGGCAGATGGGCCAGATCGCCCTCTACGGCGCGATCGCCTCCTTCATCGGCGCCGCGCTGATGCTGGTCCTGAGCCTGCTGGGCTTCGCTCACCTGCGGCGAGTCCCGGAGACCCAGGAGGTCCTCGTCGGGAAGGGTGCACCCAAGCCGGCCACCGCCTGAGGCGGTCCGGTCCCCCACCGGCCACAGACCCAGAAGGCCCCGGAGCCCGGTTCCGGGGCCTTCTGCCTGCCCGGGGCCCGGACGCACCCCTCCCCCGGCGGTCCTCACCAACTTCTTGGCGTTTTCCTCGGGGGCCCCTGGGGTGCGCGGCGTTGACTTCGCGGCAGGACCACGGCGCGGATGGCGCGCCGCTGCGGGAGGAGCCACCGGATGCGTCTGCTCGGCACGCCGCTGATCATCACGCTGGCGACGGCCACCCTCCTGCTGCCGGCGCTGGCCGTCCGGCTCTGGTCCCGGGTCCGGGGACCCGGGCCGGCGCGGGTCGCGGCGCGGCTGGGGCTCGTCGCGGCCAGCCAGCTGGCGGCGATCCTGCTGGTCGCGGCCGCCGCCAACGACTACGGCTACTTCTACGGCTCGTGGACCGGCCTGTGGGGAGGCGTCGCCCAGGCCGTCACCGGTGCGCCGGCCGGGCCGGTGGTGATCGACCCCGCCGGCCGCGCCGGCGCCGACCCGGCGGTGCCCGGGCGGATCCGGGTCATCCCGGACCCGGGCTTCTCCACGCCCGCCCAGTGGGCCACCCGCGGCCGCCTGGAGTCGGTGCAGATCCGGGGCCCGATCACCGCGCTGCACACCGCCGGCCACATCTACCTGCCGCCGCAGTACTTCCAGCATCGCTACGCCCACGCGCGGTTCCCGGCGGTGGAGGTGTTCACCGGCTACCCGGGGAGCAACCGGCAGCTGGTGAAGAAGCTGAAGTACCCACGGCTCTTCCTGCGCGACCTGCACCACCACCGGGCGGGTCCGCTGGTGCTGGTGATGATGCGGCCCTCGGTGGTGTTCCCCCGCGACACCGAGTGCACCGATGTGCCCGGGGGCCCCCAGGTGCAGACGTTCTTCGCCCAGGACGTCCCGTGGGAGGTCACCCACGGCTACCGGGTGCTCCCGGACGGCTGGGGCGCCATCGGCGACTCGACCGGCGGGTACTGCTCGGCGAAGATCACCATGATGAACCCCTACGTCTTCCATGCCGCGGTGTCGCTGTCGGGCTACTTCACCACGCTGCACGACAGCACGACCGGTGACCTGTGGCATGGTTCCAGCGTGGTACGCGACCTGAACGATCTCGACTGGCGGCTGCGCAACCTGCCCGCACCGCCGGTCTCCCTGCTCGTCACCACGTCCCGCGACGAGCGCGGACCGCTGGGGATCGCGAACTCACGGCGCTTCGTGGCGCTGGCCCGGCCGCCGTTGCGGGTCAGCACGATCGTGGAGCCGCACGGCGGCCACAACTTCACCACCTGGCTGCCGGAGATCCCGAAGGCGCTCGGCTGGCTGTCCGCGCGGCTGCCGCACGCGGTGCCGCGGTGACCTGGCTGGCCTGGAGCGCCGCCCTGCTCGGCATGCTGGGCTACGGGGTCGCGTCGGTGCTCCAGGGCGTCGGGGCGGCCCGGGCCACCGGGCCGGCGGTGCTGCGCCAGCCGTACTACGTCGCGGGACTGGCGTGCGACGGGCTGGCCTGGGCCGCGTCCCTGGTCGCGCTTGCGGACCTGCCGCTGTTCGTGGTCCAGTCCGTGCTCGCCGGCTCGGTCGCCGTGACCGTCGTGCTGGCGCGGGTGTTCCTGCGCGCCCGGCTGCGGCCCTGGGACGCGGCCGCGATCGTGGTGATGGTGGCCGCGCTGACCTGCCTGGCCGTGGCCTTCCCGTCGGGGAGCGCGCCGGTCCCCGCGGGCCTGGGCGGATGGAGCCTGGTGGCGTTGCTGGCGGTCGCGGTGGCCACCGCGGCAAGCTATCGCGGCGGGGGGTCGGTGCTGCTCGCCCTTCTGGCCGGGGCCGCGTTCTCCGGCGCGGCGGTCTGCGCCCGGGCGGTGGACGTCTCGGCCGGCGTGCGCTCCCTGCCCGCGAACCCCCTCGTCTGGGCGGTGCTCGGTTTCGGGCTGGTGGGCACGTTCGGCTACGCGCGCTCGCTCGAGCGCGGAGCGGTCGGGCCGGCCACCGCGGTGCTGTGGTCGGTGGAGACGGTCGTCGCCGGGCTGGCCGGGGTGCTCGTGCTCGGCGACGCGGTGCGGTCCGGCTGGACGGGCGCGGCGGTGGCGGCGGTGCTGGCCACCGTCGCCGGCTGCGTGGTCCTGGCCACCGGCCCGGCGCAAAGAGCCGTCGAGACCGCGGCGACCTGAGCCCGCTCGGGCTCAGCCCCGCACCAGGCCCGGCAGTCCCGCGGCGACCAGCCGCCGGGCGATCAGCGCCTGGCCGGCGGCGTTCGGGTGGTCCCCGTCGGGCCCCAGCAGCGCCGTCGGGTCGCCCCCCGTCGCCGGCCCCTCGAACGGCGCGAACAGGTCGACGTACGTCGCGCCGGCCGTGTCCGCGGCGCTGCGGATGCCGGCGTTCGCGAGCCGGGTGAGCCGGCGGGTGGCTCGCACGCCGGCCTCGGGGAACGCGCGGCGGGCCACCGTCCCGTCCTCGAAGACGTTCCAGTAGCCGGTGGCCAGCACCGCCGTGGGACGAGGCCCGCGCAGCCGGTGGACCTCCCGGACGATCGCGGTGAGGTTGCGGACCATCGAGCCCAGATCGTCCTCGACGCAGGCGATGTCGCGGCCACCGAGGCAGTGGCCGCCGGTCACCGACTCGTGCTCGTCGGCGAAGTCGTTGGCGCCGATGGTCAGCAGCACGACGTCCGCGCCTCGGACCGCCCGGGACTCGGCGGAGGCGGGGTCGCGCAGCAGGCGCAGCAGCGTGGTGGTGTCCTCACCGCCGCGGCCCAGGTTCTCGGTGTGCGTGACCAGCCCCCGGTCCCGGGCGAGCATCCGCCCGTAGCGCTGCGGGAAGGGGAGGCACCCGCACGGGCCGCCGCTGGTCACCGAGTCGCCGAGCGCGACCACGCCGAGCGCCCGCGGCGCCGCCGGAGGCGCTGGCGTGGCGGCAGGCGTCTGGGCAGACGTCGGGGCAGACGTCGGGGCAGACGTCGGGGCAGACGTCGGGGTGGACGGCCGCGCCGGCGGCGGGGCCGTCGAAGGTGGCCGCACCGGGGCGCAGGCCGCCACGAGCACGAGCACCGCGGCACCGAGCAGGCCCGGCGCCGCGCGGGCGGCTGCCGGGACGCGGGCGGGCACCGACGACGAGGGCACCCCCGCAGTATCCGACCCGGACCTGTGAGCGCTCAGTCCTCGAACAGCGCCCGGACGTCGTCGGCGCCGATCGCGGACGCCGCGGCGCCGTCTCCGTCCACGACCTGGGCGAACAGCGCGGCCTTGCGCGCCTTGAGCTCCATCACCTTCTCCTCGATGGTGCGCTCGGCCACCAGCCGGTAGACCATCACCGGGTGCTGCTGGCCGATCCGGTGGGCGCGGTCGACCGCCTGCGCCTCGACGGCCGGGTTCCACCAGGGGTCGAGCACGAACACGTAGTCGGCCTCGGTGAGGGTGAGCCCCACTCCCCCGGCCTTGAGGCTGATCAGGAACACCGGCGCGACGCCGGCCCTGAACTCGTCGACGACCCGGCCGCGGTCGCGGGTGCGCCCGTCGAGGTACGCCGTCTCGATGCCCTCGCGGTCCAGCCGCTCCCGGACCCGGGCGAGGAACGACGTGAACGAGCTGAACACCAGCGCCCGGTGGCCCTCGGCGACCAGCTCGAGCAGGTGGTCGACCAGCACGTCGACCTTCGCCGACCCGATCCCGGCGTACCGGTCGTCGACGAGGGCCGCGTCGAGGCTGAGCTGGCGCAGCCTGGTGAGCGAGCGGAAGATCGCGATCCGGTGCTTGTCGAAGTCGTCGACCAGGCCCAGCACGGTCTGCCGCTCCCGCTGCAGGTGGGTCTCGTAGACCTTGCGGTGCCGCGGCGTCAGCGCCACCTCGAGCACCTGCTCCTGCTTGGCGGGCAGGTCGGCGGCCACGAGGTCCTTGGTGCGGCGCAGCAGGAACGGGCGGATCCGCCGGCGGAACCGCTCCAGGACCGCGGTGTCACCGAGCCGCTCGACCGGGTTGGCCACCAGCTCCACGAACCGCCGGGGGTAGGGGTAGAGGCCCGGGGCCACGATCGACAGCAGCGACCAGAGCTCCATCAGCCGGTTCTCCATCGGCGTCCCGGTCAGCGCCAGCCGGAACGGCACGTCGAGCCGCCGGACGCTTTGGTAGGTCTTGCCCTGGTGGTTCTTGACCGTCTGCGCCTCGTCGAGCACGAGGCCACCCCACGACTGCTCGACGTAGTCGCCGACCTCGAGCCGGTAGAGCGTGTAGGAGGTGATCACCAGGTCGGCCTCCTCGCACAGCTGCGCGATCGAGGTGCCCCGCCGGGCCTGCGACTCCGTCACGGTCCGCACCACCAGGCCGGGGGTGAACGCCTCCGCCTCGTGGGCCCACATCGAGACGACGCTCGTCGGCGCCACGACGAGGAACGGGTCGGCACCCTCGGCCCGCGCGTGCGCGACGAGCGCCAGCGTCTGGAGCGTCTTGCCGAGGCCCATGTCGTCGGCGAGGATCCCGCCGAGCCCCGACCGCCAGAGGAACGCCAGCCAGCGGAACCCGTCGCGCTGGTAGTGCCGCAGCTCCGCCTTGAGCCCGGTCGGCTCCGCCTCGGGCAGGGTCTCGAGATGCCGCAGCGCCTGCGCGGAGCGGACCCACTGCGAGGCCTGGGCGTCGACGATGCCCACCTCGGCGAGCTCGTCCCAGAGGCCGAGGTCGTGGTGGCTGACACGGACCCCGTCGTCGGGCTGCTCGTGCAGCTCCCCGGCGGCCTCCACGAGCTCGGCGAGGTGCGCGAACTCCGGCCGGTCCACCGCGACGTGCACACCGTTGCGCAAGATCACCCGGTCGCGGCCGCGGGTCAGTGCCTCGAGCAGGTGGGCCAGCGCCAGCGACTGCCCGTCGACGGTGATCACCACCTCCAGGTCGAGCCAGTCGGTGCGGGCGTCCTCCTCCCCGTCGGGCACCCGCGAGGCGAAGTGCACCACCGGGGCCTCGTGCGCCTCGCGGTAGTCCGGCCGACCGCCGATCTCCTCGATCTCGACCTGGCCCGCCGACTCCAGTCCCGGGAGGACGTCCTGGGCGAACGCGATCGCGTCCTCGTGCGTGAAGGTCCGCTCCGCGACCAGGCCGCGCTCACGGCGCTGGCCGTCGCAGAGCCGGTGCGTCTGGTGCACGTCGAGCTCGAGCTCGTCGAGGAGCCGCCGCTCGAGGTCGGGCCTGCGGAAGCCACGCAGGCCGCGCTGCTCCGCGAGGCCGTAGACCCGGTCGTCGGCGCCGACCCGGTAGCGCCAGGACCAGGCGATCCGCACCTCGTCCACGGCCACCCAGGTCACCGTGAGCGCGAGCCGCGGGGTGGCCGGCTCGGGCACGTCCACCGACCCGTCGGACGACAGCACCGGCACATGCCGCGACAGCCGGGGAAGGTACTCCACCACCAGGTCGTCGCGGTCCGCTGCCGGCACCACCAGCTCGTCGCCGGCGAGCAGCAGGCGGCGCAGCTCCGGGCCGGCCGGGCGGGTCAGCCGCGCGAGGGTCAGCACCGACCCGTCGGAGCGGGTGCTCGGCGTCCACAGCGCGACACCGTGCCCGCTGTCGCCGAGCACGTCGATCGCGTCGGTGGTGTACCACTCTCCGTCGAGGCTGACGCCCAGCGCCAGGTGGGCGTCGCGCCCCGGCGCCGCGTTGACGTCCAGGGTGAGGGACACCGGTGCGCCGAGGACCTCGATCCCGTCGATGCCCGCGCCCGGCACCAGCGGGATGCCGACCTCCTCGACGCGCTGCAGGAGCGACCACAGCGACGGGCCGAACGACGACAGGGTCAGGTGGCTCTCCGCGCCGTAGTAGGTCGCGCGGGCGGCCGCCCGGTAGGCCGCGAGCAGCTCGGCCAGCACCGCCACCTGCGCGGGGTCGACGTGACCGCGCCGGGACCCGAGGTGGGGCACCTCCTGCCAGGACACCCCGGACTTGACCCAGTTGTCGCGGGCGCCCCGCTGCAGCGGCCGGATCCGCAGCGACCCGCGCCTCGGGGTCGTCGACGACTGCGCCGCCCACGACCGGTAGCCGCTCGCGGGGGCCTTCCGGTTCAGCTCGACCTGGAGGGCCAGCGGCTTGAGGCCCTCGGTGCGCGCGAGAGCGCCCTCGTCGAGCTCGTCGAGGACCGAGGCCAGCCGGCGCTCCCAGCGGCGGCTGCCCGGCAGGCCGGCGGCGAGGCTCTCTCGCTCCTGCTCGGCCCGGACGGTGAGCAGCAGGGCCACGGCGTGCTTGCAGGCGTCACCGACCGGGCAGCTGCACCGGCTGTAGACCCAGACCCCGTCGCCGCTCGGCCCCACGCTGATCGTGACGACGTACGGCGTGCTGGTCGACCCGGCGACCGTGCCCCGGATGTCGAGGTCGCCGTCGTCGTCGACGGCGTGCTGGTGGCTGAGCACCATGCCGCCCAGCACGTAGCCCCTCGCCCGCTCGAACGTCGCGGTCCCGTAGCGACGACGAAGGTCGTCGTCCTCGAGCGTCAGCGACAGGTCCACCACGCCGACGAGCGTAAGCCCGGTCTCCGACGGATCCGGCCAGGACCTACCGGGCAGGATGGGTCCGTGACCACGGAATTCGTCCTGCACGAGCACCACGAGCCGCGCCACCACTTCGACCTGCGGCTGGAGGAGAACGGCGTGCTGCGCTCGTGGGCGCTGCCGAAGGGCGTGCCGACCACGCCCCACCAGGACCGGCTGGCGATCGCGGTCCCCGACCACGGCCTGGACCACCTCCGCTACGAGGACGACGCGAAGTCGATCGCCGACATCGGCACGTGGGAGGAGGAGGACCGGACGGAGCACCGGATGGTGTTCGTCCTGCACGGCCGCCGCGGGTCCGTGCGCTACGCCCTGATCCGCACCGACGCCGGCTGGCTGCTGCACCGGACGAGGCAGCAGCCGGCCTCCTGAGCGCGCGTCGAAACGCGCGAAGTGGGTACCGGACCGGCCCACCGACAACCACCCGACCGAGGAGGACTTCATGGCCGTGACCTCGTTCCAGGACCTGCCGCTCGCCGACCGCGACCACGACTGGGACGGCGACGCCGCCGAGAAGCGCGTCCGCGCCTGGGCGGGCGCGGAGGACGAGCCGAACCAGAAGTACCGCGACGCCCACGTCTGGTACGACGCGGAGAAGAAGCAGAACTTCACCGCCTACAAGCTGCTGATCGCCGACGTGGTCGACGGCAGCCTCAAGGTGGTGCCGCACGGGCTGATGGCCGCAGGGAACGTGATGCAGGGTGGCCGCGGCGGCGCGGACCTGCCCGAGAGCGACATCGACCGGGTGAAGAGCCACCTGGCGAAGTACTACGAGAAGATGGGCGACGAGGCCCCCTGGGAGAAGTAGCCCAGCCCCGCGGCCCGGGGGCTTGACGGCGCCGCTCCGCACCACCAGGGTCCGTCCATGACACTTGTCGACCGGGCCCGCCTCGGCGCCCTGACCACGCGCGAGCGGACGACGTACGCCGATGCCCACCCGCGCTCGCGAGCGCTGTTCGAGCGGGCCGACCACCTGTTCGGGCGGGTGCCGATGACCTGGATGGCGATGTGGAGCGGCGGCTTCCCCCTCTACCTGGAGCGGGCGGCCGGCAACCGGGTCACCGACGTCGACGGCCACGAGTACGTCGACTTCGCGCTCGGCGACACCGGGGCGATGGCCGGGCACAGCCCGCAGCCGACCGTCGACGCCGTGGTCGCCCAGGTCCGGGACCGCGGCGGGATCACCACGATGCTGCCCACCGCCGACGCCGAGTGGGTGGGCGCCGAGCTCGGACGCCGGTTCGGGCTGCCGCTGTGGTCGTTCACGCTGACCGCCACCGACGCGAACCGGTGGGCGCTGCGGCTGGCTCGGCTGGCCACCGGGCGCCCGAAGGTCCTCACCTTCGCCTACTGCTACCACGGGTCCGTCGACGAGGCGTTCGCGCTGCCGGGCCCCGACGGCGAGGCGGTCTCCCGGCCCGGGAACGTCGGCGCCCCGGTGCCGCCGGCGCTCACCACCCGGGTCGCCGAGTTCAACGACCTGGCCGGTGTGGAGGCCGCGCTGCGGCACGGCGACGTGGCCGCGATCCTCACCGAGCCGGCGTTGACCAACATCGGCATCGTGCTGCCCGAGCCGGGGTTCCACGCCGGGCTGCGCGAGCTGGCCACCCGCTACGGCGCGCTGCTGATCATCGACGAGACGCACACGTTCTCCGCCGGCGCCGGCGGGGCGACCCGGCTGTGGGGGCTGGAGCCCGACATGCTGGTGATCGGCAAGAGCATCGGCGGCGGCATCCCGAGCGGCGCCTACGGCATCACCGACGAGGTCGCCCGGATGGTCGGTGCGCACCCGGAGGCCGACCTCGTCGACGTGGGCGGGGTCGGCGGCACGCTGGCCGGCAACGCGCTCTCCGTCGCCGCGATGCGGGCCACCTTGGAGCGGGTGCTCACCGACGAGGCGTTCGGGCACATGACGGCGCTGGCCACCGACTTCACCGCCGGCGTGCAGGAGACCCTGGACCGGACCGGGTTGCCCTGGTCGGTCCGCCGGCTCGGGGCCCGCTCGGAGTACCGGTTCGCCAGCCCGGCCCCGCGCGACGGCAGCTCCTCGGCCGCCGCCGGCGACGACGAGCTCGACGAGTACCTGCACCTGTACCTGGTGAACCGGGGCGTGCTGATCACGCCGTTCCACAACATGGCGCTGATGTGCCCGCAGACCTCGGCCGAGGACGTCGCGCTCCACACCCGGCTGTTCGCGCAGGCCGTCGACGAGCTGCTCGGCAGCGAGCAGGCCCGGTGACCGCGTCGCCCACCGGGCCCGCGCTGCCGGGGGCCCTCTCCCTGGCCGGCCGGACCGCGCTGGTCACCGGAGCCGGCTCGCCCGACGGCATCGGCTTCGCGGTCGCCAGGCTGCTCGCCGAGCTGGGTGCGGCGGTCGCGCTCACCGCCACCACGGACCGGGTGCACGACCGGGTCGCCGAGATCGGCGCCCTCGGCGGCGACGCGGCGGGGGTGGTCGCCGACCTGACCGACCCCTCACAGGTACGGCGCGCCGTCGACGCGGTAGCCGAGGCGCTGGGAGCGCCCACGGTCCTGGTCAACAACGCCGGGATGACCAGCGTCTCCTCCCCGGCGCTCGGCGCGGGGGCCGACGAGGGGGCCGAGGCGGGCGCGGCCGGGGACCTGGACCTCGACGAGTGGCGCAAGGGACTGGCCCGCAACCTCGACACCGCCTTCCTGGTCACCCGGGCGGCGCTGCCGGCCATGGTGACGGCCGGCTGGGGGCGGGTGGTGATGGTGGCGTCGGTGACCGGGCCGGTGATGGCCATGCGCGGGGAGGCCGCCTACGCCGCGGCCAAGGCCGGGATGGTGGGGCTCGCCCGGTCCGTGGCCGTCGACTACGCCGGCTCGGGCGTCACCGCCAACGCCGTCGCCCCCGGATGGATCCGCACCGCGAGCCAGACCGCCGACGAGGTCCGCCAGGGAGCCGCCACCCCGCTCGGCCGCAGCGGACACCCGGACGAGGTCGCCGCGGCGGTCGCGTTCCTGTGCAGCCCGGGCGCGGGCTTCGTCACCGGCCAGTGCCTCGTCGTCGACGGCGGCAACCAGGTCGCCGAGGAGCGCGCCTGACCGGCGGAGCCCCCGGCCGGGCCGCTCTCTAAGAATGCTCCGAGATTTGGTCCCTACCCTGACGCCATGAGGGAGCCGTCGCCGCTGGGGGGGACCCGTTGGTGAGCGCGTCCGCCGCCCGTCCCGCGGCGCTCGTCCGCCGCCGCACGGACCCGGTGGGCAGCCACGTCGGCGTGCGCGTCGCGCTGGTCCTCGGCGCGCTCGCGATCGTCGCCCTGTGGTGGCACGACCCCACCTCGCTGACCGGCCTCGGGGCGCAGGTCACCACCGCGGGTCGGCTCGCCGGCCTGCTCGGTGCCTACCTGGTCCTGGTGCAGCTGCTGCTGATGAGCCGGCTTGCCTGGTTCGAGAGAGCGGTCGGCTTCGACCGGCTGACCGCCTGGCACCGCGGCCTCGGCACCAACACGGTCCTGCTGCTGGTGGCCCACGTGCTCCTCGTCGTCGAGGGCTACTCCCTGACCGACCAGCGCGGCGTCTCCTCGGTGGCGGTGCGGGTGCTGACCACCTACCCGCACATGCTCAAGGCGGTCGCCGCGCTCGGCCTGCTCCTGGCGGTGGCGTTCACCAGCGCGCGCACGGCGCAACGGGTGCTGTCCTACGAGGCCTGGTACGTCGTGCACCTGGGCACCTACGTGGCGGTGGCGCTGGCCTTCAGCCACCAGCTCGCGGCCGGTGAGGACTTCGTGGGGCACCCGCTCAACCGGCTGCTGTGGTGGGCGATGTACCTGTTCGTCGGGGCCGTCGTCCTGGTCGGGCGCGTGCTGCTGCCGCTGCGCGGCTGGTTCCGGCACCGGCTGCTCGTCGACCACGTGGTGGTCGAGGGCCCCGGGGTGGTCAGCGTCTGGGTGCGCGGGCGCCGCCTCGACGAGCTCGGTGCGCAGGCCGGCCAGTTCCTGCTGTGGAGGTTCCTGGCCCCGGGCCACCTCTGGTCCGCGCACCCCTACTCGCTGTCGGCCGCCCCGGAGCAGGGCGCGCTCCGGATCACCGTGAAGGACGCCGGCGACCACAGCGGGGCGCTCGCGCACCTGCGCCCCGGGACACCGGTCCTCGCCGAGGGCCCGTTCGGCCACTTCACCCTCGACAAGCGGGTCCGCTCGCAGCTGCTGTTCGTGGCCGGCGGTGCCGGGATCGCACCGATCCGCGCGCTGGCGGAGGAGCTGGTGACCCGGGGCCCACGGCGGCACATCGACGCGGTGCTGATCTACCGCGTCGGCCACGCCGACGACCTCGCGCTGCGCGACGAGCTCGAGCAGCTCGCCAAGCGGGCCGGGCTCAAGGTGCACTACCTCGTGGGTCACCGTCGCGAGCTTCGCCGCGACCCGCTGTCGCCGCGGAGCATCGAGAAGATCGTCCGCGACGTCCGCTCCCGCGACGTCTACGTCTGCGGTCCCCCCGGCATGACCCACACCGTCCTGCGGGCGATGCGCGAGCTGAGGGTCCCGGTCCGCCAGCTTCACTCCGAGGAGTTCGGGTTGCTATGAGCCGACAGCCACGACGCACCGGCCGGGGCCCCCTGGCCTCGCCGGGCCACAACCGGGCCCGCCGCGCGGTCGCGATGGGCGGGATGCTCGCCGCGGTCGGCGGCCTGGTGACGCTGCGGGCCACCCTGGCCACGCCGCCCACCCAGGCGCTGGCGGCCGCGGGGATGGCGGCCCCGCTGAGCAGCGTGGCGGCCACCGTGCCGGCCGGGCCGCCGACCCCGTCGCCGCGGGCCAGGCACACACACCGGCCCAAGCCCGCCCACCACGCGCGGAAGACGCACCCGGCGACGCCGACGCCGACGCAGACCCCCCAGGCCCCGGCCACGACCAGCGTCGCCACCACCACGCAGGCCGCCCCCGCTCCGACCCACAGTGCGGCGCCGCACACCGCGACACCCCGGCCGAAGCCGTCCCCCACCCCGCCGCCGCCGCCTCCGCCCACCAAGCGAGAGATCACCGGCAACGCCTACGACGTCGGCTACGGCATCGTGCAGGTGCGGGTCACCCTCGTCGGGTCCAAGATGACCGACGTCACCGCGCTCCAGCTGCCCGAGGGCGGCCGCTCGACCGACATCAGCAACTACGCCGCGCCGAAGCTGCGCCAGGAGGCGCTCGCCGCGCAGAGCGCCAACATCGACACGGTCTCGGGTGCCTCCTACACCTCGGCGGGCTACGCGGCCTCGCTCCAGTCCGCGCTCGACGCCGCGCGACGCTCGTGACCGCACCCCCCCTGCGGGCGTCCGTGCCGGCACACGTGGAGCTGGTGCACACCATGGGCACCGTGGTCACCCTCGACGTGCGCGCGGCCGCCGGCGCCGATGCCCCGGCCGCCGCCTTCGCCGCCGCCGCCGACCGGCTGCACGAGACCGACACGGTGTTCAGCACCTGGCGGGCGGACTCGTGGGCGAGCCGGCTGCTGCGGGGCGAGGTGCTCCGCGACGACTGCCCGCCGGAGGTGCGCGACGCGGTGGTCCTCGCCGAGCGGCTTGCGGAAACCACCGACGGGTACTTCAGCCCCTACTGGCGCCGGGGCACCTCGACCGGCGACGGCCCCGACCCCACCGGGCTGGTGAAGGGCTGGGCGGCGCAGCTGGCCAGCGACGTCCTCCTGGCGCACGGTCACCGCGACCACGTCGTCAACGCCGCCGGCGACCTGGTGCTGTCGGGATCCCCGGTGCCCGGCGACACCGACGCCCTGTGGAGGGTCGGCATCAGCGACCCCGCGCGCCCCGGCGCGCTCGCCGGCGTCCTCGAGCTCCCCTCGGGGGGCTGGCGGTGGGCGGTGGCCACCTCCGGTTCGGCCGAGCGCGGCCGGCACGTCGTCGACCCGCACACCGGTGGCTTCCCGGGCGCCGTGGCGGCGGCGACGGCGGTGGCCCGGGTCGGCGCCCCGCAGGCGGAGGCGGGCGCGTGGACGGACGCGTGCGCGACCGCCCTGGTGGCCGCCGGCGACCACGCCGCGGCGCTGGTCCCCCGCCTCGCCGGTCACGCGGTCCGGTCGTTCGTGATCCACGCGGACGGTGCGGTGACCGACCCGGACCGGCTGCTGACCCCCCTCGAGACCGGGTGATCTGACAGCATCGGACCATGGAGTCCCCACCGCGACCGGTCCGCACCTGGCTCTCGGACATGGACGGCGTCCTCGTGCACGAGGAGGAGGCCATCCCCGGTGCCGCGGACTTCGTCCGGCGTCTGCGTGACCGGTCCCGCCCGTTCCTGCTGCTGACCAACAACTCGATCTACACCGCCCGAGACCTGCAGGCGCGGCTCGCGCGCGGAGGCATCGAGGTCCCCGAGGAGTCGATCTGGACCAGCGCGCTGGCCACCGCCCAGTTCCTCGACCAGCAGCGGCCCGGCGGCACGGCGTACGTCATCGGCGAGGCCGGCCTGACCACCGCGATGCACTCGATCGGCTACGTGCTCTCCGAGCGGGACCCGGAGTACGTCGTGCTCGGCGAGACCCGGACGTACTCCTTCGAGGCGATCACCACCGCGATCCGGCTGATCGAGCGGGGCGCGCGGTTCATCGCCACCAACCCCGACCCCACCGGCCCGTCGGCCCAGGGCCCGATCCCCGCGACCGGGTCGGTGGCCGCGTTGATCACCCGCGCCACGGGGGTGCGGCCCTACTTCGTCGGCAAGCCGAACCCGCTGATGATGCGCTCGGCGCTCAACCGCATCGACGCGCACTCGGAGTCGACGGTGATGGTCGGCGACCGGATGGACACCGACATCGTGTCGGGCCTCGAGGCCGGGCTGCGCACCGTCCTGGTGCTCACCGGCTCGACCCGGCGGCAGGCCGTCGAGCGGTTCCCGTACCGCCCCACCTACGTCCGCGACTCGGTGGCCGACCTGGTCGACCTCGTCGACGCCTGGGACACCGACGACGAGAGCGTCGTCGACCTGGCCGAGTGAGCCCTCACGAGATCCGCGCGATCGGCTCCCCCTGACGGACCGTGGCCTCCTCGTCCACGAGCAGGTGAACCACCCCGCCGACGGGCGCCGGCACCTCCGCCGAGACCTTGTCGACCTGCACCTCCGCGAGCAGCTGGTCGGCGGCGACGGTGTCGCCCTCGGTCACGAACCAGGTGGCCAGCACCCCTTCGGCGTCCGGGGTGTCCTTCGACAGCGGCGGGAAGACCACGTCGGCCATCAGGCGGTCGCCGCCCGAACGGCGCTCTCGATCCGGTCCTGCCGCGGCAGCACGGCGTACTCGAGGCCGTGGGCGTAGGGGATCGGGACGTCCGGTACGGCGACCCTCTGGACGGGCACCCGCAGCAGGGTCGGGTCGTGGTCGGTGACGGTCGCCACGACCTCGCCGGTGACCCCGAACGAGCGGTAGTCCTCGTCGACGACGACCAGCCGCCCGGTCTTGGCCACCGAGGCCACGATCGCCTCCCGGTCCAGGGGCACCAGGCTGCGGAGGTCGAGCACCTCCACGTCGATGCCCTCCGGCGCGAGCCTCTCGGCGACATCGAGGGCGTGGTGGACCGACAGCGACAGCGTGACCACGGTGACGTCGCTGCCCGACCGGGCCAGCCGGGCCTTCCCGATCGGCACCGTGTAGTCGCCCTCGGGGACCTCGTCGAGAGAGCGGGCGTTCTTCGCCATCCAGGGCAGGCCCATGACGCCCTTGTGGAAGACGTAGACGACCGGGCTGTCGTCGCGGATCGCCGAGGTCATCAGCCCCTTGGCGTCGGCCGGCGTGCTCGGCACCACGACCTTCATGCCGGGGAGGTGCGCCAACGTCCCCCACAGGCACTGGGAGTGCTGGGCGCCGTCGGAGTAGCCGCCGCCGGCCGCCATCGTCAGCACCATCGGCACCTTGACGTTGCCCCCGGACTCGAAGTGGATCTTCGCCATGTGGTTGTAGATCTGGTCCAGGCACACGCCCATGAAGTCGGCGAACATCACCTCGACGATGGGGCGCATCCCCTCCACCGCCGCTCCGATGCCCAGCCCGACGAAGGCGGTCTCGGAGATCGGGGTGTCGATGATCCGCTCGGGACCGAACCGGTCCAGCAGGCCGGTGGTCGAGCTGAAGATGCCGCCGTAGGCGCCGACGTCCTCGCCCAGGTAGAACACCGACGGGTCCCGCTCCATCTCCGAGGCGATGGCCTCGACCATCGCCTTGGACGTGGTCAGCCGCCGGGTGGGTGCTTGCGTGATGGTCATGGTGGGCTCCTTCAGGCGAAGACGTAGGAGGTGGCGGTGGCGGGATCGGGGACCGGGCTTGACTTGGCGAACGCGATCGCGTCCTCGACGGTGTCGGTCGCGCGTGCCTTGACCGCCCCGACCCGGTCGTCGTCGAGCAGCCCCGCGTCGCGGAGCTTCTGCTCGTAGCGCGGGATCGGGTCGTGCTCGGCCACCTCGGCCAGCTCCGGCCGGTAGCCCTGCGCGTCTCCCTCGAAGTGCCCCCACATCCGCAGCGTGTGCACCTCGATCAGCGAGGGCCCTTCGCCCGCCCGGGCCCGCGCGACGGCGCGCGCGGCCGCGTCGTGGACCGCCTCGACGTCGTTCTCGACCCGCTCGCCGGGCATGCCGTACGCCGCGGCCCGGTCCGCGTTCGAGGCGATGGCGGTCGACGCCGCCCGGGGCACCGAGATGCCCCAGTCGTTGTCCTCGACGACGAACACGACCGGGAGCGACCAGAGCGCCGCGAGGTTCAGCGACTCGTGGAAGGCGCCCTGGTTGGCCGCGCCCTCGCCGGTGACCGCCACCGCGATCCGGTCGGTGCCGCGCCGCCGGAAGGCGAACGCCTGGCCGAGCGCCGGCGGGTAGCCCTCGGCGATGATGCCCGAGCACGAGAAGTGGGTGGCGGGGTCGAACAGGTGCATGTGGCCGCCGCGCCCCCGTCCGAGGCCGGTCTCGCGGCCGAAGATCTCCGCCGTCATCGTGCGCAGGTCGACCCCGTGCGCCACCGCGAGATGGTGCGGGCGATGGGTCGCGGTGACGGCGTCGTCGGCCGTCAGGTGCGCGCACACCCCGGCAGCGACCGGCTCCTGGCCGGCCGACAGGTGCATCTCCCCCGGCACGAGCCCCTTGCCGATGTCGAACCCGGGACCCTTGTCCGCGTGGTACTCGCGGAGGATCGCCTCCTCGTAGGTGCGGCTGAGCACCATGGTCTCGTAGAGCCGGAGCCGGGTGGCGTCGTCCGGCACGCCGGGCCGGGCGCCTTGCTGCGGAACCGACGTCGATGCTGCTGCCTCTGCGGTCATCACGACCTCCAAAGCTGGGGGGAGTCCTCCCGCGAACGCTGGCACCAGGAGTCGGCGGCAACCAGGGTCGATGGTCCCGCACTCCGGCACAACCTTCGGGCCGTCGGGCCGGCTCGGCGCCGCGTACGATGCGACGCAGCCGCCCACGACCAGGGACTCCGCCGATGGCCCTCTCCGTCTGCCTCCTGCCCGACGAGCACGGCGAGCGCGCCGTCCGACGGCTGTGGCAGCGGCTCGAGGCCGACGGCATCGCGACGCTGCTCAGCCACACCCACGGGCGGCACGTCCCGCACCTGACCCTCGCGACCCTGCGGACCTACGACGAGGAGGCCGTGCGAACCGCGCTCGTGCCGCTGCCGGAGCCGGCCGCGACGCCGCTGGTGTTCGACGCGCTCGGGATGTTCCGCCGCAGCCGCTGCTGGCTGCTCCCCGTGGTCACGGTGGACCTGCTGGCCAGGCAGGCGGCGGCCGTGTCGGCAGCCGTCGGCACCGGCGCGGACCTGCACCTGCACTACCGGCCCGGGTCCTGGATGCCGCACCTGACGCTGGCCCCGCGGCTGCACCTCGACGATCTGCCCGCCGTCGGGCGGGCGGTGTTCGAGGTGCTGCCGCTGTCCGTGGCGCTCACCCGCGCGGCGCTCGTCGACACCGGCACCGGCCGGGTCGACGTACTGCCGCACCTGGTGTGACCGGGCGCCGTGCCGGCCCTGCCGGTTACGAGCCGTTGCCGCCGAGCAGCTTGAACACGAACCTCCCGAACGCCGAGGGCTCCTGCTGGTGCCCCGGGCAGCGACGGGACTTGGGCACGCCCGCCATCACCTGCTTGACGTGCTGGCCGCACCCGGACCAGGTCGACTTGCCGCACTTGCGACAGGTGGCTGGACTGCACACGAAGCATCTTCTCCATCGTCGGGCCGATACCGGCGGGGGTATTTCGGGGAAGTGTAGCGGAGACCCCGCCGGACGGCGCGACCGCTCAGCCGTCGCGCTCGCCGGGCCGCGGCCCGAAGCTGACCTCCACCCGCTCGAAGCCCTTGTGCCGCTGCGCGCGGGCGTACTCGGTGTAGACCCGGCGGTCGGCTTCGGTCAGCTCCACGTCGTCGGTGAACGGCGTCAGCAGGGCCCGCGGGTAGAGCCGCTTGCGCGCGACCACGTTGATCTCGAAGCCGAGCACGCCGATCACCGCGGCGATGTAGAGCAGGGCGACGAGCCCGAGCACGAGCGCGAACACGCCGTTCATCTGGCTGACCCGGTTGACGACGTGCCCGACGTAGACGCTCCCGGCGACCTGCAGGACCTGCCACAGCACCGCGATCGTGGCGCTCCCGGGGAAGACCGTGGCGAACCGGTGCCGCTCCGAGGTGGCCAGGCTCATCATGGCCGCGAGGACGAGCGTGGTCAGCGCGACCGACAGCAGGGCGAGCAACCAGGTCATCAGACCGGTCGAGCCGAACAGCCCGACCTGGCTGAGCAGGCTGGACAGCACCGCCACCGCGAGCACCGAGAGGCCGCCGAGGGAGAGCAGCACGAAGCTGCGGAGCCGGCTCCGGATCGGGTTGAGCCGGCTGTTGCGCGGGATCGCCCAGGTCGTGTTCAGGGCGTTCTGCGCGGCCTGCCCCAGCCCGAGGATGCCGTACAGCGCGGTGACCGCGCCGACGACGACCGCCGCGGCACTCCCGTGCAGGCCCTCGGGGCGGCCCAGCTGGGTGCCGACGACCGGGAACTGGCTCAGCGCCGAGCTCAGCAGCTCCCGCTCGAGCGCCGGGTTGCCCTGGAGCACGAAGCCGAGCACCGAGGAGGCGATCAGCAGCAGCGGGAAGATCGCGATGAACGCGTAGTAGGTGATGATCGCCGCCAGGTAGTTGCCCTGGTCGTCGAAGAACTTGTAGACGACCGCCAGCGGGAAGCCCACGGCACGCCGGCTCCGCTGCAGCTCGTCGAGGCGCGTCAGGGCGTCTGGCATGACTGCACGTTACGTCCGCGCCCCGGTCGTGGGTGCGAGGGCGCGCTATGGCGCGCCCTGGCACCCACGACCGGTCAGACGGTGCCGCCGACCCGCCAGCCCAGGTCCGTCGCCAGCGTCGCGAGGTTGCGCCAGTCGGTGTAGTCCGCGGTCCCGGCGGGGCCGCACGGCGCGCTGACCGCGGGCGGGACCGGCCACCGCGGCGCGGCCAGGTCCGCCGGCCGGGAGAAGTCCAGCGCCTCGGCCAGGTTGCGCGCGGCCTCGTCCCGGGGGGTCAGCGCGGACAGCCCCCAGCGCCACTCGATCATCTTCAGCACCGAGGCGTGGTCGTAGCTGCGGTGCTCGACGTGGTGGCGCCGGGCCCGCGGCGAGATCAGCAGCGCCGGGGTGCGGAAGCCGCGCTGGCCGGTGCCGGCCTCCGGGGTGGCGTCCGGGACCACGGCGGGCGCGACGTGGTCGTAGAACCCACCCCACTCGTCGTAGTTGACCACCAGGGCGGTGCGCCCCCAGGCCGGCCCCGCGGTGACCGCCTCGTAGACCTGGTTCAGGAACGACTGCCCGGCCCGGATGTCGGCGTGCGGGTGGTCGTCGGCCGAGGTGCCGGTGCCCTCGTCGAGGAACTTCGGGTCGAGGAAGGAGACCGAGGGCAGGTTGCCGGTCGCACAGTCGGCCAGGAACCGCGGCCAGGTCCGGGCCAGGTCGAGGTACTTGGTGCCGTAGAGCGCCAGGAACGGCAGGTCCACGTAGTAGTAGGCCGCCGAGACGCCCCGGTCGGCGAGCCGGTCCCAGATCGTCGGCATCGTGGCGATGTCGGTCGAGTTGTGGATCCGGTCGGTCATCGCGCTGTGCTGGTAGAACCGGTTCGGGTAGGTCTCGGCGAGCGTCGCGGAGAAGTACCGGTCGAACGTCGTCCAGTACGGCGCCGCCTGCCCGTAGAACCCCAGGTCGCCCTGCGTGTAGTAGCCGATCGCGAACTCGTCGTTGCTCCCCGCGCGCAGCCACCCGTCGCACCTGCCGCCGTTGAGCTCGACCCGGCCGCCCTCGTAGGAGTGGTCCGGGTCCGGGTGCGCGCAGCCCTGGTAGTCGGTCAGGTGGTGGGTCCGGTGCGAGACGCCGTCGCGGTCGACGTACGACAGGCCGGCCTGCCTGCCGTCGGCCCCCTTGAGCCAGCCGAGGTAGTGGTCGAAGGACCGGTTCTCCATCATCAGCACGATGATGTGGTCGATGCCCGAGTCCGCCGGCTCCGGCAGCGGCGCGGCGGCCACGGCCGGCTCGACCCCGCCGAGGGCGACCGCCCCCGCGGCACCGGCGACGCCGGCCAGCACCTGCCGGCGGGTCAGCCCGCTGCCGGCGCTCACCTGCCGGCCCCCCACACGTCGTAGCCGAAGCCGCGTGCGTCCTGGGCGTAGCCGAGCGGCGCGAGGCCGAAGCTGTCCTCCACGAAGCGCAGCAGCGAGTAGTGGTTGTATGCGGTGTTGTTCCAGGTGCCGGGCTTGATGAACGGCGAGACCAGCACCGCACCGGTGCGCCCGCCCCCCATGCCGTAGATGCCCGGCAGCGGGCTGTTCGGGCCGGGCCCCTCGCCGCAGCAGGCGTCGGCACCGGCGGTGCTGTTGGTGTCGGCCTCGTCGAACGTGACCACGAGCAGGCCGTCGCGCCGGTAGGCCGGGGAGGCGAGGATCCTCGGCACCCACGTCCTCAGCCACTCGTCCGCGCTGACCAGCCCGCCGGGCCGGCCGTCGACGCACGGGCTGTCGTGACCGTCGTCGCAGAGGTTCGGCGTGATGTAGGTCAGGTTCGCCGTGGTCGAGGCCTGCGCCAGGTCCGCGGTCAGGTGGGACAGGTCCACGTCGTTCCGGGCGCAGCTCGGGGAGTCGGTGATGCTCTTGAAGTACACGAACGGGTTGTGGCGCGCGGCGTACTGGTCGCCGACCTGCGCCTGCTGGGTGTCGTCCTGGGTGTTCGCCGCAGGGTGCCGGCACGGCGTGCCCATGTCCTCCAGGTAGCCCTTCCAGGTCAGCCCCTTCGCCTCGAGCTGGTCGGCCACCGTCTCGACGTCCGCCGGGTAGACACAGCCGTCGCCGACGGCCTGCTCCGGAGCCACGGTGCCGGCCTGCACGAAGTCGGAGTAGACCTGGCAGTCGCCCTGGGTCTGCGGGTTCGGTCCCTGGCCGCTGATCTGCGCGATGTAGTTGGGCAGGCTGTTGTGCGCGGTCCCGTAGTACTGGGTCAGCAGCTGGCCCTGGCCGCGCAGGGTCCGGGACAGGTACGGCGCCGGCGAGTCGGGCCCGAACGTGGTGTCGTAGCCCTTGTTCTCGAGGTTGACCACGAACACGTGGCCGACCGGCGGTGGCGCGGAGGCGGCCTGCTTGGCCGCCGTCGCGGGGGCCGCCGCGGTCGCCAGGGCGGCGGCCAGGCCCGCTGCGGTGACGACGGCGGACGCGCGGCGCGCGGTCCGGGTCCTCTCGGGCCGGGGGCGAGTGAGCATCTGCGGCGGTCCTTCCGGGTTGTCCGACGTCTTGGCGTGGACAACGAGCGTGGCCGCCAAACGGAACGGCCCGGCGCTCAGCCCGTGAACGCCCCGTGAACGCGGACGGTGGCGATGATCACACTCGTCACGGGCCCGGCCGGGGCGCGTCGCTCGTCGGGTGGTCACCGGTGCAGACCATGGGCCACCCTCAGGTCTTCGGCTTGCGCGTGCGTCGGACCGTGACCCCGGCCCTCTGGACCCGGGCGCGCAGCTGCCGCTCGCGGAGCTCGGCGGGGGTCTGCCGCTTGCCGAGGTCGGCGGTGCGGACCAGGTCGGCGAGCGGGCGCCCCACGGGCGGGTGGGAGTCGATCGGGTGCTCCTCGGAGAACACCACGTAGACCGGCTTGCCCTCGTGCACCAGGCGCAGCACCGACCCCCCGACGGTGGCGTCCGCCTGGTCGAAGGCCCGGCGGCGCAGCGCGAGCTCGTCCACCTTGGCGCGGGCCGCGGCCTGGGCCTGCTTCCCGAAGGCCTGCCACGCCACCCGCGCGTGCGGACCGTACTTGGCGCCGTACTTCGCCGCTGTCTTGGCTGCGGGGACCATCCAGGACATGGCCGCTCCCTTCGCTCGAGTCCTCCCCACGATAGTGACCGGCGGGCAACCGGAGGGCGCCCTCGGTGCCGGCCCGCTGGCGGCGTCCGGGACAATGGGGGCATGGCTGTTCGACTCGTCGCCCTCGGAGACAGCACGGTCGAGGGGCTCGAGGACCCTGGCCCCGACGGGACGTACGTCGGATGGGCGGACCGGTTCGCGCGGACCCTGGCCGAGCACCGTCCGGGGCTCACCTACGCGAACCTCGCCGTGCGCGGCCAGACCACCCGCGAGGTCCGTGAGACCCAGCTCGACCGTGCGCTGGACCTGGCGCCCGACGTGGCGCTGCTCGTGGCCGGGGTCAACGACCTGCTCCGGCCGCGGCTGGACCGGCCCGGGCTGCGCGACAACCTGCTCACGATGTACCGGCGGCTGCACGAGGCCGGCGCCCAGGTGCTGACCTTCACGATGCCCGACATGGCCCGGGTGGCCCCGCTGGCGATCGCGCTGCGCCCGCGGATCGAGTTCCTCAACGAGGTCGTCCGCGAGGCCGGTGCGACGTACGGCACGATCGTGGTCGACTTCGCCGCGGAGCCGGTGGCCGGGCACCCCGCGCTGTGGCACGACGACCGGCTGCACGCCAACAGCGAGGGCCACCGACGGATCGCGGCGGCGCTCGCCGAGGCGGCCGGCCTGGAGGCCGAGGACTGGCGCAGCGAGCCGGAGGAGACGGTGGCCGCGGGGCTGCTGCGGATCGTGGCCCGCGAGACGCTGTGGGTCGCCGGACACCTCGCCCCGTGGGTGTGGGGCCGGGTGCGAGGTGCGGAGTTCGCCACCGGAGGTGCCTGCAAGCGCCCCGACCCGCTGCCGGTCGGGGACTGAGGGGTTTCGACACACCGCTCAGGAGAGCTCCGCGGCCCGGCCGAGCAGGACCCTGCGCTCGCTCTCGTTGTGGGTGCGGGCCGCGGCCTCCCGGAAGGCCTGGGCCGCCTCGGCCGGCCGGCCCGCGCGGGCGAGCAGGTCGCCGCGGACGCTGGGGAGCAGGTGCGAGCCGGCGAGCGCCCCCGCCTCGAGCCCGTCGAGGACCGCCATCCCGGCCGCGGGTCCGAACGCCCGGCCGTGCGCCACCGCCCGGTTGACCTCCACGACCGGTCCCCCCGTGACACCGGCGAGCACGTCGTACAGGCCGGCGATGCGCACCCAGTCGGTGTCCTCGGGCCGCCGGGCCCGGGCGTGGCAGGCCGCGATGGCCGCCTGTACGACGTACGGGCCGACCGGCATGCCGAGTGCCTCGGCGCGGTCGAGCGCGGCGAACCCGCGCCGGATCAGCAGCCGGTCCCACGCGCGCCGGTCCTGGGCCTCGAGGAGCACCGGCTCACCGGTGGGGCCGACCCGCGCGCGGGTGCGCGAGGCCTGGATCTCCAGCAGCGCCTGCAACCCGTGCACCTCCGCCTCGGAGGGCACCAGGTGCGCCAGCGTCCTGGCCAGCCGGAGCGCCTCCTGGCACAGGTCCGGGCGCATCCAGTCCTCACCGGCGGTCGCCGTGTAGCCCTCGTTGAAGATCAGGTAGATCACCGCCATCACGTCGGCCAGCCGCTCCTGCCGGGCCGCACCGGTCGGCAGCTCGAAGTCGGCGCCGACCAGCGACCTCTTCGCGCGGGAGATCCGCTGGCCGACGGTGGCCTCCTTCACCAGGAAGCCGCGGGCGATCTCCCGGGTGGTCAGCCCGCCGACGAGCCGCAGGGTCAGCGCCGCCCGCGACTCCGGGGGCAGCGAGGGGTGGCAGGTGAGGAAGATCAGCCGCAGCACGTCGTCCTCGATCCGGTCCACGGCGGCGTCGAGGTCGGGCACCTGGGCCTCCTCGAGGTCGCGGCCGAGATCGGCGGTGCGCCGGCGCAGCGTCTCGGCGCGACGGAAGTGGTCGACGGCGCGACGCTTCGCGACCGCCATCAGCCAGGCGCCCGGGTTGGCCGGGACGCCGTCGGACGGCCACTGCTCGAGGGCGGCGACGAGAGCGTCCTGGGCCAGGTCCTCGGCCAGGCCGAGGTCGTGGGTCATCCGCGCCAGCCCCGCGACCAGGCGCGCGGACTCCAGCCGCCAGACGGCGCTGACCGCGGACGACGCGTCGCTCCCCACGGGCCGATCCTAGGGAGCGCGGCACGGTCGCGGTCAATCGCGCGGCGGCGGCCCCTGCTCGGGGCCGGCGATCCGGCGGACCTCCACCGCGCCCTCCCAGGCGGGCCAGAACTCCTGGTGCAGCTCGAGCACCCGGCGGGCACCCGCGACCGCCTCCTCCTCCGACCGGGACTCGATGATCGAGTAGCCGCCGACGACCTCCTTCGCCTCTGCGTAGGCGCCGTCGGTGGTCGTGATCGTCCCCGCGGCGAGCCGCAGCTCGGTGCTCAGCGACGGCGGGTACAGCCCGCCGGCGTCGATCATCGAGCCGTCCGCGAACGCCGCCCCCATCTCCCGGCCCATCGCCTCGACCAGCTCCGCCGGCGGGTCCCCGATGTCCTCGGCCATCTTCACGAACACCATGTAGCGCATGTCGTCCACCTCTCGCTGGTTGCCCGGCACCGGGTTGCCTGTCATCCCTGCGTCGTAGCGGCGGCGGCGATTTCGACACGCTGCCGCCACGAGTCTCCGGCAGGTCCGGGCGCCGCGGCATGACCCGGATTCGTCATGCCCGGCCACCCGGTCCGTGAGACCGTCGGACGATGACGCACCAGGGACCGGACGGCAGCCATGCGCAGGCCTGGCGGGGCGTGGACGAGGGCTGGGGACGCCGGGCCGTCGAGTTCGCCACGTTGAGCGAGCCGGCCAACTGCCGCGAGTACGTCGCCCTGCACCAGCGCCTCTCCGTCGGCCCGGACGACCGGCTGCTCGACGTCGCCTGCGGTGCCGGGCTCGCGGTGGAGCTGGCGGCCGCGCGCGGGGCCACGTGCGCGGGCATCGACGCCTCGCCCCGGCTGCTGGGGGTGGCCCGGGACCGGTGTCCCGAGGCGGACCTCCGCGTCGGGGACATGCACGCCCTGCCCTGGGAGGACGCGGCGTTCGACGTGGTCACCAGCTTCCGCGGCATCTGGGGGACCACGCCGGACGCCGTCGCCGAGGCGCGTCGCGTGCTCGCTCCGGGCGGACGGATCGGGCTCACCGTCTGGGGGCACATCAAGCGGTCCCCCGGCGCCTGGGCGCTCGCGCCCTTCACGCTGGCCACCGCGGCCAAGGTCGCCAACCAGGCGAACATGGTCGCGCTCGGCCGGCCCGGGGCGGGCGAGGCGCTGCTGGCCGGCTTCGGCTTCGAGGAGATCGAGCGGGTCGACATCCCGTTCGTGTGGGAGTTCGCCGACCCGGAGTCCTACGCCCGCGCCCTGGCCTCCACCGGGCCGGCGTACGAAGCGATCCAGACCGTCGGGGAGGACGCCTTCCTCCGGTCCGCGACCGAGGCGGCGCGCGAACGGGTCCGCGAGGGGCTGCCGCTGCGGGCGCCGATCGCGGTGGTCGGCTACGTCGCCCGCAGGCCCGCGGGACGACCGGCCACCCGCGACGGGGGCCGGACCCGCCGGGAGCGGCAGCCGCACTCCGGCTTCCTGGAGCCCCCCGCCCTCACCGCCGACGCCCAGCGCCTGTACGACGAGGACGTCGAGGACCTCGGCTACGTCATGAACGCCTCCCGGCTGTGGGCCTACCAGCCCGCGGCCCAGGAGGGGCTGTTCGAGCTGCTGGGCCAGGCGACCCGGGCCGGCGCTCTGACCTTCCGGCAGCGGGGCATCCTGGTCACCGCCTGCGCGTCGTCGCTGGGCGACTCCTACTGCTCGCTGGCCTGGGGGACGAAGCTGTCCGGCGAGATGGACGCCGAGGCCGTCGCCGGCGTGCTCCGCGGCGACGACGCCGGGCTCGACCCGGCGGAGCGGGCCCTGGCGCGCTGGGCGCGGCAGGTCGCCCGCGACCCGAACGCTGGCCAGGACCGCCGACGTGCAGGCCCTGCGTGAGGCCGGGTTCGACGACGCCCGGATCTTCGCGATCACGCTGTTCGTGGCGCTGCGGATCGCCTTCTCCACCGTCAACGACGCGCTCGGTGCGCTCCCCGACCGCGCGCTCGGTGCGGCCGCGCCGAGCGAGGTCCGCGACGCGGTCGGCTACGGTCGCCCCGTCGCCGGCACCGACTGAGACCCGCTCAGGCCCGCCGCGCCCGCAGCCCGCTCGCCCGGGCGATCGGCCGGCCGACCGCGGCGGCGAGCGCGTCGCCGGTGCCGATGATCCGCACGTGCTCCTTGGCCCGCGTGATCGCGGTGTAGAGCAGCTCGCGGGTCAGCAGCGGCGAGTCCGCGGGAGGCAGCACCAGCGTCACCCGGTCGAACTGGCTGCCCTGGCTGCGGTGCACGGACATCGCGTGCACGGTTTGCACGTCGGACAGCCGGCCGACCGGCAGCAGGTCGACGACACCGGCCCTGCGGAAGGCGGCCCGGGCCACGCCGTCGACGTCGACCACCACGCCGGTGTCCCCGTTGAACAACCGCAGCGGGTAGTCGTTGGCGGTCACCAGCAGCGGCCGTCCGACGTACCAGCGGCCCTCGCGGCCGTAGCCCTCGACCGCCTCCTGTAGCCACCCCTCCACCGCCGGGCCCCAGCGCGTCACGCCGTAGGGCCCCTCCCGGTGCGCGCAGAGCAGCCGGTGCCGGTCGAGCCGGGCCAGGGCGGCATCGGCGTCTCCGGCACGCGCGGCGCGGACCAGGGCCAGGCCGGCGTCGACGGCGTCCGCGCGAACGGCCTCGAGCCGCGTGGTCGACGCCGCGTCGACGTCCAGGTGCTCCACGCCCGCGGGGGCGGCCGCCAGCACCGACAGCACGGCGGCCGGGTCGCCGGCCCGGACCGCGTCGGCGAGGTCCCGGATGCCGCCGGAGAACCGGTGCACGTGGGAGAGCCGCACCACTCCCCCACCCAGCGCGGCGGCGCGTTCGGCGGCGTCGAGGTCGGCGAGGTCGCGCGCCACCAGCCGCTCGAGGGCGGGCACCGGCGCCGCCGTGGCCGGCGACTCACGGGCCACCAGGTCGCCGAGCACCGCGCCGGCCTCGACCGAGGCGAGCTGGTCCGGGTCGCCGACGAGGACCAGCCGGCAGTCGTCGCGCAACGCCTCGACCAGCCGCGACATCAGCGTCAGCGACACCATCGACGCCTCGTCGACGACGACCACGTCGAAGGGCAGCCGGTGGTGCCGGTCGTGCAGGAAGCGGCCCCGCGCGCCCGGCTTCCAGCCGAGCAGCCGGTGCAGGGTGGACGCCTTCAGCGGGCCGAGCCGGTCCCGGTCCTCCTCGTCCAGACCGCCGGTCACCTCGGCCACCGCCTCGGTCAGCCGGGCGGCCGCCTTGCCCGTCGGCGCGGCGAGCGCCACCCGACGGGACGGCCCCGGCTGGTCCTCGAGAACGGCGAGCAGCTTCGCGACCGTGGTGGTCTTGCCGGTGCCCGGGCCTCCGGCCAGCACGCTCACCCACCGGTGCGCGGCGACCACCGCGGCCAGCCGCTGCCGGTCCGCGTCAGCTGCCGGGAACAGCCGGCCGACCGCCGCCCGCAGCCGGTCCTCGTCCACCGCCGGCGGGGTCCGGTCCGCGGCCCGGTCGACCACGTCGGCGATGAGCCGCTCCTGCCGCCAGTAGCGGTCGAGGTAGAGCATCCCGTCGACGAGCCGCAGCGGCCGGTCCGGGGGTCCGCCGGGACCGGACGCGACCAGCGCGCTGTCGCCGAGCGCGGCCAGCCAGCGGGGCGGCTGCGGCCACGGCAGCGCGGCGACCGTGGCCGGCTCCACACCCTCGACCCCCGTGGTCCCGGCGACGGCGGCCATCTCCACGCACACCGACCCGGCGCGCAGGGCGCGGACCGCGAGCGCGGCGGCGAGCAGCACCGCCTCGTCGTCCTCCCCGCCGGCGCTGCCGAGTCGCCGGGCGACGTGCACGTCGGCGGCGGCCAGCACACCGGCCCGGTTGAACGCGCCGAGCAGCCCGGTGGCGCGCAGCGTCCGCTGCGCGTCGTACGGGTCGGCCGGCTCGACCCGGTCGGTCGCCGTCACCGGGCCCCCCTGTCCAGAAGGTCGGAGAGGTCGCCGACCAGCGCGGCGGGCGGCGCCCACGAGAACACGCCGCACGGCACGCCGCCGACCACCGGCGTCGCGGGCCCGGCCATGCCGCGCAGGAACAGGTAGAGGACGCCGCCGAGGTGCGTGCCGGGCTCGTAGCCCGGCTGCCGCCAGCGCAGGAACCGGTGCAGCGCCACGGAGTAGAGCAGCGCCTGCAACGGGTAGTGCGCGGCCCGCATCGCCCGTGCCATCGCGTCGGGCCGGTAGTCCGTGGTGCTCAGCGACTCGCCGCCGAGCCAGTTGGTCTTGTAGTCCACGACCAGGTAGCGCGACGCGGTCCCGTCGCCGGGCACCCGGAGCACCACGTCGATGCTGCCGTTGAGGAAGCCCCGCAGCCTGCGCGAGGCCAGCAGCGGGACGGCGAGGTCGTCGGCATAGCCGCGGAGCGGGTCGTCGGCGGCGAGGTGGCCGGCCAGCAGGTCCGCGACCTGTCCCACCCGGGCCTCCCCGCTCGGCCGGTCGCCGCCGAGCAGGGGCATCTCGAAGGCCAGCTCGTCGAGCCGGTCGCGGGTCGAGACGTCCGCCAGCCGCAGGCCCGGGGCGAGCGGTCCCAGCGGCGTGCGCAGCGCCGGCAGCAGCGCGTCGGCGAGGTCGCCGGCGGTGACCCCGGCGTAGCGCGCCGAGCCGGCGGTCTCGGCCCGCTCGACCAGGTGCGCGCGCAGGTCCGGAGCGGTGAAGTCGGTCGTCTCGAGCACCTCGTGCACGAGCGTGCCGAAGGCGGCCCCCTTGGGCAGGCCGGCCATCGGCGACGGCAGGCCGACCGCCGCGTCTGCCCCGCTGGCCGGGGCGTCCGTGCCCGCGGCGACCTCCGGCTCGTCGACCGTGCCCGGCTCCTCCGACTCGCTGGAGACGCCGGGGCCGGCCGGTCCGTCGTGCAGGCCCGCGGTGAGCCCGGAGTACGACGTGCGGGTCCAGGCCACGTCGAGGATGCGGTCGAAGGTCCGCACGCCCAGGCCCGGGGACGGCGCAACGGGGCGATCCCAGGTGGTGGCGTCGCCGCCGTCGGCGCGCTCGACGGCGATCGTTGCGCCCGACCGCGCCGCCAGCTCGCCGAGCCGGCGGCGCGCGAAGTCGTCGGTGCCGACCGCGACCGTGTCGGCAACCTCCCCCCCGCTCGCACGGTCGCCGAACAGCAGCCGGTGCAGCGGCGAGGTCCTGGTGTTGCCGGCCGGCGCCCAGTGCGCGACCACCTGGCAGCGGGCGCGGGTGAGCGCGACGTAGGCCAGCCGCAGCGACTCCCCCGCCTCCTCGGAGAGGTGCACGGCCGCGCGCGCGGCGTAGCCGTCGCCGCCTGCCCCACCGACGTCGAGGACCCGGGCGCCGGACGGGTCGTGCAGGTGCAGCGGGTCCGGGTTGGTGCGGACGAACTTGTCCCACAGGAAGGGCACGTAGACCACCGGGAACTCCAGGCCCTTGCTGCGGTGCACGGTGATCACCTGGACCGCCTCCGCGTCGGACTCGAGCCGGCGGCTGCGCTCCTCCGTCACGTCGTCGCGGGCCTCGGCGATCCGCCGCTGCAGCCACTCGACGAGCGAGGCGACCCCCAGCTGTCCCTCCGTGGCGGCCGCGTGCAGGCTCTGGCCGATGTGCCGCAGGTCGGTGAGGAACCGCTCGCCGTGCTCGGTGCCCAGCACCCGCTCGAGCAGGCCGTCGCCGGCGATCACCTCGAACAGGGCGGCGACGCCGCGACCGGCGAGCACGTCGGCCCAGGTGTGCAGCCGGGCTGCGAGGTCGTCGAACACGAGGTCGTCGACGGTCGCGAGCCGGTCGGCGGTCCAGCCGACGAAACTGGTCAGCACCGCCGCCCGGGCCAGGCCGGGCCGTTGCGGCTGCTCGAGCGCGCTGAGCAGGGTCAGCCAGTCGTCGGCCGCCTGGGAGAGGAACACGCTCGACGTGCCGGTGAGGACCACCGGCACCCCGACGGCCTCGAGGCAGTCGCGCACGGTGGCACCGTCGTCGTTGCGCTGGACGAGCACCGCCACGTCGGCCGGCCTCAGCGGTCGGGGCCCGTCCGGCTGGTGGAGCAGGGCCCCCGACCCGAGCAGCCGGACGATGTCGGCGGCCGTGTCGCGGGCGACGAACGGCCGCACGTCCTTGACCGACAGCAGGTCGCCGCGACCGGTCGGGAGGCCGTCACGACCGACCACCCGGATCCTCAGCGGAGCCGAGACCGGCACCCCGCTCAGCCGCTGCCCGTCGTGGGCCGCCTCGACGCGGTGCACCCGGATCCGGTGGTCGCCGAGGGCCACGTCGCCCAGCAGGTGACCGAGCGCCTCGACCAGCGGCGCGTCGCTGCGCCAGTTCGTGCCGAGCGTGCTCCGGGTCCGGGCGGACCCGGTGGCCAGCAGGTAGGTGGCCACGTCGGCGCCGCGGAAGGCGTAGATCGCCTGCTTCGGGTCGCCGATCAGCACCAGCGTCCGGTGCCCGTGGAAGGCCGCCTCGAGGATCTGCCACTGCACCGGGTCGGTGTCCTGGAACTCGTCGACGAGCACCACCCGGTAGCGGCCGCGGACCCGGGCGCAGGCGTCGGCCCCGGTCTCGGCGTCGAGAAGCGCGTCGCGCAGGTGCACCAGCAGGTCGTCGTAGTCCATCACCCGGAGGGTGCGCTTGCGCCGCTCGACCTCCTCCCGGACCCGTTCGGCCAGCCGGCGGCGCACGTCTGCCTCGGAGTCGGGCGCGGCGTCCCGCGGCTCGAGCCGGGCCTGCCGGTCCGCCACCGACACGGCCGCGACCCTGGCCGCGACCGGGAACCCGAAGGGTGGCGCGGGGCTTCCGGGGGCGGCGTAGGCGCGGACGTAGAGGTCGTTGGCCACCTCCGACACCACGTCGGAGATGCTCTCGGTGAACGCCACGTCGGGATCCACGTCCGCGGCGATGCCGAGCCGGCCGAGCATCTGGTGGCAGAACCCGTGGGTGGTCGCGATCGTGGCCGCGTCGAAGTTCGCGAGTGCGTGCGCCAGCCGCGCCCGGCGTACGTCGACCTGCTCGTCGGTCCCGGTGGCGAGGTGGCGGGTCACCTCGTCGTCGGAGGCGCGCGCCTGCTCGGGACGGGCCAGCGCCGACGTGCTCTCGACGAGGCGTTCGCGGACGCGCTCGCGCAGCTCCACGGTCGCGGCGCGGCCGAACGTCACCAGCATCAGCTCGTCGACGCGGGCCAGCCCCTCGGCGAGGTAGCGGGCCGCCAGCGCCGCGATCGTGAACGTCTTGCCGGTGCCGGCGCTCGCCTGGAGCACCGTGGTGCCGGCGGGCAGCGGCCCGCAGAGGTCGAAGACGTCGGTCACGACTCGTCCACCCTCTCGACGGCGAGCAGCGGCTCCCACACGAGGCGCGCGAGCTGGCCGAACCAGGAGCCCTCGTCGGCCCACCCCAGGTCGGTGCGCGCGGGGGCACGGGTGAGGGCGTCGAACGGCGCGTCGCCCCACACCCGGACGTGGTGGACGTCGGCGTGCTCGCCGATGTCGCCGCCGTCGTGGCTGCGGCGCCACTCCAGACCCGCCCGGGCCGCGCAGGCGCCCGGCGGGGAGCCCGAGCGGCGCTTCTCGGCATAGCTGCATGACGTGGCCGGGGCCAGCGGCAGCGGCTCGCGCCGGCCGAGGCGGTAGAGCGCGACCAGCCCGTCGAGCACCTCCCGGGCCGCGTCGGGAGGCGGGGCGTCGATCCGCGAGAGCGCCTGCGTGCCCGGCTTGCGTCCCCGGCCGGCGGTGGCCGCCTGCCACGGCCCCTCCGGGCGCGAGGCGGCCAGCGCGAGCAGCTGGACCCACGCCCGCAGCCGGTGCTTGGCGGCCAGCCTCGAGTAGGTGACCCTGACCACCGCGGTGCCGTGGATGCCCGGGACGGTCCCGACCAGCCGGACCCCGCAACCGAGGTCGACCGAGACGTCGAGGGCCTCGGGCCGACCGCCGCGGAGGCCGGCGGTGCGGACCACCAGCGCCTCCACCTCGTCGGCCACCGGGTCGACCACGGCGGCACCGAGCGGGCCCGGCGGCAGGTCGCCGCGCAGCCACTCCGCCCGCACCGCCCGCTCGCGCGGCACGCCGGCCAGCCCGGCCGAGAGCAGCCGCTCGCCGACCGACCACCGCTCCAGCGGAGCGAGCTCGACCGGCAGCGCGTCGGCCGGCTCCTCCTCCTCGGCGACCACGCCCAGGCCGAGCCGGCCACGCAGGAACGACCGGACCGGGTGCTCCAGGAAGCCGACCAGCGACTCCAGCTCGACGGTGTCGCCGACCCCGTCGTCGTCCAGCGGGGCCGCCAGGAAGGGCGGCACCGGACGGCGTTCGCCCCGCAGCGCCCGGGCCCCGTCGTGCGCGGCGGCGTCGAAGCTGAACGGTCCCGGCACGCCGAGCCTGCCGGCCTCGAAGTTGCGCGCGTCGAACGGCTGCAGCGGGTGCCGCACCAGCACCCGGTCGCGGACCCGTCCGCCGGCCCGGCCCGGCGGCGGCACCGCGGTCCGGTCCAGCACGTCGAGCAGCTCGCCGAGCGGCACCGCCGGCGGCCGCTCGGCCCCGGTGCGCTCGTCGGCGCCGGTGTAGAGCACCACCAGCCGCTCGCCGGCCGCCAGCACCGCGTCGAGGAACAGCTGCCGGTCCTCCGACCGCGGGTCGCGCTCCCCCACCCACGGGTCCCGGGCCAGCGCGTCGTCGCCGTCGGCGTGGGTGGCCCGCGGGAACACGCCGTCGTCGACGCCGAGCAGGCAGACCACGCGGTGCGGCACGGAGCGCATCGGCACCATCGTGCACATGGTGAGGTGGCCGGTGCGAAAGCTCGCCCGGGTGGGCCGGCCGCGCAGCCGGTCGGCCAGCACGGCGCGCACGTCCTGCAGGCCGAGCGGCACGCGGCCCGCCCGCTCGCCGGCGTCGGCGAGCACGTCGGTGAGCCGGCGGCGCGCCTCGTGGGTCTGCCAGTCGTCCTGCGGGGCCGCCCGGGTCAGCGCGTCGACGGCGACCAGCAACGCGTCGACCCAGGCGGTCAGCGGCTGCCGCCGACCGAGCGCCCCCACCGCGAGCGCGAGCCGGTCGACGAGCTCGGCGAGCCGGCCGGCGAGCTCGGCCTCGTTGCTGTCCACGTCGTCGAGCGGCAGGGCCATCCCGACCGAGCGGAGGTCCTCCGCGTCCATCGCGACCCCCACCAGCACCCGGTCGAGGCCGGTCTGCCAGGTGTTCTGCCGGATCCCGTCGAGCCGGTAGGGCGTGCGCGCCTCGGCGTCGAGGCCCCAGCGCACCCCGGCGCGGCGTGCCCAGTCGCCGAGCAGCTCGAGCTCCTCGTCGTCGAAGCCGAACCGGGCCCGGACCGCCGGCATCGCGGCGAGGTCGAGCACCTCGGACACGGTCAGCCGCGCGTCGGCGAGGTCGAGCAGCCGGCCCACCACGGCGAGCACCGGGTTGGTCTGGCGCAGCGACCGGTCGGCGAGCCGGACCCGGAGCCGGTGGCCCGGATGGACCTCCCCCGGCCGGTCGGGTCCCTCCTCGACGACCAGCCCGAACGCGGCGGAGATCAGCGGCGCGTAGGACTCGATGTCCGGGCACATCACGATGACGTCGCGCGGCTCGAGGGTGGGGTCGTCCTCGAGCAGGCCGAGCAGCACCTCGCGCAGCACCTCGACCTGACGCTGCCGGCCGTGGCAGGCGTGCACCGTGACGGAGCGGTCGTCGTCGGCGAGCGGGTGCCGGCCGGTCGGCAGCCGGTCGTCGCGGATGTCTCGCTGGAGCGCGGACAGCAGGGTGTCGCCGGCCGCGTCGCTCGACGCGTCGTCGGGCGGCAGGTGCTCGTCGAGGCCGGCCCGGACCAGCGCGCGCAGCCGGACCTGCAGCTCGCGCGCGTCCCGCCCGCACGATCCGAGCAGCGGATGCCGGGGCAGGTCGCGGGTGGGGTCGGTGCGGCGCCGGGTCGCCTCCGGGTCGGTCCCGGCGACCCGGTCCCACAGCGCCGGCGACGGGTGCGGCAGCCACAGGTGGACCGCGCGGTGCTCGGCGAGTGCGCCGAGCACGGTCACCTGGTCGGTGGTCAGCCGGGTGGGCCCGAACAGCGACAGCCGGTCGGGCAGGTCGACGAGGGCCGGGTCCTCGCGCAGCCGCCGGCAGGCCTCGTCGACCCGCTCCGCGGGGCTCGGGACCGCCAGGGCCGACCGGAGCCGCCGCCACAGCTCCGCCTCCCAGGCCACGTCGTCGTCGAGTGCGCCGCCCAGTCCGTCGGTGTCCCGGCCCGCCGCCCACGCCCGCACCATGGCGGGTCGCTGCGCGGCGTACGCGGTGAACAGCCCGGCCAGCTTCTGCGCGGTGGCCACCCGGCGGCCCTGGTCGGCGCGGCCGGCGACCAGCCCCAGGTGCCGGCCGAGCGTGCGGCACCAGTCCTCGCCCGCGCACCCGTCCACGACGTCGAGCAGCGCCCAGACGAGCCGGCGCCCCGCCCACGGGTCGTCGTCGGGCTCGATCCCCGTCGCGACCGCCACCGCCTCGCCCACCAGCCGACCGGGCGACGGGAACGCGACGTGCGCACAGACGCCGTCCGCGGACCCGGCGCCCGCGCCGAGCGTGGTCGAGAGCGACTGCGCGATCCAGCGCTCGACGCCCTTCGAGGGCACCGCCACGAGGTCCGGCACGAACGGGTCGGCGGGTGCGGACGCGAGCACCTCGGCCAGCCCGCGGACGAGCGCGTCGGCCCGCTCGGAGCGGTGGATGCTCAGCGTCACCTCCCTGACCTCCACCCCTCGCTCGTCGGCACGGGACCGACCCTAGGTCACCGGACCGACGCAACGGGACACCAGCACCGCGGGCCGACCGGTGCCGGTCGTGGCAGGCTGTGGCCGTGAGCGAACGCAACGTGCTCGGCGGTGACCTCGACCCCTGCGGCACCGACCCGGTGACCGGCTTCTACCGCGACGGCTCGTGCCGCTGCGGCCCCGAGGACGTCGGGCTGCACGCGGTCTGCGCGGTGATGACCGCGGAGTTCCTCGCCCACCAGCGGTCGGTCGGCAACGACCTGTCCACGCCGCGTCCCGAGTGGGGCTTCCCCGGGCTGCGGCCCGGCGACCGCTGGTGCGTGGTCGCCGCCCGCTGGGCGCAGGCCCACCAGGACGGTGTCGCCGCGCCCGTGGTGCTGGCCTCGACCCACGAGCGGGCGCTCGAGGTGGCCCCGCTGGAGTGGCTGCGCGCACATGCCGTCGACGTCCCGGCGGATCCCGGCTCGCTGGCCTGAGCGGGTCAGGCCGAGACCCGCATCGAGCTGGGTACGACGGGCAGCGCCGGCGGAGCCCGGCCGGCATCCAGCGCGCCCAGGATCGCGGTGGGGTCCGCCGTCCACGCGATGAGGGAGTCCTCGCGCGCGACCGTGGCCCGGACCAGCGCGTGCTCGTAGCCGAGCACCTCCCGCAGGTAGCGGACCTCGTCGAGCAGCGCCGGCCGGTCGAGCAGGAAGCGGGCGAAGTGGTCGGCCTCGACCGCGCGGTAGGAGTCGGCCGGGCACGCGCGGAAGAACGCACCGAGCAGCTCGGAGGTGCGCCGGGCGCCGATGCCGAGCAGCAGCGAGGTCATGGTGTAGCGCAGCGTCTGCGCGAGGCTGCCGCGCCGGAAGTCCCCGATGAGCTCGCGGTAGACGCCGATGCCGGGGTCGTCGGCGAGGCGGCCGGCAGGCAGGTCCGGGCGGGTGACCGCGCGCACCAGCGACGTCTCCCAGTCCCGGACCGCCGCGAGGTCGCCCGGCGTGGGCGCACCCACCGGACCGGCGGGTGCCGCGGGCACGGCCGGCGACGCGGACGACGGGCCGCGCAGCCGCCACAGCGCGGAGAGCTCGCCGACCTGCTCGGCCACCGCGTCGACGCCGACGGCGCGCAGGTGCTCGGGCAGGAGCTCGAACATCAGGGCCCCCAGACCCGGGAGCCGGGGCACCACCTCGGCCGCCAGGTCGAGCAGGGCCCGCGGCACCCGGTCGCTGTGCGCGTCGAGCCAGTAGCCGGACATCGGCATGCCCCCCGCCAGGTGCACCTCCCAGACCCGGTCCAGCGGCAGCTCGTCGAGCACGTCGAGGACCCGCTGCCGGCCGTTGAGCTCGTTGCACCACAGGTTGTGCAGGTCGAGCAGGATGCCGCAGTCGGCGGCCTCGGCGATCGCGGCCCAGAACGCGCCGTCGCTCATCTCGCCGGCCGCCGGGCGCAGATAGCTCACCCCGGTCTCGAAGGCCACCGGTCGCCCGAGCGCCTCGCCGTAGCGGACCACGTTGTGCGCGGCGACCCGGACCGTGGCGGCGTCCTGCCGCGGGGGCAGCAGGAAGCCCGCCTCCGCCACGTCGTCGCCGAGGACGGCGCGGTTGAAGCTGAGGTGCTCGCTGACCCAGGCCGGCTCCAGCAGGTCGACCGTCGAGGAGAGCAGAGGGAGATGCCCGACCGGGTCGGCGACGGCGCCGCCGAGCGGCTGGCCGACGCCGTGCACCAGCTTCGCGAGCGGGTACGCCGCGACCCGGTCGAGCACCTCCCGGTTCGGCCGGTAGCACCAGCGTCCGTCGTCGTGGACCTTCTCCCAGAGGGTCTGGGGCTCGAGCTCCACGACCGCGACGTCCGGCTGCGACCCGTCCAGCAACGGGCCCAGCCCGGGGCCCCAGATCAGGCCGACACCGAGCTCTCGGCGGATCTCAGAAACCGCCGCGTGCGATCTCGGTGACCTCGAGCGTCTTCGGGTTCACCACGAACTGCTCGAGCTCCTGGAAGTCGAGGATGCGCCCCGAGTGGCAGTTCCCGCACCCGAGCTTGTCGAGCACCGAGGCGGTGATCTTCTGCATCGCCTTCAGGTCGTAGAGGGCCCTGGTCGGCACGTACACCGAGACCCGGGAGCGCGGCGGCAGTGGTTGAGGGTTGAGCTCGGCCATGGTGTTACCTCCCCTGGTTCCGCTCCTCCGGCGCGGGGTCGAGCCGGCGCGCGAACGGTCCTTGCAGGATGTTCCCGTCCCGGAGACCGCGTCAAGGTGGTCCACCCGGGACGGGACATCGGGCCGGTACGTCGGACAGCGGGCCCCGCGCGCGGCATCCTGGGTCAGCGAGACGGTCTGCCGCAGGGACCCAGGCGAAAAGAGATCACCGTGTCCGAACGACTTCCCATCATCTACGTCCGCGGGTACGCCGGGGGGACCTCCGGCATCGACGAGCAGACCGCGGACCCGTTCTACGGCTTCAACCTCGGCTCCACGCACGTCCGCGTGGGGGCCGGCGGCGAGCCGGCGTTCTACCAGTTCGAGAGCCCGCTGCTGCGGCTGATGCTCGACCACGACTATGAGCTGTTCGTGCGTGGCGGCCAGCTCGCCTGGCTGACCCAGCAGCCCGACGGCGAGGTCGACCCGGCGACGATCTGGATCCACCGGTTCTACGACGTCTCGGCCTCGACCTGGGGCGCCAAGCCCAAGGAGTTCGACATCGAGCACGCCGCGGCCGACCTGCTGGACCTCGTCGAGCTGGTGCTGCGCAAGACCGGTGCTCCCCGGGTCTACCTGGTGGCCCACTCGATGGGTGGGCTGATCTGTCGCTGCCTGATCCAGAAGATCATCCCCGACCTGCGCGGGCAGGGCGCCGGCGCGAAGAGCGCGACCGACTACGTGGAGCGGTTCTTCACCTACGCGACCCCCCACGGGGGGATCGAGTTCGACGTGGGCTTCGGGCTGCTGGAGAAGGTGCGCGACATCGTCAGCCCGGCCGGAGCGGACATCTTCGGGCCGGCCCGGATGTGGCAGTACCTCAACCCGGGGAAGCCGGGCCGGATGCCGAGGAACTGGCAGCCGAGGGAGATGCCCGACGACGCGTTCCCCAAGGACCGGATCTTCACGCTGATCGGCACGAACCCCGAGGACTACGGCTCCGCCGGGGGGCTCGCCGCCAAGGCCGTCGGTCCCAAGAGCGACGGCCTGGTGCAGATCGAGAACGCCTACGTGCCGGGCGCCCGGTTCGCGTTCGTGCACCGCAGCCACAGCGGCCGCTACGGCATCGTGAACTCCGAGGAGGGCTACCAGAACCTGCGCCGGTTCCTGCTCGGCGACCTCGAGGTCACCGCCGACCTCGTCGGGCTCCGGCTGCCCAGCCGCCCCGACGACGACGTGATCTGGCAGGCCGAGGTGGAGCTCGCGGTCCGGGGCCTGCCGGTGCTGATGCACGAGCAGGTGGCGGCGCACCACTGCCCGGTGATCCTCGAGCTGCCGGCCGACGCCTCCGACCGGCCGCAGCCGCTGGTCACGACGTTCCTGATCGCCGACCCGAACGTGCGCCCCGAGGACCGGCACCGGGCGCGCTACACGCTGCGCCTCCGGATGCTCTCGCTGCGGCAGAAGCGCGGGATCTTCGACTTCCGCGACCACCTGGAGCAGACCGCCGACTTCGACGACGTCCTCGTCGTGGACATCGGCGCGCACGCCGACGGGCTGGTCGCGTGGGCGACCTGGAACTCCGTGCTGCCGGTGCCGTTGCGCGACTACGAGCCGTCCGGGCCGCCCCTCGAGGACCAGGACGCCGCGCAGGGCTCCTGGGTGACCCAGGTGCCGCTCCCCGACGCGGCACGCACCTTCCTCGGCAGCGACGTCGCCGTCCGGCTGACCGTCCGGGACCGCGCCGGCGAGGGGGTCGCGGGGCTGCGGGCGGAGCATCCCTCGTGACCACCGCGCCGAGCACCGTGGCCGAGGTGGTCGAGCGGCTCCGCGCCATCGAGGGCGCGCTGGACCCGTCCGACGGCGCCGCCGTCTTCGACACGATGTATCTCCACGTCACCGAGCGCGTCGCCTCGGTCCTGGGGAGCGGCACCGCGTTCGAGGACCCGGGGATGATGGCCGAGCTCGATGTGCGGTTCGCCGGCCTGTGGCTCGCGGCGTACGACGCGGCCGCGGCCGGGCGTCCGGTCCCCTCCGCGTGGGCGCCCCTGTTCGAGCAGCGCGGCGCCCGCGGACTGTGGCCGATCCAGTACGCCCTGGCCGGCATGAACGCCCACATCGAGAACGACCTCCCGCTGGCCGTGGTCGCCACCTGCCGGGCCCGGGGGGTCGCGCCGAGCCACCCCTCGGTCCGCCGCGACTACGAGGCCGTCAACGCGATCCTCGCCTCCGTGGAGGCGGACATCCGGCGCGCGTTCCTCAGCGAGGTCGAGCGGCAGGTGGACGAGGCGGTCGGTCCGCTGGTGCACCTGGTCAGCGCCTGGAACATCGACAAGGCCCGCGACCTGGCCTGGGTCACCGTCGAGGTGCTGTGGGCGATGCGGGAGACCGGGCCGCTGTTCACGCGCTACGCCGCCACGGTCGGCCACACCGTCGGGCTGGCCTCGCGGTGCCTGCTCACCCCGGTGGGCCTCGGGCTCCCGTCCCTCCCGGCCGTCTAGGCGACCGGCTGCACGTCGAGGGCGAAGTGGTCGCCCTCGCGCCGGAAACCGACGCGGTCGTAGTACGGCGCGACCATGCCCTTCGGCGTGAGGACCTTGCTGAAGCCGGACTCGCGCAGCACGCCGCTGCGACGCCACACGAACTCGCCGGGGGTGAAGTCGCGGTAGCGGCGGGTCACGTAGTCGAGCACCACCCGGGCCACCCCGTCGCCGCGGTCCTGCACCAGCACGACGCCGACGGTCTCGTCGCCGTGCAGCACGAGGTAGGCGCGGCAGCCGTCCGCGGCGCGGTCCCGGACGAAGTCCGGCTGGAACCTCGAGATGTCGGCGGCGTGCACGCGCAGCACGTGCCGCAGGTACTCGTCGTCGGCGCCCACCTCGACGACCGCGAACGCCGCCTCGTCGTGCCGGTCCGAGACGAGCGAGCGCAGGAAGTGCACGTTGATCGCGGAGAGCACCACGTTCATGGCCACCATCGGCCAGATGCCGAGCACCGCGTTGAAGATCGTGAGCACCACGCAGGCGACCAGGTTCAGCACCCGGAACCGCAGCACCCGGGCCTGCATCAGCGAGAACACGAGCAGCGCCGACCCGGACCACCCGACGGCGTCCAACCATGTCATGGCGCGAGGGTACGTGGTGCGAAGCCGCTCCCCCGGCTCCGGTCCCGGTCACTGGGCAAGCTCGACCTCCACGTCCATCGAGCCCGGGCCGGCCGGGCTGACGTGCACCTCGCCCAGCCGACGCAGCATCGCGAACGACGCCTCGTTCCCCGAGCCGACCTCGGTCACGATCCGGGTCACCCCCGCGGGCCGGCGGCGCATCAGCACCCGCAGCAGCGCGGTGGCCACGCCCCGCCCCTGCCACTCGTCCGCGACGGTGACGGCGAGGTCGGCGGCGGTCGGGTCGTCGGGGTAGCGGATCATCCGGGCCATCCCGGCCGGGACCTCGGTGCCGTCGTCGGGAAGCACCAGCAGGACCAGCGCGACGTGGTCCACGCCGTCGACGTCGTCGGCCAGGTGCGCGAGCATCGTGTCGCTGAGGCGCGGGACCGCGGTCAGGAAGCGGGCGAACCTGGTCTCCGGCGACAGCCGTTCGTAGGCCTCGGCGAGCGCCTCCCGGTGGACCGGGAGGAACGGCACCACCAGGCCCTCGGTGCCGTCGCGCAGCCGAACCGGTTCGTCCTCAGGCACGCGACTGCCCGGCGTACATGGAGTCGAGAAGGGCGGCGTACCTCGTCTCGATCAGCTTGCGCCTGACCTTCATGCTGGGGGTCAGCTCACCGTCCTCGACCGACAGGTCGTGGTCGAGGATCCGGAAGTCCTTGACGGTCTCCCAGCGGTTGAGCCGGCCGTTGAGCTCCTCGACGCACTCCCCGACGTAGCCACGGACGGCGGGCTCGGCCGCCAGCGTCGGGTAGTCGTCGACGGGCAGGCCCCGGGCCCGGCCCCACTGCTCGAGCGCCTCGGGGTCGAGGGTGATCAGTGCGGTCGCGTAGTTGCGGCCGTCGGCGTGCACGAGCATCTGGCTGGCCAGCGGGCAGACCGCCTTGAACATCACCTCGATGGCCTGCGGTGCGATGTACTTCCCGCCCGAGGTCTTGATCAGGTCCTTCTTCCGGTCGGTGATGCGGAGCAGGCCGCCCTCGATCGCCCCCACGTCTCCGGTGGCGAACCAGCCGTCCTCGGCGAGCACCTCGGCGGTGGCCTCCGGCAGGTTGTGGTAGCCGCGCATCACCCCGGGGCCGCGCAGGAAGATCTCCCCGTCCTCGGCGATCTTGACCTCGGTGCCGACCAGCGGCGGACCGACGACGCCGAACGCCGGGTGCTGGGGGCGGACGATGCAGGCCGCGGCGCTGGTCTCGGTGAGGCCGTAGCCCTCCAGCACCAGCAGCCCGGCCGCGTAGAACCAGTCCGCCACGTCCTTCGACAGCGCCGCGCTTCCCGAGACCATGAACCGGATCCGCCCGCCGAGCCGCTCGCGGACCTTCGCGAGCACCAGCCGGTCGGCGAGCAGGTGCTGGGCCGCCACCAGCGGGCCGGGCCGGCGGCCCGCCAGCCGGGCCCGCGCGACCCGGTCGCCGACACCGAAGGCCCACCGGAACAGCTGGTTCCTGACCCCGCCCTCCTCCTCGACGGTCTGCACGACCTTCGCGTGCACCTTCTCGAAGATCCGCGGCGGCCCCGCCATGAACGTGGGCCGGACCACCGCGAGGTTGTCCACCAGCCGCTCCATGCGGCCGTCGACGGCGGTGGCGAAGCCGACCTGCAGCTGCACCGCCTCCAGCATCTTGCCGAACGAGTGCGACAGCGGCAGCCACAGGTACTGCAGGTCGCTCGGGAACAGCACGTCCAGCGTCGTCGCGGCGGCGCCGATGTAGGTCCAGCACCTGTGCGGCAGCTCCACGCCCTTCGGCCGGCCGGTGGTGCCCGAGGTGTAGATCAGCGTGGCCAGGTCCTCGGGCCGTACGGCGGCCACCGACTCGTCGACCGCGGCCGGGTGGTCGACGAGGTGCCTGGCGCCGAGCGCCTGGAGGTCCTCGAGGCTCAGCACCCACTCGCCGTCCGCGTGACCGTCGAACGTGACCACCCGTACCAGGTCCGGCAGGTGGTCGCGCTGCGCCCGGAGCTTCTCGACCTGCACGTCGTCCTCCGCGAACGCGACCCGCGAACCGCTGTCGGCGAGGATGAACGCGACGTCGTCGCCGCCGGTGGAGGGGTACACGGCGGTGGTGGCGCCCCCGGCGCACACGATCGCGAGGTCGGCGTAGAGCCACTCGATCCGGGTCGAGCTGCAGATCGCCACCCGCTCCTCGTGCCCGATGCCGAGCGCGAGCAGACCAGCCGCCGTGGCCTGCACCGTCGCCCGGGTCTGGGCCCAGGTCACCGACGTCCAGCCGCCGTCGTCCGGGAAGCGGAACGCCTCGGCGTTCGGGGTCGCCGCGACCCGGTCGTGGAACAGCCGGGCCAGCGAGACCGCGGGGGTGGGGTAGCCGGTGGTGTCGGACGTGCCGGCGGCGGTCGTGGTCACGACGTCCTCGATTCCTGGAGCGTGCGGCGACACGGCGCGCCGGTCGCGCGCCGTCGGCCCCAGCCTCGCCCCGGCGCCCGGCCCTCGGTAGGGGACTTCGTCCCGACCCCGGTGCCGGTAGCCCCAACGGGCCATGGCGTGTTCGCCGCGGGCTCGGGCAGAGTGACCCTCGGTACAGATACCTGTATCCGTCGCACGCCGCCGCACCCCCGACCGCGACCACCGGAGGGGGACGCATGGCCAACACGTGGACAGCGGTCGGAGGCGTCCCCTCGGGGGTGTCGCCCGACACGATGATGCTGCTGAGCGACGGCACCGTCCTGGTGCACAACGCCTACGGCAAGGACTGGTACCGGCTCACCCCCGACAACCGGGGTCGCTACGAGAGCGGCTCCTGGTCGGGCGCGCTCAACATGGCCAACACCCGGCAGTTCTTCGCCTCGGGGCTGCTGCGCGACGGCCGGGTCTTCGCGATCGGGGGCGAGTACTCCGACGCCGGCAACGCCACCGCGCTCGGCGAGGTCTTCGACCCGACGACCAACGCCTGGTCGGCGCTGAGCAAGCCCGCCTCGATGAGCTTCATCAACAGCGACGCGGTCTCGTGCGTGCTGCCCGACGGCCGGGTGCTGCTCGGCTCGCCGGGCGGGCCGCGGACCGCGATCTGGGACCCCGCCCTCGACGTCTGGGTCGAGTCCGGGCTCGGGTTCGGCGCCGCCGCGCAGACCAAGAACGGCAACACCAACGAGGAGTCGTGGGCGCTGCTGCCCGACGGGACCGTGCTGACCGTCGAGATCACCGGCACCCGGGCCGCGGAGAAGTACCTGCCGGCGACCGACCGCTGGGTCAGCGCCGGCGCGACGTCCGGGGTGCTTCCGCTGGTCAGCCTCGTGGACCCGGTCACCTCGGGCACGGTGACGATCAAGGAGATCGGCCCGGGGGTCGCCTTGACGGACGGACGCTGCTTCTTCGTCGGGGCCACCGGCCGCACCGGGATCTACACCCCTCCGGCCGCACCGGCCCTCCAGGGCACCTGGGCGGCCGGGCCGAGCTTCCCCGCGGACACCTCGTCGAACACCTACAACCAGGTCAACGGGAACCTGCAGACCTCGATCGACTCCCCCGGCGTGGTGCTGCCGAACGGCCGGGTGCTGTGCGTGGCCGGGAACACCGTGCGCGAGGTGAACAACGGGCAGGTGCAGTTCTGGTCCAACCCCGCCACCGTCTACGTCTTCGACCCGGTCGCGAGCACCATGACCGCGCTGTCGCCTCAGCCGCCGTCGAACAACGTGGACCTCTGGCAGGCGCGCTTCCTGCTGCTGCCCACCGGCCAGGTGCTCTTCTCGACCCAGCAGGGCGGCAGCCTGTCGATGCTGACCGTCGACCCGGCGTCGGCCTCCCCGCAGGCGGACTGGAGGCCGACGATCTCCAGCATCGCGCCGACCCTCGTGCAGGGCCACGCCCACCTGCTGACCGGCACCCAGCTGACCGGGCTCACGCAGGCCTGCACCTACGGCGACGACGCCGGCGTCGCCACCAACTACCCGATCGTGCGGGTGACCGGCACGGCCACCAACGACGTGGCCTACCTGCGCACGAGTGACTTCTCCTCGCTCGCGATCGCCACCGGAAGCACGCCGCAGACCGCGGTCGTGCACGTGCCGTCCGACCTGCCTGTCGGGCAGTACTCGCTGGTGGTCACCGCCAACGGGATCGCCTCCGACCCGGTCACCGTCACCGTCGCGGCACAGGACTGCTTCCTGGTGATGAACCGCAGCACGTACGGCGAGGGGGAGGTCCAGGCGCTGGTGAACCTCAACGGGACGCCGGCGCTCGTCGACCAGGCGCTGTACGTCGTCGTCGAGGGCTTCACGCCGGCGGAGCTCGGGCTCACCTCCGGCAACCTGGCCGCCCCGCCGAACCCCCCGACCGTCTCGACGCCCGTCGCGGGGCTGACGTTCGAGCCCCACGGGTCGGTGCTGCCCCAGGACCCCGCGCTGCCGCCGCGGCCCCAGCGCTTCACCTTCCCCTACCGCGCGGTCTTCGCGGACACCGCGATGTTCGGTTTCGCGCCCACGGTCGAGAACGAGCTCGTCACCGCGACGCTGTCGGCCGCGGGCGCGACCGTGAGCGCGGCGGGCGTCTACCAGCTGATCAAGAACCCGAACCCGTTCATCCTCGACGGCGACTCGGCGCACGGCGACCCGTTCTACCTGAGCACGGACATCCGCGTGTTCCAGGTCAAGGCCGGCCAGACCCGGTTCGCCGTGCACCTGCCGACGTCGGGCAGCGCCAAGGCCGTCGCCACGTCGTTCATCCAGCAGGTGATCACGAACCTCAACGGCTCCCCCGGCTCGGCCGGCGCCCTCTTCGACGCGCTGCCGACGACGGAGGACGCGGCCACGCTGGCGCTCTCCCCCACCGACTCCGGCGGGACCCCGGTCTACAACTTCGCCGTCGCCCGGGTGCGCTACCGCGACACGGTCGACGCCAGCAACGTCCGGCTGTTCTTCCGGATGTGGCCGGCGCAGAACACCAATGCGCTCTACGACACCTCGACGCTGTACCGGGCCGCGACCAACGGCTCGGGCCAGCGGATCCCGCTGCTCGGTGCCGTCGGGGACGAGATCATGACGATCCCGTTCTTCGCGGCGCAGCGGGTGGACACCTCCGCGGCCTCGATGACCGGCCAGACCGACACCCCGAACGTGCGGCCCGTGATCACCGCCGACGCGCTCGGCGGCGAGGTGGACTCCTACTTCGGCTGCTGGCTCGACATCAACCAGCCCGGCGACAAGCTGTTCCCGGCGCGGCTGCTGGGCCCGAACCCGGCCACCCGACTCGACGGGCCCTTCACCGGAGCGGGTCCGCTGCTGTCGATCCAGGAGCACGTCCGCAGCGCGCACCAGTGCCTGATCGCCGAGGTGTCGTTCGACCCCGTCCCGATCGGCACCAACCAGGACCCCTCGACCTCCGACAAGCTGGCCCAGCGCAACCTGGCGTTCGTCAACGTGCCGAACCCGGGCCTGGTGGCGTCACGGGTCGCGCCGCAGACGTTCGAGGTGCGGGCCACCCCGGCGGCCTTCCCCGACTCGCTGCCGGTCGACGAGATGATGATCGAGTGGTCGGACCTGCCGGGCGGAAGCACCGCGAGCATCTACCTGCCGGGGACGTCGGCCCAGACCGTGCTCGACCTGGCCGACCAGCTGTACGCCGCGCACCGGCTGGTCAGGCTGGACGACCGCACGATCGGCTGCCCGGCTGACGGGGTCACCTTCCTGCCCATCCCGAAGCACCCCGACCTCAACCTGGCCGGCCTGCTCTCGGTGGACCTGCCCCTGGGCATCACGAAGGGTGAGAGCTACCACGTCACCGTGCGGCAGATCACCGCCGCGGTGCAGCAGCGGCGGGTCCGGGTCGTCGAGGGCAACGTCCCCGCCTCCGCGAGCAACCTCGAGACGCACGGGGGGAGCAAGCGCGGAGAGGTCACCTTCGACCTGGCCTGGCGACGGGTGCTGGGCGTGTTCGCGGTGACCATCCCGGTGGGCACGAAGGGCACCCTGCTGGAGCCCGAGCGGCGGCTGCTGTCGGTCCTGCGCTGGATCGGGCAGTCGATCCCGGTGACCAGCCGCTGGTTCCCGGTCTTCGACCGCTACCTCGAGCTGGTGGCCGGCCGGGTGCGAGACATGGGCGGCGACCCCGACGCCGTCGTCGCGGACCCGGCCGGCCACTGGAAGCACAAGCCGGACGACGGCAAGGGCGACGGCAAGCGCGGCGGGAAGGGCAAGAAGGGGCGGGACAAGCGCGGGAAGGACAGGCGCGGGAAGGACAGGGACCGGGACTGCCGCTGTGCGGCGCACCGGCACCACGCCCACGCCTGCTGTGGCTGCGGCTGCGGGCACGGCGGCTGCGGGCACGGCGGCTGCGGGCACGGCGGCTGCGGCTGGGGCTGAGGGCCGCGAGGTCGGTCCGGCCGGGCTCAGCGCCGGACGCGCACGACCGCCCTGACCCGGTCGAGCCTGAGCCCGTCACCGTGCCACCTGGCCGCCATCGTGACGGTCTTGCGGGTCCCCACGGCCGCGCCGCGGCGCACCGTCAGCCGCACCGCGAAGACCCGGTGGGCGCCGGGACGGAGCCGGACCGGGAGCCCGGCCGCCGACCGGACGCGGGCGGTCACGTCCCTGCCCCCCGACCGGTAGCCGACCTGCGTCCCGCGCGGTGCGGCACTGCCCCGGACGGCGAACGTGTCCGCGACGTTGCCGTGGTTGTAGACACGCACGTAGACGGTCCGCGTCCTGCCCCGCCGCGCCGTGATCCTCTTGGTCTGTCCCTCGCCGGTGCGGTCGAAGATCCCCTTGCCGACGTAGCCGGAAGCCCGCGCGCTGCTGATCCGTGCGTCCGGCTGCTGGTCGCTGGCCCGCACGACCAGGGTCTCCGCGCCCGGCCAGGAGACCGCGGTCCCCGGGTCCGCCGAGGCGAGTGACACCCGGACCGTCTCCCGCCGCTCGGGCACGGCGTCGTCGGCCACCGCGACCGGGATCCTCCGGCTGGTCCGGCCCGGGCCGAAGTACAGGCTGCCCGCCGCGAGCGAGAAGTCGGACCCCTGTGTCGCGGTGCCGCCGACGACCCGGTAGCGCACGGCGGCCGCCACCCCGGTGTTGCCGGTGCGGGTCACCCTGAGCCGCGCCACGCCGGCGTCCTCCTCGACCGCGTAGTCCGCCGGCTCGAAGGCGACGGTCGCCGGCGGCCGGCCGTGGGTCGCGGTCGACCCGGAGTCGGTGTAGGTCCCGCCCTCGACCGGCTGGAACTGCCAGTCGTAGCTTCCCGCGTGGAGCGTGAGCCGCAGGACCCCCCAGGTCGTGTTGTCGTGGGTCTCGCTGATGCTCCTGGGCGTGGCCACGCTGGTCAGCGACCCGCCACCGGTGCCCACGATGATCTCGCGGATGCCGTACGCCGCGTCCCGGCGACCGGTCGGGTCGACCGGCGCGTAGCGGTCGTAGGTGTGCACGTGACCCGAGAGCACCAGGTCGGCGCCGTAGTCGTGCAGCGCCCGCCACAGCGGCCGCAGCCCGACGAAGTCGCCGTGCTCGCCGGTGTTGAACAGCGGCTTGTGCATCATCGCCACGACGTTGCGGGTGGTGCCCGCGAGGTCCGCCCGCAGCCACCGCTCCTGCGGCGACCCGGCCGCGCAGCCGCCCACGCGCGTGCACTCGCTGTTGAGCACGACGACGTGCCAGTAGGGCCCGACGTCGTAGCTGTAGTAGCCCCGGGAGGGGTCCCCCGCCGCGGCACCGAAGTAGTCGAAGTAGCCGGCCCCGGCGGCGGTCCCGTACTCGTGGTTGCCGATGGTCGGCCGGGTCAACGCCTTGGCGACCCCCCAGGTCGGGTCGTAGCAGCTGGTGTACTCCGACGCGGCGCCCACCGGGTACGTCGTGTCGCCCAGCGTGAACACCACCGCGGCGTCGGGGTTGTCCGCCAGGAGTGCCGCGGTCTGCACCGGCCCGGCGCCCGGCCTCTGGTCCGGGGCCGTGCCCCTGCAGGTCGCGATGTCGCCCGCGCCCACCATCACCACCGCGTCCGGGTCCGCCACGGCGGCCGCGGCGCCGGCGGTCCCGGCCGTGCCGGCGGCCACCGTGCCCAGCACCACGGGTGCGGCCAGGACCGTCGCGAGCACGACACGCACGGGGGTGGCACGCCCGGCCCGTGCGCCACGCCATCGCATCCCAGACCCCCTTGCCGGACACTGGCAGGCTACGTCGCCGAGGGCCGGCGGCGCGGCGATTCGGGGCATTCCCCGCCCGCGCCCGGGGACCGGTGCCCGGAGCACCTCGATAGTCCCGAGCGCCCCGGTTTGTGGGTCGTGACAGCGGCGCCCGTGCGCCGGAGACTGGCAGCAGGACCGCGCCACGATCGGAGGCTCACCCATGACCACCCAAGTCGCGTCCAGGGCCGCCCAGGACCACGTCCTGGTCGACCGCTACACCGACATCGTCGGACCGAGCAACGAGATGCTCGGACCGGTCACCGACGGCGGCCGCATCGAGTACCTCACCGTCCCCGGCTGCTGGGGGCCGATGATCACCCCCTCCATCCGCAGCGGGCACGAGGTCAGCCTGCCCGTCGCCGTCGAGGGCGCCGAGGTCGGCGACGCCGTCGCGCTGACCATCGAGACCCTCGAGCAGAGCTCGTGGGCCACCACGTCGGGCACCCACGTCGGTGTCGACGGGCGGTTCCTCAGCGACCCGTTCGTCGCGAACATCTGCCCCACCTGCCGTGACGCGGGTCGGCACTTCCTCTACCCGGACACCTACCTGGACGGGATCGGCGAGGGTGCGGTGAAGTGCAGCGCCTGCCACAGCGAGGTGATCGCCTTCCACATGGTCGAGGGCTACACGATGGTCTTCGACGAGGCGAAGGGCATCGGCGTGACCGTCACGCCCGAGCGGGCCAGGGAGCTCGCCCACCACGCCCGCGAGTGGGTGGCGCTCACCGAGCACTCCACCCAGCACCCGATCGTCGCGCTCGCGACGGCGGACCTGGTCGGCACCATGACGCGCTGCCGGATCTCGGCCGGCAACCTCGGCTCGATCCCGGCGATCGACCTGCCGAGCTCCCACAACTGCGGGGACTTCGGCGCGTTCCTCGTCGGCGCGGAGCACGAGTTCGCGGTCACCGAGAAGCAGCTCCAGCTGCGCACCGACGTGCACATGGACGTCGACTCCGTGCGCCAGGGCAGCGTGCTGATCGTCCCGGTGAAGGTGGACGGCGCGGGCATCTACGCCGGCGACGTGCACGCGATGATCGGCGACGGCGAGGTGGCCGTGCACACCACCGACATCGGCGCCCGGCTCGTGGTGCGCGTCGACGTGGTCAAGGGGCTCGAGCTCGACGGCCCGCTGCTGCTGCCGCCCGCCGAGGACCTGCCGTTCCTCGCGCGTCCCTTCACCGCCGACGAGGTGGCCCGCGGCAAGGCGCTGGCCGAGCTGCACGCGACCGTCCTGGAGGGTCCGGTGCTGCCGGTCCAGGTGCTCGGCTCGGGGCCGTTGCTCAACGCCGCCGTCGACAACGCCGTCGGGCGCGCGGCGCGGCTGTTCGCCATGACCGTGGACGAGGTGCGGAACCGCTCGACGATCTCGGGCGCCGTCGACATCGGCCGGCTGCCGGGGTTCGTCCAGCTGAGCCTGCTGGTCCCCCGCGACCGGCTGGAGCGGCTCGGCATCGCGCACATCGTCCAGGCGCAGTACGGCGAGCCCGCCGGTTGGTGAGCTCGCCGCTGCGCATGAGCGTCCTACGCCGGGTGCCTCAGTCCGTCGGCGCCCCGGTCGCCGGGTCGAGGATCAGCCGCTGCTGCTCGGCCTTGCCGTAGTGGAACAGCCCGTCGAGGGAGCCGGCGAGGTGGTCGTAGGAGCCGGCGATCCGCTCACCGCCCAGCCAGTTGTCCTCGACGAAGCGGAGCACCGACGACTGGTCGGTCACCGTGTGGTCGACCGCGTTTCTCTTTGCGTAGGGCGACATCACCAGCAGCGGCAGCCGGGGACCGTAGCCGCAGCGGTCACCGAAGCCGTCGAGCATCGTGGTGGTGCCACCGGCCGGTGTGTGGCTGCACTCGCCCGGGCCGTTCAGCGCGTCGTCACCGGTGCTGGAGGCGTTCACGATCGGTGAGGGCTGGTGGTCGTACCAGCCGTCGCTGTCGTCGTAGGCCAGCACCACCGCGGTCGACTTCCACTCCGGCGACTTCTGCAGCCGGTTCATCACGTCGACCACGAAGTGCTGCTCGTCGAGCGGGTCGGAGTAGGCGGCGTGGCCGTCCTGGTAGCCGGGCGCCTTCACGAAGCTCACCGCGGGCAGGTTGTGCGCGCCGAGAGCTGCGTACCAGTCGGTCATGTCGTACTGGTGGTTGGCCGGCCCGTCGTGCCCGATCTCGCTCACCGAGGCGGGCGCCGTGTGGTCGGGGTTGGCCGTGCTCTTGTAGTACTGGAACGGCTCGTGGTGCGCGATGTAGTCACCGCTGGTCACCCCCGCGACGTTGGCGTGCTGCGCCGAGCAGTCCCGGAAGCCGCCCTCGAACCAGCCCCAGCTCACGCCCTGCTCGTTGAGCAGGTCGCCGACGTTGCGGCCCTTCATCTCGACCGTGTCGTGCTTCGGGTTGGAGCACTTGTCGAAGTAGGGGTCGGGGTCGTTGATCACGGTGCCCGTCCCGCTCGCGTCGGGGTTGCGCACGCCGTACGTCGTGCCCGTGGTGACCGGACCCTCCGGCACCGAGCCCGCCGAGCGGCCCGCGGTGGCGTGGTTCACCGCGTCCCCGGTCTGCCCCGACACCAGGTTCAGCGCTCCGGGGGTCGACGGCCCGAACGTCGTGTTGTAGGAGTTGTCGCTCATCGCGAACCGCTGCGCGTAGTTCCACAGCCCGGTGACGGTGTTGCCGTCGTAGTAGTCCATGACCAGGCCCGGCTCGGTGTACATCCGCGCGTCGCAGGTCTCCTTGTCGGTGTACGGCACGAACTCGTCCATCCCACCGCCGTGGTAGGCCTTCTGCTCGTTGGTGTAGCCGTGGTCCTGGTCGCAGGTGACCGCCTGGGACGGGCCGAGCCGCTGCGGGTTGGCCGGTGTGCCGTCGGCGAACCGGTTCGGGTTGTCGGTGAGCAGCCCCTGCTGCTCGAGCCCGTTGACGCCCGGCGTGCCCGGGCGCGCGTGGAACGGCGTGCCGTCGGTGTTCGCCGCGTGCGGGTAGGTGCCGAAGTAGTGGTCGAAGGAGACGTTCTCCCCGAAGACCACCACCAGGTGCTTGATCGGGGTCGTGGTCGCGGCCTCGGCCGCCCGCGGCCGCGCCTGCGCCGGGGTCAGCCCCGCCACCACGCCCACGGCCACCGCGGCGGTGCCGGCGAACACCGCCGACGCCCTCCAGCCCCACGTGCCCCTTGCTCTCGCTGTGCCCATCGCCCTCTCGTCCTCTCGTCACCGGGGCCGCTCCGGCCCCGGACCGAAGGCTGGCCGCCCCGGCCCACGATCGGTTGTCGTCCGGGTGAACGGATCGCCAACACCGGCCGAAACCCGTTCGGCGCGACCGCCGGCGCCTCGCCGGGACGGGCGCGCGCAGGTCTTCCGATCGCGTCCGCACGCGCATACGGTGGGAACGACGAGGGGGTGCGGATGCACGAGCCGGCCGGCGCGCGGGACGTGGCCGACGCGGTGCATCCCGTCGGGCGCCGCGTGAGGTGCCGCTTCGAGGTCTCCGGGGTGGTCCAGGGCGTGGGCTTCCGGCCGTTCGTCTACGGCACCGCCGCGGAGCTGGCGCTCACCGGGTCGGTGGCCAACGACGTCTCCGGCGTCGTCGTCGAGGTCGAGGGGGCACCGGCCGCGGTGGCCGAGCTCGGCCGGAGGCTCCGGACCGCCGCCCCGCCGCTGGCGGCCGTCGAGGACGTCCGCGAGACCGCGCTGCCGGTGCGGGGCGGCACCGGGTTCACGATCGAGGAGTCCACCGGGACCGGTGCGGCGCGCACCCTGGCCTCCCCCGACGTGTCGCTGTGCGACGACTGCCTGCGGGAGCTGCGCGACCCGACGGACCGGCGCCACCGGCACCCGTTCATCACCTGCACCAGCTGCGGCCCGCGGTTCACGATCATCACCGGCCTGCCCTACGACCGGGCCACCACCACGATGGCCGGGTTCGCGATGTGCCCGGCCTGCCGGCGGGAGTACGACGACCCCGCCGACCGGCGCTTCCACGCCCAGCCCATCTCCTGCCCGGACTGCGGCCCCCGGGTGCGGCTGGTCAGCCGGGACGGCGGGGACGGCCTCACCGGCGACCCGGCGCTCGCCGCGGCCCGCGCCCTGCTCGCCGACGGCCGGGTCGTCGCGGTCAAGGGCCTCGGCGGCTACCACCTCGCGTGCGACGCCGGCAACGAGTCGGCCGTCGCCGAGCTGCGCCGGCGCAAACGCCGTGGCGGCAAGCCGTTCGCGGTGATGGTGCCCGACGTCGCGACCGCCCGGCGGGTCGTCGAGCTCGACGCGGCCGAGGAGGAGGTGCTGCGCGGCGTCCGCCGGCCGATCCTGCTCGCCCGGCGGGCGCCGGACAGCCACACCCTGGTCGCCGGTGGCGTCGCGCCCGGCAGCCCCGACCTCGGCGTCCTGCTGCCGTACACGCCGCTGCACGTGCTGCTGCTCGGGCTCCCCGGCGACGAGCCCGGGCCGCCGGTCCTGGTGATGACGTCGGGCAACCTGTCCGGGGAGCCGATCGTCGCCGACGACGACGAGGCGCTCACCCGGCTCGCGCCGCTGGCCGACGCGTGGCTGCTGCACGACCGGCCGATCCACGTGCCCTGCGACGACTCCGTCGCCCGCGTCGTCGCGGGCAGCGAGCTGCCGGTCCGCAGGTCCCGCGGCCACGCGCCGCTCCCGGTCGCGCTGCCCTTCGAGGTGGAGCCGACCCTGGCGGTGGGCGCCGACCTGAAGAACACCTGCGCGCTCGCCCACGGGCGCTACGCGTGGGTCAGCCAGCACATCGGCGACATGGACGACCTCGCCACGCTCACCGCGTTCGAGGCCACCGAGCGGCACCTGGAGGTGCTGACCGGCGTGCACCCGCAGGTGCTGGTCTCCGACGCGCACCCCGGCTACCGGTCCAGCGGCTGGGCCGACGGCCACGCCGCGGGCCGCCCGGTGCGCCGGGTGCAGCACCACCACGCGCACGTCGCCTCGGTGATGGGCGAGCACGGGATCGGCCACGACGAGCCGGTGATCGGCTTCGCCTTCGACGGCACCGGCTACGGCACCGACGGGGCCGTCTGGGGCGGCGAGGTGCTCGTCGCCGACTACAAGGGGTTCCGCCGGGCCGCCCACCTGGGCTACGTGCCGCTCGCCGGAGGCGACGCCGTCGTCGAGCGGCCCTACCGGATGGCGCTGTCCCACCTGCGCGCCGCCGGCGTCCCGTGGCAGGACGACCTCCCGGCCGTGGCCGCCTGCCCGGCGACCGAGCGTGACGTGCTCGCCCACCAGCTCGACACCGGCTTCGGCTGCGTGCCGACCTCGAGCATGGGCCGGCTGTTCGACGCGGTCGCCTCGCTGGCCGGCGTCCGGCACGTCGTCGACTACGAGGCCGAGGCGGCCATGGAGCTCGAGGGCCTGGCCCGCGCCGGCGCGGTCGGGCCGGCGGCCGAGCGGTACGCGTTCGCGCTCACCCGCCCCGGCTCCCCCGAGGGGCCCGTGACCGCGGACCCGGGTCCGGTCGTCCGGGCGGTCGTCCGCGACGTCCGCGCGGGGCTGCCGCCGAGCACCGTCGCGGCCCGCTTCCATGCCGCGGTCGCGTCGCTGGTCGTCGAGCTGGCCGAGCTGGTCGGCAAGCAGACCGGGCTCAGGACGGTCGTGGTCGGCGGCGGGGTGTTCCAGAACGCCCTGCTGCTCGGGTCGTCGTGCGCGGCGCTGTCGGAGCGGGGCTTCACGGTGCTCCGGCCCCGGCTGCTGCCGCCCAACGACGGCGGCATCGCCCTCGGTCAGATCCTGGTCGGCGCGTCCGGCTGAACGGCAGTGTCGGCTCGTCCGACTGAACGGCAGAGAGGAGGACGCTCATGTGTCTTGCGGTTCCCGGTCGCATCGTCTCGGTGGGCGAGCGCGACGACACGCTGATGGCCGAGGTGGACTTCGGCGGCGTGCGCAAGGACGTGTGCCTGGCCTACATCCCCGACGCCGAGGTCGGCGAGTACGTCGTGGTGCACGTCGGGTTCGCGATCCAGCGGCTCGACGAGGCGTCCGCCATGGAGACCCTGGCCAGCTTCGAGAGGCTCGGCATCCTCGAGGAGGAGTTCGGCGACGGGTTCGCGCAGGCCGCGAAGCAGGCCGGCGTCCCGCACGAGGAGGCGGAGTCGTGAAGTATCTCGACGAGTTCAGCGACCCCGACCTGGCCGGGCGGCTGCTCGACCAGATCCACGCGGTCACCACCCGGCCCTGGGCGATGATGGAGGTCTGCGGCGGGCAGACCCACTCGATCATCCGGCACGGCATCGACCAGCTGCTGCCCGACGGGGTGGAGATGATCCACGGGCCGGGCTGCCCGGTCTGCGTGACCCCGCTGGAGACCATCGACAAGGCGCTCGAGATCGCGCAGCGTCCCGACGTGGTCTTCTGCTCGTTCGGCGACATGCTCCGGGTGCCGGGCAGCAGCGAGGACCTGTTCGGGGTCAAGAGCCGCGGCGGCGACGTCCGCGTGGTCTACTCCCCCCTCGACGCGCTGGCGCTGGCCCGGGCCAACCCGGACAAGCAGGTGGTGTTCTTCGGCATCGGCTTCGAGACCACCGCGCCGGCGAACGCGATGACGGTCCACCAGGCGCGCCGCCTGGGCGTGCGGAACTTCTCGATGCTGGTCTCCCACGTCCTGGTGCCGCCGGCGATCGCGGCGATCATGGAGTCGCCGGGCTGCCGGGTGCAGGGGTTCCTGGCCGCCGGGCACGTGTGCAGCGTGATGGGCACCGAGGAGTACCCACCCCTGGCCGAGAGGTACCGGGTGCCGATCGTGGTGACCGGTTTCGAGCCGCTGGACATCCTCGAGGGCATCCGTCGCACCGTCGTCCAGCTCGAGGAGGGCCGCCACGAGCTCGAGAACGCCTACCCGCGAGCGGTCCGCGACGAGGGCAACCTGCCGGCGAAGCGGATGCTGCTGGACGTGTTCGAGCCCACCGACCGCGCCTGGCGCGGGATCGGGACGATCCCGCGGAGCGGCTGGAGGCTCTCCGAGCGCTACCGCGAGTTCGACGCCGAGGAGCGCTTCTCGGTCGCCGACCTGCACACCGACGAGTCGTCGGTGTGCCGGTCCGGGGAGGTGCTCCAGGGCCTGGTGAAGCCGCACGAGTGCGCGGCGTTCGGCAGGGAGTGCACGCCGCGCAACCCGCTCGGCGCGACCATGGTCTCCTCCGAAGGCGCCTGCGCGGCGTACTACACCTATCGGCGCCTCGAGCGGACGGACGCGACATGACCGACGCGATCGACCGCACCGACGTGACTCCCGACCTCGACGGCTGGGTCTGCCCGTTGCCGCTGCGCGACTCCCCGACCGTGGTGATGGGGCACGGCGGCGGGGGCGCGATGACCGCCGAGCTCGTCGAGCACCTGTTCCTGCCCGCGTTCGGTGACGCGGCCACGGGCGAGCTGGCCGACTCGGCGGTGCTGGCCCTCGAGGACGGCACCCGGCTGGCGTTCTCGACCGACTCCTTCGTGGTCAGACCCATGTTCTTCCCCGGCGGGTGCGTCGGCGACCTCGCGGTCAACGGCACCGTCAACGACCTCGCCATGGCGGGGGCGACCCCGCTCTACCTCTCGACCGCGTTCATCCTCTCCGAGGGCACCTCGATGGGCGACCTGGGCCGGGTCGCCAACGCGGTCGGCGCGGCGGCCCGGGCCGCCGGCGTCAAGCTGGTCACCGGGGACACCAAGGTCGTCGACAGCGGCAGCGGCGACGGGGTCTACGTCAACACCGCCGGCATCGGCGTGCTGCGAGACGGCGTCGACATCCGGCCGACCCGGGCGGGTGCCGGCGACGCGGTGCTGGTCAGCGGCGACATCGGCGTCCACGGCGTGGCGGTGATGAGCTGCCGGGAGGGGCTGGAGTTCGGCACCACGGTCGAGAGCGACACCGCCGCCCTGCACGGGCTGGTGCGGGCGATGATCGGCACCGGTGCGGACCTGCACGTGCTGCGCGACCCGACCCGCGGCGGGGTCTCGGCGGCCCTGAACGAGATCGCCCGGTCGTCGGGGGTCGGCATCGACCTCGTCGAGCGGGACCTGCCGGTCCCCTCGGCGGTCAAGGACGCCTGCGGGCTGCTCGGCCTCGACCCGCTTCAGGTCGCCAACGAGGGCAAGCTGCTCGCGATCGTGCCCGCCGAGTCGGCCGAGGAGGTGCTGGCGGCGATGCGGGCGCACCCGCTCGGTGCCGGCGCCCGGAGAATCGGCACCTGCACCGACGAGCACCGCGGCATGGTCGTGGCCCGCACCGGGCTCGGCGGCAGCCGGGTGGTCGACCTGCCGATCGGCGAGCAGCTGCCGCGGATCTGCTGACCCGGCTCACCGGGCCGCCGGCGCCGTCGACCCGCCCGGGGCGCGCAGGTCGTCCAGCACGGCCCGCACCGCGTCGTCGAGCCGGTCGCGGACCTCCGCCGACATCTCGGTCCCCGCGCCGAAGGCACGCCCTTCCACCCCGACGACCGTCAGCCGCGCCGGCAGCCGGCCGAGTGCGCGCGCCAGCTCGACCGCCTCGGCGACGCCCAGACCGTGCGACCCGACCGCCGGGGTCCCGGGGCGCAACGGCGTCGGGCCGACGTGCACCACCCGCACGGCGCCGGGCGTGCGCCGGGGCGCCGTCGCGTCGACCACCACCACGTGGTCGTGGGCGGCCAGGTGCTCGACGAGCGCCAGCGGCTCGTCGTGCACGACGACCTCGAGGCCGGGAAGGCCGAGCGCCGCGACCCGGGCGGCCACCTCGGGGCCGGCCGCGTCGTCCCCGCGGGTGCGGTTGCCGACGCCGACGACCAGTGCGCTCACCCGTCCTCCACGGTGAGGTCGAGGAAGTGGGTCGCGCAGGAGATGCACGGGTCGTAGTTGCGGATCGCCTGCTCGCACTGGCGGGTCAGCTCCTCGGTGTCGAGGTGCAGCCGGGCCTGGACGAACGCGCGGAGGTCGTTCTCGATGCTGGCCTGGTTCTGCGAGGTCGGCGGCACGATCCGCGCGTCGAGCACGGTGCCGTCGGCGGCCAGCTCGTAGCGGTGGTAGAGGCTGCCTCGCGGCGCCTCCGTGGCGCCGTGGCCGACGCCGGCACGGGGCGGCACCGGCACCGCCGGGGGCCCGCCGTCGGACCAGCCGTCGATGATCCGCAGCGCCTCCTCGCAGGCGACCACGAGCTCCACGGCCCGCACCACGATGGACCGGAACGGGTTGCGGCAGGTCGGCCCCAGGCCCGCGGCGTCGGCCGCCCGGCGGGCCGTGGGCGGCAGCCGGTCGTGGTTGAGCGAGTAGCGGGCGAGCGGGCCGACGACGTACGGACCGGTGTCGCGCAGCCGCGCGTGGAGCGCGTTCGAATGCTCCACGTGCTGCTCGCTCACCCAGTCGCCGAAGTCCGCGACCGCGAACTCCCGGCCGCTGCTGGTGACGAACGACCCGGCCTCGATCGGGTAGTCGTGCGCCGTGCGGAGCGAGACGTACTCGTACTCCTGCTCGAAGTCGGGGAAGTCGAAGCCGGCCGCCATGGTGACCGTGGCGAGGGCGTCGTCGAGCGCCTCCGCGAGCAGCGGGCGAAGCGCCAGCAGGTCGTCGCGGGTCGGGAGCCGGTAGAAGCCGCCGACCTTGACGTTGACCGGGTGCACGGCGCGGCCGCCGACCAGCGTCATCAGCGCGTTGCCGGCCTTCTTCAGGCGCAGGCCCCGCTCCACCACGTCCCGGTGGTCCTTGGCCATCTCGATGGCGCCGGGGTAGCCGAGGAAGTCGGGGGCGTGCAGCAGGTAGATGTGCAGCGTGTGGCTCTCGATCCACTCCCCGCAGTACAGCAGCCGGCGCATCAGGCCGACCTCCTCCGGCGCACTCACCCCGCAGGCGTCCTCGATGGCCAGGCACGCGCTCATCTCGTAGGCGACCGGGCAGATCCCGCAGATCCGCGAGGTGATGTCCGGCGGTTCCGTGTGCCCGCGCCCGCGCAGCAGGGCCTCGAAGAAGCGCGGCGGCTCGTAGATCCGCAGCTGCACGTCGGCGACGCGGCCGTCGCGGACCACCACCCGCATCGCGCCCTCGCCCTCCACGCGAGCCAGCGTCTCCGCGGTTATCTCGCGCCCCTCGCCGGCGCCCTTGTGCGTCACGTCGTGCCTCCTGCGTCGTGGTGTCGCTCGCTCTCCTCGGCGAAGTCCGGCGCCGCGGCGTTGAAGGTGCCGAACACCCGGTGCACGTCCCGCTCGGGCATCCCGAGCTCGCGGAGCCGGTTGCTCAGCGACCGCGTGTTCGTGGTGCCGGCCGGGCCGAAGCAGCCGTAGCAGCCGCGGTCGTACGACGGGCAGAGCGCGCCGCAGCCGGCGTGCGTGACCGGGCCGAGGCAGGGCGTGCCGTGGGCGACGGTCACGCACACGGTGCCGCGGCGCTTGCACTCCACGCACACGCTGTCCGCCGAGATCCGGGGCTTGCGGCGCTGCAGGAACGCCGCGACGACCTCCAGCAGCTGGGCCTTGTCGATCGGGCAGCCGCGCAGCTCGAAGTCCACCGGCACGTGGGCGGCGATCGGCGTCGAGGTGGCCAGCGTCTCGACGTACTCAGGGTGCGCGTAGACGGCCGCGCGGAACTCGGCCACGTCGTTGAAGTTGCGCAGCGCCTGGATGCCGCCGGCGGTGGCGCAGGCGCCGATCGTGACCAGCCTGCGGGAGCGCGCCCGGACCTGCTGGATGCGCTCCGCGTCGTCGGCGGTGGTCACCGAGCCCTCGACCAGCGACAGGTCGTAGGGGCCCTCGACGACCGCGCGGGTGGCCTCCGGGAAGTAGGCGACCTCGACGGCCCCTGCGAGGTCGAGCAGCTCGTCCTCGCAGTTGAGCAGGGTGAGCTGGCAGCCGTCGCAGCTGGCGAACTTCCACACCGCCAGCTTCGGCCTGCCGCCCGTCGCGTGCTCGGTCATCACAGCTCCCGGACCCCGAGCAGCGGCCGGACCGCGTCGAGGCCGAACACGGGGCCGTCGACGCAGACGAGGAACTCGCGCAGCTGGCAGTGGCCGCACAGGCCCACCCCGCAGCGCATGTTGCGCTCCAGGGACAGCCGGACCCGCTCGGGGGGGACGCCGAGCGCGGTGAGCTCGTTCGCCACGTAGCGCATCATCACCTCTGGGCCGCAGACGAGGGCCAGCGTGCGCGCCGGGTCGAACGACGCGGAGGCGATCAGCTCGGTGACCAGGCCGACCCGGCCGACCCACGACGTCGGGGCCCGGTCGACGGTGACGCCCACCTGCACGTCGGCGTGGGAGGCCCAGGTGGCGAGGTCGACCCCGAAGAGCACGTCGGCGGCCGTGCGCGCGCCGTACAGGACGCCCACCCGGCCGTAGATCTCGCGGCTCGCCACCACCTCCAGCACGGCCGGCCGCAGCGGGGCCAGGCCGATGCCGCCCGCGACCACGAGGAGGTCCCCGCCGGCCGCGTCGGAGACGCCCCAGCCCCGGCCGTAGGGGCCGCGGACCCCGACCAGGTCGCCCGGCCGCATCGCGCACAGCGCGGCCGTGGTGCCCCCGACGTCCCGGATGGTGTGCACCAGGCGGTCGGGCCGGTCCGGGTGGCCGCTGATCGAGATCGGCACCTCGCCGACACCGAACGCCGAAAGCATCGTGAACTGCCCGGCTTCGAACGCCAGGCCGCGGCCGTCCTGCGGCTCGAGCTCGAGGGTGACGGTGTCGTGGGCCTCGCGGTGGGTCGCGGTCACCCGGAACGGCCGGGGCAGCCACGGGTCCCGCGGCGGCCCGGGTGCGGCCACGGGCGGGGCGCTGGTCTCAGCCGGCACGGCCGGCCCCGTAGAGGTCCAGCATGCGCACCCGGGCGGACTGCAGCCGGTGGTACATCACCTGGGCGACCCGCTGCATCATCGCGTAGCCGAGCGCCGGGTCCTCGTCGCACTTGCCCCGCAGGCACGTCGCGTCGACCGAGACCGCGGAGACCTCCTGCACGGCGCGGGCGTCGAAGAACCAGCGGTAGGGCGGCACCAGCCACGACCAGCCCACGACGTCGCCCTCGTCGACGGTGTCGACCACCTGCTCCCCCCGCCCCGGCACGTGCACGTCGAGGGCCACCCGCCCGCGTCGTACGACGAAGAAGCGGTCCGCGCCGTCGCCCTCGCGGAAGAGGTACTCCCCCGGCCGGAAGTGCACGTTGGACGCGCAGCCGACCAGGAGGCTGACCGTCGAGTCGTCGAGCCCGGCGAAGAACGGGTGCTCGACCAGGAGGTCCTGGAGCGACTTCATGCCGGCTCCCTTCCGTCGTCGCGGGGCGGCCGGTCGTCGCGGATCGCGGCCACCTCCTCGGTGATGTCGATGCCCACCGGGCACCAGGTCAGGCACCGGCCGCAGCCCACGCAGCCCGACGTCTCGAACTGGTCGATCCACGACGCCAGCTTGTGGGTCATCCACTGCCGGTAGCGCGACCTCGGGCTGCCGCGGACGCTCCCCCCGTGCAGGTAGGAGAAGTCGGAGCTGAAGCAGGAGTCCCAGACCCGCCAGTGCTCGGTGTCCTGCCCCGACAGCGAGGTGTGCTCCTCCACCGAGGTGCAGAAGCAGGTGGGGCACACCATCGTGCAGTTGCCGCACGACAGGCAGCGCCCGGCCACGTCGTCCCAGCGCGCGTGGTCGGCGTTGTCGTAGAGCAGGTCGCGGATGTCGGTGGTGTCGAGGACGCGGCCCATCCGCGTCACCGCGCGCTCCGTGACGGCGTCGGCGGCCCGGTGCTCCGGCCCGCCGGCGGCCCGGCCCGGCAGCCGGCCGAGCACCTCGGCCCCGCGCTCGCTGCCGGCGCGCGCCAGGAAGGTGTGCTCCCCGTCGAGCAGCTCGGTCAGCGCCAGGTCGTAGCCGGACCCGGCCCGCGGCCCGGTGCCCATGGACACGCAGAAGCACGTCCCGCTCGGGTCCGAGCACGCCACGGTGACCAGGAAGGCGTCCTTCCGGCGGGCCGTGTAGCGCACGTCGGGGTAGCCGCGGTCGCGCAGCACCCGGTCGTGGACCGCGACGGCGTGCAGGTCGCACGAGCGGATCCCGAGGATGGCGTACGGCGGGTCGCCGAGCCGCCCCGGGCCGGCCCCCTCCTCGACGGCGAGGCCGTCCGCCGTACGGCGACCCCGCCAGACCAGCTCGCGGGAGGGGAAGAGCACCGACTTCCAGCCGATCGCGTCCGCGGCGTAGCCGAACAGCGCGGCGTCGTCACGGCGGGCCAGCCGGTAGCTCCCCGGCTCCTGCCGGTCGCCCCAGCCGCGGGGCAGGTCGTCGACCGAGGCCACCCGCCCGGGCACGACGGCGCCGTCGCGGACGGTCGGCCCGAGCACGGTGTAGCCGAGCCGTCCGAGCAGGTCGACCAGGTCCTGCAGACCGGACACGTCGAGGGTGACGGCGGATCCCGCGTCGGCCATGCGCCGCTCCCCTCGGTGGGCTCATCGCCAGTCTGGGAGACGCCCGAACCCGCTGACAAGGGTCTTCCGCCTCCCCCCACCCCCGGTCAGCTCTTGGGCCGCTCCGACTTCGGGTCGTACATGGGCTGCAGGCTCGCCCGCGCGGCGTGCCGCTCGCAGGCCAGCTCGATCTCGTAGCGCCCGGTCTCGTACCACGACCGCGGCATCCCCGGCTCGGGGGCCGCGACGTAGCCGAGGGCCACCGACCGTCCCAGCGTGTGGCCGTACGCCGCGGACGCGACCCGCCCCACGAGGACACCGTCGCGGTAGATCGGCTCGTCGTGCAGCAGCAGCGGGCCTGGGTCCTCCAACGCGAGCTGCACGAGCCGGCGCCGCACGCCCTCCTCCTTCTGCCGCAGCAGCGCCTCCCGGCCCCTGAACCCACCCGGTTTCTCCCACGCAACGGCGAACCCGAGACCGGCCTCGAGGGGTGTGTCTCCGGCCGAGATGTCGTGCCCCCAGCCCCGGTACGCCTTCTCCAGGCGCAGCGAGTTGAGCGCGTGGTACCCGGCCGGCCGCAGCCCGATCGGCCGGCCGGCCTCCCTCAGGGTGTCCCAGACGTGGACCGCGACGTCGTACGGCACGAGCAGCTCCCAGCCGAGCTCACCGACGTAGGTGATCCGTGTCGCCCGGACGAAACCGAGCCCGAGGTCGATCTCCCGGGAGGTGCCGAAGGGGAACGCCACGTCGGAGAGGTCCGCATCGGTCAGCGCCTGGAGGAACCTCCGCGACTCCGGTCCCATGACCGCGATCATGGCCATGGTGCCCGAGACGTCCGCGACGGTGGCCCCGCCGGAGGTCGGGAGGGACCGGCGCAGCCAGTCCAGGTCCCGGTACGTCGTCGCCGGCGCCGTGAGCACCAGGTACTCGTGCTCGCCGAGCCTGGTGACGGTCAGGTCCGCCTCGATGCCACCCCGTTCGTCGAGCCACTGGGTGTAGACGATGCGGCCCTCCTCGACGTCGATGTCGTTGTCGCACAGCCGCTGGAGGACGGTGGTCGCCTCGCGACCCTGCACCAGCAGCTTGCCGTAGGTGGAGAGGTCGAACATCCCCACGCCCGACCGGACCGCCTCGTGCTCCTCCGCGGACCGGCCGAACCAGGACGGCCGCCCCCATGTCGGCTGCTCCTCGCGGTCGTCCCCGGGGAGCGCGTACCAGTTCGGCCGCTCCCAGCCGAGCAGCTCACCGAACACCGCGCCGGCCTCGGTCGTGCACCCGTGCAGGATGCTGCGGCGCAGCGGTCGGGCGCTGCGCCGCTGCTCGAACGGCCAGTGGACCGCGTAGGCGAGGTCGAGCGTCTCGGTCACCCGCTGCTCGAGGAACCGGCGGTTCGTCTCGTGCGGCATGGCGCGCCGCGGGTCGACCTCGGGCAGGTCGATCGACGGGTGCCCGTCCACGATCCAGTCGGCCAGCACCGCACCGGCGCCGGGCCCACTGAGCATCCCGACGGAGTTGAATCCCGCTGCGACCAGGTAGTTCCGCAGTCCCGCCACCTCGCCCAGGTGGTAGAGCCCGTCGGGGGTGAAGCTCTCCGGCCCGCAGAAGAACAGCCGGATGCCGGCGTCGGCGAGGGCGGGGATTCGCTCGATCATCCGCTCGTAGAACGGGCCGATGTGGTCCCAGTCCTCCGGCAGGTGGATGAAACCCTTGTTCTCGGGGATTCCCTCGGATGCCCAGGCGTAGCTGCCGGGCTCGAAGAACCCCACCATCAGCGAGCCGGCGTCGTCCTTGACATAGGACCAGTCGTCGCCGGTCTTGATCGTCGGCATCCGCTCGGGGAGACCGTCGATCTTCTCGGTCACCACGTAGTAGTGCGCGAGGGCCTGCAGGGGGTGCCGGACCCCGGCCATCGCGCCGGTCTGCCGCCCCCACATCCCGGTGCAGTTGACGACGTAGTCCGCCTCCACGTCGCCGGCCGACGTCCGCACGCCCACGGCGCGCCCGGCGTCGGTGACGATGTCGGTGACGGCCACCCCCTCGGCCAGCCGGGCCCCGCCGAGACGCGCGCCGCGCGCCAGCGACATCGTGATGTCGGTGGCGGTGGCCCGTCCCTCGTCCGGGTAGAACAGCGAGCACACGAGCCCGGCCGGTGACAGTAGCGGGAAGTGCTCCAACGTCTCGTCCGGACCGAGCAGCTCCACCCGGATGCCGCTGCCCCGTGAGGTGGACGCCTGACGCAGCAGCTCCTGCCGCCGGTCCTCGCTGAGGGCGAGGTGCAGCGTCCCGGTCTCCTGGTAGCCGGTGGACAGGCCGGTGTCGTCCTCGAGGGTCCGGAAGATCTCCAGGCTGCGCCTGACGATCTCGCGAGTCCCCGCGGTGGGCCGGGCCTGGGTGACCAGCCCGGCGGCGTGCCACGTGGTCCCCGAGGTCAGCGTGTTCTGCTCGAGCAGCAGCACGTCGCGGACCCCACGCCGGGTCAGGTGGTAGGCGACGCTGCATCCGACGATGCCGCCGCCCACCACCACCACCTGTGCGCGGTGCGGCAGGGTCTCGGGCACGGCTCTGCCTCCTTGTTGGCTGGGTCCACGGGTCAGGACTGGTGCTGCGCCGGCGCCCCTGGCGACGTCGACTGCGCCGCAGCCGCGGCCGGCCGGTAGCCCCCGCGCCCGGTACGCCGTACCCACAGCACGGTCAGGAGCCAGTGCACCAGCGCGGCAACGAACGCCGACGGCAGCGATGCACCGACGAAGGAGAACGGCTCGTGGATGGCGTAGGACTGCGGGTTGAGCAGGTATAGGTAGGTGCCCACCCCGGCGACCATCGCCACGACGGCTGCCGGGTTGATCCCGCCCCAGTACGCGTACGGCGCGCCTGGGCTGCGGTCGTAGATCGCCCGCAGGCTGATGTGCTGGCGGCGCAGGCCGAAGTAGTCGACGATCTGGATGCCGACCATCGGAGCGAAGAAGACGCCGATGTAGGCGAGGAAGGTCCCGAAGTGGTCGAAGAACCAGTTCGGGAGGAACACGCCGATCACCATCACCGGCACCAGCGAGAGCGCCAGGGCCAGGTTCCACGAGATCTTGCGCAGCCCCGGCACGGCCTTGAGCCCGACCGTCGAGGCGTAGATGCCGGCGGTCGCCGTCCCGAAGTTGGCGGCGATCACGAACAGCAGGGCGACCGCACCCAGGGCGTCGCCACCGACCTTGGTCAGCCACTGAGCCGGGTCGGAGGTCTCGAGCACGAGGATCCCGGCGAGCCCGACGATGCTCAGCACCGGCACCGGCAGGCCCATGCCGAGCATCGACGGCATGACCGCGACCCGCGGCGTGGGCGCCTGCCTGGTCATCGACCCGATGTAGGGCCACCAGGACAGCAGGCTCACCAGGCCGATCTCGATGCCGTACATGTAGTCGAGCCGCTTGCCCGAGGCGTATGCCGGCTGCGCGTCGGCGAGGGCGCCGCCCTCCTTGGCCAGCAGCATCACGATCAGGAACACGCCGACGCCGACGATGAAGAAGAACAGCACCATCGAGATCCGCTCGAGCCCGGTGGCTCCCCGGATCAGGATGAGGAACACGATGCCGGAGGCGAGCAGCGTGGCGACTGGGACGACCCAGCCGCTCAGGCCGACGCCGCCGATGCCCACGGCGTTGAGGAACTCAGCGAAGGACTTGCCGAAGAAGATGAGCAGCAGCGAGTTCCAGCCGATGATCGACAGGTACTGCAAGGCGACGGTCACCACCCACCCGTTACGCCCGAACTGCGGGACGGCGGCCTGGATCGAGTCGATGCCGTAGCGGCTCGAGGACGGAACGACGGCCAGGGTGACGAGCAGCATGCCGATCATCGCGCCGGCAGTCATGGCGAGCGCACCGGGCCACAACGGCAGGTAGTAGCCGACGTACTCGCCGATGATGTAGCACCAGGTCGCCGAGGCGGCCACCAGCAGTACGACGAACAGCTGCCGGGTCCGCCACGTGCGCTCCGCGGGCAGCAACGGCCAGGCGGTCTCGGCGTCCTCCCGGTGCGCACGCAACGGGCTATCGGCGCTCACGACTGCCACCCCACGAGCCAGCCGAGGATCAGGCAGACCACAGGGAGGGCGATCCCCGTGGCCACCAGGACCAGCCAGTCGCCGGAGTCCAGGGGTCCCGGGTCGTTCTCGGGCTGCTCGTAGTAGCGGATCCGCTCCTCGAGCCCCGTGGGCATCGAGTGGTCCATCATCGTCTCCCTTCTGCGGTCCCCGTCGGCTGCGGCATGCTCATCAGGCGTTCGTCCCCGGGTAGGACTCCTCGTCGCGGTACGGGAACCACCAGAAGTCCTGGTCGGCCGCCGCCGGGTCGACCATGACCAGCTTCGTGTGCCGGAACTGGTCGAGCCCCTCGGCGCCGAGCTGGCGCCCGGTCCCGGACAGCTTGCGGCCCCCGAAGGGACCTGCGTCGTTGTCGAGCAGGGGCGCGTTGACCCAGACCATTCCGGACTCGAGGCCGGTCGTGGCCCGGGACACCTCGAGCAGGTCTCGCGTGTAGATGTTCGCGCCCAGGCCGAGGTCGGAGTCGTTGGCGAGCCGCATCGCCTCGTCGAAGCTCTCCACGCGGACGAGCGGCGCGACCGGCCCGAAGCTCTCGCCGTGCACGATGTCCATCTCCGCGGTGACGTCGAGCAGCACGGTGGGCTCGTAGAACCAGCCCTTGTCGAACCCCTCAGGCGCCCGTCCGCCGCAGGCCACCGTGGCCCCCTGCTCGACGGCGCGGTCCACGATGGCGGTGAAGCGGCGGTACTCGTTCTCGTTCACCATCGGCCCGAGGTCGACCTTGTCGAGTCCGTTGCCGATCCGGAGCGCCTTGGCCTGCTCGACGAGCCGGCTCGCGAACTCGTCGTACACGTCGGTGTGGACGTAGAACCGCTCCGCCGACGTGCACACCTGGCCGCAGTTGAGGAACGCGGCGAAGGCGGCGCCCCGGGCGGCGACGTCGAGGGGGGCGGAGGGCATGACCAGGAACGGGTCGTTGCCCGAGGTCTCGATCAGGTGCGGCTTGAACGTCTCGGCGCACGCGCGTGCGACGACCCGCCCGGTCGGCACGCTGCCGGTGAACGCGACCATGTGCGTCCGGCTGCTTCCCACGAGGCGGGCGCCGACACGGCCGCCCCCGGTGAGGCACTGAACGACTCCCGGCCCGAGCTCCTCGAAGGCCTCCACGAAGCGCAGCGTGCTCAGGCTCGTGTACTCCGAGGGCTTGACCACCACGGAGTTCCCGGCGGCGAGGGCTGCTGCAGCCTCCCAGCAGAGCAGCACGAACGGATAGTTGAACGGCAAGATCACCGCGACGACGCCCATCGGCTCCTTGAGCGTGTAGTGAAACTGCCCGGCCACCGCAGGACCGAGGACGCTGCCGGTGTCGTGCCGGCCGACCTCCGCGTAGTAGTCCAGCGCGGTGATCGACCAGTCGACCTCGTCCGCGCTCTCCTTGTACGGCTTGCCCATCTCGCGGGTCAGCAGCTCGGCCAGCTCCGCGCGCATCCCGCGCAGGGTCTGGGCGACCCGGTGCAGCCGCTCGGCCCGGTCGAGGGCCGAGAGCGCCCACCACGAGGGCCAGGCCTCGTTCGCGGCGGCCAGCGCCTCGTCGACCTCGTCGTCGGTGGCGTCGGCCGCCTCGCCGAGGACCTCCTCGGTGGCCGGGTCCCGGACGGTCCACGACGCCCCGGCACTCTCCTGCAGGACACCTCGGACGTACAGGCTGCGGCTGAGTCGGCTCATCTGCTTCGGGACGGTCATCCGAACCTCCGGGCAGCCAGCCGGTCGCCGGGCCGGGCGACGGGGGCAGATGGCTGCGTCCAGGCGAAACTACGAGGATGTGGCCCCGGTCACAATCAGTCTCTAGTATGAAGACCCGTGTTGGATTCATACCAAGGACCGAATCGTGCCCCTCACCGTCGAAGACCTCGCCAGCCGCCCGGAGCTGGACACCCGGGTGATCGCCGGAGGGTCGGGAGCCGGTCGGGCGATCGAGTGGGCGCACGTGTGCGAGCTGCCCGACCCCTGGCACTGGGTGGGCGCGGGCGACCTGCTGCTGACCACCGGCCTCGGGGTGCCCGCGAACGCGGACGCCCAGGTGGAGTACGTCGAACGGCTGGCCCGGGTGGGCGCCGCCGGGGTGGCGATCGGTGAGGACATGAACGCTCCGCCGATCCACGAGCGGATGCGCGAGACCGCGGACCGGCACGGTCTGCCGCTCCTGCTCACCCGCCGGGACATCCCGTTCATCGCGCTCGCCCGGGCGGTGGCCGAGGCCAACGCCGCGGAGCACCTGGTCCGCATCGACCAGACCGAGCGGGTCTACGAGGTCTTGCGGAGGTCCAGCACGGAGGACCATGACCTCGCCCTCCTGCTCGGGGCGCTGGAGGAGGTGGTCGGGTGCCGGCTGCTCGTCGTGGACCCGGCGAGCGCGCGCAGCCTGGCCCCCGGGACGGGGCTCCCCGACCGGATGGCTCAGGCGGTGCGGCGGTGGAGCCCGGGGGCGCCCGAGGACGTGCCCCCCACCTTCGCGATGCCGGGCACGGAGGCGGTCGGCGTCGCGGTCCCCTCCACCCGTCCCGCCGTACTCGTCGCCTGGGAGCCGTCGGGCACGCTGCCCGACTTCACGGTGCTCCGCCACGTGGCGGCCGCGACCGCCCTGCACCAGACCCGCCTCTACGCGGAGCGCGAGCGTTCGCTGCGGCTGGGGGCCTCGCTGCTCGCGCAGCTGCTCGACCAGCGGATCAGCGCCACCGCGGCCCGAGGACCGCTGGCGTCGGCCGGCCTGGGCGTCCCGGGCCTGGTGCTGGCGGCCGTCGCCGCGGCTCCCGGGAAGGACGACCTGCACCCGCTGCACCACCATCTCCTGGACGCCGGCGTGCACCACCTCATGCTCACCCGTCCGCCGTTGACCTACGTCCTGCTGCGTGCCGAGCCGGCCGGCGTCGACTCGCTCACCGAGGGCCTCGCCGAGGGTGCCGCCGTGGGCCTGAGCGACCCGGTGAGCTCCCCGGGTGACCTGCCCACGGCCCAACGCCAGGCGCGGTGGGCGCTGCACCGGGCGCAGGAGCGTCGGCTGCTCGTCCTGCACCACTCCGACGACCTCGGCGACTCGGTGTTCCTGCCGGGCGATCGCGAGGACAGTCGCGCCGCCGCTCGCCGGGTGCTCGGCCCGGTGCTGGAGTACGACGAGTCGCACGCGGCACACCTGACGGACTCGCTGCGGGCCTTCCTCGAGGAGAACCGTTCCTGGCAGCGGGCGGCGGAGCGCCTGCACGTCCACAAGCAGACGCTGGTCTACCGCCTGCGCCGCGTGGAGGCGCTGACCTCACGGAGCCTGTCCGACACCGCCGACGTCGCCGAGCTGTGGCTGGCGCTCCAGGCCGCCACCTGGTGCGGCCTCGTCGATCGCTGACCCGGCCCGCGGGCCGAGGCGGTCCAGGTGCGCGATGCACAGGCTCGGCTCGACCAGCGGCTCGAGGGCGCCCGTCGTGACCGGGGCCGCCAGCTGCTCGAGCATCCCGCGCATCAACCCGAGGTGGATCGAGCAGACCACGTCGTGGTGCCGCTCCGCGACCTCCAGGAACGGGCAGTGGCTGACCTCGAGCCGCAGCGAGTCGGGCTCACTGACGAGGTGCGAGTCGAACCCGATCCGGTCGAGCGCGCCGACGAGCGCGTCGAGGGCTTCGGCCTCCTGCGGCCGGTGGAACGGCGGCGCCGGCTCGGTGAGGTAGCGCCCCCACGCGCGCCCGGCCTGCTCCGCCGAGGCCGCGGGCTCGGGCAGCGAGTCGGCGAGGAAGCTGGTGAGCACCTCCGCGAGCAGCCGGTAGCTGCGGTGCGCCACCTGCGGGCCGGTCGCTGCCGCGACGTAGAGCACCTTGGGGCGCCCCGGCGAGCTGCGCTCCTCGCGCTGGCGGACGACGAGCCCGTCCTCGGTGAGCGCGTCGAGGTGGAACCGCGCCGTGTTGACGTGCAGCGCCAGCCGGCCGGCCGCCGCCGCCGCGGTCATCGGCTCGCCGGCGTCCTGGAGCAGCGCCAGCACCCGCGCCCGCATCGGGCCCAGCCCGTGCGCCGGGTCGTCGCCGAGCCGCTCGCTGTCGGTGTCCACAGTGGTCATGGTTCCACGCGACCCGGCGCGGGGACGACTTCGACGCGGCGCGGCGGCGGGCTCAGCCGGCCCGAGGGAACGGCGACTGGGCATGCGCCTGCCGGTAGTCGCGCAGCCACCGGTTGCCGTGCTGGGAGACCCACGAGTGCGACGCCAGCCCGGTGCTCGGCCGCGCCGCCGGTACGACGGGCGCCGGCAGCCGGCCCACGTCGACGCGGCGGTGGACCAGCTCCTCGCCGAGCCAGGCCACGGCGGCCTCGCCGATGATCGGCGCCCTCCCCTCGACGACCACCACCGGGACCACCTGGCCCGTCGCCCGCCACTCCTCGGCCCACTGCCGCACCAGGCGCCACGCCGTCGTGGTCACCGGCCCGCCGGACACGTCGACCGCGAATCCCCAGTCCCGCACCAGCTCGCTGGGCGAGGAGCCGCTGCGCACCGCGTCCACGAGCAGCGTGCGCACGCTCGCGGCGGCACCGAGGTCGAACGCGTGCAGCCAGAAGGCCTCGAACAGCAGCTGCCGGACCGCGGCCGCCACCCCGGCACCGTAGGCCTCGGCATAGCCGGACACCGACGCCTTGGTGAACGGCACGAAGCCGGCCAGCGAGTAGGGCAGCACCTCCCCCGGCAGCAGCGCGGCGAGGACCCTGTCCATCTCCTCCCGCAGGTCGGCGAAGCGGGCCGAGCTGTCCGCGAACGGCCGCGGGCGCCAGGGGTCGTGCTCCACCGCGCGCCAGTCGATGTCGACGCCGTCGGCGGCCAGCATCGAGGCCCGCCGGGAGGCCAGGTAGCTCCAGGGACAGTTGTAGTCGCCGTACACGACGACCCGCTCGCCCGTCACGAGCTCGCCTCCGTCCGGCCGATCCGGACCCGCCAGGTCTCGGGCCCCTGCTCGAGCGGCTCCCACTCGAACTCTCCCGCGTGCTCGGCGGCGAACTGGTAGTAGAGCGGCTTCGGGTCGTGGTCGTTGACCAGCACGAACGCCTCGCCGGCGCCGAGCGCGCCGTAGGTCTCGAAGATCAGCTGGTGCCGCCGGGCCGGCGGCTCGGCGCGGACGTCGAGGTCCTGGGTCATCGGGGTCTCCTCACGGTCGAATGCAGTGCTACATTCGTTTTTACAAACTTATTGTCTAAATAGCAAGACCCCGGAGAGGAGAGCCCCCATGACCTACGTCATCGGCGAGCCGTGCATCGACGTGAAGGACCGCGCCTGCGTCGACGAGTGCCCGGTCGACTGCATCTACGAGGGCGGCCGGTCGCTCTACATCCACCCGGACGAGTGCGTGGACTGCGGCGCCTGCGAACCGGTGTGCCCGGTGGAGGCGATCTACTACGAGGACGACCTGCCGCCGGACCTCGAGCCCTACAAGGACGACAACGCACGCTTCTTCGCCGAGCCGCTGCCCGGCCGTGACGAGCCGGTCGGGTCGCCCGGCGGGGCGGCCAAGCTGGGCGCCTTCGGCGTGGACACCGAGCTCGTCGCCGGTCAGCCTCCGCGCGAGTGAACCGTCCCGGCGAGCCGTAGTCGGGGCACGGCGTCTACAGCGGCAAGTAGCCGCGCCGGTCAGGAGACCGGGTTGCAGCGGGCGATCGCGGAGCCGACGTGCCGGAGACCCTCGCTGGTGTCCACCTCCGGGTCGACGCCCTCCTGGAACAGCACGATGATGTCGGAGCCGCCGAACTGGAAGTAGCCGAACTCCTCACCCTTGGCCACCTGGTGGCCGGGGACCGTCGTGAGGTTGACCGAGGCCACGTGGGACATGCCGACGGGGACGACCGCGACGATGCCCAGGTCGCCCTGGCCCGAGGCGGCGGTGTCGAGGGTGACCACTCCCCTGGTCTGGCTGAACTCGTAGCCGGTCTTGGCGCTGTCGCGGGACTTCAGCTGGTGGTCCTCGAGGTCGACCTGCATGAAGACCTTCCCGCTGACCACGAAGGACTCCTCGACCCGCCCCGCGACCGGCAGGTGGTAACGGTGGTACGCCGAGGGCGGCAGCATGTAGTGCACGAACGTGCCCCGGGCGAACGAGTCGGCGTAGCGGCTGCCCTCCAGGAGCTGCTTGATGTTGCCGTAGTGGTGGGTGCCCTTGACCTCCACGGCCGGGATGTTCGACTCCTCGTCGATGTCGTAGGCGTGCCGGAAGCTGCAGTCGGCCGGCGAGACCGCGACGAGGTTGTTCGTCGGCTCGGTGACCGGCCTCAGCCCGGCGTTCAGCTCGCGGGCGAAGAACTGGTTGAAGGTCAGCCACCCGCTGGGCATGTTCGGGCGGCCGTCGACGAGGGACTCTCCGACGGTGTACTCGGGGGCGTCGTCCACGAACGAGTCGAGGATCTCCTGGTTGAAGGAGTCCGGGGTGTCGAGGAAGCTGCCCCACTGCCGGGCGAACTCGGTGAGCCAGTCCCGGAAGACGTCGGAGTTCTCGGCGATGGCGGTCTCACTCTCGTCCACCTTCTGGTCGACCAGCCAGAAGAAGTGCGCCAGTCGGTCGCTGACCTCCTTGGCGTAGCGCTCCTCCGGGGCCGAGGTCTTCCAGGCCGGCGCGTCGGACTGGCGGGGAATCCACCGGATGAAGGTCTCGAGGTAGTCGTAGTACTCCGGCAGGTCCCGCGGCCAGTCGAGCGCCTCGCGCAGCTCCGGGTCCAGCTCGGTCTCCGCGCGTTCCCTGGCCCGACGCAGCGACTCCTCGATCAGGTCGCCGAGGTTGCGGCCCTCACGCTCGATGGTCTGCTGCAGGTCGCGGATGATCTGGTCCGGCTCGGGCATGGGGATCCTCTCTGTCGGGTCTGTCGGCACCGGCTGCGCTCGTAGGCGCTCGGAGGCGCTCGGAGGCGCGCGGGTTGGAGGTCCGCCGTGGGCGGCGTCGACGGCCGTTGCGGCCCGGGACCTCGTACAGGGTTCGTACCCAGTCCCACGAGGAGCATTCGGCTCGGGCTCGAGGTCCCCCGGGGGGCTCACTCGCGCCTGCGGAAGCGGACCCCACCATCCGGTAGCCGCGTCATGTCCCAGGCCTCGGGGTGGTCGGCCATCCGGTGGTGCGGCGGGCACAGCGGCAGGCCGTCGCGCGCGTCGGTGCGGCCGCCGTGCCGCCAGGCCGTCGGGTGGTGGTACTCCACCCAGGCGGGCGGCCGGTCGCAGGCCGCCGCCGCGCAGCCGCGGTAGCGGTGGTTGATCGCGATCTTCTGGTAGCGGTCGAACAGCCGCTTCTCCCGCCCCACGTCCAGCGGCATCGAGTCGCCGTCGAGCACCATCGGGATGATCCCCGCCTTGCACGCCAGCCTTCGGGCTTCGCCGGCGGAGATCCGGGTGCCGGTGTCGACCGTCGCGGACCCGCAGCCGGACCGCAGCGCCTCGAGGCCGATCGTCACCACCAGGGTGAACGGCGAGCCGTTGACCGACGGCATCGAGGTCGGGTCGAGGTGGTCCTCGAGCAGCTCCATCAGCCCGTGCCCGTGCAGCGTCGCCGCGGGGAGCCTCTTCCCCGTCGCCGGGTCCAGACGCCGGTCGCCGATCCGCCGCGGCGAGGTCAGCGCCTGCACGGCCTTGCGGAGCAGGTCGGCGTGCAGCGCGGGGAGCCGGAACCGGCCCTCGCTGGTGCCGTCGCCGTTGTCGTGCAGGGTCAGGTAGGCCAGCCGCCGGGCCCGCTCCTCCTCGGCGGCCAGTCGCCGGCCCTCGGCCTCGTCCGCCGCCTCCGGGCACACCACCTCGAACAGCCGCTTGCCCAGCCGCCGCAACGTGACCGCGTCGAAGTCGCGGGCCAGCTCGAGCAGGTGCGCCTCCGCCGCGGCGTGGGTGCCGTCCGGGAGCGCTTCGTGCTCCTCGCCCAGCCGCCGCACTGCGGCCACCACGACCCCCGCCTTCTCCACGTCGATCCGCCCGGTCGCGAGCGCGTCACGGGTCGCGGGGAAGTCTCCGTCGAGGGCCTGCGCGAGGTGCAGGTCCCGGAAGCAGGACTGGCGGGTGCGCGCCGTCCGGTGGGCGACCCACGCCGCGGTCGACGTCGAGCCGTCATCCACGCCCACCTCGTTGCGGTCGGCGGCCACGAGCACCCGCAGCTCCATCTCCCGCAGACGCGCCTGCTGCCGCCGCAGCCGCACCAGCACCTGCGCCTGCTCGTCCGGTGTCATCGACCAGGCCGGCGTCGACGCGACCCGGTCCAAGGCAGCCGACAAGGCGTCGGTGAACCGCACCAGCGTGTGCGGTTCGGGAGCCGAGGAGGTCGTCATGCCCTCACGGTAGGCGTCCGCGACGACCGCTCTCGAACGGATCTTCGACCCGGTGGAGAACCGGCCTGCTCCCCCACCTGGGCACGAAATCTGGCCGTCCTCACCCGAAGCGCGCGGCGCGGTAGGCCTCGACGATCTCCTTCCTCACCCGGCCCCGGTCGGACACCTCGAACCCCTGCGTGAGCGCCCACGCCCGCACCTCCGCCGGGGTCGGGTCCGGCGGGGCCAGCGCACGAGCCGGGGCCAGCTCGCGGACGGCCACCTCGCCGCCGTACTCGTGCTCGGCCGCGGCGCGGGCCGCCGCCAGGAAGCGGTAGGTCCACTCCTGCGCCAGCCGGCGGGTCTCGAGGAACAGGATCGGCACCGTCGGCCAGGCGACCTGGCACTCGGCGAGCCCGTCGGCGATGACCGCGGGCCGCACCCGCTCGGACTTGAAGACGGCGGAGTAGCGGTCCTCGACGACCACCGCGGCCCGTGGCACCGCGGCGAGGTCGCCGAGCTGGTACTTCAGCTTGCCGGTGGTCAGCGACGACACCAGGTCGGCCAGGCTCTTGCGCTCGACGGTGGCCAGGAGCGCGCCGTCGACGACGACGCCGTAGTCGCCGGCGACGAGGCCCGCGCGACGGGTGAGCACCTGCTGGTCCTTGAAGGTGAACGGGTAGCGCTCGTAGCTGTCGACCACGATCTCGAGGTCGCGGAGACCGGCCGCGCGGGCGCTCGGCACGCTGACCGCTGGCCTCGCCTGCTTGGCGGTGCGCGCGGTCTGCCAGAAGATCGCCTGTCGGCCGCCGCGGATCCGGGCGAACACCAGCTGCGATCGGTTCTCGCGGCCGCGGTCGAGCACCAGGTCGATCGCCGCGCCGCGCCGTACGCATGACCGGGTGGGCACCCGCTCGACGATGTCGGCGTCCTCCGGCCAGTCGTCGACCCGGTGGCAGTAGACCTTGCTGGTGCGGGGCCAGGTCTCCTTGGCCTTGAGGATGATGCCGTCGCGGCCGAGCGGGACGCGCAGGAGGTACGGCAGCGACGAGTCGGGCTCGGGGTTGCGGGCCACCACGAAGTCCTCGGGCATGGCAGCCAGTGTGCCGCACGACCACACGCCGGGAGCCGGCTAGACATGCCAAGAGGGACTCCCCGGTTCACTCATTCCTCCGCGGTCGCCTCACTAGCGTCGACGGTGCCCGAGGAAGTCACGAGCGATCGGGAGGTGTCAGATGCTTCTCAGGCAGCACACCGGCACGTTGATCGCAGGGGCCGCGTTGGCGAGTCTCACGATCACGGCCACCTCACTACCAGCCGAGGCCGCTTCGGCGGTCAGGATCTCCGGCGTTCAGTACGACTCCCCGGTTCGGTGCCTTCACGCTGCGAGCCGGGACCAGTGTCAGGATCCACACTGGCAAGGGAAAGAACACCGCCACCAACCGCTACTGGGGCCAGCGGTGGTACGTCTGGAACAACGACGGCGACAAGGCGACTCTCAAGAATGCGGCGGGGGTGAAGGGTCCGTTCGCCGGTGGTGACCGGGCGACCCCTCTCAGCCGGTCTGCTCGTCGACCGTGCCGTCGGCGTTCTTCACGATGTGCTCGACGCCGAGGTCACGGGCCATCTCCCGACCCTCCTCGGCGGCGTCGTCGCGGGTGTCGAAGGGCTCACTGACCTGGTCGGTGCCCGCGATCACGTTGTGCCACTTGCCCTCGTTGGCAAGGGTCTCGACGTCTCCGTGCGCCATCGGTCGCCTCCTGCCCTGGTGGCTGCTGGTGCTCTCGCCGTACCCGCGTGCGCCCCGCGGGAAACCGGTTGCGCCCCTTTGTCCGGCTCTCGTGACATCATGACCACCCGGGGTGGCGCATGGTGACGATGATCAAGACCGAGTCCGAGGCGAGACGCCTGGCCGGCGACATCAACTCGCTGCTGCGCGTGAGGCCGTTCGTGGTGGTCACCACGCCCGCGCAGTCCGCACGGCCCTACATCGACCCGGACGAGATCGAGACCCAGGTGGGCGATCTCGCGGAGGTCTTCCTGATCCGCACCGGGCCGGAGTCCTGGGCCTTCTCCCAGCAGATGCCCGAGCTGACGCAGGTGTACGGCGGGGCGGGGCGCGCGTACCCGGTCGGGACCGACTGGGTCCACGACCCCTACCGCGCCCCGCTCCGCTTCGCCTGGGGCCCCGAGGAGGGGCCGAAGGCCGCGGACCTGCTGGCCACGGACGCGCTGCGGATGGCCGCGGAGGCCGGCCTGCTCTCGAAGGCGACGGCCGGCGAGATCTCCGAGGCGGGCACCGTCGAGCGGCTCGTCCTGCCGTCCCGGGCGCTGGTCAGGACCGACGGGCGACACATCGCCTCCATCCGCCAGGAGTTGCTCCACCCCGACGTCACCATCGACCGCTTGCTGTCGGTGGGCATGCGGGTGCACGGCTCGCTGGACCCCGAGTCCGGGCGCTACGACGTACGCCAGATGATGCTGCCGGCGGAGGAGGCGCTCTCGGCCTACCGGCCCGGCGACGTGGTGCTCGCCATGGTCGAGGAGGCCGCCGGGGACCACGCGAGGTTGCGGCTCCACCCGGAGGTCGAGGTTGTCGTGGCGCGCGCCGAGGTCACCTCCAACGACCTCGACCTGGTCTCGTCGCTGATGAGCCCCGGCGAGGTGCTCGCGGTGAGGGTCCTCGACACCGGCCCGACGTGGCGGCTGAGCCTGCTCGACGTCGACGACGAGGAGGCACCGCGGCCGGCACCGAGCCTGCTCCGGGGCGGACCGCCCTGGCTGCTCCCGCCGGTCGCGACGGAGCCGGAGCAGGTCGCCGACGAGGTGACCGCTGCCGAGCTGGCCGCACCCGACACCCTCACCGAGCCGCCCGAGGCGCCCGCGCCTGACACCGCCCCGCCTCCCCCGGCCGTCCGGCCGACCCCACGTCTCCTGGACCGAAGGCCCCAGCAGGGCGGCGCTCCCGCGGTCGCCGCCGAGATCGAGGGGCTGCGCCGCGAGCTCGCCGCAGTCAGGGCCGAGCTCGGGTCGGCGACCGCCAGGATCGAGACCCTGCACCAGGCGCTCCGGGACGTCGGCGGCGAACGCCAGCTTCTCCACAACCAGCTCGAGAGGGCCAAGGCCCGCGCGGACCGGCTCGACCAGCAGCTGAAGCAGTCGAAGACCGAGCTGCGCAAGGCGCGTCAGAAGGCCCCGCGCAAGAACGCAGACGGCCGAGGCGACGGGGCCGTGTTCCCCGACGACGAGGAGCAGTTCAGGTTCGAGGTGCTGGTGGCCTGGGCGCAACGCATCCCGGCCGCGGACAAGGCGGACCTGCCCCTGAGGGACTACCGGTTCGGGCCCGACTTCCTGCCCACCGTCGTCAGCGTGCCCGGCATCGACCGGCGCAAGCTCGTCGACGTGACCGTCGAGGTCCTCACCGGGCTGGCCGAGCGTCTGGACGGCCGGGACATGCACCAGCTCAGGACCGGCGACGGCGGCGGAGACCCACCGGTCGTCCGGGACGACGGGGCGACCTGCTGGCGGGTGGCGCTCCAGGTCAGCACCCCGGCCGCGCGGCGGCTGCACTTCTGGCGGGTGAGCGACGGCAGCATCGAGCTGTCCCGCGTCGCGCTGCACGACGACTTCCGGCCGTGACCCACGGCGACCGGGAGGCCCGCTCGGATTCAGCCCACCCGCAGCCAGCCGGGAGGCGCGGTCAGGTCGAGGTGGTCGATGGTGGTGTGCTTCGCGACCACCCGCTAGGTCGACCGTCCCGCACGACGTTCGGCGAGACGCGACCAGAGCAGGTGCGTCGTACCGCTGACCGTTGCCGCCAGGATGGTGCCCCAGGCGAGGTCGATCGGCACGATCGCCGCCGGGAAGCCCTCGATCACCGCGAGGCTGGTCAGGTCCCACGTCGCGTAGGTGACGAGCCCGAAGGCCGCGCCCCGGACCAGGGCCGTCCGCGCCGACTGCTCCGCCGCAGCAGGTGCGATGGCGAAGTACACGAGCCCGGCGAGGAAGATCGCGTAGAACGTGAAGGCAGCCGCGACGTTGGGTGAGCCGGCCAGCAGGTCGCCGAGGAAGTGCTCGTAGAGCCCCTGCGCGACGACGCTCAGCCACACCAGGTCCAGCGCGAGGAAGACCACGGCGGCGATGAGGTACTGCCCCACGGCGGATCTGAGACCCATGCCTCGAGCCTAGACGGGCAGACCTGAGCACCTGCCGACGAGCCGGCGGGACCAGGTCCCTCGAATAGACGAGGCCAGGGTGTCCAGGCCTAGTACTTCTCGCCCTTGCGCCACGCCATCTCCTGCAGCTCGAAGGTGTTGCCGTCAGGGTCGGAGAAGTTCGCCCCTTTGACGCCACCCCCGAAGTCGTGGATCTCGCCGACCTCCACGCCTCGGCGGATGAGCTCGGCACGCGCCTCGGCGATGTCCTCCACAACCAGGTGCAGGCCTCGGACCGTGCCGGGCTCTGCCGCGTACACGTCCAGCCCCGTTCCGAAGCCGATCGAACAAGCCGAGGCCTCCGGTGTCAGCTGGACGACCCGAACGCCCGCGTTGGGCTGGAAGTCGACGTCCTTGTTGAAGCCGAGCTTGTCGGCATAGAAAGCGATGGCGCGGTCCACGTCGGAAACAGGGAGCGGGATCAGCTCCACCTTCATCTTCATCGGGTCCCCTTGGGCTGTGCTGACCCGCGCGATGATTCCACGCGGCCGGCGCCGTCCACAACGACAAGCGAGTCCATGACCGAACGGGCGTGCCCGGGCTGCCTTGGCGGCTAGGAGGTGATCCTCGGACGCAGGACGCGGCCGAGGATGCCGGCCAGTCGCGCGACCTCCTGCTCGATGGCCGCCTCCGGTGCCGACCGCTCGTCGAGCCAGGTGACCCGGACCTCCTCGCCCCTCCGTGCCCAGGTCCCGCACACCTCCCCGGCGACGACCACCAGGTTGGCCTTGCGGGTGACGACGTCGCGTCGCGACGGTGGGGTGACGTGGACCTCCTTGGTGCCGGGCCCCATCACCCACTGGTCGTGCCCGGGAAGGAGCCGCACCGCGTCCGAGGGCCGAGCGGCGACGAGCGAGTCGACGTCCTCGCGGACGACGTACGCCGTGGTGCCTTCTATGTCGACCGGCACCAGCTCGTCGCGCAGCCCGGACAGCCACCGATCGAGCCGTTTCCGGCCCGCGCTCAGACCGTCACCGAGCCAGTAGTGGACGTGGTCGAACGTCGCCGGCCCGTAGGTCCGCAGGTACGCCGCGACGGCGCGCGGCCCCGCCTCCTCGAGGTCCGGGAGGCCTCGCCACCGCGGGTTGAGGTCGAGCCGCTGGAACGTGTGCTGCCCGTCCCGGGGAGGCCCGAAGCTCATGTCCCCCTGCCAGGTCAGCGGCTTCACCAGGGTGCCCGCGCCCTCGTCGAAGACCGGCTCGAGGTGCCGATACGCGCGATGCCTGGTCAGCGCGTCGCCGAGCTCCGGGATGGTCAACGGCCCGTCGTTCAGCGCCTCACGAACCGCCGCCCGGAAGTCCGGCCAGTCCGAAGGCGCGAGCCGGTAGTGCTCCACCCAGCTCGGCAGCTCCCACTGCCGCCCCGCGCATCGCAGCGCCAGGTAGACGCCGCCGTCCTCGGGCGACAGGTAGTGCATCGACCCGCGGAACGCGAACGCCTTGATCACCGTCCCGTCCGCCAGCGCCTCCGCGAGCTCGCCGGCGCGCGACGTCGTACGACGGGTCCTCACGGCGAGCTCGGCGAGGGACTCGTCCATCGCGAGCACCGCGCCGAGCCGTCGTACGACGTCACCCACGGACGCCGAGCCGACCGGGTCGAGAAGGTGTCGCTCCAACCGCCAGGACAGCGCCTGGCTCCAGGTGACTGAGACATCGGTCGCAGAAGCCATGACCGCAGCCTCGCACCGATCTGGCCACCACGGCTCGTCACGCGACGTCTTCGGCGTCGAACGCCAGCATCCGACAGAGGTCCGCCGCGGGACCGCCGAGCGCACCCGCGAGCCTGCGGAGCTTCCCGGCGTCCGCGGGTCCCAGCGTGTCCCACAGAGCGGGGAGGACGGTCGGGTCCAGCAGCGCGGCAGCCACCGAGGGCCCGCAGCTGATGCCGGCGGGTCCCGGACCCAGCCGCTCGTCGAGGGCCGCCCGGACCAGCCCGACCATGAGCGCCCGCACGTCCGAGGCCGTCTCGACGTGCGGCGGTGATGCCTGTCCGCACCCGACGACGTGCAGTGCCACCAAGGTCCGGACACCCGTCGGCACATCGGTGAGGAGTGGGAAGTCACGACTGGCGATCAGCCTTGCCAGCACATCACCGCCATCTGTCCGGCGGGCTGCCGAGACGGCCGCTGCCCAGTCGGCCGGGTCGGCGGCGACCCGCGACGCGAGGGGCTCCGGCACAGGCAGCGGAGCGGACTCGAACGTCGCGCCGGACTCGAGGGGAACCAGTCGGCCGATGGCACAGTGCCCAGGCTCCAACAGCGACGCCGCGCCGATGTTGACCGTCTCGAGCTCCTCGCCGGTGCCGAGGTCGAGCCACCGGACCGTCCGAGGCTCCTCACGGACCAGGCGGAACCCGCCCATCGGCGTCGTCGCCCACTCGTCGACGCGGTCGCTTCCGGCGAGGAGGTCGGCGGAGGCGACGCGGTCGATGAAGTGGCGCAGTCCGCCGAGGTCATAGAGCAATGCCTGACGGAAGACCCAGTCGTGGTCCATGACCTTCGTCCGCCGGTCGACGTCGTCACGAGCAGCCACCGTCTCGTGGGCGCCCGTGCCCAGTGCGATCTCGAAGGCGCGTCGCATCCGAGGACGGCTGGCCTCATCGAGCGACTGGGCGGCCTGCGCGAGGATCCAGCGCGAGGTCGCCCAGCCGGGGAGCAGCCGGCCCAGCACGCTCAGCTGCGCGAGCCGCGCGATCCGCTCGGGTCGCCAGAAGGGGGGACCCTGCCGACGCTCGAGGTCCCTCTTGATGAGCTCGAGAGCGCCGGCAGCATCACCGCGGGCCTCCGCAGCATCGGTCGCCGCCAGGAGCCGGAACTCGGCCAAGAATTGGGCCGCGGAGTCGGCTCCCGGTGGACGGACTCTGCGACTGCGCCGGTTGCCCTTGCCATGATGACGTCCTCGTGACTTTGGCATGGACTCAGCCAAGTCCGCCGGCAGCCGGGGCACCAGGCCCGATCGTCGGCCTGTGGACAGTCGCCGACGCGGCCGTGGCCACCTGAGGCAGCCTTGGCCTCCGTGACGACAAGGAGGCACGATGGGAACCGTGACGGTGCTGCCGCGTGGACGAGCGCTCACCCGCCGAGACCTCGAGCGTATGCCCGATGACGGCCACCGCTACGAGCTCGTCGACGGATCACTGATTGTGACCCCCGCGCCGTCGCCGCGACACCAGGCGGTGCTCGCCCGGCTCTACGGCACTCTCGCGGCCCACTGTCCGGCCGACCTCCAGGTGCTGTTCGCGCCGCTCGACGTGGCGCTCGCGGACGACACCGTCCTGCAGCCCGACCTTCTCGTCGCCCGGAAGTCCGACTTCTCCGCGCGAGACCTCCCGGTCGCGCCATGCTCGCCGTGGAGGTCGTCTCCCCGAGCACCCGCCGGGTCGACCTGACTCTCAAGCGGGTCCGGTTCGAGGCGGCCGGCTGTCCGTCGTACTGGGTGGTGGACCCCGACGAGCCGTCGATGACCGCCTGGGCTCTGCAGGAGGAGGCGTACGTCGAGGTGGCGCACGCCGTCGACGGCGACACCGTCGCGCTGACGCTGCCGTACCCGGTCAGCCTCCGCCCGGCCGACCTTCTCGCCTGACCCGGCCACGCGCATCAGCTACTAACCCGCATCCACAGCGGCACGCCGTGCGGACTGCTCGCGCACCCCGTGTCGCCGCCGGGGACGAGATTCTCCTTTGACAGACGTTAAATTGGCGACATGCCAGATTGGAGACTCGTCCAGCGGCCGCACGTCGTCGCGGCGATCGAGGAGTACGACCGGCTCGGCTCCCGTGAGTTCTTGAGCCGCTACCGGTTCGGCCGCGCCAGGGCCTACACCCTCTGGTACGAGGGGAAGGAGTACGACTCGAAGGCGCTCCTCGGTGTCGCGTACCTGCACGCGACCGGCCGCCTAGCAACGCGGGAGGAGTTCAGCGGCGGCGAGAGCGGCGCCGCTCGAGTGCTCAAGGGTCTCGGCTTCGACGTGGTGGTCGACGAGGAAGCACTCGAGCGGGACGAGGAGAAGCGCAAAGAGCCCGCGGCCAGGAGGCGCTCGGCGAAGAAGGCGGCCAAGCCGCCCTCGGGGAAGGCCGAGCCGACGGTCAGGATCTGTCCAACCTGCCACACCGCGGTGCCGGCGTCTGGCGTCTGCGACTACTGCGACTGACCGCGAGCTGCCGCATACCAAGCATCCGTGCGGATACGGTGCCACCATGGGTGAGTCGCGAGTCTTGCAGGAGCTCCAGGCGTTCATGGCCGAGCGCGACTGGGCGCAGTTCCATAGCCCCGAGAACCTGGCGAAGAGCATCGCGATCGAGGCCGGCGAGCTGTTGGAGTGCTTCCAGTGGGGCGAACCGGCTTCGGACTCTCGTGTGCAGGAAGAGCTGGCCGACGTACTCACCTACTGCTACCTGCTCGCGTCCCGTCTCGGGGTGGATCCGGACGACGTGGTTCTGAAGAAGCTGGAAGTCACGCGGACGAAGTACCCGGTGGACAAGGCGCGTGGGCGGAGCGCCAAGTATGACCAGCTTTGAGATCCAGCGGGTCAGGTTCGACTCCCACTACGTCGGCTTCTGGTCCCAGACGAACCCACGGTTCCACAACTGGCCCGTGGTCTACACGCTCGACGGCGCGGGCAAGATCTACGTCGGCGAGTCGCGGAACGTCGCAGCCCGGTTCCGGCAGCACCTCGAGTCTCCGGAGAAGCGCGAGCTCGTGAGCGCCCGCGTAGTGATCGACGAGACGTTCAACAAGTCGGCCTGCCTGGACCTCGAGTCCTACCTGATCCGGCTCTTCGCCGGCGACGGGGCGTTCCAGGTCCTGAACCGCAACGACGGCGTCATCGACGCGGACTACTACCAACGCGAGAAGTACCAAGCAACGTTCGACGAGATCTTCGCGGAGCTGCGCGATCTCGGCCTCTTCACGCGTCATGTCCGCGACATCGAGAACAGCGACCTCTTCAAGCTCTCCCCCTTCAAGGCGCTCACGCCGGACCAGGCGATCGCCGTCGAGGACATCCTCGAGGGGCTCTTCGATGACCTGCAGGTGCGGCAGCCGAGCACGATCGTCATCCGAGGCGATCCCGGGACCGGCAAGACCGTGGTCGCCATCTACCTGATGAAGCTGCTCATGGACATCAAGCAGGCAGATCTCACCGAACCGACCGACAGCGACACGTTGTTCTCGGACTTCTTCACCCCGGGTTACCCAGAGCTCCTGCAGGACTTCCGAGTCGGGCTCGTTGTCCCTCAGCAGTCGTTGCGCAAGTCCGTGCAGCGGGTCTTCCGGAAGACACCGGGCCTCGATCACGAAATGGTGCTGTCACCGTTCGACGTAGGCCTCAGCGAAGAGCGGTTCAACCTCCTGATCGTCGATGAGACGCATCGGCTCAACCATCGGGCGAACCAGCCGTCAGGGGTCCAGAACCAGCAGTTCACGAAGATCAACGAGCGCCTCTTCGGGATCGACGACACGTCGATCACCCAGCTCGACTGGATCAGGAAGCAAAGCGACCACCAGGTCTTCCTTCTGGACGCGGCGCAGACGGTCCGCCCGGCGGACCTGCCGGTCACGGTGATCGAGTCCCTGCTCGAGCAGGCCGACGGACGAAGGCGGGTCTACCCCCTCTCCTCGCAGCTGAGGGTCCAAGGTGGAGCGGACTACATCACCTACGTGAAGCGGATGCTCAGCGATGAACCCCCCGAGCCGTCGACGTTCGGGGACTACGACTTTCGACTGTTCGACAACCTGGGCGACCTGACCCGCGAGCTGGCCGTCCGCGAGGAGGAGTCGGGGCTGGCGCGGCTCGTTGCCGGCTACGCGTGGGACTGGCGCAGCAAGCGGGACAGGTCCGTCTACGACATCGAGATCGACGGAGTGCGGCTCCGTTGGAACACCACCCCTGTGGACTGGGTCAACTCGCCCACAGCCGCACGAGAGGTGGGCTCGATCCACACCGTCCAGGGCTACGACGTGAACTACGCCGGCGTGATCATCGGACGCGACCTGCGTTGGGACAGTGCCAGCGGGCGCATGCGGTTCGACCGGTCCCAGTACTTCGACAAGAAGGGGATGGAGAACAACCGGCGGCTGGGCGTCAGGTACGACGACGAGGACCTGCTGCGGTTCGTGAGAAACATCTACTCGGTGCTGCTCACCCGCGGGATCAAGGGAACGTACGTCTACGTGTGCGACAAGCAATTGCGGGAGCACCTGCGTCGACTCATCCCCCCGTCACACTGAACCGCCCCGCCGGCCATCACAGAGGCGTGACCGGCTCCCCGCACCGCGGGCACTGCACCTCGTCGACGGGTCGGTCGCCGTCGTACCACCCCTGATAGCCGCAGAAGTCACAGGCGAACTCCCGCCGCGTCGACTCGCTCATCCCTTCATCACCGCGGGGCTCCCCTCAATCCGGTAGGTAGCCGAGCCAGAGACCATCGCGGGCACGGGTCATCCCGACGTAGAGCTCCCGCCGGGTGCGCTCGGCGCGCTCCCGGTAGCTGTCGTCGGACTCGCCTGCCCACTGCTTCAACGGCCCCGGGCGCAGACCGGGGATCAGGACGTACTTGAACTCCAGGCCCTTCGCCCGCTTGAAAGTCCCGACCTTCACCTTGTCACTCGACACCCCGTCGTAGTCGCGGAGGTCGACGTGTGGAATGCCCGCGCGCTCCAGCAGGGCCGAGTAGTGCTCGAGGTCTCGCCTCGACTGGACGAGCACCGCCATGTCACCAGGAGGCACACGCAGATAGGTCACCGTCTCCGAGATCTGCTTGGTCAGAGCGGTCTCGAGGCTCCCGCGATCGTCGGCGCGGACCTCCAACGGTCGGTTGCCGTGACGAAGGACGGCCACGTCACGGGGGCCGGCGGACGGGACGCCCTCCAGGTCGTCGTACTCGTCGGTGGCGACAAGTCGCTGCGCCGCCTCGAGGATCTCCTCGGTGTTCCGATAGTTGGTGCGCAGCACCGCCGCACGTCCCGTCACCGAGATCCCCGCCTCCGCCAGGGTGAAGCCGCCTGGGTACACCGACTGCTGTCCGTCGCCGATGACGTGCAGACCGTCGGGACCGTCCCCGGCAATGGCGTGCAGCAGCTGAACGCCGACCAGGTTCAGGTCCTGGACCTCGTCGACGATGACTGGTCCGTAGTCGTGCTCGACCGCGCCATCGCGAACCAGGTCGCGGGCCATCACGAGGACGTCGGTGAAGTCGTGGATGCCATTGGCGCGCAGGCACCGCTCGTACTCCACGTAGAGCGCCCACATGTCCTCACGGTCCTCAGCACGCAGTGGGGTGCGGCGTCCCAGCCTTGCCAGGTCGGCGTACTCGTCGAAGTCGGTCAGCCCACGTCCCTTGATGACGTAGTCAATCTCCTCCTTCCAGTAGCCCGGCCGCTCGTCCAGCCGCGGCAACCGCCCGTGCTGCCCCACCGTCGACCACGCGGAAGAGAAAGCACGGTTGACGCGCTGCCCGTCGATCCGAGCCCGCGCCCCGGCGGAGTCGAGCAGCTGGATGGCGAGACGGTGAAGGCCGGTGAACTCGATGTTGGCCCGGGCAGCCGGAGCCATTCGCTCACACAGGTTCGCCAGGACCACCGGGAGTGTCTTGACGAAGGTCACGAACAGCACCTTGTTGGGATGGCGCTCCGCGAGATAGGCGGCTCGGTGCAGGCCGACGACCGTCTTCCCCGTGCCCGCCGGCCCGCGCACGCGCGACGGCCCGCTGTAGCTGCTGCTGACGAGCTTGAGCTGGTCGGGGTGCAGGAAAGTCATCCACGACTCGATCGGTTCGGCCAGCGCCGCCTCGAGCAGCGACTTGGCCAGATCGTCGACGTCGAAGAGGGCGTCGGGCTCGGCCTTCGGCTTCGGCATCACCACGCGCAGCTTCGGCACTCGCACCGCCGGCTTCGCAGGCGCGTCGTACGGCGGGAACGCCTCCTCGAGCACGCCAACGACCTCGGTGACTTGTTCGTCGTCCAGGCGATATCCCAGCCTGGTCACCCACGAGGCCACATTGACCTCTCCGAGGAGGTCGACGTTTTGCGCTCGGGCGGACACCGTCCTGCCGGAGAAGACCAGAGCCGGCCAGATCGCCTGGCTGGTCAGGCCGATGTCGCTCAGCGACTCCTGGACTCGGTCCACCAGGCTTCGGAGCTTAGCCAGTTCGTCGTCGCGGCAGTCGTCCTCGCAGAACACGCTGTCGGTGCGGACCTCCAGCGCACGCCACGCCTTGACGTCCACCACGACAACTCCGCCGGGCCCGACCAGCAGGAAGTCGACGTTGGCGCGCTTGGAGCCGGCCCAGCGGCGGTCGGCGAGCACCGTCCAGCCCAGCGTCTCCAGGGCGCGCAACCGACCGTCGACCGACTGCTCGGTCCGGGAAGCCAGCGCGTAGCGCTTGGCCTGGTCACGTGACTCCTGCGCCAGACGCTCGTACTCCGCCGCTTCGAGCAGTGAGCGCTGCGCTTCGTATCGCGCGGATGCACCGGCGCCCATCGCACTCCTCCCCGTGCCCAGACCGAGGCTATGCCGATCGACGCGGGCAGTCCCGAAATTCGCCAATCGGATGCGACTCCGAGCCGCGACCGCCGGCACTCACCGGCAAGGTTGCCGCTACAGCAGAGCGGGTCGTCGGACACGAGCGCATCGAGGACGCGCCGGAACCACAGGCAGAACGTCATGAAATCTCGTTTGCGCAATGGCAAGCTTCCTCAAGTGGAGAGCGGTCATGGTGCACAGATGCCGGAGGGCGTCTACGAGTCGTTGCTAACGAGGGGCCTTCAAGGCCGGCTTCCGTCCGTATCGGGGCTGGAAATCATGCTCGAATTGGTAGATGAGGCGGATCAGCCGCACGTGCTCGCCCGCCACGTTGCTTCGGTTACCGAACGGGTGCTGAAGGGGAAGAGGGACGCCTCAGCTCGCGTGCAGCTGGTCAACGCGTTGCTCACGCAGCTTGCGGAGCCCGATCAGGAGGTCGAAGGCAACGTTCGGCAGCTGATGCGTCTCGCCGCACCACCTAGGCCGGGTTTGCCCGTGGTGAAGCCGACCAGGCCCAGCACGCCCCTATCCGAAGCGGCGCTGCTGACCAACGCGCAGGGCGAGCCCTCTCTCGGCGCCGAGCTGCGAGCGGAGCTCGACACGGCCGATCAGGTGGACCTCCTGTGCGCGTTCGTGAAGTGGCACGGCCTCCGGATCCTCGAGCCGGAGCTGCGGAGGCTGCGTGACCGCGGCGGCCGACTTCGGGTCATCACCACGACGTATATCGGCGCGACGGAGCGGGCGGCCCTGGACAGGCTGGTCCGCGAGTTCGGTGCCGAGGTCAAGATCCAGTACGACGCGCTCAGGACCCGGCTGCACGCCAAGGCGTGGCTGTTCCGGCGCGACACCGGCTTCGACACCGCCTATGTCGGGTCCTCCAACCTGTCGCGCACCGCGCTGCTCGAGGGTGTGGAGTGGAACGTACGGCTCTCGAAGATCGCCACGTCCAACCTGCTGCAGAAGTTCGAGGCGACCTTCGACACCTATTGGCACGACCCGACCTTCGAGACCTACGACCCCGATCGTGATCGAGACCGGCTGGACGATGCGCTCGCAGAGGCGTCCGGTCGGCGCGAGCACAACCGGGTGACCCTCACCCTGTCTGGCCTCGAGGTCCGGCCCTATGCGTACCAGCAGGAGATGCTGGAGTCCCTGGACGTTGAGCGAACTGTTCACGACCGGCATCGCAACCTGATCGTCGCCGCGACCGGCACCGGCAAGACGGTCATCGCCGCTCTCGACTATCGCGGGCTGTGCGACACCGAGACCGGCGTGCGGCCTTCCCTGCTGTTCGTCGCCCACCGCAAGGAGATCCTCGAGCAGTCACTTCGCACCTATCGGGAGGTGTTGGCGGACGCTTCTTTCGGCGAGCTCTACGTCGGCGGCGCCCGTCCCGAGCGGTGGAAGCACGTCTTCGCCAGCGTCCAGTCGCTGACGGCGTACGGCGTGGGAAACCTGCCACCGGATGCCTTCGACGTCGTGGTCATCGACGAGTTCCATCACGCGCAGGCGGCAACGTACCGCCGGCTGATCGACCGGCTGCAGCCCAAGGAGCTCCTGGGTCTCACGGCGACGCCAGAGCGAGCCGACGGAGTCGACGTACGCGCCTTCTTCGATGGCCGCACGGCCGCGGAGCTGCGGCTGTGGGAGGCGCTAGGCGCCGACCTGCTGAGCCCCTTCCACTACTTCGGCATCGCCGACAACACCGACCTTCGCTCGGTCGCCTGGCGGCACGGCAGGTACGACGAAGCCGCACTCTCGAACGTCTACACGGGGAACGACACGCGGGCCGCGATCGTCCTCTCACAGCTTCGCGACAAGGTGGCGGATCTGGGTCGCATGCGAGCCCTGGGCTTCTGTGTCAGCGTGGCTCACGCCGAGTACATGGCGGCGGTGTTCAGCCGAGCAGGGATCCCATCACAAGCAGTCAGTGGCGCAACCCCGACCGCCGAACGCGAACGAGCGCTGGAGGATCTCCGTGGCCGTCGGGTCAACGTGTTGTTCGCCGCTGACCTGTTCAACGAGGGTCTCGACCTGCCGGACGTCGACACGGTGCTGTTCCTGCGCCCCACCGAAAGCGCCACGATCTTCCTTCAGCAGCTGGGGCGTGGGCTTCGTAGGTCCCGCGACAAGGCAGTGCTTACCGCTCTGGACTTCGTCGGGCACCACAGGAAGGAGTTCCGGTTCGACGTCCGCTACCGGGCACTGACCGGCGCCACCCAGCGTGGCCTCGAGCGCCAGATCGAACGCGGCTTCCCATTCCTGCCCTCCGGCTGCCAGATCGTCCTGGACAAGCAGGCTCAGGAGGCCGTGCTCGAGAACATCCGCGCTCAGATCACGAACCGGTGGCCTCAGATGGTGGCCGAGCTCCGCTCTTATGGCGGACCAGACCTCGCGCCGTTCCTGCGCGAGTCCGGCATCGAGCTGTCCGACATCCTTCGACGCGGCCAGCGTTCCTGGACCGCCATGCGGAGAGCCGCCGGCCTCCCAACCCGGCAGGGCTCGCGCTTCGAGGACAAGCTGCTCAAGCGCGTGCGCGCCTTCACCCATGTCGACGACCGTGCCCGCGCGGTGACGTATCGCCGCCTGCTGGCGGACAACGCGATGCCCTACAGCCGTTTCTCACCCCTCGAGCAGAGCTTTGCTCGGATGCTGTTCTTCTCGCTGTGGCCGGATGGCGGCGGCTTTGACTCCTACGAAGCTGGGTTCGCTGCCCTGCGAGAGGAGTCGGCGGTCCGGGACGAACTGGCGGCGGTCGTCGATCTCGCCTTCGATGAGACGCGGCATCGTGCCCTCGAGCTCACTGGTCCGCTCAGCCACCTCCCACTTCGGGTCCATGCTCGATATCAGCGCGAGGAGGTGCTCGCCGCCCTTGGCTACGCGAGTCACGACCGGCGGCCCAACAGCTTCCGAGAGGGCGTGCTCTACGAGCCGTCGCAGGAGATCGACGCGTTCTTCGTGACGCTCAAGAAGTCTGAGGCGGAGTACTCCCCCACCACGATGTACCAGGACTACCCGGTCAGCCCGACGCTCTTCCACTGGGAGTCACAGTCGACGACGTCGGTCGGCTCCAAGACGGGGCGGCGGTACCTGACGGGGAGCAGCACAGTCCTGCTGTTTGTGCGCGAGCAGAAGCAGGACGAGTTCGGCACCGCGCCGTATCTGTTCCTCGGCCCAGCGACGTACGTGAGCCACGACGGAGACCGGCCCATCGCCATCACCTGGCGGCTTCAGCACGCCATGCCGGCTGACTTCTACTCATCTGCGTCGGTAGTGGCGAGCTAACGCCCTATGACGTTGTGGCGCTGACTCCTTGGCGGAGCCAGCGCCACAACCTCGTCACGGGTGCCGCTCAGCTGCAGCCGCTGGTGGAGCCGCAGCCCTCGCAGACGTAGCAACTGCCGGCGGGGCGCATCTTGGTGCCGCAGGTGAAGCAGAGCGGGCTGTCGACCGCGGTCCCGGTGATGGCCTCCATCAGCTCGGCGGAGGTGTGGGCGCCGGGGTTTCGAGACGCTCGCTCCGCTCGCTCCTCAACCACCGGCTTCTCCTCGACCACCGACACCTCGACGCTGCCCTGGTCGACCTCCTCCAGCTCCTCGACCGGGGCCTGGTAGGAGCCCGTCTCGAGCTGGCGCTGGCGCTCCTCGGCGGAGTAGATGCCCATCGCGGAGCGGGTCTCGAAGGGCAGGTAGTCCAGCGCCAGGCGGCGGAAGATGTAGTCCATGATCGACTGGCTCATCCGCACGTCCGGGTCGTCGGTGAGGCCGGCCGGCTCGAACTTCATGTTGGTGAACTTCGAGACGTAGGTCTCCAGCGGGACGCCGTACTGCAGGGAGATGGAGATCGCCATCGAGAACGCGTCCATCACACCCGCGAGCGTGGAGCCCTGCTTGCCGAGCTTGAGGAAGACCTCGCCCAGACCGTCGTCGGGGTAGGAGCCGGCCGTCATGTAGCCCTCGGCACCGCCCACGGTGAACGACGTGGTCCGCGAGGGACGCGACTTCGGCAGTCGCTTGCGGACCGGGCGCTCGACGATGACCGTCTTGGCCTGCTCGGGAGCGGCCGACGCCGCGGCGCCCTTGTTCTCGCCCTTGCCGCTGGCCAGCGGCTGGCCGACCTTGCAGTTGTCGCGGTAGATCGCGGTCGCCTTCAGGCCGAGCTTCCACGACTGCAGGTAGATGTCCTCGATCTCCTCGACGGTGGCCGTCTCCGGCAGGTTCACCGTCTTGGAGATGGCGCCGGACAGGAACGGCTGGCAGGCCGCCATCATCCGCACGTGGCCCATCGGGGCCAGCGCCCGCGCACCCATGGCGCAGTCGAAGACCTCGTAGTGCTCTGACTTCAGGCCCGGCGCATCGATCACGTGGCCGTGCTCGGCGATGTACTCGACGATCGCCTCGACCTGCTCCTCCTGGTAGCCCATCTTGCGCAGCGCCCGCGGCACCGTCTGGTTGACGATCTGCATCGAGCCGCCGCCGACGAGCTTCTTGAACTTCACCAGCGAGAAGTCGGGCTCGATGCCGGTGGTGTCGCAGTCCATCATGAAGCCGATGGTGCCGGTCGGCGCGAGCACCGAGGCCTGCGCGTTGCGGAAGCCGTTCTTCTCGCCCAGCTTGATGACCTCGGCCCACGCCTTGGTGGCGACCTTGTGCACCTCCTCGTCGGCGATGTGCAGGGTGCGTACGGCGTCGTTGGCGGCCTGGTGCTTGCGCATCACGCGCTTGTGGGCGTCCGCGTTGCGGGCGTAGCCGTTGTAGGGGCCGACCACCGAGGCGAGCTCGGCGGAGCGCTTGTAGGACTGGCCGGTCATCAGCGACGTGATCGTCGCGGCCATCGCGCGGCCGCCGTCGGAGTCGTAGCCCAGGCCCATCGCCATCAGCAGCGCGCCGAGGTTGGCGTAGCCGATGCCGAGCTGGCGGTAGTTGCGGGTGGTCTCGCCGATCGACTCGGTCGGGAAGTCCGCGAAGCAGATCGAGATGTCCATCGCGGTGATGATCAGCTCGACGGCCTTCGCGAACAGCGGAGCGTCGAAGGTGTCGTCGTCCTTGAGGAACTTCATCAGGTTGAGGCTGGCCAGGTTGCAGGAGGAGTTGTCCAGCGACATGTACTCCGAGCACGGGTTCGACGCGGTGATCCGGCCGGTCTCGGGGTTGGTGTGCCAGTCGTTGATGGTGTCGTCGTACTGCAGGCCCGGGTCGGCGCACTCCCAGGCGGCCTTGCTGATCTTGTGGAACAGCTCGCGGGCGTCGACCTCCTCGATGACCTCGCCGTTGCCGCGGGCCTTGAGACCGAACGGCGTGCCGTCCTCGACCGCGCGCATGAACTCGTCGGTGACCCGGACGGAGTTGTTGGCGTTCTGGTACTGCACGGACGTGATGTCCTTGCCGCCGAGGTCCATGTCGAAGCCGGCGTCGCGCAGCGCGCGGATCTTGTCCTCCTCGCGCGCCTTGGTCTCGACGAACTCCTCGATGTCGGGGTGGTCCACGTCGAGCACGACCATCTTCGCGGCGCGACGGGTGGCGCCGCCGGACTTGATGGTGCCCGCGGACGCGTCGGCGCCGCGCATGAAGGAGACCGGTCCGGACGCCGTGCCGCCGGAGGAGAGCAGCTCCTTGGAGGAGCGGATGCGCGAGAGGTTCAGGCCGGCGCCGGAGCCGCCCTTGAAGATGAAGCCCTCCTCCTTGTACCAGTTCAGGATCGAGTCCATCGAGTCGTCGACGGAGAGGATGAAGCACGCGGAGACCTGCTGCGGGCTCGGGGTGCCCACGTTGAACCAGACCGGGGAGTTGAAGGAGAAGTACTGGTGCACGAGCAGCCAGGTGATCTCGTGCTCGAAGATCTCGGCGTCGGCGTCGCTCGCGAAGTAGCCGTGGTCCTCGCCGCCCTTGCGGTAGGTCTTCACGACCCGGTCGACGAGCTGCTTGAGGCTCCACTCCCGCGCGTCGGTGCCGACGGCGCCGCGGAAGTACTTGGTGGTGACGATCGTCGAGGCGTTGACCGACCAGAAGTCCGGGAACTCCACGCCGCGCTGCTCGAAGACGGCCTCGCCGGTCTTCCAGTTGGTCTGGACGACGTCGCGACGCTCCCAGCTGATCTCGTCGTACGGGTGCACGCCCTCGGTGCTGAAGACCCGCTCGATCTTCAGTCCCCTGCCCTTGCGGGTCCCGCGCGCTGCGCCGCTGACCGTCTCCGTCATGCCCCTGCTCCTTACCCCGATGTCGACTTCATTGTCCGTGCTGCTGTGCTGCTGTTGCGCCGACTGCTTCGGTCGGCGAAGTGGTATGCCCGACGCACCGCTTCCCCACGATGCGCCGGGCAGTCTGTGGTCAGCCGCTGGCCAGCGCGCGCTCCGCGCGCAGCACGGCGATCTCCTCCTCGAACGCCTCGGCGCTCTCGAAGGCCTTGTAGACGGAGGCGAACCGGAGGTACGCCACCTCGTCGAGCTCGCGCAGCGGGCCGAGGATGGCGAGGCCGACCTCGTTGGCCGGCACCTCCGCCCAGCCCTCGCTGCGCAGCGTGTCCTCGACCTGCTGGCCGAGGCAGGCCAGGTCGTCCTCGGAGACCGGCCGGCCCTTGCAGGCCTTGCGCACCCCGTTGATCGCCTTGTCGCGGGTGAACGGCTCGGTGGCGCCGGAGCGCTTCACCACCACGAGCTGCATCTGCTCGACGGTGCTGAACCGCTTGCCGCAGGCCTGGCAGGTGCGCCGGCGGCGGATCGACCCGCCGTCGTCGGCGACCCGGCTGTCGAGCACGCGGGTGTCGGTGTTGCGGCAGTACGGACAATGCATCTCGACACCCCCTTCCAGGCGCTTCGGCCGGCGCTGCGACCATCTCCAGTTCAACAAGCCGCACCGACAGTTTCTGCCCCGATCCGGGGTCCCGGCTGTGGGTGAGTCTGTGGACGACTTGGGGACAACCAGCAGGTTCCATGTGCGTAAGTGACCACTACCTGTGGAAACTTACATCCGTGTAACTACTAGATGTAGTGGTAACCGTACGTCCCGCCCCCGGGGCGTGCAACCCGAACGGCGAAGTTGGTCGAGGTTCTTTGAGTACGGCGACAAAACCGCAGGTCAGAGGGCCTGCCGGGAAACTGGAACCGGCGTGTTGCGGCTCGTCCCGGGCGTGTCGCGGGGGGCGCTCAGCACGGGCCGGCGGGGTCGTCCACCACCCGTTCGGGTCATTCCCACTAGTCACACCAGTCACGTGGACGGCTCGGGCGATCCACCCCGGCAGGGACTGGACATCGCGGGTCCCGGGGAGGATTCTCCTAACTGTGTTAGGCACTCCGAACAGAGATAGGCAGGCCGAGCGTCGGGCCGCCACCCGGGCCGAGATCCTCGACGCCGCGTGGGACCTCGCCCGGGAGCGGGGCCTCGCGCAGCTCACGCTGCGCCAGGTGGCCGAGCGGGTGGGCATGCAGGCTCCGTCCCTGTACTCGCACTTCGCGTCGAAGAACCACATCTACGACGCCATGTTCGCCCAGGCGTGGAGCGCCTACCGGGGCCGGCTCGAGGCGACCGACGCCCAGCGGCCCCGCTCCCCCCGGGCCGCGCTCCGCTCCCTGGCGCACACGTTCTTCGACTTCGCGACCGTGGACCTGGCCCGCTACCAGCTGATGAACCAGCGCACGGTCCCGGGCTTCGAGCCCAGCCCGGAGGCCTATGCGCCCGCAGTCGCCGTGCTCGAGGGGCTCCGGGCGCGGCTCGCGGAGCACGGCATCACCCGCGACGAGGACGTCGACCTGTGCACCGCGCTCATCGGCGGCCTCGTGGACGCCCAGCTCGCCAACGACCCCGGCGGAGGCCGCTGGGGCAGGCTCGTCGACCGCACCGTCGACATGGTCGCCGACAACCTGGGCCTCGAGCCCGACGAACCCGGAGGACAGCCATGACCAGCACGCGCGACCCGCACACCGCGCGCTCACCCCGCAGGCCGGCGCTCGACCGGGAGGTGGCGATGCGGCTCGCGGCCACCGAGTACGACCGCCTGATCGCAGTCCTCGAGCGGCTCAACCCGGAGCAGTGGGAGGCGCCGACCGAGTGCCCCGGCTGGGACGTGCGGGACATGGCCGGCCACCTGCTCGGGATGGCGCAGATGGCCGCGAGCATCGCCGAGACGGCGCGGCAGCAGGTCGCCTCCAAGCGCAGGGCGAGGCGTGACGGCGGCCTGCTGATCGATGCTCTGACGGCGGTGCAGGTGGAGAAGAACGCGTCGTTGAGTACGTCGGACCTGCTCGCGGCCCTGCGCTCGACCGGCCCGAAGGCGGTCGCGGCGCGGCGCCGCACGCCCGCGCTGGTGCGCAACCGGCGGCTGCCGGACGCCCAGGACGTCGGTGGCGCGAAGGAGCAGTGGACGTTCGGGTTCCTGCTCGACGTGATCCTCACCCGCGACCCGTTCATGCACCGCATCGACATCGCCCGCGCGACCGGCGTCTCGGTCCCGGCCACACGCGAGCACGACGGTGTGATCGTCGACGACGTCGTCCGTGAGTGGGCCGGCCGGCACGGCGCGCCGTACCGCCTGGAGCTGACAGGGCCGGCCGGAGGCGTCTGGGCGCGCGGGGAGGCCGAGACGATCACGCTCGACGCGCTGGACTTCTGCGCGACCGTCGCGGGGCGCCCGCCGGGGCGCGGGCTGCTGGCCACGCAGGTGCCGTTCTGACCCCAGCCGCTGACCCCCGCCGCTGACCCCCGCCGCACCGCGGGCCCACCCGGGCCACGCCGCGGGTGGCGTTAGCGCCCGCGAGCTCGGCCCGTGAGCAACAATGGCTCCTTGTGGTGGGAGGGACCCTGGAGCGCGGAGTGAGCAACGGACGGCGACGTGCCGAGAAGCCGCCGCGCAAGGGCGTCGGCAGCTGGCCCTACCTCGCCGCACACCTGCTCGGGTCCGTGGTCTGCGCCGGCGCATGGGTGTTCCTGGTCGGCGCCGCCATCGACTTCGGCCACGCCGCACGGGGCGGCCGGAGCATCGCCTGGGCGTTCACCGGCGGGGCGACGCTCGGCGCGATCGTGTGCATGCTCCTGCTGTTCGGACTCGTCGCCCGGACCCGCGAGACGCTCCGGGTCGCCGCACGGCCCCGGCCGCGCCGGCCCTCCGGCGGGCGGCGCGCCGCCAGATAACGCTTTGGCCTCGCTCGGCTTGCGGGGCTCCGCCCGGTTCTTGGTTCGGCGCCCGCGCGTGTCAAGATCGTCGTCGTGATTCGCCGCCTCGCCGCTCTGTGCGCCGCCGTCGCGTGCTGCCTTGCCGTGACCTCCTGCTCGTCGTCGGACAAGCCGTCCGTTCCGCCGTACGCCTCGAGCAACGACCAGCACGGAGCCGAGCAGTTCGCCAGCTACTGGATCGACACCCTGAACAAGGCCACCGTCAGCGGCAAGACCGACCAGCTCAAGGCGCTGTCCTCCCCCGCGTGCACCCGGTGCAGCGACTTCGCCTCGCAGCTCGACAAGATCTACGCCAATGGCGGGCACGTGGAGACCACCGGCTGGCAGGTGCAGAAGGTCGTCCCCGAGGTCGGGCTGCCCAAGGGCACCACGGCGATGAAGATGGCGGTCAAGGTGGCGCCGCAGAAGGTGTTCGAGACCAAGGGCAGCAAGCCCCAGGCTCACCCGGGCGGCGAGATGTCCCTGCGCGTGGTGCTGACCCGCGACGGCGACCACTGGCTGGTCAAGAGCCTCGACCTCTGACACCTGTCCCCCACCCCGGGTGCCCCGCTGTGGCCTGGCCACCGTCGTCGTCCACAGACCGCGACCACGGTCTGGCCCGATAGCCGGGTGGTCGCTAGATTCCGGACTGTCCTCGGCGTCCTCAGGGGCGCCACACGGGTCGATGGTCAACGGGGGTCAGCCGTGGGTCGCCGCTTCTCTCGCGTTCCGGCTGTCGTGGTCCTCGCCGTCCTGTGCGGCGGCCTGGCGAGCGCGCTGACCGGCTGCCAGTCGAACCCCGCTCCCGGCGCGCTGCCGTCTCCGACGCCCTCGGGTACGTCGGACCCACCGTCCCCTTCGCCGAGCGCTGCTGCTCCTACGATGCCGGCGGCTGCGAAGGGGACCGGGCCGAAGGCGGCCAAGGCGTTCGCGAGGTTCTGGATTTCGTCTCTGAACTATTCGACACGGACCGGTGACACATCATCGCTACGGGCCAGCAGTTCGCCCGTGTGCGCAGCCTGCGTCGCCATCGAAGATGCGGTCGACAGGATCTACAGAAGAGGCGGCGAAGTGCGTGGCGATGGTTGGCGCCCAATCAGCACGAAGCTCGTAGAGCAAGACAAGAAGGCCGGGATTGTGATCGACGTCTTGGTCGTGGTTCATCCACAAGTTGTGATCGAAGCCAAAAATGCGGCGCCGAAACGCTTCAGCGGTGGACGCCGAGTCAAGACGCTCACAATTCGTCCCACGAATTCGGGATGGCGGGTGGTGAAGTTGGAGCAGAGCACATGAAACTGACGAGCTCGGTCTGCAGGCGCGGATTGGCATTGACCTTCTGCCTTTGCGTGCTCTGGCTCACGTCCCCCGCCTCAATGGCGGACCCTGACATCAGTGGTGGCTCCGGATCCGACTATCTGGAAATCATCGGCAATCAAGCGAACGCTCGCAGCCAGTCGGGCAGCTTGACAGGGACCACGATCGATTCCAGTGATCACATCCCCGATTTCCGTCAGTTCCGATGGGTCAGCGTCTGCCAATCGGTGGGCGACTCCGCGAACCTGGCCGGACCTATCGACTGCGGAATGGCTCGATCCTGTCCGGACCCGCTCGAGCGGTTGTGGCGGCTGTGGGGCGAGAAGGTTGGCGGCGGCTGGGTAGGGCTGTACACGCAGTGTTTCGGCCGCCCGCCGACGGCGGCGCAGACACCGCAACCCCAGGTGACCCCCGGACTGGTCCTGCAGGCCATCCGTCGGATCGGGCTGCCGGCGCTGCAGGCGCACACCCAGCCCGCCGACAAGACCTTGATCAACTTCGCGACGATCTTCTACACCGAGCCGCAGGCGTTCACCCGGGCGATCAGGCTGCTCGGCCAGCGGGTCGAGGTCGAGGCGACCCCCAGCAGCTTCACCTGGCACCATGGCGACGGGACGTCGGCCACCACCACGCAGCCCGGAGCGCCGTACCCGGCGAAGGACGTGACCTACGAGTACACCCACGCGCACACGACGGTGCAGACCAGCGTCGACGTGACCTACACCGCGCGGTTCCGCGTCAACGGCGGGGCCTGGCAGGACATCCCCGACACCGTCACGATCGCCGGTCCGGCCACCGACCTGCGGGTCAGCGAGGCCACCGCGGTGCTCTCGGGCCAGTACGAGTAGCCGGTACGCCGGGCCAGTTTCGGCCCCCAGACCGTGCACAGGCGGTGTGGTCCCCAGGGCCCGAAACAGAGCCGACGGAGGGGTGCTGTCCGTGATTGAGTGAGTTCGAACACACGTTCGACTCACTCGGAGGTCACATGGAATCCTTGATCGCGGTGCCGGTGCCGCCCCCACCGGACTACGGACGGCTCGACGATGCCGAGCTGGTCAGCTTCGCCGTCACCAGCCAGGTCTCGGAGAACGCGCAGCGGGCCCGCCGGCTCCGCGCCTTCGCAGAGATGCAGGCGCGCTGCGAGCGAGACCACCAGGCCCGCCGCTCGAGCGCCGCCCAAGCCCATTTCGTCCTGACCCCGGGAGAGGAGACCGGCGCGGAGTTCGCCCCCGCGCTCGGGATCAGCGAACGGACCGTGCAGGTGCACGTGCACCTCTACCACCGGCTCAGCTCCCTGTTCCCCGGCGTCTGGGCGCTGTGCGAGTCCGGCCGTCTCGACCTGGGCAGGGCAGCCGTCATCCTCGACGCGGCGGACACGATCGCTGACCCGGAGGACGTGGCCCGGTTCGCGGACCTGGTCGACGACTACCTGGCAAGGCACGACGCGCCGGATGCCCCGCTGATCACGCTGACCCGCCAGCAGCTGCAGAACGCCGTCCGCTACCGCAAGCTGAAGTTCCGGCAGAAGGACGACGAGCAGTCCTTCAACGAAGCCTTCGCCAAGCGCCGGGTCCGGCTCGGGCTGGACGGCAACGGGATCGGCCACCTCGGCTGCACGAACATGGGCACCGACCTCACCGCCGCCGGCTACCGGATCACGCTGATCGCCAAGAAGCTGTGCGAGTCCGACGAGCTGGGCCGCACCCTCGAGCAGATGCGGGCCGACGTCATGGTCGACCTGCTGCTCGGGCGGCTCGACGTGCAGGCACTCAACTCCGAGCTCGAGGACGACGAGACCCACGACGGCGGCGACCCCGGCGACCTGATCCGCCGGCACCGCGACGTGGGCGCCTTCGCCCGGCCGGTGATCAACGTGACCGTGCCCATCACCACGCTGCTCGGCACCAGTGACGCGCCGGGGGTGCTGGCCGGGGACTCTCCACTCCCCGCAGAGGTCGTACGACGGATCGCGGCCGACCCCGGCTCGACGTGGCACCGGCTGCTCACCGACGAGGCCGGCGACTTCACCCACCTCTCCACCGCCTCCTACGCACCGACCCGACCCATCTGGCGCTCGGTCGTGGCCAGGGACCGCACCTGCGTCTGGCCCGGCTGTTGCCGGGCGGCGACCGAGTGCGAGCTCGACCACCGGGTGGAGCACCCGCAGGGGCCGACCTGCACCTGCAACCTCCAGCCGCTGTGCAGGTTCCACCACAAGGCCAAGCACTCAGAGGGCTTCTCACTGCACCTCGAGGACGACGGCGGCTACACGCTCACGACCAAGCGGGGCACCGTGGCACGCAGCGCCCGGAGCGAGCAGCCCGTGGCGGTCTGGACGTCCGAGGACGCGGAGGTCGCCCGGGCCAGCTGAACGGCGAGACGCACTGGCGGGCCGGCGCCCGAGGCAACATGATGAGCGCCATGCCCCGCACCAAGACCCTGCTCACGGCCGCCGCCTACGGCGCGCTCGCCGCCGCCGACAGCTACCTCGCCGGCCGGACCGAGGCGTCCGCGCGACGCGCCCGCTACCTGCTCAAGCCAGCCCTGATGCCGACTCTTGCCGGCGCCTTCCTGGGAGGGACGAGGGGGCGCTCCACCCTGCTCCGCAACGGGACCGCCGCCGCCCAGGCGTTCTCCTGGGGCGGCGACGTGGCCCTGCTCGGGAGGAGCGAGCGAGCCTTCCTCGGCGGCGTCGGGTCGTTCTTCGGTGCTCACGTGTGCTACCTGGCCGCCTTCCTCTCCGCGCGCGGGAAGGTCGAGGACTTCGACACGAAGGGGCTCCAGGCGGCGCTGGCGCTCTGGCTCACCGCGGCCCCGGCGATGGCCCTCGCCGCCGGCCGCAAGGACCCGGCACTGCGCGGGCCGGTGGCCGCCTACGCGACGATCCTCTCCGCCATGTTCGCCGGCTCCCGGGTGCTCGACCCCGCGCTCCCCGTCGGCGCACGGCGCACCCTGCAAGCGGGGACGACGCTGTTCCTGGTCTCCGACAGCATCCTCGGCGTCCAGAAGTTCCTGCTCCGCGAGCCGAACGCCACCCTCGAGACCGCGGTGATGGCCACCTACACCGCCGGACAGGGCCTGATCGCGCTCGGCGCCGCACACGCGTAGCGGGTCCGGCCTTCCCCTGGCCGGACCCGCCGCGCTCTTCCCCAAGTGGCATGCCGACGACCCGGGTCGAGGAGGTCGCCGACAAGTCTGTGGCTACCGGACCGGCACCGCGATCTCCTGGCCCTCGACGAGGCCAGGCCCGGGCAGCGCGTTGAGCTCCTCGATCTGGTGGACCATCTCCCGCACCTGGCCGGGCGCAGCGACCTGAGAGGCGATCCCCCACAGGGTGTCACCCTCGCCCACCTCGACGGTGCGGGTCCGGACCGGGACGCCGGCCTCACCGGTGGCCGCGGAGTGCGAGCCGAACACGGTGAGCACCGCCATCAAGACCGCCAGGAACAGCAGCGTGATGACGATGCGGCCGCGACGGGTCAGGCGGACGGCAGCGGCGCGGCTCGCGGGTCGCCGGGCGGGCCGCCGGGCGGGGCGGCGTGCGGCGGTGCGGGGACCGGCGAAGCCGGGACCGACGGCGATGCTGCTCATCTGAGACCTCCTGGGGAAGCGGGACGTGTCCATGGAGGGAGTTCTACCGGGGGCCGCCGACAGTTGTCGGGGGTGCCGGTCGAAAACCTGTTCGTTCGAACACACGTACGACGTTAGAGCATGTGTTCGAACGAATCCAGCACCGGGCGAACAAACGTTCGAACGGCGTGTCGTGCGCGACCGGGGCCTCAGTCGGTCCGGTCGGCGTACCAGCCCACCAGGCGCCGCTCGGCCCGCAGCAGGTAGTCCTCGAGCACGGTGCCCGCCCGCGCCAGCTCCCCGGCCTCCACCAGACCGGCGATCCGGACGTTGTCCTCGAGGTAGTCCGCGTGCACCTCACGGGCCGGCGCCACCACCACGAACAGCAGCCGCATCTCGGTCAACAGCGCGCGCAGCAGCCGGTCGAGGGTCTCGTTGCCGGCCAGCGCGGCGAGCGCCAGGTGGAACCGTCCGTTGGCGCTGCCCACCGCCGCCCAGTCCCGCTCGTCGCGGGCACGGAGCCCGTCGCGCACCGCGTCCCGCACGGCCGCCACGCCGTCCGCCCACTCCCGCGCGACGTCCGTCCCCGACTCGGAGGGCCGGGCGCCCTCGGCGAGCCGGACGGCGGACTCCCGCAGCGCCCCCAGCTCGAGGATCCGCCGGGTCCGGTAGACCTCGCGCGCCTCGGCGACGCTGAGCCGGCGCACGAAGACGCCGCGGTTCGGGACGTGCTCGACGAGCCGCTCGTGCGCGAGCACCCGGAACGCCTCGCGCAGCGTGTTGCGGCTGACCCCGAGACCGGCCACCAGCCTGGACTCGGCCAGCCGGTCCCCCGGCCGGACCCGGCCGTCGAGGATCGCTGCGCGCAGGTGCTCGACGACGCCGTCGACCGCGAGCCGGACCATGGCGTCATCTTGACAGCACCGGGATTGTTCAACAATCGTTCGTCCATGACGGCACCGGTCGGAGTGGACCTGAACGCGGACGTGGGCGAGTCCTACGGGCGCTGGAGCCTCGGCGACGACGAGCGGCTGCTGCGCGTGGTGAGCTCGGCGAACGTCGCCTGCGGCTTCCACGCCGGTGACCCCGCCACCCTGCTCGACACCTGCCGGGCCGCGGTCGAGTCGGGTGTGGCCATCGGGGCCCAGGTCGGCTACAACGACCTGTCCGGGTTCGGGCGCCGGTTCATCGACATCGAGCCCGAGCACCTCTACGCCGAGGTGCTCTACCAGATCGGCGCCCTGGACGGGATCGCGCGCTCCGTGGGCGGCCGGGTCAGCTACGTCAAGCCGCACGGCGCGCTCTACAACGCCGTGGTCCACCACGAGGTGCAGGCCGAGGCCGTCGTCCGGGCGGTCCACGACTACTCCGGCGACCTGCCGCTGCTCGGGCTGCCGGGCTCGGAGCTGCTCGCCACCGCGGACGCGCGCGGGGTGCGGACCATCCGCGAGGCCTTCGCGGACCGCGCCTACACCTCCGAAGGGCGGCTGGTGCCGCGCCGCGAGGACGGCGCGGTCATCCACGACCCCGAGACCGTCGCCTCGCGGGTGGTGCGGCTGGTCACCGAGGGCCGGCTGGCCGCCGTCGACGGCACCGACGTGCGGGTCGACGCGGAGTCGGTCTGCGTGCACGGCGACTCCCCCGGCGCGGTCGCCATCGCCTCCGCGGTCCGGACCGCCCTCGAGTCCCGGGGTGTCAGCGTGGCCCCGTTCGCGCCGTGAGGCTGCTGCCGTACGGCGACCGGGCGATCCTCGTCGAGCTCCCGGACTTCGACACCCGCCGCCGGCTCGACGAGGTGCTCCGGGCCGGCCCGATCGACGGCGTCGTCGAGCACGTCCCCGCGGCGCGGACGGTCCTGGTCCGGGCCGGCACAGCGGCGGAGCTGCCCCGGATCGCCGCCCGGCTGCGGGGCCTGCGGCTGGACGCCGTCCCGGCCGGCGCCGAGGCGCGCGCCGAGCCCGTCGAGATCCCGGTCAGGTACGACGGAGCGGACCTGGCGGACCTTGCGCGGCACCTCGGCGAGCGGCCCGGGGACGTGGTCGCCCGGCACACCCGGCAGACCTGGACCGTGGAGTTCTCCGGCTTCACCCCGGGGTTCGGCTACCTCGTCGGCGACGAGGGCGGCCCGGAGGTGCCGCGGCGGGACTCGCCGCGCACCCGCATCCCGGCCGGCGCGGTCGGGCTGGCCGGCCCCTTCACCGGCGTCTACCCCCGGTCCTCGCCCGGGGGCTGGCAGCTGATCGGCACCACCGACGCGCGGATGTGGGACACCACCCGGCAGCCGCCGGCGCTGCTCACGCCCGGCACCCGGGTGCGGTTCGTGGAGGTGCCCGGTGGCTGAGCCGCGGCTCGTCGTGGAGCGGGTCGGCGCGCTCGCGCTGGTCCAGGACCTCGGGCGGCCGGGGCACGCGAGCCTGGGCGTCCCGACCAGCGGCGCCGCCGACCGGCCGGCCCTGCGGCTGGCGAACCGGCTCGTCGGCAACGACGAGGGCGCGGCCGGGCTCGAGGTGCTGCTCGGCGGGCTGACGCTGCGGTCGCGGGCGGCCGTCACCGTCGCGGTGACCGGCGCGCCGGTGCCGCTGGCCGTCGACGGGCGGGCGGCCCCGCTGTTCGCGCCGGTGCACGTCCCGGCCGGCCGGGCACTCACCCTGGGCCACCCGGTCCGCGGGCTGCGCTCCTACGTCGCCGTCCGCGGGGGCATCGAGGCCGAGCGGCTGCTGGGCAGCGCCAGCACCGACCTCACCTCGGGGCTCGGCCCCTCGCCGCTGGCCGAGGGGCACCGGCTGCACGTCGGCGCGGCCCCTCCCCTGGGCCCGCGGCACTCCGACCTGGCGGCCGTGCACCTGCCTCCGCGCGGCGACCTCGTGCTGCGGGCGGTGCTCGGCCCCCGCGACGACTGGTTCACCGACGAGGCGGTCCGGCTCCTGGGCGGCGCGGCCTGGGAGGTGACCGGCGAGACCGACCGGGTCGGGGTCCGGCTCAGCGGTCCGACCCTGGACCGGGCGCGCGGCGGAGAGCTGGCCAGCGAGGGCGTGGTCAGGGGCGCGGTGCAGGTCCCCGCCTCGGGCCAGCCGCTGGTGTTCTTCGCCGACCACCCCACCACCGGCGGCTACCCGGTCGTCGCGGTCGTCCTCGACGAGGACACCGACCTGCTCGCCCAGGCCCGGCCTGGGACGCGGGTGCGGTTCGGGCTGCGGCGCGCGGACTGGCTCTGAGGCCGTGCGGCGGGCGCGGTCAGCGCTTGCGCATCACCCTGCGGCCCATGCCGCGGAACACGGGCAGCCCCTTCATCGCCACCGACGGGGCCAGCGCGGTGGTGCGCACCAGCGCGCCGCGCCAGCCCGGCAGGGAGACCACGACCCGGCGCGACCCGATCACGCCGACGGCCGCGTCGGCGACCGCTCCGGCGGTGAGCAGCCGGCCGCCGGAGTGCACGAGCGCCTTGGCCAGCCCGTCGTCGCGCATCGCGGCGACCATGTCGGTGTCCACGCCGTCGGGGCAGATCGCGTGCACCCGGACGCTGCCCGGGGACCTCGGCGGCGACCGAGGTGGTCAGCGACACCACACCGGCCTTCGTCGCGGCGTACACGCTCAGCCCCGGCACCGGCCCGAGCCCGGACAGCGAGGCGATGTTGACGATGTCGCCGCCCGCGGGCCCGAACGCCTCCAGCGCGGCGCGCATCCCGAACGTGGTGCCGAGCAGGTTCACCCCCACCAGCCGGTGGACCGACTCCGAGGACAGCTCGCCCAGCGCGCCGTCGTCGCCGACGCCGGCGTTGTTGACCCACACCCGCAGCGGCGCGTGGCCCCCGGCGAGCGCGGCGACCTCGGCGTGCGAGCCCTCCTCCCGCACGTCCTGGCCGACACCGGCGACGGCACCGACCTCCCGGGAGGTGCGACGGGCGGCGTCGGCGTCCACGTCGGTGACGACGACCGCGTAGCCGCGGCGGACCAGCCGCTCGGCGACGGCACGGCCGATGCCGCGCCCGGCCCCGGTGACGACAGCTGAGTGCTCCATGACCAGAGCGTAGCGGCGACACGCCGTTCGAACAGGTGTTTGAACCGGGGGGTGGCGAGCACTAGCGTGTGAGGCCAGAGCGGGGTCGCGCACCGAGGAAGAGGCAGGATCCGATGGCAGGCAAGAGCAGGCACAACGTCACCGAGCTTCCCGACGGACCCCCGGACGCCAGCGGGCTGACCCAGCGCCAGCAGCGGGTGCTCGCCGTCATCCGCGACTCCCTCGAGCGCCGGGGCTACCCGCCCAGCATGCGCGAGATCGGCGAGCGCGTCGGCCTCACCAGCTCGTCCTCGGTCGCGCACCAGCTGCGGGTGCTCGAGGAGAAGGGCTTCCTCAAGCGCGACCCCAACCGCCCGCGGGCGCTGTCGGTGTTCAGCCCCGACGAGACCGCGGCGGTCGACGAGACCGGAGTCGGGGACGCGATGCCGGCCCCCGCGTTAGTGCCGGTGGTCGGCCGGATCGCCGCGGGCGGCCCGATCCTCGCCGAGGAGCGGGTCGAGGAGGTGATGCCGCTGCCGCGGACGCTGGTCGGCGAGGGCACCCTGTTCCTGCTCGAGGTCGCCGGCGACTCGATGGTCGAGGCCGCGATCTGCAACGGCGACTACGTGGTCGTGCGTCAGCAGCCGACCGCCGAGAACGGCGAGATCGTCGCCGCGATGATCGACGGCGAGGCCACCGTCAAGACCCTGCAGCGCAAGGACGGCAAGGTCTGGCTGCTCCCCCACAACGCCGCCTACGACCCGATCGACGGCACCGACGCGACGATCCTGGGCAAGGTCACGGCGGTGCTGCGCCGGGTCTGACCTACCCCTCGTCGAGCCGCACGACGAGCAGCGGCCCGCCGTCGTACCGGCCGCCGTCGACGTCGACGACCAGCCCGTCGGCGTACGACAGCGGGCCGTCGATGTCGCGCGACGGCTTGTCGACCAGCGAGCCGATGATGCTGTGCCCGTGCACGATGCGGTCGCCGCCGAGGGCGTCGAGCACGTCCGAGGCGGACTCGACCCCCCGGGGACCGGCGAAGTCGTAGCGGCTGGTCAGCATCGCGAAGACCTCCCAGTGCGCCTCGGCGTCGTCGTCGGCGAGCAGCGAGGTGACCGTCGCGTTGATGTCGTCGACCGAACCGCCCCACTCGAGGTAGTCGGTGGTGTCGGAGTGCATGAGCAGGAACTCGCCGGCCCGACCCAGCACCGGTAGCGACCGCAGCCACGCGAGGTGCTCGGCGGTCAGCGCGTCCTGGTCGCTGCGCAGGCCGCCGTTGATCCGCCACGCGTCGTCGAAGCGGGTCTGCGGGAACAGCGCCCGGCCGAGCATCAGCGCCTCGTGGTTGCCCATCAGCACGTGCACCCGGTCGGGTGCCTGCTGCTGCAGCGAGCGGACCAGGTCGACCACCTCGATGCCGTTCGGCCCCCGGTCGACGAGGTCGCCGAGGACCCACAGGTCGGCGTCGCCGCCGACCCACCGGTCGTCGTCCACCAGCCCGGCCCGCGCGAGGCCGTCGCGGAAGTCGGCGAGGTGGCCGTGGATGTCGCTGACGACGAAGAGACCGGGCACACGCGCATTGTGCCAGGCACCGGGGCGGCCCGCGCCGGACGGCTCCGGGCTCCGGGCTACCCCGCCAGCCGCTTGAGCGCGGACAGCACCAGGTCGCGGTCGGTGGTCGGCCACATCGGCGGCAGGGAGGCCCGCAGGAAGCCGCCGTAGCGGGCGGTGACCAGGCGCGGGTCGAGGATCGCGACCACGCCGCGGTCGGAGGTGGTGCGGATCAGCCGGCCGGCGCCCTGCGCGAGCAGCAGCGCGGCGTGGGTGGCCGCGACCTGCATGAACCCGTTGCCGCCGGCGCGGTCCGCGGCCCGCTGCCGCGCCGACATCAGCGGGTCGTCGGGGCGGGGGAACGGGATCCGGTCGATCAGCACCAGCTGGCAGGTGTCTCCGGGCACGTCGAGACCCTGCCAGAGGCTCAGGGTGCCGAACAGGCACGCGTGCGGGTCCTCGACGAACAGCCGGGCCAGCTCCGGCAGCTGCGCCTCCCCCTGGGCCAGGACGGTCAGGTGCGGCAGCCGCTCCCGCGCCGCCTCCGCGGCCGTCTCGGCCGCCCGGCGGCTGGAGAACAGCCCGAGCGTGCGCCCGTCGGCGGCGTCGACGAGGTCCACGATCTCGTCGAGCTGCCGGGGCCCGAGACCGTCGCGTCCCGGCGGCGGCAGCGCGGTGGCGACGTAGAGGATGCCCTGCTTGGCGTAGTCGAACGGCGACCCGACGTCGATCCCGCGCCACGGCAGCACGTCGTCGGTCGCCGGCTCTGCCGGCACCTCCTCCAGCGAGTGCGTCACCCGCTCGCTCGGCTTCAGGCCCAGGCTGCTCGCGACCGAGTCGAAGTCCCCGCCGAGCATCAGCGTGGCGCTGGTGAACACCACCGTCTTGTCACCCAGCAGCCGCTCGCGCAGCGGCCCCCAGACCTGCAGCGGCGCCACGCACAGCTGGTTGCCGCCCCGGCTGCGCTCCCGGTCGGCCAGCCACAGCACGTCGGTGTCGAGGTGGGCGGCCATCCGCTCGGCGGTCTTGAAGATCTCCTGCACCCACCCGCGGGCCTGGGTGCGGCCGGCGTCCGCGTCGCCGGCGTCCGCGGACTCGCGGGGGAACGCCGAGATCAGCGCCCGGGCGGCGTCGCGGACCAGCGCGAGCGCGTCGGCGACCTCGGTGGGCAGCGTGTCGAGCCGGCCCGGCGGGCACCCGTCGTAGGCGGCGCGCAGGGTGTCCGCGGCGTCGGCGAGGTCGTCCGCCTCGGAGCCGTCCACGTGCTTCTGGCTGCGGCGCGCGGCCCGCTCGACCTCCCCCACCGACAGCTCGTCGGTGGCCGCCTGGGTCACCCGCGCGGACAGCTCGTGGGCCTCGTCGATCACCACCGCGTCGTACTCCGGGATCATCGGCACCCCCTCGATCGCGTCGATCGCGAGCAGCGAGTGGTTGGTGACGACCAGGTGCGACTTGGCGGCCTTGTCCTTCGCCCGCTCGGCGAAGCACTCCAGCGCGTAGGGGCACTTCGCGGCGCCCAGGCACTCCCGGTGGTTGACCGACACCTGCCGCCAGACCCGGTCGGTGTGCTTGGGCGCACGGTCCCGGTCGCCGCTGCCGCCGGCCTCCGACTCCTCCTCCGCCCACGCGCGGAGGGCGAGCACCTCCGCGCCCATCGAGCCCTCCGGAAGTTCGACGAGCGCCCCCTGGTCGTCGGGCACGCCCTCGCGGATCCGGTGCAGGCAGGCGTAGTTGGAGCGGCCCTTGAGCACGGCGTACGTCGGCTCCGTGTGGAGCACGTGCCGGGCGGCCTCGACCAGCGCCGGGATGTCGCGCTCGACGAGCTGGTGCTGGAGCGCGAGGGTCGCGGTGGCCACCACCACCCGGCGGTGGTGCAGCAGCGCGGGCACCAGGTAGCCCAGCGACTTGCCGGTGCCGGTGCCGGCCTGCACGAGCAGGTGCTCGCGGCCGCTCATCGCGCGGGCGACCGCCTCGGCCATCTGGATCTGGCCGGGCCGCTCCTGACCGCCGAGCGCCTGCACGGCGGCGGCGAGAACGTCCTTGACCTCGGGCACCGCAGAACCCTAGCCCCTGCCACCGACCGCCCCACCACGCCGTCCCCGGACCGGACCGACCCTCTCGTGCGATTCCCGAGACAGTCCGCTGTCTGATTTGTCACACTACGGTGGTGCGAGCGCGGCCCCGGAGACTGCTGCCGGTCCTGGTCGCGCTCGCGCTCCTCACCGGGGGGTGGCCGCCGGGCGCGGCCGCGGCGGCGCCCGGCGGCCTCCTCGACGCCCCGGCCCACGGCCGGGCCGCGGTGGCCGGGCTCGGCGACCGGCTGCCCGAGGCGGCGGCTCGCAACCACATGAGCCCCCGCGCGCTGAGGCGGCTGCTGCTGGCCGACCACACCGCGTGGCTGGACCGGCACGGCCGGATGTTCTACGTCGAGCGGGCGCCGGCGACCACCGCCTCCGGCGGGGCCACGCCCCCGCCGGCCCCGCACCCGTACTCCGAGACCTTCGCGCTGCACAGCTCGCCGGGATCGCTGCACACGATCTACCTCGACTTCGACGGGGCCACGGTGAGCGGCACGCAGTGGAACACCGACGGGGTCAGCACCGACCCGCAGCCGCCGTACGACACCGACGGCGACCCCACGTCGTTCGGCACCGGCGAGCGGGACATGATCCAGGAGATCTGGCGCCAGGTCGCCGAGGACTACGCGCCCTTCGACGTCGACGTCACCACGGCGGACCCCGGGCTCGCGGCGCTCGAGCGCACGTCGGCCGACGACCAGCAGTACGGGATGCGGGTGCTGCTCTCCCCCGCGGCCCAGGCGGCGGACGCACTCTGCTCCGGCAGCTGCGGCGGCATCTCCTACGTCGACGTGTTCGCCGACCCGGCGTCGGCGTCCTACCAGCCGGCCTGGGTGTTCACCCACCTGCAGGGCAACACCCCCGAGTACCTGGCCAGCACCGTCTCCCACGAGGTCGGGCACACCTTCGGCCTGCACCACGACGGGACCTCCACCGCCGACTACTACGACGGCAACAGCGCGTGGGCCCCGATCATGGGGGGCCCGTCGTGGGGGGTCAGCCAGTGGAGCGACGGCGAGTACCCCGACGCGAGCAACACCGAGGACGACGTGGCGGTCATCGCCGCCGGCGGCGCCCCGCTCCGTGCGGACGACGTCGGCGACACCACGGGCACCGCGACGTCGCTGGGCACCGACCCCCAGGTCTCCGTGCCGGGCCTGATCTCGACGCGGGCCGACCGCGACGTGTTCTCGATGGACCTCGGCTGCGTCGGCGACGTGCACGTCACGGCCGCGCCGGAGAGCCGCGGCGCCGACGCGGACCTGTCGCTGAGGGTCCTCGACGCGTCCGGCGCGCCGGTCGCATCGGCGGACCCGCCGGTGGCCGGCGACTCCTGGAGCGGGATGTCCGGGCTCGACGCGGACCTCACCGTCCCGGTGTCCCCGGGGACCTACTACGTCGAGGTCGCCGGCGCCGGCACCGGCTATCCCGCGGCCGTGGGCTACACCGACTACGGGAGCCTCGGGCGCTACACCCTCGACGTCGGCGGGTGCACGCCCGCCGCCGTCCCCGACACCCCGACCTCGCTGACCGCGTCGGCCGACTACGCGGGCCGGTCGGTCACGGTGGGCTGGGCGCCCCCGGCGAGCGACGGCGGCTCGCCGGTCACCGGGTACGTCGTGAGCGCCGACCCCGGGTCGGGTCCGCAGACGCTGGCCGCCGACGCCCGCAGCCACACCTTCACGGGCCTCGAGCGGGGCACGTCGTACGTGTTCACGGTCAGCGCCGTGAACGGGGCCGGGCAGGGCCCGGCCGCGACCCGGACCCTGGTGTTCCCGACCGCACCCCCCGACGCCCCGGGGAACGTCGCCGTCGTGGCCGACCCGGCGACGCACACGATGACCGTCTCCTGGGCGGCTCCCCTCGACGACGGCGGCTCGCCGGTCACCGGCTACACCGCGACCGCCGTCGACGCCGCCGGCCACGGCGCGGCGACCGCGACGACCGACGCCACGGCCACGTCCCAGGCGTTCACCGGCCTCACCCCCGGCGAGTCCTACACGTTCGAGGTCCACGCGGTGAACGCGACGGGGACCGGGCCGGACGCCGCCAGCGCGCCGGTGCGGCTGCCCACGACGCCGGGGCCGGTCGGCTCGCTGGGCGCCGCGCTCACGGCCCCGCACGCCGTGACGGTCACCTGGACCGCGCCGGCCGACGACGGCGGCACGCCGGTCACCGGCTACCGGGTCGACTGGTTCGAGGCCGGCACCGGCACGCCCGTCGGCACGGCGACCACCACCGCGCCGGGCTACCGGCTCTCCGGGCTGGTCAACGGTCGCGGCTACTACGCCACGGTGGCCGCGCTCACCGACGCCGGACCCGGCGCCTCGGCACGGTCCGCGGACGTCGTACCGGCCACCGTGCCCGCCCGGACGCGGGTCACCCGGGTGCGCTCGGGCGTGCCCGGGGGCAGGATCACCGCCAAGGTCAGGTGGCGGGCACCGGGCTCGGGCGGCACGGCGATCACCGGCTACCGCGTGGTCGCGCTGAGGCTGAACGCCGCCGGCCGGGTGGTCGGCCACACGTTGGTCACCAGGGCGGCGTCGGCGCGGGCGGCGACGGTGCGGCTGCCGCGCAAGGGCAGGTACCGCTTCACGGTCCGGGCCGTGAACCGGCTCGGCGCGGGACCCGCGTCGGCCCGCTCACGACCCGTCCTGGGCCGCTGAGAGGGTCCGCTCAGAACGTCACGGTCGGCGGGGTCGCCTGGCCCTCCGGCGCCCGGTAGAACTCGCGCCGGGAGACGCCGGCGACCCCGGTGAACAGCATCCACGGCACCGTCGCGACCAGCCGGTTCAAGGTGGCCACCGCGTCGTTGTAGTACTGCCGCGCGAACGACAGCTGGTTCTCGGTGTCGGCGAGCTGCTCCTGGAGCTGGAGGAAGTTCGTCGACGCCTTCAGCTCGGGGTAGTTCTCGGCGACGGCGAGCACGTTGAAGATGCCCCGCTCCAGCCGCGCGTCGGCCTCGGCCTTCTCGGCGACGCTCCCGCCCCTGGCCGCGGCCGCCGCGCCGGCCCGCGCCTCGGTGACCTCCTCGAACACGGTCTTCTCGTGGGCGGCGTAGCCCTTGACGGTGCTGACCAGGTTCGGGATCAGGTCGGCCCGCCGGGTCAGCTGCACGTCGATGCCCCCGAGCGCCTCCTGCGCCCTGATGTCGGCGGTGCGCAGCCTGTTGAACGCCGCGACCCCGAAGCCCACGAGGGCGAGGAGGATCACGACGACCACGATCCAGATCCACATGGTGCTGTCCCCTTGCTGGTTGGTGGTGGTTACCAGGAGCCTCCGCCGCCGCCTCCGCCGCCTCCGCCGCCGGAGAAGCCGCCCCCGCCTCCGGAGGAGGACGACCGCTGGGTGGCCTGGTAGGCGCTGATCGAGGAGCTCAGCGAGGACTGGAAGCTGTCGAGGGCGTCGGCCACCGAGGCCACCCCTCCGCCGTAGTACGGGCCGACCAGCCACACCGGCGTCGGCGCTGCGCTGCCCGTCTCGGTCTCGTACTTCTTCTGCCACTGCTCCGCGCAGCCGAACGCCACCGCCCACGGGATGTAGGCGGTGTAGAGATCCTCGCGGCCGCTGAACTCGAACCGCTGCTCGGCCGACGGCGTGGACAGGATCCGGGCGAAGCCGCCGGCACGCGACCACAGCTCCCGCCCCTTCTGGGTGCGCCGGGTCCCGGCGCCGGGCCTGGTCAGGGCGAACCCGCCGAGGGCGAACCCGGCGAAGGGGGCGCCCATCGCGGTGACGTCGAACGGGTTGAGCACGAACCCGAGGCCGGCCAGCACGATCGCCAGGTAGACCAGCACACGTCCGGTGCGCTCGTTCACGGCGGGCCGGAGCAGGCCCTTCGACGTGGCCCAGCGGGTGGTCGAGCTGCCGAGCAGCGACGTCGCCTCGAGGAGCCGCTCGCCGTGGCGCACCGACCCGTCGGTGGCGAAGGCCCCCTGAGCGTCGGCAACGCCCAGCGCCTTGCCCACCGCGCGGGTCACCTCGTCGGTCCCCGAGTACCACCTCTTCGCCGTGGCCTTCCCGCGCACCACCCACCCGCTCTCGGTCCGCTCGAGCTCGGTGAGGCCCTGCGCGGCCATCTGGAACAGGGTCGCCTGCAGTGCCGCGTCGGGCACCCGCTCGGTCACGACGTACGCCGCCTGCACCGGCCCGACCCCCTCGGGCGGCGCGTACTGGAGCGGCAGGCCCGGGGGCTCCTCGCGGCTGCGCCAGCCGAGCGCGAGGCCGAGGAACAGCCCCGCCACGGTCAGCACCGCAAGCACGACGGGCAGCCAGAGGTGCCGGGACAGCACCGGGTCGAGGCGGGCCGTCCAGGGCAGCGTCGCGCGCGCCGGTGCCGCGATGTCGACCGGAACGTCCACGGTGACCGGCGTGTGTGGTGGGAGCCCGTCGACCCGGATGCGGTAGCCGCCGCCCCCGCCCTCGACGCGGCAGCCGCCGGTCGCGCCGACACCGACCGCGCAGCGGGTGGCGTCGCCGCCGCTGCCCGCGGGCAGACGCAGCGTGATGTCGGCGCGCGCGATCGCCATCTGCCAGCCGGCCGGCACCACGTCCCAGTAGAAGCGGGACCCGCCGGCCGGGCGGTCACCGAGGACCCCGTCGATGCGGTAGGAGATCCGGTAGGTGTGCCGACCCTCGGGCAGGATCACGCCGGGGTCGCCGATCTTCGCCACGCGGTAGCGCCGCTGGTCCTGCCACGACAGCGCCGTCGTCGCCGGTCCGCCGTCCTGGGTGACGGTGATGTCCTCGGGAACCGCGCGCGCGTGCGGGTCTCCGGCGTCGGCGACGTCCCAGTAGCGGAAGATGCCGTGCCGGCCCGGCGGCATCTCGGTGGTGACCACCTCGGTCGCGTGCATCGTGCCCTCGCGGTCCACCGACAGGTCGACGCGCAGGCTGCTGATCCTGGCCGGATCGGGCGCCGTCGAGGAGCCGCCGCCGTCCGAGGTGAGCACCAGCGGCCACAGCAGCCCGGCGAGGGCGGCAGCCGCGAGCACCCCGCGGCCAAGACGCATCACCCGCGAGACTCTAGTGGCTCGGAATCACCGACGGACGCGTTTCCTCACGGTCGGTGAGGTACGGCTCCAGCTCGCCGGCGAGGTCCTCGTTGGCCCGGCCGCGCACCAGGGTGCCCTCGCCGGTGTGCTCGATGAGCTCCACCTCGCCGCTGGTGTGGATCCGGTTGAGCAGGTCACCGCGCTCGTAGGGCAGCAGCGCCTCGAAGGCGACCCCGGGACGGGGCAGGTCGGCCTCGATGGCCGCCAGCGCCTCGGCGATGCCCTCGCCGGTCCTCGCCGACACCACCACCGAGTGCGGCTCGCGCTGCCGGAGCCGGGCGAGCACCATCGGGTCGGCCGCGTCGGCCTTGTTGACCACGACGAGCTCGGGGACCTTGTCGGCGCCGATCTCGGCGAACACCTCGCGGACCGCGGCGATCTGCCCCTCGGGGTCGGGGTGCGAGCCGTCGACGACGTGCAGGATCAGGTCGGAGTCGGCGACCTCCTCCAGCGTGGAGCGGAACGCCTCGACGAGCTGGTGCGGCAGGTGCCGCACGAACCCGACGGTGTCCGACATCGTGTAGACCCGGCCGTCGGAGGTCGTCGTGCGGCGCGTGGTCGGGTCCAGCGTGGCGAACAGGGCGTTCTCGACCAGCACGCCGGCGCCGGTGAGCCGGTTCAGCAGCGAGGACTTGCCGGCGTTGGTGTAGCCCGCGATCGCGACCGACGGGACCTGGTGGCGCCTGCGCTCGGAGCGCTTGGTGTCGCGGGTGGTGCGCATGTGCGCGAGGTCGCGGCGCAGCTTGGCGATCTTGGTGTTGATCCGGCGGCGGTCGGTCTCGATCTTGGTCTCACCGGGGCCACGTCCGCCGATCCCGGCACCGCCGGCGACCCGGCCGCCCGCCTGGCGGGACAGGTTGCCACCCCACCCGCGCAGCCGCTGCTTCATGTAGCTGAGCTGGGCCAGCTCGACCTGGGCCTGGCCCTCCCGGGACTTCGCGTGCTGGGCGAAGATGTCGAGGATCAGCGCGGTCCGGTCGACGACCTTCACCTTGGTGCGGTCCTCGAGGTTCCTCAGCTGGCTCGGCGCGAGCTCGCCGTCGCAGATGACGGTGTCGGCGCCGGTCGCCTGCACGATCTCGCGCAGCCCGTCGACCTTGCCGCGCCCGATGAACGTGGCCGGGTCAGGCTTCTGACGGCGCTGGTAGAGCGCGTCGAGGACCTGGGAGCCGGCGGTCTCGGCGAGCAGCGCGAGCTCGGCCATCGAGTTCTCGGCGTCCTCGACCGACCCCTCGGTCCACACGCCGACCAGCACCACCCGCTCCAGGCGGAGCTGGCGGTACTCGACCTCGGTGATGTCCTCGAGCTCGGTGGACAGGCCCGCGACACGACGCAGCGCGTGCCGCTCGGCGAGGTCGTAGTCCCCGGTGGTGGCGTCGTCCTCGGGATCGGGCTCGCCGTCCCACCCGCGGGTCGCGTCCAGCTCGTCGTCGAGGTCGAACGCCTCCGGCTCGTCGACGGGGCGGACCGGGTCCGGTTCGAGGTAGTTCTGTGCGTCAGTCATATCCACCAAGGGGAACGTCGGGTCGGCCGGGCTGATTCCCGGCTCGGTCCGATCGTCGCACGCTCACGCGTGGGCGGCGACCCAATTCGGCAGCACCCGGCCCTCGGCGACGATCACCGCCGGACCGGTCAGCAGCACCCGGTCGCCCTCGGTCCAGGTCGCCTCCAGGGTGCCGCCGGGCACGTCCACCCGGTACGTCGTACCTCGGTCGGCGCCGTCCACCATGGCCGCGGCGGCCATGACCGCGCAGGCGCCGGTGCCGCACGAGCGGGTCTCCCCGGACCCGCGCTCGTGGACGCGCATGGCCAGCCACCGCTCGCCCCGCCGGACCACGAACTCCACGTTCACCCCGTGCGGGTAGTCCTCGGCGTCGTAGCCGGGCGCCTCGACCAGCGGGCCCGCGTCGTCCAGCGTCTCGACGAACGCGACCGCGTGCGGGTTGCCCATCGAGACGTTCGTGGCGGCCCAGGTGTGCCGGGCGACGGCCACCTTGGTGTCTCCGACGATCTCGGCCGCCCCCATGTCGACGGTGACCCGGCCGTCGGGCTCGAAGACCAGCGTCTTCAGCCCACCGCGGGTCGCGACCGGCAGCGGCGAGGTGGTGTCGAGGCCCTCGTGGTCGGCCAGGTAGCGGGCCAGCACCCGGATCCCGTTGCCGCACATCTCCGCGAGCGACCCGTCGGCGTTGCGGTAGTCCATGAACCAGTCCGCCTCGTCGCGGGCCGCGACCGCCTCGGGGTCGTCGCAGTGCGCCGTGCGGACCACCCGGATGACGCCGTCGCCGCCGATCCCGGCCCGGCGGTCGCACAGTGCGGCGACCAGGCGTCCGCCGAGGTCGCCGTGCACGGAGCCGTCGGGGTCGGGCAGCAGCACGAAGTCGTTCTCGGTGCCGTGCCCCTTGAGGAAGGCGAAGCCGGCCGTCGGGTTCTCCACGGCTCCAGGGTACGCGGGCCCGGCACCTGCGCGGCCCTCCCGCGTGGCGCCGAGAACTGTCGGCCCGCTCTGGCACCGTGGTGTGCATGAGGAACAAGTCCGACCTGCTGATGCTCAGCGGCACGATGGCCCGGTGCCCCGACTGCGGGGACACGACGCTGTTCGTGCCCGTCGACGAGGGCTGCGCCATCGGGGGGTGCGAGTTCTGCTGCACGACCTGCGACGCCGCGGTCTACCTGCTCGACCTGGCCGAGACCTCGCACCAGGTGCTCAGCCGGGCAGCGAGCTGAGCGCCTTCGCCAGCCGGTCCGGGTCGTCCCAGGCCACCCAGGCGATCCTCCCGTCCTTGCGGAACCACGCGTCCTGGCGCCGCGCGAACCTCCGCGTCGCGGCGATCGTGCGCTCCTTCGCCTCCGCCTCGGAGATCTCCCCGGCCAGGAACGCCAGCACCTGCTGGTAGCCCAGCGCGCGGCTCGCCGTACGCCCCTCGCGCAGCCCGGCCGCCGCCAGCCGGCGCACCTCGTCGACGAAGCCGGCCCGCCACATCCGCTCGACGCGCAGGGCGATCCGCTCGTCGAGGACCGGACGAGGGATGTCCACCCCGATCTGGACGGCGTCGGGGTAGAAGTAGTCCAGCGCCGGCAGGGAGGCGCTGAAGGGCCGGCCGGTGATCTCGATCACCTCCAGGGCGCGCACCACGCGGCGGCCGTTGCTGGGGATGATCCGTCCCGCCGACGCGGGATCTCGCCCGGCCAGCCGCCGGTGCAGCGCCTCCGGCCCGATCCGGGCCAGGTCCGCCTCGAGAGCGGCCCGGACGGCCGGGTCGGTGCCGGGGAACTCGAACCGGTCCAGGACCGCCCGGGTGTACAGCGCGGACCCGCCGACCAGGACCGGCGTGACGCCGCGGGCCCGGCAGTCCGCGACGACCTCCCGGGCCCAGCCCTGGAACTCGGCCACCGTGGCCGGCTCGGTCACGTCGAGCAGGTCCAGGAGGTGGTGCCGGATGCCCCGGCGGGCGGGCACCGGCTGCTTGGCGGTGCCGATGTCCATGCCGCGGTAGACCTGCATCGAGTCGGTGTTGACGATCTCGCCGCCCAGCGCCTCGGCGAGGTCCAGCGAGAGCTCGGTCTTGCCTGCCGCGGTCGGGCCGACGACGGCCACGACAGGCGGAAGGTCCCTTGTCTGCTCGCGGGTCATGGACCAGAGTCTTTCAAACGGGGACGGTCGTTTCGGCACCGGCGACCCGGGTACGTCAGCAGCACCAGACGCCGCACCAGACCAGGAGGCGAAGCGACCGTGAGCTCCGACCAGACCGAACCGGCCGAGACCCCGGGGCGGCCCCGCACCGAACGGGACGAGCAGCTCGAGAACGCCCAGACGTCGCTGGACGAGCCGTCTGACGGCTCGGGAGGTGAGTGAGAGATGACATCGGAGATCCCCGAGGAGGAGCTGGCCGAGGAGCTCGTGGCGCGCGCACCGGCCGGGGACGAGAGGCCTGAGGAGTACATGTCCAACGACCAGTCCATCGTGTCCGAGGACACCGGGACGGTCTACGACGAGCTCGGGGAGCCGGAGACGACACCGCACGACCTCGAGCTCGACAACGAGGAGGCCGAGGAGTGAGCGACGTGGGCAGCGATCCGCACGACCGCATCGAGACCGACATCGAGGAGTCCACCCCGAACGCCGCCGGGCCCGAGCGCGCCGAGGGCGACATGGGCATCAGCAGCGAGCGCCCCGGGTCGGACCTCTCCGGGATCGAGGGCACCGGCAGCACGGGTGACTCGGTCACCGCGACCACCGGCACCGGCGACCTCTCCCCGCACGAGGTGGAGCCGGTCGACCCGGCGCAGCGGCCGCGGCGGGACGGCGTGGACGAGGAGCCGGAGCCGGTCCCCGACAACGACGTGCCCCCGCACGAGTTCGACCCGGCCAAGAACCCCGGTCACTCCCACGGCTGAGCGTCGGTAGGGTCCAGGCCATGACCCGGTTCATGGTGGTGCCCGCCGCCTACGTGTACCTGCTGCGCCCGGGCACGGCGGACGCAGGGCAGGTGCTCCTGCAGCTGCGCGCGGGCACCGGCTACATGGACGGGTTCTGGGCGGCGGCCGTCGCCGGCCACGTCGAGCGCGGCGAGTCGGTCTACGACGCGGCCGCCCGCGAGGCCGCCGAGGAGGTCGGGATCGCCGACGTCGCGGTGACCCCGTGGTGCGCGATGCAGCGCCGCACCCCCAGTGGCGACCCCCTCGACGAGCGGGTGGACTACTTCTTCACCGCCACCTCGTGGTCCGGCGAGCCGCGCATCCTCGAGCCCGAGAAGTGCGCGGACCTGCGCTGGTTCCCCCTCGACGCGTTGCCCGAGCCGGTGGTGCCCCACGAGCTGCGCGTCCTCGGGTCGATCCGCGCGGGCTCCGTCGCGCCGATCCTCACCCACGGCTTCTGAGGCGGTCCTCTCCGCCGGGCACGCCGACCGTGGGCAGCCCGAGGTCCACGCCCTGCGGCCTCGGTGCGGCCGTGCGCGCCTGCCACGCGTCGCCGGCCCGGGTCCGTCGTACCGACCGCACGGCGCCGTCGGCGACCAGGTGATGGGGTGCGGCGTAGGTCAGCTCGACCTCGACCATGTCGCCGGGGCGTACGTCGACCGGGGCGCCGTCGGCGTCCACCGCGGTGAAGTGCACCAGCCGGTTGTCGGGACCGCGGCCCGAGAGCCGGTGCGTCCGCTCGTCCTTGCGGCCCTCCCCCTCGGCGACCATCAGCTCGACGGTGCGGCCGACCAGGCGCTTGTTCTCGTCCCAGGCGATGTCGTCGACCAGGGCGACCAGCCGCTCGTAGCGGTCCTGGACGACCCCCTTGGGCACCTGCTCCTCGAGCGCGGCCGCGGGCGTGCCCGGGCGCTTGGAGTACTGGAAGGTGAACGCACCGGAGAACCGCGCCCTCTCGACGACCTTCATCGTCTCGAGGAAGTCCTCCTCGGTCTCGCCGGGGAACCCGACGATGATGTCGGTGGTGATCGCCGCCTCGGGCATCGCCGCGCGGACCCGCTCGATGATGCCCAGGAACTTCTCCTGCCGGTAGGAGCGGCGCATCTCCTTGAGCACCCTGTCCGAGCCGGACTGCAACGGCATGTGCAGCTGCGGCATCACGTTGGGTGTCTCGGCCATCGCCGCGATCACGTCGTCGGTGAAGTCCTTGGGGTGCGGGCTGGTGAACCGCACGCGCTCCAGGCCCTCGATCTCGCCGCAGGCCCGCAGCAGCTTGCCGAACGCGAACCGGTCGCCGAACTCGACGCCGTAGGAGTTGACGTTCTGGCCGAGCAGGGTCACCTCGGTGACGCCCTCGGCCACCAGCGCGCGGATCTCGGCCAGCACCTCACCCGGCCGGCGGTCCTTCTCCTTGCCGCGCAGGCTCGGCACGATGCAGAACGTGCAGGTGTTGTTGCAGCCCACGGAGATCGACACCCAGGCCGCGTAGGCGGACTCCCGCTTCGTGGGGAGCGTGGACGGGAACACCTCGAGCGACTCGAGGATCTCGACCTGCGCCTCCTGCTGGACCCGCGCCCGCTCGAGCAGCACCGGCAGCGAGCCGATGTTGTGGGTCCCGAACACCACGTCCACCCAGGGCGCCCGGGTGGTGATCTCGCCGCGGTCCTTCTGCGCCAGGCAGCCCCCGACGGCGATCTGCATGCCCGGGTTGGCCGCCTTGACCGGCGCGAGGTGGCCGAGGTTGCCGTAGAGCTTGTTGTCGGCGTTCTCCCGCACCGCGCAGGTGTTGAACACCACGACGTCCGCCTGGGCGCCGGGCGCGGCCGCCACGTAGCCGGCCTCCTCGAGCAGGCCGGTGAGCCGCTCGGAGTCGTGGACGTTCATCTGGCACCCGTAGGTGCGGACCTGGTACGTGCGCGGGCGGTTCTGGGTGGCAGTCATGACCGGTCAAGGGTACGGCGCGGCCGACCGGGCGCCCCCTACCGGCCCGGCTCGACGTTCTTGGCCACGTCGGCGGGGCTGGCCTTCTTGGCCGCCTCCCGGTCCTCCCGGGTCACCGCGACCTCCGGATCTGCCCGGTCCCGCTTTGCGCGACCGGCGGGAAGCTTGTCGCCCGGGCTCGCGGTGGCCTTCTTGGCCGGCGTCTTCTTCGCGGCCGCCTTCTTGGCCGCCGCCTTCTTCGCCGGCGCCTTCTTCGCCGGCGCCTTCTTCGCCGGCACCTTCTTCGCCGCCTTCTTGGCCGGTGCCGGGGCGGGCGCGGGTGCGGGCGCGGGCTCGTTCACCGGAGGGACCGGACGCAGGTCCGCGGGCGACGTGGGGGTCGGTGCGGGTGCGGGTGCGGGTGCGGGTGCGGGCGCGGGTGCGGACGTCCGACGACCCCGGGTCGCCCCCGCCTTCTCCACCGCGGTCCTGCCGACGTGCTCGGCCACCGTCTTGCCGAGAGCGGCGGTGCCCTTGGCCTGGTGGACCACCTTCTCGGCGGTCTCCTTCGGGTTGAGCAGGGCGTCGACTGCGGTCTCCACGAGCCTGCCCAGCGGGTTCTTGCGCGCCACGGGTATCCCTTCCTCGGTCCTCGGTTCGGCGTCGTCGGGTGCGACACCCCCCTCACTACCCCATCCCCCGGCGAACAACCAGGGGGTCGAGGTGCCAAAGCGCTCGCGTGCGCCTAGGTTCTGGTCGTATGAGCCCGCAATCCCCCGGCCAGGCCGCCGGCGACCCGCTGGTCGTCCTCGACCACGTGGACAAGCACTACGGCGAGCTGCACGTGCTGCGCGACATCAACCTCTCGATCGCCCGCGGCGAGGTGGTCGTGGTCATCGGCCCCTCCGGGTCGGGCAAGTCGACCCTCTGTCGTGCCGTCAACCGGCTCGAGACCATCGACTCCGGCACCATCAGCCTCGACGGACGGCCGCTGCCCGCGGAGGGCAAGGAGCTCGCCGCGCTGCGGGCCGAGGTCGGGATGGTGTTCCAGACCTTCAACCTGTTCGCCCACCGGACCATCCTGGAGAACCTCACCCTCGGCCCGATCAAGGTCCGCGGCCTCGGCAGGCGCGAGGCCGAGGAGCAGGCCCGGCGGCTGCTCGAGCGCGTCGGCGTCGAGCAGCAGGCGGACAAGTACCCGGCCCAGCTCTCCGGCGGTCAGCAGCAGCGGGTGGCGATCGCCCGGGCTCTGGCGATGGACCCGAAGGTGATGCTCTTCGACGAGCCCACCTCGGCACTGGACCCCGAGATGATCAAGGAGGTCCTCGACGTCATGGTCGAGCTCGCCGAGGCCGGCATGACGATGGTCGTGGTGACCCACGAGATGGGCTTCGCCCGGACCGCGGCCGACCGGGTGGTGTTCATGGCCGACGGCCGGATCGTCGAGGAGGGCACCCCCGAGGAGTTCTTCACCGACCCGCGCACGGACCGGGCCAGGGACTTCCTCGGCAAGATCCTCAAGCACTGACCGGGCCCGCGGCCACGGTGCGGGCTCACCCGGCCGGCCTCTCCGTGACCCAGAGCCGGATCACGCCCTCGACCACGACCGTCCCGTCGGTGCGCACGCCGCGCACCCGCACCGGCACGTCGGGGACGTCGCCGGTCCACTGCTCGGGGTCGGTCTCGGCGATGCAGGTGATGTCGCTGGTCGCCTTGGCGGTGTAGGCGACGTCCATGCCCTTGGGGATCCAGCGCTTGTGGGCCGGCACGCTGGCCTCTGCGAGCGCGCCCATCGCGGCTTCGAGGCCGTTGCAGATCGCGATGACGTGCACGGTGCCGATGTGGTTGTGCACCCGGCGGCGCTTGCGGACCACCAGCTCGGCGCGGTTGGGCTCCAGCACGGTGAACCGAGGACGCACCGTGGCGAAGTACGGCGCCTTCTGGCTGAACAGCACCGAGAAGACCCACCGGCCCCGGGGCAGCGCGGACAGCCGGTCGTAGAGGGCGAGAACCTGAGGCATGCGCCGATTATTACCAAGCGGTAACTTGCTGTCGAGCCCGGCCCTCACCGGGCCGTCTCGGTGGCCCGCGACTCGCGGATCACCGTGACCTTGATCTGCCCGGGGTAGGTGAGCTCCTCCTCGAACTGCTTGGCGATGTCGCGGGCGAGCACCTGGGCGGCGATGTCGTCGACCACGCCGGGGGCCACCATCACCCGCACGTCCCGCCCGGCCTGCATCGCGAACACCTTCTCCACGCCGTCCTTGGACAGCGCGATCTCCTCGAGCCGGTGCAGCCGCTGGACGTAGGCCTCGAGCGACTCGCGGCGGGCCCCCGGCCGGCCCCCGCTGATCGCGTCCGCGGCCTGGGTGATGACCGCCTCGACGGTCCGCGGCTCCACCTCGTTGTGGTGGGCCTCGATCGCGTGCACGACGTCCTCGTCCTCGCCGTAGGTGCGGGCCAGCTCGGCGCCGACCAGGGCGTGGGAGCCCTCGGCCTCGTGCGTGAGCGCCTTGCCGATGTCGTGCAGGAAGGCACCCCGGACGCAGGCAGCCCGGTCCAGGCCCAGCTCGTCGGCGAGCAGGCCGGCGGCGTGCCCGGACTCGACGAGGTGGCGCAGGACGTTCTGGCCGTACGACGTGCGGTACTTCAGCCGGCCCAGGGTGGCGACCAGCTCGGGGTGCAGGTCGGTGATCCCCATCTCGAAGGCGGCGTCCTCGCCGGCCTTCACGCACTGGGACTCGACCTCGACGGCGCAGCGCTCGTGCACGTCCTCGATCCGCGAGGGGTGGATCCGGCCGTCGGCCACGAGCTCCTCGAGGGCGAGCCGGGCCACCTCGCGCCGCACCGGGTCGAAGCAGCTGAGCAGGACCGCCTCCGGGGTGTCGTCGATGATCAGGTTCACCCCCGTGACCTGCTCGAAGGAGCGGATGTTGCGCCCCTCGCGGCCGATGATCCGGCCCTTCATGTCGTCGCTGGGCAGGTGCACCATCGAGACCACGGACTCGCTGGTCTGCTCGGAGGCCAGCCGCTGGATCACGGTGGCCAGGGTGCGCTTGGCCCGGAACTCCGCCTCGTCCTGGGCGACCCGCTCGATGTCGCGGGCCAGGATCGCGGCGGTCCGCTTGGCGTCCGCCTCGATCGACTCCACCAGCTGCCGGCGGGCCTCCTCGGCGGTCAGGCCCGCGACCCGCTCGAGGATCCGGCGCCGGTCCTCCTCCACGTCGAGCAGCGCGGCGCGCTTGGCCTCGAGCGTGCTCTCCTCCTCGGTGACCCGGTGCGCCCGCTCCTCCACGTGCCGGGTCTCCTCGTGCAGCCGCTGCTCCCGCTCGGTCAGCCGGTGCTCGCGGCGCTCGATGTCCTGACGCTGCTCCTGCAGGTCCTGGTGCAGGTCGTGCTCACGCGCGGTCGACCGGTGGCGGGAGACCAGCACCACCGCCAGGCTGGCCACCGAGAGCGCCACCACCACGCCGAGCACGATCAGGAGGATGTCGAGCAGGCCGGCCCCGGCGACGAGCGGGCCCGCGGCGACTGCCTGGCCGGGGTCGAATCCGAACCGCTCCATCCCAGGCTCCTGTCGTCGTGCGTGAGGACAGGCAAGAGCGTGATAAGCGACAAATGGGACGCCAGAGGCGACCGTCCGCCGCTCCCCACCATCAGCAAGCTCTCACGCGTCCGGCCTACGCCGGGTCATATGTCATCGTTCATGCTCCGGTCACCCGGAGTTCGGTGCTCGCTTCGAGGCTAGGTCGCCGGGAAGGGCGGGTCAAGGAAGGTCGTCGGCCTCCGGGCCCTCGACGTCGCGACCGGCCGCCGCCAGCTCCTCGCGGACCACCCGGAAGGCGAGCCCGGCGGGATAGCCCTTGCGGGCCAGCATCCCGCTGAGGCGGCGGACCGCGGCGGCGTGGTCCACCCGGGACAGTCCGCGCAGCCTGCGGCGGACCAGCAGCCGGGCCGACTCCACCTCGTCGTCGGGGTCGACCTCGTCCAGCACCTCGCGGGCGACGCCGTCGTCGACGCCCTTGCGGCGCAGCTCCTGGGCGAGCGCGCGCCGGGCCAGCCCCTTGCCGGCCCGGCGGGACTGCACCCACAGCCGGGCGAACGCCTCGTCATCGACGAGGCCGACCTCCTCGAACCGGGTCAGCAGCCGCTCCGCGACCTCCTCGGGCACCTGCTTCCCGGCCAGCTTCGTGGCCAGCTCGGCCCGGCTCCGGGCCTGGCCGGTGAGGGCGTCGAGCAAGATCTTGCGGGCCACCGTCTCGGGGTCGGCGTCCGGGCCGGCCGCGACCGGGTCCTCGCGCGGCGGTGAGGCTGCCACCGCCTCAGAAGTCGACGTTCGTCGGCTCCGCCGGCACCGCCGGCTCCGCCGGCGCCTCGGCGTCCACCTGCGGGCCGATGCCGAGCTTCTCGAGGATCCGCTTCTCGAGCTCGTTGGCCAGGTCGGGGTTGTCCCGGAGGAACGCGCGGGCGTTCTCCTTGCCCTGGCCGAGCTGGTCGCCCTCGTAGGTGTACCAGGCCCCGGCCTTGCGGACCAGGCCGGCCTCGACACCGACGTCGATCAGGCCGCCCTCGCGGCTGATCCCCTTGCCGTACATGATGTCGAACTCGGCCTGCTTGAACGGCGGTGCGACCTTGTTCTTGACCACCTTGACCCGGGTCCGGTTGCCGACCATCTCCTGGCCGTCCTTGAGCGTCTCGATCCGGCGGACGTCGAGCCGGACCGAGGAGTAGAACTTCAGGGCCCGGCCACCGGTGGTGGTCTCCGGCGAGCCGAACATCACCCCGATCTTCTCCCGCAGCTGGTTGATGAAGATCATCGTGGTGCCGGCACCGTTGAGCGCGCCGGTCATCTTGCGCAGCGCCTGGCTCATCAGCCGGGCCTGCAGGCCGACGTGGCTGTCGCCCATCTCGCCCTCGATCTCGGCGCGGGGCACCAGCGCCGCCACCGAGTCCACGACGATCAGGTCGAGCGCACCGGAGCGGATCAGCATGTCCGCGATCTCCAGCGCCTGCTCGCCGGAGTCGGGCTGCGAGACCAGCAGCGCGTCGGTGTCGACGCCGAGGTTCTTGGCGTACTCAGGGTCGAGCGCGTGCTCGGCGTCGATGAACGCCACGATGCCGCCGGCCCGCTGCGCGTTGGCGACCGCGTGCAGCGCGACCGTCGTCTTTCCCGAGGACTCGGGTCCGTAGATCTCCACCACGCGCCCGCGCGGCAGCCCCCCGAGGCCGAGGGCCACGTCCAGCGCGATCGCGCCGGTCGGGATGACCTCGAGCGGTGCCCGAGTGTCGTCGCCCAGCCGCATCACCGAGCCCTTGCCGAACTGCCGCTCGATGTTTGCGAGTGCGGCGTCGAGTGCCTTGTCGCGATCTCCACCAGCCATGGAAGTAATCCGTCCGTCTGTCCGCCGGGAGGCGGAACCTGCAGTCTTCTTCATCGACAGCGACACTAGAGAGGTCCTCCGACAATGTGCGAGCCCGTTGTCGCGGGCTGGGGATCTCCCACCAGTGCCGTCGGTGTTTCGTCCACCGGCGCCGTCCGTCGCGACCCACCCTAGCCCGAACACATGTTCGATGTCGGCTCCGACACGCGGGGCGCGGGCGGCCGTAGAATCCGGTGCCACGGGAGGGTCCAGGGGGAGGGGTCCGGATGGTGCCGGTGACGAGACGAACCGCCGCCGCGACGATGTTCGTGGTGGGCCTGGTGCTGGCGGGGTGCGCCGCCCCGGGCCCCCGCGCCGAGACGGCGCCGGGGTGCGGGATGGTCGGCACGCGCGACCTGGCCGGGCTGCTGGGGCCCCGGTCCCACTCGGTGGCCCGGGGCAGCCTCGCCGCACTGCGCCGCGGCGGGACCCGAGCCTCGTGCACCACCGTCGCGGCCGGGCAGCCCGCACGGTTCGTGAGCGTGCGGGCGGTGCGCCACCCCCGCCCGCTGCGGCTGCCGGCGCGGGCCTGCAACGCGGGCTGGGTCTACGCCGGCACCCCGGACCGGTACGCACCGGCCTGCCAGGAGACCGGCTCCCGCGGCTCGCGCACCGTGCTGCTGGCGCGCTGGGGCGACTACGTGGTCCGGGTGACCATCGGCCGCACCGACCGCAACTGGGGCGGCGACCCCGAGGTCGCGCTGGCGATGACCGAGCAGGTCGCGCGACGGCTGGGCGTGCCGGTGCCCGCTCAGAGCGCCAGCGGCTCCTCGTCCTGAGCCGGTCCGCCGGACCGGTGCCGCCTGGTGTACTCCGCCGCGGTCGCGATGCCGGTCACGAGCACCGCCGCGAACACGTTGAGCGCGCCGTAGCCGAGGGAGCCGACGACGACGCCGCCGAGCGCCCCGGCGGCCGCGGCGACCAGGCCCATGGTGAGGTCGGCCACCCCTTGCACGTCGGTGCGCGCGTCGAGCGGCGCCGACTCGGAGAGCAGCGTCGAGGCCGCCACCGTGCACAGCGACCAGCCGACGCCCAGCAGGAACAGGCCGATCCCGATCTGCAGGGACGCGCCGGCGGGCGACGTGCCGGAGAGCAGCAGCGAGACCAGCAGCACCGCCGCCCCGGCCGCGAGCACCATCGGCCGGCCGAACCGGTCCGCGGCCCAGCCGACCGCCGGGGCCAGCGCGAACATGCCGAGCACGTGCACGCTGATCACCACGCCGATGATCTCCAAGGTGGCGCCCCCGTGGTGCATGTGCAGCGGCGTCATCACCATCACGGCGACCATCACCGCGTGCGCGAGCGCCAGGGCGGAGATGCCGGCGGCCACGGCGGGCCGCTCCCGGATCACCGCCAGGGCCCGGGACCACGAGGTCCCGTTGGCGGTCGCGGCCCCCCGGGAGAGCGCCGCCTGACGGGCCACCAGCAGCGGGTCCGGGCGCATGAACAGGGCGATCACCGCCGCCGCGGCGACCATGCCGACGGTGCCGAACAGGAACGGGCCGGTGAGCCGGGGCAGTCCGAGCGCGTGCGCCGCCTGCCCGGCGAAGCCGGTGAGGTTGGGCCCGGCGACCGCGCCCACGGTGGTCGCCCACACCACCAGCGACAGCGAGCTGGCGCGCCGGTCCGGCCGGGCCAGGTCGGTGGCGGCGTAGCGGGACTGGCTGTTCGCGGCGGTGGTGGCGCCGAGCATCGTGGTGCCGACCAGCAGCAGCGGGAACGACGACACCACGCCCGCGACCACGGCCAGGCCGCCGCCCACCGCGCCGAGGAGGTAGCCGAGCACCAGCCCGGGCCGCCGGCCGCGCCGGCCCATCAGGTGGGCGAGCAGGAACGAGGCGATCGCCGCGCCGAGCACCTGGGTGGTCTGCGCGAGCCCGGCCAGCTTCTCGGACCCCGAGATCTGCTCGGCGAGGATGGCGGCCACCGCGATGCCGATCGTGATGCCGACGCCGCCGAACGCCTGGGCGGTGACCAGGGTGCCCATGGTGCGGCGCTGCACCTGCTGCAGCCGGTGGTCGGGCCACCGGGCGCCACCGGCGACGCCGCGCGCGAGGTCCGCCGTGGCCGCGCCCAGCCACCCGGCGACCCGGCGGCCGGTGCGGGCCGCGGCCTCCTCCGGCCCGAGCGGGACCGTCATCGCTCGGAGGGCGGCAGCTCGAGCCGCTCCCACACCACGTGCCACACCTGCTTGGGGGTCTCCCCCTGGGCGAGCGCCTCGGTGACCGTCCGTCCGCCCAGCCCGGCGAGCACCTGCTGCTCGGCCCAGCTGCGGGCGTACGCCGACCCGAGGACGCGCTCCATCCGTGCCCAGAACTCCGTGTGCCGCATGGGCACGAGCCTACTTCGCCTCCGGAGGCCGGCCGGGAGCCGCTGCCGGGCCGGACGACGCGCCTGCGAGAATGCGGGTCATGCCCGGCGAATTCAGCACGCGTACGGCAACCGAGCGGGACCTGAGCGACATCGCGGCGATCTACAGCCACGAGGTGGAGAACAGCATCGCCACCTTCGACCTCGAGCCGCCGGACCGCGACTACTGGCTCGCGAAGCTGGCCGGCGACCATCCCGGCGACCACCTGCTGGTCGCGGTCGACGACAGCGACAGCGTGGTCGGCTACGCCTACTCGTGGTCCTACCGGCCGCGGCCGGCGTACCACCTGACCCGGGAGACCTCGATCTACCTCGACGCGTCGGCGCGGGGCAAGGGCGTGGGCCGGCTGCTCTACCCGGCGCTGCTGGAGACGATGGCGGTGTCGGGGGTGCACACCGCGGTCGCGCTGGTCGCGCTTCCGAACCCGGCGAGCCAGCGGCTGCACCTGGCCTGCGGCTTCGAGCAGGTCGGGCACATGCGCGAGGTGGGCTACAAGTTCGACTCGTGGATCGACGTGGCGTGGTACCAGCGGATGCTGGTCAACCTGCCGTGAGACCGGTTCAGCTCAGCAGCAGCCGGTCGAGCCGGCGGGCCACGATCGCGAGCCCGACCGCGCCCATCCCGACCAGGTAGCCCACCGACACCAGCGAGTCGACGGTGACCACCCCGGTGGTGAGCTCCCGGCAGAGCACCACGCCCCGGTAGAGCGGCGTCGCCTCGACCAGCCAGCGCAGTGGTCCGTGGAAGGCGGTCACCGGGAAGAAGGTCGCGGAGAACAGGAACATCGGCATGATCGCCAGCTGGACGTACTCGAAGTCCTGCCAGGACCGCATCCAGGTGGTCAGCGCCATGCCCACCGCGGCGAACGCGAAGCCGACCAGCAGGGTGGCGGGCACCGCGAGCACGGCCCACCAGGAGCCGACCAGCCCCATCGCGAGCATCACCAGCAGGAAGCCGGTCGAGTAGAGGCCGCCGCGCATCAGCGCCCAGCCGATCTCGCCGCGGGCGATGTCGGCGCTGCGGATCGGCGTGGCCAGGATCGCGTCGTACAGCTTCTCGAACTTGAGCTTGAAGTAGACGTTGAACGTCGAGTCCAAGATGGCGCCGTTCATCGCGGAGGCGGCCAGCATCCCCGGCGCCACGAACGCGGCGTAGGCCACGGTCCGGCCGTTGAGGTCGAAGCCGTCGATCAGCTGCCCGACCCCGACCCCGATCGAGAACAGGTAGAGCACCGGCTCGAGGAACCCGGTCAGGAAGAAGATCCAGCCGCGGCGGTAGGCCAGGTAGTTGCGGTGCACCAGCCGCCACGAGGCCGCGGCGGGGCCGAGCGGCTCCGGCCGCATCCGGGTGGCGGCGAGGTTCGTCAGCGCCATCAGTCCACCAGCCTTCCGGTCAGCCGACGGACCGCCCACCACCAGCCGGCGGCGCTGAGCGCCGACAGGTAGAGCACGTGCACGCCGGCCAGCGGCCAGTCCACGTGGCCGAGGGTGAGCATCCGGGTGAGGTCCACTCCGTGCCACAGCGGGGTCAGCCGGGCCAGCCACTCCAGCGTCGGCGAGAGGTTGGCGATCGGGAAGAACGCGCCCGAGAACAAGAACAGCGGCATGATCAGCAGCCGGTAGACCACCGCGAACCCGGCCTCGGAGGCGAGCCCGGCGGTGTAGCCGTAGAGCGGTGCGGCGAAGGCCAGGCCGAGCAGCACCTGGGTGAGGAAGGCCAGCACGCCGCCCCACACCGTGGAGACCACCCCGAACAGACCGATCACGAGCAGGAACACCCCGCAGCTGGCGGCGACCCGGAACAGCACGAACATCAGGTGCGCGGCGACCACGTCGGAGACTCGCAGGGGAGTGGCGATCATGCCGAAGTAGGTCTTGTTCCACTTCACCGCGCCCATGACGGGGTAGGTGACCTCTCCCGTGGCGGTCTGCATCGCGTGGGCCGCGACCAGCCCGGGCGCGACGAAGGCGAGGTACGAGGGGGCGCCCTCGAGACCCGACGAGCCGCGGTCGACGTAGCCGCCCAGCAGGACGCCCATCGCGGCGACGTACAGCAGCGGCATCAGGAACGAGGAGATCGCCGTGCCGCGCCAGGTCCGTCGGTAGACCGTGGCCCAGTAGTCGGCCTGTCGCAGCACGGAGGCGACCCGGCCAGGGGCTGCCTCGGAGCTCGGCACGGACGGGGCGGCCATCAGTCGACCAGGGTCCGGCCGGTGAGCCGCAGAAACACGTCCTCCAGCGTCGAGCGGCGCACCAGGACCGCCGCCGGCCGGAGCCCGCGCTCGTGGACCTTGGCGAGCGTCTCCTCGCCGTCGTGGGCGTAGAGCAGCAGCCGGTCGGGCAGCACCTCGACCCGGTCGGCGAGGTCCTCGACCTGCGCGGCCAGCACCGCATGCTCGCCGACACCGAACCGCAGCTCGGCCACCTCGCGGGTGGAGTGCTCGCGGATCAGCGCCAGCGGCGACCCCTGGGCGACGATCAGGCCCTTGTCCATGACCACCAGCCGGTCGCACAGCTGCTCGGCCTCGTCCATGTAGTGCGTCGTCAGCACCAGGGTGACGCCCTCCTGCTTGAGCCGGAAGAGCTTGTCCCACAGCAGGTGCCGGGCCTGCGGGTCCAGGCCGGTGGTCGGCTCGTCGAGCAGCAGCAGCTCGGGCCGGTTGACCAGCGAGCGCGCGATCGTCAGCCGGCGCTTCATCCCCCCGGAGAGGTTCTCGACCTTGGCCTTCGCCCTGTCGGTGAGCTGCACGAAGGCGAGCAGCTCGTCGACACGCGCGGCGACCTCGGCCCGCGGCAGCCCGAAGTAGCGGCCGTAGACGACAAGGTTGTCGCGCACGTTGAGCTCGGTGTCGAGGGTGTCCTCCTGCGGGCAGACCCCGAGCCGGGACCGGATCTGCGGACCGTGCGTGGCCGGGTCACGTCCCAGCACCGTCAGCTCACCACCGGTCGGCGGCGACACCGCGGCGATCATCCGCATCGTGGAGGACTTGCCCGCGCCGTTGGGCCCCAGGAAGCCGAACGCCTCGCCCGGCGAGACGTCGAGGTCGATGCCGCGCACCGCCTCGAAGGCACCGAACGACTTGCGCAGGCCGCGGGCCCGGATCAGCGATCCGGTCCGCTCCGGGGAGGCTCCGGCTGCCGGGGCGTTCACGACACCGACCGAGTCATGGGGGGTGGAGGACACAGCCCGACCGTAGTCACCGGCGCCCTCACTTTCACCCGACTTTCCCGCGCCAGCCCCCCGCGGATTACCAGGGTATGCCGGGGATCTGTCGCCCCCCGTGGTGAACTTCCCAGGGGGAGCGACAGTTCTCCGCGGGGAGTACGGCGGCCCGGACACGCCAGCCCGTACGACGGCCCCACGAAGCGGCTCGCCCAGCGGTGTCGGCGCCGTGCGGCAGGATGGTGGGGTGAGCGAGCGGAGCAGCCGGGGCAGCGGAGTGGGGGTGCTCGAATCGTTCAGCGCGCCCACGCGGACCTGGTTCGAGGCCGCGTTCGCGCAGCCGACCCCGGCGCAGGTGGGGGCCTGGCAGGCGGTGTCCGCCGGACGCAACGCCCTCGTCGTCGCGCCGACCGGGTCCGGCAAGACGCTCTCCGCCTTCTTGTGGTCGCTCGACCGGCTGTCCTCGCGGACGCGGCCGGCGGACAAGCGGCACCGCTGCCGGGTGCTGTACGTCTCCCCGCTCAAGGCCCTCGCCGTCGACGTGGAGCGCAACCTGCGCGCGCCGCTGACCGGCATCCGGCACACCGCCGCCCGGCTCGGCGAGCACGTGCCCGACCTCACCGTGGGGGTGCGCTCCGGCGACACCCCGGCCGCGGAGCGACGCCGGCTGGCGACCTCGCCCCCGGACATCTTGATCACCACCCCCGAGTCGCTGTTCCTGATGCTCACCTCCCAGGCCCGCGAGGGGCTGCGGGGCGTGGACACCGTGATCGTCGACGAGGTGCACGCGGTGGCGGGGACCAAGCGGGGGGCCCACCTCGCGCTGTCCCTCGAGCGCCTCGACCGGCTGCTCGAGACCCCCGCCCAGCGGATCGGCCTGTCGGCCACGGTCCGGCCGGTCGAGGAGGTGGCCCGCTTCCTCGGCGGGGCCCGTCCGGTGGAGGTCGTCGCACCCGGCTCCACCAAGGAGTGGGACCTCCAGGTGGTGGTGCCGGTCGAGGACATGACCGAGCTGGCGCTCGCCGCCGACGACGACCTCCCCGAGGGCTCGGCGGCCGGGGCGCAGCGGCGCGGGTCGATCTGGCCGCACGTCGAGGAGCGCGTCGTCGACCTGATCGAGCAGCACCGCTCGACGATCGTGTTCGCGAACTCCCGGCGGCTGGCCGAGCGGCTCACCGCCCGCTTCAACGAGATCGCGGCCGAGCGGGCCGAGGCGGCGGTCGAGCGCGACTCCACCCCCCCGGCGCAGCTGATGGCCCAGAGCGGCCAGTCGTACGGCGCGCCCACGGTCGTCGCGCGCGCCCACCACGGCTCGGTGTCCAAGGAGCAGCGGGCGCTGATCGAGGACGACCTCAAGCGGGGCCGGCTGCCGTGCGTGGTGGCCACCTCCAGCCTCGAGCTCGGCATCGACATGGGGGCGGTGGACCTCGTCGTGCAGATCGAGTCGCCGCCGTCGGTGGCCAGCGCCCTGCAGCGGGTCGGCCGGGCCGGGCACCAGGTCGGCGAGGTGTCCCGCGGCGTGCTGCTGCCCAAGCACCGCAGCGACCTGGTGCACACCGCGGTCGCCGTCGAGCGGATGCGCGAGGGCGCGATCGAGTCGCTGCGGGTGCCGACGAACCCCCTCGACGTGCTGGCCCAGCAGGTGGTCGCCGCGACCGCCGTCGACGAGTGGGACGCCGACGACCTGTTCGACCTGGTCCGCCGGTCCGCGCCGTTCACGACGCTGCCCCGGTCGGCGTACGACGCGACCCTGGACCTGCTCTCCGGCCGCTACCCGTCCGACGAGTTCGCCGAGCTGCGCCCCCGGATCGTGTGGGACCGGGTCGCCGGCACCCTCACCGCCCGCCCGGGCGCCCAGCGGCTGGCCGTCACCAGCGGCGGCACGATCCCCGACAGGGGGCTGTTCGGGGTGTTCCTGGTCGGCGAGACTCCGTCAAAGGCAGGCTCCGCCGCCGGGCGCCGGGTCGGCGAGCTCGACGAGGAGATGGTCTACGAGTCGCGGGTCGGCGACGTCTTCGCGCTCGGCGCGACGAGCTGGCGGATCGAGGACATCACCCACGACCGGGTGCTGGTCTCCCCCGCCCCCGGACAGGCCGGCCGGCTGCCGTTCTGGAAGGGCGACCAGCTCGGCCGCCCCGCGGAGCTGGGCCGGGCGATCGGCGCGTTCACCCGCGAGCTGGCCGCGCTGCCCGAGGAGCGCGCGAAGGCCCGCTGCCGGGAGGCCGGCCTCGACGAGTTCGCCGCCGCGAACCTGCTCGCGTTCCTCGCCGAGCAGCAGGAGGCCACCAGCACCCTGCCGACCGACCGGACCATCCTCGTGGAGCGGTTCCGCGACGAGCTCGGCGACTGGCGGATCGTGATCCACTCGCCCTACGGCGCCCAGGTGCACGCACCCTGGGCGCTGGCGATCGGCGCCCGGCTGCGCGAGCGCTACGGCCTTGGCAACACCGCTGCGCAGGCCTTGGCGTCAGACGACGGGATCGTGCTGCGGGTCCCCGAGACCGACCAGGACCCGCCCGGCGCGGACATCGTGATGTTCGAGCCCGAGGAGATCGAGGACGTCGTCACCACGGAGGTCGGCGGCTCGGCGCTGTTCGCCTCGCGCTTCCGCGAGTGCGCGGCCCGCGCCCTGCTGCTGCCCCGGCGCGACCCCGGCCGTCGCTCGCCGCTGTGGCAGCAGCGGCAGCGCAGCGCGCAGCTGCTCCAGGTCGCGGTGAAGTACCCGTCCTTCCCGATCGTCCTCGAGGCGGTCCGCGAGTGCCTCCAGGACGTCTACGACGTACCGTCCCTCGTCGCGCTGATGCGCGACCTCGGAGCACGCCGGATCCGGGTCGCGGAGGTCTCGACCCATCAGCCGTCGCCGTTCGCCCGGAGCCTGCTGTTCGGCTACGTCGCCGCGTTCATGTACGAAGGCGACTCCCCCGTCGCCGAGCGCCGCGCCGCCGCGCTCTCCCTCGACCAGGGCCTGCTGGCCGAGCTCCTCGGCCGGGCGGAGCTGCGCGAGCTGCTCGACCCGGACGTGCTCGCCGAGCTCGAGCGGGAGCTGCAGCGGCTCACCGACGACCGGAGGGCCCGCGACGCGGAGGGGGTCGCCGACCTGCTGCGGCTGCTCGGGCCGTTGTCCACCGCCGAGGTCGCGCAGAGGTCCGTCCCCGGCGCCGGTGTCGGCTCCTGGCTGGAGATGCTGGCCCAGGCCCGGCGAGTGGTCGACGTGCGGGTCGCCGGCGAGGAGCGCTGGGCCGCGGTCGAGGACGTCGGCCGGCTGCGCGACGGCCTCGGCGTGCCGGTGCCCCCGGGCACCCCGGAGGCGTTCACCGACCCGGTCGAGGACCCGCTGGGCGACCTGGTCGCGCGCTTCGCCCGCACCCACGGCCCGTTCACGGCCTCCGACGTCGCGGCCCGGCTGGGCCTCGGCGTCGCGGTCGCCCACCAGACCCTGGTCCGGCTCGGCGCCCAGGGCCGGGTGCTCGAGGGTGAGTTCCGCCCGTCCGGCGCGGGCAGCGAGTGGTGCGACGCGGAGGTGCTGCGCCGGCTGCGGCGCCGGTCGCTGGCGGCGCTCCGCAAGGAGGTCGAGCCGGTCGAGCCGGCCACGCTGGGCCGGTTCCTGCCGGCCTGGCAGCACGTCGTCGCCGGCGGCTCGGGGCGGGGGGCGCTGCGCGGGATCGACGGGGTGCTCGGCGTCGTCGACCAGCTCGCCGGCTGCGCGGTGCCGGCCTCGGCGCTCGAGCCGCTGGTGCTGTCCGGCCGGGTGGTCGACTACTCCCCCGCGATGCTCGACGAGCTCACGGCCGCGGGCGAGGTGCTCTGGTCCGGCCACGGCACCCTCCCCGGCGCCGACGGCTGGGTCTCCCTGCACCTCGCCGACACCGCGCCGCTCACCCTCCCCGACCACGGCGAGCCGGACCGGACCCCGCTGCACGACGCGGTCCTCGACGCGCTGGCCGGCGGCGGGGCGTACTTCTTCCGCCGCCTCGCCGACCTCGTCGGCGACACCGAGGGCGCCGCCGACTTGGCCCTCGAGACGGTGCTGTGGGACCTGGTCTGGGCGGGCCTGCTCACCAACGACACCCTGGCGCCGGTGCGCGCGCTCACCTCCGGCGGCCGCACGTCGCACCGGGCGCGCCGGCCCCCGCCCCGGGCGCGCACCCTGTCCCGCCCACGGAGCACCGGCCTTCCGGGCCGCGGCGGCCCGCCGACGACCGTGGGCCGCTGGTCGCTGCTGCCCGACCTGGAGCCCGACCCGACCCGCCGCGCCCACGCGGCCGCGGAGGGGCTGCTCGAGCGGCACGGCGTGGTGACCCGCGGCGCGGTGATGAGCGAGCGGGTGCCCGGCGGCTTCGCCGGGGTCTACAAGGTGCTCTCGGCCTTCGAGGACTCCGGGCGCTGCCGGCGGGGCTACTTCGTCGCCTCGCTCGGAGCGGCCCAGTTCGGGGGGCCGGGCGCGGTGGACCGGCTCCGGTCGTTCTCGCAGGAGCTGGCCGCGCCGGCCGACCCGTGGGACACCGGCCCGGCCGGGGAGAAGCGCACCGCCGTGGCGCTGGCCGCGACCGACCCGGCCAACCCCTACGGCGCGGCGCTGCCGTGGCCGGAGCGGACCACCGACGCCGCCGAGGGCAGCGGCCACCGCCCCGGCCGCAAGGCGGGGGCCCTCGTGGTGCTGGTCGACGGCGACCTCGCGCTCTACGTCGAGCGCGGCGGCCGCACCCTGCTGACCTTCTCCGAGGAGCGTGACGTGCTGGCGGCGGCGATGGGCGCGCTGGCGACCGCCGTCCGCCAAGGCGCCCTGGGGCGGCTCACCGTCGAGCGCGCCGACGGCAGCTCGATCCTCGGCACCGGCGAGCGCTCCAGCGCGCTGCGCCAGGCGCTGGAGGACGCCGGGTTCGTGGCCACACCACGGGGGTTGCGGATCCGTGCCTGAGGGCGACACGGTGTGGCGCACCGCCCGCCACCTCGACCGCGCGCTGTCGGGACGGGTGCTGGTCGAGACCGACTTCCGGGTCCCCGCGCACGCCGGCCTCGACCTGGCCGGGCAGCCGGTGGTGGAGACGCTCTCCCGCGGCAAGCACCTGCTCACCCGGATCGGTGACGCGCACACCCTGCACACCCATCTCAAGATGGAGGGCGCCTGGCACCTCTACCGCCCCGGCTCCCGCTGGCGTCGGCCCGCCCACGAGGCCCGCGTGGTGCTGCGCACCGACGAGTGGACCGCCGTCGGTTTCGCGCTCGGGGTCTGCGAGGTGGTGCCGCGCAGCGAGGAGCCGGCCGCGCTGCCCCCGCTGGGACCCGACCTGCTCGGGCCGGACTGGGACGAGGACGAGGCGCTGCGCCGGCTGCTCGCGGAGCCCGGCCGGCCGGTCGCCGAGGCGATCCTCGACCAGCGCAACCTCGCCGGGATCGGCAACCTCTACAAGTCCGAGCTGTGCTTCCTCGCCGGCGTGCACCCCTGGCTGCCGGTCGGCGAGGTCCCCGACCTCCGCCGCCTGGTACGCCGGGCCCGCACCGTGCTCGACGCCAACAAGGAGCGCGTCGAGCAGACCACCACCGGCGACCTGCGCAAGGGCCGGCAGACCTGGGTCTACCGCCGCGACCGGCAGCCCTGCCGGCGCTGCGGGACCACGGTGCGGGCGGCCGCGCAGGGCGGCAGCGGCGAGGAGCGGTCGACGTACTGGTGCCCGTCCTGCCAGCCGGAGGCCGCCCACGGTCCGTGGACGGCCCCCGGCGGCGGGTGATCCGCGACCGCTCAGCGGGGGGCGACGGCCAGCCCCTCGATGCGCACGGTCCGGTGCCGGGACACCACGACGATCCGCAGCCGACCGGTCTGGGCCGTCCTGAACGTCTTGACCGGCACCAGCGTGCGGCCGTGCCGCGTGGCGGTGTCGAGCCGCACCGGGGTGCGGGTCAGCCGCCGCTGCCCGAGGTAGACGTGCACCTTGCCGAAGCCCGGCCCGGTCGACACCACCAGCGCCACGCGCTTGATGCGCGGCGCCCACAGCGTGAGCTCGCGGTGATGCGTCCGGGTCTGGGCGTAGCGGCCGAACAGGTGCCCGTCGGCGTTCTGGATCCGCCAATCACGGTTGTGCCCCAGCGCCAGCACCCCGCGCGGCACGAAGACCGTGCGGACCACCGGCGTCCGGTCGACCAGGCCCTGCGCGAGCGCCGCGAACCGGATCCGGTTCGTGCCCCGGGGCAGGCCGGTCACCCGGCAGGTGCCGGACGTGCACGTCGTCGCGGCGCGCCCGTTCACCGACACGCGGAACCGGACGTCCGGCGCGGGGCTGGCCAGCCGGAAGACGGCTGCCCGGCCGAGCACCCAGGCGCCGTCGCGGGGCCCTCCCACCACCGACGTGTCCGGAGCCGTGGGAGCCCCGCTCGCGACGGTCCAGCCGCGGGTCACGAGGTCGGAGACGTTCCCGGCCGCGTCGGTCGCCCGCGCCTCCAGGACGTAGGCCCCCGCCTCCAGGGCGTCGTACGACGCGTCGGTGGCGCAGGTGGCCCACGCCTCGACGACCGTCCCGTCCTGGAGCAGTCGGCACTCGAAGGTGGCGGTGGGGTCGTCGCTGGTGAGGGCGAAGGTCGCCGACTCACCCGGCACGCCGACGGCGGTGAGGGTGAGCGTCGGCGCCGTGGTGTCGCCGCCGGTCTCGTCCGAGACCACCCAGCTGACCGAGGCGAGCTCGGACATCCGAGCGGATCCCAGCTTGAGCCTCGCCGAGAACTCGTAGCTCCCCGGGCCCAGGTCGGTGGCGCTCCACTCCCCGCTCGGGGCGGTGCCGCAGTCCTCCCAGGGGGCGTCCGCGCCGTCCTTGCCGAGCCGGCACTGGAACGTGCCGGTGACGGTGTCGGGGACGGCCGTCAGCGTGAACGCCGGGTCGGTGCCCAGCGCGTCCACGGTGATCTTCACCGCCACGCTGGTGCTCTCCCCGTGCGTCTCGGGAGCGGTCATGGCGACCAGCACGGGATCCAGCGTGTTCGCGCCGGCCAGGGTCGCGCCGAGGGCGTAGCCACCCTCGGGGGCGCCCGGCGCCACGACCAGGTACCACACCAGGTCGGTGTAGCCGGCGACCAACGGCACCCTCCAGCTTGTCGTGACCCGTCCGTCCGGGTCGGCCGTCAGGGGCAGCACCACCATCTCGGTGCCGTCCTCGCTGGTGCCGTACGCCGCGACGTCCGCGGCGCTCAGGGCGCCGTCGGTCGGACCCGTGACCGTCAGCTCGATCTCACCGGAGCCGCCGCTCGGGGAGTAGACGCGCAGCGGGACCGCCACGTAGCTGCCCTGGGTGGCGAACGCGGGGACCTCACCGCCCCAGAGCAGCGTCGCCTCGTTGGCGTGCACCCGCGTCGTGCCGCTGTCGTCGGCCAGCACCTGGTTGTCCTGGCCGACGTCGACCAGCTCGAGGGTCACGTCGTACGGACCGACCGGGGCACCGTCGGCCACGGTCACGTGGAACGTGGTGGAGACGTGGTAGCCCGGCGGCACCGGGAAGCCGGTCTCGGGCCCCCACCAGCCGACGAGGTCGTCGCCCTGCTGGGTGAACGGGAGGTCCTGGCCGTCCTCGGCCGTGGCGACCACCTGGCCGGTGGCCAGGGTCCCCTCCTGCGGGTGGACGGTGATGCGCAGCCGCGCCTGGTCGATGAGCCGGCCTCCGTCCTCGGGCACGGTGGCGGCGTGCGGGTTGAACAGCGACGCGGTCACGTCGAACGGCTGGGTGGCGAACACGTCCTCGGGCAGGCTGCCGAGGTCCACAGCGGGGTCGCGGACGGCGGCTTCCTGTGCCGCGGTGGTGTCGATCCCCACCGGATCCATGGAGAACCCGGGCAGGACCACCTCGTGCTCGTGCAGGTACGAGATCACCGCACGGGTGTCGTCGGCGAGCTGGGCGAAGGCCTGGACGCCGTGCAGGGTCTCGGCGCCGATGCCGGGGTTCGTGAACGGCACCGCCTGGAGGATCGGCGTCACCTGCCACTCCAGGTCGGCCACGTCCAGCCAGGTGACGCTGCCGGGGAAGGTCTGGGAGCGGTTGTAGGCGAAGCCGCTGTAGTCGACGTACCTGCGGCCGGACGGCATCTCGATGCCCGCCTGGTCGGGGTCCGCCGATCGGACGAAGCTCACCCCCCAGTCGGAGGTGTAGGCGTCGTCCGGCGGGAAGCCGATCACCTGGTTGTAGTACTCGATGGTGTCGATGTTGACCGGCACGCCCTTGCTGGCGGCCGTGCCGACGGCGGCTGCGGCGAGCTCCCAGGCGTCGAACTGGCTGTTCGTGCCGGTCGTCGACTCCGGCCCGACCCGGGTCGGCGAGGTCATGTCGGTGGGCAGCCCGGGGATCGTCCCGGTCTCCATCAGCGACTGGTAGATGGCCGCCTGCTCGGGGGCCGCGTCGATCGGGACCCCGGCGGGCGTGATCCGTCCGGCCGGGTCGAGGGCGATGTCCTCACCGGCGAGCAGGAGCTTGGTCTGGACGGCGGCGAGCTTGTCCTCGAGCACGCTGTCGGCGGTCCGGGCCATGTTCAGCCGCTCGAGCTCGACCTCGGAGACGAACATGGCGTACTGCGGCTGCGGGTCGCAGGCGGTGATCTCCTCGACGGGCAGCGGCTCGGTGGAGCCGATCCACTCGCCCTGCAGCGGGATCCGGTAGACGGTCGCGCCGTCCACGGGGTTGGTCGTCTCGACGAGCCCGGGTTGCCTCTCGAACGACACCGGCTGCACGCAGTACTCCGTCGTCGCCTCGGTCTCGGCGGTCGCGGGCACGACGTACTTCCGGAGCAGCGGGGTGCCGTTCTCGGCCCGCAGGATGCGCACCAGGTCGGAGTAGTCCGAGCCGGTGGTGTCCCCCGAGCCCTCCCCGCCCGAGCCGCTGTCACCACCACCTCCGCCCCCCGAGCCGGCCGCGAACACCGGCGCCGGCAGCACCAGCGCCATGGCGACGGCCACCCCCACCAGCCCACCCGTTCTCCTGCGCATCCTCATGACGAACCGCTCCCCTCCAAGGAAGTCACCCCAAGGACGTAAAGAAACGGATACCGATATGCCCCGCTTCATCCCCTCTTACGCCCCGCCAATCAGCCTGGGAGCGCGGCCTACCGGTGAGTAGGGACGAAGGCCCGCCGCACGCAGGGCCGAACGGCCCGCTTTGTCAGCGGGGCGGCTCGACGCCGAGGTGGCGGCCCAGGTGCTCCCAGCAGGCCCGTTCGAGCGCGTCGGGGTGGTCGGGGCCCAGCAGGTCGCGGGCCACCGGCAGGAACATCGCCGCGCACGACAGGTGGGCGCGGATCACCGCGCCCCGGTCGGCGTGGACCGGGGGCAGCGCGGCCAGCGCGGCCATCTCGTCCGCGGGCAGCACCCGGCTCAGGTGCAGCGCACCGCTCAGCCGCGGGCCCTCGACCCGGTAGCGCAGCAGGGTGGTCAGCAGCTGGCGCAGCATCCCCGCGCCGCTGACCGCGGTCACCAGCTCGCCGCGGCCGACCACGACCGGCAGCAGGCCGAGCACCCGCAGGAACTCCTCGGTCATCTCGCGTACGGCGTCGGCCTGCACGCCCGCGCGAAACGAGGGCGCGGGACGGACCCCGTCACGGTTGACCAGCTCCATGACCGCGTCGGGGTCGAGGTCGTTGAGGTCGGCCGGCCCGCCGACGACCACGTCCCAGCGCAGCCAGCCGGGGAGCACGTGGTGGAACACCGGCGCGGGGGCCAGCCGCCGGGCCAGCAGCGGGTGATAGGCCGCGGCGATGCCCCCCAGCCAGCCGTCGACGAAGGCCGGCACGTGCGCGTCGGCGACCAGCACGAACATGTCGACGTCGCTGTACTCGTCGGCCGTGCCCGCGCCGAAGCTGCCGGTGAGCCAGAGGCCGCGCACCCGGGGGTCGGCGGCGAGGTCGTCGACCACCCGGTCGATCAGGTCCTGCTGAGCCGCCACCGGTGCTCCCCTCGACGCGAGACGTCCACCCGCAGGCTCTCACAACGGGTGGACGTCCGGTCGCGGTGTCCGGCTACGGCTCGACGGTGACCTTGATCGCCTCGCCCTTCTTCACGATCGAGAACGCGTCGAGGACCCGGTCGAGCGGGATGTGCTCGGTGATCAGGTCCTTGACCGGCACCTGGCCGCTGGCGATGTAGGCCAGCGCCCGCTTGTTGTGCTCGGGTGCCGAGCCGTTGGCGCCGTGGATGTGCAGCTGCCGGTAGTGCACGACGTTGGAGTCGCAGGTGATCGTCGGGTCGGTCTTCGGCAGCCCGCCGAAGAAGGAGATCCGGCCGTTGCGGGCCGCCATCGCGATGGCCTGCTCCTGGGTGACGTTGGCCGCCGTGGCGGTGATCACCACGTCCGCCCCGCGCCCGCCGGTGAGCTCCATGACCTTCTCGACCACGTCCACCTCCGCGGCGTTGACCACCTCGTCCGGATCGACGGCGTCGGCCGACATCTTGAGCCGGTCGGCGTTGACGTCCACGAGGTAGACCGGGCCAGCCCGGTGCACGCCACGGGCGATGCGGATGTGCATGCACCCGATCGGCCCGGCCCCGAAGACGACGACGGTGTCGCCCTCCTCGATGCCGAGCAGCTCCTGGGCGTTGATCGCGCACGCGAACGGCTCGGCCGCCGACGCCTCGTCGTACCCCACGTTGTCGGGGATCCGGTTCAGCCCGTCGACCTTGAGCACCTGCTGCGGCACGATCATGAACTCCGCGAAGCCGCCGTCGTACTGGTAGCCGACGGAGGTCTGGTTCTGGCAGACCGCCATCCAGCCCTTCCGGCACTCGTGACAGTCTCCGCACGGGACCGCGGCGATCACCTGCGCCCGGTCGCCGACCTTCCAGTCCGAGCCGTAGGTCGCGTTGACCTCGGCCCCGACCTCGACGACCTCGCCGGCGATCTCGTGACCGATGGTGCGCGGGGGCGTGAGGTTCTGGTGCCCGTTGTGGAAGATCTTCACGTCGGTGCCGCAGGTCGAGCAGTTGCGGACCCGGAGCTTCACCTCGGCGGGCCCGCAACTGGGCTCGGGCACGTCCTCGAGACGGACGTCCTCGGGGGCGTAGAAACGCAGGCGCCTTCATCGAGTCTCTCTATCCTCCTCGTCCGTGGGCGCCGCGAGCAGCTCCAGGACCTCGTCGACGTCGGTGGTCTCGCGCAGCCTTCGTGCGCTCTCCTTGTCGCTGAGCACCATCGCCAGCGACTGCAGGATCCCGATGTGCTCGTCGGACCGCGAGGCGATCGCGATCGCGACAGCTGGCACCTGCTTGCCGTTCCAGTCGACGCCGTCCGGGAACTGCAGGAACGCGCGAGGGCCGCCCGGTTGATGTGCTCCCTGCTGGCGTCCGTCCCGTGCGGGATGGCGACGCCCTCGCCCATGTACGTCGAGATCGACTGCTCGCGCTCGAGGATCGCGTCGGCGTACGCCGGGGTCGGCCGCGCCGACCTCGACCAGCACCGCACCACACTGACGCAGGGCGTCCTCCTTGCCGGCGGGCGGTGAGGCCGAGACGGACCGCGTCGGCCCGCAGCACGCTCGGTGCTGGTGCCTCAGGACTCAAGGACGCCACCGTCCTTGATCGCGTGACTCGACCTTCGCGAAGGCGGGGTCGCCCATGAAGACGTTGAACGGCACGATCACCGCGTTCGGGGCGATGCTGCGGGCGCGCTCGGCGAGACCGGCGTGGCACAGCACCACCTGCGGCGTCGGCGGGGATGTTGTTGACCGGGGTGTGGTCGACGGCTCGACGTCGTACTTCTTGAGCTTCTTCTTCATGGTGCTGGCGACCATGACGCTGCTGCCCATGCCGGCGTCGCAGGCGATGGTCATCTTCTTGACGTCGCTTCCGTTGACTTGAGGCATCGGTAGTCCTCTCGGGCGGTTGGCCGGGTGCGACTGCATCGTGGCACCCGGCTCCTCGAGGGTTCGGGCGTCGGAGGCTCAGGTGCCGACGATGCACCTCGTCCTCGGGCCAGTCGCAGCCTCCTCCAGTCCTCGCCGCTCGTCCGAAGCCCATCAGGGCAGCGACGCGACGACGAAGGACACGCCCGCCGCGACCGCGACCGTCGGAGAGCACCGCGACCAGTAGCCGATGCCCTTCGGGCGTCACCGCCAGGTAGGCGAAGATCGCTGCCGGGGGCAGGCGGAGGCGACCAGGCCGGCATGCAGCGACGGTGCCGGCTGCGAGCCCGAGGCAGCCGCCGGCGATGGCGGCGAGGATCAGCACCGGCTTCATCAGCACGTAGGGGAAGTAGATCTCGTGGATGCCACCGAGGAAGTGGATGATCGATGCGCGCCGGGACGGTCGGGCGCAGCGCCTGGGGTCCGAAGAACAGGTAGGCGAGCAGGATGCCGAGCGCCGGGGCCGGGGTTGGACTCCACCATGAACAGGATCGACTTGCCGTGCCTGCTGCGCCTGCGGCGGCGCCGAGCGGCGTCAGCACGCCGTGGTTGATGGCGTTGTTGAGGAACAGCACCTTGGCGGGCTCGACGAAGATCGACGCCAGCGGCAGCAGGTTGTGGTTGACGAGCGACTCCACCCCGTGGCCGAGCCCAGTTGACGAGGTTCTCCACGACCGGACCGATCGCCAGCCGACCGAGCAGCGCCATCGCGCCGCCGATGATGCCGGCGGAGAAGTTGTCGATGAGCATCTCGAAGCCGGCCGGGACCTTGCTCCTGCGATCGCGTTGTCGACGAGCTTGAGCAGGTAGGCCGGCCAGCGGGCCGATGATCATCGCGCCGAGGAACATCGGCACGTCGGGTGCGGCGCTGCGACGACCACGCCCGATGGTCGGCCACCGCCGCCGACCGACCGCGCCACGCTGGCCGTGCACCATGCCGGCCGACCGGTGTAGCCGATCAGGATCGGCAGCAGGAAGGTGATGATCGGGCCGACCAGCTCCGCGAGCTTGGCGTTGGGGGTCCAGCCGTCGGGGATGAACAGGGCGGTGATCAGGCCCCACGCGATGAACGCCGCGATGTTGGGCATGATCATTCCGGCGAGGTAGCCACCGAAGCGCTGCACCCGCGCCCGGAAGCCACCGCCCTCGAGGTTCTTGTTGACTGTCGCGTCCGGCATCGCCATGGCGCTTGCCTCCGTCTCTCGTCCCGGTCCCGGGTGTCACAGATCACCGTGATCTGCGAATCCCTTTTTATGCCTTTGTTTGAGTGGGAGTCAAGGGGACGGACGGAACTATTCCAACAACATCCCAAGTGCCCGGGCGGAAAAACGGCACAAAGGAAGCATCTTGGACAGTCGCGGCGGCGGCCCGGCCGGAGGAGCGGCCGGAGAGGCGGCCGGAGAGGCGGCCTCTCACTGGGTGTGTCCCATTCCCATTTGGACGTCGACTGCGTCAGCTGGGCAACCGGGCTCCCGGTGGGCGCGCTGGTCGTGGCAGCCTCCACCCACGAGAACCGGGCTAGCGAGTTGCTGCTGGAGCACCTCACCGAGCAGGGCGTCACCGGGCGGCTCGAACTCGTTCTGGTGGACCGTGGCGTCACCGCAGCCGCTGCCCGCACGCTCGGCCGGCACCACGACCTCGAGGTGCGCCGGGTCGGTTGGGACCACAAGAAGCCCGTCTTCCGCCCCATCCGGCACGCCTGGCGCGTCGAGGTCGCCCACGGCCGCCTCGGCCGTGCTCGCCGGTTGGCGAAGTCCTTCGAGAACACCACGACGTCGGCAACGGGCTGGCTGCAGGTCGCCTGCGTCGCCACGACGCTTCGCCAGCTGTCACGTGGCCGCAGGCATCAAGCGCCTCCGCTGGCCGCCTAGGTCAAGCGGTTCGACGAGGAGGGAGGCAGCGATGAGTCCTGCCTGGTGGTTCCGGGTGTGAAAGGTCTTTGACGGGCTCCTGCCCTCCATGAGGGGATGACGGCATGACGGACGATCTGGTCGCTAGGTGGGACTGCGTCAGCGCCACCTGGACGCCCCACCAGCGCCTGCACGCAGGCAACGTCGCCTGGTCCGCACAGCCGCGGCGACGGCAGCCCGGCTCCGGATGTGACGTTGGGCTGGGGCGAGCCGCTCACCGGGTTCGCGGACGTCTGGCATGACGGATCTGCGAGTAGCCCGGCAGAGGTGTCGCTGCACGTGTCACCCCGAACCACCGCTGAGCAACGGCGCCGGATCGTGCAGGAACTGATCGACGCCTTCCCCACGATGACGGTCGAGGTGGCTCGGCAAGACCTCTCGCTGGTGAAGGTCCTGGCCGCTATGGGGCTCCGAGAGGAGGAGGGCCCCTGGTTTGCGCAACTGTGGAGAGAGCTCCGTGACACCTCTGACCTCGACCAGCATGGTTCGCCGCCGGGCTACCGCATCAGAAGCGTGGACGTCGCCGACATCGACGATGTGCTGGCCCGTGTGGAGGTCCACCGACGGGCATGGGCGCCGGCCCGTATCAAGGGTCTCCTTGGCCTGGAGGTCACCGGGGATGAGCCCGGATCGAGCTACTCGGTCGACAAGCACCGCGCCGTCATCGAGACCCCGGGGTACCGCCCCGAGCTCGATCTGGTCGCCGTCGGCCCTGAGGGCGACCTCGCCGCCTACGCGCTCGGATGGCTGGACGATCACAGCCACTCGCTGTTGTTCGAGCCCGTGGGCACCGACCCAGCGCACTCCGGCCGAGGACTCGCGCGAGCCCTATGTGCCCAGATGCTCTGCGTAGCAGACCAGTTGGGCGCCAAGGAAGCCATTGTTGGGCCTCGCGGCGACCCGGGGTATCCACTTCCGCGTCGGGTCTACGAGGGGCTCGGCATGCGGGAGGTCGCCCAGTTCGTGTCCATGACCAACGCCCAGAACTGACGCCCGCGCTCATCGCCGCATTGGTTGCGGCACCCGGCCAGGGGGGCGCCAACCCGCACCCAAAGGGATGCAGGTCAAGGGAAGCCGGTGGGTCCGAATAGGGCACACCCAGTCAGGCGGCGGAGGCGACCACGTCGCCGCGGGGGTCGGACTTGCCGACCGCGGGGGCGTCGAGGGCGACGTCCTCGAGCTGCATGGCCAGCGCGGCCTCCTCGAGGGCTACCGCGTCGCTGACCTCCGAGAGCACCTCCGAGAGCGGCACGTCGAGGGCCGCGCACAGCGAGGCCAGCAGCTCGGAGGATGCCTCCTTCTGGCCGCGCTCGATCTCGGAGATGTAGCCGAGGCTCACGCGGGCGTCCGCCGACACCTGGCGAAGCGTGCGTCCCTGACGGATCCGCTGGGCACGCAGGACCTCGCCGAGCAGCCGACGGAAAAGCACCACGCATCTGCTCCTTTCGCGAGATCCGCTCCTGCGGACCGTCCCGGGGTGTCCAACGCTACCGGCCCGGCAAAACTTCCCGCGGGGCAGCCCCCGGATCCGTTCGCGCGGTCCGGGGCGTCAGCTCACCGGGTAGGGGCGCCTCACGCCGAGAGCGGTCGCCTCCCGGCTGCCCAGGTAGCGCACCTTCGCCCACACGGCACGGCTCGGCAGTCCCCGCAGGGTGGTCGCCGCGACCCCGTGGCGGACCGGGACGTCGACGACCTGGCCGCGCGACCTGAACCGCACCACACCCGAGAGGTCCGGCACGCCCTGGGCGGCGACGGTGGCGACCAGGTGCAGCCGTCCCCGGTGCGGCGAGTCGGTCCGGACCACGAGGGTCGGGGCCGCCCGGACCAGCCGGGTCGAGGGGGTCCGCGTGGTGACCGTGGTGTAGCCGTCCTTGGTCAGCGTCACCCGCGCCGCGATGCGCGATCCGATGTCCGCGTCCGTGATCGGGTACGTCGGCCCGGTGCTGTCCGGGACCGGACGGCCCGCTCGCAGCCACTGCACCGTCACCTGCGCGTCGCCCGGCGTGAAGCTGCCGAGGTCGAGGCTCATCGTCTGGCCGGGACGGGCCTTGCCCGCCTCGGTGCTGGGCACCAGCACCCGTGGCGGGCCGGTCACCGAGAAGGTGCCCGGGACCACCGGCGCGGTGGCCGCCGAGACGGCCGCCACGTCGGTGTAGCCGCTCCTGGTCGCGGTGACGGTGACCGCGAGCGCCTTGCCGAGCACGGTCGCGTCGGGGGTGAGGGTGGCCGTGGTGGCCCCCTCGATCGGGGTCCCGTCCGCGGTCCACTGGTAGGCCAGCGCGTCGGGGGCGGGGTCCCACGTCCCGGGCGAGGCGACGAGCGGGGTGCCGACCTGGGCCGTCCCGGTCACCGTGGGCGCGGTGGTGCTGCTCAGCACCCCGGGCAGCACGGCCGCGGTGCGCACCGAGAACCGGCGCACGGTCGGGTAGCCGAGCTTGGCGGCGACCACCCGCACCGCGATCTGCTTGCCCAGCAGGTCCTGGGTGAGCGAGAGGGTGGTGCCGGTCGCGTTGGGGATCGAGTGACCGTCGGCACGCCACTGGTAGGAGATCGTCGGGTCCGCGGGGCTCCAGGTGCCGGGCGTGGCGCTGAGCACCGCACCGACCTTCGGCAGCCCCGCGATCCGGGGCCGCGAGGTGCTGGTCAGCCGCAGGTCGCGGAAGTGGACGAACCCGCTGGGCCAGCTGCCGCTGTAGCGCGAGATCCGGGCCCACGAGAAGTCACCGCCCCAGCTGTCCTGGGAGACGATGATCTCGTCGGCGGAGACGACCCGCTCGACGTAGGCCACGTGACCGGCCCTCCCGTGGCCACCGGAGTAGGCGCCCCACCAGGCGACCGAACCGACCGCCGGCACGGAGTTCGTGATGGCCCGCTCCGCGAGCCCCCAGTTGCTGGCGTTGCCACCGCCGGACCACGGTCGCACGTTGGGCATCCCGGCCCGCACCATCCGGTAGGCGACGTAGTTGGTGCAGTTGTGGCCGGTGTACATCCGCCACCACATCGTGTCGCGGGCGGCGCTGTAGCCGGCGTTCGACATCCCGGCCCTGCTGCAGCCGGCGTAGCCGGTGCACAGCACCGTGGAGTACCCCGAGGCCGGGACCGCGCCGACCAGCAGGCCCAGGCCGCTGACCAGGATCAGGCTGACGACGGACGCGATGCTGCGCAGGTGACGTGCCACACGTGGGAGTCTAGGGGCGGAATGTGATTCGAGTGACGAAAACCGATCAATGTCAAGCATGATGCCCGGCGTGTCGGGTCAAATTACAGCGGTGTGACTCGGTCACGGCGGCCGGCGACCAGCTCCAGGGCGGCGCGGACCGCCTCGAGCACGGCCCGCTCCCGGATCTCGGTCCGCTCCCCGTCGAGGTGCAGCTCCCGGGAGAGGGCCCCCTGAGCGTCCGCGACTCCCACGAACACCAGCCCGACCGGCTTGCCCTCCTGGCGCGTCGGCCCGGCCACCCCGGTGGTGCTCACCGCGAAGTCGGCCCCGAGCAGCTCGCGCACCCCCCGGGCCATCTGCTCGGCGCAGGCCGCGGACACCACCCCGTGGCCGGCGACGATGTCGTCCCCGACGCCGAGCAGCTGCTGCTTGACCCGCGTCGCGTAGGACACCACGCCGCCCACGTAGGCGTCGCTGGCCCCGGGCGCCGCCGAGAGCAGGTCGCCGAGGGCGCCGCCGGTCAGCGACTCCGCGGTCGCGATCGTCGCGCCGCGCTCGACCAGCTCCGCGTGCAGCTGCGCGGTCAGCTCCTGGGCGTCCACGTCCGGAATCGTAGTGCGGCTACCGTGGCGGCATGCAGCTACCCATCGAGGACTACGCCGTGCTGGGCGACACCGGCACGGCCGCGCTGGTCGGCAGGAACGGCTCCGTCGACTGGTTGTGCCTGCCGCGCTTCGACTCCCCCGCGTGCTTCGCGGCGCTGCTGGGCGACCCGATGAACGGTCGGTGGCTGCTCGGCCCGAAGGACGCGGCCCGCTGCCGCAGGAGGTACGTCGGCCCGAGCGCGGTGCTGGAGTCGACGTACACGACCGACACGGGGACCGTTCGGGTGATCGACCTGATGCCGATCGGCGACCAGCGCGCGGACATCGTCCGCCGGATCGTCGGCGTCGAGGGCACGGTGAGGATGGCGCACGAATGGGTGGTGCGGTTCGGCTACGGCAAGGTCCGGCCCTGGGTCAGCCGCGTCGACGACCACGGCGAGCAGGTGGTCACCGCGATCGCCGGACCGGACCGGCTGATCCTGCGCGGGCCGCGGCTGCCGAGGGCGGCCGACGGCCGGCACTACGACGAGTTCGACGTCTCGGCCGGTGAGGAGCTGACCTTCTCCACGACCTGGGTGGCCTCCCACCACGAGCTGCCGCCCCCGCTTCCCTACGACGACCGGATCGCCGAGACGCTCGCGGTCTCCGAGCGGTGGGCGACCCGGTGCACCTACTCCGGGCCCTACCGGGAGGCGGTGCTGCGGTCGCTGGTGACGCTGCGGTTGCTCACGCACGGCGGCACCGGCGGGATCGTGGCCGCCGCCACCACGTCGTTGCCGGAGGACTTCGGCGGGGAGCGCAACTGGGACTACCGGTTCTGCTGGCTGCGGGACGCCTCGCTGACCTTGGAGTCGCTGCTGGAGTCCGGCTACGAGCACGAGGCCCGGTTGTGGCGCAACTGGCTGCTCCGGGCGGTGGCCGGCGACCCCCAGGACCTGCAGATCATGTACGCCGTGGACGGCGGCCGCGAGCTGCCGGAGCGGACCCTGGACCACCTGGCCGGCTACGCCGACTCCCGGCCGGTGCGGGTCGGCAACGAGGCGGTCGGGCAGCGCCAGACCGACGTGCTGGGCGAGGTGATGATCGCCCTGCAGATGGCCCGCCGGCTCGGCCTCGAGGAGACCGAGGACAGCTGGTCGCTGCAACGCACGCTCGTCGACGAGCTCGCCGAGCACTGGGAGCGGCCCGACAACGGGCTGTGGGAGATCCGCGGGCCGCTGCGGCACTTCACGCACTCGCGGGTGATGGTGTGGGTGGCCTTCGACCGGGCCGTCGCGGCGGTCGAGAAGGACGGCCTGCCCGGACCCGTCGACCACTGGCGCGACCTGCGCGACCGGGTGCGTGACGAGATCCTCGAGAAGGGGTTCGACGAGCAGCGCGGCACCTTCACCCAGCACTACGACACCTCCGAGGTGGACGCCTCGCTGCTGCTGCTCTCCGACGTCGGCTTCCTCGACGGCGACGACCCGAGGATGCTCGGCACGATCTCGGCCGTCGAGCAGGACCTGATGCGCGACGGGTTCCTGCTGCGCTACCGCACCGACACCGGGGTGGACGGCCTCTCGGGGCACGAGCACCCGTTCCTGGCCTGCTCGTTCTGGCTGGCCCAGGCGTACGCGCACGCCGGGCGGCTCGACGACGCGCACGCGCTGATGCGCCGGCTGCTCGAGGTCCCCAACGACGTGGGCCTGCTCGCGGAGGAGTACGACCCGGTCGGCCGGCGCTTCGTCGGCAACTTCCCGCAGGCGTTCTCGCACCTGGCGCTGGTCGCGGCCGCCAGCGCGCTCGCCGACGCCGACTCGGCCGCCGGGCACGGCCCGGCCCCCACCCTGTCGGAGTCAGCCTCGGGCTGACCGGCCCAGCTCGGCGCGTCCCGCCCGGCGCACCCGGAGGGCCCGGACGACGTAGTCGACGCCGGTGCCGACCGTGACCGCGACCGCGGCCGCCATCAGCACCACGGCCAGCCACCACAGCACCAGCCCGACGGTGTCCCAGCCGCCGGTCAGCAGCCGCAGAGGCAGGATCAGCAGCCCCAGGGCGAACGTCTGCAGGAGCGTCTTGAGCTTGCCGCCGGCGCTCGCGGCGATCACGCCGTGCCTGATCACCCAGAAGCGCAGCAGGGTGATCCCCCACTCACGGACCAGCACCAGCACGGTCACCCACCACCACAGCTCCCCGATGATCGACAGGCCGACGAACGCCATGCCGGTGAGCGCCTTGTCCGCGATGGGGTCCGCGATCTTGCCGAAGTTCGTGATCAGGTCGTGCTTGCGGGCCAGGTCGCCGTCGATCTTGTCGGTGACCATCGCGGCCGCGAACAGCGCGTAGGCGACGCACCGCCACAGGATCGACCCCCCGTCGTCGACGAGCAGCGCCCAGCCGAAGAACGGCACCATCAGGATCCGCAGCGTGGTCAGCGCGTTGGGCACGTTCCAGTTGCTCGGCGCGGGTGCGGGCTGCTCGCTGCTCATCCGCGGCGGCCCCCGTCGGCACGCGCGACGAGGTCGACGCCGTCGGCAGCGGTGACGGTCGCGGTCACCAGGTCGCCGACCCGGGCGCCGGGGTGCAGGTCGGTCACCGTGGTCGAGCCGTCCACCTCCGGTCCCTGGTGCGCCGCCCGGCCCTCCGCCGTACGCCCGTCCCGCAGGGACTCCAGGAGCACGTCGACCCGGTCGCCGACCCGCTCCTCGGCCCGTTGGGCGTTGAGCTCCTCGACCAGCCGGGTGACGTGCTCGGCGCGCTCGCGGATCTCCTCCTCGTCGAGCTTGCCGTCGAAGGAGGCCGCCTCGGTGCCGTCCTCGTCGGAGTAGCCGAAGACGCCGGTCACGTCCATGCGCGCGGCCTCGAGGAAGTCGCACAACGTCGCCAGGTCGTCCTCCGTCTCGCCGGGGAACCCGACGATCACGTTGGACCGGACCCCGGCCAGCGGGGCCTGCGCACGGATCTGCTCGAGCAGCGCGAGGAAGCTCTCCGGGTCGCCGAAGCGGCGCATCCTGCGCAGCACCGGGCCCGAGGCGTGCTGGAACGACAGGTCGAAGTACGGCGCGACGCCGGGGGTCCCGGCGATCGCCGCGACGAGGCCCGGACGGGTCTCGGCCGGCTGCAGGTAGGACACCCGGACGCGCTCCACGCCGTCGACGGCGGCGAGCTCGGGCAGCAGCGTCTCGAGCAGCCGCAGGTCACCGAGGTCCTTGCCGTAGGAGGTGGAGTTCTCGCTGACCAGGAACAGCTCCTTGACGCCCTGCTCCGCCAGCCAGCGGGCCTCGCCGAGCACGTCGCCGGGGCGGCGGGACACGAACGAGCCACGGAAGGAGGGGATCGCGCAGAACGAGCAGCGCCGGTCGCAGCCGCTGGCCAGCTTCAGCGGAGCCATCGGACCCCCGTCGAGCCGGCGGCGCACCGCACGGGGTCCCGACGCCGGGGCGGCGTCGCCGGGCAGGTCCGGGGCGGCGACGGTGTGCCCGGGGACCACGACCACGCCCGCCGCGTCGCCACGCTCGGCCGGCGAGATCGGCAGCAGCCTGCGGCGGTCCTGGGGCGTGTGCGGGTGGTGCCGCTCCCCGGCCAGGATCGAGGTGAGCCGGGAGGCGATGTCCGGGTAGTCGTCGAAGCCGAGCACCGCGTCGGCCTCCGGCAGCGACTCGGCGAGGTCCTTGCCGTACCTCTCGGCGAGGCAGCCCACGGCCACCACGGCCCGGGTCCGGCCCTGCGACTTGAGGTCGGAGGCCTCGAGCAGGGTGTCGACCGAGTCCTTCTTGGCCGCCTCGACGAAGCCGCAGGTGTTCACCACCACGGTCTCGGCGTCGCTGGGGTCGTCGACCAGGCGGAACCCGCCCGCCTCGAGCCGGCCGGCGAGCTCCTCGGAGTCGACCTCGTTGCGCGCGCAGCCGAGCGTCACCATCGCGACGGTGGTCAGGGTTTCGGGAGAAGTAGTCATGATCCGTGTCGAGTATGACGGTCCTGCGGGCACCGAGGCGAACCGAGGCCGGTGCCGTGCTGCCGGCCGGTGCCGGCGCGTCGGTCAGCGGGCGGGGCGGTGCAGCGTCCGGCTGCCGGGCCCGCCGGTCGTCCCCAGCCGGCCGCGGTCCGCCCCGTCGACGCGGACCCGGACCGCCGAGGCGTGGTCGGCGCGCACGTGCACCGGAGGCGCCACCGCGAGCGTCTCGCGGTGCCCCGGCCGCACCCGCCCGGCGAACACCACCCGCCGGTCGGCGTCGCGGACCACCACGCGCGCGGCGGTCCGTGGTGCGAGCAGGACCAGGCGCACCGGCCGGCCGCCGTCGGCAGCGGGGCCGGGCGCGCCGTTCCCGACGCCGGCGGAGCCGTCGAGCACCGGTGTCGGCGACTGCACCAGCTGGGGAGGCTCGGTGGCGAACAGCCGCACCACGCCCCACACCAGCACCAGGCCGAGCACGACTCCGACGAGCAGCGCCCAGTTCGGGCCCCCGACGGTGCTGCGCATGCTGCCGGTCATCCCGGTCGCCAGCTCCGCCTCGAACACCCGCCGCGCGTTGATCGGGGCGGTCGCGTAGCGGTTGTCGAACTGCTCGACCATCGCCGCCGGGTCCTTGCCGAGGACCCGGGCCAGGGTGCGCAGGTGACCGCGGGCGTAGAAGTCACCACCGCAGGGCGCGAAGTCGTCGACCTCGATCGACTCGATGACGTGCGGGCGGATCCGGGTCCGCTCCGCGAGCTCGTCGACGCTCAGGCCCAGCCGGGTGCGGGCGGCCGCCAGCTCCGGGCCGATCACCGGGTCGCGGGCGGGCTCGGTCACGAAGTCGTCGATGACCAGAGGCTCCACGGCGGTGCCGAACTGCGAGATCGGCCGGACCCGGCTGTCGTCGACGGCCTCGATGACCAGGTCGACGCGACCGGGCCGGTGCAGCTCACGGCCCTCGGTCGCCCCGAGGGTGGTGGCGGGCGCGTCCCGGGTCACCTCGGCGCGCAGGCCGCGGCGGGTCTCCCGCAGGGCCGCGGGGGCGGCGGCGGGCGTGTCATCCGCCCGCGTCTCGTCCGTCAGGACCACGTCCACGTCGTGGGCGCGCCCCTTGGCGACCCTCGAGACGATCGTGCCGATGTTGCCGACCAGGCTGCGCCGACCCTCGCGCACGTCCCCGTCGACCGGCGCGGCGGCCGGCGCGGCGGCCGGCGCCTCGACCGCCGGGTCCGGGCGAACCACGACCACGTCGGCGCGCCCGCGTGCGAGCGCCGCGATCCGGTCCGCGAGCGGAGCGTCGCGCTCCCCGTCGGGTCGCGACACGAGCGTGGTCAGGCCGACGGGGACGGCGAGCGCCGCGCCGTACATCTTCTGGTTCAGCGACGCCTGCCGGCGGCCGCGGCGCTCGAGGCCGTCGAGGGCCCGGTCGAGGCTGTGCGGGTCGAAGGTCAGCCGGCCGTCGTGCAGCAGCCCGCGCCGCGGCTGCACCACGATCCGGCCGACCGCCTCCCACGGCAGCCCGCGCCACTGCCGGCCGAGCCGGATCCGCACGCCGAGGTCGTCGGCGACCACCAGCGGCGTCCGGGCGTCGACGAGCCCGGCGAGGTAGAAGCCGGCGATCAGCGCCATCGCCACGCACAGCGCCCAGTCCACGAGCGCGCCGCTCTGGGCGGCCCGCCACAGGTAGGCGATCGCGATCGCCGACGCCGCGCCGCCGATGAGGGCGGCCACTCCGGCGTTGCGGCGGACCACGACCGGACGGGCGACCAGCACGGTCCGGTCGTCGCCCGCGGCGTCGGCGTCGTCGCCGGCGTGGAAGTCGTGCGGCTGGGGCAAGGCTGCGCTCACTGTTCCCCCTGGAGAGTGGCGATCACGGCGTCGAGGTCGTCGGGCTTGATGAGCACGTCGCGGGCCTTGGACCCCTCGCTCGGCCCCACCACGCCCCGGCTCTCGAGGATGTCCATCAGCCGCCCGGCCTTGGCGAAGCCGACCCGGAGCTTGCGCTGCAGCATCGACGTGGACCCGAACTGGGTGGAGACCACGAGCTCGACGGCCTGGACGACCAGCTCGAGGTCGTCGCCGATGTCGTCGTCGAGGTCGCGCTTGGACTGTGCGGGCGCGGTGACGTCCTCCCGGTAGGTGGGCGACAGCTGCTCCTTGCAGTGGTCGACCACCTTGTGGATCTCCGCCTCGGTGACCCACGCGCCCTGGACGCGCACCGGCTTGCTGGCACCCATCGGCAGGAACAGCCCGTCACCCTGCCCGACCAGCTTCTCGGCACCCGGCTGGTCCAGGATCACCCGGCTGTCGGACAGCGACGAGGTCGAGAAGGCCAGCCGCGAGGGCACGTTGGCCTTGATCAGGCCGGTGACCACGTCCACCGAGGGCCGTTGGGTGGCCAGCACCAGGTGGATGCCCGCGGCGCGCGCGAGCTGGGTGATCCGGACGACGGCGTCCTCCACGTCGCGCGGGGCGACCATCATCAGGTCCGCGAGCTCGTCGACCACGACGAGCAGGTAGGGGTACGGCGCGAGGACCCGCTCGCTGCCGGCCGGCACCTGCACCTTGCCGGCCCGGACCGCCTTGTTGAAGTCGTCGACGTGCCGGAAGCCGAAGGCGGCCAGGTCGTCGTACCTCATGTCCATCTCGCGCACCACCCAGGCGAGGGCCTCGGCGGCCTTCTTCGGGCTGGTGATGATCGGCGTGATCAGGTGCGGCACGCCCTCGTAGACGTTGAGCTCGACCCGCTTGGGGTCGACCAGGATCATCCGCACCTCGTCGGGGGTGGACCGCATCAGGATCGAGGTGATCATCGAGTTCACGAACGACGACTTGCCGGAGCCGGTCGCACCGGCCACCAGGAGGTGCGGCATCTTCGCCATGTTCGCGACCACGAAGCCGCCCTCGACGTCCTTGCCGAGGCCGACGATCATCGGGTGGTGGTCGTTGCGCGCGCTCGGCGAGCGCAGCACGTCGCCCAGCGAGACGATCTCCTTGTCGATGTTCGGGATCTCGATGCCGATCGCGGACTTGCCGGGGATCGGGGACAGGATCCGGACGTCGGCGGAGGCGACCGCGTAGGCGATGTTCTTGCCGAGCTGGGTCACCTTCTCGACCTTCACCGCCGGCCCGAGCTCGACCTCGTAGCGGGTCACCGTCGGCCCGCGGGTGTAGCCGGTCACCTGGGCGTCGATGTCGAACTGCTCGAGGACCTCGGTGAGCCGGTCGACCACCGCGTCGGACGCCTTCGACCGGGGCTTGTGCACCGAGCCGGGCTTGAGCACGTCGTTGCCCGGGAGGGAGTAGGTGACGTCCCCGGCCAGCGTGAGCTGCTCGACGCGGGCGGGCAGCGGGGTGTGCGGCGGGGCCTCGCTCTTCTCGTCGGCCGCCGCCTCCGCGTCGGGCTCGGGCGCCTTGGGCCTGCGGCGGCCGAGTGCCCGGTCCTCCAGCACCGGCGTGTCGTAGGGCTTGTCGCCGGCATCCTCCTCGACCTCGGACATGGACCCGACCCGGCGCCGGGGCCGGCCGCGCCTGAGCGGGGCGGTCTCGTCGGTCGGGGAGGCCTCATCCTCGGGCGTCACCCGCGACCGGCCGAGCACCCAGTCACGCAGCTCGGCGGCGCGGGCCGGCAGCTGGTAGACGGGGGTCCCGGTGATCACGAGGGTCCCGAAGAACCCGATCAGCACCAGCAGGGGTACGACGACCACGGTGCTGCGCAGCAGGTCGAGGAACAGCGAGGAGACCACGAAGCCGATCGCGCCGCCGGCGTGCTGGAGGGCCTCGGTGTCGCCGCGGTGGGGCTCGGGCATGCCGTTGGCGATGTGCACCAGGCCGAGCACGCCGAACAGCAGCGCCGCCCAGCCGATGACCTGACGTCCGGCCGGTCCGTTGCTCTCGGGGTTGCGCAGGTTCCGCCAGGCCACGAAGCAGAGCAGCAGCGGCACGAACCACCCGAGCAGGCCCACGGACCCGTTCACGACGGTGCGGGTGAAGTCACCCACCGCTCCGGGCAGCTGCCACCAGACGGCCGCGGCCACCACGACCGCGAGCCCGATCAGCAGCAGCCCGGCGCCGTCGCGGCGGTGCTCCGGGTCGAGCTCGCGCGCGGTGTGCCCGACCTTGCGGACGGCGACGCCCACCAGGTGCGCGGCCCCGAGCCACACGGCGGCCACGCCGTGCCAGAGGGCGCCGAAGAGCGCGGCAATGGGGCCAGGACCGTTGCGGACCGCTCTCGGTGCCGGCCGCCGCGACTTGCTCGGGCGGCGCTTCGACGAGGGCTTGCGACGGGCCTGGCTGCCGGACGACCGGGTCTTGGAGGCACCGGAGGACGATGAGGCTCGTCCCCTGGTGCTCCGCGACGCCGGTGGGGAAGACGTACGGGTCGCCATGGTGACGAGGGTAGGCGAATGTCACGTGAGTCTCACGCGTCACACGCCGGGACGCGGGCCCCGAGATCGTCGGACGACCTCGAGACCCGCGTCGCGGGCTGACCTGCTAACCGACCACCGGCTCGGGCGGCGGCGCACCCAGGTCGGGCTCGGCGACCTTCACGCCGGGGTCGCCGACCTCGGCGAAGTAGTCGGACTTGACGGTGCCGTCGACCCCGTCGGACACCTTCATCGCCCGCAGCAGCACGGTCACCACGACCACCACGACCAGGTTGGCCACGATGGCGAGGATGCCCACCCAGACCGACGTCGTGGTGTTGAAGCCGAGGTTCGACAGCGAGTAGCCGGAGCCGCCGAAGTGCGCCTTGATGATGTCCCCGGTCGCCGGGTCCTTCTTCGGGATGTCGTAGAGCAGCTTCAGCGCCACCAGCATCCCGACGGCCCAGCCGGCGATCAGCCCGCCCCGGTGGAACCAGCGGGTGAACAGGCCGATCCCGACCGCGGGCAGGGTCTGCAGGATGATCACCCCACCGATCAGCTGCAGGTCGATCGCGAAGGAGGGGTTGAGGAACACCACGAAGCCCAGCGCGCCGAACTTCACCACGAGGGAGACGATCTTGGCGACCGCGGTCTCCTCCTTCGGGGTGGCGTCGGGACGGAAGTACTCCTTGTAGATGTTGCGGGTGAAGGTGTTGGCCGCCGCGATCGACATGATCGCCGCCGGCACCAGCGCGCCGATGCCGATGGCCGCGAACGCGACGCCCGCGAACCAGTTCGGGAACTGCTGGTCGAACAGCGCCGGCACGATCGTGTTGCCGTCACCACCCACCGGCTTGACGCCCGCGGCGATCGCGATGAACCCGAGCAGCGACAAGAAGCCGAGCATCAGCGAGTAGAGCGGCAGCAGCGCCATGTTCCGCTTGACCACGTCGCGGCTCTTGGCGGCCAGGATCGCGGTCGTGGAGTGCGGGTAGAGCATCAGCGCCAGCGCCGACCCGAAGGCGAGCGTCACGTAGAGCATCTGCGACGGCTGCGCGAGCAGCGGCCCCTGCTTGGGAGCTCCGGCGAAGTGCGTGGACACCTTGTCGAAGACGTCACCGAACCCACCGAGCTTGGCCGGGATGTAGATCACCGCGGCGATGATCACGATGTAGATCAGGCTGTCCTTGACGAAGGCGATCAGCGCGGGTGCCCGCAGGCCCGAGGTGTAGGTGAACAGCGCCAGCACCAGGAACGCGATCGTCAGCGGCCACTTGCCGCCCACGCCCATCGTGGCCAGCACCGCCTGGACGCCCACGAGCTGGAGGGCGACGTACGGCATCGTGGCGACCAGGCCGGTCAGCGAGACGACGAGGGCCAGCGTCCGGGAGTCGAAGCGGGCCCGCACGAAGTCTGCCGAGGTCACGAAGCCGTGCCGGTGCGAGACCGACCAGAGCCGGATCAGCACCAGGAACACCAGCGGGTAGAGCACCACGGTGTAGGGCACCGCGAAGAAGCCCATCGCGCCGGCGCCGAACATCAGCGCGGGCACCGCGACGAACGTGTAGGCGGTGTAGAGGTCGCCGCCGATCAGGAACCAGGAGATCCAGGTGCCGAACTTGCGGCCGCCCAGTCCCCACTCGTCGAGGTGGTGCATGGTCTCGCCGGCCTTCCAGCGCGAGGCCATGAAGCCCATCACGGCGATGACCGCGAAGAGCAGGACGAAGATCACGAGTTCGACCACGTGGTCAGCCATCGTCGCTCACCTCTTCCTGGTCGCGAAGTAGACGATCGCGGTGAACAGCGCGCTCATCGGGACGAAGGCCAGCTGCATCCAGTAGAAGGCCGGCATCCCGAACATCTCGGGCGTCACCCGGTTGTAGATGCCGGGGATGAGCGGGATCACGATCGGTGGGATCAGCAACAGCACCCAGGGACTCCAGTCGGGGTTCCCGACGGGCTCGTCCCGGGGTGCGACATCCGGTTCGGTGTTGGCAGGGGGCACTGCGCACTCCTTGGCAGGTACGGCGTCCGCGCGTGACCCCCGACCCCGAGGGGCGTGACAGGGGACACACAGGGACCGAACGCCGCGCAGCGTAACGCGCGGGAGCCGCCGCGTCATCAGCGCGGAATTGCGTGTTCTGGACCAGTTTCCGCCCGAACCTGCCACCCGGCGCACGGAACCTACCGTTCGTCGCACCAGAGCCCGCGCCGGGCCCGGCGAGCCGGGACGTTCGTCCCGATCGGGCGGTCCAAAGTCCCTGGCCCCGGGGACGGGCACCCCATAGCGTCGCGCCCGACCTGTTTCGACAACGGGCGCGTTCCGCGCGCCGGAGGTGCGTGTCTCGTGGACGTGCTCGACATCGCTCGGTGGCAGTTCGGGATCATCACCGTCTACCACTTCCTGTTCGTCCCGATCACCATCGGCATGTCCGCGATCATCGCGGGCTTCGAGACCGCGTGGGTCCGCACCGGCAACGAGCAGTGGCTGCGGCTGACGAAGTTCTTCGGCAAGCTGTTCCTGATCAACTTCGCGATCGGCGTGGTCACCGGCATCGTGCAGGAGTTCCAGTTCGGCATGAACTGGAGCGACTACTCCCGCTTCGTCGGCGACATCTTCGGCGCCCCGCTCGCGATCGAGGGCCTGCTCGCGTTCTTCCTGGAGTCCACGTTCCTGGGCCTGTGGATCTTCGGCTGGGACAAGCTGCCCCGCCCGCTGCACGCGGCCTGCATGTGGCTGGTGCACATCGGCACGCTGCTGTCGGCGTTCTTCATCCTCGCCGCGAACTCGTGGATGCAGCACCCGGTGGGCTACCGGTTCAACCCCGACACCGGCCGGGCGGAGCTGACCGACTTCGCGGCGGTGATGTTCAACAAGGTCCAGCTCGCCACCTTCCCGCACACGGTCACCGCCTGCTACATGACCGGAGGCGCGTTCGTGGTCGGCGTCGCCTTCTGGCTGATGCTGCGCAAGACCACCCCGGACGCCGACCGCCCGATGTACCGCAAGGCGGTGCGGGTCGGCGCGGCGGTGGCGCTCGTCGCCGGCATCGGTGTCACGGTGACCGGCGACTACCAGGGCAAGGTGATGACCGACGTGCAGCCGATGAAGATGGCCGCCGCCGAGGCGCTCTACGACACCGAGCAGCCGGCGTCCTTCTCGCTGCTCACCGTCGGCTCCCTCGACGGGACCCAGGAGAAGTTCGCGATCAAGGTGCCGCACCTGCTGTCGTTCCTGGCCACCGGGTCCGTCAACGGCAAGGTCGAGGGCATCAACCAGCTGCGCGAGCGCTACCAGGCCAAGTACGGCCAGGACCCCGGCACGAAGTACTACTCCCCCGGCGACTACACGCCGATCATCCCGGTCACCTACTGGACGTTCCGGATCATGATCGGGCTCGGGGCGGTGGCCGCCGCAGGCGCGGCGCTGATCCTGTGGGGCACCCGCCGGAACCGGCTGCCGCGGGCCCGTTGGTGGCTCTGGCTCGCGGCGTCGCTGCCGCTGCTGCCGGTCTTCGCCAACTCCTTCGGCTGGATCTTCACCGAGATGGGCCGCCAGCCCTGGGCCGTGTTCGGCCTGATGACCACCGCGAGCGCGGTCTCCCCCGGCGTCAGCGTCGGCGAGGCGCTCACCTCGGTGATCACCCTGACCCTGCTGTACGGCGTGCTCGCCGTCGTCGAGGTCGGCCTGATGCTGAAGTACGTGCGCGCGGGGGCGGAGGAGTTCGTCGAGCCCCCCGACCCCACCCTGCGGGGGGACCAGTCCGACGAACCGCTCGCCTTCGCCTACTGAGACGGAAGAGATCATGGAACTCACCACTGTCTGGTTCGGCCTGATCGCCGTGCTGTGGATCGGCTACTTCTGCCTCGAGGGCTTCGACTTCGGGGTCGGCATGCTGCTGCCGGTGCTGTCGCGCAACGAGACCGAGCGCCGGGTCGTGATCAACACGATCGGCCCGGTCTGGGACGGCAACGAGGTCTGGGTTCTGGTCGCCGGCGGCGCCACGTTCGCGGCCTTCCCCGAGTGGTACGCCACCTTGTTCAGCGGCTTCTACCTGCCGCTGCTGCTGATCCTGGTCGCGCTGATCGTGCGCGGCCTGGCCTTCGAGTACCGCGCCAAGCGCGACGACGCCACCTGGCGGGCCCGCTGGGACAAGGCGATCTTCTGGGGCTCGGCGCTGCCCGCGCTGCTGTGGGGGGTGGCGTTCGCCAACATCGTGCACGGCGTCCCGATCTCGGCCGACAAGGAGTACGCCGGCACCACGTTGACCCTGCTCAACCCCTACGCGCTGCTCGGCGGGGTGACCACGCTGCTGCTGTTCCTCACCCATGGCGCGATGTTCCTGGCGCTCAAGACCGACGGCGACATCCGGCACCGCGCTCGGGCGCTCGCGGTGAGGCTCGGGGTGGCGACCGCGGCCGTGGCGGTCGTGTTCTTGACCTGGACCCAGGTCGTCTCCGGCGGGCTGGCGTCGTCGGCGGCGTTCGTGCTGGCGGCCCTGGCCCTGCTCGCCGGCGTCTACGCAGCGTTCCGGGGCCGCGAGGGCTGGGCCTTCGTGGGGACGTTCGCGGCGATCGCGCTGGCGGTGGCGGGCCTCTTCCTGGCCCTGTTCCCCGACGTCATGCCCTCGACGCTGGACCCGGCGGGCACCCTCACCACCACGAACGCCTCCGCGACGGCGTACACCCTGAAGATCATGACCTGGGTGGCGGTCCTGTTCACGCCGATCGTGCTGCTCTACCAGGGCTGGACGTACTGGGTCTTCCGCAGGCGCATCGGCACCCACCACATCCCGGTGCCGGCCGAGGCGCAGCCGGCACGGTGAGGCCCCTCGACCCACGCCTGCTGCCGCACCTCCGGCCGGCGCGCCTCGCGCTGGCCGGGGTGGTGGCCGGCAGCGTCGCGGGCGGGCTGCTGGTGATCGTGCAGGCGTTCGCGGTGGCCGGGCTGCTCACCGCCGCGCTCGCCGGTCACCGGTTCTCCGGCTGGGCGCTGGCCGTCGCCGGCGTCGTCGCCGGTCGGGCCGCCGCGTCCTGGCTGACCGACGTGTCGTCGGCGAGCGCGGCCGCACGGGTGGGTCGCACCCTCCGCCGCCGGGTGCTGGCCGCGGCCCTGGCCCTGGGTCCCGCGGCCCTGTCCCGGCGCCGCAGCGGCGAGCTCGCGCTGCTCGCCACCCGCGGGGTCGGAGCCGTGGAGCCCTACCTGACCCGTTACCTGCCGGCGCTGCTGGTCGCGGCGGTGCTGCCCGCTGCCACCGTGCTGGCGATCGCCGGCCAGGACCCGCTGGCCGGGGTGGTGGTGCTGCTCACGCTCCCGCTGGTGCCCGTGTTCGCGGTCCTCGTCGGGGTCGCCACCCGCGACCGTGCCGACCGGCAGTGGCGGCTGCTCGCGACGCTGTCGGGCCACTTCGTGGACGTGGTGCGTGGGTTGCCGACGCTGGTCGCCTACAACCGGGCGGGGGCGCAGTCGCGCCGGGTCCGGTCGATCACGCACCGCTACCGGCGGGCCACCAACGAGACCCTCAAGCTCGCCTTCGCCTCCTCCGCGGTGCTGGAGCTGGTGGCCACCCTCTCGGTCGCGCTGGTCGCGGTGCTGGTGGGCCTGCGGCTCGCCGCCGGCTCCCTCGACCTGCGTACGGCGCTGGTGGTGCTGCTGCTGGCGCCGGAGGCCTACTGGCCGCTGCGCCGGGTCGGCGCCGAGTTCCACGCGGCCGCGGAGGGCACCGCGACCTTCACCGCGGTCGACACGCTGCTCGCCGAGGCGGCGCGGCAGGCCCCGGCCGGGCCCGCAACCGCCCCGGACCGAGGCATCGACCTGGTGGACCTCACCGTGGGCTACCCGGGCCGGGAGGAGCCGGTGCTGCGCCGGTTCCGCGCGCGCCTCGAGCCGGTCGGGCTGACCGCGCTCACCGGTCCCTCCGGGGCCGGCAAGTCGACCCTGCTGGCGGCGCTGGCCGGGCACCTTCCGCTCGCCGGCGGCGAGATCCGGGTCGGCGGCCACCCCGACGGGGGTGGCCTGGCCGCCTGGCAGTCCCGGATCGCGTGGCTGCCCCAGCGGCCCTGGCTGCTGCCGGGGAGCATCCGCGACAACGTCCGGCTCGGCCGCCCCGACGCCGACGACGCGGACGTGTGGCGGGCGCTCGAGCGGGTCCGGCTCGCCGACCACGTCGCCACCCTGCCCGCGGGCCTCGACACGGTCCTCGCGGAGGACGGGGCGAGCCTCTCCGCCGGCGAGCGGGCCCGGCTCGCGCTGGCCCGCGTCGTCGTCGGGGACCGGCCGTGGGTGCTGCTCGACGAGCCCACCGCCCACCTCGACCAGGAGACCGAGTCGGTCATCGCGCGGACGCTGGTCGACCTGGCCGCCACCCGGGCCGTGGTCGTGGTCGCCCACCGCCGGGCGCTGGTCGACCTCGCCGACCACGTCATCGAGGTGCCGGCGCGCCCGGTCCCCACCCCCGGCACCGACCCCGCCCCGGCGCCACGCCCGGCGGAGCCTGCCGAGCCGCCGGAGTCGCCGGAGCCCCCCGAGCCGGACCTCGAGGCCCCGGCACGCACCCGGCTGCGGCTGGCGGGCGGCGCGGCCCTGGGCGCGCTGGCCGCCGCGTCGGGGGTCGCGCTGACCGCCACCGCCGGCTGGCTGATCGTGCGGGCCGCCGAGCGGCCGCCGGTGCTGATGCTGATGGTGGCGATCGTCGGGGTGCGCACGTTCGGGCTGGCCCGGCCGGCGCTGCGCTACGCCGAGCGGCTGGTCTCCCACGACGCCGCGCTTCGGCTGCTGGCCGACCGCCGTGCCTCGGTCTACGACGCCCTGGTGCCGCTGGCCCCGGGCCGGCTGGGCCGGCACCGCGGGGACGTGCTGGCCAGCATCGTCGACGACGTCGACGCGGTCGTCGACGAGCGGCTGCGGGTCCGCGGGCCGCTGTGGACCGCCGCGCTGGTCGGCGGCCTCGCCACCGCGTTGGCGTGGTGGGCCGCCCCGACCGTGCGCCCGGTCGCGGCCGTGGTCGGCGGCCTCACCCTGCTGGGCGGAGCGGTGGCCTACCTGGGCGCACGCAGCGGCGCCCGGCGCAGCGAGCCGGACTACGTCGCGGGCCGCGCCGAGCTGTCGGCCCGGGTGACCTCGGTGCTCCAGGGCGCGCCGGACCTGGTGATGTGGCAGGCGACCGGACGGTCGCTGGACGACCTGGACACCGTCTCGGGGACGCTCGCCGCCGCCACCCGGCGCTCGGCGCGCGGCGCCGCGGCCGGTCGCGCGGGCGCCCTGCTGGCCGCGGGGGTCGGCGTCGCGGCGGTGACCGGCCTCGCCGCCCCGGCGTGGGCGGCCGGGGCGCTGTCCGGCCCGATGCTGGCGCTGCTGGCGCTGCTGCCGCTGGCGCTGGTGGACGTGCTGCTGCCGCTGGCCGACGCCGGGACGCTGTCGGTGCGCACCCGGGCCGCGACGGTCCGGCTGGAGCAGCTGGAGCGCACCACGCCGGCGGTCACCGAGCCCGCCGCGCGCCGCGCCGCCGCCGGGCCCGCGGTGGCCCTGCAGGACGTGAGCGCCGGGTGGGACGCCGCACCGGTCCTGCGTGGGCTGACGCTCGACCTGCCTCCCGGCGCCCGGCTCGGCGTCGTCGGCCCGTCCGGTTGCGGCAAGTCGACGCTGGCCGCACTGCTGCTGCGCTTCGTGGACCCGGCGGCCGGGACGGTCGGGCTCGGAGGTGTCGACGCGCGCCGGCTGTCCCTGCACGACGTACGGTCGACGGTCGGGCTGCTCGACGACGACCCGCACGTGTTCTCCTCCACGGTCCTGGAGAACGTCCGGCTGGCGCGCCCCGGGGCCACGGCCGAGGAGGTGGACGCGGCGCTGCGGTCCGCTCGGCTGGGACCCTGGCTGGACGGCCTCCCCGCCGGGCTGGACACCCTGGTCGGCGACGGTCACGCGTCCGTCTCCGGCGGCGAGCGCGCCCGGCTGGCGCTGGCCCGGGCGCTGCTCGGGGACCGCCCGGTGCTGGTGCTCGACGAGCCGACGGCGCACCTGGACGCCGGCACCGCGCGCGAGGTGGCCGACGAGCTGCTCTCGGTGCGCGACCGCAGCCTGGTCTGGGTCACCCACGGCGAGGCCGGTCTGGACCGCATGGACACGGTCCTCGACCTCGGCGAGTCGGCACGTATCGGGCCAAACTCCTCCGCGGACCCGGGTGCGTGCCTCAAGATCGGACCGTGACGCTCTCCCGGACGGCCGCAGAGGTGATGGACCTTGCCCAGGGAGAGGACGTCGAGGCTGCCCTCGCGCTGGCGGAGAAGACTCTGGAGGGGGCCGACGACGCACCGGCGCGTGACCGGGCCGGGCTGTGGTACGCCCTCGCGGTCACCGAGCACGTGCGCGGGGAGGTGGAGCGGCAGGTGGCCGCGGCCAACCGGTGCCTCGAGGCCGGACGCGAGGCGGACGAGCCGGGATGGGTCTCCAACGCGCTGTCGATGCGCGCGATGGCGCTGGCGCGCCGCGGGGCGGTCGAGGCCGCGCTGGTCGACCTGGCCCAGTCCGAGGTCGCGCTGTCCGACTGCACGGACGACGGGCTGCTGAACTGGGCGCACACGGGGCTGGGCTACAGCTACCTGGAGCTGCGCCTCTACGAGCTCGCGCTCCCGCACTTCGAGGCCGCGGTCGAGATCGTCGCGAGCCCGCTGCCGCTGCCGACGTCGCGCACCATCGACCTGATGAACCTCGCCGAGCTGCACCTGCGCTGGGCCGAGGAGCTCGAGCGGGCCGGCCCCTACCCGGGCTCCGAGGACGACGCCGACCGGCACCGCGCCGACGGCCACGCCCACGCGAAGGCGGCCGTCGCCGAAGCCGAGCTGCTGGGCCCGCCGGGGATCCTGGCCACCTGCCGGGCCACCGAGCTGTGCTCGCGGCCCCGCCACGACGCCGCCTCGGTGGTGGCGGACCTGCGGGCGGGCTACGAGAACGCGGACCACCTGGCCCACCACGGCGGCCGGGCCGCGCTGGGTGCGGCGCTGGCCCGGGCCCTGTGGCGGCTGGACCGCCGCGACGAGGCCCTGGAGATCGCACGGGACGCCGCCGACCTCTCCGGGGCGGCGAGCGACTGGCAGGTCGCGGCCAGCGTGCACTGGCTGCTGGTGGAGATGGAGGCCGAGGCCGGTGTGCCCGGTGCCGGACCCGGCCGCGAGTACGGCCGGCTGCTGTCCCGGGTGCTCTGGAACCAGCGGCTGAGCACCCTGCACGGCGCCACCGCCGCGCTGCAGGTCGAGCGGCTGCACCACGACCGCGACCTCGCCCGGCGCGCTGCCAGCGAGGACCCGCTCACCGGGGTGGGCAACCGGCGGGCCCTCGACGAGGCGCTCCGCGCGGCGGCCGCCCGCGAGGCCTCAGCCGAGCACGACCCCGCCCTGCGCACCAGCCTGCTGCTGGTCGACCTCGACGACTTCAAGGCCGTCAACGACACCTACGGCCACGTCGTGGGCGACCAGGTGCTGCGCGCCGTCGCCGGCGCCGTGCGCGGGGTGGCGCGGACCGAGGACGTGGTGGTCCGTCTCGGCGGGGACGAGTTCGTGGTGCTCGCGCGCGACACCGACGCGGCGACGGGTGCCCGGCTCGTCGACCGGGTGACCGCGGCGATCGAGTCGACGGTGGTGCCCTGCCCCGACGGGGAGATCCGGCTGCGGGCCTCCATCGGGGTGGCGACCACCGGGCCCGGGCTGGACGTCGCCGACCTGCTCGGCGCCGCCGACGCGGCGATGTACGGCGACAAGGGCCGCGTCCGCAGGCGGTAGCCGGCTCACGCCTCCACGACGACCGGGATGATCATCGGCCGCCGGCGGTGCGTCCCGGAGACCCAGCGCCCGACCACGCGGCGGATCGACTGCTGGAGCTGGTAGGTGTCGTCGACGCCCTCGCGCATGGCCGCGTCGAGCGCGTCCACGATCGGCTGCTTGATGTCGTCGAACACCGAGTCGTCCTCGGCGAACCCGCGGGCGTGGATCTCCGGACCGCCGGAGACCTTGCCGTTGACGGAGTCGACCACCACGACCACGGAGATGAAGCCCTCCTCCCCGAGGATCCGGCGGTCCTTCAGCGACGACTCGGTGATGTCACCGACCGACGAGCCGTCGACGAACACGTAGCCGCAGTCGACCTTGCCGGCGACGGCGGCCACGCCGTCGACGAGGTCGACGACGACCCCGTCCTCGGCGATCACCACGCGGTCGTGCGGCACCCCCGTGGCGCGGGCGAGGTCGGCGTTGGCGCGCATGTGCCGGATCTCCCCGTGCACCGGGAGGACGTTGCGGGGCCGGACGATGTTGTAGCAGTAGAGCAGCTCGCCGGCGGACGCGTGGCCCGAGACGTGCACGAGCGCGTTGCCCTTGTGCACCACGTTGGCCCCCCACCGGGCGAGCCCGTTGATGACCCGGTAGACGGCGTTCTCGTTGCCGGGGATCAGGGAGGAGGCGAGCACGACGGTGTCGCCCTCGGCGATGTGCACGAAGTTGTGGTTGCGCTGCGCGATCCGCGACAGCGCGGACAGCGGCTCGCCCTGCGACCCGGTGGAGATCAGCACGGTCCGCTCCGGGGCGAAGCCCGCGAGCTCCTTGGCGTCCACCAGGGTGTCCGGCGGCACCTTGAGGAAGCCGAGCTCGCGGGCGACGGCCATGTTGCGGACCATCGAGCGCCCGACGTAGGCCACCTTGCGGCCGTGGGCGACCGCGGCGTCCATGACCTGCTGGACCCGGTGCACGTGCGAGGCGAAGCAGGCCACGATGATCCGCTGGTCGCGGGCCTGGTGGAACACCTGGTCGAGGACCGGGGTGATCTGCCGCTCCGAGGTGGTGAACCCCGGCACCTCGGCATTGGTGGAGTCGACCAGGAACAGGTCGACGCCCTCCTCGCCGAGCCGGCCGAACGCGCGCAGGTCGGTGACCCGGCCGTCGAGCGGGAGCTGGTCCATCTTGAAGTCGCCGGTGTGCAGCACCAGCCCGGCGCCGGTGCGGATCGCCACCGCGAGCGCGTCCGGGATCGAGTGGTTGACCGCGACGAACTCCAGGTCGAACGGTCCGAAGGCGATCCGGTCGCCCTCGCGGACCTCGTGCCGCACGGTCTCCTTGAGCCGGTGCTCACGCAGCTTGGAGGTCAGCAGCGCCAGGGTCAGCGTGGAGCCGACGAGCGGGATGTCCCCCCGCTCGCGCAGCAGGTAGGGCACCGCGCCGATGTGGTCCTCGTGCCCGTGGGTGAGGACCAGCGCCTCGATGCTGTCGAGGCGGTCCCGGATCGGCTCGAAGTCCGGCAGGATCAGGTCGACCCCGGGGTGGCTGTCCTCGGGGAACAGCACCCCGCAGTCCACGACGAGCAGCCGGCCGTCGTACTCGAAGACCGTCATGTTGCGCCCGACCTCGCCGAGCCCGCCGAGGGGGATGACCCGCAGCCCGCGGGGAGGCAGCGGGCCCGGGGCGGCGAGCTCGGGGTGCGGGTGGCTCATGCACTGCCTTCCGTCAGGGGTGCCTCGCGCAGCAGGCCGGCCGCCTCCAGGGCGGCCCGGAGGTCCTCGACCTGCGCGTCGGAGGCCGGGACCAGCGGCAGCCGCACGGCACGGTTGGGCAGCACCCCGAGGAGCTGCATCGCCGCCTTGGCCATGACCGCCCCGGGTGCCTTGTTCATCACCGCGTCGACGACCGGGACCAGCCGCCGGTAGCCGTCGAGCGCGGCGGGGAGGTCGCCGCGGTCCACGGCGTCGACCATCGCGGCGTACTCGTCACCGGCCACGTGACCGACGACCGAGACCACTCCCGACCCGCCGTGGGTCAGCCAGCCGAGGTTGAGCACGTCGTCGCCGGAGTAGAGCGCCAGACCGGTGTCGGACACGATCCGCACCCCGCGGCAGAGGTCGCCGACGGCGTCCTTCACCGCGACCACGCACTCGTGCTCGGCGACCCGACGGTAGGTGTCCTCGGCGATCGCGATGCCGGCGCGGCCGGGGATGTCGTAGAGCATCACCGGAAGGCCGCTCGCGTTGGCGACCGCCTCGAAGTGGGCGGCCACCCCCTCCTGGGAGGGCTTGTTGTAGTACGGCGTCACCAGCAGCACGCCGTGGGCCCCGAGCCGCTCGGCCTGCCGGGCCAGCTCCACCGAGTGCGCGGTGTTGTTGGTGCCGACCCCGGCCACCACCGTGAGCCGGTCCCCGACCGCCTCGAGGACGGCGCGCAGGATCCGGGCGTCCTCCTCGGTCGAGGTGGTCGGCGCCTCCCCCGTCGTGCCCGAGACCACGACGCCGTCGTGGCCGTGGGCGGCGAGGTGCTCGGCCACCCGGGCGGTCCCGTCGAGGTCCACCGAGCCGTCGTCGTCGAAGGCGGTCACCATGGCGGTCAGGACACGGCCGAACGGGGCGGGTGGGAGGGTGCCGGCAGTCATGGGCTCAGGCTATCGCCCGTTCGCCCGGCGGTCACAAGGTGCCGCGCGGGGCCCTTGACCCCTATGGCTAACTGCGTTAGCCTTCTGGCTATGACTACTAGCAACGTCTCCCCCACCCGGTTCCTCGACCGCGGCGAGGGCCGGGTCGCCTACGACGTGCGAGGCACCGGGCCGCTCGTCGTCTGTCTCTCCGGGATGGGCGACACCCGCGCCACCTTCCGCCTGCTCGCCCCCCAGCTGGCCCGGGCCGGCTACCGCGTGGCCACGCTCGAGCTGCGCGGGCACGGCGACAGCGACGCCACGTTCTCCGACTACGACGACGCGGCGGCGGCCGGCGACCTGCTCGCGCTCGTCGACGAGCTCGGGGGTCCGGCGCTGCTGGTCGGGCACTCGATGGGTGCGGCGGCCGCCCTGGTCGCGGCCGCCCGCAGGCCCGGGCTGGTGGCCGGCCTGGTGCTGCTCGGCCCCTTCGCCCGCGACCCCGAGGTCAACCCGCTGATGAAGGGGCTCTTCCGCCTCGCCATGCTGCGGCCGTGGGCCGCCGCGGTCTGGCGGGCGTACCTGCCCAGCCTGTACGCCGGCCGGCTCCCCGACGACTTCGCGGCGCACCGGCACGCGATGCTCGCGGCGCTGGCCCGCCCCGGCCACACCCGCGCGTTCAGCCGCACCACCCGCACCTCCCACGCGGTGGCCGAGGCGGCACTGCCGGACGTCGGCGCGCCGGCCCTGGTGCTGATGGGCGAGCTCGACAAGGACTTCCCGGACCCGGCCGCCGAGGCCGCCTGGATCGGCGGGCGGCTGGGCGCCGAGGTGGTGATGGTGCCCGAGGCGGGCCACTACCCGCACTCCCAGCGTCCCGACGTGGTGGTCCCCGCGGTCACCGCGTTCGCGGCCGAGGTGCTCTCGCGTGCCTAGGGCGGGCGTCACGCCGGACCGGGTCGTCGACGAGGCGATCGCGGTCGCCGACGCCGGCGGCTGGGACCGGCTGACACTGGGCGCCGTCGCCGAGCGGCTGGGCGTGCGCACGCCCAGCCTCTACAAGCACGTCGCCGGCCTGCCCGAGCTGCGCCGGCTGGCCGGCCTGCGCGCCAAGCGCGAGCTGGCCGCGGTGCTCTCCGCGGCCACGGTCGGCCGCTCGCGCGGCGAGGCGGTGCGCGCGCTCGCCCGGGCCTACAGGGACTGGGCCGCGGCCCGGCCCGGCCTCTACGCGGCGGCGCAGAGCGCGCCGGAGCCCGGCGACACCGAGGACGAGGAGGCCAGCGCCGCCGCGGTCCAGGTGGTGTTCGGCGTGCTCCGCGGCTACGGCGTCGCCGACGACACGCTCGTCGACGCGACCCGCACGCTGCGGGCGGGGCTGCACGGGTTCGTGGTCCTCGACCGGGCCGGCGGCTTCGCGCTGCCCCGCCCGGTCGGTGCCAGCCTGGACTGGTGGCTGGACGGCCTGGACGCCGCCCTGTCCCGCGGCTGACCCCGGCCGGTCAGCGCACGACCCCCGGGGTCCTGCGCTCCCACCACACCCACGCGTAGCCCTCGTGCTCCTCGCGACGGGTCTCGACCCAGTCGGCACGGTCGAACTCCGGGTAGTGGGTGTCGCCCTCGGGACGCTGGTGCACCTCGGTCAGCACCTGGTGGGTCGCGTAGGGCATGGCCGCCTCGTAGACCTGGGTGCCTCCCCCGATGACGACGTCGCCGTCGAGGCCCTGGGCCAGCTCGATGCCCTCCTCGACCGAGTGCACGACGAGCACGCCCTCCGCCGACCAGGCCGGGTCGCGGGTCACCACGACGTTGGTCCGGTGCGGCAGCGGCCGCCCGATCCCCTCGTACGTCGTGCGCCCCATCAGCACGGTGTGCCCCCGGGTGGTCTCACGGAAGTGCCTCATGTCCTCGGCGATGTGCCACGGGATGTCCCCGCGGTCGCCGATCACGCCGTTGTCCGCGACGGCGGCGACCATGACGACCCGTTTGCGCGCCGGACCGCTCATACGGCGATCGGCGCCTTGATCCCCGGGTGCGGGTCGTAGCCCTCGACCGAGATGTGCTCGAGGTCGAACGCGTCGAGCTCGCGCACCGACGGGTCGAGCCGCAGCGTCGGCAGCGGCCTGGGCTCACGGGTGAGCTGGAGCCGGGCCTGGTCGAGGTGGTTGGAGTACAGGTGCGCGTCGCCGAGGGTGTGCACGAAGTCCCCCACCCCCAGGCCGGTGACCTGGGCGACCATGTGCGTGAGCAGCGCGTAGGAGGCGATGTTGAACGGCACGCCGAGGAACACGTCCGCCGAGCGCTGGTAGAGCTGGCAGGAGAGCCTGCCGTCGGCGACGTAGAACTGGAACAACGCGTGGCAGGGCGCGAGCGCCATCTGCGGGATGTCGGCGACGTTCCACGCGGAGACGATGTGCCGGCGGCTGTCCGGGTCGCGTCTGAGATTCCGAACGATCTGGGCGATTTGATCTATGTGCCCGCCGGACGGCGTGGGCCAGGACCGCCACTGGTAGCCGTAGACGGGCCCGAGGTCGCCGTTGGTGTCGGCCCACTCGTCCCAGATGGTCACCCCGCGGTCCTGGAGCCACTTCACGTTGGTGTCGCCGCGCAGGAACCACAGCAGCTCGGCGAACACCGACCGGGTGTGGACCTTCTTGGTGGTCACCAGCGGGAACCCCCGGTCCAGGTCGAACCGCATCTGGTGGCCGAAGACGCTCAGCGTCCCGGTCCCGGTGCGGTCGCCCTTCTCGGTGCCGTCGTCGAGGATCCGCTGGAGGAGGTCGAGGTACTGCTGCACGCGGCCAGCCTAGCCGGGGCCCGGCTCGCGACCCGTCAGCCGACCAGCACGGCGAGCAGGTTCTGCAGCGCGAACGCGATCGTCAGGACGAGGCCGACCACGGCGGGGACCTGCCCGCGGGCGTCGCCGGCCCGGCGGGCCCGGCTGCCGAAGACGTAGCCGCCCAGGGCAGGGAGCACGGCGACCAGGACCATCGGCACGCCGACGGCGGCCTTGACCCAGCCGGGTATCTCGGCATCGGCGGAGTCGTAGCCGAAGAGGCTCAGCCCCACGTCCCCGGCCACCATCGCGAGCAGCACGGCCACCGGGAACAGGGCCAGCGAGACCCACGCGTTGCGCAGGTCGTGGTGGTGGGCGCGGACGGGCGTGCTGATCGGGCTCGTGGACATTGCTCCTCACCTCGGGCCCAGTGTTGCGCCGAGGGACTCGCACCGGGCAGGGACGCTGGTCCCGGGTCCTCGGCCGATGGTCCCAGGGCCCGGAACGGGACGATCGACCCTACGTGGCCCGGGCGCCGGAGGCGGAGGATCTGTGCGGGAGACGGCAGCGGGAGGACGCGATGACCCAGGTGGCCGGACGGACCGTGCTGGTGACGGGCGCGGCCAACGGGATGGGCCGGCTGCTCTCGGTCGACCTCGCCCGCCGCGGCGCGAGACTGGTGCTCTGGGACCTGGACGAGGCGGCCCTCGAGAGCGTCGCCGGCCGGATCCGGGCCTCGGGAGGAGCGGCGTGGGCCCACGCCTGCGATGTCGGGGACCCGGCGGCGGTCCGGGCCGCCGCCGCACGCGTGCGTGAGGAGGCCGGCGACGTCGACGTGCTGGTCAACAACGCCGGGGTGGTCACCGGCCGGCCGCTGCTGGAGCTGACCGAGGACGACATCGAGCGGACGTTCCGGGTGAATGCCCTGGCCCCCTACTGGACCACCCGGGCGTTCCTGCCGGCGATGGTCGAGCGGGGCCGCGGGCACGTCGTGACGGTCGCGTCGGCGGCCGGGCTGGCCGGGGTCCCCCGGCAGACCGACTACGCCGCCAGCAAGCACGCCGCCGTCGGCTTCGCCGACGCGCTGCGGGTCGAGCTCGCGAGGACCGCGCCCGGGGTCAGGACGACGCTCGTCTGCCCGTTCTACGTCGACACCGGGATGTTCGCGGGCGCGCGCACCCGGTTCCCGCGGCTGCTGCCGATCCTGCGGCCCGAGGACGTGGTGGCCCGGATCGTCAGGGCCGTCGAGCGCGACCAGCCGCGCGTGCTGCTGCCGCCCCTGGTCCACCTGATGCCACTGGTGAGCGCCCTCCCGAGCCGGCTCGGCGACCGGGTGCTGGACGCGTTCGGCGTGAACGCGTCGATGGACCACTTCGTCGGAAGGCGGGGCTCGTGATGCTCGGTCCGGTCGTGGACGTGTTCAGGATGCGCCAGTACTTCAACGCGCTGACCGTCGCCCGCGCGCTGGCGGCGGGCGTCTTCGAGGACGCCGGCTTCCTGCTCGACGCGCGGCGGGCGCTGCTGCCGCTGCCCTTCGAGGACCGCGGCCCGCGCGTGCCGGCCGGCTCACCGTTCCCGCGCCGCGAGGCCCGGCCGCTGCCGGCACTGGCGGGCGCGCGGGTGGCGGTCGTCAGCACCGGCGGCAGCGGGGCGCTGGCGTCGCTCGTGGGTGTCGCCCGGGCGTTCGAGGAGTGCGGGATCACCCCCGCCGCGATCTCGGTGTGCTCCGGGTCGGCACTGTTCGGGTTCCCGCTCGGCACCGGCATGCCGGCCGACGAGGTCGCGTCTTTCGTCAACGGACTGCGCCCCCGCGACTATGTCGACCTCGACCTGCTCCGGCTGCTCGCGCTGCCGGCCACCGCGGGACGTGGGTTCTCGGGCCTGCTGCGCGGTGCCGCGGTCGAGGCGACCTACCGCGAGCTGCTCGGGGACCTGACGCTGGCCGAGCTGCCGATCCCGGTCTTCGCGCCGCTGTGGGACGTCGACCACAACACGGTGGTGCACATCGGCCCGGACACCCACCCGGGCCTGCCGGTGGCGCGCGCGGTCCGGATGGCGATCGCGCTGCCGCTGTTCGTCCAGGCGGTGCCGATGGCCGGGTCGTGGTGGGCCGACGGCGGCGTGGTCGACATCTTCCCGGTCCGGCCGCTGCTGGACCGGGTCCGGCCCGACGCGGTGGTCGGCGTCAACGGCTTCTACCCGCCCGAGTTCGAGGGCGAGGACCAGTCCGGCTGGCACGAGCGGTCGCTGTCGATCCTCTACGCCGCCTCGCAGGTGCGCACCTCGCAGCAGGTCGCCCTCGCGCGGGAGAACCTGGCGCGGCTGCGGGAGGCCTGCGCGGTGCGGCTGGTCGACCCGGTCCCCTACGAGAAGGTCCGCGGGGCGGGGTTCTACCGGCAGTTCATCGACAACGCGGAGTGGCCGGCCTTCATGCGGGCCGGGCGCGTCGCCGGCCTGGAGGCGCTCGCCGAGCTGGCCCGGACGTGGCACCCGCACCCGACCGGTCAGGCGTCGTAGTCGAGGACCAGCTTCGCCGACGTCGGGTGGGACTGGCAGGTCAGCACGTAGCCGGCGTCCACCTCGTCGGGCTCGAGCGCCCAGTTGGTGTCCATCTCGACCGTCCCCTCGACCACCTTCGCCCGGCAGGTGCCGCAGACCCCGCCCTTGCACGCGAACGGGGCGTCGGCCCGGGCGACGAGCGCGGCCTCCAGCACCGACGGCCCGTCGGGCGCCAGGGTGAACGTCGACCGCCTTCCGTCGAGCGTGATGGTGACCTCGGCCCCGGACTGCTCGACGCTCTCCGGCGTCGTACGGCGCACCGGGGGTGCGGACTCGACGTGGAACACCTCGGCGTGGATCGACCGCTTGGAGACGCCCTCGCTGACCAGCAGCTTGCGCAGCTCGCTGACCATGTCGAAGGGCCCGCACAGGAACCAGTCGTCGACCGTCTCCGGGGGCACGATCGACTCGAGCATCCGGGTCATCCGGTCGACGTCCAACCGGCCCGAGAACAGCTCCACCTCCTGCGGCTCCCGCGACAGCACGTGGATCAGCTGGAGGCGGTCGGGGTGGGCGTCCTTGAGGTCCTCGACCTCCTCGAGGAACATCACCGAGCGGTGGGTGCGGTTGGCGTAGAGCAGGGTCACCTGGGAGTGCGGCTCGGTCTCGAGGGTGGTGGCGACGATCGAGAGGACCGGGGTGATCCCCGACCCCGCCGCGACGCACACGTAGTGCTTGCGGTGCGCCGGGTCGAGCTCGGTGAAGAACCGGCCGCTGGGTGTCATCACGTCGAGCACGTCGCCGACCTTCAGCACGTCCAGGGCGTGCTCGGAGAACGCCCCGCCGGGCAGCCGCTTGACCGCCACCCGGAGCACGCCCGAGGAGACCGGCGAGCAGATGGAGTAGTTGCGGCGGACGTCGTCGCCGGCCAGGTTCGTGCGGATCGTGAGGTGCTGGCCCTGCGTGAACGCGTAGTCCTCGCGCAGCTCGTCGGGCACCGCGAACGTGATCGCCACCGAGTCCTCGGTGACCGGGTCGATCGCGGCGACCGCCAGCGGGTGGAAGACGGAGTGGGAGGTGCTCACGTCAGATCGCCTTGAAGTGGTCGAAGGGCTCGCGGCAGGCGTTGCACACCCACAGCGACTTGCAGGCCGTCGACCCGAACCGGCTCAGCTCGCGGGTGTCCGGGGAGCCGCACTGCGGGCAGCGCAGGGTGAGCGCCAGCGACACCGGGCCGGCGCCGCGCCGGTCGGGTCCCGGCGGGGGCGCGATGCCGTAGGCCTCGAGCTTGCGCTTGCCGGCCTCGCTCATCCAGTCGGTGGTCCAGGCGGGCGACAGCACGAAGTCGACGTCCACGTCCTCGTGGCCGGCCCTCTCGAACGCCTCGAGCAGGTCCATCCGGATCGTCTCCATGGCCGGGCAGCCGGAGTACGTCGGGGTGATCGTGACCCGCACGTGCCCGGACGCGTCGACGTCGACGCCGCGCAGGATCCCGAGGTCCTCGATGGTGAGCACCGGCACCTCGGGGTCGAGCACCGAGGCGGCCAGCGCCCAGAGCACCTCGTGGTCCGGGCCGGTCGAGACCGTCACCACGTCGCCCCCGGGTGCGAACGAGCCAGGTGCTGCATCTCCGCGAGCAGGAAGCCCATCCGCGTCGAGTGCACCCCCCGGCGGCCACCGGTCACCGCGGGATCCGGGTCGGGCCGTTCGAGGGTGGCCCGGGCGAGCACGTCGTCGACCCGGGCGTCGAACGGTTCGCGCAGGACGGCCGGGTCGACCGCCACGCCCCGCTCGACGAGCGCGGGGTCGACGTACGTGCCGTCGAAGAGCTCGTCGACGAACGGCCACTCTGCCTCGAGCGCGGCCTGCATCCTCAGCCGCGACTCCTCGGTGCCGTCGCCCAGCCGCAGCACCCACATCGTCGCGTGGTCCTGGTGGTAGGCGACCTCCTTGACGGCCTTCGCGGCGATCGCCGCGAGCGTCTCGTCGGCGCAGCCCTGGAGCCGGCCGTAGAGCTCGTGGAGGTAGGTGGAGAGCACCAGCAGCCGCACCATCGTGACCGCGAAGTCGCCGTTCGGCCGCTCGACGAGCTGGACGTTGAGGAACTCCCGCTCGTCGCGGAAGTAGGCCAGGTCGTCCTCGGTGAGGGCCGGGTCGGCCAGCGAGCCCGCGTAGGTCAGCAGCGAGCGGGCCTGCCCGAGCAGGTCGAGCGCGATGTTGCCCAGCGCGATGTCCTCCTCGATCTGGGGCGCGGCCGCGATCCACTCCCCCAGCCGCTGCGCCGAGATCAGCGCGTCGTCGGCCAGCGAGAGCACGTAGCGCTCGAGCGGGGAGCGGTCGGTCACAGGTGCTTCACGCCCTCGGGGATCTCGTAGAAGGTCGGGTGCCGGTAGATCTTGTCGCCGGCCGGGTCGAAGAACGCGTCCTTCTCGTCGGGGCTCGACGCGGTGATCTCGGCCGCCGGGACCACCCACAGCGACACCCCCTCCTGGCGCCGCGTGTAGAGGTCGCGCGCGTTGCGCAGCGCCATCTCGGCGTCGGGGGCGTGCAGCGAGCCCACGTGCACGTGGGACAGGCCCCTCTTGGAGCGGACGAAGACCTCCCACAACGGCCAGTCCCTCCTGCTGCCCTCGCCCATCACGCCACCTCCGCCGTCCGGCGCGCGTGCTTGTCGGCGTAGGCCGCGGCCGCCTCGCGCACCCAGGCGCCGTCCTCGTGCGCGGCACGCCGGTGTGCCATCCGCTCCCGGTTGCACGGCCCGTGGCCCTTGATCACCTCGAACAGCTCGGTGAAGTCGATCTCGCCGAAGTCGTAGTGGCCGCGCTCCTCGTTCCAGGCCAGCTCCGGGTCGGGCAGCGTCAGGCCGAGCGCCTCGGCCTGCGGCACCGTCATGTCCACGAACCGCTGGCGCAGGTCGTCGTTGGCGAACCGCTTGATCCCCCACTTCATCGACTGCGCGGTGTGCCCCTGGGTGGACGCTGCGTCGCCGGTGTCGCGCGGGCCGAACATCATCAGGCTCGGCCACCACCAGCGGTCGACCGCGTCCTGGGCCATCGCCTTCTGCGCGTCGGTGCCGTGCGAGAGGGTGTGCAGGATCTCGAACCCCTGGCGCTGGTGGAACGACTCCTCCTTGCACACCCGGACCATGGCCCGGGCGTAGGGGCCGTAGGAGCACCGGCACAGGGGGACCTGGTTGACGATGGCGGCGCCGTCGACCAGCCAGCCGATCGCGCCGATGTCGGCCCAGGTCAGGGTCGGGTAGTTGAAGATCGAGGAGTACTTCTGCCGGCCGTCGTGCAGCATGTCGAGCAGGTCGGCCCGGTCCACGCCGAGCGTCTCCGCGGCGGCGTAGAGGTAGAGGCCGTGACCGGCCTCGTCCTGCACCTTGGCCATCAGGATCGCCTTGCGACGCAGGCTGGGCGCCCGGGTGATCCAGCTGCCCTCCGGCTGCATGCCGATGATCTCGGAGTGGGCGTGCTGGGCGATCTGCCGCACGAGCGTCCTGCGGTAGGCCTCCGGCATCGCGTCCCGCGGCTCGATGCGCCCGTCCGCGTCGATGACCGCCTGGAAGCCGGGAGGGTCACCGTCGTCGGGGCGGCCGGCCGAGCCGGGCTCGGGCGCGGTGAAGTCGTTGCCGTACATGGGGGCCAGCCTAGCAAGGACCGTGTTACAAGTTCGACGCCGCCGTGCACGATGCCTGTAACACCAGGCCACGCCGACGCCCGCGCACGGCCCCCTGCGACAATCGCGGCATGAGCACTCCTGGACAGGGTCCGACCGCCGACGTCTCGGTCCGCGTGGGCTGGGCCGACGACGCCGCCGGCATCGCGGCGGTGCAGGTGCGCGCCTGGCGCCGGGAGTACGACGGCGTGCTCCCGGCGGAGGTGCTCGAGGCGATGGACCCCGCCGGTGTCGCCGCCACCTGGCACGCGTCGCTGGACCGGCCGCGGGACGCGCGCAACCGGGTGCTGGTCGCCCTGGAGCGCAACACGGTGCGTGGCTTCGCGGTCACCGGACCGGCACGGGACCCCGACACGGACCCGGTCGCCGACGGCGAGATCGTCGAGCTCACCGTCGACCCCGACCAGACCCGCCACGGGCACGGCTCCCGGCTCGTGCAGGCGTGCGCCGACACCCTGCGCGCCGACCGGTTCGCGCGCGCGGTGTGCTGGCTCAACAGCACCGACGACGTGCGCCGCCGGTTCCTGGCCGAGGCCGGCTGGGCCCCCGACGGCGCCCACCGCGAGCTCGACCTGCACGGCGACGGGTCGGTGCGGGTCAAGCAGGTCCGCCTGCACACCGACCTCTCCGAACCCCCCGCGGAGGGGGACTGAGGGAACCGGGGAGGTTTGCGCCGGCCCGATCGGGGAACCGGTCGGCGCCACCGTCCGTCGACCGGGTGCTGGCCCGGTGGCTCGAGCAGGTGGCGGCCGGATCGCTCGAGTCGTCCGAGGAGCCTGACGTGCTGGGTCCACTCCCTCCCCTGCACCGCGCACTCGTCGCGCTGTGCGCGCTCGCGGTGTTCGTCGCCGCCGGCGCCTGGGTCACCTTGACCCTCACCGGCCCGCTGCCGGCCTCGACCGGTGCCGGGGTCGGCGCCGGCATCGGTGCGGCCGTCGGGCTGCTGCTGCTGCACGACTTCTCGCCGTCGCACCCGGTCCGGCCCCGGGCCGTCGCGCACGTCCGCCGCCACCGCTGACCCGGCCGCGCCCCGGCCCGGGCAGGTGACCTAGGTTCGTCACGTGCCCGACGCCCCTCACCCCGCCGAGCGGGGCGCGATCGTCCGCGACGGCCTGGCGGTCGGCGTCGCGACCGGCGCCTACGGCATCTCGTTCGGCGCGGTCTCGGTCGCCGCGGGTCTCGACGTCTGGCAGACCTGCGCGCTCTCGCTGCTGGTGTTCACCGGGGCCTCGCAGTTCGCACTGGTCGGGGTGGTCGCCTCCGGGGGCGCCCCGCTGTCCGGTGCGCTGACCGCGCTGCTGCTGGGCACCCGCAACACCCTCTACGGGCTTCGCCTCGCCCCGCTGCTGGACTGGCGGGGCTGGCGCCGGGTGGCCGCGGCCCAGATCCTGATCGACGAGTCCACGGCGATGTCGGTGAACCGGGGCAGCACGGCCGCGGCCCGGACCGGGTTCGTCTCGACCGGGGTCGCGGTGTTCGCGCTGTGGAACCTCGCGACGCTCGCGGGCGCGCTGGCCGGGCGGTCCCTCGGCGACCCCCGCACCTACGGTCTCGACGCGGCGGTGGGCGGTGCGTTCCTGGCGCTGCTGTGGCCCCGGCTGCGGGACCGGCGCAACCGGGTGGTCGCGGTGCTCGCGGCCGCGCTCGCCCTCGGTCTCGTGCCGGCGACGCCGGCCGGGGTGCCCGTCCTGGCGGCGGCGGCGGTCGCGCTCCTGTCCGGGGTGGTCAGCCGCTCCCCCGACCCCACCGAGGTGCCCGGGCGCGACGACCTCCCGGGCGGGGGTGAGCACCCGTGACGTGGGTCGCGATCGTGGTCTCGGCGGTGGGCTGCTACCTGCTCAAGCTCACCGGGCTGTCGATGCCCGCGGCGGTGCTGGAGCATCCCCTGGTGGAGCGGGTCGCCGACCTGCTCCCGGTCGCCCTGCTCGCGGCGCTCGTGGCGGTGCAGGTGTTCTCCTCCGGGGGCAGCCTCGTCCTCGACGCCCGGGTGGTCGGGCTCGGCGTGGCGGTCCTCGCGCTGGTGCTGCGCGCGCCGTTCATCGTGGTGGTCAGCGCGGCGGCCCTCTCCGCCGCCCTGGTCCGGCTGCTGTGAGCGCCGGTCCGGCGCCGGCGCCGCGGGCGGGCTAGGGGATCTCGATCCGGCCGGACTCGTCGAGGGGGAAGCCGGGTGCGTAGGCGATCTCCCACAGGTGCCCGTCCGGGTCGGCGAAGTAGCCGGAGTAGCCGCCCCACTCCGCGCGGGTCGCGGCCTTGACGATCCGGCCACCGATCTCGTGGACCCGCGCGAACGCCAGGTCGACCTGGTCCTCGGAGGCGAAGTTGACCGCCAGCGTGATCCCGCGGTACGTCGGGAGGTCGTGCTCGGGCACCGCCTCGACGCCCACGTCCTCGGCGAGCGCGTCGTACCCGAACAGCCCGAGCCAGGTCCCGGACGTCTTGAACCAGGTGATGCCCTGGGCGAGGTCGCCGCGCTGCTCCCAGCCGAGGTCGCGGTAGAAGCGGGCGGACCGCTCGAGGTCGGAGACGCCGAGGGTGACGATGGAGAAGTTGGGGGCTACGTCGACGGGCACGACTCATTCTCCCCGCATCGGAGGGCGTTCGCGCAACTGCCGGGGCCGGTCCGGCCGCACTCGCGACCCGACCGGTTTGACCGGTTCGGGACGGAGGTCCCGCCGGGGCGGGCGTTTCGCCGCTGTCGGCACGCCCGACGCGGCCGGTAGACACGGAGCAGCCCGCACGCCTCCGGAGGGAAACCGAAGTGATCAGCACCGACCCCGAGCACGTCCACGTGACCCGTCCGTCGCGGACCCAGGCCCCCGTCCTCGTGGACGGGTCGTTCTTCCCGGAGGACGTCGACACCGTGCCCACGGAGCCGGTCGAACCCTTCCCGTCGACGGCCGGACGGGCGGTCCGGGCGAGCGACGAGTGGGCCCGCGCGCGCCACTACCCCGGCGAGTTCCTGGGCTGAGTCCCCTTCCGGGGCGGTGCCGACCCGTGGTCCCCGGGCATCGCCGGTCGAACGGCCGGGCCGGCGTCAGCGGTGGAGCGCGATCGCGTGCCGGGCCGCGGCCCGGGCCCGGGGCCGGTCGCCGGCGGCGTCGTAGGCCAGGGCCAGCCGGAACCAGGCCCGCCAGTCGTCCGGGTCGGCCTCGGCCTGCGCCTTCATCGCCGCGAACATCCCGTCCGCGGCGGCCCGGTCCACCCGACCGGACGGACGGCGCGGCAGGTCGTCGACCGGGAGAGCGCCCTCGGCCTCGAGCAGGGCGGCCAGCGCGGCGGTCCGGCGGCCGAACTCGATCTCCCGCCAGACCAGCAGCAGGCCCAGCACCGGGAGCACCAGGAGCCCGAGCCCGAGCAGCACGCCGACCACCGACCCGCTGCGCAGCAGCGCGAGGCCCTTGTAGCCGATCAGCGCGCTGTAGAACACCAGCACCACCACCATCACGGCGATGGCCAGCTTGGTCCGCATCAGCCCGGCTGGTCCAGGCCCAGGAACGCCTCGAGACCGACCGTCAGGCCGGGCGCGGACCCGATGCTGCGCAGCCCGAGCAGCACGCCCGGCGTGAACGACACCCGGTCGAGCGAGTCGTGGCGCAGGGTCAGGGTCTCCCCCAGCCCCCCGAGGATCACCTCCTGGTGCGCGACCAGGCCCCGGATCCGCAGGCCGTGGACGTGGATGCCCTCGACGTCCGCGCCCCGCGCACCCTCCAGCGCGGTCGACGTGGCGTCCGGGACCGGGCCGAGCCCCGCCTCCCGGCGCGCGGCCGCCACCAGGGACGCCGTACGCCGGGCGGTGCCGGAGGGCGCGTCGGCCTTGTCCGGGTGGTGCAGCTCGACGATCTCGACGGACTCGAAGAACGGCGCCGCCTCGGCGGCGAACCGCATCATCAGCACCGCGCCGATGGAGAAGTTCGGCGCCACCAGCACCCCGGTGCCCGGCGAGTCCGCCAGCCAGGTGCGCAGCCGCCCCAGGCGGTCGTCGTCGAAGCCGGTGGTCCCGACCACCGCATGGATGCCGTGGTCGATGCAGAACTCCAGGTTGTCCATCACCACGTCGGGATGGGTGAAGTCGACGACGGCCTGCGCCCCCGAGGTCACCAGCTCGTCGATGGAGTCGTCCGCGTCGACCGCGGCGACCAGCTCCAGGTCCTCGGCGGCCTCGACCGCCTTGCAGACCTCGGCCCCGACCTTGCCCCGGGACCCCAGGACTGCGACCTTCAGTCTCTCGCTCACGGGCACCAACCTAGTGCGGTCAGTCCGGGAGCCGCTCGAAGGGCCCGACCACCGCGAGCGTCTCCGGCTGGGCGAACAGGTTGCGCGCGAGCGTGTGCACGTCGTCGAGGGTGACGTCGTCGATGCGCGAGATGACCTCGTCGATGCTCGGCAGCTCGTCGTAGACGAGCTCGGCCTTGGCGATCCGCGACATCCGCGAGCCGGAGTCCTCCAGGCTGAGCACCAGGCCGCCGCGCAGCTGTCCCTTCCCCCGCTCCAGCTCCTCGGGGGTGACCCCCTCGGCGGCGATCCTCCGCAGCTCCGAGCGGACCACCGACAGCACCTCGGTCACCTTGGCGGGCAGGCAGCCCACGGCGACCGCGAAGGCGCCGGCGTCGGCGTAGTGCGCGGCGTAGGAGTACACCGAGTAGGCCAGCCCACGCTGCTCGCGGACCTCCTGGAACAGCCGGGACGACGTGCCGCCGCCGAGCGCGGCGTTGAGGACGCCGAGGGCGTAGCGACGGTCGTCGGTGCGCACCAGCCCGTTCACGCCGAGCACCAGGTTGACCTGCTCGAAGCCGCGGGACGCCACGATCTCGCCGCCCGCGCTGCGACGGGCGCGGTGCCCGTGCCGCGCCGGGCGTGGCCGGCGGCTGGTGTCGGCCAGGAAGCCGGCCCGCGAGAACGCCTTGCGGACCTGCCGGACGACGGTCGCATGGTCGACGTTGCCGGCGACCGCCACCACCATGTTCTCGGGGGTGTAGTGCGCCTTGTAGTAGCGCACGATCTGGGCGCGGGTCAGCGACCTGATCGACGGCTCGGTGCCCGCGATGGGGCGGCCCAGCGGGGAGGACCCCCAGGCCTTCTCGGCGTAGAGGTTCGTCACCACGTCGTCGGGGTCGTCGTCGTGCATGGCGATCTCGTCGAGGATCACCTCGCGCTCCGCCTCCACGTCCTCGGCTGCGAGCGTCGACGACGTGACCATGTCGCCCAGGACGTCGACGGCCAGGGCGAGGTCCGCGTCGAGCACCCGCGCGTGGAAGCAGGTGTACTCCTTGGCGGTGAACGCGTTGAACTCCCCGCCGACCAGGTCCAGGGCGACGGAGATGTCGAGCGCCGAGCGTGACGGGGTGCCCTTGAAGAGCAGGTGCTCCAGGAAGTGCGAGGCGCCCGAGAGCGCCGGGGCCTCGTCGCGCGACCCGACGCCCACCCACACCCCGATCGAGGCGGAGCGGACCCCGGGCATGGCCTCGGTCACGACCCGCAGCCCTCCCGGGAGGACGGTACGTCGTACCAGTCCTCCCGTCTCCTCGGAGAGGAGGGTGCGGGTCGTGCCGGGCTTCTGCTGTGCTGCCGGAACGACCACTTACTCGGCGGCCGGCCCGCTGTCGCCGGACCCGGAGGACTCGGCGGCCTTGTCCTCCTCGACGACCGGGATCAGCGACAGCTTGCCGCGGTCGTCGATCTCGCCGATCTCCACCTGGACCTTCTGGCCGACGGTGAGCACGTCCTCGACCGCCTCGACCCGCTTGCCACCGGCCAGCGCACGGAGCTTGCTGATGTGCAGCAGCCCGTCCTTGCCGGGGAGCAGCGAGACGAACGCACCGAAGTTCGTGGTCTTCACGACCGTGCCCAGGTAGCGCTCGCCCACCTCGGGCATCGTCGGGTTCGCGATGCCGTTGATGATCGAGCGGGCCGCCTCTGCGGACTCGCCGTTGGTGGCACCGATGTAGATGGTGCCGTCGTCCTCGATGCTGATCTGGGCGCCGGTGTCGTCCTGGATCTGGTTGATCATCTTGCCCTTGGGGCCGATGACCTCACCGATCTTGTCGACGGGGATCTTCACGGTGATGATCCGCGGCGCGTTCAGCGACATCTCGCCCGGCACCTCGATGGCCTCGGCCATCACGTCGAGGATCGCCAGACGGGCGTCCCTGGCCTGGGTCAGCGCGCCGGCGAGGACCTCGGCGGGGATGCCGTCGAGCTTGGTGTCGAGCTGCAGCGCGGTCACGAACTCCCGGGTGCCGGCGACCTTGAAGTCCATGTCGCCGAAGGCGTCCTCGGCACCGAGGATGTCGGTGATCGCGACGTACTGGGTCGCTCCGTCGACCTCGCCGGAGATCAGGCCCATCGCGATGCCGGCCACCGGCGCGCGCAGCGGCACACCGGCCTGGAGCAGCGACAGCGTCGAGGCGCAGACCGAGCCCATCGACGTGGAGCCGTTGGAGCCCATCGCCTCCGACACCTGGCGGATGGCGTAGGGGAACTCCTCGCGCGTCGGCAGCACCGGCACCAGCGCCCGGCCCGCGAGCGCGCCGTGACCGATCTCGCGACGCTTCGGCGAGCCGACACGGCCGGTCTCACCGGTGGAGTACGGCGGGAAGTTGTAGTTGTGCAGGTAGCGCCGGCTGGTCTCCGGGGAGAGCGTGTCGAGCTTCTGCTCCATGGTGAGCATGTTCAGCGTGGTGACGCCCAGGATCTGGGTCTCGCCGCGCTCGAACAGCGCCGAGCCGTGCACGCGCGGGATCACGCCGACCTCGGCGGACAGCGGGCGGATGTCGGCCAGCCCGCGGCCGTCGATGCGGATCTTGTCCCGCAGCACCCGCTCGCGCACCAGCTGCTTGGTCAGCGACCGGAACGCGGCGCCGATCTCCTTCTCGCGGCCCTCGAAGTCCGCGCCGATCTTGGTCAGGACGGCGTCCTTGACCTCGTCCATCTTCGACTCGCGCTCCTGCTTGCCGGCGATCGTGAGCGCCTGCGCGAGGTCGGTCGACGCGGCGGCCTGCACGGCCGCGAAGACGTCGTCCTCGTAGTCGAGGAAGACCGGGAACTCCTGGACCGGCTTGGCGGCCTGCTTCGCCAGCTCGACCTGGGCCTCGCACAGCTGCTTGATGAACGGCTTGGCGGCCTCGAGGCCGCCGGCGACGATCTCCTCGGTCGGCGCCTGGACACCGGACTGCACCAGGTTCCAGGTGGCCTCGGTGGACTCCGCCTCGACCATCATGATCGCGACGTCACCGGTGTCGGTGACCCGGCCCGCGACGACCATGTCGAAGACGGCGTCCTCGAGCTGGCTGTGCGTCGGGAAGGCCACCCACTGGCCGTCGACCAGCGCCACCCGGGTGCCGCCGACCGGGCCCGAGAACGGCAGGCCGGAGAGCTGGGTCGACATCGACGCGGCGTTGATCGCGAGCACGTCGTAGGCGGTGTCGGGGTTGAGCGCGAGCACGGTGATGACCACCTGGACCTCGTTGCGCAGCCCCTTCTTGAAGGTGGGGCGCAACGGCCGGTCGATCAGCCGGCAGGTGAGGATCGCGTCCTCGGAGGGCCGGCCCTCACGGCGGAAGAACGAGCCGGGGATCCGGCCCGCGGCGTACATCCGCTCCTCCACGTCGATGGTGAGCGGGAAGAAGTCGAACTGCTCCTTGGGGTGCTTCCCGGCCGTGGTGGCCGAGAGCAGCATGGTGTCCTCGTCGAGGTAGGCGGTCACCGAGCCGGCGGCCTGCCGGGCGAGCAGCCCGGTCTCGAACTTGACGGTGCGGGTGCCGAACTTCCCGTTGTCGATCACGGTCTCTACGGCGGAGATGACGGGTCCCTCGTTCACGGGTACCCCTTTCTTTCTCGCGGAGCGATCACGCGAGGGCGCCCTGGGTATTTTGGGGCCGGTCTTCGATCGAGGCCTGCGGGCGCGGAGTCCCGAGGGCCACTACCGAGGACCGGGCCGGACGTCCGCGGTCGCTCCTGTGGGTGAGATCTTCAGTTGTGGCTGTGCCCGACCTTAGTCGCAGGTCCGGGCGGGATGAAGCAGGGGCGGCCCCACGGGTGGGAGCCGCCCCTCGGGCTCATCGGCGCAGGCCGAGCCGCTCGATGATCGAGCGGTAGCGGTTGATGTCTTCCTTCTGCATGTAGTTCAGGAGGCGACGACGCTGACCGACCAGCAGCAGCAGACCACGACGGCTGTGGTGGTCGTGCTTGTGCTCCTTGAGGTGCTCGGTCAGGTGGGCGATGCGGTGCGTCAGCAGGGCGACCTGGACCTCGGGCGAGCCGGTGTCGCCCTCGCCGGTTGCGTACTCTGCGATGATCTTCTTCTTGGTCTCCGCGTCGGTACCAGTGGCCACGCGCAGCTCCTCTCGGTTCATGTCGTTGCGCGGCGCGCCGGGGCCTGTTCACCCGGGCACTCTCGATCCGCGGCCGTCAGACGGCAACATCGCTGCCCCGCGTCTCACGCCTGGGCAACCGCTCAAGACTATCAGCGCCCCGGCCGCTTCACCCAATCGGCGTGGGAGGATGCCCGGATGGAGCGACGCAAGGGAGTCTGCAACCTGTGCGAGGCCACCTGTGGCCTGGTGTTCACCCTCGAGGCCGGGCGGGTCACCTCGGTCCGGGGCAACCCCGACGACCCGTTGTCGCGCGGGCACATCTGCCCGAAGGCGGTGGCGCTGCAAGACATCCACGAGGACCCCGACCGGCTGCGCCGGCCGGTCCGCAGGGTGTCGAGCGGTTCGCCCGCCGAGGACGCGTGGGAGGAGATCGGCTGGGACGAGGCGCTGGACCTGGTCGCCGACAACCTCGCCCGCGCGGTCACCGACCACGGCCGCGACGCGCTCGCGATCTACCTCGGCAACCCCAACGTGCACAGCCTGGGCTCGATGACGCACGGCACCGCGATGGTGAAGTCGTTCCGGACCCGCAACAAGTACAGCGCCACCTCGGTGGACCAGCTCCCCCACCAGCTGCTGGCCTACCTGATGTACGGCCACCAGCTCCTGCTCCCGGTCCCCGACATCGACCGGACCCGGTACTTCCTGGTCGTCGGCGCCAACCCGATGGCCTCCAACGGCAGCCTGATGACCGTCCCGGACTTCCCCAACCGGGTCCGCGAGCTGAAGGCCCGCGGCGGCAAGATGGTCGTGCTCGACCCCCGTCGCACCGAGACCGCCAAGGTCGCCACCGAGCACCACTTCGTCCGCCCCGGGTCCGACGCCCTGGTGCTGCTGGCGATGCTGCGCACGGTCCTCACCGAGGACCTCGCCACGCCGCCGGCGTACGTCGACGGCCTGGACGCCGTGCGGCGCGCGGTGGCGCCGTTCACGGCCGAGCGCGCGGCCGCGGCCAGCGGCGTGCCCGCCGACGACATCACCCGGATGGCGCGCGAGCTCGCGGAGAGCGGTGCCGGGGCGGTCTACGGCCGGATCGGCGTCTCCACCCAGGAGTTCGGGCTGGTCTGCCAGTGGGCCGTGCAGCTGCTGAACCTCGTGACCGGCAACCTGGACCGCCCGGGCGGCACGATGTTCACCCGGCCCGCCGTGGACGTGGTGGGGCGGGGGCTGATCGGCCGCGGCCACCACGACGCCTGGCGCAGCCGCGTCCGGGGCCTGCCCGAGTTCGGCGGCGAGCTGCCGGTTGCGACGCTGGCCGACGAGATCCTCACCCCCGGGGAGGGACAGGTGCGGGCGCTGCTCACCGTCGCCGGCAACCCGGTCTCCTCGACCCCGGACGGCAAGCGGCTCGGCGAGGCCGTCGCCGGGCTCGACTTCGTGGCCGCGGTCGACATCTACGTCAACGAGACCACCCGGCACGCCGACGTGATCCTGCCGCCGACCACCTCGCTCGAGCGGGACCACTACGACCTGGTGTTCCACGCGCTCGCGGTCCGCAACACGGCGCGTTTCACCCCGGCACTGTTCGCGAAGCCGATGGGCGCGATGCACGACTGGGAGATCTACCGGGAGATCGTGCGGCGCACCCAGCGCCGGCTCGGCACCCGCCCGCCGCTGAGCAGGCGCATCGTGGCCGGCCTCCGGATGCGGGTCTCGCCCACCCGCACCATCGACCTGCTGCTGCGCACCGGCCGGGCCCGGCTGTCCGTGCGGGCGCTGCGCAAGAACCCCGACGGCATCGACCTCGGCCCGCTCGAGCCGTGCCTGCCCGGGCGGTTGATGACCGCGGACAAGCGCATCGACGCCGCACCGGCGCTCGTCGTCGACGACCTCGCGCGGCTCGACGGACCCCGCGCGCAGGACGGCGAGCTGCTGCTGGTGGGCCGCCGGCACCAGCGCGACTGCAACTCCTGGATGCACAACACCGAGCGGCTGACCAAGGGCCGCCCGCGGCACCAGCTGCTGATGCACCCGCGTGACCTCGCCGACCGAGGCATCCGGGACGGGGACGTGGTGGCGGTGACCTCCCGGGTCGGCAAGGTGGAGGTGGCGGTCGCCGCGAGCGAGGACATGATGCCGGGCTCGGTCAGCCTCCCCCACGGCTACGGTCACGCGCTGCCCGGCGTGCTGCTGTCCCACGCGGTCGACGTACCGGGGGTGTCCCTCAACGACCTGACCGACCCCGAGCGGGTCGACGTCAGCGGCAACGCCGCTTTGTCGGGCACCCCCGTCACCGTGACCGCGCTGCCGGCGCCGGCCTGAGTCCCGCGCCTACCCCTCGACGGCGGTCTCGAGGACCGTCCGGACCGCGTCGCGCGCGGTCATCGGGTCGGTCGCCGCCAGGGCCGCCTCGGCCGCGTGCTCGCACACGTCCATGCTCACCGAGGCCAGCCGGGCGCCGACCGGCCGGACGGCGGCCAGCGCCATCGACAGCGACGTGACCCCCATGCCCACGAGGGCGGTGGCCAGCATCGGGTCCGCGGCGGCCTCGCCGCAGATGCCCACCGGCTTGTTGACCTGCCTGCCGGCCTCCGCGCTGATCGCCACCAGCTGCAGCACCGCCGGCTGCCAGGCGTCGGTCAGGTGCGCCAGGTCGGTCGCCATCCGGTCGGCCGCCATCGTGTACTGGGTGAGGTCGTTGGTGCCGATCGACAAGAAGTCGACGACCTCCAGCATCCGGTGCGCGAGCAGAGCGGCACTCGGGATCTCGATCATGACGCCCGCCTGGAGGCCGTGGCTGCGCACCAGCTCGGCGAAGTCGCGCGCCTCCGCGACGGTCGCCACCATCGGCGCCATCACCCACGGGGCGGTGCCGGTGCGCATGGCCGCGGTCGCGATCGCCTCCAGCTGACGTTCGAGCAGGCCGGGGTTCCCGAAGGACAGGCGCAGGCCGCGCACGCCGAGAGCGGGGTTCTCCTCCCCCGCGGCGGTGGCGAACGCGATGGGCTTGTCCGACCCGGCATCGAGGGTGCGGATCACCACCCCCCGCTGGCTGCCGAACGCCTCGAGGACGGCGGCGTAGACGTCCGCCTGCTCCTCGACGGTGGGCTCGTCCTTGCGGTTGAGGAAGCACAGCTCGGTGCGGAACAGGCCGACGCCCTCCACCGGCCCGGCCGCCGAGGTGCGCGCCGACGCGGCGTCCGCCACGTTGGCGAGCAGCTTCACCCGGGTCCCGTCGGCGGTCGTGCCGGGGCCCACCCAGGAGGCCAGGGCGGCCCGCGCGGCGTCCGCGGCCGCGACCCGCGCCGCGGCGCGGGACTCCTGAGGCGCGACCTCGACCTCGCCGGTGGTGCCGTCGACGAGGACCGGGCTGCCCGAGGGCACGGTGTGCAGGTCGGCCACCCCCACCACGCACGGGATGCCGAGCTGGCGGGCGATGATCGCGGTGTGGCTGGTCGGGCCACCCTTCTCCGTCACCAGGCCGACGATGCGCGCCGCGTCCAGCCCCGCGGTGTCCGCGGGGGCGAGGTCCTCGGCGAGCAGCACCGACGGCCGGTCGGGCTCGGGCACGCCCGGCTCCGGCTCACCGACGAGCCGGGCGGTGACCCGGCGCTCGATGTCGCGCAGGTCGGTCACCCGCTCGGCCATCAGGCCGCCCATCTGCGTGAAGATCCCGGCGAACTGCTCCACGGCCGCGTGCAGCGCTGCGAGCAGCGAGTCGCCGGCGGCGAGCCGCTTGGCGACCGCGCCGCGCAGGCCCTTGTCACGGGCGAGCCCGGCCGTGGCGGTGAGCACCTCGGCCGCGGCGCCGCTGACCGAGGCCGCGCGCGCACCGAGAGCGTCGGCAACCCGCGCCACCGCTCCGTCGTACGCCGCGAGCGCGGCCTCGTCGTCGGGGAACCCGGAGCCCTCGAACGCGGCGACCGCCGCGGGGTCGATGTCCACCGACACCACCACGGCGGGGGCGTAGGCGACCCCGGGGACCACCGGGGTGCCCCGCAGGAGGCGGGGGGAGGCGGGGGAGGTCTGAGCTGACATGTCCCGAAGACTATGCCCCCGGTCACTTGACAGTCAACAGATTCGGGCGTAGAACAACACAAACAAAGATTTCGCCGACCTCCAGGAGCACCTGTGTACGCCGAGGAACGACAGCAGGCAATCGCCGACCTGCTCTCCGTGCGCGGACGGCTGTCCGTGGCCGAGCTCTCCGAGGAGTTCGGCGTGACCACCGAGACCGTGCGCCGCGACCTCTCGGTCCTCGAGCGCGCCGGCGTGGTCCGCCGGGTGCACGGCGGGGCGGTGCCCGCCGAGGCGCTCACGGTGCTCGAGTCGAAGGTCGCCGACCGGGACCTGGCGCACGCCGAGGAGAAGGACCGCATCGCCAAGGCGGCGCTCGACCTGCTCCCCCGCGCCGGCGGCAGCGTGCTGCTCGACGCCGGCACCACGACCGCCCGTCTGGCCGCCCGGCTCCCCCGCGACCTGCGGCTGACCGTGATCACCAACGCCGTGCCGATCGCCGCGCGCCTGGCCGACCACACCAACCTCGAGCTGCACCTGCTGCCCGGCCGGGTCCGCGCCACCACCCAGGCGGCCGTCGGCACCGACACCGTGGAGGCGCTGCGACGGCTCCGCGTCGACGTGGCCTTCCTGGGCACGAACGGGTTCTCCGCGTCGCACGGCTTCAGCACCCCCGACCACGACGAGGCCGCCGCGAAGCGCGCCATGGTGGCCGCGGCCCTGCAGGTGGTGGTCCTCGCGGACTCGAGCAAGCTGCGCCAGGAGAACATGCTCAGCTTCGCCAGGCTGAGCGACGTCGACGTGCTGGTCACCGACAGCGGGACCTCCGAGCGCGACCTGGCCGCGCTCGCGGGGAGCGACGTCGAGGTGGTGGTCGCGTGAGCACAGGCATGATCGTCACCCTCACCCCGAACCCGAGCGTCGACCGCACCGTCGCGCTCTCCTCGCGCCTGGAGCGCGGGGCCGTCCTGCGCGCCGAGAGCATCACCTCGCAGGCGGGCGGCAAGGGCGTGAACATCTCGCGGGCCGCCACCGCGGCGGGGGTGCCGAGCATCGCGGTGCTGCCGGCCGCCAAGGACGACCCGTTCGTGCTCGAGCTGCTGCGCGACGGCATCGACTGCCGTCCCGAGGAGCCCGCCGGCGCCGTGCGCGTGAACCTCACCCTCACCGAGCCCGACGGCACCACCACCAAGATCAACAGCCCGGGCGCCACCGTCCACCAGGACGACCTCGACCGGCTGGCCCGCGCCGTCGAGCAGCGGACCGGGCAGGCCGGCTGGGTGGTGCTGGCCGGGTCGCTGCCGCCCGGTGCACCGGACGGCTGGTACGCCGACCTGGTGGCAGCGTTGAGCCCGCTGCCGGCGAAGGTGGCGGTGGACACCTCCGAGGCCCCGCTGCAGGCCCTGGCGGCGCGACTCGAGAGCGGCGCCCCGGACCTGATGAAGCCCAACGGCGAGGAGCTCGCCTCCCTCACCGGCGGCGACCCGGCCGCGATCGAGGCCGACCCGTACGCCGCGGCCGAGGCCGCCTCGGTCCTCGTCGGCCGGGGCGTCGGCACGGTGCTGGTCACCCTCGGCGGCACCGGCGCGGTGCTCGTCACCGCCGACGAGTGGTGGCACGCCACCCCTCCCCCCACGACCGTCGTCAGCACCGTGGGTGCGGGCGACTCCAGCCTGTTCGGCTACCTGCTCGGCGACCTTCGTGGCGCCGACCCGGCCGAACGCCTCCGGCTGGCGGTGGCCTACGGCAGCGCAGCCGCAGGCCTGCCCGGTACGACCATCCCGACCCCCGAGCACGTCCGGCCCGAGCTCGTCGACGTGCACCGGCTCCTCCCCCGACACGAGAACGCAGGTACGTCATGACCGAACCGATGATCAGCCCCCCGCTGGTGCGGCTCGACGCCGCGCTGGGCAGCGACAAGGAGGCGGTGATCCGTGCGCTCGCGGGCATCGTCCGCGACGCCGGCCGCACCGACGACGCCGAGGGCCTGGCGGCCGACGCGCTGGCCCGCGAGGCGACCTCCGCCACCGGCCTGCCCGGCGGCATCGCGATCCCGCACTGCCGCACCGAGCACGTCGAGGTGCCCACCCTCGCGTTCGCGCGGCTCTCGCCGGCCACCGACTTCGGGGCGAAGGACGGGCCGGCGGACCTGGCCTTCCTGATCGCGGCCCCCGCCGGCGGGGACGCCACGCACCTGCAGGTGCTCACCAAGCTGGCGCGCGCGCTGGTGAAGTCCGAGTTCACCCAGAGCCTGCGCGACGCGACGAGTGCCGAGGAGGTGGTGACGATCGTGACCAAGGTGGTCGAGCCCGAGACCGCCGCGGCGCCGGCCCCGGCCGCGTCGCCCGCCGCTGCCGCGGAAGCCACCCCCGCCCGCCGCCGCAGCCTGGTAGCGGTGACCGCGTGCCCCACCGGCATCGCGCACACCTACATGGCCGCCGAGGCGCTCGAGGCGGCCGCCTCGCGGGCCGGGGTCGACATCCACCTGGAGACCCAGGGCTCGGCCGGCTCGACCCCGCTCGGCGCGGAGACCATCCGCACCGCCGACGCCGCGATCTTCGCCACGGACGTGGGCGTCAAGGACCGCGGCCGGTTCGCCGGCAAGCCGGTCATCGCCTCGGGAGTGAAGCGGGCCATCGACGACCCGGACGGGATGGTGGCCGAGGCGCTTCGCTTCGCCGACGACCCGAACGCCCCGCGCGTGGAGGGCACGGCGGCCGCCGCGTCGTCGGCGCAGCACGGCGGCGCCGGCGAGCCCTGGGGCCTGCGGGTCCGTCGGGTGCTGATGACCGGCGTCTCCTACATGATCCCGTTCGTCGCCGCGGGCGGCCTGCTGATCGCCCTGTCCTTCCTCCTCGGCGGCTACGAGATCGCGCTGCCCGGCAAGGCCGGCAAGATCGTCGCCGACAACACGCTGCTCAACCTGCCCGACGCGGCAGCCCTCGGCCTGCACCACGCGTGGGGCGGGCTGGGCGCCTACCTGGCGGCGGTGATGCTCACGATCGGCGGCATCGCGTTCTCGTTCCTGGTGCCGGCCCTGGCGGGCTACATCGCCTACGCCATCGCCGACCGGCCGGGGATCGCGCCCGGCTTCGTGATGGGCGCGGTGGCCAACCTGACCCTGAACGCCGGGTTCCTCGGCGGCATCGTCGGTGGCGTCATCGCCGGGCTCATCGCCCACTGGATCGCCACCCGCACCGTGCCGACCTGGGTGCGCGGGCTGATGCCCGTGGTGGTCATCCCGCTCGGCGCGACCCTGCTGTCCGGCCTGATCATGGTGGTGCTGCTGGCCAAGCCGCTGGCCGCGTTGCAGAAGGCGCTGCTGGACGGCCTGACCAGCATGAGCGGCGGCGCCGCCGGGATCGCGCTCGGCGTGGTGCTCGGCTTGATGATGGCCTTCGACATGGGCGGGCCGCTGAACAAGACCGCCTACCTGTTCGCGACCACGGGCCTGGGGGCCGCAGCGGCCGCCACCGGCGACGCCCCCCAGCTGCAGATCATGGCCGCGGTGATGCTGGCCGGCATGGTGCCCCCGCTGGCGCTCGCGCTCGCCACCGCCGTCCGGCCGCGGCTGTTCAGCGAGGCGGAGCGGGAGAACGGCAAGGCGGCCTGGCTGCTCGGAGCGTCCTTCATCACCGAGGGCGCGATCCCGTTCGCGGCCGCAGACCCGCTGCGGGTCATCCCCTCGATCATGCTCGGCAGCGCGGTCACCGGCGGGCTCTCGATGGCCTTCCACGTGACGCTGCGGGCCCCGCACGGCGGCATCTTCGTGCTGTTCGCCGTGGGCCACATCTTCTGGTTCCTCGGTGCGCTGCTGATCGGTACGCTCGTTGCCGCGACCAGCGTGGTGGCCCTGAAGTCCCTGACCGAGAGCCAGGACGAGCTCGACGAGCTCGCCGAGCTCGCCGCCTGACCCCCAAGGAGAGACCGCAGATGCCCACCAAGACCGTCACCGTCGGATCGTCCGTCGGCCTGCACGCCCGTCCGGCCGCCCTCATCGCCGAGGCGGCCGAGGCCCTCGGCACCGAGGTCACCCTCGCCACCCCCGGAGGGGATCCGGTCGACGCCAGCTCGTCGCTGATGATCATGACCCTCGGCGCCGCCTGCGGCGACACCGTCGAGGTGTCCGGGAGCGACCAGGCTGCCGTCGACGAGATCGCCGCCCTGGTCGAGAGGGACCTCGACGCCTGACCCGGCCGGCCCTGACCGCCTCCCCCGGGGGACGGTCAGGGCGCGGCGGGCGCCCCCAGCAGCAGCCGGGCGCGCTCGCAGTCCTCGTCCATGGCGGCGACGAGATGCTCCACCGTGTCGAAGCGCTTCATGCCGCGGATGCGCGCGACGAAGGACACCTCCACCTCGACGCCGTACAGCTCGAGGTCGTCGCGGCCCAGCACGTGGGACTCGACCCGGCGCTCCCGGTCCCCGGTGAAGGTGGGGTTGGACCCGACGCTGATCGCCGCGGGCAGCGGGTCGGTGCCGCCGACCACGCGCAGCCACCCGGCGTAGACGCCGTCCGCGGGTGCGTGCACGCCCCGGGTCGGGACGTTGGCCGTGGGGAAGCCCAGCTCACGGCCACGCCGGTCCCCCTCGACGACGACGCCGCGGACCGTGAACGGGTGCCCCAGCGCCTCGGCGGCGCCCTCGACGTCGCCCTCGGACAGGCAGTTGCGGATGTACGTCGAGGACCAGACCTGCGGTCCGCCGTCCAGCGCGATCCCGTGCACGACGTAGTCGTGCCGCTCCCCCAGCTCGCGCAGCGTCGCGACGTCGCCGGCGGCCTTGCGGCCGAAGCGGAAGTTCGCGCCCACCACGACCGCCCGCGCGTGCAGCGCCTTGACCACGATCTGCTCGACGAACCGCTCGGGGGACCAGTCCGCGACCTCGCGGGTGAAGGGCAGCACGAGCACGTCGTCCACGCCGACGGCGGCGAGCAGCGCCGCCCGGGTCTCCACCGTGGTCAGGGTCGGCGGCGCGTGCTCGGGCCGGAGCACCGCGATCGGGTGCGGGTCGAAGGTCACCGCCACCACCCGGTCCACCCCGAGGTCGGCGGCGACCTCGCGGGCCCGGGCCACCACGTGCTGGTGCCCGAGGTGCACGCCGTCGAAGTTGCCGACGGTGACCACCGTGCGGCCCAGGTCGGCCGGGACCTCGGCCAACGAACGCCAGATGTCACTCACGCGGCACAGCCTTTCACAACCCGGTCCGCCCGCGGTCCCGCGGGGGATCGGCGCGACGAGACCCGCGGCCGCGCCGGTCAGGAGGTGAAGACCGCCACCGGCACGGCGGTCTCGCCGTCGGCCCGGTACAGCGCCAGGAAGGTCCCGTCGGGGCCCAGCACGGCCACGGGGGCGTCCCCCTCCAGCCGGACGTCGAGCCTGCGCCCGTAGCCGACGTCTCGCGCCTGCCCCTCGTCGAGCGGGTACGTCGCGAAGCAGCGCCGGGCCACCTCGGACAGGTCCAGGGCGCCGAAGGAGCCCGCGAGCTCCTCGAGCGTGCGGGCCTCCGCCAGGCCGAACGGCCCGACCGCCGTGCGCCGCAGCATCGTCAGGTGCCCGCCCACCCCGAGCGCCGCCCCGAGGTCGCGCGCGATCGCGCGGACGTAGGTGCCGCTGCTGCAGCGCACCGACACGTCCACGTCGAGGCCGTCGTCGTGCGGGCGGACCCCGGTGACCAGCAGCTCGTGCACGGTGACCGTGCGGGACGGCAGCTGCACGTCCTCCCCGGCGCGCACCCGCTTGTAGGCCCGCTGCCCGTCGACCTTGATCGCCGACACCGACGACGGCACCTGCTCGATCTCGCCGACGAACGCGCCGGCGGCCGAGCGCACGTCGTCCTCGGACAGCTGGCCCGTGGGCGCCGTGGAGACCACCTCGCCCTCGGCGTCGTCGGTGGTGGTCCCGACCCCGAGCCGGATCGTCGCGTCGTACGCCTTCTCGGTCAGCATCAGGTGGCCCAGCAGCCGGGTGGCCCGGCCGACCCCGACCAGGAGCACGCCGGTGGCCATCGGGTCGAGGGTGCCCGCGTGGCCGACCCTGCGGGTGCCCGCGATCCGGCGCACCCGGGCGACCACGTCGTGCGAGGTCATCCCGGCCGGCTTGTCCACGACGACCAGGCCGGGTGCCACCTCGCCGTTCACGCCTCGGGCTCGTCGGGGTCCTGGTCGGGGTCCTCGTCCGGGTGCGGCCGGCGGTACGGGTCCGCCTCGCCGGCGTACGTCGCGCCGGCCGACGCCGCGGCGACCGCCTCGTCGGACTCGCGCGCCTTCGACAGCAGGTCGTCGATGTGCCGGGCCGTCTCCGGCAGGGCGTCGTGGATGAACTCGAGCGTCGGCACGTGGCGCATGCCGAGCTGCTTGCCCACCTCGGAGCGGATCAGGCCCTTTGCGGACTCGAGCGCCGCCGCCGTCCCCTCGAGCGCGCCGTCCTCACCCATGACGGTGTAGAACACCGAGGCGTTCTGGGTGTCGCCGGTGACGCGCACGTCGGTCACGGTGACGAACCCGAGGCGCGGGTCCTTGACCCGGCGCTCGAGCATCTCCGCGACGATCACGTGGATCCGGTCCGCAACCTTGCGGACGCGAGGGCTTGCCATGGGGGTTCTTCCTGTTCCTGGGTTGTCTCGGGGGTGCGGGTGCCCGGCCGTCGGCCACCCGGAGCCGGTTCACCAAGGGATGTCGGCGTTCTGTCGCTTCCCGTGGGGAACTCCCCACGGGAAGCGACAGGTTCCCGGCATACCTTGGTAAACCGCGGCTCGACCTACGAGCGGGGGATCTCCCGCATCTCGAAGCACTCGACGACGTCGCCCTGCTTGATGTCGTTGAAGCCACGCAGGGTCAGACCGCACTCGAAGCCCTCCCGGACCTCGGTGACGTCGTCCTTCTCGCGCCGCAGCGACGACAGGTCGAGGTTGTCGGCCGCCACGTTGCCGTCCCGGATGAGCCGGGCCTTGGCGTTGCGGCGGATGACACCGCTGGTGACCATGCAGCCCGCGATGTTGCCGATCTTGGAGGACCGGAAGATCTCGCGGATCTCCGCCTGGCCGAGGGTGGCTTCCTCGAACTCCGGCTTCAGCATGCCCTTCAGGGCCGCCTCGATCTCCTCGATCGCCTGGTAGATCACGGTGTAGTACCGGATCTCCACACCCTCGCGCTCGGCCAGCTCGGTCGCCTTGCCCTGCGGGCGGACGTTGAAGCCGATGATGATCGCGTCGGACGCGGCCGCCAGGTCGACGTTGGTCTCGGTGATCGCGCCGACGCCGCGGTCGATGACCCGGATGCTGACCTCGTCGCCCACGTCGATCTTGGCCAGCGAGTCCTCCAGGGCCTCCACCGAACCGGACACGTCGCCCTTCAGGATCAGGTTGAGCTCCTGGCTCTGGCCCTTCTCCATCGAGGCCATGAAGTCCTCGAGCGTACGGCGCACCCGGCGCTTGGCCTGCATGGCCGCGCGCTCGCGCGACTCGCGCTTCTCGGCGATCTGGCGAGCCATCCGGTCATCGTCGACGACGATGAAGTTCTGGCCCGCCCCGGGCACCGCGGTCAGACCGAGGACCATCGCCGGCCGCGACGGGTCGGCCTCCTCGATGTTCTCGCCGTACTCGTCGAGCATCGCCCGCACCCGGCCGTGAGCCGGACCGGCGACGATCGAGTCCCCGACGTGGAGCGTGCCGCGCTGGACCAGCACGGTGGCCACGGGTCCGCGACCACGGTCGAGGTGCGCCTCGATGACCAGACCTTGTGCGTCCTGGTCGGGGTTCGCCCGCAGGTCGAGCGAGGCGTCCGCGGTGAGCACGATCGCCTCGAGCAGCTTGTCGAGGTTGAGCTCGGACTTGGCCGAGACGTCGACGAACATCGTGTCGCCGCCGTACTCCTCGGGGACCAGGCCGTACTCGCTGAGCTGACCTCGCACCTTCGTCGGGTCCGCGGCAGGCACGTCGATCTTGTTCACCGCGACCACGATCGGCACCTCGGCCGCCTTGGCGTGGTTGAGCGCCTCCACCGTCTGCGGCATCACGCCGTCGTCGGCGGCCACCACGAGCACCGCGATGTCGGTCGCCTGGGCGCCACGGGCACGCATGGCGGTGAACGCCTCGTGACCGGGGGTGTCGATGAAGGTGATCCGACGCTCGTCGCCGTCGACCTCGGTCGCGACCTGGTAGGCACCGATGTGCTGGGTGATGCCACCGGCCTCCTTGGCCGCGACGTTCGCCTTGCGGAGGGCGTCGAGCAGCTTGGTCTTTCCGTGGTCGACGTGACCCATCACCGTGACGACCGGCGGCCGCGCCTCGAGGTCCGCCTCACTGCCCTCGTCCTCGCCGAACTCGAGGTCGAAGGACTCGAGCAGCTCGCGGTCCTCGTCCTCGGGCGAGACCACCTGGACGACGTAGTTCAGCTCCTCGCCGAGCAGCTCGAACGTCTCGTCGTTGACCGACTCGGTGGCCGTGACCATCTCGCCGAGCGAGAACAGCATCTGCACCAGCGAGGCGGGGTCGACGCCGATCTTCTCGGCGAAGTCGGTCAGCGAGGCGCCGCGCGGCAGGCGCACGGTCTCGCCGTCGCCCTTGCGGACCCGCACGCCACCGATCGTCGGTGCCTGCATGTTGTCGAACTCTTGACGGCGCTGCCGCTTGGACTTGCGGCCGCGACGCGACGGGCCGCCGGGACGACCGAACGCACCCTGCGTGGACCCGCGACCTCCGGGACGGCCACCGCCGCCGGGACGGCCACCGAAACCGGGACGACCGCCGCCGCCGCCCGGCCCCGCACCACCCGGCGCGCCGCCGCGCGCGGGCGCGCCGGGACGGCCGGGAGCACCACCACGGGCCCCGGGGCCACCACGGCCCGGCCCGGGACGCCCACCGGGTCCGCCGCCGAAGGCGGCCGGGGACTTGGGCATCATCGCCGGGTTCGGGCGCGGCATGCCGGGACGACCGGGCGCGCCACCGGGGCGACCGGGGGCGCCGCCGTCACGGCCGGCCGGCGGACGTGGCGGACGGTCGGCCGGGGCCGGCTCACCGGGCCGCGGGGCCGGGCGGCGACCCATGCCCTGGGTGGACGAGAACGGGTTGTTGCCGGGACGCGGGGCACCCGGGCGGGCGCCCGGACGCGGGCCGGGGGTGCCGGGGCGCCGCGTCTCCGTGGCCTCTCCGGCGGACGCGGCCGGCTGCTCCGCGACCGGCGGCTCGGGGGCCGGCGGCTCGGGGGCCGGCGCGGCGGCCTTCTGGGAACCCGGCTTGGGGCCGGGGCGCGGGCCCGCCTTGGCGGCGGGCGCCTCGGTCTCCGTGGGCGCCTCGGCGGCGGGCGGCGCCTCCGCAGCGGCGGCGGGTGCCTCCGCCGTGGTCGGCGCCGTGGTCGGCGCCTCGGCCGGCGGCGCCGCCGGCGGCGCCGCCTGCGGCTCGGGAGCCGGCGCGGCCTTCTTGGCGGGCGCACTGGGCTTCGCGGCGGCCTTCTTGGCCGCGCCGTTCTCGGCGGTGCTCTTCAGCTCCGCCCCGAACTGGTCGGTGAATCGCTTCACCACGGGAGGCTCGACCGTCGACGATGCCGACTTGACGAACTCCCCCATCTCCTTGAGCTTGGCCAGAACGACCTTGCTCTCGACTCCGAGCTCTTTGGCGAGCTCGTGGACTCGGACCTTAGCCACGCTTCTCCTTCTGGTCCGACCCCCGTGTCGTGGAGTGGTGCGGACCGTTAGCTGGTGTGCATGCTCATCGGAAAGTACTCATCGAGTGCTCATGAGCTGCTGCTCCATCTTCTTGTCGTCAGGCACGGGGGCGGGCCCCCGCGGCCCCCGGTGGGGGCACGGTCAGTTCTGCTCCCGGTGCTCGCGGAGGAACCCCTCGAGCACCGAGCTGTCGAGCCTTCCCTCGACCCGGAGGGCCCGAGGAAACGCTCTGCGGCGCAGTGCCAGCTCGAGACACTCGACGGTGGGGTGCAGGTGCGCCCCACGACCGGGTGCTCGCCCCGCGGGATCGGGGACGACCGCGAGGCCGGATCCCAGGTCACCCGCGACGACGCGCAGCAACTCTCGCCTGGTGGCCCGCTGCCGACAACCGACACAGGTGCGAACGTTGTCCGGGTGATGCGAGGACATGCGTCGACACAGTCTTTCGGTTGTGGTCGCGAACCGCCGTCCGGACAGTCTACCGGTTGCCGGGGCGAGAGCCGAACCGACTATCCCTGGGGTGGCGCCTCCACGGCCACGGGCGCCGCCTGGGGCGCCTCGTCGGACCGGATGTCGATGCGCCAGCCGGTGAGCCGCGCGGCCAGCCGGGCGTTCTGCCCTTCCTTGCCGATCGCGAGCGACAGCTGGTAGTCCGGCACGATGACCCGCGCGGAGCGTGCCGCGAGGTCGACGATCTCCACGCTGGACACGCGGGCCGGCGACAACGCGTGGGCAACCATCTCCGCGGGGTCGTCGGAGTAGTCGACGATGTCGATCTTCTCGCCGTTCAGCTCGTTCATGACGTTGCGCACCCGCTGGCCCATCGGCCCGATGCACGAGCCCTTCGCGTTGACGCCGGGGACGGTCGTGCGCACCGCGATCTTCGTGCGGTGCCCCGCCTCGCGGGCCAGGGCGCAGATCTCCACGGTGCCGTCGGCGATCTCCGGCACCTCGAGGGCGAACAGCTTCTTGACGAGGTTGGGGTGGGAGCGGGAGAGCAGCACCTGCGGGCCGCGGAGCCCCTTGCGGACGCTGACCACCAGGCACTTGATCCGGGTGCCGTGCTCATAGCGCTCACCGGGCACCCGCTCGGCCGCCGGCAGCAACGCCTCGAGGCGGCCGAGGTCGACCATCACGTCCTGCGGGTCACGGCCCTGCTGGATGACCCCGGAGATGATGTCGCCCTCCTTGCCCGAGAACTCCCCGAACTTGAGGTCGTCCTCGGCGTCCCGCAGCCGCTGCAGGATGATCTGCTTCGCGGTGGTGGCCGCGATCCGGCCGAAGCCTTCGGGGGTGTCGTCGTACTCCGTGAGCACGTTGCCCTCGTCGTCGGTCTCGGCGGCGAGGACCGTCACGTGCCCGTTCTTGCGGTCCAGGACCACACGCGCGTGCGTCTGCGCGCCGGCCGTCTTGTGGTAGGCGGTGAGCAGCGCCTGCTCGATCGCCTCGACCAGGATGTCGAAGGAGATCTCCTTCTCGCGCTCCAACGAACGCAAGATCGCCATGTCGATGTCCATGCGGCTCAGCTCTCCTTCCGGTTGAACTCGATCTGGATCCTGGCCCTTGCCACGTCCGCGAGCGCGACCTCCTGGCTGCTGCCGTCCACGTCGAGGACGGCGCGCTGCTCGTCACTGTCCATGATCCGTCCGGTGACGGTCCGTCCGCCATGGTCGGTGACCTTGACCAACCGGCCCCGGTTGCGCCGCCAGTGCCGGGGAAGGGTCAGCGGCCGGTCGGTGCCGGGCGAGCTGACCTCGAGGGTGTAGGGCTGCTCGCCCATCACGTCGCCGGTGTCGAGGACCCGGGAGACCTCCTTGGTGGCCTCGGCGATGTCGTCCATCGTCACGCCGCCGTCCTTGTCGACGGCCACGCGCAGCAGGCGGCGCTTGCCGGCGGAGGTGAGCTCGATCGCCTCGACGTCGAGCCCCACGGTGCCGAGAGGCCCGGCCAGGGCCTCCGCAAGTCGGTCCCGGATCTGGTCGATGGTCACCGGCTTCCTTCCTGCTGTGCTGTTGTGGTGTGGCCACAGTATCCGACGGGGCCCTCCGGCACCGACTCACCGCCCGGCCGCCGGGCCCTCGTTCGTGGGTGGTCGTTCGCGCTGCCCTGACCGTCGTACTGCCGACGCGCGGGGCTGGATAGAGTCGGCGCCGTGCCCGACCCGTCCTCGTCCTCGCCGACCTCAGGCCTGCGCCGCCGTACGGCGTTGGGAGGACTGCTCGCGCTGGGCGCGGTGACCGCGGGCTGCACGTCCGGGCAGCGGACGCATCGCCCGGCGCCGAGCCCACTGCCACCGGTCGAGACCGACCCCGACGTCGCGCTGGCGGCCACCGTGCTGGCCGCCGAGCAGGAGGTCCTCGACCTCGTCGAGGCGACGCTGCGCCGCCACCACCGGCTGCGCCACCTGCTCCGCACCACCCGCGAGGTGCACCGCGCCCACGTGGCCCTGCTGACCGACGCCGTCCCGAAGGGAGCGGCCTCCTCGTCCGGTTCTCCCAGTCCGGTGGCGACCCCCGCCGAGGAGACCCGGAAGGCGGTCGTGGCACTGGCCCGGGCGGAGGACCGGCTGGTCCTGGTGGACAAGCGCAGCGCCTTCAGCGCGGAGAGCGGTGCGTTCGCGCGGGTGCTGGCCAGCATGGCCGCCGCGTCCTCCCAGCAGGCCGTCCTGCTGCGCGACCACGCGGCCGCGCGCACGGGGGCGCGCCGGTGACGCCGGTCGAGGCCCTCCAGACGGCCCTGGCCGGGGAGCACGCGGCCGTCTACGTGCTCGGCGTGGTCGGGGGACGCCTCTCGGCCTCCGCGCAGCCCGGGCTCGCCGGGCTCGTGGAGCAGGCCTACGTCACCCACCGCGGGCGGCGCGACCAGCTGGTGTCGATGGTGCGGGCGGCCGGCGCGCAGCCGGTGGCCGGCGACGTCAGCTACCGGCTGCCCAACCCGTGCCGGACCGTTGCCCAGCTGCGGGACGCGGCGCTGGCCACCGAGCACGGCTGCTGCCAGGTCTATGCCGCCATGGTGGGCGCCACCTCCCGGGCGAACCGGCAGTGGGCCATCGACGCGCTCGCCGACTCCGCCGTGCGCGAGCTCGGCTTCGGTGGCCGGGCGGAGTCGTTCCCGGGGGCCCCGGAGCTCTGATCCTCGACCGGCGCGTGGGCCGGGGCCGCAGCGGTCAGGGGCTTGCGGGTTTGCGTTGGCCCCCGTCCCCGTCGGGCACGCGGTACAACGCGAACCCATCACCGTCGACGAGCCGCACCCATCGTGCATCAGCGTCGTCGCCACGCAGGATCAGCACGTAGTCGCCCGGTTTGGCGAAGAGCAGCGGGCTCCGGGGCGTGAACGCCGGCGAGCCCGATGGACGAGGCCCAGCGTCGGGGGCTCCGCGAACGAGGTCCCGGCCGGTGATCCAGACGACCCAGGCAGGCGCATCGCTCGTGATGGTGGCCCGGGGTGGGACGAACCGCTCGACCGCCGATGCGACCGCGGTTCTCGTGGCCGGCGAAGACGACATGTCCAGCTCGAAGTCCATGAGCTCCCCGCGCGCAGCCCAGGTCACCGTCGAGATCAGAACGAATGCCAGGTAGCCACCCGCCAACGCGGCGAGGAGCCTGCTCGGGACCGACGGGAGGGCGGCACGGAGCACCAGGACGACGAGGATCGCGAAGCTGGCGAGCATCGGAGACAGCAGCCGCAGACTCAGCGGCTCCAGATCGTTGCCGAGCTCGCTCGCCGCCACGAGGGCGGAATAGCACAAGGACCAGACGAGAAGCGGCATCCCGGGATGGCGAGCGACGGTTCGCGCGCTCGTGCGGACGACCGCGAGACCTACGGCAGGCACCAGGAGGAGCAGAACCAGCACCCCGCTGGCCACGGAGGCAAAGACGGCGTTCGAGAAGTCGAGGAACACCGCACCCAGCACCTGGAGGCCCTGCCCGACCACGTCACCGGCGTCGAACACCGAAGGCATCCGCGGGCCCGTCGCCCTCTCCCCGGAGGTGATGTTCCACAACATGACGGTCGCCAGGCCCGAACCACTGAGAGCCGCGATCCCGGCGGCGGCCACCACGCCGGCCCAGCGCCGGACCGGGAACGCGCGGACGGACAGCGCCAGGAAGATCGCCGGTGGCAGCGCGAGGCCCGCATACCGGAACGCACAGGCAACGTTCGCAGCGGCGACGAGGACGACGAGCCACCTGCCGCGCCGGTCTCGCCCGGCACCGAGGTGAAGGAGCGCGAACAGGACCACGTTGACCGCGAGACCGAAAACGGGCTCTGACCACACCCGGGAGTGGATGACAAGTGTCGACGCCGACAGCCCACACCATGCCTGGACCCCCAGAGCGACCGTCCGGGAACCGGTCACCTTGCGCGCGATTGCATGAGTGACGAGCAGGTTCGCCCACAGCGCGCCCAGGTTGAGCACGAGCAGTCGGTGGCCGACGCCCACCCAGGTGATGAGCAGGGGGAGCCCCGGCGGGAACAACGAGGGGAGCGCCCAGGAGCCGGAGCCCTCCAAGACACGGCGGGTGCTGGCGTACATCACCGAGTCGTAGGTGATCCCAAGACTGCCGTCCGTGCGATACAGAACCAGGAGAAGGGCCATCAGGGGCACCAGGTTGGGCAGCACCCACCTGGATGCCGGGCGCTGCAACACCCGCGTCCAGACAGTGGGCACGCCCAACGGCACAACCGCTTCCCCCGTTGCCATGGTGCCAATTGTGCGCGAAATCTGTGGCGTCTACACCCGTTTGGAGCGTAAGGGATGATCTCCCCGGAATGCCTGAACTGCCGGGTCCGAGGTCCGGTCGCCGACGTCGGCGCACCCGCCGGGGGCACGGCGTCGGTCAGGGGCCTGGCGGCTCACCGAGCTCCAGACGCATCACCACCCGTGTCGGCGAACGGCGGACCACCTCGGCGAACCCGGCCCGCTCGTAGAGGCTGCGCGAGCCGAAGAACATGAAGTCGTCGTGGCTGCGCTGCGGCTTGTCGACCGGGTAGGCCTCCAGCACCTCTGCCCCCTGGCAGCGGGCGTGCTCCACGGCGGCCTCCAACAGCCGGTGCTGGACGCCCTGTCCCCGGTGCCGCTTCGCGACGTACGTGCACACCACCGACCACACCGGCCTCTCGTCGACGGGCTTCATGACCGGCGAACGGCGCAGCTTGGCGTAGTCCTCGCGCGGGCCCAGGCTGATCCATCCGGCCGGGGCTCCGTCGACGTACCCCACGAGGCCCGGCACGATCCCGGAGCCGACCAGCTCGCAGAGCTGCCGCTTGTTCTCCTCCCCACCGCGGGCGGAGACCGTCACCTTGCCGCTGCGGCGGTAGTACATGCACCAGCAGCCGCGCACGATGGAGCCGCCCGGAAGGCCGAACAGGCGCTCCAGGTCCGGCCAGGTCTCGGGCGTCAGCGGGCGGGCAGCGAACGCGTCGTCCACGAGGGAGAGGCTAGACCGTGCGGTGCCCGTCGCGTCAGGTCGTGGCCACCGCCTGGGGCCGTCGCCTAGAGCTGCCGCCAGGCCGACACGACGTCGTAGACGTGCGCGAGCCGATCGACGACGGCGTCGGGCTCGCCCTCGGTGTGCCCGACCTGCGCGCTGGGGATGTCGCTGTGCGGGACGTGGATGGTGCGCATGCCGGCGTTGGCGGCCCCCCAGATGTCGTCGAAGAGCCGGTCCCCGACATAGACGCACGCCTCCGGGCGGGACACCCCCACGGCCCGCACCGCGGCGCGGAACGCCTCGGGCGAGGGCTTGGTCCACGGGATGTCGCTGGTGTACACCGCGCCGTCGAGCAGCTCGAGGACCCCGTCGCGGCGGAAGAAGTCCTCGTGCCACTGCCGCGGCCACACGGTGTTCGACAGCACCCCGACCTTGATCCCGTCCACCTTGAGCCGGCTCAGCAGCGGCAGCACGTCGGGGTCGGTGACCGTGTGCGGCTCCCAGAAGTCGCGGTAGGCGGTCAGCAGGTCCTCGTCGTGGGTCAGCCCGGCCTCGGCGAAGATGTCCGCGATCGTGGCGCTGGTGTGGTGGTCGCGGGAGCGGGCCCAGACCGCGTCCCCGGCTGCGCGGAGGGCCGCCGGCGCCCCGTGGTCCCCGCCGGGCGCCGCGAGCGCGAGTGCCCGCGCCTCCTCCTCGAAGTCCACCGTGTGCCAGGGCGTGAGGGTGCCGCCCCAGTCGAAGATGACCGCCTCGATCGGTTCAGCCACGGACCACCCCGACCACCCCGACCACCCCGACCACGTGGTCGACGATGCCGTCGACGGGCACGTTCTCGCGCTCCCCGCTGGCCCGGTCCTTGACCTCGATGACGCCGTCGGCGAGGCCCTTGCCCACCACGACGATGGTCGGCACGCCGATCAGCTCCGCGTCCTTGAACTTCACCCCTGGCGAGACCTTCGGGCGGTCGTCGTACAACACGGTGAGGCCGGCCTTCTGGAGGTCCGCGGCCAGGGCCCCTGCCGTCTCGAAGACGGCCTCGTCCTTGCCGGTCGCCACCAGGTGCACGTCGGCCGGGGCAACCTCGCGCGGCCAGCACAGCCCGAGGGTGTCCGCGGTGTTCTCGGCGATCGCCGCGACCGCACGCGAGACGCCGATGCCGTAGGAGCCCATCGTGACCGTCACCAGCTTGCCGAACTCGTCGAGCACCCGCAGGTCGAGCGCCTCGGCGTACTTGCGGCCGAGCTGGAAGATGTGGCCCATCTCGATGCCGCGCGCGGTCCGCAGGGTGCCGTCGCAGACGGGGCACGGGTCGCCGTCGCGGACCTCCGCGGCCTCGATGACGCCGTCGGGGGTGAAGTCGCGCCCGGCCACCAGGTCGATCACGTGCGAGCCCTCGACGTCCGCGCCGGTGACCCAGCGGGTGCCCTCGACCACGCGGGGGTCGACGAGGTATTTGATGCCGCTGCTGCCCGAGGCCGTGTTGTTTTCCCCCAGCACGCCGGGGCCGATGTAGCCCTTGACCAGCGCCGGGTGCTTCTTGAACTCGACCTCGTCGAACGGCTCGACCTCGATCGGCTCGAGCTGGCCCTCCAGCCGCTTCTGGTCGACCTCGCGGTCTCCGGGCAGCCCGATCGCGAGCGGTTCGCGGGAGCCGTCGGGGTGCTTGAGCACGACGAGCACGTTCTTGAGCGTGTCGCCGGCGCGCCAGGGCCGGTCCTCGCGCGGGAACTTCGCGTCGAGGTGCTCCACGAGCGTCTCGATGGTGGGCGTGCCCGGGGTCTGCTCGGCGTGCGCGGCCGGCGTGCCGTCGTACGCCACGGCCTCGGGCGGCCGCACCTGCACCGCCTCGACGTTCGCGGCGTAGTCGCAGGAGGTGCAGCTGACGTAGGTGTCCTCCCCGACCTCGGCCTTGGCGAGGAACTCCTCGGACTTCGACCCGCCCATGGCCCCCGAGGTCGCCTTGACGATGACGTACTCGAAGCCGAGCCGGTCGAAGGTCTTGACGTAGGCCTCACGGTGCGCGGCGTAGGACCGGTCCAGGCCCTCGTCGGAGGTGTCGAACGAGTAGGAGTCCTTCATCACGAACTCGCGCCCACGCAGCAGGCCCGCGCGGGGACGCGCCTCGTCGCGGTACTTCGTCTGGATCTGGTAGAGCCAGACCGGCAGGTCCTTGTAGGAGGAGTACAGGTCCTTCACGACGAGCGTGAACAGCTCCTCGTGGGTCGGCCCGAGGAGGTAGTCGGCGTCCTTGCGGTCCTTGAGCCGGAAGATGCCGTCGCCGTACTCCGTCCAGCGGCCGGTGGCCTCGTAGGGCTCGCGCGGCAGCAGGGCCGGGAACTGCAGCTCCTGCGCCCCGATCGCGTCCATCTCCTCGCGCACGACCCGCTCGATGTTGCGCAGCACCCGCAGGCCGAGCGGCAGCCACGAGTAGATGCCGGGAGCGGCGCGGCGGATGTAGCCGGCCCGCACCAGCAGCCGGTGGCTCGGGACCTCGGCGTCCGCAGGGTCCTCTCTCAGCGTTCGCACGAACAGGCTGGACATCCGCAGGACTTGGGGGGTCATGGGCGCAAGGCTACCGAGCGGGCTTCGGCGCCCGCACACCAGTTTCCCGAGGCCCGAGGGGCCCGGAGGTCGCGCTACGCCGAGCCCGCGTCCTGGCGGAGGGTCTCGGAGGCACGGCGCCGACGGGCCCAGACCTCCCAGAGGCCCATCGCGACCACGGCCGCCAGCACGCCGATGACCGCGCCGGCGACGATGTCCTCGGTGTGGTGCACGTGCGCGGCGACCCGGGCCGCGCCGATGGCCAGGCTCACCAGCAGCAGGACGCTTCCCAGCACCCGGCGGTAGCGGACGACGACCACCGCGACCGCGGCCGTGAGCGCGGTGTGGTCGGAGGGGAACCCGTTGTCGGCCGGGTGCGGGAACAGCGGGTGCACCCGGGGGTCGACGACGAACGGCCGCGGGTCGGTGTGCACCGCCCCGGCCAGCTTGACCAGCACCGCCATGACGGCGACCGCGAGGACCGCCTGCACCGCCAGGGGGACCTTGTCGCCGCGGTCCACGATCAGCCAGGCGGCGAGGCCCCCCAGGGCCACGAGGAACAGGGCGTACTGCGCGATGTCGACGACCAGTGAGCTCATGGCCGCATCGTCCCAACTCCGCCTGAGAGTCGGATGAACGCTAGAACATGATCGTGGAGAACAGCGCGCTCTGCTCGAACCCCACGGCGGCGTAGGCGCGCCGGGCGGGGGTGTTGTGCGCGTTCACGTAGAGGGACACCACCGGGGCGATGTCGCGCCGCGCCTGCTCCACGACCGCCGCCATCCCGGCGGCCGCGAGCCCCTCGCCACGCCGGGCGGGGTCGACGTAGACGCCCTGGACCTGGCAGGCGTACGGCGAGGCGGCGGCCACCTCCGCCTTGAACACCACCCGGCCGTGCTCGATGCGCGCGAACGACCAGCCCTTGCCGATCAGCTGGGCCACCCGCGCGCGGTAGAGGTCCGCCCCCCCGCCGAGCTCCGGCGAGACCCCCACCTCCTCGGTGTACATCGCCACGCACGCCGGGTAGAGGGCGGCGAGGTCGGACGCCTCCGTCCGCCGTACGAGCGGGTCGGGGGCGACCAGCGGCCGCTGCCCGATCTGCAGGTGCGGCTGATCCCAGCGCAGGTCGCGCGCCGGGCCCCACTCGGGCTCGAGGTGCTCCCACAGCACACGCACGTCCTCGGAGGGGCCGACGATCGTCGCGCACCGACGCCGCTGCGCCAGCGCCCGGTCCGCGAAGGCGGCGAGGGCGGCGGGGGTCGCCTGCACCGGGACCAGGTTGGCCGCCGAGTGGCACGCCGAGACCAGCCGGCCGTCCTGGTGGTAGCCCCACATCTCACCGCCGAGCCAGCGCGGTTCGAGCTGGGTCAGCCTGCTCCGGTAGTCGACGAACACGTTCACGACCGGGTCGAGCGCAGCCAGCTCCAGCATCGCGGGAAGGTCGGCGGGACCGAGCCGGCTCAGTCCGTCCTGCGTGTGGAGCACGGGGGGAGCCTACGCGAAGCCGGTCCTGGTGACCTTCGGCCCTTCGCACCCCGGGGCGGGCCGCGAAGGATGGTGGCATGAGGTACGAAGTCGAGCTCGTGGACCTTCAGCAGCAGCACACGGCCGTGGTGCGCGAGCACGTGGCCCGCGACGCGATCGCGGACTTCCTCGGCCCGGCCTTCGGCGAGGTGATGGCCGCCGCCGCCCGCCAGGGCCTCCAGGTGTCCGGGGCCCCCTACGGCCGGTACCTGCCGGCCGTGGACGGCGGCTGGGACATCGAGGCCGGGTTCCCCGTGGACGGGGAGATCGCCGAGGAGGGGCGGGTCCGGCCGGCCACGCTGCCGGGCGGACGGACCGCGAGGACCCTGCACGTCGGCAACTACGCCGACGTGGCCGCGGCGTACGACGCGACGAAGAGCTGGCTCGTCGACAACGGGTACGTCGAGGCCGGGGACCCCTGGGAGTGCTACCTGGACGGGCCGGAGGTGGCCCAGCCGCGCACCGAGCTGTTCGTCCCGTGCCACGAGGCCAGGCCGCTGGAACCCGACTGAGGGGCCGACCCGCTCAGCCCACCGAGACCGTCGGCGCGCCGCCGCTTCCGTCGGCCGGCTCGCCCATCTCCTCGGCGATGCGCATCGCCTCCTCGATGAGGGTCTCCACGATCTGCGACTCCGGCACGGTCTTGACCACCTCGCCCCTGACGAAGATCTGTCCCTTCCCGTTGCCGGACGCGACGCCAAGGTCTGCCTCGCGGGCCTCCCCCGGTCCGTTGACGACGCACCCCATCACCGCCACGCGCAGCGGCACCTCGAGCCCGTCGAGACCGGCGGTGACCTCCTCGGCGAGCTTGTAGACGTCCACCTGCGCCCGTCCGCAGGAGGGGCACGAGACGATCTCGAGCTTGCGGGGGCGCAGGTTCAGCGACTGCAGGATCTGCAGGCCCACCTTGACCTCCTCGACCGGCGGCGCCGACAACGAGACCCGGATCGTGTCGCCGATCCCGCGGGAGAGCAGGGCGCCGAAGGCCACCGACGACTTGATGGTGCCCTGGAACGCCGGCCCGGCCTCGGTCACGCCGAGGTGCAGCGGCCAGTCGCCCCGCTCCGAGAGCAGCTCGTAGGCCTGCACCATCACGACGGGGTCGTTGTGCTTGACCGAGATCTTGAAGTCGTGGAAGCCGTGCTCCTCGAACAGCGAGGCCTCCCAGACGGCCGACTCCACCAGCGCCTCCGGCGTGGCCTTGCCGTACTTCTCGAGCAGCCGCTTGTCCAGCGAACCCGCGTTGACGCCGATCCGGATCGAGGTCCCGTGGTCCTTGGCGGCCTTCGCGATCTCCTTGACCTGGTCGTCGAACTTGCGGATGTTGCCGGGGTTGACCCGGACCGCGGCGCAGCCGGCCTCGATCGCCGCGAAGACGTACTTGGGCTGGAAGTGGATGTCGGCGATCACCGGGATCTGCGAGTGCCGGGCGATCTCCGGCAACGCGTCCGCGTCGTCCTGCGAGGGGCAGGCGACCCGGACGATGTCGCAGCCGGCCGCGGTGAGCTCGGCGATCTGCTGCAGCGTGGTGTTGACGTCGGAGGTGAGCGTGGTGGTCATCGACTGCACCGAGATGGGGGCGTCCCCACCGACGAGCACCTTGCCGACCTTGATCTGGCGGGTCTTCCGGCGCGGCGCCAGCACGGGCGGAGGGGCGGCGGGCATACCCAGGTTGACCGAGGTCATGAGCTTCCTTCTTCTGTGGCCGGGGACGAAGGTCAGCTGATGCTGACCGGGGCGACGATGTCGGCGTAGATCAGCACCAGGCTCACCACCAGGATGACACCGGCCATGACATAGCCGAAGGGCAGCAGCTTGGCGATGTCGACGAACCCGGGGTCGGGCCGGTGCAGCAGCTTGGCGACCCCGCGCCTGGCCCCCTCGTAGAGCGCGCCGACCATCTGCCCGCCGTCGAGCGGGAGCAGCGGGACCAGGTTCAGCATGCCCAGGAAGAGGTTCAGCCCGGCGATCAGCAGCAGCACGGAGAAGAACCGGTCACCGAGCGACACCGACTGCTGGGAGGTCATCTCCCCCGCGACCCGGCCCGCACCCACCACGCTCATCGGGCCGTTCTGGTCGCGCTTCTCCAGGCCCACGGCCGCCCTGGCGACGTGGTAGACCTTCACCGGAAGCGAGCCCAGGGCCTTCAGGGTCTGCCAGGTGCCTGTCGCCATCGTGGACACCACGAACCCGGGTCCCTGGCGCTCGAGGTGCACCGTCGGCGCGATGCCGAGGAACCCGACCTTGGTGATCCGTTGCGGGTTGTTGGGGTCCAGCCGCGGTGACACGGTCGTCGTGGGATGCAGCGTGAGCAGCTTCCCGTCCCGGTCCACCACGACGGTGGCGGTGGCGTCACCGTTGGCTCGGATCTCGCGCTGCAGCTGCTCCCACCGCTGGATGTCGGTGCCGTTGAACGACACGATCCGGTCGCCGGGCAGGAAGCCGGCCGCCTTCGCCGGGGCCACCGGGTCCGCGGGCGTGCAGTCGCGAGGAGCCTTCGTGGCGTTGGCCTGGGTGACGGCGATCACGCACTGGGAGACGCTGTCGACGGTGGTGGTCGCCTTCTGGACGCCGTGGCCCATGAAGACGACCGCGAACAGGAGGAAGGCGATCACGAGGTTCGTGGCCACCCCCGACACCATCACCACGACCTTCTTCCACCAGGCCAGCTGGTAGAACTGCCGGTGCTCGTCGCCCTCCTCGACCAGGTCGGCCTCCGCGGCGCGCGCGTCGTCGACGAGCTGGGAGAAGATGCCGGTGCTCGAGGAGCGGGTGCGGCCCTCCGGGTCGCCCTTGCGGGGCGGCAGCATCCCGACGAGCTTGACGAAGCCGCCGAGCGGCACCGCCTTGATGCCGTACTCCGTCTCGCCGCGGCGCGTCGACCACACGGTGGGGCCGAACCCGATGAAGTACTGGGTGACCTTGACCCCGAACAGCTTGCCCGGGACCAGGTGGCCGAGCTCGTGCAGCCCCACGGACAGCGCCACGCCGACCACGAACATCAGCACGCCGAGGGCGAACAGCAGCACGGTCATCGGGTGGCTTCCTCCGGATGGTCTTTTTCGGCTGCCCGAGCACGTGCCCAGGCATCGGCGGCCAGCACGTCCTCGACGGCCAGCTCCGTCTGCTTCGAGGGTACGTCGTGAGCGGCGAGCACGCGCTCGACGGTGGGCACGATGTCGGTGAACCGCATCTCACCGTCGAGGAACGCCCGCACGCACACCTCGTTGGCGGCGTTGTAGACCGCCGGCGCCGTCCCGCCCCGGCTGCCCGCCTCCCGGGCCAGCCGGACCGCCGGGAACGCCTCGTCGTCGAGGGGGAAGAACTCCCACGTCTCGGGTCTCGTCCAGTCGAGGGGCGCACCCACGTCGGGCACCCGGTCCGGCCACCCGAGACCGAGCGCGATCGGCACCAGCATCGAGGGCGGAGAGGCCTGCGCGAGCGTCGAGCCGTCGCAGAACTCCACCATCGAGTGCACCACCGACGTGGGATGCACGACCACCGCGATCGAGTCGAAGGGGATGTCGAACAGCAGGTGCGCCTCGATCACCTCGAGCCCCTTGTTGACCAGGGTGGCGGAGTTGACGCTCACGACCGGGCCCATGTCCCAGGTCGGGTGGGCCAGCGCCTGCTCGGGCCGCACGTCGTGCAGCTCGTCGCGGGTCCGGCCCCGGAACGGCCCGCCGCTCGCGGTCAGCACCAGCCGGCGGACCTCGTCGGCGCGGCCGCCGCGCAGGCACTGGGCGAGCGCACTGTGCTCGGAGTCGACCGGCACGATCTGGCCGGGAGCGGCCCGTGACGTGACCAGCGGGCCGCCGATGATCAGCGACTCCTTGTTGGCCAGAGCCAGGGTGTTGCCGGCGTCCAGCGCGGCGAGCGTCGGGCGCAGGCCCACCGCGCCGGTGATGCCGTTGAGGACGACGTCGCACCCCCGTCCGGCCGCCTCGACCGAGGCCTCCTCCCCGAGCCCGGCGAACGCGGGCGCGAACTCGGCGCACTGGGCGTCGAACAGCTCGCGGTTGCCTCCCCCCGCGGTCAGGCCGACCACGCGGAACCGGTCGGGGTGGGCTCGCGCCACCTCGAGCGCCTGGGTTCCGATCGACCCGGTCGACCCGAGGATGACGACGTCGCGACGAGAGGCACTCACCCGACCCATCCTGCCCCATACGGCCGCCCGGGCGAGGGATCCGTGTCGTGGTCGGGCACTCACCACCGGTTTCGTCGGTCGGAAGGGAAAAGCACGGCGCTTTCCGTAGCCGGAACGGCGGGTCGGGCCCTAGGCTGTCCGCATGACCCCTCCCGGACCGGCCATCCCCGCCGGCGGCCCCGGCCTGCCCCAGGAACGCCGCCTGGTCACCGAGATCCCCGGACCGCGCTCCCGCGAGAAGTACGCCCGCCGGCAGCGGGTCGTGGCGCGGGGCGTGGGCACCACGCTGCCCGTGTTCGTGACGGCCGCCGGCGGCGGCGTGCTGGTGGACGCCGACGGCAACTCGCTGATCGACCTGGCCTCGGGCATCGCGGTCACCGGCGTGGGCAACGCGGCGCCCGAGGTGACCACGCGGGTCGCCGAGCAGACGCAGGCCTTCACGCACACCTGCTTCATGGTCACGCCGTACGACGGCTACGTCGACGTCTGCGAGAAGCTCGCCGAGCTCACGCCGGGTGAGCACGAGAAGCGCTCGGCGCTGTTCAACTCCGGCGCGGAGGCCGTGGAGAACGCCGTCAAGATCGCCCGCGCGCACACCGGGCGCAGCGCGGTGGCGGTGTTCGACCACGCCTACCACGGCCGGACCAACCTGACGATGGCGATGACCGCGAAGAACATGCCCTACAAGCAGTCGTTCGGGCCGTTCGCCAACGAGGTCTACCGGGTCCCGGTGTCCTACCCGTTCCGCGAGCCGGTCCCGATCAGCGGCGAGCAGGCCGCCGACCGCGCCATCGACCTGCTCGACAAGCAGGTCGGGGCGGGGAACCTCGCCTGCGTGGTCATCGAGCCGATCCTCGGCGAGGGCGGCTTCGTGGTCCCGGCCGACGGCTTCCTGCCCCGGCTGCGGGAGTGGACCGCCGAGCACGGCATCGTCTTCGTCGCCGACGAGATCCAGAGCGGCCTGTGCCGCACCGGCGACTGGTTCGCCTGCGACCACGAGGGGGTCGTGCCGGACCTGGTGACCACCGCCAAGGGAATCGCCGGCGGCTTCCCCCTGGCGGCCGTGACCGGCCGCGCCGAGATCATGGACTCCGTCCACGTGGGCGGCCTCGGCGGGACCTACGGCGGCAACCCGGTGGCCTGCGCGGCCGCGCTCGGCGCCTTCGAGGCCATGGAGAAGCACGACCTGCGCGCCCGGGCGCGCGAGCTGGGGGCCATGATGGCGCAGCGGCTGGCCGCCATCGGAGAACGCCATCGCGCCGTGGGGGACGTCAGGGGCAGGGGCGCCATGATGGCTGTCGAGATCGTCGGCACGGATGGACACACCCCTGAGCCCGTCCGTGCCGGCTCGATCTCCGCCTACTGCCACCAGCGCGGCGTGGTCACCTTGACCTGCGGCACCTACGGCAACGTGCTGCGCTTCCTCCCCCCGCTGGTGATGCCCGAGCACCTGCTCGCCGAGGCGTTCGACGTGGTCGCCGAGGCGTTCGACGCCACCGAATAGCGGCAAACCGCCCCCCAGGCCGCCGGGGATCCCTACAGTGAGCCCCGGAAACCTTCCGGCGGGGGGCCGGCGCACAGCATCGGAGCACAACTCATGGGTGTCTCAGTCACCGCCTCCAGCACCATCACCACGGGTCTGCTGAGGAGGCTCCTCGTGGCCGTCGTGGTGATCTTCGCGACGCTGTTCTACCTGTACGGCCCGCCCGCCACACCGGCCTTCAACCAGGCGGCGGTGGCCAAGTGCAACCAGCACGCCAGCGCCAACTTCCGCAGCTTCCGGCTGTCCTGGGAGGTCGGCGTGCACCCGCACTGGACCTGCTGGGACGCCGGGAAGCCGCAGGAGCCGGCGGTGAGCTTCGGCTGGTGGGTCAACCCGCTCTCGTGACCAACGGCCCTGACGCGCCGACCGCGCCCGGCGCCACGATCGACACGTGAGGATGACGATCAGGAACTGGGGCGCCACACCCGTGGAGTCCGGGGAGCTTCTGCCCGGGGACGAGCTGGTCGGCGAGCCGAGGTACCGCACCACCCGCGCGGTCACGGTGGCCGCACCCGTCGACCGGGTGTGGTCGTGGCTGGTCCAGCTGGGCCAGGGCCGGGGCGGCCTCTACAGCTACGACTGGCTGGAGAACCTCGTCGGCCTGCACATGCACAGCGCCGAGCGGATCATCCCCGAGCTGCAGGACCTCGCCGTCGGCGACCTGGTCCGGATGGTCCCCGAGGGGACCGAGCCGTCGCTGAGCTTCGCGGTGACCCGGCTGGAGCCGCCCCACCTGCTGGTGCTCGGCCCCGGAGGCACCCGGGAGCAGGCGTTCGACGCAGGCCTCCCCTACGCGTTCTGGACCTTCCGGCTCATCCCGCTGGCCCCGCGGACCACCCGGCTGGTGGTCCGCTTCCAAAGCGACTTCCGGCCCACCGCGGCGGGCTGGCTGATGAACAGGTACGCACTCGCGCCGGTGCACTTCCTGATGGAGCGCAAGATGCTGCTGGGGATCAAGAAGCGGGCCGAGCGCGCCGCCTGACCGGGTCGGGACCTTGGCCCCTGGTCGCCCGGCGCCCCCCGGGGCACGGTGCAGGTGTGTACGACTACGAGCGCGAGGTCGCCGAGGAGCACGAGTCCGAGATCCTCGAGGCCGCCGAGGAGCACCGGCGCGCGCTTCTGGTGCGCTGCTGCTCCGGGGTGGCCCGGTTCTTCCGGACCGTCAAGTGCCGGTTCACCGGCGGGAAGCCGTGTGACGAGTAGCCGCCTCAGCCGCCGTCACGCACTCCCCACGGCACTCCGTGCTGCCCGAGAAGCTCCAGGAACGGCACCGCGTCGAAGGCCTCCGGCCCCTGGACGCCGGTTCCCGTCCAGGTGCCCCGCGCCAGCAGCTCGAGCGCGACGACGGGGTTCACCGCGGTCTGCCACACGACGCACTGGTGGCCGTACTCGCGCATGGACCACTCGTTGTCGACCACGTGGTAGAGGTACGTCGACCGGGGCGACCCGTCCTTGCCGGTGCCGGTGACCCAGAGGCCGGCGCAGGTCTTGCCGCGCATCTTGTCGCCGAGGCCGGCCGGGTCGGGCAGGCAGGCGGCGACCACGTCGCGAGGCGACACCTCGACGCCGCCGACCCGCACCTTGTCGGTGCGGTCCAGGCCGAGCATGTGCAGCGTCTTGAGCACGTCGATGAACGCAGTCCCGAGGCCGTACTTGAACGTCACCCGCTTCGCGTCGACCCACCGTGGCATGAGGAGGACCTCCTCGTGCTCGACGTTGACGCACTCGACAGGCCCGATGCCCTCGGGGAAGTCGAACACCTCGGGCTCGCTGAACGGCTCGGTGGTGAACCAGTCGCGACCCTTCTCCCACACCACCGGCGGGTTCAGGCACTCCTCGATGGTGGTCCAGATCGAGAACGACGGCGCGAAGTCGTATCCGTCCACCGTCAGGTTCGCCCCGTCCCGCACGCCGAGCTCGTCGATCTCGGAGAACAGGTGGTCCGCGGCGTAGCGGGCGAACACGTCGGACAGACCGGGCTCGACCCCGATGCCGCACAGCGCCAGCCGGCCGGCCGCCTCCCACTCGGCGGCCTTGGCGAACTGCTCGTCGCCGAGCTTCACGCCCACCTGCGCGTACGGCGCGTCGGGGTGCGGTCGCGACAGGCTCATCGCCATGTCGAGGTAGTCGGCGCCGGCCGCGAACGCGCCGTCGAACACCGGCATCACGAACCGGGGGTCCACCGCGTTGAGCACGTGCGTGATGCCGTGCTCGCGGGCCAGGGCCGTCACCGAGGCCGCGTCGGAGGCGTCCACGCGGGCCGCGGTGAACCGGTCGTCCCCGGCCGCGGCACGCTCCGCCCGGCCGAGGTCGTGGTCGGCGACGACGACCGCCTCGAAGAAGTCGCGCCGCCGGGCGATCGCGGTGAACGCGGCGCCCACGCCGCCGGCACCGATCAGAAGGATCCGCATCAGGTCACTCCCCGATGTAGGACATCACGTGCTTGATGCGCGTGTAGTCCTCCAGGCTGTACAGCGACAGGTCCTTGCCGTGTCCGGAGTACTTGAAGCCGCCGTGCGGCATCTCCGACACGAAGGGGATGTGGGTGTTGACCCAGACGACGCCGAAGTTCAGCCTCTTGGACACCCGCAGCGCCCGGGCGTGGTCCTTGGTCCACACCGAGGACGAGAGCCCGTACTTGACCCCGTTGGCCCAGCGCACGGCCTCCCGCTCGTCGCCGAACTTCTGCACGGTGATCACCGGGCCGAAGATCTCCTCCTGGCTCACCTCGTCGTCCTGGCGGACGCCGGAGACGACGGTGGGCGTGTAGAAGTAGCCCGCGTCGCCCTGCTGGGAGCCGCCGATCTCGAGGTGCGCGTGCTCGGGCAGGCGTTCGACCATGCCGCGGACCCGGGCGAGCTGGTTGGCGTTGTTGAGCGCGCCGTAGAGCACGTCCTCGTCGTCGGGCATGCCGGTGCGGGTGTTGCGGGCCTGCTCGGTCAGGGCGGCCACGAAGTCGTCGTGCACGCCGGGAGCGGCGAGCACCCGGGTGGCCGCGGTGCAGTCCTGCCCGGCGTTGAAGTAGCCGGCCATCGCGATCGCCTCGGCGGCCGCCTCGACGTCGGCGTCGTCGAACACGATCACCGGGGCCTTGCCGCCGAGCTCGAGGTGGGTGCGCTTGAGCTGGGCGGCCGCTGCGCCCGCCACCTCCATGCCGGCCCGCACCGATCCGGTGATCGAGACCATCTGCGGCGTCGGGTGCTCCACGATGGCGCGTCCGGTGTCCCGGTCCCCGCAGATCACGTTGAGGACGCCCGGGGGCAGGAACTCCTGGGCCAGCTCACCGAGCAGGGTGGTGGAGGCGGGCGTGGTGTCCGAGGGCTTGAGGACCACGGTGTTGCCCGCGGCCAGCGCCGGGGCGATCTTCCAGATCGCCATCATCAGCGGGTAGTTCCACGGTGTCACCTGGCCGACCACGCCGATCGGCTCGCGGCGGACCATCGAGGTGTGGTCGGCCAGGTACTCGCCCGCCGACCGGCCCTCGAGCAGCCGGGCCGCCCCGGCGAAGAACCGGAACTCGTCCACCGAGGGCGGGAGCTCCTCGGACGCGGTCAGGTGGATCGGCTTCCCGGTGTTCTTGCACTCCACGCGGACGAACTCGTCGGCCCGCGCCTCGAGCGCGTCGGCGATCCTCAGCAGCGCCCGCTGCCGCTCCGCGGGCGTGGTCTCCCCCCAGGTCTCGAACGCGTCGCTCGCCGCGCTCATGGCGCGGTCGACGTCCTCGGGACCCGAGACCGGAGCCCAGGCGTAGGCCTGGCCGGTGGTCGGGTCCACCACGTCGTAGGTCTCCCCGGAGGCGGAGTCGACCACCTCGCCGTTGATGATGTTGCGGAACTGCTCAGCCATCGGAAGTCTCGTCCCTGTCGCTCGTGCGGTGTGGAGTGCGGGCTCGGCCCGGCGGTCCGAGCCTAGCGAGACCACAACGGATTCGGTATAGGTTGGCCGTGATCAGCGACGAATTCGTCAGTCCGGAGCCGTGACGGCGGAGGACATCGCTAGGACCGGACCCCGCGGCAGTCGCGGAGCCAACGGTCGAAGTCCCACCCGGCGAGGAACCGCCGAGCGGCCTCGCGCCCGGCGTCGTGCAGCCGGGCCTGCTGCTCCTCGGTCAGGTCGAAGTCGACCGCGGAGACCCCGGTGGTGTCGACGTTGACGCTCCGCTCGACGTTGCAGGGGGCCAGGACGTGCTCGGCCTGGCAGGCCTCGAGGGACGTGACGACCAGGGCCACCCCGAGCGCGACCGGCCCGCGGACCGGGTGCACCTGCGCGGGCTCGCCGCCGATGCCGAGCGCGTCGAGCCGGATGCCGATCGTCGGCCAGCGCGGCGGCACCTCGTCGAGGCGGTCGAAGAGGTCGATCGGGTAGTTCGACAGCAGCCCCCCGTCGACGAGCGTCGAGGTGCCCCGGGTGCCGGTCAGGGTCACCGGCTCGAAGAAGAAGGGGATCGACGCGGAGGCGCGCACCGCGGACACGATCCGCTGCTCGTCGGGGTCGAGCCCGTAGTCGGCATAGTCCCAGGGCAGCCTCAGCAGGCGCTTGCGCGAGACGTCGCTGGCGGTCACCACGAGCCCGTAGCGGTGGTGCACCCGGCCGTCGTCGCCGGGGTCGTGGGTGCGCAGGTCGCCGAAGGTCTCCACACCGAGGTCGCCGAGCACCCCCGACAGCCACTGCTCGAGGTAGTGCCCCTCGAAGACACCGTCCTCGGCCAGCACCGAGAGCCCGTCGGTGAGGACGGCGAGCGGTCCGAGCCACTTCCCCGGGAACCCGCGGTCGCGGAACTTCGAGTAGTCGAGCGTCCGCGCGACCTCCTCGAGCCGCGACACCGGCTCGCCCGCCTTCTGCAGGGCCGCCACCACCGCGGCGACGATCGCCCCCGCCGACGTGCCGGCCACCCTGGGGAAGCGGTAGCCCGCCTCGGCCAGCGGCATCAGGCCTCCCACCAGGGCGATGCCCTTGACGCCACCGCCCTCGAGCACGAGGTCGGCGACCGGGTCTGCGCTGCGCGGCGTCCTCACCATGCCGCGAGGGTAACCGCCGACGCCGACCTCCCCGGGTCCGGCGCGGTTCCCGGATCCGGGCGGGTTGCCCTACTCGACCGTCACGCTCTTCGCCAGGTTGCGCGGCTTGTCGACGTCGCGGCCGAGGGCCAGGGACACGTGGTAGGCGAGCAGCTGCAGCGGGACGGTCATCAGGATCGGGTCGAGCTCGGGCTCGTTGCGGGGGACGCGCAGCACCGCCGTGGCCACGTCACCGAGGTCCACTCCCTCGTGCGTCACCGCCAGGACCGGCCCCGAACGGGCCGCTATCTCGTGCAGGGCGGTGAGGTTCCGGTCGAGCAGCTCGTCGTCGGGGACGATCGCCACCGTCGGGAGCTGCGCGGACACGAGCGCGAGCGGTCCGTGCTTGAGCTCCGAGGTCTGGTAGGCCTCGGCGTGCAGGTAGGAGCACCTCCTTCAGCTTCTGCGCGCCCTCCCTGGCCACGGGGTAGCCGCGCACCCGACCGACGAAGAAGATGCTCTGCGCCGTGGCCAGCCAGCGCGCGGCCGCGACGATGTCCGCCTCGTCCGCCACGATCGCCTCCGATCTGCGACGGCAGCCGCGCGATCCCCTGCAGCAGCCGACGACCGTCCCGCGCCGAGACGTCGCGGATGCGGCCCAGGTGCAGCCCGAGCAGCGCGAACGCGACCGACATGTTCGTCAGCGCCTTGGTGGAGGCCACCGCCAGCTCCGGGCCGGCGTGCAGGTAGATCCCGCCGAGGCACTCGCGCGCAATGCTCGAGCCGACCACGTTGACCAGTCCGACGACGTGACCGCCCTTGCGCTTGACCTCCTGCACGGCGGCGAGCGTGTCGTAGGTCTCCCCGGACTGGCTGACCGCGACGTAGAGCGTGTCCGGGTCCACGACGGGGTTGCGGTAGCGGAACTCCGACGCGGGCTCGGCGTCCGCCGGGACCCGGGCGACCTCCTCGATGAACTGGGCGCCGAGCTGGCCCGCGTAGTACGCCGACCCGCAGCCGAGGATCTTGACCCGGCGGATGGCCCGCGCCTGGTGCGCCTGGAGGCTCAGGCCGCCCAGGTGCGCGGACCAGAAGCGCTCGTCGAGGCGCCCCTGGATGCAGCGCCGCACCGCCTCGGGCTGCTCGTGGATCTCCTTGATCATGAAGTGCTCGTGGCGAGCCGCGGTCGTATCCTCCTCGGCCCAGTCGACGGTGACCGGCTGCTTGCTCGTGAGCGCGACTCCCGGGTGAAGGTGGTGGAACCCGTCGCTCCTGACCGTGGCCAGCTCGCCGTCGTCGATGTGCACCACCTGCCGGGTGTACCTCGACCAGCGCGGCGACGTCGCTGGCCACGTGCATCTCGCCGTCGCCGACCCCCAGGATCAGCGGGCTGCCGTGGCGGGCCACCACCAGGCGGTCGGGGTGCGCGCGGTCCAGCACCGCGATCCCGTAGGTGCCCTCCACCTGCGCGAGGGCGGTCAGCACGGCGTCCTCGAGCGTGTCGCACCCGGTCCGCGCGACGAGGTGCGCCAGCACCTCGGTGTCGGTGTCGGAGGCGAACCCGACCCCCTGGTCGCTCGAGCGCGGAGCGCAGCGCGGGGGCGTTGTCGATGATCCCGTTGTGGACCACCGCGATCCGGCCGTCCTCGCTGAGGTGCGGATGCGCGTTGCGCGTCGGTGGGTGCACCGTGGGTCGCCCAGCGGGTGTGCCCGATCCCGACCGACCCCGCGAAGCCGTCGACGGGCAGGCCGTCGGCCAGCGCCCGGACCCGACCGCGGCCTTGTGCACCGCCGGCCCGGCGCCGCCGTCGAGGACCGCGACCCCGCCGAGTCGTAGCCGCGGTACTCCAGCCGGGCGAGACCCTCGAGCAGGATCGGCACGGCGCGCCGCCGCCCGACGTACCCGCGAGGGCCGAAACGCGTGAAGCCGCCCCGGGAGGTGAGCGCCACACGTCGCGTTTCCTACTGAATCCGTAGGTCAAAAGCGACACCGGCGCGAGAGAAGTCCCTTGAAGCGCAGATCGACAACTGATTCACTTGCACACAGGGGCTTGGCGGAGCAAGATGGGGCCGCCAGCACGTCACCGCATGGAAGGGCACCACATGTCTTCACAGCCGATGGACGACGAGGTCTACGCAGGGCTGCAGCGGTCGGCGCGCGACCACCTGTGGATGCACTTCACCAGGATGTCGAGCTACGACCACGCCGACGTACCGGTGATCGTCAAGGGTGAGGGCCCCTACATCTACGACGCCAAGGGGCGCAAGTACCTCGACGCGCTCGGCGGCCTGTTCGTCAACCAGCTCGGCCACGGCCGCACCGACCTCGCCGAGGCGGCCATGAAGCAGGCCTCGGAGCTGGCCTACTTCCCGCTCTGGTCCTACGCGCACCCGTCCGCCATCGAGCTGGCCGAGAAGGTCGCCTCCTACGCGCCCGGCGACCTGAACCGGGTCTTCTTCACCACCGGCGGCGGTGAGGCCGTCGAGACCGCGTGGAAGCTGGCGAAGAACTACTTCAAGCTCACCGGCCGGCCGATGAAGCACAAGGTGATCAGCCGGGCCATCGCCTACCACGGCACCACCCAGGGCGCGCTGTCGATCACCGGGCTGCCGGCGCTGAAGGCGGCCTTCGAGCCGCTGGTGCCGTCGACCTTCCGGGTCCCGAACACGAACTTCTACCGGGCCCCCGAGCACGGCGACGACGTGGAGGCCTTCGGCCGCTGGGCCGCCGACCAGATCGCGGTGGCGATCGAGAACGAGGGCCCCGAGACGGTGGCCGCGGTCTTCCTCGAGCCCGTGCAGAACGCCGGCGGCTGCTTCCCGCCGCCGCCCGGCTACTTCCAGCGGGTCCGCGAGATCTGCGACCAGTACGACGTGCTGCTGGTCTCCGACGAGGTGATCTGTGCCTTCGGGCGGCTCGGCCACATGTTCGGCGCGGAGCGCTACGGCTACGAGCCGGACATGATCACGGTGGCCAAGGGCCTCACCTCCGGCTACTCCCCCCTCGGCGCGATGATCGCCTCCGACAGGCTGATGGAGCCGTTCCTCGAGGGCACCAACACGTTCCTGCACGGCTACACCTTCGGCGGCCACCCGGTCTCCACCGCGGTGGGCCTGAAGAACCTCGAGATCTTCGAGACCGAGGGCATCAACAAGCACGTGCTGGCCAACGAGGGTGCGTTCCGCTCGACGCTCGAGAGGCTGACGGACCTGCCGATCGTCGGTGACGTCCGGGGGGACGGCTACTTCTACGGCATCGAGCTGGTGAAGGACAAGGCCACCAAGGAGACCTTCAACGAGGAGGAGTCGGAGAAGCTGCTGCGCGGGTTCCTCTCCAAGGCGCTCTACGACGCGGGCCTGTACTGCCGCGCCGACGACCGGGGCGACCCGGTGATCCAGCTCTCGCCGCCGCTGATCTGCGAGCAGGAGCACTTCGACGAGATGGAGTCCAAGCTCCGCTCGGTGCTCGAGGAGGCCTGGCGCCGGCTCTGAGCCGCCGGTGCGGCCGGCTCCTCAGGTCCGCGATGTCGCCCGGGCGTAGGTCTCGTCGTCGGCGATGTCCGCGCGGCTGTAGTCCTTCAGCGCCGCGCACGCCCCGAGCGTGATCAGCGACGACAGCAGGATGTAGATCGACACCGCGTACCCGCTCCCGAACTGGTGGATCAGGTACGTCGCGATCAGCGCGGCCGGCCCGCCGGCGACCACCGACGAGAGCTGGTAGCCCAGCCCGGCGCCGCCGTAGCGCAGCGAGGTCGGGAAGCTCTCCGCGATCAGCGACGCCTGCGGGCCGTACTGCATCGCGTGCGGGATCAGGCCCAGGCAGACCGCGACGAACACCAGCCAGCCCACGCCGCTGTCGAGCATGGTGAAGTACAAGAACCCCCAGATGCCCATCGCGGCTGCGCCGGCCATGTAGACCCGCTTGCGACCGATCGAGTCGGACAGGTGCCCGAAGTAGGGCACCAGCACCAGCTCGAGGCCGGCGGCGATGAGCGTCCCGATCAGCACGAAGTTCTTGCTGTAGCCGTGCGCGCTGTCGGTCAGGTAGGAGAGCACGAACGCCGTGACGACGTAGAACGGCATCTGCTCCGACATCCGCACGAGCGCGGACAGCACGATCTCGCGGGGGTGCTTCTTCAGCACCTCGAGGACCGGGGCGCGCCGCACCCGCTTGGTCTCCACGACCTTCGCGAACATCGGCGTCTCGAGGATCTGGAGCCGGATGTAGAGGCCGACGGCCACCAGCACCAGGCTCAGCAGGAAGGGAACCCGCCAGCCCCAGCTGTCGAAGCCGGCGCCGGAGACGTTGTTGAACAGCGTCAGCAGCCCGGTCGAGAGGATCAGGCCGATCGCCACGCCGAGCTGCGGCCAGCTGCCCATCAGCCCGCGCCGCTTCTGGTCGCCCCACTCCATCGACAGCAGCACCGAGCCGCTCCACTCGCCGCCCACGGCGATGCCCTGCATGATGCGCAGCACGATCAGCAGCACGGGCGCGGCGCTCCCCCAGGCCGCGCTGCCGGGCAGCAGGCCGATCAGGGCGGTGGAGACCCCCATCAGCAGAAGGGTGACGATCAGCGTGGCCTTGCGGCCGATCCGGTCGCCCCAGTGCCCGAAGACCGCCGCGCCCACCGGGCGGGCCGCGAACCCGACGAAGTACGTCGCGAACGACTCCAGCAGCCCCACGTACTCCGAGGCGTGCGGGAAGAACAGCTTGGGGAAGACCAGTGCGGCGGCGGTGCCGTACAGGAAGTAGTCGTACCACTCGATGGTGGTGCCGACCGTCGAGGCCAGTGCGGCCTTGCGGACCTGCCGGTCGTGCTCCGGGGTGCCCACCGCGGCGCTGGCCGCGCGAGCGTCTCCTGGTTCGAGTGTCATGTCGTGCCTGCCCTCCTCCGGCACCCGAGACGGCGCCGATGCGAAGACTCCCGAGAGCGGCCGCGCCCGAGAGACCGTGACCTACGGCACAGTTGTACCCCCTACCGCCGGGTAGGGACTAGAACCGCCCGGTGAGTTCCGGAAGTCGGCTCAGGAGTCGAAGCCGAGCCCCGCCCGGTCCAGGGTGCGCAGCCACAGGTTGCGCCGGCCGGAGTGCGCGTCGGCTCGGGCCATCGACCAGCGGGTCAGCTGGACGCCGGCGTAGCGCAGCGGCTCCGGGGGGAAGGGCAGCGGCCGCTCGCGCACCATCCGCAGCCGGGTCCGCTCGGTCTCCTCCCCCGCCAGCAGGTCGAGCACCACGTCGGCGGCGAACCTGGTGGCCGCGACGCCGAGGCCCGTGAAGCCGAGGGCGTAGCCGACCCGGCCCTGGTGCGCGGTGCCGAAGAACGCCGCGAAGCGGGTGCAGGTGTCGATGACCCCCGCCCACCGGTGGCTGAACCGCAGCCCGGCGAGCTGGGGGAAGGTGGTGAAGAAGTGCCGGGCGAGCAGCTCGTGGGTCGGGCCCCGGTGCTCGAGCGACCGGTCGATGCGGCTGCCGTAGTGGTAGACGGCGTCGTAGCCGCCCCACAGGATCCGGTCGTCCCGGGTCAGCCGGTAGTAGTGGAACAGGTGGGAGGCGTCGCCCACGCCCTGCCGGTTGGCCCAGCCGACCGAGGCACGCTGGCCGGCCGAGAGCGGCTCGGTCATCAGCACGTAGTCGTAGACCGGCACCGTCAGCAGTCTCAGCCGGCGCAGCAGCGGCCGGAACGCGTTGGTCGCCAGCGCCACCTGGTCGCTGTCGACGTGCCCTGCGTCGGTGTGCACCCGCATCCCCGGGCCGGACTCCTCCAGCCGCACCACCCGGGTTCCCTCGTAGATCCGCACGCCGAGCTCGAGGCAGGCGCGGCGCAGTCCCCACGACAGGGCTCCGGGCTCCACCAGCACGGTCGAGTCCGGCTCCCAGACGCCGCCGAGGTAGGTCGGCGAGTCGACCTGGCCGCGCACCTGCTCACGGTCGAGCAGCCGGGCGTCGTGCCCACTCGCCGCCAGGTCGCCGGCGAGGCTCGCGAGCTCGTCGAGGTGGTGCGGGGCCGTGGCCACGGTGAGCTCCCCGGTCTCCTCCAGACCGCAGTCGATGCCGTAGCGGCGCACCGTGTCGACCAGGCCGCGCAGGTTCTCCGCGCCCAGCCGGTCGAGGAGCTCCAGCTCGTCGGGCCAGCGGGCCTGGCCGTTGCCGAGCCCGTGCGTGAGGCTCGCCGAGGCGAACCCGCCGTTGCGCCCGCTCGCCTGGTCCCCGCAGCGTCCCGCCTCCAGCAGGACCACGTCCCGGCCGGGGTCGCGCTCCTTCGCGCGCAGCGCGGTCCACAGGCCGCAGTAGCCCCCGCCGACCACGGTCAGCTGCGCACGCTCGGCCCCCGCGAGCGCGGGCTCGGGCTCGGGCCGGTCGGGGCTGTCGAGCCAGTAGACCGCGGGAGCGGTGTCCGCCAGCGACCGCGACACGTCCCCCGCGTCCGGCGTCGGCCTCACCGCGCCCGGCGCCGTTGCCCCAGGCTGCTGCCCAGCACCAGCGCGAGCGCCACGACGAACATCACCGTGCCCACCACGTTGATCTGCGGCGGGATCCCGCGCTGGGAGGCCCCCCACACGAACATCGGGAAGGTGACGGTCTGCCCGGCGTTGAGGTTGGTGATGATGAAGTCGTCGAAGGACAGCGAGAAGCTGAGCAGGGCAGCGGCGAGGATGCCGGGGAAGACGAGCGGGAACGTGACCCTCCAGAACGTCTGCCACTCGTTGGCGTAGAGGTCCATCGCGGCCTGCTCCAGCTTCGGGTCCAGCCCGGCCAGCCGGGCCTTGACCGTCACCACGACGAACGACAGGCAGAACATCACGTGGGCGATGAAGATCGTCCAGAAGCCGAGCACCCCGGCGAAGCCGGCGTTGACGAACAGCGCCAGCAGCGAGGAGCCGAGCACCACCTCGGGCGAGGCCATCGGCAGGAAGATCAGCAGGTTCGCCGCTCCCCTGCCCCGGAAGCGGTGCCGCACCATCGCGAACGCCATCAGCGTCCCCAGCGCCGTGGCGACCAGGGTCGCGGTCAGCCCGATCTCGAGGCTGGTGGCCACCGAGGAGCACAGCTGGTAGGGGCCGCACGGGTGCAGCCAGTTGTCCCAGGTGAAGCCGTCGAAGCTGTAGCTCTGCCGGCTCGCGGGCGCGTTGAACGACATCAGCATCACGACGAAGACCGGCGTGAACATGTAGAGCAGCACGATGATTGCCAGGAACAGGATCAGGTGCTCACCGATCCAGCGACCGAGCCGCGTCACACCAGGTCCTCCGTCCCGGCTCGGCGGACGTAGACCAGCACCATCGCCACGATCGCCGCCATCAGCGTGACCGACAGCGCCGACGCCACCGGGTAGGAGCCGCCCGCGAACAGGTCCTGGATCTCGTTGCCGATCATCCGGGTCTGCGGGTTCCCGAGGAGCTCGGCGTTGATGTAGTCGCCCGCGGACGGGATGAACGTGAGCAGCGTCCCGGCGACGAGCCCCGGCATCGACAGCGGCAGCGTGATCTTGCGGAACGCGGTGAACGGCGAGGCGTACAGGTCGCTGCCGGCCTCGATCAGCCGCGGGTCGATCTTCTCCAGGCTGGCGTACAGCGGCAGCACCATGAACGGCAGGAAGTTGTAGGTGAGCCCGGTCACCACCGCGATCGGGGTGGCGAGCAGGTGACCGTCCGGCCCGAGCAGGTGCAGGCTGCGGAAGATGCCCACGACGGGCGCGTTGTCACCGAGGATCAGCTGCCAGGACAGGGTCCGCACCAAGAAGCTGGTGAAGAACGGCGCGATGACCGCGACGAGCATCAGGTTCTTCCACCGCCCGGACTTGAACGCGATCGCGTAGGCGAGCGGGTAGCCGAGCAGGACGCACGCGGCCGTCGCCATCACCGAGTAGACCAGCGACCGCCAGAACTCCGGGGCGTACTCGCGCACCGCCTCGACGTAGTTCTGGAAGTGGAAGGTCATCTGGTAGCCGGTGAACAACGAGCCCGACGGGTCGTAGAGGCTGGTGGCGATCAGCGCCACCGTGGGCACGAAGAAGAACAGCACCAGCCACAGCAGGCCCGGCATCAGCAGCACGTAGCCGCTCAGCCCGCGCCGGCGCGTCTCGTCGCCCGACGGCGCGGCCGGGTGGCCCGGGCCGACGTGGGCGACCGCGCTCACGCGGAGTCCTCGGGGTCGGCTCCCGCCGCGGCGTCCTGGGCCGCGTCGAGGAGGAAGGTGTGCGAGGCCCGCCAGTGCAGGTCGGCGTCCTCGCCGGCCCGCAGCCGCTCATGAGCCCCGGTGTTCTGCTCGAAGACGGTGAGCTCCTGGCCCCACGGGAAACGGACGAGGTACTGGGTGCTCACCCCCACGAAGCTCACGTCGGTCACGGTCCCGCCGCGCAGCACGTTGGAGCCGTCCTCGGCGGGTGCCCCGGCCGCGGCGAGGTAGACCTTCTCCGGGCGCACCCCCACCCAGACCTCCCCGTCGGAGTGACGCGCACGGGTCTCGGGCGCACCCAGCTTGCTGCCGTACGCGTCGACGACGACCTCGCCCCCGGAACGCCCGACCACGGTGGCCCGCACCAGGTTCGACTGGCCCAGGAAGTTCGACACGAACGTGGTGGCCGGGTTGTCGTAGAGCGACAGCGGGTCGCCCATCTGCTCGATCACCCCGGCGTTCATCACCGCGATGGTGTCGGCCATGGTCATGGCCTCCTCCTGGTCGTGGGTGACGTGCACGAACGTGATCCCGACCTCGGTCTGGATGCGCTTGAGCTCGATCTGCATCTGCCGGCGCAGCTTGAGGTCGAGGGCGCCGAGCGGCTCGTCGAGCAGCAGGACCTCCGGCTCGTTGATCAGGGCCCGGGCCAGCGCCACCCGCTGCTGCTGGCCGCCCGACAGCTGCGCCGGTCGGCGCCCGCCGTACTCCGCGAGCTCGACCAGCTCGAGCATCTCCTCGACCCGCTTCTTGACCCCGTCCACCTTCTTGCGCCGCAGCCCGAAGGCGACGTTCTCGAAGATCGACAGGTGCGGGAACAGCGCGTAGTTCTGGAAGACGGTGTTGACCGGGCGCTGGTAGGGCTTGAGCCGGGTGATGTCCTGCTCACCGAGCCGGATGGTGCCGGCCGACGGCTCCTCGAGCCCGGCCACCATCCGCAGCGTGGTGGTCTTGCCGCATCCGGACGGGCCGAGGAGCGCGAAGAAGGAGCCTCTGGGGACGGTGAGATCGAGGTCGTCGACCGCGGTGAAGGCCCCGAACCGCTTGGTGAGGGACTGGAGGACGAGGGGGGTGTCGGTCATGGCGTCGGTCTAGGCTCCGATGGCTTGCGAGAACTGCTTGTCGTAGCCCTCGCGGGTCTTCTCGTCCATCTCCATGAACTGCCAGGCGCTGGAGAGGAACGACGAGGTCGGGAAGATGAGCGGGTTGTCGACGAGGGACTTGTCGAGCTTCGCCATCTCCTGCTGGGCACCCTCGACCGGACAGATGTAGTTGACCCAGGCCGAGAGCTTCGCGGCCACCGCCGGGTCGTAGTAGTAGTTCATGAGCGCCTCGGCGTTCGCCTTGTGGTCGGCCTTGTTGGGCACCATCATGTTGTCCGACCAGAGCGAGAGCCCCTCCTCGGGGGCCACCCACTTGATGTGCGGGTTGTCGTACTGCATCGCGATCACGTCACCCGACCAGGCCTCGCAGGCCACCAGGTTCCCCGCGTTCAGGTCGCGGATGTAGTCGTTGCCGGTGAAGCGCCGGATCTGGCCGGAGGCGACGTAGCCCTTCAGCTTGTCGATCGCCTTGCCGAACGTGTTCGCGTCGAAGTTCTCGGGGTCCCCTCCCACGATCTTGACCATGAAGCCCATGGTGTCGCCCATCTCGGTGAGCAGGCTGACCTTGCCCTTGAGGTCGCTGCGGGTGAGCAGCTCCTCCATGCTCTTGACCTCGCCGGTGTACTTGGAGTTGTAGGCGATGCCGGTCAGGCCGCTCTGCCACGGGACCGAGTAGTCCCGGTTCGGGTCCCAGGACGGCGACTTGAGGTTCGCCACCAGGTTCTTGTCCACGTTGGGCATGTTGGCGTGGTCGAGCTTCTGCATCCAGCCCAGCTTGATCATCCGGCCGGCCATCCAGTCGGTCATCACGATGATGTCCCGGCCGATCGGCTGGCAGTCCCCGAGCTGGTTGCTGACCTTCTGGAAGAACTCGTTGTTGTCGTTGATGTCGGTGTTGTAGGTGACCTTGATCCCGGTCTGCTTCTCGAACGCCTCGAGCGTCGGCATGTGCTTGCCGTTGTCCGAGACGTCGATGTACTCCGGCCAGTTCGAGAAGTTGAGCTTCTTCTGCGTGGCCGACAGGTCCTTGCTCACGCACTTGGCCGCGGTCTGCTTCGCGGCCTTCGTGCCGCAGGCCGAGAGCAGGGCGGGCGTCGCCACCGCGAGCCCCGCCAGGGAGGCCCCGCGCAGGAACCCGCGTCGGCTCACCCCCTCGTTGCGGATCAGGCGGGCAAGTTGGTCAGGAGTGGGCGTGTCCTGAGACATGGGTGTACCTCTCTCAGCCGGGGGTGCCTCGATACCGGGGATACTGTCAGACCCACCCCCTGGCGACAAGTGATTCGGTAGTTACATCTCGACTTTTCAACGAAATCACTTGAAAGAAGTAGCCTCAGGTCTTTGACGGGCGCCCCCTCGCCTGCCAGGATCATCGGCGTGACGAGGCGAAACGGCAAGGCGAGGACGAACGGGGTCGTGCTCGACGACGTCTCCAAGGCCATCATCGAGGAGCTCCAGCAGGACGGTCGCCGGTCGTACGCCGCCATCGGCAAGGTGGTGGGCCTGTCCGAGGCCGCCGTCCGGCAGCGGGTCCAGCGGCTCGTCGACGGCGGCGTGATGCAGGTGGTCGCGGTCACCGACCCGCTCGAGCTCGGCTTCGCCCGTCAGGCCATGATCGGGATCCGGACCCACGGCCCGCTGGAGCCGGTCGCGGACGCGGTCGCCGCGCTGGACGAGGTCGACTACGTCGTGATCACGGCGGGCTCCTACGACCTGCTGGTGGAGGTGGTCTGCGAGAGCGACGAGGCGCTGCTCGAGGTGCTCTCGTCGAAGATCCGGCCCATCGAGGGCGTGGTGTCCACCGAGACGTTCATGTACCTCCAGCTGCGCAAGCAGACCTACTCGTGGGGTGTGCGCTGACCGACTACCGCGGTCTCTCGCTGTGGCACGCGAGCACCCCCGACGACTGGGTGCCTCGCGAACCGCTGCGCGGCGAGGTGACGGCCGACGTCGCCGTCGTGGGCGCGGGCTTCACCGGGCTGTGGACGGCCTACTACCTGCTGCGCGCCGACCCGACGCTCCGGGTGGTGGTGCTCGAGGCCGAGACGGCGGGGTTCGGTGCGTCCGGCCGCAACGGCGGCTGGTGCTCGGCGCTGTTCCCGGCGTCGACGTCGGCCCTGGCCGACCTCCCCGGGTCCGACCGGGCGGCCGCCGCGGCGATGCACGCCGCGATGCGCGCGTCCGTGGACGAGGTGGGCCGCGTCGCGGACGAGGAGCGGCTCGACATCGGCTTCGCCAAGGGCGGCACCATCGCACTGGCCCGGAGCCGGGCCCAGCTGCGCTCGGCCGCCCGGGAGGTCGAGGAGGCCCGGTCGTGGGGCCGGGGCGAGGACAGCATCCGGCTCCTCGACGCGTCACAGGCCCGCTCGATGCTGAACGCGACCGGTGTGCGCGGCGCGACGTACACCCCGGACTGCGCCGCGCTGCACCCGGCCCGGCTGGTGCGCGGCCTGGCCCGGCTCGTCGAGGACACCCGCGGCGGTCGGGTCCACGAGCGCAGCCCGGTGACCTCGGTCGCGCCGGGGTCGGTCCGCACGGCGCACGGCCGGGTCCGGGCCGAGGTGGTGGTGCGGGCGACCGAGGGCTACACCCACGCGCTGCGCGGGCACGCCCGCACGCTGGCCCCCGTGTACTCCCTGGTGATCGCGACCGAGCCGCTGCCGGCGTCGGTGTGGGACGAGATCGGGCTCCGCCGCCGTGAGACCTTCACCGACCACCGGAACCTGATCGTCTACGGGCAGCGCACGGCCGACGGGAGGATGGTCTTCGGCGGCCGGGGCGCGCCGTACCACTTCGGCTCGCGGACCCGCCCGGAGTTCGACCGGGAGCCGCGGGTGTTCGCGGGCACTGTGGGCGACCCTGCGGGAGATGTTCCCGCCGCTGGCCGGCGCCAAGGTCACGCACGCCTGGGGTGGCGCGCTCGGAGTGCCCCGGGACTGGTGCGCCTCGGTCGGCCTGGACCGGACGAGCGGCCTGGCCTGGGCCGGCGGCTACGTCGGGGACGGCGTGAGCACCGCGAACCTGGCCGGGCGCACCCTGCGCGACCTGGTCCTCGGCCACGACACCGCGCTGACCGGGCTGCCGTGGGTGAACCACCGCTCGCCACGCTGGGAGCCGGAGCCACTGCGGTGGCTCGGCGTCAACGCGGGGCTGCGCGCGATGGCGGTGGCCGACGTCGAGGAGCGCCTCACCGGCCGGCCCAGCCTGGTCGCGCGGGCGATGGCCCCGCTGCTGGGCGGGCACTGACGCGCCCTACGTGCCTCGCCGGGACCTCAGCCGTCCGGGCGCAGCGAGGGCCGGAGGGCGTCCAGGACGGAGGCGTCCTCGATCGTGGACGGCACGGCGGGCTGCTTCCCGTCGGCGATCTCCCGCATGGTCTTCCGCAGGATCTTGCCCGAGCGCGTCTTCGGCAGCCCCCCGACCACGGTCACGTCCTTGAACGCTGCCACCGCGCCGATCTCGTCGCGCACCATCCGCACGAGCTCGCGGGCCACGTCGTCGGGATCGTCGGTGACGCCCGCCTTGAGCACGACGAACCCGCGAGGCAGCTGACCCTTGAGCGGGTCCGCGACGCCGATCACCGCGCACTCGGCCACCGCCGGGTGGGTGGCGACCACGGCCTCCATGGACCCCGTCGACAGCCGGTGCCCGGCCACGTTGATCACGTCGTCGGTGCGGCCCATCACGAACAGGTAGCCGTCCTCGTCGCGGTAGCCGCCGTCCCCGGACAGGTAGTAGCCCTCGTGGGCCGACAGGTAGGAGGCGACGTACCTCTCGTCGTCGCCCCACAGGGTGGTCAGCGTGCCGGGAGGCAGCGGCAGCCGCAGGCAGATCGCACCCTCCTGGCCCGGTCCGAGCGGGGCACCCCGCTCGTCGAGGACCTCGACCTCGAAGCCCGGCACCGGGACCGTCGGGGAGCCCGGCTTGATCGGCATCGGCTCCAGACCGCGCAGGTTCGACGCGATCGGCCAGCCGGTCTCGGTCTGCCACCAGTTGTCGACGACCGGCACGCCCAGCACCTCGGTCGCCCAGTGGTAGGTGTCCGGGTCGAGCCGCTCCCCCGCCAGGAACAGGGTCCGCAGCCGGGTGAGGTCGTGGCCCCGGAGCGCCGAGCCCGACGGGTCCTCCTTCTTGATGGCGCGGATCGCGGTCGGAGCGGTGAACAGCGCCTCGACGCCGTGCTCCGCGGCCACCCGCCAGAAGGCGCCGGCGTCGGGGGTGCCCACCGGCTTGCCCTCGTAGAGCACCGTGGTGGCGCCGGTGATCAGCGGCGCGTAGACGATGTAGGAGTGCCCGACCACCCAGCCCACGTCGGAGGCCGCCCACCACACCTGGCCCTCGTGCACGTCGTAGACGTTGGGCAGCGACCAGGCCATCGCCACCGCGTGGCCGCCGTTGTCGCGCACGATGCCCTTGGGCTTCCCGGTCGTGCCGGAGGTGTAGAGCACGTAGAGCGGGTCGGTGGCGGCCACCTCGACGCACTCGGCAGGGTCCGAGGCGCCGGCCCTCATCGCGAGGTCCCAGTCCACGTCCCGGGGCTCGGTGAGCTCGGCTGCCGCCTGCGGCCGCTGCCTGACCACGCAGGTGGCCGGTTGGTGGGCGCTCAGCTCGAGCGCCTTGTCCAGCATCGGCTTGTACTCCACCACCCGTGACGGCTCGATCCCGCAGGAGGCGGTCACGACCACCTTCGGCCGGGCGTCGTCGATGCGGACGGCGAGCTCGTGGGGCGCGAAGCCGCCGAAGACGACCGAGTGCACCGCGCCCAGGCGCGCGCAGGCCAGCATCGCGATGACGGCCTCGGGGATCATCGGCATGTAGATGACGACCCGGTCGCCCTTCTCCACGCCGAAGCCGCGCAGCGCGCCGGCGAAGGCCGCGACCTTCTCCAGCAGCTGGGCGTAGGTGTAGGCCGCCTTGCTGCCCGTGACCGGGCTGTCGTAGAGGATCGCGGCCCGGTCGCCGTGGCCGCGCACCACGTGCCGGTCGAGGGCGTTGAAGCAGGTGTTCAGCGACGCGTCCGGGAACCATCGGTAGAACGGCGCGTGGTCGGAGTCGAGGATCCGCCGCGGCTTCTGGATCCAGTCGACCAGGCGGGCCTGCTCGGCCCAGTAGGCCTCCGGATCGGCGATGCTGCGGGCGTGCTCTGTGCGGTAGTCGGCCATGCCCCCATCCTGCCGCCCATCCTGACGCCCCATCCCGGCGCCCGGAGGCACAGCCCTCACGTCAGGCCGTTGTCGGCGGTCGCCTCGGGTCTGGTCCGGCTGTGCAGCCAGGCGGTGAAGAAGCCGCCGAGGTCCTGCCCGCTGACCTGCTCGGCGAGCCGCTCGAAGTCCTCGACCCGGGCGTTGCCGCCCCGGTGCTGCTCGACCCAGGTCCGCAGCAGCACCGAGAAGCCGGCGTCCCCGATCCGCTGCCGCAGCGCCTGCAGCGCCATCGCCCCGCGGTCGTAGACGGCCTGGTCGAACAGGTGCCGGGGCCCCGGGTTGGCCACCCGCACCTGCCAGAAGGGGTCGTCCGCCGGGTGGCTGCCGTAGCTGCGGTGCAGCTGCGTCCGCGCGGGCACGTCCCAGTGGGTCTCGGCGTAGCGCCACTCCACCCAGGTCGCGAAACCCTCGTTGAGCCAGATGTCGCGCCACCGGTCGACGGACACCGCGTCCCCGAACCACTGGTGCGCCAGCTCGTGCACCTCCACCCGGGTGGCGCCCCGTCCGGACCCCCAGTAGGGGTACGTCGGCCGCGAGGCGTTCTCCAGCGCGAAGCCGGGGTACAGGCCGGTGACCACCCCGCCGGTCGACGAGAACGGGTAGCGGCCGAACTGCCTGGCCTCCCACGCCACGATCCCGGGGGTCCGGCGCAGCGCCCTCATCGAGCCGCGCTGCCAGGCGGGCGGCATCGTCTTGGAGACCGCGAGCGTGTAGGGCAGACCGTCCGCGGACGTCCCGGTCCGCACGGTGAACCTGCCGGCGGCGAAGAACGCGAGGTAGGTGCTGATCGGCTGGCGCACCCGCCAGTGCCAGGCCGACCAGGTCGCACCGACCCGCTTGGCGACCAGGTCACCGTTGCCGATCACGCGGTTGCCGCGCGGCACCCGGACCGTCACGTCGAACGAGGCCTTGTCCCGCGGGTGGTCGTTGGCGGCGAACCACCAGGGCGCGATGTGCGGCTCGTTCATCGCCATCGCCTCGCGCAGGTTGGCCTGCCACGGGTGCTCGCCGCCGTAGCCCAGCGTCGCCGGCCGCCCGCGGTAGCTCACGTCGACGGTGAACGCGGCGCCGGCCGGCACCGGGTGCGGCAGGTCGACCCTCAGCTCGTGCCGGGTGGGCTTGGTGAACGGGACCCGCCTGCCGTCGACGCGGACCGCCGTGGGCGTCAGCACGAGGTCGAGGTCGAGCCGGTCCAGCGCCTGGGTCGCGACCGCGGCGACGCGGGTCCGCCCGGTCAGCCTTCCCGAGCCGATCCGGTAGGTGTCGTGGATGCCGTAGTGGGTCACGTCGTACCCACCGTTGCCGTCCGCGGGGAAGTAGCCGTCGCCGATGCCCGCGGCGCCGTGCGACGGGGCCGGCGCGGCCGCGGCAAGCGCCGGCCCGGCGCACACCGCGACGGAGGCGAGCAGCGCGAGCAGGCGAACGAAGGGACGAGACACGGACGGGACCCCCGGGACGAGTGGGAGGACCAGCCTAGCCGCGTCGGCACCGGCGAATAATCGTTTGCGCACACTTGGGTCCGGGCCCCACAGTGAGAGCGCGACGACCAGGGGGTCGTCGGTGACGAGAGGAGGAGAGCAGATGCGTACCGCGGTCCTTGGCCTGCCCTTCGCCAGCCCCACCTCTCACACACGGAGCACCCCCACCCATGACCTCCCCCCTCGAGCCCACCCGCGGGCTTGACCCCTTCTTCGTCTTCGACTTCACCCCCGCCGACGAGCCCGACGAGGGACAGCGCTGGTCCACCTGGCTGAGCGTCGAGCCGCTCAGTCGCGGACCCGAGCCCCGCCCGGACTGGGTGGTCACCAGCCAGGCCGCCGTCGACACCGAGCTCGGCGTGCTCAAGACCGGCAAGGAGGCCGACGTCTTCCTCCTCGAGCGAGCCGTGCCGGACGACCCGACCCAGGCCGTGGTGCTCGCCGCCAAGCGCTACCGGGGCGAGGAGCACCGCACCTTCCATCGCAGCGCCTCCTACACCGAGGGCCGGCGCACCAGGAACTCCCGCGACACCCGGGCGATCGCCAAGCGCACCACCCACGGCCGCGAGGTCGCCGCCGGCCAGTGGGCGTGGGCGGAGTGGGAGGCGTTGAAGCGGTTCTGGTGCGCGGGCGTGCCGGTCCCCTACCCCGTCCAGATCGACGGCACCGAGATCCTCATGGAGCTGATCACCGTCGACGACGAGGCCGCGCCCCGGCTGGCCCAGACCCGCCCGGCCGGGCCGCTGCTCGCGTCGTACTTCGACCAGCTGCGCGACGCCATGGCCGCGCTCGCTCGGCACGGCGTCGCGCACGGCGACCTCTCGGCGTACAACATCCTCGCCGCAGGCGAACGACTGGTGCTCATCGACCTGCCTCAGGCGGTGGACATCGTGGCGAACCCGCAGGGCATGGACTTCTTGATGCGTGACTGCCGCAACGTCTGCACGTGGTTCGCGGCCCGGGGTCTCGACGTCGACGAGCACACGCTGTTCTCGGACCTGTTGGCCGTCGCCCTGTGACCGGTCCCGCTACGTTTGCGGGGTGAGAAGGCAGCCCGGGCGGAGCGTGGAGATCGAGTCGCTGGCCGAGTTCGACGCCCGGGTGGCCTCCGGCGCGACGTCGATGGCGGGGTGGGCGGTCCAGGACGTCGACCTCCGGGACCGCGGCGCGGTGCTCGGGCGCCTGCGCGCGGAGGGGTCGCTGTTCTTGGGCTGCGCCCTGACCGAGGAGGTCGAGGACGACCTGCGCGACCGCGGCGCCCTGGTGTTCCCGGTGCTGCCGGACGTGCCGTTCGACGCCTACCGCAGCGAGCTGTACACGCCCGACGAGCTGTACGACGGCCTGGCCTCGTCCTACGCCGGGACCGCCGACGCCCGGATCTACGCCTGGTCGAGGATGCCTCGCCCGGACCTGTCCCGGCACCTGGCCCAGGGCCTGCACGACCTGGCCGTCGACAACGCGCTCGACGAGGTCCTCCGGGGCCGCCGCCCGGTCGGGGTCATGGGCGGGCACACGCTCGGCCGGGGGTCGGAGCCCTACGTCGCCGCCGCCCGGCTCGGGAGGGCGCTGGCCCGCGCCGGGCTGCTGGTGGCCACCGGCGGCGGGCCCGGCGCCATGGAGGCGGCGAACCTCGGCGCCTACCTCGCCGGGCACGACGAGCACGTCCTGGAGGAGGCGGTGCGGCTGCTCTCCGCGGTCCCGACGTTCCGGCCGTCGGTCACCGCGTGGGCCTCCGCCGCGTTCGACGTACGGCGGCGGTGGCCGGACGGCGGGAGGTCCCTCTCCGTGCCGACCTGGTTCTACGGGCACGAGCCGCCCAACCCGTTCGCGTCCACGATCGCGAAGTACTTCAAGAACGCCATCCGCGAGGACATCCTGTTGCACGTGTGCACGGCGGGCATCGTGTTCCTGCCCGGTGCCGCGGGCACGCTCCAGGAGATCTTCCAGGACGCGTGCGAGAACTACTACGCCGAGCCGTCGCAGGTCGCACCGATGGTGCTGGTCGGCGAGGACTACTGGACCCATGAGCTCCCGGCGTGGCCACTGCTGCGGGCCCTTGCCGAGGGCCGGCCGCTGGGACGCGCGGTCCACCTGGTCGACGACCTCGACGACCCCGACGACGTGCTGCGGCTCCTCGACGGGACGGCCCGGCGGTGATCAGGCCTTGCGCAGGGCGACGACGGGGAACACCGGGTCGCCGCCGCCGGCCGACCCCCAGGCACTCCGGCCGGTGAACGACGTCCCACCCACGAACGACAGCCCGTGCCGACGCGCCTGCACCTCCACGCGTTCGCGGTGGTCGGACCACCCGCGGCGCACCCTGGCGTGGGCCAGGTCCTTGTCCACGGTGGTGACCAGGTGCCCGCCGGGCCGCAGCACCCGCGCGGCCTCGGCGACCACCGCGTCCGCCGTCCGCAGCTCCAGGAGGTGCAGCAGCCAGATCGTGCTCACGAGGTCCACCGACGCGTCGGCGACCGGCAGCCGGTCGGCCGCTCCCACCGCGACGCGACCCGGGAGCCGGCCCGCGGCCACGCGGAGCATCCCCGGCGAGCCGTCCACGACCAGCACCGACCAGCCCAGTCGAGCCAGCTCGACCGCGACGATGCCGGTGCCACCGGCCACGTCGAGAAGGGTGCCACCGGCGGGGACGAGCTCCGCCACCGCGGCCGCGGCGGCCCTGCCCCGGGCCCGTCCGCCGCGCGACTCGTCGTAGACCGGCGCCTCGGCGTCGTAGTAGCTGCGGCTGCTCGTCACCCGGAGAGGATACGAGTCCGGTGACCCCCGGCGGTGCCCCCGCCGCTCACTCGTGCGCGGCGAGCTGTCCGCAGGCGCCGTCGATGTCGGAGCCGCGGGTGTCGCGCACCGTCGTCGGCACACCCTTGGCCTCCAGCCGCCGCACGAACTCACGCTCGTCCGCGCGACGCGAGGCGGTCCACCTCGAGCCGGGCGTGGGGTTGAGCGGGATCAGGTTCACGTGCACCCATCCCCAGTCGCCGTACGACGTGAGCACGTCGCCGAGCAGGTCCGCGCGCCAGGCCTGGTCGTTGATGTCGCGCATCATGGCGTACTCGATGGAGACCCTGCGCTTGGTGACCCGCGCGTAGTTCCAGGCGGCCTCGACCGCCTCAGCCACCGACCACCGGGTGTTGACCGGCACCAGCTCGTTGCGCAGCTCGTCGTCGGGCGCGTGCAGGGACAGGGCGAGCGTGACCGGGATGCCCTCCTCGGCGAGCTGGTTGATCCGCGGCACCAGGCCGACCGTGGACACCGTGATGCCGCGCGCCGACATGCCCAGGCCGTCCGGGGCCGGCTCGGTCAGGCGTCGTACCGCGCCGATGACCGCGCGGTAGTTCGCCAGGGGCTCGCCCATGCCCATGAACACGACGTTGTTGACCCGGCCGGTGCCACCGGGCACCTCGCCGCGGGCCAGGGACCGCGCGCCGGCGACGACCTGCTCGACGATCTCGGCGGTGGACATGTTGCGCTGCAGGCCGCCCTGGCCCGTGGCACAGAACGGGCAGGCCATCCCGCAGCCGGCCTGCGAGGACACGCACATCGTGGTGCGGTCGGGGTAGCGCATCAGCACGGACTCGACGAGCGCCCCGTCGAACAGCTTCCACAGCGTCTTGCGCGTGGTGCCCTTGTCGGCCTCGAGGGTGCGCAGCGGCGTCATCAGGTGCGGCAGCAGGGAACCGACCAGCCGGTCGCGCTCGGCCGCCGGCAGGTCGGTCATCTCGGCCGGGTCGTCGACGAGCCGGGAGAAGTAGTGCGTCGAGAGCTGCTTGGCGCGGAACGCGGGGAGGCCGGCCTCGGCGAGCAGGGTCCTGCGCTCGGCAGCGGAGAGGTCGGCGAGATGCCGCGGCGGCTTCTTGCGGCCGCGCGGCTCGTCGAACACCAGGGGCAGGGTCTTGGTCGGCTCAGACATGGGACCGCCATTCTCCCACCCGGGGCGGGTCGGACCCCAATTCCGTGGTCCGCACCACACCTGCCGGCGGCCCCGGCCCGTGGCTCGCGGCCTCAGAACACCAGGTAGTGCAGCAGCAGCCACACCGGCGCGGCGGTTGCCAGCAGCGAGTCCAGCCGGTCCATCAGGCCACCGTGTCCCGGCACGATCTGGGACATGTCCTTGATCCCGAGGTCGCGCTTGATCACCGACTCGCACAGGTCGCCCATGGTCGCCATCACCACCGCGATCAGCCCCAGGAGGACCCCGACCCACCAGCGCCCGTCGAGCAGGTAGTCGACGGTCAGCCAGCCCGCCAGCACGCACGAGACGACCGAGCCGGCGAAACCCTCCCAGGACTTCTTGGGCGAGATCACCGGCGCCATCGGGTGCTTGCCCGCCAGCACCCCGACCGCGTAGCCGCCGATGTCGGAGGCGATCGTGACCAGGATGAACGTGACCACGGCCAGCTCGCCGTTGTCCTCGGCGAGCAGCAGTGCGACGAAGCTGCCGAGGAACGGGACGTAGACGATCGTGAAGACCGCTGCCGTGACGTCCATGACGTAGCCGGTGACGCCTCCGCGGAGCCTCCAGAGCATGCTGCCCAGCGCGGTGACCGCCGTCGCGGTCACCAGCGCGGGTGCGCCGAACAGGTAGGAGACCACGACCATGACCGTCCCGCCGACCCAGATCGGGTCGCGGGTGAGCCGGATCCCCCCGGTCCCGAACGCCTGCCCGAGCTCCCAGATCGCCACCAGGACGGCCGCGACCACGATGATCATGAACGCTGCCTTCCAGAACAGCAGCGAGACCACGATCGCGGCCCCGAGCACGACTCCGGAGCCGATCGCGGCGGGCAGGTTGCGGCCGGCCCGGCTCTGCTTGTGCGGCGGGGCGGGCGCCACCGGCCCGGGGGCGGGTGGCGTGTCGGGGGCACTCATGGCGGTCCTGCGGCTCAGACCTCGAGCAGCTCGGATTCCTTGTGCTTGAGCATCTCGTCGATGGCGTCGGTGTGCTTCTTGGTCATCGCGTCCAGACGCTTCTCGGCGCCGGTGACGTCGTCCTTGCCGACCTCGCCGTCCTTCTCCATCTTGTCGAGGGTCTGCTTGGCGTGCCGGCGGATGTTGCGGATCGCGATCTTGCCGTCCTCGGCCTTGCTCTTGGCCATCTTGATGTAGTCCTTGCGCCGCTCCTCGGTGAGCTCGGGGAGCACCACCCGGATGGTCTTGCCGTCGTCGGTGGGGTTCACCCCCAGGTCCGAGTCCCGGATGGACTTCTCGATCGCCGGCATCGCGCTCATGTCGAACGGCGCGATGATGATGACCCGGGCCTCCGGCGAGGTGAACGACGCCAGCTGCTGCAGCGGGGTCGGCGTGCCGTAGTAGTCGGCGGTCAGCTTGTGGAACATCGCCGGGTTGGCGCGGCCGGTGCGGATCGACGCGAAGTCCTCGCGGGCCACCTCGACGGCCTTGTCCATCTTGTCGTCGGCCTCGTTGAGGGTCTCCTTGATCACGGCTGCTCCTGGTCCTCGTTCTTCGTCGTGGGTCGGACGGGCGTGCGGCGCCGCGGCTGGCGCTCAGGCGTCGCGCGCGACCGTCGTACCGATCTTCTCACCTGCGACGACGCGGGCGATGTTGCCCTCGGTCGACAGGTTGAACACGATCATGTCCATGTTGTTGTCCCGGCACAGGCTCACGGAGGTGGCGTCGGCGACCTTGAGGCCGCGGGTCAGGAACTCGTCGTAGGTGAGGTGGTCGAACTTCACCGCGTCCGGGTGCTGGTTGGGGTCGGAGTCGTAGACGCCGTCGACGCCCTGCTTGCCCATCAAGATGACCTGTGCGCCGATCTCGAGCGCCCGCTGCGCGGCAACCGTGTCCGTCGAGAAGTACGGCATGCCGGCGCCCGCACCGAAGATCACCACGCGTCCCTTCTGGAGGTGGCGGATCGCCCGGCGCGGGATGTAGGGCTCGGCGACCTGGCCCATCGCGATCGCGGTCTGCACCCGGGTCTCCACGCCCTGCTTCTCCAGGAAGTCCTGGAGCGCGAGGCAGTTCATGACGGTGCCGAGCATGCCCATGTAGTCGGCGCGCGAGCGGTCCATGCCACGCTGCTGGAGCTCGGCGCCACGGAAGAAGTTGCCGCCACCGACCACCACGGCCACCTGCACGCCACCGCGCACAACGGCCGCGATCTCGCCGGCGATCTGGTTCACGACGTCGGGGTCGACCCCGATCCTGCCCCCTCCGAAGGCCTCACCGGAGAGCTTCAGCAGGACGCGCTTGTAAGCGGTCACGGGCGGTCCCTTCTGTACGCAAGAGGCCGGTCCGACGATGTCTGGGTGTGCATCATGCGGACCGGCCTCCTCGGTTGTCGTCTAGGAAACCCTAGTCGGATCAGGCGCCTACCTCGAACCGGGCGAACCGCTTGACCGTCACGCCGGCCTCGTCGAGGACCGCCTTGACCGACTTCTTGCTCTCCTGGACCGACGGCTGGTCGAGCAGCGCGACGTCCTTGAAGAAGCCGTTCAGCCGCCCCTCGATGATCTTGGGCAGCGCCTGCTCGGGCTTGCCCTCCTCACGGGCGGTCGCCTCGGCGATCTCCCGCTCCTTGGCGACCACGTCGGCGGGGACCTCGTCCCGGCTGACGTACTGCGGGCGCATCGCGGCGACCTGCATGGCGGCCGCACGCGCGGCCTCCTCGTTGCCGCCCTCGTACTCCACGAGCACGCCGACCGCCGGGGGCAGGTCCGAGGCGCGCCGGTGCATGTACGTCGCGACCGGGCCGTCGAACACGGCGACCCGGCCGAGCTCGATCTTCTCGCCGATCTTGACGGCCAGGTCCTCGACGACGTCGCCGACGGTCGAGCCGCCGAGCGGGACCGCCTTGAGCGCCTCGACGTCCGCGGGCTTGGCCTGCGCCGCGGCCTCGGCGACCTGCTGGGCGACCGCGACGAACTCCTCGCTCTTGGCGACGAAGTCGGTCTCGCAGTTGAGCTCGACCAGAGCGGTCCCGGACGCGGCGACGAGGCCGTTCGACGCGGTCCGCTCCGCGCCGCGCTTGGCGGCCTTCTGGCCGCCCTTGATGCGCAGGATCTCGACGGCCTTGTCGAAGTCGCCGTCGGCCTCCTCCAGCGCCTTCTTGCTGTCCATCATGCCCGCGCTGGTGAGGTCGCGGAGACGCTTGACGTCTGCGGCGGTGATGTTCGCCATGACTGTGCCTACCTCGTGTGTGGTGGGTGGAGCGGGCCGGGGTCTCCGGCCCGCAGGGGTCGGCGCTCAGGCCTGGGCGTCACCCTCGGCCGGGGTCTCCGGGGCCTCGGCGGCCGGGGCCTCCGCGGCGGGGGTCTCGGCGGGAGCCTCGGCCTGCGGCTCGGCGGGAGCCTCGGTCGCCTCGGCGGACGCACCGGTGGCCTCGGCCGCCGGGGTGTCGGTGGCGGCGTCGCCGCCGGTCGCCTCGACGGCGGCGGCGACCACGGCCTTCTCGGGCTCGTCGGCCTTCTCGGGCTTGTCGCCCTTCTCGGGCTTGTCGCCCTTGTTGGCCTTGTCGGCCTCGCCCTCGAGGAGCTCGCGCTCCCACTCGGCGAGCGGCTCGGAGGCGGCGGAGTCGTCCTCGCCGCCCTTGGCACCCGAGCGCGCGATCAGGCCGTCGGCCACCGCGTCCGCGACGACGCGGGTCAGCAGGCTGACCGCACGGATCGCGTCGTCGTTGCCGGGGATCGGGAAGTCCACCAGGTCGGGGTCGCAGTTGGAGTCCAAGATGCCGATGATCGGGATCCTGAGCTTGCGGGCCTCCTCGACGGCGAGGTGCTCCTTGTTGGTGTCCACGATCCACACCGCGGCCGGGGTGCGGGCCATGTCGCGGATGCCGCCCAGGGTCTTGTCGAGCTTGATCTGCTCCCGCTTCATGTGGAGCAGCTCCTTCTTCGTGCGACCGCTGCCGGCCACGTTGTCGAAGTCGATCTCGTCGAGCTCCTTGAGGCGGTTGATCCGCTGGTGCACGGTCTGGAAGTTCGTGAGCATGCCGCCCAGCCAGCGCTGGTTGACGTAGGGCATGCCGACGCGGGTCGCCTGCTCGGCGATCGCCTCCTGGGCCTGCTTCTTGGTGCCCACGAACATCACGCTGCCGCCCTTGGCGACGGTGTCCTTGACGAACGCGTAGGCGCGGTCGATGTAGGCCAGCGACTGCTGCAGGTCGATGATGTAGATGCCGTTGCGCTCGGTCATGATGAAGCGCTTCATCTTCGGGTTCCAGCGTCGGGTCTGGTGCCCGAAGTGGACGCCGCTCTCGAGGAGCTGGCGCATGGTGACGACGGCCATGGCTGTCGAACCTCTTCTGTACTCATGACCCCCCGCGCGCGTGCGCGGGCCGGACGGCCGCGCCCACGCGAGTGGGATCGCCTCAGTTGTCGCAGGGAAGCGGGTGCTCCCTGCCCTGACGCCCGGCGCGTCCGGACTCCCCCGGGGAGGAGACTGAAGGACGTCGCCCGCCTCGTGGCGGTGTCGAGCGTGCGAAGTCAACCCGCACAGACGGGTTGCTCCCGCGATTCTAGCGGAGCCGACCGGTTCGCCCTAATCCCGGCCGCTCGCCGGAAACCGTCCCCAGCCGGCCGGCCGGCCGGCTCGTCCCCAGCCCCCGAGGTCATCTCGCGGCGGCGCGGCGCGCGACCGATCCTGGCACCCATGGACCTCCTCACCGCCGCCCTCCTCGCACTGACGCTGCACCTGGCCGGTCCCCCGGCCGCGGTGTGGCCGCTGGACCCGTCGCCGCAGGTCGCGCACGGCTTCGACCCGCCCACCTCGGCCTGGGGCGCCGGACACCGCGGGGCCGACCTGCGCGGGCACCCGGGGCAGCGTGTGCGGGCGGCGGAGCCGGGGACGGTCACCTTCACGGGCCGGATCGCCGGGCGGGGCATCGTGGTCGTCGACCACGGCGGCACCCGGACGACGTACCAGCCGGTGCGCGCCACGGTGCGCGCGGGTGCGGAGGTGGCCGCGGGCACCGAGATCGGACGCCTGGAGGTCTTCGGCTCGCACTGCTTCCCGGCCGCCTGCCTGCACTGGGGGCTGATCGAGGGGCCGGACACCTACCTCGACCCGCTCACGCTCGTGGGGGCCGGTCCGGTGCGGCTGCTGCCGTTGACCGGGCCCGTCCCGGGTCCCTCAGGCGCGGGGATGAGCCTGCCGGTAGGCCTGGCGCAACCGGTCGGTGGTCACGTGGGTGTAGATCTGGGTGGTCGCCATTGACGCGTGCCCGAGCAGCTCCTGCACGGTCCGCAGGTCCGCGCCGCCCTCGAGCAGGTGGGTCGCCGCGGTGTGGCGCAGCCCGTGCGGGCCGAGGTCCGGGGCTCCGGGCACGTCCGCGAGCCGGGCGTGCACGAGGGTGCGGACCGCGCGCTGGTCGATCCTGCGTCCCCGGGCGCCCAGGAACAGCGCCGCGCCGGAGCCGCTGACGGCGACGCGTGGCCGCCCGGCCACGAGCCACGACTCCAGCGCACGTTCGGCGGGCAGACCGTAGGGCACGGCGCGCTCCTTGCGCCCCTTGCCGAAGACCCGGACGACCCGGCGCTCGCGGTCGAGGTCGTCCACGTCGAGGCTGCACAGCTCTCCCACCCGGATGCCGGTGGCGTAGAGCAGCTCGAGGACGGCCACGTCGCGCAGGCCGAGCGGGCTGCCGTCATCGGCGTGCGCTGCCGCCGCCTCGAGCAGTTCGCGGGCCTCGTCGACCCGCAACGCGGGGGGGAGCACCCGGCGGGCCTTGGGCGACCCGAGCAGCGCGCCCGCGTCCGCGGTGGCCCGGCCGGTGCGCGCCGCCCAGGCGGTGAAGACGCGGACCGCGGTGGCCCGGCGCGACATCGTGGTCCGGGCGCGGCCGAGGGTCTGCTGGTTGGCCAGCCAGCTGCGCAGCGCGCGCACGTCGAGCCCGTCGAGGTCGGTGTGCCCGAGCCTCGCGGCGTGCTCGAGCATGCCGGCGACGTCGCCCAGGTAGGCGCGCACCGTGTGCGGGGCGAGGTCCCGCTCCGAGACCAGGTGCCGCTCGTACGCGGCGAGCGCCTGGGCCATTCGCTCCGGCAGCTCACCACCGCCGGACCGGTCCCGCGCGTCGCCCTCTGCCACACCCCGAGGCTACGCGGCCGCCGGCCACCCGCGGCGCTGCACCGCTCCCCCGGATCGCGTGTCGGGTCCGGCTCACCCGGAGCGGACCAGCCGCCACCCCCCGGCGCCCTCCTCCACGAACCCGCGCGCCCGGAGGGACGCCAGCGTGCCCGCCACCTCCGCCTCGGCGAGCCCACAGGTCCGGGCCACGGACGCGGCTCCCGCGGGCACCACGGCCGGGACCGCCTCGAGGACACGCTGCTCGACCGGGCGGAGCCGGTCCCAGGGGCGGTCCGGGCCGCGAGCCTCGACGGTCAGGAAGGACCCGGTCGGGGACACCAGCTCGAGGACGTCGGCCGCCCGGGTCACCAGCGCCGCGTCGCGGGCGCGGATGAGCTCGTGCACCCCCTGGGACGGCGCACTGGTCACCGGTCCCGGGACGCCCATCACGACCCGGTTGAGCCGGCCGGCCCAGTTCGCGGTGTTCAGCGCCCCGCTCCGCACCGCGGCCTCCACCACGACCGTGCCCAGGGACAGGGCGGCGATGATCCGGTTGCGTGAGAGGAACCGGATCTTGGTGGGCGCGCAGCCAGGGGGCAGCTCGGAGACGACCAGCCCGGTGTCGGCGATGTAGTCGAGCAGGGCGCGGTGCGCGGAGGGGTAGGCCCGGTCGACGCCGCAGGCGAGCACCGCGACGGTCGGCCCCCGCACCGCCAGCGCGCCGCGGTGCGCCGCCTGGTCGATGCCGAACGCCGCGCCCGAGATCACGCACACCGAGGCGTCGGCCAGCCCGGCGGCCAGGTCGGAGGCGACGCCGGCGCCGTACGTCGTCGCCGAGCGCGAGCCGACCACCGCGACCGAGCGCGCGCACGTCTCACGCAGGTCCAACGACCCCTTGACCCACAGGCCGAGGGGCGAGCCGCCCCTGCCCACCACCTGCTCGGCGTGGTCGAGGTCGGCGAGGCCGGCCGGCCACTCGTCGTCGCCGGGACAGACGAACCGGATGCCGCGCTCGGCCGCGTGCCGCAGGTCCCGCTCGGGGTCGAGGCCGCGCAGACGACCGGCCACGTCGGTGTGGACTCCCTCGACGTCCCGCTCGTCGCGCAGCAGCGCGTAGACCCGCTCGGCCCCGAGCTCGGCGACGAGCCCCGCGAGCCGGGGGTCGCCGGGCTCGGTGAGCCGGCTGAGCGCGACCCGGGCGATGCGCTCGCTCATCCGGCCCTGGCCTCTCCCAGCGCCTGCAGGGTCATCGCCTCTCCGGTGCGAAGCCTCAGGGCGACGTCGAGCTCGTCCGGACCGGGCCGGTCGGTGCCCCGCAGGTCCGCCACCGTCCAGGCGAGCCGGTGCACTCGCGTCGCCCCCCGCCGGGTGAGCACCCCGGCGTGGACACGCTCCTCGAGCAGCCGCAGGGCAGCGGGGGTCAGCGGCCAGGCCTCGCGCATGGTCGGCCCGGGGACGTCGGCGTTGACGCGCCACGGGGTGCCGTCGTAGCGGTCTCGCTGCCGCGCCCTGGCCGCCGCCACCCGGGCCCGGACGGGAGCCGTCGGCTCGGGCCGCGCGAGCGGGTCACCGAGCTCGTGCGGCCGCACCGGCTCGACGTGGCGAGTGATGTCGATCCGGTCGATGACCGGCCCGCTGAGCTTGCGGCGGTAGTCCCGACGCCGCACCTCGGTGCAGGTGCAGCGGTTGTCCCGGTCGGTCGGGTGGTAGTCGCCGCACGGGCAGGGGTTGCAGGCCAGCAGCACCATCGTGCGCGCCGGGAACGTGGCCACCTCGTCTCCGCGCGCGATGGTGATCTCGCCGCTCTCGAGCGGCTGCCGCAGCGCCTCGATGATGTCGCCGGGGAACAGCGGGAACTCGTCGAGGAACAGGGCACCGGTGTGGGCCCGGCTGACCTCTCCGGGCCGCACCCGGCCGGTCCCGCCGCCGAGCACGCTGGTCCGCGTCGCGGAGTGGTGCGGCGCCCGGAACGGTGGCCGCACCAGCCGCACCTGGCCCGCCGGGAGCCCGCCGGCCAGGGAGTAGATCGCGGTCAGCTCGAGGCTCTCCTCGACCGTCAGGTCGGGCAGCAGGCCGGGAAGCCGTTCGGCCAGCGTCGTCTTCCCAGCCCCCTTGGGCCCGCTGAGCAGCAGGTGGTGCGCGCCGGCGGCCGCCACCTCCAGCGCGTAGCGGGCGTCGGCCATGCCGTGCAGGTCCGCCAGGTCCAGGTCGGCGAGCCGGGAGTCCCCGCGCCAGGACAGCAGCGGCCCGCTCGCCAGCGGCGGCACCTCCGGCGCCCAGGGGACCTCCTGCCCCCGCAGCTGGGCCACCACCTGGGCGAGGGAGCGCACCCCGAACACCGTCATGCCCGGCACCAGCGAAGCCTCTGCCGCCTGCGGCTCCGGGACGACGACGGACCCGATGCCGCGCTCGGAGGCGGCCATCGTCATCGGCAGCACGCCCGGCACCGCGCGCAGGCGCCCGTCGAGCGTCAGCTCCCCGACGAAGACCACGCCGTCGAGCGCCTCCGCCGGGACCGCCCCCGACGCGGCGAGCACCGCCACGGCGATGGCGAGGTCGAAGTGCGGGCCCCGCTTGGGCAGGTCGGCCGGGGACAGCAGGATCGTCACCCGCCGGGTGGCCGGCCACTCGTAGCCGCTGTTGCCCACCGCCGCCCGGCACCGGTCGCGGGCCTCGTTGATCGACGCGTCCGGGCGACCCACCAGGGCGGTCTTGACGACGCCCTGCGAGACGTCGACCTGGACGTCGATCAGGTGACCGGTCGCGCCCTCGAGCGAGATCGTGCGGGCGGTGGCGACACTCATCCGACACCCCGCACGTGGTCGATCTGCGGCGGGCACGACCCGGCCACCAGCACGCCGACCAGGTCGATGCGCACGTCGTCGGGACGCAGGTCGTGCTCGGCGAGCCACCGGGCGGCCAGCCGTCTCAGCCGGGCGGCCTTCTGCTCGGTGACCGCCTCCAGCGGCGACCCGAACCGGGTCGAGGAGCGGGTCTTCACCTCGCACACCACGAGGGTGCGCCCGTCCCGCAGCACCAGGTCGACCTCACCGAGCTCGCACCGCCAGTTGCGCTCCAGCAGCACCATGCCGCCGTGCACCAGGTGCCGGGCGGCGGCCGCCTCCCCGTAGGCGCCGAGCTCCTTGCGCCGTGCCGCCCGAGAGTCCCCTCCGGGGGTGGCACGCGTGGGTTGTGTCATCGAAGACCTCCTCGACGGCAGGCTGCCGTACGAGCAGGACGGGGACGCGCCGCCCGGAACATGCCTGGGGACGAGCGGCACGCCGGGGTGGCTGTGGACGGGATCCGGCCCTTCGGCCGAGACCCCGCCCACAGCCGGTGCGGGACCGAGGGGGCCCGGTCACCGCGGTTGCGATCGCCCTGGGGGGGTAGGCGATCGCGGTGTGCCGGCGGGGGGTCTGCCGGCACGTCCGGTCAGCAGGTCAACGCAACCGCGGGGATGTTCTCCACCCTCGCGCTCGCTTCCTGACTGATCATGCCGCCATCGGGCACGGGAAGGAACGGCACGTGCAGGTCCAGGCTCTGGAAGGCCACGGTGACCGTGACCAGCCCGCCGAGCACCGGCGCGGTGGCGACCGCGCCCGACGGGTCGTGGTAGACCGCGTCGACCTGGGGCGCCGAGGGCCCGAGCGCGGGGATGCCGGCCTGTCCCGCGGCCCGGTCGCGCACGCACTGCTCGGCGGTCCCCACGATCAGCTGGCGGGCCGCCTCACGGGCGGTCGCCGACGCGGTCTGCAAGGACCAGAACAGGTAGCCGTACTGGATGACCCCGAAGATCATCATCAAGATCACCGGTGCGACGAGACCGAACTCGAGGGCCGCGGAGCCGCGCTGGTCGCGCGTCCTCATCACTTCACCAGCCGGATGATCTTGGGCCCGACGCCGAGGTAGTCGCTCGTCGGTCCGGCATAGCTGCTGGAGACCGGCGGCAGCGCCGACGGCTCGATCGTCAGGAACCGGAGCGCCCGCAGGGTGGACCCCTGCATCAGCACGCCGTGGTCGTCGGTCGAGTCGATGTTGAGCAGGGTCTTCACCCAGGTGTCGACGAGGTCGAGCACCATGTCGACCTGGGGGACACCGGTCGACTCCTGCGCGGTGACGAACACCGGCCGGAAGGTCAGCACCGGGTAGGCCCCCGCGTCGTTGGCGTTCGCGACCGGCACCAGCGGGGTCGACAGGACCGGGACCCAGAAGAACCGGGCCGAGCCGTAGATCTCCGGCTTGAGCGCGCCGTTCGGGGTGACCGCCGGGATGCCGTCGTCGAGATAGCTCGACAGGTTGAAGAACATCGGCGCGCTGAGCAGGCTGCTGCTGGTCACGAAGTCCGAGAAGTGGTCGTCGTTGAAGGTGCGGCCCGGCAGTCCGCTGATGCTGAACTGCCGGTCCGACCGGCACGGCCGCTCGGCGGTGCACACCAGGCGACCCGCGACCGACTTCGAGGTGCCGTCGGGCAGCGTCACCGTTGTCGGCGCCCCGAGCATGCCCTCGGTGAACTCGTCGTACGTCGACGAGCCCTGGGCCAGCACCATGCAGTTCGGGACCAGGCCGTTGACGAGGTTGCCGCCGGTGTCCTTGACGTTCGGGCTGGTGTCGTTGCACTGGAACAGACCGTCGGGCCCGCCCAGGGCGCTGAGCACACCGCCGACGGACGTGTCCGGCGGGTTGAGGGTGAGCAGGCTCGGGTGCTTGGTCACGAGGTGGTCGAGGCCGAGCTGCATGTTGCGGCGCAGGTTGGTGGGTGTCCCGTCCTGGAAGTTGCGCGGGCTCTTGAGGATGCGTCCGCACCCGAGCATGTCCGCGGTCACGTCCGGCACGGTCACGGTGAGCACGACGTCGTCGTGGGACCACACCCAGTTGCCGGCGGCGTCGGCGGTCGCGACCTTGACGTGCCAGTTGCCGGCGTTGCTGACCACGGTCGCCGGCAGCACCCCGACCGCGGTGCTGGTCTGCCCGGCCACCGACAGGTCCGCCGGCAGGACCGGCACGTCCACGGACTTCCACTTGGTCAGGTCGGCGTCGTTGAGGTCCCCGAGCGCGAACGAGACCTTCACCGACGACGACGTACCCCAGCCCGTGCCGGTCAGGGCGAAGCTGGCACCGATGCCCTGGTCGACCTGGGTGGGTGTGATCGCGTCGACCCGGAGGCTGTTGCTGGTCGGGAGGTTCGTCTTCCACCTCGTCTGCGTGGTGTCCTTCGTCAGCGGACCCGGCGCCAGGTAGTTCAGCGGCAGCACCCCGGACAAGCTGCTCCCGAGACTCGACGGCAGGTTGTCGGCGACCGTGAGCAGACAGTTCAAGGAGAGCCCGAACGGCTCGATGCTGCCCGGGGAGGACACCCGCGCGGACGCCTGCTTCTGCTGGACGCTGCCGTCGGCGCCGGTGAGCTTGCCGAAGGAGTAGTCGACCTGCGCCGGCGGCGCGGTCACCGAGACCTGGTTGCTGTCGGGGAAGCTGACGTCGCCCGAGGCGAGCAGGGTCGCAGTGAAGGCGTCGAGCTCGGCCGACGGCGCGCTGCTCGAGGACGGGCACGCCGGGATGGGCGTGAGCGTCTCCTGGCCCGGCACGCGGTGGCAGGCGATGTACCAGGCCGCGGCGCGTGCCACCTTCGTCTTGCCTGCGTCGTCGTGCACCGGAAGGCTCTCGGCGGCGAACAGGGCGGCGCCGTCGGCCTGGAGCTGCAGCTCCTTGCGCCGGGCCCAGGCGTCGCCGATGTCGATGGTGAACGCGGCCACGACGAGGAGTACGACGGACAGCAGCGCCGCGATCAGGGCGATCGCACCGGACTCCTCGCGCCGGGACCGGAGCCGGCGGAGCACGGACGCGCGAGCGCTCATGAGCAGACCGCCGAGTCCACGGTGACGCCGCTCAGCCGCTGCGTCACGTCGTTGACCACCGCGCCGCCGTCGGGCAGCAGCGACGTGAACTGGTCGGCCACCTGGACGCGCACGCTGATGTGCACGACCACGCTGAAGTCGGGGAGCACCTCCACGACCTGGGCGCTGACCTGGCCGAGGTCCAGGCCCGGGGCGTAGGCGTCGCCCAGGGTGCTGGACTGGTCCACCACCGCCTGCTTCACCAGGTCCTCGACCTGCTGGCAGGTGAGCTGGTAGCCGACCACGGCGCCCTCCGGCAGCCGCGGGTCGTAGGGGCCGGTGCGCTGGGCCTGCCAGAAGTAGTTGCCGTAGAACAGCACGCCGAGCAGCAGCGGCATCAAGAAGGTGGTGACCAGCCCGGCCTCCACCGCGGCGACACCGCGCTCGGAGCGCACGGCACCTCGTGTACGCCTCATAGCCGTCCCCTCCCAAAGACCGACTGTGAGGCTCGGACGGTTCCCCGGGCCGTCGGAGCCACGGCCCACCGGCGACGGCGGGCCACTCGTCTGTTCGCCGCGCCCCGAGCCGGCGCGTTTGTGGTGGAACCCCCGCGAACAGACGGATACCCCCGGGCAAAGGGGCACAAACGGGCGCCGGGTAAAGACTTGGTGAAGCCTCCCGGTCAGGCCTTGGGCGGCTCGATCTCGGTGGGGCTGAGCTCCTCGACGTTGACGTCCTTGAAGGTCAGCACCTTGACGTTCTTGGCGAACCGGGCGGGCCGGTACATGTCCCAGACCCAGGCGTCGGTCATGGTCACCTCGAAGAACACGTCCCCTGCCTCGGTGCGTGCCTTCACGTCGACCTGGTTGCACAGGTAGAAGCGACGGTCGGTCTCGACGACGTACTTGAAGATGCCCACCACGTCGCGGTACTCGCGGTAGAGGTGGAGCTCCATCTCGGTCTCGTACTTCTCGAGATCCTCGGCGCTCATCGGGCATCCTCCATCGTCTTAGGGCGGTGCAGCGGGTCGACGTCCTCGTCCTCCGGGCCATTCTCGCCTGCCGCCCGTCGTACGTTGACGAAACGGCGCCGGTGGATCGCGCAGGGGCCGTGGGCCTCGAGCGCCGCCGTGTGCGCGGCGGTCACGTAGCCCTTGTGGGTGGCGAAGTCGTACGCCGGGTAGTCGTCGTGCAGCCGGGTCATGATCCGGTCCCTGGTGACCTTCGCGATCACCGAGGCGGCCGAGATGCAGGCCGCCACCCGGTCGCCCTTCCAGACCGCGAGGCCGGGCACCTCGAGGCCGTCGACCGGGAACCCGTCGGTCAGGACGTACGACGGACGCACGTCGAGCAGCGCCGTGCACCGCCGGAGGGCCTCGAGGTTGGCGACGTGCATGCCGAGCCGGTCGCACTCCTCGGGCTCGATGACGACGACCGACCAGGCGGTCGCCCGCCGGAGGATCTCGTCGTAGCAGCGCTCACGCGCCCGCGCCGTGAGCAGCTTGGAGTCGGCCAGCCCGGGCACCTGCCCGCGCCCGCCCTCGGGGAGGATCGCGGCGGCGGCCACCAGCGGTCCCGCGCAGGCGCCGCGGCCGGCCTCGTCGACGCCGGCGATCGGGTCGAGACCGGCCCGCCGCAGGGCCCGCTCGTAGCCGTACAGGCCCGCGTCGCGACGGACGGTCAGGCCCCGGGGCAGCACACTCATGGCCCTCCTATTGTGTCCACCGCCCCCGGCCCCCGGGAAGCCGCCCCCGGTGGCCGGCGGTCGCGCGCTCAGTGGACCGAGGCGAACGTCGCCGGACGGTGCAGCAGCGTGGCGTGGCTGAGCGGCCACGCCACCGCGAACACCTTGCCGACCACGTCGTCGACCGGCACCTGGCCGCCGCCGGGGTCGCCCAGATGCACCCGGGAGTCGGCCGAGTTCGAGCGGTTGTCGCCCTGCACCCACACGTAGCCGGGCTGGACCCTGACGTCGAAGTCGATCAGGGAGGGCCTCTGGTCGGGCGCGAGGTAGGACCGCTCGTTCAGCGCCACCCCGTTGACGGTGATCCGTCCCCGGCGGTCGCAGCACTTGACCTCGTCGCCCCCCACGCCGATCACCCGCTTCACCAGGTGGCCGCCGGTCGGGAACAGCCCGAACGTCTCCAGCACGCGCACCACGGCGTTCTGCGGCGTCCGCTCCTCGGACGAGTCCAGCCAGCCGCCGGGATCGGCGAAGACCACGACGTCGCCGCGCCCGGGCGACCCGCTCCCCCAGTACGACACCTTCTCGACCAGGATCCGGTCGTTCTTGACCAGCGTGTCGTTCATGGACGCCGACGGGATGTAGAAGGCCTGCAGGAAGAACGCCTTGATGACCACGGCGAGCACCAGGGCGACCGCGAGCAGCAGCAGGAGCTCCTGCCAGGCCGGAAGCTGCTTCGTGCCGGCGGAGACGGACCGCGGCCCCGTCGTACGCTCGCCGGAACTCTCCGACTGGTCGACGGGGCCGCGGTCCACAGCGTCTGGCTCGTCAGTCACGCCGCGAGCCTAGCCAACGCGAGGTCGGCGCCGGGGCTACGCCTCGCGGCGCTCCTTGATCTTGGCGGCCTTGCCGCGCAGGTTGCGCAGGTAGTAGAGCTTGGCGCGGCGGACGTCGCCGCGCGTGACGACCTCGATCTTGTCGATGATCGGGGTGTGCAGCGGGAAGGTCCGCTCGACGCCGACGCCGAACGACACCTTGCGGACGGTGAAGGTGCGGCCGACCCCCGAGCCCTGGACCCTGATGCACACGCCCTGGAAGACCTGGACGCGGGAGCGGTTGCCCTCGACAACCTTGACGTGCACCTTGAGGGTGTCGCCGGCGCGGAAGTCCGGGAGGTCGTCGCGCAGGGTCTTCGCGGCAAGCGTGTCGATGACGTTGGTCATGTCAGTCTCCTCGAAGGCGCCACAGGTCACCCACGGAAATCGTCGATGATCGGGTGATCCGCTGGGCTGCGTCGTGCGGTGCTCCCCCTGTGGCAGGTGGACCGCCGGCTCCCGCCGTCCGGGGCGGGCAGCCGCGACGCAACGGATGCGAGGGTCAAGTCTGCCACAGCCGCGGGGGTACGGCGAAATCGCGACCGGGTCAGCGGCGGCGCTTGGTCAGCCGCACCACACCGGGGCCGGCCTCGCCCCGGGGGCGGTAGCCGGCCCGACGGTAGAGGCGCTGGTCGCGGGCGGAGGCCGCACCGGTCCGGAGCACGAACCCGGTCGCGGACGCCGGGGCCGCCTCCTCGACCCGGCCCAGCAGCAGCCGGCCGATCCCCCGGCCCTGCAGGTCCGGGGCGACCATCAGCCGGTCCACGTGCCAGGTGTGGTCCTCGAGGCGGCCCCGCACGGCGCCGACGACCCGGCCGCCGCTGACCGCGACGAGCGTGCCGCCCGCGGTGACCCAGGCCCGGACGTCGTCGACGTCCTCGGCGAGCACCTCGGTGGACCCGCCGCCGGCGAGCTCGCGGGCCCAGCACGCCCGCTGCAGGGTGAGCAGCTCCCCCGCGTCGCCCGGCTGCCCGGCACGCAGCTCGACGTCCGCGAGCGAGCTGGCCGGGTGCAGCAGGTCGGGGCGTCGCTGCGCGGTCCGTCGTACCGCCTGGTCGTGCCGCCAGGCCGCGATCCGGGCGTGGTCACCGCTGAGCAGCACCTCGGGCACCTCGAGCCCGCGCCAGGACGCGGGCTTGGTGTAGACCGGGTACTCCAGCAGGCCGGCCCGGCCGTGGGACTCCTCGCTCAGGGACTCCGGGTTGCCCATGAAGCCGGGCAGCAGCCGCACGACCGCCTCGGTGATTGCCATCGCGGCCACCTCCCCGCCGTTGAGCACGTAGTCGCCGATGGAGATCTCGCGGACCCGCATCCGGGTCGCGGCGTGCTCGACGACCCGCTGGTCGATGCCCTCGTAGCGGCCGCAGGCGAACACCAGCCGCTCGCAGCGCGCCAGCTCCGCGGCGACGGCCTGCGTGAACGGCTCCCCCGACGGCGTCGGCACCACGAGGACCGCGGTGGCGTCGGCCGAACCGCTGGTCAGGGCGTCGAGCGCCTCCCCCCACGGCTCGGGCCTCATCACCATCCCGGCCCCACCGCCGTACGGCGTGTCGTCGACGGTGTGGTGCCGGTCGTGGGTCCACCGCCTCAGGTCGTGGACGTGCAGCTCCAGCAGCCCGGCCTCCTGGGCCTTGCCCGGCAGCGAGAGCCGCAGCGGCGCGAGGTACTCGGGGAAGATCGAGACCACGTCGATGCGCATGCTCAGGCGCCGCCCTCGCGGTCGGGGGCGGGCCCCTCGTCGAGGTCGCTCAGCAGCCCGGGCCGGTCGGCGACCTCGATCCGCCCCGCCGGTACGTCGACCACCGGGACGAGCTCGCGCACGAACGGCACCAGCACCTCGCGGCCGCCCGGGACGGTCACCACGAGGAGGTCCTGGGCGGACCCGTGCACGACCTCGGCGAGGACGCCCACCTCACGGCCGTCGGTGGTGAGCACGCGCAGGCCGACCAGCTGGTGGTCGTAGAACTCCTCGGGGTTCTCGGGGACCTCGTCGGCGTCGACGGTCGCGACCAGCAGCAGCCCGCGGGCCGCCTCGGCGGCGTTGCGGTCGCCGACCTCCTCGAACCGCACCAGCAGCCGGCCCTGGTGCCAGCGGGTGCTGCCGACGGTGAGGGCGGCCGGGCGGTCGGCGCCGTGCGGCTTGCCGCCGCTCGGGGTCTCGACGGCGAGGACCGCACCCGGCGCGAACCGGCGGTCGGGCTCGTCGGTGCGCGGCTCGACCGAGACCTCACCCTTGAGGCCGTGGGCCCTGCCGACCCGCCCGACGACCACCTCGGTCCTGCTCATCCGCTCTCCGATCCCTGCCCGACGGTGCGGGCTCACCGTACCCGTCGTGCCACGCGGTGCGGACGCGGCGATGGGGAGGACCCGCGGGCCCTCCCCATCGCGATGCTGTCCTCGGAACGGCTCAGCGGCGGCGGTCGACGTCGACGAAGTCGATGCGCGCGCCGCCCCTGCCGGCCAGCGCACCGACCACGGTGCGCAGCGCGGTCGCGGTGCGCCCGTTGCGGCCGATGACCTTGCCGAGGTCGTCGGGGTGCACCCGGACCTCGAGGATCGAGCCGCGCCGCAGCTGCTTGTCCCGGACGCTCACGTCGTCGGGGTGCCGCACGATGCCGCGCACCAGGTGCTCGAGCGCCTCCGCCAGCATCCGGGTCAGGCCTCGTTCGACTCGGCGTCGGCCGGCGTGTCCTCACCCGGGTCGGCGGCCGCGGCGGCTGCCTCGGGGCTCTCACCGGCGGGGACCTCGGCGGCCGGCTTCTCCTCGGCCTTCTCCTCGGTCTTGGCCTCGGCCTTCTCCTCGGTCTTGGCCTCGGTCTTGGCCTCGGCCTTCTTGGCCGACTTCTTGGTCACGGCCTCGGCCTGCGGCTCGAGCGAGGACTCCTTGAGCGCCTCGTTGAACAGCTCGGCCTTGTCGCGCTTGGGCTCCTTGACCTTCAGGGTGCCCTCGGCGCCCGGCAGCCCCTTGAACTTCTGCCAGTCGCCGGTCACCTTGAGCAGCGCCTCGACGGCCTCGCTCGGCTGCGCGCCGACGCCCAGCCAGTACTGGGCCCGCTCGGAGGTGACCTCGATCAGCGAGGGCTCGTCCTTGGGGTGGTACTTCCCGATCTGCTCGATGACCTTGCCATCGCGCTTCTTGCGGGAGTCGACGACGACGACGCGGTAGTACGGCGCACGGACCTTGCCCATGCGCTTGAGACGAATCTTGACGGCCACGAGTGTGGTGTCTCCTTGACGAATTGTGGTGTGGATGAGCGGTCGCGGGACCACGTGGGGACATGGCCGCTCGGCTCGGCGGACGCTGCGCGGACGGGAGAGAGGGCCCGGTCGCACAGGACTCGGTCCGCCATTCTGCCACGCGACGCCCGTCGACCTCCAATCCGGGCGGCCCCGGTCGGGTGCGGGCCGCTCAACCGACCACGTTGCCGCGCAGCACGATGCACGCGGGCTCCTTGAGCACCCCGAGGTCCGCGAGCGGGTCGCGCCCGAGCACCACGAAGTCGGCGGTGGTCCCCTCGCGGAGGTTGTCGTCGAGGCCGAGCCAGGTCCGGGCCCGCCAGGACGCCGCGCCGAGGGCGTCGAACGGGGTGAGCCCGTAGGACGCCAGCTCGAGCACCTCGTCGCCGATCAGCCCGTGCGGGAGCACTCCCCCGGCGTCCGTGCCGGCGTAGATCGCCACCCCCGCCTCGTACGCCGCGCCGATCACCTCCTTGCGGGTGGCGAACAGGGCCTCCATGTGGTCGGCGTACCCGGGGAACTTCTCGCGGCCGGCGGCGGCGTAGGTGGGGAAGTTGTTCAGCTGCTTGGCCGTGGGCACCAGCGCGACACCGTTGGCGACCATGTCGTCGATGAGCTCCGCCGACAGGCCGGTGCCGTGCTCGATGCAGTCGATGCCCGCCCCGATGAGGTCCGGCAGCGCGTGCTCGCCGAAGACGTGTGCGGTCACCCGGGCGCCGCGGTCGTGGGCCACCTTCATCGCCTCGTCCAGCGAGTCGCGGGTCCAGGACGGGGTCAGGTCGCCGGCCTCGCGCTCGATCCAGTCGCCGACCAGCTTCACCCAGCCGTCGCCCCGGTCGGCCTCCCGCGCGACGTAGGCGGCCAGCTCCTCCGGCTCGATCTCGTGGGCGTAGTTGCGGATGTAGCGGCGGGTCCGGGCGATGTGCCGCCCGGCCCGGATCAGCCGGGGCAGGTCGTCGCGCCCGTGGATCCACGAGGTGTCCGCCGCCGACCCGCAGTCGCGCAGCAGCAGCGCACCGGCGTCGCGGTCCGCGATCGCCTGCTGCTCCTGGACGTCCTCCGCGACGGCACCGTCCGCGTCGAGGCCGATGTGGCAGTGCGCGTCGACGAGGCCGGGCACGATCCAGCCCTCGGCCACGACCTCGGCGCCGGCCTGCTTCTCGTAGGTGACCCGGCCGTCGACGACGTACAGGTCCCTCGTCTCGCCGTCGGGAAGCACCGGACCGCGGAACAGGAGCGCGTTGGTCATGGGCGGCACGGTACCGCGATCGCCGCTGACCCCCTGGATTCGTCTGCGATCCCTCGGGTGTTTCACGCAAGGTGATCGCAGACGAATCACCTACTTGAGGTATTTCGAGAGGTCCTCGGGCAGGCCCAGCGACGCCGGGTCGAAGTCCTCGTCGGCACCGGTGGGCAGCCCGAACGGGTGGGCACCGTTGCCGCTCGGCTTGTCCGTCTCCGCCTTCTGCTGGGCGGCGCGCTTGGCCGGGTTGCCGGACCCCCGCTTGGACTTGCCCTTCTTGGCGGCCTGCCTGGCCTTGGCCCGCTTGCCGCCGCCGATGCCCCCCATCCCGGGCATGCCGGGCATGCCCGGCATCCCCGGCAGGCCGCCGCCCTTGGCCATCTGCATCATCATCTTGCGGGCCTCGAAGAACCGGTCCACGAGCTGGTTGACGTCGGAGACCTGGGTCCCGGAGCCCTTGGAGATGCGGGCCCGGCGGGAACCGTCGATCAGCTTGGGGTTGTCGCGCTCCGCGGGGGTCATCGACTGGATGATGGCCTGGATCCGGTCGATCTCCCGCTCGTCGAAGTTCTCCAGCTGGTCACGGAACTGGCCCATTCCCGGCAGCATGCCCATGATCTTCGACAGCGAGCCCATCTTGCGGATCTGCTGCATCTGCTGCAGGAAGTCGTCGAGCGTGAAGTCACCGCCCTGGCCGCTCAGCTTCGCGGCCGCCTTCGCCGCCTGCTCGGCGTCGAACGTCTTCTCGGCCTGCTCGATCAGGGTGAGCACGTCGCCCATGTCGAGGATGCGCGAGGCCATCCGGTCGGGGTGGAAGACGTCGAAGTCGGTGAGCTTCTCCCCCGCTGAGGCGAACATCACCGGCTTGCCGGTCACCGAGCGGATCGACAGCGCGGCGCCGCCGCGGGCGTCGCCGTCCAGCTTGGTGAGCACCACGCCGTCGTAGCCGACGCCCTCGAGGAACGCCTGAGCGGTGTTCACCGCGTCCTGGCCGATCATCGCGTCGACGACGTAGAGGACCTCGTCCGGTCGCACCGCGTCCCGGATGTCCGCCGCCTGCTGCATCATCTCGGCGTCGACGCCCAGGCGGCCCGCGGTGTCGACGATCACCACGTCGTGCAGCGTCCGCCTGGCCTCCTCGACCCCGCCGCGCGCCACCGCCACCGGGTCGCCCACGCCGTTGCCGGGCTCGGGGGCGTAGACCTTCACGCCGGCCCGCTCGCCGTTGACCTGGAGCTGGTTGACGGCGTTGGGCCGCTGCAGGTCGGCGGCGACCAGGAGCGGACTGTTGCCCTGCTCCTTCAGCCACAGCGCGAGCTTGGCCGCGAGCGTCGTCTTGCCGGCGCCCTGGAGCCCGGCCAGCATGATCACCGTCGGTGGGTTCTTCGCGAACCGCAGCCGCCGGGTCTCGCCGCCGAGGATCTTGACGAGCTCCTCGTCGACGATCTTGACGACCTGCTGCGCCGGGTTCAGCGCCTGGCTGACCTCCGAGCCGCGGGCACGCTCCTTGACCGCGGCCACGAACGCCTTGACGACCGGGAGAGCGACGTCGGCCTCGAGCAGCGCGATCCGGATCTCCCGGGCGGTGGCGTCGATGTCGGCCTCGGACAGCCGCCCCTTGCCACGGAGGTTCTTGAAGGTGTCGGCAAGACGGTCAGAAAGCGTGGCGAACAATGGTGGTCAGTCCTCGGTCTTGGTGGCCCAGTGCGGTCGGCGCCCGCGCCCCGTCGGCCTGCGGGCGCGGCACCGGTCAGGGCTCAAGGGTAGCCGCGCCCACCAGCGCACGGCGTACCGCGTGGGCCGCGGCCGCCGCCCGCTCCTCGGACAGGGCGCCGGCGCCCGGCTCCTGGAGGTAGAACACGTCCACCGCCTGGGGGCCGAGGGTGGCCACGTGCGCGGAGCGCACGGTCACGTCGAGCGCGGCCAGCGCCCGGCAGGCGAGGAACAGCACCCCCGGGCGGTCGTCGACCCTGACCTCCAGCACCGTCGACGTGCGCGAGGCGTCGTGGCGAACCTCCACGGTCGGCTCCGGCGCCCCGGCCCGGGGCGGTCGCAGCCGGACGGTGGGGTCGGCGGACCCGGCCAGCACCGCCTCGAGACGCTGCCGCACGATGGCCTCCTGCAGACCGGACTCGGAGACCTCCCACACCGAGGCCGCGAAGTCGCCCTGGCTCCAGGCCCGGGCGGCCCGCACCGACAGCCGCTGGAGCGTGAACGCACCGGCAACCGACGCCATCAGCCCGAGCCGGTCCCCCGACACCACCGTCACCGTGGTGCCGTGCGCACCCTCGGCCAGCCGTACGTCGACCCGGCGGGCGTCCCGGAGCACCGCCGACGGCACCTCCACCTCGGGCTCGGGGACCGCCCGGTCGAGCGGCGCCTCGGGACCCAGCAGCACGGCCCGGACCCGGGCCGCGAGGTCGTGCACCAGGGTCGCCCGCCACGACGTCCAGGCCTGGGGCGAGGTCGCGCGGGCGTCCGCCTCGGTGAGCACCTCGAGCAGGTCGAGGGTCTCCACGTCGGCGACCCGGCGGGCGACCAGGTCGAGGGTCGCGGGGTCCGCGAGGTCACGGGTGGTGGCGGTGCCAGCCAGCAGCAGGTGCCAGCGGACCAGGCTCCCGACCAGCGCGGTCTCCCGCTCGGAGAACCCCATCCGGGCGGCGACGGCAGCGGCCACCGGCTCCCCGGCCACCGAGTGGTCCTCCCTCCCGCCCTTGCCGATGTCGTGCAGGACCGCCGCGGCCATCAGCACGTCCGGCCTGGCCACCCGGCGGATCAGCCGTGCCGCCTCGACGCAGGTCTCCACCAGGTGCCGGTCCACGGTGAACCGGTGCACCACCGAGGCGTGCGGCAGCAACCGCACGCGCTCCCACTCGGGCAGGATCCGGTCCAGTGCGCCGGTCTCGTCGAGCGTCTCCCACACCTGGAGCAGCCCGGGCCCGGCCGCGAGCAGCCGGGTGAACAGGTGGCGCGCCTCGGCGTCCCAGGGCTCGGCCGGCGGGGTGGCCTCGCGGGCCAGCCGGGCCGCGGTGGCCGGGGCGAGCACGAGGTCCCGCTCGGCTGCCTCCGCCGCCGCCCGCAGCAGCAGCAGCGGGTCGGTGGCGACCTTCGCACCGCGGTCCAGGACCACCTCGCCCGACGACACGGCCACCCCGGGGGCCACGGTGGACAGCTCGGGGGCACGGCGCCGGGTCGCGGCCGGCCGGGCGAGGACGGCGTCGACGCGGCGCCAGGTGAGCCGGGACAGGTGCGTGATCCGGCGGCCGAGACCGCGCACGTAGCGCTGCAGCGACTCCGCGTCGGGGAAGCCGATCCGCTCGGCCAGGTCGGGCCACAGCTCCGGGGCCACCCGGTCGGTTGCCCGGCCGGCCACCTCGTGCAGCGCGTCGCGCACGTCGAGCAGCGAGTGCCGGGAGCGTTCGAGCTCCGCGTGGGGCACGTCGACCAGCCAGGTGGCCACCAGGGCGTTGAGCACGGTGGCGTCGCGCAGCCCGCCGGTGGACTCCTTCAGGTCGGGCACCGCCGCGTGCGCGAGCTCACCGAGCCGCTCGCCCCGCGCGGCCACCAGGTCGCGCAACGCGGGCAGCTGCCGGCGCGCGTCGCGGCGCCACTGCGCCAGGAGCCGGGTCCGGAGCACCAGGGCGAGGTTGGGGTCCCCGGCCAGGTGCCGCGCGTCGAGCAGGCCGAGCGCGACGCGCGGGTCGCCCGCGGCGGCGTGCTGCACCTCCGAGAGGGCCCGCACGGAGTGGTCGAGGTCGACCCCCGCGTCCCAGAGCGGGTACCAGACCTCGGCGGCCACCTCGCCGACGGGCACGTCGTCGGCATGCACGAGCACGACGTCGAGGTCGCTGAAGGGGGCGAGCTCCCGCCGCCCGTAGCCGCCGACCGCGACGAGCGCGACGCCGGTGGCGTCCGCCCCGCCGAGCGCCCTCTCCAGGGCGTCGGCGCACAGCGCGTCCGCCTTCGCGGTGCGGGCGCTGCGGTCGGCGGCGGTCATCGGTCGCTCAGACCGCGGCCTCGTCCTGGTCGCCGGTGCGCACCCGCACCACCGACTCGACGGGGACGACCCAGACCTTGCCGTCCCCGATGCGCCCGGTCCTGGCGCTCGCCACGATGCTGGCCACGACCTCGTCGGCCTCCTCGTCCTCGACGACGATCTCCACCCGGATCTTGGGGACCAGGGCGATGTCGTACTCGGCGCCCCGGTAGACCTCCGTGTGGCCCTTCTGCCGGCCGTAGCCGCTGACCTCGCTGACGGTCATCCCGGTGACGCCGACCATCTCCAGCGCGGACCGGACGTCCTCCCACTTGTGCGGCTTGATCACCGCGGTCACCAGCTTCATGCCCTCAGCCTCTCTCGTCGGTGTCGGTGCGGGTCGCGGACGCCAGCACACCGCTGGTCCCGTGCCCGAGGTGCGTGCGCGCCCCAGCGGTCGCGTGCAGGTCGTAGGCGGTCTCCGCGTGGACCACCAGGTCGATGCCGGTCATCTCGTGCTCCTCCTCGAGCCGGAACCCCATGGTCCTCTCCAGCACCGTCACGATCAGGTACGTCGCGACGAACGAGAACGCGAGCACCACCACCGACGCGACGAGCTGCCGCCACAGCTGGTCCACCCCGCCGCCGTACAGCAGGCCGTCCACGCCGCTCGGCGCCACCGAGGTGGCCAGGAAGCCGATCCCGATGGTGCCGACGAGCCCGCCGACGAGATGCACCCCCACCACGTCGAGCGAGTCGTCGTAGCCGAGCCGGTACTTCAGCCCGACCGCGACCGCGCAGACCACGCCGGCGACCCCACCGAGGACGATGGCGCCGACCGGGGACACCGCGCCGCACGACGGCGTGATCGCCACCAGACCGGCCACCATCCCGGAGGCCGCGCCGAGCGACGTCGCGTGTCCGTCGCGCAGGCGTTCCACGAGCAGCCAGGTCAGCGCACCCGCGGAGCCCGCGAGCAGCGTGGCCGTGAACACCACGGCGGCCGCGTTGTCGGCCTTGAGGGCGGAGCCGGCGTTGAAGCCGAACCAGCCGAACCACAGCAGGCCGGCACCGATCATCACCAGCGTGAGGTTGTGCGGCCGCATCGGGTCGCGGCCGAAGCCGATCCGCCGGCCGAGCACCAGCGCCGCCGCCAGGCCGGCCGCCCCGGAGTTGATCTCCACGGCCGTGCCGCCGGCGAAGTCGACCAGGTGCAGCCGGTTGGCCAGCCAGCCACCGACGTGCCGGCCCGAGGAGTAGTCGAAGACCCAGTGCGCGACCGGGGCGTAGACCAGCGTGACCCAGACCGCGACGAAGACCATCCAGGTGCCGAACCGGGCGCGGTCGGCGATGGCACCGCTGATCAGCGCCACCGTGATCACCGCGAACAGCCCCTGGAAGACGGCGAACGCGGTGACCGGCAGCCCGCCGCTGCCGCTCGTGGTGTCGGCGAGCATGCCCCGGAAGCCCAGGAACTGGGTCGGGTCGCCCACCAGGCCGGCGCCGAGGTCGTCGCCGAACGCCAGCGAGTAGCCGAAGAGCACCCACAGGATGCTCACGAGAGCCAGCGCCCCGAAGGTCATCATCATCATGTTCAGGACGCTCTTGGACCGGACCATCCCGCCGTAGAAGAAGGCCAGGCCGGGCGCCATCAGCAGCACCAGCGCGGCCGAGGTCAGGAGCCAGGCGGTGTCGCCGGTGTTGACCGTCTGCGTCATCGGGACCTCGTGGTTGAGCCTCCCGGACCGTCCGGGGGCCGGCGTCCACTGTCGACCGCCCAGGTTTCACCGCCACGTGTGCCGTGTTTCGTCCCGGTGACGGCTCCCCGCGCTGTGTTACGGGCGTGTGTCGGCGGGGGCCGGGACGTGGTCTGCCCCACGTCGCGGCCCCCGCCCGTGCGGGACGGGCGTGCCTTCCCGCTCCTAGAGCGCCGCCTCGTCACGGTCGCCGGTGCGCACCCGGACGACCGCATCCACCGGCAGCACCCAGACCTTGCCGTCGCCGATCCGGCCGGTCTGCGCGGTCTTGACGATGATCCCGACCACGTCGTCGGCGTCCGCGTCGTCGACCACGATCTCGATCCGGATCTTCGGCACCAGCGCGATGTCGTACTCCGCGCCCCGGTAGACCTCCGTGTGGCCCTTCTGCCGGCCGTAGCCGCTGACCTCCGTCACCGTCATGCCCGTGACTCCGAAGGTCTCGAGTGCCTCGCGGACCTCTTCCCACTTGTGCGGCTTGACCACCGCGGTCACCAGCTTCATGCCATCGCTCCTTCGTTGTGCATCGTGGCTGCCGTGGGGACCGTCCCCGTGGCGAGCCGGCCGCCCCCGGAACGTGCCGCGAAGTCGTAGGCGGTCTCACCGTGCTCGGTGAAGTCGATGCCCTCGACCTCGTCGTCCTCGGCGATCCGCCAGCCCATCGTGTGCTTGAGGGCCAGCCCGATGACGAGGGTGAAGACGCCGGACCAGACCACCGCGGCGAGCGCGACCAGGACCTGCACGACCAGCTGCCTGGCGTCGTGGCCGTAGAGGAGGCCGGTGGTGGTCGACAGCAGACCGATCAGCACCGTGCCCACCAGGCCGCCGACCAGGTGCACCCCCACGACGTCCAGCGAGTCGTCGTACCCGAGCTTGTACTTCAACCCGACCGCGAGGGCGCACAGCGCGCCGGCGACCAGGCCGAGGACGATCGAGCCGACGGGGCTCAGCGAGCCGCAGGCCGGGGTGATCGCGACCAGGCCGGCCACCACCCCGGAGGCGGCGCCCAGCGACGTCGCGTGCCCGTCCCGGAGCCTCTCCACCAGCAGCCAGCCCAGCATCGCCGCGGCGGTGGCCACGGCGGTGTTGATCCAGACCATGCCGGTCTCGCCGACGAAGTTCGTGGCGAACTGGACCGAGTTGTCGAAGAACGCACCGGACTTCCCGGCCACGCCCTGGGTGGCGGTGGGCACGATCGAGCCCACGTTGAAGCCGAACCAGCCGAACCACAGCAGGCCGGCGCCGAGCATCGTGAACGGGATGTTGTGCGGCCGCATGACCTCCTTGCCGAAGCCCTTGCGGACGCCCACGATCAGGGCCAGCACCAGGCCGGCCATGCCGGCGTTGATGTGCACGACGGTCCCGCCGGCGTAGTCCTGCGGGATCACCTTCGCGGCGCCGTCGACGAAGCCGAACAGCTTGGCGGCCAGCCCGCTCGCGCTGGCACCGCTGAGGAAGCCGCCGCCCCACACCATGTGGGCGAGCGGGAAGTAGGAGAGCGTGACCCAGATCGGGACGAAGACCATCCAGGTGGAGAACTTGACCCGGTCCGCGACGGCACCGCTGATCAGTGCCGCGGTGATCACCGCGAACGTGAGCTGGAACGCGACGAACACGTAGCTCATCGGATCGATCCCGGTCAGGCCGAACAGGGAGAGCGGGTTGGCGAAGACGCCGCCGACGTCCTTCGGTCCGAACGACATCGACCAGCCCCAGAGGACGTAGACGACGGTGACGACCCCCAGCGCCCCGAAGGACATCATCATCATGTTGAGCACGGACTTCGGGCGGTTCATGCCGCCGTAGAAGAAGGCGAGGCCGGGCGTCATGAGCAGCACGAGGGACGCGGCGGTGAGCATCCAGGCCGCATAGCCGGTGTCCATGGAACCTCCAGGTTGGGTGAACAGGCGTGACGCCGACCGTGCTGACCACGCTGTCCCGGCGGTCGACGTCTGGTGCGACCAACCCTGGGGCCCCGATGTTTCGCGGTGCGCCGAGCCACGTTGCGGCCACGTGACGGTTCCCGGGGCGGTGTTACGGGAAAGTGACGGACGACGTGACGCGTCGCCTGGTCCCGTTTCGGAACTCTTCGTATCGTTAGTCGCATGAGCGCCGAGACCGCAGACCCCCAGCCGGCACGGCGCGGGCGCGGCCGGCCCCGCGACCCCGAGACGGACATCCGGATCACTGACGCGGCCGCGCGGCTGCTGCTGCAGAACGGCTTCGAGAAGACCACCGTCGACGACGTCGCCGCGGCCGCCGGAGTGGGCAAGGCGACCGTCTACCGCCGTTGGCCGTCGAAGGAGGACCTCGCGGTCGCCGCGATGGAGTCGCTGTACTCCGCGGAGATGCCCGAGCCGGACACGGGTTCGATCGTGACCGACCTCACCGAGAGCTACCGGGGCGCCCTGGCCTTCGTCAACTCCCCGCAGGGGGCCGCCTTCTTGCGGATGTCGATCGCGGAGTCGGTCCGCGACCCTCGCATCGCGGCGCTCTACCGGGCCTCGACCGAGCGCCGGGAGGCGGAGTCCCGCCGCACGTTCGAGCGCGCGATCGCCCGCGGGGAGGTCCGCCCCGACATCGACGTGGACGCGGCGGTGCAGTGGCTCGGCGGCCTGCTCGCCGTGCGAGCGATCACCCACCGGCCGATGCCGACGACCGACGAGGTCGACTCGCTGGTGGAGTTCACCCTGCGGGGGGTGCGGGCCGACGAGGCGTAGCCGGTCCGGCTACCCCCGGTCGCCGGTGTCGTCGCCCAGCAGCGCGCCCACGAAGGCCTCGGGGTCGAACGGCGCGAGGTCGTCGACGCCCTCCCCGATGCCGACCAGCTTCACGGGCACGCCGAGCTCGCGCTGCACCGCGACCACGATGCCGCCCTTGGCGGACCCGTCGAGCTTGGTGAGCACGATCCCGGTGACGTCGACGACCTCGCCGAAGACCCGCGCCTGGACCATCCCGTTCTGCCCGGTGGTCGCGTCGAGCACGAGCAGCACCTCGGTGACGGGCGCCTGCTTCTCGATGACCCGCTTGACCTTGCCGAGCTCGTCCATCAGCCCGGCCTTGTTCTGCAGCCGGCCGGCGGTGTCCACCACGACCACGTCGGCCTCCTGCTCCACGCCGGTCTTGACCGCCTCGAAGGCCACGCTGGCGGGGTCGCTGCCCTCGGGCCCGCGTACGGCGGGCACGCCGACGCGCTCACCCCAGGTGGCCAGCTGCTCGGCGGCGGCGGCCCGGAACGTGTCCGCGGCCCCCAGGACCACCTGCTTGTCCTCGGCCACCAGCACCCGGGCCAGCTTGCCCACCGTGGTGGTCTTGCCGGTGCCGTTGACGCCGACCATCAGCACCACCGCGGGGAGACCCTCGTGCCGGTCGACGGCCAGCGACCGGTCCAGGGTGGGGTCGACCAGGGTGACCAGCTCCTCGCGCAGGATGTCCCTCATCGAGGCCGAGCTCTTCCCCTCGACCTTCACCCGCGTGCGCAGCCGGTCGACCAGCTCCTGGGTGGGCCTGACCCCGACGTCGGCGGTGAGCAGGGTGTCCTCGATCTCCTCCCAGGTGTCCTCGTCGATGACGTCTCGGGAGAGCAGCGCGAGCAACCCGCGGCCCAGCGGGCTCTGCGACCGGGCCAGCCGCTGGCGCAGCCTGACCAGCCGGCCGGCGGCCGACTCCGGGCGCTCCAGCACGGGAGCCGTCGCCAGGTCCGGCAGCTCGCGGTCCTCGACGGTCCTGGTGGGGGTGTCGCGGGGCGTCTCGGCGTCCTCGCCCACCCGCGGTTCGGCGACCGTGCCGGTGCCGGCACGCTCCTCGGCTCCTCGGCCCCGGCCGCGGAGCCGCGTGGACACGAGACCGACGACGGCCACGACCGCGAGGACGGCGATGGCGATGACCAGATACAGATACTCACCCACGGGGCGTATCCAACCACGTCCGGTCAGCCGGCCCCGGCGCCGGTGCGGGCCGGGCGGGGGTCACTACGACCGCTGGCGGGTGCGCTGGTTGTCCAGCGTGGGGAGCGCGTTGACGCCCCTCTTCATGGCCGCACCGAGCCACGGCGTGCGCGGCACGTCCTCGCCCCGGTGCGGGAAGGCGACGTAGAGCACGACCACGCCCGCCAGCAGCATGATCACCAACATCGCGAACAGGATGGAGATCATCGACGAACCTCTTCCGAGAGACCGAGCGTGACGGTCCCGCCGTGGCGGGGGGACCGTTTCAATCCTGCCACGGTGTTCCCAATCGGGCGCCGGTCACACCGGTCGGTGCAGCGCCTCCACCACGGCCCGGATCTCGTCCGGCAACGGGCGGACCGGCCGCTCGCCGGGACCGGCGGCGTTGTCGACGTACACGTGCACGAAACGGCCCTCGGCGGCCGCGTCGTCGCCCTCGCCCTGGAACAGGCCGATCCGGTAGACCACCGACGAGGTGCCGACCCGCTCCACCACGAGCCCGATGTCGACGGGCGCCGGGAAGCCGATCTCGCGGAAGTAGCGGCAGGACGTCTCCGCGACCACCCCGATCGCCGGCAGGGTGCGGACGTTGAGGCCGGTCGCCTCGAACAGGTGCGCGTTGACCGCGGTGTCGAACAGCTCGTAGTAGGTGGCGTTGTTCATGTGCCCGTAGGCGTCGTCGTCGGCCCACCGGGTGGTGGCGCGGCGCCAGACGACGTAGTCGTCCCGGGTCGGGCGCGGGGGGCGTTCGGTCATGCGCTGGTCACGCCGACTCGGCCTCCCGCAGCCGCTGGGAGATCACCGCCGACACCCCGTCGCCGCGCATGCTGACGCCGTAGAGGGCGTCGCCGACCTCCATGGTCCGCTTCTGGTGGGTGATCACGAGCAGCTGGCTGTTCTCGCGCAGCTCCTCGTAGATCTCCAGCAGCCGGCCGAGGTTGGTGTCGTCGAGCGCGGCCTCGACCTCGTCGAGGATGTAGAAGGGCGAGGGGCGTGCCTTGAACAGCGCCACCAGGAACGCCACCGCCACCAGGGACCGCTCGCCGCCCGACAGCAGCGAGAGCCGCTTGACCTTCTTGCCCGGCGGTCGCGCCTCCACCTCGATGCCGGTGTTGAGCATGTCCGAGGGGTCGGTGAGCACCAGCTTGCCCTCGCCCCCCGGGAACAGCCGGGCGAAGACCTGGTCGAAGGCGTCGCGTACGTCGTACCAGGCCTCGGTGAAGACCTGCTCGACGCGGTCGTCGACCTCGCGGACGATGTCGAGCAGGTCCCGTCGGGTCTTCCTGAGGTCCTCGAGCTGCTCGGTGAGGAACTTGTGCCGCTCCTCGAGGGCCGAGAACTCCTCGAGGGCCAGCGGGTTGACCTTGCCGAGCATCGCCAGCGAGCGCTCGGCGGAACGCAGCCGCTTCAGCTGCTCCTCGCGGACGTAGGGCACCGGGTCCGCTGCCTTCGGACGGCTCCCGTCGCCGGTCTCCTCGACGGCCGCGGCCTCGACCGGGGGGACCGGGTTCTGCGGACCGTACTCCGCCACCAACGCGTCGACGTCGAGACCGAGCTCCTCGAGCGCCCGCTCCCCCAGCTGCTCGATCCGCATCCGCTGCTGGGTGCGGGCCATCTCGTCGCGGTGCACGGTGTTGACCAGCTCGTCGTGCTGCTTCGCGAGGTCGCGCAGCCGGGTCCGGACCTCCATCAGGTCCTCCTCGCGGCCGCGGCGGGCCCGCTCGACCGCGGCCCGCTGCTCGGCGGCCGCCGCGACCGAGAGCTCCAGCCGCTCCAGCACCACCGCGACCCCGCGGGCCACCGCCTCGGCGACCCGACCCTCCCGCACCAGGCGCTCCCGGCGGGCCGCGGCCTTCGCGCGGGCGTCCCGCTCCGCCTCCGCCGCCCGCAGCAGGGAGTCCGCCCGCCCGGACAGCGCCCGCACCCGCTCCTCGGCGGTGCGCAGGGCCAGCCGGGCGTCCATCTCGCGCTGCCGCGCGGCCCGGGCCTCGTCCGCGAGCCGCTCACGCTCGGCGGTGTCGGGCTCCTCCTCCGACGCGCCCTCGGCGGCGGCCAGCCGGCTCTCGAGCTCCGCGAGCCCGGCAAGGTCCTTGTCACGGGCCTGCTCGGCCGCCTCGATCGCCCGGGCGAGGCGCTCGGCCTCGCCCTTCGCCGAACGCGCCAGCGACCCGAGCTGGCCGAGCTCCTCGGCGACGGCCGCCAGCGTCGCGTCGGACTCGTGGAGCCTCGCCAGCGCCACGTCGACCCGCCGCTGCGCCTGCTCCCGCTCCTCCTCGAGCCGGGCGAGCTCGAAGCCGAGCCGTTCGTGGGCGTGGGACGCCTGCTCGAGCCGCACGGCCGCCTCGTCGACGGCCGCCTGCACCTCGATCAGCGAGGGCTGCGACGACGAGCCGCCGGCGGCGAAGTGCGTGCCGAGCAGATCCCCGTCGCGGGTGACCGCGGTCACGTCCGGCAGGGCCGAGACCAGCCCCCGTGCGGCCGTGAGGTCCGCGACCACCGCGGTCTTGAACAGCAGCCGGCGCAGCGCGGCCCGCAGGTCGGAGGGGCAGTCCACGACGTCGACGGCGTAGACCGCCTCGCCCGGCAGGGCCGGCCACGGGTGCTGGTCGAGCGTGCCTCCGCCGAGCAGGATGCCGGCCCGGCCGAGGTCCTCGACCTTGAGGTGGTCGATCGCCGCGAGGGCGGCGTCCACGTGCTCGACGGCGACCGCGTCCGCGGCACTGCCGAGCGCGGAGGCGAGGGCCGCCTCGTAGCCGGGACGCACGGTCAGCAGGGCGGCGACGCTCCCGAGCAGGCCGGACACGGCGTCGGTGGCGGCGAGCAGCGCACCGGCACCGTCCTTGCGGCTCAGGCCGAGCTCGAGGGCCTCCTTGCGGGCGCTCAGGGCGCCCCGCTCGCGGTCCGCGGCCTGCGCCTCCTCGCGGGTCTTGGCCAGGCGCTGCTCGACGTCGGTGAGCGCGGACACCGCACCCTCGTGCTCGGCGTCGAGCCCCTCCTCGCCCGCGTCGAGCCCGGCCACCTTCGTCTCGAGCGCGGTGAAGTCCCGCTGCGCCCGCTCGCCACGGGTCTGCACCTCCGCGCGGGCCGCGGTCAGCCGGCCGAGCTCGTCCTCGGCGGCCGCGGCGCGGCTCTTCAGCGCGTTGACCTGGCCGTGCAGGCGGGCCAGCCCCTCGCGCCGGTCGGCGGCGGCTCGCAGCAGCCCGGCGACCCGGCGGTCCTCCTCGGCATGGGCCTGCTCGGCCCGCTGCTTGGCGGCCAGCGCGGTGTCGAGGGCGGCGCGGTTGCGCTCAACCTCGGCGTTGATCTCCCGCTCCTGCGCGCGCACCCGCTCCGCCTCGGCGACGAGCTGCTCGGGGTCACGACCGGACTCCGCGGTCCGCTCGGCCGCGCTCTCCGAGGCGTTGCGGATCCGCTCGGCGGCCAGCCCCGCCGTGCCCTTGAGCCGCTCGCGCAGGCCGGAGAGCCCGAACCAGGTCTCCTGGGCCTTCGACAGCGCGGGCAGGTCCTCGCGCAGGGCCGCCTCCAGCGCCGCCTCGGCCCGCCGGGCCGCCTCGATCGCCGCCTCGACCTCCGTGCGCCGCTCGAGCAGGACCGACTCGTCGGCGAGCTCCTGCTCCAGCGCCGTCCGGGCGGTCACCAGGTCGTCGGCGAGCAGCCGGGCCCGCGCGTCCCGGACGTCGGCCTGCACCACGGCGGCCCGGCGGGCCACCTCGGCCTGCCGGCCCAGCGGCTTGAGCTGGCGCCTGATCTCGGAGAGCAGGTCACCCAGCCGGGTCAGGTTGCCCTCGGTCGAGTCGAGCTTGCGGAGCGCCTTCTCCTTGCGCTTGCGGTGCTTGAGGACGCCGGCGGCCTCCTCGATGAAGCCGCGCCGGTCCTCCGGAGTGGCGTGCAGGATCGAGTCGAGCTGTCCCTGCCCCACGATCACGTGCATCTCGCGGCCGATCCCGGAGTCCGAGAGCAGCTCCTGGACGTCGAGCAGCCGGCACGACTGGCCGTTGATGGCGTACTCCGACCCGCCGTTGCGGAACATGGTCCGGCTGATCGTCACCTCGGAGTACTCGATCGGCAGCGCACCGTCCGCGTTGTCGATGGTCAGCGCCACCTCGGCCCGGCCCAGCGGCGGCCGCCCCGAGGTGCCGGCGAAGATGACGTCCTCCATCTTGCCGCCGCGCAGGGACTTGGCGCCCTGCTCGCCCATCACCCAGGCGAGGGCGTCGACGACGTTGGACTTGCCGGAGCCGTTGGGGCCCACGATGCAGGTGATCCCCGGCTCGAGCTGCAGGGTGGTCGCGGACGCGAACGACTTGAACCCGCGGAGCGTCAGGCTCTTCAAGTACACGTGGAGGCTCCCCTCGGGTCCTTCTCGGCTGCCGGTGACTCGGTTGGTGCGCTGAACGGCGGATCTCGCAGGCGTGCCGTGGGGAAGGTCAGCGGGCAGCAGCCTACCTGCCGGGGAATCCGGATTCGCGCACCCACGCCTCCGGAGCGGCCGTCGGTCGGGCCGGGCGACCCGGTCCTCAGCCCGACAGCGGCTTCTCCCGAAGCTGCGCCGTGACCGTCAGGCCGGACCGCCGGCAGAGCCCGAGAAGCCCGGCGTCGCCGCCGGCCACCGACACCGCGAGGGCGACCGCTCCGCGCTCGGCGGCCAGCCGCTGCACGGCCGCGAGCACCTCCGGCCCGTGGTCGTCGACCACGAGGTCGTGCACCTCGGCGTGCGTCCCGTCCGAGCGCCTGCTCAGGTGCAGGCACACCGACCCCACCACCGTGCCGCCGTGGCGGCCGGTCCAGCGTTCGTGCCCCGGATTGACCTGCGCGGGCCGGTCGAGGGTGACGCCCCCCGGCTCGTACGGCGTCCGCGCGGCCGGGTCGAGCCGGACGGTCAGCACGGTCTCGACGACGGCGTAGCCGAGGTCCTCGTAGAGGCCGGCAGCGACGGCGTTGTGGCCAAAGACGTTGAGCCGCATCCGGGTCGCACCGAGCGACCGGGCGGCGTCCTCGGCGGCGAGCATCGCCGCCCGCCCCAGACCGCGTCCCCGGGCCGCGGGGTCGAGCTCGATCTCGTAGAGGTAGGCCTCGGGTCCCCCCGGGCGGTGACCGATCGCCAACCACAGCGAGCCGACGGCCTCACCTGCGGCGACCAGGGTCCACAGGTGGTGGCCGGGCGTTGCGGATCCGTGCGGCAGCAGGGCGGCGAGCTGCCGCCCGGCGTACGCTCGCGCATCCGCGGCAGGCATCGACCCGGACCGCGCCTGCTGGTCGGCGAAGCCGCGACGGGACCGCTCGGCCCAGGCCTCGAACTCCTCGGGGCGCAGCGGGACGAGCCGCACCGCGCCGGGCGGGGACCGGTGGTGCGTCAGGCCGGCTGCATGCTCTCGTCGAGGGTGAGCAGGGCCGAGTCGTGGACAGCGGCGGCAAGAGCGTCGGTCTCGGCCTGGAGCCGCAGCACGTGCGCCTCGAGGTCGGCCACCCGCTCGCGCAACCGCCGGTTCTCCACGGTGAGCTGGGCGACGACGCGGGGGTCGGGGCTACCCATGTAACCGAGGAGTGCCTTGGCCATAGTGATGTCCTCCGATGGATGACAGAGCGTGGCACACACCGTGAGACCGGCGGTGGCCGGAGAGGAATGGGTGTGCGTCTTCAAGAATCCCACGTCCATCCGGACCGGTCAACTCGGCCCGGACGGCGCCCGCACGGGGCCGCGGACGCGTCACCATCATCCTCGGATGCCCGGAGCCGGGCACCCCCGCCGACCGCTCCGGGACGGCGCCCGAGGCGGTTCAGGAGGCGGTTCAGGAGGCCCTGCGCGGGCGCGGCTGGCAGCGCGGGCAGGAGTAGGACGAGCGGTTCATGAACGACGCCCGGACGACCGGCGTGCCGCACCGCGCGCACGGCAGCCCCGCCCGGCCGTAGACCTCGAGCGAGCGGTCGAAGTAGCCGCTCTCCCCGTTGACGTTGACGTAGAGGGCGTCGAACGACGTCCCGCCCTGGGCCAGGGCCGAGGCCATCACGGTCCGCACCGCGGCGAGCAGCGCGACCACGTCCTTGCGCCGCAGCCGGTCGCCCGGGCGGTCGCCGTGCAGCCCGGCCAGCCACAGCGCCTCGTCCGCGTAGATGTTGCCGATCCCCGAGACGACCGTCTGGTTGAGCAGGATGCGCTTGATGCCGGAGGTGCGCCGGCGCACCTGCGCGACGAACGCCTCGTCGTCGAAGTCCGGGTCCATCGGGTCCCGGCCGATGTGGGCGACCTCGCCGGGCAGGTCGGCGCCTCCCGGGGAGAGCGACAGTCCGCCGAACATCCGCTGGTCCACGAACCGCAGCTCGACGGCCGGGTCGTCGAGGGCGAAGCGGACCCGCAGGTGCCGCTCGGCCGGCGCCTCGGGGCGCTGCACGAGCAGCTGGCCGCTCATCCCGAGGTGGGCCAGGATCGCGTCGCCGTTGTCGAGCGGGAGCCACAGGTACTTGCCGCGGCGGCGGGCGGCCACGACGCGGCGGCCGGTGACCGCGGCCACGAAGTCGGCCGGCCCGGCGAGATGGCGGCGGACCGGCCGGGGATGGAGCACCTCGACGGCGGTGATGGTGCGGCCGACCAGGTGGGCGTCGAGGCCGCGGCGGACCACCTCGACCTCGGGCAGCTCGGGCACGGGGGCTCGCTACGCGTCGAGCTCGGTGGCCGAGATCTCGCCGCCGTGCCGCTCGAAGATCGCCCGGTAGGCGGTCTCGGCCGCCTGCTGCTCGGCCTCCTTCTTCGACCGGCCGGTGCCGTGGCCGTAGAGCTCGTCGCCGACGCGGACGCGCGCGGTGAACGTCTTCTCGTGGTCGGGGCCCTCGTCCTCGATGACGTAGTCGGGGACGCCGAGGGAGTGCTCCGCGGACAGCTCCTGGAGGCTGGTCTTCCAGTCCAGGCCGGCGCCCAGGCGCGCCGCGGTCTCCATCAGCGGGTCGAACAGCAGGTGCACGACGGCACCGGCCGCCTCGAACCCGCCGCTGAGGTAGACCGCGCCGATCACCGCCTCGACGGTGTCGGAGAGGATCGAGGCCTTGTTGCGCCCGCCGGTGGACTCCTCGCCGCGGCCGAGCTTGATGTACTCCCCGAGCCCGATGGTCCGGGCCACCTGGGCCAGCGCGCGGGCGTTCACGACGGCGGCCCGCAGCTTGGCCAGGCGGCCCTCCGACAGCGTCGGGTGGACCCGGAAGAGGGTGTCGGTCACCACCACGCCGAGCACCGAGTCACCGAGGAACTCCAGGCGCTCGTTGGTCGGGAGGCCGCCGTTCTCGTAGGCGTAGGACCGGTGCGTCAGGGCGCGCTCGAGGAGCTCGGCGTCCAGCTGGGGGGCGCCGAGCGCCTCGAGCAAGTCGTCGTACGACGGCCCGGTCACGGCCGTCTCGGTCAGAGGACCTGGCGACGGTCGGCGCGGGCGCCGTACTGGCCGCACTCGGGGCACGCGCGGTGGGGCAGGTGCTTGGCACCGCACGCGGGGTTGGCGCAGCTCACCAGCGAGGGCGCAACGGCCTTCCACTGCGAGCGACGGTGACGCGTGTTGCTGCGCGACATCTTCCGCTTCGGGACAGCCACTTATCTCACTCCTCTAGTCCGCCGGCTTTCCGGCCTGGTCTTCCGTGTCGTTCGTCAGCCCTTGGAGCTTCGCCCACCGTGGGTCGATCGGCTCGTCGTGCTGGTGTCCCGGGTCGTCCGCGAGCCGTGCGCCGCACTCGGCGCACAGTCCCGGACAGTCGTCCCGGCACAGCGGCTGGAACGGCAGTGAGAGCACCACCGCGTCCCGCAGCAGTGGTTCGAGGTCGAGCAGGTCGCCCTCCAACCGGCTGACATCCTCGTCCTCCGCGCTCGCCGCGGTGTCGCTCTCCTCGTAGGCGAAGAGCTCCTGGAAGTCCGCCACGACCTCGTCGTGGATCGCCTCCAGGCACCGCGCACACTCCCCGTCCAGCTCGGCGTGAGCCGAGCCCGTGACCAGGACCCCCTCCATGACCGCCTCGAGCCTGAGTTCGAACTCGACGGGCGACCCTTCGGGGACGCGAAGTACTTCGATGCCGAGATCTGCAGGCGCCTCTGCCGTGAAGGTCAGCTGTCGCTGCGACCCCGGGCGGCGGCCGAGCTCGCGGGTGTCGAGCACGAGCGGCGCTCTCGGGTCGAGGCTCACAGGTGAGTCACTTCCGTCATCGGGCACAACAGATCAGTGAACCCACCTGCTCGCCCGGGGGTGGGCACGCGGATCCGTGTCAAGGGTAGCGAACCGGGCGCCCACCGGCCAAAACGAGCCGGCGAAGGGCACCGGTCAGCCCTCCAGATGCTCGGGCAGCTTGATCTTGTCGACCTCGTCGGCGGTCAGCGAGTCGAGCGCCGAGCGGCCGGCGAGCCGCTCACGGCCCCGCTTGACCGCTTCCATGGTCCGCTCCAGCGTGATCTCGAAGTTCGCCAGCTTCGCGTCGACGTAGTCGTCGGTCTCCTTGCGCAGCTCCTCCGACTCGGCCTGGGCCCTGGCGAGCACCTCGTCGGCCTGGCGCTTGGCGACCCGGTAGACCTCGGTGTCGGAGAGCAGGTGCTCGCGCTCGCTGTGTGCCTCCGCGACGATCCGCTCGGCCTCCCGCCGGCCCTCCTCGACCACCGACCCCCGCTCGGCCATCACCCGCTGGGCATCGCTGAACTCGGAGTCGACGGCGCGGCCGACCTCGTCGAGCAGAGCGAGCAGCTCAGCGCGGTTGACCACCGCGGACGCCGACATCGGCATCGACCTGGCCTGCTCGACCACCTGCCGGATCTCGGCAAGTTTCGCGTGCACGTCCACGTTGTCCCTTTCTCACGGTGAGGGGTTCTCCCTCCCCCTCCCGCGTCTGCGCGCAAGAAGGCATCCCCCCACACCGACGACGATACGACGAGACCGGCTAACTTCACATTTCCGCGCGCCGTTGCGACTCGAGCCGCGCGGTCAGCCTTTCCAGCACGGAGGCGGGCACGAGCGAGGACACGTCGCCCCCGAACGTCGCCACCTCCTTCACCAGGCTCGAGGCCAGGAAGGAGTACTCCGGGCTGGTCGGCACGAACACGGTCTCGATGTCGGCCAGGCTGGAGTTCATCTGCGCCATCTGGAGCTCGTAGTCGAAGTCGCTGACCGCGCGCAGGCCCTTCACGATCGCGCTCACCTGCTGCTCCTGGCAGAAGTCGGTGAGCAGCCCGGTGAAGCTGCCGACCCGGACGTTGGGGTACGGCGCGCACACCTCGGTGAGCATCTCCATCCGCTCATCCGCGGTGAACAGCCGCTGCTTGGACTTGTTCACCCCGACGGCCACGATCACCTCGTCGAACAGGTAGGCCGCCCGCGCGATGATGTCGATGTGCCCGTTGGTGACCGGGTCGAACGATCCGGGACACGCGGCTCTGCGCACTGCTGCTCCTGAGTGCTCACTCGGTGGTGGTTGCTGCGTGACCGTACCAAAGCACGGTCTCGCCGTACTTGCGCGCGCGGTCCCCGACCAGACCGTCGGGCCACTCGAGGTCCGCGCCGCGGCTGGACCGCTCGACCACCACCAGTGCCTCCTCCGCGAGCCAGCCCTGCTCGCGCAGCGACACCAGGTCCGCGACCACGTCCGCGTCCGCCACTGCGTAGGGCGGGTCGAGGAAGACCACGTCGTACGGCGCACGCGGTGGCTGCGCGAGGGTGCCGGCCACGCTCGCGGCCAGGACGTCGACCCCGGTGAACCCGAGCGTCTTCAGGTTGGCCCTGATCACCGCGGCCGTGCGACGGTCGTGCTCGACGAGCGTGACGACGCCGGCGCCCCGGGACCGCGCCTCCAGCCCCACGGCCCCGGAGCCGGCGTACAGGTCGAGGAAGCGCAGGCCGGACAGCGAGCCGAGCGCTGCGTCGACGGCGGAGAACAGCGCCTCGCGCACCCGGTCGGAGGTCGGCCGGGTGAGCTCGCCGGTCGGTGCCTTGATCCGCCGTCCGCCCGCGGTGCCCCCGATGATCCGCGTCATGGCACGACCCTAGCGAAACCGTCGGGCCCCGGTGGCCGCGCTCGTCACGCCTTCTCGAGGTAGTCGGCCTATGTGTCATCTACCTGCACCTACGCCCCACGAGTCCGCACAGAGTCCGCAGAAACCGAGAGGTAGGCATCCACCGCCGCCCGGGAACGCTCGTCAGAGTCGGGCCACAGTTGGCTGTAGACGTCGAGCGTCATGGCCGCGGACGAGTGCCCGAGCCGCCGCTGGATCGTCTTTACCGACTCCCCCGCATGGATCAGCGCAGAGGCGTAGACGTGCCGCAGGTCGTGCAACCGCGGGCCGCGCGCCACTGCTCGGCGTACTCCCGAACCGTCACCTTGCTCGCGCGGGGGTCGACGTGCTGCCCCGTCACGACCGACGCCGTTACCTCTTCGAGCCACTGCTGCACGTCGACCATGCGGGCGAAGTGCCGCGCGGTTCTTGCCTTCGCTGTCGCGGTAGCGCGCTCGCCACTGGCCGTTGTCGCGCTTCTTGATGCTAGCCATTAGTCGCCCCGTCCCTCTTTCACGAGTGCGTCGAGCAGATCCGTCGCGCTCGCCCCGCTCCGGATCCTTCGTCAACTCCCACCTCATGTGAGCCGCGCGGAAGCCATGACCGGCCTCGGGGGGACTCATAGGGAGCTCGGCCAGCACCGCAGTAGCTCGCCGACCTTCTCGCGGTGCTCCGGGTGCCGCTCAACCCAGGCGCGGACTCGCTCCCAGGCTTCGTCCCCTTCTGGTTTCGCGGCGAACGTCTTGTCCAGTGCGGCAGTCCACGCCGTGACCAGTTCCGCCAGTTCGTCGGCCGCCGCCAGTTCCGGTGGCAAGAGCAGTTGCTCGACGGGCACGCCGAACACCTGAGCAAAGCCGACCAACTCGTCGACGGTGATCCGCCGCGGGGGATCCGCCTTCTCGATCTTGGAGACAGCCGATGCCTGAATCGGGCATCCGACCCCGTCATGCGGGACGCGCGGCCTTCGTAGCTCATCCCCTGGTCTCGCGCTCGTGGGCGATCCGGCGGGCAAGAGCCTGCTCGATGGCGACGCCGATGGCGCTGTCCGTGGTGCTCGCCGGACTGACCGCCGGCGCCACGTCGCCGGTCTACGTCTACGCCCGTACCTCGGGGGCCGACTGGACCGCCGACGCCGCCAACACCGCCGACCTGACCGGCTCGATTGGTGTGGTCCGCATGACGACAGGAGGACAGATGCGCAAGCCGATTCGCCCGCCCCGCCCCGATCCTCGGCGATGCGCCCGAGGGCGCCGGGTCACCGTGGCTGCCCGAACCCGCCCATGACGACGCCGATCAGAGGGACCGCCCCGGCGGGTGACAGTCGGGGCACCGCACCCCCCACGAGGCACTAGGGTCCGACAGGACAGGCCCCGCGGCAGAGCCCCGCCCGCAAAAGCGCGGACAGGGCTCGAACGCGAGGGGTCAGAGTCCAGCCTTCCTCGTGCCGTACTCGGCCTGCGCGCGAGTGAAGCCGTCGTACATCAACTGCCGAACGAGACCGGAGTGCGAGAACGAGTCGTAGTCGAGGTAGTCCTTGGCCTTCTTCGCCGCCTGAACGTCCCAGTCCGCGCCAACGCGCTTGGCGGCGAACGTGGCGTCCGCCGTTGAGTAGCCCTCGTACTTCAACTGCTTGATGAGGCCCTTGAGGGAGAACGAGTCGTAGTCGAGGTAGTCCTTGGCCTTGTTCAGCGCGTTCTCCTGGCCGCTTGTCATGGCAGGCGCGGTGGCCTTGGTGGGTGTGTCCTCCGCGGCCGGGGTGGCCTCGGTGGGCGTGTCCTCCGCGGCCGGGGTGGCCTCGGTGGGCGTGTCCGCCGCGGCCGGGGTGCTGTTGGTGTCAGCCGCCGGGGTGTCGGTGCCGCCGCCAGAGGCACCACCTCCGAAGATCGCGCCGAGCAGGAGCAAGACGCCGAGGGTCGTCAGGATCTTGTGCCGGGCGGGCCAACTCTTACGCTTGGGCTCAGGCTGCGGCGGCTGCGAGTACTGCGGGGTCTGGTCAGACATGGGTCTTCTCCTCGGCCGGCGGTCCGCTCGGTCGCCGACGGGTGTGCGGGTTGCGGTGCACTCCGAGGGGTCCGAGCGTCCCCCGTTGGCGCGCATCACGACGTTAAGCCGACTCGGGGCGACATGTGGCAGATTCACAGATCCGGCGCGGGGGAGCCGACCTAGCCGTTCTGGTGGCTTACGAGGTCGTGGACAACGGTCAGCGCGCGCGGCTGGTACCGAAGGATCTGGCTAAGCCTCGATCCACGTGCGCCGTGAGGCGCACGTGGATCCGGGCTAAGGCACCGGACGGGGCCGCTTTCGTGTTCCTGTTCTACGCCTTGATGCTGCCGTTGTCACGGGCTCCGGCTAGATGGTCGCCCCAGTCCGCAGAGAGTCCGCAAGACGTCCGTAACGGACCCCGTGAGCCACCATCTGCCAACGGACGTTTGTGCAGGTCAGGGGCGCGTTTCCGCAGGTACCCGCGAAGTGCTCACGCCTTCTCGAGGTAGTCGGCGCGGTCGGACTCGTTGAGCGCGCGCACCGCGTCGGCCAGGGCGGGGTGCGCCGCGAGCGAGCGGTCCTGCTGCACGATGCGCTCGGCCGCCTCCCGTGCGTCGGCGATCACGTCCTCGTGCTCGAGCACCGACAGCAGCCGCAGGCTCGACCGGCGACCGGACTGGGAGGCGCCGAGCACGTCGCCCTCCCGGCGCTGTTCGAGGTCGAGCCGGGACAGCTCGAAGCCGTCGGTGGTCGACGCGACCGCCTCCAGCCTGGTCCGTGCGGGAGAGCCCGCCTCGCTGCGCGTGACCAGCAGGCACAGGCCGGGCAGCCCGCCCCGGCCGACACGTCCGCGCAGCTGGTGCAGCTGGGAGACCCCGAACCGGTCGGCGTCCAGGACCACCATCGCGGTGGCGTTGGCGACGTCGACCCCGACCTCGATCACCGTCGTCGAGACGAGCACGTCGACCTCGCCGGCCGCGAAGGCGCGCATCACCTGGTCCTTGCGCTCCGGGCTCAGCCGGCCGTGCAGCACCTCGACGCGCAGGCCGTGCAGCGCGCCCTCCGCCAGCAGCGGCGCGACCTCCTCGACCGCGGCGGGCGGCGTCTGCTCCTCCTCGCCCTCCTCCGGCGGCTCCTCCTCGTCGGACAGCCGCTTGGTCTCCCCACCGCCGATGCGCGGGCAGACCACGTAGGTCTGGTGGCCGCTGCCCGCCTCCTCGCGGACCCGGGCCCAGGCCCGGTCGAGCCAGGCGGGCTGCTCGGCGACCGGCACGACGTTGGTCTGGATCGGGGCGCGCCCGGCGGGGAGCTCGGCGAGCGTGGCCGTCTCGAGGTCACCGAAGACCGTCATCGCCACGGTGCGCGGGATCGGGGTGGCGGTCATCACCAGGACGTGCGGTGGGGTCTGCCCGGCCTTGGCGGCGAGGGCGGCCCGCTGCTCGACGCCGAACCGGTGCTGCTCGTCGACCACCACCAGGCCGAGGTCGGCGAACTGCACCTTCTCCTCGAGCAGGGCGTGCGTTCCGACGACGATCCCGGCGGCCCCGGAGGCCGCGTCGAGGAGCGCACGCTTGCGGGCCGCCGCGCCCAGCGAGCCGGTCAGCAGGGCCACCTGGGTGCCGTCCTCGGCGCCGCCGAGCATGCCTCCGGCGGCCAGGTCGCCGAGCATCGTGGTGATCGAGCGGTGGTGCTGCTGGGCCAGCACCTCGGTCGGGGCGAGCAGCGCCGCCTGCCCGCCGGAGTCGATGACCCGCAGCATCGCGCGCAGGGCGACCACGGTCTTGCCGGAGCCGACCTCGCCCTGCAGCAGCGTGTGCATGGGGTGCCCCGCCGCGAGGTCGTCCAGGATCTGCCGGCCGACCTCCCGCTGGCCCTCCGTCAGCGTGAACGGCAGCCGGGCGTCGAACCGGTCGAGCAGGCCGTCCGGGCGGCCCGCCCGCGGCTTCGCGTCGAGCTCACGCAGGGCCGCCCGGCGCTGCGCGAGCACGGTCTGGGTGACGAACGCCTCCTCGAAGCGCAGCCGCTTCTCGGCCGCACCCTTCTCCTCCCAGCTGTCGGGCCGGTGGATCCACTCGAGCGCCTGCGTCCCCGAGACCAGCCCGTGCTCGAGGCGCAAGGCCTTGGGCAGCAGGTCCGGGACGTCCTCGACCAGCTCGAGCGCGAGCCTGACCGAGCTCTCGATCTGCCACGACGAGATCTTCTTGCTGGCCGGGTAGATCGGCTGCAGGCCGCTGAGCCGGGCCCGCTCGCGGGCGATCACCTCCTCGGCCCGGCCCTCCTCGGCCCGGTCGAGCACGTCGGAGTTGGGGTGCACCAGCTGCCACCGCCCGGAGAACCGGTTCCACTCGGCCTTGCCCTCGAACGTCGCGACCGTCCCGGCCCGGAGGTGGCCGACCCGCCAGTCGGCGGTGTGCTTGCGCCGGTCGAAGAAGGTCAGCCCGATCCGGCCGTCGGAGAGCTCGACGACGACCTCGACCCGGTAGGCGGTCTGGTGGGTCCGGCGGTCCCGGTAGGGGTGCTGCGTCGCCGACGTGACCCGCGCGATCACGGTCGTGTGCTCGCCGGGCACCAGGCCCTTGACGCTGCTGACGTCGCCTCGGCCGACGTACGTCCTCGGGTAGTGGAGCAGGAGGTCGCCGACGCGCTCGTGGCCGAAGGCCTCGTGCAGGGCCTTGGCGGTCTTCGCGCCGACGACGGCGGACAGCTTGGAGCTCCAGGTGATGGCGGCCACCGGCGGTCACCTACTCCACGCCGAGCAGCAGCGGGTAGCGCTGCTGCCCGCCGTCGTAGACGACGACGTCGACCGTGGGGTGCGCGGCGGCCAGGTGCGCGGCGCACCGGTCGGCGAGGCCCCCGGCGTCCTCCCCCGAGACCACGGTGACCAGCTCACCGCCACCTCCCAGCAGCCGCTCCAGCACTTCGATGGCCACAGTGAACAGGTCGTCACCGACAACGACGAAGTCGCCCTCGATCACGCCGAGCACGTCCCCGGGCTCGCACGGCCCCGCGGTGGTCATCGCCTGCCTTGCCGCCACCGTGACCGCCCCGGACCGCGCGTGCCGGGCGGCCGCGGTCATCTCCAGGACGTCCTGGTCGAACGAGCGACCGGGTTCGTGGACGGCGAGCGCCGCGAGCCCCTGGACCTGGGCGTTGGTCGGGATCACCGCGACCCGCACGTGCCCCTCCTCCTCGACGGTCCGCGCCGCGGCCTCGGCGGCGGCGACCGAGTCCCGGTCGTTCGGGAGCACCACCACCTCGGCCGCCCCCGTGGCCGCGACCGCCTCGAGGATCTGGCCGGTCGACGGCCGGCGTCCCGGGCCCGCCGGCACCACCGTGGCGCCGGCCTCGGCGAACAGGTCCGACAGGCCCCGGCCGGCCGCCACCACCACCACCTTCCGGCCGGTCCGGACGGTCCGCGTCCCGGCCGAGCGGCGGGCGACCTGCTCCGCGAAATGGGTGACCCGGACCCGGTAGGGACGGCCCGCCTCGATACCGGCCTCCACCGCGGCGCCGACGTCGTCGACGTGCACGTGGACGTTCCACAGCCGGTCGCCGCCGACCACCACCAGGGAGTCGCCGAGGGGCCCCAGGGCCCTGCGCAGCGCCGGGATCCGGTCGTCGTCGGCCTCGAGCAGGTACATCACCTCGTACGCCGGCCCGTCCGCGGTCAGGTCGCCGGTCGGCAACGGCACCGGGATCGCGTGCGAGCCGAGGGCCGGCTGCCGGCTCAGCCGGCGATGCCCGGTCACCGCGGTCTCCACCGCGTCGAGCACCACGCACAGGCCGCGCCCGCCCGCGTCGACGACGCCGGCGTCCTTCAGGATCGGCAGCTGGTCGGGGGTCCGGGCCAGTGCCTCGCGCGCGGCGGCGGCCGCGACCCGCACCACGTGCCCGAGCCCACGGCCCGGGTCGCGGGCGGCCCGGCCGGCGGCGTCCGAAGCGGCCCGCGCGACGGTCAGGATGGTGCCTTCGACCGGGCGCCCGACCGCGGCGTAGCTTGCCCAGGTCGCGTCCGCGAGCCCCTCGGCGAACACCACCGCCGCCCGGTCGCCCGGCCCGGCCTCGGCCAGCCGCTTGCAGAAGGCGCCCACGAGCTGGCTGAAGATCACCCCGGAGTTTCCCCGGGCGCCGAGCAGTGCGCCGCGGGAGAACGCGGCCATCGCGGTCCGGATGCCCTCGTCGTCCCGGGCGTCGACGAGGGCGTCGAGCATCGCGGTCCGGGCGGCCTCGAAGGTCAGGTAGAGGTTGGTGCCGGTGTCGCCGTCGGGCACCGGGTAGACGTTGAGCGCGTCGATCTCCTCACGCGCCTCGCCCAGCGCCTCGAGCGCGCGGTCCGCGAACCGCAGGAGGGTGGGGAGGTCGAAGGCCGCCACCGCGTCGCCGCGCACGATCTCCTCCTTGCCTCCCGGAGTCGCCCCCGGCCGAACGTCCTGCCAGGCTAGTGCAGGGACGGGGGTCAGGCCCGGCAGCCTCGATTCGCGTCCCGCCCGGGGGATCGGATACTCTTGTGCGGTTGCCCGGTCAGGTCTGGGCACCCCTTGTTCTGAGAAACCTAGCAATCCCAGGAGTTCACGGTGGCTGCCGTCTGTGACATCTGCGCCAAGGGCCCGGGCTTCGGCAACAACCGGCCCTGGTCGCGCAAGATTACGAAGCGTCGCTTCAACCCGAACATCCAGCGCGTCCGCGCGACGGTCAACGGTGCTCCCAAGCGTCTCAACGTGTGCACCGGCTGCCTGAAGGCCGGCAAGGTCACCCGCTGACCCGCCGACCGCCGAAGAGCCGCCCCGGCCCGGGGCGGCTTTTTTTGTGCCCGGGTCAGAAGTGGGTCCAGCCGCGGCTGCCCTCGTAGCCGCCACCGTCCACGGTGACCCCCTCCCCCGCGTCGACCGTGCCGATCGCCGACCAGCCCGGCGGCAACGCGGTCGCCTGCGGGAACGTCGCGACCAGGGCGTGGTCGTCGCCGCCGGCGAGGATGAACCGCAGCGGGTCCGCGCCGAGCGCCGCGCCCACCGCCTGCAGCGGCTCGGCGACCTCGAACGACGCGGTGGTGACGTCGATCGCGACGCCGCTCCGCTCGGCGATGTGGCCGAGGTCGGCGAGCAGTCCGTCGGACACGTCGATCATCGCGGTCGCGCCCGCCGCCGCGGCCTGCGGGCCGGCGCCGTACGGAGGCTCGGGACGGCGGTAGGCCTCCACCAGCGTGCGCGGTGACCGGAAGCCCCGGCCGAGCACCGCGAGACCGGCCGCCGCCCAACCCTGGCGCCCGGCGATCGCGACGACGTCGCCCGGCCGAGCCCCGGACCGCAGGACCGGCTCCCCCTCGAGCACGCCAAGGACGGTGACGGCGACCACGACCTGGTCCGCGCCGGTGACGTCGCCGCCGAGCACCGACGCCCCGACCAGCGCGGCCTCCGCGGCGATCCCGTCCGCGAGACCGAGCGCCCACGTCAGCGGCAGGTTCGCCGGCGCCGCGAGGCCCACGGTGAGCCCGGTCGCCCGCCCGCCCATCGCGTTGACGTCGGAGAGGTTCGCCGCGGCGACCTTGTGCCCGACGTCCTCGGCCTCGGCCCAGTCCCGGCGGAAGTGCCGGTTCTCCACCAGCACGTCGGTGGACACCACCACCCGTCCCTCGGGCACCGCGAGCACGGCGGCGTCGTCGCCGGGGCCGAGCAGCACCCGCTCACCTTGCGGGAACCGCTCCGTGAGCGCGGCGATGAGCCCGAACTCGCCCACGTCGGCCAGGGTCTGCTGGGGGGAGGTCATGGACGGTATTCAAGCCGATGCGGAGCCTCTGTTCCGGCAGGGGCTCGCCACGCGATAGGTTGGCAGGGCCGGTGCACCTACGAGCCCACAGGAGTCAACCATGGTGGTTCAGGCCTACATCTTGATCCAGACCGACGTCGGCAAGGCCGCCGAGGTCGCCGCGGAGATCGCTGAGGTCAAGGGTGTCACTCTGGCCGAGGACGTCACCGGCCCCTACGACGTGATCGTGCGCGCCGAGGCCCGCAACGTCGACGAGCTGGGCAAGCTGGTCGTCGCCAAGGTGCAGAACATCAACGGGATCACCCGCACGCTCACCTGCCCCGTCGTCCACATCTGACACGCGCCTGATCGATGCCTCGGCAGCGCCCTGTTCTCGTGAACACGGGCGCTGTCGCCTGTCTGGGGGTGCTGCTGGCCGGCTGCGGGTCGGGCGCCGTTCCCGTGGACTCCCCCGGCCTGCACGGCGCCGACGCGTCCGCCTGCCGCGCACTGGTCGCCGCCCTCCCCGACAGCGTCTCGGACCAGAAGCGGCGGCAGGTCCGGCCCGGCGACGCCTTCGGCGCCGCGTGGGGGGACCCCGCCATCGTGCTGCGCTGCGGGGTCGCCAAGCCGGCCGGCTTCGACAAGTTCTCGACCTGCCAGGAGACCGACGGGGTCGGCTGGTTCATCCCCGAGCACCAGATCACCGGCAGCCCGACGGCCATCGTGATGACGACCGTGGGCCGGGCCCAGAACGTCGAGGTCCGGATCCCCGCCGACTACTTCCCGCCCGCCGCGACCATGGTGGACCTCGCGCCGGCGATCAAGTCCACGATCCGCGAGACCAGACCCTGCGTCTGAGCGGCCTCCGGTCGAACCGGGCCGTGCCGCCGCGCCGGCTAGCGGAGCCCGGTGCCGCGGTGCAGCGCGAGCTGGATCAGCCGGTCGACGAGGTCGGGGTACTTCAGGCCGGTCGCCGCCCACACCCGCGGGAACAGTGAGGTCGGCGTGAACCCCGGCATCGTGTTGATCTCGTTGATGACCACCCGGTCGTCGGGAAGCACGAAGAAGTCGACGCGCGCCAGTCCTTCGCACGACAGCGCCTCGAACGCCTGCACCGCCAGGTCCTGGATGCGCCCGGCGGTGGGGGCGGACAGGTCGGCGGGCACCTCGAGGTCCGTGTGCTCCTCGGGGAGGTACTTCGCGGCGAAGTCGTAGAACTCGTGGCTCGGGTCGACCAGGATCTCCGCCACCACGCTGACGTCCGGCGGGTTGTCGTCGAAACCCTCGAGCACCCCGCACTCGATCTCGCGGCCACCCTCGGCCGCCACCTCGACGAGCGCCTTGGGGTCGTGCCGGTGGGCCTCCTCGACGGCCGCCTCGAGCTCGTGGGGACCGTGCACCTTGCTGATGCCCATGCTCGAGCCGGCCCGGCACGGCTTGACGAAGACCGGGTAGCCGAGCGAGTCGGCCGCCTCCTGGCAGGCGGCGCGGTCCCGCTCCCAGTCGCGGCGGGTGATGACCGTGTAGGGCAGGACGGGCAGGCCCTGGGCCTGGAACACCACCTTCATGTACTGCTTGTCCATGCCGATCGCGGAGGCGAGCACGCCGGCGCCGACGTAGCGCACGCCGGCCATCTCGAGCAGGCCCTGGAGCGTGCCGTCCTCACCCCAGGGCCCGTGCAGCAGCGGGAAGACCACGTCGACCTCGCCGAGCGTCCTCGGCGGCGCCTGGGGCTCGTGCACGACGAGCTCGCTGGCCGTCTCCTCCTGCGCCAGCGCCACGGTCGCTCCCGACCGGTCCACCTCGGGCAGCCGGTCCGCGGAGCTGATCGCGAGACGCTCCGGGTCGGCGGACTCGAGCACCCAGCGCCCGTCGTGGGTGATGCCGATCGGCACCACGTCGTACCTCTCGGGGTCGATGGCCTTCAGCACGCTCCCGGCGGTGACGCAGGAGATCGCGTGCTCGCTGGAGCGGCCGCCGAACACCACGGCGACCCGGGGCTTGCGGGTCTCGGTCGCCTGGGCCTGGATCGGGTCCTCGTCCATGGTGGGCGACCCTACCGGTCGCCGGGGCCGGCCCGCGGCGACGCCCTAGTGTGGGGACATGTCACGCGAGCCCTCCCCGTTCCGCCCGGCCACCCTCGCCGTCACGTCCGGACGGCCCCCGCACGTCCCCGACAACCCCCTCAACGAGCCGATCACGATGGCCTCGACGTACGTCGCCGGCGGGGACGTGGAGTACGGCCGCTACGGCAACCCGACCTGGTCCGCCTTCGAGGAGGCCCTCGGAGCCCTGGAGGGCGGCCGGTGCCTGGCCTTCTCCACGGGACTCGCCGCCGTCGCCACCATCCTCGACCTCGTCGGGCAGGGGCAGGCGGTCGTCGCCCCTCGGCACGCCTACAACGGCAGCATCCTGCAGATGTCCGACCTGGAGGCGCGCGGCCGGATCGAGACCCGGCTGGTCGACGTCACCGACACCGAGGCGGTCGTGGCGGCCTGCGAGGACGCCGCGCTGGTGTGGCTGGAGTCGCCGACGAACCCGGCCCTCGAGGTCGCCGACATCCCGCCGATCGTGGCGGCCGCGCACGACGCCGGCGCCTACGTCGTGGTCGACAACACGTTCGCCACCCCCCTGCTCCAGCAGCCGCTGTCCCTCGACGCGGACCTGGTGGTGCACTCGGCGACGAAGTTCATCGCCGGCCACAGCGACGTGCTCCTGGGTGCGGTGGCGACCCGGGACGACCAGCTGCACGACGTGCTCAAGAAGCGTCGGGACATGATCGGCGCGGTCCCGGGGACGTTCGAGGCGTGGCTCGCGCTGCGCGGTCTGCGCACCCTGCACGTCCGGCTCGAGCGGGCCCAGGCCAACGCGCAGGAGCTGGTCCGCCGCCTCGACGCCCACCCGGCGGTCGGGGAGGTCCGCTACCCCGGCTTCGGCGCCGTCGTCTCCGTCGTGCTCGCCGAGGGCGCGCTGGCGGCCGACCTGCTGACGCACAAGACCACCCTGTGGGTGCACGCCACCAGCCTGGGCGGCGTGGAGTCGACGTTCGAGCGCCGCCGGCGCTGGAAGGGCGAGCCGGCCACCATCCCGGAGGGCCTGGTCAGGATGTCGGTGGGCATCGAGGACGTCGAGGACCTCTGGGACGACCTGGCCGCGGCGCTCGACGACCTGACCCTCTGAGTGCGTCCGGGGGCGGGGCTCAGTCCCTCTCGTCCTTGGTGTCGCGCGAGATCAGGCTGGTGAGCATGTCGGCCGCGGTCATCTCGCCCTCCACCACCGCGTGCACGTGCTGCACGATCGGCGCGTAGACGCCCTCCCGCTCGGCCAGGTCGAGCAGCGACGAGCACGACTTCACGCCCTCGGCCACCTGTCGCGTGGACGCGAGGATCTCCTCGGTGGTCATGCCCTGCCCCAGCTTCTCCCCCGTGGTCCGGTTGCGCGAGAGCGGGGACGAGCAGGTGGCGACCAGGTCGCCCAGCCCGGCCAGGCCCATCAGCGTCATCGGGTCCGCACCGAGCGCGGTGGCCAGCCGGGCGGTCTCCGCGAGGCCCCGGGTGATCACCGACGCCGTGGTGTTGTCGCCGAACCCGAGCCCGTGCGCCATGCCGACGCTCAGCGCGATCACGTTCTTGTAGGCGCCTCCGACCTCGCAGCCCACCACGTCCGTGGAGGAGTACGGCCGGAAGGTCGCCGAGTGGCACAGCGTCCGCAGCGACTTCGCGACGTCGGGGTCCTCGCAGGCGACGACGCTCGCGGCGGGCTCGCGCATCGCGATCTCCTTGGCGAGGTTGGGACCGGTCACCACGCCGATCCGGTCCGGACCGGCGCCGGTGACCTCGGCGATCACCTCGCTCATCCGCTTGAGCGTGGAGAGCTCGACGCCCTTCATCAGCGAGACCAGCACCGCGGACTCGGGGAGCACCGGCGCCCACGCCGTCAGGTTGACGCGCAGCGTCTGGGACGGGACGGCCAGCACGACGAACTCGGCGTCGCGGGCCGCCAGCTCGGGGTCGTGGGTGGCGGTGACTCCGGCGGGGAGCTCGATCCCGGGCAGGTAGTCGCTGTTCTCGCGCTTCTCGTTGATCGTGGTGCACAGGTCCTCGCGGCGCGCCCACAGCGTCACGTCGTTGCCCGCGTCCGCGAGCACGAGGGAGAACGCGGTCCCCCAGTTGCCGGCCCCGAAGACCGCCACCTTGCTCATCGCTGCTCTCCCGTCCGGCGTCGCTTCCGTCGTCTCTCCGGCGCGTTGGGGTTCCCGATCTCGCGAACGCCCGCAGTCCTCGGGTCGAAGCGTACGGCGGGCGCGGCCTCGCCGCGCACGTCCTCCAGCAGCGTCGTGATGGCGTCCATGATCCGTGTCGTGGCCTCGCGCAGCACCTCCGGGGTCAACGGCTGCTCCCGGAGGTCGTCGAGGTCGACGGGGTCGCCGGCCTTCATCACGATCGTCTTGCGGGGGAACAGCCGCGGTCTCTTCGCGTAGGGCCACAGGATCTCGTGGGCGCCCCACTGGGCGATCGGGATCACCGGGACCCCCGACGCGATCGCGATCCGCGCCGCACCGGTCCTGCCGGTCATCGGCCACAGTCCGGGGTCGCGGGTGATGGTCCCCTCCGGGTAGACCGCGACGCACTCGCCCTTCTCGACCGCGGCGACCGCCGCCCGGAAGGCGACGGAGGCGTCCGCGGTCAGCCGGTAGACCGGGATCTGCCCGGCGCTTCGGATGATCGTGCCCACCACCGGGACGTCGAACATCTCCGCCTTCGCGAGGAACCGGACCAGGCGGCCGTGGCCGTAGACGAAGTGTGCGAACGTGAGCGGGTCGGCGTGCGAGATGTGGTTGCTGGCGACCACGCAGCCCCCGGAGGCCGGGATCTTCGTCCCGTCCACCCAGCGGCGCCTGGTGAGCAGCAGCAGCAGCGGCTCCAGGATCGCGATACACAGGCCGAACGCCCAGCCGGGCTTCTGCTGCAGCTTGCGCGGGTTGGCCACCGAAGGCACTCCTGTCGTCCTCTGGTCCTCCGCGGGACCGTACCGAGCGAGGCTACCCGGCCACCACGCGAGATGCTCGGCTCCGACACCTGGCAGGATCGGCCCGATGTCTGGTTCGCTCCCCCAGCCCCGGTACGGCGTCCTGGTGCCGGTCAAACCGCCCGCCGTGGCGAAGTCGCGGCTCGCCCCCCTCGGCGAGCAGGTGCGCAGCGAGCTCGCGACCGCCTTCGCCCTGGACACCGTCGCGGCCGCGCTGGCGTCGACGGCGGTGGGCCGGGTGCTCGCGGTCACCGACGACCACGTGCTGGCGGCAGCGCTGGCCGGCCTCGGCGCCCTGGTGATGCCCGACGGCGTCTCGGACGACCTCAACGGCTCCTTGCTCCAGGCCGCTGCCGAGCTGGGCCGTCGCTTCCCCGAGCTGCGCCCGGCCGCCCTGTGCGCGGACCTCCCGTCACTTCGCACCGACGAGCTCACCCGGGCCCTCGCCGCCGCACCGGACGACGCGCCGGCGTTCGTGGCCGACGCCGACGGCACCGGCACCACACTGCTGGTCGCGCCCTCCCTCGCGGGGTTCCGGCCCCGCTTCGGTGCGGACTCGGCGCGCGCGCACGTCGCCGCCGGCGCGGTGGCCCTCGACGCGGTCGACGTGCCGTCCCTGCGCCGCGACGTGGACACTCCCGAGGATCTCGAAGCGGCGCTCGAGCTCGGCGTCGGACCGCGCACGTCGCTCGTGGTGACGCTGCTCACGGACCGAGGGTCGCGTAGTCTCTGAGCCATGCAGGCCACGGTCTCCGCCTTCGACGCCACCACGCGCAGCGGTCGGGTGCTCCTCGACGACGGCGTCGAGGTCGCGTTCGGCGCCGACGCGATGGCCGGCACCGGGCTGCGGCTGCTCCGGCCCGGCCAGCGCGTCCGGCTCACCATCGACGACGAGGGAGCCGGCCCGGTCGTCCGGTCCCTGCAGATCCTCACCCTGGCCTAGGTCCCGGCAGCAGCAGCGGGGCCGCCCCGGCACTGCCTCGCCGGGAGCGGCCCCGCTGTGGTGCTGTCGGGCGTCAGGACTTCTTGGCGGTCTTCTTTGCCGTGCTCTTCTTCGCGGGAGCCTTCTTGGCGGGGGCCTTCTTGGCCGTCGTCTTCTTGGCGGCGGTCGTCTTCTTGGCCGGGGCCTTCGCGGCCGTCGTCTTCTTCGCCGTCGTCTTCTTGGCCGCCGTGGACTTCGTGGCGGTCTTCTTCGCCGGCGCCTTCGTGGCGGTGGACTTGGCCGCGGTCGACTTGGCCGGGGCCTTCTTCGCCGGGGCCTTCTTCGCGGCGCCGGTGGCTGCCTTGGCGCCGCCGGCGGCAGCGGTCAGGGTGAGCTTCGGCAGCTTCTTCGCACCGGAGACCACGGCCTTGAGCTCGGCGCCCGCGTTGAACTTCGGGATCGCCGTCTTCTTGGCCTTGATGCGCTCGCCGGTGCGCGGGTTGCGGACCCAGCGCGCGTCGCGCACGCGCTTCTCGAAGGAACCGAAACCGGTGATCGCGACCTTCTCGCCCTTCGCGACCTCACGGGTGATGGTGTCGAGCACCGACTCGAGTGCGTGGGAGGCGGCCTTCCGGTTGCCTTCGAAGCGCGTCGCGAGGGTGTCGATCAGCTGACTCTTGTTCACTAGCTTCCCTTCCGTGAACCATGAGGGTCGAGCCCATGCTCGACTTCTGCTTGGAACGCTAGGCAAAAGTAGGGCGCGTCACAATGACCACACGCTGTTTTCCCTTGTGTATTTGGCAAAACGCCGGAACTGGGTCAAGGGACATTCCGGCCGTGACGCGGTCTCGCCGCCGCGAACGGTCACCGGACGAAATGCAGCGAGGCCGGGAATCCCCTTGTCACACAGGGGATTCCCGGCCTCGAGGTCCGGATCGTCAGAGCGTCGCGGGCTTCCAGGAGGGCCGCTTAGACTCGAACGCGGAGATCTCGTCCTCGTGGGACAACGTGATGCCGATGTCGTCGAGCCCCTCCAGCAGTCGCCACCGCGTGTAGTCGTCGATCTCGAACGGAGCGACCAGGTCGCCGGCCCGGACCTCGCGAGCCTCGAGGTCGACGGTCACCTGCACGGCCGGGTCCGCCTCGGTCAACGCCCACAACCGCTCGACGACGTGCTGGTCGACCTGCGCGGCGACCAGCCCGGCCTTGCCGGAGTTGCCACGGAAGATGTCCGCGAACCGGCTCGACAGCACCACCTTGAACCCGTAGTCCATCAACGCCCAGACCGCGTGCTCGCGCGACGACCCGGTCCCGAAGTCGGGCCCGGCGACGAGCACGGTCGCGCCCTGGCGCTCCGGCCGGTTGAGGATGAAGTCCGGGTCGTTGCGCCAGGCGCCGAACAGCCCGTCCTCGAAGCCGTTGCGGGTGACCCGCTTGAGGTAGACGGCGGGGATGATCTGGTCGGTGTCGACGTTGCTGCGGCGCAGCGGGAGCGCCGTACCGGTGTGGCTGGTGAACTTGTCCATGTGTCCTTCTCCTGGTCGCGTCAGCTGAGGGGGGGCAGGTCGGCCGGCGAGGCCAGGTGGCCGGTGACCGCGGTGGCCGCGGCAACCAGCGGGGAGACCAGGTGCGTGCGACCGCCCTTGCCCTGACGACCCTCGAAGTTGCGGTTCGAGGTGGAGGCGCTGCGCTCCTGCGGGGCGAGCTGGTCGGGGTTCATGCCCAGGCACATCGAGCAGCCGGCTCCCCGCCACTCCCCGCCGGCCTCCTTGAAGACCACGTCGAGGCCCTCGTCCTCGGCCTGGAGGCGGACCCGCACCGAGCCCGGTACGACCAGCAGGCGGGTGTCCTTGGCGACGGTCCGGCCCTTGATCACCTCGGCCGCGGCCCGCAGGTCCTCGATGCGACCGTTGGTGCACGAGCCGACGAACACGGTGTCGACCCTCACCTCCCGCATCGGCGTGCCGGCGGTGAGGCCCATGTACTCGAGCGCCTTCTGGGCCGCGACCCGGTCGCCCTCGTCGGCGAAGTCGTCGGGCGACGGCACGCTCGCGCCCAGCTCGACGCCCTGGCCGGGGTTCGTCCCCCACGTGACGAACGGCGTCATCTCGCTCGCGTCGAGGACGATCTCCTTGTCGAAGACCGCGTCCGGGTCGGTGACCAGGCCCTTCCAGTGCGCGACCGCCGCGTCCCAGTCCGCTCCCCTCGGTGCCTCGGGCCGGCCCTCGATGTAGTCGAACGTGGTCTGGTCGGGCGCGATCAGGCCCGCCTTGGCGCCCCACTCGATCGACATGTTGCAGATCGTCATCCGCGCCTCCATCGAGAGCTCCTCGATGGCCTGCCCGCGGTACTCCACGATGTAGCCCTGGCCGCCGCCGGTGCCGGTGTGGGCGATGAGGGCGAGCACCAGGTCCTTGGCGGTGACGCCCTCGGCCAGCGAGCCGTTGACGGTGACGGCCATGGTCTTCGGCTTGGCCTGCATCAGCGTCTGGGTGGCGAGGACGTGCTCCACCTCGCTGGTGCCGATGCCGAACGCGATCGCCCCGAACGCGCCGTGCGTGGAGGTGTGCGAGTCTCCGCAGACGATGGTCATGCCCGGCTGGGTGAGCCCGAGCTGGGGGCCGACGACGTGCACGATGCCCTGCTCGACGTCGCCGAGCGGGTGCAGTCGGACACCGAACTCCTCCGCGTTCCTGCGCAGCGTCTCCACCTGGGTGCGCGAGACCGGGTCGGCGATGGGCTTGTCGACGTCGAGGGTGGGGACGTTGTGGTCCTCGGTGGCCAGGGTCAGGTCGGGCCGGCGCACCTTCCGACCGGCCAGGCGCAGGCCCTCGAACGCCTGCGGCGAGGTGACCTCGTGGATGAGGTGGAGGTCGATGAAGAGCAGGTCGGGCTCCCCCGGGGCCGTCCGGACGACGTGCTCGTCCCACACCTTCTCGGCCAGGGTCCTGCCCATGCGCTTCTCCTTCGCTCGCTCCCGACGGACCCCTCGCCCGTCGCCCTCCGGCCTGTCCGGCCCGTGCGGTCCAGTCTGCGCCTCAACCGCGCTTGCATTCCAGCATTCGAGACGTCATTATCAGAGTATGGACAACTCTAGCGGAGTGGGCGTCCTCGACAAAGCCGCCCTCGTGCTGTCGGCCCTGGAGGCCGGACCGGCCACCCTGGCCGGCCTGGTGGCCGGCACCGGGCTCGCGCGGCCGACCGCGCACCGGCTCGCCGTGGCCCTCGAGCACCACCGGCTGGTGGCCCGTGACATGCAGGGCCGCTTCGTGCTCGGCCCGCGTCTGTCGGAGCTCTCTGCGGCCGCCGGGGAGGACCGGCTGCTCGCGGCGGCGGGGCCGGTGCTGGCCCGGCTGCGCGACATCACCGGGGAGTCCGCCCAGCTGTGGCGCCGCCAGGGCGACTACCGCGTCTGCGTGGCCGCGGCGGAGCGTCCCTCGGGTCTTCGCGACACGATCCCGGTCGGCTCCCAGCTGACCATGCGCGCCGGCTCCGCGGCCCAGGTCCTGCTGGCCTGGGAGGACCCCGAGCGCATGCACCGCGGCCTGCAGAACGCCGCGTTCTCCGCCACCGCGCTGTCCGGCATCCGCCGCCGCGGCTGGGCCCAGTCCGTGGGCGAGCGCGAGCAGGGGGTGGCCTCGGTCTCCGCGCCCGTCCGCTCCCCCTCCGGCAAGATCATCGCCGCCGTATCGGTCTCCGGGCCCCTGGAACGGCTCTCCCGCCAGCCCGGGCGCATGCACGCGCCCGCCGTACTCGCGGCCGCGGAGCGGCTCTCCGAGTCCCTGCGCCGCGCCGCCGAGTAACCCCATCCCGATTCGTCTGCGATCACCCTGCGGCAAACACCCGAGGGATCGCAGACGAATCGGGGTTGTCAGAAGAGGGGTTGTCAGAAGAGGGCGTCCTGCTCGAGCTCGAGCAGCAGCTGCTTGCGCTCGACCCCGCCGGCGTAACCGGTCAGCGTGCCGTCGGCGCCGACCACCCGATGGCACGGGATCACGATGGGGATCGGGTTGCGGCCGTTGGCCAGGCCCACCGCCCGCGACGCCGCCGGCGTCATCCCGAGCCTTCGGGCGATCTCGCCGTACGACGCGGTCTGGCCGTAGCCGATCCGCTGCAGCTCCTGCCAGACCCGCAGCTGGAACTGCGTCCCGTCGGGCCGGAGCGGCAGGTCGAACTCCTTCAGGTCACGCGCGAAGTACGCCCGCAGCTGCCGGACCGTCTCGAGGAGCAACGCGTCGGCGTCGTCCCGGTCGCCCACGGGGCGTCCCGCGGACCGCTCGGCGGCCAGGGCCACCGAGGACCGCTGTGACGGGCTCGCCGGTCTCGGACCGGTGTACTCGATGGCGGTGAGGGCGTCGCGGTTCGCGATGATGCGCAGCGGTCCCACGGGCGACTCGATCGAGGTCCACATGTCAGTTCTCCTTCGGAGCAGAGAGTAGCTGGGGACCGTCGCGCAGCGACGTCCACAGGTGCATCAGGGCGTAGGAACGCCAGGGTCGCCACGCGGACGCCGCCGCCGCGGCCGCCTTGGGTGTGGCGACGGTCCCGAGCCGGGCGAGCGCCTGCCGCGATCCCACGTCGGTCGGCAGGAACACGTCGGGGTCACCCAGCGCGCGCATCGCGATGTAGTCGGCGGTCCACGGTCCGATGCCGGGCATCGCGAGCAGCCGGCTGCGGACCTCGGTGCGGTCCTCGCTGCGGTCCAGGGCCAGGTCCCCGTCCGCCAGGGCCCGGCACAGGGCGTTCAGGGCGCGCCCACGGGCGCGCGGCATGGGCAGGTCCGCCGGGTCGACGTCGGCGAGCTTCTCGGCGCTGGGGAACAGCCGCGTCAGTCCGTCGTACGCCCGGCTCGGGTCGACCCGCTCGCCGTAACGCTCGGTGAGCCGGCCCAGGACCGACGCGGCGCCGGCCACCGAGATCTGCTGGCCGACGACAGCGCGTACGGCGACCTCGTGGCCGTCGACGTGCCCGGGCACCCGGATCCCGGGCCGCGCGGCGACCAGGGGTGCGAGCAGTGGGTCGTCGCTCAGCGCCGAGTCGACGGCCACCGGGTCGCAGTCCGCGTCGACGAGGCGCCGGCAGCGCTCCACCGCGACCCCGACGTCACGGAGGTCCGCGACCTCGAGCAGGCACGACAGGTGGTCGGCGCCGCCGGACGAGCCCGTCCGGCCCGCCGACAGCCGGACCCACCCGTGTCCGTGCGGCAACGACAGCGTGCGGGCGTACCAGTCGTCACCGGCGGCCTCCACACCCGCCACGGCCCGCGGGCGGAGGAAGTCGAGGACGCCCTGCGCCGAGAAGGGCGTCCGGACCGCGATCTTGAGCTCGAGCTGGCCCACGGTCCCGCCGCGACGCCCGGTGCCGCGCAGCTCCGAGGGGGTGGTGCCGTAGACGGCCCGCACGGTGTCGTTGAACTGGCGGATGCTGGCGAAGCCGGCCGCGAACGCGACGTCGGCGAAGGACATCGAGGTGGTCTGGATCAGGGTGCGGGCCGTCTGCGCGCGCCGGGCCCTGGCCAGCGCCAGGGGCCCGGCGCCGAGCTCGGCGGTCAGCACCCGATTGAGGTGCCTCGGCGTGTAGCCGACCCGGCGGGCCAGGCCGTCGACCCCCTCCCGCTCCACGACGCCGTCGCCGATGAGCCGCATCGCACGGCCGGCGACGTCCGCTGCGACGTCCCAGTCGGGCGAGCCGGGGGTCGCGTCGGGCAGGCATCGCTTGCAGGCGCGGAAGCCGGCCGCCTGGGCCGCCGCCGCGGTGCGGTGGAAGGTGACGTTCCGGCGGTTCGGGGTGATGGCCGGGCAGGAGGGCCGGCAGTAGATCCCGGTCGAGGTGACGCCGGTGTAGAAGACACCGTCGAAGCGCCGGTCCCGGCTCTTCAGCACCCGGTAGCAGGCGTCCGTGTCCTCGATGTCCATGGCCCGATCCTGCCCCGTCGGTCGGCCGGTTGCTAGCGGTTTTCGGACATGGCTGCGGGATGACCGCTCCAACCCGATGAGGACAGAGCCCCAATTGGCGATTGGCTGTCGTTGGTCGACATTCCGCACCGCGACAACCTGGCGTGCTGCAATCAAGCCCGTTGCGCCGGGCGTAGGTGCGGTGGCCGCCCGCTGGTTGGTCATGCGCCGTACCGGCGGGTCCTGGTGGCGTAGCTGCGCAGGGCTCGCAGGAAGTCGATCTCGCGGAACGCCGGCCAGTAGGCGTCGCAGAAGTACAGCTCGGAGTACGCGGATTGCCAGAGCAGGAAGTTGGACAGGCGTTGTTCGCCGGACGTGCGGATCACGAGGTCGGGTTCGGGCTGTCCCGCGTTGTAGAGACGGCTGGCGATGTCCTCGGCGTTCAGTTCTTCGGCGATCTGCGGGACGGTCGCGCCGGCGGCTGCCTTGTCGAGCAGCAGATCACGTACGGCGTCGAGAACCTCCTGTCTCCCGCCGTAACCGATGGCGAGCGTCAGATGCTTGTCCCTCGCGCAGGAGGCGGTGGCCCCGACAGCTGCCTCCAACGCTCGGGCCGTGGTGTCCGGCAACACGTCGAGCTCCCCTGCGACGTGCAGGCACCAGCGGGGGTTCGGCTCGGTGAGCGCCCGGTGGGCGAGGTCCTCGATGACTTCCATGAGGAAGGCGATTTCGCCCGGGTCGCGACGGGCCAAGTTCTCCACCGAGCAGACGTAGACGGTGACGTAGTCGATGTCGACCTCGTCGCACCAGGCCAACACTTCGTCGAGGTGCTCGGCACCGTGGCGATGCCCGAGACTGGCGTTCGCCAGGCCGGCGGCCCGTGCCCATCGCCGGTTCCCGTCCATGACGATGCCGACATGGCGGGGCAGCTGCCCGCCGGAGAGCTGCCGGCGGAGTCTGCGCGTGTAGAGGCGGTAGATGAGCCGCTGTCCGGGTCTTGTCACGTTGCCGATCCTCGGAGGTGTTGTGCAGGTCTGGTTTGTTGGCGCTCAGGCGGCGGGGTCTCGTCGGCTCAGGATCGCGTAGGCGCCGGTCAGGGCGATCGCCATGGATGCCGCCTGCACGAAGAGACCAAGGATGAGACCGCCATGCTCGCCTGCTCCGCCCTCGAACAGCTGCGTCCAGCGCATCCAGTAGTGGACCGGGAGGATCACTGCGACGGTGTGCAGCGCTCGTACGTTGTCGAGGATCGCCGAGCCGATCAGGAAGGCGATGCTGACCCCGAGGGCCTCCACGGACCGGGGCAGCAGCAGGCCCAGGGCAAGGGCGATCGATCCGAGACTCAGCAGGCAGACGGTCAGGTAGCCGCCGGCACCGAGGACTGCCCAGGTGGCCGTCGCTGCCGACAGGTCGCTGGTGCCCGGGCGGTGGAAGGGATGCCACCCGAAGACGGCGAACCCAGTCAGCAGGGTGGCGGCGAGGAACGTTGCCACGACCAGTGCGCTGAAGACCACCAGTGCCCACCACTTGCCCGTCAGCAGTCTTCTCCGGCTAACCGGTCGCACGTAGAGGTAGCGCAGCGTCCCCCAGTCGCGGTCCGCGCCGCCCAGGATGCTGCCGAGCACGGCGACGACGAGGCCGAACAGCACCGGGTCCATGAAGTTCAGGCCGGATTCGGCGAAGTTGAGCGCCGAGGAAGACGCGGCGCCCCGGCCCCCGGCCCCGGTCGCGGCGGCCAGGATCGGCACCGCGACCAGAGCACCGAACAGGACCAGGGTCCGGATCCGCAGCAGCTGTGTCGTGAGCTCAATGCGCAGCATCGTTGTCTCCCACCAGTCCGAGGAACGCCTCCTCCAGGCTTCGCGTGGTCCGCATGGCCTCGACTCCGACACCCGCCGTCACCAGTGCGTGGTTGAGCTGCTTGACAGTGTGTCCTGGAGCTCTGACGCACAGCCTCTCGCCGCGGGTTTCGATGCAGCGCACACCCGGCACGGCCAGCAAGGCCTGCTCGGCTCGGACGAGGTCGTCCACCTCGAACTCGTAGGAGCCCGTGCCGAGCAGCTCCCGCAAGGTCCCGCTCGCGAGCACCGCACCCTTGTTCATGACGACCGAGTGCGTGGCGAGCAGCTCGATCTCGGCAAGCAGATGGCTGGAGACGAGAACCGCGGCGCCGCGGTCGGCGCGGCGTCTCAGGTGCTCGCGCAGCGTGCGAACCTCGCCGGGGTCGAGGCCGTTAGCGGGCTCGTCGAGGATGAGCACGTCGGGCCCGCCCATGAGCGCCTGGGCCAGCATCAGCCTTTGGCGCATGCCCATCGAGTAGGTCTTCACCTTCGCCTCGAGCGCCCGGCCGAGTCCGGCCAGGTTCAGGCTCTCCTCCAGCGCCGGGGGAGGCCACCGACGTCCGCCCGCCCTCCAGAGCAGCTCAAGGTTGCGCCGACCGCTCAGATGCGGGACGAAGGCGGGACCGTCGATCGCCACGCCGACCCGCGCGAGGGCTCCGGCGGCAAGTCGGCTCGGTTCACCCAGCAGCCGGGCGGTGCCACTGTCGGACCGGGACAGGCCGACGAGCACGCGCATGGTGGTCGTCTTTCCCGCGCCGTTCGGGCCGAGCAACCCGCAGATCTGCCCGCGCTCGACCTCGAACGTGACACCCTCGATGGCGCAGTGGCGCCCGTAGCTCTTGGTCAGCCCGTGCGCCGCGACGGCGACCGTTTCGGCCATGGTTCACTCCTGTTCTGGGCGTGGTCGGCCGCAGAGCCGGCGGGCGCCGACTCTCCGACTCAGTGGTGATCAGGTGGTGATCAGCCGGTGATCAGCCGGTGGCAGCGATCTCCGCACGGTCGCGCGGGCGCTCGGCGCGCAGGCCTAGGACGCCACCCAGAGCGGCGAAGCAGCCGAACACCGCGACTGCTTCCACGGCAGTGGCAAGGAAATCCGGATCGCCGATCAGAAGGTCGGGAGCCGTCAGTGCCAGGCCGGCGGCCACGGACGTGGTGGCCGCGGCTCGCCAGGGATGGTGGCGCAGGTCGAGCCAGCGCGTCGCCCGCGGGGCTCGTGCCGAGCGGCACGCCATGCCGGTCCAGCGGCTCCGTAGGGCGGTCGGTGAGTGCTGCTCGCCCGGCCAGCGCGCTGCCGACCGCGGCGATGACGTCGAGGACGTCCTCGTCGTCCACTGGTCTGCGAGCCAGGAGGCTCGGAGGCAGCGCGCAAACCCCAGATCGCCGCAATCGGCGTGCCGACCGCGACCATCACCAACGGCAGCCGCTCGACGAGAGGCATCCCGGTGACGAGGTTGCCCGCGGCCACCACGGCCACCGGCAGCAACAGAACGCTCGCCAGCGCCAAGCTGCGCCCGGCAAGGTGTGCCGGGCGACCGGTCAGCGGTCGCCCGCGCACCCACGGCGCGACGACGGCCAAGAACAGCGCAATCGCCCCGCAGGCCGCCGGTATCTGGACCCACAGCTGCATCACCAGGGAGAAGACCGGACCGGCGGGCCAGGGCCGGGAAGTCGCACCCGGATGCAGCGAGAGACCAGCCGCAACGACCGCCATCGCGGTGCAGGCCGCCAGCGCGCGATGCCCGGTTCAACCCGTCCCGGGCGGCGTCGGCGTTGAACTCGTCCGCCAGATCGGCCGGTGCACCAAACCGCTCGGCCGCCCGCCCGACGGCAGACGCGGGATCGGCTCCCCGATCCAGCTCGTCGCCGACCAGCTCCCCGAGATGATCGGCGATCTCGGCCACGATTCGCCTTCGACGCCACACGCTCACCCGCAACGCCGTGGCCAGCTCGTCCAGATAACCCTTGACCGCATCACGCATCGCTCACGCCCCTTGCCAAACTGCATCCACGGCCGCCGCGAACGACCGCCACTCCCGTCGCCGCTGCGTCACCGCCCGACGGCCCCGCGAGGTCAGCGCGTACACCCGCCGACGGCGCCCTCCCACCTGCGACCAGCCGCTTTCCACCAGTCCCGCCCGCTCCAGACGATGCAGTGCCGGGTACACAGTTCCCTCCGGCAACTCGAAGAAGCCGCCGCTGCGTTCGCGCAACAGCTCGATCAGCGCATAGCCGTGCGCCGGGCCGCTGCCCAGCACCGCCAACACCAGCCCATCGAGATGCCCACGCACCGCGTCCTGTCCCATACCTAGAAACCCTATGCCTAGACAGCCTAGGTATCAACCCATTTCCCCTCATCCGCCCACCAAGCTGCGTGGGGCCCTCGTCCGGGACACCTGCGCTCAGGGGATCTCGGCTCCGTCAGTCACGATCGCTCGTGCGTACTCGGCCATCGCGGTAGGCAGCCGGGCGCGGCGCGCATGCGCCGCGGAAGGGCTGCATCGGTCCAGACCTCGGCGCTTGCCACCACCACGCGGCGCAGAGCGGCGAGCTCGAGACCGGCGACGGTCGCCACATCCCTGGAGGCAGGAGCCCGGGGTCGTGGTCCAGGACCTGGGACAGGCCGTGCCACGGGTAGGCAGCGTGGTGGGCAGCGGCCCACAGCATCCAGATTCGGTCCCGGGCCTCATGGAGCCGGAGATGGGCCTCCCACGGCGAGCCGCGCCGCAGGTACTTGTCCGCATCGAGAAGCGCTCGCCAACCCAGGAAGGACCATTCCTGGACCTGCTCGGCGCTGACCTCGTGTGCATCGACGCCGCGCGTGCCCGTGGGTCGGGCTCCCGACCAGTACACCGCCACGAAGTCCGGTGCCGCGTCTCCGCGTCGTACCTCGTGCTCGGCCACCACGGCCAGGTCCAGCTGCAACCGGTCCGCGAACTGGACGAAGAGGCGCCGAAGCAGAAAGTCGCCACTGAGGGACTCGGACCGCTGCACGTCGATAACGGCTCCCAGCTCGGGAAGAAGCCCGACCACCGACTCCTCGACCGACCGCAGGTCGTCGGCACCGACGACCCCTTGAGAGGTATGGACGCCGATGGCCGCGTCCACGTCCGAGAGGGCGTCCGCGCTCCCGCGACCGATAGAGCAGCCCACGGACAAGGACGACACCAGAGCAGAGGCATCACACAGGGCGAGCAGCGCTGCGATGGCCGCCTGCTCGCGCTTCAGCTCCGGAGCTAGCCACGACAGCCATGTGCGGTCACTCGGCATCGTGATCTCCTCTGCGGACGCCCAACCTCATTTCCTCTTGCAGGTCTCCGAGACCGCGAGTACTCCCACGATGATGACGGCGATGGCAGAGATGACGACCGTAGGAAGGTCCATGCTCGTTCTCCAAAGGGCTGAGGGGCTTTGTGGTCCGGTGCAGGCCCGGCTCGTTCGGTCCGGTCACGACCATCACCGCTTGCTCGCGATCGACACCGCATCCGGCCAGTTGCTCGCGGTCGACATCGCAGCTGGCGAGCGATGCTTGCGCGGCCTGCCAGGCGGTCGCTTGTGCGGGATGACCGCTCCTGCCTGGAAGAGTTCACCGCCCCAGACTCCCCAGGGTTCGCGTCGCTCCAGCGCGCCGGCCAGGCAGGAGCTGCGTCCGGAGCAGGAGGCGCACAGCCTCTTCGCGTACTCGATCTCCCGGGCGTCTTCGGAGAAGAACATCTCCGCCTGCGGACCCACACACGTCGGTTGACCTGAGCCCGGAGCCAGATCACGGTGTGCTGAGCGATCGCCGTCCCGGGAGGCGGCCGAGGTCCTGCGGCCTACTTCTACCGCGTTCTCTTGCACGCTCCTCCTTCGTCTCGTGGGCGCGAGCCGCCTTCGCAAGTGCTGCTGCGGGCTCGCCCGCCGGCCACGCCTCGTCATCCCACTCTCCCGCAATCCCTATACTCGGTCAAACCATAGACCGAGTAGAGTCTGCGTCCATGACAGGGTCAGGACTGCGCGAGCGCAAGAAGCAAGCCACCCGCCGCCACATCGCCGAGGTGGCAAAGACGCTGTTCACAGCTCGTGGGTTCGACCACGTCACCGTCGCCGAGGTTGCCGAGGCAGCAGACGTCTCCAAGATGACGGTGTTCAACTACTTCGCGCGCAAGGAGGACCTGTACCTCGACCAGCACGCCTACCAGGTCCGCGACATCGAACGGGCCCTGACAGCGCGGGCCCCGGGCGAGTCGCCGGTCGCTGTCCTTCGCCGCTACCAGCACCAGCTCCTCGAGTCCCACCACGACCTCTCCGGGGCGACTGAGGGGATCGCAGGGTGCTGGGAGATCATCTCGGCCAGCCCGGCCTTGCTGAGCCGACTGAATGAGCAGGCCCTCGAGCTGCAGATCGCCATCAACGACGTGCTCACAGCCCAGACGGGAGACCCGGTGATGTCCCGTCTCGTCGCGGGCCAGCTAGCCGCGGCCATGGCAGCGATCTTCGAGACCGCGTTACGCCGCATGGTCGAGGGCGAGGACATCCGGCGGGTACGACGCGACCAGGCCATCCTCATCGACAGCGCCTTCAAGCTTCTCGAGCACGGCATCGGAGACTTTGGGACCCGGTGAGTGCCGCTCAGTCAGCAGGCGCCGTCCCGCACCTTTGCCGACGCCGCGGGGATCAGTGTTCGACCGGCGCTGACAACGGCCACGTCCTGTCATCGAGGTCGCCACTGCGATGGACGCCGCTCGCGAGGCGGCCGAAATGCCGAAGCGGTCCCTCCCGGCGTTGCCGCTGGTCAGGACCGCTTTTCGGACGAGTACCCCCGACCGGATTCGAACCGGCGCTACCGCCTTGAGAGGGCGGCGTGCTAGGCCACTACACAACGGGGGCGGGAATCAGGTCGAGACTCTAGCCGTTGCTAGCGATCTCGACCAAATCGCTGGGGTACTAGGACTCGAACCTAGACTAACTGGACCAGAACCAGTCGGGCTGCCAATTACCCCATACCCCATGGGATCGCGGCTCCTTGCGAAGCCGGGACGACAATACACGTCCCTCCAGTGCGCCACCAAAACGGCCCGGACCCTCCGAACCGGGTGGTGAGCACCCTCACATCAGCTGTCGGGAGCGAGCGCCGGGACGGCGTCGCCGACGGGCGCGGCCGGCGGCGACGACCTGGTCTCGACGCCCATCCTGCGGGCCACGAGGAGCACCAGCCCGAGGTAGACGCCGGACTGCGTGACGGTCAGCACGATGTTCCACCAGCTGACCTCGGAGACGTTCAGGGTCTGGGTGAGGTCGCCGAAGGCGAGGGCGAAGCCGAACGCCAGGAAGTTGTTCAAGATGTGCAGCGCGATGCCGGCCTCGATCCCCCCGGTCAGCGTCACCGCCCATCCTGCGATCACGCCGAACATGAACCTGTCGAAGAACAGCGGGAAGTTCTGGGCGCCGTGGGCGAGGGCGAACAGCGTGGCGGTGAGCAGGATCGCCACCCACTTGAACCGGAACAGCGCCCCGAACGCCTGCATGAGGTAGCCGCGGAAGACGTACTCCTCCCCCGCAGCCTGCAACGGGGTGGTGAAGACCACGATCAGGGCGATGGCGGCCGAGGACGCGGTGAAGTCGTTGACCTTGCCGCCGACGCCGGTGTCGGCGTTGCCCGGCAGCAACTGCCCGACCAGGACCTGGGCGACCAGCGCCACCACGGCGATGCCGAGGCAGGCGAAGAAGAACTTCCACCGGATGCCCGGCCGCACCGACATCAGCCAGCGGGGCCGCATCCGGTGGAACACCCGGACCACGAACCAGGTGACCAGCACCATCGACCCGAGGACGAGGTTGAGGTAGAGCAGCGCGGCCGGGTCCACCGTCTGCAGCGTCGCCGCCTTCTGGAAGCTCTCCCAGAACGGGCCTCCCTCCACCCAGACCCCGAGCGCGAGCACCGGCAGCAGGACCAGCGGCGCCACGATGATCATCGAGACCACCACCACCACCAGCCCGACGACGGGTCGCCACGTCGCGTAGTTCCAGGTGCGCAGCATCAGGTGGTAGGGCCGAGGCTCCGGATGCGGGTGGTCCGGCAGCGGTGCCGGCCGCACCGGCGGCCCCCAGCCGGGCTGCGGGGGCGGCCACTGCTGGTACGGCGTCGGGGCGGCCGGCCCCGGGCCGGGGTGCTGGCCGGGGTACTGGCCGGGATACTGCTGCGTCACGCCTGCCCCCTCCTCCTCGAGCTGCTCGGTCAGGCCTGCTGTGCGCTCGCCAGCCGCGCCAGCGACCGCTCGCGGCCCAACAGCTCGAGCGACTCGAACAAGGGCGGCGAGATCCGACGCCCGGTGATCGCGACCCGCACCGGGCCGAACGCGTTGCGCGGCTTGAGCCCGAGGCCGTCCACCAGCGCCTGCCTGAGCGCCTCCTCGATCGCCGCGGTGGTCCACTCGGACAGGCCCGCCAGCGCCTCGTGGGCGGCCTTCACGACCGTGCGGCCGTTGTCGTCGAGAAGCTTCGCGGCGTCGGCCGGGTCACGCGAGAACCGCGACTCGTCGACGAACAGGAAGCCGAGCATGTCGACGGACTCGTCCAGCGTGGTCATCCGCTCCTGGACCAGCGGCGTCGCCTTGGCCAGCAGGTCGCGCTGATCGGCGGTCATCTCCGGGCTCAGCAGCCCGGCGGCCCGCAGGAACGGCACCATGCGCTCGGCAAGGTCGTCGGCGGCGAGCGCGCGCAGGTGGGTGGCGTTGATCGCCTCGCACTTCTTCAGGTCGAATCGTGCCGGGTTGGGGTTGACCCGCTCGATCGTGAACGCCTGCACCATCTCCTCCATCGAGAAGATGTCCCGGTCCTCGGCGATCGCCCAGCCGAGCAGCGCGAGGTAGTTGAGCAGGCCCTCGGGGAGGAAGCCGCGGTCACGGTAGGCCAGCAGGTTGGACTCGGGGTCGCGCTTGGAGAGCTTCTTGTTGCCCTGCCCCATGACGTAGGGCAGGTGACCGAACTTCGGCACCGTGCCGTTCCCGACACCGATCTCGGCCAGCGCGTCGTAGAAGGCGATCTGACGCGGGGTCGAGGACAGCAGGTCCTCGCCACGCAGCACGTGGGTGATCTCCATCAGCGCGTCGTCGACCGGGTTGACCAGGGTGTAGAGCGGGTGTCCGTTGCCACGCACGAGGACGAAGTCCGGCACGTTCTCGGGCTGGAACGTGATCTCGCCGCGGATCAGGTCCTCGAACGTGACCGGGTGGTCCGGCATCCGGAACCGTACGACGGGCCTGCGTCCCTCCGCCTCGTAGCCGGCCGCCTGCTCCTGCGTCAGCGTCCGGCAGTGCCCGTCGTAGCCGGGGGCCCGGCCCTCGGCACGCGCCTGCTCGTTGCGCTCGTCGAGCTCCTCGGTGGTGCAGTAGCAGTGATAGGCGCGGCCCGCCTCGAGCAGCCTGGCCGCGACGTCGCGGTAGACGTCGTAGCGCTCGGACTGCCGGTAGGGGGCGTAGGGGCCACCGACCTCGGGGCCCTCGTCCCAGTCGAGCCCGAGCCAGCGCATCACCTCGAGCAGCGTGTCGTAGGACTCCTGGGTGTCGCGTGAGGGGTCGGTGTCCTCGATGCGGAACACGAACGTGCCACCGTGGTGGCGCGCGAAGGCCCAGTTGAACAGGGCCGTGCGGGCCAGCCCGACGTGCGGGTTTCCGGTCGGCGAAGGACAGAAACGGACCCTGACGTCAGAGCCGGGGGACTCGTTTGCACCTTCAGTCACGAGAAACCACCTTGTTCGTCAGGGATCCGATGCCGGCGACGGTCACCTCGACCTCGTCGCCGACGTTCATGGGGCCGACACCCTCCGGGGTGCCGGTGAGGATGACGTCGCCGGGAAGCAGCGTCATCACCGAGGAGACGTAGGCGACCAGGGCCGGGACGTCGAAGACCATGTCCTTGGTGCGCCCGTCCTGGACCAGGTCCCCGTTGAGATGCGTCTGGACGCGCAGGTCGCTGGTGTCGAGCTCGGTCTCGATCCAGGGCCCGAGCGGGCAGAACGAGTCGAAGCCCTTGGCGCGGGTGAACTGCACGTCGCTGCGCTGCAGGTCCCGGGCGGTCACGTCGTTGGCCACGGTGTAGCCGTAGACCACGTCGGCCACGCGCTCGGGCGCCACGTCGCGGCAGATCCGGCCGATGACCACCGCGAGCTCGCCCTCGTAGTGCACGTTGCTCGACTGGCGCGGGTAGAACACCGGGTCGCCCGGGCCGACCACCGACGTGTTCGGCTTGAGGAACATCAGTGGCTCGGCCGGGACGTCCCCGCCCATCTCCGCGGCGTGGGCGGCGTAGTTCTTGCCGATGCCGACCACCTTGCTGCGCGGGATCACCGGCGCGAGCAGGCGTACGTCGGACAGCGGGACCTCGCGGTCGGTCAGCTGCACGCCGACGTACAACGGGTCACCGGCGAGCGCCACGACGACGGAGTCCTCCGAGGGGATCCCGTGCTCGTCGACGTCGCCGGTGACGACGCCGTACTGGGGGTCGTCTCCGGTGGTGAACCTGGCAATGCGCACACCGGGAGCCTACCGGCGGGTCGCGCACCGCCCGGTCACTACCCTCGTGACTGTGGAAATGCCGGACGTCGTGCTGGACGAGGCGACCTGGGCCGGTCGCCGTGCCGCCCACGAGGCACGCGTCGCCCCGTGGCTGGAGCCGCACCTCGCCCGGCGCCGCGACCGGGTCCCGCACCCGGTCGAGGACTTCCTGTTCACCTACTACTCGCAGCGTCCGGCCGCGCTGCGCCGCTGGCACCCCGGGTTCGGGATCGGCCTGCGCGGCGCGGAGGAGTACCTCGACCTCAAGGGCTACCGGGCCGTGCCGGACGCGGACGTGGTCACGGTCGCCGCGGACCACGTGCGCGCGCAGCGGCCACTGCTCGAGACGACCAACACCCTGCTCGCCGCGACCGCGGCCCGGCCCGCCCACCTCGGCTGCTTCGGCCTGCACGAGTGGGCGATGGTCTACAGGCTCCGGCAGGACGACGTCCGCCACGCGGCCTGGCCGCTCCGGCTCGGAGGTGCCGGCACCGACGACGTGGTCGAGTCGCACCGGGTCGCCTGCTCGCACTTCGATGCCTTCCGGTTCTTCACCGACGACGCGCGTCCGCTCAACACCCTGCGGCCCGGTCGGGACGACCGGGCCGCGTTCGAGCAGCCGGGCTGCCTGCACGCGGGCATGGACCTCTACAAGCACGCCTTCCGGCTCACTCCCATGATCGGCTCGGACCTCGTCGCCGACTGCTTCGAGCTCGCGCGAGACATCCGGGTGCTCGACATGCGCGCCTCGCCGTACGACCTGGCCGGTCTCGGCTACTCCCCCGTGCGCATCGAGACGGCCGAGGGCAAGCAGGAGTACGTCGCTGCGCAGCGCCGCTTCGCCGAACGCGCCCGGCCGCTGCGGGCACGGATCGTCGCGGAGTGCGAGCGGCTGCTCGCGGTCTGACGGTCACCCGTCCAGCTGCTCGCACCGGCCTGTCGGGCCCCGCAACGGACTGCTCACGCCGCCGGGCAGGGGCGCACGACCGGTCGACGGCTCAGCGTAGGGTCCTCACCCAGTCGCCGTAGAAGATCCCCAGCGCGGCCGCGACGCAGACTCCCGCGATGATCCAGAAGCGGATGACCACGGTCACCTGCTCCCAACCGAGCAGCTCGAAGTGATGCTGCAGCGGCGTCATGCGGAAGACTCTCTTGCCCACGCCGGTGGTGCGCCTGGTCAGCTTGAACCAGGACACCTGGATCATCACCGACCCGGTGACGGCCACGTACAAGCCGCCGAGGACGATCAGGAGCAGCTCGGTCCGCGTCAGCAATGCGAGCCCGGCCATGGCGGCCCCCAGGGCGAGGGAGCCCGTGTCCCCCATGATGATCCTGGCCGGAGACGCGTTCCACCACAGGAACCCGAAGCAGGCGCCGGCCAGGGCGGCTGCGACGGTAGCCAAGTCCAGCGGGGAAGCGACCCGGTAGCACAAGCCGCTCGCCTCGCCGGCGGATCCGCATGAGTGGTTGTTCTGCCAGATCCCGATGATGGTGTAGGCGGCGAAGACCATCGTGGCGCTGCCTGCCAGGAGCCCATCGAGTCCGTCGACGAGATTGGTGGCGTTGCTGGCCCCGTTCACCATGAACCAGATGAGCGCCACGACGATCACCCAAGGCAACGCCGGGCCGAAGTCACGCACGAGGGACAGCCTGTGAGAGACGACGGCAACCGCCCCACCTCGCGGGGCGGGGTGAAATGCCAGGAATCCGAAGGTGAGGCTGACGACGGTCTGTCCCACCAGCTTGGCCCTGCTCCGGAGACCGAGGCTGCGCTGCTTCCTGACCTTGATGAAGTCGTCGAGGAACCCCACCCCGGACATGCCCACCAGGAGGAAGAGCACCAGGAGCGCGGACCGCGAAGGTAGGTCCCACGTCAACAGCTTCGCGGCCGCATAGCCGATCACCACCGAGACCACGATGGCGGCGCCGCCCATCGTGGGGGTGCCCCTCTTCACGTGATGCGTCCTCGGGCCATCCTCGCGGATCAGCTGCCCAAGGCCCCAGGAGGCGAACTGCGCGATCGCCCAGCGAGTGACGAACAGCGACATCACGAGCGCGCACGTGCCGCTCAGCAGGATGGCCTTCAACGCTAGTCCCGTACCGATCGTGTGTGGGCGTCGCGTCCAGACCGTCACGGTCTCGGCGGCTCGCCTTGGGCGGAACCACAAACGAGACCAGATTCACAGGTGTGCATCAAACCCATCGACGGCGTGTCGGCACCTCTTCATTCAGGTCCGCTCGGGACGAACGCGAGCTCGGAGGCCGTCAGGTGCCCGACCGGGTCAGCCGTCGTCCACGGAGGTCTCGGTGGAGAAGCGCGGGGTGCCGCCCGAGCACACCGCCTTGACCTGGACCTCGCCGCGGTCACCCTTGAACGTGACCTCGACCTCCTCCGGGCCGCGGCCGCCCACCTCCACGTGGTAGCCGTCGTTCGGCGTGGCCGACTGCAGGGACGCGGCGCGCCCGGAGCACCGGACGACCACGGAGCCCGGGGTGCCGCGCCAGGTGCGCTGCTCGTAGCTGGTGGTGTCGGGCTCGGCCGCCCGGGTGGCGGTCGGACCGGTGGCGGGCGTGGCCGGGGCGGCTGACAGCGTGGGTGCCACCGAGTCGCCCGCCGTGGGCGCCGTGTCCCGGGAGGGGCTCGCGTGCGGCGACGGCCGGCCGCTCGGCGACTCGGGCGCGGACGTGGGGCGGGGACCGGTCGGCGCCGGCGCGACGACGACCGGCGCCCCCGACTCGGCCAGCACCCGCTGCCCCGCCGAGTCGATGACCATCCAGGTCACCGCGGAGCCGAGCGCCACCACGGCCACCCAGGCAGTGACCGCGACCAGGACCGTCCTGCGCATCATGCGGCAACTCTCCCACCACTTTGCCGGCCCGGCGTGGCATCCGGGCGTAGCGTTCGGGCATGACGAGCCTGCTGGTCGTCGAGGACGACGCGTCGATCCGGAGCGCCCTGATCCGCGGGCTCACCGAGCGTGGGCACACGGTCACCTCGGCATCGGCGGGACTGCCGGCGCTGGAGATGGTCGTCAAGGAGCGCCCCGACGTCGTGCTGCTCGACCTCGGGCTGCCCGACGTCGACGGACTCGCCGTGCTGGCCATGCTGCGTGGCGTCTCCGACGTGCCGGTCATCGTGATCACCGCCCTGGACGACGACCAGACGATCGTGCGCGCCCTCGACGGCGGCGCCGACGACTACGTCGTGAAGCCGTTCGGCCTCGACCACGTCGCGGCCCGGGTCCGCGCGGTGCTGCGACGCGGAGCGGCCGGCGAGACCACGGGGCCGCTGGTCGTCGGCCGGCTCGTCGTCGACGCCTCGACCCGGACCGTGACCCTGCGCGGGGAGCCGCTGTCGCTGTCGCGCAAGGAGTTCGACCTGCTGCTGGCGCTCGCCTCCCGGCCAGGAGAGGTGGTCACCAAGCGCGACCTGCTGGCCGAGGTGTGGCAGCAGGGGTACGGCGGTGGCGACCGGACCGTCGACGTCCACCTGTCGTGGCTGCGCCGCAAGCTCGGTGAGACGGCCGCCGAGCCGAGGTACCTGCACACGGTCCGCGGCGTCGGGGTGCGCCTCGTCGACCCGGACGCGAGCGGCGGATGAGGCGCCGCGTCGCGTGGCTGGTCGCCGCGACGACATCAGCGGTCGTCCTCGCGTTCGTGATCCCGCTGTGCCTGCTGGTGCAGACGATGGCCGAGGACCGGGCGATGGCCAACGCCAACGAGGAGGCCCGCAACGTCGCGATCCTGGTCTCGGGGCTGCGCGACGATCCGCAGCTGGCCGATCTCGTCGCCGCCGTCGACGAGCGCTCCCCCGCCCGCACCACGGTGCTCACCTCCGACGGCGCTCAGCTCGGCTCGCGGGACGTGGACCTCCGCACCGACCCCGAGGTGGCCCGAGCGGCCTCGGGCGAGGCCTTCACCGTGCGCGAGGCGGAGGGGGCCGAGATCCTCATCCCCGTGGTCAGCGCCTCGGGGACCGACGTCGTGCACACCACCGTGCCCCGCGGCGAGCTGCACCGGGGGGTGGGCCGCGCGTGGCTCGCCATCGGCGGGCTGGGGCTGCTGCTCCTGCTCGTCTCCATCGCGATCGCCGACCGGCTGGGGCGGCGGGTCAGCGTCCCCGTCACCGACCTGGCGGCGGTCGCCCACCGGCTGCGCGAGGGTGACCTGGACGCCCGCGCGGATCCCACCGGCCCCCCGGAGACCGTCGAGCTCGGCCGGGCCCTCAACGGGCTCGCGGACCGGGTCGTGGAGCTGCTGGCGATCGAACGAGCCGCGGTGGGCGACCTCTCCCACCGCCTGCGCACACCGGTGACCGCGCTGCGGCTCGACGTCGAGTCCGTCCACGACCAGGAGGTGGCCGACCGGCTGAAGGAGCACATCGTGGTCCTGCAGCGGTCGATCGACGCGGTGGTCAAGGACGCTCGCCGCCCGGTCCGCACGGATCTGCCGCCCGTCTGCGACGCCAGGGAGGCGCTGCGCGAGCGGGTCCGCTTCTGGTCCGCCCTGGCCGAGGACCAGGCCCGCGAGCTCAGCGTGCGGCTTCCCGAGGAGCCCGTGCCGGTCCCGCTGGCCGCCTCGGACCTGCGGGACCTGGTGGACATCCTCATCGACAACGTGTTCGCGCACACCCCGGACGGGACGCCGTTCTCGCTCGCGCTCACCCAGGACGCCACGGGTGTCGACGCTGGCCGTCGAGGACGCCGGTCCGGGGATGGGCGCGCCCGGGGCCCAGGAGCAGCGGCCCGGCTTCACCGGGCTCGGGCTGCAGATCGTGCGCCGCACCGTGGCCGCCGCCGGGGGCCGCCTGGAGACCCCGCGGCGGACCGCTGGGACCCGGGTGGAGGTCCACCTCCCCACCGCACCCCCGACGCCGGACCGGCACCGTCAGTCGTCGTTCGGCTCGGGCGGCTCGGACGGCTCGGGCGGCTCGGACGCCTCCTGAGCCGGGTCCTCCCCGGCCTCCTCCGGCTCGTTGGCGTCCTCGCGCTCCCGCGCGCCCTCCCGGCGCACGGTGGGCCGCGGAGCCGCCGGCAACCCGACCGACGGTGCGGCGGGTACGACGGCCGGCGCCAGGTCGTGCACGACGACGGTGCGCACGACGGTCGTGACGCACGCTCCGTGCTCGAGTTGTGCGGGGGCCTCGCACCTCGCCGTGGTCACCACGATCCTGGGCGGTGCCGCCGGCAGCGGCCTGCCCACCGCGGCCGCCGCTCGGTACGGCGCGGCCACCGGACGGGGCTGCGTGACCGACGTGGCCTGGTACGCGGACACCGCCGCGACCGTCCCAGCCGCCACCCCGGCGGCCCCGACGACCACTACGCGCAGACGCATGGTTCCTCCTCCACCTCCGGCGGCGGTCGCCGCAGGAACGATCCCTCGGGCAGGAGTGTCGGCGCTCGGGCGCTATCGGCGCCTCGTGCGAACCTCAAGGTTGCGTCAAGTCGGGCGGCCGAGCCGCACGGCCGCGAACCTGACGAACCCTTAACACCGCAATGAGGCCCGCTTTCGGCTCCGCCGTCGACACTGGGGCGCACCGACGGTCCTGGGAGGGACACGATGCGCTACACCCCACGTTCGCGTGACCGGTACAAGAGCCTGCTGGCGCTGCTGACCGGCCTGGCCACCTTCGGGTCGGTCACCGCCACGGGAGCGGCGACCGGCTGGGCGGCGCGCCAGACCGCCCTCCGGGACCAGGACCGCGCCCAGGAGCAGGCGTTCGCCGAGGCGCAGGCGCGGGCGGCGGCCGCCCGGCAGGTGCAGTGGCAGCCGCAGCGCCGCACGATCCACGTGGTGAAGACCCGCCCGGCGCGCACGGTCGTGGTGACCCAGGTGGTCCACCAGGTCAGCACCGCGGGCGTCGCGGCCGTCGGCAGCGGCGGGTCGGTCAGCAGGCCGTCGTACTCCTCGTCCAGCGGGGGGACCCGGGTCAGCGCCTCGTCGGGGGGCAGCACCACCCGCACCTCGGCCCCTCCCCGGGCGCCCGCTCCGGCCCCGGCCCCCGCGCCCGCCCCCTCCAGCGGCTCCTGACGGCGGCCGCGGTGGTGCGCGCGTTCGCCCGGTGGCGGTCCCTGGGCACCTACGCCTTCCTGGCAACCGAGGATCCCGCGCTGCTCGGTGCGGCCGAGTCCGCCGCCCGCGCCGTGCTCGCCGACGTGGACCGCACCTGCAGCCGGTTCCGCGACGACTCCGACCTGGCCCGGGTGAACCGCGCCGCCGGGCGTTGGGTCGCGTGTCGACCCGCTGCTGGTCGCCGCGACCCGGGTGGCCCTCGAGGCCGCCCGGGAGACCGACGGACTGGTCGACCCGTGCCTGGGCCGGACCCTGGTCTCGCTCGGCTACGACCGCGACGTCGACGAGCTGCGCCGGCGCGGGGCGGGCGACCGGCTGCTGCCGGTGCGCCCCCGCCCGGGCGCATGGCGCGAGGTCGGAGGTCGACGACGACGCGGTCCGGGTGCCCGAGGGCGTCGCCCTCGACCTGGGCGCGACCGCCAAGGCGTGGGCCAGCGACCTGGTCGCCCGCACGGTGGTCGACCAGCCTCGGCTGCCACGTGGTCGTCAGCCTCGGCGGCGACGTCCGCATCGACGGGCCCGACGACCGCCCACCCCGGCTGGCCGGTGCTGGTGACCGAGCGACCCGACGACGACGACGCGGCCGGCGAGATCGTGCACCTCGGTGGTGGTGGCCTGGCCACCTCGAGCACCCAGGTGCGCCGGTGGCGGACCGGTGACCTCGTGCACCACCACCTGCTCGACCCGCGGACCGGGTGGCCGGTCCGGGAGACCTGGCGCACCGCCACGGCGACCGGTCCCACGCTGCGTCGCCGCCAACACCGCCTCGACCGCCGCGCTGGTCCTCGGCGACCGGGCCGTGGACTGGCTGGACGCCCGGTCCGTGACCGCTCGGCTGGTCGGCGCCGACGGCCGCGTCACCCGACTCGGGCGCTGGCCGGACCCGGCCACCACCGACGTCGTACCACCCCTCACCCGGCTTGGGAGTCGATGATGAACGGCCCGCTTCTGTGGTTCGCCAACCGCGGCACCGGCCTCGTGCTGCTGGTGCTGCTCACGCTCACCGTCCTGCTCGGCGTGCTCGCCACCCGGCGGCGACGCCGGCGCCAGGGTTCCCCGGTTCCTGACCCAGGGGCTGCACCGCAACCTCGCCCTGGTCGCCACCCTGCTGCTCGGCACGCACGTCCTCACCGCCGTCGCCGACGAGTACGTCGACATCCGCTGGTGGCAGGCCTGGTGGCCGGTCGGCGCGTCCTACAAGCCGGTGTGGCTAGGCCTGGGGTCTCTCGCGCTCGACCTGATCCTCGTCGTGGTGCTGACCAGCCTGCTGCGGCACCGGCTGCCGCACCGTGCCTGGCGGTCGCTGCACCTGCTGAGCTACCCGATCTGGGCGGTCGCCCTCGCCCACGGGATCGGCATCGGCACCGACGCCCGCAGCGGGCCGGGGCTGTGGACCAGCCTGGCCGGCGCCGGGATGGTCGCGCTGGCCGTCGTCGTCCGGCTGGGCCTGGTCGCGGTCGGCTCCCTGCGCGCGCGGCGGGCCGAGACCGCCGCCGGCCCGGTGCCGGCGCGGGCGCTGTGATGGGCCACGAGCGGGTGCACGTGCCCGGCCCCGACGGCTCCGTGGTCCAGGTGGCCCGAGGCCCCCGGCTGCTGTCCCACCTGGGCGCCGGACCCGGGCTCGAGGCGCACCGGATGGCGCACGCCGGGCCGCCGCGGCTGTCCGTCCCCGAGCTGACCGCCCTCGTCGCGGCCGTGGGCGTGCGCGGCCGGGGCGGGGCCGGCTTTCCGTTCGCCCGCAAGCTCGAGGCGGTCTCCTCCCGGGGCGGCCGGCCCGTGGTGGTGGTGAACATCAGCGAGGGCGAGCCGGCCAGCCACAAGGACATGGCGCTGGCCCTGACCACCCCGCACAGCGTGCTCGACGGCGCCGCGATGGTCGCCGGGGCGCTGCGCGCCCACGTCGCGCACGTCGTGGTCCCCTCCGAGCAGCCCGCCGTGGTGGACGCCGTGCGGCGGGCGGTCGCGGAGCGTCGCGACCCGCGGCTGCGCTGGCGGCTGCACCGGGCGGCCGACCGGTTCGTGGCCGGTCAGGCGCGCGCCGTGATCGAGCTGATGTCGGGACGCGAGAACCTGCCGGTGACGTCGTGGCAGCCGGAGGCGCTCCACGGCTACCGGGGCCGTCCCACGCTGCTGTCGAACGCCGAGACCTACGCCCAGGTGGCGGCGCTGGCCCGGCTCGGCGCCGCGGACTACGCCCGCCTCGGCACCGAGGCCGAGCCCGGCACCTGCCTGCTGACCGTCGACGGGGACACCTGGCGCCCGCGGGTGCGCGAGGTGCCGCTGGGGACGCAGGTGGACCGACGTGCTCGCGCCGGAGACGCTCGACCGGCCGGTCCTGCTCGGTGGCTACCACGGCACCTGGGCCGCACCCGGACAGCTCGCCGACCTCACCGTGTCCCGCGACGACCTGGCCCGCCACGACCTCGCGCTGGGCGCCGGCGTGGTGCTGCCGCTGGCGGACGGCGGCTGTCCGCTGCACACCACCTCCCGGATCACCGCCTACCTGGCCGCCCAGTCCGCCCGCCGCTGCGGCCCGTGCCTCAACGGCCTGCCGGCCCTCGCGGGGGCCGTCGCCGACGTCGACCGCGGCGCCGCGGGCACCGAGCGGGCCGAGCAGCTTGCCCGGCTGGTCACCGGGCGCGGGGCCTGCGCCCACCCGGACGGCACCGCGCGACTGGTGCGCTCCCTGCTCGTGGCGTACGCCGACGAGGTCGACGCCCACGCCGCGGGGCGGTGCACGTTCCGCGACGACGTGATCGCGCTCGGCCGCGAACGGAGGGCGGGATGAGCCACCGGATCCGCGTGGACTGGCCGGCGTGCAAGGGCCGAGGGCTGTGCTTCGAGGTGCTGCCGGAGGCGATCGAGCTCGACGAGTGGGGCTACCCGGTCGTCATCGGCGAGGTCGACGACCGGCTGCTGCCCCTGGCGCGGGAGGCGGTGCGCACCTGCCCGACGCTGGCGCTGCGGCTGCTGCCGGGCAGCTGACCGCTCACGCCCAGCACGGCGGGTGCCGGTCCGCCCAGGGTGCGGCGGCCTCCACCTGTGCCGCCAGGGCGAGCAGCAGGTGGTCCTCCCCCGGCCGACCGGCCAGCATCACCCCGACGGGCAGGCCGTCGGGGGTGGTGTGCAGCGGCAGCGACACCGCGGGCATCCCGGTGAGGTTCCACGCCGACGTGAACGGCGTGAACGCCTTCTGGTTCTCGAAGTCGCGGGCCGGGTCCGCGTCGTCGCGGATCTCCCCGACCCGCAGCGGGGGCTGCGCCAGCGTCGGGGTGAGCACCGCGTCGTAGGGCGCGAGCCGGGCCAGCGTCGCCGCGGCGATCCGGCGCATCTCCCCGATCGCGAACCCGAGCTGCGGACCGCTGACCGCGCGACCACGGTCCTGCAGCCACCGGGTGAGCGGCCGCAGGTCCGCCTCGCGGCCCGCCGCCGGGGACGGCCAGAGCGTGGTCAGCACCGCCCAGCAGGTCTCGAACGTCGGCACCGCGGACGGGCTCAGCGGAACCTCGACGTCCTCCACGTCGTGCCCGAGCGCCACCAGCAGGTCCGAGGCCGACGCGTAGGCGGCCTCGCACTCGTCGTGGACCTTCGCCTCGGCGATCATCGGCCGGGCGAACCGCGCGATCCGCAGCCGTGCCGGCTCCCGGTCGCACCACGACAGGTAGCTCTCCCCCGCCGGCAGCGGGGGCGCCCAGAACGGGTCCCCGACCGCCGGTCCGGCCATCGCGTCGAGCATCGCGGCGGCGTCGCGCACGGTCCGCGCCAGCGGGCCCGCGGTGGACAGGCCCACCGGGTCGCCGTACACGGGAGCCCCGCTGACCCGTCCGCGGCTCGGCTTGAGCCCGAACAGGCCGCAGCAGCTGGCCGGGATCCGGATCGAGCCGCCGCCGTCCGAGCCCTGGGCGAGCGGCACCAGCCCGGCGGCGACCGCGGCCGCCGCGCCGCCGCTGGACCCGCCGGCCATCCGCTCGAGGTCGTACGGCGTGCGGGCCGGCGGTGCCACGTCGGGCTCGGTGTAGCAGGGCGACCCGAACTCCGGGGTGTTGGTCTTGCCCAGGCTGAGCATCCCGGCCCGCTCGATGCGCAGCACCACCTCGTCCGAGACGTCGGGCACGAAGTCGGCCATCGACGCGGAGCCGCAGGTGGTGCGCACCCCGGCGGTGAGGTTCAGGTCCTTGATCGCGGTGGGGACCCCGAACAGCGGCGAGCCGCCGTCGTCCCCGGCCCGGGCCCCGGCCGCCCGCGCCTGCTCGCGCGCCCGGTCGCCGGTCACGGTGACGAACGCACCCACGGAGTCCGACAGCCGCTCGACGCGCGCGAGGTAGTGCTCGACGAGCTCGAGCGGGGAGACCTCGCGGGCGCGCACCGCCGCCGCCTGCTCGAGCGCGGTCAGGTCATGCAGCTCACCCATGACCCGAACCTACCCCGGTCCGTCCGCGGTCGCCCGCCGAGGAACCCCATCACCCCCTGATTACCAGGGGATGCAGGCGATCTGTCGCTTCCCGGGGTGATCTTCCCCAGGGAAGCGACAGATCGCCGAGGGGAGGGGCTCAGTCGTCGGTGTCGACGGGTACGGCGCCCCACAGGGTGTGCTTCGGGGCCGGCATCGTCGAGCCGGCACCCCGGACGCTCTCCCAGATCGCCTCGTTGAACAGCCGCTCGTTGATCCGGTCCTCGCGGTCGAGCCGCTGGGCCGCGGAGACGGACGCCATCGGCGCGTCGGCGCCGTTGACGAGCTCACCCGCGTCCTTGGGTGTCACCGCCCGGTAGTCCTCGAGGTTGGCGTGGTCGCCGAACGCCGCGGTCATCGGCGTCGCGAAGGTGTCGAACTGGGTCAGCGGCGCGACCCCCACGATGTTCTCGATCGTGCGCAGCATCGACGCGGTGGAGTAGAACGTCGAGTCGACCTTGCCGTGCTGGGTGTAGGGGCTGATCACCTGGGAGATGGTCCGGTGCGCGTCGACGTGGTCCGGGCCGTTCTGCGCGTCGTCCTCGGTGACGAAGATCGCGGTGTCCTTCCAGTACGGCGAGTGCGAGACCGCGTCCACGAGCCGGCCGAGCGCGAGGTCGTTGTCGGCGACGTAGGCCCGCGGCGTCGGCATTCCCGGCTTGGTGCCCGCGGTGTGGTCGCTGGGCAGCCGCACGAACTGCACGTCGGGCAGGTCGCCGTGCGCGACGTAGCCGTCGAACTCGCGCTTCCACTCGGTGAACCGGGGCGTCCCGCAGGACGAGGACCGGGGCGTGAACGTGTCCGGGTTGTCCGGGCAGCCCATGTCGAAGCCGTGGTAGGCGTGGTCGGTGTGCGCGTCCAGCGCCGGGTCGTAGGCGGTGTTGTCGCTGCGCACGTAGAACCCGTAGTTGCGGTAGGAGACACCGGCACGGTCGAGCCGCTGCCAGATGTAGGAGTCCGCACCGGTCCGGTTCGGCGCGATCGCCGGGTCGTTCGTCTCCGAGGGGTAGCTGCCCCGACGGCCGCTGTAGTTGGCCGGCCACATCGCCTCGGAGTACGGGTTGGAGTTCGCCGCCACCGACCAGTTCCAGCCCTGGGCACTGACCTCGGCGTTGGCGTAGAAGTTGTCCAGCGTGACGAACCGGCGCTGCAGCGCCCGCTGGTTGGGAGCCGACTCCTCGCCGAACAGGTTCAGGGAGCGGTCCCCGTCGCCCTTCCCCAGCGAGCCGAACACCTGGTCATAGGTGCGGTTCTCCTGCACCACGTAGATGACGTGCTTGATCGCCGGGGCGCCGCCGCTGCCGCCGGCCGGCTGGTCGAAGCCGTCGTTGGCCCGCACCGTCGAGGTGTACGACGCCAGCCGCGTGTCGTCGAGCGGGAGCGGGACCGTCGAGAGGCTGCCCTTGATCATCGAGCCGACGTACTGGTCGGGGCTGCTGGTGGTCGACGTCGGGTCGGGGTGGCCGGGGCCGTCGTTCGGCCCGGCCCCGAGACCCTTGGCGTTGGCGACGAACAGGGCCTTGCCCGTGGCGACCACGCCGGCGGGGTACCAGCCGGTGGGGATGCTGCCCCGCACGGTCCTGGTGGCGACGTCGACGACCGAGACCGCGTTGTTGCCGGACTCGGCGACGTAGAGCCGGCCGCCGTCCGGCGACAGCGCGAGCGAGACCGGGTTGCTGCCCACCTTCGCGTGGTCGTACGGCGCGAGGCCGATCGTGCCGACGACGGTGTCGGTGGCGGTGTCGACGACGCTGATGTCGTCGCTGTCGCCGTTCGCGACGAACAGCCGGTCGCCGTCCTTGCTCAGCACCGCGGCGTTGGGGTGGGTGCCGACGGTGATCGTCTTCGTGACGGTGGGCGCATCACCGGACAGGTCGAGCACCGAGACGGTGTCGGCGCCCTGGTTGGTGACGTAGGCCTTCCGTCCGTCCGCGCTCGTCACCGTGGCGTAGGGCGCATGGCCCACCGCCACGGTCTGCGCCGCGCCGCCGGCGGTGTCGACGACGCTGGCCGCGTCGGCGAGGTGGTCGGCCACGACGAGCCTCGACCCGTCACCCGCGGTGGCCAGACCCGCGGGGAACATGTTGACGCTCTGCCCGGCCGGGTTGGTCGTGGGCAGCGTGACCGGCGCCGTCTCGGTGAGCCGGCCGCCCCGCACGTCGTACACGTGGACGACCTGCTGGCCACCGCCCGATGCGTAGGCCTTGGACCCGTCCGGGCTGAACGCCAGGCCGACGAACAGCGCCTGGGGCGAGGCGTAGGTCAGCGTCTGCACCACCGTCGAGGTGGCGGTGTCGACGACCTGGAGGGACTGCTCGCCCTGGCCGTCGTTGCTCACCAGCAGCGTGCTGCCGTCGGGCGAGAGCGCCGTGCCGAGCGGCAGGTCGCCGAGCTCGGTCTGTGTCCCGGCCGGGGTGACCCGGTAGCCGCCCGGGGTGAGCGCGGTGCCGTCGCCGGACGGTCCGGCGTGGGTCGCGAGCTGTGCGGCGGTCGCCGCGCCGCCCGCGACGACGAGAGCCGTCGCCGCGAGGGCCGCGACGGCACGTGGGTGCCTGGAGAGTTCCACCCGAGATTCCTCCTACTTGGCGCGAACGGTCCGCCGGGCGGCGGACCGCGCACCGAGGCTAGGAAGCCCGCGGTAACCCTCCGGGCGTTCTCGGGGAACGCCGGGTGAACATCAGCCTGACAGGTCCTCGACCGGGTCAGGCGATCGACGGCAGCTTGGCCAGCGCCTCGGCCACGGCCTCCTGGATGTCGCTGTCCGCCCAGTCGTGGTCGACCACGCGGCCGGACAGGTAGGCGTCGTACGCCGGGAGGTCGAGGTGGCCGTGGCCGCACAGGGCGGTCAGGATCACCTTCTCCTCACCCGTCTCCTTGCAGCGCAACGCCTCCTCGATCGCGGCTGCGAGCGCGTGGGTCGGCTCGGGGGCCGGGACGATCCCCTCGGTGCGCGCGAACAGCACCCCGGCCGAGAAGCACTCGGTCTGGGGCTTGGCGGCCGCCTCGATCTCCCCGGTCTCGTACAGGTGGCTGATCAGCGGGCTCATGCCGTGGTAGCGCAGACCGCCGGCGTGGATCGGGTCCGGGACGAAGTCGTGGCCGAGGGTGTGCATCTTCATCAGCGGGGTCAGCCCGGCGGTGTCGCCGAAGTCGTAGGCGTAGGTGCCCTGGGTCAGGCTCGGGCAGCCCGTGGGCTCGACGGCCCGGACGGTCGGGCTCATCCTCCCGGCCCACTTCTCTCGCAGGAAGGGGAACATCAGCCCGCCGAAGTTGGACCCGCCGCCGGTGCAGCCCACCAGCAGGTCCGGGGTCTCCCCCACCTGCGCGAGCTGGAGCAGCGCCTCCTCGCCGATGATCGTCTGGTGCAGCAGCACGTGGTTGAGCACGCTGCCCAGCGCGTAGTTGGTGGACGGGTCCGCCGCCGCCATCTCGACGGCCTCGCTGATCGCGATCCCCAGCGAGCCGGTCGAGTCCGGGTGCTCGGCGAGGATCTTGCGCCCCGACTCGGTCAGGTCCGAGGGGCTGGGGTGCACGGTGCCGCCGAAGGTCTCGATCATCATCCGGCGGTAGGGCTTCTGGTCGTAGGAGGCGCGCACCTGCCACACCTCGCAGGCGAGGTCGAACTGCGAGCACGCGAACGCCAGAGCGGTGCCCCACTGGCCGGCCCCGGTCTCGGTGGTGAGCTTCTTGATGCCGGCCTTGGCGTTGTAGAAGGCCTGGGGCACCGCGGTGTTCGGCTTGTGCGAGCCGGCCGGCGACACCCCTTCGTACTTGTAGTAGATCCGGGCCGGCGTGCCGAGCGCCTTCTCCAGGCGGTGCGCCCGGTAGAGCGGGCTGGGCCGCCACAGCCGGTAGACGTCGAGGACCTCCTCGGGGATCTCGACGTACTGCTCGGTGGACACCTCCTGGAGGATCAGGTCCATCGGGAACAGCGGCGCGAGGTCGTCGGGGCCGACGGGCTGGCCGGTGCCGGGATGCAGGACCGGTGGCGGCGGCGTCGGCAGGTCGTGCAGGACGTTGTACCAACGCGTCGGCATCTCGTCCTCGGTCAGCTGGATCTTGTGCTGGTTCACGACTGCCATGTCGCTCCTCCGGTGGTCGGCCGCTGCCCCGTGGGTGGCACCCTAGCCGCCGAGACGTGCTCTGCGCAGCGGTTACGATCCCCGACATGGGTGTCGGGGCATCGGAGCAGGCGACCCGCGCCCGGTTCGCCGTGAACGTCCTGTTCTTCGTCAACGGCGCCTTCATCTCGAACATCCTGCCGCGGCTCCCGGCGCTCAAGGCGGACCTCGGGCTGTCCAACAGCCAGCTCGGCGTCGCGGTAGGCGCCGCGTCCCTCGGTGCGCTGCTCGCCGGCCCGCTGGCGCGCAGCGCGAACGCCCGGTTCGCGAGCGCCCGGGTGGGCGTCGCCACGGGCGTGGTGTACGGCGCCGCCCTGGTCCTGGTCGGTCTCGCCGGCAGCTGGCCGGCGCTCGCCGCGGCGTTCGTCGCGCTCGGCGTGCTGGACCTGCTCATGGACGTGGCGATGAACGCCCACGGTCTTCGGGTGCAGGTCCGCTACCAGCGGTCGATCTTCAACGTGTTCCACGCCTGGTGGAGCATCGGCGCCACCGTCGGCGGCGCGGTCGGGGCCGGCGCGGCCGCGCTCGACGTGCCGATCACCCTGCACCTGCTCGTCGTCGGGGTGCTGCTGGCCGTGGCCACCGCGGCCTCGGGCGCCTGGCTGTTGCCCGGGCCCGACCACGTCGTCGAGGACGGGCCCGACGACGACGACGCGGGCGGCCGCCCGGACCGGATGCGGCTGCTGCGCGCACTGGCCCCGTTCGCGGCGTTGAGCGTGGCGGCGGCCTTCGTCGAGGACGTGCCGGGCTCCTTCGGCGCGGTCTACCTGCGGGACTGGCTGGGTGCGTCGGCCGGCGTGGCCGGGCTCGGCTACGTCGGCTTCGTCGCCGGCATGACGCTGGCCCGGCTGCGTGCCGACCGGCTCGTCGACCGGTTCGGCGCCCGGGCGGTGCTGCGGACCGGGAACGCGTTCGCGGCCGTGGGCCTGGGCGTCGCGCTGTTGCTCGACAACCCGGTCGCCGCGATCGCGGGCTTCACCGTGGTCGGGATCGGCGCGTCCTCCACGGTGCCCTCGCTGTTCGTCCTGGCGGGCCGCCGGACGCGGCGCGCCTCGGACGGCATCACGCTGGTGTCGTGGGCGACCCGCGTGGGTTTCCTGGCCTCTCCGGCGATCGCCGGCCTGGTCGCCGACGCGGTGGGGCTGCCGTTCGGCGTCGCGCTCTGCGTGGTTTCCGCGGCGGTCATCGCGCTCGCGGCCTCCCGCGGCTGACCGCGCGGGTCAGTGGGGATGCTCGCCGTGGCGGCGCAGGCCGAAGGTGACCCCGTCCAGCAGCGCGTCCCAGGACGCCTCGATCACGTTCGCGCCGACCCCGACGGTGACCCAGGAGCTCTCGCCGTCCGAGGTCTCGATCAGCACTCGGGTGATCGCGTCCGTGCCGTGCCCCTGGTCGAGGATGCGCACCTTGTAGTCGATCAGCTCGAACTTCGCGACCTCGGGGTAGGCCTGGCCGATGGCCTCCCGGAGCGCGAAGTCGAGTGCGTTGACCGGGCCGTTGCCCTCGCCGACGGTGACGATCCGCGCGCCGCCGGCCCGCAGCTTCACGGTGGCCTCCGACACCGCCTCGTCCCCGGGCTTGGAATCGGTGATCACCCGCCAGGACTCCACGTCGAAGTACGCCGGCCGGCGGCCCTCGACCTCCTCGACCAGCATCAGCTCGAACGACGCGTCGGCGGCCTCGAACGTGTAGCCGCGGGACTCCAGCTCCTTCACCCGGTGGGTGATCCGGGTGACCAGGTCCTTGTCCTCCTGGCTCTCGCCGAGGTCGAACCCGAGCTCGCGGCTCTTCAGCTGGATGCTGGCCCGGCCGGCCATGTCGGAGACCAGCAGCCGCATGTCGTTGCCGACCAGCGCCGGGTCCATGTGCTGGTAGAGGAACGGGTCGACCTTGATCGCGGACGCGTGCAGCCCGGCCTTGTGCGCGAACGCCGACACCCCGACGTAGGGCTGTCGTGACGCCGGCGGCACGTTGGTGACGTCCGCGACCGCGTGCGCGATCCGGGTGGCCTCCCCCAGCAGTCCCGGGGGCAGCACCGGCCGGTCGAGCTTGAGCTCGAGGTTGGCCACGACCGAGACCAGGTCGGCATTGCCGGTCCGCTCGCCGTAGCCGTTGAGGGTGCCCTGCACGTGCGTCGCGCCGGCCTCGACGGCCGCGAGGGTGTTCGCGACCGCGCACCCGGTGTCGTTGTGGCAGTGGATCCCCACGCGGGCGCCGGTGGCGGCGATCACGTCGTCGACGACGTCGGCGACCCAGCCGGGCAGCATCCCGCCGTTGGTGTCGCACAGCGCGACCACCTCGGCGCCCGCCTCCGCGGCGGTGCGCAGCACCTCGAGGGCGTAGGCACGGTTGGCGCGGTAGCCGTCGAAGAAGTGCTCGGCGTCCAAGAACACCTGCTGGCCCTCGGCGCGCAGGTGGCCGACGGTGTCGCGGACCATCGCCAGGTTCTCCTCCAGCGTGGTCCGCAGCGCGAGCTCGACGTGCCGGTCGTGGGACTTCGCGACCAGCGTGACGACGCTCGCGCCGCTGTCGCGCAGCGCCGCGACCAGCGGGTCGTCGGCGGCGGCCAGGCCGGCGCGCCGGGTCGCCCCGAACGCCGCGAGCCGGGCGTGCTCCAGGGCGAGCTCGTCGCGGGCACGGGCGAAGAACTCGGTGTCCTTGGGGTTGGCCCCCGGCCAACCCCCCTCGATGAACCCCACGCCGAGCCCGTCGAGCTGCCGGGCGATCGTGAGCTTGTCGGCGACCGAGAGGTTCAGGCCCTCCTGCTGCGCGCCGTCGCGCAGGGTGGTGTCGTAGACGTGGAACGCGTCGGCTGCTGGCGTGGTCACTTCGGGCACCTCGGGCTCGGGGGCGGGGCGGGCAACAAAAAAACCTCCCGTGGGAACGAGAGGTCAGCGCATCCGGGGGGCGGACGCGCTAGCTGATAATGATCTGCTGGTGCTGCACCCTTCGAGTGTGCCACCGATGTCCGCGTGGCGGAACCACGTCTCGGATATCGGGCAGCGGCCCACGGCCGGCCCCGTCACAGCCAGCGCAGCAGGTCCCCGAGCAGCGTCCCGGCCCGCCAGGGGGCCCCGGCCAGCGGGTACCACTGCACCGCCGACGTGGCCAGCACGAAGCCGAGCAGCCCCAGCCCCGCCGCGACGACCGCGAGGGTCGTCCAGCCCGCCCAGGCGGGGCGGGTGACCGTCGTCGCGAGCATCCGGACCGGCCGCCGCAGCCGCCGGGCCCCCGGGCCCCACCACAGGGACAGCGCGAGCACCAGCCCCATCAGCAGCATTCCCGGAAGCAGCGGTGCCCGGAACAGCAGGTAGGCCAGGCCCACCGCGAACGTCAGGACGGCCGACCACACCAGCAGCACGAGCGTCCCGCCGGTCGCGACCACGAGGTACCACGGTGCGGTGGCCACGGCGAGCGGCCCGTCGTACCACCGGTGGCGGCCGCGCAGCCGCTGCCGCTCGCCGGCCGCCTCGGTCGTCCACGAGACCGTGCGCACGACCAGCGCGGCGCCGGCGGTGACGGCCAGAGTGAGGTACGGCGCGGCGGCGAACCCGCTCGCCACCAGCGCGAGCAGGCCGATCATCAGCAGGTCGCGGCGGGTCCTCGCCGCGCGGTGCGGGGAACGCGAGGCGGCGGGGGGCCCGACGGGAGCCGCCGGGGGAGCCGCCGCGGGTGGAGGCGCGACGGTCGTGGCCGCGACGGCGGTCGGCGCGTCGTCCCCGAGCACGTCGGTCGGGTCGTCGTCGGGCGGGCCCGCGGCGACCACGGCGAAGGGCATGGTGGTCTCGTCCGGGAGCCGCGGAGGCGTCCCGGCCAGGGCCCGCAGCGAGGACAGGATGGCCGCGGTCTCGGGGCGGTCGCGCGGGTCGGGGGCGAGGCAGGACCGGAGCAGCGGCACGAGCGCGGCGGGCACCCCGGACAGGTCGTGCTCGCCGCGGCGCACCCGGTCCATGATGGCCATCGCCGGGCCGGTGCCGAACGGCGGCCGCCCGGTGGCGGCGAACACCACGGTGGCCGCCCAGGAGTGCACGTCCGAGGCCGTGGTGGCGTCGTCCCCGTAGAGGATCTCCGGCGCGAGGTAGCCCGGCGTGCCGAGCAACCACCCGGTGTGGGTCAGCCGCGGGTCCTCGGCCAGCCGGGCCAGCCCGAAGTCGATGAGCACCGGCGAGCGGCCCTCGAGCAGCACGTTGGACGGCTTCACGTCCCGGTGCAGCACCCCGACCCGGTGCACCGCGATCACCGCCTCGACGAGGCCGGTGCCGAAGTGCAGCAGGTCCGGGCCGGTCAGGGGGCCCTCCTGCCGCACGTGCTGGTGCAGCGAGAGGCCGGGCACGTAGCGCGTCGCGACGTACGGCGTCTCCGCGTAGGGGTCCGCGTCGAGGACCTCGGCGACCCGGGGGCTGGTGACCCTGCGCAGCGAGGCGACCTCGCGCGCGAGCCGGGCCCGGGCCTCGTCGTCACCGACGATGTGCGGACGCAGCACCTTCAGCGCCACCCGGTGCCCGTCCGGGCGCCGGGCCAGGTGCACGACTCCCATGCCGCCCTCGCCGATCTTCGCCAGCAGGCGGTAGTCGCCGACCCGGAGGTCGGCGGGGGAAGGAGTCGTCGCGGTCACCGGTCAACGGTAACCGAGCGGCTCACACGACCCGGTGCATCCAGCCGAACGAGTCCTCGGCGCGGCCGTACTGGATGTCGACGAGCGCCTGCCGGATCCTCAGCGTCAGCGGCCCGGCCTCCTCGCCGCTGCCGACCTCGCCGCCACGCCACTTCAGCGTGCCCACCGGGGTGACCACCGCCGCCGTGCCGCACGCGAACACCTCGGTGATCCGACCGGACGCGACGCCCTCGCGCCACTCGTCGATGGAGAACCGGCGCTCCTCGACCTGGTAGCCGAGCTTGCCGCACAGCTCGAGGATCGACGAGCGGGTGATGCCCTCGAGGATGCTGCCGGACAGCGCCGGGGTGACCACGGTGTCGTCGTCGAGCACGAAGTAGAGGTTCATCCCGCCGAGCTCCTCGACCCAGCGGCGCTCGACGGTGTCGAGGAACACGACCTGGTCGCAGCCCTGGTCCATCGCCTCCTGCTGGGCGACCAGCGAGCTGGCGTAGTTGCCGCCGGTCTTGGCGGCACCGGTGCCGCCCACCCCGGCGCGGGCGTAGTCCTCGCTGAGCCAGATCGTCACCGGCTTGACGCCCTTGGCGAAGTAGGCGCCGGCGGGCGAGCAGATCACCATGTAGGTGACGTGCTTCGACGGCCGGACGCCGAGGAAGGTCTCGGAGGCGAACATGAACGGGCGGACGTAGAGGCTCTTCTCCCCCGCCGGCTCCGGGACCCAGCGCTGGTCGGCCGTGACGAGCGCGTCGACCGAGGCGACGAAGTCCGCGACCGGCAGCTCCGGCAGCGCCAGCCTGCGGGCGGAGCGCACCATCCGCTCGGCGTTGGCCTCCGGGCGGAACGTCCACACCGAGCCGTCCTCGTGGCGGTAGGCCTTGAGACCCTCGAAGATCTCCTGCGCGTAGTGCAGGACCGCGGTGGCCGGGTCGAGGGAGATGGGCGCGTACGGCGTCACCCGCGCGTCGTGCCAGCCGGCGTCCGGGGTCCACTCGGCCACGAACATGTGGTCGGTGAAGTGCAGCCCGAACCCGGGGTTGGACAGGATGTCCGCCAGCCGCTCGTCGCTCACGGGAGAGCTTGCGGGCAGGACGGCGATCTCGAGCGAGCTTTCCATGGGCAGCACGTTAGCCGACCGGCTCAGCGGGTGAGACGGGCGGCGATCGCGTCGCCCACCTCGGTGGTACGACGGACCGGCCCGCGAGCGCGCCCCGCGAGGTCGTCGACCACCGCCGCCTCGACCCTGCGCGCGGCGACGTCGAGCCCGAGGTGCTCCAGAAGCAGCGCCACCGAGAGGATCGCGGCGGTCGGGTCGGCCTTCTGCTGGCCCGCGATGTCGGGCGCGGAGCCGTGCACCGGCTCGAACATGCTCGGGGTGGTGCGGTCGGGGTTGACGTTGCCGCTCGCGGCCAGGCCGATGCCGCCGGTGACGGCCGCGGCGAGGTCGGTGATGATGTCGCCGAACAGGTTGTCGGTGACCACCACGTCGAAGCGGGCCGGGTCGGTGGTCAGGAAGATCGTCGCCGCGTCCACGTGCAGGTAGTCGACGGTGACGTCCGGGAACTCCCGGGCCACCTCTGCCACGATCCGCGCCCAGACCGCCCCCGCGTGCACGAGCACGTTGGTCTTGTGCACCAGGGTCAGCCTCTTGCGGTCCCGCTTCTGCGCGCGGGCGAAGGCGTCACGGACCACGCGCTCCACGCCGAAGGCGGTGTTGACGCTCACCTCGGTGGCGATCTCGTGCGGCGTCCCCACGCGCAGGGCACCGCCGTTCCCGACGTACGGGCCCTCGGTGCCCTCCCGGACGACCACGAAGTCGACCTCGCCCGGGTCCGCCAACGGGGAGACCGTCCCGGGGTAGATCCGCGAGGGCCGCAGGTTGACGTAGTGGTCGAGCTCGAAGCGCAGCCGCAGCAGCAGCCCCCGCTCGAGGATCCCCGGCGGCAGGTTCGGGTCGCCCGGCCGGCCGCCGACCGCGCCCAGCAGGATCGCGTCGTGCTCCTTGATCTCGGCGAGCACCGAGTCGGGGAGCACCTCCCCGGTGGCGAGGTAGCGCTCGGCACCGAGGTCGTAGCGGGTGGACTCGAACTTCACGTCCGCGGGGGCCACCTGCTCGAGGACCTTGAGCGCCTCGGCGGTGACCTCCGGGCCGATGCCGTCGCCGGGGATCACGGCGAGCTTGAGGGTCTGCGTCATGGGCGGACTCTAGTTGTCGTCGGGCCGCTGGCCGCCGTTGTCTCGCAGGTCGAGTCCGGACTGCACCGACTGCAGGGCGTAGTCGTCGTCGCGGTCGTCGCGGTTCCGGGCGGGTCCCCACTCGGGGTACATGTCATACATCTGGATGCTCCAAGGGATCGTGTGCGTGTCTGGGTGGGTGCGCTGCAACGGGCCCGCGCCGGGGTCGCCGCGAGGGAGTCGTTGGTGGTCCCGATCTGGTCGGGGCTCCGCTGCGAGCGAGGGAGACGGGTCCGGGGCCGCGGGTTGCGCGGGGCCGGAGCGATCTCGAGCCGGAGCTGCGGTCTGCAGGCCGTCAGTTTCTTCGCTGCGGAGGATCTTCGTAGGGCCGGAAACACCGAACTCCGCGGCGAGGTGGCCTTACTTAAGAGGCCCCGCCACGGCGGCTGATAAGTACGAAGAAGCTCCGCATGATGCCCACCAGCGTAGCCAACCGACGCCGGGCAGGCGGCGGGTCACCGGAAGTCTCTCAGCATGTGAGACAGTGTCTCGAAAAGTGGACGTTGCGGACCGGTTTGAGAGACTCGGCCCATGAGCGCCCCTCCCGAGCTGCCCGACGTCGTCTCCCGAGCGTTCGCCGTGTCGCGCAAGCGCGGGTACGTCTCGTTCTGCCGCAACGAGACCGGACGCCTGCTGGCCGCGCTTGCCGCCAGCAAGTCCGGCACGCTCGCGGAGTTCGGCACCGGCTGCGGGGTGGGTACGGCGTGGCTGCGCAGTGGCATGCGCGAGCACACCCGGATCCTCACCGCCGAGCTCGACCCGACGCTCGCCGAGGCCGCCGCGGAGATCTTCGAGGACGACGACCGGGTCGAGGTGCTGGCCGCCGACTGGTCGACGATGCGCGACAGGGGCCCGTTCTCGCTGCTGTTCCTCGACGCGCGCGAGCCCAAGGACAGCGGCGCGGACATCATCATCGACCTGGTCGAGCCCGGCGGTGTGGTGGTGCTCGACGACTTCACGCCGTGCTCCTCGTGGCCTCCCGTCTACGAGGGGCGCGTCGACGTGCTCCGCGAGCAGTGGTTGACCGACGAGCGGTTCACCACGGTCGAGGTCATGGTCGCTCCCGACGCCTCGGTCCTGCTCGCCACCAAGCGCTGAGCGGGACCGGGGGTCGAGGGCGACCGCCTCTCAGCGGGCCGAGATCGCGGTGGCCGCCAGCCCGGCGGCCGCGAGCGCGAGCCGGTCGAACTGGCGCACGGTCAGCACCTGCCGGCCGGCGTGCTGGGCGCGCACCCAGGACGCCTCCAGGCCCGCGGCCTCGGCGACGTCGCTCAGGGTCAGCCCGGCCTGCCGGACCAGGTCGTCGACGAACCCGCAACCCGCGGGGGCGAGATGCGCGTCGTCGACCAGCCGCTGCAGGCCGCGCACGAACTCCTCGAGCGGCCCCAGCTCCGCGACCCGCCCGTTGACCAGCACCCGGGGCTCGTCCTGCTCCCCCATCTGGACCAGCCGAGCGGACAGCATCTGCTCGCCGTGGCCGGCGGTCACGTCGGCACTGACGTGGGCGTGCTCGATGGGCTCACCCTCGTGCACGCACCAGGCCGGGCACGTGAGGACCGTCTCCGGTCGAAGTGTCTCTGTCATGGATCTCCCCCAGAAGGTGGTGTGTTGGACGTTTGACGCTGCACTCCGGGGGCGATGGTGGCCCCCCGAGTCCTCCCATGCCGAACATCCTCCAGCACTCGCCGCGCCCGGTCGGGCGAACCTCGCTAATCGGACCAAACGTCCGCGGGCACCGGTCCGTTGGGACTAGTCCGCCGCGGTATGCGAGGTTCGGGACCCGCGGCCCCGCGCGCCCGGGCTGCAGGGCCCTTCCTCGGGCGGCCCCGGCCGCCGAGCGTGGGGGCAGGAAGAAGGTGTGACTGATGAGACTCAAGAGTCGAGACTTCATCGCGGTCATCCTGGTCGCGGCGGTCGCGGTGCCCTACCTCGGGTACCTGTTCCGCGGCGAGATGCCGTTCATCCAGGACGCCCGCGGGATGGCCGCGACCGGGGTGGTCCTCGGCGCCGCGGCATTCCTGGTCCTGCGGAGCGGGGACCGCTTCGACCGGCTCGGCAAGGCGGAGACCGGCATCGCGGCCGGCAGCCTCGTGCTCGGACTCGTCGCCCTGGCCCTCGCGGAGACGGCGGCCGCCGAGCTGCTGCTGGCGCTGTTCATGGCGTCGATCCTGGTGGTGCTGGCGGTGGAGCTGATGGACCACGCCGGCGCCCTGCACGGCCACCAGCCCGCAAGGGTGCACCGCTAGTCCGCGCGCACCCGGGTCCCACCGGCCGTCCGGTGGGGCCCGGTGCGGCCGCTCCTAGTCGGTGAGGTCGACCGCGCGCACCGAGACCGCATCCATTGCCTGCCTGATCTCCTCGAGCACGGGCGCCGGGATCGCGGTGTCCACCGAGAGCGCCACCAGCGCGTGGCCGCCCTTGGTGTCGCGCGCCACCTGCATGCCGGCGATGTTGACCTCGGCCCGGCCGAGGATCCCCCCGACGGTGCCGACCATCCCCGGCCGGTCCGCGTAGCGGAAGAAGGCCAGGTGCTCGGACGGCTCGATGTCCACGTCGTAGCCGTCGACCGCGACGAGCCGCTCCTTCTGGGCGATCCCGATCAGCGTGCCCGAGACCGACACCTGCGAGCCGTCGGCCAGGGTGCCGCGCAGGGTGATCAGGTTGCGGTGGTCGGGGCTCTCCGGGTCGGTCACCAGGCGGACCGCGACGCCCCGCTCGGCCGCCAGAAGCGGCGCGTTCACGTAGGACACCTGCTCCTCGACGACGTCGGAGAAGACGCCCTTGAGGGCCGCGAGCTCGAGCACCTTGACGTCGTACTGGGTGATCTCGCCGCGCACCTCGACGTCGAGCTGCTGGGCGACCTCGCCGGCCAGTGCGGTGAAGATCCGGCCGAGCTTCTCGGTCAGGGGGATGCCGGGCCGGACGTCCTCGGCGATCACGCCGCCCTGGACGTTCACGGCGTCCGGGACCAGCTCGCCGGACAGCGCCAGGCGCACGGACCTGGCGACCGCGATGCCGGCCTTCTCCTGCGCCTCGTCGGTGGAGGCCCCGAGGTGCGGGGTGGCGACCACGCTCTCGAACTCGAACAGCGGGCTGTCGGTGCACGGCTCGCTGGCGAACACGTCGAGCCCGGCCGCGGCGACACGACCCTCCTTGATCGCGACGTGGAGCGCGTGCTCGTCGACGATGCCCCCGCGGGCCGCGTTGACCAGCACCAGGCTGGGCTTGACCTTGGCCAGCTCCTCCTCGCCGATCAGCCCGAGCGTCTCCGGCGTCTTCGGCAGGTGCACGGACATGAAGTCGGCCTCGGCGAGCAGCTCGTCGAGGGTCACCAGGCGGACCCCCATCTGGGCGGCGCGGCCGGCCTGCACGTAGGGGTCGTAGGCGATCACCTTCATGCCGAACGCGCTGAGCCGCTGGGCGACCAGCACGCCGATCCGGCCCAGGCCGACGATCCCGACGGTCTTCTCGTAGAGCTCGATGCCGGTGTACTTGCTGCGCTTCCACTCGCCGTTCTTGAGGGCGGCGTTGGCCGGGGCGATGTGACGGGCGGCGGCCAGCATCAGGCCGACCGCCAGCTCGGCCGCGGAGACGATGTTGGAGGTCGGCGCGTTGACGACCATGACGCCGTTCTGCGTGGACGTCTTCACGTCCACGTTGTCGAGACCGACGCCGGCGCGCGCGATCACCTTGAGCCGCTTGGCGGCGGCCAGCGCCTCGGCGTCCACCTTGGTGGCGCTGCGGACCAGGATCGCGTCGACGTCCGCGATCGCGGGCAGCAGCTCTGCGCGGTCGGCGCCGTTGCAGCGGCGGATCTCGAAGTCGGGGCCGAGCGCCTCGACGGTGGCGGGGCTGAGCTCTTCGGCGATGAGGACGACGGGCTTGGTCACTTCGACTACCTCGAAGTGTGTGTGCGGTCGGCTTGCTGTGGCGCTGAGCTCCGCTGTGGCGGAGACGGCCGTGCACGACGCTGTGCCCACCGCGAACTCTACCCGATGCCCCGTGGCCGGTGCCGGGCCGATCCGAGGTGCGGCGGTCCGGTCACCGGGCCAGCCGCACCTCGCTGTCGGCGCGCTGGAGCTTGTGCGGGTTGCGGACCAGGTAGAGGCCGGTCACCAGCCCGCCCTCGACCCGGAACGAGGCGAGCCCGATCCCCTCGGCGGCGCTGATGCGCAGCCCGGGCGCACCGTTGACGTGGGCGGTCTCGACGGTGACGTCGTCGGGCGCGACCGCGTCGAGGAAGCGGAGCACCTTCTCCCGTCCGACGATCGGTCGCAACGCCGCCCTCAGCACCCCGCCGCCGTCGGTGACCAGCACCACGTCGGGCGCCAGCACGTCCATCAGGCTGAGCAGGTCACCGGACGCGGTGGCCTCGACGAACCGTTGGATCACCGCGTCGCGCTGCGCCTGGTCGACCGATTCGCGCGGCCGCCGCGACTCCACGTGGCCACGGGCCCGGTGCGCGATCTGCCGTACGGCGGCCGCGGTCTTGTCCACCGCGGTCGCGATCTCGTCGTACCCGACGTCGAAGACCTCGTGCAGCACGAACACGGCCCGCTCCGTCGGGGACAGCGTCTCCAGCACCAGCATCATCGCCGTGGAGACGCTGTCCGCGAGCTCGACGTCGTCGGCCACGTCGGGCGCGGTGAGCAGCGGCTCGGGCAGCCACGGACCGACGTACGACTCGCGCCTGCGCTGCACCGTGCGGAGCCGGTTGAGCGCGAGCCGGGTGGTGACCCGGACCAGGTAGGCGCGTGGGTCGCGCACGCCCGCGAGGTCCACCTCGGCCCAGCGCAGCCAGGTCTCCTGGAGCACGTCCTCCGCGTCGGCGGCCGACCCGAGCATCTCGTAGGCGACCGTGAACAGCAGGTTCCGGTGCGACACGAACTCGTCGGTGGTGCTCACGTGCCCGAGCCTGCCACAGGCACGGCCGATGGGTGGGCCAGCGGGAGCTCGCAGACGTCGGAGTAGCCCTGGCTGGCCAGCCCCATCGCCGCGTTGAACCGCGACCGCTCGTTCTCGATCGCCACCACGAGGGTGAGCTCGACCATCGCCTCCGTGCCGAGCCGGTCGCGGAGCGCGTCCACCATCTCGTCGGTGACCGTGGGCGGCGTGGCGGTCATCGCCTCCGCGTAGGCCATCACGTCGCGCTCGAGGTCGTCGAACACGTCGGACTCGCGCCAGCGCGGCACCTCACGGACCTTGCCTTCGTCGAGGCCGGCGTCGTGCGCGAGGAAGTAGCCGAAGTCCAGGCACCAGGAGCAGCCGATCTGCGCGGCCGCGGCCATCTGCGCGAACGACGCCAGGTGCGGGTCGAGCCGGTCGAACCGGGCGACCCGGCGCTCGAGACCGAAGATCGCCCTGAGCGCGGGACGGTGGTGCCACAGGACGTAGGCGGAGTCGGGGACCTGCCCGTAGGTGCGGCGCGCGTACCACGACAGCGCCTTCCCGTACGGGCCGGTGATGGTCGCCTTCGGGACCCGGAACGTGCTCGGCATGGTCACTCCTGGGGTACGGCGGGCGCGGTTCGCCCGATCATCCCTAGGACACCGGGCGGCGCCGCCGTGTGACAGCCGGCCCCGTACGGGTGCGCCCGGTCGACCGCCGCCAGGTCGACCGCCGTACGGGCGCGACCGCCGTCTCCCCGTGGAGAACTGTCGCTCCCCGTGGTGAGTTCACCATGGGGAGCGACAGTTTCCCGGCATACCCTGGTAGTCCGCTAGCGGGTGGCGGTGCCCTCGACGTAGTCGGAGTCGTGCGACTTCACCCAGCTCATCAGCTTGCGCAGCTCGCGGCCGGTCTTCTCGATCGGGTGCTGCTCGCCCTTGGCCCGCAGCGCCTTGAACTCCGGCGCGCCGGCGTCCTGGTCGTCGATGAACCGCTTGGCGAAGGCGCCGTTCTGGATGTCGGCGAGGACCTCCTGCATGCGCTGCTTGACCGAGTCGTCGATCACCCGCGGGCCGGACACGTAGTCGCCGTACTCCGCGGTGTCGGAGACCGACCAGCGCTGCTTGGCGATGCCGCCCTCGTACATCAGGTCGACGATCAGCTTCAGCTCGTGCAGGCACTCGAAGTAGGCGACCTCGGGCTGGTAGCCGGCCTCGGTGAGCACCTCGAAGCCCTTCATCACCAGCTCGGACATGCCGCCGCACAGCACCGCCTGCTCGCCGAACAGGTCGGTCTCGGTCTCCTCGGTGAAGGTGGTCTTGATGCCGCCGGCGCGCAGGCCGCCGATCGCCTTCGCGTAGGACAGCGCGAGCTCCCAGGCCTTGCCGGTCGCGTCCTTCTCCACCGCGACCAGCACCGGGACACCGCGGCCCTCGGTGTACTCGCGGCGCACCAGGTGACCCGGGCCCTTCGGCGCGACCATCGCGACGTCGACGCCCTCGGGCGGGGTGATGTAGCCGAAGCGGATGTTGAAGCCGTGGCCGAAGAAGAGCGCGTCGCCCTCGACCAGGTTGGGCTCGACCGCCTCCGCGTAGAGCTTTCGCTGGACGTGGTCCGGCGCCAGGATCATGATCAGGTCGGCCTCCTCGCAGGCCTCCGCCGGCGTGAGCACGCGCAGCCCCTCGGCCTCCGCCTTCGCGCGGCTCTTGGAGCCCTCGGGCAGGCCGACGCGCACGTCCACACCGGAGTCGCGCAGCGACAGCGCGTGCGCGTGCCCCTGGCTCCCGTAGCCCAGCACCGCCACGTTGCGGCCCTGGATCACGGACAGGTCGGCGTCATCGTCGTAGAACATCTCAGCCACGGTCGGGCTCTCCTTCGTAGTGCATCTTGGTCGTGTGGTCTCGTCAGGCTCGACCACCGGATTGGGGTACGGCGGTCAGCAGGCCGCCGGAGGGGCGGGCACCGGGACCGGCCGCAGCGTCCGCTCGGTGATCGAACGGCCGCCCCGGCCGATCGCGACCATCCCGGACTGGACGAGCTCGCGGACCCCGAACGGCTCGATGATCCGCATGAAGTCCTCGAGCTTGTCCTGGTTCCCGGTCACCTGGATCGTCACCGCGTCGGTGGCCACGTCGACCACCTTGGCCTTGAACAGCTGCACGATCTCGAGGACCTGCCCGCGCGTTGCGGCGTCGGCCTTGACCTTGACCAGCAGCAGCTCGCGGCTGATCGAGGCGGCGCTGTCCAGCTCGACGATCTTGATCACCTCGACCAGCTTGTTCAGCTGCTTGGTCACCTGCTCCAGCGGGGACTCCTCGACGTTGACCACGATGGTCATGCGCGACACCTCGGGGTGCTCGGTGGGTCCCACCGCCAGGGAGTCGATGTTGAACCCCCGGCGGCTGAACAGACCGGCGATGCGGGCCAGGACGCCCGGCTTGTTCTCGACCAGAACCGACAGTGTGTGCTTGCTCATCCCAGCCCCTCGCTACAGCTCGTCGGTGTCGAACTCGGGAGCCATGTCCCGGGCGAACTTGATGTCGTCGTTGCTGGTGCCGGCGGCCACCATCGGCCACACCATCGCGTCGCGGTGGACCCGGAAGTCGACCACCACCGGCACGTCGTCGATCTCCATCGCCTTGTTGATCGTCGCGTCGACGTCCGCGGGCGAGTCGCAGGACAGCCCCACGCAACCGTACGCGTCCGCCAGCTTGACGAAGTCGGGGACCCGCACCGCCTGGGGCTCCGCCCCGGCCCTCCGCAGGTCGGTGTTGGAGTAGCGCTCGTTGTAGAACAGGGTCTGCCACTGCCGGACCATGCCGAGCGACTCGTTGTTGATGATCGCGACCTTGATCGGGATGCCCTCGATCGCGCAGGTGGCCAGCTCCTGGTTGGTCATCTGGAAGCAGCCGTCGCCGTCGATCGACCACACGGTCGCGTCCGGCCGGCCCACCTTGGCACCCATCGCCGCGGGCACCGAGAAGCCCATCGTGCCCAGGCCGCCGGAGTTGATCCAGGTGTTGGGGTTCTCGTACTGCACGAAGTGCGTCGCCCACATCTGGTGCTGGCCCACCCCGGCGACGTAGATGGCCTCGGGGCCGGCGATCCTGCCGAGCCGCTCGATGACGTACTGCGGCGCCAGCGACCCGTCGGCCGGCTTGTCGTAGCCCAGCGGGTACTTCGTCTTGACCCCGGCCAGGAACTCCACCCAGGCCTCGTAGTCGCCCTGGTTGCCGGCGTCCGCCTCCGTCTGGAGCGCCACGACCAGGTCCGCGATCACCTCGCGGGCGTCGCCCACGATCGGCACGTCCGCGTGCCGGTTCTTGCCGATCTCCGCGGGGTCGATGTCGGCGTGGATCACCTTGGCGTTGGGGGCGAACGAGTCGAGGTTGCCGGTCACCCGGTCGTCGAACCGCGCACCGAGGCTGATGATCAGGTCGCTGCGCTGCAGGCCGGCCACCGCGGCGACCGTGCCGTGCATGCCGGGCATCCCCAGGTGCTGCGGGTGGCTGTCGGGGAAGGCGCCGCGGGCCATCAGCGTGGTCACCACCGGGATCCCGGTGCTCTCCGCGAGCATCCGCAGCTCCTGGGACGCCCGGGCCCGGATCACCCCGCCGCCGACGTACAGCACCGGGCGGCGCGCCTCGAGGATCAGCCGGGCCGCCTCCCGCACCTGCTTGGCGTGCGGCCGGGTGACGGGACGGTAGCCCGGCAGGTTCAGCTCGGTCGGCCAGGCGAACGTGGTCTGGGCCTGCATCGCGTCCTTCGCGACGTCGACCAGCACCGGGCCGGGGCGCCCGGTCGAGGCGATGTGGAAGGCCTCCGCGATCGTGCGGGGGATCTCGGCCGGGTCGGTGACCAGGAAGTTGTGCTTGGTGATCGGCATCGTGATGCCGCGGATGTCCGCCTCCTGGAACGCGTCGGTCCCGATGGCCGAGCTGGACACCTGGCCGGTGACCGCCACGATCGGCACGGAGTCCATGTAGGCGTCGGCGAGCGGCGTGACGAGGTTGGTGGCGCCGGGACCGCTGGTCGCCATGCAGACCCCGACCTTGCCGGTGGCCGCGGCGTAGCCCTGGGCGGCGTGCCCGGCGCCCTGCTCGTGCCGGACCAGGATGTGCCGGAGCCGGGTCGAGTCGAACAGCGGGTCGTACGCCGGGAGGATGGCGCCACCCGGGATCCCGAATACGTTCTCGGCTCCCGCGCACTCGAGTGCCCGGATGAGGCTCTGGGCTCCGGTCACGCTCGCCCCGGTCACCTGCTCGCTCATGGTCGCCTTCCTGCTTCCGTCCCCGAGGGGCTGTCATCTGTCCAACAAAAAACCCCTCGGCCCGATGGGCAGACGAGGGGTGACGCGTGGGCTGGCGGTGGGACCGGGTCAGCTGACGCGTCGCGTGCGTACGAGAATCTGCAAACGCATGGGACCACGTTCTCCGCTGCGGGCCTCCCTCGTCAAGCAAGTGTGACATGGGTCCCAGCATCCGAGACGCCCGTCCCATTCAGCGGGACGTGGCGGGTCGTGGGCACGGCAGGAGGGCCCGCCGTACGACGGGCCCTCCTGGACGTGCTGCGTGCGGCTACTGCCGGTGCCGCGGGTGCCCGCCGAGGTTGCCGGGCACCGCCACCTCGTCGGCCTGCGCGGCGCCGCCGGCGTCGTCGACCGACACCACCAGCCAGCCCAGCGTCTTGGTGGAGCGCTGCCGGCCCGTGTCCAGGGTCAGCGGCAGCTCGGCGGAGCCACCCGGCGCCAGCTCGGCGTACTGCCCGGTGCTGACCGGCTGGCGGAACGCGTCGAACGACGCGGACCCCGCCGGGTCGACCAGCGCGCTGTCCAGGATGGAGTAGCCGGTCACCGAGTAGGCGAACCCGGGCTGTGCCGCGGTCACGCCGATCTCGCTCGCGACCGCGGGCAGCTCGACGACGGACCCGTTCATCGGTGCGTCCGCGTAGAACGCGTCGATGACCTGGTTGCTGGCCGCGTCGATCGTGAACGAGGCCATGATGCCGTCGTAGTCGCCGCTGAGCACCGCACCCAGGTCCACGCCCACGACGTAGAAGTCCGGGACCCGGTCGTGGTTGTTGTCGATCGCGATGTCGAACTCGTTGGTCGCCTGGTTGGCCGACGACCCCCAGTTGTTCACCGCGAACACCAGGCTCCGGTCGGAGGCGGCCGCGCCGAGCGCCGCACCGGGCAGGGACTGCACGCCCGCGTCGCGCACGTCCATCCCCCTGCCACCGGTGTCCTGGCCGTCGGCCACGCCCCAGGCGTAGACGTCGGCGCCGCCGGTGTGGATGCCTTCGTTGGTCACCGGCAGGGTGGCGCTGAACGTGCTGATGTCCGCCCCGGTGCTCTTGAACGTCGACGGGGTCCCCGCCTGCACGTCCGAGAGGCCCCGCGGCACCATCAGGTAGGCGACGCGCAGCGTCTGCTGACCCGCCGCCGGGTCACGCGGGGTGGCCACCACCGCGCCGCGGAGGGTCACCACGGCGCCCGGCCCGACCGCGAGGGTGTCGTCGCTCGGCAGTGCCGCGAAGGCCGCCCGCGACATCGTCAGCGTCGCGTCCACGGTCTGCGAGGACCCCGGGGCCACCGTGACCTGCTGCGGGCTGACCTGGACCTGGGCGCCGAGCGGGTTGCCGTTCGCCTGTGCCGCGAGGTCGTAGGTGGCCGGCGAGTCGCCCGTGTTCGTGAGCGTGAACGACTTCGTCGCCTCGTAGGCCCCGTCGCCCGGGACGTAGCCGAAGGCCAGGCTGTTCAGCCCGTCGTCGGTGGTCGCGAGCACCGTCGAGTCCACCGCCTTCTGCGCCTGGACCGCCCCGGTTCCCGCGAGCCGGACGTTGTAGCCCTTGTTGAGCGAGGGGTCGGCGGTGTTCTGGATCGCGGCCTTGACCTGGTCGCCGGTCCAGGACGGGTGCGCGGACCTCACCAGCGCGGCGGTGCCGGCCGTCATCGGGGCCGCCATCGACGTGCCCGACATGATCGTGAAGCCGTCGCCGGTGCCGATGCCGACCGATGCCACGCTGACGCCCGGCGCGGTGACCTCGGGCTTCGGTGCGGAGTCCGGGTTGCGGGGGCCACCCGAGGTGAAGCTGGCCGACCGCTGGTAGCCGTCGTTGGGGATCGAGATGCTCGACATCGCCACGGTGCCGCCGTCGGCGTGGGTGAGCGCGTCGATGTTGGCGGCGCTGCCCTTGGCGCCCAGGAACGGGATCGTCACGTCGTAGGCCTCCCCGGTGTCGGGGTTGGACGTGATCGGCCCCTCGTAGGGCGGCAGCGAGTCGCTGGAGTTCACCATCAGCACCGCGGCGGCGCCGGCCTTTTGACCGTAGACGGCACGGGCCACCCGGGCGCAGGTGCCGCGCATGGTCACCACGAGGGCGTCCTTGACGCCTGGGACGTCGTAGTCGCCAGGCTCGCAGCCGAGCGCGATGCTGCCGTCGGCGTTGGTCAGCACCTTCACCGGCAGGCTGGTGGCCGGCAGGTCGGCGCCGTTGGCGACGATGGTGTCGACCGAACCGCCCGCGGAGCCGTCCGGCTTGGTCAGGTCCAGCTTCGCGCCGGGGTACGACGGCAGGGACCCGTCGAGCGCGGCCACCGACAGCACGTGGTCGGCGGTGCCCGGCGACCCGACGAGGTAGCCGTTGTTGCCCTCGTTGCCCGCCGAGGCGACCACGGCGATGCCGGCCTTCGCGGCGTTCTCGGCCGCGACCGAGGTCGGGTCGTCGGTGCCGCCGAAGGGCGACCCGAGCGACATGTTGATGACGTCGACGCCGTCCTCGGCGGCGCGGTTGATCGCGGCCGCGACGACGTCCGAGGAGCCTTCGCAGCCGAAGACCCGGTAGGCGTAGATGTCGGCCTCGGGCGCGACGCCGGGACCGACGTTCCAGTCGTTGCCGGCGACCGTGGAGGCCTTGTACGGGCCGGTGTAGGTGTGCCCGTCGGCCAGCACCCCGAAGCCCGCGGTGGTGCCCGCGGTGTGGGAGCCGTGGCCCTGGCAGTCGAGCGGGTTCGGGTCGGGCGCGGGGACCGACCCGGGATTGTTCGCGTCGTAGTCGTCGCCGACGAAGTCGTAGCCGCCCTTCACCTTGGGGGCGCCCTCACCGAACAGGGTCGGGTCCGCCGGGGCGGTGCTGGTGGCCTGGGCCGCCTTGAAGGCCGCGACGGTGCCGGGTCCGCCGAAGTCGGCGTGCGTGTAGTCGATGCCGGTGTCGATGATCCCGACCTTGACGTCCTTGCCGGTCTGGCCCGTGTCCTCCCACGCCTGCGGGCCGCCGATGAACGGCACGCCGTTGGTGTTGTCGGGCTCGAACGACCGCATCTCGTGCACGGCGACGACGCCGGGCAGGGCCGCGAGCGTGGAGAGGTCCTTCTCGCGGACGTGGACCTGCACGCCGTTGTAGGCCCACTGCAGCTGGGCGACCACGCGTGCGCCCGCGGCGGCGATCTGGGGCCTGATGCCGTCCTGGGCGTTGGCCAGTCGGTCGCGGACCGCCTTCGCGTCCTTCCTGGCGAGGGTCCTGCCCCGGTCCCGGGCCGCGGCCTGGTGCAGGGCGACGGGGCGACCGGCCATCTGCAGCATCACGCTGAGCATCCGGTTGCTCTGGGAGGCGGGGGTGAAGTGCAGACCGGCGGCGCCACGGCTGCCGAGGTCGACCTTCGTGAAGGCGGGTCGGTGGTCGTTGCCCGGCTGCGCCAGGCCGGCCTGGGCGCTCGCGCCCACGACCGCCAGGGCGGCGGCGACCGCGATCCCCCCGTTGCGCAACCGTCGTGACCTGCGCACGCCGGTGGTGACTTCTCGCTCCACTGGTTCCCTCCGTCTCCCCGAGCGGGGATCCCTCATCAGCGGGCCCGGCAGACGCCCGGCCCGAAAAGCCGGTCACATGGTGACGGCGGTCACACTAACAACAACTCGGCGCGGGCACCGGCGATCGCGCCCGACGGCGGGGGCGGGTCGCTCGGCGGGGGGTCAGGCGGGGTCGTCGTCGAAGGCGGGCAGCCCGTCGATGCTGGTGCGGTTCTTGCGCCGCCGGTAGTCGAGGAGCCCCTCGTGACCCTTGCGCTCCATGTGCCCGGGCAGCACGTCGCGCTCCCCGGCGTAGTCGAGCAGCGGGACGCCGTACCCGCACGAGTCGGAGACGCGCTCCACGTCCACCACGATCACCGCGCGCGCTCCCCGGGTCTCGGTGAACCGCGCCGCCCAGTCGGCGTAGTCGTCGTCGTAGACGCTCACCACCCGGCCGCGCCCGTGGAGGCGTACGACGTTGGGCGAGCGGTCGAACGAGCAGAACATCACCGTGATCCGGCCGTTCTCGCGCAGGTGGGCGATCGTCTCCGCACCGCTCGCGGTGATGTCGAGGTAGGCCACGGTGCGGTCGTCGACGACGGCGAAGGTGCCCGCCACTCCCTTGGGCGAGACGTTGACGTGGCCGCCGTCGCGGGGCGCGGTGGCCACGAAGAAGACCGGCTGCGCCTCGATGAAGGCCCGCAGCCGCCCGTCGATGCCGTCGTGGACCTTGCCCATGTCAGCCGCAGATGGCCCCGTGCGCGGCGGACTGCACGACCTTGGCGTACTTGCCGAGCACCCCCTTGGTGTACTTCGGCTCGTTGGGGGACCAGCCGTCCCGGCGCGCGGCGAGCTCCTCCGGGGCGATCTCCACCTCGAGGCGCTTGTTGGCCACGTCGAGGCGGACCGGGTCGCCGTCGCGGACGAACGCGATGGGTCCGCCGTCCACGGCCTCGGGCGCCACGTGCCCCACGCAGAGGCCCGTCGTACCGCCGGAGAACCGGCCGTCGGTGAGCAGCAGGACGTCCTTGCCGAGGCCGGCTCCCTTGATCGCACCGGTGATCGCGAGCATCTCGCGCATCCCGGGGCCGCCCTTGGGTCCCTCGTAGCGGATGACCACCGCGTCCCCGGCCGTGATCCGGCCGGCCTCCAGCGCGTCCATCGCCGCCCGTTCCCCGTCGAAGACGCGGGCGGTGCCCTCGAAGACCTCGTCGTCGAACCCCGCGGTCTTGACCACCGCACCGTCCGGGGCGAGCGAGCCCTTGAGGATGGTGAGGCCGCCGGTCTTGTGGATCGGCTTGGACAGCTCGCGGATCACGTCACCGTCGACGGCGGCGGGCGCGAGCTCCTCGAGGTTCTCGGCCATCGTCCTGCCGGTCACGGTGAGCACGTCCCCGTGCATCAGGCCGGCGTCGAGCAGCGCCTTCATCACCACGGGAATGCCGCCGACCTTGTCGACGTCGTTCATCACGAACCGGCCGAACGGCTTGAGGTCGCCGAGGTGCGGCACCCTCTCCCCCACCCGGTTGAAGTCGTCGAGGGTCAGGTCGACCTCGGCCTCGCGCGCGATCGCCAGCAGGTGGAGCACGGCGTTCGTGGAGCCGCCGAGCGCCATCACCACGGCGATCGCGTTCTCGAAGGCCTCCTTGGTCATGATCTGCCGGGCGGTGATGCCCCGCCGGAGCATCTCGACGACCGCCGCGCCCGACCGGTGGGCGAACCCGTCCCGGCGCCGGTCGACCGCCGGCGGCGCGGCCGACCCGGGCAGCGACATGCCGAGGGCCTCGGCGACCGAGGCCATCGTGTTCGCGGTGTACATGCCGCCGCAGGCGCCCTCGCCCGGGCAGATGGCCCGCTCGATGCGGTCGACCTCCTCGCGGCTGATCCGCCCCGCGATGCAGGCGCCGACGGCCTCGAAGGCGTCGATGATCGTGACGTCGTGGCCGTCGACCGAGCCCGGCATCGTCGAGCCGGCGTAGAGGAACACCGACGCGAGGTCGAGCCGCGCGGCGGCCATCAGCATGCCCGGCAGCGACTTGTCGCAGCCGGCGAGCAGCACCGAGCCGTCGAGGCGCTCGGCCATCATCACGGTCTCGACGCTGTCGGCGATCACCTCGCGCGAGACCAGCGAGAAGTGCATGCCCTCGTGCCCCATGGAGATGCCGTCGGACACCGAGATCGTGCCGAACTCCAGCGGGTAGCCGCCCGCGGCGTGCACGCCGTTCTTGGCGGCCTTCGCGAGCCGGTCGAGGGACAGGTTGCACGGCGTGATCTCGTTCCAGGACGAGGCCACCCCGATCTGGGGCTTGGCGAAGTCCTCGTCGCCCATGCCGACGGCGCGCAGCATGCCGCGGGCGGCGGCACGCTCGAGGCCGTCGGTCACGTCGCGGCTGCGAGGCTTGATGTCGGGCTGGGGCGTCTCGGGGCTCTCGGGCATGCCCCGGATGCTACGCCCGCCCCCCACCCCCGATTCGTCTGCGGTCGTCCCGCGAGAAACCCCCGAGCGACCGCAGACGAATCGGGGGGTGGTCCGGTCAGACGGTGGCGGCCCGCACGCAGAGCACGTCGGGAAGGTGCTCGGCGACGGCTCGCCAGGACTCCCCCTCGTCGCTGCTCGCGAGAACGGTGCCGTCGCGGCTGCCGAGGTAGACCCCGACGGGGTCCGCGTCGTCGGTGCACATCGCGTCGCGCATCACCGCCGAGTAGAAGCCGTCCTCCGGCATCCCCTTGGAGAGCTCCTCCCATGAACCGCCCGCGTCGCGGGACCGGAAGACCCGGCACCGTCCGTCGACCGGGAAGCGGCCCTCCGCGCCCTGCAGGGGGAAGACATAGACGGTGTCCGGGTCGCGCGGGTGCGCCACCACGGGGAAGCCGAAGTCGCTGGGCAGGCCGTCGGCGATGGACGTCCAGGTGTCGGCGGCGTCGTCGCTGCGGTAGACGCCGCCGTGGTTCTGGGCGTAGAGACGGTCGGGGTTGCGCGGGTCGCGGGCCACCTTGTGCACGCACTGGCCGAACTCGGGGTACTGCACGTCGCCGGGCATGAACTCGGCCTTGATGCCCTGGTTGGCCGGTGCCCACGAGGCACCCCCGTCGGAGGTGCGGTAGACGCCGCCGGTCGACATCGCGACGGTGAGGCTCTGCGGGTCGGTCGGGTGAGGCAGCAGCGTGTGGATCGCCTGGCCGCCGAAGCCGGCGCCCCACTGCTCGCGATGCGGGTGGTCCCACAGCGGGCGCACCATCTCGAAGGACTCCCCGCGGTCCGTCGAGCGGAACAGCGCCGAGGGCTCGGTGCCCGCCCACACCACGTCCCGCTCCGCCGGCGACGGCGCGATCGACCACACCGACTCCAGCGTGCGCCCGGTGTCCTCCGGGAACGCGATGGCCCCGTCGGGGCTGCGGTCCCAGGTCGCTCCCCCGTCGTCGGAACGCAGGATCTGGGGGCCCCAGTGCCAGCTCCGGCTGGCCATGAAGAGCCGCGGCGCGACCCCTCGCTTGTCGATCGCGACCGAGTGCACCTCGCCGCGGATCTCGTCCGGGCCGCTCAACGCCCAGGTCTGCCGGTCGTCCTCGCTCCTGGCGATCCAGAGCCCCTTGCGGGTGCCGATCATCAGCACGGTCTGTGACATCGCGGGTCCCCTAACCCTCGGCAGTCCCTGGCCGGCCGCCGGGGACGATTGTTCCTAATAGGAAGGAAGATTACTCTTGAGGGACCATGAGTCAAGACCTTCCGGCCACGTCGTACGCCCTGCTCGGGCTGCTGACGTTCGGGGACGACCTGACCGGCTACGAGCTCAAGCAGCGCGCCGACCGGACGCTGCGGTTCTACTGGGTCTCCCCGGCGATGAGCCAGGTCTACACCGAGCTCGCGCGACTCGCCGAGCTCGGCCTGGTCACGGCCCGCGACGCGGGGCCCAACAGGCGCTCGTCGAAGTACCGGATCACCGCCAAGGGCCGCCGCGAGCTCACCGGGTGGCTGGAGTCGGCGCCCGCCGAGTTCCCGACCCTCAAGCACCCGATCGCGCTGCGCCTGCTGATCGGCCACCTCGTCGACCCGGCGACCACGTCGGCGCTGCTGCGGGACTACCTGGCCGCGCTGGCCGAGCGCCGGGCCGACCTGGCCGCGGTGCGTGAGTCGCTGCACGGCCGCGACGACATCGGCGAGCCGTTCCGCTACCCCTCGCTGGTGGCCGACTGGGGCCTGGAGTACTTCGACAGTGAGCGCAGCATCGTCGAGAAGCTGCTGCGGCGGCTCGAAGAGGGGGCCTGAGCGCCGAGGACGGTCGTGGCCGGCGGCGGGCGCCGCCGGCCACGGCCCTCGTGCGGCGGCTCAGCGGACGAAGGTCCTCCACATCGGCTGGACACCCTCCTGGGTGTTGCCGGCGTTGCGGAGCTTCGGCATGTGCCAGTTCTCCTCGATGGTGCTCAGCAGCGAGTAGTGGTTGTACGGCGTGTGGTCCACGAAGTGGCGCCTTCCCTGCGGCGACACGATCACCGCGGGGATCAGCCCGCCGCCGTACGTGCCACCCGGCCAGTTGGGGCTGACCCGCGGGTCGCCGGCGCCGACGTACGGCGATCCGCAGCAGCCGTCGGCCGACTCCCAGTGCCCGGTGGGCTCGTTGGAGTACTGGAAGTCGTTCTCGTCGGTGACGATCACGATCGCGGAGTGCCTGCTCCAGGCGTGCGAGGAGCGGATCGTGTGCACGGCCTGCTTCACGAAGTCGTCGGCCTTCTGCTTCAGCGAGGCGTCGTTGGCGTCGTCCTTGGCGTTGCCGTAGGGGCACGGCGTCTCCGGGTGACCCGCGATCTCGGGGACACCACCGTGCATGTCGTTGCACTGGTTGGGGCTGATCCACACGAAGCGCGGCGGGTGCAGCCGGTTCAGGTCACCGGCCAGCGCCGAGTAGTCCTTGACCTTCGCCATCCGGTCGGGGTTGTTCTTGACGTCGTCGAAGAGCACGAACGGGTTGTGCTTCTTGGCGTAGAGCGCCAACGGCTTGCCGTTCGCGTCGGTGCCGGGCGGCCCGAACCGGGCCAGCTTGTCCGCCGGCAGGTCCTGCATGTAGGCACCCCACTTGATGTGGTGCGCCTCGAGCTGGTCGACGAGGTTCTTGCGGTCCAGGTTGACGACGTTCTCGTCCTCGTCGTCCTGGATGCCGAAGTTGTCCCCGGCGATCGCCGCGATGTAGTTCGGCATCGACGGGTGCGTGACGCCGTAGTAGTGGTCGGCCATCTGGTACTTGTCGGCCAGCCGGTTGATGTACGGCGCGTTCGCGTTGCCGATGACGCTCGACTGCGAGTGGTTCTCGAGCATGATCACGAAGACCCGGTCGAGCCGTGGGTGGTGAGCGCGTGCACTGGCGTGACCGTCCGGCGCGGCGAACGCATGGACCCCCAGGGACGAGCTGACCAGGGCTACCGCCCCGACCGCGGTTGCAAGCTTGGTCACCTTGCGCATACAGACTCCCTCTTCAACGACGTCCCGTCGGGACGCAGAGGCGCCGGGTGTCGGCGCCCCGGAGAGTTCAGCACCTCGACCACCCCCGCGTCCAGCAAATCGGGACGTTTCGCGACACGAGGGATCAGTAGTCGCCCACCATCACGTTCGCCAGGGGCTCACCCGCCGCGTAGCGCTCCAGCTGCTCGCGGACCAGCCGGTAGGCCCGCGGCCACATCGCGGGGGTGGCGCCGCCGGCGTGCGGGCTGATCAGCACGCCCGGCGCGGACCACAGCGGGTGCCCCGCCGGCAGCGGCTCCGGGTCGGTGACGTCGAGTGCCGCGCGCACCCGGCCGTCGCGAACGGCGTCGAGCAGGTCGTCGGTCACCACCACGCTTCCCCGGGCCACGTTGACGAGCAGACCCCCGGGCTTCATCTGCGACAGGAACTCCGCGTCGACGAGCCCCCGCGTCTCGGCGGTGCCCGGCACCACCAGGATCACCACGTCCGCGCGCGGGAGCAACGCCGGCAGGTCGGCGACCCCGTGCACCCCCTCGCGGGCGGTCCGGGCCACCCGCAGCACCTCGACCTCGAACGGCAGCAGCCGCCGCTCCACGTCGGCCCCGATGTCGCCGTACCCGACGATCAGCACCGTCTTGTCGGCCAGCGACTCGGTCCAGCCCTGCTCCCACCGGCCCTCGCGCTGCGCCGCCACGAACCTCGGGATCGCCCGCAGCGTGGCGAGGGTGAGGGTGAGCGCCAGCTCGGCGGTGGAGGCGTTGTGGATGCCCCGCCCGTTGCAGAGCGTGACGCCCTCGGGCACGTGCGGGCGGATGTGCTCGACGCCGGCGGTCAGGGTCTGCACCACCTCCAGCTCCGGCATCGCGGCGAACAGCGGACCGTGGTCGATCGCGAAGGTGTACGACGGGACGTAGAACCGCACGTCGGCGAGCCAGGGGGGCAGCTCGGGGTCCACGGCGAGGTCGTGGACCTCGTACCGCAGGGCCTGCGGGGCTCCACCGAGACGGTCCGGGTCGAAGGGCAGCCACACCAGGGGGCGAACGTCGTCCACGCGTCCGACCCTAACCCGCCGCCGACGGCAGCCGTTCACGCAGACGTCACACGACGTTGACCGCCTCGAAGCAGCACCGGCCTAGCGTCGTTGCCACGCGAAGCCGACCAGCGGGGAGCCGCAGATGACGCCGTACCGAAGGGCACTACGCACCGTCCGCGGAGCCGCCACCTGGCACCTGACCAGCGTCCAGGTCGCCCGGCGCAACGCGCTGGTCTCGAGCACCGAGCTGGCCCAGCGGCGTCGGGAGCTGCACGAGGTCGAGGAGTTCCTGGCCCGGCACGCCGAGCGCTGGCACGCCGCGCACGGCCGCTCCTCACGCAGCGCCTGAACCAGCCGGGACGGTGACGTCGGGCACGAACCCGACACGGCCGGCCCGCGATCGGGCACACTCACCGCATGCCCGGCACCCGGACCACCGCGACCCCGCCCCCCGACGAGGACGACCTCGCGCTGCGGTTCTACGAGGTGACCAGCGCCGACGGCACCCGCCTGCGCGCCTGGACCAACGACGTCCCCGGGCCGACGCTGCTGCTGTGCAACGGCCTCGGCACCAACCCCTATGCCTGGCCCGCGCTGCTCCGCAAGGACTGCGGCGTCAACGTGATGTCCTGGAACCACCGCGGCGTCGGCGGCTCGGACCGGCCCGCCGACCCGAGCCGCGTCGGCGTCGACGCGTTCGTGGAGGACGCCCTCGCGGTGCTCGACCACGCGGGCGTCGAGTCGTGCGTGGTCGCCGGCTGGTCCATCGGCGTGAACACCGCATTCGAGCTGGCCGCGCTGCACGCGCACCGCGTCCGCGGCGTCTTCGCCGTGGCGGGGGTCCCGGGCGGGAGCTTCTCCTCGATGGGCGCGCCGCTGATGATCCCCCGGGCCGCCCGCAGGCCGATCGCGCTCGGGGTCGCCACCGCGCTGCACAAGGCGGGCAGGGTGATCACCCCGGTGACCTCGCGGCTGCCGGTCGGCCCCCGGTTCGCGGCGCTGCTGACGCACAGCGGCTTCATGCTCCCGGGTCCGCACCCCGAGGACGTCCGCCGCGCGGTCACCGAGTTCCTCAAGACCCCGGTCGACTGGTACATGCACCTCGCCCGTGCCGCGGCCGACCACCCCCGGGTCCCGCTGCGCTCGATCACGGTGCCGACCACGCTGGTCGCCGGTCGGTACGACCTGCTCGCCTCCGCCCGCGACATGTACACCGCGGCGCACCGCCTCCCCGACGCCGACTACGTGGTGCTGCCCGGGTCGCACTTCCTCCAGCTCGAGCACCCGCACGAGGTGCACCGGCACCTGATCACCCTGCTCGACCGGGTCCGGCACGCCGGGCACCGGTCCTGAGGCGACCCCCTCGGTAGCCTGGACAGGGTGAAGCGCGCCCTCGCCGCTCTCGCCCTCCTGGTCTCGGCGGCGGCCTGCACCGACGGCGGAGGACAGCCGGCCGGCCTCGGCACGGTGCCGTCGGCGCCGCAGCCGAGCACCCGCACCGGGCATCCCTCCACGCCGGATCGGTCCGGCCCCGGACGCCCCCGGGTCGTCGGCACCGTCGCCACCGGCCTCGAGGTGCCGTGGGGCATCACCTTCCTGCCCGACGGCAGCGCGCTGGTCGGCGAGCGCGACAGCACCCGGGTGCTGTCGGTGCGGCACGGGCGGGTGCGGACGGTCGGCCGGGTGTCCGGTGTGGCCCCGCGGGGCGAGGCCGGCCTCCTGGGACTCGCGGCCTCCCCGTCGTACGCCTCGGACCGGCAGGTGTTCGGCTATCTCTCGACCGCCGAGGACAACCGGGTGGTCTCCATGACGTACGACGGGCGGCGGCTGGGCCCGCCGCGGCCGCTGCTGACCGGGATCCCGAACGGGTTCGTGCACGACGGCGGCCGACTGCTGTTCGCGCCGGACGGGTCCCTGTTCGTGTCCACCGGGGAGACCGGCGACGAGCGACTGGCCCAGGAGCCCGGCTCGCTCGCCGGGAAGATCCTGCGGATCACCCCCGCCGGGGACCCGGCACCGGGCAACCCGGTCCCGGGATCCCCCGTGTGGACGATGGGCCACCGCAACGTGCAGGGGCTCGCCTTCGACGACCGGGGCCGGCTGTGGGCGACCGAGTTCGGCGCCGACACGTGGGACGAGCTCAACCTCGTCGAGAAGGGGCGCAACTACGGCTGGCCGCTGGTCGAGGGCCGGGGCGACCAGCCGGGCTACCGCGACCCGTTCGTGCAGTGGCGCACCTCCGAGGCCTCCCCGTCCGGGCTGGCCTTCCTCGACGGCTCCTTGTGGGCGGCCTCGCTGCGCGGCCGAAGGCTGTGGCGGGTGCCGGTCACCGGCGGCGGAACCGGTCGACCCGAGGACTTCTTCGTGGGTGACTACGGCCGGATGCGGACCGTGGTGGTCGCTCCGGACGGGAACCTGTGGGTCACCACGTCCAACCGGGACGGCCGCGGGGACCCGGCTCCCGGTGACGACCGGATCCTCGTCGTCGCCCCGCGGTAGGCCACGCGGTCGGCCACGCGGTAGGAGCGCCCGGTGCGCGGTGCGGCCGGCGCGGTGCGGCCGGCGCGGTGCCGCCCCGGCGCGGCGCGGCCGGCGCCCGCACTCCCCGTGGAGAACTGTCACCTCCCGTGGTGAGTTCACCACGGGAGGTGACAGTTTCGCGGCATCCCCTGGTAAACCGCGGGGGGTCAGGACAGCTTTTCGAGGATCAGCTCGCGGACGCGGCCGGCGTCGGCCTGGCCGCGCATCTGCTTCATCACGGCCCCGATCAGCGCACCGGCGGCCGCCACCTTGCCGTCTCGGATCTTGGCCGCGACGTCGGGGTTCGCCTCGATCGCCGCGTCCACGGCCGCCGACAGCGCGCCCTCGTCGGAGACGACCGCGAGCCCGCGGGCGGCGACCACCTCGTCGGGGGTGCCCTCGCCGGCGAGCACCCCGTCGAACACCTGGCGGGCGAGCTTGTCGTTGACCGTGCCGGCCTCGACGAGCGCCTGGACCCGTGCCACGTCGGTCGGGTTGACCGGCAGCTCGGTGAGGTCGACGCCCTGCTCGTTGGCGCGCCGGGCCATCTCCGAGAGCCACCACTTGCGCGCGGCCTGCGGCGAGGCGCCCGCGGCGACCGTCTCCTCGACGAGCTCCAGCGCCCCTGCGCCGACGGTGTCGCGCATCTCCAGGTCCGAGAAGCCCCACTCCTGCTGGAGCCGCGCCCGGCGCTCGTGCGCCGGCTCCGGGAGGGCGGCGCGCAGCTCCTCGACCCACTCGCGCGGCGGGGCCACCGGCACCAGGTCCGGCTCGGGGAAGTAGCGGTAGTCCTCGGCGTCGGACTTCTCGCGGCCCGCCGTGGTGATGCCGGTGTCCTCGTGCCAGTGCCTGGTCTCCTGGGTCACCGAACCGCCTCCGGCGAGCACCGCGGCCTGGCGACCGACCTCGTAGCGCACGGCGCGCTCGACCGAGCGGAACGAGTTGACGTTCTTGGTCTCCGTGCGGGTGCCCAGCGGCGCCTCCGGGGACGGCCGCAGCGAGAGGTTCACGTCGCAGCGCAACGAGCCCTGCTCCATCCGCACGTCGGAGACGCCCAGGCCCAGCAGCAACTGGCGCAGGTGCGCGACGTAGGCGCGGGCGACCAGCGGTGCCTTGTCGCCGGTGCCCGTGATCGGCTTGGTGACGATCTCGATCAGCGGGATGCCGGCGCGGTTGTAGTCGACCAGCGAGTGGTCGGCGCCGTGGATGCGGCCGGTCGCTCCGCCGACGTGCAGCGACTTGCCGGTGTCCTCCTCCATGTGCGCACGCTCGATGTCGACCCGGTACCGATCGACACCGCCTCGCCCGTCCTCAATATCGACGTCGGTCCAGCCTTCGTAGGCGATCGGCTCGTCGTACTGCGAGGTCTGGAAGTTCTTGGGCATGTCCGGGTAGAAGTAGTTCTTCCGCGCGAACCGGCACCACTCCGCGATGTGGCAGTTGAGCGCCAGGCCGATCCGGATCGCCGACTCGACGGCCTTGCCGTTGACCACCGGCATCGCTCCGGGCAGGCCGAGGCACACCGGGCAGACCTGGGTGTTGGGCTCCGCACCGAACTCGGTGGGGCACCCGCAGAACATCTTCGAGGCGGTGTTCAGCTCGACGTGCACCTCGAGGCCGAGCACCGGGTCGAACCGGTCCAGCGCCTCCTCGTAGGACATCGTCCCGGTCGTCGCGGCGGTCATGCCGTTGCTCCGTTCAGCGAGGGGGCCTTGGCCAGCAGCGGTCCGCCCCACGTCTCCTGCAGCAGGGCCTCGAGCGCGGCTCCGACCCGGTACACCCGGTCGTCGGCCAGTGCCGGGGCAAGCACCTGGAAGCCGGTCGGAAGCCCGTCCTCCTCGGCGAGCCCGCTCGGCACCGAGATGCCGGGCACGCCGGCCAGGTTCGCGGGGATGGTGGCCAGGTCGTTGAGGTACATCGCGATCGGGTCGTCGAGCTTCTCGCCGAGCCGGAACGCCGTCGTGGGGGCGGTCGGCGAGACCAGCACGTCCGCCCGCTCGAACGCGGCCGCGAAGTCCCGGGTGATCAGCGTGCGCACCTTCTGCGCCTGCCCGTAGTAGGCGTCGTAGTACCCGCTGGAGAGCGCGTAGGTGCCGAGGATGATCCGGCGCTTCACCTCGTCGCCGAAGCCGCGGTCGCGAGTCGCCCGCATCACCTCCTCGGCGCTCGGCGACTCCACGCCGTCGGGGAGCACCCGCAGGCCGTAGCGCATCGCGTCGAACTTCGCCAGGTTCGACGACGCCTCGGCGGGCAGGATCAGGTAGTACGTCGCCAGCGCGTGCACGAACGTGGGGCACGAGACCTCGACGACCTCGGCGCCGGCCTTCACCAGCAGCGCGACCGCCTCGTCGAAGCGGGCCTGGACGCCGCGCTGGTAGCCCTCGCCGGTCAGCTCCTTGACCACGCCGATGCGCACCCCGCTCATGTCCCCGGAGGCACCCTGCCGGGCCGCCTCGACCAGCGGCGGGACCGGCTGGTCGACGGAGGTGGAGTCGCGCGGGTCGTGGCCGCCGATCACCTCGTGCAGCAACGCGGCGTCGAGCACGGTCCGGGTGACCGGGCCGGCCTGGTCGAGGGAGTTCGCCAGTGCCACCAGCCCGTAGCGGGAGACGCCGCCGTAGGTCGGCTTCACCCCCACCGTGCCGGTCACCGCGCCCGGCTGGCGGATCGAGCCACCGGTGTCGGTGCCGATCGCCAGCGGCGCCTCGAAGGCGGCCACGGCCGCGGCCGAGCCACCCCCGGACCCGCCGGGGATCCGGTCCAGGTCCCACGGGTTGTGGGTCGGGCCGTATGCCGAGTGCTCGGTCGAGGAGCCCATCGCGAACTCGTCCATGTTGGTCTTGCCCAGGATCGGCAGACCCGCGGCCCGCAGCCGCCGCACCACGGTGGCGTCGTAGGGCGGCACCCAGCCCTCGAGGATGCGTGAGCCGCACGTGGTCGGCAGCCCCTTCGTGGCGAGCACGTCCTTGACCGCGATCGGCACCCCGTCGAGCGCCGAGGCGGCGTTGCCGGCGGCGCGCCGGGCGTCGGCCTCGCGGGCGGCGGCCAGTGCGCCGTCGACGTCGACGTGCAGGAAGGCGTGGACGGGTCCGTCCACCTCGGCGATCCGGTCCAGGTGCGCCGAGGTGACCTCCACCGAGGTGGTCTCGCCGGCCGCGAGGGCGTCGGCGATCTCGGCCGCGGTGCGGCGGGTCAGGTCGCTCATCGGGTTCCCCTCGCGGTTGCGGGCGCGGTGAGCGGCTTCTGGGGGTGGCTCATGCTTCCTCCCCCAGGATCCGCGGGACGCTGAAGCGCTGCTCCTCGACCTCGGGCGCCCCCGAGAGCGCCTCCTCCGCGGTGAGACCGGGCTGCACCACGTCGTCACGGAAGACGTTGGTGAGCGGGATGGCGTGCGAGGTCGGTGGTACGTCGTCGGCGGCGACCTCGCTGATCGACTTGACCGACTCCAAGATCACCTCGAGCTGCGGTGCGAGCCGGTCGAGCTCGGCGTCGGAGAGGTCGATCCGCGCGAGGTCGGCAAGGTGCGCCACCTCGTCCCGGGTGATGTCAGGCATGGACTGCTCGCTCCTAGCGACGGATGCATCTGCGAAGAACTCATCCTAGGAGGCCGACCTCCCCTCGGCGCAGCCGGCTCCGTCCGTGCGACCGGGTCGGCCGCCCGGTCGGGGACGGCGTGCCGGTGGGCCTCGCGGCCGACGGTGTGGCGCCGAACAGCAGCGCCCCGGTCAGGACGGTGCCGGTGACGAGCAGCGCGAGCGCGAGGACCTCGCGGAGGGGGACACGCGCCCATGTGCACCCGTCGGCCGCTCCGGCCGAGACACCGGCCCGGTCGGCTTTGCGGCTAGAGTGCTGTCGCGCGAGAGGATGACCTGTGAGTGAGCTGACCGACTCGGCGGACGGGAAGCACGTGACCCGTTCGCCCACGGCCGGGCCGGCGCAGCGGTGCACCTCGCGCACCCGGCTCGCGGTCGAGGCCGGCCGGACATGACCCACGACGGGGGGTCGGGCACGGTGCTGGAGGGCTACCTCGGTGCCCTGCGCGCCGGCGACCGGCCGGCCGCCCTGGCGCTGGTGCGGAACCTGCGCGCCGACGGGCACGACGCCCTCTCGATCATCGAGGACCTGCTCGCTCCCGCTCAGCTGCGCATCGGCGAGCTCTGGGTGGAGGATGTCTGGAGCGTGGCCCAGGAGCACGCCGCGACCGCGATCAGCGAGGCCGCCCTGACCATGCTCGCGGTCGAGCGGGAGACCGCGTCCCCGGCCGCCTCCGGCCTGCCGCTGGTGGTGGTGTCCTGCGTGGAGCAGGAGTGGCATGCCCTGCCCGCGCAGATGGTGGCCGAGCACCTGCGCGCGGCCGGGCTGGCGGTCAGCTACCTCGGCGCCAACGCGTCGGCCCAGCACCTGGTCCGGCACGTCCACGAGGTGGCCCCGCGGGCGGTGCTGCTCAGCTGCTCCCTGGGCGGGTTCCTGCCACTGGTCCGCCGCCAGATCGAGGCCGTCCGGGAGACCGGCACGCCGGTGGTGGTCGGCGGTCCGGCGTTCGACGCGGCCGGCAAGCGCGCGGCGGCGCTCGGCGCCACCGCGTTCGCCGGGTCGGGCCTGGAGGCGGCCGACACGGTCCGCGTGCTCCCGGCCGTGGTCGGCGCCGCCGACCCGCTGGTCCACCCGGGCTCGGAGGAGGCCTACACGATCTTCGGGGACCGCGAGGCGCTGGCCGACGAGGTCGAGCGGATGCTCTTCCACGCCCTCGGCACCATGAGCGCGGTCCCGGTCCGGGCCGGCGACGAGTCCTGGCTGCGCGTTCTCGACGACCAGATGCCGCACCTCGTCGGGGCGGTCGCCGGCGCCCTCGTGACCGGCGACGGCTGGATCGTGGCCGATGCCCTCGACTGGGTGGAGCGAGTGCTGCACCACCGCAACGCCCCGGTCGCCGTCGGCCCGGCGCTCCGCCAGGCCCTGTACGCCGCCCTGCGAGACGTGCCGGTCGCCGCCCACATGCTGGCCGGGCTGCAGCGCCCGGTGCGGGGCTGAGCGGCTACTGCCCGACCGAGGCCACCGCGCGGGCCGCGTCGGGGCCCTCGGACAGCAGCACCCCGAAGCCGTCCTCGTCCAGCACCGGCACCCCGAGGTCGACCGCCTTGTCGTGCTTGGACCCCGGCGCGTCCCCGACCACGACGAAGGCGGTCTTCTTCGAGACCGACGAGGAGGCCTTGCCGCCGCGGGCGATGATCGCCTCCTTGGCCTGGTCGCGACTGAAGCCGGTCAGCGAGCCGGTGACCACGATGCTCATCCCCTCGAGCGTGCGCGGCGTGGACGCGTCGACCTCGTCCTCGAGGCGCACCCCGGAGGCGCGCCACTTGTCGACCACCGCGCGGTGCCAGTCGACGTCGAACCAGTCCTTGACCGCCTCGGCGATCGTCAGGCCGACGCCCTCGGTGTCGGCGAGCTGCTCCAGCGAGGCGCCGGCGACCCGGTCCAGCGACCCGAACTCGGTGGCCAGCGCCCGGGCCGCGGTGGGCCCGACGTGCCGGATGGAGAGCCCGACCAGCACCCGCCACAGCGGCCGGTTCTTCGCGTCCGTGAGGTTGGCCAGCAGCCGGGCGCCGTTGGCGGAGAGCACCGGGGCGTCCCCCTCCCCCTTCTTCGGCGCCCGGGTGAACAGCGGCACGCGTCGCAGGTCGTCCTCGGTGAGCCCGAAGACGTCGCCCTCGTCCTCGATCACGCCGGCCTCGAGCAGGGCGACCGCGGCCTCGTAGCCGAGCCCCTCGATGTCGAAGGCACCGCGGCCGGCGACATGGAACACCCGCTCCCGCAGCTGCGCCGGACACGAGCGGTGGTTGGGGCAGCGGATGTCGGCGTCGCCCTCCTTCTCCGGTCGCAGCTCGGTGCCGCACTCGGGGCAGTGGGTCGCCATCACGAACTCACGCTCGGACCCGTCGCGCAGGTCCACGACCGGTCCGACGATCTCCGGGATCACGTCGCCGGCCTTGCGGAGCACCACGGTGTCGCCGATCAGCACGCCCTTGCGCCGGACCTCGGAGGCGTTGTGCAAGGTGGCCATCTCGACGGTCGACCCGGCCACCTTGACCGGCCGCATGACGCCGTACGGCGTGACCCGGCCGGTGCGGCCGACGTTGACCCGGATGTCGAGGAGCTCGGTGTTGACCTCCTCGGGAGGGTACTTGTACGCGATCGCCCAGCGGGGCGCCCGCGAGGTCGAGCCCAGCCGCCGCTGCAGCGACACCTGGTCGACCTTGACCACCACGCCGTCGATCTCGTGCTCGACGTCGTGGCGGTGCTCGCCGTAGTGGTCGATGTAGTCCCGCACGCCGTCGAGGTCGGGCACCACCCGGACCCGGTCGCTGATCGGCAGCCCCCACTCGGCGAGCACGGCGTACGACTCCGACTGGCGCGAGGGCTCGAAGCCGTCGCGGGCGCCGATGCCGTGGCACACCATCGCCAGCGGCCGCGAGGCGGTGACCCGCGGGTCCTTCTGGCGCAGCGACCCGGCCGCCGCGTTGCGCGGGTTCGCGAACGGCGGCCTGCCCTGCTCCACCATGGACTCGTTGAGCTTCTCGAACGCCTCCACCGGCAAGAACACCTCGCCGCGGACCTCGACCTGGCTCGGCACCGGGTGCTTCGCCGAGCCACGCAGCCGGTGCGGGACGTTGTCGATCGTGCGGACGTTGGGGGTGACGTCCTCGCCGGTGCGGCCGTCGCCGCGGGTCGCGGCACGGGTCAGCCGGCCGTCCTCGTAGAGCAGGCTGACCGCGAGACCGTCGACCTTCAGCTCGCACAGGAACTCGGCCCCGGTGACCTCCTCACGCACCAGCCGCGCCGCCCATGCCTCGAGCTCCTCGGCGGAGAAGGCGTTGTCCAGGCTCATCATCCGCTCGATGTGCTCGACCGGGGTGAACTCCGTCGCCACCGCCCCGCCGACCTTCTGGGTGGGCGAGTCGGGGGTGCGCAGGTCCGGCCAGGCCTCCTCGAGCTCCTCGAGCCGGCGCATCAGCGCGTCGAAGTCGGCGTCGGAGATCGTCGGCGCGTCCTTGACGTAGTAGCGCCAGCGCGCCTCCTCGACCTGCTCGGACTTCTCGCGGTGCTCCTCGCGGGCCTCGGGCGGGGCGGCCTCCACCTCGGTGACGGTCGACTCGGGGATCTCCTCGCTCATGCGTCCCATCTTGCCGTGCCGGCCCGACAGGGGCGGTCCGCGGTTGCGTCGCGCCCATCCGGCGCGGTCACGGGCGCGAACCAGCGGCGGGGTTTCCACCGGCTTGAGAGGATCGAGGCATGGCGGCACCTTCGTTGACCCGTCGGGACGTGGCCGGGCCCACGCGCGGACTGGTGCTGATGCTGCACGGCGGGTCGGCCGACGGGGTGCACCCCGTGGACGAGCGCAGCGCGTCCTGGCGCCGGTCCCGGTGGATGATGACGCAGATCGCCGGCGAGGTGAACCGGGCCGGGGCGGCCGTCTGGCTGCTGCGCTACTCGGTGCGCGGGTGGAACGCCCGCGTGGCGGCCCCGCCGTCGCCGGTCCCGGACGTCCGGTGGGCCCTGGAGGAGGTACGCCGCGAGCACGGCGAGCTGCCCGTCGTACTGCTCGGTCACTCGATGGGCGGACGGGCCGCGGTGGCGGCGGCCGACGACCCGAACGTGACGGGCGTGGTCGCGCTGGCCCCGTGGCTGCCCGACGACGAGCCGACCGCGGCGCTCGCGGGCAAGCACCTCGCGGCCGCGCACGGGCGCAGCGACCGGATCACCTCGGCCCGGCAGACCCTGGCGTTCGTCCGGCGCGCCGAGACGGTGACCGCGTCCGCGGAGTTCCACGACATGGGCCGGGTCGGGCACTACATGCTGCGCGACGTGCGCGGGTGGAACCGCTTCGCGGCCAGCCGGTCCCTGGCGCTGCTGGCCGACTCCGTGGGCCGCCCCTGATCGGCGCGGGGGGCTGCCTGTTTCGGGGCTGCCCGTTTACCAGGGGATGCAGGCGATCTGTCGCTTCCCCGGGCAAGATCACCACGGGAAGCGACAGTTTCCCGACATCCCCTGGTAAACGGCGGTCCGGCTAGAGGGCGGCGGCGACGGCCCGGCTGAGCCCGAGGGCCTGGCGCGCCCAGCCGGGGTCGGACCCGGCCAGCCCGCACGCCGGTGTCACCACCAGCGACTCCCCCGCGCTGTCCGGGTCGAACCCGAGCATGTCGAGGAACCGCAGCACCCGATCGGTCAGCTCCCGCTCGGTCGTGTCGGCCCGCTGCGTCGGCACCACCCCCAGGTGCACCGGCCCGCCCCTCTCCAGTACCTCGGCGACCGAGTCGTAGGCACCGACGGACAGCACGGCCAGGTCGACCGAGACACCCGCGGCGCCGGCACCGGTCAGCAGCGACACGGGTACGTCGGCCGCGCAGCAGTGCACCACCGGGACGGCCCCGGCGTCGGTCACGGCGGCGAGCACCCACCCCAGCGCCTCCGAGGCCGTCGGCGGGTCGACGGAGCGGTGCCGGTGGAAGCCCGACGCGGTCGGCACCCCGCCGGCGAGGACCGCGGGGAGGGCCGGCTCGTCGACCTGCACCACGACGTCCGCACCGGGCAGCCGACGCCGCACGTCGGCGACGTGGCCGCGCACGCCCTCCGCCAGCGCCTGCGCCAGCTCGCGGCGGGCGCCCCGGTCGGAGAGCAGCCGGTCGCCCCGGGGCTTCTCCACGGTCGCGGCCAGTGTCCACGGCCCGGCCACCTGCACCTTGAACGTGCCGGTGAAGCCGTCCAGCTGCTCCTCGACCGCGTCGAGGTCCTGCGCCAGCAGCGAGCGCGCCCGCCGGTGGTCCACTCCGGGCGCGTCGGTGAGCCGCCAGCCCGCGGGCTGCAGGTCGGCCCCGAGCTCGACCATCACCGCGAGCGCCCGCCCGGTCATGTCCGCGTGCGCGCCGCGGCCCGGCAGCTCGGGGAGGAAGGGCAGGTCGGTCTCCCCCAGGACCACCTTGACGGTCTCGCGGTAGTCCTCGCCGGGCATGGACCCGACGCCGCTGCCGCGGGTCATCGCCCCGCGCCGGCCGACGTACGGCGCGCCGCGGAGATCGTGCACGAGCCGACGACCCGGGACCCGTCGTACACCACCGCGGCCTGGCCGGGCGCGATGCCCTGCGCCGGCTCGAGCAGGTCGACCGACACCGTGCCGTCGGGCCGCACCGTGACCACGGCGCGGTGCTCGTCACCGTGGGCCCGGAGCTGGACGGTGCCGTGCAGCGGCTCGTCGGGGACGGTGCCGCACCAGCGGGCCCGGACCCCCTCGACGTGGTCCACGGTCAGCTCCTCGCGGGGGCCGACGGTGACGGTGCCGGAGACCGGCTCGATGTCGAGGACGTAGCGGGGTCTCCCGTCGGCCGCCGGCCTGCCGATCTGCAGGCCCTTGCGCTGCCCGATGGTGAACCCGAACGCCCCCTCGTGGGTGCCGAGCACCTCGCCGCTGGCATGGTCGACGATCTCGCCGGAGCCGGCGCCGAGCCTCTCCCGCAGCCAGCCGGAGGTGTCCCCGTCGGAGATGAAGCAGATGTCGTGGCTGTCGGGCTTCTGCGCGACCGACAGCCCGCGCCGGGCCGCCTCCGCACGGACCTCGGCCTTGGCGGAGTCGCCGAGCGGGAACAGCGAGTGCGCGAGCTGCTCCTGGGTGAGCACGCCGAGCACGTAGGACTGGTCCTTGCCCATGTCGACCGCCCGGTGCATCTCGACCAGGCCGTCGTGGCCGGTGGCCAGCCGCGCGTAGTGCCCGGTGGCGACCGCGTCGAACCCGAGAGCGAGCCCGCGGTCGAGGACCGCGGCGAACTTGATCTTCTCGTTGCAGCGCAGACAAGGGTTCGGGGTCCGACCGGAGGAGTACTCCGCCACGAAGTCCTCGACGACGTCCTCGTGGAAACGCTCGCTCAGGTCCCAGACGTAGAAGGGGATCCCGATCACGTCGGCGGCTCGCCGGGCGTCGTTGGAGTCCTCGATCGTGCAGCAGCCGCGGGCGCCGGTGCGGTAGGACCTCGGGTTGCGCGAGAGCGCCAGGTGCACCCCGGTGACCTCGTGGCCGGCGTCGACGGCCCGGGCCGCGGCCACGGCGGAGTCGACGCCGCCGGACATCGCGGCAAGCACACGCACGGCGCTCAGCCCACGAGCTTCTTGGAGCCGAACCCGGACACCACGCCGGCGGCGCGGGCCCGCCCGACGACCGGTGCGATCGCCGCCGCGAGCGCCTCCACGTCGGCCAGGCGGCTGGTGTGACCGAGCGTGAACCGCAGCGAGGAGCGGGCCTGCTCCTCGTCGCAGCCCATGGCGAGCAGCACGTGGGAGGGCTGGGGCACGCCCGCCGAGCAGGCCGAGCCCGTCGAGCAGGCGATGCCCCGGGCGTCGAGCAGCATCAGCAGCGAGTCGCCCTCGCAGCCGGGGAAGGTCAGGTGCGCGTTGCCGGGCAGCCGGTGCACGGGGTCGCCGTTCAGCACGGCGTCCGGCACCTGGCCGATCACCCGGGCGACCAGCTCGTCGCGCAGGGACGTGAGGTGATCGGCGGCGTCCCGCTGGTGCGCGACGGCCAGTCGGACCGCCGCCGCGAAGCCGGCGATCGCCGGCGTGTCGATGGTGCCCGAGCGGACGTCACGCTCCTGGCCGCCGCCGTGCAGCAGCGGGGTGAGCTCGAGCTCGCGGCGCACGACGAGCGCGCCGACGCCGTACGGGCCGCCGACCTTGTGCGCGGTCAGCGTCAGCGCGTCAACGCCGCTGGCGGCGAAGTCGACCGGCACCTGGCCGACCGCCTGGACCGCGTCGGTGTGGACCGGGACGTCGTGCGCGTGGGCGAGCTCGGCGACCTCGCGGACCGGCTGCAGGGTGCCGACCTCGTTGTTGGCCCACATCACCGACACCAGCGCCACCGACCCGGGGTCGCGGCGCAGCGCGTCGTGGAGTGCCTCGAGGTCCACGCGACCGAGGTGGTCGACCGGGAGCAGCTCGACCTGCGCACCCTCGTGCTCCTCGAGCCAGTGCAGCGTGTCGAGGACCGCGTGGTGCTCCACCGCCGTGGACAGGATCCGGGTCCGGCGCGGGGACGCGGACCGGCGGGCCCAGAAGAGGCCCTTCAGCGCCAGGTTGTCCGACTCGGTGCCGCCGGAGGTGAAGACGACCTCGCTGGGGCGCGCGTTGAGCGCCCGGCCGATGGCCTCGCGCGACTCCTCCACCGCCCGGCGGGCGGCCCGGCCGGGCCCGTGCAGCGAGGACGGGTTGCCGACCTTGGTCAGCTGCTCGGTCATCGCCGCAACGGCCTCGGCGCGCATGGGCGTGGAGGCGGCGTGGTCGAGGTAGACGAAGTCAGCCGTGGCAGGGACGTTCATTGCATTCACCAGGGTACGGCGTGCGGCCCAGGCCGCCCAACCATGCTCAGCCGTGGAGGTCCGGCCCGGCCCGTCGCGGCGCGAACCGGATCACCACCCGGCGGTCGCGCTCCATGGCGGCGCGGTACTCGTCCCAGTCGTCGTGCTCCCCCGCGACCGCGCGGTAGTAGGCCACCAGCGGCCCCATCGCCTCGGGCAGCGACACCACCTCGGCCTCGCCCTCGACGACGACCCAGTCGCCGAAGAACTCGTCCGGGAGCACGCACAGCTGGACCCAGGGGTCCTCGCGGACGTTCCTGGTCTTGTACGCGGTCTCCCGGCTGCTCACCACGACGCGGCCGGCCGCGTCGACCGTGGCGAGCACCGGGCTCTGCTGGAGCCCGCCTCCGGGGACGCGGGTGGCCATCACGGCCCGATGGTTCTGGCGCACGAAGTCGAGCGCTCGGTCGATGTCCATGCCCCAGTCTCCCCCGCGGCCGGCCCGCGCGTCAGCCGTCCGCGAGCCGGTCGTGCCAGGCGTGGTCGGGGTAGCGGGTCCGCACCGTTTCGCGCAGCCACGCCCGCTGGGCCGCCGACATCAGAGGCCAGGCGTTGGCCAGGTCCACCGAGTCCTTCGCCCGGGCCTGCCCGGCCTTGAAGAACAGCGCGACCTCGGGGTTCAGGTAGCGGATCCCGTCGGCGTGCACAAAGGTCACCTCGTCGAGGTCGGCGACGTGCGTCTCGTCGCGCTTGGACTGCCAGCGCCCGTCCACGGACGGGTTGAGCGGGCAGTCCACCCGCCACGGGGACCGGGCGTCGACCCGCATCCAGATCTGGCTGAGCGGGTGCAGCGGCTCCGGATGCGCGTCGTCGATGATGCGGAACGTGCCGCCGTGGTTGCTCCACAGGTGGAACACCCCGCCGAGCTGGGCCCGCAGCTGCGGCACGTGCTCGGTGAAGACCACCAGGTCGATGTCCTCGTGGAAGCGGGGCACGCCGGTGAACGCCTCGATCGCGTGCCCGCCGACCACCCACCAGGGCGGCTCGAACCCCTCCATCAGCGCCCGCAGCTCCGCGGGCGTGAGCGGGTCCCACTCCCCGTAGACGCGCAGGAACTCCCGGTCCTCCTCGTCGGGCTCCCAGGCGCCCGGACCGTTCGTCGAGGTCACCTGGTCAGTATGGCCAGCAAGGCACGGTGGTCGGTGCCCGGCAGCGAGATCGACTCGGTCCGCGTCGCGCGCAGCGCCGCGTTGACCAGCACGTGGTCGACCTGGAGCAGCGGCGGGAGCGGCACGCCGAGCACCGACTCCGCGCCCGAGGACGGCCAGGTCGGCTGCCAGCCGGACCGCGCCTGGGTCGCCGCGTCGTCGAACCCGCGCCCCCGCAGGTCACGCATCGCGACGTGGTCGGGGGTCGCGTTGAAGTCCCCGGCGATGACCGTGGGGCCGTCCTCGCCGACGGCCCAGCCGCGCACCGTGCTCAGGTCGGCCGCCCAGCCGCGGGCCTGGGCGTCCGGCGGCCGCACGTGCACGGCCAGCAGGGTGACCTCGCCCCCGGGGACGCGCACCTCCATCCGGTAGCCGCCGAGGCCGGTGCCGAGGGGCCGGACGTGCCTGATCGGCCGGCGGGAGAGCACCACGGTCCCGGCGGCACCGTCGGCCGGACGGCCGGCCCGGTGCCCGAACGCGGCGCCCAGGCCCGCGGCGCGCATCCCCGCCAGCGCGGTCGGCGTGACCTCCTCCAGGACGAGCACGTCGACCCGGTGCTCGACCGCGGCGCGGACCACCCGCGCCGGGTCGGCCCGGCCCAGCCGCAGGTTCGCGGTCAGCACCCGGAACGTGCTGCCGCGCTCCGCCGGGGCGGTGCCGGGTCCGACGTACGGACCGGCCGCCCAGACCAGGTGCACCGCGAGCGGCAGCCCGACGGCCAGGGTGAGCAGCCTCGCGGTGGTGCGCCGGCGGCCGGCGGCCCGCCACCAGGCGACCCCGAGCACCAGCGCGGCGAGGGCGTACAGCGGGACGGCGTACGGGGTGAACGCCACCACGCGCACCCACGGCCCCTCGCGCGGGTCGAGCAGCCGTGCCCAGGTCAGCACCACGGCGGGCAGCAGCAGCGCGGCCAGCACCCCGATCACGACCCGGCGCAGCGTCACGGGGCGAGGCTAACCCGGCGCCCGCGGGCGGGTCCGGAAGACGCGGCCGGGCCGTTCGGTTCGCGGCACCGGGTGCGACCTGCGTAGAATGACCCCATCGGCCCCATCCGTTCTGCCTCGGGCCGGTTCCCCACCGTCATCCACCAAGCGCCGCGACCGAACCGAGTCGCGCCGGGCAGGACGACCCTTCTAGCTTCGAGAGTTCTTCCACCCATGGCGAATCGCCGTTCCACGCCCACAAGCACGCCCACCACCGGATCCACCGGCGGATCCACCAGCGGATCCACCAGCGGATCCACCAGCTTCGCCGCCCTCGGCCTGCCCGACGTCCTCGTCGAGTCCCTGGCCGACGCCGGCATCACCGAGCCGTTCCCGATCCAGGCCGCGACGCTGCCCGACTCGCTGGCCGGCCGGGACCTGCTCGGCCGGGGTCGCACCGGGTCGGGCAAGACCTACGCGTTCGCGCTGCCGCTCGTCGCCCGGCTGGCCGCCCGGCCGGTGAAGGCGCGACCGGGCCGGCCGCGCGCACTGGTGCTCGCCCCGACCCGCGAGCTGGCCACCCAGATCGAGGCCACCCTGGCGCCCCTGGCCGAGGCCTGCGGCCTGACCACCATGACGATCTTCGGGGGCGTCGGAGCACAGCCCCAGATCACCAAGCTGCGCCGCGGTGTCGACGTCGTCATCGCCTGCCCCGGCCGGCTCGAGGACCACGTGCGGTCCGGGCACGCCGACCTCGGCTCGGTCGAGGTGACCGTGCTCGACGAGGCCGACCACATGGCCGACCTCGGCTTCCTGCCCGGCGTCCGCCGGCTCCTCGACCGGACCCCGTCCGACGGCCAGAGGCTGCTGTTCTCGGCCACCCTCGACGCCGGCGTCGACGTGCTGGTCAAGCGGTTCATGCGCAACCCGGTCACGCACAGCGTCGACTCGGCCCAGTCGCCCGTGGCGAGGATGACCCACCACGTGCTGCACCTGGCCAAGGAGGCCCGGCTGCCGGTCCTGGTGGACCTGGCCGCGGCGCCGGGACGCACGCTGGTCTTCACCCGCACCAAGCACGGCGCCAAGGCGCTGGCCCGCCAGCTCAACGCGAAGGGGGTGCCGGCCGTCGAGCTGCACGGCAACCTGTCGCAGAACGCCCGGACCCGCAACCTGACCGCGTTCTCCGAGGGCTCGGCGACCACCCTGGTCGCCACCGACATCGCGGCACGCGGCATCCACGTCGACGACGTGAGCCTCGTCGTGCACGCGGACCCGCCGGTGGAGCACAAGGCCTACCTGCACCGTTCCGGTCGCACCGCTCGCGCCGGCTCCGACGGCACGGTCGTGACGCTGATGCTCGACGCCCAGGTGTCCGACGTACGCGACCTGACCCGCAAGGCCGGCATCAAGCCGACCATCACCCGGATCACCGTCGACCACCCGCTGCTGTCGCAGATCGCTCCGGGACAGCGCACGTTCGTCGAGGCCACGGCCTCCCCGGTCGCCCCCGGGCGCTCCGGCAACGAGGGCGCCCGGGCCGGGCGCGGCTCTGGGCGCCGTCGCAGTGGCGGTGGCAACGGTGCTCCCACTGGTGGACGCAGTGATGGACGCACTGGTGGACGCAGTGGTGGACGTGGCCGCGGCCGCGGCGGCAACGACGGCACCGCTGCCGGGACCGCTGCCGGGACCCCGGGCGGCACCTCGGCAGGAGCCGGCGCCGGCAGGTCCCGCCGCGGCGGTCGGGCGGGTGCCTCGCAGGCCTCGACGAGCGGCTCGCGGCCGCACAGCGCCGCGTCGTTCTCGTCCTCACGCCGCAGCCGCTGACCGCGCCGCCCGCGGCGGGAGAAAACCCGTTGCGGGCGGCCGGCCCGACCGGGCAGGCTTCTCGCACCATGAAGATCTGACACCGTCCCCTCCCGCGTCCGCGGCCCCGGCCCGGCGGGAGCACTGCCTCCCCGTGACGGATCGGTGTCCCCATGCCTGCCCACCCGCTCTCCCCCACCTCCCCGCTCGTCGCCCGCGACCTTGCCAAGGCGTACGGCGACCGCGTGGTCCTCGACGGGGTCGACCTCGTCGCGAACCCCGGCCGGCCCCTGGGGCTCGTCGGCGAGAACGGCGTCGGCAAGTCCACGCTGCTGCGCCTGCTCGCCGGCGTCGAGACCGCGGACGCGGGGACGGTCGCCCGGCCGGGCGAGCTCGCCTACCTCGGCCAGGAGCCCGACTTCGGCGACGCCCGGACGGTGGGCGAGGTGCTGCGTGAGGCCCTCGCCCCGCTGCACGACGCGGTCGCACGGCTCGAGGTCCTCGCGGCCCGGCTCGACGACCCCGGGGCCGCGGACGACTACGACGCCCTGCTGGAGTGGGTCGACCTGCACGACGGGTGGGACGCCGACCGGCGGGCCGAGACCGCGGCCGCGCGGCTGGGCCTGGCCCGGGTGGACCGGAGCCGTGCGGTCGCCGCCCTGTCCGGTGGCCAGCGCAGCCGGCTCGCCCTGGCCGCGCTGGTCACCCGCCGGCCCCGCTGCCTGCTGCTCGACGAGCCGACCAACCACCTCGACGACGACGCGGTGGCGTTCCTCGAGCAGTTCCTGGTGTCGCTGCCCGGGATCGTCGTTGCGGCCAGCCACGACCGCGCCTTCCTCGACCGCGTGTGCGCGGCCGTGGTCGACCTCGACCCGAGCCACTTCGGCGTGGACGGCGAGGGTGGCAACCGGTTCACCGGCGGTTACACCGACTACCTCGCCGCCAAGCGCGAGGCACGGGCCCGGTGGGTGCGCGCGTTCGCGGAGCAGCAGGACGAGCTCGGCACCCTGCGGGTCGCCGCCCGTACGACGGCCCGGCAGGTGGCCCACGACCGGGCCCCGCGTGACAACGACAAGTGCATCTACTCGTTCAAGGCGGGCAACGTCGCGCGCACGGTGAGCCGTCGGGTCCGCGACGCCGAGAGGCGCATCGAGGTGCTCGAGCGGGACCGGGTCCCCAAGCCCCCCGAGCCGATCGCCTTCCGGGGAACCCTGGCACCGACGCGGGCCGGCGGCGGCCCGACCGTGCTCGTCCGCGACCTCGTCGTACCGCGGCGGGTGCGGGTGCCGCACCTCGACGTGCCGGCCGGCGGACGGCTGCTCGTCACCGGCGCCAACGGGTCCGGGAAGTCGACGCTGCTGAAGGTGCTCGCCGGGGAGGTCGTGGCGGCGTCGGGCCGCGTGCAGGTGCACGCGCGCAGGGTGGGCCACCTGCCCCAGGAAGCCTGCTTCAGCCGGCCGGACCGGACTCCGCTCCAGGTCTACGAAGCGGCCACCGGGGCCCCCGTGCCGCTCGGGGACCTCGGCCTGCTGCACCCGCGGGAGCTGTCGCGCCCGGTCGGGGTGCTCAGCGTGGGCCAGCAGCGACGGTTGGCGCTGGCCGTGCTGGTGGCCCGCCGGCCGGACCTGCTGCTGCTCGACGAGCCGACCAACCACATCTCGCTGACCCTGGCCGAGGAGCTCGAGGCGGCGCTGCGGCGCTCGGCCGGCACCGTCGTCGTGGCCAGCCACGACCGTTGGCTGCGGCGCGGCTGGGACGGCGAGACCCTCGCGCTGTGACGCCGGCGCGCGGCAGGCCCGCCGGCTCACCCGGAGACCGCAGCGCCGCCATCGGGTCGTTCGCGCGAGACCGCCGTGACCGGCGTGGCCGGCAACCAGGGCAGGGCCGCACGCGTCTCGCCGTCGTCGGTCGGCGGCAGCCGGTCCATCGCCAGCGACGCACGCGCCTGCCTGGCCAGCTCGGGCCGCACCGGGCCGGCGAGCGCGGACATGACGTGCAGCGCCACGCGGGGCACGTGCCGCGGGCGGCCGGTCCAGCCGTTGCGCGCCATGACCACCCGGGCGAGCTCCTCGAGAGTCAGCCGCTCCGGCCCACAGATCTCCAGCGTGCGCCCGCGCAGCGTCGGGTCGACCACCGCCTGGGTCACCAGGGCGGCGACGTCGTCGACGTCGACCCACGCGATCGGGTTGTCGCCGTCGCCGAACACGAGCGGGCGGCGCGACGTCCCGGCGGTCTCCTCGAGGACCTCGAGCCAGGTCTGCGCGAAGGCGTCGGGGCGGACGACCGTCCAGGCGCACCCGCTGGCCCGCAGCGCCTGCTCGGCGCCGTACTTCCTGCGGGCCAGCTCCAGGGGGCTGTCCCCGTTCGCCCCCGCGACCGAGACCAGGACGACGTCCGAGCCCGCGCGCCCCGCCGCGGCGACGAGGTTGAGGTTGCCCCGTCCGTCGACGGACTCGGGGGTGACCCCGCCGGGCCCGACGAACCCGTGCATCGCCGACACCACCACCTCCGCGCCCGCGAACGCGGCGTCCAGGCTCCCGACGTCGCGGACATCGCCGTGCACCACCTCGACGCGGCCGTCGAGCGCCTCCGCCGGAGCGGACAGGCCCCGGCTGAGCACCCGGACGGGCAGCCCGCGTCCCGCGAGCCGGTTGGCCACCTTGGCACCGAGCCGTCCGGTGCCGCCGCAGACCACGATCATCTCGGTGGACCCTGCATCGCCTCGCGCACCGCCTCGTCGGCGCTGACCTCGGACGTGTCGACCGGCTCCAGGTAGAAGCGGATCGCCCGCGCCACGCCGGTCTCGTCGACGGTGAAGATGTTCACCCCACGCATCAGCTGCTCGGCCCCGTCACGTCGGTGGCCGCGCATCTCCCACTCGGTCCACACCGTGTCCCCGCCCTGGCAGGAGCGCACCAGCTCGGCGCGCAGGTCGGGCACCGCCGCGAAGATCTGCGTCCAGTTGCGCCGGACCTGCTCCGCGCCCACGAAGCCACGGGCCGGGTGGGTCGGGGTCTCGTTGACGTAGTCGGCGGCGAAGCAGGCCACCACCGCGTCGACGTCGTGGGAGTTGGTGGCATCGCGGAGCCGGAGCGCGAAGGGTGCGGGTGAGATGAGATCCGTGCTCATCGGTCCTCCAAGGCTTTTGATACAGTCGGCTGTATCTGATTTGGAGTGTGCGCCCCGTGACCCGATCCGTCAAGCCCCGCCGCTACGACTCCTCCGGCCGGCGTGCCGAGGCGCGGGCCCGACGGCGGCGCATCCTCCAGGCAGCCAGCGAGCTGTTCCTGGCCCAGGGCTACCCCGGCACCACGGTGGCCGCGATCGCCGAGGCCGCGGCGGTCTCCCCCGAGACGGTGTACAAGGGCTTCGGGGGCAAGGCCGGGCTGGTGCGGGCCCTGCGCGACGAGGCGCTGCGCGGCGCGGGACCTGAGCCTGCGGAGTCCCGGTCCGACCGGCTGCGGGCCGAGCCGGACCCCCGGGTGGTGGTGCGCGGATGGGCCCGGCTGGCCACCGAGGTGGCCCCCCGGGCGAGCCCGCTGCTGATGCTGGTGCGGGAGGCGGCCGCGACCGACCCGGGCGTGCGCGCGCTGTACGACGAGATGGACGAGGACCGGCTGCGCCGGATGACCGACAACGCGGGCTACCTGCAGCGCGGCGGCCACCTGCGCGAGGGCGTGACGCTCGAGCGTGCGGCGGACGTGCTGTTCACGACCTCGTCCCCGGAGCTGTACGACCTCCTCGTCGTCCGGCGCGGGTGGTCGCTGGCGGCGTACGCGGACTTCGTCGAGACCACGATCGTCGCGGCCCTGCTCCGGTGAGGCACGGCGGCGTCGGCGACCCAGGACAGCGAGACGGCCCCGGCTCCCTCGTGGGAGCCGGGGCCGTCGTCGGCCGAGTGCGCGCGCTCAGCCCTTCCGCTTGGTGACTTCCTGGCCGGCAGCGGTGAGCACGGTGTGCAGGTCCCCGACCACGCCGAAGTCGACGAGCTCGAAGATCGGCGCCTCCTCGTCCTTGTTCACCGCGACGATCGTCTTCGAGGTCTGCATGCCGGCCCGGTGCTGGATGGCACCGGAGATGCCCGCCGCGATGTACAGCTGCGGGGACACGGTCTTGCCGGTCTGGCCGACCTGGTAGGAGTGCGGCACCCAGCCGGAGTCCACCGCGGCGCGGGACGCGCCCACCGCGGCGCCGAGGGCGTCGGCGAACGCCTCGACCTCCTCGAAGTTGCCGCCGGTGCCACGGCCGCCGGAGACCACGATCGCGGCCTCGGTCAGCTCGGGGCGGCCGGTCGACTTGCGGGGCTCGGACGCGGTGATCTTCGCGGTCTTCGCGCCGTCGGAGATGGTGGCGGAGAACTCCTCCACGGTGCCGGCACCCTCGGCCTGCTCGGGGGTGGCCGAGTTCGGCTTGACCGTGATGATCGGCGTCCCCCGGGTCACCTTGGCCGAGACGGTGAAGTTGCCCGCGAACACGCTCTGCGTCGTGACGGGACCCTCCTGCACGTCGACCGCGTCGGTGATCAGACCCGAGTCGGTCTTGACCGCGAGCCGGCCCGCGATCTCCTTGCCCTCCGCGGAGGACACGATCAGGACCGCGCCCGGCTGGGTCTTCTCGACCAGCTGGGCCAGCACCTCGGCCTTGGGGGCCACCAGGTAGTCCTTGATGTCCGCGTCGTCGACGACGTAGATCTTCTCGGCGCCGTACTGCTTCATGGTCTCGGTCGCCGCACCGGCGTCCGAGCCGATGAACACGGCCGAGGGCTCACCGAGGCGGCGGGCGATCGTCAGGAGCTCGTTGGTGGGTTTGCGCACTGCACCGTCGACGTGGTCGACGAGAACCAGGATCTCGCTCATGTCAGATTCCTCGCTTCCTCAGATGAACTTCTTCGACGCGAGGAACTCGACCAGCGCGGTGGCGCCGGAGCCGTCCTCGTCGGTGACGACCTCGCCCTGCGTGCGCGGCGGACGCGCCGCGGTGTCCTCGACCGCGGTCCAGGCGGCGGAGAGGCCGACCTGTCCGGCGTCCACACCGAGGTCGGCGAGCGACCAGGTCTCGACCGGCTTCTTCTTCGCGGCCATGATGCCCTTGAAGGACGGGTACCGGGCCTCGCCGGACTGGTCGGTGACCGACAGCACCAGCGGGAGCTCGCCCTCGATCGTCTCGGTGGCGGTGTCGCCGTCGCGACGGATCCGCACCGTCGTGCCGGCCAGCTCGACCGAGGAGCCGAGGGTCACCTGCGGCACGCCGAGCCGCTCGGCCAGCATCGCGGGCAGCACCCCCATCTCGCCGTCGGTCGAGGACATGCCGCACACCACGAGGTCGTGCTCGGTCTTCTTGATCGCCTCGGCGAGGACCAGCGAGGTGGCCAGGGCGTCGGAGCCTGCGATCGCGTCGTCGACGACGTGCACACCCTTGTCCGCGCCCATCTGCAGCGCCTTGCGGATCGCGTCGGTCGCCTGGTCCGGCCCCACGCTGAGCACCGTCACCTCGGTGTCGTCGCCGAGCTTCTCCTTCATCTGGAGCGCCTGCTCGACGGCGTACTCGTCCAGCTCCGACAGCAGCCCGTCGACACCGACGCGGTCGACGGTGTTGTCGTCCTCGAATTGCCGGTCGGCGGTGGCGTCCGGCACGTACTTCACACACACGACAATGTTCATGGCGTTATCGACCCGGTTAGGGGCCCCTCCTGTGCACTCGGTTGGACCCGAGGTTACCCATGCGTAGCAGGCATGGAAACAGACCCCGGTGGTGGATTCGGTCACATGCTGGCGCGGGCGCGGCGGTCCCGGCCGCGGCGTCCGCGAGGTCCCTCAGGGCCGGATGGCCCGGTCGAGGACCTTGCCGATCAGCAGGTAGATCACCGCCGCGATCCCCCAGTTGGTCAGGGCGGCCTTGACCTCGGCGTTCTTGCCGGCGAACTGCTTGAGCTCGCCGAAGTCGATCTTGTTCGCGACGTCGGTGACGAACGCGACGATCGCGTTGTCCTGGTTCATCTTGAGGGCGACCAGCAGCGCGCCCACCGCCAGGAACAGCGCGCAGACCACCGCGGCCAGCCACACCACCGACGCGACCTGGTTGCGCACCGTCTTGGCGCTGGCTCTCATGGTCCCCTCCGAGGATCGACGACGCTTCTTCCCGGGGAGAGGGACGTCGGAGTCGCCCGAGGCCCCGGTCTCGTCCGTGGGCTTCGCGTCGGTCACCGTCGTCTCCTCTCCGTCTCCTGGTCCGGGGTAGGGGCACATTATCGGACCGCCGGTCCGGCCCCGGCAGCCCGGAGTCGAGGAACCGCTGGCTCCTAGCGGCCCTGGAACTGCGCCTTGCCGGGTCCGTTCTCCACGAACGAGGTCATCCCGATGGTGCGGTCCTCGGTGGCGAACAGCGCCGCGAACTGGACCCGCTCGATCTCCAGGCCGGTGTCGAGGTCGACCTCGAGACCCCGGTCGACGGCCTCCTTGGCCGCCCGCAGCGCGAGCGCGGCCGCGCCGGTGAACTGCCTGGCCCAGGCGAGCGCCTCCTCGTAGACGGAGTCCGCGGGCACCACCTTGTCGACCAGGCCGATCGCCAGGGCCTCGTCGGCCTTGACGAACCGGCCGGTGAAGATGATGTCCTTCGCCTTCGCCGGCCCGACGAGACGGGTCAGCCGCTGGGTCCCGCCGGCCCCGGGGATGATGCCGAGCAGGATCTCGGGCTGGCCGAGGGTGGCGTCGTCCGCGGCGATGCGGATGTCGGCGCACATCGCCAGCTCGCAGCCGCCGCCGAGCGCGTAGCCGGTCACCGCCGCCACCACCGGCTTCGGGATCTTCGCGACCGCGGTGAAGGCCGACTGCAGGCCTCCGGACCGGCGCACCATGTCCGGGTAGGACAGGGCGGCCATCTCCTTGATGTCGGCGCCGGCGGCGAACACGCGCTCCCCGCCGTAGACGACCACGGCGCGGACGTCGTCGCGCTCGGCGGCCTCCCCGGCCGCGGCGCGGATCTCCTCCTGCACCTGCTCGTTGAGCGCGTTCATCTTCGGCCGGTCGATGCGGATCGTCCCGACACCGTCCTCGACCTCGAGCCGCACGAACTCGCCCACGTTGCACCCCTGTCGTCTGTCGCTGGGAACCGAACGCGTCCGACCCTATCCCCCTCCCCCACCCCGATTCGTCTGCGGTGGCCGCGCGGAAGACACCCGTGCCGTCGCAGACGAATCGGGGGATCGGCAAGAATGACCGGATGCACCAGCACCAGCCGTCGACCGTGTGGCCGGGGAGCCACGAACCGCTCGGCGCGACCTGGACCGAGGAGGCCACCAACTTCGCCGTCTACGCCCCCGAGGCGACCTCCCTCGAGGTCTGCCTGTTCGACGTGGCACCCGACGGCGCGGAGGTCGAGACCCGGCACCGGCTCACCGAGCAGACCCTGGGCATCTGGCACGGCGCGATCCCCGGCGTGCCGCGCGGGCAGCGCTACGGCTTCCGCGCCGACGGCCCCTGGGAGCCGGAGCAGGGCCGTCGCTTCAACCAGGCGAAGCTGCTGCTCGACCCCTATGCGCGCGCGGTCAGCGGGTACGTCGCACCCGACGACGCGATCTACGGCTACTTGCGGCCGCGCAAGCGCGACGACGCGGCCACCGCCCGGCGCAAGCAGGCCACCCGCGACGACCGCGACTCCGCGCCCTACGTCCCCAGGTCCGTGGTCGTGCACGACGAGTTCGACTGGGGCGACGACGCGCCGCCGCGCACCCGCTGGACCGACACCGTCGTCTACGAGCTGCACGTGAAGGGGTTCACCGCGCTGCACGACCGGGTCCCGCCAGAGCTGCGCGGCACCTACGCCGGCCTGACCACGCCGGCGGCCGTCGACTACCTCAAGGACCTGGGCGTGACCACGGTCGAGCTGCTGCCGGTCCACCAGTTCGTCCCCGAGCCGGCGCTGACCGCCCAGGGGCTCACCAACTACTGGGGCTACAACTCGATCGGCTTCTTCGCACCCCACAACGGCTACGGCAGCCGAGGCGACCGCGGGGAGCAGGTGACCGAGTTCAAGGCGATGGTCAAGGCGCTGCACCGGGCCGGGCTCGAGGTGGTGCTCGACGTCGTCTACAACCACACCGCCGAGGGGGGTCCGACCGGGCCGACGCTGGCCTTCCGCGGCCTCGACGACCTCGGCTACTACCTGCACGGCGACGACCTCTCGACGTACTTCGACATCACCGGCTGCGGCAACACCGTGCAGGCGGCGTACCCGGCGGCGCTGCGGCTGATCCTCGACTCGCTGCGCTACTGGGTGACGGAGATGCACGTCGACGGCTTCCGGTTCGACCTGACCTCCGCGCTGACCCGCACCGGGCGCGCGGTGGACATGCAGAGCGCCTTCTTGACGACGATCAGCCAGGACCCGGTGCTGCGCAACGTGAAGCTGATCGCCGAGCCGTGGGACGCGAGCATGGACGGCTACCGGGTCGGCGGGTTCCCACCGCCGTGGGTGGAGTGGAACGACCGCTACCGCGACACCGTCCGGGACTTCTGGAGGGCACGGTCCGGGGGGATCCGCGACGTCGCGTCCCGGCTGGCCGGTTCCAGCGACCTGTACGCCGACGACGGCCGGTCGCCGTACGCCTCGGTCAACTTCGTGACCGCGCACGACGGCTTCACCCTGCGCGACCTGGTCTCCTACAACCACAAGCACAACGAGGCCAACGGGGAGGGCAACCGCGACGGGACCGACCACAACCGGTCCTGGAACTGCGGGGTCGAGGGCGAGACCGACGACGAGGACATCGTCGCGCTGCGCCGCAAGCAGGCCGCGAACCTGATGGCCACGCTGTGCCTGTCGACCGGGGTGCCGATGCTCACCGCCGGCGACGAGCGCGGACGCACCCAGCGCGGCAACAACAACGCCTACGGCCAGGACAACGAGATCTCGTGGATCGACTGGCGGCCCGACGACGCGTGGCTGGACCTCTACGAGATCACCAAGACCGCGCTTCGGCTGCGCCGGGAGCACCCGGCCCTGCGCCAACGGCACTACCTGGCCGGCCGGCCCACGGTCGAGGGCGGGCCCAAGGACCTGGCCTGGGTCCACCCCGACGGGCGGGAGATGACCGAGGCGGACTGGTTCGACGAGGGGCTGCACACGTTCGGGATGTTCGTCTCGGGCGCGCCGCTGCGGGCTCCCGGGCGGCGCGGGGAGGAGCTGCGCGACTCCTCGTTCCTGATGTGGTTCCACGCCCACCCCGACCCGGGGAAGGCGGTGCTGCCCGCGAACGACTGGGTCGCCGAGGCCGAGATCGTGCTCAGCACCGACGGGGCGCACCCGGTCGGCGAGCGGGTGCAGGCCGGCGAGACGCTCGACCTGCAACCGCGCACCATGGTCGTCCTCCGCGCCCTCTGACCGCATGCTTCGCCGGCCCGGGGCCCCGAGGCCCTCCAGCCCCGGCGGGGGCCACCCGCGCGGTCGGGGTGCGAGGTAGGTGGGTTCGGATCTAGTCTCGGGCGCATGACGGACCTCGTGATGCGGCGTTGGGACCTGGCTCCTCACCCGTTTCCGCAAGCGCCGCTTCACGTCCACGACCGCGGCGACGAGGGGTTCGTCGTGCTGACAGGCGAGCTGGACGTGACAATGGGGTCGGGCGTGAGGCGGTTGGGTGCCGGTGAGTTCGCCGTGGTGCCTGCGGGGACGGTCCACACGTTCGCGACCGTCGACGGCAGACCCGCTTCGATCATCGTGACGATGACTCCGGACATCGACGCCCTGGTGCGCGAGCTCCACGAGGTGGCTGACGAGGAACGTCCCCTGGTGTGGGGTCGTCACCACTCCCGTCTTGCCTGACCCGCGCGCTCGTCACTGGCTGCGGGTCGCGTCGAGGTCCGCGCGGGTGAAGACGGCAAGGGTGTCGAGCCCGACGTCGGTGAGGGCGCGACCGGGGGTGTCGCTGCGATCGATGGCGCACACCACGGTGGAGACGGTGGCGCCTGCGGCCCGCAGGGCGTTGGCCGCGTCCCGGGCCGCACCTCCGGTGGTGACGATGTCCTCGATCAGGGTGATCCGTCGGCCGGCGACCTCCGCGCCCTCGGCCAGTCGTCGGGTGCCGTGCTCCTTGGCCTTCTTGCGCACGAACACGGCCGGGATGTCCGTCAGGCTGCTGACCATGGTTGCCAGGGGGACGCCGCCGAGCTCCAGGCCACCGAGGAGCTCGGTGTCGGGCGGCACCAGCGGCTGCATGGCCTCCGCCACGCGTCGAAGCAGGCGGGGGTCGGACTCGAAGAGGTACTTGTCGAAGTACTCGCCCACGCTCCGGCCCGATCGGAGCTGGAAGGTGCCGGTGAGCCGGCACCGCCGGTCGATGTCGTGAGCGAGAGTGGTCAGGGAGTCGGATCGCACGGTGGGATCGTGCCACAGCCGCCCGTTCGAGCCCGAGCACGCAGCCGGCACCGGCAGCGCCATCACGACACCACGGACCTCTTCATGTCCCGATGACGAGGGCGGCAGGGCGTCAGATGTGCGGCAGGGCCACGCAGCCGAGCTCGGCCGGAGAGGCCAGGTGCTCGTTGCGGGGCAGCACGCGCACCGTGTAGCCGAACGGCCCCGTCGTCGCCAGGGCGAGCCGGCCGTCGAAACGGTGCCGACCGGCCTCGTAGCTCTCCGCGAGGGTCAGGGACTCGGTGCTCGTGTCCACCAGGTCGTCCTCGTGGGCGATCCGGCCGTGCACCACCTGCACGTCCACGTCCTCGGGCGACAGGCCGCCGAGCGAGACGAACACGTGCAGGTCGATGCTGTCGCCGAGCTCGGGCGAGTCGGAGACGCCGCCGGTCTCCACGTGGTCCACCGAGACCTGCGGCCAGGCCGCCCGGACCCGCTGCTTCCAGGCGGCCAGCTCCGCGGCCCCTTCGTAGTCGCCGTTGAGCGTGCGCGAGCTGTGGGCGGCGGGCCGGTACAGCGTGCAGACGTAGTCGCGCACCATCCGGTCCGCGAGCACCTTCGGGCCCAGGGACTTCAACGTGTGCCGGACCATCTCGATCCAGCGCACCGGGACCCCCTCGGCGTCGTTGTCGTAGAAGCGCGGCGCGACCTCGTTCTCGATCAGGTCGTAGAGCGCGTGCGCCTCGATGTCGTCACGACGGTCCGGGTCGTCGATGCCGTCGGCGGACGGGATCGCCCAGCCGTTGTTGCCGTCGTACCACTCGTCCCACCAGCCGTCGAGGATCGAGAGGTTGAGGCCACCGTTCAGCGCGGCCTTCATGCCCGAGGTGCCGCACGCCTCGTAGGGGCGCAGCGGGTTGTTCAGCCAGACGTCGCAGCCGGGGTAGAGCGGCTGGGCCATCGCGATGTCGTAGTTCGGCAGGAACACGATGCGGTGACGGACCTCGGGGTCGTCGGAGAACCGCACGATCTCCTGGATCAGCTTCTTGCCGCCCTCGTCCGCCGGGTGCGCCTTGCCGGCGATGACCAGCTGGACCGGCCGCTCGGGGTGCAGCAGGATCCGCTTCAGCCGCTCCGGGTCGCGCAGCATCAGCGTGAGCCGCTTGTACGACGGGACCCGCCGGGCGAACCCGATGGTGAGCACGTCGGGGTCGAGAGCAGAGCCGATCCAGGAGGTCTCGGCCGGGGCCGCACCGCGCTGACGCCACGACTTGGCAAGCCGCTTGCGGGCGTCCTCGACGAGCCGCTGGCGCAGCACGCGCTTGGTCGCCCAGATCTCGCTGGGGGCGATCTTGTCGGCGACGTCGAACACCTGGACCGGGTGGTCCGCGTCGGGGTCGGGACCGGGGCGCACGCCGTGGCTTCGGGCCAGGTCGAAGATCTCGCGGGCCACCCAGGTCGGCGCGTGCACGCCGTTGGTGATCGAGGCGATCGGCCGCTCCGCGGCGTCGAACTCGGGCCACAGGCCGCCGAACATGCCGCGGCTGACCTCTCCGTGCAGCTTCGAGACGCCGTTCGCACGTTGCGCGAGGCGGAAGCCCATCACGGCCATGTTGAACACACCGGGGTCACCGCCGGGGAAGTCCTCGGCGCCCAGCGCCAGGATCCGGTCCACCGGGACGCCGGCGCAGGCGTTCTCGCCCCCGAAGTACTGCTCCATGAGCTCGCGCGGGAACCGGTCGATGCCGGCCGGGACGGGGGTGTGCGTGGTGAACACCGTCCCCGCCCGAGACACCTCCACCGCCGCGTCGAAGCCGAGGCTGTCCGCGCCGAGGTCGGTGGTGAGCTCGCGGATCCGCTCCAGCCCGAGGAAGCCGGCGTGGCCCTCGTTGGTGTGGAAGACCTCCGGCTCGGGAGCGCCGGTGATCCGGGAGAAGGTGCGCAGCGCCCGGACGCCGCCGATGCCGAGGAGCATCTCCTGGCGGAGCCGGTGCTCGGTGTTGCCGCCGTAGAGACGGTCGGTGACGTCGCGGATCAGCTCGCTGTTCTCCTCGACGTCGGAGTCGAGGAGCAGCAGCGGCACCCGGCCCACCTGGGCCACCCAGATCCGCGCGGTCAGCGACTCCTCCCCCGGCAGGCCGATGCTGACCTTGGCGACCGCCCCGTCATCCTCCCGGAGCAGCGAGATCGGCAGGCCGTCGGGGTCGAGCACGGGGTAGCGCTCCTGCTGCCAGCCGTCTCGCGACAGCGACTGCCGGAAGTACCCGTGCCGGTAGAGCAGGCCGACCCCGGTGATCGGGACGCCGAGGTCGCTGGCGGTCTTGAGGTGGTCCCCGGCCAGGATGCCGAGACCGCCGGAGTACTGCGGCAGCACCGCGGTGATCCCGAACTCCGGGGAGAAGTACCCGATGGCGCGGGGCGCGTCCTCCAGCGACTGGTACCACCGGTCGCCGGTGAGGTACTGCTGGAGGTTGGCGTGCAGCTCCCCGAGCCGCCACAGGAACGCGTCGTCCCGGGCGAGCTCCTCGAGCCGGCGGGCGCTGACCGCACCGAGCAGGCGGACCGGGTCGTGACCGGAGGACTCCCAGGAGTCGGCGTCGATCGAGGCGAACAGGTCCTGCGTCTCCGGGTGCCAGGACCAGCGCAGGTTGCCCGCGAGCTCGCCCAGGGGCCGGAGCCGTTCGGGCAGGACGGGACGGACGGTGAACCGACGTATTGCTCTCACCGGAGCACCGTAACGTACCGGGACTTGAACGATCCAACGATTGGTGGCAGACACCCCCCGAACTACCCGCGCGTAACCCCCGCCGCCGTTCCGGCGTTGAAGCGGTGGCTCGGTGGTCCCGAGCACGCACCGGACCCCGGAGGCCCCCATGACCGCAACCGCTGGGCAGCACCGCACGACCCCTCGGCGCCCGTCCCGACGTCGGGTGGCCGCCGCCGTCGCCGCGGTCCTCGCGGTCGGCGTCGCGGGCCTGCCGTCGGTGAGCTCCGCGGCGTCCCCCGGCTCCCCCGCGCCGGGGGTGGTCACTCCGGGCGACCCGGTGCCGGGCCTCGCCGACCTCGACGCTCGGGGATCGACCCGACCGACGTCCCGGCAGCGGCGGGCGGCCGCACGGCTGGCCGCGCACGTCCGCTGGAACCGGTTCGGCACGCCGGGCTCCATCTACTCCGTCGACGGCAGCCTGGGCCGCGCCTCCTCGAAGGACCCGGTCGCGGCGGCGCGGGCGTGGCTGGCGGGCCACCGGTCGGTCCTCGGCCTCGGCGCCGGCCAGGTCGGCGACCTCGAGCTGGTCAACGACCAGCACCTCGCCGGCAGCGGCGCGCGGGCGGTGCTGTTCCGGCAGCGGTTCGGGCGGCTGACCCCCGCGGTCGGCAGCATGGTCACGGTCGGGGTGGCCCACGGGCAGGTCGTCTACGTGTCGTCGTCGCTGACCCGGACGAGCCGAAGCCCCGCCGCACCGTCGCTCACCCCCCAGCAGGGCTGGCTGGAGGCGGCCGAGAGCATCGGCCGCCCGGTGACCGCCTCCTCGGTCGGCTCGCCGGCCGTGCTCGGCGGCTGGACGCGGTTCTCCGTGCCCGGCTTCGCGCAGACCCAGCTGGCCCGCACCCGCGCGCTCGCCATGGCCGACGGGCGCGTGGTGCCGGTGATCGAGGCCGACGTCGTCGACGCCGAGGGCGGCTCGGCCCTGGCCTACACCGTCCTCGTCGACGCCGTCAGCGGCCGGGTGCTCTTCCGGCACAACCAGGTCGACAACTCCAGCGACGCGTTCCAGTTCTCCGGCGCGATCGGGTCGAACGGGTGCGGGCCCCGGCACCCGTTCGAGACCAGCGACGGCAACACCCGCCGGATCACCGTGGCCGCCTCGACGACCCCGAACGTCGACATCGTGCTGAGGCTGCTCGACGGCGACGGCCAGGTGCTCAGCTCCTCCGACACCGCGACCAGCCCGGAGGCGCTCACCTACAGCCCCGGCGCGACGATCCCCCAGGGCGTCTACGACGTGCAGGTCTGCCTGTTCGGCGACCCCACCGTGCCGTACGTCGGACCGGGTGACTACGCGGGCACGATCGTGACGTCGGACTCGGAGGCGGGCGCTCCCGGCGCGCCGTTCCCGCCGATGTGGAAGTACTTCCTGGCCAATCCGACCCTGGACTACTCCACCGGCGACGTGCCGTCGAACCGGCGCACCGGCTGCTGGGTCACCACCGACGGCGGCCACCGCGTCCCGGGCTGCTCGACACCGCCCGGCGCCCTGGAGAACCTCGCCGCGGCGGGGCCGTGGGACACCGACCCGCGCACCCACCTGCCCACGTTCACCACGCTCGGCAACGCCGCCAACACCCACGAGGCCTGGGCGAGCCCGCTCACGCCCGGCGGCGCAGAGCAGGCGCCGTACGCCGCGGACCGCGCCTACGCGCCGCCGTTCGCCGACGTCTGGCAGAACAGCAGGTGCGACAACACGAAGCTGGTGCCGGGCGGCAACGACATCGACGCCTCGGTCACCAACCTGTTCGTCGCGCACAACCGGATGCACGACTTCGCCTACTTCCTCGGCTTCACCGAGCGCAACTACAACCTGCAGCAGAGCAACCTGGGGCGGAACGCCGATGCCAGCCGCGAGAACGACCCCGAGGTCGGCAACGCCCAGGCCGGCGCGCTCAGCGGCGGCCAGCCGAGCTCCCTCGGCCGGGACAACGCCAACCAGATCACCCTGCAGGACGGCGTGCCCGGAATCACCAACCAGTACCTCTTCCAGCCGGTCGCCGGCGCCTTCTACTCCCCCTGCGCCGACGGCAGCTTCGACATGAGCATCGTCGGCCACGAGTACACGCACGCGATCAGCAACCGGATGATCGCCGGCCCCGACGAGGGCATCACCTCCGAGCAGGGGGGTGCCATGGGCGAGTCCTGGGGTGACCTGACCGCCGCGGAGTACCTGTTCGAGAACCACTACTCCAACGGTGCGAACCCCTGGGCGGTCGGCCCGTACGCCACCGGCAACAGGACCGTCGGCATCCGGGACTACGCGATCAACCACAACCCGCTGAACTACTCCGACTACGGGTTCGACAGCACCGGCGTCGAGGTGCACGCGGACGGCGAGATCTGGAACGGCACCCAGTACGCCGTGCGCCAGGCGCTGGTGCGGAAGTGGGACCGCCGGTACAGGTACACGAACACGTCCCTGCAGCGCCGCTGCGCGAACGGCTCCGCCACCAGGTCGCCGCTGCCCAGCACGAGGTGCCCGGGCAACCGGCGGTGGATCCAGCTGATGTTCGACGCGTTCCTGCTCCAGCAGGGAGCCACCAGCATGCTCGAGGCCCGCGACGCGATGCTGGCGGCGGACCAGATGCGCTACCGGGGGGCCGACCAGAAGGCGCTGTGGCTCGCCTTCGCCCGCCGGGGCATGGGCATCGACGCGAGCACGCCGAACGCGGACTCGGGACAGCCGAGAGCCGGCTTCCGCTCGCCCCGCACCCGGCCCGCGGTGGTGACGTTCCGCCCCCGCGTCGGGCGGCACCCGGCCCGCGGGAAGATCTACATCGGCCGCTGGGAGGCGCGCGCCACACCGGTCGCCGACACCCTGAAGCGGACCCACCGCGACGCCACGGTGGCGCTGAGCCCGGGCACCTACGACGTCCTGTTCGCCGGCCGGGGCACCGGGCTGACCCGGTCGCGGATCAAGGTCCGGTCGGGGCAGCGGGTGACCCGCACGCTGCGGGTGGCCGACAACCTGGCCTCGGCCGCGAACGGCGCGAAGGTGGTCGGCGCCAGCAGCGGCAGCCTGAACCCCACCGGCCTGATCGACGACACCGAGGCGACGAGCTGGGCGGGCGTGAACAGCGACCGCAGCGTCGACGACGCGCACCCGTTCGTGGTCGTCGACCTCGCCGGCGGGCGGCACGTGATCCGGACCGCTCGGGTCAGCGCGATGCTGCACCCGGCGCCTGCCTCCGGGAGCGGCCTCCCGCTGGCAGCGGACCCCGACTCGGGGTCGCGCTTCACCGCGCTCCGCCGGTTCGCGCTCGACACCTGCGTGCAGACCCGGGCGCACGCGTGCACCGGCCCGCACGCCCGGTGGAGGCGCGTCTACACCAGCCCGGCGAACGCCTTCCCGGCGGTGCGGCCGCGCCCGGTGGCGCCGAACCTGGCCCTGCGCACCTTCGACCTCCCCGACGTGGTGGCCACCCACGTGCGGTTCGTGGCCCTGGAGAACCAGTGCACCGGCTACGCCGGCTACGCGGGAGAGCAGGACAGCGACGCGACCAACGACACCGACTGCAAGGCGGCCACGGACCGGGACCTCTCGGTCCGCGCCGCGGAGCTCGAGCTGTTCGGCTGACCGTCGTACCGTCCGTGCGGTCGTCCTGCAGGGGGTTTAGCCCGGCCGCTTAGCGGTATGTTCACGCACATGGTCGGACGAATCCCCGTCATGGACGTCACCCCGGTCGTCGGGTGTGGGCGGTACCCCGCGAAGGCGACCGTCGGCGAGCCGTTCCCGGTGAGCGCGGTGGTCTTCCGCGAGGGTCACGACCTGCTCAACGCCGACGTGGCCGTCACCGGACCCGACGGCCGCAGGCGACCGCTGGTGCGCATGCACAAGGATCCCGAGGGCGTCGACCTGTGGAGGGCCGAGGTCGTCCCCGACGCCATGGGCGCCTGGTCGTTCTCGATCGAGAGCTGGAGCGACCCGGTCGCGACCTGGCGGCACAACGCGGAGATCAAGATCCCCGCCGGCATCGACGTCGAGCTGATGTTCAAGGAGGGGGCGCTGCTGCTGCGGCGGGCCGCCACGGGCCTGCCGCGCAAGCACCCGGGACGTCAGGTGCTGGCCGACGCCGTCAAGGCGGTCAAGGACCGCACCCGACCGCACCCGGTGCGCTACGCCGCCGCGGTCTCCCCCGCGGTCGAGGAGGTGCTCGGCGAGCACCCGCTCCGCGACCTGGTGACCACCGAGGGCCCGTTCCCCTTCTTCGCCGACCGCGAGCGCGCGCTGTTCGGCTCCTGGTACGAGTTCTTCCCCCGCTCGGAGGGCGCCTACGTCGACACGGCGACCGGCAAGGTCGTCTCCGGGACGCTGCGCACCGCCGCGAAGCGCCTGGACGCGGTCGCCCGGATGGGGTTCGACATCGTCTACCTGCCGCCGATCCACCCGATCGGCCGGGTCAACCGCAAGGGCCCCAACAACACCCTCGACCCGGGGCCCGACGACGTCGGCTCGCCCTGGGCGATCGGCTCTGACGAGGGCGGCCACGACGCGGTGCACCCGGACCTGGGCACCCTGGCGGACTTCGACGCGTTCGTGGCGCGGGCCGGCGAGCTGGGCCTGGAGGTCGCCTTGGACCTGGCCCTGCAGGCGGCTCCCGACCACCCGTGGGCCAAGACCAACCCGGAGTGGTTCACCACCCGCGCCGACGGCAGCATCGCCTACGCCGAGAACCCCCCGAAGAAGTACCAGGACATCTACCCGATCAACTTCGACAACGACCCGGAGGGGATCTACGCCGAGGTGCTGCGCATCGTCCGGCACTGGATGGCGCACGGCGTCCGGGTCTTCCGGGTCGACAACCCGCACACCAAGCCCGTGGAGTTCTGGGAGTGGCTGCTCGCGGAGGTCCGCAAGAGCGACCCCGACGTGATCTTCCTCGCCGAGGCGTTCACGAAGCCGCCGATGATGCGCACGCTGGCGACCGTCGGCTTCCACCAGTCCTACACCTACTTCACCTGGCGCAACGCCAAGTGGGAGCTCGAGCAGTACCTCTCCGAGCTCTCCCACGAGACCAGCGCGGTGATGCGGCCGAACCTGTTCGTGAACACCCCCGACATCCTCCACGAGTTCCTCCAGTACGGCGGCCCGGCGGCGTTCAAGATCCGCGCGGTGATCGCCGCGACCGCCTCGCCGACGTGGGGGGTCTACGCCGGCTACGAGCTGTTCGAGCACGTGGCGGTCAGGCCCGGCAGCGAGGAGTACCTCGACTCGGAGAAGTACCAGATCCGGATCCGCGACTGGGCGGCCGCCGACACGGAGGGTCCCTCGCTCGCGCCGTACCTCACCCGGCTCAACCAGATCCGCCGGGCGCACCCCGCGCTGCAGCGGCTGCGCAACCTCACCGTCCACGGGAGCGACGACGACTCGATCCTGGTGTTCTCCAAGGACGCCCACGACGGGCAGCACGGCGAGGACCAGGTCATCGTCGTGGTCAACGTCGACCCGCACGCCGTGCGCGAGACGACCGTCCACCTGAACATGCCCGCGCTCGGCCACGACTGGCACGACCAGTTCGTGGTCCACGACGAGCTCACCGGCCAGAGCTGGACCTGGGGGGAACGCAACTACGTCCGGCTCGACCCGTTCGTCGAACCCGCCCACATCCTCACCCTCCGGAGGCCCACGAACTCATGACGCAGCCCACCGAGACCGACCCCGGCCCGACCGCGGAGGGGCTGAGCGAGCCGGAGCCGGACCACGACGACGAGGGGGCAGCGGGGGGGCTCGCGCCCCAGCCGGACTGGTTCAAGACGGCGGTCTTCTACGAGGTCCTGGTGCGCTCGTTCAAGGACTCCAACGGCGACGGCGTCGGCGACTTCAAGGGCCTCACCGAGAAGCTGGACTACCTCCAGTGGCTGGGCGTCGACTGCCTGTGGGTGCCGCCGTTCTTCACCTCCCCCCTGCGCGACGGCGGCTACGACGTCTCCGACTACACCGACATCCTTCCCGAGTGCGGGACCGTGGATGACTTCCACGTGTTCCTCGACGCGGCCCACAGCCGGGGCATCCGGGTGATCATCGACTTCGTCATGAACCACACCTCGGACCAGCACCCGTGGTTCCAGGCCAGCCGCAACGACCCCGAGGGTCCGTACGGCGACTTCTACGTCTGGTCCGACACCGACGAGCTCTACGAGGACGCCCGGATCATCTTCGTGGACACCGAGCCGTCCAACTGGACCTGGGACCCGGTCCGCCAGCAGTACTTCTGGCACCGCTTCTACAGCCACCAGCCGGACCTCAACTTCGACAACCCCCGGGTGCACGAGGCCATGTTCGAGGCGTTGAGCTTCTGGCTCGACATGGGCATCGACGGGTTCCGCCTCGACGCGGTGCCGTACCTCTACGAGCGCCCCGGCACCAACGGCGAGAACCTGAAGGAGACCCACGAGTTCCTCAAGCGGGTCCGGACCTACGTCGACGAGCACTACCCGGACCGGATCCTGCTCGCCGAGGCGAACCAGTGGCCCTCCGACGTCGTCGACTACTTCGGCGGGATGCACGACCCCGACGCCGGGGGCTGGACCGGCGACGAGTGCCACATGTGCTTCCACTTCCCGGTGATGCCGCGGATCTTCATGGCGGTGCGCCGCGAGTCGCGGTTCCCGATCTCGGAGATCCTCGAGCAGACACCCGCGATCCCCGACAACTGCCAGTGGGGCATCTTCCTGCGCAACCACGACGAGCTGACGCTGGAGATGGTCGCCGACGAGGACCGCGACTACATGTGGGGCGAGTACGCCAAGGACCCCCGCATGAAGGCCAACATCGGGATCCGGCGGCGGCTCGCCCCTCTGCTGGACAACGACATCAACCAGATGGAGCTGTTCACCGCGCTGCTGCTGTCGCTGCCCGGCTCCCCGGTCCTCTACTACGGCGACGAGATCGGCATGGGCGACAACATCTGGCTCGGTGACCGCGACGGGGTGCGCACCCCGATGCAGTGGACGCCCGACCGCAACGCGGGCTTCTCCGTGGCCACCCCCGGCAGGCTCCACCTGCCGGTGATCCAGGACCCGGTGTTCGGCTACCAGGCGGTCAACGTCGAGGCCGAGCTGGAGAACGCCTCGTCCCTGCTGCACTGGACCCGCCGGATGATCCACGCCCGCAAGAAGCACGGGGCCTTCGGACTGGGCACGTTCGCCGACCTCGGCGGCTCGAACCCGAGCGTGCTCAGCTATGTCCGCGAGCACGAGGGCGACACCGTGCTCTGCGTGAACAACCTCTCCCGCTTCCCGCAGCCCGTCGAGCTGGACCTGCGACGCTGGGAGGGGATCGAGCCGGTGGAGCTGCTCGGCGGCGTGCGGTTCCCGAGGATCGGCGAGCTGCCCTACCTGCTCACGCTCGGCGGCTACGGGTTCTACTGGTTCCGGATGCCGAGGCAGACGCCGGCGCCGGAGCTGAACCCGGGGTCGGCCCGGGACACGATCCCGCCCGCCAACGACGCGGAGGTCACGTCCTCGTGAACACGGAACTCGCGACCTACATCGGCAGCGCGCGCTGGTTCGGCGGGAAGGGGCGGCCCTTCACGGTCGCCGGCGTCCGCAGGCTCGGCACCCTGCACGGGCCCGAGGACGGTCCGGATGTCGGCATCGACCTGGTCACCCTGCGGTACGACGACGCCGGGGCCGGCTCGGGCGAGGACGCCAGCGAGACCTACCAGGTGCCGCTCGCCTTCTACCGCGAGCAGCAGGAACGCCTCGAGCACGCACTGGTCGGCCGCTGGCACGACGACGAGCTCGGCGAGGTCGTCGCCTACGACGCGCTGCACGACCGCGACGCGACCGCGCTGTGGCTGCGGGCGTTCGACGCCGGGCACCGCGACGCGCAGCTGGAGTTCCACCGGCTGCCCGGCCACGAGATCGACCTGGAGAGCACCTCGGTGCTGTTCTCGGGCGAGCAGAGCAACTCCTCGGTGGCCTTCGGCGAGGACTGCCTGATGAAGGTGTTCCGCAAGGTCACCCCCGGCCGCAACCCCGACATCGACATCCACGAGGCGCTCACCCTGGCCGAGTCGGAGAACGTGGCAGCGCTCTACGGCTGGCTCGAGGTGCCCGCGAGCGAGGCCACCGGGGGGGAGCCGCTGCACCTCGCGATGCTCCAGCAGTTCCTGCGCACCGCCAGCGACGGCTGGGACCTCGCGCTGGCCAGCGTCCGCGACCTCTTCGCCGAGGCCGACCTGCACGCCGACGAGGTCGGTGGGGACTTCGCCGGCGAGGCCCACCGGCTCGGCACCGCGACCGCACACGTGCACGCGCTGCTGGCCACCCGGTTCCCCATCACGACCTGGGGCCGCGCGGACAGCGCCGCGCTTGCCGAGGCGATGCGGCGCCGCCTCGACGAGGCGCTGCAGGTGGTTCCGGGCCTCGAGGAGCACGCCGACGAGCTGCGGTCGGTCTTCGGCCGTCTCGAGGAGCTCACCGAGCCGGTCGTCGTGCAACGCGTGCACGGGGACTTCCACCTCGGGCAGACCCTGCGCACGGTGAAGGGCTGGAAGATCGTCGACTTCGAGGGTGAGCCGGCCAAGCCGCTGTCCGAGCGGGTCCGCCCGGACTCGCCGTGGCGGGACGTGGCCGGGATGCTCCGGTCCTTCGACTACGCCGCGCACGCGGTCGAGGCGGACGTGGAGTCCGACCCGGATGCCCGCGCGCAGATCGCCTACCGGGCGGCCGAGTGGGCGACCCGCAACCAGGACGCGTTCCTCGACGGCTACGTCGAGGCGATGACCGGCGAGCCCGGCCGCGGCGCGGGGTCGCTCTCCGCGGACCAGCTGGCCCTGCTGCGGGCCTACGCGGCCGACAAGGCGGTCTACGAGACCGTCTACGAGACGCGCAACCGTCCGACCTGGCTGGAGATCCCGATGGGGGCGCTCGGCCGGCTCACCAAGGCGGCAACCACACCCCCGTCCACGGAGGAGAGGATCGACTGATGAGCACGGTGCAACCGATCGACAAGCAGGTCCTCGACCAGATCGTCACCGGCCGGCACGGCGACCCGCACGCGGTGCTGGGCGCGCACCCGCACGCGGGAGCGGTCACGGTGCGCACGTTCCGGCCGCTCGCCGAGTCGGTCGTGGTGGTGCACGAGGGCAACCGGGTCCCCCTCGAGCACGAGTACGAGGGAGTCTGGGCCGGCGCCCTCGACGTGGCCGACGTGCCCGACTACCGGCTCGAGGTGGCCTACGCGGGCGGCAGCCCGCAGCGCGTCGACGACGCCTACCGCTACCTGCCCACGCTCGGCGAGATCGACCTGCACCTGATCAACGAGGGCCGGCACGAGCAGCTGTGGGACGTGCTCGGCGCCCACGTGCGGCACTACGCGTCCTCGTCCGGGGACGTCACCGGGACGTCGTTCGCGGTGTGGGCGCCCCATGCCAAGGGCGTGCGGGTCAAGGGCGACTTCAACAGCTGGGACGGCCGCGAGCACCCGATGCGGCAGATGGGGGTGTCGGGCGTCTGGGAGCTGTTCGTGCCGGAGGTCGGCCCCGGCACCCGGTACAAGTACGTCGTCCTCGGCGCCGACGACCAGTGGCGCGAGAAGGCCGACCCGATGGCCTTCCACACCGAGGTGCCGCCGCAGACGTCCTCGGTGGTCTACGAGTCCTACTACACGTGGGGCGACGACGACTGGATGCGCGAACGGGCCCAGGGCGGGGGCGCCCACGAGCGGCCGATGTCGGTCTACGAGCTGCACCTCGGCTCCTGGCGGAAGCGCGGTGGCACCGAGCCGCTGAGCTACGCGGAGCTCGCCGACGAGCTGGTCCCCTACGTCAGCGACCTCGGGTTCACCCACGTCGAGCTGCTGCCGGTGATGGAGCACCCGTTCGGCGGCTCGTGGGGCTACCAGGTCACGTCGTACTACGCCCCCACGGCACGCTTCGGTGACCCCGACGGGCTGCGCTACCTGATCGACCGGCTGCACCAGGCGGGCATCGGCGTCCTCGTCGACTGGGTGCCGGCGCACTTCCCGAAGGACGAGTTCGCGCTCGCCCGCTTCGACGGGACGCCGCTCTACGAGGACCCGAACCCGTCCCGGGGCGAGCACCCCGACTGGGGCACCTACGTGTTCAACTTCGGACGCAAGGAGGTCCGCAACTTCCTGGTCTCCAACGCCCTGTACTGGCTCGAGGAGTTCCACGTCGACGGGCTGCGCGTGGACGCCGTCGCCTCGATGCTCTACCTGGACTACTCCCGCGAGGACGGCGAGTGGAGCCCGAACGTGTACGGCGGCCGCGAGAACCTCGAGGCGGTCGCGTTCCTGCAGGAGATGAACGCCACCGCCTACAAGCGGGTGCCCGGGGCGATCACGATCGCCGAGGAGTCCACGTCGTGGCCGGGGGTGACCCGCGCGACGCACCTGGGCGGCCTGGGCTTCGGGTTCAAGTGGAACATGGGCTGGATGCACGACAGCCTGGCCTACATCCAGAACGACCCGGTGCATCGGCAGTACCACCACGGCCAGATGACCTTCTCGATGGTCTACGCCTACTCCGAGAACTACGTGCTGCCGATCAGCCACGACGAGGTCGTGCACGGCAAGGGGTCGCTGCTGCGCAAGATGCCCGGCGACCGCTGGCGCCAGCTGGCGAACCTGCGCAGCTTCCTGGGCTACATGTGGGCCCATCCCGGCAAGCAGCTGGTGTTCATGGGGACCGAGTTCGCGCAGGAGTCGGAGTGGGCGGAGAGCCGCGAGCTGGACTGGTGGCTGCTCGACAACGCCGACCACCGCGGGGTGCACTCGATGGTGCGGGACATGAACCGCACCTACCGCGAGCACGCCGCGCTGTGGTCGCTGGACACCGACGGCGCCGGGTTCGAGTGGATCGACGCCAACGACTCGAGCAACAACGTGTTCAGCTTCCTTCGCCGCGGCAGCGACGGGTCGGTGCTGGCCTGCGTGTCGAACTTCGCCGCGGTCCCGCACGAGCGGTACCGGATCGGGCTGCCCGCCGCCGGGACCTGGGCGGAGGTGCTCAACACAGACGCCGAGGCGTACGCCGGCTCGGGGGTCGGCAACCTCGGTGCGGTGGAGGCCACCCTCGACCCGTGGCACGGCCAGGTCGCCTCCGCGACGATCACCGTGCCACCGCTGGCGACGGTCTGGTTCGCGCTCCAGGACTGATCGGTGCCTGACTAGGGTTGACACGTGACCGACCCGTCCGACCGCGCGAGCCGCCCCGAGCCCCAGCCCACGCTGACCGACGGGGTCGTCGTGCTGCGGCCCTGGCGCGACGAGGACATCGAGCCGGCCATCGCCGGGCACGACGAGGAGATCGCGCGCTGGTTCGGCTCTCCGTCGGTCCGGCCCAGCTACGAGCAGCACCGGCAGGCGGTCGAGAACTGGCGCACGTGGTACGACGAGGGCCGGTCCCGGGTCAACTTCGCCGTCGAGGCCGACGGCCGTCTGGTCGGCAGCGTCGAGGTCCGCAACGTCGGGAACCGGACGGGGTCCCTGTCGTGGACCCTGTACGCCGGCCATCGCGGCCGCGGCTACGCCACCCGCGCGGTCCGGCTGCTCACCGACTACGCCATCGACGCGCTCGGCATGCAGCGGGTGGAGGCGGAGGTCGACCCGGAGAACGAGGCGTCGCTGCGGGTGGCCACCCGCGCGGGGCTGCACCGCGAGGGCGTCAAGCGGGTCGCGCCCGGCATGGCCGACCGGCCCGAGGCGACCGGCCTGGTGGTGCTCGCCCGGCTCAGGTCGGACCCGCCGGTGACCGACCCGACCGGGTTCCGCGGGCTGCTCAACTCGTTCCTGCCGCGCAAGCGCGCGATCGCCCAGATGCTGGTCCGTGACGACGGGGGCCGGGTGCTGCTGTGCCGGCTGACCTACAAGAACGACTGGGACCTCCCCGGCGGGGTGGTCGAGGTCAGCGAGTCCCCCCAGCTGGCGGTCTCCCGCGAGGTCGAGGAGGAGCTCGGCCTCGCCATCGAGGCGGGCCGGCTGCTGCTCACCGACTGGCTGCCCCCCTGGGGCGGCTGGGACGACGCGCTCTGCCTGGTGTTCGACGGCGGGGTGCACGACGCCGCGGTGCTGGCGAAGGCCGAGCTCGAGGTCCGCGAGATCCGGTCCGTTCAGTTCTGCACGATGGAGCAGGTGCGCACGCGCTGCGCGGACTTCACCGCCCGGCGGATCGAGTCCGCGCTGGCGAACCTCGACGGCCCGCCCGGCCCGTCGTACACCGAGTCCGGCCGCTGACCCCCCTCCCCCCGTTGAGTGCTGGCTTGTTCAGCGTTGAGTGCTGGCTTGTTCGGCATTGAGTGCTGGCTTGTCCACTCTCCGGACCGGGAATCAGAACAGGGCGTTCGCGAGGTTCTGCCGGCCCTTGAGCACCCGCGGGTCGTCGTTGCCGACGGCCGCGAACAGCCCGAGCAGGTGGGTGCGTGCGGCGTCCCGCTCGCTTCCCGAGGTACGTCGCACCAGGTCGATCAGCCGCCCGAACGCGTCGTCGACGTGCCCGCCGAGCATGTCGAGGTCGGCGGCCAGCGTCTGAGCGTCGATGTCGTCGGGGCTTTCGGCGGCCGCCGCACGGACGGCCTGCGGGTCCACGTCCGCGGTGCGCTGCATGACCTTCGCCATCGCGAGGCCACCGGCCGCCTCCGCGTCCGCGGGGTTGGCGTCGACCAGCTTCTGGTACTCCGCGACGGCCGCGTCGAGGTCTCCCGCGGCGAGGGCGTCCTGCGCGGGCGCGTAGCGCGGGTCGACGTACTCCTCCTCCTCGGGTGCGACCGCCCCGGGTGCCGAGGCGAGCGGCTGGTGGCGACCGGTGACGCCCTGGGTGGCAATCTGCTGCAGCACCTGGGTGAGCAGGCTGCGCAGGTCGTCGAGCGGCGGCGCGTCCTGGAGCAGCGGCATCATCCGTCCCTGCATCACCAGCGCCACGAGCGGGATGGAGGGGATCTGGAGCGCCTGCGCGATCTGGGGTGTCGTGTCGACGTCGACCTTGCCGAGCAGGAAGCGGCCCTCGAACTCGTCGGACAGGCTCTCGAGGTCGGCGGCGAGCCGGGCGCTCTCCGGGGCCTGGGTCGGCGAGTAGACCACGAGCACCACCGGCGCGTTCATGGACGACTCGAGGTGGCCCTGGATGTTCTGCTCGTCCAGGGCGACCGCGTAGGCCCCGGAGGCTGCGGGCCCGCCGGCCGCGCCGGAGGCGGGGGCCCCGGCCGGTGTGGCGGGTCGCTTCAGCGCAGAGAGGTCGACGGCTCCGGGTCGTGAGAACGGCTGCTGGCTCATGGCCCCTATCTTGGCCGATCACCGCAAGCGGGCGCGAAAGCGGGTCCGGCCCGACTGGGGAGGCGTCTTTCCGATCCAGCGCGGTTGCCCGTTTCCCCAAGGAACAACACTTCGGTCGAGTCGTGGCCGGACCCGTCGTTGCTTCGACGGTAACTCCGCCCCGACCGCCAGGGAACCCCCGGACGGGCTGGTCCAGACGGCGCGACCCCCGGGCACCTCGCGGGTCCGGCTACGGTGACGAGGACGGATCACGACGCCGCAGGAGGTCCCATGCGCTACACCCGGCTCGGCCGCACCGGTCTCGAGGTCTCGGTCGTCACGCTCGGCTGCATGAGCTGGGGCGACCCGGAGCGGGGCGGGCACCCGTGGGTGCTCGACGAGGCCGCGGCCCGCGACCTCGTCAAGGCCGCGCTCGAGGGCGGGATCAACGTCTTCGACACGGCCAACGTCTACTCCGCCGGGAGCAGCGAGGAGTTCACCGGACGGGCGCTCAACGACTTCGCCCGCCGCGAGGAGGTCGTCATCGCGACCAAGGTGAACGGCCGGATGCGGCCGGGGCCCAACGGCGCCGGGCTGTCCCGCAAGGCGATCATGACCGAGATCGACGCGAGCCTGACCCGGCTCGGCACCGAGTACGTCGACCTCTACCAGATCCATCGCTGGGACCCGCACACGCCGATCGAGGAGACCATGGAGGCGCTGCACGACGTGGTGAAGGCCGGCAAGGCCCGCTACCTCGGCGCCTCGTCGATGTTCGCCTGGCAGTTCGCGAAGGCCCAGCACGTCGCCGAGCGGAACGGCTGGACACCTTTCGTGTCGATGCAGAACCACTACAACCTCATCTATCGCGAGGAGGAGCGCGAGATGCTCCCGCTGTGCGCGGACCAGGGTGTCGGGGTGCTCCCGTGGAGCCCGCTCGCCCGTGGTCGGATCGCCCGGCCCTGGGACACCACGACCGCGAGGGCCGAGACCGACGAGTTCGGCGGCTCGCTCTACCGCGACGAGGACGCGGTGGTGGTCGCGACCGTCGGCGACATCGCGACGCGTCGCGGGGTGCCGATGGCCCGGGTCGGGCTGGCCTGGCTGCTCGCGCAGCCGGTGGTCACCTCACCGATCGTCGGCGTGACCGACCCTGAGCACCTCGCCGACGCACTGGCCGCCGTCGACCTCGAGCTCACCGCCGACGAGGTCGAGGAGCTCGGCGCCGGCTACCGGCCGCACGCCGTCGCCGGGCACCGCTGAGCCCGCGGCACCACGTCTCGGGCCGGTCAGAACCGGGCCGGCTCGCGATACTCGCCCCACTCCGCGCGCAGCGCGTCGCAGATCTCCCCGAGAGTCGCCTCGGCGCGGCAGGCCTCGAGCATCGCCGGGATCATGTTCTCGGCGGTGCGGGCGGCCTCCACCATCCGCGCCAGCGCGGCGTCGACCGCCGCCCGGTCACGCGCGGAGCGGCGCTCGTCGAGCGCCCGGACCTGCTCCACCTCGACGTCGTGGGAGACCCTCAGGATCTCCAGGTCGTGGGTGACCGAGTCGAGGTGGCAGTTGACGCCGACGACCTTCTTCTCGCCCTTCTCCAGGGCGGTCTGGTAGCGGAACGCGGCCTCCGCGATCTCCGACATGAACCAGCCGTCCTCGATGCCCCGCAGGATGCCGCGGGTCATCGGCCAGACGGCCGCGTCGGCCCGGCCCATGCCCTCGCGCACGGCGGCCGCCAGCCCCTCGGTGTCGCGCGAGGACAGCGTCGAGCCGCCCATCGCCAGGATCTTGTCGAACACGTCGTAGGCCTCGGCCTCGAGCCTGTCGGTCAACGCCTCGACGTACCACGACCCGCCGAGCGGGTCCGCGACGTTGACCACGCCGGTCTCCTCCATGATCACCTGCTGCGTGCGCAGGGCGATCTCGGCGGCCTGCTCGCTCGGCAGCGCGAGGGTCTCGTCGAGCGCGTTGGTGTGCAGCGAGTTCGTCCCACCGAGCACCGCGGCGAGCGCCTCGATGCCGGTGCGCACCACGTTGTTGTAGGGCTGCTGCGCGGTCAGCGAGACCCCGGCGGTCTGGGTGTGGAAGCGCAGCCACTGCGCCTTCTCGGTCTGGGCGCCGTAGACGTCGCGCAGCCACCGTGCCCAGATCCGGCGGGCCGCGCGGAACTTCGCGATCTCCTCGAAGAAGTCCACGTGGGCGTCGAAGAAGAACGAGAGGCCCGGCGCGAACACGTCGACGTCGAGGCCGCGCGACAGCCCCAGCTCGACGTAGCCGAAGCCGTCGGCGAGCGTGAACGCGAGCTCCTGCGCGGCCGTCGAGCCGGCCTCGCGGATGTGGTAGCCGGAGACCGACAGCGGCTTGTAGTCCGGGATCGTCTCGGCGCAGTACTCCATCAGGTCGCCGATCAGGCGCAGGTGCGGCTCGGGCGGGAACAGCCACTCCTTCTGCGCGATGTACTCCTTGAAGATGTCGGTCTGCAGGGTGCCGTTGAGCCTGCCGGTGTCGACGCCCGCCCGCTCGGCCGCGACGAGCATCATGCAGAAGACGGGTACGGCGGGGCCGCTGATCGTCATCGACGTGGTGACCTCACCGAGGTCGATGCCGTCGAAGAGCGTCTCCATGTCGGCGGCGGTGTCGATCGCCACGCCGCAGTGGCCGACCTCGCCCAGGCTCTTGGGGTCGTCGCTGTCACGGCCCATCAGCGTGGGCATGTCGAAGGCGACCGAGAGCCCACCGCCGCCTCGACCGAGGATCATCTTGTAGCGCTCGTTGGTCTGCTCGGCGTTGCCGAACCCGGCGAACTGCCGGATCGTCCAGGTGCGGCCGCGGTAGCCGGTCGGGTAGAGGCCCCGGGTGTAGGGGAAGTCCCCCGGCCACTCGCCGTCGTCGACGCCGTAGGCCGGTTCGACCGGCAGGCCCGACAACGTGGTGAAGTCGGCCTCACGCACCCGGCTCTTCGCGTAGCGCTGCTCCCAGCGCTCGCGGGCGGACTGCTCGGTCATGGCGGCCTCCAGAGGACGTGATTCACCCGACACGAAAATAGTAGGACGTCCAACTATCTGTGTCGAACCGGCCCCGTTGGGCGGTGTCGCCCGGCGCCCGGGTTGCCTACGCTGGCCCGGGGTGGGAGTGCGATGCTGACCGTGACGTTGCTGGGGGAACAGGCCGTCGTCGACACGGCGACCGGCGAGGTGCGCACGCGCGCGTCGCGCACGATCGCGCTGCTGGCCTACCTGGTCGCCCACGCGGGCGCCCCCCAGTCGAGGAACCGCATCGCCGGGACGTTCTGGCCGGAGTCGAGCGACGCCCAGGCCCTGACGAACCTGCGGCGTGAGCTGCACCAGCTGCGCCAGGTGCTCGGTGACGACGAGGGGACGCTCGACGTGACCTCGACCCATCTCTGCTGGACGCCCGGCGCCGGCTGCCGGGTCGACCTCGCGGACTTCCTCCGTGAGCACACCGAGGCGGCCCGCCAGGCGGCGGCCGGGCGCGACGAGGCCGCCGTCGAGCACGGCCTCAAGGCCCTCGAGCACTACGGCGGCGAGCTGCTGCCCGGGATGGCCGACGAGTGGCTGCTGGACCTGCGGGCCGAGCTGGCCAGGTCCTGCGTCGCCACCTGCGACCTGGTCTGCGCTGCGGCGGTGCGCTCCGGGCGCCCCACGGTCGCCGTCCCCGCGGCCCGTCGGCGCGTGGTCGTCGCGCCGCTCGAGGAGAGCGGCTACCGGATGCTGATGGAGCTGCAGGCCCGGGCGGGTGACCGCGCAGACGCGATCACGACGTACCACCGCTGCGCGTCGGTCCTCGAGCAGGAGCTGGGCGTGGACCCGGACCCGGCCACCACGCGGGTGCTGGACCGGATCCTCGGACGCAGCCTGCGGCAGGCGTCCGGGACGGCGCAGGACGGCCTGCCCCCGCGCCCCCGCCAGCCTGCCCTCGTGGGCCGGAAGGCCGAGATGGAGGCGCTGCTCGAGGCCTGGCAGCGGGTCGTGCGGGGGCGCAGCGGAGTCGTCCTGCTGCACGGCCCGGCCGGGGTCGGCAAGTCCCGGCTCGTCTCCGAGCTCGTCGCGCGGGCCGCCGCGAGCGGAGCCGTGGCCACCACCGGTGAGTGCTTCGAGGCCTCCGGCCGGCTCTCGTTGGCGCCGGTCGCCCAGTGGGTGCGCCACCCCGCCGTTGCCGCGGCGCGCTCCACGCTCGACCCGGTGTGGCGCGCCGAGGTCGACCGGCTGGTGCCCTCGCCCGCGGCGGCACCCGCCCGGCCGGCCACCGACGCGGCCGACGTCTGGCAGCGGCACCGGTTCTTCGAGGGCCTGGCCCGCTGCGTGCTGGCCGTGTCGCGCCCCACGCTGCTGGTGCTGGACAACCTGCAGTGGTGCGACGAGGACACCCTGACCTTCTGCTGGATGCTGATGAGCCTGGCCGGGCCCGCACCCGTGCTGCTCGTCGCCACGCTGCGCCCGGACGACCTCAGCGGCGCCGAGGTCGCGGACCGCTGGGTGTCGCAGGTCCGCGACGCCGGCCTGCTGACCAGTGTCGCGGTGGCGCCGTTCGACGACGAGGAGACCGCGGACCTGGCCCGCGTCCTCACCGGCGAGATCCTCGAACCGGCGGCCGCCAGCCTGCTGCACGCCGTCACCGGCGGTTACCCGCTGTACGTCGTCGAGGCCGGCCGGTCGGCGCGGGACCTGAGGGCCGCGCTCGCGCACCCGGACGCGACCTTCGCCGAGATCCTCCGTCAGCGGCTGAGCCGCGCCTCCCCCGCGGCCCGGGCGGTGGCGGGCCTGGCCGCGGCCGTCGGCCGGGACTTCGGGCTGGCGCTGCTGACCGAGGCCAGCGACCTCGAGCCGGACACGGTGGTGCTCGCCGTCGACGAGCTCTGGCGGCAGCGCATCGTGCGCGAGCAGCGGGGCGGCTACGCGTTCACCCACGACCGGCTGCGCGAGGCGGCCTACGCCCAGGTCAGCCCGGCGCGCCGCTGGCTGCTGCACCGGCGCATCGCCCAGTCGCTGGAGCTGCTGCACGCGGGCCACAGCGACGAGGTGGCCGCCCAGATCGCAGCCCAGTACTCCGCGGCCGGGAACCGCGAGCGGGCCCTGGTGTTCTACCGCCAGGCCGCCCAGGTGGCGGCGGGCGTGTTCGCCCACGCCGAGGCGGTCGGCCACCACCGCACGAGCGTGGCGCTGCTGCTGGAGGCACCCCAGACCCGGGACCGGGACGAGCAGGAGCTCGCCTTCCTGGAGGCGATGATCCCTCCGCTCAACGCGCTGCACGGCTACTCCTCCGGCGAGCTGATGCAGGTCTGCGAACGGACCGCATCTCTCGCCGAAGCCCTCGGGCACCGCGAGGAGCGGCTCACCGCGATGGTCGGGCTGTGGGCCTGCTGGTTCGTGCAGGGCCGGATGTCGGCCGCCTTCGACCTTGCGCAGCAGGTCCTTGCCCTGAGCGGGGACGAAGGGGCCAGGCTGGGCCAGGCGCAGTTCTCCCTCGCCGGCTCCGGGCTGCACCTCGGGCAGCCCGAGGCGGCCCGCCGGCACTTCAGGTCCGCGCTGTCGTCGATGTCGGAGGAGACGCTCAGCGTGGGCACACGCGCGCGGGTGCACACCGCTGCCTGGGCCGCGCACGCCGAGTGGGTCTGCGGCAGTCCGGCGACGGCCCACGAGCTCATGACCGGCGCCGTGACGGAGGCCCGCGCGACCGGCCACAGGTACACGCTGGCGGTCGCGCTCGCCTACGCCGGCATCACCTCGCAGCTGCTCGGAGACCGGGAGGCCGTCGCCCGGTACGCCTCGGAGCTCCGAGAGCTGTGCGACCGGTGCGCGTTCGCCTACTACGGCGAGTGGGGGCTGGTCCTCGAGGGGTGGGTCACCGGGGGTGAGCGTGGCCGCACACTGGCGCGTCGCGGCGTGGCCAACCTGCGCAGGCAGGACGCCCGCGCCCGGATGCCGTACTGGTTGTCGCTGGTCGCTGACACGGCCCCCGACGACGACGGTCGCCGGCTCACCCTCGACGAGGCGCTCGCCGCGGCCGAGGACCAGCAGGAGCGCTGGTGGGTCCCCGAGCTGCTGCGGCAACGAGCCCGCTACGACGACGACGGTGGCGTGGCGCGGCTGACCGAGGCACTCACGCTCGCCCGCGCCCAGTGCAGCACGACGCTCGCCGACCGCTGCGCGTCGGACCTGGCCCTGCTCACCCCGACCGCCGCGCGAACGCTGGGCGAACGGTCGCCCTCCTAGCGTGCCGGATCAGTTCGTCACCAGGACGGAACGAGAACCGGAGGCAAGCACATGTCCATCACCAGCCCGCCGCGCGGCACCGGGACCGCGCCGTACGACGACCTCGCCGCCAGCCTGCGCGGCGAGCTGATCACTCCCGAGCACCCCGAGTACGACGCGGCCCGCCACGTCTACAACGCGATGATCGACCGGCGGCCCGGCGCCGTGGCCAGGGTCCGCGACGCGATCGACGTACGCACCTGCGTGCTGTTCGCCCGCGAGCACGACATCGTGCTCGCCCTGCGCGGAGGCGGCCACAACGCCGCGGGGCTCGGCACCTGGGACGACGCGCTGGTCATCGACCTGTCCCTGATGCGGAGCACCACGGTGTCTCCCGAGGAGCGCACCGTCCGCGTGGACGCCGGCTGCACGTGGGCCGACGTGGACCACGCGACCGTCGGCTTCGGGATGGCCGCACCCTCGGGGTTCCTGGGCAGCACCGGCGTCGCGGGCCTCACCCTCGGCGGCGGCATCGGCTACCTGACCCGTCGCTTCGGCCTCACCGTGGACAACCTGCTGTCCGCGGACGTCATCCTCGCCGACGGCAGCTTCGTCACCGCCGACGCCGCGAGCCACCCCGACCTGTTCTGGGCCCTGCGCGGCGGCGGCGGCAACTTCGGAGTGGTCACGTCGTTCACGTTCCGCTGCCACCCGATCGGGGAGAACGGCACCGTGATCGGGGGCCCGGTCCTCTACGACATCGGCGACACCGACGCGGTGATGCGGTGGTACCGCGAGCTGCTGCCCTCGCTCCCGGAGGAGCTCAGCGGCTGGATCGGGCTGCTCACCGTCCCCCCGGCACCGCCGTTCCCCGAGGAGCTGTGGGGGCGCAAGGCCTGCGGCATCGTCTGGTGCTACACCGGGCCGCACGACCGGGCGGAGGAGGTGCTCGCGCCCGTGAAGGCGTTCGGGTCACCGATGCTGATGGGCATCCACGAGCTGCCGTTCACGGCCCTGCAGACCGCCTTCGACGGCCTCTACCCGCCGGGGCTGCAGTGGTACTGGCGCGCGGACTTCTTCCACGAGATCAGCGACGAGGCCATCGCCGTGCACCGCCGCTACGGTGACGCGCTGCCCACCGGCCACTCGACGATGCACCTGTACCCGATCGACGGCGCGGCCGCTCGGGTCGGGCAGGGCGACACCGCCTTCGCGTACCGGGACGGCGGCTGGGCCGGGGTGATCGTGGGCGTGGACCCCGACCCCGCCAACGCCGAGGCGATCAGCACCTGGACGAAGGACTACTGGACCGACCTGCACCCGACGTCGGCCGGCGGCGCCTACGTGAACTTCCTGATGCAGGAGGGTGAGGACCGGGTCCGCGCGGCCTACCGGGACAACTACCCCCGCCTCGAGGAGGTCAAGCGCCGCTACGACCCGGACAACGTCTTCCACGTGAACCAGAACATCCGGCCCTCGGGGACCCGCTAGAAGTCGCCGGCGGCGGCCCGGACCGGCTTGAGCAGCGCGGACAGCGACCGCAGGTCCTCGGGGGACATCTCCGCCAGCCCGAACCGGGCGGAGACGAGGTCTGCGGTCGCTGCCTCCACGACGGCGCGGCCCGCGTCGGTGATCTCGGCGAGCACCGCGCGGCCGTCGGCCGGGTGCGGCCGTCGTACGACGTGCCCGGCGGCCTCGAGCCGGTCCACGATGGAGGTGACCGACGTGGGATGCACCTGCAGCCGCTGACCCATCTTGCCGAGCGGGAGCGAGCCGCTGCGGGAGAAGGTCAGCAGGACCAGCGCCTCGTAGCGGGCGAACGTCAGCCCGTGCGGGCGCAGCAGCTCGTCGAGCTGGCCCAGCACCAGCTGCTGCACGCGCATCAGCGAGGTGACCGCGTGCATCTGCTCCACGCCGTCCCAGCGCAGCCCCCACTGGCGGGCCGCCTCGTCGATCGGGTCGAAGGGCAGCTTGGTCCTACCCGGGGAACGGCCGCCCTTGCTCACCATGGCCCAGAACCTTACTGAACGCCACCGGCCGGTCCCGCCCGCGACGCCGGGCCGGGCCGGAGGGTCGGCCCACGGGGCGGCCGTCAGCCGGCCTCGGCCCAGCGCAGCGTGTCCGGCCGGCCGAGCCGCGTGGTGCGCCGGGAGACCACCAGCGCGATCACCGCCGCGAGCGCGAACAGCGTGCCGCCGGCGGCCCCGAGGATCGGCCAGTGCACGGGGTACAGCGGTGCCGGCTCGTGCGGTCCCGCGGTGCCGAGGCTCATCGACGGCAGCACCAGCGTCAGCGACAGGTAGGCCGAGAGGACCCCGAGCAGGACCGCCAGACCCAGCATCACGACGTACTCCAGCACCGACCCGCGCACCAGGCTGCGCTGGGAGACCCCGACCACCCGGAGCGAGGCCACCTCGTAGGCGCGCCAGCGGGACTGCAGCACCGCGGAGGCCAGCACCCCGAAGACCGCCAGCAGCAGCGTCGCCAGCCCCACGATCAGGAACAGCCGCAGCCCGAGGCTGAAGGCGTCGCCGCGCAGCTGCTCCAGCGTGGCGTCGACCCTGCCGACCGGGCTCAGCGTGACCCCGGCGGCCCGCACCTTGGCCAGCATCCCCGGCGGTACGTCGTCGGAGGTCCACAGCTCGGTGACCACCACCGCACCGGCCGGCGGCCCGTACTCGACCAACGAGGTCTCCAGGTCGCCGAGCTCGCCCTCGTCGCCGAGCACCGGGAGCGTGCGCACCCGGCCGGCGACCCGCACCGGCGCGCGCTCGCCGTCGAGCCCCGTGCCCACGACCACCCCGGGCCCGTACTCGATCGCGGTGCCGGCCCCGGCGAGGGCCGCGGACGCGGTGGCGGTGCGGGTGGTGACCAGCACCGGGGCCACGTCGGGCGTCGAGGCCGGGGTGACCCGGGCGTAGCCGGCGACCATGGTCGGGTTGGTGTCCTTGCCCGGCGGCAGCTGCCCGAGGAACACCCGCAGGCGTAGCCCGTCGGGGCCCGGCTCGGGCACCACCGGCGGGTCCACCAGCGACACCGGGAACGGGCGGGCGGCCCGCCAGGCGCCGGCGCGGTCCAGGCCCCAGTCGGCGGTGGTCCCGTCGACGGCGACCCGTGCGACCGTCAGCGAGCCGTTCACGTCCGACACCGCATGGGAGTCCGCGGACAGGTACAGCTGCTCGACGACGCAGCCCTCGTCGCAGCCCGCCACCTTGGCGGTCAGCGTCGCGCTCGGCGCGTGCAGCGGCCCGAGCAGGACGTCCTGCCGCTCGCCGGCCTGGTCGACGTACTGCAGCCACAGCTCGGAGCGCGCGTGCGTCTGCGAACGCAGCCGGACGTCGCGCACCTGCACCGACACGGTCCGGCCGGCGAACGTGACCCGCTTTCCGAGGCCCGCGGTGAGCCGCTCCTGCAGCCGCGCGACCGGTACGTCGGACCAGCTCGGGTCCCACGCCGCGACGGACGCCAGCCGGCTCGCGTCCACGAAGACCCGTCGCTGGGTGTCCTCGCCGCTGTTGTCGACGACCGCCGCGGCGAGGTGCTTGCCGGACGGGTCGATCCGGCGGGTCAGGTCCAGCAGCCGGCCCGGCGAGACGTCGGCCAGGTAGGAGGCCGGTGCGCCGACCTGGGCCCGGGCCCGGCTCACCCGCCACTCGTCGGAGACCGCGGAGGCCGACGACGCGAACGTGATCACCGAGACCGCCAGCAGCAGCGGGATCATCAGGTTGGCCAGGTCCGGGCGCCTGGCCAGCCGCCGCGACGCGAGGTACGACGGGGCGCCGCCCGCGGCTGCCGTGCGGCCCACCCACCACCGGCTGATCGCCCGCAGCAGCAGCGCACCGCCGACGGAGACCGCCAGCGCGATGAACAGCGGGGCGAGAAGTGCCAGCAGCTGGCTCGACTGGTCGGCGGACAGCAGCAGCTGGGCGACCGAGGCGAGCGCGACCGCGACCACCGCGGCGCGCAGCACCAGCGCGAAGCGGGACGCCGGCCGGGCCCGGACCGACGACTTGAGGGCCTCGGCGAGCGGCTCGCGGATCACGGTGACCGCCGCGATCGCGGCGGCAGCCAGCGCCGAGCCGACCACCAGCACGAAGGCCACCCAGGTCGCGGTGTCGACGGCGACGGGGATGCCCGGCCGCAGCCACAGCCGGGCGATGACGTGCGCCCCGGCCACGGCCAGCGCCGCCCCCAGCGGAGCGGCGACCCCGATCACCAGGAACGGCTCGGCCACCGCGAAGCGCAGCACCTGCAGGCGCGAGTGCCCGCGCAGCTTGGCTAGCGCGACGTACGGGCGACGCACCTGGGCGGCCGCCGCCACCAGGGCGTAGAGCAGCAGCAGCGAGAGCACGACGAGAGGGGCCAGGGCCGCGACCATCACCCGCGACAGCAGGGTGTGCTCCGCGCGGACCTCGTCGAACAGCGACTTCAGGTCGAGCTGCCCGACCTGCTCGGCCGAGGCGTTGTCGAGCGCCCGGGCCTTGAAGGCCTCCGCGGCCCGCTGCGCGGGGTCCAGCGTGTCCACGTTGACCGCGGACACGTCGATCGGGCGGTCGACCCCGCCCTCGAACGACTGGGAGGTCATCGACGCCGGGGCGGCCAGCAGGGCGGGTGCGGCCGGGTCGACGTTCCCCCCGGCTCCCATCGACGCCGGCGGCGGCGTCAGGTCGTCGATGCCGGTGAAGCGCGACAGGTCGAACCAGCGCGGGGACTCGGGGTCGGGGATCCGGTAGGTGCCGACCACGGTGAAGCTGCGCCGGTACGGCCGCTCGGCCTCCACCTGCACCACGTCGCCCTGGTTGCGCCGGCTGCGCAGGAAGTGGTCGGTGTAGGTCAGGTCGACCCGGTCCCCGGTGGTGACCCCGAGCGCTCGGGCCATCGTCTCCTGGACCAGCACCTCGCCGGCCGCCGTGGGACAGCGGCCGGTCACCCGGGCCATGGAGCACATGCCCTCGCGCCAGTACAACGGTGTGGTGAACCGGTGCCCGTCGAAGGCGAGGACGCCGCCGGGGTCCCGCGCCCAGCCGACCGGCGCCTGCCAGTACGCGTCCACGCCCGGGCCCCGCTCGACGGCCTGGGCACGACGGACCAGCTCGGCGGGGTCGGGCGGGTGGTAGCCCGCCGGGCTGCCCTTGGGCAGCCGGCCCTCCGGCATCGCCGGCACCGAGTAGGCGAGGCCGGTGACGTACGGCGCGCGCTGGTCGATCCTGGTGTCCACCAGGTGCTCGGCCGACATCCGGCCGTACATCGGCCCGAGCACCGCGGCCGTGACCGCGACAAGGGTGACCAGCAGGCCGGCGGCGTTGAGGCCGCGTCGCGCCCAGACCCCCGCGAGCAGCAGCCTCACGGTCGTTTCCCCTGCTCCGGCTCGTCGATCGGGCGCAGCGCGAGCCCGTCAGCGATCTCCTCGAACGCCACCAGCGTGCCGGCCGGGAACCGCTCGGCCAGGTCGTCGGGGATGTGCACGGCACCGTCCTGGTCCACGACCGCGAAGTCGAACCCGTGCCGGCCCTCCGAGCCGATCCGGCCGTTGCGGATGGTGATGCTGCGCGGCATCGCGGTGGCCACCTCCGGGTCGTGGGTGACCAGCACCACGGTCGTGCCGAACTCGGCGCTGACCAGGCCGATCAGCTCCAGCATCGCGTCGCGGTCGTCGTGGCTGAGCTGCGAGGTCGGCTCGTCGGCGAGCAGCAGGCCCGCGCCGGAGGACACCGCGGACGCGAACGCGACCCGCTGCCGCTCGCCGCCCGACATCCGGCCGATCGGGGTGCCGGCGAGGTCGGACATGCCCAGCAGGTCCAGCAGCTCGGCGGGCGAGGGCAGCCGCCGACGGGTCGCCGACGGCAGCGGGCGGCGCGCGAAGGCGATGTTGTCCTCCGCGGTGGCGTAGGGCAGCAGGTTGCGGCTCGCTCCCTGCAGCAGCGAGGCGACCTTGCCCGAACGGAGCCGGCCCAGCTCGCCCTCGTTGATCCTGGCGATGTCGTGGCCGTCGATCATCACCTTGCCCGCCGACGGCCGCAGCACGCCGCCGAACAGACTCAGCAGCGTCGACTTGCCGGAGCCGGACGGTCCGAGCAGCGCCACCTGCTCCCCCGGCCGGATGTCCAGGTTGACCCCGCGCAGCGCGACCACGTCGTGGCCCCCTGCGGTGGTGTAGATCTGCACCACGTTGACGCACCGCACCGCCACGCCGGTGCGGTGGTCCACCGACGCGGTCACTGCGGCCTCCGGAACATGTCGTGCTCGTGGCCCGGCCCGTCCACGACTGTGGCGACGGTCCTCACCTCCGTGCCCGCGACCGTGCCGTCGACGAGGTGCAGCTCGTCGTCGCACGCGTCCGCGACCTCGGGGTCGTGGGTGGCCAGCACCACCACCGCGCCGCGGTCGGCCTCGGCACGGATCTCCGCGACCACCAGGTCGCGGTTGAACTCGTCGAGCTCACTGGTCGGCTCGTCGGCGAGCAGCACGTCCGGCTCGACGGCCAGCGCCCGGGCCACCGCGACCCGCTGCAGCTGGCCGCCCGAGAGCTCCTGGACCATCCGCTCGGCGAGGTCCCCGACACCGACGCGGTCCAGGGCGGCCACCGCGCGACGGGTGGCCTCCACCGGCGCCACCCGGCGCGCCCGCAGGGCGATCGAGACGTTCTCCTCGGCGGTCAGCGACGGCACCAGGCCGTAGGTCTGAAGCACGAACGCGGTGCCGGCGCGCGGCTCGCCCGATCGTGTGCCGACCGGCTGACCGTCGTACGCCACCGTGCCCGCACTGGGCGCGAGCAGCCCGCCCAGGACGCTCAGCAGCGTGGTCTTGCCCGAGCCGCTCGACCCGGTGACCGCGAGGACCCGTCCCGGACGCGCGGTCAGGTCGACCCCGTCGAGCAGCGGCGCCCCCGGACCGGCCACGCCGATCCCCGCCGCCACCAGCAGCTTCTCGCTCATCAGCCCCCAATTCCGCCCGTTGTCCGCCAGCGAAGCCTCCTGCGCGGGGGCCGGGGAACGCAACTGCCGGGCGGGGCCGTGGCGAAACCGTGACCTGCCGAGTCGCAACCGTGACCTGGCGCGGGGAGGCCGCCGCTAGTTCAACGACCGGGGGCCGCGCAGGCCGGCCCGCTGCACCACCCGCTGGATCGCCAGGTCGCGGGCGTAGGGCCGTGGCACGTAGCGGATGTCGCGCAGCCCCTGCGACTGGGCGGCCGACTCGAACACGAAGTGGCCGTAGTCGAGCAGCCGCCCCACGAACGGCTTCTCCACGCTGATGTCGAGGATCCTGGTCAGCGGCATCGTGGCCAGCCGCTGCTGGAGGACGCCCCGGACCCGGAACACCCGCATGTTCGTGATCACGAAGCGGTCCATGTGCTCGACCAGCGCCTTCCAGGCGGCGTGGAGCAGCAGCACCCCGCCCACCACCAGCGGCAGCCAGGCGAACCGCACCGGCGAGATCAGCACCAGGTAGAGGAACCCCACGCCGGCCAGCGCCTCCAGCGCCGGGACGGTGTAGACCACCCAGTGGTGCGTCACCTCGTCGACGATGACCTCGCCCTCCTCGCGGAGCAGGTGCTTGCGGATGTCCGGGTCGAGCGTGCGACCGAACAGCGGTGCCATCGTCGGCGTCCGCTACTTGCGGAACAGCGCGGTGATGAACTCGATGACGCTGTTGAACGCCACCACGACCGCGGCCGCCGCGCCCTTGACCGCATCGGCGGCGCCCTGCGGCTGCGTGAAGAGGTAGAACAACGCGAACGCGACGACGAGGCCGACCAACAGCTTTCGCATGCTTTCTCCGTCCCGAGTCCCCGTGTCCGACAAGCAGGCACGGCAAAGCCGTACCGGTGCGTCACATTCGTAGCAAAGTCCCACGGCCGGGTGGTGGAGGCGCGCGGCGCGGCCGTCCGGGGCCGGTCCCGGGCCGGTCCCGGGGGGCGGCCGGGTGCGGGTCAGTCCGCGAAGGTCTCCAGGAGCGCGTCGGCCGCGGCGTAGGGGTCCGAGGTGCCGGCGGCGACCTGCTCGGCGAGCTCGTCGAGCTCGGTCCGGGTGTGCACGTCGCCCCAGCGCTCGCGCAGCGCCGTCACCGCGATCGCCTCGATCTCGTCGCGGGCCCGACGTACCCGGCGGCGCTCGAGCTCACCGGAGGCCTCCATCCACGCACGGTGGTCGTCGATCGCCGCGACGACCTCGTCGACGCCCTGCCCGCTCTGCGCCACCGTCTGCACGATCGGCGGCCTCCACGCGCCCTCGCCGCGGTCGGCCAGCGCCAGCATGCTGCGCAGGTCCCGCCGGACCTGGTCGGCGCCCTCGCGGTCGGCCTTGTTGACCACGTAGATGTCGCCGATCTCGAGGATCCCGGCCTTCGCCGCCTGGATCCCGTCGCCCATCCCGGGTGCGAGCAGGACCAGCGTCGTGTCGGCGAGCCCGGCGATCTCGACCTCGCTCTGTCCCACCCCGACGGTCTCCACGATCACCACGTCGCAGCCGGCGGCGTCGAGCACGCGCAGCGCCTGCGGCGTCGACCACGAGAGCCCGCCGAGGTGACCGCGCGAGGCCATCGAGCGGATGTAGACGTCCCTGTCGGTGGCGTGGTCCTGCATCCGGACCCGGTCGCCGAGCAGCGCTCCGCCCGAGAACGGCGACGACGGGTCGACGGCGAGCACGCCGACGCGCTTGCCGGTCGCCCGCAGCGCCTTGACGAGCGCGGACGTCGACGTCGACTTGCCCACGCCGGGTGAGCCGGTGATGCCGACGATCTGCGCGTGGCCGGTGTGCGGCGCGAGCCCGGCCATCACCTCACGCAGCAGCGGCGAGGCGTCCTCGACGAGCGAGATCAGCCGCGCGACCGCCCGCGCGTCACCGGAGCGCGCCCTCTCGACCAGCTCCGGAACCGAGGCCGCACCACGGCGGCCGCGGGTCCCGGACGCCGGGGACGCCGAACCCGTGTCGGTCGAGACCACTCCCCGCTCAGGCCTTCGGAACGCGGACGATCAGCGCGTCGCCCTGGCCGCCGCCGCCGCAGAGGGCGGCCGCGCCGACGCCGCCGCCGCGGCGCTTGAGCTCGAGGGCGAGGTGCAGCGCGATCCGGGCTCCGGACATGCCGACCGGGTGGCCCATGGCGATCGCGCCACCGTTGACGTTGACCTTCTCCTCCGGGATGCCGAGCTCGCGCGCCGACACGATGCCCACCGCGGCGAACGCCTCGTTGATCTCCACGAGGTCGAGGTCGGACACCGAGATGCCCTCCTTCTCGACGGCCTTGCGGATCGCGTTGGCCGGCTGGGTCTGCAGCGTGGAGTCGGGCCCGGCGACCTGGCCGGAGGCGCCGATCTCGGCGAGCCACTCGAGGCCGAGCTCCTCGGCCTTGGCCTTGCTCATCACCACGACCGCGCAGGCGCCGTCGGAGATCTGGGAGGACGAGCCCGCGGTGATCGTGCCGTTCTTGTCGAAGGCCGGGCGCAGCTTCGACAGGGACTCCACGGTGGTGTCGCCGCGGATGCCCTCGTCCTGCGAGACGACGAGCGGCTCACCACGGCGCTGCGGGACCTCGACCGGGACCACCTCGTCGTCGAAGACGCCGTTCTTCCACGCCTCGGCCGCGAGCTGGTGGGACCGGGCGGAGAACGCGTCCTGCTCCTCGCGGGTCAGCTGCGCGGCGGCCGCGTTGCAGGACTCGGTGAGACCGCCCATCGGCTGGTCGCTGAACTGGTCGTAGAGCGCGTCGTAGGCCATCGAGTCGACGAGCGCGGTGTCGCCGTACTTGAAGCCCTCGCGGGACTTCGGGAGCAGGTGCGGGGCCTGGGTCATCGACTCCATGCCGCCGGCCACGATGATCTCGTGCTCGCCGGCGCGGATCAGCTGGTCGGCCATCGCGATCGCGTTGATGCCGGACAGGCAGACCTTGTTGATCGTGATCGCGGGGATGCTCATCGGGATGCCGCCCTTGACGGCGGCCTGGCGGGCGGTGATCTGCCCGGCGCCGGCCTGGATGACCTGGCCCATGATCACGTACTCGACCTGGTCACCGGGCACGCCCGCCTTGTCCAGCGCGCCCTTGATGGCGACCCCACCGAGGTCGGCGGCGGACTGGTCCTTGAGTCCCCCCAACAGGCGGCCGATCGGGGTGCGGGCACCGGCGACGATTACGGATCCGGACATGACGCCTCCTGCGGGCAGTTGCTCGTGACCTGCGGGACGACTCCCGCGCTCTCTGTTGAGACGATACCCATCGCACCGGGGCCAGAGGGAGGGGGCGAGGGCGCTTGGACATGTCGAACAAGTCACAGTCCCTCGCGGCGTCGGTGCCGCTCGTACCACCATATGGCGCATGAGCCTGGACATCCCCGAGCACCTGTTCGTCTGCATCGACCACGTCGGCGTCGCCGTGCCCGACCTCGACGAGGCGATCGCCTTCTACCGCGACGCGTTCGGCATGCGGGTGGTGCACGAGGAGACCAACGAGGAGCAGGGCGTGCGCGAGGCGATGGTCGCGGTCGGGGACTCCGACTCGTGCATCCAGCTGCTCGCGCCGCTGAGCGACGAGTCCACGATCGCGAAGTTCCTGGACCGCTCCGGCCCCGGCCTGCAGCAGCTGGCCTACCGGGTCACCGACATCGAGCAGGTCGCGGCGGTGCTGCGCGAGCGCGGCCTGCGCCTGCTCTACGACGCTCCGCGCCGCGGCACCTCCGACAGCCGGGTCAACTTCATCCACCCCAAGGACGCCGGCGGCGTGCTCGTCGAGCTCGTGGAGCCCGCCCACGGCACCTCCTGAACCCCCCCGGCGGGCGGGCCCCGACCCGGCCGTCGAGACAGATAGGTCACAGAGGGCTGACAGCAGGTATTACTCGTCGGTAGATTCGATGGGACCTCGACCCCGCGGGCCGACGCCCCGCCTGAGCCGATCCGACCCAGGAGCCCCTCGTGAAGCAGATCCTCGATGCCATCCTCGCCGGCGACACCACCACGGAGGAGTACGCCGCCCTCGAGCTGCCGGAGTCCTACCGCGCGGTGACCGTGCACAAGGACGAGGTGGAGATGTTCGCCGGCCTCGAGTCGCGCGACAAGGACCCCCGCAAGTCACTCCACGTGGAGGACGTGCCGCTGCCCGAGCTGGGGCCGGGTGAGGCCTACGTCGCGGTGATGGCCAGCGCGATCAACTACAACACCGTGTGGACCTCGATCTTCGAGCCGGTCTCGACGTTCGGGTTCCTCGAGCGCTACGGCAAGGTCTCGCCGCTGGGCAAGCGGCACGACCTGCCCTACCACGTCGTCGGGTCCGACCTCGCCGGCGTGGTCCTCAAGACCGGCGCCGGCGTGCACGTGTGGCGGCCGGGCGACGAGGTGGTCGCGCACTGCCTCTCGGTGGAGCTGGAGAACCCCGACGGGCACAACGACACGATGCTCGACCCGGAGCAGCGGATCTGGGGCTTCGAGACCAACTTCGGCGGCCTCGCGCACATCGCCCTGGTCAAGGCCAACCAGCTGATGCCCAAGCCGAACCACCTCACCTGGGAGGAGGCGGCCAGCCCGGGCCTGGTGAACTCCACCGCCTACCGGCAGCTGGTCAGCCGCAACGGCGCCGGCATGAAGCAGGGCGACAACGTGCTGATCTGGGGGGCCAGCGGCGGCCTGGGGGGCTACGCGACGCAGTTCGCGCTCAACGGCGGCGCCACCCCGATCTGCGTGGTCTCCTCCGACGCCAAGGCGGAGATCTGCCGCAAGATGGGCGCGGAGCTGATCATCAACCGCAACGCCGAGGGCTACCAGTTCTGGAAGGACGAGAGCACCCAGGACCCCCGGGAGTGGCGCCGCTTCGGCGCCAAGATCCGTGAGCTCACCGGCGGCGAGGACCCCGACATCGTGTTCGAGCACCCGGGCCGGGAGACGTTCGGCGCCTCGGTCTACGCCGCGCGCAAGGGCGGCACGATCGTCACCTGCGCCTCGACCAGCGGCTACATGCACGAGTACGACAACCGCTACCTGTGGATGAACCTCAAGCGCATCGTCGGCTCGCACTTCGCGAACTACCGCGAGGCCTGGGAGGCCAACCGGCTCATCGCGAAGGGCCAGATCCACCCGACGCTGTCGAACACCTACACCATGGACCAGGTCGGCCAGGCGGCCTACGACGTGCAGCGCAACCTGCACCAGGGCAAGGTCGGGGTGCTGTGCCTGGCCCCCGAGGAGGGTCTCGGGGTGCGCGACGAGGAGATGCGCGCCAAGCACCTCGACGAGATCAACCGGTTCCGCGGCATCTGACCCCGGTCCGGGCCCGGCCCCGGACGCCGCCACGAATCACACGTGAGGCACCCCGCTCGGGGTGCCTCACCCGTTTTCCCCCATCCCGTGCACAACACTTAGGCTCATACCCTGGCGAGTGGAAAACGAGGAGCTGCGATGAGTGACCGTCCCGGGCTGTCCATCTTCGACGAGGAACCGGAAGAGGGCTCCCCCCAGAACACTGCCGACGACGCCACCCAGGTCATCCCGGTCGGACGTCCACAGGCCCCGGCCGGCACGTCTGGTGCCTCCGGTGCCTCCGGTGCCTCTGGTGCCTCCTGGTGCCTCCGGTGCCTCTGGGGGCACGGCCGCGGGTGGTGCCGGGCTGCCGCGCTTCCCGGTGGTGCGCCGGGGCGGCTACGACACCGCCGCGGTCGACCGCGCGCTGCACACCCTGGCGGGCGAGCGGGCCGGACTCTCGGCGAGCCTGAAGGACGCGAAGGCCAAGATCGCCGCCCTCGAGGAGCAGGTGGCCTCGCTGCGGACCGAGGTCGCCGAGAACAAGAACCCCACCTACGCCGGTCTCGGCGGTCGGGCCAGCGAGATGCTGCGGCTGGCCGAGGAGCAGGCCGACGAGGTGCTCGCCCAGGCGCGGGCGCAGGCCGACGAGATCCTCCGGCGGGCCCGCAAGGACGCCGACGCGCTGAAGGCCGACGCCGCCCGCGACGCCGAGGACATGCGCATGGTGCAGCTCAAGGAGCTCGACGAGAAGCGCTCCCGGGCGCTGACCGACGTGGAGCAGGAGCGGAGCCTGGCCAAGGCCGAGGCCGACGACGTGCTCGCCTCCGCCCGGCGCGAGGCCGAGCAGCTGCGGCTCGCCGCGGAGCAGGAGGCCAACACGCTGCGCACCGCCGCCAAGCGCGAGGCCGAGCAGGCCCGCGCCTCCGCCGACCGAGAGGTGCAGGAGGCGCGTCGTACCCTCGCGGTGGAGAAGGAGCGGCTGACCCGCGAGGCGGCCGAGCACCACAGCAGCGCGACCTCGGAGACCACCAAGCTGGTCGCCGAGGCCGAGGAGCGCGCCAACGCGGCCGAGCGACGGGCCCGCGAGGCGATCACCCAGGGCAACGCGATGCGCAAGCAGGCCCAGGAGGAGGCCGAGCGGCTGCTGGTGCACGCCCGCCGCGAGGCCGAGCAGGTGGTCGCCTCGGCACAGACGCAGGCCCGCAGCTTCACCACCGCGGGTCAGGCCGAGGCCGAGCGCGAGCTCACCGCCCTCAAGGCGGAGGTGTCGCGCTACACCAAGCGGCGCGACGCGATCGTCGCCCAGCTCGCCGCCCTGCGGGACGTGGTGGCCGGGTTCGCCGACGACCCGAGCCCGGCGGCCGAGTCGGAGTCGGGGCCGGCGGCGGAGTCGGCGGAGTCGGCGGACCGGCCTGCCGGGCCCGCCGCCGAGCAGAAGAAGAAGTGAGCCGGCCGGGGGTGCGCGCGGGCCGCGTCACGCGACGCCCGCACGCGTCCCGCGACGACCGGACACCGCTGCACCATCGCTCTCCCTTCGCCGTCGGCTTCCTCGGCGCCGTGGGCGCGCTGCTCGCGTTCTGGCTGGGCGGCCTGGTGCTGTCGATCGGCCCGACCCTGGTCCTGGTCGTGGTGGCGTTGTTCCTCGCCGTCGGGCTGAACCCGCTGGTGGAGCTCTTCGAGCGTCGCGGGCTGAGCCGCAACTGGTCGGTCTTCGCGGTGATCCTCATCGTGCTCGCGGCGCTGGCGCTGTTCCTGGTCGCGCTGGTGCCGGTGATCGCCGACCAGGTCACCTCGATCATCGCCAACGCGCCGGACTGGTTCCACCAGCTGCAGCACAACCGGACCGTCCAGCGGTTCGACAACCGCTACGACGTGATCGCGAAGGTGCAGGACTTCGTGACCGGCGCGAAGTTCGGGCAGAGCGTGTTCGGAGGGGTCGTGGGGGTGGGGGTCGCGGTGCTCAGCGCACTCGCCAACACGTTCATCGTGATCGTGCTGACCCTCTACTTCCTCGCGTCGCTGCCGAGTGTCAAGCGGTCGATGTACCGGCTGGCACCCGCCAGCAAGCGCCCCCGGGTGGCGGACCTGAGCGACCGGATCCTGTCCAACGTCGGGTCCTACGTGTCGGGCGCGTTCATCGTCGCCATGTGCGCGGGGATCGCCTCGCTGGTGTTCCTGTTCGTGGTCGGGCTCGGGCAGTACGCCGTGGCGCTCGCTGCCGTGGTCGCCATCCTGGACGTGATCCCGATGATCGGGGCCACCCTCGGCGCGGTGATCGTGACCGCGATCGGGTTCGCGACCGACCCGAAGATCGGCCTGGCCAGCCTGGTCTTCTACGTGCTCTACCAGCAGTTCGAGAACTACGTGATCTACCCGAAGGTGATGGCGCGCTCGGTCGACATCCCGGGCTCGGCCATCGTGATCGCGGCCCTCGTCGGTGCCGGTCTGCTCGGCGTGGTGGGCGCACTGCTGGCCATCCCGACCGCGGCCGCGATCCTGCTGATCAACCGGGAGGTCTTCCTGCCCCGCCAGCAAGCCCGCTGACCGGCTCCCCCGACATCGGGGGCCGGGGGTCAGGCGTAGGCACTGGTGTCGGCGGTCTCCATGGGGCCGGCCCACTCCGTCGGCAGGGGGACGTCGACCCCGGGAGCGACCCGCTCGACGATCAGGTCGAGCACCTTCTCGGCGTCGCCGACCCACAGGTGCTTGGCCCCCTCGACCGCGACCACCTCGGCCTGCGGCACCTCGGCGAAGCGCTCCCGGGCCTCGGGCGGCTGCAGGTAGTCGTCGTGCTCGGGCACCAGCGCGACCAGGGGCCGCCCGGACTCGGCCCACCCGGCCAGGTGCGACGGCTCGCTGAAGCGCAGCGGCGGGGACAGCAGGATCGCGCCGCGCACCGCCGGGTCGTTGCCGTGCATCAGGGCGAGGTCGGTGCCGAACGACCAGCCCACCAGCCAGACGTTCGGCAGGTCGTGGAACTCGGCGTACTCGATCGCGGCGGCCACGTCGTACCGCTCGCCGACCCCGCGGTCGAAGCTGCCCTGGCTCGTGCCCTGCAGGCTCTGCGTGCCCCGCGTGTTGAACCGCAGCACCGCGACTCCGGCCAGCGCCGGCAGCCGGAACGCGGCCTTGCGGAACACGTGGCTGTCCATCATCCCGCCGTGGGTGGGCAGCGGGTGCAGGCACACCAGCGTCGCGACCGGGTCGCGGTCCGGGGGCAGGGCGAGCTCGCCGACCAGCGAGAGCCCGTCAGCGGTCTGGAGGGTGATCTCCTCGCGCCGGGCGGGCAGGACGGAGTTCGCACGGATCGCAGCCATGCCCCCATTGTCCCCGTCCGCCGGGCCGGCGCCCGGGGGGCCTACCCGCGGCGGTCGCGGGCCCGCCAGCAGCTCGTGTGCCAGTGCCGGCGCTCGTCGAGGCCGGTGGCGTCGCGCGCGAACGACGACGCGAGCACCGGCCAGGCCACCGTGTGCGGGGTGGCCGGGCGGATCGGCTGCTGGCAGCCCGGGCAGCGGTAGGGCCTGGTCGCGGCGGAGCCCGTGACGGAGCGGACCACGTACTCCTCCCCCGCCCAGGTCTCCACGCGCTCGCTCATGTCGCACCCGTCACCGGGTGGCGCCCGGCCCGGAGCACGCCGTCACCGAGCGCCTCCAGCCTGCTCGTCCTCATGGGTGCCATTGTCGCCCACCGCCGCAGCGCGCAGCATCCGGGCGCCGAGCTCGGCGGCGACCTCGCGCAGCCCGGCCGGCTCGAGCACCTCGAAGTCGTGACCGATCCAGGCCAGGTGGAAGGCCAGCGCGTAGAGGTCGTCCCCGCCCGCGACGAGCAGGCAGGTGGCCTCGTCGACGGGAGCGACCGACGCGGCCCGCGGGCCGACCCTGGCGGTGACCTCCTCCGCCGCCGCGTGCACCAGGACCCGGGCGGTGTGCCGGTACGGCGCGGCGACGACGCTGCGCTGGACGTAGCCGGCCGGGTCGTCGTGCGGGCGCGGCGTGAACCGCCAGGTGGTCGGGGCCACGTCGCCGACCCGGTCGAGCCGGAAGGTGCGCCAGTCGTCGCGGTCGATGTCGAAGGCGAGGAGGTACCACCGCGGGCCCACGACCACCAGCCGGTAGGGCTCGACCCGCCTCGCGGTCGACGTACCGTCGCGGGAACGGTAGCCGAGCTCCACCCGGACGGTGTCGCGGCAGGCGCGGGCCAGCACCAGCAGCACGTCGCCGTCGACGGTCGCACCCGGCGGCCGCAGGGTCGCGATCGAGTCCTGCAGGGCCCGGACCTCCGACCGCAGCCGCGCGGGCATCACCTGGTCGAGCTTGGTCAGCGTGCGCACCGCCGCCTCGCTCGCGCCCGCGACCGTGCCCCCGGCCGCGAGCCGCAGCGAGACCGCCACCGCGACCGCCTCGTCGTCGTCGAGCAGCAGCGGCGGCAGGGCCTTGCCGGAGCCGAGCTGGTAGCCGCCGCCGACCCCCTGCGCGGCGCGGACCGGGTAGCCGAGGTCGCGCAGCCGCTCGACGTCGCGCCGGATGCTGCGGGTGGTGACCCCCAGGCGCTCGGCGAGCTCGGCACCGGTCCACACCGGGCGCGACTGGAGCAGCGCGAGCAGGCTGAGCGCGCGCTGGGTGGTCCCGCTCATGCCCGCCATCCTGTCAGAGAAAGCGGACAGGAACTGTCCTGTATGGACGCGAGACTGGCGCCATGACGACGACACCCGACTACCCGACCCTGCTGCTCGAGCAGCTCACCTGGCACTGGGACCACCAGCTCCGACCGCGACTCGACGGCCTGAGCGACGAGGAGTACCTCTGGGAGCCGGTCCCCGGCTGGAACGTCCGCCCGCGCGGCACCGGCGACGCGCCCGTCCGGGCCGGCCGCGGCGCGCTCGCCATCGACTGGGCCTACCCGGAGCCCGACCCCGCACCGGTCACGACGATCGCCTGGCGGATCGGCCACCTCGTGGTGGGCGTGCTCGCGATGCGCAACGCCGCCCACTTCGGCGGTCCGCCGGCCTCCTACGAGGACTGGGAGTACGCCGGCACCGCCGACGCGGCCCTCGCGCAGCTCGACGCCGAGTGCGCGCGCTGGACCGACGGGGTCCGCTCCCTTGGGGCGGACGGTCTGGCCAGGCCGTGCGGCCCCGCCGAGGGCCCGTACGCCGACGCGCCGCTGGCGGCCCTGGTGCTGCACATCAACCGCGAGATGATCCACCACGGGGCCGAGATCGCGCTGCTCCGCGACCTGTACGCCCACCGCTGACCACCGGAGCCGCTGAGAGGATCCCCATGCCCGGAGTACCCGCCCCCGTGTCGGACGAGCGCGACGGCCTGCGCACCTTCGTGGCCCAGCAGCACCAGGTGCTGCGGATCGCCGCCCACGGGCTCACCGACGACCAGGCCCGCCGGGCCGCCAGCGTCAGCAGCCTCACCATCGGCGGGCTGCTCAAGCACGTGACCACCATGGAGGCCACCTGGATGAGCCGAGTCGCCGCCGCCCCCGGGCCCTGGGAGTTCGACCTGCGGCCGATGGAGGAGCGGCGCGCAGCGTTCGTGGACGACTTCACGATGCGCGCCGACGAGACCCTCGCCTCGGTCCTGGCCGGGTACGACGACCGGTGCCGGCGCACCGAGGAGGCGATCCCGGCGCTCGACCTGGACACCCCCGTGCCCGTGCCTCCGCGCCGTGGTTCCCCGAGGGCTCGCCGGCCTGGTCGGTGCGCTGGGTGCTGCTGCACCTGGTCGAGGAGATCGCCCGCCACGCCGGCCATGCCGACATCGTCCGGGAGAGCATCGACGGCGCCGCCGCGTTCCCGCTGATGGCCGCCGTGGAGGGCTGGCCGGAGACCCCCTGGCTCGTGCCCTGGAGGCCCGCCGGCTGACCCGCGCCTGACGCGTGTGCGTCAGCGGATGGTGTAGTCCCGGAAGCCGCGCTGGGTCTTGCGGCCCAGGTAGCCCGCCGTGACCAGGTGCTCGAGCAGCGGCGCCGGCGCGAAGCCGGGCTCGCGGAACTCCAGGTAGAGCTCCCGCTCGATCGCCAGCGACACGTCGTTGCCGACCACGTCGAGCAGCTCGAAGGGGCCCATCGGCAGGGCGCAGCCGTACTTCATGGCGGTGTCGATGTCGTCGGCGCTCGCGTAGTGCGCCTCGAGCATCTTCACCGCGTCGTTGAGGTAGGGGAACAGCAGCGCGTTGACGATGAACCCGGCCCGGTCGCCGCAGGAGACGGCCACCTTGCCGACCTTGTCGCACAGCGCCCGCACCGTCTCGGCGACGTCGTCGGAGGTCGAGACGGTGGAGACCACCTCCACCAGCTTCATGATCGGCGCCGGGTTGAAGAAGTGCATGCCGATCACGTCCGCGGGCCGGTCGGTCGCCCTGGCCAGCGAGATCACCGGCAGCGACGAGGTGGTGGTCGCCAGGATCGCGCCGGGCTTGCAGATCTCGTCGAGGTTCTCGAACAGCACCGTCTTGATGTTCAGGTCCTCGGCGATCGCCTCCACCACGATGTCCACGCCCGCCAGGTCGTCGAGCGAGGTGCTGCCGGTGAGCCTGGAGAGCACCTGCTCGCGCGCGGCCTCCTCGAGCTTGCCGCGCTGGATCGCCTTGTCCAGGGACCTCTCGATGGTCGTGCGCACCGCGTCCACCTTGTCCTGGCTGCGCCCGACGTAGGTCACGTCGTACCCGGCCTTGGCGAAGACCTCGACGATGCCGGTGGCCATCGTGCCGGTGCCGACCACGCCGACCACCGTGATGTCGCGCTTGAGCCGGGGCCCGGCGTCGGCCGAGGGGGTGAGCGCGTCGGCGACCACGACCGGGCTGTCCGGGGCCTCGTAGGTGTAGAAGCCGCGGCCGGTCTTGCGGCCGAGGAGGCCGGCGGTGACCATCTGCTTGAGGATCGGCCGCGGAGCGTGCAGCCGGTCGCGGCCCTGCTTGTACATCGTCTCGAGGATCTCGTACGCCGTGTCCAGGCCGATCAGGTCCAGCAGCGCCAGCGGGCCCATCGGGTAGCCGCAGCCGAAGCGCATCGCCGCGTCGATGTCCTCGCGCGAGGCGTAGTGGCCCTCGAACATCGACACCGCGTGGTTCAGGTAGCCGAACAGCAGCGTGTTGGCGATGAAGCCGGCCTTGTCCCCGCACTCCACCGGGCTCTTGCCGAGGGCCCGGACGAGCTCCGCGACGTCGGCGATCACGCTGGGCTCGGTGACCACGGTGCGCACGATCTCCACCAGGTTCTGCACCGGCGCGGGGTTGAAGAAGTGGATCCCGACCACGCGCCCGGGGTGCGAGGTGGCCGTGGAGATCTCGGTGACCGACAGCGAGGAGGTGTTGGTCGCGAGGATCGCGTCGGCGCTGACGATGCCGTCGAGGGTGCGGAACAGCTCCTGCTTGAGCGGCAGCTGCTCGACGATCGCCTCGACGACCAGGTCGCAGTCCTTGACCTCGCCGATGTCCGTGGTGAGGTTCAGCCGCCCGATCAGCGCCGCCTGGTCGTCCTCGCTCAGCTTGCCGCGCTTCACTGCGCGGTCGGTGGAGTGCTGGACGTGCTGGCGCCCGCGCTCGAGGGACTCGTCGGTGAGCTCCACCCCGACCACCTGGTAGCCGTTGCGGGCGAAGACCTCGGCGATGCCGGCACCCATGGTGCCCAGCCCGATCACGCCGATGGTGCGGAAGTCACGTCCTGTGCTCGTCATGACCCGAATCATGGCACGCGTCCCCCGCCTCGTGCCGTGAGGTACTTCACTGGCCGGTAACCTGTTCACCGCTTCCCGTCCTCCCGTCCTCCCCCACGCCGCCAGCGGAGGTGAACCCGCATGAGACTCGTCGTCGCCCGCTGCCAGGTCGACTACGCCGGCCGGCTGACCGCCCACCTTCCGATGGCCAACCGGCTGATCATGGTGAAGAACGACGGCTCGGTCCTCGTGCACTCCGACGGCGGCTCCTACAAGCCGCTGAACTGGATGTCCCCGCCGTGCCGGGTCGTCGAGGGCACGAGTGAGGACGGCGTCCACGAGTGGCTGGTGACCGGCAAGGACGACGACACCCTGCGGATCCTGATCGAGGAGGTCCTGCACGACTCGGCGCACGACCTCGGGGTCGACCCGGGGCTGCGCAAGGACGGGGTCGAGAAGCACCTGCAGGAGCTGCTGGCCGACCACCCGTCGACGCTCGCCGCCGGCCTCACGCTGGTCCGGCGCGAGTACCCGACAGCGATCGGCCCGGTCGACCTGATGTGTCGCGACGCCGAGGGGGCCGCCGTCGCGGTCGAGATCAAGCGGCGCGGCGAGATCGACGGCGTCGAGCAGCTGACCCGCTACCTCGAGCTGCTCAACCGCGACCCCAAGCTGCGCCCGGTGCGCGGGATCTTCGCCGCCCAGGAGATCAAGCCGCAGGCCCGGGTGCTGGCCACCGACCGCGGGATCGCCTGCGCCGTGGTCGACTACGACGCGCTGCGCGGCATGGACGACCCGACCGAGCGGCTGTTCTGATGCGCGTCTTCCACCTCGCGCTCGCCCCGGACTGGGAGGCCGCGCAGCGACGAGGCACCTACACCGTCTCCACCCGCGGCCGCACGCTGGAGCAGGAGGGCTTCATCCACTGCTCCCAGGACTTCCAGGTCGACGAGGTGCGCGCGACGTTCTACGGCGACGTCGAGGAGCCGCTGGTGCTGCTGACGGTCGACACCGACCGGCTCGACGTGCCCTGGCGGCTCGACGACGTGCCGGGCTCCGACCAGCCGTTCCCGCACGTGTACGGCCCGATCGCGGTGTCCGCAGTGGTGGACGCGCGGCCGCTGTGACCCTCAGCCGTCCGGGCGAGCGACCAGCCCGGCGACCTCCTCGGCGCAGCCCCAGGACAGGGTGACCCCCGCCCCGCCGTGCCCGTAGCAGTGCACGACGCGGACGCCACCGCGACGCTCGGCCTCGAGGCGCACCGTCGGCCTGGCCGGACGCAGCCCCACCTTGTGGCCGCGAACACGCGCCCCCGCGAGCTCGGGCACCAGCTCCCTGGCACGCTCGAGGATCCGCTCGGCGACGTCCGGGTCGGGGGTGCGGCTCCACTCCCCCTCGTCGTCGGTGCCGCCCACGACGATGTCGTGCGTGCGCGGCACCACGTAGACCGGTCCGGCGCCGTCGAGGGACCACCGCTCGAGGCCGACCTGGTCGACGTACACCACCTGGCCGCGGACCGGCTGCACCGCCGGGTCGTCGGCGAGCAGCCGCGCACCGAGCCCGGCCGCGTCGACCACCACGTCGCCGTGGTCGGGCAGCGCGTGGAGCGCCATCCGCGTGATCGTGCCGCCCAGGGCCTGCACGCGCTCGGTCAGCCATCGCAGGTACACCGGCATCTCGATGACCGGCGCGACGAAGGTCCAGCCGTCGACGTAGGGCGGCCCGAGCGCGCTCACCCGGGTCAGGGTGGGCACCGCCGAGCGCCACCACGGGTCGGCGGTGGCGCTGCGGTGGTACTCGGTGCCCGACCGCATCCGCACACCCGTGCCGTCGAGCCCGGCGAGCCGCTCGAACTCCCGGTAGCTGCGGCCCGACCAGCCGGTCACGCGTTCGAAGGGGTAGGCCCGGTAGGGGTACCACAGCGCCGCGGCCACGGCGGAGGTCGTCTCCAGCGCCAGGTCCCTGGCCAGTACGTCGACCCGGTGCCCGTCCTCCAGGAGCCGGACCGCGCACGACAGTCCCACCACACCCGCACCGACGACGAGGACCCTGGCCATGCTGATGAGTCTGCCCGAACCCGCGGACCGGCGCAGCGGGACGCGGTCAGGGGCCGGTCAGGAGCCGGTCAGGAGCCCTGAATGGTGACGCCCCCGGCGCGCGAGGTGACGGTGGCGACGACGAACGAGCGGTGGCCGTGCCGCGAGACCGCACAGACCAGGCGCAGCCCGACGCGGGCGGGGTAGGCCGCCCGGTCGCCGCAGTCGACGTCGCGGTAGCCGCGCCCCCGCAGCTGCTCGACGAGCCTGTGGGTCGAGACCACGCCCTTGCCGATGTTCGCGTCGAACCCGACCGAGCCGCCGGGCAGCGAGGTGAGCCGGACCCGCACCGACGCGGTGACCCCGTCGAAGTAGCCGGTGCACCGGATCCGCTCCGGCATCCGCCCGTCCCACGACGGGCAGGCCAGGTAGTCCAGCGTGAGGCCGTCGCGCGCGGCCCGCGCCGCCAGCCGGGCCGCGATCGGCCGCTCGAGCCGGTCCATCGGGGCGCTCGGCACCGGGACCGGGCGGAACGAGGGTCCGCCCGGCCGCGGGACCGGGCTCGCCGGGGCGCTCGCCGGGGCGCTCGTCGAGTCGCTCACCGGGTCGTGCGCCGGGACGGTCGTCCCACTCGGTCCCGCCGAGCACCCGGTGCCGGCCAGCGGCAGCAGCAGGGCGAGGACGAGGACACGGGTCGGCGACACTTCACCCTCCTCCGGCACGCGGGTCTTGCTCCTGCCACCGACGATAGCCAGCGGGTCCTGGGCCATCGGGGCCCGCGACGAGTCGGGACCTTCGGCTCTGTGACCCGGACCGCGCTGAAGCCACCCTGGTCGCGGAGGTGGTCCCATGCAGCAGCTGGTCGAGCTGAGCTCCGAGGTCTGTCAGGACCTGTTGACGCACGAGGAGGTGGGCCGGGTCGCGCTGTGCACGCCCTCGGGGCCGCGGATCCTTCCGGTCAACTACACCGTCCACGAGGACGCCGTCTACTTCCGGACGATGCCCTACAGCGTGCTCGGCACCCACGGCCGCGACGCCGACCTGGCGATGGAGATCGACCACCTCGACTACGCCACCCACGAGGGGTGGAGCGTGATGGTCGTGGGGCACGCCACGATGGTCGAGGACTCCGACGAGCTGCGGGCGATCCGGCTGGACTGGGACCCACAGCCGTGGGCCGGTGGTCAGCGGTACCTCTACGTCCGGCTGCAGATGCGTGAGGTCACCGGCCGCCGGATCGTGACCGACCACCGGTAGCCGTCGCCGCACCGGGCGGGTGACCCGCGTAACCCCCGGGACTAGAACTCGTTACACCTCCCGACGGAGGTGGTGTCATGCGCAGGTCCCCCGCGCGCGTCGTGCTCGTTCTCGCTGCGGTCCTGGCGGCCCTCACGGTGCTCGGCGGGCTGAGTCCCGCCTCGGCCCACGAGGAGCGGCCCGCAAGCTTCCCCGACGGCACCGGCCATCGCCCGGCGTACCGGGGTCTCGACAACCCCCGCCATCGCGTGGTGTGCACGCCCGGCAGCCACCGCCGGATCGCACACATGCACGCCGGCCCCCTCAAGCACCGCAACCGGGAGCTGCTCAGGGAGTGCCGGTTCCGCTCGATCCAGTCCGCGATCTACTCGATCAAGCGGCGGCACACGTCGGTCTACGTGCTCCCGGGCCGCTACACCGAGCACAAGTGGGCCACGAAGAGGCGCACCAGCTACTGCTCGCACCTGAAGACCCAGTCGAACGACCCGCTGCCCTCGTCGGAGTTCATCGGCAGCCTCACCGACCCGAGCTCCGGCAGCAAGAAGACCGACCCGATCGCGCTGTCCTACGCCGACCAGCTCAGGTGCCAGCACAACCTGAACCTGATCGCGATCATGGGCGACCACAGCCCGCACAACCGGTCCATGCACTGCGACAGCGCACTGTGCGGCACCCAGCTCGTCGGCACCGGCGCGACCCAGCGCGCCGTCGTCATCGACAACCGGTTCAGCAAGCTCAACGGTGTCCGCGCCGACCGCGCCGGAGGCGTCTACTTCCGCAACTTCACCGTCCAGCAGGCGGAGTTCAACTCGCTCTACGTGATGGAGACCGACGGCTTCGTCGTCGACCACGTCACCACCCGGGCCAACGACGAGTACGGCATCCTCGCCTTCGCCAGCGACCACGGGCTGATCCAGCACACCGACGACTACTACAACGGTGACTCGGGCATCTACCCCGGCTCCGGCTCGGACCTCAACGCGGACAACACCCACTTCAAGCCGATCCGCTACGCGATCGTGATCCGCGACAACCGCAGCCACCACAACACGCTCGGCTACAGCGGCACGGCCGGAAACTCGATCCACGCCTACCGCAACGACTTCTTCCACAACGCCACCGGGATCGTGACCGACTCGCTCTTCCCCGGTCACCCGGGACTGCCCCAGGACCACGCCCGGTGGGACCACAACCGGGTCTTCGCCAACAACCGGAACTGGTACACCAAGTACGTCGACACCGGGGTCTGCGACAGGCCGATGAAGGACCGTGGCTACCTCCACGGCACGGTCTGCCCCGTCGTACCCGCCCCGGTGGGCACCGGCACCCTGATCGCCGGCGGCAACTTCGACTCGACCGACCACAACTGGATCTACGACAACTGGCGCTACGGCTCGATGCAGTTCTGGGTGCCCTCCCCGCTGCGTGACGAGTACGACCCGACGAAGCTCTACGACACCTCGAACCACAACCACAGCGTCGCCAACCACATGGGCCTGACCCAGGACGGCGCCAGGGCCTACAACGGCCTGGACTTCTGGTGGGACGACGAGGGCGTCGGCAACTGCTGGGAGCGCAACGTCTCGGCGTACGGCGACCCGACCGACAACTTCACCGTGCCGCCGCCGTCGTGCGCCGACGGGGGGTCGGTCGTCTCGCCCGGGGTCGCGGTGAAGGACGCGGGGTTCCTGTCCTGCGCGGAGTACGACCGCACCGACCCGGCCTTCCGGCACCCGCCGGGCTGCCAGTGGTTCGACTCGCCGACGAAGCCCACCGGGAGCACCGCCGGCGGCCCGGTGGCGCTCATGCACTCCCCGGCGCGCACGGCGGGCGGCCAGCGGGCCCCGGGGGCGCTGCCGGCGACCGGAGGGCTCGCGGTCCTGGCGCTGGCCGGCCTGGCCCTCGGCCGTCGCCGCGCCTCGTCGCGGAGGTGAGGGCGTGCGCCGGCACCTGGTCGCGTTCACCGCTGCCCTGGTCGTCTTCGCCGGCGGGGCCGGTGCCGCGGTGGCGAAGGCGCCGCCGCGGCTGACCGCCCACGGCCCCACCGCGGTCTCCGGGACGGATGCCAGCGCGGTCTTCCGGATCGCCGACCGGACCATCCGGCAGGTGCGCTACCGGGACCGGGGGACGCTGGCCTACCGGTTCACCCTCGCCAACGACGGCGACGTCCCGGTGACCGTCACCGGGCTGGCCCCGATGGCCCACGAGCCGCGGCTGTTCCACCCGGTGTCGGTCTCGGGTCCCGGCGGGTCCACGCGATTCGAGGTGCCCTCGGGGGGTCACGTGACCGTCTGGCTGCGGATGCGCATGTCCGGCTGCGAGACCCTCTCCGCGCGGGCCGGCAGCTTCTTGACCTCCATGGTCCTGCGCACGACGCGGATGGGCGTGATCCACCAGGACGTCGCGGTGGTCCTGCCCGAGGAGGTGCACACCGGGTCGCCGCGCGAGGCGTTCTGCCCGAACTCCACCGCGACCTCGCGTCCGCCCGGCTGAGTCAGTCGCCGTCGCCGCCCGCGGACACGGGTGGCCGACCCGCCCAGGAGCGGATCACCCACCCGTCCGCGTCCGCGGCGGCCTCCACGAGGCTCCCCGGCGCGAGCGGGTGGTCGCGCGCGTAGCCCGCGGGCAGGTTGACCGCCAGGAACGGCAGCACGAGCGCCCCGACCTCCCCTCGGCCGACCACCAGCACCGTCTCACCGCGGTGCTGGTCCACGATCGCGCCGAGCTCGGAGGCGACCCCGCCCTGCCCGTCGGGCCCGTCCGGCCGGAGCGCCAGCCTGACCTCGACGTGCGCCCCGAGCGCGGCGGCCAGGATCTCGGCGGTCTGCACCACCGGGACCTCGTCGCTGCAGTAGACCATCGCGATGCCGGCGCTCGCGAGAGAGCCCGCCACCCGACGTACCTCGGCACGGCCCGCACGGGTCAGAGCGTCGGGCCCACCGCCGGGCGTCGACTCGGTCTGGCCCGGCCGGGCCACGAGCACGGTGGCGGCACACTGCAGGTCGGACATGGACCCAGGGTAGGGCCCACGCCGACCGGGTGTGCCTAGACCAGCCCTTGCGCCTTGCGGATCTCGCGGACGATGCCCGCCATGATCTCGGTGAGCCCGAAGTCCTTGGGCGTGAAGACCTCCGCCACGCCCATCTCCTTGAGCCGGGCGGCGTCCGCCGACGGGATGATCCCGCCGACGATCACGGGGACGTCACCGAGGCCCTGCTCGCGCATCCCCTCGAGCACCGCCGGCACCAGCTCCATGTGCGAGCCGGAGAGGATCGACAGGCCCACGCAGTGCACGTCCTCGGCCACCGCCGCGGACACGATCTGCTCGGGCGTGAGCCGGATCCCCTGGTAGACCACCTCGAAGCCCGCGTCCCGGGCCCGGACCGCCACCTGCTCGGCACCGTTGGAGTGCCCGTCGAGGCCCGGCTTGCCGACCAGCAGGCGCAGCCGGCCGCCGAGCTCGTCGCCGGTGGCCCTGACCAGCTCGCGGACCGCGGTGAGCTCTGCCCCGGCCTCGCTGACGCCGACGGCACCCGAGACGCCGGTGGGCGCGCGGAACTCCCCGAAGACCTCGCGCAGCGTGCCGGCCCACTCCCCGGTGGTCGCCCCGGCCCGGGCCGCCGCCAGGGTGGCCTCCATCAGGTTCGCGCCGCTCTTGGCGTCGGCCGCCAGCCGCTCGAGGGCCGCCCCGACCGCCCCCTGGTCCCGCCGGGCGCGCCAGGCGGTCACGCTCTCGACGGCCGCGCGCTCCGCCTCGGGGTCCGCGGTCTGGATCGCGGCGTCGAGGTCTGCGGTCAGCGGGGACGGCTCGGTGGTCTCGAAGCAGTTGACCCCGACGACCTTGTCCTCGCCGGCCTCGATCCGGCCCCGGCGGGCGGCGTGCGAGGACACCAGCGCCTGCTTCATGTAGCCGGACTCCACGGCCGCGATCGCGCCGCCCAGCGCCTGCACCCGGTCCATCTCCTCCCGGGCCCCGGCGACCAGCTCCTCGACCTTCGCCTCGATGACCTTGGAGCCCTCGAAGATGTCGTCGTACTCGAGCAGGTCGGACTCGAAGGCCAGCACCTGCTGGAGCCGCAGCGACCACTGCTGGTCCCAGGGGCGCGGCAGGCCGAGCGCCTCGTTCCAGGCCGGCAGCTGCACGGCGCGGGCGCGCGCGTCCTTGGACAGCGTGACGCCGAGCATCTCGAGCACGATCCGCTGCACGTTGTTCTCCGGCTGGGCCTCGGTCAGCCCCAGGGAGTTCACCTGGACGCCGTAGCGGAAGCGGCGCATCTTCGGGTCCTGCACGCCGTAGCGCTCGCGGGTCAGCTCGTCCCACAGCCGCACGAACGCCCGCATCTTGCAGGTCTCCTCGACGAACCGCACCCCGGCGTTGACGAAGAACGAGATCCGGCCGACGACCCTCTCGAAGTCCGCCGGGGCCACCTGGCCGGAGTCGCGCACGGTGTCGAGGACCGCCATCGCGGTGCACAACGCGTAGGCCAGCTCCTGGGTCGGGGTCGCGCCCGCCTCCTGGAGGTGGTAGCTGCAGATGTTGATCGGGTTCCACTTCGGGATGTGGTTGACCGTGTAGGCGATCAGGTCGCTGGTCAGCCGCAGCGAGTGCTCCGGGGGGAAGACGTAGGTGCCCCGGGAGAGGTACTCCTTGATGATGTCGTTCTGGGTGGTGCCGGCGAGCCTGCCGTGCACCTCCTCGACATCGGCGTCGGCGCCGGCCTGCTCCTCCGCGACCACCTGGTAGAGCGCGAGCAGCCACATGGCGGTCGCGTTGATGGTCATCGAGGTGTTCATCTCGGTGAGCGGGATGCCCTCGAACAACCGTCGCATCTCGCCGAGGTGCGGGACCGGGACCCCGACCTTGCCGACCTCGCCCCGTGCGAGCGGGTGGTCCGGGTCGTAGCCGGTCTGGGTGGGCAGGTCGAACGCGACCGAGAGGCCGGTCTGTCCCTTGGACAGGTTCTTGCGGTACAGCGCGTTGGACTCGGTGGCGGAGCTGTGTCCGGCGTAGGTCCGCATCACCCAGGGCCGGTCCTTGTGCCCGGGCTGGTCGGCCGCGACAGGAGGAGGGGTCTCGGTCATGCGAGGAGACTACGGCTCTGCGAACCGATCGGTAACCTGCTTGTGAACTGTCCCACTGTGCCGACTGCGTCACAGCGCGGCCGACCGCGGCGCGGCGGGCCTGCCCGGTCAGGCGGGCATCGCGGGGTCGTCGACCGACAGCAGCCGGCGCAGCCTGGTGAACAGGATGCTGCGGCGCAGCGCCGGGCTGCAGCCCTTCACGGTGAGCATCCTGCCCTGGCGTTCGAGGACCGCACTCGCCGCCGCGAGCAGGCGCAGGGCGGTGGCGTCGATGGACTCCACCCCGGACATGTCCACGACCACGTTGCGGTGCTGCTCGATCTGCGCGTAGAGGACCCGCCTGACCTCACTCGACGAGCGGCCGTCGAACCGGCCGGCGAGGAACATCGTCCTGCCGTCGGTGGTGATGTCCATAGCGTTCCCCTGGTTGGCCGGCGATCCCCCGAGGACCGCGCCCTTACCAGTATGACGCACGTCACGCAGAAACGGTTGCGTGCGGCCGCCACCAATATGTGTCGCCCCATATGTCTCGCCCGGCTCAGGCCGGGTCGGGCAGGTCTACCCGGGCGATGTCCACGCCCAGCCCGCGCAGCACCTCCACGAAGTGGGGGTAGCCGCGGTCGATGTGCTGGGACTCCGCCACCGTGGTGGTGCCCTGGGCGGCCAGACCCGCCAGCACCAGGGCCGCGCCGGCCCGGATGTCGTGGGCGACGACCGGGGCTCCCGAGAGCAGCGGCTTCCCGCGTACGACGGCGTGGTGGCCGTCGGTGCGCAGGTCCGCCCCCAGCCGCGCCAGCTCCTGGACGAACATGAAGCGTGACTCGAACACGTTCTCGGTGATCATCGCGGTGCCGTCGCTGACCGCGGCCAGCGCCATAGCGAACGGCTGGAGGTCGGTGGGGAACCCCGGGTAGGGCAGCGTGACCACGTCGAAGGCGGCCATCCGCCGGTCGACAGCCACCCGGAACCCGCCCTCGACCACCTCGACCTCCGCCCCCGCCGACCCGAGCTTGTCCAGCACGATCTCCAGGTGCCGCGGTCGCCCGCCGGCGACGGTGAGGTCTCCCCCGGCGATCGCCGCGGCGAACGCCCAGGTGCCGGCCACGATCCGGTCGGGGACGGTCGCGTGCTCCACCGGCTCGAGGGCCGCGACCCCGTGCACGGTGAGCGTGGAGGAGGAGATCCCCTCGATGCGGGCACCCATCGCCACCAGCATCTCGCAGAGGTCGACGATCTCCGGCTCACGCGCGACGTTGTCGATGACCGTCGTACCCTCGGCGAGGACGGCGGCCATCAACAGGTTCTCGGTCGCGCCCATGCTCGGGAAGTCCAGCCAGAGGTTCGTGCCGCGCAGCCTGCCCTCGACCTCGGCGACCACCATCCCGTGCTCGATGTGGACGGCCGCGCCGAGCTCGGTGAGACCGCGGATGTGCATGTCCAGCCCGCGGGAGCCGATGTTGTCCCCGCCCGGCAGGGCCACCTTCGCCCGCCCGCAACGGGCCACCAGGGGCCCCAGCACGCTGATGGACGCTCTCAGCCGGCGGACCAGGTCGTAGGGCGCCTCGTGCCCGGGGGTCTCCGGCACGTCCACGACGACCCGTCCGCTGCCGCTGTCCCGGCCGGTCCGGGCGGTCGAGGTCCGCGGGTGCTCGAGGCTCACCGTGCACCCGAGCTCCTCGAGGAGCCGGGCCATCACGTGCACGTCCAAGATGTCGGGGACGTTGGTGAGCACGCTGCGCCCGGGCGCCAGCAGCGAGCATGCCATCAGCTTCAGGGCGCTGTTCTTCGCCCCGCCGACGGGCACGGTGCCGTGCAGCGGGTTCGAGAGCGGTCCCGCGGACCGGACCTGGTATCCCTCCACCGCGCCGACTCTAGACCTCCCGTGCGGGCCCGGTCCGGGCGCTTCCCGTGCGAGATTTGCCACGGTCGCGGGCACTGACGGGCGGCCCGGCGGGACCACTATCGTGAGGGCATGGTCAACCTCACCCGCATCTACACGCGCACCGGCGACGCCGGGGAGACCCGGCTCGGCGACATGAGCACCACCACCAAGACGGACCTGCGTCTGCGCGCCTACGCCGACGTGGACGAGGCGAACGCCCAGGTCGGCGTGGCGATCGCGCTCGGCGGGCTCGACGAGGACGTGGTCGCGGTGCTGACCACGATCCAGAACGACCTGTTCGACGTCGGCGCGGACTTCTGCACGCCGGTGGTGGAGGACCCGGAGTTCCCGCCGCTGCGCATCGAGCAGACCTACGTGGACCGGCTCGAGGGCTGGTGCGACGGCTACAACGAGCACCTCGCGAACCTGCGCTCGTTCATCCTGAACGGGGGCACGCCGGGCGCGGCCCTGCTGCACGTCGCACGCACGGTGACCCGCCGCGCGGAGCGGGCCGCGTGGGCGGCGTACGAGGTGCACGGCGAGAGCATGAACCCGATCGCGATCAAGTACCTCAACCGGCTCTCCGACCTGCTGTTCATCCTGGCCCGGCATGCGAACCGCGCGCAGGGCGACGTCTTGTGGAAGCCCGGCGGCGAACGCTGACCCGCCCCCCATCCGTTGAGTGCTGGCTTGTTCCTCGTTGAGTGCTGGCTTGTTCCCGGTTGAGTGCTGGCTTGTTCCCGGTTGAGTGCTGGCTTGTTCCCCTTGACCCGAGAACAAGCCGACACTCAACGGCGACTAAGCCAGCACTCGAGGGGAATTAAGCCAGCACTCAACGGGAGGGGCGGGTCAGCGGCCGCGGAGGCGCTGGCCCGGCGGTGCGGCCTCGAGCCAGGCGAGGAAGCCGGTGAGCGCCTCGGGGCTCATCGCCACCTGGAGGTCGCCGGTCGGCGTCTTGCACATCACCACGATGTGCCCGGAGTAGAGCGAGTAGGACTCCACGCCCCCGGCCTCGCGCCGGCCGACGTACTCGAGCTCGGATCGACGCAGCACCAGCTTCGGGCGAAACGACAGGGAGAAGACCCGGAACCACTCGAGCAGGTCACCGGAGTAGCGGCCCACCCCCAGAACCCAGCCGCGTCCGGCCCTGCCGGGCCGGACGCGGACGCTGAACTCGAACGTGCCGCCGTGGCGGGAGATCCAGCGGCGTCGCACCACCAGGGAGAGGCCGTAGACCAGCACGAGGAGCAGCAGCAGCCCGGCCGAGTCGACCAGCCACTCCCAGACCGGCATCTATCCCCTCGTCTCTGCCAGCGTCATCCGGCCGTCCACGTGAAGTCTCAGGATGCCTTCTCGGCGGCCCGAATACGAGCCTCCGCCCACGCGCGTGCGACTCGCTCCGCGGGCTCGCTGACGAGCTCACCCGCGGTCTCCGCACGGGCCAGCTCGGCACGTGCCTTCTCGAGGTCGATCTCGTGGGACATCTCCGCGTGCTCGGCGAGGATCGAGATCCGGTTGTGCGCGACCGACAGGAAGCCCGCGTCCACGGCCGCGATCCAGGTCTCCCCCGCCGCGGTCCGGACGTCGACGATGCCGTCGACCATCAGGGACAGCACCGGCGCGTGGTTCGGCAGGATGCCCACATCGCCCTCGGTCGTGCGGGCGATGACCATCGTGGCCTCCCCCGACCAGACCAACCGGTCGGCCGCGACCAGCTCAACCTGCATGAGGTCGTCACTCACGGCGACTCCTTTCTATAGCCGGTTCGTCTGCGGTCCCCCGGGTGTTCCTCGCCGAGGGACCACAGACGAATCCGAGGGGGTCAGAGGCTCTTCTGGATCTCGTCCCACTTCTTCTCGACGTCGTCGAGACCGCCGCACATGAAGAACGCCTGCTCGGCCACGTGGTCGTAGTCACCGTCGGCGATCTTGGTGAACGCCTCGATGGTGTCCGCGATCGGCACCGTCGAACCCTCGATGCCGGTGAACTGCTTGGCGACGTAGGTGTTCTGCGACAGGAACCGCTGGATGCGACGGGCCCGGGACACGATGATCTTGTCCTCTTCGGAGAGCTCGTCGACACCGAGGATCGCGATGATGTCCTGCAGCTCCTTGTTGCGCTGGAGGATCTGCTTGATCCGGACGGCGGTCCGGTAGTGGTCGTCACCGATGTAGCGCGGGTCGAGGATCCGTGACGTCGAGGTCAGCGGGTCCACGGCCGGGTAGATGCCGAGCGAGGCGATCTCGCGCGACAGCTCGGTGGTGGCGTCGAGGTGGGCGAACGTGGTGGCGGGCGCCGGGTCGGTGTAGTCGTCGGCCGGCACGTAGATCGCCTGCATCGAGGTGATCGAGTGACCACGCGTCGAGGTGATCCGCTCCTGGAGCGTGCCCATCTCGTCGGCGAGGTTGGGCTGGTAGCCCACCGCGGACGGCATCCGGCCGAGCAGCGTCGAGACCTCCGACCCGGCCTGGGTGAACCGGAAGATGTTGTCGATGAACAGCAGCACGTCCTGGTTCTGCACGTCGCGGAAGTACTCCGCCATCGTCAGGGCCGACAGCGCGACCCGCAGGCGGGTGCCCGGCGGCTCGTCCATCTGGCCGAACACCAGCGCGGTCTGCCCGATGACGCCGGCCTCCTCCATCTCCGCGATCAGGTCGTTGCCCTCACGGGTGCGCTCGCCGACACCGGCGAACACGGACACGCCGCCGTGGTCCTTGGCGACGCGGGCGATCATCTCCTGGATCAGCACCGTCTTGCCGACACCGGCGCCGCCGAACAGGCCGATCTTGCCGCCCTGCACGTACGGCGTGAGCAGGTCGATGACCTTGATGCCGGTCTCGAACATCTGGGTCTTCGACTCCAGCTGGTCGAACGCGGGGGCCTTGCGGTGGATGCCCCAGCGCTCCGTGACCTCGAGCCGCTCACCCTCCTCGAGGTTGAGGCAGTCGCCCAGGGCGTTGAACACGTGCCCCTTGGTGACGTCGCCCACCGGGACCGTGATCGGCCCGCCGGTGTCCTGCACCTGCGAGCCGCGGACCAGGCCGTCGGTCGGCTGCAGCGAGATGGCGCGGACCATGCCGTCGCCGATGTGCTGGGCGACCTCGAGCGACAGGGTCCTCTTCTGGCCACCGAGCTCCAGCTCGACGGTGAGCTTGTTGTACATCTCCGGCATCGAGTCCGGCGGGAACTCGACGTCGACGACGGGACCGATCACTCGTGCGATGCGACCGACCCCGCCAGCCGAGCCGCTGGCTCCTTGGGTCTGTTCAATCGTGGCAGTCATAACTTCTCACTCACTCCCGGCAGTCGCATCGGCAAGCGCGTTCACGCCACCGACGATCTCGCTGATTTCCTGGGTAATCCCGGCCTGGCGGGCCTGGTTGGCGATACGGGTGTACTTCTTGATGAGCTCTTCGGCGTTGTCGGTCGCGGACTTCATCGCCTTCTGGCGAGCCGCCAGCTCGGACGCCGCGGCCTGCAGCAGGGCGAAGTAGATCCGGCTCTGGACGTACCGCGGCAGCAGCCCGTCGAGGACCTCCGCCGCCGACGGCTCGAACTCGTACAGCGGCAGCACCTCCTCGGCATCCGGCTTGGCCTCGCCCTCGACGACCTCGAGCGGGAGCAGCCGGACCGCGGTCGGCTCCTGCACCAGCATCGACCTGAAGCGCGTGTAGACCAGGTGGACCTCGTCGACCGGCTTGGCCTCGCCGTCGAGCTCCCCGTCACCGGTCGCCAGGAACGCCGAGATCAGGGTGTCGCCGATCTCGGCCGCCACGTCGTACGTGGGCTGGTCGGAGAAGCCAGTCCACTGCTCCACGATCGGACGCCGACGGAACTTGAAGTACGCCACGCCCTTGCGGCCGCTGATGTAGACATCGACGTCCTTGCCCTCGCCCCGGAGCTTCTCGGCGAGGCGCTCCCCCTCCTTGATGACGCTGGAGGAGTAGGCGCCGGCCAGGCCCCGGTCGCTGGTCACGATCAGGATCGCGGCCCGCTGCGGGTTCTCCGGCTCGGTGGTCAGCGGGTGCTCGACGTTGGAGTACGTCGCGACCGCGGACACCGCACGGGTCAGCTCACGCGCGTACGGCGCGGCCGCCTGGGCCCGCTGCTGCGCCTTGATGATGCGGGACGCAGCGATGAGCTCCATGGCCCGGGTGATCTTCTGGGTCGACCTGACCGACTTGATCCGGGCTCGATACTCACGCAGCGAAACGGCCATGGTCAGCCCCGCTTCTGCTTGACGATCTGCTCCTGCTCGACGTCCTCGTCCGGAAGAGCCTCGTGCGTCTCCGTGCCCGCCTTGATCGAGCCGCCCTCGGACGTCTCGAACTGGTCGAGGAAGGAGGTGTAGGCGTCCTCGAGGGACTGCGCGGTGTCGTCGGAGAACTGCTTCGTCTCGCGGATGGTGTCCATCACGCCGGAGTGCTCGCGGCGCAGGTAGTCGATGAACTCGGACTCGAAGCGGGACACGTCCTCGGTCGGCACCTTGTCGAGCTTGCCGGAGGTGCCCGCCCACAGCGACACCGTCATCGCGTCGAGCGGGTAGGGCGAGTACTGCGGCTGCTTGAGCAGCGCCATCAGCCGCTGGCCGCGGTCGAGCTGCTGGCGCGAGGCCGCGTCGAGGTCCGAGGCGAACATCGCGAACGCCTCCATCGCCCGGTACTGGGCGAGGTCGACCTTGAGCGAGCCGGTGACCGCCTTCATCGCCTTGGTCATCGCCGAGCCGCCGACCCGCGACACCGAGATGCCCACGTCGATCGCCGGGCGCTGGTTGGCTGCGAACAGGTCGGACTGGAGGAAGATCTGACCGTCGGTGATCGAGATGACGTTGGTCGGGATGTAGGCCGACACGTCGTTGGCCTTGGTCTCGATGATCGGCAGACCGGTCATCGAGCCCGCCCCCATGTCGTCGGACAGCTTCGCGCAGCGCTCGAGCAGCCGGCTGTGCAGGTAGAACACGTCGCCCGGGTAGGCCTCGCGCCCCGGCGGGCGGCGCAGCAGCAGGGACACCGCCCGGTAGGCCTCGGCCTGCTTGGTCAGGTCGTCGAAGATGATCAGCACGTGCTTGCCGTCGTACATCCAGTGCTGGCCGATGGCCGAGCCGGTGTACGGGGCGAGGTACTTGAACCCTGCGGAGTCGGACGCCGGCGAGGCCACGATCGTCGTGTACTCGAGAGCCCCGGCCTCCTCCAGCGCGCCGCGCACGCTCGCGATCGTCGAGCCCTTCTGGCCGATCGCGACGTAGATGCAGCGGACCTGCTGGGTCGGGTCGCCGGTCTCCCAGTACTGCTTCTGGTTGATGATCGTGTCGATCGCGATCGCGGTCTTGCCGGTTGCGCGGTCGCCGATGATCAGCTGGCGCTGGCCGCGCCCGATCGGGGTCAGGGCGTCGATGGCCTTGATGCCGGTGGCCAGCGGCTCGTGCACCGACTTGCGCTGCACCACCGAGGGCGCCTGCAGCTCGAGGGCGCGTCGGCCCTCGGTCTCGATGTCGCCCAGACCGTCGATGGCGTTGCCCAGCGGGTCCACGACGCGGCCCAGGTAGCCGTCGCCGACCGGGACCGACAGGATCTCGCCGGTACGACGGACCGCCTGGCCCTCCTCGATCTTGTCGAAGTCACCGAGGACGACCACACCGATCTCGCGGGTGTCGAGGTTCAGGGCGATCCCCAGCGTGCCGTCCTCGAACTCGAGGAGCTCGTTGGCCATGGCCGAGGGCAGACCACTCACCCGGGCGATGCCGTCGCCGGCCTCCGCCACGATGCCGACCTCTTCACGGCTGGCCGTCTCGGGCTTGTAGTCCGACACGAAGCGCTGCAGCGCGTCCCGGATCTCCTCCGGACGGATCGAAAGCTCCGTCATCTTCTTCCCTGCTCTCTAAAGGTAATTCGTTCGACAGTTCTGGGGATCAGCCGGCAAGTCGGCGCCGGGCATCATCGAGGCGGCTGGCCACGGTGCCGTCGATGACGTCGTCACCGATCTCCACCTTGATGCCACCCATCACATCGGGGTCGACCATCACGTTGAGCTGCACCGGCCGACCGTACTGGCGCGCCAGCGCCCCTTGGAGACGCTGCGCCTCCTGCTCGCCGAGCTGGCGGGCGACCCGCACCGTCGCGTTGAGACGGTTGCGGTGCAGGGCCGCGACCCGCTGGTACTCCTCGACCGCGAGGGCCACGGTCCGGTGGGTCCCGGCGACCGTCTGCTCCGCGAGCCGCAGGGCCGCCTTGGTCACCTTGCCCTGCAGGATGCCGTGCAGCAGGGCGCGCTTGTCCTCCCGGGACCTGGCCGGGTCCGAGAGCGCGTCGCGCAGCTCGCCGTTGTCGGCGACCAGCCGGCCGAAGCCGAACAGCTCGTCCTCCAGGGCGTCACCCTGGCCGGCCTGCTCGGCGCTGCGGACGACCGCGACGACCCCGAGGTGCTCGAGGGAGTCGCCGAGGTCTCGGGTGGCGGCCCAGCGGTGGCGCACCGCCGCGGCCACCAGCTCCGTGGACACGTCGTCGAGACGACCGCCGAAGATCTGGCGGACCAGGTCGGCCTTGGCGTCCGGGAGCAGCGACGCGTCGGTGGCGGTGCGGCGCAGGCCCGGCTCGCGACGCAGCACGTCGGCGACCCCGAAGAGGTCGTCGGCCACGCGTTCCGCGTCCGCGCCCTCGTCCACGGCCCGACCGAGGGCCTCGGTCAGGTCGGCCAGCGACTCAGCCGAAGCGCCACGCATCACTGCGCCCCGCTCGACGGAGCCCCGTTGCTCGACCCCTGGGACTCCAGCTCGGCGAGGAAGCGCTCGACCACGCGGCCCTGGCGGGCGTCGTCGTCGAGCGACTCACCGACGATGCGGCCCGCGAGCGAGGTGGCCAGCGAACCGACCTCCGCCCGCAGGGACGTGATCGCCTGCTGGCGCTCGGCCTCGATCTGGCTGTGCGCGTGCTCGACGATGCGGGCGGACTCGGCCTGTGCCTGTTGCCGCATCTCGGCGATGATCGCCGCGCCCTGCTCTCGCGCGTCCTCACGGATACGCGCAGCCTCGTGCCGGGCGTCACCGAGCTGCTTCTCGAGCTCGGCCAGCTTGGCGTCGGCCTCGGCCTGCTTGGTCTCGGCGGCCTTCAGGCCGCCCTCGATGGCGGCCGTCCGGTCGGCGAACGTCTTCTCGAAGTTCGGGACGACCCACTTGCGGACGGCGAGATAGAGCAGACCGAAGACGACCAGCGCCAGGATGACCTCAACCCAGGCGACGGCAAGGGGGCTCTGCGTTTCACCGGCCCCCTCGGCGGCGAGGATCCAGTTCATGGTGGTGGTCCTTCGTCAGTTGGTTACTTGAGCACGAACGCGAGGGCGATACCGATGATGGCCAGCGCCTCGGCGAGGGCGAAGCCCAAGATGGCGATCGACTGCAGGCGTCCCTGCGCCTCCGGCTGGCGAGCGACACCGTTGATGTAGGCGGCGAAGATCAGGCCGATACCGATACCAGGGCCGACAGCGGCAAGGCCGTAGCCGATCATGTTGAGCGAGCCGGTCATGGCTGTGATTCCTTTCGGTTGTTTCTCTTAGATCTCAGTGCTCTTCAGCGAGCGCACCGGAGATGTACATGGCGTTGAGCAGGGTGAAGACGTAGGCCTGCAGGAACTGCACCAGCAGCTCGAGGAAGGCCACCGCGATGGCCAGGACCCAGGCGAGGATGCCGACGGGAGCCAGGGCCGCGGAGGTGTGCAGCAACAGGTGCTCGCCGCCGGTCGCGAAGAGCAGCAGCAGGATGTGGCCGGCGAACATGTTGGCGAACAGACGGAGGGAGAGCGTCACCGGCCGGATGAGCAGGTTCGACATGAACTCCAGCGGGACCAGCAGGATCAGGATCGGCCCCTTCACCCCGCCCGGCACCGTCTGCAGCTTGAGATAGCCCACGAAGCCGTGGCGCCGGATGCCGACCCCGTTGTAGATCACCCAGGAGAGACCGGCCAGCGCGTAGGCCATGCTGACCCGGCCGAAGGTCGGGAACTGGATGAACGGGATCGAGCCGAACCAGTTGCTGAGCAGGATGAAGAAGAACAGCGTCACCAGGTAGGGGACGAACGGCATGAAGTCCTTGCTGCCGATCAGGTCCCGGCCGAGGCCGTTGCGCACCCCGGAGTACATCGCCTCGCCCGCGAACTGCAGCTTCCCGGGCACCATCGAGCGCTTGTGCGAGGCGGCCCAGAAGAACCAGAAGACCAGGATCGCTGCGAGGAACAGCAGCAGCATCGGCTTGGTCACGCCGACACCGGCCACGGTGAACACCGGCGGGAGGTCGAAGCTTTCGGGCCCGGGGGCCACGTAGCCGCCCTCGCCGCCGCTGAGGCTTACGAAACTTCCTGCGAAGCTCACCTGGCTACTCCTGCTTCTCTTCTTTCTGCCGTCGTGGCAGAGCGTCGAACCGAGCGATGGTCATGTAGATGCCGAGCACTGCGCCGATCAGGATCCCCACCACGACCAGGAACGACGTGCCCAGCCACCGGTCCGCCAGCCAGCCGAGGCCGCCGTACATGAGCACCCCCGAGGTGAGGTATCCGAAGGCATGCCAGGGGTCGCCGCCCCGCGGCGGCGAAGGCTGCGGAGGCTGCTGAGTCATCGCGCACCGGACAATAGCAGCCGACCGCCCTCATCGCGCACCCGGCTTCGTGCCGGCGACCGGCAGGTCGTAGAGCGGCCGGCGACTGTGCGTGTGCGCGCGAATCAGGGTGACCGACCACACGAAGGTGCCGACGATCAGCGTCCCCGCCAGCCAGCCCGCGTCCACCGTCCGCTCGAGCGCGCCGGACCGGTTCACGGCGACGAGCAGAACCCCCATCAGCAGCACCTGGAGGCCGTAGGTCAGCAGCGCCACCAGCAGGGAGGCCGCCGGCGAGACGCCGGCGACGAGGCCGACCACGAGGGTCCCGAACCCGAAGAACAGGCAGACGATCGCGGCGCCCAGGCCGGCGCCGGCGGCCGCCGGTGTCCCCCCGGCCAGGGCGGCCGCGACGGTGCCGGTGAGACCGGCGGCGAGGGTGACGAGGAGCGCCTTGCGGACCACGGAGCCGTCCAGGGCAGCCCGGTCTGCGGGACTGTTGGGTGGCGGTGCGGTCGTCATGTCGGCGGCCGATCTGTGGTTCCTGCGAGGGCGGGGTCCGGGGCCTCGGAACGACCGTTCCTGAGGACTTCCTGAACGCTTGTGAAAACTAGCACAAGGCCCCGTCGGTGCGGTAATCGGGGTCCGGGTCCTCGGGAGGTCGGGTCAGGTGTGTCCGTCGGGACGCTGGACCCTGGGCACCACGAAGGTGAGCACCACGGTGAGCACCACCCAGCCGGCCAGCACGATCATCGTCACCCGGCCGGCGTACAGGCTGGCCAGCACTCCCCCGAACGCGATCAGCCCGGCCCACAGCCACATGATCAGCACCGCGCGGCGGTGCGAGTGCCCGATCTCCAGCAGCCGGTGGTGCAGGTGCTCCTTGTCGGGCGCGAACGGCGAGCGGCCGGCCCGGGTGCGCCGGATGACCGCGAGCACGAGGTCCGCGAACGGCACCACGAGGATCGAGATCGGCAGCACGATCGGCAGCAGGGTCGGCAGCAGGCTGGCCTGGGAGCCGCCGGCACCGCGGGTCATGTCCACGCTGGCGAACTGGCCGGTGAGGGTGAGCGCGGAACCGGCGAGCACCAGCCCGATCAGCATCGACCCCGAGTCCCCCATGAAGATCCGCGCGGGGAAGAAGTTGTGGGGCAGGAAGCCCACGCAGGCCCCGCCGAGTGCCGCGCAGAGCACCGCGGCGGTGATCGCCAGCGTCTCGTTGTTGGCGTCGGCGAGCTTGTAGGAGAAGGCGAAGAACGCGACCGCCCCGATCCCGACCACGCCGGCGGCGAGCCCGTCGAGGCCGTCCACGAAGTTGACCGCGTTGACCGTCGCCACCACCACCACCACGCTGACGATGGCCGCCTGGGTGGGGTCCGGGATGAACTGGCCGCGGCCGGGCAGCTGGAAGGAGAAGTACTGCACCTGGTTGAGCACCAGGATGCCCGCGGCGAGGACCTGGCCCCCGAACTTCGTGAGCGCGTCGAGCTCGAACAGGTCGTCGAGCACGCCGAGGAGACAGATCAGGGTGCCGGCAACGAGGACCACCGTCGCGTCGTGCCCGATCTGGTCGTTGGACAGCGAGAGGAACGGCAGCCTCCGCGCCACCAGGAAGCCCGCGAACAGCCCCCCGAGCATCGCCACTCCGCCGAAGTACGGGATGGGGACCGCGTGCACGTCGCGGTCGCGCACCTTCGCCACCGCACCGGTGCGGAGGGCGACCTCCCGGGCCACCACGCCGAGCAGGTAGGTGACGACGGCTGCGACCATGAAGACGGTCAGGTACTCCCGCACGGGCCCCGGCTACCCCTCGTCCACGATCTCGGCGCCCAGCGGCGCCACGATCTCGTTGAGCCGCGCCAGAGGCACCGCACCCCGCCGCAGCACCCGTCCGGTCTGTCCGGTCACGTCGACGATCGTGGACGGCACCGGGCCGGGGGTCGGCCCGTCGTCGAGGATCACCTCCACCGAGTCGCCCAGCATCCGCTCGGCGTCGTCGGCGTTGGTCGCCGCCGGCCGGCCGGTGCGGTTCGCGCTGCTCACGGCGAGCGGCCCGGTGCGCGCGAGCAGCTCCAGGGCCACGTCGTGGTCCGGCATCCGCACCGCGACGGTCCCGCGGGTGTCCCCGAGGTCCCACTGCAGCGACGGCTGCTGCCGGCACACGATCGTGAGGGGTCCGGGCCACAGCTGCTCGACCAGGGCGCGGGCATAGGAGGGGACGCCCACCGCGAGCGCGTCCAGGGTCGAGGCGGCGGAGACGAGCACCGGCGGAGGCATCTCACGGCCCCGGCCCTTCGCCAGGAGCAGTCCCCGCACCGCATCCGCGTCGAAGGCGTCGGCGCCCACGCCGTACACCGTGTCGGTGGGAAGCACCACCAGCTGACCTCGCTGCACCGCCAGCGCGGCAGCCGCGACACCGGCCTCGCGCTCTGTCTCCTCCGCTGTCTTGAAACGCTGCGTCACGGCACTCATCGTGCCAGCCTCGCGGTCAGGTAGCGGGGGCGCCCCGCGAGGTCTTCGTGGTCACGTACGTCGACCCAGCGCCCGGTGGCGCCGAACACCCCCGGAGCCGACTCCCCCTGCACGTCCGCGTGCTCCGCGCCGACGCCGCCACCCGGGCGCAGCAGCCGCGCCGCGACCCGCTCCAGGACGCGCATCGCACCGAGCCCGTCGTCACCGGACCACAGCGCGAGCGCGGGGTCGTGGTCGCGGGCCTCGGGGGCGACCGACTCGTAGGCCTCGAGCGGGATGTAGGGGGGGTTGCAGAGCACCACGTCGACGCTGCCGTCGAGCTCGGGGAACGCGTCGGCCATGTCTCCCTGGCGCAGATCGACCCCCGAGCGCTCGAGGTTGCGCGACGCCCAGCGGCAGGCCTCCTCGCTGAGCTCCACGGCATGCACCTCCGCCGCGGGGACCTCGTGGGCGACGGAGAGGGCGATCGCCCCCGAACCGGTGCACAGGTCCACGACCACGGGGACGCGGCCGGTCGCGACGACCGCGCGGGCCTGCTCCACGCCCCAGCCGGCCAGCAGCTCGGTCTCCGGGCGGGGCACGAAGACCCCGGGCCCGACGGCGAGCTCCACGTAGCGGAAGGCGGCGGCCCCGGTGAGGTGCTGGAGCGGCTCCCGCCGCACCCGACGGGCGACGAGGTCGGTGAACGCCCGCTCCTGGTCGTCGGTGAGGACGGTCCGGGTCACGAGCCCGGCACGGCTGGTGCCGAGCACGTGCGCGAGCAGCTCGGCGGCGTCGAACTCGGGGCTCGGCACGCCGGCGGACGCCAGCGCCGCGGTCGCCTCGCGAAGCCGGCTGCGCAGCTGCCCGGTCACGGGCCGTCCGGGGACTCGAGCGCGTCGAGCCTCGCGGCGAGGTCGGCGTCGACGCAGGAGGCGATGACCGCCGCGAGGTCCCCGTCGAGCACCTGGTCGAGGTTGTAGGACTTGTAGCCGGTGCGGTGGTCGGAGATCCGGTTCTCGGCGAAGTTGTAGGTGCGGATCCGCTCGGAGCGGTCGACCGTCCGGACCTGCGACCTGCGCGCGTCGGACGCCTCCGCGTCGGCCACGTCCTGGGCCGCCTGGAGCAGCCGGGACCGCAGGATTCGCATGGCCTGCTCGCGGTTCTGCAGCTGGCTCTTCTCGTTCTGACAGCTGACCACGATGCCGGTCGGCAGGTGGGTGATCCGCACCGCCGAGTCGGTGGTGTTCACCGACTGGCCACCGGGGCCGGAGCTGCGGAACACGTCGATGCGCAGGTCCTTCTCGTCCACGGTGACGTCGACCTGCTCCGCCTCGGGCATCACCAGCACGCCGGCGGCGGAGGTGTGCACCCGGCCCTGGCTCTCGGTGACCGGCACCCGCTGCACCCGGTGCACGCCCCCCTCGAACTTCAGCAGGGCGTACGGCGCCTCCCCGGGCTCGGGGGTGCCCTTGGCCTTGACCGCGACGGTGACCGACTTGTAGCCGCCGAGATCGGACTCGTTGGCGTCGAGCTGTTCGGTCCGCCAGCCGCGCCGCTCGGCGTAGCGGGTGTACATCCGCAGCAGGTCCGCGGCGAAAAGGGCCGACTCCTCGCCGCCCTCACCGGACTTGATCTCGAGGATCGCGTCCTTGGCGTCGGCCGGGTCCCGGGGCACGAGCAGGTGCCGCAGCCGCTCCTCGACGGTGTCGCGGCGCGCGGTGAGCGCCTCCGCCTCCTCGGCGAACGCGGTGTCGCCGAGGTCCTCGGCCGCCAGCTCGCGGGCGGCCTCGATGTCCTCGCCGAGCCGGCGCCACTCGTCGTACGCCCGGACGATCGCGGACAGCTCCGCGTAGCGCTGGTTGAGCCGCTTGGCGAGGGCCTGGTCGGCATGGATGCCGGGGTCGGCAAGCCGCTGCTCGAGCTCGCTGTGCTCGGCAACCAGACCGTCGACCGCCTCGAACATGCTCTGCCTCTCCTCGACCGTGCTGAATGGGGCCCCGCCCCGCCGGGCCGCGCCGGGGACAGGCAAAGCGCCGGTCTCCGCAGGGACTGCGGAGACCGGCGCATCGGCGGAGCTACTTCTTCGTGCCGGCCTTCTGCGCGTAGCGCTTCTCGAAGCGGGCGACGCGGCCACCGGTGTCGAGGATCTTCTGCTTGCCGGTGTAGAACGGGTGGCACTGCGAGCACACGTCGGCGTGGATCGTGCCGGCCTTCGCGGTGCTGCGGGTGGTGAACGTGTTGCCACAGGTGCAGGTGACCTGGGTGTCCACGTAGTCCGGGTGGATGTCCTTCTTCATGATGTCCTCTCGAGGGGTTCAGTCGCCGGGTCGCCCGTGCAGCCAGGTGCTCATGCGCACCCGTGGACGTGAACCGGAACCAGCCATCTAGTGTGCCAGCCCGCCGGACCTCCGCGCCAATCCGATCCGGGTCGGCACCGGATGCAACACGCCCGGAGCCGGGTTTCTTCCCGTCCGGCCCGGATGGCCCGCCGGTCAGTCGTCGCGGCCGGGCGCCGTCGGCGTCGTCTTCTGCACCTGGGTCAGGAACTCGATGTTGCTCTGCGTCTTCTTGAGCCGCTCGAGCAGCAGCTCGAGGGCCTGCTGGCCGTCGAGGCCGGAGAGCACCCGGCGGAGCTTCCAGATGATCGCCAGCTCCTCCTTGCTCATCAGGAGCTCCTCGCGGCGGGTGCCCGACTGCACCGCGTCGATGGCCGGGTAGAGCCGCTTGTCGGCGAAGTCGCGCCGCAGCCGGATCTCCATGTTGCCCGTGCCCTTGAACTCCTCGAAGATCACCTCGTCCATCTTCGAGCCGCTCTCGATCAGTGCGGTCGCGAGGATGGTCAGCGAGCCCCCGTCCTCGATGTTGCGTGCCGCGCCGAAGAACCGCTTGGGCGGGTAGAGCGCCGAGGAGTCCACGCCGCCGGACAGGATCCGTCCACTGGCCGGGGCGGCCAGGTTGTAGGCACGTCCGAGCCGGGTGATCCCGTCGAGCAGCACGACCACGTCGTGACCGAGCTCGACGAGCCGCTTGGCCCGCTCGATGGCCAGCTCCGCGACCGCGGTGTGGTCGGTGGCCGGCCGGTCGAACGTCGAGGAGATCACCTCGCCCTTGACCGAGCGCTCGAAGTCCGTGACCTCCTCCGGACGCTCGTCGACCAGCACGACCATCAGGTGGCACTCGGGGTTGTTGGTGGTGATCGAGTTCGCGATCGACTGCATGATCATCGTCTTGCCGGCCTTGGCGGGTGAGACGATCAGGCCGCGCTGGCCCTTGCCGATGGGGGCCGCGATGTCGATGACCCGACCGATCAGGTTGCCCGAGTCGGTCTCGAGGCGCAGCCGCTCGGACGGGTACAGCGGCGTCAGCTTCTGGAACTCCACGCGGTGCTTCGCGGTCTCGGGGTCGGCGCCGTTGATGGCGTCGAGCCGGACCAAGGGGTTGAACTTCTCCTTGCGCTCCCCCTCGCGGGGCGCCCGGACCTGGCCGATGACCGCGTCCCCGCGTCGGAGCCCGTACTTGCGGACCATCGACAGCGACACGTAGACGTCGTCGGACCCGGGCAGGTAGCCGCTGGTGCGCACGAACGCGTAGTTGTCCAGCACGTCGAGGATGCCCGCAACGGGGACGAGGACGTCGTCCTCCAGGATCTGGGTGTCCGGCTCGGTGCGCTCACGGCGGTTGCCACCGCGCTCCCGGTCGCGCCCCCGACGCCGCCGGTTGCGGCCGCGGCCGTCGTCGCCGCCCTGGTCCCGGCTGCCCTGGTCCCGGCTGCCCTGGTCCCGGCTGCCCTGCTCCCGGCTGCCCTGCTCCCGGTTCCCCTGGTCCCGGTTCCCCTGGTCCCGGTTCCCCTGGTCCCGGTTCCCCTGGTCCCGGTTCCCCTGGTCCCGGTTCCCCTGGTCCCGGTTCCCCTGGTCCCGGCTCCCCTGGTCCCGGCTCCCCTGGTCCCGGCTCCCCTGGTCCCGGCTCCCCTGGTCCCGGCTCCCCTGGTCCCGGCTCCCCTGGTCCCGGCTCCCCTGGTCCCGGTTCCCCTGCGTCCCGGTTCCCCTGCGGTCCCTGGTTGCGGTCCTGGTTGCGGTCGCCGGCACGGCCGGACTGCTCCTGCTGAGCGGGCTCACGGTTCTCGCGGTGGTCGCGGTTCTCGCGCTTCTCGCGATCGCGGTCCTCACGGCGGGGCTCGTGGCGGCGGTCGTCGCCACCGGCGCTCCCCGCAGCCGGGCCGGCGTCGCCGCGGTCCGACGCCCCGTTGCTCTGCGTTGCCTGGCTCTGCGCTGCCTGGCTCTGCGCTGCCTGGCTCCGTCCGCCGCTGCTCTGCGCGGCGTGATCGCCGGGCCGGCCGCCCGACTGGGCGGCCTTGATCGCCTCGACGAGCTGGCTCTTTCGCATCCCGCCGGCGCCCTTGATGCCCAGGCCACCCGCCATCTGCTTCAGCTCGGGCAGCAGCATGCCGCTGAGTCCGGCTGCCCGACGTTTCGCCGCCGGTGCGGCCGTCGTCGGCTCAGTCGGGCTGGTGTCGGTCGTTTCCGTCACGTGAGGTCCTTCCCACGTCCAGGCCGATCCGGCTTCGCCGGCGGCCTTGTTCACTGTGGATTCCTGATCGCGTCCCCCCGGACGCGCCGGCCCGGAGCGCCGAGACACGTCGCAAGAGACTGAGAAGTGCGAGGAAGATGCGCCGCACGGAACGGAGACCCGCTCGATCACCGGCGCAGTCGCAGCCTAGCACCTTCAGGTTCGCTTGGTGCCATCCGTCACGAACGCGGGCGAGCCCCGCGATCTTCCCGTACCGGTGACCGATCAGCGGGGCAGCGAGACCTGTGCACCGGCCCGGTCGACGGGCAACCGCAGCACCTGCCACCCCCCGGGGACCCGCGCCGCGACGGTGTCGACCTGTGTCGCGTCGGTGAGCACGAGCACGGTCGGCCCGGCCCCCGAGACGACAGCGGGGAGGCCCGCCGCACGCAGCTCCCGCACGAGTCGCAGCGTGTCCGGCATGGCGGGCTCTCGGTAGTCCTGGTGCAGCCGGTCCTCGGTCGCCGCGAGCAGCAGCTCGGGCTGACGGCTCAGCGCGGCCACCAGGAGGGCGGCGCGCCCGACGTTCGCGACGGCGTCGGCGTACGGCACCTCGGCGGGGAGCAGGCCGCGTGCCACGGACGTCTCGACCGGGTCCGGTGGCACGAACGCCACCGCCTGGATCCGCGGGTCGACCGAGACCGAAGCGGCCCGGAAGCCGTCCGCGCCGGCGTAGGCGACCGTGAAGCCGCCGAAGAGCGCGGGGGCGACGTTGTCCGGGTGGCCCTCGATGTCGGCGGCCAGCTCGAACACGGTCTCGTCGTCCATCAGCAGCGAGCCGCCCGCGACGAGTCCCCGTGCGGCACACAGCCCGGCCACGATCGCGGCCGAGGACGACCCGAGACCACGCCCGTGCGGGATGGTGTTGGTGCAGTGCAGGCGGATGCCGGGCACGTCGCAGGCCATGTGCGCGAAGGCCCTGCTCATCGCGCGGAAGACCAGATGCCGCTCGTCGAGGGGCACCGTCCCCTCCCCCTCGCCCGAGACGGTGATCTCGAGGGCGTCACCGACCTCGGCGGTGATCCGGTCGCGGTGCCCCAGCGCGATCCCGAGCGCGTCGAAACCCGGCCCGAGGTTGGCGCTGGTCGCCGGCACCGACACCGACACCGACGAGCTCAGCAGCCGGACCATGTCAGCGCAGTCCCGCTGCCGCGGCCGCGGCGTCGACGTCCGCCTCCACGACGGTGTCGACGAGGTCGGTGAAGGTGGACAGCGCCGTGTCCACGTCCTTGAGGCCGTGACCGGTCACGGTGACCACCACCTGCCGGCCCGCGAACGACTCCCCGGAGGCCAGGTCCTGGAGCATGCCGGCGACCCCGGCGGCCGAGGCGGGCTCGACGAAGACCCCGTCGCGGGACGCCAGCTCGCGCTGGGCGGCGAGGATCTCGTCGTCGGTGACGGACCGGAACCTCCCCCCGGACTCCTGCGCGGCACTCGTGGCCAGCCGCCACGACGCCGGGTTGCCGATCCGGATGGCGGAGGCGACCGTCTCGGGGTCGGGCACCGGCACCCCGGTGACCAGCGGGGCGGCACCGGCCGCCTGCCAGCCGAGCATCTGCGGCCTGCGGCTGCTGACCCCCGCCCGCTCGTACTCGACGTAGCCCTTCCAGTACGCCGACACGTTGCCGGCGTTGCCGACCGGGAGCACGTGGATGTCGGGGGCGTCACCGAGGAAGTCCACGATCTCGAACGACGCGGTCTTCTGGCCCTCGAGGCGCATCGGGTTGACGGAGTTCACCAACGCCACGGGGTACTTCTCCGCGAGGTCGCGCGAGATCCGCAGGCAGTCGTCGAAGTTGCCGCGCACCATGATGACCTGGGCGCCGTGCACGATCGCCTGGGCGAGCTTGCCGGCGGCGATCTTGCCCTGCGGCACCAGCACGAGCGGCTTGACCCGGGCCCGGGCGGCGTAGGCGGCCATCGAGGCGGAGGTGTTGCCCGTGGAGGCACAGACCACTGCTTCGGCACCCTGCCCGACCGCCACCGAGAGGGCGACGGTCATCCCCCGGTCCTTGAACGACCCGGTCGGGTTGTCCCCCTCGACCTTCAGCCACACCTCACCCCCGGTGAGCTCCGACAGCCACCGGCTGTCGACCAGCGGGGTGCCGCCCTCGCGCAGGGTGATCGTGGGCGTCCCCTCCGGCAGGTCGAGCCAGGCGCGGTACTCCTCCATCACGCCTCGCCACTGGTGGGTGGTCGGGGCTCGCCCCGTGCCGGGGCCGGCCGGGCTCGCCCCGTGGAGCGGCGTGGTCATTCGGTCTCTCCCTCGACTCGCATCACCGAGGTGACGTCGTGCACGAAGTCCATCCCGCGCAGGGCATCGACCGTCTGGGCCAGCGCCTGGTCCGTCGCCCGGTGCGACACCACGACGAGCTGGGCGTCGTCCCCGCGCCCTTCCTGGCGGACGGTCTGGATGGACACATCGTGCTCGGCGAACGCGTGCGCGACCGCGGCCAGGACGCCGGCGCGGTCGTCGACGTCGATGGCGACGTGGTAGCGGGTCTCGGTCAGGCCCATCGGCAGCACGTCGCACTGGGCGTACGTCGACTCCCCGGCGCCCCGCACCCGGGCGAGCCGGTTGCGCGCCACGGTGACCAGGTCGCCCAGCACGGCACTGGCGGTCGGCGCACCGCCGGCACCGGGACCGTAGAACATCAGCTGTCCGGCGGCGTCGCTCTCGACGAAGACGGCGTTGTAGGCCTCCCGCACGCTGGCGAGCGGATGCGAGCGGGGGATCATCGCCGGGTGCACGCGGGCCGAGACGGCCGGACCGTTCGGGCCCTCCTTGAGCTCGCAGATCGCGAGGAGCTTCACCACGCTGTTCATGTCACGGGCCGAGGCGACGTCGCTCGCGCTGACCTCGGAGATGCCCTCCCGGTACACGTCGGAGGCGGTCACCCGGGTGTGGAAGGCCAGGCTGGCCAGGATCGCCGCCTTGGCGGCCGCGTCGAACCCCTCGACGTCGGCGGTCGGGTCCGCCTCGGCGTAGCCGAGCTGCTGGGCCTCCTCCAGGGCCTCGGCGAAGCCCGCCCCCGAGGTGTCCATCTTGTCGAGGATGAAGTTGGTCGTCCCGTTGACGATGCCGAGCACCCGGCGGACCCTGTCCCCGGCCAGCGACTCGCGCAGCGGGCGCACGATCGGGATCGCTCCGGCGACAGCCGCCTCGAAGTACAGGTCGCGCCCGGCCTTCTCCGCCGCCGCGAACATCGTGCTGCCGTCCTCGGCGAGCAGCGCCTTGTTGGCGGTCACGACCGACGCGCCGTTCTCGAGCGCCGACAGGATCAGGCTGCGCGCCGGCTCGATGCCGCCGATGACCTCGACGACCAGGTCCACGTCGTCGCGCGCCACGAGACCCGCCGCGTCCCCGGTCAGCAGCTCGGCGGGCACGTCGGCGTCCCGCTGCAGCTCGGGACGACGTACGGCGACCCCGACCAGCTCGAGGGGCGCCCCGATGCGCGCGGTCAGGTCGTCGGCCTGCTCATGCAGGAGCCGCACCACCTGGCTGCCCACCGACCCGCAGCCGAGCAGGGCGAGCTTGAGAGGAGTACTCACGCCTCATCGTCCTTCCCGGGCCCCGGTCGGGCCCCGACATCGGTCCGGAGCAGGTCCTCCTCCGACTCGCGACGCACGATCACCGTGGCCACGCCGTCCGCCACCGCCACCACCGGCGGCCGCGGGGCGAAGTTGTAGTTGCTGGCCATCGAGCGGCAGTAGGCACCGGTCCCCGGCACCGCCAACAGGTCGCCGGCGCCCACGTCTCCCGGCAGGAACTCGTCCTTGACCACGATGTCACCGGCCTCGCAGTGCTTGCCGACCACCCGGGCGAGGGTCGCCGGGACGCCGGAGCGCCGGGAGGCCAGCGTGCAGGAGTAGTCCGCGTCGTAGAGGGCCGTGCGGATGTTGTCGCTCATGCCGCCGTCCACGGAGACGTAGGTCCGGACCGCCCCGGCGTCGAGCTCCACGGGCTTGACCGTGCCCACCTCGTAGACGGTGCACACCGCCGGCCCGACGATCGCCCGGCCGGGCTCGATCGACAACGCCGGCACCGGCACCTCCAGCGTCCGGCACTCCTGCTCGACGATCTTGGTGAGCTCGGTGGCCAGCTGCGCCGGGTCCGCGGGGTCGTCCTGGGTGGTGTAGGCGATGCCGAAGCCGCCGCCGAGGTCCATCTCGGGCAGGTCGACGCCCAGCTCCGAGGAGACCCGGGCGTGGAGCGCGAGCACCCGGCGGGCGGCGACCTCGAAGCCGGAGGTGTCGAAGATCTGCGACCCGATGTGCGAGTGCAGCCCCAGGAGCCGAAGCCGGTCGTCCTGCTGCACGAGACGGACGGCCTCGAAGGCGTCCCCGGAGCTGATCGAGAAGCCGAACTTCTGGTCCTCGTGAGCGGTGGCGATGTACTCGTGCGTGTGCGCCTCGACGCCGGCCGTCACCCGCACCATCACCGACGCCTCGGTCCCGAGCTCACGGGTCACGGTGCGCAGACGCTCGAGCTCCATGAACGAGTCGACGATGATCCTGCCGACCCCGACGTCGACGGCTCGGCGCAGCTCGGGCAGCGTCTTGTTGTTGCCGTGGTAGCCGATCCGGGCGGGGTCGAAGCCGGCACGCAGGGCGACGGTCAGCTCACCCGCGGACGCCACGTCGAGGGACAGCCCCTCCTCGGCCACCCAGCGGGCGACCGTCGTGCACAAGAACGCCTTGCCCGCGTAGTAGACGTCGTAGTCCGCGAACGCGTCACGGAACGCGCGGGCACGGGTGCGGAAGTCGAGCTCGTCGAGGACGTACGCCGGGGAGCCGTGCTCGGCCACGAGGTCGCGCAGGTCGACGCCACCCACCTCGAGCGCCCCGTCGTCGTTCTTGCGCGCGGTCGACGACCACAGCAGCGGCACCAGCGCGTTGACGTCCGCGGGTTCCGGCAGCCAGGCCGGCCCTCGAAGGGCGCCCTCTGCGTGGGCCCAGCCGGCCTCGTGCGCCCGCATGTCACATGCGCTCGGGGGCGGACACCCCGAGCAGGTTGAGGCCGTTGGACAGCACGGTCCGGACCGCGTCGACGAGCAGCAGCCTGGCCCGGTGCAGGTCGGAGGGCTCCTCGTCGCCCATCGGGAGCACCCGGCAGGAGTCGTAGAACTTGTGGAACGACGAGGCGGTGTCCTCGAGGTAGCGCGCGACCCGATGCGGCTCGCGCAGCTGGGCGGCCGTCGCCACCACGCGGGGGAAGTCCGCGAGCGCGCGCAGCAGGTCACCCTCCTTCTCGTGGGCGAGCAACGCCGGGTCGAAGTCCTCGGCGGTTGCCGGGGCCACCCCGAGGTCCGCGGCGTTGCGCAGGATCGACGCGAGCCGAGCGTGGGCGTACTGGACGTAGAAGACCGGGTTGTCGTTGGTCTGCCTGGCCCACAGGTCCAGGTCGATGTCGATGTTGGTGTCGGTCGTGTAGCGGGCGAGCGCGTAACGGGCCGCGTCGACCCCGACCGCGTCGACGAGGTCGGCCTGCCTGAGCACGGTGCCGGCCCGCTTCGACATCCGCAGCGGCTTGCCGTCCCTGAGCAGGTTCACCATCTGCCCGATGAGCACCTCGAGGTTCTCGCCCGGCACGTCACCGAAGGCGGCGCACATGGCCTCCAGGCGTCCGACGTACCCGTGGTGGTCGGCACCGAGCAGGATCAGGCAACGGTCGAACCCACGCTCCCTCTTGTCGAGGTAGTAGGCGAGGTCGCCGGAGATGTAGGCGCCGGTGCCGTCGGACTTGATGATCACCCGGTCCTTGTCGTCGCCGTACTTCTCGGTCCGGAGCCAGAGGGCGCCGTCCTTCTCGTAGGTGTTCCCCATCTCGGTCAGCCTCTTGACCGCCCGGTCCACGGCACCCGACTCGTGCAGGTTGTTCTCGTGGAAGTAGACGTCGAAGTCGACGCCGAAGTCGTGCAGGGTCTGCTTGATCTCGTCGAACATCAGGCCGACACCGACCGAGCGGAAAACCTCCTGCGCCTCGGCGTCGGGACGGTCGAGGACGTCCGGCTGCAGCGCGACCACGTTCTGCGCGATCTCGTCGATGTACAGCCCTGCGTAGCCGTCCTCGGGGACGTCCTCCCCCTTGGCCCGGGCGAGCAGCGAGCGGGCGAACCGGTCGATCTGGGCGCCGTGGTCGTTGAAGTAGTACTCCCGCGTGACGTCGGCGCCCGCGAACTCGAGGACCCGGGCGATCGCGTCCCCGACCGCTGCCCAGCGCGCCGAGGCCAGCGTGATCGGGCCGGTCGGGTTGGCGGAGACGAACTCCACGTTGACCTTCTCGCCCGCGAACAGGTCGTTGGCGCCGTAGCGGGGGCCGGCGGCCACGATCTCCGCCGCGACCGCGCCCTGGGCGCCCGCATCCACGTGGATGTTGAGGAAGCCGGGCCCGGCGATGTCGGCCCCGGCGATGCCCGGTGCGGCGAGCAGCCGCTCCGCGAGCAGCCCGGCGAGCTCTCGGGGTGGCAGCCCGGCCTTCTTCGCCAGCTGCAGCGCCACGTTCGTGGCGTAGTCGCCGTGCTCCTTGCTCTTGGGCCGCTCCACCACCACCGTCGCCGGCGCGCCCTCGGGAAGCGCCACCGCACCCTCGTCGACGAGGGCGGTCAGGGCTTGCACGATCACGGCGGACAGCTGTTCGGGGGTCACTCGCCAAGGGTATCGGTGCGTCCCGGCCCCCCTGACACCCGTTTCAGGCGTTGGCACGCCCGGTCCGCACCAGGCGGGTCACGACGGCCACCAGTTCCGCGGGCTCGAAGGGCTTGGTCAGGTAGGCATCCACCCCGAGCTCGTCGCCACGGGCCAGGTCCGCGGCCTGGGCCCGACCGGTGACGACCACCACCGGGATGTGCCGGGTCGCCGGCTCCGACCGCAGCCTCTCGATGGTCTCGAAGCCACCGAGGCGCGGCATCACCACGTCGAGGGTGATCGCGTCCGGACGGAAGCCCGGGACGGCGGCCAGCGCGGCCTCGCCGTCGTCGACGGTGCGCACGTCGAGGCCCTCGAGCTCCAGGTTCACCCGGATCAGCTCGCGGATCACCTCGGAGTCGTCGACGACGAGCACTCGCGCCCTCGAGTGCGGCTCCGACATCGTTGGCCCCCCGCTCTTCCGACGTGGATCGTCATGTACGCTTTCGGCGCACCCATGGGCCCCCGTAGCTCAGGGGATAGAGCACCGCCCTCCGGAGGCGGGAGCGTAGGTTCGAATCCTACCGGGGGCGCTCGTCGACTCCCCGGACCCCCGTGGCACCCGCGGCACCCGGCCGGGCATCAGCAACCTTTTACCGTCCGCCAGGTTTCTCCCCGTAGCCGGGCGGGAACTCCTTCGTTACTCACTGGTAGCAGGGAGGGCTGCTCGGGGGGCTTTCCGCGCTCACCCACATCCACATCTCGAGTGAACGGGGAGTCACTTGAACGGCAAACGCATGCTTGCACGCACGGCCGCGGCCCTGACCAGCGTCGCGGTGGGGCTCGGCGGCGCCCTCGTGCTCACCGGGTCGCCGGCCCAGGCCGTGACCCAGACCGACTACGGGTTCCAGACCCTGGCCTTCGGCACGCGCGTCAGCGCCCAGCAGGTGGGCTTCCGCTCCGCCAAGACCGCCTTCACCTGGGAGTCCTGCACCCGGCTGACCGGGCTGCGCCGCGACAGCGCCGTCGCCGCGGCGGACGCTCCGGGGAACAACCCCTCACTCAAGATCGGCGCGGTCGCCAGCCGCAGCGCGACGTACCGCAAGAAGACCAAGGGGATCGTCGGGACCAGGAGCACCGACAAGATCGCCTCCGTGACGCTCGGGCCTTCGGACGGACCGCACCTGACCATCCAGGGCCTGCGCACCACCGCCGACGCATGGGCGACCAGGAACGGCGCGCTGCACGCGGCCGGAAGCTACGGCTCGACCGACATCAGCTCGGCGACCGGCAACGACCAGCTCGACAGCGTGCTGAACCAGCCCGGGGCGGGCATCGGCACCCTCTTCGGCCAGATCCGCCAGGCCGCGGGCGACACGCTGGTGGTGCCCGGCCTCGGAGAGATCTCGATGGGCGGCAAGGTGATCCGCAAGGGCACCCGCTTCGCCGACGTCAAGGCGACCGCGCTGACGGTGCTGCTGTACGGCCCGGACACGGTCAAGGGCGGCGGGGACGACTCGGTCGCCACCATCGGCCGCTCCCGGGCCCGGATCAACAAGGACCTGCCCGCCGGCCTGTTCCACGGGCGTGCGACCGCCTCCGACGCCACCCTGCTCGACGGGTCGGGGCACAGCATCCTGGCCGACCACCCGCTGGGCTGCATGGGGACCTACGGACGGGTGGTCGACGGCAGCACCGCCGCCCTGGACCTGGGCAACGCGGGCGCCGTCCAGGTCGGCGCCACCAGCTGGCGCGTGTTCGGTGTCCAGCGTCGGGACGGTCGAGCGCGGGGCTGGACCGAGAGCTCGGTCGCCGACATCGCCCTGGGCGGCGCCTCGGGCCTGCGGATCACCGGCATCGTCGGGCGCGCCAACGTCCAGCAGCTCAGGTCCGGAAGGGTCCGGGTCGACACGAGCGGCAGCACCATCGGGGCGCTCTACGTCCAGGGCAAGCGGCAGGCGGTCCCGGACCCCGGCCAGACCATCGAGGTGCCGGGCGTGGCCAAGGTCCAGTTCTTCGTCAAGGACCGCCGCAAGCGGGTGATCTCGGTCACCGCGGTCCGGATCACCCTGCTCGACCAGAGCCCCGGCGTCAGCGTGATCGACCTCGGCTACGCCAAGGCGGGGATCCGCCGGAACTGACGCCCGGTGCCGGGCGACGCTCGGCCACGGCTGTCAGCAGCCGTGGTCGAGCGTCCCGTCGCGGCGGGCGTCGTCACCGTAGCGACGCGCCTGCGCGACGTTGGGGAACACCACGCTGGCGGATCCGACGTACCCGGTGCCGCCCTGCACGACGCAGCTGCGCAGCTTGCTCGGGTTGATCGACATCACGGCCTGGGCCAGCCGGAAGAGCTCCGACGGACGCAGGTCGGTGTTCATGTTGCGCACCGCCGACAGCACCCCCCGCTCGGTGAACCCGGGCTGGTCCTCCCGGGAGCGCACCTTCCGCAAGATCGCGCGCAGCAGCTCCTGCTGGTTGGCCGACCGGTCGAAGTCGCCCCGCGGCAGCGGGTGTCGCACGCGTCCGAAGATCAGGGCCTGGAACGCGTTCAGCTTGTTCTTCCCGCGGTGGTAGCCCTGCGGGCGCACCGGGTCGGAGAACGAGAACCGCGAGTGGACGGTCACTCCCCCGATGATGTTCACCATGTGCCGGAAGCCCAGGAACCCGGTGGTGAACACGTAGTCGGGGTGCACGCCGATCAGGTTCCCGACCGAGTCGGCCATCAGCTGCGGCCCGCCGAAGAACATCGACGCGTTGATCTTGTTGCGGCCGTGTCCCGCGATCGGCACGTAGGAGTCGCGGGGCACCCCGATGATGGTGCCCGCTCCCGTGCGGATGTTCAGCCCGACGAGCTGGATGGCGTCGGCACGGGTGCCGGTCATCCGCTGCCCCGGACGGGCGTCGGAGCCGAGGCACAGCACCCAGATCACGTGACGCGGGTGCTCGACCGCCTGCGCGGTGCGTACCTTCACCAGGGTCATGTCCGCCTGCCGCACGGACGCCTGCGGCACCACCAGGGCGGTGACCGCCAGGACGACAGCGAGCAGCGCGGTCCTCCGCCACCTCGCCGTTCGGGCGAGCCGTGCGCTGTTCCTCATCATGACCCCTTCCCGACCGGCTTCACCGAGCGCGAGAGGTGATAGCCGATGATCATCCAGCCCGTCTTCTTGCGCGTGAGCACCAGCCGACCCTGCACGGTCACCTGCTCGGCGGGCCTCTGGCCGCGCTCGGCGACGAACCGCAGCCGGAGCCGGGCCGTGACGCCCGCCGCGACCTGGTACGGCGCGAGCACCGACAGGTACGCCGACTGCTGCTTGGGCGTGACCTTCTCGGTCGTGGGACCGAGGGACTTGTTCGTCAGCAGCCAGCGGTCCTGGTGGGCCTGGTGGCGCACACCGGGGCTGAACCCGGCCAGTGACGCCGAGAAGTCCGACCGCGGGTAGCGGCCACCGAGGAACGCGGCATCGAGGTAGCGGGAGAGCGTCTTGCCGACGTTGGCCTCGAGGGCCCGCCGCGAGGCGGGCTTCAGCCGGCCGGACACTCGGGTGACGCGGACGTCGAGCGGCACGGGTCTCGCGGCCAGCGTCGCCGTCGAGCCCGTCGATCTCGACGGGGACGGGGCGGCGGCGGGCTTCGACGGCGCGCCGGTGCAGCCGGCCGAGCCGGCGAGCAGGACGGTGCAGGTGACAGCCGTCACGGCCCGTCGAGCGGGGGTGTTCACGACGTGTATCCCTTCGGTTGCTGACAGCGGGACGTGACCCTGGTGACGGGCCCGTTCAAACCGGCGGTCCCCGCTGCGTTTTGTTGTGGCGAAGGTCTAGCCTTGTAGCCGATCACCCACCTTAGAGACTTACGTTCGAGATTCATCGGAAGAGGCGATTGCGGCCGTGGCCGAATCTTCGGAAGGCACCACCCAGCACGACAACCCTCTGGCTGCCTTCGGCGCCAACGAGTGGCTCGTCGACGAGATGTACGAGCGCTACCAGCAGGATCCGAACAGCGTCGACAAGGCGTGGTGGGCCTTCTTCAAGAACTACGAGCCGGCCGCGAAGCCCACGAGCAACGGCGGACCCGCCGAGCGCACTCCCGCCAAGGCCCCGGAGAAGGCCCCGGAGAAGGCCCCGGAGAAGGCCCCGGAGAGGGCCAGTGCGAAGACTGCGGAGCGGCAGGCGCCCGAGACGAAGACGCCTGAGCGCAAGCCCTCGGCTCCGGCCCCGGCGGCGAGCACCGCGCAGGCGCCCCGCCAGTCGACCCCCGCCCCGACCGCGAAGGCCACGCCACCGGCGGCCGCCTCGACCCGCGCCGACGCGACCCCGGCCGCGCCGTCGACAACGACCCCGGTCCCCAAGGAGCCCGAGCCGACCCCGCAGGCGGAGGCCAGCGACGAGCCCGAGATGAGGGTGCTGCGAGGCGCGCCGGCCCGCACGGTCCAGAACATGGACGTCAGCCTCAGCGTCCCGACCGCGACGAGCGTCCGCTCGGTGCCGGTGAAGCTCCTGATCGACAACCGCACGGTGATCAACAACCACCTGGCCCGGGCCCGCGGCGGCAAGGTGTCGTTCACCCACCTCATCGGCTTCGCGCTGGTCAAGGCGCTCCGGCAGATGCCGGAGATGAACAACGGCTTCGACGTCGTCGACGGCAAGCCGAACCTGATCGTGCCCGCCCACATCAACCTCGGCCTGGCGATCGACCTGCCCAAGCCGGACGGCACGCGGCAGCTGCTCGTGCCCTCCATCAAGGCAGCGGAGACGATGAGCTTCGCCGCCTTCTGGACGGCGTACGAGGACATCGTGCGCAAGGCACGCGCGAACAAGCTGACCGTCGCCGACTTCCAGGGCACCACGGTCAGCCTCACCAACCCCGGCACCATCGGCACCAACCACTCGGTGCCGCGGCTGATGAAGGGCCAGGGCGCCATCATCGGCGTCGGCTCCATGGACTATCCCCCCGAGTACCAGGGGGCGTCCGAGGAGACGCTGACCCGCAACGCGGTCAGCAAGGTGATGACGCTCACCTCGACCTACGACCACCGGGTGATCCAGGGCGCCCAGTCGGGCGAGTTCCTCAAGCGCATCCACGGCCTGCTGCTCGGCGAGGAGGACTTCTACGACGAGATCTTCCGCGCCCTTCGGATCCCCTACGAGCCGATCCGCTGGGCCAAGGACATCTCGGCCAGCCACGACGACGAGATCAGCAAGCAGGCCAGGATCCTCGAGCTGATCCACGCCTACCGGGTCCGTGGCCACATCATGGCCGACACCGACCCGCTCGAGTACCAGCAGCGGAGCCACCCCGACCTCGAGGTGGAGAGCCACGGGCTGACCCTGTGGGACCTCGACCGCGAGTTCGCGACCGGTTCGTTCGGCGGCGAGGGCCGCCGGTTCATGAAGCTGCGCAACATCCTCGGCATCCTGCGCGACTCCTACTGCCGCACCGTCGGCATCGAGTACATGCACATCCAGGACCCCGAGCAGCGCCGCTGGATCCAGCAGCGCGTCGAGCAGCCGCACGTGAAGCCGCCCCGCGAGGAGCAGCTGCGGATCCTGCTCAAGCTCAACCAGGCGGAGGCCTTCGAGACCTTCCTGCAGACGAAGTTCGTCGGCCAGAAGCGGTTCAGCCTCGAGGGCGGCGAGACCACCATCCCGCTGATCGACGAGGTCTGCGAGGCCGCGGCGGAGGCGTCGCTCGACGAGGTCACCATCGGCATGGCGCACCGTGGCCGGCTGAACGTGCTGGCGAACATCGTCGGCAAGCGCTACAGCCAGATCTTCCGCGAGTTCGAGGGCAACATCGACCCGCGCACGGTGCAGGGCTCCGGCGACGTGAAGTACCACCTCGGCGCCGAGGGCAAGTTCACCGCCGGCTCGGGTGCCGAGATCAAGGTCTCCGTGGCGGCGAACCCCTCGCACCTGGAGGCCGTGGACCCCGTCCTCGAGGGCATCGCCCGGGCGAAGCAGGACGTGCTGAACAAGGGTGCGGAGTTCCCGGTCCTGCCACTGCTCGTGCACGGTGACGCGGCCTTCGCGGGGCAGGGCGTGGTGGCGGAGACGCTGAACCTCTCCCAGCTGCGCGGCTACCGCACGGGCGGCACGATCCACGTGGTGGTCAACAACCAGGTCGGCTTCACCACGTCTCCTGCGTCCTCGCGCTCCTCGCTGTACTGCACCGACGTGGCCCGGATGGTCCAGGCGCCCATCTTCCACGTCAACGGCGACGACCCCGAGGCCTGCATCCGGGTCGCGCGGCTGGCGTTCGAGTACCGCCAGGCGTTCAAGAAGGACGTGGTGATCGACCTGGTCTGCTACCGCCGCCGCGGGCACAACGAGGGCGACGACCCGTCGTACACCCAGCCGCTGATGTACGACCTGATCGAGCAGAAGCGCTCTGTGCGCAAGCTCTACACCGAGTCGCTGATCGGTCGTGGCGACATCACGGTGGAGGAGGCGGAGCAGGTGCTGCGGGACTACCAGCAGCAGCTGGAGCGGGTGTTCACCGAGGTCCGGGAGGCGACCAGCACGCCGTCCGAGTGGACGACCGTGCCGGACTACCCGGAGAAGCGTGGTGCCGAGACCGCGACCGCGATCCCGCAGGAGACCCTGAAGCGGATCTCCGACGCGCACGTCAACACGCCCGAGGGCTTCACGGTGCACCCCAAGGTGCTCCCGCAGCTCCAGCGACGGGCCGCCGCGATCACCAACGGGCCCATCGACTGGGGCACCGGCGAGATCCTGGCCTTCGGCTCGCTGCTGATGGACGGGCGCCCGGTGCGGCTCGCCGGCCAGGACTCGCGGCGCGGCACGTTCGTGCAGCGGTTCGCCACCATCATCGACCGGCAGAACGCCGACGAGTGGACTCCGCTGGCGAACCTGTCCGAGGACCAGGCGCAGTTCTACGCCTACGACTCCCTGCTGTCCGAGTACGCCGCCATGGGGTTCGAGTACGGCTACTCGGTGGCGCGTCCGGACGCTCTCGTGCTGTGGGAGGCGCAGTTCGGGGACTTCGCCAACGGTGCCCAGACCGTCATCGACGAGTTCATCAGCTCCAGCCAGACCAAGTGGGGACAGCAGTCGGGCGTCGTGCTCCTGCTCCCCCACGGCTACGAGGGCCAGGGGCCCGACCACAGCTCGGCCCGGATCGAGCGGTTCCTGACGATGGCTGCCGACGACGCGTTCGTGGTGGCCCAGCCGTCCACCCCGGCGAGCTACTTCCACCTGCTGCGCAAGCACTCGCTCGGCGAGGAGCACCGGCCGCTGATCGTCTTCACCCCGAAGTCGATGCTCAAGCGCAAGGAGGCGGCCTCGCAGCCGACCGACTTCACCGAGGGGACCTTCCGCCCGGTCATCGGGGACGACGCGGTCGACGCCGGCAAGGTCGAGAAGGTGCTGCTCTGCAGCGGCCGGATCACCTGGGACCTCATGGTCGAGCGGAACAAGCGGGAGGCCGACGACCTGCGCACGGCGATCGTGCGCGTCGAGCAGCTCTACCCGCGTCCGGTCGACGAGCTCAAGGCCGAGCTGGCGAAGTACCCGAACCTCAGGGAGATCCGCTGGGTCCAGGACGAGCCCGCGAACCTGGGCCCGTGGCCGCACATGGCGCTGAACCTGACCCCGGAGCTCGGCGGCATCCCGTTCTACCGGGTGTCGCGGCCGGAGTCCTCCTCGCCGTCGGTGGGCCAGCACTCCCGCCACGTCGAGGAGCAGAAGGCCCTGATCGCGCAGGCGTTCAGCTGATCGCGGCCGGCTGATGTACTTCACCGACCGCGGCATCGAGGAGCTCGAGAAGCGCCGGGGCGACGAGGAGGTCACCCTGGCGTGGGTCGCCGACCGGCTCCAGGAGTTCACCGACATCCATCCGGAGTTCGAGACGGCCGTCGAACGGCTGGCGACCTGGCTGGCCCGCCTCGACGACCCCGACGACTGACCGGCGCGGCAGTTCTCCGTGGGAGGTACGGCGCCCTCAGCGGGTGAAGACGACCTTGCCGAAGACGTCGCCCGCGGCCATCGCCGCGAACCCGTCGCGGGCCTGCTCCATCGGCAGCACCTGGTCGATCACCGGCCGGACACCGGTCGCGTCCAGCATGTTGGCGAGCGCGGCCAGCTCGCTGCGGGTGCCCATCGTCGACCCGATCACCCGCAGCTGCAGGAAGAAGATCCGGGTCAGCTCCGCGTTGTCGGGGTTCGGGCCGCTGGTGGTGCCGGAGACCACGAGGGTCCCACCCGGACGCAGCGCCTTGATGGAGTGGGACCAGGTGGCCCTGCCGACGGTCTCCATGACCGCGTCCACCTTCACCGGCAGCCGGGCGTTGCTCTCGTAGACCTCGTGGGCGCCGAGCTCGAGTGCTCGCGCACGCTTGGCCTCGTCACGGCTGGTGGCCAGCACCCGCAGCCCCCCGGCCCGGGCCAGGGCGATCAGGGCGGTCGCGACACCACCGCCGGCACCCTGCACGAGCACGGTGTCGCCGGCCTTGAGGTCCCCCTGTGTGAACAGCATCCGGTAGGCCGTCAGCCAGGCCGTGGGCAGGCAGGCGGCCTCCTCGAACGAGAGCGACGCGGGCTTGGGCACGACGTTGCGGCGCGGCACGACGACCTTGTCCGCGAAGGTGCCCTGGTGGCGCTCGCTGAGCAGCGACCGCTTGGGGTCCAGGGTCTCGTCCCCGGTCCAGTGCGGGTCCGAGATCACCGCGTGTACGACGACCTCGTTGCCGTCCTCGTCGAGGCCCGCGGCGTCGCAGCCGAGGATCATCGGGAGCGCCTCCTCGCGCAGCCCCACCCCGCGTAGCGACCACAGGTCGTGGTGGTTCAGCGAGGCGGCCTTGACGGTGACCGTGGTCCACCCGTCCGGGGCGTCGGGCTCGGGGCGCTCCCCGACCACCAGGCCGGACAGCGGGTCGTCGGTGGAGAAGGACTCTGCATAGACGGAGAACATGCTGGCGACCCTATCGACGCCCGCTACCTCCGGGCCACGCCGTCTCGACGGGCGGCGCCGGCCACGGCGGACGAGACCGCGGGAGCGACCCGGGCGTCGAACGGGGACGGGACGATGTAGTCCTCGCTCAGGTCGTCACCAACGAGGGCGGCCAGGGCGTCCGCGGCGGCCAGCTTCATGCCCTCGGTGATCGCGCTCGCCCGCACGTCGAAGGCCCCCCGGAAGATGCCGGGGAACGCCAGCACGTTGTTGATCTGGTTCGGGAAGTCGGACCGGCCGGTCGCCACGACGCGGGCGTGGCGGTGGGCGACCTCCGGGTGCACCTCCGGGATCGGGTTGGCCAGGCCGAAGATGATCGCCTCGTCGGCCATCCCCGCGACGGTCTCCTCGGGGACGGTGCCTCCGGACACCCCGATGTAGACGTCCGCGCCCGCGAGTGCGTCCGCGAGCCCGCCCGTGCGCCCGGTCCGGTCCGCGGTGTCCTGGGCCAGGCTCTGCTTGACCGGGGTGAGGTCGCCGCGGGAGGAGTGCAGCACCCCGCGCCGGTCCGTCACGGCGAGGTCGGTGACACCGGCGGCCAGCAGGATCCGGGCGACCGCGACACCCGCGGCGCCGGCGCCGGAGATCACCACCCGGGCATCGCCGATGCGCCGCCCGGTGAGCCGGAGCGCGTTCTCGAGCGCGGCGAGCGCGACCACGGCCGTGCCGTGCTGGTCGTCGTGGAAGACCGGGATGTCGAGCATGTCCTTGAGACGCTGCTCGATCTCGAAGCACCGCGGTGCGGAGATGTCTTCGAGGTTGATCCCGCCGAAGCTCGGCGCGAGCCGCGCCACCGTCTCGACGATCTCGTCGGTGTCCTTGGTGTCCAGGCAGATGGGTACGGCGTCCACGCCGGCGAACTGCTTGAAGAGGACCGCCTTGCCCTCCATCACCGGCATCGCCGCCGCCGGGCCGATGTCGCCGAGACCCAGCACCGCGGTGCCGTCGGTCACGACCGCGACCGTGTTGGCCACCCAGGTGTAGTCCTGGGCCAGCACCGGGTCCGCCGCGATCGCCTCGCACACCCGGGCCACCCCCGGGGTGTAGGCCATCGAGAGGTCGTCGCTGTCGGCGAGCGCGACCGTCGAGGCGATCTCCATCTTGCCGCCGCGGTGCAGCTCGAAGACCGGGTCCTTCGCGCGCCCGCTGTCGGAGTCGGGCATCGGTGCCGATGCAACCATGACGCGCCCTTCCTGTCTCGGGGAAACGAATGCCGTTCGACGAAAAGCCGCGCTTCGGTTCAGCGAGGGGACGGCACGAGCAGTCGGGGGTCTCCCGGGCCGACAGTCTTTCACACCGGAACGTGCCGGTCAGGCCTCGGTCCCGGAGATGTGGCGGAGGCTACACGCGCCTGCGGACCAGCGGCCACAGGCGGCAGCGCACGACTGCCAGCACCGCGGCGTCGGGGATGGTGCCGACCGTGGACGAGTCGACCCCCTCCGCCGGGTTGTCCGAGTCGACCCACCACCCACCGGGCTCGCGCAGCGTCGCCCGCTTGACCGCCACCGTGCCGTCGGGCAGCCGCACCACCACCAGCCGGCCCCGGCGCGGCTCGGCGCCGTGGTGGACCAGGAGCCGGTCCCCCTCACGGAGCGTGGGCAGCATCGAGCGGCCGCGCACCACCGCGAGTCCCCAGTGGCGCATGGGGCTTGGGGGCATGGGTACGGCTCCTCTCGGGTGGGTCCGGCCCTGGCTACCCGGGCTCTGGCGCTCGGAGTAGTGTCCCAGGTGGCCCCACCCCCGCCGTGACAACGCGTCACCGAGAGAAAGGACAACGGATGCTCGCTCGACTTTTCGCACCGACCCTGGAAGTCCACGCGCACTGCGACCTGCCCTGCGGGGTCTACGACCCGGCGCAGGCCCGCATCGAGGCGGAGTCCGTCAAGGCCATCATCGGCAAGCTCGCCGACAACGACGACCCGGACTTCCGCACGCGCGCGGTCATCATCAAGGAGCAGCGCTCCGAGCTGGTCAAGCATCACCTGTGGGTGCTCTGGACCGACTACTTCAAGCCGCCGCACTTCGAGAAGTACCCGCAGCTGCACACCCTGTTCAACGAGGCCACCAAGCTCGCGGGCGCGGCCGGCACCAAGGGCACGATGGACGCCCAGGCCGCCGACGACCTGCTGGCGAAGATCGAGGAGATCTCCGAAATCTTCTGGGAGACCAAGAAGGCCTGACACACTTGGACGGTCCCGGCAGACTTTCGACCAGCGGGGCGGGGTCGGACGCACGCGCGTCCGGCCCCGCCCGGCCGTTGAGCTAGGAGCAACGTGTCACAGAGCCGACCCGATGTTGAGCTGCGCATCCCCGCCGACAGCGCCTTCCTCGCCGTGCTGCGGACCGCGACCGCGGGCCTCGCGGCCCGGTTGGACTTCACCCTCGACGACATCGAGGACCTCCGGATCGCGGTCGACGAGGCCTGCGCGATGGTGCTCCCCCAGGCCCGCGAGGGATCCGACCTCAGCTGCGCCTTCGACCTCGGCGACCACCGCCTGACGGTCGCGGTGTCGGCACTCTGCGACGAGCCCCGGCAGCCGAGCCGGGACGGGTTCGCATGGACCGTGCTGGCGGCGCTGACGAGCTCGGTGCGCGCCGACGTCGACGGGGACCGCCTGACGGTGACGCTGGCGCGCGGCACCGCGGACGCGGAGTGACCCGTGCCCACGGGTGAGCGCGCGGGCGCGCGAGACCTGACGGAGATGCGGGCCCGAAGCGCCGACCTCTTCTCCCGGCTCGGCTCGGACAGCCTGTCCACCGCCGAGCGCGCGCACATCCGCGACGAGCTCGTGCGCCTGCACCTGCCGCTCGTCGAGCACTTCGCCCGCAGGTTCCTCAACCGGGGGGAGCCCTACGACGACCTGCTCCAGGTGGGGACGATCGGGCTGATCAAGGCGATCGACCGCTTCGACCTCGCGCGTGGTGTCGAGTTCTCGACCTACGCCACCCCGACGATCGTCGGTGAGATCAAACGGCACTTCCGGGACCGGGGCTGGGCGATCCGGGTGCCCCGCCGGCTCCAGGAGCTGCGCATCTCCATCACCTCCGCCACCGCCGACCTCACCCAGGAGCTGGGCCGGTCCCCCACGGTCACCGAGCTCGCGGCCCGCCTGGAGGTCTCGGACGAGGAGGTGATCGAGGGCCTGGAGTCCTCGAACGCGTACGCGACGCTGTCCCTCGACGCACCCGACTCCAGCGACGACAGCGCGCTGAGCATGATCGACGTGATCGGCGGGGACGACGAGGCGCTCGAGCACGTGGAGAACCGCGAGACCATCAAGCCGCTGCTCGAGTCGCTGGACCCGCGCGAGAGGCACATCGTGACCCTGCGCTTCTTCCGGGGGATGACCCAGTCGCAGATCGCCGCGGAGGTCGGGATCTCGCAGATGCACGTCTCCCGGCTGCTGACCCGCACGCTCGCCCGGCTGCGGGAGTCCCTCATCGCCGACGAGGAGCTCGACGGGCCGCGCGTCTAACGGTCCGGGTCCTCGTCGGAGAGCGCCGCGATCGAGGCCGGGTGGAACACCCCCGCCAGCACGAGTACGGCGACCAGGGCGAGCACGACCGTCACGGCCGTGGACGCCCCGCCCCGGAAGTTCCAGGCCACCCCGAGCTGGATCAGCTGAGCCAGCACCAGGGGCGCCCGCGCCCACGAGCGCAGCCGGGTGAGCGTCCAGGCGCAGAACCCCAGCCCGGCCCCGTAGAGGAGGAAGAACAGCGGCGTGGTGACGCCCAGCGCCAGCCGGTGGGTGTCCACCGAGGGCACCAGGACGATCCCGTACCCCACCAGCAGCAGCGCCTCCACGCCGGCCAGGGACGCGGCCGCGACGAGCGGGGCCGGCACGGGCCGGCGGCGCCCGCCGTGGGGGGCCGGGGACGGGGAGGCAGCGGTCACGGGAGCCGATCGTACGCAACGGGGCGGCGGGCCCGAGCCCCGGGCGGGAGACGCGGCGCGGGAAAGCCGCAGGGATCCATCCTGAGAAGGAGTTAAAGTCATAAGTTGTGACCAAAGTGACCGCCGCAGGGGGTTGATCGGACACCCAACTCTTGCAACGATCGTGGAGGTCACCGGCCCACTGGTGCCCCGGCACCGACAGAAGTGACCAACTCCCGCCCGTCAGCCAGCTAATCTGGCGCGGGTCGGACCTCGTGAATGCGTTCACAACGACGCCGCCGCGAGGGCGCAAGCACGGTTGACCGACTTACCCGCCGGCGATCACAGCACAGACAAGGAGCTGCCGCCATGGATTGGCGCCACCGCTCTGCATGCCTCGACGAGGATCCAGAGCTGTTCTTCCCGATCGGCAACACCGGTCCCGCCATCCTCCAGATCGAGGAGGCCAAGCAGGTGTGCCGACGCTGCGAGGTGCGCGAACAGTGCCTTGCGTGGGCCCTCGAGGCGGGGCAGGACCACGGCGTCTGGGGCGGCATGAGCGAGGACGAGCGCCGCGCGCTGAAGCGCCGCAACGCCCGCGCCAAGGTCCGCACCGCGTGACGCCCCGGCGTCAGCGCAGCGGAATGTCCAGCTCGACCCGGGTTCCCCCGCCCTCGCGGGGCCCGATCTCCAGCTGACCGCCCAGCTCGGACTCCACCAGCGTCCGCACGATCGACAGGCCCAGGCTGGTCGAACCGTCGAGCCCGAAACCCTCGGGCAGGCCCCTCCCGTCGTCCTCCACGACGACGTGGAGCCGACCGACCAGCTGGGCGGCGGTCAGCGTGATGGATCCCTGCTCGTCCCCGAACCCGTGCTCGACGGCGTTCTGGAGGATCTCGGTCAGCACCATCGCCAACGGCGTGGCCACCTCGGCCGTGAGGGTGCCGAAGCTGCCCGCCCGTGAGGAGCTCACCGCCCCACCGCGGGAGCTGACCTCGACCACCATGACCCGCAGCCGGTCCGCGACGTCGTCGAAGTCGACACTCTCGTCGAAGGTCTGGCTGAGGGTGTCGTGCACGATCGCGATCGAGCCGACCCGGCGGACCGCCTCCTCGAGTGCCGCCCGGCCCTCGGGGACCTGGATCCGGCGGGCCTGGAGCCGCAGCAGCGCCGCGACGGTCTGGAGGTTGTTCTTCACCCGGTGGTGGATCTCGCGGATCGTCGCCTCCTTCGTGACCAGCTCGCGGTCGCGGCTGCGCAGGTCGGTGACGTCGCGCAACAGCACCAGGGCGCCCAGGTGGTCCCCGGCGGGACGCAGCGGGATCGACCGCAGGATCAGGGCGGCCTCGCTGTTGCCGATCTCGGTGTCGCGCGGCTGCCTGCCGCCGAGCACCGCGCTCAGCGTCTCCTCGTCGGGACGCCGGTCCACGGGCACGAGCGACCGGGTCGTCGCGGCCAGGTCCAGACCGGTGAGGTCGGAGGTCAGCCCGAGGCGCCGGTAGACCGACAGCGCGTTCGGGCTCGCGTAGGTCACCCGTCCGGCGGCATCGATCCGCACGAACCCGTCCCCCACCCGAGGCGAGTCGGCGTGGTCGGACCGCTGCCCGGGAAAGGGGAAGAAACCGTTGCTGATCATCTGGGTGAGGTCGGTGGCGGTCTGCAGGTAGGCCAGCTCCAGCCGGCTCGGGGTGCGCACGCCCAGCAGGTTCGTGTTGCGGGCGATCACCGCGAGGATCCGGCCGCTGCGCCGGACCGGGATCGCCTCGACCCGGACCGGGATGTCGTCGCGCCACTCGGGGTCGCCCTCGCGGGCGACCCGCTGGTGCACGTAGGCGTCGTCCAGCAGCGGCCGGCGACCGGTGGGGACGAACGCCCCGACCAGGTCGTCCACGTAGGCGGTCGGGCCCGTCGTGGGCCGCATCTGCGCCCCGGCCCAGTACCCGTTGCCCTCCCGGTCGGGCAGCCAGAGCACCAGGTCGGCGAACGAGAGGTCTGCGATGATCTGCCAGTCCGCGAGCAGCAGGTGCAGCCAGGCGAGGTCCGCCTCGTCCAGGTCGGTGTGGGCTCTGACGAGCTCGTTCAAGGACGGCACGGTCCCCAGCCTAGATCGGGTCGTCGGCGCGGCCCCGGTCGGTCCACCGCCGCCGCGAGTGGCAGGATGACTACCATGGAGTCGACCTTCTGGGAGCGCGTCGTGGCCGAGGGCCACCGGGTGCCCCGGGACCGTCCGCTCGCCGACCTGACCATCGAGCTCACCGGCATGCTCGGGGACCCGGACCCGCGGCGGCGGGACCAGATCGGCTACGCCGTGCTTGCCGCCTGGGTCACCGAGGGCGTGTACGACGACCTGCTGGAGGGCCTCGGCGACGGCATGGCGAGCGGCCTGCGCGTCGGCGTCGGGGAGCGCGACTCCGACACCGTGTTCCGCCGGAGCTTCTCCGCGCTGGTCCTCGCCGAGTGCGTGGCGCGCGACAACGAGGTGCACCGGCTCGCCCCCGAGACGCTGCTGCGGTGGGGCGACAACGCGATGACCTGGCTGGTGCGGGAGCGGGACCTGCGGGCCTTCGTGCCGGGCAAGGGCTGGGCGCACGCGGTGGCGCACGGCGCCGACCTGCTCGGCACCCTGGCCTCGGCCGAGTCGTTCGGCCGGCTCGAGCTCACCGTGCTCCTCGACGTGATCGCCGACCGGCTGCTGTCGCCGACCGCGGTCCAGCTCGTCCACGGTGAGCCGGACCGGCTGGCCCGGGCCACCCTGGCGGTGCTCCGCCGCAACATCGTCGGGCTCGAGGTCATGGAGCCGTGGCTGGCCCGGCTCGGGGCCGCGGCGTTGCCGGACTTCGACGGCCCCGACGACCCGTTCCTGGGCTCGGGCAACGTCCAGGCCTTCCTGCGAGCGCTGCACCTCCAGGTCGCGCTCGCACCCAACCCGCCGGGCTGCCGGGCCGACCTGCTGCTGGCGCTCATCGACTGGCTCAAGCGCACCAACGGGCCCTACCTGTCCTGAGCGGCCCGGCACCCGGTCCCGCCCGTCGGCTACCAGCGGGTAGCCTGCCACCATGACCGACGTCACAGACTCCCCGACCGGCACCAACGCCGACGACGGCCGCATCGAGGCCCACGGCGGCGAGCACGCCGTGGCGGTCGCCGCCGCGCACGGTGTGGACACGATGTTCACCCTGTCCGGGGCGCACGTCTTCCCCATGTACGACGGCGCCGTGCACGCCGACCCGCCGATGCGGATCCTGGACGTGCGCCACGAGCAGACCGCGGTCTTCGCGGCCGAGGCCATCGGCAAGCTGACCCGGGTGCCGGGGCTGGCCGTGCTGACCGCGGGGCCCGGCGTCACCAACGGGGTCAGCGCGATCACCCAGGCACAGTTCAGCGGCTCGCCGCTCGTCGTGGTCGGGGGCCGCGCACCCGCCAACCGCTGGGGCATGGGCAGCCTTCAGGAGTTCGACCACCCGCCGTTGCTCGCACCGGTGACCAAGCTGGCGCGGACGCTGCACACGTGCGGGGACATCGCAGCCGGGGTGGACGAGGCGTTCACGGTCGCCGCGTCGCCGCACCGGGGCCCCACGTTCCTCGACGTCCCGATGGACCAGTTCTTCGACAAGGCCGCCGTGGAGCGGCCCGACGTACGCTCCCGGCCCCGCCTCGAGCCCGACCCGGAGGCGCTCGCCGAGGTGGGCGCCCTGCTGGCCGAGTCCCGGCGACCCGTGCTCGTGCTGGGCACGGACGTGTGGGCCGACGGCGCCGAGGAGGCCGCGCTGCGGTTCGTGGAGTCTGCGGGGATCCCGGCGGTCACCAACGGGATGGGGCGCGGGATCGTCCCCGGCGGCCACCCGCTCCTGGTCACCAAGGCCCGGGGACGGGCGCTCGGCGGTGCCGACCTGGTGATCGTGGTCGGCACGCCGCTGGACTTCCGTCTCGGGTACGGCGCCTTCGGGGGCAAGGACGGTGCCGCGCCGGCCCGGGTCGTGCACCTGGCCGACTCCCCCGGGCAGCTGTCCCGGCACGCCGACCTCGCCGCGTCCGCGGCCGGCGACCTGACCCTCGTGGTCGAGGGCATCCAGGCCGCACTGGAGCAGCAGCTGCGCAAGCCGGACTGGTCGGCCTGGGCGGCCGGACTGCAGGACGAGGTCAGGGCGGCCGCCGACCGGGACGCCGAGCTGCTGCGCTCCGAGGCCGATCCGATCCATCCGGCCCGGATCTACGGCGAGCTGGTCCCCCGGCTCGCCGACGACGCCGTCGTGATCGGCGACGGCGGCGACTTCGTGTCGTTCGCCGGCAAGTACGTCGAGCCCCGGCATCCCGGCGGCTGGCTGGACCCGGGCCCGTTCGGCTGCCTCGGCGCCGGGCTGGGTGCCGCGATCGCGGCCAGGCTGGCGCGCCCGTCCTCCCAGGTGGTGCTGCTCCTCGGCGACGGCGCGGCGGGGATGTCGCTGATGGACGTGGACACGCTGGTGCGGCACAACCTCCCGGTGGTGATGGTCTGCGGCAACAACTCCGCGTGGGGGCTGGAGAAGCAGCCCATGCAGATGCTCTACGGCTACGACGTGGCCGCCGACCTGCAGCCGCGGACCCGCTACGACCAGGTCGTCTCGGCACTCGGCGGCGGCGGGGAGTGCGTGACCGACCCGACGCAGATCGGGCCGGCGCTCGACCGCGCCTTCGCCTCCGGCGTTCCCTACCTGGTCAACGTGATCACCGACGTCGACGCGGCCTACCCGCGCAACACCTTCGGGGTCTGATGACGATCACCGTCAGGCCGGCGCACGACTCCGAGCTCGGGAGCATCGGCGACCTGACGTTCGCGGCGTACGCCGCCGACGGCCTCGTCGACGCCGACCACGACTACGCCGGGCGGCTGCGGGACGCCGGGGCCCGCGCCGGCGGTGCCGAGCTGTACGTCGCGGAGACCGGCGGCTCGTTGAGCGGAACGGTGACGTTCTGCCCGGAGGGCTCGCCGTTCGTCGAGCTGGCCCGCGACGGCGAGGGTGAGCTGCGGATGCTCGCCGTGCTGCCGCGGGCCCGCCGCCGGGGAGTCGCCGCGGCGCTGGTCGGGCTGTGCGTCGAACGGTCCCGCGAGCTCGGCTACCACGCGCTGGTGCTCAGCAGCATGCGCGAGCAGGCCAGCGCCCACCGGCTCTACGAGCGGCTCGGGTTCCGGCGCACTCCCGAGCTCGACTGGTCGCCGGTCGACGGGGTGGAGCTGCTGGCGTTCCGGCTCGATCTCGACTGAGCCGATTTCAGGACATCTCCACCCGTCCGCCCCTAGGCTGCCCGCCATGACGGGCATGGAGGCGGGCTGGTACCGCGACCCCGCTCCGCCGAACCCGGCGTTCCCGACCACGGTGCGCTACTGGGACGGCGCGGGGTGGACCGACCAGGTGAGGGCGGCGTCGCGGCGCGAGCGCGACGCGTGGCACCGCGACCTCGCTGCGGCACAGGCCGAGCAGGCCGCCGCGTCCGCGCAGGCCTGGGAGCAGGCGGTCGCGAACGGCACCGCCGCGCCGGAGCAGCTCGCCCGGGTCGCCGCGGCGAACCAGCGCCACGCCACCCCGGACGGCCAGGCCCTGTCCGGGTGGTGGCGCCGGGTCGCCGCGGTGGTCATCGACTCGCTCGTCGTCGGCCTGGTCACGACGGCCGTCGGCTGGACCTGGGTCACCGAGATCGCGCACGCCTACAGCGTCTTCTTCGGGCTGGTCGGCGAGAGCGTGCGCACCGGCGCGACGATGCCGGACTCCTCGGTGCTGGCCACGGCGGTTGCCGGCCCGATGACCACGCTGGCCCTGGTCGCATGGTCGGTCCAGCTCGTCTACAACGTCGGCTTCCTCAAGGCGTTCGCGGCCACCCCCGGCAAGATGGTCCTCGGCATCGAGGTCCGGCTGCGCGAGCGGCCCGGGGTGCTGTCCTGGGGCACGGTGCTGGCCCGCTGGCTGGCGCAGAACATCGGTGCGCTGCTCGCCCTCGTGCCGGTGGTCGGCGCGCTGGGCTCGCTCTACGGCCTGCTCGACGTGCTGTGGCCGTTGTGGGACGGCAAGCGCCAGGCGCTGCACGACAAGGTGGCGCGCACCAACGTCGTCCGCCGGGCCCCCTGACCGGTCAGAGGCGGGACAGGAAGCGTTCGCGGTCCACGACCACCCGGGTCACCTCTCCGTGCCCCACGAGCCTGGCGTCGTCCGCGTGCGTGGCGACCACCTCGAAGCGCAGCAGCCGCCCGTCGACGTGCGCCAGGGTGGCGACGACCCGGACCCGGGCGCCGACCGGGCTGGCGCCGACGTGGTCGAGCCGCACCCGGGTGCCGACGCTGGTGCGGCCGGCCGGCAGGCCGTCCACGACCGCCGCGCAGGTGGCCGCCTCGCACCAGGCCAGCAGCCGGGGCGTCCCGAGCACCGGGAGGTCACCGGAGCCCAGCGCGGCCGCGGTGTCGCTCTCGGTGACGGTGAACTCCGACGTCGCCTGCTGTCCGGTCTGCATGCGGCCATCCTGCCGCTCCCCTCCCGATTGGCCGAAGCGGGGGCACACCTGAGACAATGGTGGTCAGCCCCGGTCTCGACGGTCGGGGCTGCTGACTGATCAGCGTTGAGGAGGAGACCATGGGTAAGACCGGCCGCAAGCGCCGCGCCCGCAAGAAGAAGGGCGCCAACCACGGCAAGCGCCCCAACGCCTGACCCCAGGCGGTTCTTGCGCGCACCACGCGCAGACGCAGAAGGACCCCGTGCCGACCGGCCGGGGTCCTTTCGTCTGCGCGTGGTGGGCTACTCGTCGGGGAGCAGCCGGCCCTCGTGGATCTCGACCTGGACCTGGCGGATCCGGAGCAGCACCTTCTCCCGCAGGGTCTCCGGGGCGTGCTCCGAGCAGGACCGGGCGACGAGCATCTTCACGGTGCGCTCGAGGTCGTACTTCTCCAGGCACGGCCCGCACTCGTGCAGGTGCTGGGCGATCTCGTCGTGGTCGGCCTTGTCGATCTCGTTGTCGATGAAGAAGAACACCCGTTCGAGGACCTCGGAGCAGTCCTTGTCGTGGTGGTTGCCGCAGCTCATGATTCCTCCCCCTTGGAGGCGGACGCCACGGACATGCCACGCCCGAGCGCGTAGTCCTCGAGCATCTCGCGCAGCTGGCGCCGTCCGCGATGCAGCCGCGACATGACCGTGCCGATCGGGGTCTCCATGATCTCCGCGATCTCCTTGTAGGGGAAGCCCTCGACGTCGGCGAGGTAGACCGCGAGCCGGAAGTCCTCCGGGAGCTTCTGGAGCGCGTCCTTCACGTCGCTGTCCGGGAGGCGCTCGAGCGCTTCGGTCTCCGCCGACTTGAGGCCGGCCGAGGTGTGCGACTCGGCGCGGTGCAGCTGCCAGTCCTCCACGTCCTCCGACATGGACTGCTGGGGCTCCCGCTGCTTCTTGCGGTAGGTGTTGATGAACGTGTTGGTCAGGATCCGGTAGAGCCAGGCCTTGAGGTTGGTGCCCGGGCGGAACTGGTGGAAGGAGCCGAACGCCTTCGCGAACGTCTCCTGGACGAGGTCCTCGGCGTCCGCCGGGTTGCGGGTCATCCGCATGGCGGCCGAGTACAGCTGGTCCAGGTAGGGCATCGCGTCGCGTTCGAAGCGCAGCGACCGCTGCTCCTCCGTCTCCGTGTCCACGGAGACCTCGGGGTCCGGGGTGCGGGTGTCGTCTGTCATTGCCTCCCAGCCTACCGGCAGCGCGGGGTACGACGTCCCGCTGCTCCGCCCGCAGCCGGGATCGCGGGTCAGGGTCGCGGTCACACGTGCTCCTCTCGCCTCGTCCTACCAGGCGCAACACGTCATCCGCTGGTTCGATTCCCGACGACGTCGCGGATGATCCACTCCAACGTGGCCTCCACGATGATGCCGAGCGCGTCCTCCTGGGTGATCGGGCCGCGCTTGGGGACCGCGAAGCCGTGGTTCGCCCCGGGGACGACCGCCAGCTCGTGGTCGGACGGGAACTCGTCGGGACGGCCGAACGGGTCGCGCTCCCCCTGGATCACCAGCGTGGGGACCCCGGCCGCCTCGAGCTCCTCGAGCCGGGACCGTTCGGGCCGCCCGGGCGGGTGCAACGGGAAGGCGAGTGCCAGGCAGCCGGCGGCGCCGAGGCGCGCGGCCGTGCGTGCCGCCGACCTCGCCCCGGCGCTGCGTCCGCCCACCACGAGCGGGCTCCGGACGCGCAGCGCCCGGGCGGCGGCCACGAAGCACTCGTCGAGAACCTGGGGGCGCGGGGCGATCCTGCGGCCGGCGTGCCGCCACGGCTGCTCGACCCGGACCACGGTGACGTCCTGGCGGGGCAGCGCCTCGGCGAGCGCGACGAGGTCGGGCGACTCCGGTCCCCCGCCGGCCCCGTGGCCGAGCAGGAGGGTCGCGATCGGTCTCCGGGCCCGGTCCCGGAGAAGTCGCGCCTCCCCGTGCGGGGTGGCGACCAGCTGGACCCGGCTCACGGGGTCGGCTCCGGCCGCAGCGGGTCGAGCAGCTCGGCGCCGTTGTTGCGCACGTTGTTGACCTCGGTGCCCACCGGGTAGGCCTCGAGACGTCCCGGGGCCGCCGGGACCAGCAGCTTCTTCAGCTCGTCGGGGTCGCCTCCGGCGGGGTCCAACCACGCGTCGTAGCGGTCGTGCTCGACCAGGAGCGGCATCCGGTCGTGGATCTGGCCGACCGCGTCGGTCGCGGTGGTGGTGATCACCGTGCACGTCCACCGGAACCGCTCGGGGTCGTCGTCGTCGCGGGTCGGGTCCCGCCAGATCTCGTAGAGGCCCGCCATCGCCATCACGCTGCCGTCCGCGGGATGGATGAAGAACGGCTGCTTGAGCGGCTTGCCCGCCTTCGTCTTCTGGTCGGTGGCGTACCACTCGTAGTAGCCGTCGGCCGGGAGCAGGCAGCGGCGGGAGGCGAACGCCCGACGGAAGGCCGGCTTCTCATGGACCGTCTCCATCCGGGCGTTGATCATCCGGTTGCCGATCGCGGGGTCCTTCGCCCAGAACGGCACCAGACCCCAGCGCACGGTCCGCAGCTGGCGCTCGGGAGGTCGGGCCGGCTCGGCCTCGTCGCCCGAGGGCGGACGCTCGACGACCGCGTAGACCTCCTTGGTGGGGGCGACGTTGTAGTCGGGGGCAAGGGTCTGCTTGACCTCCACCTTGTCGATCTCGAACTCCTCGACGAGGTCCTCGGGACGTCGGCTCGACGCGTAGCGACCGCACATGCGCTTCAGCGTAGTGCGGGTCGCCCGAGCGGCCGGGTCGCCCGGCCGGCCGGGCGGGTCAGCGGGCCAGGTCGTCCAGCAGTCGGCTGCCGGACTCCGCGGACGCGGGCAGGCCCTCGATCCAGACCCGGGTGTCGGCGCTCCCGAGGTCGAGGTCGCCCAGGAAGTCCCGGAGCAGCGCCACCGAGCTGCCCAGGGCCGGTCCGCGCGCGACGACGGCCACCGCCCGGTCGACCCCCAGCCGGCCGATCGTCTGCCCGCCGGAGTAGACCGCCCGGATCGCCTCGGTCACCTGGACCAGCCGCAGCGCGCGGTTGAACCGGTGCCCCGGCGGCTCCAGGCCCGCACGCGAGCAGACGTCGACGACGACCAGGGCGTGGCTGCTGTGCACGCTCCGGCCACTGAGCTCGGCGTCCCGGTAGATCTCCGAGAGCCGGGTGCGCACGTGAGCAAGGCTCGCGAGCCCGGTGAGCGGGTCCTCGCAGGACAGGTCGTGCAGGTACTCCAGCGTGGCCTCGCTCCAGGCCAGCGAGAGCGCCTCGGTGGCGTCGAAGTCGGGCGGGCGGCCGAGGACCACGTCGTAGGTCACGCGCAGCCCGGACAGTGCCTCTCCCAGGGCGGCACCGTCACGGGCCACGTCGCGACCAACCACTGCACAGGCCGCAGTGGCGTCCGTGCCGGCAACCAAGGCCTCCCCTACCGCCTCGAAGCGCACCGGCAGTGCCTGCCGGACCGCCTCGGGAAGCTCCCGCCCCGGTGCCCGCACGGCCGTCGTGGACCGGCGGCGAGCGAACGAGGTGAAGATCGCCATGCGTCCCACCTCTCACCCGGTCGCCGCCACCCCTCCAGTGACGTCCCAACGGCCTTGCACAGGGGAGACGGTCGGGGCCGGGGGGCATGACGCCGTTTCGGCGACATTCTCCTCGGATGTGTCACGAAGCGGACGCCATCGACGCAATCCCCCGCTTCTCGTCCACGAGACCGGCTCAGCGGCTACCTTGTGATCGGAGAAACCTGCCCGGTTCCGCGTCACCATCCCGGCCGCCGGTCGTTTCTCCAGTGGGAGACCCATGACCGAGCTGTTGAACGACATCGACACGCCCAGCGACGGCGAGCTCATCTCGCGCGTGCGGGGCGGGGACGTCGCTGCCTACGGCGACCTGTTCTCCCGGCACGTCACGGCCGCCAACCGGCTCGCCCGGCAGCTCGTCCGGGGTCCCGACGCCGACGACCTCGTGGCCGAGGCGTTCGCCAAGGTGCTGTCGGTGCTCCAGGGCGGGGGCGGCCCCGACGTCGCGTTCCGCGCCTACCTGCTGACCGCCGTACGGCGCCTGCACGTGGACCGGATCCGGGCGACCTCCAAGCTGCAGACCACCGACGACCTGACCCCGTTCGACCCCGGCGTCCCGTTCCAGGACACCGCGGTGGCCGGCTTCGAGAGCGGAGCGGCCGCCAAGGCGTTCGCCTCGTTGCCCGAGCGGTGGCAGCTGGTCCTGTGGCACCTCGAGGTCGAGGGCCAGAAGCCGGCCGACATCGCACCGTTGCTGGGGATGAGCGCGAACTCGGTGTCCGCCCTCGCGTACCGGGCACGCGAGGGGCTCCGCCAGGCGTTCTTGACCATGCACCTGTCCGACATCTCCGAGACCAGCTGCCGCTGGGTCAACGAGCACCTCGGCGCCTACGTGCGCAACGGGCTCTCCAAGCGCGACACCGGCAAGGTCAAGTCCCACCTCGACGACTGCCGGCGCTGCACCGCGATGTACCTCGAGCTGACCGAGGTGAACTCCAACCTGTCGGGCATTATCGCCCCACTGCTCCTCGGCGCCGCCGCGACCGGCTACCTGACCTCCACCGGCGGCATCGGCTCCGCCGGGGTGCTGAGCCTGGTCGGCAGGGTGCGCGACGTGGTCGCCGCCAACGCCACCGCGGCCACAGCGGGGGCGGTCGCGGTCGGCGTGGCCGCGGCCGCCGTCGTCGGGATCACCCTGGCCACCGGCCACCCCAAGGAGCAGGTCACGACCGCGGACCGACCGGCGACGGCGCAGACCACACCGGCCACCCCCGGCTCACCGCAGGCACCAGCCGCGAGAAAGATCGGCTCCGCGTCGACGGCGCCGGGCGCCCTCCCGACGGGTGCCGCCTCGTCCCCGGTCACCTACCTGCCCGCCGGCGCCCCGAGTGCCGACGGCACGTCGAACACAGGTCCGGGCCAGTCGTCCCAGGGCCCTACGGGCACCCCGACCACCGGCTCACCCAAGCAGTCGGGCGGCCCATCCACCACTGCCGTCCCCACCCCCGACCACATCGACACCGGCCGCGCCAGGCGACATCCCGGTCCAGGTCAGGCTCGCCGTCACCGCTGCCGGTATCGCGCTGTCGGTTGACGGCCAAGTCGGCCTGCCGCCTTCGGTTGACGTGTCCGTCACCCCGTCGACGAGCGGCATCACTCTCGGGCAGGCAGACGGTTGTTCGCTGGACGCTTCGCGGACGACCGCGCACTGCATCACCATCTCTGGCAGCGGTGGCAGCCCCCTGGTCAGGTCGAGTGCCGCCACCACGCTGCCTGGCGCCACGTTCTCCAGAGAAATCGCGTTCACCATCCCGCGCAACCAGCCGGGAACGACGGTGCACGTCGAGGTCTCCCTGCCGAAGGGCTTCGCCGCGAGTGGCAACAGCAGTCAGCTCGGGACTGACTTCTCATACGATCCCAAGCCAGCGTCCCTCGCGATGGGAGCCTTGAAGCCCCTACTCGCGTCAAACGCCGACGATCCGTCTAGCGCCGCAGCCATCCCCGGCGCGGACGGGCTGTACCGGTTCGCGGGACATGTGTCCGGGATTCCAGACAGCCTGTCGGAAGTCGAGTTCGAGCTAAATGGCGAGGCCACATTCGAACCGTCGGCGGGCTGTCACGTGCCCACCGGATCGAGCGGCCACCTCCTCGTGTGCAACAGCGCCACACCGCAGCTCAGCCCCGAGTTCGTTCTGAAGATGACGGACGGCATCGTCCCGCCCACCGCGGTGTCCCTCACCCTGCTCACGCCCTACGGCTATTACGACACCACGGGCACAAACGACAACTTTGCGCCTGCCCAACTCGACCCCGCACCCGCTCCGAAGACCGCCGACGTCTCGGTCGCGGACCTTGGCCCGGCCAACGCACCTGCGAACGCGGACGGCACCTACACGCTCACGGCGCGGGCTTCAGGCTTCCCTGCGGGATCGCCCGACGCGATCTACACGCTGAACGGCAACGCGTCGTTCGTCGAGGCACTCCCCGGCGACGCATGCCAGGTGGTCAGCAAGGTGCTCGTCTGCGCGAACCCAGGCAATGGGCCGGTGACGTTCCGCGTCCGGGCGGGCGACAACCTGAAGGACACCTCCAACGTCACGCTGCAACTCGCGCCACTGAATGGCTACGACGATCCTGACCCGAGCAACAACTCAACCAACCCCGTCACCTTGCGTGCGGTCCCGAATGCAGACGTGACCGTCGATGTCCCGGAGCGCGCTCATGAGGACGGCAACGACCCGACCGCAAACACGTACGCCTTCGACGCGACGGTTTCGGGCATTCCCGCGGACGTGCGCTCGGTGACCTTGTCGTTGCCGGCAGGGACCGGGGCCGAGTGGAAGAAGAGCGAGGGGTGCCAGCCTGCTGGTGAGACGCTCACCTGTGACGTCAAGCCACCGGCCTCGGCCAACGGCACCCCGACCTTCTCAGCCGATGTCGCTGTCGTGCTCGGATACACAGGGACCGTCGACCTCCCCGCCGAAGTGACCGTCGAGCCGCCGGCACACTACGTCGACCGGACTCCCGACAAGCCCGCGAGCGATGTCGTCGTTCTGGGGCCCGAGCCGACGGACGCACTCAGCGTCAAGAACCTCGCGTTGTCGCTGAACAGCCAGAACGACGGCACTCTGTCCCTCGCTGTTTCCGGCGCAGCGACGAAGCGTGGTCTGACACTCACCGTCCGTGACAAGGACGGCCACGAAACCGGGCTCAAGTTCCTTTCGAACCAGTCCCAGTGCCAATTCGTCGACGACCACACCGTGACCTGTGCCGCGGGAACGACCGACGTCAAGGTCGAGGTGACAGCGCCCGCGGGCCTGGTCGAGGGCACGCTCGTCGTCGACGACGGCGTACACGACAGGGCCGAGGCCGACTTCACGCGACTCCAGCAGGGCCCGCACGCTAACGAGTTCGCGTCGCGGCGTACGACGTCCGTAGGATCGCCCGCACTGCGGTGACGGAGACGAGTAGCCGCCGACCGACGGAGCACAGAGAACCGCCTCCCGGCTGAGAGGGCGGGGTCCGTCCCGGCGCGTGAAGACACTCCCGAGCAGGGCTTCACCAATGAGGCCGCCCCGGCTCGGCGGCGGCGAAGGTGTGGTGGCACAGCGAAATCCCCCGTCGCCCACACCTCCTGGGGTACGTCCAGGAGGTGAAGACATGCAACGCATCCTTGCCGGCGAGCTGATCGCCGGCGCAGCCACACTCGCCGGTCGGACCGTCACGGTCGCCGGCTGGGTCCATCGACGCCGCACCCTCGCGTCGGTCACGTTCCTCGTCCTCCGCGACCGGACCGGGCTGGTCCAGGTGGTGGTCAAGGACCCCGAAGTGGTCGCCCAGGTGGCCGGCCTCGGCGAGGAGACCGTCGTCGCCGTGACCGGCACCGTGTCGGTCAACGCGAGCGCACCGGGTGGCGTCGAGCTCGTCGAGCCGTACGTCGACCCGCTGAGCGACCCCGCGGAGACGCCTCCGGTGGAGCTGTGGCGGCCGACCCTCAGCGCGAGCCTGCCGACGCTCCTCGACCACGCGCCGGTCACGCTGCGGCACCCGCGGGCCAAGGCCGCCTGGCAGATCGCCTCGGCGAGCATGCAGGGGTTCCGCGCGGCGCTGGGCGCCCAGGGGTTCACCGAGATCCAGACGCCCAAGCTGGTCGGCGTCAGCACCGAGTCGGGGGCCAACGTGTTCGCCGTCGACTACTTCGGCCAGCCGGCCTACCTGGCGCAGTCGCCGCAGCTCTACAAGCAGATGCTCGTCGGCGTGTTCGAGCGGGTCTTCGAGGTGGGGCCGGTGTTCCGGGCCGAGCCGCACGACACCGTGCGCCACATCGCGGAGTACGTCTCGCTCGACGCCGAGCTGGGGTTCATCCGCGACCACCGCGACGTGCTCGCCGTGCTCAGGACCGCGCTGGCCGGCATGGTCGAGGCGGTGCGCGAGCGGGCCGCAGCGGCGGTCGAGCTGGTCGACGTACGGCTTCCGGAGGTGCCGGAGGAGATCCCCGTCGTGCACTTCTCCGACGCCCTGCGGATCGTCGGTGCACCCGCCGACGAGCCGGACCTGGCCCCGGAGCACGAGCGCGCGCTCAGCGCCTGGGCGGAGCGGGAGCACGCCAGCGAGTTCCTGGCCGTCGAGGGCTACCCGATGCGCAAGCGGCCGTTCTACACCCATCCCCAGCCCGGGGACGAGCAGTGGTCGAACTCCTTCGACCTGCTCTTCCGGGGCCTGGAGCTGACCACGGGCGGGCAGCGGCTGCACCGCTACGTCGACTACCAGAAGGCGATGGCTGCCGAGGGGCAGGACCCGGCGGCCTACGCCGGCTACCTGCAGGCCTTCCGGCACGGCATGCCGCCGCACGGCGGCTTCGCGATCGGCCTGGAGCGCTGGGTGGCGCGGCTGACCGGGGCGGCGAACATCCGGGAGGTCCGGCTGTTCCCCCGTGACCTGCACCGGCTGACTCCGTAGCCCAGCGCGGCCGGGGGCGCGTGACGGGTCGGGAATCGGGTATGAATGGCACATGACTCTGATCCGACTCGTTGCGCGTCCCATGCTCGCCTCCACGTTCGTCTACGGAGGCGTAAACGCCCTGATGAACGCCGGCAGGCTGGCCGACAAGGCCAAGCCGGTCAACGACGAGATCCGCGGGATCGCCGGCAAGGTCGCCCCGCAGCTGCCGGTCCCCAGCAACGACGTGACCATGGTCAGGATCAACGCCGGGGTGCACATCCTGGCCGGGCTCGGTCTCGCCACCGGCCGTGCCCCGCGGCTGTCCGCACTGGCGCTCGCGACGACGGTCCTGCCCACCACGCTGGCCGGTCACCCGTTCTGGCAGGAGAAGGACAAGGCCGCCCGCAGCCAGCAGATGACCCACTTCTTCAAGAACCTGTCGATGCTGGGCGGCCTGGTGATCGCCGCCGCCGACACCGAGGGCCGGCCAGGGGTCGCCTGGCGGGCCCAGCACGCCGTCGGCGCCGCCAAGCGCGAGGCCAAGCACCTCGGCAAGGAGGCCAAGGCGCAGGCGAAGCTGGCCAAGAAGAGCATCGCCGCCTGACGCCGGTCCGCCCGGGACCAGCCGCTACGCTGAGCGCGATGTCGCCCCACCCGATCCCCGACCCGTGGCCCGCGCCCCGACCGAGCGGCCCGGTGCACGCGACCGCCTCGCTGCCCGGGTCGAAGTCGCTGACCAACCGCGCGTTGGTGCTCGCCGCGCTCTCCGAGGCTCCGAGCGTGGTCCGCCGCGCGCTGCGCTCGCGTGACACCGAGCTGATGGCGACCGCGCTGAGCACCCTCGGCTGCCCGGTCGACACCACCGGGGACGACTGGAAGGTCACCCCCGGCACGGTCCGGGGGCGGGGCACGATCGACTGCGGGCTCGCCGGCACGGTGATGCGCTTCGTGCCGCCGGTGGCGGCGCTGGCCGACGGACCGGTCGTGTTCGACGGCGACCCGCACGCCCGCACCCGGCCCATGGGCGAGGTGCTCGACGCCCTGCGCCAGCTCGGCGTGGAGGTCGACGACGAGGGCCGCGGCGCGCTCCCGTTCACCGTGCTCGGACACGGCCGGGTGCCCGGAGGCGAGGTCACCATCGACGCCTCCGCCTCGAGCCAGTTCATCTCCGCGCTGCTGCTCGCCGGCCCCCGGTACGACGAGGGCGTGGACGTCCGGCACGACGGCAAGCCGGTGCCGTCGCTGCCCCACATCGACATGACCGTCGAGCAGCTGCGGCTGCACGGCGTGGAGGTCGACGACTCCTCGCCGAACCGCTGGCGCGTCCTCCCCGGGCCGATCCGTGCGGTCGACGTACTCGTCGAGCCGGACCTCTCCAACGCCGCGCCGTTCGTGGCCGCGGCAATGGTGACCGGGGGTCGCGTCCTGGTCCGCGACTGGCCGCGGAGCACCACCCAGGCCGGTGACGCCCTGCGCGAGATCGTCGGGCTGATGGGCGGGCGGGCCGACCTCACCGACGAGGGCCTGATCGTGACCGGGGACGGTCACCTGCGCGGCATCGACTACGACCTCCACGACGTCGGCGAGCTCACCCCGGCGGTCGCCGCGATGTGCGTGCTCGCCGAGGGCCCCTCGCACCTGCGGGGCGTCGCCCACATCCGCGGCCACGAGACCGACCGGCTGTCCGCTCTGGCCACCGAGTTCAACAACCTCGGCGGCCACGTCACCGAGACCGAGGACGGGCTGACCATCCGCCCGACCGCGTTGACCGGGGGCACGTTCGGCACCTACGCCGACCACCGGATGGCGCACGCCGGGGTGATCCTCGGTCTGGCCGTGGACGGCGTGAAGGTCCAGGACGTCGCGACCACCGCGAAGACGTTCCCGGGCTTCGCGGAGGCCTGGACCCGGTTCCTGGGAGACCAGAGCTAGGTGCCGAGGTACGACGAGTACGACCACGAGCGGTTCGACCGCCCGAGACGGCACACGCGTCCCCGCACCAAGGACCGGCCCAGCTACGACGACGCCGTGGAGGCGGTCGTGGTGACCGTCGACCGGGGCCGGTTCACCTGCCTGGTGGACGGCCGCACCGTGACGGCGATGAAGTCCCGTCCGCTCGGCCGCAAGGGGGTCGTGGTCGGCGACCACGTGCGGGTCGTCGGCGACGTCACGGGCGACGACGGGTCCCTGGCCCGCATCGTCTCCGTCGACGAGCGGCGGACCGTGCTGCGCCGGACCGCCGACGACGACGACCCCGTCGAGCGGGTCATCGTCGCCAACGCCGACCAGCTCGTGGTGGTCACTGCGCTGGCCGACCCCGAGCCACGGCCGCGGCTGATCGACCGGGCACTGGTCGCGGCGTACGACGCCGGGCTCGATCCCCTGCTCTGCCTGACCAAGCCCGACCTGGCCGACCCGGAGACGCTGCTCTCGATCTACCGGCCGCTCGGGGTGCCCTACGTGGTGGCTCAGCGCGGAGGCGACCTGTCCGAGGTGCGCCGACGGCTGGCCGGCAAGGTGAGCGTGCTGGTCGGGCACAGCGGAGTCGGCAAGTCGACGCTGGTCAACGCGCTGGTGCCCGGGACCGACCGGGCCATCGGGCACGTCAACGTGGTGACCGGGCGCGGCCGGCACACCTCGACGTCGGCGCTGATGCTGCCGCTGCCCGACGGGGCCGGCTGGATCGTGGACACGCCCGGGATCCGCTCGTTCGGTCTCGCGCACGTCCGGCCCGGCCAGCTGATCGGCGCCTTCCCGGACCTCGAGGAGCTCACCGACTCGTGCCCCCGGGGCTGCACCCACGGGGAGGGCGCGCCGGAGTGCGGGCTCGACGAGGCGATCGCCCAGGGAAGCACGGAGGCGGACCGGGTCGAGTCGTTCCGGCGGCTGCTCGCCAGCCGCGAGCAGGGCGACGCCGACTAGCGCACGGCCGGCTACCGGCCCCAGACCGCCCGGGCCCCCGCGTCACCGGTGAGCACCACCCAGACCAGCACCGCGACGGCGCCGACGACGAGCGCCGCGGGAAGGACCCGGCTCAGCGCCACCACGCGGCCCTCATGGGCACCGCGACCGCTGACCAGCGGCGACGGCCCACCGAGCGCCCAGCCGCCCACCACGGTCAGCACGGTGAACAGCAGCATCACCAGCACGAGCTGGTTGGCACGGGTCTGGTGGGTGTGGATGCGAGCCGCGATCACCGGGCTCTGCAGCAGGTACTGCCGGCTCTGGAGCAGGGCGGTCCCGGAGTACTTGGCGAGCAGGAGCGCCCCGAGCGACGCCACGGTCGCGAGCAGCGCGGGCCACCGGGTCAGCCACCGCCATCGGTCGCGGACGGCGAAGACGGCGACCAGGACCGCGGCTGTGGGTGTCAGCACCACGGCCGCGTGGACGACGAGGGCGTGCAACGGAAGACCGGCTACCTCCATGGTCGCAGGCTAGACCAGCCCGGACGAGCCGGGTGCGACGCGCGCACGGTTCTTGACGAGTTCACCGGCCGCGCTTGGCGTTCTCTCAGCATGCCCCCGCCGTGCGGGCTCCGCGGGGGAATAGCCTGTGGGTCATGCCCACCAACTTCACCGACGATCTGCGGCTTGCGCACGTGCTCGCCGACGACGCCGACTCCTTGACGATGGACCGGTTCAAGGCACAGGACCTGCACGTGCTGACGAAGCCGGACCTCACGCCGGTGACGGACGCCGACAAGTCGGTGGAGGAGGGCATCCGCCGGACCCTTTCGCGGGCCCGGCCTCGGGACGCCGTGCTCGGGGAGGAGCAGGGCTCGACCGGGCACTCCCAGCGCCGCTGGGTGGTCGACCCGATCGACGGCACCAAGAACTTCGTGCGCGGCGTGCCGGTGTGGGCGACGCTGATCGCGCTGATGGTCGACGACGAGGTCGTCGTGGGCTGCGTGTCGGCGCCCCAGCTGAACCGGCGCTGGTGGGCGTCGAAGGACGGCGCCGCCTGGACCGGCCGGTCGCTGCTGAAGGCGTCGCAGTGCCGGGTGTCCGACGTGGCGCGCCTCGACGACGCCTCGCTCTCCTACTCGTCCCTGTCCGGCTGGGAGGAGCGGGACCGGCTCGAGGACTTCATGGCCCTGTCGCGGCGCTGCTGGCGGACCCGTGCGTACGGCGACTTCTGGTCCTACATGCTCGTCGCCGAGGGGGCGGTGGACCTCGCCGCCGAGCCCGAGCTCGCGCTCTACGACATGGCCGCGCTCGACGTGATCGTCCGCGAGGCCGGCGGGATGTTCAGCTCGCTCGACGGCACCCCCGGCCCGCTGGGCGGCAACGCGCTGGCCACCAACGGCCGGCTCCACGAGCAGGCGCTCGCCTTCCTCGGCGGGCTCGACGACGGCGACGACCCGGACGCACGGCCGCGGCGACCGGGCTCGGTGCACGATCTCAGCGCGCGTCGGCGACCGCCGCAGGCGGACCCGGCGGAGCATCCGGAAGGGGATCCGGCCGGGGATCCAGCTCGGGGATCCGCCGTCCGGCGACTGAGCCGCGAGAGCAGGTGCGGCGCGGCCAGCAGGCCCGCCAGGTCGAACCAGCCGTAGCCCCCGGCAGCGCCCGAGGGCGGGTTGCCGATCGAGACCCAGCCGGTCGGGTCCCTGGTGCCCCAGGCCCAGTTGCCCAGGTGCGTGCCGGTCAGCTCCAGATAGCTCACCACCGCGAACGCACCCAGGTAGACGGCCTTGGAGGGCCCGAACAGCACGAACGCCGCCAGACAGGCGTACCAGAAGGCGCCGAGCGCGTCGGGCCGGTCGGTGGCGAAGAGCCCGGCACCGGCCCAGACACCGCCGACCACGAGGGCCGCGGCGCTCCAGGCACGCAGGTGCCGCTGCACGAGACCCGCGTGGCCGAGCGCGAACGCGGAGAGGTAGACGAGCCCGTGACCGGGCGGCACGTACATCGGCACGTTGTGGAAGCGGTAGGTGTAGACCTCCAGCGTCGGGCTGAACACGAACTCGACGACGGTGGCGAACCCGACCACCACCGCCGTCTGCACGCGCACCACCGGGTCCACCCTGCGCACGGCGGCCAGGAGCACGATCCAGGTGAGCACCCCCAGGAGCCGTTGCCGCCCGAGTCCCCCTCCCCCGTCGGCACGGTCCAGCCACAGCACCAGCGACAGCCAGCCCATCATCAGCAGGCTGGCCGCGGGGTGCAGGCGGAGGCTCACGCAGGCCATCATCCCAGTGCGACGTACCACGGACGAAGACGGGCCGTTCGGCATCTACCGCCGCGGGTGCCTCTTGACTAACCTCGGGGGCACCCAACTGCGGCAACGACTTGGATACCGGAAGGTGGTCCGATGCGGATCAACGAGGTGCTCGGCGGCAAGGCCAGCGCGAAGGTCATCACCATCAGCCCGGACGCGACCGTGCGCGAGCTGCTCGGCAAGCTCGCCGACCACAACGTCGGCGCGCTGATCGTCAGCGCGGACGGCACCAGCGTGGACGGCATCGTCTCCGAGCGCGACATCGTCCGCCGGCTGCACGAGAACGAGAGCGTGCTGGCCTCCCCCGTCTCGGAGATCATGACCCGCGACGTGCACACCTGCGAGGGGCACGACCCGCTGCACGACCTGATGCAGCTGATGACCGAGCAACGCATCCGGCACGTGCCCGTCCTCACCGAAGGTCGACTGACCGGCATCGTGAGCATCGGGGACATCGTGAAGAGCCGCATGAAGGAGCTCGAGTTCGAGCGCGACCAGCTCGACTCCTACGTGCACACCTCCCAGACCTGAGACGGCGCCCCGGCGCCCCGGAGCGGCGCACCTCCGGCGCGCGGCGAGGTCGTGACACCGGCGAACTAGACTGCCCCCGGCGCCCCCGGATCCGGGCTGGTGCCGAGCCGGAAACCGACACGACGTAGGAGCCGCACCCGTGACCTCCCCCGAGAAGCCCGAGATCGACTTCCCCGACACGCCGCCGCCCACCGACCTCGAGGTGACCGACCTCAGCGAGGGCTCGGGTGCCGAGGCGACGGCCGGGAAGACCGTGGCCGTGCACTACGTCGGGGTGGCCCACTCCACCGGCGAGGAGTTCGACGCCAGCTACAACCGCGGCGAGCCACTGTCGTTCCGGCTCGGCGTCGGCCAGGTGATCTCCGGCTGGGACCAGGGCGTGCAGGGCATGAAGGTCGGCGGCCGCCGCAAGCTGGTGATCCCGCCGCACCTCGGCTACGGCGACCGGGGCGCGGGCGGTGTGATCAAGCCCGGCGAGACGTTGATCTTCGTCGTCGATCTCGTCGACGTGCGCTGACTGGGTCTGGCCCTACCGCGGACGCTGCGGCTCGGCTGCGGCGGCTACTCGCCCTGGGACCAGGCGGCGATGGGCAGCGACAGATACACGCCCACGCTGCGGGTTCCGAGCTCGTCGACAATCGAGTGGCAGAGTCGGTCGCAGCGCTGTTGCCGAGTCCCGGCCCGGCTCTCGAACCACTTCGAGCGCACCTCGACGACGAGGTCGAGGCCGTTCACGTCGTAGGGGCCCGCGGCGCGCATACGGATCTCGACGTCGCCGGGTTGAAGGTCGTGGTCGTAGGGCTCTTCGGGACACTCCACCGCGAGCGAGACCAGGTGCGGAAGGATCTGCGCCAGGCGGGTGAGCCACCGCTCTTCGCACGTGTCTGAGTAGGTGATGTCCACGATCGGCATTGCAGAAACCTAGTTCGTCCGTGCGGCGGGAGCGCGCATCCGGACGCACGAGCACGGCCCAACGGTCCAGACTGGGTCCATGGACGAGCCGAGGGAGCCCAAGACCGCCCTGCGTCAGTATCTCCAGGACTGCCGGGAGGCGCTGCTGTGGAAGCTCGAGGGGCTGAGCGAGCGCGAGCTGCGGATGCCGCGGACGCCGACGGGCACGAACCTGATCGGCATCGTCAAGCACGTGGCCAACACGGAGATCTGGTACTTCGGCGACGTGTTCGGCCGGGAGTGGCCGACGCCTGCGGAGCGGATCACCGACGACGAGACCGACCCCCAGGCCGACTGGTACGCCACCGCCGACGAGACCTCCGAGGGCATCATCGACCTCTACCGCCGTGTGTGGGCCTTCGCCGACGCGACCCTCGAGGAGCTGCCCCTCGATGCGCTCGGGCAGGTGCCGTGGTGGCGCGACCCGAGCCCGGTGACCTTGGAGCACATCCTGGTGCACGTGCTCGTCGACCTCGCACGCCACGTCGGGCATGCCGACATCCTCCGAGAGCAGATCGACGGCACCGCCGGGCTTCACACGAAGTTCCCCAACCTCCCCCAACAGGACTGGCCGGCGTACGTCGCCAAGCTGACAGCCCTGGCCGAACGCTTCTGAGCCCGACCGCATCCCTCCGAAGGAGCCCGCCGTGTCATTTCAGCCCCCGCTCGAGACCAGCGAAACGGAGGCCCGCCAGGGCCCGCGGAAGGTCGTCGCCTATGAGCTGTTGTCTCTCGATGGGGTCGCCGAGCGTCCCGAGCGCTTCATCACCGACTGGGAGGACGCAGAGGATGCTCACCTCGCCGGTGTCATCGCAGCGCAGGACGCCGTCATTCTCGGCCGCCGCAGCTACGACGAGTGGGCTGGGTTCTGGCCAGACAGCGAGATGGAGCCTTTCGCCTCGTTCATCAACGCCGTGACCAAGTACGTCGCAACGTCGACTCCGCTCGACCGCGAGTGGGCCAATTCGCGCGTCATCGACGGGGGACTGGTGGAGTTCGTGCGACAGCTGAAGGATCGTCCCGGCGGCGATATCGGCATCCACGCCAGCATCTCGGTTGCTCAGACGTTGCTCGCCGCGGACCTCGTCGACGAGGTCAGGCTCGTGATCGCGCCGGCGATCGCCGGGGGCGGACAGAGACTGTTCGACGGGTCGCCGGCCATGCGCCTCGACCGGATCCGAAGCACGTCCTCGCCCAGCGGCCACCTTCTCGTCGACTACCGCGTGGTTCGCTAGACGCCGTCGGAGACAGGGGCAACCACCGGCGGGGCCCCGCACATGGCTGATCCGGTGAGCGCGACCTGTCGCCTAGCTCACCCGCACGGCAGCTGGGCCGACCGTCACGACGTCGCCGCGGACGAGCCGGCGCCCACGACGGGTCTCGGTCTCGCCGTTGACCGACACCAGGCCCTGCATGAGCAGCGGCTTGGCGTCGGAGCCGGTGTCGACGAGGTCGGCCAGCTTCAGCAGCTGACCGAGCCGGATCGAGTCCTCGCGGATCTGGACGTCTCGGGGTGCACTCACTCCCCCATTGTGCCGCCCGCCCGGCCGGGGCGCCTTGCGGGCGCAGCGCAGCGGGGGCCGGGTCTCACAGGAGCAGGGTGACCGCGTGGATCAGCACGCCGACGAGACCGCCGACGATGGTGCCGTTGATCCGGATGAACTGCAGGTCCCGCCCGACGTGCAGCTCGATCTTGCGTGCCGCCTCCTTGCCGTCCCAGCGGTCGATGGTGTGCGTGATCACCGCGGTCAGCTCGTCGCCGTAGCGGCCGACCGCGAACACCGCGAGGTCCGCGGCGTAGCGGTCGAGCTTCACCTGCTGCGGCACGTCCTCGCGCAGCCGCTCGCCGAAGCCGACCAGCTCCTCGACCGCGCGCCGCCTCAGTGGCCCGTCCGGGTCCGCCAGGGACTCCATCAGGGCCCGGCGGAAGGCGTTCCACAGCGAGGTGGCGGTGACCACGAGCTGCGGGTGGCCCAGGACCCGGACCTTCAGCTGCTCGGCGCGCTCCTGGGTGGCCGGGTCGTGCAGAAGGTCGTCGGCCAGCCGCTCGAGCAGGCCGTCGAGGGCGGTGCGCGCGTGGTGCCAGGGGTCGTTGCGGATGTCCTCGATCCAGGCGACGAGCTCCACGTGCAGGCGGTGGGTGACCCGCTCGTTGATCGACGGCGGGGACCACCACGGTGCCCGCTCGCCGACGATGTCGCTGAAGGTCTCCTCGTTGTCCCGCAGCCAGCGGTGCGCCTCCTCCAGCGCGAGGTCGACCAGGCCGTGGTGCGCCCGGTCGGCGACGATCTCCTGGAGCAGGCTCCCGGCGACCGGGCTGATCGGCTCCTCGATGAACCGCGGCAGCAGCGCCTCCTCCACCAGCATCACGAGGTCCTCGTCCCTGACCTTCGACAGCCCGATGTGCAGGACCGAGGAGACCTCGTCCACGACCTTGCGGGCGTTGGCGGCATCGACCACCCACTCCGCGACCCGGCTCGAGAGCCTGGCCACCCTCATCCGGTCCCGGATGACCCCCTCCTGGAGGAAGTTCTCGCCCACGAACTCCTCGAGGCTGCGCCCGAGCATCTCCTTGCGCTTGGGGATCAGCGCGGTGTGCGGGATCGGCAGCCCCAGCGGGTGCTTGAACAGCGCCGTCACCGCGAACCAGTCGGCGATGGCACCCACCATCGACGCCTCCGCGCCCGCGTTGACGAAGCCGAGGAAGCCGTCGCGTCCGTGCGTCAGCAGGAAGACGACCGCCGCGAACAGCAGCAGCGAGAGTGCCAGCGTGCGCATGCGTCGGAGCCCGCGCCGGCGTTGCTCGTCGAGCTCGGGGTTCGCAGTGACCATCGCGAGGGACATCGCCGTCGAACGTACAGCACGCTCGTGCGAGGATTCCTCCCATGAGCAGAACCGTCATCACCTTCGGCACCTTCGACGTCTTCCACGTCGGGCACCTGCGCGTGATCGAGCGTGCCGCGGCCCTCGGCGACCGTCTCGTGGTCGGGGTGTCCGCCGACGCTCTGAACGAGCGCAAGAAGGGCCGTGCACCCGTGTTCTCTCAGCACGAGCGGATGGAGATCGTCGGGGCGCTCAAGGTCGTCGACGAGGTCTTCGTCGAGGAGAGCCTCGAGCAGAAGCGGGACTACATCGTGCAGTACGGCGCGGACGTGCTGGTCATGGGCGACGACTGGTCCGGGAAGTTCGACGAGTTCAAGGACATCTGCGAGGTGCACTACCTGCCCCGGACGCCTGCGATCTCGACGACGGCGCTGATCGAGAAGATCGCCGCCGGCGCGGAGTAGCAGCGCTCAGCCGCGCAGCTTGCGCGCCACCCGGCGGGCCAGCCCCCGGGGGGTGGCGGCAGCCGCCAGCTCGGCCCTGAGCAGCTCGTTGGTGTGCTGCTCCCTCTCCAGCTCCCGCATCAGCCGCTTGGTCACCCGGCGCAGGTCGCCGATGCGCTCGTTGGCGGCAGTGTGGTACGCCGCGTGCGCGATCGCGTCCTGGCTCCACGGCCCGGGCGACACCTTGACCCGGTCCAGCGCCCACCGGTCGCCGAACGCGGCGAAGTCCTTGCGGTAGGAGTCCTCGATGGTGGCGGCGACGTCTGGGGACAGCACCTCGCGGACCAGCGGCAGCGGCGTCTCGTTGGCCCGGGGGGTGTAGAGCTCCGAGGGCATCCCGAGATCCTCCAGGTGTGCCTTGACGTCGCGGAAGAGCGTCGAGAGCTCACTGAGGTCGTAGATCTTGGTGTAGTTGAGCTTGCGGGGGCGCACCGAGGTGATCTGCGGCTTGAAGTGCCAGTCCGTGCTCAGCACCTCGTGGGTCTCCCACGGCCGGGCCAGCACGAAGGTCCGGAAGTCCTCGATCACCTGCTCGGGACTGCTCGCGACCCGCGGGAACCAGGGCTCGTCGACGTAGTGGTCGGTGTAGAAGGCGTGCCGCACCAGGAACTTCGACTGCCACGCCGACCAGAGCCGTGACCACGGGTCGCGCACCACCGCGAAGATCAGCCAGCCGTTGTCGGTGGAGATCTCCGCGAGCTCCTCGGGCGAGAGGTCGGTCAGCTGGGGGGTCTGCTTCCAACGGTCCCGCGACCCGTGCACGGTCATCAGCCGGGTCTGCTGGGCGCCCACCGCCGGGTAGAAGTCCTCGAGTGTCTCCCCCGCGAGGTCGGCGACCATCCACCGCAGGCTGGTGCAGGCGACCTTCGTCACCGAGATGTAGACGATCTTGTGCTTGGGCAGGACGAAGGAGTTCCCCGGCGCCCGAAAGCCTTCGCGGACGATGCTTGTGCTCACGGCACGAGTCTCACATACCGGCTCCGCGGACGTGAACCGCTCGGCGTCCGTCACCCGCCGCGACCCCGGTTGGCGACGATCGCGGCGGCCGGCGGGATGACCGCGGCCACCGCGCTCATCACCACCGCGGCCGTGGTGGAGTAGAAGCGCACCACGTTCCAGGCCAGCACGATCAGCAGCACGCACAGGCCCATCATCGCGAAGTAGGCCTTCCGCGGCCCGCCGCCGTCACCGCCCATGGCTTGAGGCTACGTCGGTAGGATCGAGGCATCCCCCACCACGGAGAGCACCCATGTCTGGTCCAGCCGTCCCGCCCCGCGTGCGCAAGCACCTGATGACCCCGGGGCAGCCGCGCCCGCAGAACCGGGAGCCGATGAGCCTGTCGCGCGTCCAGCGCTGGGTGCTCTCGACGCTCGCCGCCACCACGATCCTGCACCTGTCGGCGGGTCTGGTGGTCGCCGCGGCCTTCTCCGAGCGCCTCGACGCCCGGATCGGGCTCCTCGTGATCGCCGGGGCGTTCGGAGTGCTGGCGGTCCTGGCCGCCCTCCTGGTGCACCAGCAGCGACCGCTGAGCCCTTGGCTGCTCCTCGGTGCGCTGCCCACGGTGGTCGGCGCCTGGATCGTCTTCTGACCCGGGGTCAGACCGCGTGCAGGGTGCCGTCCGACGCCTTGGTCACCAGGCCGTCGGCGACGGCGAAGGACAGCGCCCGGGCGAACCGGTCCTGCTCCCAGTAGCTCGCGCCGACCTCGTCCGCGAGGGCGTCCGTGGTCTGCGGCCCGTTGACCTCCAGGGCCCGCACGATCTGCCCCATCTCGTGGAACACGTGCCGGTCGCGGCGGCCTTCGGTGCTTGCCTTGGGGGGTGGCATGGGCATGCTTGCTCCTCCTTCGGGACTCAGGCGGGCTTCGGGACTCAGGCGGGCTGGGGCGCCGTACGGCCGGGGCCGCTGTCGGCGTCCTCCGCGGTCAGCGGCTTGGCGATGTTCTCCAGCGCCTGGCCCTCTGCCTTCACGCCGAGGAACGCCTCCACGACACCGCCGCCGATCATCAGCAACGCGCCGATGAAGTAGCCGAACGCGATCATGGTGATGTCCTTGTCGGCGGTGGCGTTGGCGATCAGCTTGCCGAACAGCAGCGGGCCGCTGATGCCGCCCACCGCGGTGCCGATGGCGTAGAAGAAGGCGATGGCCAGCGCACGGGTCTCCATCGGGAAGATCTCGCTCGCGGTGAGGTACGCCGCGCTCGCCCCGGCCGAGGCGAAGAAGAAGATGATGGCACCCATCAGCGTCAGCGTGACCGCGCTGAGACCGCCCAGGAAGAACCCGGTGCCGCCGAGCAGCACGCCGGAGAGGATGTAGGTGCCGGCGATCATCTTGACCCTGCCGAGGGTGTCGAACAGGGGGCTCAGCAGCAGCGCGCCGAGGAAGTTGCTCACCGCGAAGACGGCGAGGTACCAACCGACCTGCTTGACGTCGAAGAACGTCGAGAGCGTGTCTCCATAGGTGAAGAAGAAGGCGTTGTAGAGGAACGCCTGGCCGACGAACAGCGAGAAGCACAGGATCGTCCGCTTGGGGTACTGCGTGAAGACGGTGCGCGCGATCAGGGGGATGCTGATCGTCTTGCGCTGCCGGATCGTGATGGTGCTGTCGACGTCGGGGAGGTCGCGGTGCGCCTCCTGGCGGACGGTCTCCTCGATGTCGCGCACCACCCGGTCACCCTCCTTCTCCCGGCCGTGGATGAACAGCCAGCGGGGGCTCTCAGGGACGTGGCGGCGCACGATCAGGATCCCGATCGCGAGGACCGCACCGAGCCCGAACGCGGTCCGCCAGCCCCACGCGGGGTCGACGACGTTCGGGTCGAGCAGCGGGATGGTCAGCAGCGAGCCGGCCGCCGCGCCGACCCAGAACGAGCCGTTGATCGCCACGTCGACCCGGCCCCGGTACTTGGCCGGGATCAGCTCGTCGACCGCGGAGTTGATCGCGGCGTACTCACCGCCGATGCCGGTGCCGGTGAGGAAGCGCGCGGCGAAGTACCACGCGGGGTTCATCGAGAAGGCGGTCAGCACCGTCGCCACGGTGTAGACGCCCAGCGTCACCAGGAAGAGCTTCTTGCGGCCGAACCGGTCGGTGAGCTGACCGAAGAACAGGGCACCGAGGCACGCACCGGCCACGTAGGCCGCACCGGCGATCCCGACCTGGAAGCTGCTCATGCCCAGCCCGGTGCCGTGCGGCTTCAGCGCGTCGGACATCGAGCCGACGATGGTCACCTCGAGGCCGTCGAGGATCCACACCGTGCCGAGCCCGATGACGATCATCCAGTGCCAGCGCACCCACGGAAGCCGGTCGAGCCGTGCGGGGATGTTCGTGGTGATCCTGCCTGTCTCCACACTCGAAGCCATGTGATCCTCCCCCATGGTGAGACGGTTGTTACTGCCAGATACCCACCCGGCCAGGCTCCATGCGCCGGTGATCCGAAGAGGGCTGTGCGAGAGCCCTAGCCGGCTGCCTCGTGAGCGCGTGCCGTCGGGTCCAAGAACACGTGCTTGACCTCCGGGAAGGCCTCGCAGACCCGCTGGTCCACTTCGTCCGCGACGCGCTCGAGCGCGTCGCCGTCGGCGCCGTCGGCGACGTCGACGCGGGCCGCGACCAGCACGTCGTCCGGCCCGAGCCTCAGGGTCAGCAGCTCGAGCACCGCGTCCACCCCGTCGGACTCCTCGATGGTGCGCCGCACGCCGCCACGGACCTCCTCGGGCACCGAGCTGCCGATCAGCATGTGCTTGCTCTGCGCGCCGAGCGAGACCGCGACGAGGATCAGGAGCACGCCGATCGCGATGGAGGCGACCGCGTCCCACGCGGGTGACCCGGTCAGCGCGTGCAGCGCGAGACCAGCCGCGGCGAACAGCAGCCCGATGAGCGCGGCGCTGTCCTCGAACGCGACGGTCTTCACGGTCGGGTCCGGCGTCCGTACGACGTGCGTGAGCGTGCCGACGTCCTTCTCGCGCGCCTCGCTGCGCAGCTGACGCACCGCCTTCAGCCACGAGGTGCCCTCGAAGACGAACGCGAGAGCCAACACCACGAAGGAGGTGACCAGTCCCTCGAGCGGCGCGGGGTGCAGCAGCGAGTGGATGCCCTCGTAGAAGGAGAACCCGGCGCCGAGGACGAAGATGCCGACGGCGGCCAACAGCGACCAGAAGTAGCGCTCCATGCCGTAGCCGAAGGGATGCTGCTCGTCGGCGGGCTTGCCGCTCCGCTTGAGCGCGGTCATCAAGAAGACCTGGTTCAGCGTGTCCGCGAACGAGTGGGCCCCCTCGGCCAGCATCGCCGAGGACCCGGACAGCAGACCGGCCACCACCTTGGCGACCGCGATCGCCAGGTTCGCGGCGCCCGCCACCAGAACCGTTCCCTTGGACTCACCCTCTTCGGCCATGCCCGTTGATGTGCCCACCCAGCAGCAAACCGAAACGGCGGTGTAGGAACGGGTCCGGACGGGTAGGTCGTAGTGCGCACGGGGTGCCGGGAGCCGGAGGAGATCGATGCCTGCTGTCCACCTGCGCCACCTGCGCCACCATCCGAGGATCGCCCTCGCCCTCAAGGCCGGCCTGGCCACGACACTGGCCTGGGCGCTGGTCCAGTCCCTTGGTGGCGTCGCCGACCGGTACCCGTACTACGCGCCGCTGGGCGCGATCATCGCGACCGGCACCACGGTCACCGCCTCCGTGCGCGACACCCTGGAAGGGGTGCTGTCGATCATGCTCGGCGCGTCGCTGGCGATCCTGATGGGGTATCTCGGCGTCTCGGGCCTGGTCGCCGTGGGCGTCGTGGTCGCCGGAGGCACGCTGCTGGCCGGGTGGAACCGGCTCGGCGGCAAGGCGACGTGGGTCCCGTTCACCGCGCTGTTCGTCCTGATCATCGGCGGCGACCACGAGCTGACCTACGCCTTCGGCTACCTCGCCCTCGTCACCGTGGGCGCCACCGTGGGCATCGCGGTGAACCTCGCGTTCCCCCCGCTGCCGCTGACCGCCACGTGGACGAGCGTCACCAACCTGCGCAACCGGCTCGCCGAACAGCTCGACGACCTCGCCGAGGGCCTTCTCCAGGAGACGCCGCCCGACGAGGCCGGCTGGCGGGAGCGCCGCAGGGCGGTCCGGCCGCTGGCCCGGGAGATGCACGACATGGTCGCGCAGGCGACCGAGGCCCGCCGCGGGAACTGGCGCATCCGGCGGTGGCAGCACGAGGCCGACGGACAGTACGAGCAGGCCCGCGCCCTGGAGCTGCTCGCGTTCCTGGTCGAGGAGATGACGACGTTCGTGACCTCGCAGGAGAGCTCGGACCGGGACGAGGTGCCGCTCGGTCCCACCCTGCGTCCCTACGCGGCGCACGCGTTCCAGGAGACCGCCGAGGCGCTGCGGTCGGTGCAGCGCGGACGCGCCGACGCGGACTGCCTGGAGCAGGCGGACGCGGCCCTCACCCGGCTCGTCGAGGAGGTGCGAACGGTCCGCGAGGAGAGCTCCGGCGACCTGTTCGGCGCGGGCGCGCTGGTGATGACCCTGCGCCGCACGGTCACCTCGCTGAGGCGTGAGCCTGCCCGGTGAGAGGACGCCGGGGAGGTGCGGCGACCCGGCGACCACGTGGTGATGGCCGACCCCGAGGGGAACGAGCTCTGCGTCGTCTGCGCGCGCGGCTCACCGCACCGTGACCACGGCCTCGCCCCGGGGCACGAGCTCCCCGATCACCGGGTGGCCGGGAAGCTCCCCCGCCACCAGCAGGCCGCCCGAGGTCTGGGCGTCCGCGAGCAGCAGCAGCTCGTCCTCGTCCACGGAGGCGCCGAGGTGCGGGCGCACCCAGTCGAGGTTCCGCCGCGAGCCCCCCGGCACGAAGCCCTCCGCCAAGGAGCGGCGCGCGTCGTCCAGGTAGGGGACCGCCCCCGAGTCGACCACGGCGGACACGCCACTGGCCCGGCACAGCTTGTAGAGGTGGCCGAGCAGCCCGAAGCCGGTCACGTCGGTCGCGCACACGGCTCCCGCCGCCAGCGCCGCCCGGGACGCGTCCCGGTTGAGCGACGTCATCACCTCGACCGCGTCGTCGAACACCACCCCGGTCGCCTTGTGCCGGTTGTTCAGCACCCCGAGGCCGAGAGGCTTGGTCAGCGTCAGCGGGACCCCCGGGGCCCCGGCGTCGTTGCGCAGCAGCCGGTCCGCGTCGGCGAGCCCGGTGACCGCCATGCCGTACTTCGGCTCGGGGTCGTCGATGCTGTGCCCGCCGGCGAGGTGCGTGGCCGCCTCCGCGCAGACCGCCGCACCCCCGCGCAGCACCTCGGCGGCGACCTCGAACGGGATCCGGTCGCGCGGCCAGGCGAGCAGGTTCACCGCGACCAGCGGTTCGCCGCCCATCGCGTAGACGTCGGAGAGCGCGTTGACGGCCGCGATCCTGCCCCAGTCGTAGGCGTCGTCGACGACCGGGGTGAAGAAGTCCGCGGTCGCGATGACGGCGCGGCCCCCGTCGATGCGCACGGCCGCCCCGTCGTCGCCGTTCTCCAGCCCGACGAGCAGGTCGTCGGAGCCGGGTCCGGCGACGAGGCCGGACAGCACTCGCTCGAGCTCGCCGGGGGGCACCTTGCAGGCGCAGCCGCCCCCGGCGGCGTACTGGGTCAGACGGAGCGAGGAACCGGTGGTGGTCACCCGGTCACGGTACCCACTCCGATCCGCCGTCAGCGGCTCACCCGACGGGTGAGCCCGTCGCCGCCGCGCGCTCCGCGAGCCGCTGCTTCTGCGGGACCACGGTGTACTTCGGGTCCTTGGCCGAGGCGATGCCGGCCTCGAAGATCCCGAACCGGGTCAGCAGCGAGGCGGTGACGTAGGAGGCGCCCGCGACCGCAGAGACCAGCCGGGAGCGACCGCCGAGCAGGGACAGCGCGGCCGATCCGGCCGTCATCGCCCGCGCGGTCTTCATCAGCAGGCCGGGACGGCCCTCCCGGTAGGGCTCGGCGACCATCCCGAGCCTGCGCTTGAGCAGCTCGGCGCCGGTGAGCTCGACCGCCGCGCCGGCGATCGCCATCCGGCGCGCCGGGCCGTTCTCGCTCTTGGGGGCCAGCAGCATCGCGAAACCGCCGGCGGCGGTCATCCCGGAGCCGGCGAAGATGAACGGCATCTCGCGGTAGCCCTCGTGCCAGGCCGGGACCGCGGTGCTGGAGACCAGCGCTGCGGTGTACGTCGCGAGCGGCGGCCCGAACGCGGCGGCGCCGACCCCGGCGAGCCTGCCCAGCCGGGGCAGCCGGCCGGTCAGGTTGGAGGCGAACGCGGCCGCCGAGAGCCCGCCGAACGGCGCGAGGATGTAGGAGCCCACCGAGAGCGGCGAGGTCACCTTGAGCACCCGCAGCATGTTCAAGAACCGCTCCGGGCGGCCGAGGTCGTGGACCAGCGCGGCCGTGCCCACCGCGGCACCGCCGGCGGCGGCCCCGCGCGCGATCCGCTCGAGCGTCGGTCGTCCGGTCATCGCGGCGCCCTCGGCGAGCACCCCGGAGGCGCCGGCCATCCCGCCGATGAACAGGTACAGGGGGACGTCGGGGGTCTTCCAGGTCGGGGTCTTGATGATCTGCTTGCCGTAGTAGGACTCGAACTCCGGCTCCGGCACCATCGCGCGCTCTCTCACCGGCGCCTCCCCACGCTCGTGCTGAGGAGCCGAGGGACGAGGCGTCTCGAAGTGAACGACGCGACACCGACCCCGACCAGGGTCGCCGCCGCTGCTCCCACGTGCCTCCAGATCGAGCCGAGGTCCCGCGTGGTGACGACCGGGTCCGGGGGCAGGCCGTAGACCTCCGGCTCGTCGAGCAGCAGGAAGAACGCCCCGTCACCGCCGACGCCGTCCCCTGGGTCGTGGCCGTAGAGCCGGGCCACGTCGACACCCTGCGCGTGCAGGTCGGCCAGCCGCCGGTCGGCCCGCTCACGCAGCTCGTCGAGGTCGCCGTACTGGATGGACTCGGTGGGGCAGGCCTGCGCGCAGGCCGGGGTCTGCCCGTCCTTGAGCCGGTCGTAGCACAGCGTGCACTTGAACGCGCGGCCGTCCTCCTTGCGCAGGTCGATGACGCCGTAGGGGCAGGCCGGGACGCAGTAGCCGCAGCCGTTGCAGATGTCGGGCTGCACGACCACGGTGCCGAACTCGGTGCGGAACAGCGACCCGGTGGGGCAGACGTCCAGGCAGGCCGCGTGCGTGCAGTGCTTGCACACGTCGGAGGACATCAGCCAGCGCATGCCGCTGTCCGCCGACTCGGCGCCCTGGTCCTCGTGGGCGGGCAGCCCGCTCTCGTGGCTGTCCCACCCGGGGGGACCCATTCCCGGCAGGCCGAGGTCGGCGGTGGTCGGGTGCAGCGGCTTCTCGACGAACGCGACGTGCCGCCAGGTGTCCGCACCCAGCGCCTGGGTGTTGTCGTAGGACATGCCCGACAGCGAGATGCCGTCCTCGGGGACGTCGTTCCACTCCTTGCAGGCGACCTCGCAGGCCTTGCAGCCGATGCACACCGACGTGTCGGTGAAGAAGCCCTTGCGCGGCGGGTGCTGCCGGTAGCCCGCGTCGGCCTGCACGTCGTCCAGCGGCCCGTACAGCGAGCTGCTCACGTGTCGCTCCTCTCGTCGTCCTCGGTCGCGCGGCGTCGGTGGCCCTCGACGTACTCGGTGAGCGCGACTCCGGTGGGCCTGCGCCCCGGCCTGATGTCGCAGGTCCCGAGCTTGGACTGGATGTGCACGTTCGGGTCCAGGGTCACGTTCATCAGGTCGTTCGCGGAGTCGCCGGCGGAGAGCCCGTTCCTCCCCCAGTGGTAGGGCAGCCCCACCTGCTCCACGACCCGGTCCCCCAGCCGCAGCGAGCGCAGCCTGTCGGTGACGAGCACCCGGGCCTCGATCGCGGTGCGCGAGGTCACGATCGTGGCCCATCCTCCGTTCTCGAGCCCGCGCTCGGCGGCGAGCCGCGGCGACACCTCGCAGAACATCTCCGGCTGGAGCTCGGAGAGGTAGGGCAGGGTCCGGCTCATCCCGCCGGCGGTGTGGTGCTCGGTCAGCCGGTAGGTGGTGAACACGTAGGGGTAGGCCTGCGAGTACGACGGGTTGAGCGGGTTCGACGGCTGGTCCACCTTCTCGCGGGCGGGGTTGTTCTGCTGCCCGTAGAACGCGTTGTGGACCGGGGACTCGGCGGGCTCGTAGTGCGCCGGCAGCGGTCCGTCGGCGAGGCCGACCGGGACGTAGAGCCATGCCTTGCCGTCGGTCTGCATGATGAACGGGTCACGGCCGCCGATCGCGTCCGGTCCCGTGGCGCCCTCTTCCGGCACGTGGTCCGGTGGCCGGTCCGCGATGAAGTCCGGCACGTCCTCGCCGACCCACTTCTGCTGGTCGGCGTCCCACCAGACGTACTTCTTGCGCTCGCTCCACGGCTTCCCGTCGGGGTCGGCCGACGCGCGGTTGTAGATGATCCGGCGGTTGGCCGGCCACACCCAGCCCCACTCCGGGGCCACGTAGCTCTGCTCCCAGTGCGGCTTGCGCCGGGCGGCCTGGTTGACCCCGTCGGCGTTGACGCCGCAGTAGATCCAGCAGCCGCACGACGTGGAGCCGTCGTCCTTCAGCTGGGTGTAGGACGACAGCGGGTCCCCGTCGGCGTCGTGGCCGTTGATCTCGGCCAGCACCGCCTGGCCGTCGGGCTCCTGGAGGGGCCCCTCGGTCGGGTAGTCCCAGGTGAGGTCCAGGAGCGGCCGGTCCATCTCGTCGTCGGAGCCGGCGAGCTTCTCCCTGATCCGCTGGCCGAGCTCGTAGTAGAACTGCAGCTCGCTGCGCGCATCGCCCGGCGGCTCGACCGCCTTCGTCCGCCACTGCAGCATCCGCTGGGTGTTCGTGAACGAGCCGGCCTTCTCCACGTGCGAGGCGGCCGGCAGGAAGAACACCTCGGTGCCGATCGACTCCGTCGCCAGCTCACCGGTGGCGATCTCGGGCCCGTCCTTCCAGAACGTCGCGGACTCGATCATCGCCATGTCGCGCACGACCATCCAGTCCAGGTTGGCCATCCCGAGCCGCTGCATCTTGCCGTTGGCCGACCCGACGGCGGGGTTCTCCCCGACCACGAAGTAGCCCTTGACCTTGCCCTCGATCTGTCCCACGACGGTCTCGTAGGTGCCGTGGTTCCCGGTCAGCCGAGGCAGGTAGTCGAAGCAGAAGTCGTTGTCGGGCGTGGCGGCGTCGCCCCAGTAGGCCTTCAGCAGACTCACCGTGTAGGACTTCATGTTGCCCCAGAAGCCGGTCTTGCCGGCGTCCTCGGCCACGAACGCGTCGAGGTCCTCGTGCTGGCGGGCGTGCGGCATCGGGATGTAGCCCGGAAGGATGTTGAACAGCGTGGGGATGTCCGTCGAGCCCTGGATGCTGGCGTGCCCGCGCAGCGCCATGATCCCGCCGCCCGGGCGACCGATGTTGCCGAGCAGCAGCTGCAGGATCGAGGCGGTGCGGATGTTCTGCACCCCCACGGTGTGCTGGGTCCAGCCCACCGCGTAGCAGAACGCGGAGGTGCGCTCCCGCCCGGAGTTCTCCGTCAGCGCCTCGGCGACCCGCTCGAACTGCTCGGGGCTGATCCCGCAGACCCGCTCGACGAGCTCCGGGGTGTAGCGGGCGAAGTGCCTCTTGAGGATCTGGTAGACGCACCGGGGGTGCTGCAGGGTCTCGTCGCGTTCGGGCTTCGCGGCCACCGAGGGGCCGCCGGACCCGGCGCGCTCGGACCTGGCGGTCTCGTGACCCTCCTGCTCCTTCCGGCCGCCCTTGCCCTTGTCCGGCCCGCCGGGCTGGTCGGGGTCGCGCTGGCCGGCGGCGGGTGCCTGCGGGGCGTTCTCGTACTGCCAGCTGCTGGGGTCGTACTTCCCGCTCTCCGCGTCGTAGCCGGAGAAGAGCCCGTCGAGGTCCTCGGTGTCGCGGAACTCCTCGCCGACGATCGCCGCCGCGTTGGTGTAGTTCACGACGTACTCGCGGAAGTCGAGCTCGTGGGTGAGCACGTAGTTGACCAGCGCGCCCAGGAACGCGATGTCGGTGCCGGCCCGGATCGGCACGTGGACGTCGGCGACCGCCGACGTGCGGGTGAACCGCGGGTCGACGTGGATGATCGTCGCGCCGCGGCGCTTGGCCTCCATCACCCACTGGAACCCGACCGGGTGGCACTCGGCCATGTTCGAGCCCTCGATCAGGATGCAGTCAGCGTTGGCGAGGTCCTGCTGGAAGCTGGTGGCCCCTCCGCGGCCGAACGAGGTTCCCAGACCGGGAACGGTGGAGGAGTGTCAAATGCGGGCCTGGTTCTCGACCTGGATCGCGCCCATCGCCGTGTAGAGCTTCTTCATGAGGTAGTTCTCCTCGTTGTCGAGGGTCGCTCCTCCGAGGCTGGCGATGCCCATGGTCCGCCGAAGACGCGTGCCGTCCTCGGCCTCCCACTCCCAGAACTGCTTGCGGGTCTTGATCACCCGGTCCGCGATCATGTCCATCGCGGTGTCCAGGTCGAGGTCCTCCCAGTCGGTGCCGTAGGGGCGCCGGTAGCGCACCTTCGTCACCCGGCTCGCGGAGGTCACCAGCTGCTTGCTGGCACTGCCCTTGGGGCACAGCCGCCCCCGCGAGATCGGGCTGGCGGGGTCCCCCTCGATCTGGGTGACCTTCTCGTCCTTGACGAAGACCTTCTGCGCGCAGCCGACCGCGCAGTACGGGCAGATCGAGTCGACGACCCTGTCGGCCTGGGAGGTGCGCGGCGCGAGCGACTCGCTGCGCGCCGACATCGAGGCCTGGCCCCGGCCGAGGAGGTCGTTCTCCCTTGCCTGTCGCAGCACCGGCCACGACCCGATGAAGGTGCGCACTCCCACGCGAGTCTCCGTCCTGCCGTCGATCGTCGACCCCAGGTATCCCCGGGCCGGTTCCTCAAACGTGGCACCACCCTAGCCCCGCCGTCCAGAGGCCGCCGTAGAGTGCGCGCGGAGGCGTTTCTCGTCTGGTGACGGGCGCGGTCCTCAAAACCGTAGGGGCCCAGCATCTGGGTCCGGCGGGTTCGATTCCCGTCCGCCTCCGCCATCGACCCCCTCCGGCCGACCGGGTCGGCCGCCCGGCCGCACCCCCAGCTGCGCGAGGGCCTCGTCGATCCCCGCCGCGAACACCGCCGCATCGGGGACGACCTCGGCGTCGGCGACCACGGTGAGGTTCAGCCGACCCGCGTAGGACAGCGCCCCGACGGCCAGCGCGAGGTTGCCCTGGACGGTGCCGACCTGGAACAGCTCGCGCACCGGCGCTCCGGCGAGGGCCAGCGGCCGCGTCGGACCGGGCACGTTGCTGAGCAGCAGGTTGACCAGCCGCTGCCGGAACATCACGTGCACCATCCACCGCTGCAGGAGCCGCCCGTTCGGCTGGTACGGCGGCCGTGCCCGCTGCGCCGCGGTGGACCGCGCGATGGTCTCGAGGCGTGCCAGCGCGTCCGGCTCGTCGACCGGCACCGGCACCACCCGGACCCCGACCCGGTTGCCGCCCCGCTCGTCGGCGCGGCGCACGGAGGCGGCCACGGACACCTCGAGCACCAGGCCCGGCCGGAGCTCCCCCCGGCTCTCCAGCAGCCGCCGGGCGCCGCCCGCCATCGCGGCGAGCAGCACGTCGTTGACCTTCCCCCCGTGACCATGGGCGACCGCCCGGGCCGCCTCGAGGTCGGCGCGCAGCAGGACCAGCCGCCGGTGCGGGCCGACCGGCCGGTTGAAGGACACCGCCGGGGCCCGACCGCGCCGCACCATCGCCGCCGCCTGGGCCGGCCAGGCCCTCACCCGGCCGCCGCGGGTGCCCGGGGCGGACGGGACCGTCGACCCGGCGTCCGGCCCGGTGTCCGGCCCGGTGTCGAAGAGCGAGCCGAGCAGGGCGAGGGCCGCGACCCCGTCGGCGACCACGTGGTGCAGCCGGATCAGCAGGGCCACGCGGTCACCGTCCAGCCCGGACAGCAGCCACAGCTCCCACAAGGGCCGGTCCCGGTCCAGCGGCGGCTCGTTCAGCTCGCAGCAGACCGCGAGCAGGGCGGCCTCGTCCCCGGGCTCCGGGACGCGTCGGGCCCGCACGTGCCGCGCGATGTCGAAACCGTCGTCGTCGACCCAGGACGGGGGCCCCTGCCCCGGCCGGGTCAGGACCTGACGGAGCCGGGGGGCCCGGCGGGTGCGAGGCTCGACGTGCCGGCGGACCTCGTCCAGGAGCGGCTCCCCGGAGGCGTCGAGCAGCCCGGCCCCGTCGACCAGCGCGAGCGCGGCCACGTGCATCGGCAGGCCGTGCGTCTCGACCCGCAGGTTGCTCAGATCCAGCGGGCCGAGCCGGTCGGCCCGCGGCTCCACGGCCATGGTCGCCTTCCCTCGCTCCGGGATCGCCCGTCCCGGACGCCGCTGCCAGCGATGATCGCGCCGCGCCCCCTCGGCCGGTCAGAGGCCAAGGTCCCGCGTGCCGGTGCGGCACGGGACCTTGGCCCCTTGTCCCCGGCTCGCGCGCGGCGTGCACTGGTCCGGACGGAGGGAGGCACGACCATGCCCTACCTGAGGCCGCCGGCACTGACCCGGCGCGTGGTCAACCCGTTGATGAGACGGCTCCAGCCCCGCGGGGTGCGCAGCCTCACCGTGACCGGCCGGCGGACCGGTCGACGCCGCAGCGTCCCGGTGCTGCCCGTGCGGGTCGGGACGGGGCGCTACCTGGTCGCGCCGTACGGCGAGAGCGACTGGGTGCGCAACCTCCGCGCGGCGGGCGAGGGGGCGCTGGACGGCCACGGCAGCCACGAGCGCGTGCTCGCGCACGAGCTGCCGCCGGACCAGCGGGCCGACGTGATCGCGGCCTACCGCCGGGCCGCCGGACGCACCGTCGACCGGTGCTTCCGGGCGCTGCCCGATCCCGCCTCGCACCCGGTCTTCGAGCTCGAGCACGTCGCCGAGCGGCACCGAGGCTGACCCCGCGGGGACACGGCGCTCCGGGTAGCCTGCGACGTGGCACGACCCGACCCGAGGAGCCCGCGCTGGACGACCCCCGCCGCCGCACGCCGAGGACCGACCGCGTCCTCGCCGACCCGGCCCTGCAGCTCGCCGGCACGCGCCTGGGCACGCACCGGGTGAAGCGGGCGGTCGGCGACGCGCTGGAGGCCTGCCGACGAGGGGAGGTCGACCCGGCCGACGTCGCCGGCTACGCGCTCGGCCTGCTCCCGGAGCACGCCACCTCGCTGCGCCGGGTGCTCAACGCCACCGGGGTCGTGGTGCACACCAACCTCGGCCGGGCGCCGCTGTCCGACGCCGCGGTCGAGGCGGTCGCCCTGGCGTCCGGCCCCACGGACGTGGAGCTCGACCTGGGCACGGGTCGGCGCGGCCGCCGGGGCCAGGGAGCCCTGGCCGCGCTCGCGGCCGCGGTGCCCGACGCCGGCGGGGTGCACGTGGTCAACAACGGTGCGGCTGCGCTCGCCCTCGTGACCTGCGCGTTGGCGGCCGGCCGGTCCGTGGTGGTGGCCCGCGGCGAGATGGTCGAGATCGGCGACGGGTTCCGGATCCCCGAGCTGCTCGAGTCGATGGGGGCCCGGCTCCGTGAGGTGGGCACCACGAACCGGGTGCGGTTCGAGGACTACGCCGGCGCGGTCGACGAGACGACGGCGTTCGTGCTCAAGGTGCACCCCTCGAACTTCCGGGTGGAGGGTTTCACCTCGTCGGTGCCGCTCGCCGAGCTCGCCACGCTCGACGTGCCGCTCGTGCACGACATCGGCTCCGGCCTGCTCACGCCCCACCCGCGGCTGCCCGACGAGCCCGACGCCACCACCAGCCTGCGAGCCGGTGCGGACCTGGTCACGGCCTCGGGCGACAAGCTGCTCGGCGGCCCGCAGTGCGGGCTGATGCTCGGCACCGAGCCGCTGGTGACCCGGCTCCGCCGGCACCCCTTCGCCCGCGCGCTGCGCGTCGACAAGCTCACGCTCGCCGCGCTGGAGGCGACCCTCACCGGGCCGACGCCGCCGGTCCACCTCGCGCTCGACGCCGACCCCGCGCACCTGCTGCGCCGGGCCGAGGCGGTGGTGGCCGCGCTCGGCGGAGCGGTGCCCGCCGAGGCGGTCCGGTCGGTGGCCGCGGTCGGCGGCGGCGGCGCCCCCGGCGTGGACCTGCCCAGCGCGGCGGTGGCCCTGCCGCCCGGCCTCGCGGCGCCGCTGCGGGCGGGTGCTCCCCCGGTGGTCGGCCGGCTCGTGGACGGCCGGCTGCTGCTGGACCTGGTCGGCGTGCCGGCCGCGTCCGACGGCGTCCTCGCGGACGCCGTACGCCGTGCGGCCGAGCGTCCGGAGGGCTGAGCCGTGCACGTCGTCGCCACCGCGGGCCATGTGGACCACGGCAAGTCCACGCTGGTGCGCGCGCTCACCGGCACCGACCCGGACCGGCTCGAGGAGGAGCACCGGCGGGGGCTGTCGATCCAGCTCGGCTACGCGTGGACCGCACTGCCCGGGGTGGGCGACGTCGCGTTCGTCGACGTGCCGGGGCACGAACGCTTCATCAGCACCACGCTGTCGGGGATGGGACCGGTCCCCGCGGTGCTGTTCGTGGTGGCCGCCGACGACCCGTGGATGCCGCAGTCGGCCGAGCACCTGGCGGCGCTGGACGCCCTGGGCGTGCGGCACGGCCTGCTGGCGGTGACGCGCTGCGACCTGGCCGACCCCGGGCCGGCACTGGCGCGGGCCCGCGAGGAGATCGGGCGGACCACGCTCGGCGACGTGCCCGCGGTGGCGGTCAGCGCGGTCACCGGGACGGGGATGGACCGGCTCCGCGAGGAGCTCGCGCGGCTCGTCGGCGGGCTCGAGCCACCGGACGCGGACGCGGACGTCCGGCTGTGGGTGGACCGCAGCTTCGTGGTCCGCGGGACCGGCACGGTGGTGACCGGCACCCTCGCGGAGGGCACCGTGCGCACCGGCGACGTGCTGGCGCTCGGCGAGCACCGGCTCCGGGTCCGCGGCCTCGAGTCGCTGGAGCGCCCCGCCGCCGCGGTCACCGGCACCGCGCGGGTCGCGCTCAACCTCGGCGGGCGGACCCCCGAAGAGCTCGGCCGCGGGAGCGTGCTGGTCGCCCCGGGCGCCTGGCACCACACCACGCTGGTCGACGTCGCGCTCGGCGCGCCGGGACCGCTGCCCGAGCGCCCCCAGCTGCACGTGGGTGCGCTGGCGACGACCGTGCACGCCCGGCCGCTGGACGACCACCTGGTGCGGCTCGTGCTGCCCGCTCCGCTGCCGCTGCGGATCGGCGACCGGGCCCTGCTGCGCGACCCCGGCAGCCGTCAGGTGTGGGGGCTGCGGGTCCTCGACCCCGATCCTCCCTCGTTGCGCCGCCGCGGTGCCGGTGCGGCCCGGGCGAAGGCGCTCGCCGGCGCGGACGGCTCGCTCGCCTCGGAGCTCGAGCGCCGGGGCGTCGTACGACGGTCGCTGCTGCGCCGCATCGGGGTGCCGGTGACCGCCGTGCCCGACGGCGCGGTCGCGGCGGGCGACTGGCTGCTGGCACCGGGCCGGGCGACCGACCTGCGCCGGCAGCTGCACGAGCGGGTGCGGGCCACGATGTCGTCGGTGCACCCCGGTCTGCCGGTCGCGGCGGCGGCCCGGGCCCTCGGCCTGCCGTCGGAGGAGATCCTCGCCGGACTGGTCGGGCCTCCGCTGCGCACCGCCGGCGGCCGGGTGCTGCTGGCCGGCGGCCCGACCCTGCCCGACCGGGTCGTGTCCGCCTGGGCACTGGTCCGCGACGACCTGGCTGCGGCACCGTTCGCGGCTCCGGACGCGAACCGGCTCGCCGCCCTCCACCTGGACAAGCGCGCCCTCGCCGCCCTCGAACGGGCCGGGGAGCTGCTCCGGCTCGACGCGGGGACGGTGCTGCTTCCCGGAGCCGACGAGGAGGCCGCCCGGCTGCTCGCTGCCCTGCCGCAGCCGTTCACGACCAGCGAGGCCCGCCAGGCGCTCGGCACCAGCCGCCGCGTGGTGCTGCCGCTGCTGGCGCACCTCGACCGGCGCGGGCTGACCCTGCGGCTGCCGGACGACCGGCGGACGACCGACCGCTGAGCGGGAGACCCGGGGCGGCCCCGGTCACTCCGCCGCGCCGTCGCGGGACCCGTCCGCGCTGTCCGACGCGGCCGGCGGCGGGACCGGCAGGTCGATCACCACCCGCCCGTGGTCCGCGCCCACGTCCACCCGCGCGGTGCCTCCGTGCGCCTCCGCCACCGCGCGGACGAGGGCCAGTCCCAGGCCGGACCCGGTGGTGGTGCGGCTGGCCTCGCCCCGCGTGAACCGCTCGAAGGCGCCGGCGACGAACTCCTCGGGGAATCCGGGCCCGGCGTCCTCCACGACCAGGCGCACCCGCTCGCCGACCACCGACGCGGTGACGTCGACGGGTGCGGCTCCGTGCCGCAGGGCGTTGTCGACCAGGTTGGTCAGGGCCCGTTCGAGCCACAGCCGGTTGAGGCTCAGCACCGCCTGGTCGGAGTGTGAGCGGACCGCGTCCCCGGCCCGCCGGGTCGCCGTGGCGAAGCGGTCCACGACCGCGCCGACCAGCGCCGCGAGGTCGGTCGCGCCGCGCACCAGCCCGCCCTCGGCCCGCAGCTCCTCCAGGTCGAGCAGCGCGTTCGCGAGCTCGACCAGGCGCTCCACCTGGCCCTGCAAGGAGGTCAGCACCGTGTGCACCTGCTCGTCGGAGCGGGGCCGCACCAGCGCCCACTCCAGCTCGGCGCGCATCAGGCTGAGCGGGCTGCGCAGCTCGTGGGAGGCGTCGGCGAGGAACTGCCGTTCCCGGAGGCCGCCGGCCTCCAGCCGGGCCAGCAGCCCGTTGAACGTGTGGCCCAGCCGGGTCAGCTCGTCGTCGCGGTCGGCGTCGACCGGCAGCCGTCGGCCCAGGTCGTCGCCCACCTCGGCCACGGCCCGCCGGTAGCGCTCGACGGGGTCCAGTGCGGCGCGAGCCGTCCAGTAGCCGACGAACGCGGCCGCCACCAGCGCCAGCAGGTCCGCGATGCTCAGCTGGAGCAACAGCTCGCGCAGCGCCTCGTCGTGCTTGCGCCGGCTGATCGCCGACACGACCACGACCGGCCCGCGGGGCGAGTCGACCCGGGAGACCACGACCCGGTAGGCGTGCTCGGGCACCGGCAGGAACGACCCGACGTCGACCCGCTGCTCGCCGTCGCGGACGGCCCGGGCCCGCACCTCGGCGCCCACGAGCGGCTCGCCGGCGTGGTCGCCGAGGATCCGCCGCCCGCGTACGTCGTACACCTGGAAGGTCTCGCCGGGGGTGTCGCTCGGCGGTGTCGTGCCGGCGCGGACCGCCCGCTCGACCACCCGCTGGTAGGCGTCCAGGTCCTGGTTCAGCTGGCGGGTGAGCGCGAACTCGACACGCCAGTAGACGAACGCCGCCGCGACGGCGAGCACCGCGGCCATGGCCACGGCGGTGGCCAGGACCAGGCGCGTCACGATTGGCCGGTCGCCGACGAGCCGCTTCCAGAGCCTCATCCGCGGGTGGTCTCGAGGCGGTAGCCCACGCCCCGGAGGGTCTTGATGCGCACCTGGGCGGATCCCTCGAGCCGCTGGCGCAGCCGGGACATGTGGACGTCGATCGCGTTGCTGCGGATGTCCACCTCGCCCTCCCACACCTCGTCGAAGAGCCGGCTGCGCGTGATCACCTGCCCGGCGCTCTCGAGCAGGGCGGTGAGCATCGCGAGCTCACGGCGCGAGAGGGTCACCTCGACGTCGGCGACCCACACGCGTTGCTCGAGCGGGTCGAGCACCACGTCGCCGGCGACCAACCGGTGGTCGGCGACCTCCCGACGCCGCAGCATCGCCTTCACCCGGGCGGCCAGCTCCTCGAGCGCGAAGGGCTTGACGAGGTAGTCGTCCGCGCCCGCATCGAGCCCGGCCACCCGCTCGGGCACCGCACCGCGGGCGGTCAGCATCAGGATCGGCACGTCGTTGCCCTCCCGGCGCAGCGCCCGGCACACGTCCAGGCCCGACATCCCGGGGAGCATCAGGTCCAGCACGACGGCGTCGACGTCCGCGGCACGTGCCGCCTCCAGGGCGCCGGGCCCGTCGTGGCAGCCGGTCGCGGTGATCCCGAGGTCCTCGAGGTAGCTGGTCACGAGCTCGACCATCCGTCTCTCGTCGTCGACGACCACCACGCGCACGAGTCTCAGCCTAGGCGCACCGGCCGCGGCGGACGGGCGGTCGTCCCGTGCGGCCACATCCTGGTTGCCCCCTGCTGCGGGCACGCCGTTCGCCGTAAAGTCGGGGCGTGAAGCCGTTCCTGCTGCTGGCCACGCGTGAGGACGACGCCGCCGCCGACAACGAGTACGAGTCCTTCCTCAGGTTCACCGGCCTGTCGGAGGCGACGCTGCGGCGGGTCCGCCTCGAGCGCGGCCGCCTGGGGCCGGTCGACCTCGACGCGTGGTCGGGCATCTTCCTCGGCGGCGGCCCGTTCAACGCCAGCGACCCCGAGCACCAGAAGTCGCCGGGGCAGCGACGGGTCGAGGCGGAGCTCCGGGCCCTGCTCGACGCGGTCGTCGAGCGCGACTTCCCGTTCCTCGGCGCGTGCTACGGGATCGGCACCCTCGGGACGCACCGGGGCGGCGTCGTCGACCGGACGTACGCCGAGCCGATCGGCCCGGTCTCGGTGACGCTGACGACCGCGGGGCGCGACGACCCGGTCTTCGGGCACCTGCCGGAGAGCTTCGAGGCGTTCGTCGGCCACAAGGAGGCGATGAGCCTGCTTCCGCGGGACGCCGTGCACCTGGCGGCGTCGGAGCGGTGCCCGGTGCAGGGCTTCCGGATCGGGAGCAACGTCTACGCCACCCAGTTCCACCCCGAGCTCGACGCCGAGGGGCTCTGCACCCGGATCGAGGTCTACAAGCACTCGGGGTACTTCGACCCCCACGAGGCCGAGGGGCTCAAGGCGCTGGCGCGCGCCGGGGAGGTGCGTGAGCCTCCGAGCATCCTCGAGCGGTTCGTCGCGCGGTACGCCGCGGTGGACCGCATCGGCTCCGCGGCAGGCTGACCGCCCGCGTCAGAGGACCGCCGCTGCGATGGCCCACATGACCAGCAGCGTGAGGAGCACCCCGCCGATGAACACCGCGACCATCTCGATCCCGGCCTTCTCCCGTGCCATGGACACCTCTCCTTCCGCTTGTTCGAACTCTTCTCACTGGAGACTTCTCACCGGCGCGGCCGGCCGTCGGCCGCCTCGTCCTCGAACTCCACCCGGCCCGGGTCGAACTGCTCCCCCTCCAGGCTGGTCTGGGCGGCGGCGCGGATGACCGCGCGCACGTGGGCGCGGTCCCGGTCGGCGCCCGCCGGGCAGGAGACGACCACGACGTGCCGGCCATGCTCGAGGACGGTGACGGCGTCGTAGCCGTCGGCGTGGAGGGCGGCGAGGAGGACCGCCGGGTCCTGCCCGGTCGGTACGACGTACCTCAGCTCCTCCTCCGGCGGGCCGGTCATCTCCCCGCCCCGGTGGGTCGCCCGGTTCACCGAACGCACCACGACGAACCCTGCGATCCCCAGCCCGATGAGCACCACCAGGACCGCGACACCGACCGTCATCTCGTCTCACCCCTTCTCGCACGGTTGCACCGCCCTCGTGCCCGAATCTCTCGGGCACAAACGTCCCGACCGGCAGGGACGAACCACATCTGGAACCTCGAACGGTTAGCCAAAGGCGCCCCGGGCGATGCACAATCGAGACATGTTCATGACCGAGGTCGACGGCAAGCGGCTGCCGGCGGCCATTGCCGGACACCCGGCTCTCGAGCTGTGCAACACCTGGGCGGGGTGGAACTCCCCGCCCGGCACCGGCGGCGACTACCTGGTCGACTACGACACCCTCGCCGTCTGGGCCGGCGACCGCGCCGGTCTCACCGCGACGCAGACCACGGCCGCACGCGAGGCTGCCGCAGCGGCCGGGGACCAGGCCGCGCGGGTGCTGCGCGAAGCCCGCCGGTTCCGCAGCCACCTCTACACCCTGCTCACCGGTGCAGCGTCGGACAGCGCCACCGCGGAGGTGGCCCGGCTCGCGCACGAGGCCAGGGCCGCACAGCGCCTCCGGCGCGCCGAGGACGGCACGCTGTCGTGGCAGCTCCCCCTCGACAACCCGGTGCGGCTGCCCCTCCTCGCCGCGGCCCTCGCGGCGTCGGACCTGCTCACCGGCCCGCAGCGCGAGGCGGTGCACGCCTGCCCCGGCCACGAGTGCGGCTGGCTGTTCCTCGACCCCCGGGGCCGCCGCAAGTGGTGCGTGATGGCGGTGTGCGGCAACCGCGCCAAGGCGCGTGCGCATGCGGAGCGCCGTGCCGGGCCGGGAGCCTCCGCAGCCCTGCACCGTCCACCGCTGACGGCCGCGCCCTCGCCCGGGCCGCCCGGCGCCCCCGGGCTGCGATCTCATCACGGTCCGGCCGCGGCTTGGTCTCGATTTCGACACACGACCCCGCCGACCGTTGACGCGCCCCGGCAACTAACCATTGAATCACTGCTAAGTGGTTAGTCGCCTGAAGCGGCGGCTCACGTCAGAGAGGCGCATCCAACATGCAGCTCATGAAACCGGCGGTGGTCCTGGCGTCCGCCGCCCTGATGACCCTCGCGGCCTGCGGCGGCGGTGGCGGCAGCAACGGCGGCCCGGGCGCCGGGGCGTCCTTCCGGGCCGGAGGCGGCGCGGGCGCGGCCAAGAACGCCGACGCCAAGGCCCCGATGGCAGTGCCGGACGGGGCCCAGAAGGGCGGGACGCTGACGGTGCTGACCGCCAACGCGCCCTCGACGCTTCGACCCGACGCAGGCCTACTACACGGACTCGACCGCGATCCTCTCGGACCTGGTCACCCGGTCGCCTGACGCAGTACACCTACAACCCCGAGACCAACGACATGCAGTTGATCCCGGACATGGCGACCGACCTGGGGCAGCCCAACGCGGACAACACCGAGTGGAAGTTCACGCTGCGTGACGGGCTGAAGTACGAGGACGGCACCCCGGTCAAGGCCGAGGACGTCGCCTACGCGGTGAAGCGGATCGTTCGCGATCGCCGAGCTGCCCGACGGCCCGACCTACAGACCGACGTTCTTCCTCGACGGCGACAAGTACAAGGGCCCGTTCAAGGACAAGGGCCAGTACAAGGGCGTCTCGGTGAGCGGCAACACGGTGACGATCAAGATGCGCCGGCCGTTCACGGACATGGACTACTACGCCTCGTTCCCGCAGTTCACCGCGATCCCGCAGGCGAAGGACAACCCGCAGAGCTACGGCCGTCACCCGATGGCCACCGGTCCGTACAAGTTCGCCTCCTACAAGCCCCAGCAGGAGCTGACGCTGGTCAAGAACGACCAGTGGGACCCGAACACCGACCCGGGCCGGCTGCAGATGGTCGACGGGTGGGACTTCAAGTTCGGCCAGGACACGGCCAAGCTCGAGAACATCATCATCAACGACAACGGGTCCGCCCAGACCACGCTGACCTACGACAACGTCAGCGCCTCGTCGTACCGGCAGATCTCGTCGGACAAGCAGCGTCTGGTCACCGGCACCAGCCCGTGCACGTACATGTGGTACATCGACATGACCAAGATCAAGGACGTCAACGTCCGCAAGGCGATCGGTTACGCGTACCCGTACGAGGCTGCCTGGAAGGCCGGCGGCGACATCATCGGCGTCACCCGGGTCCCGGGCACGTCGATCCTGCCCCCGGGCACGGCCGGTCGTGTGGAGTACGACGCGCTGGGCATCCAGGGCAAGAACACCGACCCGGCCAAGGCCAAGGAGCTGCTGAAGAAGGCGGGCTACAAGCCGGGCCAGTACGAGATCAAGTTCCTGTTCGCCACCGATGACGACCAGTCGGTCGCGGCGAAGAACGAGATCGTCAAGGGCCTGCAGGCCGGTGGCTTCAAGGCCACGCCGATCGCGTCGACCACGGCGACGATCCGCACCGACCGCACCGACTACAACTCGCCGATCAACGTCCGGTCGAGCGGTTGGTGCTCGGACTGGCCGTCCGGCATCACCTGGTTCCCGGCCCAGTGGGCGGGCAACCTGGTCGGGCTCGAGGGCATGCCGAACATCGCCAACTTCAAGGTCAAGGCGATGGACGACGAGCAGAACCGCATCCTCGACACGCTGACCCCCGCCGAGGCGATCAAGGCCTGGGGCCAGTTCGACAAGACCATGGAGGAGAAGTACTACCCGGCCGTCGTCACCGGCTACTCCGGCACGGCGATGATCCACGGCTCGAAGGTCGGCGGCATGGCCAACGACAACATCCGCGGGATGCCGACCTTCGCACAGATGTACGTCACGCAGTAAGCCGGCGTACGCACCAGAGGCCGATGGGGGCGGAACCACCACCCGCCCCCATCGGCTGTTCCATGCGCTGACCCCGATCCGGGCGGCACGGACGATACGGTGGTCGCCTCATGTCGGACCAGCATCCCGAGCACCCCCGCGCACGGCGAGCCGCCCGCCTCGGCGTCCGGCTCGCCCTGTGTCTGGCCGCCGCTGCGGTCGTCGCCGCACCGCTGGCGCTCGAGCGCGGCGTCGAGCACGCCGAGATCCACGACAGCATCGGGTTGGTCCCCGCCCGCCTGACGTTGACCGGCAACTCGCAGAGCGAGCTGCGGCTCGGCATCCTGGGCACGATCCGGTTCCCGGTGAGCCGTGGACCTCTGGGCCTGTCGGTCACCGCGGACGGCGCGCCCGCGACGCCCAGCGGCGACGGCAACCTGGGGTCGTACTTCTCCCCCCAGATGCTCAAGGTCTACGGCGGCCTGTTCCACGATCCCGGCAGGGCGATCCGAGGGTACGTCGAGCAGCTCCAGGACGAGCTCCAGCACGAGGTGCTGGTCGCGGAGCTCTGGTACACCGTCGTCGGCGGGGCGCTGCTGCTCGTCGGCTCGCTCGTCGTGGACCCCCGGCTGACCCGGCGCCTCTCGCGGCGCCCGGTGGTCGCGGCGGCCGCCGGCACGGTCCTGGCCCTGGCGACCACGACGTCGGTGGCGTTCGCGGAGTTCCGCGACTGGGCGACCGACCCCCAGGCAGCCTCCGCCGGCGCTCTCTACCCGCTGCCCTCGCTGGACGGCACCGAGGCCGCGGGGGCGGTCACCGACAGCCCCGTGCTCCGGCTGGCCATCGAGGACGCCATCCCCAAGGTGCACAAGCTCATCCGGCGCCAGGAGTCACGGACGCAGGCCTTCGTCGACACCGCGACCCGGCAGCTCGTGGCGAGCCGGGCGGAGATGGCCGGCCCCCGCCCCGGGGAGACCGCGGTGCTGATGCAGTCGGACATGCACTGCAACGCGGCGATGATCTCGCTGCAGCGTCGCGTCCGCGAGCTGCTCGACGCCCGCTTCGGGGCAGGCACGATCAGCCTGCTGGCGATCAGCGGCGACCTCACCACCAACGGGACCGCGGCCGAGGGGCCGTGCATCGACGACGAGGCGGCGATCGCCGGCGACGCCCCGGTGGCCGCCGTGACCGGCAACCACGAGAGCGAGGTGAGCGCCCAGCAGATGCGGGGCGCGGGGATGCACGTGCTGACCGGGTCCACCCAGGACCTCGCCGGCACCACGGTCCTGGGCGCCGGCGACCCGAACCGCACCGAGATGTTCGGCGCCACCTCGCTGCGCGGGACCGCGACCGAGGAGTCCGTGGGCACCGCCACCTACGAGACCGCGACCTCGGACCACCCCGACCTGGTCATGCTGCACGAGGGGTACGCCGTCCAGGCCTTCATCGGCAGCGGGGTGCGCAGCATGACGACGTTCCTCGACGAGCGGGGCAGCGCCACCGAGTGGTGGGACGACGGGATCAGGGACCTGCCGGCGTCTGCGGTGTTCTACGGCCACTGGCACCGGGAGATGCCCCCGCGCGTGGTGTGGAACTCGGACGGCACCTGGACACTGGTGATGGAGCTGAACACCTCCGGCGGCGCGATCGCCTCGCCGACCCTCAACCACTTCTCGACACCCTGGTCACAGCCGCAGCAGCAGGCGTCCTTCCCGGTGGTGTTCAAGAACAGGGAGAGCGGCCTGGTCACCGGCTACCAGCTCTACTCGGTCGCCCCTGACGGCACCGTCACGGTCTCCCCGCGGGTCGAGGTGGGCACCCCCGGTCAGTCGGCAGGCGCCCGGCCACCGCCGTTGGGCTCCTCGTAGATGGCCCACCAGCCGACGGAGTGCGTGCGGCGCATGTAGTCCCAGTGCGCGACGTACTGCCGGTACACCGACCGCGACGGGATCCTGATCGTGACCTCGTCGGCGGTCAGGCTGCGGTCGGACCAGTTGTTCGACCCGGTCCACGTCACCCAGGCGGACCGGTCGCCGGCTACGTTCCCGGAAGCCGCGAACATCTTCAGGTGCGAGTACTTCGCCGCCACCACGCCGGCCGGCCCGGGGAACAACACCCGCCGCGCGAGCATGCGCGGGCCGGTGTTCCTGGTCAGCAGGTTGTAGGTCCCGTGCCCCATGAAGCTGTACAGGATGCGGACGTAGCATCCCCGCTCGTACATCTGCCGGACCCGTCTGGCCAGGTAGAGGCCTCGCGCACCGTGCCAGGCGTGCATGGTGACGTAGAGGACGGAGTGCCCGTTGATGCCGGCCCCGCCGGTCGCCCCGCTGCAGCGGATGCTGCGCAGGTCGCGCATGGTCCGGTCCGTCGCCGCCGTCGCCCTCCGGAAGGGGTAGAACGTGGAGGTGTAGCCGCCCGCCCGGAAGATCCACGGTCCGTCACCGGGGCGGTCCGGCACCATCGCCTCGTACATGGTGCGGTACTGGCGGTAGAGCCGCTGGTTGCCGTTGACGGTGAAGAGGTCGTTCCACTGCACGCGTACGGCGTTCGACGTCATGTTCGTCGAGCCCACCATGACGGTGTTCAGCGCGCCGCCCGCCTGGCTGAACAGGAAGAACTTGCTGTGCAGCACCGACGTCCCGAGGCAGCCGTTGCTGCACCGGTGGGCGAAGCTGCGCTTGGTGGACCAGTCCGTGCCCCGGTAGCCGAGCGCCTTGACCAGCCGGGCCCACCCGGGCGAGTTCGAGGCGTTCAGGTGCGAGTTCATCAGGATCTGCACGCTGACGCACCGCTTGTCCGCGGCAATGAGCGCGTTGACGAAGTCGCGGTCGGCGATGGAGTACAGCGAGATCTTGATCTCGGAGGGGTAGAGGGCCGGCTCCTTCTCCGGGCACGCGACCGGCGTCCCGTCGTCGGTCTTGAGCAGGTGGCCGGCGGCGTTGCGGGGCAGCTCGTAGCCGGGCACGCTGTTGATCGCGCGGTTCACGTGCCTGAGCAGGGCCCGGCTGTCCTTGGTCCCGGCGTAGGGGTTGTTGAACTTCGGGCCGCTCGGGGGGGTGTAGTGGCCCGGCGCGTACCTCACCCACGTCGTCGGGTCGTTCGGGTCCGGGGCGGTGGATGCGCCGGTGGCCGTCGAGGAGACGGCGATGACCGGCAGGGAGGCGACCAACGCGATCCCGAGCAGGCGGGCGAGGAACCGGCGCACGTTCATCGAACCCCCCAGGACGCGTCTGCCGAGCCGCGTCACAGACGAGTGGCTGTTACAAGGACTATCGCACCACAGGAGGCCTTTACTTTTCAGGAGAACGGCGCAGAAACCCGCAGGCGGACGCCCGCAACGCGGCCGGCATGCGTCGGCCTCGCGGAAACCCCACGTTTCGATACCCCCTACGGTATTATGGTGCGCGCCGTCCCAGGTGCCCGGGCGGCGCATCGCGGGGGGAGGGGAATGATTCCCGGGGCGCCGGGGTTGATACCCCCGTAGGTATCGTGCAACCGGAGGAGCCCCCATGGCAACCAGGAACCTCACCGCCACCGACTTCGAGCAGACCGTCACCGAGAGCGACATCGTCCTCGTCGACTTCTGGGCGTCGTGGTGCGGCCCGTGCCGCATGTTCGCCCCGACGTACGAGAAGGCGTCCGAGGCGCACCCCGACATCGTGTTCGGGAAGGTCGACACCGAGGCCGAGCAGTCGCTGGCCGCGGCCGCGTCCATCACCTCGATCCCGACGCTGATGGCGTTCCGTGAGGGCGTGCTGGTGTTCGCGCAGCCCGGGGCGCTCCCGCCGGCCGCGCTGGACCAGGTCATCGAGGCCGTCCGCGGTCTCGACATGGCCGAGGTGCACGCCAAGGTGGCGGCCGCCCAGCAGGACTCCGCCTCGCGCTGACCCGCACCCCCCAGGTCCAGGAGGACTGCCATGGAACTCGTCGCCGCCGAGACCCCGGCCGTGATCAACCGGCTCAAGCGTGCACAGGGGCAGCTGTCCGGAGTCATCCGGATGCTCGAGGACGGCCGCGAGTGCGAGGACGTCGTCACCCAGCTCGCCGCGGTCAGCCGCGCACTCGACCGCGCCGGCTTCGCGATCGTCGCCTCGGGTCTCAAGGAGTGCCTGACCCGCGACGGGGAGGACGCCCAGGTCGACGTCGCCTCGCTCCAGAAGCTCTTCCTCTCGCTGGCCTGACCCCCGTGGGAGGATCGGGCCCACGGAGGGAGGAGCCCGATGGACGCTGACGGGGACACCCGGGGCCGGCCCGAGGTCCTGCTCGTCGACGACGAGCCGGACATCCGCAGGGTCCTGCGCGGCTACCTCGAGACGGAGGGGTTCGCCGTCGTCGAGGCCGCCACCGGCGAGGCCGCGCTCGAGCGGGTCCGACGCCAGGAGCCGGGCGTGGTCCTGCTCGACGTGATGCTGCCCGACATCGACGGCATCGAGGTGCTGCGCCGGCTGCGCACGTTCACCCAGGTCTTCGTCGTCCTCGTCACCGCCCGCACCGAGGAGGTCGACAAGCTCGTCGGTCTCGGCGTGGGGGCTGACGACTACATCACCAAGCCGTTCAGCCCGCGCGAGGTCGTCGCCCGCGTGAAGGCGGTTCTTCGCCGGGCGCGAGGGAGCGCGGTCCAGGACGGCGAGCGCCGGGTGTTCCCGGGTCTCACCCTGGACCCGGCCCGCCGCGAGGTCTCCTCGGACGGCCGGCCGGTGACGCTCACCGCGCTCGAGTTCGACCTGCTCGCCGCGCTGGCCGGCTCTCCCGGGCGGGTGTTCTCGCGTCGCCAGCTCCTCGAACGCGTGTGGGGCTACGACTTCTACGGGGACGAGCGGGTGGTCGACGTGCACGTGCGGAACCTGCGGCTGCAGCTGCACGACGACGCCGCGAACCCGCGCCTGATCGGCACCGTCCGCGGTGTCGGCTACAAGTTCCTCCAGGACCCGGCGTGAACCGGCTGTCCGTGCGGCTGTTCCTCTCCCACCTCCTGGTGGCGGTGATCGGCGCGGTCACGACGTACGCCGTGGTGCGGCTGCTGGCGCCGGCACTGTTCGACTCCGGCATGCGGATGATGGGGCCGCGCGCGCAGGGCGAGGGGGGCCAGCTGCGGACCGCCTTCGCGAGCGCCGTCAACACCTCCTTGGTGATCGGCCTGCTGATCAGCGCGCTGGTGGCGGCCGGCGTCGCCGCGCTTGCCGGGATCCGGTTGCTGCGCCCGCTCCGGGCGGTGCGGACGGCCACCCGCCGGCTCTCCCAGGGCCACTACGACGAGCAGGTGCAGCCGCCCCGGGAGGTCGAGCTGGCCGACCTGGTGCACGACGTGAACGACCTCGCCGGCCGGCTGGCCGACACCGAGCAACGCCGGCTGAGCCTGCTGTCCGACGTCGCGCACGAGATGCGCACGCCGCTGACCGTGATCGGCGGCTACGTCGAGGGGATGCTGGACGGGGTCTTCCCCGCCGGCCCCGACACGCTGCAGCCGGTCGCCGCCGAGCTGCACCGGCTCGGCCGGCTCGCCGACGATCTCAGCGCGCTCTCCCGGGCGGACGAGAACGCCCTCGACCTGCGCAGGGAGACGCTCGACCTCGCCACCGTCGTCGCGCAGTCGGCGGAGCGGCTACGACCCCAGTTCGACGAGGCGGGGGTGCGGCTCACCGTGATCGCCTCCCCCGGCGCCGTGCGGGTGCACGGCGACCCGGACCGGCTCGGTCAGGTCGTCACCAACCTGATCGGCAACGCGCTGCGCGCCAGCGGACCCGGCCAGGACGTCACGGTCAGCACCGACCGGCACCGGCACGAGGCCCGCATCGAGGTGCGGGACCAGGGCGAGGGGCTCGCCGCCGAGGATCTCGAGCGGATCTTCGAGCGCTTCTACCGGGTGCGTGGGGGCCGCAGCGACGGCGACCAGCACGGGTCGGGCATCGGGCTGACCATCTCGCGCGGGATCGTGGCGGCGCACGGCGGCGAGATCACCGCCTCATCGGCAGGTCTCGGCGCCGGCGCCACCTTCACGGTCGTGCTACCCGCGGTTGGCTGATCCCCAGCCGCCCATCTGGCCCTGCTGCCCGTTCGGGCCGAACTGGCCGCCCATCTGGCCCTGCTGGCCGTTCGGGCCGATCTGGCCGCCCATCTGACCCATCCGGCCGTGCCGGCCCCCGGGGCCACCCTGACGGGCACCGTCGGGACCGCGCTGCATGCCCGAACCGTCGCACAGTCCGTCCGGGTCGCCGTCGGCGACGGCGGTGAAGGCGGTCAGGTGCCGCTCGGAGGCCGACAGCAGCCGCTGGTAGACGAACGTGACGTCGCTGGGGCTGTCCTTCGCCCCGAGCTTCTGCAGGTCGGCGATGTCCCGCTTCTCCAGGTCCGCTCCGACGGCCAGCGCGTCGTCGGACGACTTCAGCCCGGTGGCCTTCCAGTCGTCGAACAGCGTCTGGATCGCGTCGTCGGCATACACCCCCGCCGCCTTGCCGGACGAGGGGTCGGCGACGCCGTACCGGCTCAGCAACCGGCCGACCGCGTCGAAGTGCATCTGCTCGCTCGCCGCGATGCGGTCGAAGACCTGCACGCCGTCGTAACGGTCGGCGAAGGTCCGGTACAGGTCACGTGCCATGCGTTCCTCCTCGCGGGTGAACTGCAGGTCGGCCCGCCCGGCCGGGCTCAGCTGCTCGTCCGCGGTGCCGACCGCGTCCGGGGCCTGCGCGGCCACCGCGGCCGTGACGCCGCCGCCCAGCAGCGCCACCGCGGCAGTCCCCGCAACCAGTGTCTTTCGGAATGTCCTCATCGTCGGCTCCTTCTCATCGGCTTCTGACTGGCTTCTGACACCCTCAGTGCACCCCTGCGCGGTGAAGCGTCGAGGCGGCCGATCGTGAAGATGTCGTGAAGCCGCGGCCGAGTCGCCGGTCAGATCCAGCCCTGGCGCTTGAAGAGCACGTAGAGGCCCGTCGCGAGCCCCGCGATCACCAGGGTGCTGCCGAGGAACCCCGACGTCGCGCCGAACCCCGGGTAGGCCACGTTCATGCCGAACCACCCGGTCACCGCCGTCGGGACCGCGATGATCGCCGCCCAGCCGGTGAGCTTCTTCATCACGAAGTTCAGCCGGGCGTCCTGGAGGGCGATGTTGGTCTCGAAGACGGTGGTGACCATGTCGCGCAGCGACTCGGTCCACTCCGAGGCGCGCAGCACGTGGTCGTAGAGGTCGGCGTACCAGCCGTCGAGCTCGCTGCTGCGACCGTCGCCGTCCGCCCGGTGCCGCATCACCGTGTTCACGACCTCGCGCATCGGCAGTACGACCCGGCGCAGCTCGACGAGCTCCTTGCGCAGGCGGTAGGTGTGCTGCTGGAGCGCGCGGGTGCTCGCGGCATCGTCGAAGAGCGTGTCCTCGAGCGCCTCGATCGCGTCGTCCATCAGCTGGATGGTGTCGAAGTGCCCGTCCACGACGACGTCGAGCAGGCCGTGGAGCAGCGCGCCCGAGCCGTACTCCAGCAGGTCCGCCCGGTCCTGCCAGCGCCGCAACCACCGCGTCCATGTCGAAGCGGTCGTCGGGCCGCACGGTGACCACGCAGCCGGGGAGCACGAACGCGGACACCCGGCTGGTCTCCAGCCGCGACTCGAGCATCCTGCGGCCGGCGCGGTCGTCGCTCTGGAGCCGGGTGGAGTACACCGTCACGAACGTGTGGGTCGCGTGGCGGGTCGCCTTCGACCGCTCCGCCGAGGCCACCGAGTCCTCGACCGCGTGCCGGTCCAGCGACAGCTCCGCGGCCAGCTGGCCCAGCAGCTGCGGGCTGGGCGCGCACAGGTCGACCCAGACCAGGGAGGTCTCCTCCCGGAGATGCTCCGAGAGCTCGTCGAGGGGGAAGCCCTCGACCGACTCCCCTCCCTTGCGCCACAGCATCGTGCGAACGCCGCCGGCGATCGGCCTGCTCACGTTGGAAGTCTCCCCCCCTGCGCCCGCACCACAGGATAACCGGAATGCCGAGTTTGTCATGGCAGGACCTTGCGCCCGGCGGTGGTGCCGAAAGGCCCTACTGGGGTGTCACCCGCCGCGTGAGGTTGGGGACGAAGGAGACCGGGTCTCGGAGGGGACCCGTGCCTCACAGGAGCGTTCGGGAAGGAAATCGACATGAAGCGCTCGAAGGTCATCATCGGCCTGACGGCCACGGCTCTGGTGCTCCCCGCCTGGGGAGTGGCTCAAGCGACCGAACCGGCTCCGGGGACCGCGACACGCTGGACCGAACTGGTCAGTGACGACGGGGGCGACGGTGGCCGCGAACTCCCCGCGATGAGTGCCGACGGCAAGTACGTCGTGGTCGCCGGGCGCGGCGCGAACGCCGGCATCTGGGTCAAGAACCGGGCCAAGCCGCGGATCGGTGCCAAGCAGGTGGCCACCGGCGACCTGCAGAACCCCGCGATCAGCGCGAACGGCAAGGTCGTGGCGTGGGCCGCCTACGGCGGCTCCCGGCAGGTCTGGGTCTACAACTGGACCGACCCCAACGCCAGCCCGAGGATCGCCAGCAAGGACGACGCCGGCGTGGCGTCCACCAAGCCCTCGGACTTCCCGTCCCTGAGCTGGGACGGCCGCTTCGTCGCGTTCCAGTCCATGGACACGACCCTGGACAACCAGGCGGTGCCGGGCAAGGCCGGCGGCGGCCCGAACAAGGTCTACGTCCGTGACATGAAGTACGGGCACACCGAGATGGTCAGCGTCGTCGACGCTGCCGGCGGCGACCAGATCGTCAACGGCAACGCGATCAAGCCCGACATCACGCCCAACGGCAGGTACGTGGTGTTCGCCTCCGACGCGTCGGTGCTCCAGCCGGCCGTAGCCGAGGGCGAGTCCACCTTCCAGCAGGTCTACCTGCGCAACCGCGGCACCGACCGGACCAAGAGGATCAGCATCAACAACTCGTGGCAGGTCGGCAACGGGATGAGCGCCGGGACGTACGGCCCGTCGATCAGCGATGACGGCCAGCGGGTCGTGTTCGAGTCCCAGGCGACCAACCTGGTGACCGGTGACACCAACGAGGACACCGATGCGTTCATGCGCGACCGGTCCACGGGCACGACCATTCAGGGTGAGCGTGGCCCCGGACGGCGCAGTGGAGCCGACGACACCGATGACACCAACGACGGCGACGTCCGGCGACTCCGGGCCCCGCAGGGGGAAGAAACGACCAGACTGGGTGGACGCAGTACCGGTCGGCATGGGTCCGCAGATCAGCGGCAACGGCGCGCAGGTCGCGTTCGAGTCCGATGCGGCACTCACCCCCGACGACACGAACAGCGTCGACACCTACACCTGCACCGACACCGAGTCGACGTACGACGGCACTGCCTACGTGACCGACATCTACCGGTACAACGTCTCGAACAAGGGCGTCTCCCGGTGGAGCGTCCCCGAGCCCGGTGACGCCAACGCGTCCGAGGCGGAGGGCTACCGCATGGACGGCCACACCGGCCTGTGCACGACCGTGAACAACGGCGTCGACCCGGCGATCAGCGCCAACGGCCGGCGGATCGCGTTCGTCTCCAACGGCAACCTGACCGGCACCACGGTGGCGGAGGAGGAGGGCGAGTCGACCGAGGTGGTCGGCACCGGGCTCGAGCCGAGGACCTTCCTGCACCGGTCCAACCCGGCGGCACGGGACGTGGTTCGCCCGTCCTCGGACGCCACCTCTCCGTCGTCGGTGACGACGAAGAGCTTCACGGTGAGGTACAGCACCTTCGACCGGTACCCGAGCTCGGGCATCCGCAAGGTCAAGCTGTACGTGATGCGGCCGGGCGCCAGCAGCTTCAAGCTGGCCATGGTCGACCGCGGCACCAGCGTCGACCGCCAGTTCACGTTCGCCTACGCGGGCGTGAAGGGCAAGTACCGCTTCTACACCGTCGCGGTGGACGGCAAGTACAACCGCGAGTACCGTCCCGGCCGGGCCGACACGGTGACGACAAGGAAGTGAGTGCAACCGCTTCGAGGTGACCACGGCCATCCCGGGCAGCGAACGAAGGGCGGCGCCCCAGACCTGGTCTGGGGCGCCGCCCTTCCTGTTCGTCGGTCCCCCGCGCACCGGTCGATGTCCGCCGAATACGCGGCGGACCGGAAATTCTGTGGCCTCCGAGGCTATCCCTCCGGCGCTGGGGTCCCTACCCTGCATCCATGTCGATCTCCCTGAGCCAGCGGCGCGTCGCGCTGGCCACCGCCACCGCCACCGCCATCGCGGCCGTCGCCACCTGGGGCGCGTTCGCGCTTCGCGACCCGCACGGCAACGAGCCGTCACTCAACGAGCGGCTCGTCGAGAAGCTCAAGCCGGTCGAGGGCGAGCCCGGCGACGAGTCGCACGAGGCGGCCACCGCCGCCGAGCAGTACGCCCAGGCGCGGACCGCGCCTGGCATCGTCGCTCCCGGCGCCTACACCGCGGCATGGGACTCCCTCCAGGGGCTCGGGACCGGAGGGGGCAGCTGGACCGAGGAGACCGGCAAGCCCTACAACGCCGACGACCCGAACTACCGGGAGTACTACCACTCGAACTCCAGTGGCGGCGCGGGCTACGTCACCGGCCGGGTCACCGGCCTGGCCACGCTGCCGGGCCAGGGCACGGGCGGCAAGGACGCGGTGTTCGCCGGCGGCGCCGACGGCGGGGTGTTCCGGTCGCTGGACGGCGGCACCACCTGGACCGCGATCACGTCGTCGCTGCCGACGCTCTCGACCGGCGACCTCGAGATCGCCCCGGACGGCGCCCTCTGGTACGCCACCGGTGAGGCGAACACCGGCGGCACGTCGTACGTCGGGACCGGTGTCTACCGCCTCGAGGACCCGCTGACGTCGACCGCGTGGCAGCGCGTCGGCGGTGACGAGCTGGAGAGCACCTCGATCAACAAGGTGCGCTTCGACGCCGACGGCAACGTCTTCGCGGCGACCTTCCGCGGCATCTGGCGGCACTCGTCGACGTCGGCGAGCGACTCGTGGGAGCTGGTCTACGCTCCCAACCCCGACTACCTGCCGGGTGGCCCGAAGGCGGACGCCCCACTGGCCGGGTACAAGAACATGGTCAACGACCTGGCGATCGACGGCTCGACGATGATCGCGAGCGTGGCCTGGCGCGGCGGCGACACCTACAACGGCTTCTACGAGTCGACCCGTAGCGGTGACGCGGGCACCTGGCACAAGGTGAACCCGACCGGCGCGCTCAAGGACGTCGGCATCGGCAACGCGGAGTTCGCCTACTCCGCCGACGGCAGCCACCTGTACGCCGTCGTGGAGTCCACGGTGCGCTACGCCCACACGATGAACACCGTGCTGGACGGCGTCTACGACTCGCCGAGCGGGTCGGTCGCCGGACCGTGGAACAAGATCGCCGACTCGCAGAAGCTGGCGACGTCGGGGTCGGCGCTGAAGCTCTACCGGGGCTACCGGCCCGGCGTTCAGGCCTGGTACAACAACTTCATCGCGGTGGACCCGGCGGACAGCAAGCACGTGTTCGTCGGCCTCGAGGAGGTCTTCGAGACCCGCGACGCCGGCGTGCACTGGACCACGGTCGCGCCGTACTGGAACTTCTCGTTCCCCTGCTGGAGCTGGGACGACGCGAAGAACACCTGCACCAAGCCGGCGCCCCACTCCGACCAGCACTCGGTCTCGATCGCCGGCAACAACGTCTACATCGGCAACGACGGCGGCGTCTACACGCGCGACATGGACGCGGGGTACGACAAGTACGGCCACGGCAAGGGCTGGAAGGAGCTCAACCCGGGTCTCGACGCCCTGCAGTACTACTCGGTGGGGGTCGGCACCACGGCCGGTCACCGGGTGATCAGCGGCGGCCTGCAGGACAACGGCCAGTCGCTCTACATCGACGGGCAGGACACGATGGTCTCCCCGTTCGGCGGCGACGGCGGCATCACGCTCGTCGACCCCCGGCCCGGCCGGGGCTGCAACATCGTCGCCGAGTACGTCTACCTGTCGATGGCGGTGACCAACAACTGCGGCCGGTCCGCCGGTGACCCCACCGAGTCGCCCCGGGTGATCCGCGACATCGCGCCGGCCGACCCGAGCCCGCGCTTCATCGCACCGTTCGACGACGACGCCACCAACCCGGACCGCTGGATCGCCGGGGGCAGGTACGTCTGGGTCCAGGACCAGGGCTACGACATCCCCGACGCGTCCGCCTGGGCCAACGTCTTCGACAACGGCTCCGGGCACTCCACCACCGCCCTGGCCATGCAGGACGGCGTCGGCTGGACGGCGTGGTGCGGACCCTGCGGCGAGTCGGGCTTCACCCGCGGCGTCTCCACCAGCGCCGGAGGCAGCTGGCACCAGGTGAACCTGCCCGCCGACGTCCCCAACCGGTACGTCTCCTCCGTCGCGGTCGACCCGCGGGACCCGACCGGGAAGACGGCCTACCTGGCGTTCAACGGCTTCTCGCGCAAGTTCACCGAGGGGCCCGGCGCCGGCTACGGCCACCTCTGGAAGACGACCGACGCCGGCGGCACCTGGAGCGAGGTCGGCCACGGCACCCTGCCCGACGTCCCGGCCGACAGCATCGTGCTCACCCCGAGCGGCACGCTGGTGCTCGGCACCGACCTCGGGGTGGTCTACTCCGTCGACGGCGGCAGCACCTGGCAGAGGCTCGGCGACAACTTCCCGGCGACGACGGTGATGCAGGTCCTGCTCGGGCCCGACGGCAGGGTCTACGCCGCCACCCACGGGCGCGGCATCTGGTCCATCCCGGTGCCCACCACGTGAGTCACGTGCCGGGCAGCATGCCGACCGGCAGCAGGCCGTCCCAGCTGCGGTCGGCCCAGACGGTCAGCGCCCTGGCCCCGGAGGTGGAGTAGCCGCCCGGCGCCCCGAGCGAGGCGACCGCGATCCGGTGGCCGTCGATGTCCGTCACGACCACGAGCGTGTTCTTGGCCGGCGTCGTGTAGCCGCTCTTGCCCAGGGAGCCCGGGTAGCGGTTCACGTAGTCGGTGCCGCGCCACACGGTGTGCCGGAAGCGGCCGGCCACGGTGGCGATCCGCGCCGAGCGCCTGCCGAGGACGTCCACCAGGGTCGGCTCGGCCAGCGCGGCACGCAGGAGGACCACCAGGTCGCGGGCGGAGGAGTGCGACCCGGCGGCGGTGAGGCCCGAGGCGTTCGCGGCCACGGTGTCGACCGCGCCGAGCCCCCGGGCCGTCCGGTTCATCGCCCGGTAGAAGGCCCGCCGGCCCCGGGGGTACGAGCCCGCGATCGCCTCCGCGGCGTCGTTGCCGGACGGCAGCAGCATGCCCTCGAGAAGCACCGTGAACCCGTAGTAGCGACCGCGCCGGAGCCCGGCGCACGTGCACGGCTGACGCGCCTCGAACCGGTTCACCCGGTGGGCCGGGTGGTCGGGGGCCGTCCGCACCGCGGTCACCGCGGTCAGCAGCTTCATCGTCGAGGCCGCAGGGAGCTCGGCCCGCATCCGGTGCCGGCCGAGCACCGCCCCGGTGTCGAGGTCGACCACCACCCAGGCCCGCGCCCGCACGCGCGGTGGCAGCGCCACGCTGCTCTGCGGGCGGAACACGGTGCGGTTCGCGACGTACACGGTGCCGCCGTCGCCGCTCACCGTGCCCTCGTGCCGCAGCAGCACCACGCGGGACGTCGAACCGGTCAGGGCGAGGGGCGCGCGGGCGACCGGACCGTGGGTGAGGACGGCCGGGACCAGCGCGGCGGCCGCCAGCAGTGCCGCCGACCGCGCCGCGCGAGCGCCCGCGCGGCGACGCCGGCGGGCGGGCTGGACACCTGGCCTCATGGACATCAAGCATGAGCGCGTCCCGGCCCGCGCGCAGGAAGTCCGCGAAGCTCACCCTCTCGCGCGCAGGGGGATGCGGCCCGGCGACGGGTCTGCGACCCTGGAGGGACAACGGTCGAGGAGCTGGGGGCTGTGATGGAGCGACGACGTCTGGGCCGGACCGGTCATGCCAGCTCGGTGCTGGTCTACGGTGCCGCGGCCCTGTCCGACGTCGACCAGGACACCGCCGACGCCTCCGTCCAGGAGGCCCTCGACGCCGGCATCAACCACTTCGACGTGGCGGCCGGGTACGGCGAGGCCGAGCTGCGGCTGGGGCCGTGGATGCCGCGGATCCGCTCGGACATCTTCCTGGCCACCAAGACCGACGAGCGCGGTGCCGAGGACGCCTGGGCCCAGATCAACCGGTCGCTGGAGCGGCTGGGCACGGACTCCGTCGACCTGATCCAGATCCACGCCGTCGGCGACCCGGAGACCCTCGACCAGGTCACCCGGTCCGGCGGCGCCCTCGAGGCGGTGATCAGGGCCCAGGAGGAGGGGATGGCCGCGGCGGTGGGCATCACCGGCCACAGCCACCAGGCCCCACGGACCCACCTGCAGGCGCTGCACCGGTTCCCGTTCACCACGGTGCTGACGCCGCTGAACGCGGCCCTCTGGCAGCGGCCCGACTACCGGCGCGACTACGAGGCCCTGGCCGCGGAGGCCGGCCGCCAGGACGTCGGGTTGATGACGATCAAGACCGTGGCCCGGCGGAACTGGCCCGAGGACGCGGGGAGGACCTTCGCGACCTGGTACGAGCCCCACGACCAGCCGGAGCGGATCCGGGCGAGCGTCTCGTGGGTGCTCGCGCACGGCGAGGTCACCGGGCTGGCCACCCCCGGCGACGTCCGGCTGCTGCGCCACGTCGTGGCGGCGGAGAGGGACCGGATGTCGGTCGAGGACGCGGAGGCGCTGCTGCTCAGCGACCCGGCGTACTCCTCCCCCTTCGAGGCGATGCCCGCGGGTCTGTAGCACCCGGACCCCGGGTGGCCCATCCGCTCTGGCCAGATCGGGCTATTGCCCAAACCTGAGCGTGGTCAGGAAAGTAAAGGGAGCCTGACCATTCCTGCTGCGAGGGGGTCCGCCATGGCCGGCGAACGAGTACTGAGCTATCTCGGAAAGATCTCGACCGATGTCGGCGCGGTGGGTGCGCAGATCTCCGAGATCCGCCCGACGCCCAGCGAGGTCGGTCCGGTCTTCCGGGAGGTCTACAAGGGCTCCAAGCCGGCGGCGCGACGGCTGGCCGCGGCCTACGCCGCCGCGCTGCCCTCCATCGACCAGCACCGCCAGGTCTTCCAGGCGGTCGCGCTGTCGCGCGACCCCGAGGAGCGGCGCACGCTGCTGAAGGGCTACCACGACGCGGGCCAGGACCGCTGGGTCGTGCACGCGATCGGCCAGCTCCCGGCGGCGCACGGCCGGACCCTCATGAAGGACTTCGTGCTCACCCCGTCGGGCGGTCGGAACAAGGCCGCCCTCGACGAGGTGTGGCAGTACGTCGCCGAGCTCGGCTCGCAGATCCGCGCCCCTCAAGGACCCGTCGACGCCAACGGCGAGCCGCCGCACGACGACGCCGTGGTGGAGTTCATCGAGGACGTCGTCGACGAGATCAAGGACGCGATCGAGAGCGTGGTCGACGCGGTCGTGAACGCGGTGGAGAGTCTCGTCGACGCCTTGGTCACCGTGGTGAACTGGACCGTCGACCAGCTGACGAACCTCGCCCAGGCGCTGCTCACCGCCGGCAAGACGATCCTCGACCTGCTCCAGGCCGCGGTGGCCTACGGCTACGACTTCGTCCGCAACATGATCGCGGCCATCCGCAACGTGGGAAAGGCGATGTTCGAGATCCTCGAGCAGGCGGTGAACTTCGTCGGCCAGCAGCTCGTGAACATCCTCAAGGCCATCGACAACCTCGGCCACCAGCTCTCCGAGCTGCTCTCCTGGCTGGCCACCCAGGTCGCGAGCGTGGTCACCCGGGTGGTGGAGGCGCTGATCGCCATCGGCAAGACCGTGGCCAACATCCTGGCCCAGGCCGCCGCCGCCGCCTTCGAGGTGCTCCGCCGCGTCGTCGAGGGGTTGCTGGCACTCGGCCGGCAGATCGGCGAGCTGCTGCTCGAGGCCGCCAAGTCCACCCTGGAGCTGCTGCGGGAGACGGTGAAGGCGCTCATCGCCCTCGGCCGGGCGGTCGTCGACGTGGTGACGTCGGTCATCTCCGCCGCCGCGCACCTGCTCACCGAGGTGGTCCGGGCGATCGCCGAGATCGCGAGCGGGTTCGTGGAGCTCTGCCAGATCATCGCCCAGGAGGCGCTGGCGATCGCGAGCGCGGTGGCCAAGGCGATGCTCGAGATCGGACGCACCCTCGCCGAGCTGGTCGTCGAGCTGGCCAAGATCGGCCTCGCCGCGGTGAAGCGGATCGTCAACGCCGCGCTCGAGCTCGGCTACGCCGTGGTCCGGGTCATCCGAGAGGTCTCCCGGCTGGTCGTGTCCGCCATCCGCGACGTCATCAAGGCGCTCGTCGCCGCCGGGAAGGCGCTGGTCGAGATCGTGCAGGCCGTGGTGGCCTTCACCTACAAGACCGCCCGCCGGTTCGTCGAAGCGGCCCTGGCCGCCGGCATCAAGCTGGCGCAGCTGCTCGAGGAGGCCGCGAAGGGCACCTACTACCTGCTGCGCCGGATGATCACCGGGATCATCGACGCCGGCCGAAAGGTGGCCGAGATCCTCGACTGGGTCTACACCCAGGCCGCCAACGTCGTCGAGGCGCTGCTGCGGGAGGCGGTGCTGGCGATCCGGTTCGTCCGCAAGGCGCTCGACGAGGCCCTGGACTGGGCCCTGAAGAAGGGCCGCGACTTCCTCGAGGCCGTGGTCCGCGTGGCCGAGGACATCGGCAGCAGGCTTCGCGACGTCATCGACTGGGCCAAGGCGGCCGGGGCGAAGGCGCTGGAGCTGCTGGGAGAGGTGTGGGTGCGGATCGGCAACTCCGTGACCTACGTGCTCGGCTGGGTGGCCAAGGACTTCATCCCCGGGCTGGTCTCCCTGGTCACCGGACTGCTGCGGGCCGGCCTCGCGGTGGTGGAGATCGTCGCCTGGGCGGTGGGCAAGGCGCTGAGTGCGGTCATCGCGGTGCTGCAGTCGGCGCTGGCGGCCGGCGTGGCGATGGTGGACCTGCTCATCGCGATCGCCGCGCAGCCGCAGAACGCCGGCGCGCTGTTCGTGCAGGCGATGCGCGACCTGGGCAAGACCGTCAAGGACATCCTCGAGCCCGCGTTCACCCTCAACGACGCCGACAAGCGCTACCTGGTCCAGGCCCTGAAGGACGCCGGCACGGGCCTCCAGGAGTGCCTCGACGGGCTCGTGGAGATCTTCGGCGGAGCGGTCTTCACCGTGGTGGCGGTCCTGCTCGAGATCTTCGGCCTGTTCCGGCCGCTGACCCCGGGCGAGCGTCAGCGTGCCGTGTCGGTCTACCAGGACACGCTGCCCTACGACGACATCCGCCTGTTCATCGGGTCGTTCGTCTCGTGGGCGGCGGCCAACAACACCGGCGGGGACACCGGGGTCACCACGATGCGGATCATCCACTTCCCGGACAGCTACAGCGACACCAACCCGGGACAGGAGAGCTGGCTGATCCACGAGCTCATGCACGTCTGGCAGGGCGAGCACCAGGGACCGGCGTACATGGCGCACGCGCTGATCGGCCAGGCCACCGACGGCTACGACTACGGCGGCACGGCCGGCCTCGACGCCCACGTGGCACAGGGGCTCGACGCGTTCAACCCCGAGCAGCAGGCCCAGATCTGCCAGGACTTCTACGGGATCCTCAAGGCGAGCGGGAGCACGTCGCACTACGACCCCTACATCGCCGAGGTCCGGGCGGCATGACGCAGCCCCCCGGGTGCTGGGTCCTGGTCTGCCCGCCGGACGCGGCGGTGTCGCTGCGGCCGCTGGTCGACGCGCACGCGACCACGCGCGAGGTCCGCGTCGTCGAGCGGGCCGGCCCGCCGGCACCCGACGACTGGCCGCGGCTGGTCCCGGCCGGCGCGGAGGCGGTGCTGCTGGTCGGCAACCGGCGCCGGGCTCCCGCCACCGTCGTCGACGGGCCGTTCGTGCCGTCCGCCGACGGGCGCTGGGTGCCGGTGGGCTGGCTGCCCGCCACCCGGGGGCTCGACCGCTTCGGGTCCGCGGCCGCCCGGGTCTCGCGGCGGCGGGACCCCGGCCCGGTCGCGGTGCTCGGGCAGCGCAGCGTGCGCTACCAGACGCTGTCGGACCGGCTGCTGCACCACCTCGGGGAGGTCGAGGCGGTGCGATGGGGCGCCGAGCGGGTCACCCGCGAGGACCTGGTGGCCGGGCTGGCCGCCGGGCTCGGGGTCGCGGTCTACCTCGGCCACGGCCGCCCGTCGGGCTGGGCCGGCTACCGCGGGCTCCGTGCGCCGCACCTGCTCCCCCTGGCCGGTGAGCCGCTCGGGTTCCTGCTGTCGGTCACCTGCTGGACGGCGAGCCGCAAGGGCGTCGGCACCAGCTTCTGCGAGCAGGTCGTGGTGCAGGGCTCCGCCGCGGCCGGGCTCGGGGCGGTGCGGCCCACCCTGCACCTGGACAACACCCGGGTGGTCCTCGCCCTGGCGCGCGCGCTGCGCTCGCGGCCACGGACCGCCGGGGAGCTGGTGGCCGGGATGCTGCTCCAGGACGGCCGGCCCTCCCCGGAGTCGTCGTCGTACCGGCTCTGTGGCGACCCGCTGGCCGTGCTGGCCGGCGCCCCGACCGCCGCGGCCCGGGCCCGCCGGGTGCGTGCCCCGGCACCCGACTTCACCCCGCGACCGAGCAGGGCGGCCTCGTGAGCGGCGCCCCCGACCTCGGCGAGCTCACCCTCGACCTGCGGGGGCTGGTGGCCGAGCTGGCCGAGCTGGATCCCGCCGATCTCACTCCGGACACCTCGTTCCCCGAGGTGGGCATCGACTCGCTGCTGGCCATGGAGATCGCCGTGCACGTCGAGCGCCGGCACGGAGTGCGCTTCGAGGACAGCGACCTCAACCGCATCCGGACCCTGCGACAGCTGGCGGACCTCGTCGTCGAGCGTCGCGATGGCTGACCGGCGCGCGGTCGTCACCGGCCTCGGGGTGGTCTCCCCGCTGGGCCGCGGTGCCCGCGACACCTGGGCCGCGGTGACCTCGGGCACGTCGGGGATCGTCCGCAGGCCGCAGGACGGCCGGCTGGTGGCGCAGGTCCCGGCGGAGCTGCTCACCGAGCCCGTCCGCGACCGCGACGGGCGTCCGCTTCTCGGTCGCGCCGCCGGGCTGGCGCTGCTGGCCGGGGCCGACGCGCTCGCCGACGCGGGCCTCGGCGCCGCCGGCGTCGACCTGGTGGTGGGGACCACGATGGGCGAGCCGACCTGGATCGACACGTGGCCCGACGAGCAGGCGGCGCTGTCGCCCCCACCCGCCGCTCGGGCCGCCGAGCTGCTGGCGGGCACGCCGGCCGGGATGACGGAGGTGATCGCGCACCGCCTCGGGACCAGCGGCCGCGCGGCCGCCGTCGGCGGTGCCTGCGCCGCGGGCAACTTCGCACTCGCGCGAGCCCTCGACGACATCCGCAGCGGGCGCAGCGGCTGCGTCCTCGCCGGCGGGGTCGACGCCTTCAGCCGCACCGCCCTGATCGGCTTCGCGAAGCTGGGTGCCCTCGCCGACGACGCCTGCCGTCCGTTCGGCCGGGACCGCCAGGGACTGGTCCTCGGCGAGGGAGCCGCCTTCCTGGTCGTCGAGGAACGGGACCGGGCGCTCTCCCGGGGGGCGACGGTGCTGGCCGAGCTCGCGGGTGCGGGGCTCTCGTGCGACGCCTACCACCCGACCAGCCCGCGCCCCGACGGGAGCGGCGCCGCCCAGGCCCTGGGCGCCGCACTCGCGGACGCCGGCACGGCCACCGACGAGGTCGGCTGGGTCAGCGCCCACGGCACCGGGACACCGGCCAACGACCGCGCCGAGGTGCAGGCGCTCGCCCGGGTGTTCGGCCGGTCCGGACCGCCGGCGTCGTCGGTGAAGTCGCTGACCGGGCACGGCCTCGGGGCGGCGAGCGCCGTCGAGGCGGTCGTCGCGGTGCTGGCGCTCCGGCGCGGGCTGGTCCCCCCGACCTGGTTCGTCGGGGTGCAGGAGCCGGAGTGCGACTGGGACGTGGTGACCGACGGCCCGCGGGAGCTGACCCGAGACGTCGTGGTCAACCAGGCCTACGCCTTCGGCGGCTGCAACGCGGTGACGGTCCTGCGGAGGTCGGCATGAAGGCCTTCGTCACGGCGGCCAGCGCCTTCGGCGCGCGGGGGCACGGCCTGGGCAACGTCACCGCGGAGCCGGTGAGCGACGAGACCCTGGCCGCGGGGCTCACGATGCGGGGCCTGCGCCCGCTCTCGCGGACCGCACGCCTGGCCATGGTGGCCGCCGCGCAGGTCTTCCCCCCCGGCAGCCCGAGCCGCCCCGACGACGGCATCGTCCTCGGCTCCGCGTGGTCGAGCGTCGGTCCGCTCGCGGACTTCGTCCAGGTCGCGGTCGACGTCGGCCCCGACCAGGTCTTCCCGATGGCCTTCCCGAACACCGTCACCAGCGTGCACGCGGGGTACGTCGCGACCCTGCTCGGCTGCCGCGGGCCGGTGCTCTCGGTGTGCGGGGAGCACGCCGGGCTGGAGGCCGTGGTCGAGTCGCTCTCCCTGCTCGCCCGGCACCGCGCCGAACGCGTGCTGGCCATCGCCGCCGAGGCCGCCGAGCCCGCCGTGGCGGCGGCCCGGCCCGGTGCCGGCGAGGCGGCCGCGGCCCTCCGGCTCGCGGCCACGCCGGAGTCCGACTGCCTGTCGCTCGTGACCGGGGCCTGGACCGCGCCGACCGCCGACGACCTGCCGGACGAGGTGCGTCGCGCGGCCCTCGGCGACGACAGGGAGGACTTCGGCGCCGTCTCGGGGATGCTGGCCATCCTGCGCGGCCTGGACGAGGTCGCGCACCACGGCCGCCCGGTGGTCGTGCTGGGCCGGTCGGGCGTGCGCGGGGTGGCCGCGGTGCGGCTCGAGCCGGCCTGAGCGGAGCCGCTAGGCGCGCACCACCAGCACGATCCCCTTGTCCCGCACGCACTCCGCGCTCGCGGCGTCCACGTCCGCGTAGACCAGCACCTCGTCGACGCTGGTGAAGCGCCCCAGCCGCTCCCGCGCCGCGACGACGGCCCGGGCCATGGCGAGCGGGACCCGGCAGCCGTCCGCGATGACCTCGGCCGGCGCGTCGTTGAGGTCGACCAGTCCCCCGTCGTCGTACTGCCGGGGGAGGTCGGGCCGGCCCACGCGCAGCTCCCGTGCCATCAGCGGGTCACGCTCGGCGAGGGCCCGGGCCGCCGCACGTTTCGCGCGGGCCAGCGAGACCGCGGCGACGGCCGGGTCCGGCCGCTTGGCGGACTCCCGGGCGTAGCGTCCGGTCGGCCCGTAGACCTCCTGCCGCAGCGGCCGCTGCTGGAGCACGGCGGCGACGATCACCGCGAGCATCAGCATGCCGGCCACGTTGCTCATCCAGCCGGTGGCGGCGCCGGTCTCGTCCACGGGCGCGGTGTCGAGGACCACGCCGCCGACGGCGGCCGCGGCGGCGTAGGCGGCACCGGTCACCCACAGCCGACGCCGGCCCAGCACCGTGGCCGCGTGGAAGAACGGGACGCAGGCGAGCAGACCCGCCGTCGCGATGGTGACGACGTAGTACCACACGCCGCCACTGGTCTGCCGAGCGTTGCTGACCATCAGCGTGACCCCCTCTCCTCCGTGCCGTCGCGCCCCGGCACATCGACATCGTCTCCCCACCCACCGACAGTGTTCGCGCGGGGAGTCGGGCACAGTAGGGGCTCGTGAGACGTCTGCCGGCCGCTGCCCCGGCGGTGGTGCTCGCCCTCTCGGTCCTCGTGGCCGGGTGCGCGCCGGCGAGCGCGCCGCACCCCGCTGCCGGCCGGGCCGAGGGGCCGGCCGCCGGGTCGCCGCCGGCCGCGGTCGGCACCGCGGTCCGGACCGCTCCCGCGACGCCGGCCGCGACCCCCCGGGGCACGGCGACGGTCCAGCTCGCGCGGCTCGCGGTCAAGGGCCGCGCACCGAAGACCGGCTACGACCGCGCCGAGTTCGGTGCGGCCTGGCTGGACACCGACCGCAACGGCTGCGACACGCGCAACGACATCCTCAGGCGCGACCTCGCGGACGTCGCCCTCGATCCCCGGACGCACGGGTGCGTGGTGACCGAGGGGCTGCTGAGAGACCCCTACACGGGAGCCACCGTCACGTTCTCCCGGGGCGTCGGCACCGAGGTGGACATCGACCACGTGGTCGCCCTCGGAGACGCGTGGGTCACGGGTGCGTTCGCGTGGGAGATCCGCAAGCGGGCCGCGTTCGCCAACGACCCGATGAACCTCCTCGCGGTCGACGCCTCCGCCAACCGGCAGAAGGGCGACGGGGACGCGGCCACGTGGCTGCCGGGCAACAAGCGGTTCCGCTGCTCGTACGTCGCCCGCCAGATCGCGGTCAAGGCGAAGTACGGGCTGTGGGTGACACCGGCCGAGCGCGACGCCCTGGCGCGCGTGCTCACCGCCTGCCCCGGCCGGCCGCGGATCCCGGACTCGGGTGCGCCGGTGATCGCACCGCTGCGGCTCTCCGACCCCACGGAGGCCGTGCGGCCGACAGGGCACGGGACCGTCGCCTACGCGAACTGCGACCAGGCCCGGGCCGCCGGTGCCGCACCGCTCCACCGCGGCGACCCCGGCTACAGCCCCGGCCTGGACGGCGACCACGACGGCATCGCCTGCGAGTAGCCGCTACCGGGCGTAGGCCGCCACGAAGTCACGCGAGGTGGGCTGGAAGTAGCGGTCGGCCGGCCGCTGGTAGTCCGGCAGCAGGCTCTTGGGGACCGGTCCGCCGCCCGCACCGGGCTGATAGCTCATGAACGACACCCAGGCGGGGTTGATGTCGAGCTCCATGGCCCGCACGCACCCGGCTCGTCGAAGGATCTGCGCAAGGGTCTTGGCGGAGAGCGCGTTGCCGGACGCGTAGACCACGTCGCCCTGACGGGTCACGCCCACCCCGGACCGGAACACGTAGTAGGCACCGCCGAGGGTGAGCCCCCAGCCGAACACCGGGCTCGCGTCCACGTTCGGCGCGATGGCACCGCGGTCGATGAGCAGGCCGAGGTTCTGGCGGACGCCGACCACATCGGGGGCCATGTGCACCTCGTGGTTCCAGGTCCCGACCGTCATCGTGCCGTCCCGGTGGAACACCTCGGAGGCGGCCCCGTCCACCAGCTTCCCGGCGGTGCGGCCGTCGAGGTAGAAGCCTCCGTGCGCGTCGGCGAGCTTGAAGGCCCCGTTCCAGGTCGCGGCCAGGCCACGGCGCTCCCCCGGCGGGAGCCAGTCGGGGACCGGCCAGCGGCCCCCCGGCTGGTCGAACCCCGGGTGGAGGGTGAACCGCAGCAGCCGGCTGCTCATCCACACCACGCCGGTCAGGTACGACGTGTGCCGGGAGTCGGGCCGCAGGAACGCCGCCTGCACCGCCGGCCGGCCGTGCACCGACACCAGCTCCCGCCAGCCGCCCTCACCGGGCAGGCCCGGGTGCGCGAACGGCCGAAGGGCCGGCCGCAGCACCACCCGGTGCGGGGTCACCCTGTTCAGGGCGTGGGTCGCAGGGGCGGGAGCGCGGTGCGCGGAGGGCATCGAGAGCACTCCGGCGGGCGGCGTGCCCCCGGTCGCGGGAGGGTGCAAGCGGTACTGCAGCTTCTCGAGCCCGAGCACCACCGAGCCAAGGCCGTGGTCCCGGCCCCACTCGGCGAGCCGGGCCGCGACGCTGTCGGTCCCGGGAGCGGCCAGGACGGTCCCCACCGACCAGCTCAGCAAGCCGACGCCCACCATCACCAGGACCAGCACCACCCGCCACACTCGACGGCGCACCGGCCCCGGCCGACGGCGCGCAGCGCCTCCGCCCACGGCTCCCTCCCCGGGCCAGGTCATGGATCGTCCCGCCTGGACACGCACCCGTGTCGCGATGGGTTACCGCGCCCACAGGTGACCGCGTCCGGTTCAGAGGCTAGAGCCGGATTCTTGGAGGATTCTGAGCCGGCGGGCCCGCACCGCCGGGACCGGCCGGACCGCCGGGGCCGTTGGGCCCTTGTCCGCGCACCCGGGCCCGGCAAGGCTGGCCGTGACGACCCGAGGAGAAGATGGAGCCGTGGGCGCAGAAGCACGCCGGGCGACCACCGACGTCGCCGCCGTGCCACCCGTGCACGCGGCACCGGTCGAGGACGTCCTGGCCGCGCTGGGCAGCACACCCCGTGGCCTGACCTCCGCCGAGGCCGACGACCGGCTGGCCCGGTACGGCGCGAACACGCTGCCGCAGGCTCGCCCGCCGAGCGTCGTGGTGCTGTTCCTGCGCCAGTTCCTGAGCCCGTTCATCTACGTGCTGCTGTTCGCGACCGCGCTCTCGCTCTACATCCGGCACTGGTCCGACGCGCTGTTCATCACCGCCGTGCTGCTGCTGAACTCGGTGATCGGGACCGTCCAGGAGCACCGCGCGGAGAACAGCGCACTGGCCCTGCGCGCCCTGGTGACCACCATGGCGCGGGCGGTGCGCGACGACGACGTGTCGGAGCTGCCGGCCGCCGACCTCGTCCCCGGAGACGTGCTGCTGCTCGCCTCCGGCGACAAGGTGCCCGCGGACGTCCGGCTGGTCGAGGCGGCGGGGCTGCTGGTCGACGAGTCGACGCTGACCGGCGAGTCGCTGCCCGTCGAGAAGGACGCCGGAGCGCTGCTGCCGGCGGACACCGACCTGGCGGACCGGGTGAACTGCGCGTTCGCCGGGACCCTGGTCACCCACGGGCGGGCGGAGGGCGTGGTCACCGCCACCGGGACCTCGACCGCGATCGGCACCCTGGCCGGCTCCCTCGTGCTGCGAGACGAGAACGAACCACCGCTGGTCACCCGGATGCGGCAGCTGACCCTGTGGGTGGCCGGGGTGGTGGGCGTCGCCGCGGTCTTCATCGGCGGGGTCGAGGTGACCAGGGGAGCCTCCCTGGACCAGGCGCTGCTGCTCGCGGTGGCCCTCGCCGTGTCGGCCATCCCGGAGGGGCTCCCCGTGTCCCTGACCGTCGCGCTGGCCATCGCGACCGCACGGATGGCGCGTCGGCACGTCATCGTGCGCCACCTCGTGGCGGTCGAGGCGCTGGGCTCGTGCACGGTGATCGGGTCGGACAAGACCGGCACCCTCACCATGAACGAGTTGACCGTCACCACGCTGACGCTCCCCGGCGAGGAGCCCTACGCCGTCACGGGCGCGGGGGCGCTGCCCGAGGGCAGGGTCGAGATCCCCGACGCCGACGAACGAGTCCGCGCGCTGGTCGGACAGCTGGCCCGGGCCGCGGTGCTGTGCAACGAGGGCTCACTGGCCCACCGTGACGGCAGCTGGGTCCACCACGGTGACGCTGCGGACGTCGCCCTGCTCGTCCTCGGTCGCAAGCTCGGGCTCACCCAGCCCGAGGCGCTGGCCGCACGCCCGATCGTCGCGATGATCCCCTACGAGCCGGAACGCCGGTTCGCCGCCTCCCTCCACGAGAGGGCCGACCGCGGCGCCGAGGTGGCCGCCAAGGGCGCCCTCGAGCGGGTGGTGGCCATGTGCGACCGGATGGCGACCCGGGACGGCGAACGACCGTTGGACCCGGATCTCCTGACCGACGCCGCCGAGAGGCTGGCCGCGCAGGGTCATCGCGTGCTGGCGGTGGCCGGCGGGTCGCACCGACCCTCGAGCCCGACGTGCGGCGGTCGCGACCTCGACGAGGACGACCTCACCGGGCTCTGCTTCCTCGGACTGCTCGGCATGAGCGACCCGGTCCGGCCCGACGCGCGCGAGAGCGTCGCCGCCTGCCGGCGCGCCGGGATCGTCGTGGACATGATCACCGGCGACCACCCGGTCACGGCGCTGGCGATCGCCCGCGACCTCGGGCTCGCCGACGGCGACGCGCAGGCGGTGGTCACCGGACGGCAGCTGCGGGAGGCCGAGGCCGACGGGTCGGACGCCTTCGACGACCTCGTCGCCCGCGCGCGCGTCTTCGCGCGCGTGGAGCCGCAGCAGAAGCTCGAGATCGTCCGTGCCCTCGCCCGGCGGGGGCACGTGGTCGCCGTGACCGGTGACGGCGCCAACGACGCGCCGGCACTGCACCAGGCGCACGTCGGCGTCGCGATGGGGCGGGCCGGCACCGACGTCGCCCGCGAGGCCGCCGAGCTGATCGTCACCAACGACGAGTTCGCCTCCATCGTCGCCGGGGTCGAGGAGGGACGCGTCGCCTACGGCAACGTCCGCAAGGTGGTCCAGCTCCTGGTGGCCACCGGGGCCGGCGAGGTCGTCCTGGTCATGCTCGCCGTCCTCACCGGCGCCGCACTGCCGGTGCTCGCCGTGCAGCTGCTCTGGCTCAACCTGGTCACCAACGGCATCCAGGACGTGGCCCTCGCCTTCGAGCCGGCCGAGGGCGACGAGATGACCCGGGCCCCACGCGCGCCCGACGAACCCGTCTTCAACCGGCTGATGCTCGAACGGATGGGGGTCATCGCGGTCGTGATGGGCGGCCTGGCGTTCCTGCTGTACCGCCTGCTGCTCGACCGGGGCTGGAGCGTCGACCAGGCCAGGAACGAGGTGGTGCTGCTGCTGGTGCTGTGCGAGAACGTGCTGGCGCTCTCGGCCCGCTCCGAGACCAGGTCACTGTTCCGCACCGGCCTCCGGGGCAACCGGATCCTGCTCCTCGGCGTCCTCGGCGCGCTCGCCCTGCACGTGGGCGCCATGCACCTCCCGCTGACCCGCGACCTCCTCGGGCTGGGACCGGTCCCGCTCAGCGGCTGGCTGCTGCTGGTCGGACTGGTGCTGGTGCTGCTGGTGGCCGTGGAGGCGCACAAGTACGCCGTCCGCCGGCGGTCGGCCGACCGCGCCTGACCCTTGCACCAGGCTGAACATTTGTTTAGTCTCATGAACGTGCGTTCAGACGAGGGTGACCTCACCGCGCGGGCGGTGATCCGCAACCGCGCCCTGGAGCTGTTCGCCGAGCGCGGCCCGGACGCCGTGTCGGTCCGCGACATCGCGGGTGCCGCGGGCGTCTCCCCCGCCCTCGTGCTGCACCACTACGGCACCAAGGCGGGGCTGGTGAGCGCGGTCGACGAGCACGTGGCCGAGCTGTTCGACGCCGCGCTGACGGCGCTCGCGGAACGGCCCGAGGAGCTGACCCAGGGGCCGGTGGCGGCCGGTGGGGTGGCCGAGCTGATGCTCACCGCGCTCCCACCGGGCTCGCCGGTGCCGGCGTACCTGCGGCGGCTGCTGCTGTCCGGCGACCCGGTCGGACGGACGCTGTTCGCCCGCTGGTACGACGCCTCGCTCGCCCTGACCACCCAGCTGGCCGCCGCCGGCGTGCTGCGCCCGACCGACGACCCGCCGGTGCGCGCGGCGTTCCTGCTCGTCAACGACCTGGCCCTGGTGCTGCTTCGCGACCACCTCTCCGACGCCCTGGGCGTCGACCCCCTGACCCCGGAGGGCATGCAGCGGTGGGCCGCCGACGTGCTCTCCGCCTACGCCCACGGCGTGTTCATCACCGAGGAGGACCAGTCATGACCGTCCCGCAGCACGCGGACCGCCCGGGCCCGCCCACGGACACCTCGACCCTGCGGAAGCCGCAGGGCCTGAGCCTGCGCGGGGTCACCAAGACCTACGGCTCCGGCGAGGCCGAGGTGCACGCCCTGACCGGCATCGACCTCGAGATCGAGCCGGGCGAGCTGGTGGTGGTCCTCGGGCCGAGCGGGTCCGGCAAGACCACGATGGTCAACATCGTCGGAGGCATCGAGTCCGCGACCAGCGGCACCGTGGTCGTCGCCGGGGAGGAGATCAGCCGGCACAGCCCGACCGAGCTCGCCGAGTTCCGGCGCCGGCACGTGGCGTTCGTGTTCCAGTTCTTCAACCTGATCCCCACGCTCACCGCCCAGGAGAACGTCGAGGTGATCGTCGAGCTGACCGACCGAGGCAGCAAGGAACGCGTCCCAGAGCTCCTCGAGGCGGTCGGCCTCGCCGACCGCGCCGACCACTTCCCCGCCCAGCTGTCCGGCGGTCAGCAGCAGCGGGTGGCGCTCGCGAGGGCGCTGGCGACAGACCCGGACATCCTGCTCGCCGACGAGCCGACCGGGGCGCTCGACACCGCCACCGGCCGGCAGATCCTGCAGCTGCTGCAACGCACCAACGCCGAGGGCCGCACCGTCCTGATCGTCACCCACAACGCCTCGGTCGCCAAGATCGCCGACCGTGTCGTGACCGTGGTCGACGGCCGGGTGCAGTCGGTCGAGCACAACCCCGAGCCGGCCGACGCGGCCGACGTGTCCTGGTGAGGGGCGCCGCGATGCGCGTCTCCACCCGCAAGGTCGTCCGGGACCTGCGGCGCGCCCGTGCTCAGGTCGTCGCGGTCGCTGTCACCGTGATGCTCGGCGTCGGCCTCTTCATCGCCAGCGCCGGCGCCTTCGAGAACCTCGACAGCTCCTACCAGCACACCTACGCCCGGCTGCACTTCGCCGACCTGGTCGCCGCCGGGGGCGACACCGGCCGGGTCGCGGACGCGGCCCGCGCCGCCGGCGCCGGTGCGGTCACCACCCGCACCCAGGTCGACCCACCGATGCTGATCGGCGGCACGAAGCTGGTCGGCCGGGTCTCCGGACTGCCGGCGGACCGCCGAGCCGCGGTCGACGACGTCGAGGTCACCCGCGGCCGCTACCTCACCCCTGCCGACCCGACCGGCGTCCTCGTCGAGACCCACGCCGCCACGACGTTCCACCTCTCCCCCGGCGACACCCTGCGGGTCTACACCCCGGCCGGCTGGCGGCGGGTCACGGTCCGCGGGGTCGTGGTGTCCGCGGAGTACCTCTGGCCGGCGCGCAGCCGCCAGTCCGTGCTCGAGGACCCGCACGCCTTCGCGGTGGTGTTCGCCCCGCAGGACACCGTCCGCGGCTGGTACGGCGACGCCCGCTCCCAGGTCCTCGTCGAGCTGCCCGGCGGCGCCACCGACGCGCACCTCGGCGCCGTCTCCGCGGCGATGCGCCGGGCCGGCGCCGTCGACGTGACCACGCAGGCCGAGCAGGCCTCACCGGCCACCCTCCAGCTCGACCTCGACGGCTTCAACGAGATGTCGAAGGCCTTCCCGCTGCTGTTCCTCACCGCGGCGGCCGTCGCGGCGTACGTGCTGCTGACCCGGCGGGTGCGCGCCGAGCGACCCGTCATCGGCACGCTCATGGCCGCCGGAGCGCGCCGCGGCCGGGTGGTGCGCCACTACCTGCTGCAGGGCGTGGTGATCGCGATGCTCGGCGCCGTGGTCGGCGTGGTGCTGGGCGTGCTCGGCACCGATGCGGTGACCCACGCCTACACCCAGGGCCTGGGCATCCCGGACACGGTCGTGCGCCAGCACCCGCTCCTCGCGGTGGCCGGGCTCGCCCTCGGCCTGCTGGTCGGCCTCGCCGGCGCCGCCGCGCCCGCCGTGACCGCCGCGCGGACCGCACCGGCCGAGGCGATGCGCAACGAGGTCGTCAGCCGGCCGCCGGGCGCCTGGAGCCGGGCCGTGTCGCGGCTGCACGGCATCCCGGTCACTGCGCGGATGGCCCTGCGCGACGTGGTGCGGAGCCGGCGTCGGACCGCCGCGACCGCACTCGGGGCGGTGCTCGCGCTGGTGCTGGTGCTCTCCTCGCTGGGGATGATGACCACGATGATCGACGCTCTGCACGTGCAGTACGACAAGGTGGAGCGCCAGGACGCGACCGTGACCGTGGCACCCGGCACCGCGTCCTCGGTCCGTGCCGACCTGGAGGGGCTGCGGCAGGTGACCGCGGTCGAGTCGTCCCGGGTGGGGCCGGTGACGGTGACCGCCGGGGACGCGTCGTACACCACCGCGCTGCACGGGTTCGCGCCGGGGACGGTCATGCACGGCTTCCGCGGCAACGACGGCTCGCCGGTGTCGCTTCCCGGCACGGGGATCCTGGCCGGCTCCGCGCTGGCCGACCACCTTCACGTGCGCGTCGGTGACACCGTCACGGTCGTCGCGCCGGGGGGCCGGCCGACCCGGGAGCGCGTCGCCGGGTTCGTCGACGAGCCGCTCGGCACCAACCTCTACGCCGGCCCGCGCACGGCCGACGAGGTCCTCGGGGACGCCGGAGCCCAGACGCTGCTCGTCCGGTTCGCTCCCGGCAGCGACCGCACCGCGCTCCGCAGGACGGTCTCGCGCCTCGACGGCGTCATCGCCTACGCGGAGGCCGACGCGCTGGCCCGGTCGCTGGACCGGTACCTGGGCCTGTTCTGGGCCTTCGTCGGCATCATGGTCGCCCTCGGCGCCGTCCTCGCGCTCGCGATCATCTACGTCTCGATGGCCGTCACCGTGGTCGAGCGCACCAACGAGCTGGCCACCCTGCGCGCCGCCGGGGTGCCGCTGCGGCGGGTGGCCGCGGCCCTGGCGACCGAGAACCTGCTGGCCACCTTGCTCGGCATCCCGCTCGGGCTGGTGCTCGGCTGGGTCGCCGCCGAGCAGTTCATGGGCCTCTACTCCAGCGACCTGTTCACGCTGCCGCTCCACCTGCCCTGGTGGATGCTGGCCCTCGCCGCCGCCGGGGTCCTGCTGTCCGCCGCGCTCTCCCAGCTGCCCGCGGTCCGTGCGGTCCGCAGGCTCGACGTGGCCCGGGTCGTCCGAGAGCGGGCCACCTGACCGGTCGCTCGCCTGATACCCCATGGGGCATTGGGTAGGGTGGCAGGGGAGGAGGTGTCCGCCGATGACGGGTTTCGGGGCCGGCATGACCGGCTGGGGTCTCGTGTGGCCGGTGCTCCTCGTCACCGGGCTGGCCGCGCTGGTCTTCGGGCTGGTCCGGGCGCGTCCCTCCAGGGGCGACCGGGGGGCCGGCGACCGGGCCCGGGAGATCCTGCGCGAGCGCTACGCCCGCGGCGAGATCACCGAGGACGAGCTCCGGGCGCGGATGAGGACGCTGGATGAGCGGTGAGCTGAGCCGGCGGCGCGCCCTGCAGATCGCTGCCCTGGGCGCCGCCGGCACCGTCGTGGGCGGGGTGGGCACCTGGCGCTCCCTGCTCGCCCCCGCGGACGGGTCGCTCGCCGGCCGCCCGGGACACCTGCTGCGCGAGCCGCCCGTGCGTGAGAGCCGCGGGGGCACGCTCGCCGTCGACCTCGTGGCCGACCGTGGAGCCACCGTGGCCGGCCGGGAGACGAGCGCGCTCGGCTACAACGGGACGAGTCCCGGCCCCACCCTCAGGGTGCGCCCCGGGGACAGGGTGCGGGTCGCCCTCACCAACCGGCTGAGCGAGACCACGAACCTGCACACCCACGGCCTGCACGTGTCACCGGAGGGCGACAGCGACAACGTCTTCCGCGTGGTCGGGGCCGGCTCGACGGCCCGGTACGAGTACCTGATCCCCGACGACCACCCGACCGGCACCTTCTGGTACCACCCGCACCATCACGGCACCGTCGCGGACCAGGTCTTCGGTGGCCTGTTCGGCGCGCTCGTGGTCGCCGGCGCCGGCGAGCCGGAGGTGGACCGGGAGCGGGTGCTCGTCGTCAGCGACATCACGATCGCGGACGACGGCACGGTGGCGCCGGTGAGCTTCCGCCAGCAGATGGCCGGCCGCGAGGGCGACCTGGTGCTGGTCAACGGCCAGCTGCGGCCGCGGATCGAGATGGGCGGCGGTGCGGTCGAGCGCTGGCGGGTGGTGAACGCCTGCACCTCCCGCTTCCTGCGGCTGCGGCTCGACGGCCACGGCTGGGGGTTCCTCGGGTACGACGGGCAGGCACTCGGCGCACCGGAGGACCGGAGCACGGTCGTGCTCGCACCCGGCAACCGGGCCGACATGCTGGTGCGGCCCGCCCGTTCGGGGACGTTCGCGCTCCGCACGCTGGCCCGCGACCGCGGCGGCATGGGCATGATGGGCGCCGGGCCGGAGGGCACCTCGCCGCAGCGCGAGCTGGCCACCGTGCTGGTCAAGCGCGCCCGGACATCCGGTGCGCCGACACCGCGGGCGGCCGCCGGGTCGGCCCTGACCACCGACCTGCGTGGGCAGCCGGTCGACCGGCGCCGGACGGTCACCTTCACGATGGGCATGGGCATGGGCGGGATGTCGTTCGGCTTCGACGGGCGCGGGTTCGACATGAGCAGGACCGACCAGCGGCCGGCGCTCGGCACCGTCGAGGAGTGGACCATCGCCAACGACACGCCGATGGACCATCCGTTCCATCTGCACGTGTGGCCGATGCAGGTCGTGGACGCCCCGGACCTCCCGGCCTCCGGACGCCCGGACTGGCGCGACGTCGTGATCGTCCCGGCCCACGACCGGGTGCGCGTCCGGATCCGCTTCGCCGACTTCGGCGGCCGCACCGTCTACCACTGCCACATCCTCGACCACGAGGACCGCGGCATGATGGCGGTCGTCGAGGCCGGCTGACCCGGGCTCAGGGCACGAGCACGAGCCGGGCCGGCGCGCCGTCCTCCTGCCGCCTCCACGCGGCCGTCACGGCGTCGAGCGGCAGGGGCTCGTGGGCCAGCGTGATCCGCCCGGCCGACACGTGGGCCAGCACCGTCACCAGCGCGTCTCGACGCTGCTGCGGCGTCAGCGCGTTGTTGGTGTAGCCGAGCACGCTCGCCGAACGGCTCCGCAGGACCGACGAGGAGAAGACCGCTTCGTCTGCGGAGGCACCGCCGAGGTTGACCAGGCGACCACCCTGGGCGAGGACCCGCGAGGCCGCGGTCGCGGCGGTGCCGAAGACCGGGTCGAGCACGACGTCCACGTCGCCGCCCACCGCCTCCGCCAGCAGGGCGGCGAGCCGGTCGGCGTCGTCGTCCATCGGCACGACCTCGTCGGCCCCCGCCTCCCGGGCGCGCCGCCGTGCCTGTTCGGAGCGCGCCACGGCCACCACCCGCGCGGCCCCCAGCGCCCGGGCCGCGCCGATGCCGACCTGACCCACGGCACCGCCGCCACCGAGCACCAGCACCCGCTCCCCCGGCTGCAGCGCGGCCCGCCAGGACAGCGCCATCCACGCGGCGACCGCGGACAGCCCCAGCGCCGCGACCAGCGGGTCCGCCACGTCGGTGTCGAGCGGCACCAGGTCGCGGTCCGCGACCGCGCACCGCTCGGCCAGGCTGCCGTCACCGGGCGCCATCCCGGCCGAGGTGGTGAACCACACCCGGCTGCCCGGCGTCACGGTCTCCGAGCGGAGCACCACCCCGACCCCCTGCACCCCCGGCACGTAGGGCACCGCCGGCCGGCCGAAGTACGACGTACCCGAGGCGCAGAGCAGGTCCAGCGGGACCAGGGGCGCGGCGGTGACCCGCACCAGGGTCTGCCCGGCGGCTGGTTCCGGGTCCGGACGGTCGGAGAGCCCCGGTGGCTCACCGGGGATGTTCAGCACGGCTGCGCGCACGCGGGTCCTCCTGGGGTCGGTCGGGCAGGGTCGCAGGGCACCCCGGGGCGGTCAGGTGGCGATGTCGGGGTAGGGCAGGGAGAGGTGTCTCATCGCCGCGCCATAGGCCCTCTGGTACTCCAGCGGGCCGTGGTCCCGCTCGAACATCGCGATGAACAGGGTGAGGGTCAGGAACGGGTGCGCACCCATCTCGAACAGCGCGACGTGGTCGTGCTCGCGGAGGGCGCGGCGCTCCTCGTCGGTGAGCTCCAGCCAGGTCGAGTGTTCGTCGGCCGTGCAGTTCAGGATCCGGTTGGCCATCTCGCGCTCCCACCAGGACACGGTGCCGGCCGGGTCCTCGCGGTAGCGCTCGACCAGCCCGGGGTCGCGGTCGACGGTGTAGAGGAACTTGTCGAGCAGGTACCTGCTCATCGGGATCCCCTCGGGAGCGCGCGCGGTGTCGTGGGGTGGTTCATGCCGGGACTCCGTTCGGGTACCAGGTGAAGTAGGCCTCCATGGTGTGGAACAGGTCGAGCGAGTCGACGTGGTCGGCCGCGACGCCGTCGCCCGCGACGCCCATCATCAGCATGAAGTCCATGAAGCCGTGGGTGGCGTTGCCGGGCAGGTGCAGGCTGTCGAGGGTCACCTCGTCGAGACAGCCGGCGATGTCGCCCTTCGCGATCCACTCGACGGCCCTGCGGTCGAACTCGGGGTCGGGTCCGTGCTCGCCGAACTGCCGGGGGCCGCCCAGCTCCAGGGACAGGTGGCCGGTGCCGATGATCGCGACCCGCTTGTCCTCCGGCCAGGACTCGACCATCTGCCGGATGGCCCGACCGAGCTGCACGAACCGTCTGGGCTGGGGCAGCGGCGGGGCGAAGATGTTGGTGTAGATCGGCACGATCGGCAGGTCCGCCTGCGGCCGCAGCGTGATGATCGGGCAGGTGATGCTGTGGTCGATGCGCAGCTCGTTGCTGAACGCCAGGTCGAAGTCGGCGTCGAGCCCGTGGCGCAGGATGTGGGCGGAGAGGTCCTCCTGGCCGCGCAGCGTCATCCGGGGCAGCCCGAACTCGCGCTCCTCGTTGTACCAGTTGGCGTCGAAGTACGGCGCCTTCCCGACCAGGAACTGCGGCATGTTGTCCAGCCACAGCTGGTGGAAGTGGTCGCTGCCGACCATCACCAGCACGTCGGGCGCTGCCCGGGTGAGGGTCTCCCGGAACGCCTCGATCTTGGCGACCCACTCGTCGGCGAAGGGCGGCCGGTCCGAGCCGGTGCTGGTGCTGGCCCGGTAGTAGAAGGGGTGGTGCGTCGAGGCGATGACCGCGGCGACGGTGGCCATGTGTGCTCCTGGGGTCCGTGATGGGTCAGTCGTTCGGTGCGTCGGCGGGGTCGACGTACACGGCATTGCGGTCGACGGTCAGGTAGGCGTCCATGCCGATCGGGCGGCGCCGCTCCTCGGCGATCTGCCCGAGCAGACCGGCCGCCCGGGCGAGCAGCGCGAATCCGCGCAGCAGCTCGACCGGCAGCCCGAGGTCGGCCAGCGCGGCTCCGCAGACGCCGGCGCCGTTGAGCGGCAGCCGGCGACCCAGCACCCGCTCGTGCACCCGTCCGATCGCCTCGAACAGCCGCAGGTGCGGACCGCGCAGGCCCTCCTCCTCGGCGATGCCGATCAGCACCGGGGTGCGCGGGTCCCGCACCTTGTGCACCGGATGGCCGAGGCCGGGGACGAGCCGGCCCTCCTCCCGCGTGCGGGTCACCGCCTCGAGCGCGAGCTCGTCCCAGCCGGCGTCGTCGGTGGGCAGCCCGCCCTCGTGCCCGGCCAGCACCGCGTGCAGGTAGCCGCCACAGTCCTCCGTCACCCCGAGGAAGCGGGAGCCGCCGCCGAGCAGGCCGGCGGCGAGCGCCCCCTGCAGGGAGTCCGGCGCGGAGAGGTAGGTGAGCCGGGCGGCGATCGCGGTCGGGGTGAAACCGTGGTCGGCGAGCGCCACCAGGACCGCCTCGAAGACCCGGACCTCCGACGGGGTGGGGCGCCGCAGCGCCACCAGCCAGAACGCCAGCTCCCCGAAGCCCACCTGCCCCATCAGGTCGGCGGTCAGGTCCTGTCCGAGCAGGCGGATCTCCTCGGCCGTGGACGTGCCGAGCGAGGTCGGGAAGGTGAGGTCGTCACCGGGGTTCGTCACGCCGAACGCTCCTCTTCGCTGGTGGGCCGGCCGGCCGGGTCGCCCAGCCAGCGCCGGATCTCCTCGCCGTGCTCGTCGAGGGACGGCGGCGGCAGCCGGTAGTCGGGCGGGGTGTCGGAGAACCGGATGGGGTTGCGCACCGACGGAACGGCGGCCCCGCCCTCCCCCACCGAGACGACCGGCTCGAGGCCGACCTCCTCGGCGAACGCGACGCCCCCGTCCACGGTGTTGATCGGCCCGCACGGCACGCCGGCGGCGATGATGTCGCCGAACCACTCCGTCTTCGAGCGCGTGCGCAGCCGCTCGACGAGCAGCGGTCGCAGCTCCTCGCGGTGGGCGGTGCGGTCCTCGTTGCGCGCGAACCGGGGGTCGTCGGCCAGCTCGGGGACGCCGAGCACCTCCACGAGCTTGCGGAACTGGGCGCTGTTGCCGGCGGTGATGATCAGCTCGCCGTCCGCGCACGGCAGCGGCTCGTAGGGGAAGAGGCTCGGGTGGCTGTTGCCCATCCGGAACGGCACGACACCCCCGGCGACGTAGGCGCTGGACTGGTTGACCAGGCCGGACAGGGCCGAGGAGAGCAGGTTCACCTCGACGTGCTGGCCGCGGCCGCTCTCGTGCCGGGCGTTGAGGGCCGCCAGCACCCCGATGGTGGCGTGCAGCCCGGCCATCACGTCGAAGACGGAGATCCCGGCCCGGTAGGGCTCCCCCTCGGGGTCGCCGGTCAGGCTCATCAGCCCGGACATCGCCTGCACGATCAGGTCGTAGCCGGGCAGTGCCCTGCCCTTCGGGCCGCTGCCGAAGCCACTGATGGAGGCGTAGACGACCCGGGGGTTGGTCGCCGCCACGGCGTCGTAGTCGAGGCCGAACCGGGCCAGTCCGCCCGGCTTGAAGTTCTCGACGAGCACGTCGGCCCGCCCGGCCAGCTCCCGGGCCAGCCTCAGGTCCTCCGCGTCCTTGAGGTCGAGCGCGACCGAACGCTTGTTGCGGTTCACGCCCAGGTAGTACGTCGAGACGCCGTCGCGGACCGGCGGCTGCCAGCTGCGGGTGTCGTCACCGCCCGGCGCCTCGACCTTGACCACCTCGGCGCCCAGGTCGGCCAGCAGCATGGTCGCGTAGGGCCCGGCCAGGATCCGGGAGAAGTCGGCGACCAGGAGGCCGGCCAGCGGGCCGGTCGGGGCGACGGTCGGGGCGACGGTCGGGGCGACGGTCGGAGGTGGAGTGGCAGTCAAGAAGTCGTTCCTCCCGGCTCGACAGGGGCCCCTGGGGCACAACCGGACAGTTGTCCGCGTTCGGGTGCCAGCAGTCTCGAACCCGCGCCAGCCCCGTGTCAAGACGGGCCCGGTCGGGGTCTGGAGGGGCGGGATCCGACTCTTGACAGGGCAGCGAGCCGCGCAAGAGAGTGAGCGAAACCATGATCGGCCCGGCATGCGGACAGGTGTCCGTGCCTGGCCCAGCAGACTGGAGGGAACCGATGTCGAACCCCGACGCGCCGCCCACGACCGGCCGACCCGTGGTCCTGCGGGGCGGGACGGTGCTGACCATGGACGACGGCCACACCGTCCTTCCCGGCGCGGACGTGCTCGTGGTCGACGACCGCATCGCCGCGGTCGGCCAGGCCCTGGACGTCCCGGAGGGGACCCAGGAGATCGACGCCTCCGGCGGCATCGTGATGCCCGGCATGATCGACACCCACCGGCACATGTGGCAGACCGCGATGCGCGGCTACGGTGCCGACTGGACGCTGACCCAGTACTTCGTCTGGTACTACCTCGAGCACGGCAAGGCGTTCCGCCCCGAGGACGTCTACGCCGGCAACCTGGTCTCCGCCTGGGACGCGCTGGAGGCCGGGGTCACCACCACCGTCGACTGGTCCCACGGGCTGCAGACCGTCGACCACGCGGAGGCGGCCGTCGACGCCCTGCAGGCGGTTCCGGGACGCTTCGTGCTGGCCTACGGCAACATCCAGGCCGGCCCGTGGGAGTGGACCGCGGACCCGGCGGTGCGGTCGTTCCTGGAGCGCCGCCGCACCGGGGCGGGTGACCTGCTCGGCTTCCAGCTGGCGTTCGACGTGACCGGAGACCCCGCCTTCCCCGAGAAGGCCGCGTTCGAGGTGGCCCGCGACCTGGGCCTCCCGGTCACCACGCACGCCGGGGTGTGGGGCGCCACCAACGACGAGGGCATCCGGCTGATGCACGAGCACGGCTTCATGACGCCCGAGACCGTCTACGTGCACGCCGCAACCCTGACCACCGACTCCTACCAGCGGATCGCCGCCACCGGCGGCTCGGTCTCGGTCTCCACCGAGTCCGAGCAGAGCGCCGGCCAGGGTTACCCGCCCACCTGGCAGGTACGCCGCTACGACATCCCGGTGTCGCTGTCCATGGACACCAGCGTGTGGTGGAGCGGCGACCTGTTCTCGGCCATGCGGACGACGCTCGGGGCCGACCGCTCCCGGGAGCACCTCGAGGCGCACGCGAAGGGCGAGACCGTCACGCACGTGCACCTTCGTGCGGAGCAGGTCGTCGACTGGGCGACACGGGGCGGTGCCCGGGTGCTGGGTCGCGACGACCTCGGCCGGCTCGAGCCGGGCGCGAAGGCCGACGTCGTGCTGATCAAGAACGACAGCTCCCCGGTGTCGTTCCCGATGCTCAACCCCTACGGGCACGTGGCGTTCCAGGCGCAGCGCGGTGACGTGCACACCGTGATCGTGGCCGGTCGCGTCGTCAAGCACGAGCACCGGCTCGTGGGCGTGGACCTGCCGGGCGTCCGCCGTACCGTGGAGGCCACGGTCGACCATCTGAGGGCCGAGCTCGGCGAGGAGGCCTGGGCCAAGGGGATGAACCCGGACCTGCCCGCCGACGACGAGGTGCTGGACAACCCGTACCAGTACACCGAGTACAAGTCCGACAGCACCCGGGGCGCACGCGGGACGGTCTTCGGCGAGCCGGGCTCGGGGCGCTGACCGCGCCGGCGGCCACGTAGGCTCGCCCCGGCCGCACGCCGGCCGACGGTGCAGGGATCGAGGAGGAGCGAGATGGCCGGACGCGGGTCGGGACCCGACTTCGTGGAGTCGCTGGCGCGCGGGCTCGACGTGCTGGCGTGCTTCGACCCGCACCACCGCTCGATGACGCTCACCGAGGTCGCGGCCGCGGCGGGGCTGGCGCGACCGACGGCCCGCCGGCTGCTGCTCACCCTCGAGGAGCTCGGATTCGTCCGGTCGGTGGACGGCAGCTTCGCGCTGACCCCCAGGGTGCTGACCCTGGGGATGGCCTACGTCGGCGCGCTGGGGCTCTGGGAGATCGCCCGGCCGCACCTGGAGACGCTGGTCAGGCGGACCGGGGAGTCGTCGTCCATGGCGCAGCTGGACGGGTCCGACATCGTCTACGTGGGCCGGGTCTCGGTCCCGAAGATCATCGCGCTGCGCGTGGACATCGGCACCCGGTTCCCCGCGGCACAGACGTCGCAGGGCAAGGTCCTGCTGGCCGCCCTCCCCGCCGACGAGCTGTCGGCCACCCTCGCCCGGCCCAGCCGCTCCGGGCTGCCGGACTACATCGGGCGGTCCGAGGACCAGCTGCGCGAGGAGCTGGTCCAGGTGCGGGCACGCGGGTGGGCGCTCGCGGACGAGGAGCTCGCGCCCGGCGTCCGCTCGGTGGCGGTGCCGGTCCGCGACGGCACGGGCACGGTCCGCGCCGCCATGAACGTCACCGTGCACGCCGCCGAGACCTCCACCGACCGGCTCCTCCAGGAGCACCTGCCGCTGCTGCTGCGCACCGCCGGGGACGTCAGTGCGGAGTGGGCGCTCTGGCAGTCCCGGCCGCACGTCGAGCTCGACCCGGTCGGCGAGGCCCCCCCGGCGCGCGCGGCGGACTGAGCCGGCCGGTCCGGCCCGGCGGGCACGTCGGCGCGGATACTCGGGTCTTTGGTCCCTTTCCTCACCTGCACGCCCCCTGGACACTCAGGACCTGGATCAGGGACGGAGGACGACCCATGGCACAACCCCGCGGAGGCGGACTGCAGGCGGGTGCATCCGAGGTGCGGGGCACCCCTCGGCAGGCGCTGTGGATGGCGACCCTCGGCTTCTTCGGCGGGTTCGCCGGGGTGGCGATCTTCGGGCCCCTGGTCCCCAAGTTCAAGGACCTCCTCGACCTGACCCCGTTCGCGGCCGGGATGCTCGCGGCGATCCCGAGCCTCACCGGGTCGGTGCTGCGGATCCCGTTCGGGGCCTCCGTGGACCGGCTGGGCGGCAAGCGGCCCTTCCTCGTCCTGCTCGGCATCACCAACCTCGGGGTGGTCGGGCTGCTGGCGCTGCTGATCACGCGCTACCCCGACGACATGGCGGGCACCTACCCGCTCCTGCTGATCCTGGGCACGCTCATCGGCTGCGGCATCGCGACCTTCTCCGTCGGCATCGCCCAGGTGTCCTACTGGTTCCCCCGGCAGCGGCAGGGAGGTGCGCTGGGCATCTACGCCGGCCTCGGCAACACCAGCCCCGGCCTGTCCACGCTGGTGCTGCCGATCGCCGTCGGCGGGCTGGGCATCGTCGCGGCGTACAGCGTCTGGTTCGCGGTGCTCGCGGCGCTGACCCTGCTCTACGGGCTCCTGGTCAGGGACGCGCCGGTGTTCCAGCTGCTGCGTCGCGGCGAGCAGGTGACCCCGGAGCGCCTCGTCGGCCTCGGCGGCGGGGACGCCGTGCCGGCGGGCTCGGCCACGGCCGGCCTGCGGCACGCCGCCGGCATCCCGGCCACGTGGGCGCTGGTGTTCTTCTACTTCCTCTCCTTCGGCGGGTTCCTCGCGTTCACGGCCTGGCTGCCGACCTACTGGCGGGAGATGTACGGCGAGTCGCTGCGGATGGCCGGCGTGCTCACCGCCGTCTTCTCGTTGCTCTCCGCGTTCATCCGCGTCCCGGGAGGGCTGCTGTCGGACCGCATCTCGATCCGGTACGCGCTCTCCGGGAACTTCCTGCTGATGCTGGCCGGCACGGTGGTGCTGGGGCTCAGCGGGAGCTTCGCGGTCTCGTTCCTGGCCACGCTCGTCGTCGCCGCCGGCATGGGTCTGCAGAACGCGATCGTGTTCAAGCTGCTGCCGCGGTTCGTCCCCGATGCCGTCGGCGGCGCCTCCGGCTGGATCGGTGGGCTCGGCGCGTTCGGCGGCTTCGCCATCCCACCGATCTTCGGCGCGGTCACCGGTGCGATCGGCGGCGACATGGGCTACGCCTACGGGTTCTTGCCGTTCGCGGCGCTGACCCTCGTCGCGCTGCCGGTGGTCGGCTGGCTGCACCGCTGGAGCTCGCGGTCCCACGCCATCGCGTGAGGGCGGGAAGCCTGAGAACTCCCGAAGATGCTGGTGAACATCGCGCCCCCGGCGCCTCCCGGGCCGTTCCGCGTGACAGCCTCGACCCGTGCGGCTGTCGCGTCGAGAGGTTCTGCGGGCCGGTGTCGCGGCGGCGGCCGCGGGTGCCGGCCTCGGCTTCTCGTCCTGGAGCGACGCCAGCGCTGCCGCTCCCGGCGGCACGACGCTGGAGGCCACGCTGGTGCTCGGGGCCGGCACGCGCTACCGCTCGCTGGCGTGGGGTCCCGGCGAGCCGTACGTCGTACGCACCGACCTCGGGGTCGGCGCGGGCGCCGGTCGTGAGGACACCAGGCAGGCACTGACCGCGTTCGCGCACCTGACCGACGCGCACGTGGTCGACGCCCAGTCGCCGATGCGCACCGAGTTCCTCGACCGCTACTTCGACGCGCGGGCCGGGGGCAGCCGCAGCGACTACCGGCCGCACGAGATGCTCACCGCGCACGTGGCCGACGCGATGGTCCGGGCGGTGAACGAGAAGCGCGTCGCCCCGGCGACCGGGGCCCGGGTGGCGTTCGCGCTGCAGACCGGGGACGGCTCGGACAACTCGCAGTACAACGAGATCCGGTGGAACATCGACATCCTCGACGGTGGACCCGTGACACCCGACTCGGGCGACCCGGCGCGCTGGGAGGGCGTCGCGGACAGCGCTCCCCGGTGGTGGGACCTGCACTACTGGCACCCGGAGGGCCCGGTGCCGGGTGCGGCGTTCGACATGCCCCGGCTGGCGCACGGGTTCCCGGTGGTCCCCGGCCTGCTGGCGGCGGCCCGGCGGCCGTTCGTGGCCCAGGGCCTGCGCGTCCCGTGGTTCACCGCGTTCGGCAACCACGACCAGCTGGTCGGGGGCACCCGCCCGCGCAGCAGGTCCCGCGAGGACGTGGCCGTGGGCGACCGGAAGCTGGTCTCCCCACCGCCCGGCATGATGCCGGGTCAGCTGACGGCCGCCGCGCACGCCGACCTCGAGTCGCTGCTGCAGCGGTCCGCTCGAAGGGTCGTACGACGTGTCACCGCGGACCCGGCTCGCCGGCTGCTCCCCCGGGCCGACCTCGTCGAGGAGCACTTCCGGACCCGCGGGACGCCGGTCGGCCACGGTTTCACCGAGCGCAACCGCGCCGAGGGCACCGCCTACTACACGTTCGACAGCGGGCCGGTCCGGTTCGTCGTGCTCGACTCGGTGAACCCCGACGACGGCCCGCACGGCTCCCTGGACGCGGCCCAGTTCGCGTGGCTCGAGTCGCAGCTGGCCGCCTCCCGGGACCGGGTCGTCGTGCTGGCCAGCCACCACACCAGCGCGACGATGGACAGCCCGGGGCTGACCGGACCGCCCCGGGTGTTCGGTCCCCGGGTGCTCGACCTGGCCCTGTCCCACCCCCAGGTCATCGCCTGGGTCAACGGCCACAAGCACCACAACCGGGTGTGGGCGCACCGGCGGGCCGGCGGCGGCGGGCTCTGGGAGATCAACACGGCCGCCCACGTCGACTGGCCGCTGCAGTCCCGGCTCATCGAGATCGTCGACAACCGGGACGGCACCCTGTCGATCTTCGCGACGATGCTCAACCACCAGGGCCCGGCAGTCCACGACGGCCGGACCTCCGGCACGGACGACCTGGCCTCCCTGGCCCGCGAGCTGGCCGCCAACGACTGGCAGTCGCACGCCACGGGCAGGGAGGGGACCCGGGCGGACCGCAACGTCGAGCTGCTGGTCCGATCCCCTCCCCGCCGCTAGCGGGGATCAGGCGAGGTCGAACCGGTCGAGGTTCATGACCTTGCCCCACGCCTGCGCGAAGTCGCGGACGAACGTCTCCTCGGCGTCGGCACCGGCGTAGAACTCCGCGATGCCCCGCAGCTGGGAGTTCGCGCCGAAGACGAGGTCGACGGCGGTGCCGGTCCACCTCACCTGCCCCGAAGCGCGGTCCCGACCCTCGTAGACGTTCTCGGTCGAGCCGGACGGCTTCCACTCCGTGCCCATGTCGAGGAGGTTGACGAAGAAGTCGTTCGTCAACGTCTCGGGCCGGTCGGTGAGCACGCCGTGGCGAGAGCGCCCGACGTTGGCGTCCAGCGCCCGCATCCCGCCGACCAGGACCGTCATCTCGGGGGCGGTCAGCGTCAGCAGGTTGGCCCGGTCCAGCAGCAGGGTCTCCGGCGGCAGCTTCTCCCCGGCCCGCAGGTAGTTGCGGAACCCGTCCGCCCTGGGCTCGAGCACGGCGAACGACTCGACGTCGGTCTGCTCCTGCGAGGCGTCGGTGCGCCCCGGCGCGAACGGGACCGTGACGTCGTACCCGGCGTTCCTCGCCGCCTTCTCGACGGCCGCGCACCCGCCCAGCACGATCAGGTCGGCGAGCGATACCCGCTTGCCGCCGGACTGGGCGTCGTTGAAGTCGCGCTGGACCCGCTCCAGAGTCTGCAGGACCGTGGCGAGCTCCTCCGGTTCGCTGGCCTCCCAGCCCTTCTGCGGCTCGAGGCGGATCCGCGCCCCGTTGGCCCCGCCACGCATGTCGGTGCCGCGGAAGGTCGCCGCGGACGCCCAGGCCACCGAGACCAGCTGGGAGACGGTGAGCCCGGAGTCGAGGAGCGTGCCCTTGAGGGCGGCGACGTCCTCGTCCCCGACCAGCTCGTGGTCCACCGCCGGGACGGGGTCCTGCCACGGCTGTGGCTCCGGGACCCACGGGCCGAGGTAGCGCGAGACCGGCCCCATGTCACGGTGCAGCAGCTTGTACCAGGCCTTGGCGAAGGCCTCGGCGAGCTCGTCCGGGTGCTCCAGGAAGCGGCGGGAGATCGGCTCGTAGACCGGGTCCATGCGCAGCGCGAGGTCCGTCGTGAGCATCATCGGGGCGTGCGTCACCGACGGGTCGTGCGCGTCGGGTACGGCGTCCGAGCCGGCGCCGTCCTTCGGTCGCCACTGCTTCGCGCCGGCGGGGCTCTCGGTCAGCTCCCACTCGTAGCCGAACAGCGTCTCGAAGAAGCTGTTGTCCCACGCGGTCGGGGTGGGTGTCCAGGCACCCTCGAGCCCGCTGGTGGTCGCGTCCTTGCCCACGCCGGAGCCGAAGGTGTTCTTCCAGCCGAGGCCCATCTGCTCGATCGGAGCACCCTCGGGCTCGGGACCGATGTACTCCGGCTTGGCGGCCCCGTGGGTCTTGCCGAACGTGTGCCCACCGGCGATGAGCGCGACGGTCTCCTCGTCGTTCATCGCCATCCGCCGGAAGGTCTCCCGGATGTCCTTGGCGGCGGCGAGCGGGTCCGGGGTGCCGTTGGGACCCTCGGGGTTCACGTAGATCAGCCCCATCTGCACGGCGCCGAACGGGCCCTGCAGCTCCCGGTCGCCGGCGTAGCGCTCGTCGCCCAGCCAGGTGTCCTCGGATCCCCAGTAGATCTCCTCGGGCTCCCAGATGTCCTCGCGCCCGAAGCCGAACCCGAAGGTCTTGAAGCCCATCGACTCCAGGGCGCACTGGCCGGCGAAGACCAGCAGGTCGGCCCACGTGATCTTCCGGCCGTACTTCTGCTTGACCGGCCACAGCAGCCGGCGGGCCTTGTCGAGGCTCGCGTTGTCCGGCCAGCTGTTGAGGGGGGCGAAGCGCTGGGAGCCGTCGCCGGCACCGCCACGGCCGTCCTCGATGCGGTAGGTGCCGGCGGCGTGCCAGCTCAGCCGGATGAAGAGCGGCCCGTAGTGGCCGTAGTCGGCCGGCCACCAGTCCTGCGAGGTCGTCATCACCTCGAAGATGTCCCTCTTCAGCGCGTCGACGTCGAGCTCCTCGAACTCCTCGGCGTAGCTGAAGTCCTCACCCATCGGGTTGGCCCGGGGCGAGTGCTGGTGCAGCACCTGCAGGTTGAGCTGGTTGGGCCACCAGTCCCGGTTCGTCCTGGGTCGGCCGCCCTTCGCGGTCGGGGGGGAGATGACCGGGTTCTCGCTTTCGCTGCCATGCTCAGACACGTCAGTCCTGCTCCTATCTCGGTGTTTGCTTCCGGTTGCTGGTGACGCCCGACCGGGGTTCGCCGGTGGACGAGACACACTGCGGGCATCGAGCCCAGTAGGTCACCTCGGCCTCGTCGATCGCGAAGCCGTGGTCGTCGGACGCGGTCAGGCACGGCGCCGAGCCGACCGCACAGTCCACGTCGGCGATCGCCCCGCAGGAGCGGCACACGACGTGGTGGTGGTTGTCGCCCACGCGCGCCTCGTAGCGCGCCACCGAGCCCGCCGGCTGGATGCGTCGTACCAGACCGGCGGAGGTGAGCGCGCGGAGCACGTCGTAGACGGCCTGGTGGGACACCTCGCCGAGGTTCTCCCGCACCACCCGCGTGATCGAGTCGGTGTCGGCGTGCGGATGGTCGTGCACCGCGGACAGCACCGCCACGCGAGGACGCGTCACCCGCAGAGACGCGCCGCGCAGCATGCGCTCGAGGTCGAAGGTGGCGGTCACGCTTCGCAGTATCGACCATTTTCTGGAATCGGTAAAGATCAGGGCGGCGGCTCCGGCCCGCTACTCGTCGAGCAGGGTGCCGAGCGGACCGAGGTCGATGTTGAGGTCGGCGGCGGTGAGGTCGTAGCGGCCCTTCAGCTCCTCCATCGCCTCCTCGAGGTGCATCAGGCCCAGGCCCAGGCCCTCGACCTGCTCGTCGGAGAGGTCGCCCTCGTCGGCCCGACGCAGCGCCTGCTTCTCCATCAGCTGGCGCACCAGCTCGATGATGGTGAGCACCAGCTTGAACAGGTCGCGCTCGACCGACTCGGCGTCGGTCTCGATCCGTTCGGGGAGCAGCCGTCGCTCGGTCATCGCGGGTTCACCATCTCCGAACGCACGCTGGTGATCAGTGCGTGCAGCCGTACCTGGACCAGGTCGACCCCGGCGAGCGAGATCACCACGTCCCCGGACAGCACCACGCCGGCCCCGAGCAGCCGGTCGAGCAGGTCCACGAGCGAGATCGCGGGCGAGGAGAGCTCGGCCTCGGCGCGGACCCCCACCGCGGAGGTGGTCACCGTTCCTCCAGCGAGGCGAAGGAGTACGGCGGCCACGGCCCGCCGGCCTGCAGGTGCGCCTCGGGGTGCTGCTCGGCGAGCGCGGCGATCTCGCCGGCGAACGCGTCCGCCTGCTCCCGCGGCACCAGGTAGGCCCCGTTGAGCGTCATCGTCCCCTCGTGGCCGGTGAGCCTGGGGTCCTGCGGGGGCAACCTCCGGCTGGCGACGCTGTGCCGGGAGAGGACTGAATGCACCTCGTCGGCCAGCCGGAGTGCCTGCTCCTCGGTCTGCTGGCGTTGCACGGTCTGCTCGCGCTTGCGCTTCAGGTAGGCCGCCCCGGCCCCGGGAGCGGAGGCGTCCGGGCGCACCCCGGGCCCGGCCGAGGGGCCGGCTGCCACCTGGCGTGCGAACGCCTTCACGCTCCACTCCAGGTTGCCCTCGACCCGGTCGAGGACCGCGCACAGCTGGTCGTGCCACTCGTCGAGGCGCGCCCGCACCCCGTCGTCGTCGAGGCAGATCGTGGCCAGGCGCAACGGGGCCGTGGGCCCGGCCTCGGCGACCGCAGAGACGACGGCGTCGTGCTCGCGGGCGACGGCCTCGAGCCAGGCCAGGTCCTCGAGGTTGCGCTTGAGCCCGTCCTCCCCGAAGTCGTCGAGCCCCACGTCGCCGACCACCGCACACAGACCGCGGTGCTCCACGACGTCGAGGGGTCCGCCACCGATGCCGGCGGTGTCGGTGAGCGCCGACGCGTCCACCTCGCGGGTGATCGCGTAGAGGTAGCGGGCCGTCTCAGCCACCCGACCGCTCCTTCGACCGCGACGTCCGGGAGGACGCGCCGTCGCCGGGACCCGACTCGAGCTCCTCCAGCCGTTCGCGCAGCGCCCGGTTCTCCTCGGCGAGACCCTGCGCGCTCGTGCTCAGCATCGGGTCGTTGCGCCACCAGTCGATGCCCATCTCCTGGGCCTTGTCCACCGACGCCACGAGCAGCCGGATCTTGATGGTGAGCAGCTCGATGTCGAGCAGGTTCACCCGGATGTCGCCGGCGATGATGATGCCCTTGTCGAGCACCCGCTCGAGGATGTCGGCGAGGTTCGCCGGCTGCGGGCGCGAGCTCGCACCCGCCATCGGCGGGTTGTAGGGACGCGGGCTCGGGACCGCGGTGCCCTGAGGCTGCTCGGACATCAGGCCTCCTGCCCGGGCGTGCCGCGGCCGTACCTGCGCAGCCGTCGGTAGCCCTCCAGCTCCCCCTCGTCGTCGAGCGTGACCTCGTAGAGCGCGAGCACGTCGGTGGTGTCCGGGATCCGCCGGACCTCGACCACCTCGACCTCCACCCGCCAACCCTGGTCGGTGCGCTCCAGCCCGGTGACGCCCTCGGCGTCCCGGCCGGTGAGCTCCAGCAGCTGCTGCGCCGCGCCGGCCGCGACCGCCACGCCGGACTTCCGCTTCGGCGCGGACGCGCGCGGGGCGGTCGCACGCGGGGAGCCGCCGCGCCCCGACCCGGTGCTCTTGTCCGCCGGGGCGGACTTCTTGCTCGCGGTCGGCTTGGTCGCCGACTTCGTCGTGCCGGACTTCTTGACGGCCGACCGCTTCGTCGAACCGTCCTTGCTCGCGGCCGCGGTCCGGCCGCTGGTGCCGGTCTTCTTGGTCGCCATCGGTCATCCCTCCCGGGGTGTCGGCCGGCTTCGGCCGACCATCATGCGCTCGATGAGCTCGTCCTCGAGCACTGTCGCCTCGTCGTCGGTGAGCCCCCCCGAAGCCCGTGCCCGCTCCACGTCCTCGAGCTGTGCCCGGATCCGCGCGGGGTCGTAGAACTCGTCCTCCGCCTGCTGGCGGACCTGCTCGGCCACCCAGACGGTGCCACGCAGCGGTGCCAGCGGCAGGCCGAGGATGCCGGTGATCAGGCCCATGTCAGCCGTCGACGAAGTCGTAGGGTGCCATCGGTCCGAGCAGCTGCAGCCGGACCCGCTCGTGCATCGACTCGGCCAACGCCTCCAGCACGTCCTCGAAGGCGGCCTGCGCCGGCTCGTCGACCAGGAACGCGACGTCGAGCGCCCGGTCGACGCCGGACACCGCGTGCGGCGCGTAGGAGGCGACGTGGGGCAGGACCGCGTCGAGCACGATCGCGGTGTCGTGCTCCCGCTTCCGCTCGAGTGCGTGCGCGACCAGCTCGCCGAGCCGCACCCGTTCGGCACGGGCGGCGTGCTCGGGCGCGTCGCGGGTGACCCCACGCAGGTGCGCGACCTCCGGGTCCCCGGCCACGATCTCCGCGAGCACGGCCTGCTCGTTGTAGCGACCGCGTACGACGTACTGCCGCCGACCGGCGAGCTCGGCCAGCAGCGAGGCGAACCGCTGCTCGTCCGGCCCGAGCACCGACTGCACCACGTCGTCGGGGTCGGCGAGCATCGCACCGAACTGCACCGGCACGACGGCTCCGGAGGCCGCCAACGCGTCCACCACGTCGCGGTGCGCGACCAGCTCCGCCCGGCGGCCCGGTGGGCGCTCGAGTGCCGCCACGGAGACCGCCGCGGCGACGTCCCCGAGCCGGACGAGCTCCACGGGAGCACCGTCGATCCCGACGAGGCCCTCGGGCACACGCCCTGCCTCCGCGACCACCACGCCGTACACGTACAGCCCGGTGGTCGCGGAGGTGAGGTCGTCGTGCGTCGCGGTCACGCCTCTTCTCTCCGCCGGTTGCGCGAGGAGGACTTGCGGGCGGGCCTGCGGCCGCGCCCCCCGTCCTCGTCCTCGTTGTCGTCGCCTCCGGTGATCGCCTTCTTCGCGCCGCGGACCGCGCCACCGACCTTCTTGGCCGCGCCGCTCTCCTGCAGGTCACCGACCGCCTCGGTCAGGTCCTTGCCGCCGTGCTCATAGAGATCGAGCCGGTTGGTCGCCTCGGCGAACCGCAGGTAGGTGTCGACGCTGGCGATGACGATCCGGGCATCGATGGTGAGCAGCTCGATGCCCACCAGGGACACGCGGACGTAGGCGTCGACGACGATGCCCTTGTCCAGGATCACTTCGACGACGTCGGCGAGGCCGCTCGGAGCCGGACGCTCCAGGTAGCCACCCCCGCGCCGCTGGGACGTTGCAACAGTCATGTCGTTCGGTTCCTATCCGGTGGGGTGGTCAGCTGGCCTTGCGCCTGCGGCGGGGAGCCTCTTCCTCGGGCTCCTCGTCGTAGTCGTCCTCGAGACCGTCCTCGTCCTCCGGGAGCTCCTCCTCGCCGTCCTCCTCCTCGTCCTCGTCGTACTCGTCCTCGGGCTCGTCGGACTCATCGTCGTACTCGTCCTCGGGCTCGTCGGCCTCGTCGTCGAAGTCCTCCTCGGACTCCTCCTCCGGCTCCTCCGCGTCGTCCTCGGCCTCGTCGTCGTACTCGTCCTCGGGCTCGTCCTCGGGCTCGTCCTCGTCGAAGTCCTCCTCGGACTCCTCCTCGGGCTCATCGCCCTCGTCGTAGGCGTCGTCCTGCTGCTGCTCGTCCTCGACCACCTCGTCGTGAGAGCGGGTGACCTCGCCCTCCTCGATCTCCCCACGCCAGCCCTCGACCTCGTCGGGGTCCTGCAGCACCTCGGTCATCACGTGCCGACGGAAGTGCTTGAGCTCGAGCCGAGCGCGGCGGCCCTGGGCGCGCCAGAGGTTGCCGGTGCGCTCGAAGAGCCCCTGCGGGTAGTACTCGAGGACCACGAGGACCCGGGTCAGGTTGGGCGCGAGCTCGTGGAAGGTCACCGCCCCGTCGACGTGGCCCTTCTCCCCCTTGGAGCGCCAGACGATCTTCTCGTCGGGCACCTGCTCGAGGATGTGAGCCTCCCAACGCCGGTGGGACCAGAAGACCTGGGCCTTGAAGTTGGCCTTGGCCTCGTCCTCCTGCTCGATGGTGTCGACCTTCTTCATGAAGCCCGCCCAGTCCTGGAACTGGGTCCACTGGTTGTAGACCACCTGGACGGGAGCCCCGATGTCGATCTCCTCGACGATGTTGGTCGACTTGGTGCCGCTCTTCCCGGAGTCCCCGCCGCCGCCGAGCTTCTCCTTGATCTTGTCCTTGGCGCCGGAAAGACCGCCCTTCAGGGCGCCCTTCACCGGGGAACCGCCCTCCGCGGCCTCCTTGGCGCCCTCCTTCGCCGCGCCCCCGGCGAAGCCGCCGCCATCGGCGACGTCGTTGAGCCGGTCGGTGAGGTCGCTCAGGCGCTCGCCCGCGCTGCTCAGGGCCTTCTCGCCCAGGGTGCTCAGGCCGTGCCCGAGCTCGTCCTTGAGCCGGTCGAAGGGCAGCTCGTCGACGAGGGACTTCAGGCCGCTGCTTGGTGACTTGTCCGCCATGATGATCAGGCCGCCTTCCGGGTGGAGCCGCTGCGCGACGAGGCGCCCTTGCGGGTCGTGCTCGAGGTTGTCTTCTTGGCCGGGGCCGACTTCTTCGCCGCCGACTTCTTGGCGGGCGCCTTCTTCGCCGGGGCCTTCTTGGCGGGCGCCTTCTTCGCCGGGGCCTTCTTCGCCGCCGAGGCGCCCTTCTGGGCGGGGGCCTTCTTGGCGGGAGCCTTCTTCGCCGCCGAGGCACTCTTCTTGGCCGGGGCCTTCTTGGCGCTGGAGCCGGACCCGTTGGTCGTCGACGCCTTCTTCGCAGGCGCCTTGCGCGGCGAGTCACCCCTCGCCGACGTGGCCTTGCGGGCCGAGCCCGAAACGCTCTTCGACGCTCTCGAGGTCCGGTTGCCGGCTGCCTTCTCGGCCGGAGCCGACTTCTTCGCCGACGATCCCGAGCCGCTCGACTTCGCCGAGGACGACGCGCGCTTGCGGGTCGAGGCGGAGACGCTGGGCCGCGATCCGCGCCGGCGGCCGCTGCGCCGGGCTCGGCGCGGCGGAGCCTGCTCCTCCTCGTCTGCCGAGTCCTCGGGCTCATCCTCGGCGGAGTCCTCGGGCTCGTCCTCGTCCTCGTCCTCCGGCTCGTCGTCTGCGTCCGGCTCCTCGTCGTACTCGTCGTCGTACTCGTCGTCGTCGGACTCTTCGCCCTCGTCCTCGCCCGGTCCGAGCGCGAGCCGCTCGGAGCGGTCCCGGATGGCGTCGCTGAGACTGTCCATCCGGCTGTTCGCGGTGGCGATCGCAGCGGCGCGGGCGGCGTCGAACAGCTGCGAGCGGATCTGGTCCGACAGCTTCGCCAGCTCCGGGTTGCCCTCCACGAGCTCGGCGCCCTGTTTGAGCAGGCCGCGCGGGTTGGTGGCGATCCGCTGGCCGGCGAGCATGCTCCCCAAGGTGATCGCCAGCTTCATCTTCTTGCGTCGCCCGAGCAGATAGCCCCCGGCTACGCCCAGCACAAGCTTTGCTGGAGCACTCATGAGTTTCCCTCTCCCGAGATGGTGTGATCTCTCCCTGCTGCCGGGTACCCCCCGTCATGGTCCACAAACCCGCAGGTGGGACGCTCCTGCTCCTGGACCCGCCGGTCCCGTCACGGCGACGTGCTGCCCGACGGTGACGCGGTGTCGGTGGGCGAGGGGGCCGCGGTCGTGTCGGTCGCGGTGGGTGTCGGGTCCGCCGTGACGCTCGGGCTCGACGACGAGGTGTCGGACGGCGAGCTCGAGGCGGTGGCCGACGTCGAGTCCGTGGCCGTCGGGCCGGCCGTGCCGGTCGACGCCGTGCTGTCCGTGCTGTCCGTGCTGGCCGTGTCGGTGGGCGTCGCGGCAGGGGTGGTGGAGGACGACGAGTCGAGAGCCGACAGGTCGTCGGCCACGTCGGCCACGTCGGACGCCAGCACGCCGTCGTCCCGGAGAACCTGCAGGATCTGCTCCTTGGTCGTGGTCAGCACCTGGAAGACCCGGTCCACCGACAGCGTGCCGAGGTAGGGCTCGAGCGTGTCGAGGGCGCCGAGAGCAGCCGCCACCTTGTCCTGCGCCTGCTGGCTCGGCATGCCCGTCAGGCTCACCACCAGCTGGGTGGCGATCGCGGCGGTGCGGCATTCCACGCAGTCGTAGTTGACCGCCTCGGCCGTGTTCACCGGCGCAACGTCGGCATTCCCGACCAGCAGCAGAACCTGCATCGAGACCGCCAGAGTGGAGCATGCAGTGCAGCTGGCGAAGGCATAGGCCTCGTTCCGCTGGTCGACCGGCGAGCCGTCGCTGATGATGGCCCAGGCCACCGCGAGGGCGGTCGCATAGGTGCCGTCCTGGGTGTTGACGCTCATCGCGCGGTTGTCACCCTCTCCCGGCGGCGCAGGCGCAGGGAAGGGGAACACCCAGTCGTTCGGGCCGGGCCCGTCCACCACCGCGATGGGCTGCCGGCTCGACTGCCGGAGGACGCCACTTCCCGGACCGGCCGGGCCCGTCGGCTGCACGACGTAGAAGGACGGAGCAGGGACACCGGCCGCCCCGCCGAACGACGCGGGGGCGCCGAGCTCGGCGTTGGGGAGCGCCCACCCGAGCGCCGGGGGTCGTGCGGCGAGAAGGGTGTAGAACCGGGTGAGGTACTTCTTGCGGATGTCGGCGTGAGACCCGTTCGTCGGCAGGAACACCTGGTCGAGTGTCCCTCCTTCGTCGCCGCGGATGGGCCGGTACTGCTGGCTCGGCCACCAGCTCCACGCGATGACGCCGAGGACGAGCGCACCGACGGTGACGGCGAGCGCGCGTTGGCGGGGCCGGCCCTCCGTCGCGGCCCAGACCCGCTTGCGCGTGCGCAGCCCGACCCGCCCCATCACGTAGAGGATGCCCAGGACCGGCAGCGCGACCACACCGGCGTAGAGGATCCGGACGAGCACCCCGGTGAACTGGGCCCGCTCCCAGTAGTAGCCGGCCGCGTCCCACTGCCGTCCCATGCTGTCCCAAGCGGTGGCGGCCAGATGGGGCAGCGCCTGGACAGCGGTGAAGAGCAGGCCGACCAGCAGCGGGACGACGACGACCACCCAGGCGGTCACCACGACGCGGGCCCAGGTCTTCAGCGCGGAGTCGCGCCGGCCACCCCAGCGACGGGGGACGAAGGACAGCAGCGTCGGCTTGATGTGCGCGAACAGGTCCGGCACGCCGGTCAGGTCCGCCACGATGTGGTAGCCGTCCGCGCGGATGAACGGCGCGAGCTGACGCACCATCTGCACGTGCTGGGCGACGACGACGAGCAGCAGCGCGTCGTTGCGGGTCAACGCCCAGGCCGCGACGGTCCCCAGCGCGAAGATCGCGTTGAAGTAGAGACCGCCCAGGTCGACGCGCAGCCGCCCCCACCTGCCCAGCCGGTAGGAGTCGCTGACCTCGGTGTAGAACGCGGGCCACACCAGGTAGAGCCCTGCGCCCATGACACCGGGGGTGGCTCCGCCGTACCGGCAGGCGGCCGCGTGTCCGAACTCGTGGAACGCGGCGGAGCCGATGATCACCGCCCAGATGAGCAGCAGCTGCGCCGGCTGGTAGAACGCCTGGTGGGTTGCGGACGCCAGCCCCTTCTCGAACAAGAGCCACCAGCTGGTCAGCGCGAACGCCAGCAGCACCGGCAGCGCGACGGCGGGGTGGAACAGCCAGGCGAACGGTGCGGTGAGCCGACGCGTCAACGTCGGGTTGGTGACCGCGAAACGAAGCCGCAGCGCCAGCAGCGGGTTCAGCTTCGAGACGGACGGCTCGCTTCCGTCCGAGCCGCGCACGAGGCCCAGCGGACGCAGCTTCTTGTCCAGCAGGTACGCGACGTCGTCGGCCGTCGCCTCCCTGCCGACCTGCGCGGAGACGGCCCGGGCGACCTGGTCGAGGTCGCGGTGTCCGTCGACGGCCAGCAGGGTCGCGTACAGCAGTGGCGTCAGCGTGATGGTCTCGCCGTCGGCCCGGCGCACCAGGGAGGGGGTGCGCCGGTAGCCGGACCCCCTCATCTCGCCCAGGAGCTGGACTCCTGAGGCGAGTGAGGGGACCGCGACCCTGGCGTCGAGGGTCACTGCCATGGCTACTGGGTGATGTCGGCCGACTGGTCGGCGGTCGCCTCGGCCGTGACCCCGTCCATGGTCTGCGTGATGTCCACCGACTGGTTGCTCACGGCCAGCGCCTGCGAGTCGATCGAGGCGACGTTCGCGGCCACCGAGGCGGAGACCGGAGCCGCCACGTTGGCGTTCGCGGCCACCGCACCGGCGATCGGCGCGGCCATGTCGGCGTCGAGGTTCACGTCGACGTTGACGTTCAGCAGGCCGTCGTTCAGCAGGCCGCTGGTCGAGTCGGTGAGGCTGCCCGCGGTGTCGCCCACCGTGCCGGTCAGGTCACCGGTCGTGCCGTTCACCGTGCCGGTCACGCCGCCGACGGTGTCGCCCACCGTGCCGGTCAGGTCACCGGTCGTGCCGCCGACGGTGTCGCCCACGGTGCCGGTCAGGTCACCGGTGGTGGTGTCCACCGTGTCCCCTACGGTGCTGGTGAGGTCGGTGCCGTCCACGGTGCCGTCCACGGTGCCCCCGGTGCCCCCGGTGGCGCCGTCGACCGTGCCCAGAGTGGCCGCGGCCGGCTCGGCCGCGGCCGCGGTGCCGGCGTCCACGATGTCGTTGGACTGGTCGATGCTGGTGTCCTGAGGCGCCGTGGCGATGGCGTCGCCGCTGATGGACTGCGTGATCCCGCCGTCCTGCGTGCTGCCGGCCAGCGCCGTCGAACCGAACGACAGCACGTTGGCGCTGACCGCTCCACTGATCGGGATGGCGGCGTTCGCGTTGGCAGCCACGGCCAGGTCCACCGGCGCAGCGAGGTCGAGCGCGAGGTCTGCGTTGACGAAGAGGTCGAGCAACGAGACGACCTCCTTGTCGGGCAGCCGGGTGCCGACCTCGGCGTCGAGCTCCTCTTGGGACAAGCGGTTGTGATCGGTCATCTGCGGTCACCCCTCCAGTCGTCGCGTCCGTCGCGACCTCGTCTCTTTACCTGAGTGGGCGAACGTGTTCCCGGTCACGAAGCGCAGCAAACGGGCGAGCGGTGAATCGTCCGGTTATCGGACGGTCATCGGTCCCCCTGGACAGGTCGTGGGTGCGAGCGCGCGCAATAGCGCGCCCTGGCACCCACGACCGGGGGTCGGGTCTCACAGGAGCGCGGTGGCGGCCGCAAACCCCCCTGCGCAGGCGGCCAGACCGACCACCAGGCTCGCGGCGCAGTTGGTCACCGCGGTGAGGACCGAGCCCTCCTCGAGCAGCCGGATGGTCTCGAACCCGAACGTGGAGAACGTCGTGAGCGCCCCGCAGAAGCCCGTGCCGACCAGGGCCAGCACCCAGGACGGCGGCCCGAGGGCGACGACGACGGCCGCGGTGATGCCCAGGATCAGCGAGCCGACGGCGTTGACGGTGAAGGTGCCCCAGGGGAACACGCTGTCGTGCCTGGACTGCACGAACAGGTCGGTGAGGTAGCGCATGGGCGCGCCGACGGCTCCGCCCAGCAGCACCATCGCCACCGTCACCGTTGGCCCGTCCCCGGGCCGGACAATGTGCGACCGGCGTACCGGATGACCTCGACCGGCTCCACGATCACCAGCCCCTCGATCTCCAGCTCGTCCAGCTCGGGGAGGAACGCGCGGATCTTCTCGTCGGTGTCGACGATGACGACCGCGACCGGGAGGTCGTCGCTCAGGGACAGCAGCCGGGAGGTGTGGATGTGGTTGGACTTCCCGAACCCCTCGATCCCACGGAAGACGCTGGCGCCGGCGAGACCGGCCCGGTGTGCTCGGTGCACGATGTCGGTGTAGACGGGGTGGTGGTGGGCCTGGTCGGACTCCCCCACCATGATCGTCAGCCTGGTCGCGTGGCCTTGCAGCGTCATGGGTTGCTCCTTCGCTCGGACTCTCTGTGCGTGGGGGGCTCTGCGTGGGAGAAGGGCGCTGCCCCTCGACGCCGTCGTCGATGCTGCGCCAGGCGCACGGCGACGCGTGCGGACGCGACACCGAGCCACACCGCGGCCAGGCCGGCCAGCAGGGTCCCGGCCAGGTAGGTGAAGGCGAGGCTCGTCCGGCCCGCGACGAGCAGGTGGCGTGACTCGAGCATGTACGTCGAGAACGTGGTGTAGCCACCGAGCAGCCCGACACCGAGGAACGGGCGGAGGTAGCGGTGCGGCGGCCACACGTCGAGCAGCAGCACCATGAGCATCCCGAGGGCGAGACCACCGGAGATGTTCTCGGTGAACGTCGCCCAGGGAAAGCCGTCGCGCGGCGACCGGAGGAGCTCGCCCAGCCCCCACCTGGCCAGGCTTCCCAGGGCGCCTCCCGCGGCGATGACGAGCAGGACGTCCCAGTGCGACCGCAGCACGCCGGGCCGTCGACCCACCTCGACCGGTTCCGCGTCGACTCGTCCCGACTCACCCACGCAGGGCACGTCGGGGTCCACGGGGAGCCGGTCGTCGTGGCGGACGACGACGGGTTCGTTCTCGGGCACAGGACCTCCTACCTCGTCAGGTAGGGACTGTTGGCGGCCCGGGCCGCGGTTGTCGGCGAGCCCCACCGCCATCGCGTGAGGCAATGCTAGCCAGTGGTCGGTCCGGTGCACCCGGCGGCTCAGCACTCCCGGACCGCGACCGTCAGCGCGGCGTACCGCGCGCCGGGTCGCCTCGGGCCGGAGTCCACCGAGGCCGGGAAGGCGAGAGGTGTGATGAGCGAGGACCTGAGGTGCCCCAGGTGCGCTGAAACCGAGGACCTGACCGGCAGCCCCGTCGACGGCGACATCCAGGTCACCTGCCAGACCTGTGGAGCCCGATGGCTGCGCGGCGGCCGTCGTTGCCGCACCTGTGGCGGCACCGCGGTGGTCGAGAAGCCGCAGGCGATCTCGCGCCACCCGCGAGGCAACCAGCACGCGATCGTCGGCGGCCACCGGCTGCAGCTGTGCCCGACCTGCGACGAGGACGCGACCGCTGCCGCCGACCCCACCGTCGCGCTCCTGCTCGCCGGGCACCTGCAGCCGGCGACGTCTCAGCGCACGCCGGACCTGCCGATGTCACAGCCGTTCTCGACCAGCCATTGCGCGGTGTCGGTCGCGAGCGCGCGGTAGAACGGGGAGAGCGTCTCCCTGGTCACCCCCGCGCAGAACGCCGGCAGCCAGTGGGCGAGGTGCCCGTGCAGCAGGTCGGCCACGAGGTCGTCGCGCCCCTCCTGCACGGCGACTGCCAGCGCCTCGAACTCCACCGCCACGTTGTCCGGAAGCTCCGCGGCCAGCGGTGAGACCTGCAGGCCGAGCCGTGAGTAGAGGCCGACGAGCTCGACCGTGCAGGGTCCCATCAGGGTCCGCCTGAGCAGGAACGGTGCGTCGTCCCGCCAGTAGGACTCGTACGGCGGACAGGGCACCGGGCCCGGGCCCACGAACAGCCGCTCGAACTCGGCCGCGAGGCCCGGGCTCTTCGCGGGATCGGGCCGGCTCCAGGCGGCGGCCAGCCGGACCGCCTCAGCTGTCGTGGCCATCAGTCGCGGCCCTCCTCGACGTGACGGGGCCGCGGATCAGCAGCAGGACCGCCACGAAGGCCGTGACCAGGCCCACCGCGACGCCGTACTCGGTCCAGGACGGCAGGTAGGACCCGACCTGGACGAAGGACGACGTGTCCGCGCCCCACCGACCGGTCGCCGAGCCCGGGGGCAGCGACACCGGCGGCCGGGTCTCACCGGCCGGGAGCAGGGCGGCGTACAGGGCGAGGACGGCCACCGTCGCGCCCGCCGTCGCGACGCCGAGGCCGGCACGGCCTCTTCGCAGCGCTGGGACGGCGAGCAGCGCGACCGCGAGCAGGCCCGCCAGCCACTGCGTCCAGAACAGCCAGCCCCACGCGCCGCCCGGCAGCACCAGCTGCACCACCGCCCGCTCCTTGGGGCCGCTGTTGAGCGCGGTCACGTACCCGAACACGGTCAGCAGGAACGTGGCGCCGAGCGCCGTCAGGAGCAGCACGGCCAGGCGGTCACGAAGCGGCCTTCCGACCTCCTGGTGGCTCCGCACGGCGAACGCGAGCGTCGTCAGTGAGACGAGCGCGACGCCGGCCGTCGCCGAGGACGCGAGCAGGGTCGGCGTCAGCAGTGGGTCGTTCCACGTCGCCTGGCCGAGCGGCAGCGTGAAGACCCAGGCAGCGAGCGTGGGCAGCGCCAGTGCGGCCACCAGCCCGACCAGCGCGAGCGCGCGCAGGCCCGCCGAGCGCGCGGTCGAGCGAGCGCTCACCACCACCAGCGCGATGGCGAGCACGAGCGTGGCCAGCAGCCCGTAGAGGTTCCACACGTAGGGGGCGCCCCAGTTCGGGTGCAGCAGCAGCTGTGCGGCGCGGTCGGGGTGCGCGAGGTTGACGACGGCCGTGAGCACGGCTGCCGCGGCGCCAGCGACGGCCACTCCGAGTGCCGGGCGCAGCAGAGCGGTGAGCTCAGGGCCTCGGAGGAGGACCGAGGTGCAGCCGAGCCCGAGGGCCCCCGCCGAGGTGGCGGCGAAGCCGGTGAACAGGACCGTGTAGAGACCCCACGGAACCACGCTGTCGAGCCCGGTCTCGGCCAGGCCGCCGGCGAGCTGCCGTGACCAGGCCACCACGCCGAGCACCGCGCCGGCGAGGAGCATCACCCCGGTCACGGTCGGCGCGAGGTGCCAGCGGGCGGGGTGGTGGGAGGCTCTCGTGACCGTGGTCATGATGTCGCGCTCCGCTGCATCGTCGCGTGCTTGGCGGCGAGTCGTTCGGCCGGGGTCGCGATGTCGCGCTTGCGCGCCGGGCGGTAGTAGACGCGCGGCCGAACGCCGGTCTCGGTGAGCGCCGGGATCGCGCCGCCCTTGTCGATGAGCCGCCGCACCTCACTGTTCGGGTCGTTCGCGTCACCGAACGTGCGCGCGCCCACCGGGCAGATCTCGACGCAGCACGGGGGCAGGTTCTGGTCGATCCGCTCCACGCACAGCGTGCACTTCTCGGCCACGCCGGGCGCACGCTCCGGGGAGTAGACCGTCCGCCCTTCCGTGACGTAGTCCCAGGGGTAGCCGCTCGGGGCGCCGGTCGGGTAGCGGCCGTCGCCCCAGTTGAAGACCATCGACCCGACCGGGCACACCGCGACGCACGCACGGCAGCCGATGCAGCGGTCGAAGTCCACGAGCACCGTGCCGTCGTCGCGGCTGAACGTCGCACCCACCGGGCACGCGGCGACGCACGGGGCGTCCTCACAGTGCAGGCAGTGCATGGGCCGGTAGGCCATCTGCAGCTGCGGGTAGGTGCCCTGCGGCTGGTCGATGTTCCCCGCCACCTCCTCGCCGTGGGTGGGAGCCTGGTTCGGCGCCGTCGTGAGGACCCGGATCCACCACGCGCCGTTCGGGCCGTTGTGGTCGCCCTTGCAGGCCACCGCGCACGTCCAGCAGCCGATGCAGCGGTCCTGGTCGATGACCATCACCCAGTGCTTCTGAGCCTTGTCGTTCATCTCGGACCTCCGGTGCCCTCGACCTGGACGAGGCAGTCGAAGTAGGCCGCGTTGTTGCGGAAGTTGGGGATCAGCGCCTGCGCCGGCTTGGCGAGCTGGTGGGTCAGGTTGTTGGGGTGGCCCTCGACGTAGTGCTTGACCCGGACGGTGTCCCAGCCGCCCTGGTAGCAGTTGACGACCCCCGGCTTGATGCCCTCGGTGAGGCGTGCGTGCACCTTCATCTCGCCGCGCTGGTTGAAGACGCGTACGACGTCCCCCGACTCGATCCCCCGGGCGCGCGCGTCCACCGGGTTGATCTCGAGGAAGCCCATGCCGGAGTTGTTGATCTCCTTCAGCGTGGGCAGGTTGCAGAACTGCGAGTGCGTGCGGAAGCGCGTGTGCGTGCTCAGGAACACCAGGGGGTAGTCCTTGAACAGCTTGTTCTCAGGCGACGCCTCGATCGGCTCCTTGTGGTCGCACAGCTCCTGGTCGTAGGGCACCAGCATCTCGACGTAGAACTCGATGCGGCCCGACTTGGTCGGGAACGTCTTCTCGAAGAAGGGGACGTACGGAACCGTCGGGGTGTTGAGGTGGTAGGCGCCCGTCGGGAGCTGCTCGACCTCGGCGACCGTCTTGGCCCCCTCGAACCACGTGGCCTTGGTCAGCTGCTCCCAGGTGAGACCGCGCACGTTGGCGTCGGCCTCCGGGTCACCGATGTGCAGCAGCTCCTTGAGGTAGTCGTCGGCGGTCTTGTCGAAGTACCTCCCGACACCCATCTTCTCGGCGACCATGCGGATCGCGTCCAGGTCGGACCTCGACTCCCACAGCGGCTCGATGCCCTTGGGCATGTACTGCACGTAGAAGTTCACCGAGGACAGCACGTCGGTCTTCTCGAAGTACGTGCATGCGGGCAGCACGATGTCGGCCAGGTCGGCGGTCGCCGACATGACGTAGTCGGACACCACGAGGAAGTCCAGGGACTCGAGTGCTTTGACGACCTTCTGCCGGTCCGACATCTGCTGGGCGTAGTTGTTCACCATGAACCAGGCGGCCCGCACCGGGTAGGGCTTGCCCTCGAGCATGGCGTCGCAGGCCTCCATCGGCTCGAGCACCGTGACCGGCTTCCCGCTGGGGGACCACCAGTTCCCGAGGTCGAACGCCGTCGTGGTCAGGCCGCCGGCAAACGTGGTCACACCGCCGCCGTGGACGCCGATGTTCCCGGTCAGCGCCTGAAGGGTCAGCAGGGCCTGCATGGTGAGGTCGCCGTGGTACCAGTGCGACAGCGCGAACCCCGCGCGGACGCCGACCGGGCGCTCCCTGCCCCAGGCGCGGGCCAGGTCCAGGATCTGGGCCTCCGGCACGTCGGTCACCGACGAGGTGTACGCCGGCGTGTACTTCGCCACGGTGTCGGCCAGCGCCTGGAACGCGGTCCGGGCCCGGAACCGGCCGGCCTGGTGGGTGCCCAGGAGCTCCATCCGCGCCGCCGGGACGTCCGCGGCGGCCTTCACCCGCCCGTCGGCGGTGTCCAGGACGAGGTAGTCGTCGCCGCCGCCGGGTTCGATGTCGCGGTGCCGCAGCCACTTCCTCGTCTGCGGGTGCACCAGGAACGGCGCGACGGTGTAGCGACGCAGGTAGTCCTCGTCGTACAGCTTGTGTCCGATGAGGTAGTTGATGATCCCGTCGACCAGGGCGGTGTCCGAACCGGGCCGGATGCCCAGCCAGAAGTCGGCGCCCGCGGCGGTGGGCGTGTAGCGCGGGTCGATGGCCACGACGCGAGCCCCCAGGTCGCGCGCGTCGCTCATGATCCGCCAGTCGGGGATGGCTGTCTCGGCGACGTTGTTGCCCCACAGCACGATGAGACGTGAGCTCAGGAAGTCGGTCGCCTCGTGGCCGTCGAACAGGCCACCGGCGTTCGCCGGGTCCTCCGGGTCCACGAGCACGTAGTTCCAGCCCGCCGGGGTGGCGCTGTCGCCCTCGTTGTCGCCGACGAAGTCGCCGGCCGACGCCCCCAGGACCGTGGAGAGCCGGATGCCGGCTCCCACGACGCCCTCGATGAGGCTGAGCGACCCGGTGTACGGCGCGATCCAGAGTGCGAGCGGGCCGTACCTCTGCTGGACCTCACCGAAGCGCCGCGCGATCTCGGTGGTGGCCTCCTCCCAGCTGATCCGCTCCCAGCGGCCGGAGCCACGCGGTCCCACCCGGCGGTAGGGGTACTTCACCCGGTCCGGGCTGTAGGTGTTCTGCGGCTGCGCGAGGCCGCGCAGGCAGGTGCGCGGATTCATCTGACCGACCTTCCGGCCGGCGATGGTGACCGTCTCCCAGCCACCCTGCTCCACCATGGTGATCCGGCCGTTGGTCACCTGCACCAGGTGGCCGCAGCCGCCGTCGCAGTTGTTGGAGTGAGCGGTCCGGAACACGCCGGTGCCCGTGACCGCGGCCGCCGACAGCGCCCCAGGACCGGCCTTGGCGAGCGGCTCGAGGAAGCGGAGACCCTCGATCGTGACAGCGGCACCCGCCATCGCAGCACCCCGCTGCAGGAACGACCGCCTCGAGATGGTGGGCATGGACGCCCCCTTCCCCCGGGGCTGCGCAGCCGCAGCCCGGGTCTGAGCCGCGGGCGACTCACAACCTCAGGGTCAGAGGCCGGGAGAACGGCGTACAGGGGCCGCGGTCCCGCCCGGGCAAGGGCCAACTGCCCCCTTCGGGTGCCGTGTGAGCGGGCCCGCCTAGCCCGATCGGGCTGACCTTCCCGTCAGGTGTCCAGGGCGACGAGCCGGCCGGGCGGTCCCCGCCACGTGCTTCACGACGGGTCCGGGGAGGCGAGGCGGAAGCGCCGGACCTTTCCGACCGAGGTCCGGGGAAGCTCGTCGATGACGGTCCAGGTGCGCGGCCGCGCGGCGGGGGTGAGGTGCCGCTCGGCCCAGGCCGCCAGATCGGGCACCTCCGGCGGGCGCTCCGGGTCCCTCGCGACGACGTACGCCGCGGGGACGTGGTCGCGGACGGGGTCGACGACCGCGACGACCGCCGCCTCGAGCACTCCCGGTGCCTCACTGACGGCCGCCTCGATCTCGCTGAGGGAGACGTTCTCACCAGCCACCTTGACCACGTCGTCGACCCGCCCGACGAAGGCGAGCTGACCGTCGTCACAGCGTCGGACGAGGTCGCCCGTGCTGAACCAGACCTGGTCCGGGTCGGGGCCCCGATGCGGCACCTGGTCGAACGCCCGCGCGTCCGCGGTCTCGTCGTCCAGGTAGCCGGCGAAGAGGTCCACGCCCCGTCGGCCGGCGACGGTCAGCACGCCCGCCTCGCCGTCCGGCAGCGGGAGTCGGGTGCTCGGGTCCAGCAGCAGGACGTCACGACCCTCGACGACCAGGCCCATCCGGTGGGGCGTCGGCGAGTCCACCGGCGCGGCGGTCACCACGGCGAGCGTCTCGGTCATGCCATAGATCTGCCGGGGCTGCGCACCGCACAGGTCGGCCATCTCCTGCCACTGGCTCCGGCCGAGGTTCTGAGCGAACCAGACGTGCGCGAGCTGCAACCGCGGCGCATCGTGACGACGGCGGGCCAGGATCATCCGGATGGGCGCGGCGAACAGGCTGGCGTGGGTGGCCTCGAGCTCCGCGGCCTCATGGGGCCAGCGGCTGGCGGTGAAGCGGGCGGTCAGCCCCACCGAAGCGCCGACAGCGATCGCGGAGGCGAAGCAGTAGTACTGCGCGTTCGCGTGGAACAGAGGCAGGCTCACGTACCAGCGGTGCTGGGAGCCCAGCAGCGCGAGCCGTGCCATCACGTCGGCGACGTGCCGGTAGCCCGCCTGGGTCAGCACCACTCCCTTGGGAACGGATGTGGTGCCCGACGTGAACATCACCGCGATCCTGTCCCCGGGGGCGGGCCGGTGCGGTGGCGTCTCCCCGCCGGGAGGGGCCAGCAGCACCGACCCGGGCCCGAGGTCGGCGGCCGTCTCGGTCAGCGCGAGGACGTGCCGCACCCCTCCCCCGGCCCCCTCCTCCACGACGTCGCGACGATCCGACGCACACACCGTCACCGTGGGTCTGGTCCGCGCCACCTGGTTGGCGATGTCGCGAGCGGTCGACGAGGGGTCCACCGGGACGATCCAGGCACCGAGACGGCTGGCGGCCAGCCAGACCGCCACGAAGGCGGGACAGTTGCGCAGGACCAGCTGGACCGACGAGCCGGGGTCCACTCCGAGTGAGTGCAGCCGTGAGGCGACCTGGTCCACGAGTGCGTCGAACTCCGCGTAGGTCCAGCGGCTCAGCTCGCCGTCGGCATCCCGGAAGACCAGGAACGGACGATCGCCGTGCTCCCGTGCGGTCCGGTCCCACAGGTCGCTGAATGTCAGGACGGTTTGCATGATCGAGACACTAGGCATGTCCCGCGTGCCGCGGAGGTCCCACGTTGGGACAGCCCGGGGTCGCGACAGCGACAGGCGAGGAGTCAGACGGTGATCTCGTAGGTCTTGAGCTTGCGGTAGAGGCTGGAGCGGGACATCCCGAGGTTCTGGGCAGCGGTCACCTTGTTGCCGTCGTGTTCCTGCAGCGCCGTCACGATCGCGTCACGCTCGGCCCTCTCCAGCGGCGACAGCGTGTGCCGGCAGGCCGTGTGGCAGTAGCCGGGCAGATCCTGCTTCTGGATCTCCCCGACCGGTCGCTGGCGCAGCGCGTGGACGAGCGCCTCCCGCAGCTGGGCGACGTTGCGCGGCCAGCTGTAGCGCGCGACCACGCGGTGCGCCTCGGGGCTGAGCCGCACCCGGCGCGAGGGCGCGATCTCCCGGAGGACGGCGGCCGTGATCGCGGGAAGGTCCTCGGTGCGACAGCGCAGCGGCGGCACCGTGATCGCCACCTCGAAGTGGCGCAGCAGGATGTGGAACGGGAGGTCGGAGTCGAGGGAGGAGTCGGACAGGGTGGCCACGAACCAGTTCGGACCCTGCTGTCGGGCGATCGCTGCGAAGAAGGCGTCGAGCTGCTCGACCCCGTCGGTGCTGGCTTCGTCGACGTTGCGAACGATCAGCAGCGTCGGCTCCCCGCCCTGGGGCAGCAGCGAGTCGACATCGGTGGACGAACCCTCGCCCGTGAGCTGAGCGGCGTCGATCGACACGCTCCGTCCGCCCGGGTAGGAGGCGTGGAAGATCTCGGCCACGAGGGTGAACTTGCCGGTGCCGGTCTCCCCCATCACCACGGCGGGTCGCTCGTACTCGAGCGCCTCCCGGAGCTCGTTGCAGGCGCGCACCCATGCGGGGGAGCTGCCACCGGCGATGGTGTCGTGGGGGCGGTGGAGGTCGCCGGCGATCCTCGAGGTCTGCGGTGTGGCCACCGCGACCTGGGGAAGCACGCGTTCGGCGAAACCATCCGATGAGGCGTTCTGCCCCCGGGTCACGACCTCCGCGATGACGACCATGCCTGCGACCTCGGAGTCGGCCAGGATCCGGGTGCCCCGGATGTGCACCATCCGCCCGTCGGGCAGCATCACGGTGTCGCTGGCGCGGCCGCGTCGGCGCGTCAGGAAGGTGGCGTGGTCGCGCAGGATCTGCTGCTCCTGGCCGTCGAACATGGTCTGAGCGGGCGCGTTCGCCGTGAACACCGACTCACCGAACGCGAGCACCGCCTGTCCCGAGGCACGCGCAACCACTCTCAGGTAGGTGTCGAAGATCGCCTGCTGGGACTGGCTCCGATCCAGCAGCAGGTTCCGGCTGATGTCCTTGGCGGCGCTCTTGACCAGGGTGTGCATCAGCGGGCTCCACGCGTGCGTGAGCGAGGAGATGTCGAGCACCCCGCCGACGCGTCCGGTCACCGGGTCCAGGATCGGCGCCCCGGTGCAGGCGAAGGCCTGCAGATTCTCGGTGAAGTGCTCGGGGCCGACGACGCTGAACGGCTGGCCCGCCTCCAGGACGGTGCCCACCCCGTTGGTGCCCATCGCCGACTCCGCGTAGCTGAAGCCGGGCGCGAAGTCGACCCGGTCGAGCAGCCGCCCGACGGCAGAGGACGAGTCGATCCGGTGGACGAGACGGGCGCGGTGGTCGGTCAGGGCGATGACCAGCGGCAGCTCGGCGGTGTCGGCGCCGAGCTGCTGCAGCACCGGCCGGGCACAGCGCATCAGGAGTGAACCGGTGTCGTACTCCTGGTCGTAGTCCGTGCGCGGGCGCGCGATGTCGACCCCCGCCGCCTGGCTGCGCTCCCAGGAGGCGGCGAGCACGTCCGGCACACCGGCGGCACCGGCCCGTCCGCTCTCCAGGAAGTCGGCCCGAGCCGCGGCAACCCGCAGGAGACGGTTCTCGCTGTTCGGCATGCAGGTCCCTCTCAAGGCCGGCCCCGTCCACACCATCGTGACAGTGACGTGCGCAACAACCAACCGGGCCCGGTGTCCGAGATTGGGACACCCGGGCGGTCCCGGACATCGATGAGAGTGATCTGCGTCGCACTGACAGCCCGCCGGATCGCCGGCGTCGGCGATGGCCTCCGACAAAGAAGGAAGAACCGGATGGAAACGCTCATCAACATCGACAACGGTGGGACGCTCACCGACATCTGCGTCTGGGACGGATCGGACTTCACCTTCACCAAGACCCTGACCACCCCGCACGATCTCTCCGAGTGCCTGTTCACCGGGATCGAGAAGGCTTCCGGCGCCTTGTACGGCGAGGCCGACACCGAACGGCTGCTGCACGCGACCAAGCACATCCGGTACTCGACCACCCAGGGCACCAACGCGCTGGTCGAGCGCCGGGGTCCGATGATCGGGATCCTGACCACCATCCCCGAGCTCGCGACCTCCATGAACGAGACGTCGCCGCAGCGGCAGCTCTTCGACGACCTCGTGTCCGAGCGGGTGTTCACCATCGACACCGCCGCCGACGAGGCAGCGGTCGACTTCGAGGTCGTGCAGCTGGTCAACCGGCTCGCCACCCTCGGCGCCGCCCGTGTCGTGGTCACCGCTCGCACCCCGGAGGAGGAGCACCGGCTGCGCCAGGTCCTGCTGCGGAAGTTCCCCCGTCACCTGCTCGGGTCGGTGCCGATGATCTACAGCTGGGACATGGCCGGCGACCGGGACGACGCCCGCCGCACCTGGTCCTGCGTCATCAACTCCTTCCTGCACCCGACCATGGAGCGCTTCCTGTACGGCGCCGAACGCCGGCTGAAGGAGTACAAGGTCACCAACCCGCTCCTGGTCTACCGCAACGACGGCGCCTCCTCGCGCGTGGCGAAGTCCGTGGCCCTGAAGACCTACTCCTCGGGACCGCGGGGCGGGCTGGAGGGGACGGCGGCGCTGGCCCGGGCCTACGGCCTGCAGCACACGCTGATGATGGACATCGGCGGCACGACCACCGACGTCGGGGTCGTGGCCGACAGCACGGTCGCCGCCCACGAGCGGGGCACCATCAGGGGAGTTCCGATCTCCTACCCGATGAGCAACGTCCACTCGCGCGGCGTCGGCGGCTCCTCGGTCATCGCGGTGAAGGACGGCCTGGTCACCGTCGGTCCGCACTCGGTGGGTGCGGCGCCGGGGCCGGCCTGCTTCGGCTTCGGCGGCAAGCAGGCCACCATCACCGACGTCAACCTCCTGCTCGGCGTGCTGGACGCGGACACCTACCTGGACGGCACCTTCAAGCTGGACGCCGACCGCTCCCGGGCGGTGGTCACCGAGACCGTCGCCGACCCCCTGGGGATCAGCCTGGAGGAGGCCCTGGTCCGGATGGAACAGGCCTACTTCGACGCGGTGTCGGCCTCGTTCGCCCACCTGGTCACCCCGGAGACGACGCTGGCTGCCTTCGGCGGGGCGGGGCCGATGAGCGCGGCCGGAGCCGCACGTCAGGCGGGCGTCAGGCGCGTGCTGGTGCCCCGGACCGCGGCCGTGTTCTCCGCACTCGGCATCTCCTTCTCCGACATCGGCAAGACCTACGAGGTGCGGGTCCCCGAGCCGACCACCGGGTCGGTCGAGCAGACCTACCGCGACCTGCTGCTCCGCGCGCAGCGGGACATGTTCCAGGAGGGCTTCGAGCTGCAGCACTGCAGCGTGGACTGCAGTCTCGTCCTCGAGGACGCTTCCGGCGCCGTCGTCGACCACGGGCCGTACGAGCCCGGTGCCGCAGCCGACCACCCCGGCCGGTACGCCGCGTTGCGGCTGGCCGTCAGCGCACCGCTGAGCCAGCCGCAGCTCACCCCGGACTCACCGGTCGGGCAGGTCCCGGCGCCGGTGGCGGGCACGCGGCAGATCCGATCGGCCGCGGACCAGGTCGACACCGTCCCGGTGCACGTCCTCGACGACCTCGCTCCCGGTCATGCGGGCACCGGGCCGGCCATCGTCGAGGGTCCGTTCTTCACCGCCCGGGTGCTGCCCGGATGGGACTTCCGCGTCACCGCCGCCGGCGACCTGCTGCTCACCGACACCGCTCACTGACCTCCGTCCGACGGACCAACACGAAAGGAGACTCCGATGCGAGTCCCCATGACCGAGTACCTCGTCATCGATCTGGACAGCGAGCGCTGGGTGTGCCGCGTCTGCTCGCACGACATGGGATCGGCGCACGAGAACTACAAGACCGGGACCTTGGTGTACGACCGAGACCCGCGCGAGATCCACCAGCCCATCATCGACCCCGAGCGCTACGAGTACACCTTCAGCCCGGACCCGAGCTACTGCCGAATCCTGGAGTACTACTGCCCCGGCTGCGCCACCCAGATCGAGGTGGAGTACCTGCCTCCGGGCCACCCGCCGACCGAGGACCTCCTCATCGACGTCGCCGCGCTGCGCAGCCAGTGGGAGAAGAGGGGCGTCGACGCCGAGGAGGTCCACAACTACGGACCCGGGGAGGACGCCCAGAAGTACACCGCGGCCTTCAAGGCCATCGGACACATCCGCTGAGCGGCCCGGACTCATCGACTCAAGGAGCAACACGACATGAAGCGCATCTCCGTGGACATCGGTGGCACGTTCACCGACTGTTTCTTCGTCTGGGACGACATCTACGTCGACGCCAAGGCCCTGACGACTCATCACAACCTCGCGCTCGGGTTCAACGAGGCGCTCGACCTGGCATGCAAGCGAGCCGGGCTCGACCGGATCTCGGTCCTGTCCGAGGTGGACTCGGTGCGGTACGCGACCACTCTGGGCACCAACGCGCTGATCGAGCGCAAGGGCCCGAAGGTGGCGGCGATCGTCACTCACGGCTTCGAGGACACCATCCCGCTCTCCCGGGGCCGCGGGTACGGCGAGGGCCTGGACTACTCGATGCAGCAGAACCTGCCCGCCGCCGAGAGGCCCGAACCGCTGGTGCCGCGCTCGATGATCCGGTCGGTGAAGGAGCGCGTCAGCTCCGCCGGCAAGGTGGTCGCGCCGCTGGACCCGGAGGACGTCCGCACCGTGGTCCGTGAGCTGGTCGACGCCGGGGCAGAGGCGCTCGTGGTCACCCTGGTCAACGCGACCGAGAACCCCGAGCACGAGCTGCGGATCCAGGAGATCATCCTGGACGAGTTCCCGCCGCACGAGCTGGGCGCCATCCCGGTCCTGCTGGGCCACCAGGTCTCGGGTCGCAAGGGCGAGTATGTGCGAGCGACCTCGACGATCATCGACGCCTTCCTGCACGAGATCATGTTCCACGCCCTCTCGCAGCTGTCGAACAACCTGCGCGACTTCGGCTACGACAAGCCGATGCTGGTCATCCACAACTCCGGTGGCATGGCACAGATGAACTCCACCGACGCGCTGCAGACCATCCACTCCGGCCCCATCGCCGGCGTCGGGGCGGCCGAGCACCTGTCCACCGAGACCGGCCTGGGCCACGTCATCTCCACCGACATGGGCGGCACTTCGTTCGACATCGGCCTGGTGCCGGAGGGCGGGGTGAAGCACTACGACTTCCTGCCCACGATCGACCGCTGGCTGGTGTCGGTCCCGATGGTCCACCTGGACACGCTCGGTGCCGGCGGCGGCTCCATCGCCAGCTACGACCGCATCCACGACTCCATCCGGATCGGTCCGGAGTCGGCCGGTTCCAACCCGGGCCCCGCCTGCTACGACCGCGGCGGCCTGCGTCCGACGGTCACCGACGCAGACCTGCTGCTGGGCTACCTCGACCCGGACAACTACGCGAACGGGTACATCAAGCTGAACCCGAAGCGCTCGGTCTTCGCGATCGAGGAGACCCTGTGCGACCCGCTGGACATGGACATCCTCGACGTCGCCCGCGTCATCAAGGACAGCGTCGACGAGCAGATGGCGATCGGCATCGGCAAGGAGCTGCGGGTCCGCGGCTACCTGCCTGAGGACTTCACCATGCTCGCCTACGGCGGGAACGGCCCGCTCCACGCCTGCGGAATCGCCCGCCACGCAGGCATCAGGCGGGTGCTGGCGCCGCCGTTCTCCTCCGTGTTCTCCGCCTGTGGTGCCGGGAACATGAAGCAGCTGCACTTCCACGAACGCGGCGTACACGTGACCATGTACAACCCGACCAACCGCTCCCTCTACGACGACTACGCCGAGTTCAACGCGGTCGTGGAGGAGCTCGAGGCGCGGGGCCGGGAGGACCTGATCCGCCAGGGCTTCCGCCCCGAGGACGTCCGCCATCGGCTGGAGCTGGACATGCGCTACGGCAACCAGCTGCTCACCCAGGCCGTGGCGCTGCAGGACATCGACCGGATGAACGGCGTGGGTGACGTGCTCACGATGATCAAGATCTTCGGCGACGTCTACAGCCACCGGTTCGGTGCCGCCTCGGCCGCTCCGGAGGCGGGCATCCGCTGCAACACCATCCGGGTCGCCTCCTACGTCGACGGCGACGTGGTGAACTTCGAGTCCCTCGAGAGCGGTGGCGAGCGCGACGAGCCCACGCCGGTGACCCGGCGGGACGTCCACTTCATCGGCCAGCAGGGGGCGGTCGACACCCCGGTCTACGACCAGACCGCGCTCACGGAGAAGCACGTCGTCCACGGACCCGCCATCGTCACGACGGAGAACACCACGTTCCTCGTCGAGCCCGGCTGGCGGCTGGAGCCGACCAGGCAGGGAGCCGTCTGGTTCCTCCAGGACTGACGCGGCCCGCACCAACTCACAGCTAAGGAAGCAACCGACATGACCGCAGTCAACGAAAACCCGGCTCGTACCCTGACTCCGCAGGAACAGGTGTGGGTCGACAAGTTCATGGACGAGACCACGCTGTTCCTGGGACCCGACCCGGAGATCATGCGTGACCACAGCATCGCCTCCCGGTCCGACCACGAGGAGCTGGCCATCGCGGCCGGAGTGGACCGGATGGAGGTGGAGCGCATCCGCAAGCGCATCGCGGGCGCCCTCGACGAGGGCTACGAGATGTGCGAGGCCCAGGGCGCGGCGCCCGGCGCCAAGTGGGGCGACCTCACCACCGCCATCTACACCGCCGCCGGCGACGTGTCCTACCTGTCCTGCCACGGTGTCATCGCGTTCAGCGCGATCCTGCACCACCCGATCCGGTACATCATGAAGTACTGGAAGGACGAGCCCACGGTGGGGATCCAGCCCGGCGACGGGTTCATCCACAACGACGCCCGCTACGGGAACATCCACAACACCGACCAGTCGATGATCATGCCGATCATGCGCGACGGGCAGATCCTCGCCTGGGTCGCGGCGACCATCCACGAGGGTGAGAACGGCGCCTGCGAGCCCGGCGGGATGCCCTCGGGGTCGGAGACACCCTTCGACGACGGCCTCCGGATGAGCCCGTTCAAGATCGTCGAGCAGGGCGAGCTCCGCCGGGACCTGCTGACCTTCTTGCAGCACTCGGTGCGTGACCCGAAGCTGCAGCTGGCCGACCTGAAGGTCAAGATCACCGCGGTCCGCAAGATCATGGACCGCATCGACAAGGTCATCGACGAGGTCGGGGTGGACACCTTCGTGGCCGCCCTGCGCACCACGGTGGAGGACGTGGACGCCGAGGTGCGCCGCCGCATCGGGGAGCTGCCGGACGGGACCTACCGTCTCGACCAGTTCATGGACAGCACCCTGAAGGAGAACATCCTCATCAAGTTCGCCTGCAAGATCACGGTCAAGGGCGAGCACATGACGGTCGACCTGCGGGGCACCGGACCGGAGATCCTCAACCGGGCCATCAACTCGCCGCTCTGCTCGGTCAAGTCGATGTTCGTGCAGGCGATCCTCGCCTTCTGGTGGCCGGACCTGCCGCGCACCACCTCGGCGATGAGCTGCATCGAGATCATCTCCGACGAAGGCACCTGGGCGGACGCGTCGTACGACGCTCCCATGGGGCAGTCCCTGCAGGCCTCGTTCCGTGGCTTCTCGGCGATGCAGGCGCTCTACAGCCGGATGGCCTTCTCCACTCCGAACAAGTACAGCAACGTGGTGGCCAACTGGTTCAACCAGATCAACACGTTCCTGTGGGGCGGCGTCACCCAGCACGGCGACATGGTCGGCAACCTCTGCGCGGACCTGAACGGGATGCCCGGTGGGGCCAAGCCGTTCCGTGACGGCGAGGACGCGGTCTCGCCGCTGTTCTGCGCCATGGCGGACACCGCCGAGCAGGAGGTCATGGAGGAGGAGGTCCCCTTCATGCAGCTGGTGTCCAAGCGGCTGGTCCGCGACAACATGGGATTCGGCAAGTTCAACGGCGGCATGGGCTACGAGATGATCGTGGCGGCAGAGGGCAGCCCGCAGTGGGGTTTCATGACGGTCACGTCGGGCGCGAAGTTCTCCTCCGTCTACGGCATGTACGGCGGATACGGCTGCGGCACGTATCCCCTGGCCATGGTGAAGGGGACCAACGTCTACGAGCACATCCGCCAGGACCCGAGCAAGTTCGACCTCTCCATGGAGAAGGTGATGAACGAGCGGCCGTTCCCCGAGGGGCGCTACTCGACGTACCACATGGGACTGCAGTTCGACATCGCCAAGGACGGCGAGCTGTACATGATCAGCCAGGGCGCCGGCGGCGGCTACGGCGACCCGCTCGAGCGACTCCCCGAGTCGGTCGTCCAGGACGCCGAGCTGGGACGGATCAGCCAGAAGGTGGCCGAGGACCTGTTCGGGGTCCGCTACGACCCCGAGACCTTCCGCATCGACGTGGCAGGCACGCAGGCGGCGCGCCAGGCGGCCCGCCAGGCACGTCTGCAGCGGGGGAAGCCGTACCCGGAGTTCTGCGAGGAGTTCGTCAAGCCGGAGCCACCGAAGGACCTGTACTACTACGGCTCCTGGGGCTCGGACACCGACGACATCACCGCGACGGTCTTCACCATCGACGGCCCGGAACGAGTCGCGGCGCCCCTGCAGGAGCTGCCGATCGTGATGATCCCGGACCGCCGCGAGGTCAAGATCTCCCAGCTCGAGGCCCGGGTCCTCGAGCTGGAGGAGAAGCACGGCGAGAACGTCCGGCGGCTCGCCTGAGCCGAGTCACAGCGGTGGTGGTGACCCGGGCAGCGCCGTCCGGGCCACCACCACCGCCTCCCGTCGGCGGCGGCACCGCGCCGCCGACCCCATCGGAAGGAACACCATGCCCTCGTCACTGGAGACCCTCTGCGGTGCGCCACCCAGCGGACGCGGTCGTCCCTTGCTCCTCGAGCACTCCGGCTACGGCACGGCGGTGCTTCGTCAGGGTCGCCCCATCCCGTGGACCGACCTCGCCGAGCTGACCGGCTACTTCGGTCAGCTCAACGGCCTGCTCGACCCCGACGCGATCTGGCTCGACGTCGCTGCCCTGTACTCCGCTCACCTGGGCGCTCGCGAGGATCTCGTGCAGGCCATGGGGAGCCGCGCGCGCACTGGGTACGCCATGCGCACCCTGCTTGCCGACGACGAGGGCATCGACCTGGTCCTGCGGACCGCGAGCACCTTGGGTGCGGCCGCACGCCGCCCGGTGGTCCTGGCGGTGCCGTCGCCGGCTCGGTGGCTGGCCCGGGCTCACGAGGATGCCCGGACCCCCCTGGAGGCGGTCGACGAGGACGGTGCGGACAAGGCGTCGATGTACCTCGCCGAATGGCTAGGTCGGTTGGGATCCCTCACCGTCGCGTTGCTCCTCCTCGAGACAGGTGGAGACCAGGCGACCCCGGTCACGACCGGGGAAGACCTCGAGGGCTACGCATCGATCACCAACGTCGCGGACCATTTCGGATGGTCGGTGGCGATGCGCCGGCAGGAGGCGCTCGCGGTCCGGGAGGGAGAGCCGCAGATCGGCCTCGTTCCCGAGTCCTTCTGGCTCGAGGGGGCCCAGGTCCCTGACGGTGCCGCGCTGGTCGCCACCATCCCGGCCGCCGCCTCGCCGGAGCGGGTGCTCGAGCAGGTGACACTGCTGCGGTGAGGGAAGCAGCGACCGCGGCGGGAGGGTGAGTAGAACGCCCCACGTCAGGACCCACCGGGTCACCGCCAGACCCCTCGGTCGCACTATGGGCGAAGCCCTCGTCACGGCGAATCATGGATTCCACCGCCGTCGAGCAAGGGGGCCGCTGTGATCACTCGTCGCAACCTGGTCAAGAGCGGGCTCGCCGCTGCCGGCGTGGTCGCGCTGTCGCCTCGGCTCACCATGTCCCGGGTCCTCGCGCAGGCGCTCGCGCCCCAGATACGGCTGCCGGGTTCGTCGATCCCCCAGTTTCTCGAGCCTCTCCCCCTGCTGAGCGCGGCGGGCGGCCCCATGGAGACCGTGATCGCCGGCACGAGCCGGATCGATGTCACCATGCGCGAGTTCCGGGCCGCGGTGCTCCCCGCGACGTTCACCCCGAGGACCGGGACCTACGCGGGGACCTGGGTGTGGGGCTACCGGACCGGGGCCCTTCCCACCAACCCGGCCGGGTCCTACATCGGGCCGGTCATCGTCGCGACCCGAGGCACCCCGACGCAGGTCCGCTGGATCAACGACCTGCCGACGGGGCCGAGCGCCTCGGACCTGCTCGCCTACTGGAACGGCACCGACCAGACCCTCCACTGGGCCGACCCCCTGAACGACGGGGCAAACGCCTGCGCCCACGCTGCCACCAGCGGAGGGCCGGCGACGGGTAGCTGCGCCAAGCACTACTCGGGCCCCGCGCCGGCGGTCCCGCACCTGCACGGGGGCGAGGTGCCGCCGGTGATCGACGGGGGTCCCAACTCGTGGTTCACCAGCGACGGCGGATACCACGGTCCTGCCTACTACACCCAGGGCTACACCCAGAGTGGCGGCCCGGGCAACGAAGCCACGTACCGCTACCCCAACAGCCAGGAGGCCGCCCCGGCGTGGTTCCACGACCACGTCCTCGGTCTCACCAGGTTGGGCGTGTACGCCGGACTGGCCGGCGCCTACCCGATCATCGACACGGACCTGGATCTCCCGACGGGGCTGCACCCGGTGGGCCTGCAGCAGGGCGACTCCGGCGCCGTGGACTACCTGATCCCGATGGTGGTCCAGTCCCGGGCGTTCGACACCGAGGGTCAGCTGTTCTTCGACAACGCGGGGATCAACCCCGAGCACCCGTTCTGGATCCCCGAGCTGGTCGGGGACGTCAACGTGGTCAACGGAAAGGCGTGGCCCTTCCTCGACGTCCAACCACGGCGCTACCGGTTCCTCTTCGTCAACGGCTCGAACGCCCGTGCCTACGAGATGTTCTTCACCGACCCGGTCACGAAGACGAACGGCCCGGCCATGTGGCAGATCGGCACCGACGGCGGCTACCTGGACAGGCCGGTCAGGATCGATCCCAACGCCCCCAAGGGGCAGCTGCAACGACTGCTGCTCCAGCCCGGCGAGCGCGCCGACATCATCGTCGACTTCGCCGGGTTCGCCGGCCAGACACTGCTGATCCGCAACGTCGGCCGTCACCCGTTCCCCAACGGGACGCCTCCGGTGGGATCGGTGGAGGGCCGCGTCATGCAGGTCCGGGTGGGTCGCGGTCCCGTGCCGGACGCGAGCTACGACCCAGCGAGTGGTGTCCCGCTGCGGCCCCCCATGGTCCGCCTCGTCGACTCGACGGCAGGAACGCTGAACGTCACCGCGGACAGGACGCGGCAGCTCACCCTCAACGAGGTGATCGGGGCGGGCGGCCCGCTCGAGCTGCTGGTCAACAACACGAAGTGGGACGGCACGTCGACGGGCGCGTTCGCCGACGGAGTGCGCCCCGACTTCACCGGCGTGACGGTCGACGGGACCACCGGGTACTACTCGGAGCTGCCGGAGGAGGGGACGACCGAGGTCTGGGAGATCGTCAACCTGACCGCGGACGCACACCCCATCCACACCCACCTGACCCAGTTCCAGATCATCAGCCGCCAGAGGTTCAGCGTCGGCAGGTACGACGCCGTCTACGCGGCCGCCTTCCCCGGCGGCAGCTACCTCCCGGCCTACGGACCGCCCCTGGACTACGCCGATGGGAATCCTCGTGCTCTGGGCGGCAACCCCGACATCACGCCCTACCTGCTGGGTCCGCCTCGGCCGCCGGAGCAGAACGAAGCAGGCTGGAAGGACGTCGCGATCATGTACCCCGGCCAGGTCACCCGGATCGCGGTTCGCTATGCGCCGACGGACACCCCGGCCGGCGAGGCGGGCCACTACCCGTTCGACCCGAACGCCGGGGACGGGCACGGGTACGTCTGGCACTGTCACATCATCGACCACGAGGACAACGAGATGATGCGGCCACTTCAGGTGAGACCGAAAGACGTCGACCGGGACTATGTGTTGGGGACGGACTACTGAGCCTCGGCTGACGGACCTCGGGGCAGGTCTTCGAACTAGGAGATCTTGCGGTGGTAGGTGAGGATGGCGAAGCCGTACGCGACGGCGAGGGTCCCGAGGCACCAGGCGAGAGCGGTCCAGATGTCGCTGCTCACCGGCTGCTGGGCGAACAGGTCGCGGATCGTGTTGACGATGGAGGTCACCGGCTGGTTCTCGGCGAAGGCACGCACCGGGCCGGGCATGCTCTCGGTCGGCACGAAGGCCGAGCTGATGAACGGCAGGAGGATCAGCGGATAGGAGAAGGCGCTTGCGCCGTCCACGGACTTCGCGGTCAACCCGGGGATCACCGCGAGCCAGGTCAGGGCCAGCGTGAACAGCATCATGATCCCGGCGACCGCGGCCCAGGCCAGCGGGCCGGCTCCCGAGCGGAAACCCATGAGCAGGGCGACGGCCACCACGACTGCGAGCGAGACCAGGTTGGCGACCAGCGAGGTCAGCACGTGCGCCCACAGCACGGACGAGCGTGCGATCGGCATGGACTGGAACCGCTCGAAGATGCCGCCCTTCATGTCGAGGAAGAGCCGGTACGCGGTGTAGGAGACACCCGAGGCGACCGTGATGAGCAGGATGCCGGGCAGCAGGTAGTTCACGTAGCTGTCCGATCCGGTCTGGATCGCGCCGCCGAAGACGTAGACGAACAGCAGCATGAACGCGACCGGCATGATCGCGGTGGTGATGATCGTGTCGGGGCTGCGGCTGATGTGGCGCAGGGATCGCCCCAGCAGCACGGCGGTGTCCTCGAAGAAGTGCTTGGTCATCATGAGTCCTCGGTTGTCCGTGCCGTAGGCGCCGGCCGCGCCGGGTTCGCTGCCGATGCTTTGTCGCCGACGACGGCGAGGAAGACCTCCTCGAGGCTCGGCTGCTTCTCGACGTACTCGACCCTGGCCGGCGGGAGCAGCTGCTTCAGCTCGGCAAGGGTGCCGTTCGCGATGATGCGGCCCTCGTGGAGGATCGCGATCCGGTCGGCGAGCTGCTCGGCCTCGTCCAGGTGCTGCGTGGTGAGCAGCACCGTCGTGCCGCCCTCGGCGAGCTCCCTGACGGCCTGCCAGACCTCGAGACGCGCCTGGGGGTCCAGCCCGGTGGTCGGCTCGTCGAGGAAGACGATCGGCGGGTTCCCGATCAGGCTCATCGCGAGGTCGAGGCGGCGACGCATGCCACCGGAGTACGTCGAGACCTTCCGCGCCGCTGCGTCGGTCAGCGAGAATCGCGTCAGCAGGTCATCCGCGATCGTGCCGGGGTCCTTGAGGTGCCGCAACCTGGCGACCAGCACCAGGTTCTCCCGCCCGGTCAGGACCTCGTCGACAGCAGCGAACTGCCCCGTGAGGCTGATGGACTCTCGAACGTCTGCGGCTTGCTCGGCGACGTCGAAGCCGTTGACGCCGACGGTCCCTGCGTCTGCCTTGAGCAGCGTGGACAGGATCCTCACGACGGTGGTCTTGCCTGCACCGTTGGAGCCGAGCAGGGCGAAGATCCTGCCGCGCGCCACCTCGAAGTCGACGCCGCGCAGCACCCGCAGGTCGCCGTACGACTTCTCCAGACCCTGCACCACGATGGCGGCCATCACAGCTCCTCGTCCGCGGCTCGGTCGATCGCCTCGGTCAGTCGCGCCCGCTCCTTGTTGATCCACTGGCCCTCGGCGTAGTTGCGGAGGAACGTCTCGGCGAACTCGACCGGGTCGTCCCCGACGATCGCGCGGATCGGGGTGCGACTGGCAGCACTCTGCTCGAACAGGTCGGCGAGGTCCTCCAGCATCGACATCAAGACGTCGCCCTTGGTGATCGCCCCGTAGTAGGTCAGGTACCGCTCCAGCGCATCGATCGCGGCCTGGTAGTTGGTGGGCAGCTGCCGGGTGCGCGCCTTGTAGGCCCACCACCGCCTCTTGTCGCCCACGCCCCCGACGACCTTCTCGATGAGTGTCGAGATGTTCATGTTCACGCGCCCTCCTCGTGGAGCTGTTCCAGCTGCTCTGCGAGGAAGCTCCACGTCCTCCAGAACTCTGCGAGGTAGTCCTGTCCCAGCTCGTTGAGCGAGTAGACCTTGCGTGGGGGTCCCTTCTCGGACGGGACCTTCTCCACGTCGACGAGCCCCCGCTGCTCGATGCGCACCAGCAGGGCGTAGACGGTGCCCTCGGCGATGCCGGCGAACCCCATCTCGCGCAGCCGCGAGGTGATCTCGTAGCCGTACGCGGAGCGCACGGCCAGGATCGCCAGGACGACGCCCTCGAGGGTGCCCTTGAGCATCTCCGTCATCTGCCTGCCCATCCAGCACGGCCCCTTCACTACTCACTGTCACTAGCTACTGGTAGATAGTAGCACTAAGTAGCGATCCGTGGGTGACGAGCTCGCCGGGCGAGGCAGTGCCCCGTCGACCTGCCCTCGCGACTGCCATTGACGGGTCGGCTCGCAGCCGCTAACGTACAACCAAATGGTTGTAGATATTGAGCTGACCGACGCCGAGGTGGACCGGATCTTCCGGGCCCTCGCCGACGCGACCCGCCGCGACATCGTCCGCCGCACCCTGATCGGGGAGGAGACGGTCTCGCAGCTGGCGCAGGACTACGCCATGTCGTTCGCGGCGGTCCAGAAGCACGTGGCCGTGCTGGAGAGGGCGGGGCTGGTGACCAAGGAACCGCACGGCCGCGAACGGCTTGTTCGCGGGAACCCCGCCACGATCCAGCGCGCGCAGGCACTCCTGGACTCCTACGAGCAGCTCTGGCGTGCACGGATCTCCCGCCTCGACGCGCTGCTCGCCGAGGACGAGCACTGACCCACCATCCCGCCACGACGTGGCCGACCCAGCATCGAGAGGACCCACCTCATGCCCATCACCTCCGTTCACAAGGACCCTGAGGCGCTGACCATGACCGTCGTCGCCGACTTCGCCGTACCGCTGGAGCGGCTGTGGGACGCCTACGCCGACCCGCGCCAGCTCGAGAAGTTCTGGGGACCACCGACGTACCCGGCGACCTTCACCCGTCACGACATGTTCCCGGGCGGCCGCTCGGCGTACGCCATGGTCGGCCCGGACGGTGACGTCTCCCGCGGCTACTGGGAGTTCCTCGACGTCAAGGCGCCGCTGTCGTTCGAGGTCCGCGACGGCTTCTGCCACCCCGACGGCACCCCGAACGCCGAGATGCCGTCGATGAGGATGACCTTCGAGTTCGAGGGGACCGACTCCGGCTCCCGGCTCACCACGACCACGTTCTTCAACAACGTCGAGGAGCTCGAGCAGCTGCTGAACATGGGCATGGAAGAGGGCATGCGCCAGGCCATGGGCCAGATCGACGCGGTGCTCGCGGACCTGCGCAGCTTCGCCGCGGACCTGCCGGCGGCCGCCGAGATCCTCGGCGACACCACGGTGCGTGTCAGCCGGGTCATCCGGGGCTCGGTCGAGCAGGTCTGGAAGGCGCACCACGACCCGGACCTGCTGCCCCAGTGGCTGCTGGGCCCGGACGGCTGGTCGATGCCCACCTGCGAGACCGCCACCGAGGTCGGCCAGACCTACCGCTACGTGTGGCGGGAGGACAGCAGCGGCGCGACCTTCGGCTCCACCGGCGAGCTGCTCGAGGTGGCCGCGCCGTACCGTGCGGTGACCACGGAGCGGATGTACGGCGACGGCATACCCGACGACGCGCCCGGCACGGTCAACGAGCTGACGCTGACACCCGTCGAGGGCGGCACCCTGCTCGCGATCGTGATCACCTACCCCGACGCCCAGACGCGCGACATCGTGCTCGGCACCGGAATGGTCGACGGGATGGAGACGAGCTACGCACGCCTGGAGCGCAGCCTCCTGGCCGGCTGACCGGCGGACGGCCGAACCCCTCACCATGGGTTCGGCCGTCCACGATGCCATGGGACATCGCCTGCCCATGGGAGGCCACGTGACTGGCCGGATCCCTGGGCTGCGCATCGCACCACGCCTGGTGCGCCTCGGGCGACTCCCACACCTCGATGACGCGGTAGCCGCCACTCGTGGCACCGCTGACGTGGCTCACGAAGCCAGCCGGGGGCGCGCCGCACGTGGCGTCCCGCCGGCCGCTCAGTCAGCCCACTCGTCGACGACCGTCAGATCGGTGAACTCAGGCGGGCTCTCGAAGAGCTCGGTCATGGCGGCGCGAGCAGCCTGCAGGCCGTGGTCCCGTCGTGGGTCCTGCTCACGCGCGCGCGCCTTCTCCTCGCTCTCGAAGACCACCAGCGTGAAGATCCGGCCTGGGTCGGCCTGGTCCTGAGCCACGAGCGTCCGGAGCAGACCCGACCCCGGCTGCTCGGCGGCGCGAAGCCGTTCCTGGGCGGCGCGCAGGCGCGGCACCAGGTCCTCGGAGGCCAGGTCCGGCTTCACGCGTGTCGTGATGAGCTGTGCCCACATGGCTGTGTCCCTTCGTGAGAGGCAGAAGATCGGTGGCGGTCCGGTCACCCGATCCGGGTGGCCGTGAACGGGGCGGCCACAAGCTCGACGACCGGCGCGTAGACGCCCATGGCCGCCGCCTGCTGCACCGCCTCGGCCTGGGCCTCCGCCGACTCCCACTCGGCGATCTCGACGACGCCGTCATCGCTGTCGAGCGTCTCGTAGACGGTGCTGCCCAGGAAGCCGGCCGCCTTCGGCCCGTGGGTCGCGGCAATGCTCCCGAGCAGCGTCCTCAGCTCGGCACGCCTCCCTGGCTTGACCTGGAACTGGACGATCACCCTGATGGACATGAGCTCCTCCACTCGATCGGCCGGACAGCACCGATCCTGCGATGGGCGACGGCCGAAGACATCACTCGATCGAGCGATGCGCCACGCCGGCGAGCGACTTCAATGCCTTGCGCTCGTCGCTTGCTGCCCTCAAGTCCTCACCTGGCGCGCGGAGAAGATCCTGGTAGGAGCTCGTCGAGGAGTGCGGGAGGTCGAACTGCGCCCCAGCAGAACGCACATGATCCAGAGACGGCGCGGCACTGCGGTCATCTGGACTTGCTGCGAGCGGCCCGACCTCTCGGGCAAGACTCCAGGTCCTCACTGGCCGGAAGGTCCAGATACCGTCCCAGCAGCCGGCGGAGCATCGCGAGTGCTCGCGTCTGTGGGAGCCCATTCGGCTGGTCGAGGTTGTGGGACACCTGCAGGATCAGCGCGTCGACGAGTTGTGCCATGGCGGTGGGTTCGGGTTCCCCGAGGTCGGCCAGCGCGGTCCGCAGGGGTGCTTGCAGGCCGGCGTGGAACGTGTCCATCGGACCCTGCAGCACCTGGGGGTCGACCGCGGTGGCCAACGCTCTGGCGACGGCCTGTTCGGAGCTGGCGAAGAGGTCGATGTTGGCGACGACGTAGGCCCATACGCGCTCACCGGGGGTGGCCGCGGCTTCCACCTTCTCGTGCAGCTGACGCGACCAGGCCGGGAAGACGTCGGCTACGACGGCGGCCAGCAGGTCGTCACGGGAGGAGAAATACTGGTAGACGCTGGAGCGGGGAAGGTCTGCTTTCCGCCCCACCGCGGCGAGCGTGAGTGGCTGGGTCGAGGCGGCCAGCAGGGAACGCGCCGCGTCGAGGATGACCCTCTCTTGGCGCTGACGATGTTCTGCGACGGTCGGCGCGTCGATGCGGGGCACGGGCTACCTCCTCACTCAGGCTCGACTCATCACCGTGAGCTTTCCGTCGATCATTTCGAAGATCTCGTCACAATGATGCAGCACGTCGTGGTCATGGGTGACCATCACCGTGGCGACACCATGCTGGTGGGTCTCGCGGGCGAGCAGTGCCACGACGTCTTGGCTGCGTTGGCGATCCAGGGCCGCAGTCGGCTCGTCCACGAGCAGCACCTGTGGCCTGGTCACAAGAGCGCGGGCGATCCCGACCCGCTGTCGTTCGCCTCCCGAGAGTTGGTGCGGACGGCGATCGGCCTTGTGTCCCATGCCCACCTCCTCGAGCAGGGCGCGTGGGTCACGCGGGTCAGCCACCTTGCCGAAGGTCAACGGAAGCCGGATCTGGTCAGCGGCGGTGAGCGCGGGGATGAGGTTCCCGCTTTGGAACACGAAACCGAGCCGGTCCCTGCGAATCCGGCTTCGCTGGCGGCGGCCGGCGGTGGTCAGGTCGATCCCGCCCAGGCGGACCCGCCCCCGCGTCGGCGTGACAAGAGCACCGGCGACTGCCAGCAGGCTGGACTTGCCGGAGCCGGACGGGCCGACGATGGCGACCATCCGGCCGGCCTCAACGGTGAGGTTGACGCCGTCGAGCGCGGTGACGGTCTCCTCGCCGTCTCCGTGCAGCAACGTGACCTCGGACAGGTCCAAGACAGCGGTCATCGGTTGCCTCCCAGGGCAATGAGGGGGTCGACGCGCGTGATCCGAACGACCGCGACAGCGGCACCGACCATGCCCAGGGCCACCATCAGCACGGTGGCAGCGGCGATGGGAGCGGCCTCGAGGGCGAACGGCATCGGGCTGGAGTCGATGGCTGCGCCGGCCGCCAGGCCGAGGCCGATGCCCACCACGGTGGAGGTGACCAGGAGCACCATCGACTGCAGGATGCTGTCGCGCAGGAGGTACCGAGTGCTGGCGCCCATAGCGCGCATGACCGCAATCTCCTGTCGGCGTTGGATGGTGAGCACCGTGAAGAACGCACCGACGACCAGGGCGGAGATGACGTAGAGGAACGCCTCGATCATCTGCAAGGTCGAGGTCTCGGCGGTATACCCCGGGGAGGCGCCGTAGGACTCCTTCTTCGTCATCGACGTCGTCCCGGCCGCTTGGTCCCCCGCAGCGAGATCGAGCGTCGCGCCGGGCCGGGCGGCGACCGCGACCGCGGTGATCTCGGTGTAGACACGGGCAGGGATCTGGTCGCCGGGATGCGCGCCGGCGTGGATCTGCTGCCAAGTGCGTAGCGGCAGGTAGCCGATCTCCACGTGACCGAACGTGTTCTGGGAAGGCAAGATGCCCACCACCCGCAGCCTCGTACCGAGCGGTTCTATCGTGACAACGTCGCCGACCGCGATGCCCTTCTCGGCGGCCGTGGCGCTGATCACCACCTCGTTGGGCCCCTCGCCCAGCGGGGAGCCCTTCGAGACGGACGGATCGATGAACGACCCGGGCTCGACCCCGAACAGGGCCAGATCGATGTCGAGGCCACGATTGGTCCCGGCGTGGACCAACGTGGTGCCCAGGGGCGCCGCCGCGGCGACCCCCGGCTGCCTGGCCCAGCTGGAAACCGCCGCCCGCGAGACCACGCTGCGCGAGAACGCGGAGTCCTTCGCGACGTTCTTCTGGAGCGCCAACGACGTCACCGGCAACCGCTGCAGACCGGACACGCCGTCATTGGCCAGACCGACCGACAAGCCGCTCAGCAACACCATCAGCATCGCGATCAGGACCACGACCAGCCCCATCAGGGCAAAGCGCCCACGAGCAAAAACGAGTTCACGCAGGGCAAGGAACACGCCGGACCACCTCGCCACTCACTGTTACCGACACCATGTCGGCAACTATACCGACACCATGTCGGGATCGTGGACCTCGCCCCCGGACGTGGTGGGAGCTATCGCCGCCACCTTCGGCTACGACACGACGCGAAGGAGGGCAGAGAGAGTGCAACCGAGCGCCGGTGTGTGGTGAGTCTGTCACCGGATCGTGCAGCGGACCCGACTCGTCCAGTGGGTTCCTGCGCCCGCAACAACCGCGACAACCGCGACGCTCGCGCGGCCTATCGTGTTGTCGAGGTCGCGAAGTCGACCCCGGCCACGACCAGCATCTCGCTGCGCGAGCCGGCAAGCCTGCGCATCAGATACGGCGCATACTCCTCGCTGGTGTAGAACGCATCGACGGCTTCCTTGTCCGGCCACTCGATGAGGAGAAGCAACGGCAACGGGTGTCGCTCCCCCTCGACCTTCTCGATCCTGTTGGTGCGGGCGAGGTAGCGTCCGCCTGCGGACGTCACCATGGCGGTGACGTTGTCGACGTAGTCATCGACCCAAGCCGGATCGGTCACCTCGATCTCTGCGACCGTGTAGTACCTCAACCTCGACTCCTTGCCTGATCGCATGCCGTTGATCATTCGCGGACAAACACCGTCTTTGCGCGCATCCTCGGCCATGTCTGCGCCGCAGCTTCCCAGGGCACCACGTCACTCGTGATCGCGCCCGGACGCAGCCGGCCCCGTGCGATCAGGTCCAGGACGTTCGGCAGGTCGGCCCGTGCACTTGCACGACCGGTCACGAGTCGCACTCCTCGCGTATAGAGAGCAAGCATCGCCAGGGTCAGCTCTCCCTCGAAGTGAATGCTTGCGTCAGTGCAGACCCCGCCGGGCCAGGTAGCCCTCAACATGGCACGCAGGGCGCGCGCATCCGTGCCGGTCGCGATCGTGACGGGGTAGAGGTCCTTGGTTGGGATCGCGTCAAGATCGTCCAGCACCTCGGCCCCCAATCTGGTGGCTACCAGCCGCCGGTCGACGTCGCTGTCCACGTACGTCACGTCGAGACCATGCGCCGCAGCGATTGCCGCTGCGTACAACCCAACGGAACCCGATCCGGCGATGAGGACTCGTCGGTCCGTCGCCGAGAGCCGGTTCAGCTCATCGACATGGGGGCCGACACAACGCCACGCATCGACAACGTTGTCGCTACAGCTCGCCACTGCCACCGGGTCCGCCCCAGGAGGCGTCTGAACGAGCATTCCATCGGCGAATGGAACATGCACCAGATCGCTGAGGAAGCCACCACCATCCTGCCCGGCCAGTGGACCCATGCCGTACATCGCCAGCGGTGCGACGCGATCACAGGACTCAGTGCGTCCCCGTCGACAGGTCGGGCACTGACCGCAGGAGAGTTGGAACGGCACAATCACGAGGTCACCTGTCTGAACCGTCACGACAGCCTCGCCGACTTCGACGACGCGACCGACACCCTCGTGCCCCACCGCGAACGGCGCGCGGAGCGGCGCCGCACCGGTGACGGTCCAGACGTCGAGATCACAGCATGCGACAGCGATCGGGCGGACCAACGCCTCGTGCGCACCACCAATCACCGGTGCAGGCACGTCGGCCCATTGTGCGGTCGCGTTGCCTGCCCAGATCAGGGAGCGCATGTCGCGACTTCTGGTCATGTTCATCCTCCTCCACCCCATCGGTGCACCTGACGGCCCCGTGCGGCACGACGACAGTGATGCAGTCGGAACGGCGGCCCGAGACTCGCTACCGGCCCCTTGGCCCTGCAGCCGCTGCGACGGGCGGCCGCATCCGACGGACTGAGCGACTCATCGTGCAGCTCCTAGCCGAAACTCCAGGTCGCCTCCGGTCACATTCGCGCGAGCGTCGGGAGCAACAGAGCTCACAAAGCGGCGAGCCGGAGCGTTCGAGCATGCGACGACGCCCAGGCACAGGTCGCCAACCAGCTGGCGAGCCGCGTTGACCAGATACCTTCCGACCCCACGACGACGCCAACTCGGCGCGACGAGCACGGCTAGCTCGCGGGTGCCCGGACCGATCGCGTTTGCATTGAGAACGCCGACGGGCTCGGCGTCGATCAGGGTGAGTGCGGCAAGAGCAATGTCATGCGCCCCCTGGGGTAGCAGCCAATCCAGGAGGTCCGGCGACCACACTGAGTCACCGAACCGCTGCTGACGCTCGTCAACGGCGCAACCTTCGAGGACGGTCCGGGCAATCCCGATATCCAGGGGCGAATCTCGGACCAAGCGGTGCACTACGTAGAGCGGCGAACCAGCGAGGCACCCATCCGCAATCGCGACGGTCACGAGACGATTGCGCCACGCATCGCTGACAGACCGCTGATGCGTGTGCCGTACGCGCCATGCAGGGCATCGTTCGACAACGTAGGCCCAACATCTGCCGACCGCGGGCCCGGCGTGTTCCGCACTGGTCGCTGTCAACGCACTGTCAGGGCGATCAGTCACCGTGCAGTGGTGATCGCATGGCTCGCATCTCTGGCCCTGCTGGTCTTCGTGATGGCGGCGACCCCAGGGCCGAACAACATCCTGTTCGCCGCCAGCGGCGCTCGCGTCGGATACCGGCGGACCGTTCCCGGCCTGGTCGGCATGCTGGCGGGCTTCACCGTCATCCTCGCCGCTTGTGCGCTCGGAATCGGTGCCCTCGTCCCCCGCGAACCTGCAGCCCAGACCAGCATGACCGGCCTCATGTCGGGCTACATGGCATGGCTTGGCCTTCGGCTCTGGCGGGCGCCCGCATCCGGCCCTGACCACACCGAGGCTCGCATGCTGACGTGGCAGCAGATGGCCGCTCTTCAACTCCTCAACCCGAAGACCTGGATCGCCTGCCTCGCGTTCGCCTCTGGCTACCTTGCCAACAACAGCCCTGGCGGCCTCGGAGTCGACCTGGTCGGTGTCGCCACGTTTCTGAGCGTGGTGCTGACCTCTGCGAGTCTGTGGACGCTCTTCGGCGCCACGTTGCGTGCACGGCTCCGCCCCCACCACTGGCGGACCTTCAACCGCTCGCTGGCGGTGCTGGCGCTCGCCGCTGTTCTCACATTCTGGCTGTGAGCGCTCGGTCGTCCTGACCACATCAGCTCGACGGCCTGACGTCGCGCGCGGCTGGCGATCCGGCCTTCCGCTGCATCTCAGGTGAGCTACAAGAGCGGCAGGACAGGGTCGTCGCTCGGAAGGCGGCCGCAGGCGGACCTGACCCACGTGAGTTGTTCCAATGGCTCAGGCATGACTCCGCAGCGCTCCCGATACGCAGTTGTGAGCGCATCGCCAACCACGTCGAGCGCTTCGGGCAACACGGGCGAGGGACCCACTCCCAGGACTCGCCAGAGGTCATCCCCATGGACCACGAGCTCAATGAGCCGGGTCACGAGGTAGTCCGACCTCCGCATGGTGCCGCGCCGAGCAAGCACCAGCTCGACCCGACACCGCGAGAGTGCTGACCACACCCGCTCGGCGACTTCGGTGAGTCCGCCGAGCAAGTCGGCTCCGAGTGCGGCCCGGGTCTTCTCGGTCATGGCAGCGATGTCGGTCGCCGCACCCCGATACGCGCCCACATACTCGCCGATGGTCAGCACCTCCGACCCGTCGGCGGCAACGCTGAGGTCCGCCGCCAGGCCGAGCCCGAGCCCGACGTGCGCCACTAGATCGCCGACCGTCCAGGCTCCCAGCCCGGTCGGAACATCGTTGTGCTTCTCGACCTCAACTTGCTCGAGCCATGCGTGCAGAGATTCCCACTGTCGGCGAAGCAGGACGTCCACGGCATCTCCTGTCCCATCTGCATCTCGTCGTAGCGCGCCTGGATCGAGCACCGATCAGTCGCGACGCGTGAGTCGCACCCAGGTCGTTCTCGGTGGATCGTCCTGTCTTGACGATGCCCGCTCTCCTCCAGCAGCATCGTCCGCCGCAGTCTGCACGCCGCGACCGGGCCACCCCGCTGGGCGCTCCACCGACAGGTCGCCAGGCTCGGGCAGGCAACATGGTCACCCCTTCGGTGATGTCACGTCCAGCGCACGAACACCAAGCCGCACCCGGCAGCGGCGGCAAGTAGCAGGGTCGCCGACTGGTAGCTTCCAGTCGCCGATGCGAGAGCCGAGCCGATGAATGGGGCCACTGCTATCGCCAATGCGATCGGGCGGTTGAACCGCCCGCTGAGGACGCCGAACCCGGCAAGGCCCCAACGGTCGGCCACACCGGTGGCCATGAGCAGCGTATGCGCTCCTCGCGCTACTCCGGCGGCGACGGCTGCCACCATCAGAGTCGTCGCGTTCGATGCGGACAATCCCAACGCGGCGGTCACCACGCACGTCGCCGAAACCTGCACCAGCGTCTGAGCCCGCGGGCTCCCCCGCTGGGCCAGCGGCAGATAGAGGAGCCGGCCGACGACCTGGCCCGCACCAACCAGCCCGAACACTGTTGCGGCAAAGTCGAACGAGAAGCCGTGCTCGCGTACGAGTCCAATGAGATTCAGCGTCGACGCATACAGCGCGACCCCGGCGAACATCATGCTGCATTGGAGCGCACGGAAGCGCCACGTCCCGGCGACGACCGCGAGTCCTCCGTGGCCGACATCGCCATGGGACGCCGGATGGACCCGCCAAGGCACCCGGAGGCCGAACCACGCGACCGGCGCCGTGACGGCGACGTAGACGATCGCGACTGTGACCAGGGCACCGCGCCACTCGAGACCACGGACCAGCGGAGCAAGCGAAGGCGCGAACACTGCCGACGACGCGCCGCCGAACAGCGAGACGATCGTCAACGCTCGAGCTCGCGCTTCACCGAACCAGATGGTGACCGCCGCGAAGATCGGCGGGTAGAGGGTTGCCGCTTGAGCGGCACCGACCAGCGACATCCCCGTCGCTTGGACAAGAAGTGAAGGTGACCACGCAACCACCAACAGACCCGCACCACCGATGAGGGCGCCCCCGACCACGAGCCGGCGCGGGCCGCGCCGGTCGACCAGGACTCCCACCCGGGGCCCGAGCAATGCTGCAAGCACCAGGGCGAGTGAGTAGGTCAGTGTCAGTAGCTGAACGCTCCACCCGGTGTCTGCCGCGATCCGCTCATGGAGCACGGGGACGGTGTAATACAACGCCCCCCAGCTCATCAGCTCGATGACGCTGCACGCCAGGACGAGTGCGAGCCCGGGGCGCCTCACCTCGTCGATCCCGTCGCTCAGTCTTCGACCGTCTCCTCGGCAGTTGCCGTCCTCGGTCACGTCACGCAGGAGGCCACCACCAGCACGGTGGGCCCAGGCACACCATCGGCAACGACACAGAACAGGCTGCGACAGCGAGTCACCCTCGGTCGGTCCGGCCGGGCGTTGACACGGTCAGACAAGCAGGGCGTACACGATGCGGCTGCTGGGTCGGCTCGGCTCAGAGCTGGCGGCACGAGGAGGTCACCGCCGACGCAGTCTGCTGGTCCAGCGCCTTGACGACCGCAACCATGTCCTCTTCGCCGTACCCCAGGTCCTCGGCGAGCTGGTAGAGCGTGGTCGACGCATCCATGAGCGGGAGCCCGAGGCCGCACTCCAGAGCGGCAGCGCTGATCAGGCGGCTGTTGTAGTGGACGTCTCGCAGCCCCGCTTGGACCGTGAAGTCGCCGACGACGAGCTTGTCGAGCTTGATTCGCGAGACTGCGCTCGCCATCGGCCCGGAGCCGAGCACGTCCTGGAACACCTCGAGGTCCAGACCGTGGCTGTGGGCGAAGAGAAAGGACTCCGCAAGGCCGACGACCTGGGTGATGAGGAACAGGTTCACCGCGAGCTTCATGCGTAGCGCGTTCGGAACTTCGCCGCAATCGACACTCTTCAGGAGCATCGGGGCAAGGACCGGACGGACTTCCTCCAGGACGCCCTCCCGGCCGGCAAGCATGCCGACCAGGTGAGCGTCCTCGGCGGGCTTCCGCGACCCCGAAACCGGCGCTTCCACGTACTCGCCGCCGGCATCGCGAATGTCGGAGGCCAGACCGGCGGAGTACTCCGGGGCTGTGGTCCCCATGTGTACGAGGATGTGCGACGCGACGTTGCGCCCGAAGCGATCCTTGCCGCGTCCGATGACCTCGTCGATGACTGCCCCGTTGGCAAGCATCATGATGACGATGCGCGACTTGTCGAACACTTCCTCGGGAGATGAGGCGACCTGTGCGCCGGCGTCGGTGATGAGCGGGTACTTGGCCGAGGACCTGCTCCAGGCGATCATGGGCGTGCCAGACCTGGCCAGGTTGAGAGCCATCGGCTCCCCCATGTGTCCGAGTCCGAGGAATCCGATCATCTTCCTGTGCCTCCGGATGGTGTCGAGGAGTGGTGTGGCGCCCCGAGATCGCAGGGCCCTTCACCTTGGCCATCACCGTTGACAGGAAGCTGACTCGGCCGACGGGCTTGGTCTCACTGGGTGATGCTGGTCAGCCCTCTGGTGAGGGTGGCGATCCTTGTCGACTGGCGGGCGCCGACGCGGAGCTCGCGAGCGAGCGCGTCACCGAGTTCGTCGAGCAGTCGCCGCTCCGTCTGGAGCAGGGGCAGGTTGAGCACCACCGGCAGCGGCGCGTGCGTGCGAAGGCGCAAGGCACGAGCGCCGCCAAGAGCGCGAGCGCTCCGGACCGGGTCGCGCGAGACCCTTGCCAACGCCTCGAGGCCATGGGCGACGGCTCTCGGGTCGTTGGTCTCTGCGGCGAGAGCGACCGAACGCTCGGCGAGCGCGACGGCTCGATCCGGTTGGTCTGGAGCGATCTCGCAGGCGAGCCGCCCGGCGCTGTAGCTGACCCCCGCGCGTGAGCCCTGGCGTTCGTACCAAGCCAGTGACTGTTCGTGACTGGTCACGGCCTCGTCCACCTCGCCGCTGAGGCTCAGGCGCAGGCCCATGGCGTTGCGCGCCAACGCGAGGCTGGCATCGGAGCCGATACCCGAAGCAAGGTCGTGCGCTTCGGCCAGGGTCGAGTCCGCGTCCCTCCCACCTGCCAGTGCCAGGATCGACCCGATCCTGGTGAGCTGAGCGGCCTCCCATTCCGACGCGCTCGATTGTCGAGCCAACTCGAGGGCACGCCGGTGGATACGAGCGGCCACACTCAGGTCGCCCCGGATCTCGGCACAGTAGCCGGCGATGTCGAGTGCCATGACCTGCCCGGCGGCGTCCCCGAGCTCCTCGAAGTCGGCGACGAGCGCGTGGGCTGCTTGGTGCGCACGGCTGATCTCACCACGCAACATGATGGCCTTCGCCTCAATGACGTCGACAACGGCCACGCCCCACGCATCAGCCTCGGCCACGAACTGTCGGCGGCTGGCGGTCAACAGCCCATCGGCGCGTGCGGGCTCGCCGCGCTGATAGAAGCGTTCAGCCAAGAGTGCGGCAGCGAGTGCCTCGGGTCGACCCCAACCGAACTTCCTCGCCCGCCCCAGGGCATCCTCCCCGTTGGCCAGTGCCACCACAGCATCCGCCTCGCCGGCCTTGAACACCGACAGCCAAGCGGCTGCCTGGAGCTCGTCGGGATTCTCGACACGGTCGATCGAGGTGCTCGCGGCGGCACCAATGAGATCCTCGAACAGGTCTCTGCCCTCAGAACGGGCCCCCCCGAACCACCACCACCATGCGCCGCGAATGGCAAGCCTGATCGCGGCGCTGGGTTCCCCTTGGTTCGCGAGCCAGCGTGCGGTCTCGATGGCCCCAGCCGGCGCCGCATTGGTGACTTCGTGGCCCGTCGTACGTTTGGCGGCGCGCCGCTCGTCGGCCAGCAACGCCTCGAAAGCCGCCCGGAGCTCCGCAGGCGGGGTCAAGCCCGTCTCGTCGGCGAGGACGCGCCGACCGGCGTCGTAGACGGCGAGTGCCTCTGCGCGCCGCCCGGCCTTCTCGAGGGCCTGCATGAGCAGCAGCCGCGCCGTTGGGCGGCATGGGTCGAGGTCCAGGATCTTGCGCAGCCTCTCGAAGGTCTGCGGTCGGGGCGCTCCGCCGCGCAACTCGACGTCTGCCATCAGCTCCTGCGCGGCCATCCATTCGTCTTGAAGTCGCGATCGAGCCGCCACCAGACGGGGATGCTCGTCGAGGTCCGCGAGCGGCTCGCCGCGCCACAGGCCGAGTGCGGCGGAGAGGTCGTCGCGTGCCCCTGAGACGTCGCCGGAGTCGAGGTTGGACCTGGCCGAGGCGACGCGGTCGGAGAACATCGCGACATCGATCTGATCCCGGGCCAGTCGCAGCCGGTATGAGCCCTGGGTGAACTCCAACCTTGTCGCGAGCTCGCCAAGCCGTCCGCGCAGGCGCGAGATCTTGACCTGCAGGGAGTTGCGGGCTCGTGGCGGAGGGCGCCCGCCCCACACCGCCTCGATCAACATGTCGACGGGCAGGGCGCGCCCCTCAGCCAGGACGAGGTGCGCGAGGACCGAGCGGTCAAGTTTGGCGGGGATCGTCACTTCGGTTTCGCCATCCCGGATCGTGATGGGTCCGAGAATGGTCACCACCGGAAACCGCTCCGCCGGGGCCAAGGTCATCGCGGCACGGCGAGCTCGGGGACCGGCGCGACCCCCATGCCGTTGGGAAACGGCACCGCCCCTCCGGTCACCAGTTGCCCGACGAGGGGGGCAAGTTGACCGACCATCTCGACCCTCCACTGGTCGTCGCGATTCTCCCATGCCAGAGCCGAAACCCGATCAGTGTCGCGTTCGATCTGCGAACGGCGACGCTGGCCCTCACGGGTGACCCCGCCGGCGGCGTCGAGCCAACCTCGTTCGGTGAGCGACGCAACGCCGGCAGCCCACTCCTCCTCGGTCCATCCACGGTAGTTGCGTTGGTCGCGGGGCACCAGACCAAGAGCGACCATCAGGATGTGCGACTCGACCGGGAGGATGCCACGGAGCCGGAGCGCCGCGATGTGAGCGTCCCCGCGATACTCCCGGAGCGCGGCCGCCGCCCAGAACAACCTGAGGTGCACCGGAGCAGGCTTCTCCAGGTTGGCGTGGGCAGCAAACATCGGGCTGCCGTGGGGGGCGATGCCGTCGACCGTAGTGACGAGCTCGTCGGCCAGCGTGCTGCTCGCCCACCGTCCGACGTCGGCTCCGAGAAGCCGGGTCGACGCCCGGTGAAAGACCTCGTAACGCCCGTCGATGGCTTGAGACGGGGTGGCGTACTCCCACGCGTCCGGGAGCGCACGTTCAACCATCCTCGGCGCGAATCCGTAGAAGCACGCTGTCACCACGGATGGCGGCACCTGACCGAGCGCACCCGAGCGGGTGGCGAAATAGCCCATCCAACCGCCTTTGAAGCCGAGCTCCGCATAGATTTCGGGACGCTCTGGGGCGTAGTACACCGTTGAATGCAGAAACTCCAGCATGCGCCACAGGGCTCGGGAGACCCCGCCGTTCGGCTCTGACACGTCCGCACCGCTCTCGTCCATGGGCCTGGGGATCCCTGCAGCTCTCGCGATCCGCACCTTCACAAGGCAATACTCGTCGGTCGGCTCGCGCCATCGCCCTTCAGGACAGCGGACGGCGCTGACAAGCCCCTTACGCGGTCACTGCATGGCCGTGTGGCACTGAGTTCACAGGCCGCCGGCTACTCGAAGCACCGCGCCGGTCACGTAGCTCGCCTCGGGCGAGAGCAGCCACCGCACGGCTGCACTGATCTCGGTCGGTTCGGCGGGTCGTCCGAGCGGGATACGTGCCGCGACGCGGGCTGGCCGCCCAGGTTCACCAGCGAGGGCGTGAATCCCGGTGAGCGTCGTGCCGGGACTCACCGCGTTGACACGGATCCCCCGTGGGCCCAGTTCCTTTGCCAAGCCGACTGTCAGGGTTTCGACGCCCGCCTTGGCTGCTGCGTACGGGATGTACTCGCTTGGCGCGCCCAAGGTTGCTGCGATGCTGGAGACGTTCACGATGGCCGCCCCTTCCGGCGCGCTCGCCCAGCGTTCCGCAGCGATGCGACTGCCGATGATGGGGGCGACGAGGTTCACCTCGACCACCCGTCGCACGTCCCGGCTCGAAATGGCCGCGAAGTCACCGATCGGTCCCGTCGAGCCTGCATTGTTCACAAGTGCAGCGACGACGCCAAGCGATGCCGCATCGTCAAACACATGCTCCATGGCCTGCTCATCCGTGGCATCGGCGCGGACGGCGAGCACTCGGCCAATCGGCGAGCGGGCCATGACCTCTCGAGCGCCAGCCTCGTCCTGGGTGAACGTGAAGCAGACGGCCCAGCCGTCTCGCAAGCAGTCCGTGACGATGCTGGCCCCGATGCCGCGCGAACCGCCAGTGACGATGACCACCCGTTCCGGCCGAACCTCACCCTCGGCAGTGGACTCAGTCACCGGCCGGCCCTACGCCAGCAACCCGTTCCGACATCGACGAAGGGAATGCACACTTGCCGAGCCTCTCATTAGAACGGCAATCGTCCGTCGACCGTGCCGTCTCGAGTTGACAATGCGCTTACGTCGCGTCGGCTTCACGCCACCGGGCCTGAGAACCGTTCGACGTTTCGGCGTCCGTCCGAACGGGGCGGCTCGAGGCTGGGACCGAACGCCAGGGCGCACCTCATCCAACGGGGGTGATGCCGTGGCGCCTCCAGTCGCGCATCGTGCTGAGTGGAGGCAAGTGGCCTCACCCGCTCAGGAGGGGGACACCATGACCGGTGACTTCGCAGGCAAGATCGAGCTCGACATCCGGGACTCGGTCCCCGACTGGGAGCCGTTCCTGGCGCCGAAGGCCCCGGCAGATGCCCCCAACGTGCTGTTCGTGGTCTGGGACGACGTGGGTTACGGCACCATGGACTGCTTCGGCGGCCCGGTGCGCACCCCCACGATGAGCCGGCTCGCCGAGCGCGGGGTCCGGTACTCGAACTTCCACACGACCGCGCTCTGCTCACCGACCCGAGCCTCCTTGCTCACGGGCCGCAACGCGACGTCCAACGGGATGGCGACCATCGCCGAGTTCAGCTCGGGGTTCCCGGGCATCTCGACGCGCATCCCCTTCGAGAACGGGTTCATCTCGGAAGTGCTGGCGGAGAACGGCTACAACACCTACTGCGTGGGCAAGTGGCACCTCACCCCCGGTGAGGAGACCGGCATGGCCGCGTGGAAGAAGCGCTGGCCGCTGGGTCGGGGGTTCGAGCGCTTCTACGGATTCCTCGGCGGCGAGTCGAGCGGCTGGTACCCGGACCTGGTCCACGACAACCACCCGACGGAGCCTCCCGCATCGCCGGAGGAGGGCTATCACATCGCCAAGGACCTGTCGGACAGGGCGATCGAGTTCATCCGTGACGCCAAGGTCGTCGAGCCCGAGAAGCCGTTCTTCCTCTACTTCTCCCTGGACGCCGCCCACGCCCCGCACCACGTCTTCCAGGAGTGGGCGGACAAGTACAAGGGTGTCTTCGACGACGGCTACGAGGCGATCCGCGACCAGATCCTGGCCCGCCAGAAGGAGCTGGGTCTCCTGCCTGCGAACACCGAGCTCTCGGGCATCAACCCCCACGGGGAGCCGGCCGTGACCGGGCCCGACGGCCAGCCCTGGCCCATGCTGGACACCGTTCGTCCTTGGGACTCGCTGAACGCAGACGAGAAGCGCCTCTTCGTGAGGATGGCCGAGGTGTTCGCCGGCTACGTGCAGTACACCGACGACCAGGTCGGTCGCGTCATCGACTTCCTGCAGGCATCGGGAGAACTCGACAACACGATCGTCGTGGTGGTCTCGGACAACGGAGCGAGCGGCGAGGGCGGCCCCAACGGGACCTTCAACGAGTGGCGCTTCTTCAACGGGGTGCCCACCCCGCCTGAGCTCACCTTGGAGCACATCGATGAGCTCGGCGGCACCAAGTCCTACAACCACTACAACACCGGCTGGGCGTGGGCCTTCGACACCCCGTTCCCCTACTGGAAGCGGTGGGCAGGCTACGAGGGCGGCATCGCGGACATGTGCCTGGTGTCCTGGCCGGGCAAGGTCCCCGCGGATGCCGCTCCGCGGTCACAGTACGTGCACGCGGTGGACATCGTGCCGACGATCTACGAGCTGGTAGGGATCACTCCACCTGAGACCCTGAACGGCTACCCGCAGCGTCGCATCGAAGGGGAGAGCTTCGCTGCCTCGTTGACCGATCCGGACGCGCCCGGGAAGGACACCCAGTTCTACGCGATGCTTGGACAGCGGGCGCTGTACGAGGACGGCTGGCTGGCGTGCACCGTGCATCCCCCGCTCAGCGGCTGGGGCACGTTCGAGCACGACGTCTGGGAGCTCTACCACCTCGAGGTGGACCGGTCCCAGTCCACCGACCTGGCCGAGAAGGACCCTGAGCGTCTCGAGCGCATGAAGGCGCGCTGGTTCGAGCTCGCCGAGGAGTACAACGGCCTTCCCCTCGACGACCGGACCGCTCTCGAGCAGACCCTGGCCGACCGCCCCAGCGGCTCGCCGCCGCGTGATCGCTACGTCTACTACCCCGACTGCGCACCGGTCCCCGAGCAGTCCGCGGTCCTCATCAGCGGCCGTTCGTACACGATCGCTGCCGGCGTGCGGACCGACTCCCCCGACGCCGAGGGCGTGATCTTCGCCCATGGCGGCATGGCAGGGGGGCACAGTCTCTACCTGCAGGGCCGTCGGCCGGTCTACGCCTTCAACTGGGTGGGCACGACGGTGCAGACGATCACCGCGGACCGGGACCTGACGCCCGGGTCGCACGTCCTGACTGCCGAGTTCGTGGCCGAGGGTCGCAGCGAGGACCCGATGATGGCGGGAGCAAGGGGGACGCTGACCCTGTACGTCGACGGTGACGTCGTGGGCAGCGACGTGATCGTGACCCAGCCAGGATTGTTCTGCGCTGTCGGGGACGGGCTGTGCGTGGGCCGTGACGACGCCTCGCCCGTGACACCGGAGTACACCGCGCCGTACGCCTTCACGGGAGGGAGCATCGACAAGGTGGTCATCGACGTCTCCGGTGAGAGGTACGTCGACCACCAGGCGCAGGTCCGCGGCTGGTTCCTGCTCGACTGACCCGGCCATGACCACCCTGACGGCACCCCGGGCCTTCCACGTCATGTCGAAGCCCACCGGGGCCATCTGCAACCTCGACTGCGAGTACTGCTTCTTCCTCTCCAAGGAGGAGCTCTACCCGGGGAGCGGGTTCCGGATGGACGCGAAGGTCCACGAGGCGTACGTCAGCCAGCTCCTCGACGCCCACCGCGGCGTCGAGGAGGTGGTGGTCGCCTTCCAGGGCGGCGAGCCGACGATGATGGGACTGGACTTCTTCCGGCGCACCCTCGAGCTGGAGGGGCGGTACGCCGCTCCCCGCCAGCGGATCCTCAACACGGTCCAGACCAACGCCACGCTGATCGACGACGAGTGGGCGGAGTTCTTCCGGGAGCACGCCTTCCTGGTCGGCGTCTCCATCGACGGACCCAGGGAGATGCACGATGCCTACCGGGTCGACAAGGGCGGCAAGCCCACGTTCGACCGGGTCCTTCGGGGTCTGGAGGCGCTCAAGCGGCACCAGGTCGACTGGAACGCCCTGACCACGGTCAATGCGGCCAACGGGGACCACGGACGCGAGGTCTACCGGTTCCTGCGTGACGATCTCGGCGCGAGGTTCGTGCAGCTCATCCCGATCGTGGAGCGCGTCACCCCGGAGATCCTGACGCTGGCCGAGTCGGGCTGGGGTGACCGCCCCGGACAGCGCCCGCTGTACCGGCAGGAGGGAAACCTGGTCACTCATCGCACCGTCGGGGCGGAGCAGTATGGCCGCTTCCTCATCGACGTCTTCGAGGAGTGGGCCCGGCACGACGTCGGGGACGTCTTCGTCTCGATGTTCGACACCGCTCTCGCGCACTGGATGGGGATGCACCAGGTCGGTCTGTGCGTCCACGCGCGAACCTGCGGGGACGCCGTTGCCCTGGAGCACAACGGTGACGTGTACTCCTGCGACCACTACGTCGAACCCAACCATCTACTCGGCAACATCACCGGAGGGCGCACCCTGCTGCAGCTGGTCGAATCCCCCCAGCAGCGCGCATTCGGAACAGCGAAGCTCCAAGCTCTGCCGGCGTACTGCGGGAGCTGCGACGTGCGGTTCGCCTGCAACGGCGGCTGCCCCAAGGACCGCTTCCTCGACACCCCCGATGGCGAGCCCGGACTGCACTACCTGTGCGAGGGTTACCAGCTCTTCTTCCGGCACGTCGACGAGCCGATGCGGCTCATGGCCGATCTCCTGCGAAGGGGACGCGATGCAACCGGGCTTCGGGACTGGTACGCGCGCGCTGACGCGAAACGCGACCCGGCTGCACCATGCACCTGTGCCGGCGGATCCACCTGGGGCGCCTGCCACGGGACCTGAGGCCACGAGCGCCACGGTCGGGGTGGCACGTCCTTCAGCGGGGCCGTGACGTCTTGGCGACGGCGTCCCTTACGTGAGGATGGCCGGTCGGCGCCGTGGCCGTCCTGGTCGGTCTTGGCCGTCACAGGGCCGCAATCCAGAGCACCGGGTGGGCCCCGCCCGGCACCGGTACCGCCCGTTCGGGCCATGGTTGTCCGGGACGGGTCCAAGGACCCTGGAAGTGAGCAAAGGTGTCGCACCACACTGGGGCTGATCGCGCGGTTCAGCAGCCCGACGGGGGACCGCGGACGGTCCGGGTTGCGGAAGCTGGTGATCACGTGACACAGGAAACCCCGGCGTCGGCGACCAGGGCGCCACTGCCCCCGCAGCACGCTCCCGAGCAGACGTCCCCCACGAGCCCCGAGGCAGACGTGGCCCCGGTCGATCCGGTCGGACCGGTAACGTTCGATCGGCTGCTGTCCGTCGCGGTTCTCACCCCCGCGCAGGCCTCGTTCGTCGCCGTGAAGCTGCTGGACGCCGCCCTGGTCGCCGGGTCGAGCAACGGTGGCCGTCCGCCCCCGACCGGTCTCGGAGTCGTGACCGTGACGTCGGCGGGCGACGTCGACGTGGGACCGGCTCTCCCTGGCGCGGGCACGCCGGTCACCCAGCTGCTCGAACAGCTGCTCCAGAACGCTCGCCGCCTGCCGGTGCACCCGCGGCCCGGGCAGCTGTTGCTGCTGCACCGGCTCGAGGACGCGGCCACGGACCCTTCGCTCGACCCGGCCGCGCGCGCCCGCGAGCTCGAGGGCGCGTTGGCCGACACGTTGGGTCCCGGCGCCCAGCAGCTCCTGACCGGACAGCTCGTCGCGTTGGTCCAGGCGTTCGCCCACGTGGCCCCCGGCGGCCCGGGCCGCGTCGACGCTGACCTGAGTTCGCCACCACCCGAGCCGGTCGCCCGTCCTCTCCCGCGCCGTGCCGCCCCGCCACCACCGGCCGGCCGCCCGCCACGCCGCGGCCGGGTGCTGCTGCGCCGCAGGTCCCAGGGACGCACCGCGGTCATCGCGCTGGCACTGGTGGCCGTGCTGGCCGTCAGCGGGTACGTCGTGCTCGGCGGCGCGGGCGCGGACATCGTCGGGTCGATCGGGAGGGGCGACAGACCCACCGCACCCGGCACCACCGCCCCGGCGCAGCCCGCCACCCAGGACCCCACGAGGGCGTCGAAGCCGGAGCGTGCGCAGGTGGTCGCGAGCATCGCTCCCCTGCATGCCGGCGCGATCACCGGCGTGGCGCTGCAGAAGACCGGCAGCTGCAAGCCGGCGGCGCTGTGCCCGGTCACGGTGACCGTGCATTTCCGCGCTGCCTCGACCACCCGGACCGTCGGTTGGAAGGTGGGAGTGGCCCGGCTGTGCGAGCGCGGCATCACGTGGTCGCCGCTGGTGGCGGTGACCGCCCAGCCCGGCTGGACCACCGTCTACGCCAGCTCGGCGGTCCGCGTCCCGAAGGGGCGCTCGCTGACGCTGGTCGCCCTGACGTCCACACCGGACCGGGCCAGGTCGCGACTGGTCCCGGTCACCGGTTCCTCCGTGCGCTGCTAGATCGCCATGCTCAGCGTCGAACGAGGACTGCTGGGCGCCCACCGGTCCCGCCCGAGGACGAGTCGGCCCGAACAGCTCCCGAGCGCAGCGCTCCTGGACCCGCTCGCGGTCGGGGCGACGGCTGTCCTGGCCGGTCTCGGGCTGGTCAACCTCGCCTCTCTCGGGGACCAGTCCTTGATCCGTCACCAGCTGGTCGTTGACGTGGCCGGCGTGGTGCTCTTCCTGGTGCTACGCCGCTGGCGCACCGCTGGCCTGCGCTGGCTGGGCTGGGGCAGCTACGTCACGAGCGTGCTGCTGCTGATGGCGGTCGACCTGGGCGGCTCGACGGTGAACGGCGCCCGCCGCTGGCTGGCGCTCGGCTCCTTCACCATGCAGCCCTCGGAGCTGGCCAAGCTCGGCCTGGTGCTGGTGCTGGCCCAGGTGCTGGGCGGGACCTCGTCGTGGCCGCGGCGGCTGCTGGCAGCGCTGGCCGTCGCCGCCCTCCCGATCGTGCTCGTGGTCACCGAGCCGGACCTGTCCACCGCCGCGGTCCTGTGTGCCGTCACGGCCACGATGCTGGTGCTCGGCCGGATCCCGCTGAAGGTGCTCGTGCTCTTCCTGGTCACTGTCGTGGTGGCGCTGCCCTCCGCCGAGCGCCTGCTGCACCCCTACCAGCAGGAGCGGCTGCACGCGTTCCTGAGCGGCTCGACCGACGTCAACGGCCCCGGCTGGTCGATCCTGCAGATGCACATCGCGCTGGCCTGGGGCGGCCTGACCGGAGGGACGGACCACCCGCTGCACCGGCTGGTGTCGCTCTATCTGCCCAGCCGGGAGACCGACCTCGCCTTCGCGAGCCTGGTGGAGCAGCGTGGCTTCCTCGCCGGCGCCCTGGCCGTCCTCGCCGCGGCGGTCCTCGTGTGGCGGGTCGTGGCCGCCAGCCGGCACGCACTGAGCCGCCCCGCCGCCCTCGCCGCGGCCGGCTTCGCAGCGCTGGTCGGCGTCGAGGTCGCGGTCTCGGTCGCCAGCAACCTCGGGCTCGTCCCCACTGCCGGGGTGCCGTTCCCGCTGCTGAGCTACGGGGGCACGGCGGCAGCGGTGCACATCGCCACGCTCGGCCTGGTGCTCGCGCTGCGCGCCGACGGGGAGACCCACCGGCTCTGGATCCGGTGGGGGCTCGACCCGCTGCGGCCGCGGCTGCTGCGCACCGCCGCCGTCGTCGTCACCGGTGCCCTGCTCGGCATGGTCGGGTTCGTCTGGCAGCTGCAGACCGGCGACGGCACCCAGCTCCGCGAGGCCGCCCTCGGCCAGATGAAGCGGTGCACGCGCGTTCCCGCGCCCCGTGGTGACATCACCGACCGGCACGGGCACCCCCTCGCCGTGGTCGTCAGGCGTGACCGGGTGGCGACGGTGCCGGCCCTGGTGCGGCCCGAGGACGTGGACCGGCTCGCGGCGCTCACGGCACGGCCCGTCGGCGTCGTACGCCGGTTGCTCGAGCGGCACCGGACCAGCCTCGACCTCACCATCGCGACGCTTCCGAAGCCGGCCGGCCGGCGGGTCCGCGATGCCAGGCTGCCCGGCGTCTTCGTGGTCCCCGAGGCCCGCCGCCGCTACCCCGAAGGTGGCTCGCTGGGCGCGGTGCTGGGGTGGACCGGGGTGGCCACGCCCGTCGAGATGGCACGGTGGCCGGACCTGCCCCTGGGGGCAACCGTCGGCCGCGCGGGGCTCGAGCAGGTCTACGACCCGATCCTGCGCGGCACCGACGGACGCCAGTGCGTCTACGTCACCCCCGCGGGCACGCCGATGGCGCTCGGCCCGTACACGCCGCCTCGGCGCGGCAGCACCGTGCGGACCACCCTCGACCTGGGGCTGCAGCACAAGCTCGTGGAGTCGCTGGCCACGGTGCTCCGCGGCGTGCCGGGCCAGCCCCGCGGTGACCTCGGCGGGTCGGTGGTCCTCGACCCGAGGAACGGCCAGGTGCTGGCCATGGCCAGCCTGCCGACGTACGACAACCGCGTCTTCGGCCCGCCGGTCGACAACCGGGCGCTCGCGCGGCTGGCCCACCGTCCGGCGAGCCCGATGCTCGAGCACGTGACGCAGGTGGCGGCGCCTCCCGGGTCGACGTTCAAGCTGGTGGTGGCCGCGGCGAGCGTGCGGTCGGGTCGGGTGCCGCCGGACCAGGTGCTGCCCGGCGGCGGGGCCTGGACGCTGGGTGACCACACCTTCCACAACTGGATGAGTCTGCCCGCCCAGAACTTGCCGCAGGCGATCGCGTGGTCGAACGACGTGTACTTCTACCAGCTCGCCTGGACCCTGGGCCCGGGGCCGATCATCCGCACCGCACGCAGCCTCGGCGTCGGCCGGCCCACCGGCATCGATCTTCCCAGCGAGTCGGGCGGCTACCTCGGCTCCCCGCTGTCGGTCACCCGCGCGGGGGGCACCTGGTACGCCGGGTCCACGGTGATCCTCGGGATCGGCCAGGGCTACCTCACCGTGACGCCGCTGCAGGACGCGTTGTGGACCGCGGGGGTCGCCACCGGCGCCGTGGTGACCCCGCACCTCGGCCTGGCCTACGGCGAGGGACGGGAGCGCTTCACGCGCCTGACGTGGCCCAAGCCGCGACCGCTCCCCTACGCCCGCAAGCTCGGGCCGGTGCGCGAGGGGATGTCCCTGGCGGCGACCTCCGGGACCGCGAGCATCCTCAACGCGCTCCCCGTGACCTCGGGGGCCAAGACCGGATCCGCGGAGGACCCGTCGGCCCCCAACGGCGCGCCGGACTCGTGGTTCACCGCGGCCGCCCCGTTCGAGCACCCCCGGATGGTGGCGACGTCGTTCGTCCGCGGCGGCGGCCACGGCGTCAGCACCTCCGGAGTTGTCGTGCTCCCGGTGATGCAGTACTTCTTCGCCCACGAGAAGGAGATCCTGGGCGTGGGGCAGCAGCACTCGAAGCACCCGTGACGGCCGGGCGGGCCCGTCACGCCGCGTCGAGGAAGGCGGTCTCGTAGGCGCGCGCCACGCCCGGGTCGGCCAGGCACCGCGCGGCACCCTCGGCCACACAGGTCAACGGCCGCTCGGCCATCCGCACCGGGAAGCCGAGCTCGGACTCGACGAGCTTGTCGAAGCCGCGCAGCAGGCTCGATCCCCCGAACACGGTGACGCCGTCGGTGAGGATGTCGTCGGCCGCCTGCGGCGGCAGGTCGTCCAGCACACCGGCGAGCGCCGCGATGATCGCGTCGGCGGTGGGCCGCAGGGCCTCGAGGATCTCCTCGGACTCCAGGGTCAGCAGCCGCGGGCGGCCGGTGCCGAGGTCGATGCCCTGCACGACGGCGGACAGCCCCTCGCCGCCGTCCACCCGGCACTTGAGCGCCTCCGCCGCCAGCTCCCCGACGAGCAGCCGGTGCTCCGCGCGCAGGTAGCGGTAGAGCGCCAGCGTCATCTCGTCGCCGGCGATCCGCGAGGAGCGGTGGGACAGCACGCCGCCGTAGCAGAACGCGGTGATCTCGGAGGTGCCGCCGCCGATGTCGAGCACCATGTGCGCCCGCGGCTCGAGCGGGTCCAGCCCACAGCCCATCGCCCCGGCGATCGGCTCGGGGATCAGCTGCGGCGAACGGATCCGTGCCTCGTCGGCCACCTCGAGGAGGGCCCGCCGCTCGAGCGCCGTCGCCCCCGCGGGAACCCCGATCACCGCCCGCGGACGGACCCGTGACCAGGCCGGGATGGCGAGGTTGCCGAGCACGCCGACCACGAACGCTCGCGCCGCCTCCAGGTCGACGATGACGCCGTCGTGGAGCGGCCGCATCGCGGTGAGCCCAACCGGGCACCGGCCCATCAGGTCGCGTGCCTCACGGCCCAGCAGCACCGGGCGCACGCGCCGGGCCCGCGCCTCGGACACCCGGACCACCATCACCGACGGCTCGTCCAGGACCACGCCGTGGCGCCGGTGGCACACCACGGTGTTGGCGGTGCCGAGGTCGATGCCGAAACTGGTCATGGGAGCCCCTCCCCGGGAAGGACGCGGTGGGATCTACGGTAGGGCTCCGCGCGCCCGCGCGCATCAGGTCGTTGGTCCCTGTCCGGAGGCTTTGCGAAGAAGGCGACCTTCGTGAACACCCACCTGCGAGACGTGCTCGGCAAGCCCGAAGTCCCCGGCTGCGTCACCCCTCCGCCCGCTCCTATACGGGTTGCGTGGCCGGTGAACGTGATGGAGGTGTGTTAGGCGACCCGGCGTCGGCATGGCCGATCAGCTCAGCGTGACGACCGGGTTGCCCTCGCGGCCGCGTTGCCATGAGGCCATCGGCAAGGGAACGTCGACTAGCCGCATGGAATGCCCCGCGCTGCCCGTTCGCCTCTCAGCGACGCGCGATCCTCGAGCGCCCCGGCATGGCCCGGATCACGGCGTCACCTCCGCGCCATCGGCTTCCTCGCGGCTCAGGATCCTTGCATCGGCCCTCTCATTCTGCTGCGGCCGCGGCAGCTCGGTCGCGCCCAGCCCCTGGCGGTCGCTGGCGACGGCGGTGACCCTGTCGGCGGAGTCGCCGTACGCGCGGACCGCTGCAGCGTCCAGCAGCGTCAGCTCGACCTCCACGGCGACTCGTCGGCTCGGGGGCACGGAGGCGTGCACGTTCTCGAGGAGTGCCCTCAGCCGGCGCATCACCTGTACCGACCCCTCGCCGTACTGGCGGGTCTCGTCAATGGCGAGGCTGAGGTAGTCCTCCCACGTCGGTGCCTCGTACCGGAAGCGGATCGCCCCGGTCTCGTCCCGACCGACACCTGGAGTGAGACGGCGGCCTCCGACCATGCGCAGCAGCAGCTCGATCTGGTCTAGTGCCTGGGTCGAGGTGGTCGGGTCGTTCACGCCGGGCGAGAGTGCTCTGGCGGAGATGTCGGCGAAGAGACGGAAGGCGAAGGCCGGATCCTGGCGCATCGTCCGCTCGTCACCGGTGGCGACAGTCCCGCGCAGCCATTCGTCGCCGAGCCTGCTCTGCTCGTCGTACACGCTGAAGAGAGCAGAGCCGTCGGCGACCAGCTCGCCGAAACGTGGGCGCAGCACGATCACGGCGCCGGCCTGCTGGGCACGCCGCACCAGGCCCTTCACGTCGATGCTCTGGATGACACCGGGGGCGCCGCGGTAGGTCACCTCGCGGGCGGAGCCGGTCGGGCGGTCCTCGGCCTCGGGCTCGGGCTCGTCATCCTCGGCAGGCTCGGGGTAGGCGGCGTCCACGACGCGGCGGGCGTCCCGGCCGAGGTCATTGAGCACGGCGGCCACCCGGAGACCCTGAGTGGTGCGGCTGATCAGCTTCAGGAACATGAGCATGCTGGCCAGGAGCAGCAGGATAGCGACCGCGATGGCGTTGTCGGGGACGAAGTCTGCGTCGGTGCCGGTGCCCACGACGCGGAGCACGCCGAAGGCGTAGATGAAGGTGGCCATGAAGATGCCCAGCGCGACCTTGGTGGTCGGGTCGCGAAGGAAGCGGCGAAGCAGGCGAGGTGAGAACTGGCTGGAGCCGAACTGGACGGCGAGGAGCAGGATCGAGAAGACGAAGCCGGTGAAGGTGATCATGCCGCTGGCGATAGATCCCAGCACAGCCCGGGCCGCGTCCTCCCCGAATGAGATGCCGATCGTGGTGCTTGTCCGTTCGTCGATCATGGGCAGGGCCAGGGCCATCCCTGCGGCCACGGTGACCAGGATCAGCGGCACGATCCACAGGCTGTTGCGCACGTACTCGTAGATGCGCCAACGCGTGCGCCAGGAGACTGCCACGACGACCTCCCCAGGTGGGTCTGACCGACAGTGCCAGTGTGGACAGTCCCCCGCGTGCACACCTCCCCCGAGGAGGATGAGAAGCGAACAAGCGGCCCGCATCTCACGTGGCGCGGTAGGGGGCCGAGGTGGTTCGACTACCTCGTGCCGGCAGTCCACGGTGCGATCCTGGACCGGGCGGACCTGGCCGAGGAGGTCATCGACGGTGTGGACGTCCCGCGGCTCATCCGGCCGCCAGCCGGTTGCTCAGCGGTCCTCGTGGGTCATCATGTCGATCGCGACGGTGGCAGCCAGGACCGGTATCGGGTCCTGGTCCGACGCGACCTCCACTCCGTAGGTGTCCGCGACACGGAACCACTGCTTCGACACGGTCGCGACGGTGTTCCCGTCGGCGTCGAAGGTGTACTCGTGGTCGACGAGGTTGCCTCGGACCTCGAGGTCGGGCCCACCGGCGACCTCGACGCTCCAGCGGTCGCGGAGCGGGCTGATCAGGGCCTTCTTGATCATCGTGAGACGGGCGCCGTCGCCATCCTCGACCTCCATCGCATCCTTGACTCGCAGGACCCGCTGCTGGATCTTCGCCAGCTCGTGCCCCTGAGGGTCCTCGAGGATCAAGGTCTTGCGGAGCCGCAGCGCCTTCCCGTTCACCTTGTAGGCGCGTTCCCCATGGTCCGTCTCGATCCAGAAGTCGTCTCCGATGGAGACCAGCCGCTGGCGCATCCGGTAGTGGACCTGCCCTCCTCCGCTGCGCCCCTCTCGCCGGTCCTCCCGGCGTTCCTGTCGCCTTCCCAGTGGCATCCGATCTCCCTTCCTCTCACACGCTTTGGAGCGCGTCGATACGCGACGTCCGGATGGCCTCGCTGAAGCCGGCGAAGTCGCGGTCGTTCTGCTCTGCATATCGTTGGGCGAAGTCCGTGATCGCCCAGTCGAAGGCGTCGTCCGACCCGAGGTACGCCGCGATGGCGACCGGATCCCCAGAGCGGGCATGCGCGCGGGCCAGCGTCCATCCGCAGAGGCGGCCGTAGGTGGTCAGGGCCTCCGGCAGCATCAGCTCGACGAGGGCCGAACCCTTCATGTCACGCAGCTGGCGCCAGTAGTAGGAGCGTCCGGCGTCCTCACCCCGGCTCCAGCCCAGGAAGATGTCGCTGGCCGCCTGCATCAGGCGCTGGCCCTCAACCACCCGCTCGCCCGGCTGGCTGTAGCCGCTCCTCGGCAAGGGGCCCTCGAGAACGGAGGCGGTCGCCTCCTTGATCTGGAGGAAGAGGGGATCCTCGGCGTCGCGCCCCTCGAGCAACGCGATGAACGCCCGGGTGCCCACGCTCCCGACGCCGACGACCTTCCGCGCCCAGTCCACCACTTCGAACTGCTCGAGCAGCCGGCGACGATCCGGCTGGAGGCTTCGCCGGTACTCCGTCAGCTGCCTGAGGATGACGCCCTCGAGCTGCTCCGGCTTGATCCCGTAGGTGTCGTGCAGCTCGCGTGCCGGGACGATGACCGGGGGGCGCTGACGATCCGGTAGCTGCCGTCAACGACCTCGGTGAGCTTGGTCAGAGCCTGGAGGCTGTCGCGGGACCGCGCCTTCGCGATGTTCTTCTCGAACCGCTTCTGCAGCTTCTTCGCCTCCTTGGCCGCGGCCCTGCCCTTGCCCTTGCCCTTGCCCTTGCCGGCGTGCCCCTTGTCCCGCTTCAGTGCTGAGGTCCGCTGTCCGACTGCCTGCCTGAGGTCGTCCTCGGACAGGCGGGCGTACCACACGTCGAGCGTCCTCATCGTCGAGAACTCGGCCATCGCCTCCCGGTACGACTCCACCGCCGCCCGGGTGACCGACGTGGCGTCGGACTTCGAGAAGCCGTTGTCGTACGCCGCCACGGTCATGCTGGCCGCGAGCCGCTTGACGTCATACTCGAAAGGCCCCGGGAGAGTCTCGTCGAAGTCGTTGATGTCGAAGACGATCCGTCTGTCCGGGGCGCCGAACACCCCGAAGTTCGACAGGTGCGCGTCGCCGCAGAGCTGCACCTCGAGCCCCGCGGTCGGGGTGCCGGCGAGGTCGGCAGCCATGATCTTCGGCTCGTGCGGCCGCAGAGGAATCCCGCAGCGACGGCGCCGTTGGGCGCCCTTGCGGGTATCCGCGCCATCGACGCGGTTTTACTTCCTGTCTAGTGACCACGTCCGCACATCGGCCAGTTGCGCGCGGACAGCACGTCAGCGCTTTACCTGTCCGCGGCTACTTGTTGACTTCTCTTACGGCAGTGGCCGGGCCAGGCTGTTGTCGAGGTGTCCGGCGGTCCGCTCTCACATGGCAGCGGCTGCCCACCCTTTGCGGGTGTGGCTCACATCTGGCATGCGGGTCCGCCGGGCACCGTGGTGAGGCGTGGCTCCAGAGGGGACTGCCCGGCTCGAAGTAGCTTTGCCCGTCCTCGCCGACCAGGTATCGGCTCGAGCGAGGAGGCAAGAGATGAGCCGAGTGATCGTGGGTGTGGACCCACACAAGAAGTCGGTGACGATCGAGGTCGTCGACGAGCACGAAAGGGTGCTGACACGGGGCCGGTATGGCACCGACACCGCCGACTACCGCAGGATGCTCAAGCAGGTCCGCGACCAGTGGCCAGAACACCGGTGGGCCGTCGAGGGCGCCCAAGGCGTCGGACGCCCACTGGCACAGCGGTTGCTGGCCCAGGGCGAGGACGTGGTCGACGTCCCGGCCAAGCTCGCGGCCCGGGTCCGGGTCTTCGACACCGGCAACGCCCGCAAGACCGACGCCACCGACGCCCACGCGGTGGCGATGGTCGCCTTGCGGACCGCAGGGCTGCGGAAGCTTGCGTTCGACGAGGAACTGCTCGCGTTGCGGTTGCTGACCGACCGGCGCGAGGAGCTGGCGAAGCTGCGGGTGCAGACCGTGAACCGGTTGCACCGGTTGCTCACCGAGCTGATCCCCGGCGGGGCGAACAAACGGGACCTGTCCGCGTTGCAGGCCAAGAGGCTGCTCGCGACGGTAAAGCCCAGAACGCTGCTGCGCAAGACGATCCGGCGGATGGCCGCTGAGGAGATCGCCGACCTGGTCGCCGTGGACGCCAAGCTCAAGGCCATGAAGAAGGAGCTCAGGGCCGCCGTGCTGGCCCGCGGGTCGCACCTGATGGACCTGTTCGGGGTCGGGCCCGCGGTCGCCGCCCGGGTCCTGGCCGACGTCGGGGACGTGGCCCGGTTCCCCGACCGCAACCACTTCGCGTCCTGGACCGGCACCGCACCCTTGGACGCCTCCTCCGGCGAACAGATCCGACACCGGCTCTCCCGTGCCGGGAACCGGCGGATGAACCACGTCATCCACATCGCCGCGATCGTGCAGATCCGCCACGACACGCCAGGTCGCGCCTACTACCGACGCAAACTGGCCCAGGCCAAGACCCCGATGGAAGCACTGCGCTGCCTCAAACGCCGGATCTCCGATGCGATCTACCGCCAGCTCGTCGCCGACGCCGGCCTCACCGACCAGACCACCGCCACCGCTGTCGCACCCGAGGCCGAGGCGGGTCCGGGAGGGCACTCGGGGGCGTCTTCGCGATCCAGCGCGGCCGACCTGTCCACCCCGGTCATCGGCTCTTCGGAACAGCCACTTCCCGGACCCGCAGCACCGACGCTACCCCCGCCCGAACCCGCTGCGAACCCCCACGCGGGCTCGGCTCCCCGGCCCCCGCGTCGACGCGCCGGAGCCGTCAAGGTGCAGCGCCCCACCGGACGAACGACCTTGACGGCGACAAGCGCCGGCGCACACTCCTCAAAGCCGAAACCGCGCTCTTGACACAGAGGGGAACCAGATGCGGATGGCCGCGAGCGCACGCTAGGCAAATCCGGCGGTCCTTGAGTGGCCGCCCCGTTACATGTAACATCATCCCATGGCCGTCCGAGAGAGAGTGAGCGCGTACCGGGCCCGGATGCGGGCTCAGGGGCTGCGCCCTGTCCAGATCTGGGTGCCCGACGTTCGCTCGCCAGGTTTCGCCGCTGAAGCTCACCGTCAGTCCGAACTCGTTGCGGCCGCTGACCGTGCGAGTGACGACATGGACTTCGTCGAGGCTGTCTCCGACGACTGGAACGAATGAGGCGCGGGGACATCGTCACCGTCGCCGGCGGTGTCTACGCGCGCAGACCGCGGCCGGCCCTGATCGCCCAGGACGACCGGTTCGACGCGACTGACTCGTTGACGGTCTGCCCATTCACGAGCACCGAAGTCGACGCGCCCCTACTGCGGGTGCCAGTCACTGCGGACGAGGAGAACGGCCTCGACCAAGACAGTTTCCTGATGGTCGACAAGCTCACCACCGTTCGAAGGAGCAACGCGCACGCGATCGTGGGAAGGCTCGAGGCAACGACGTTGGTCGAGTTCGAGCGGCGACTCCTGGTCTTCCTCGGCTTCGGCGCCTGACCGCTCGACTCGCGGCAGTTCCGTGCGTTGGCACAACCGCGACAGCACGGCGAGGCCTCCAACGATCACCGGCGGCCGACCGAGCAGCGAGCGAACCTCGACGACACCCTGCACTACGGCCGCCATCGCGTCGCCGATGAACACGACTCGGTTACCAGACACGAGGCCACCGGCTGTCGGGGGTCCAGGCGGCGACGATCTCCCGCCCGCGGCCGACGTCCTGCGCGAGATCCAGAGCGACGAACAGTGGGTTCGCGAGTGGCCACTCCACGGGATTGTTCTCCTCGTCGACACGACGGCTCACGATGCTAGGGACCGGTGCGACCCGGATGGTTGCGTGGGCCTGCGAGGCGGACTGGACGGTACCGAGCAAGTTGATCGCGCGCCGGACCACAGATTCGTCAGGGACGAAGAAGTCGAGGACTTGACCTGAACGGAATCCGAGAGGCGCTCCGTAGGCAGCGGCCGCGGCAGAGTCTGTCAGCGCCCATCCCGGCGTATCGCGAACATCGTCGAGACCGAGCCGAAGGGCATGGGTCAGCGTCGCATCCCCTGGCGTGGGTAGCTGGGCAAGAAGCGTCCTCTTTGTCGGCCAATGCTCTGCGACACGCCAGAACAGCTCGGTTCCGACGATCAGATTATGGTCGTCGACGAGGTGGTCGCGGCGCAGTGCCGCGAGGATCGCGGAAACCGTGCTGGGAGAGCGCTTCAGTTCGCGGGCCAGCTCTCGCACCGCCACGGGGCGCTTCGGCTGCATGAGCAGAGCAGTCGCGACCTCGAGCCCTGCTTTGCCGGAGAGTGCGTCTGTGCGCT